>CAWCRK010000009.1:0-8944 GCA_963797965.1 uncultured Alphaproteobacteria bacterium | reverse complement strand
CCTACTGTAGACCTGCGCGCCTCAGGCGTCAGTCTGCAGGGTCTACGCTTCTCGACGAAGCCCACGGCCGCTTCCAGCATCTGCATGCGCGTCTGCGATAGCGACAACCAATGGTCTTCGGCCTCGAGCTTGATCGGCTCGTGCGGTTTGCCGTGGTCTTTGAGCTTGTCGGCCATCTGCGAGGAGTGCGAGTAAGGCACGACCGTATCGTCCTCGCCGTGGATCAGCATGATCGGTGCATCGGCCCGCTCGGCCAAGCGCCGCGGTGACACATCGTCCCAGCTGTCCTTCGAGCCTAATTGGTCGAGCAGCGAGCGCTTCGTTATACGTTCGCGTCCCGAAGCGCGGTAGTCCTCGTTATACATCGCCCGCAGGTCGCTCACCGGCGCAACGCCGACAGCGCATTTGTATAGACCCTGCTGGATAGTGACCCCAGCCAATGCGGCGTAGCCGCCGTAGCTTGCACCGACGATGCAGGCGCGCGAGGGATCGACGATGCCTTTTTCGGCCAAGGCCGCGAGCCCGTCCGAAATGTCCGTCTGCATCTTGCGGCCCCATTCGCCATAGCCTGCAAGCTTGAACTGCTGGCTGCGATTGGTGGAGCCGCGAAAGTTCGGCTGGAACACGGCATAACCACGCGAAGCGTAAGCCTGAGCCCACCAGTCGAACTCGGCGCGATCGTAGCTGTGCGGCCCGCCGTGAGGGAGCATGACAACTGGCAAACTCTTCGCCTCGCGCCCCGGCGGAAGGGTCAGGATGCCGTCCATTTCCAGACCGTCCTGCGCGGTGTATTCGAATGTCGAGATAGGGCCGACCTGCTGCGGCCCGATCACGTCCCGCTCATAAGCGAAGGCGTTTGCCTCGCCATTGGACAGGTCGACAACGAACCAGGATCCGCTGTCGCCATTGCCGCTGGTGCGCACGAGCACCTTTTTGAGGTCGGGCGTCCAGTCGATCATGCGCATATCGAAATCTTTAAATGCCTTCTGAATGCCCTTGGCGGCGGACTGCATGGCCCGGTCACCGAACACCGGCCCGTCTTGCGCATCGAGATAGCCCATCAGGTGCCCGGTCGAGTGATCGAAGTACAAGCGGTCCACATCGACGCCGTGCAGAAACGGCTTCGCTTCGCCGCCCGCCAAGGCAACTTCCCACCATAGGCTGAAGTTTTCTTCGTCCCGCTCGGAATAGATGAGGCTGGTGCCATCGTAGCCGAGCCCGATCAGACCCATGCGCCCGTTGCGCTCGTTACCCTGGGCAATGGTGACGTCGTCGGCGTTGACGATTGTCCAGTCACCGTCCTGACTGCTGATATCGAGACGCGCGGCGACCTGACCGCGTGCATCGACGATCCAGTCGCGGTCGTATCCGTCGCGTGCGGCCAACTCGACCCGCCTCGACTTGTTCGTATGGGCATCGACCGTGTAAAGGTAAGGTCGTCCGTGATTGAAGCGGTAGCTCGACAGGTTCGAGCCGGTCTTGACCCGCTTGAACTCGATTGCGCCGAAATACATGGCCCAGCGATCGCCGACCTTGCGAACGCCGTAATTGCCGAAGATCGCATCGGGCAACGAGCGGTCATCCGAGAAGATCAATTGAACTTCTCGGTCGGCATCCATGGGAATCAACTGGGCCGAGCTGACTTCGATCTTGTCGGTCGTAAATCCCCAGAGGTCTTCGGTCTGGCTGTTGACCAGAAGCAGGTCCCGATCGCCGACCCATTGGAAGTACCGAATTTTCGCATCGCCGACCGCCATGCGATTAAAGACCTGCATCTGCGAATTGATGAAGTACAGTTGCCTGACGCCTTGGCGCGTCAGCAGGACTGCGATGTTTTCTCCGCTCGGCGAAATCGCGGCGTCTTCTACTTCGGGGAGCGAACCGTAGACGCTGAGCGGGACGGCATCCTGCGCCCATACGGACGCCGGTGCTAACATCAGCAATAGTGAAAGCAGCGCGGCCCGCGCCTTGGCAAAAGAAAACATCGACGACCCCCGTACAATCCGGTGACGGCAATAACTCCCGAAAAGTTCACAAGCAATATAGATCACACGGCACTTGGTTTTGTGCGCGTCACGGCATAAATGCCGCCTCACCATGGCCCGACCCAAACCCGCCACTTTCGACAAGCAGAAGACCGTCGCCGACAATCGTCGGGTGCGATTCGATTATCATGTCGAGGAGACGTTCGAATCCGGGCTCGCCTTGCAGGGGACCGAGGTGAAGGCTCTGAGGGCGGGCGAGGCGAGCATCAAGGAAAGCTATGCCGAGGTGCGCGATGGGCAGGTGTGGCTGATCAACGCCAACATTCCGGAATATTCGCACGGCAACCGCGGCAATCACGAACCGCGCCGTCCGCGCAAGCTGCTGCTGCATGCGCGCGAGATCGAGAAACTGTTCGGCGCGGTCGAGCGCAAGGGCATGACTTTGGTTCCGCTGTCGATCTATTTCAATTCGACCGGTCGCGCCAAGGTCGAGCTGGCACTAGCCAAAGGCAAGCAAGCGCATGACAAGCGCCAGACCATCAAGGATCGCGACTGGCAGCGCGACAAGGCGCGGCTCATGCGCGAAAAAGGTTGAGCGCCTGACGAGCTACCCCCTTTCGTAACGCTTTCATGCTAACCACATCGGCTGTGATGGCGTTTTCTTCAGTTTCCTCACAGACAGTTCACTTGCGCTGTGCAAAGACGCGCAGCATGGCAGATGCGTGGCAATGACCGGTTTTCGCTCCAAGACTTTCATGGCGGACCTGATCCGCAAATATATGCCCACGCGCGAAGAGATGGCGAAGAACCGCTTTCTCAAGCCAATTGCACACCGCTTTCTGACGCCCGAGTTGTGGCGGTTTACCCGGCGCAGTGTCCCGCGCGGTGTGGCGCTTGGCCTGTTCGCTGCGTTCATCGTGCCGCTGGGTCAGATCTTCCTTGCAGCCTTCATGGCGTTGCCCGCGCGCGCCAACGTGCCGCTTGCCGCGTTGGTGACGTTCGTGACCAATCCCTTGACGCTGCCTTTCTGGCTCTATTTCGCCAATAAGGTCGGGCGCTTCGTCCTGAATATCGACGCCGCCATGAGCGCAGGTGCAGGCGAATTGGCCAGCGATGGCGGTGCGCTGGCGCGTTGGCTGGAAGTGGGCGGAGTGACGGCATTCGGCTTTCTCGTACTTGCCATCGTCACGGCAGGCGTGGGCTATCTCGTGGCCAGCTTTACCTGGCGCTTCGTCGTCGCGCGGCGCCGTGAGCGTCGGCTTGTGCGCATGACACGCCGTATGGAAGAGCGGCTGCAGGAGCAGGGTGAGGCCAAGTGAGCATCGATACCGACACCGATGCAGCGGTGCTGCCGCCGGTACCGCTGATTTTGGGCATCCTGTTGGCATTCGGCGTGTCGGTCGGGCTGGTCTGGCTGGCGGCCGGGACATCGCTTGCCGCGGTGGCCTATGGCGGGGCATTGGTGGTCGTCGTTCTGACGCTGCTTCTTTTTGCGCGCTACTCGAACAAACCGCATGGCGAGACGCTATCGCAACTCGATTGGAGCGTTACGGCGGCTGCGATCGAAAACAGGCGCAAGGGCGTCGCCATAACCGATCGCGCCAATCGCCTGACGTGTACCAACTTAACCTACGAAGCCTGGTTTGCCGCCGACCTGCCCCCGCACGAATTGCCGCTGACGGCAGAAGCGAGTGCATCGATTGCCCATGCGGCGCGGCAGGCCTGGCGCGAAGGGCATGCAACCTGCGATGCCTTGACCAGCGCAACAGGCGAGGCTGCCTACGCCCTGACAATAAAGCGTGTAGGGCGCGCGGAAGATTATCTGGTCTGGCGTTTCGGCGAGATACTTCGCGAACGGAGCTATGACGGTATTGACAAGCGCCTGACCGGCGCGCTGGGCCAGGTCATGTCCCGGGCCGGCATCGAAATGGCACTGGTGGCGCCCGACGGCATCGTTCAGGCAGCGACACCCGGCCTTGCAAAGCGCGCCATCGGGGAGGAGGACACATCGCTGGTCGGCGAGGAATTCGTCCAGCTCCTTCGTTCCGACGACCGCGATCGGATATTCTTCGCTCGTGAAGGGCAGCAAGGATCGCCGCAGACATTGGTCCACGTCCCATTCGAGCTATCGGGAAGGAAGAAGTCCGAAGAAGCGCCGGCCTTGATGATGCTGATCGACAGCACAGTCGGCATCGGCGGACAGGGCAGTAGCAAGTCGGCAATCCCGCAGCTGGAGGCACTCTTGTCCGCACTCCCGCTCGGCCTTGCCCTCACCGACAGGGATGGGCGTTTCCAATACGCCAACAAGGCGTTTCTGCGCGCTGTCGAACGTGAAGAGCAGGGTCTGCCGCAGTTCCCGTCCGACCTCGTCGTGCGCGAAGACAAGGCCGCGATGGCCGACACGGTCCGCCGGTTCGGCAAAGGCGCGACATCGAGCGGCGACATGGCGGTGCGGCTGGCGAACGACAAGGAAGAGCCTGTGTCGATCGGCCTGGCAGGCGTGCGAGGGCTGGGCGAGGCCGCAGTGCTCCTCTCGATCAGCGACTCCACCGAAGAAAAGCGCCTGCGCCGTCAGGTTGCGCAGGCCACCAAGATGCAGGCAGTGGGCCAGCTGGCAGGGGGCGTCGCGCATGATTTCAACAATGTGCTGACCGCGATCATCGGCTATTGCGACCTCATGCTGCTGCGCCATACGCCAGGCGACAGCGACTATGACGACATCCAGCAGATCAAGGCGAATTCCAACCGCGCTGCTTCGTTGACGCGCCAGTTGCTCGCCTTCTCGCGCCAGCAAACCTTGCGGCCCGTCGTGCTGCAAATGCCGGACGTGGTGAGCGAGGTCAGCCAGCTTTTGAAGCGGCTGATGGGCGACAAGATCGAGTTTTCCGTACGCCACGACCGCGAGCTTGGCCCTGTGCGCGCCGACCCGCAGCAGCTCGAACAGGTCATTATCAACTTGGCCGTGAATGCGCGCGATGCGATGCAGAGCAGTGCGGAGAAGCAGGGGAAACAGGACTGGAAAGGTCGCCTGACGCTGGCCACCCGCCGCGTGTCCGCGCGCGATGTGCGCAAGATGGGCATCGATATCATGCCGCCCGACGATTACACCGTGCTCATCGTGCAGGACACGGGCGGCGGCATCCCGGCAGGCGACGTCAACAAGATCTTCGAGCCGTTTTTCACCACGAAAGAGCAGGGCAAGGGCACGGGGCTGGGCCTGTCGACCGTCTACGGGATCGTGAAGCAGTCGAATGGCTTCATCTTCGCCGACAATGTCACCAATGCCAGCGGCGAGCCGGCGGGCGCGCGGTTCACCATGTATTTGCCGGTCCACAAGGGAGAGATGCCCGCCAACCAGCGCGTCGAGGAGCCCGACGAGGCCAAAGCCAGCGACTGGTCGGGCGGTGGCAAGCTGCTGCTGGTGGAAGACGAGGACATGGTCCGTGCCGTGGCAGAGCGGGCCCTGACCCGCGCCGGCTATTCGGTCGTGACGGCACGCGATGGCGAGGAGGGGCTGGCGCATGTTGCCAATGGCGATGTCGATTTCGACCTGATCGTGTCCGATGTGGTCATGCCCGCGATGGACGGACCCGCCATGGCGCGCGCAATCCGGCGGGTGAAACCGGACGTGCCGCTCCTTTTCATGTCCGGCTATGCCGAAGAACAATTGCGTAACGAAATCGACATCGAAAATATGTTTTTTATACCCAAGCCATTCAGCGTTCAGCAAATCAGCGCAAAGGTATCGGAAGTGCTGCGTGCGCAGGCAAAGGTTGACGCCTGATCGATCTTGGGGGCCGGCGCGACAGGTCAGTTGGAAGGGGAGCTGCTGCCATGACAAAAACCACTATATCGATCGCTCTTGCCTCATCTGCCGGAGCTCTTGCTCTGACAGCGCCACTGGTGGCGCAGGACACGGCCGAAGCGCTGGCCGATCCCGATGCCACTGCCCAGGGCGACGTTTCGATCACGATCTACAATGGCGGGCAGTCGCTGGTGGAGGACATTCGCCAGCTTTCCATACCCAGCGGCCGCACGCGCATCGAATTTCCGGACGTGTCCGCGCGCATTAAGCCCGAAACCCTGAGCTTTGCCGCAAACAATGTCTCGATCGTCGAGCAGAACTTCGATTTTGATCTGCTGACACCGACCAAGCTGATGGAAAAGGCCATTGGTCAGACGATAACGCTGGTGCGCACGAACCCTGCGACCGGCGTCGAAACGCGGGAGCGCGCTACTGTCCTATCCACCGCCGGAGGCGTCGTCGTGAAGATCGGCGACCGGATCGAAATCCTTCGCGACGATCGCTTGCCGGTGCGCGCCGTCTTCGACCGCGTGCCGCCGAACCTGCGCGCGCGTCCTACCCTTTCCGTTATGGTCAATTCCAGCCGCTCGGGCGCGCGGCCTGCATCGCTGCGCTATCTGACCGATGGGCTCGGCTGGAGCGCGGACTATGTCGCTCTGTTCGATGACCGCCGGTATCTGCTCGACATGCAGGGCTGGGTGACGCTGACAAACCAGACCGGCACGACGTTCCACGATGCCGACCTGCTGCTCGTCGCCGGTAATCCGGCCACCGGCGGCAATCGCAATCGCCGCAGCTACAACCGCAACCACGCGCAAGACGGACTGGTTCGCCCCGGGACGCAGACCGCCAATCGCGAGCAGCTGGGCGATTTTTATCTCTATCCGATCTCGGGCGAGACGACGGTCGCAAACCAGCAGACCAAGCAGGTTAGTTTCCTCGATGTTCAGGGCGTTGCCGCCAACCGGCGCTACGCCCGGACCGTGGACTGGCTCGTGCGCGACGAAGATCCGGTGGCCGTGACCAGCTCGATACGCTTCAACACCTCGCGCGAGCAGGGGCTGGGCGACGCGCTGCCCGCCGGTACCGTCCGTTTCTACCAGCGCGACCGCGAAGGCTCGCCGCAGTTCGTCGGTGAGTCGCGCATCGGCCACACGCCCATGGGCAACGAGCTAAGCCTAGTCACCGGCGATGCCTTCGACGTGTACTTGCAGGCTGAGGTCGAAGCACGTGACGAGATCAATCGCGCCGAGTGGGAGCGGTCCTATCGCCAGCGCGTCATCGTCGACGGCGAAGTGGTGCGCGAAGAAGAGATCGAGCGTGCAGTCAAATATTATCGCACGACCATGCGCTACACCTTCACCAATGCAAAGCCCGAGCCGGTCAATGTCGAGCTGTTCCAGAGCGGGCTGCACCCCTACTGGTGGGCGCGCGACTATCGCATCGTGTCCGAAGACGTGAAGGGCGAGCAGACGAGCATTGGCACTCGCAAATGGACCGTGCGCGTGCCGGCCAATGGCGAACGCGTCGTGCGCGTGACCTTCGAGACCCGCTACTAGGGAGGGCCGCCATGCGACTGGCCCTTGCCATGCTGGCTGCCATTGCGGCGGCGCAGCCTGCTGTCGTCTCCGCGCAGGTGGCCGAGCGCGCGCGCATCTTCGCGTCCGAGCCGACCCACCACGCGGTGACGGTCTATCGCGATCCCGAACGCGAAGAGGGCGGACGGCTGGAGCGCAACTGGCCAAAAGACTTCGCGATGATCAGCGAAACTCGTACGGTCACGCTCCCGCCCGGCCGCTCGACCGTTCTGTTCGAGGGAGTGGCAGAAGGCATGGTCGCCGTCAGCGCTATTGTCACCGGCCTGCCCGGCGGGACAATCGAGAAGAACCGCAATGCCGATCTGCTCTCGCCCGCGGCGCTGGTCGACCGCTCGCTCGGCAATCGCGTGACGATTACCCGCACCAACCCGGCGACGGGCGTAGCGGCGAGCGAGGAAGCGATCGTGCGCACCCGCGCCGATGGCGGGCTGGTCCTGCAGACGCGCGACGGGTTCGAGGCGGTTCGCTGCTCTGGCCTGCCCGAGAAGCTGACCTTCGACGACGTCCCACGCGAGCTGTCTGCCGACCCGATCTTCAACATCGACACCTACAGCGAGACAGGCGGTACCTACGAAGTCACGCTGACCTATCTATCGTGGGGCTTCGACTGGGAAGCGAACTACGTCGCCTATTTGGGTGATGGCAACCGCGACGGCACCTTCGACATGCAGCTGATGAGCTGGCTCACCGTCTTGAACGACAATGGCCAATCCTTCCCCGATGCGGAAATGCTGGTCGTGGCCGGGAAGTCTGCAGGTGGAGAGCGATCTGGAAGACCTCGCGGATGCGCCCGAAGCACTCCCGCTTCGTCTGACCTGCTATCCATTGGGGTCTTCGGCGACTGGATCGCCAGTGCCAGTTTACGGCGTCCCGCCTCCGCCGCCGCCTCCATCGCCAGCAATGATGGACGGCGAACAGATCATTGTGACCGGGACCAGATCAAGGCGCGAATCCAACCAATCGCTCAGTGCCCTGTCCGTCATTTCCCAAGAAGCGATGGCAACCGAAGAAAATCTCGGCGACCTCAAGCTTTATCGCGTTCCGCGCTCGGTGACCGTGTCCGCCAAAGGCATGAAGCAGGTCGCCTTTCTCAGCAAAGAGGCGGTGCGTTCGCGCTGGCTTTACGAGGCGAGGTGCGATTTCTTTGACCGGTATACCGATATCGCCGATCTCGAGGATATGAATGAGACCGGGATCAAACTGGTGACGGAGAACACGGAGGAGTTCGGGCTCGGTGCGTCCCTCCCGCTGGGCAACCTAACCATGTACGAGAACACGTCCGCCGGTCCGCAGCTGGTGTCCGATGTTTCGCTGCGGGACTTCGCCTACGGTCAGGACATCGAGCTTGATATCGGTACCAGTACGCAAGTCTACGCCCAATGCGCGCATATGGGGCAGGACGACCCGGAAGAGCGGGGCCGGCTATGGACCAAGATGCGCGCCATCGTGACCAATGCCAACGATGCACCAATCAGCATCGCTTCGACTTCGGCAAGCCGGAGGAATGGGAAGTGCGCTTCCCGCGGCGCAAGGTCTACGTCAAGAATGGCCGCTTG
>CAWCRK010000008.1:0-23130 GCA_963797965.1 uncultured Alphaproteobacteria bacterium | reverse complement strand
TGGGCGACCCGACCTATTACGGACGCTTCGGCTTCGAGCATGACCCGCAGCTTACCTACCCCGGACCGCCGCCCGAATATTTCCAGCGGCTGGTTCTGGACGGCGACGCGCCCGTCGGGACGGTGACCTACGCGCCCGCTTTCGGCTGAGCGCGCGTTCCAATTGCCTGACCCATCCGCACGGCGTCGCCTGCGCCAGCGAGGCGTCCCACGCGACCTTGCCTGCCTCGAACAGCAGCACGACGGTCGAACCCAGGACAAACCGCCCCATCTCGTCACCCGCTTCGAAGCGATGCTCTTCCGGCGCGAAGCTTTCGCGGACCAGCTTGGGGTAATGCGTTTCGGTAAGGCCGGACCACACGGTTTCGATACCCGCCACGATCATCGCACCGACCATCACGCTGGCAAACATGCCGTCGGGACCGGTGAAGAGGCATGCCAGCCGCTCGTTGCGCGCGAACAGCCCGTCGACATTTTCCGCCGTCGCCTGGTTCACCGAGAACAGGTCGCCCGGCACATAGGTCGAGGATGCCAGCGCGCCGGCGGCAGGCATGTGCACGCGGTGATAATCCTTGGGCGACAGGTAGATCGTCGCGAAGTGGCCGCCTTCGAAACGGGCCGCGGCTTCCTCGTCCCCGCCAAGCAATTGCGCGGTGGTGAAGTGACGACCCTTCGCCTGGAAAATCTTACCTTCCTCGATCCGCCCGATCTGGCTGATCGCGCCATCGGCCGGGCTGAGAATGTGCGTGCCGCTATCGGCAAGCGGGCGCGCGCCCGGATTCAGTTCGCGGGTAAAGAAGTCGTTGAAGCTGGTGAACTGCTCCACCCGGCGGGCCGCTTCGCCCATATCGACATCGTAAGCTTCGATGAACCGCTTGATGAGCAGGTTCTTCAGCCATGGCACGCGGCTGGAGGCGAGCTTGCCTGCGCTGCGCGACACGGCGTGGTGGGGCAGGGCATGCTGCAGCCAGATGAAGGGTGAACTCATGAGCCGTGCTGTACTCGCGCTGCGCCTCAGCGCAACTGGCTGTCCTTGCTGCCGCGCCGGTTAATGCCCGACTGACGCACGGCAGCATCGCGACCCGACTGGCAGGCCACGCACGTGCGCACACCTGGCAGAGCCTTACAGCGCTTATCCGGGATCCGCTCGCCGCATTCATCGCAATATTCGGCGCTTTCTCCGGACGGCATGCGGGCCCGCGCGGCGCTGACGGCATCGCTCACCGTATCGTCAATCTGGTCCTGCACAGCGCCATCACGCGCCCATCCGCCTGCCATCGCTTGGCTCCTTCACCCCTAAACGGAAAGGTGGGCGAGGGCGTTCCGAAGAGGGAAGAATTGCGGTTGCGCGGCGGCGGTATGGTGCATAGCCTGGCTCGATGAAAACCATCCGCGCACAATTCGCTCGCCTGTTTGCAACTTCGGTCATGGCATTTTTCCTTCTCGCCAATACGATCAGCGACCGCGCAGAGGCGCTAATGGACGAGGGGAAGGAGGCAGAGGCTTTCGAGTTGGTGCGGCAAGGCGCGGCTGACGGCGATGCGGACGCAATCAACTATCTTGCGTGGTTCTATGACAATGGGCGGTATATCGAAACGGATAGGTCGCGGGCCGCAGAATTGTACCGACAGGCAGCAGGGAAAGGCGTGGCCTATGCGCAGTGGCGGCTCGGCGTGATGATCGACACCGGCGAAACGCCTGGTACGCCAGAGGAGGCTTTCGCGCTGCTTGAGAAATCGGTCGCGCAGGATTTCACCAACGCCATGACTAGCCTTGCGGTGATGCATGCCACCGGGCGCGGGACAAAACGCGACCCCATCGCTTCACGTTATTTTTACTCGATGGCGGCAGCTGCCGGAAACTCCCACGCGATTCGCGGGCTTGGTGTTTTGTACCTGCATGGCGAGGGGATGGATCGCGATCCGATCGAGGCCTCCGCCTATTTCCTAATCGCCGCAAGCTTGGGCAACGAGCAGGGGCAGGAGTCATTTGACATCGTCACGCAGGATTACGACGAAGCCACTATCAAGCAGGTGGTCGAAAGGGCTAACGAACTCGCCGAAGAGCTTGGCTTAAATATTAATCAAGAAACTTCTACCGAATAGGATTGTCAGTGACCGTACGAAATTACCGCGTCAGTCGCCCCGCTTGGGACGCCATTGCCAGCCGCCCGGTGTAGTTGCCTTGGCGATGAGCACGAAGGCGATGGTGGCAGCAAAGAAGAGCACCGCGCCCACGACGCTGTAAACCTCGTCGCCGGTCTCCCACAGCAGACCGGCAATCGCCGCGATCGCGACGTAACCGAGCAGGACAGCCCAGCCCTGCCACGCAATCGGCAGCCCCGAACCGTAGCTGAATTTCTTCGGAGCGAACCATCCGGTCTTGTCAGTCATCGCGTGTCTCCTTGGGCGGCCGTCCCCGGCGTGCGGGTTTGCTGGGCTTGACCTCGATGCCGCGCGTTTTCAGCGCCTCGCGCAGCAGCATCTCGATCTGCGCATTGGCGCTGCGCAACTCCTCTGCAGCAAGGCGTTCGACCGCGGCGTGGACGGCCGGGTCGAGACGCAAGGCAAAGGCTTTCTTCTGCGGCATGGCTGCGTCCTGCGCGCGGTGGCGTCCTTAGTAAATCGACCCGGCGTTCACGACCGGATGCGCGTCTTTCTCGCCGCACAGCACGACCAGCAGGTTGGACACCATGGCCGCGCGGCGCTCGTCGTCGAGGTCCACGATGTTGTCCTGGCTCAGCTTGGTCAGCGCATCCTCGACCATTCCGACCGCACCCAGAACGATCTTGGCGCGCGCCGCAATGATGGCATCGGCCTGCTGGCGCTTGAGCATGGCGCTGGCAATCTCGCTGGCATAGGCGAGGTGGGTGAGGCCCGCTTCGTCGACGACGATACCGGCGACACGCAGTCGGTCGTTCAATTCCTCGAGCAGTTCGGCATTGATGACGTCACCGCCGCCGCGCAGCGTGACTTCCTCGCCCTCGAAATCGTCATAGGGGTGGCGCGAGCCGACGGTGCGAAGTCCGGCCTCGATCTGAATGTTCACGAACTCGCTGTATTCGTCGACATCGAAACTGGCCTGCGCCGTGTCCTGCACGCGCCACACGACGTTGCAGGCGATCTCGATCGGATTGCCGCGCAGATCGTTGATCTTCACGCGGTCGGAATGGATATTGCGGGCGCGCACGGAAATCTTCTTGCGCATCATCCAGGGCCACACCCAGCGCAGACCTTCGGTCCGCTCGGACCCGCGATATTCGCCGAACAGGGTTATCACGGCTGCCTGGTTGGGCTGGATCATGAAGAAGCCTGCCGCGACCAGCGTTAGGGTAATCAGCGATGTGATGAGCATGCCGACGAAGGCGAGCTTCATTCCCCTCGTTGCGCCTTCGGGCGGGATGCCATGCGTGATCAGCCAGATGGCCAGCGCACTCAGCGCCGCCAGCACCAGCAGCATGACATAGCCGTTGTAACTTGTGGCCGGTGTCTCCCGGCTCGTCTTCATCCCTGTAATCTGGTCGACCATACGCCGCCTCCTTCGATATAATTATGATATCATAATTATATCGTGACGTGAAAAGAGTCAAGCAGATCCGGTCAATGGCGCGCGATCTCCGCCAGGAAGCGTTCGCCATAGGCTTCCAGTTTCTTGCCGCCGACGCCCGACACGCGCCCCATCTCGGCGATGGTGGAGGGCCGCCTCGACGTCATGTCGCGCAAAGTGCTGTCGTGAAAGATGACATAGGGCGGCACCTGCGCTTCGGAAGCCAGCTGGCGCCGCAGTTCGCGTAGCGCTTCGAACAGAGGATCGCCGACGGGGTTCGCCTCACTGCCGCTGCCCTTCGACCGGCGCGAGCGCTTGGGCGGGACGACGATGGCCACCTCGCGCTCCCCCTTGAGGATATCCTTGGCGCTGCCGCCCAATGCCAGCCCGCCATGCTCGGTCGGCACGAGATCGCCACGCGCCTGAAGCGCGCGGGCCAGCGGCTGGAGCAAGCGCGCATCCTCGCCCTCGACAATGCCGAACACGCTCAGGCGGTCGTGCCCGCGCTGGCGCACGCGCTCGTCCTCCGCGCCCGTCAACACCTTCTGCAGATGGCCCATGCCGAAGCTCTGTCCGGTGCGGTACACGGCGGACAGCAGCTTGCGCGCAAGCTCGGTCGTGTCGGCAACTTGCGGCGGGTCGAGGCAATTGTCGCAATTGCCGCAAGTCCCGGGCGGGTCTTCGCCAAAATGGCGGAGCAGTACCGCGCGGCGGCAGCCAGCGGTTTCTACAAGGCCCGCCAGCGCGGCGAGCCGCGCCCGTTCCGCCCGCTGGCGTGCAGGATCGAGTTCGGAGAGGCGTCCTCGTGCCGTGGCAAAGTCCCCTGCCGACCAGAACATCGTGGCTGCCGCAGGATCGCCATCGCGGCCCGCGCGGCCTGTCTCTTGGTAGTACGCCTCTATCGACTTGGGCACCGAGACATGCGCGACGAAGCGCACGTCGGGCTTGTCGATCCCCATGCCGAACGCGATGGTGGCGACAATCACCATGTCCTCGCTCGCGACAAACGCGGCCTGGTTGGCAGCGCGTTCTTCTGCTGCAAGACCCGCGTGGTAGGGCAGGACGTCGCGGCCAGTCGTGGCGGCCAATTTTTCCGCCAAATCCTCTACCTTGCGGCGTGTGGGTGCATAGACGATACCCGGACCGGGCCGCTCTGCCATCAGCGCAGCGATCTGGCGGGCGGCATTGTCGCGTTGGCGAATGGCATAGCGGATGTTCGGCCGGTCGAAGCCGGCCAGGACCAGCCCATCCGCCGGAATGCCGAGTTGGGTGAGCACATCGGCCCGGGTCTGGCGATCCGCGGTGGCCGTCAGCGCCAGGCGCGGCACGTTCGGAAATGCGTCCATCAGCGGGCGCAGCATGCGGTAGTCGGGCCGGAAGTCGTGCCCCCATTCGGATACGCAATGCGCTTCGTCGACTGCGAACAGCGCGATCGGCGCGCTCGAGAGAAAGTCGCGGAAAGCAGGCTGGCTGGCGCGTTCGGGCGCTACATACAAAAGGTCGAGCTCGCCTGCCCGGTATGCGTCCTGGGTCTCGCGCCAGTCGGCGTCCGCGCTTGTCAGTGTGGCGGCACGGATGCCGTTGGCACGCGCGCTACGCAGCTGGTCGTGCATCAGCGCGATGAGCGGACTGATCACCACACAGGTGCCCGGCAGCAGCGTGGCGGGCAGCTGATAGGTCAGGGACTTGCCAGCTCCCGTCGGCATAACGGCCAGCGCCGACCGGCCTTGCAACACGCGCTCCACCACTTCGGCCTGCCGACCGCGGAAATCGTCGAAGCCGAATGTGGCACGCAGAGCCTCGCGCGCGCTATCGAGAGTTATGCTGTTGGCGACCATCGTGTAGGCCTGTGCCACATGGCGCCCCCCAGCGCAACCGCTGCTGCAAATTTTCTCGTGGCGGAGCGTGGCGCGAGGCGTTAACCCTCGTGCAAACGCTTTATCAGGAGAGACCTGCCATGAATTTCCGTATTGTCCCCGTTGCTGCCCTAGGCCTCGCGATTGCTGCCTGCGGCAGCTTCCGATGACGCTTCCACAGAAGCGGAAGCCGACACGGTCGAAGTTGCCGCCGACGAAGCAATGGTGCCGGTAACCGAAGAACCCGTCGCCGATCCTGCTGCGCAGCGTAACCCAGGCAGAGCAGGAAGCCGCGCGTCGAGGCAGCAGCTGAACAGGAGGTTCAGTCGGTCGAAGATGCAGGCGACAACGCTGCGGCGACCGCCGAGGCTGCCATGGATGCGATGATGGAAGATTGAGCGTGACCGGTCCCAATCCCGGCATGGATGCCGACACATTCGATCAGTTCCTCGACCAGCTGCAACGCTATGTGCGCGAACGGCTGCTTCCGGCAGAAAAAGACGTCATCGAAAACGATGCGCTGCCACAGGATATCGTGGACGAGATGAAAGAGATGGGGCTGTTTCGGCCTCACAGTGCCGGAAGAGCATGGCGGGGCAGGGCTGAACACCTCGCAATATGCGCGCGTAGTGCAGACAATGGCCTACGCTGCGCCGGCATTTCGCTCCATCTTCTCGATCAATGTCGGCATGTTCAATTCCGCCATCAAGAACGGCGGTACGGCGCAGCAGCAGGCTGAATGGTGGCCCCGCATTGCAGGCGGCGAGATCGCCTGCTTCGGCCTGACGGAACCGGGCAGCGGTAGCGACAGCGCCGCAATGCAGACTTTCGCCAAACCCGATCCGGACGGGAACGGCTGGGTGCTCAACGGTACGAAGCGGTATATTACCAATGCCCCGCATGCAGATGTCGCGCTGATCATGGCGCGCACCGAAAAGGACGCGCAGCCCAAGAACGCGCATGTCAGCGCCTTTATCGTGCCGATGGACACGCCCGGTGTCTCGACCGGCAGCCCGGACAAGAAAATGGGACAGGCAGGCAGTCATGTCTCCGACGTTATGCTCGACGATGTGCATGTGCCGGGCGATGCATTGCTGGGCGGCGGAACCGGCAAGGGCTTCCGTTTCGCCATGCAGAGCCTCGATAACGGGCGCATCTCCGTGGGTGCGGCCAGTGCAGGATACGCGCGCCGCGCGCTCGACAGCGCGATGAAATACGCCAACGAGCGGCAGGCGTTCGGCGAGCCGATCGCGAACTTCCAGCTCATCCAGCAAATGCTCGCCGAAAGCTGGACCGAAATTTACGCGGCCGAAGCCATGATGGCGGATGTTACCGCACGCGTCGACCGGGGTGAGGATACGGTCAAGCACGCCGCCGCCTTCAAGGTGTTCGCCTCCGAAATGTGCGGCCGTGTGGTCGACCGCGTGGTGCAAATCTATGGCGGCGCGGGCTACCTCGCCGAATACGATGCCGAGCGGTTCTTCCGCGATGCGCGCATCTACCGCATCTACGAAGGCACGACGCAAATTCTCCAGCTGCAGATCGCCAAGCGCATGCTGCGCGAATACGCGGCGGGCCTGTAGCGGGTGTACAGCCTACTCGATAACCTCTCCATCATAGAAGCCTCCAGCTTCGTCGCCTCTCCCACAGCGGGCCTGTATTGCGCGCAAATGGGCGCCGAAGTGATCCGTGTAGATCACAAGGAAGGCGGGCTGGATTACGACCGGTACATGCTTACCGAGGAAGGCCGCTCGCTCAGCTGGGAGAACCTCAACCGCGCGAAGAAGTCGGTCGCGCTGGACTTGCGCAGTGGCGAGGGGCGCGAACTGCTAGTCGAGCTGTCGGCCAGGACCGGCAATCTCATCACCAATCTTCCGGAGAAGAGCTTCCTGTCGCACGAGGCCGTGGCGGCGACATGTCCCGACCTCGTCAGCGTGCGCATCATGGGCTGGCACGACGGGCGGCAGGCGATGGACTTCACGGTCAACGCAGCCTCCGGGTACCCGTTGATGTGCGGGCCGGAAGGAGTGGGACATGGAAACCGCTCCGCCGGTCAACCAAGTGCTGCCGGCGTGGGACTTCATCACCGGGGCATACTGCGCCTTTGCACTGGTGTCCGCCGTGCGTCACCGCGACAAGACGGGCGAGGGCAGCGGGTTGCGCGTGCCGCTGGGAGATGTCGCCATCGGCACAGTCGCAAACAGCGGGGCGATGGCGGAAATGCTTTATCGCGGCGGATCGCGAGCGGCTGGGCAATGCCATCTGGGGAGCGTTCGGGCGCGACTTCTGCACCCATGACGGCGTGCGCTTCATGGTCGCGGCACTGACGGCCAAGCAATGGGACGGGCTGGTATCCGCGTTCGGCCTCGGGGACGAGGTTAAGATGCTCGAGCAGCAATGCGGCATACGCTTCGCCGACGGGGACCGCCCGCGTTTCGAGCATCGCCATGCGCTGTTCGACCTGTTCCAAGCCCGCGCGAAGGCAATGGACTGGTCCGAACTCGAGCGCCGCATGGCTGCGCAAAGCTGCACATTCGAGCGCTACCGCACGATGCACGAGGCGGCGACCGACCCTGTGCTAGTGGACGATAACCCGCTCTTCAAGCGCACGAGCGCCAACCCGTCCGGCTTCGCATACCCGGCGACCCGCAGCTTTGCCAACATCCCGGACCGTCAGGCAGGCGACCCCGAACCTGCGCCCTTCCTGGGACAGCATACCGAGGAAGTGCTGGCGCAACGGCTCGGGCTTTCGTCCGGCGCAATCGGGGATTTGGTGGATCGGGATGTGGCGCGATTGTCGGACCAGTCCACCTAGTCTCCGTTCGCCCTGAGCTTGTCGAAGGCCAGCCACTTACGCCGACTTGTGGCTATGCTTCGAAAAGCTCAGCATGAACGGATGTTGATGAGGAATAGACCATAACCCAGTTACGCCGCGTTGCCATCTGCAAACCCTTGCGCACGCCGGTGGGCAAGTTTCTCGGCAGCCTTGCACCGCTTGAGGCGGGCGCGCTGGGGGCGGTCATCATCAAGGCGCTGGTCGAGCGATCCGGCATCGATCCGGCGCGCGTCGACGATGTCGTGTTCAGCCAGGGCTATGGCAGCGGAGAAGCGCCGGCAATCGGACGGTGGAGCTGGCTTGCGGCCGGCTATCCCATCGAAGTTCCCGGCATGCAGCTCGACCGGCGCTGCGGATCGGGCCTGCAGGCCGTCGCGACGGCAGCGATGATGGTACAGACCGGCGTTGCCGATTGCGTGCTGGCGGGCGGCGTTGAAAGCATGTCCAATGTCGAGCATTACACGACCAGGGCCCGCCACGGCGCGCGGCTGGGCGACATGGTGCTGTGGGACCGGCTGACACGCGGACGCCTGATGAGCCAGCCGATCGAGCGGTTCGGCGTCATTACCGGCATGATCGAGACGGCAGAGAACCTTGCCAAGGATTACGAAATCTCGCGCGAAGCCTCGGACGCGTTCGCCGTGCGCAGCCACCGGAATGCCGCGAAGGCCTGGGAAGAAGGCAAGTTCGACGAACAGCTCGTTCCGGTCGAAATCCCGCAACGTCGCGGCGATCCTGTGGTCTTTGCCAAGGACGAAGGCTTCCGGGCCGACGCCGACGTGGAAAGCCTCGCCAAGCTTCGCCCAATCGATGTAAAACGGGACCCCGACGCCATCGTTACCGCAGGCAATGCCAGTCAGCAGAACGACGCGGCGGCCGCGTGTCTCGTGGTCGCGGAAGACAAGGTAGAGGAATTGGGCCTCGAACCGATCCTGTGGTTCCATTCGTGGAGCGCCGCGGGCTGCGACCCCAGCCGCATGGGCATCGGCCCGGTCCCGGCAGTCGATCGGCTGTTTGCCCGCAATGGCCTCGGCTGGGACGATATCGGCCTGATCGAACTGAACGAAGCCTTTGCCCCGCAAGCGCTTGCCGTGCTGAAGGGGTGGGGCTTTGCCGACGACGACAGCCGCCGCGAGATCGTCAACGTCAACGGCTCGGGCATCAGCCTCGGCCACCCCATCGGTGCGACCGGTATTCGCATCCTGGCCGACATGGCACACGAGATGCAGCGCCGCGAAGTGCGCTACGGGCTGGAGACCATGTGCATTGGCGGCGGGCAGGGCATGGCCGCGGTGTTCGAGCGCGCTTCCTAGTCGATTTGAAAATCGTCGATCGGTTTCAGCACGCGGTAGTCCTCATCGAGCGGCTCGATGTCGAGTGCGGCAAAGTCGAACGCCGGCGGTTCGCAATTTGTGTCGGGCAAGCGGTCCAGCAGATCGCGGATCAAGGTCAGTCGTCCACGCTTCTGATCGTTGAAATCCACCAGCGTCCAGGGCGCGTGATCCGAATGCGTCGCGCGCAGCATGTCGGCGCGCGCGTCGGTATAGGCAGCGTAGAGTTCGCGCGCGGCCAGATCGATGGGCGATAGCTTCCAGCGCTTGAGCGGATCGTCCAGCCGTTCGCGCAGGCGCTCTTCCTGCTTTCCTGATCGGTCGTCAGCCAGTATTTGAACAACAGGATACCGTCATCGACAAGCATCTTCTCGAAGGCCGGAGCCTGATCGAGGAATTGCGTAACCTGTTCGTCCGAGGCAAAGCCCATAACCTTCTCGACGCCCGCTCGGTTGTACCAGCTACGGTCGAACAGCACGATTTCGCCTTTGGTCGGCAGGTGCTTCACATAGCGCTGGAAATACCACTGGCCTTGCTCGTCCTCGGTCGGCTTGCCCAGAGCCACCACCCGGCATTGACGTGGGTTGAGCTTTTCCGAAACCGCCCGGATCGCGCCGCCCTTGCCAGCCGTATCGCGCCCTTCGAACAGCACCACGATGCGTTGTCCGGTTACCCGCGCCCCAGCGGGCCATTGCGACCAATTCCTCGCACATGGGGGCCAACGCGTCCTCGTAAGCTTTGCGTTTCATGCTGTGCAGGCACTCCTCTCGATTTGTAAGCGACGGGCAAAAGGCTTATTACCTTCGGAATGGCAACACTAGCAGAACCCGATCAGGATTTTACGCAGCTTCCGGATATGCCGGATGACATTTTCACCGCGCCCCTCAAACGGCCCGGGCATGTGGGCGAGGACTGGCTGGAGCCTGCGCAGACCGTCTACGACAGCGAAGACGATGCAATCTGGAACGACCTGTTCGCGCGCCAGATGAAGCTGCTGCCCGGTCGCGCGGCGACGGCTTTCATGGAAGGGACCGAGAAGCTGGACCTGGGGCGCGGCGGCGTGCCCGAATTCGGCAAGATTTCCGAAGAGCTGGACAAGCTCACGGGCTGGAGCGTGGTGCCTGTGCCCATGCTGATCCCCGACCATGTGTTTTTCTGGCATCTCGCCAATCGTCGTTTTCCGGCAGGCAATTTCATCCGCACGCGCGAGACCTTCGATTACATCCAGGAGCCCGACGTGTTCCACGATGTCTTCGGACACGTGCCGATGCTGACCGATCCGGTCTATGCCGATTACATGCAGGAATACGGCAAGGCGGGCTGGAAGGCGATGCGGTACAACCGGCTGAAGGCGCTCGGCTCGCTTTACTGGTACACGGTCGAGTTCGGGCTGATCGAGGAAGCCCCGGGAGACATCCGCGCCTACGGGGCAGGCATCCTGTCCGGCCCGACAGAGGTAGTCTATTCGGTCGAGGCAGAGAGCCCCAACCGCATCATGCTCAATGTCGACCGGGTCATGCGCACCGATTACGTCATCAGCGATCTGCAGCCGACTTATTTCGTGATCCCCAGCTTCGAGGATCTGTACCGCCAGACGGTGGAGCGCGATTTCGACAAGCTTTATCGCAATCTCGGCCCCGGCTTTACATACGCCAATACGGCGGTGATCGATGTCGATTACGTCGTGAACCGCGGCACGCTCGAATACACACTGCGCGGCGGGCGCGGGAGCGGGGCCAGACCGGTCTAGGCGCGCAGCGCACAAGGCAAAGCGGCCCCGAATCGCTTCGGAGCCGCTTGCGTGTCGTCGAATAGACGCGAGATTACATCTCGTTGCCGTCCATTTCTTCGCCGACGGTATCGGCCTGAGCTTCCATGGCGTCTTCGTAGTCGTCGGCCTGCTCGTTCATCGCGTCTGCGGCATCGTCCATGCCCTGCGCGTCGAGAGCGTCGGCCTGCTCTTCCATAGCGGTTTCACCGGCTTCGGCCTGGTCTTCCATGGCTTCTTCGGTCGGGCCGTCGCATGCGGCAAGGCCGAGGCTCATGGCAGCGGCAGTCATGGCGAGAGTTGTCTTGTTGAATTTCATCATACTTCCCTTCCTGTCGTTCGAGCGCGCCGACCGAATAATGGCCAACGACATTCGTGGCCGAAATGTGTCACGGATATGGAAGGTTCCCGAGAGGACGCACAAAAACGGCCCGGGATCGCTCCCGAGCCGCTTTCGATCGGTGGTTCAACGTCAAGCGCTTATTCGGTCGCTTCTTCGACGTTTGCTTCCATTGACTTCTTCCATGGCGTCGGTGTTGTCGTCCATGGCGTCGGCGGTGTCGTCGGTGATGACGCCTTCGTCTTCCATGTTGTTGATCGCTTCGTCGCGGTTCTCTTCCATCTGCTCGATGTCGTCTTCGGCTTCGTTCTCGGCTGCGGTATCGCATGCGGCAAGGCCGAGGCTCATGATGGCGGCAGAAGCGACGAGTACGGTTTTGTTGAATTTCATGACAAATCCTTCCTGTTGATCGCGCAGCGACCAGACAGTCCGGCAGCCACGTTCATGGCCAAAATGTGGCAGCAGCCCCATTGGTTCCCGTCCGGCCAAACAAAAACGGCCCGGGATCGCTCCCGAGCCGTCTTCGATCTGTGTGACAAAGCGTCTTAGTTGACGGCCTCTTCCAAGCCTTCGGTCATGGCATCGGTGTCGCCTTCGGCAGCATCTTCCATATCGTCGGCCTGAGCTTCCATGGCATCGGCTTCTTCGTCGGTGATGACGCCTTCCGCTTCCATGGCTGCTGCATCGTCTTCCATGGCTTCTGCCTGCTCTTCAGCAGCTTCTTCAGCCGGGCTGTCGCAGGCAGCGAGGCCGAGGCTCATGGCAGCGGCAGATGCGACGAGGGTAGCTTTGGTGAACTTCATGTGTATTCCCCTTTAAAAATGGAATGACATGGTCGATGCCATACCTTCCACCGGCCGGTTGTAACCTGTGGCGAAATTAAGGCAAGGCCTTCCGACGCACAAAATTATACAATGCAATGAAGGCGATAGCCCCGACAAGAGCGTAAAGCAGCGACGAGGCGCGAATCGATCCGAGCAGGATACCGCCCGATGTCGCGACGCCGAGCACCAGCGATCCAAGCGTGCCGGCCAGCACATTTTTGAGGATTTCCCGGCCCGTCTCGACACGCAAGGCGATTGTCGCGAGCCAGCCGAGCAGCGCGCCGGCGACGATAAGAATGATGAGCCCCATGAAATCGCTTTCTGACTTCGGTGTGGTATAGGCTAACCGGCGATCCGATCTTCGGTTCCGTTTTTGCGACGAACGACCTGTCGATAACCGCGGTATGTGCCTGTGCGGATCAGAAGAGCCACAGCAACGCGATGCCGAGCGCAATGCGATAGACGACGAAGACCAGCATCGAAGCTTTTTTCAGGAAGTTCATCAGGAACGCCATGGTCGCGAAGGCGGCGATGAATGTCAGGACGCCCGTAACGAACGCATCCCAGGCCAGCTGCGCGCCGGCCTCGGCAATTTCGGGCACGATCAGAACGCCTGCACCGGCCACGGCCGGGATCGACAGCAGAAAGGAAAAGCGCGCCAATTCGTAGCGGCTGTATCCGAGGAAGCGTGCCGCCGTCATGGTCACGCCCGAACGGCTGGTGCCGGGTATGATGGCGAGCGCCTGCGCAAGGCCGACGATAAGCCCGTCGCGCCAGCTCATGTCCTCGAACTGCTTGGTCTCCTTGCCGAACCAGTCTGCCAGGCCGAGCAGGATGCCGTAGGCGATGAGGTTGACGGCAATCAGGTCGGTAAAGCGGATCGAGGCCATCAGGTCGTCGTCGACAACCGTGATGCCGAACCACGTCTCGACCAGCGCATTGAACGCGCCCAGCTTGATCGCAAGGCCGAAGGCGATGGCTGGAATCGTGCCCAGCACGATCCACCAGAACAATCGCTTTTCGGCTGGCGCCTTTCCGATACCCACACTGGCAAAGCCGCCGCGTGCCAGCAGCACCACATCCTTGAAGAAATAGACGATGATCGCGAGCAGCGAGCCGACATGCACCGCCACGTCGATCAGCGGCCCCTGATCGGCAAAGTCGGTGAGATAGGGCACGAGGATGAGGTGCCCGGACGAGGAGATTGGCAGAAATTCGGTGATGCCCTGGACGATCGCCAGGATCAGCTGCTGCAGGAAAGTCATGCGCGTCACCCCATGATCGTTGGGCGGCTCAAGTCAATTCGTTTGTAGCAAATACAAAACGCCCGCCGAACCCTTGAGAGGTGCGGCGGGCGCTTTGTGTGGCTGGTGCTTACCAGATGCGCAGGCGCTCTTCCGGCGGCAGGTAGAGATCGTCGTCCGGCGTGACGCCGAACGCTTCGTACCACTCGTCCATATTGCGCACGATGCCGTTGGTGCGGAACTGCGCGGGGCTGTGCGGCCCGTTGCGGATCTGCGAGCGCAGTGCGTCTTCGCGATACTGCGAGCGCCATACCTGCGCCCAGGCTAGGAAGAAGCGCTGGTCGCCGGTCAGCCCGTCGATCACCGGCACGTCCTGCCCTTCGGTCGCCAGCTTGTAGGCGCGGTACGCCATCGACAGGCCGCCAAGATCGCCGATATTCTCGCCCAGTGCTAGGCGGCCATTCACACAGGTCTCGCCATCGTCGAGCGGGCAGAACTGGTTGTACTGCGCCACCAAAGCGTCGCCGAGCTTGTCGAAGTTCTTGCGATCCTCGTCGGTCCACCAATTGCGCAGCGCGCCCGAGGCATCGGACTTGGAGCCCTGGTCGTCGAAACCGTGGCCGATCTCGTGCCCGATCACGCCGCCGATAGCGCCGTAGTTTACCGCCAGATCCGCACTCGCGCCGAAGAACGGTTGCTGCAGGATGCCGGCCGGGAAGACGATCTCGTTTTTGGTCGAGTTGTAGTAGGCGTTCACCGTCTGGGGCAGCATGAACCATTCGGTCCGGTCGATCGGTTCGCCCAGCTTGGAAATGTTGTCTTCGTAAGCCCAGCGCGCCGACGACATGTTATTTTCAAGCGGACTGCCGGGCGTGATGACAAGCCCTTCATAGGTATCGAGATTGTCGCGATAGCCGATCTTGGGATCGAAGCTGGCCAGCTTGGCGCGCGCCTCCTCCTTGGTGGCTTCGCTCATCCAGTCGATCTCGTCGAGCGACTGCCCCATGGCCACCCGAAGGTTCGCCACGAGCTCGTCCATCGCGGCCTTGCTCTCGGCCGGGAAGAACTGCTTGGCGTAAGACGCGCCGAGCAGTTCGCCCAGCATGCCTTCGGTCGAACCGATAGCCCGCTTCCAGCGATCGCGCTGCTCGGGAACACCGCGCAGCGTGGTGCCGTAAAAGGCGAAATTTAACTCATCGAAGCGCTTGGGCAGGACCGAGGCGTTGTTCGAGAGGAAGTTCTTGACCGTCCAGGCGCGCAGCACCTCCATGTCGGTTTCGGCAATCAGGTCGAGCATGGCAGGCGTGCCGCCACCGATTTTGGCGACGGTTTCGTCGTCCAGCTCCAGCTCGGCGATGCGCGCAGCCGTCGGCGGCAAGTCACCGACGATGTAGCGGTCGTTGTCCTCCAGCCCCATGACCGCAATCAAGGCGGAGACGGGGAAGGCTTCGGACAAGTCCTGCAGCTCGGCAGGGGTGAGCGCATTGTAGGTCAGGTCGCGGTTGCGGCGAACCGTGCGGTCCCAGGCGACCTTTCGTGCGATGCTGTCTTCGAAGTCGTAGACGCGCTGCGCCATCCCGGCAGCATCGTCATATCCGGCCTCTCCCATCAGGAAGGTCAGGTACTCCTGATAGGCCGTACGGATCGACAGCCCCTTCTCGGTTTCGTCGAAATAGTATTCGCGGTCGGGCATGCCGAGGCCGCCGCTGCCGAGATAGAAGGAGTAGCGCGTCGGCTCCTTGCTATCGACGCTGACATAGCCACCGATGGGCGAAGGATAGCCGGGCGTGCCCCACAGTGAGACCAGTTCGGCCAGCGTGTCGGCGCTGTTGATTTCGTCCAAATACTTTTGCGCGGGCGCGAGGCCGGCCGCCTCGATGGCGTCGGCATCGAGATAGGCATTGTAGGCATCGACGATGCGGCGCTCGTCATAAGTCAGCTGCGCGGCGGGCTTGGCCGTCAGTCCGTCGACCACGCTCTTGACGTCAAAGGTCGATTTCTCCGCCAGCAGATCGAAGGCACCGAAGCGGGCACGGTCGGACGGCAGCGGGTTGGCATCGAGCCATTTCTGGTTGGCATAGGCGAAGAAGTCGTCACCCGGGTCGATCGTATCGGACAAGTACTGCGTGTCGAAACCCCATGTGCCGAAGCTCATGGTGGGCGTTTCGGTCGTTTCTTCCGAAGCGGCGTGATCGTCGGCAAGGGCCGGAGCCGACAGCGTCAGGGCAAGCGCGCTGGCGCCGGTGGCGAAAATCGTTCGTAGCATGTGCGAGGTATCTCCCAATCGAAACTCGTGCGCGCGGGTTCTAGCACATGACAATTCGCGCCGGGCAGTCTTTTGTCGGCTGCGAAAAGTCGTCTGCCGAGAAAATCAGGCCTGGACGGTGCCGAATTGCAGCTCGGCCAGGCGGGCATAGAGGCCGCCATTGGCCGAGAGCTGCTCGTGCGTGCCCTGCTCGACGATGCGGCCTTCGTCCATCACCACGATGCGATGGGCCGCGCGCACGGTGGCAAGACGGTGCGCGATGACCAGCGTGGTGCGGTCCTGCATGAGGTGCTCTAGCGCGTCCTGCACCAGCCGTTCGCTTTCCGCGTCGAGCGCGCTTGTTGCCTCGTCCAGCAACAGGATCGGCGCATCGCGCAGAACGGCGCGGGCGATGGCCATGCGCTGGCGCTGACCGCCGGACAGCTGCGTGCCGTCTTCGCCGAGATAGGTGTCGAGCCCCTCCGGCAAGCGTGACAAAAATTCGGCAGCATTGGCGGCGCGGGCTGCGGCTTCGATGTCGGCCTCGCTCGCGTCCCAATTGCCATAACGCAGATTGTCGCGCGCACTGGCGGAGAACAGCACGCCCTCCTGCGGGACATAGGCGATCCGCGCGCGGACCTCTGCCGGATCGGCCTTGGGCAGGGGCACGCCATCGAGGCGGATGGTGCCAGCCTGCGGATCGTAAAAGCGTTCGGCCAGCTGGAAGATGGTCGACTTGCCGGCACCGGAGGGGCCGACGATGGCCACCGTCTCGCCCGGTTCGACTTCGAGGCTGAAGTCGATGAGCGCCGGTGTCTCGGGCCGCGTCGGATAGCGGAAGGACACATTGCGGAACGACAGGCTGCCGCGCGGCGGGACGGGGAGGGCAAGGGGTCGTTCTGGTGCGGCGATCTCGGGTTCGGCATCGAGCAGTTCCGACAGCCGGCTTGCCGCGCCAGCCGCGCGCAAAAGGTCGCCGAGCACCTCGGTCAGCGCGCCGAAACTTCCCGCCGCGATAATGCCTGCAAACACGAAGGCCCCGATCGTGCCGCCGGTCAACTCGCCGCTTTCAACCAGCAAAGCCCCACGCCACAGCAGCACGGTAATTGCCCCGAAGATCAGCGTGATTAGCAGAGCGGTCATGACGGCGCGGATCAGGATGCGCTTCTTGGCGACATCGAACGTGTTCTCGACCGCGCCTGCGAACCGCTCTCCTTCGCGCGATTGCTGGCCGAAGCTTTGCACGATTTTCGTCGCGCCCAGCACCTCGGTGACCATCGAGCCGACGTCCGCCACCCTGTCCTGACTCGCCCGGCTGACCTTCTGCAAGCGCGCGCCGAACAGGGCGATGGGGATGATAACCAGAGGGATGCCGATGACGAGGTACACCGCCAATTGCGGGGCGAGCCAGAAGAGGTAGCCCACGGTCAGTACCGCCATGATGATGTTGCGCAGCGCAATCGACAGCGTCGAACCCACTGTCTGCTCGATAATCGCCGTGTCCGCCGTCATCCGGCTGGAGATTTCCTTGGGGCTGTTGGTCTCGAAGAAGGACGGCGACAGGCGCAGCAGATTGGTGTGCACCGCACGGCGGATGTCCGCCACCACACGCTCTCCCAGCCAGCTGACGAAGTAAAACCGCAGCGCCGTAAACAGGCCGAGCACGACCACCAGCCCGAGCAGGTAGCGGAACCATCGCCCGATATCCGCCGCGCCATCCGCCCCGAAACCGCGGTCGATAATAAGCTTGAGCGCGCTGGGCAGGGCGAGCGAGGTGATGATGGCCGTGATCAGCAGCGCCCCGATACCGAGCGCCAGTTGCCACGGATAGTTCTTCGCCGCCGACACGATCATGACCAACGGCCTGAGATTGCGGGTCTCGCCAGCATCCCTGCGGCCGAACAGGCGGCGCTTGCGCTTTTCTGGCTGGGTCCCTGTCTCGTCCATTGCGCAGCCCAAGTAGGCGGTGGTCCGCGCAAAATCCACCGGCACGCTCACCGCATGTGCGAGTTTTCCCGTGGTGCATTGCACAATGGCGCTCCAGCCGCCACAAGACGCGCCATACATCGCCGATAAGCGGCGGGTCGCAAACACGAAAAGGTGCACTCTCGAACATGCTCTACCACGCCTACGAACTGCAGCGCGCCTGGCTGTCGAGCGCCAGCACCTGGGCCTCGATGAGCGCGGAATTGCTCAACAATCCGGCGCTGCCCTTCGGCTACACCGGCATCGGTCCCGTTGCCGCCAGCGCGCTGGACGTCTTCGCGCATGCAACAGCCACCTATGGCAAGCCTGCCTGGGGCATCGAGGTAATCGAACGCAAAGGGAAGCAGTACCCGGTCGAGGAAGCGACCGTCGTCAACAAGCCCTTCGGCGACCTGAAGCGCTTCACGCGCGATGGCTTGCCGGAAGATGCACCCCGCCTGCTGATCATCGCGCCGATGAGCGGGCATTATGCCACGCTGCTGCGCGGCACGGTCGAGCGCATGCTGCAGGAATACGTCGTCTACGTCACCGACTGGGTCGATGCGCGCAATGTGCCGCTGCACGAAGGCCAGTTCGATCTTGACGATTACATAGACTACGTGATCGAGTTCCTGGAACACATCGGGCCTGGTGCCCATGCCATGGCCGTGTGCCAGCCCTCGGTCCCCGTCTTCGCGGCCACCGCGATCATGAACCGCGACGATCATCCCGGCACGCCCAAAACCCTCACCATGATGGGCGGGCCGATCGATACGCGTTGCTCACCCACCAGTGTCAACGATTTGGCGATGGAGCGCCCGATCGAGTGGTTCCGCCAGAATGTCATCGCCACCGTGCCCATGCAGTATCGCGGGGCCGGTAGGCAGGTCTATCCCGGCTTCATGCAGCTCGCCAGCTTCATGAGCATGAACTTGGGCAGCCACATGCAAAGCCATTACGAGATGTTCAAGCATCTCACCGAAGGCGACGATGCGAGCGCGCAGACCACCAAGGATTTCTACGACGAATATCGCAGCGTGTGCGACATGACCGCCGAGTTCTATCTGCAGACCGTGCAGGAGGTATTCCAGGACCATTCGATCCCCAACGGCACCTTCATGCACCGCGGCAAGCGTGTGGATCTGGGCGACATCACGGACACCGCCCTCCTCGCCATCGAGGGCGAGCGCGACGATATTTCAGGGCTGGGCCAGACCCGTGCCGCGCTGGAGCTGACGCCAAACCTCGATGCGTCGAAGAAGCAGTACTACATGGCCGAGGGCGCCGGACATTACGGCATCTTCAACGGCAGCAAATGGCGCGAACGGATCGCGCCTCAGGTCGAGGCGTTCATCGCCCGGCATGGCTAGGCGCGCCGTCTATACCCTTAGCGCTTACAGCGCCTTAACGATTTCGCGATAGCCGGCCTTTTCCTGCGGGACCCACACCGAGATATACGAACATTCGGACCCGAGTTCGTAGCCGAGATCGCTAAGATAAGGCGCGCACATCCGCTGGTTGTCTTCAACCGCGATTACTGGGCGCTGTTCGGATATGGTCGTTCGTGCGCCCTTGAGGGCTTCGAGCTCGTGTCCCTCAACATCCAGCTGAATGAGGCGAAGGCCCGCAATGGCCAGATCGTCGATAGCGATGGTCTGGCATATCTGCCCGGTCTGCCCGACCTTGGATTCACCGCCGGCATGGACGCCGAAATCGTCGGTGCTTACCCGCAACGTCCCCGTTTTCGCAGACAAGGCGCTGGCGAATAGGTTCACATTGGACAGTGCGTTGCGATCGACGTTGAGCCGCGCGAGGATGTAATTCTCCAGCACCGGTTCAAAGGCATAAAGCGTCGCATGCCGCGCGAAATCGGGCAGCATGTCTCCGAAGAACGTACCGGCATGGACCATCGATCCGGGGAACTTGGCGAATAGCCGCTCTACGAGCAGGTGCGTCTTCGGCTCGAAGATCTCACCCGAAATAATGGCCTGCACCGCCGGTCGCGCCAGCGCATAGCCGGGGAGGAAATAGGTCGCGCCATCGTGTCGGACCTCCTCGAACGGAACATGGATCGCTCCAACCGTTGTGACGGCCTGCGCTTTCTTGACCGGCACGATCTTGAAACCGGCCCAACCGGCGACACGGTTGATGCGACGGAAAAGCGTATTCATTCTTTGGGCGCCTCAATTCTTCTTCTAACGCAAACGTGCGACGACCGGCCTATTTCGGGCGGAAGATGCCGCAGATCTTGTGGCCGTCCGGATCGCGGAAATAGGACAGGTGGACATCGCCCATCGAGGTCTGACGCAGGCCCGGCGGGTCTTCGCAGGTCGTGCCGCCATTCGCCACCGCGACATCGTGCAACTCCTTCACTTGATCGGCAGACGAGCACTTGAAGCCCAGCGTGAAGCCGTTGGCGCAATTCGCGGCCTGATCGTCGATCGGCTGCGACAGGGCCAGCACATTGCCATCGTGCATGAAGAACACGCGCTTGTGTCCGCTGTCCGACGTGTTGTCCATCGACCCGGCGGCGCCGAGCACACCCAGCACCTTTTCGTAAAAGGCCTTGGACTTGTCGATATCGTTGGTGCCGATCATGACGTGATTGAACATGAGCGCGTCTCCTCTTTTGAGTGTGGGCGACGGCGTAGGCAGCGCGAGCGCCGAGGGCAAGTTGCTTGCGGTTCAGACGCAGGAAGCTAGACTTGGGCGCATGTTCAAAACCCTCGCCACACTCGCCGCCGTCTCGCTCGCTCCGGCTGCCCTGGCGCAAAGTGCGCCGCTACTCACGGACGAGCCCGAACTGACCTTGCAGCAACAGACCACCGTGCGCTGCGGCACCGCTTTTGCATTGGCAAATGTGGCGCAGGAGCTGGACGAGGCGTGGGCAGCCGACTTCCCCGAAATCGGCGAACGCGGGCGTGAATATTTCGTCCGTTCGAGCGCGCAGTTGATGGACGACACGGGCATGACGCGCGAGCAGGTCGAGATGCTTTACATGCAGGAAGCCAGCGCAATGGGCGCGGACACGGCACGAATTGTCGAGATCATGCCCGCCTGCCTCTCGCTGCTCGACGCATCGGGGCTGTAACCGCCGTTCAGGCCCCTTTCACGCGTTGCTCCATACAGTTTCCGGCATAGTCCAATAGCCGGAGACACGCCCATGCGCCTTGCCCTGACCGCACTTGCCGCCGCGAGCCTTGCCGCGACTTCGCCTGCGTTTGCCCAGGATGCCGAGGACACGCCCGATGTAATCGATGCGCCCGCGACGGACTTCTCCGCCATGGCCGAAGAACTTCAGGATCCCGCCAAGCAGCGCGAACTGGCGCTGATGCTGCGCACTGTGAGCGAAGTGCTGCTCGACCTGCCGCTCGCGCCGCTGATGAACGCGATCGATGGCGTGGCAGAGCAGACGGGCGAGATAGACCTGCCCGATGTCGATCCGGACACGACCCTGCGCACTCTGTCGCCCGAGGCCGATGCGATCCCTGAGAAGATCGAGGAAAACCTGCCTCGCGCACTCGATGCGATGGGCTCGATGGCCGAAGCGTTCGAGCAGATGATGCCCGCGCTCCAGCAGATGGCGGAGCGGATGAAGGATATCGCGCCATCGTCCGAGTAGATTACGCATGAACTCTGTGTGGATTCTGCCGCGCGGGTGAGGCATGGGGCTGGCAGCATGTGGCAGCTCCACCAATTCCCTTTGTGTCCCTTCAGTCGCAAGCTGCGACTGGTGATGGCCGAGAAGTCCATCGCCTATGAACTGGTGCGCGAGAACCCGTGGGAGGGGCGCGATGCCTTTTGGCAGCTCAATCCGGCGGGCAAGACGCCGGTGCTGCACGATCCCGCGCGCCGGGTGACGCTGTGCGACAGCCAGGCGATCTGCGAATTCCTCGAAGAGACGGTCGAACGCATGCCGGTCATCCCCGGCAAAGCCGCCCAGCGCGCGGAGATCCGCCGCTTGACCGCGCTGTTCGACGAAAACTTCTACGCCGACGTGACGCAGCCCGCGCTGTACAAGAAGATGACCAAGCGGATCATCACCCGCCAGCCACCCGACGGGCAGGTGCTGCGCCAGATGGGCCGGATGCTCCACGGCCATTTGGACTATATCGACTGGCTGGTCGACACGCGGCAATGGCTCGCCGGGCCGCAGCTGAGCCTCGCCGACCTCACCTGCGCGGCGCATCTCTCGGTGATCGATTACCTCGGTGCGGTCGACTGGCGCGGGCACGAGCAGGCGCAGGGCTGGTACATGGTCATGAAAAGCCGCCCCAGCTTCCGCCCCCTGCTGAGCGAGAAGATGGACGGCCTGCCCCCGCCACGGGAATACGCGTCGCTGGATTTGTGAGCCGATCAGGTGGGAGCGATACAATTCACACTGCTTGCCTTCGGCTTCATGGTGCTCCCATGGGCGGTGGACAGAAAAACACAGATCACGAAACTGCTTTACGGCAATAATGCGAAGTAACACCGGCTGACCGATAAGGAGGTCAGCTTTGTAAATCGCTATCCGGTGATTTTGGACGGTCCTCAGTGTTCCATTCTTCTTGTCGGCGGCATCGCTCATCGCCGGATGGGGGAGTATGGTTCCCCGCTGTTTGTGCTCTCGCTCATCGGACTAATAATTTCGCTCGTCGCGCTTATGTGGGCAATGGGGCGTGCGGCGATACTGGCCATGAAGACATTGAAGGTGTGAGTTCATCCAGAAGTGATGAGCGACTTCACCTCTGACAAACCGGGCAGAACCACGTGCTTCGTCCGCCCTGCACGATGCGGCGGATCGCGCCGCCGTCTTCGTGGTGGCAGGGCTCGCCCTCGCGGCCGTAGACGTGGAAGCGGGTGGCGAAATAGCCGAGGTGTCCGTCGGGCTGGGCGAAATCGCGCAAGGTGCTGCCGCCGTCGCGGATGGAGCGCTCCAGCACGTCCTTGATCGCGGGGACGAGGCGGCGCAGCTGCGGCATGGTGACCTTGCCGCCGGCCTTTCGCGGGTGGATCCCCGCCATCCACAGCGCCTCGCACACATAGATATTGCCCAGGCCCGCCACGATGCACTGGTCCAATAGCAGCAGTTTGATTGCCTGTGTGCGCCCGCGCGTCGCCTCGCGCAGGTGCTCGGGCGTGAGGTCGTCGCCCAGCGGCTCCGGTCCCAGCGCGGCGAAGGGTTTCCATGTCA
>CAWCRK010000007.1:0-21786 GCA_963797965.1 uncultured Alphaproteobacteria bacterium | reverse complement strand
CGGCGTGGAGGGCGATTTCGTCCCTTCGCGGCTCGTCGGCGAGGCCTGTCCCTTGGTCAGCCCGTAAATCTCGTTGTTGAACAGCATGATCTGCATGTTCACGTTGCGGCGCAGGACATGCATCATGTGATTGCCGCCGATGGACAGCACGTCGCCGTCACCCGTCACCAGCCACACGTCGAGCTCCGGATTGGCCAGCTTCGCGCCGGTCGCAAAGGCAGGCGCGCGGCCGTGGATCGTGTGGAAACCGTAGGTCTCCATGTAATAGGGAAACCGGCTCGAGCAGCCGATGCCCGAGATGAAGACGGTCTTCGCCGGATCGCAGCCAAGTTGAGGCAAGGTGCGCTGCACGGCCTTGAGGATCGCATAGTCCCCGCAACCCGGGCACCAGCGGACCTCCTGGTCGGATTCCCAGTCCTTGAGAGTGGTTTCGATTTTCGCGGGTGCGTTCATTGGAATATTCCTGAGGTTCCAGCAGACATTTTAACAAATGTCTCTTCTAGAAAAGAGGGTATCATCTCGTGCGCTTCTTCAGTGACGTCGAAGCCCCGAGCCAAAACGCGGCCAGCACTAATCCGCAAAGTCTCTGGATGGGCGAGTGCGCAACCTTTTTTAGCACTCTTAGTGAAAGCCTGAGGAATACCAGCAACATTGTAGATTACGCCATCGGCGACGGTGCCTGCAAATTGCCCTGGCTGAACTAGTCCATTATTAATCGTGAAATAGAGGTAGCCGCCGCGATTTTCGCCGAACTGAGAGCCATCCCGTCCATAAAACGCATGTTCGTCAATTGAGCCCACGGGTGCCCCGGAAAATCCAAAAACAGTCGTCATCCGTCGACCTCCGTACTCGGCAACTGCTCATCGTTGGCAGGAACCTGCCCGCCCTCATTGCCTTGAATCCCGTCGAAGTATTTCGCGATGGCCTCTTCCAGTTCCGCGATCTGGAAGGGCTGGCCGCTGGTCTTGGTGAGCGGCTGCGCGTCGATCAGAAACTGGTCGCGCAGGACGGTCTTGAACTGGCCGGTGTTCATTTCCGGCACGAGGACATGGTCGAAGCTCTTGAGCAGCTCGCCGAGATTGCTCGGCATCGGCCAGATGTGACGCACATGGATGTGGCTGACCGAGCAGCCCTTCGCAATGCTGCGGCGCACTGCCTGATGGATGGGGCCATAGGTGTCTGCCCCAGCCCACCACGGCGAGCGTGCCCGATGTCTTACCCAGAGCGACGTCCTGGTCGGGCACGGCGATCCCTCGACCTTGCTCTTACGCGCATCGGTCATGCGCTGGTGGTTGTCGGGCGAGTAATCGATATTACCGGTCAGCTCGTGCTTCTCGATCCCGCCGATGCGGTGCATCAGGCCGGGCGTGCCGGGCCTGACCCATGGACGTGCGCCCTTCTCGTCGCGCTTATAGGGCAGGAAGTTCTCGCCATCATTCGGCTCTTCGAGGAAGCTTGCCGGAAACGGCTCGTAGCTGGCCGGATCGGGCACTTTCCACGGCTCGGCGGCATTGGCGATATAGCCGTCGGTCAGCAACATGACCGGCGTCATGTACTGCGTTGCGATACGGCAGGCCTCGATGGCGACCTCGAACGCATCGGACGGGCTGCGCGCGGCGATTACCGGCATCGGCGCATCGCCATTGCGACCATATACAGCCTGGTAGAGATCGCTCTGCTCGGTCTTGGTCGGTAGGCCGGTCGACGGGCCACCGCGCTGCGAATTGACAATCACCAGCGGCAGTTCGGTCATAATCGCCAAGCCCATCGCCTCGGTCTTGAGCGCGATGCCCGGTCCCGACGAAGAGGTGACGCCGAGCTGCCCTGCCCAGCTCGCGCCGATGGCCGCGCAGATTGCAGCGATTTCGTCTTCCGCCTGGAAGGTAGTGACGCCAAACTCCTTGAGCCGCGCAAGATGATGCAGGATCGCCGAGGCAGGGGTGATCGGATAGCCGCCGAAGAACATCTCCAGCTCGGAAAGCTGCGCACCGGCAACCAGACCGAGGCTCACCGCCTCAGCGCCCGTAATCGTGCGATACAGCCCCGGCGCGCTCTGCACCGGCGGCATGGCGACCTGCTTGACCGGTCCGGCCAGTTCCGCCGTTTCGCCATAGGCATGGCCTGCATCGAGCGCGGCGATGTTGGCATCCGCGATATCGGGCTTGGATTTGAACTTGGCCTTCAGCCAGTCGTGGATCGGGTCGCGCGGACGGTCGAACATCCACAACGCAAGGCCCAGTGTCCACATGTTCTTGGAGCGCAGGGCGTCCTTGTTGCCAAGGCCGAACGGCTTGACCGCCTCGACAGTCTTTTCGCTGATGTCGAAAGCCAGCACGTCGAACTTTGCAAGGCTGCCATCCTCCAGCGGATTGGCATCGTATTTTGCCTTGTCGAGGTTGCGCTTGGTAAAAGCGCCGGTGTCGGCGATGATAAGTCCGCCCGGCTTCAGCGCGGCAAGGTTCACCTTCAGCGCCGCCGGGTTCATCGCCACCAGCACATCGGGCGCATCGCCGGCCGTGTTGATGGCGCGGCTGCCAAAATTGATTTGGAACGCCGAGACACCGAACAAGGTGCCTTGCGGCGCGCGGATTTCTGCCGGGAAATCGGGGAAGGTGGCGAGGTCGTTTCCGGCCAAGGCGGTCGACAGTGTAAACTGCCCACCGGTCAGCTGCATGCCGTCGCCGCTATCGCCGGCAAAGCGCACGACGATGGCGTCCGGCTTGGCTCTGCTCGCCGCTCTGGCCCTGATCGGTGCTGGTCTTGGCAGCTGTGGCCATGCGCTCTCAAATCCTTATCGCTGCGCCGCCATGGGCGCCGTCCATGTGGCGGGTCACCTAGGGGGCACTGCCACCCGTCGCAATCAAGTTTCTCTGCTAGCGCACAAATGCGCGGTGGAAAAGGACAGCGGCGAGCGTTACGCGCATCGGCGATACTTGGGAGAATGAGAGTGACCGACAGCAATCACGTACGTGCGCGAGGACGTGCGCGCCTTTCTCGACCTGCTGGAGCAGATGAACGGCAAGAGCGTCGAGGAAGTCGGTGCCGTCGAGGGCCGCAAGGCCATGCGCAGCGCTCACGACCATCGCAGAAGCGTCGCCTCGTAAACTGGCAAGGATCGAAAATCTGGCATGCCCTGGCCCGGCGGGCGACATTCCCGTCCGCCTCTACGACACGCAGACCGAGCGGTATCCGTCACCCTGTGTGATGTTCATCCATGGCGGCGGCTTCGTGATCGGCGATCTGGAGGTCTACCACGCGCTGTGCACCGAAATTGCTCAGGCGCTCGATCTGCCGGTGATCTCGGTGGACTACCGCCTCGCGCCCGAGCACCCCTTCCCCGCCGCGCCCGACGATTGCGAAGCTGCAGCGCGCTGGATTGCGTCGTCGCCCGAGGAACTTGGGTTCGAGGTCACCGGACTGGTCATCAGCGGAGACAGTGCGGGTGGAAACCTGACCATCGTGACAACCAACGCACTGACGCTGGATCCCGCGGACGTGCCGGTCATCGTGCAGGCTCCGATCTACCCGGTGGCGAGCGACATAAGCCAGCACGAAAGCCTGCGCGACTTCGGCGAAGGCTACTTCCTTACCGCTGCGCAAATGGGGTGGTTCACGCGCCAGTACGGAGGCGACCCGCTGGATGCGCGGCTGACGCCGATGGCCGGACCCTGCGCAGACACTCCGCCGACGGTGCTGTGCACTGCCGGACTGGACCCGCTGCGGGATTCGGGCCGCGAATATGCCGCGCATCTCGTCCAACAGGGCACAGAGGTGGTTTATCTCGAATTTCCCGGCATCATCCACGGCTTCATCACCCTGCGAAAGGCGATGCCGAGCGGGCAGGACGATTTCAGCGACTTCCTCGAAGCCGTCGAAATGATGGTGGAGCGGTATCGATGAGCGAGCTTGCCTACCGCCCTTGCGTGGGCGTCATGCTGGTGAACGGTGACGGAAGAGTCTTCGTCGGCCGCAGGATCGACAACAGGGAAGGCGACTGGTGGCAGATGCCACAAGGCGGCGTCGACGAGGGCGAGGATCTGGAAGCCGCTGCATTGCGCGAATTGGCCGAAGAGACCGGTGCTCGGGCCGAGCACGTGGAGCTCGTCGCGCAGACCGAAGAGCCGATCCAGTACGACCTGCCCGAAGAGCTTATCGGCAAGCTATGGGGCGGGAAATACCGCGGGCAGGAGCAGATCTGGTTCCTCGCGCGGTTCAAAGGCGCCGATGCGGACATCGACCTGGAAGCGCACGACCCGCCCGAATTCTGCGACTGGAAATGGGTCGATGCCGATCAGCTGCCGGAGCTGATAGTTCCGTTCAAGAAGCGGGTCTATCGCGCTGTTCTGGAAGAGTTTAGGCCTCGCCTGACGGCCTAGCGCGCGCACCTCAGCACGGCGGCCTCAGTTCGACTGCGGCTGCGCTTCCGGAACGCTGGCTTCTGCCGTCAGGACCGGCTGACGCGGTCCAGCAGCGATGGCCGCGGCCAGCTCCTGCGTTTCGATGCAGCCATCCCCGCAAAGCGATTGCACCTTGGCGAGGTTGAGACGCGCTTTTTCCAGCGCGCCCTTTTCGGCCAAGGCAGCACCCTCGCCCGCAATCGCCGCGACATAGGAGGGATCGCGCTCCAGCGCCTGCCGGTAGTAGATGATCGCCTTGCCCTGCAACTCGTCCGCCCGCGCAGCTTCTGCTAGGCGCACATAGATAGGCGTATAGCCCGGATCGACCGCCAAAGCCGCCTCGAAGGCGTCGATGGCAGTTTGCGTGTCGCCAGCCTCCAGCGCGCTTTCACCCTGCGCGATCAGCGCACCGGCCCGCGGCGCGGGATCGCGCATCTGGCCAAGCCCCACACTCGCCGTCATGGCGAAGACGAGAGAAAGGGCCAGGGAAGCGGGGGCAAAGCGCATTATCGTCTCCGTGAGCGAGGGTTTCGCGGATGGTTGACGGTGAACCATGGCAGCGTTGCTATCACGTTCTAGCTGCACGGGCGATGAAAAACCCGTCCGTGCCATCGTGATACGGCGTCAGGCGGATGCCGTCGCCTCGTGGACGTCCAGCAGGAAGGGCCGGAGCATTCGGCTGCAAAACCCGTTCGGCTGGATAGGAAACGAGCGAACTGGTCGGCGCCTTCCTCGTCGAGCAGCGAGCAGGTGACGTAGATCAAGCGCCCGCCCGGTTTGACCAGCCGCGCGCCGAGATCGAGCAGATAGGACTGCAGTTCGGTCAGGCGGGCCAATTCCGCCTCGTCGAGTCGCCAGCGCGCTTCCGGATTGCGCCGCCAGGTGCCGGTGCCCGAGCATGGGAGCGTCAATCAAGACTGCGTCGGCCTGCCCCTCCAGATCGGCAAGCGCTTCGAATTCACGCTTCGGATCGAGCAAGCGTGTCTCGATGTTTGTCGCCCCTGCCCGCTCGGCGCGTGGCAGGAGGCGGGACAGACGGCCGCGATCCGTGTCGCTGGCAATCAGCCGCCCGAGATTGTCCATCGCAGCTGCCAGAGCGAGTGTCTTGCCGCCACCGCCAGCGCAGAGATCGACGATGGTCTCGCCCGCGTCGGCATCGACCGCGAGGCAAGCCAGCTGCGAGCCGGTGTCCTGCACCTCGATCTTGCCCTCGCGCCATTCGGACCACTCCTCGACCTGTGTGCCGGTGGCGATCCGCAGGCCGTTGGGGGCGACGGTCGGTTGTGCCTCTACCGGCAAGGCAAGCGCTGTTCGGTCTGCCTTAAGCGTGTTGACCCTCAGGTCCAGCGTCGCGCGGTCGAGAAGCGCGTCGGCCTCCGCGCCCGCAATTTCGGATGTGGCGAGGCGCTGTTCGAGCCATTGCGGTGCTACGCCGCCCTGCGCAGCGTGTTCGATTCGGCAGCACCGCTTCCGGCCCATACTTCGATCCGTCGAACAGCTGCGCAATGGCCTCGTCCTCTTCGGCAAGACGAAGGATGGCGGCACGACCATTTTCAGGCACCGGCCCGCAAACGCGAATGGCCGAAAACACAAGCTCGCGGATGGCCCTGCGATCCTTCGACCCGGCAAAGCGGTTGTTGCGAAACCACTCCGCCAGGATACGGTCGGCGGGCGCGCCTTTCGAGCGCGCAGCCTCGATAATGGCATCGAGCAGTTCTATGGCTGTCTGGACCCGTGCAGCGGGAGTCGACAGGCGTCTGGTCGCGTTGCTCGGCGGTGCGCTCTTCGATGCGGCGATACATCTTCGTATTCGTCGCGGTCCGGCACTGCGATCGCAGAACGTGTGGGGTGCCGTCGCGCCCTTCCGAAACCGATCGTGTAGCTAAAAGCTGCGCAGCGACGCGGCACAATTCCTCATCGGCGAAGATCGGGGGTGTCGCTCAGAGCTCGATCTCGCCGTCGTTATCTGCTTGGACCAGGAACAGCATGAAGGGGATGAAGATATTCCATTTACTCTACCGCGTCGGATAATTCGGCGCCTCGCGCGTGATCGAGACATCGTGCACATGGCTTTCGGTTAGCCCGGCATTGGTGATGCGCACGAAGCTCGCATCTTGCGCAGGTCCTCGATCGATGCTGCTGCCCGTATAGCCCATGGCCGCCTTGATCCCGCCGACAAGCTGGTGGATCGTCGCGCTGGCCGGGCCCTTGTACGGCACCTGGCCTTCGATGCCTTCGGGCACCAGCTTCTGCTGGCTGACATCGGCCTGGAAATAGCGGTCCGCGCTGCCGCGCGCCATCGCGCCGACGCTGCCCATGCCGCGATAGCTCTTGTAGCTGCGGCCCTGGTAGATGAACGTTTCGCCCGGTGCTTCTTCGGTCCCTGCCAGCATCGATCCGACCATGACTGCCGGACGCGCCCGCCGCCAGCGCCTTGGCCGCATCGCCGCTGGTTCGCAGGCCGCCATCGCCGATGACCGGCACGCCCGCTTGTCGGCTTCCTCGACGCTGTCCATGATCGCGGTGAGCTGGGGCACGCCAACGCCTGCAACGACGCGTGTCGTGCAGATCGATCCGGGGCCGATGCCGACCTTTACCGCATCCGCACCCGCGTCGCACAGCGCCTTGGTCGCCTCGCCGGTTGCGACGTTACCGGCGACGACCTGGACCGAATTGGACAGCTTCTTGACCCGCTCGACCGAAGCCGAACACCTCGTTTGTTGTGACCATGCGCCGTGTCGATGACGACGACGTCGACCCCGCATCGATCAGCGCTTCGGTGCGCTCGAAGCCTTTGTCGCCTACCGTCGTGGCGGCAGCCACGCGCAAACGCCCTTGCTCGTCCTTCGTCGCACTGCGGATAAGCGACGGCCTTCTCGATATCCTTGACCGTGATCAGGCCGACGCAGCGACCGTCCCCGTCCACCACCAGCAGCTTTTCGATGCGACGCTGGTGCAGCAAGCGACGCGCCTCTTCCTGCCCCGTACCCAGCGGTACGGTGGCGAGATTTTCGGTCGTCATCAGCTCGCTCACGGGCTGGTTGGGATTTTCAGCAAAGCGCACATCGCGATTGGTCAGGATGCCGACCAGCTTGCCGCTGCGGTCGGTGACGGGAATGCCGCTGATCTTGTTGGCCGTCATGATCTGCTGCGCATCGCCCAGCGTCGCGGTCGGCAGGATAGTGATCGGGTTGACGACCATGCCGCTCTCGAACCGCTTGACCGCGCGCACCGTCGCCGCCTGCTCCAGCACGTCGAGATTGCGATGCAGCACGCCGATACCGCCCAGCTGCGCCATGACGATCGCCATGTCGGCCTCCGTCACCGTGTCCATCGCAGAGGAAACGACCGGAATGTTCAGCCCGATCTCGCGCGTCAGCCGCGTGGCGGTCTTGGCCATGGACGGCACGATGTCGCTTTCCGCCGGGCGCAGCAGCACGTCGTCGAATGTTAGGCCCAAAGGAATGTCGAGAGATGCCACGGTCGAGAATCGCCTGCGAGGGTGGTAAGGTGGCGGCCCATGTAACGACGTGGTGGGCGATTAGCTAGTGTGCGCTACACAGCCATAACAGCAAAACAGATTGGTCGCGCGTTCCAACGAAGAGGGGTCGATATGCTCAGGACCAAATTGCTGCCGTTTCTTATCGCAGCGTCGCTTGCAATCGCGCCGCAAACCGAGGCGCAGACAAGCGAGCCAGCGCTCGTAGAGATCGACGGCACGGCCCTGAATGTGCACGCGATCGGGCTGGACCAAGCGCGCGACGCCAAGGTCGTGGTGGTCTTCGAAAGCGGTTTCGTGTACGCCGTTACAGAATTGGTCGACCATATCCTAGAAGGTAGCGCAATTCGCTCCCGTTATAGCCTATGATAGGGCCGGTATCGGTGCTTCGCCGATAGCCAATGATGGGCCCGAAATCGAAAACAGCGTCGCACGGTTGGAGCGCCTGCTCCAAACATCGGCACCCGATGCGAAGATCATCCTCGTCGGGCATAGCTGGGGCGGGCTTCTGGCAAGACGCTTTGCCTCCTCATTCCCGGACCGCATCGCGGGCCTTGTCCTGATCGATCCCACCGATCCTGCTCAAACCGAAGCGCGTGAAGGGAACTCTTCCTGCAAGCCGGGGCTCCGCAGGAAGCCTATGATAATTTCTATCGCATACTGATGTCGGGCATCGGTTCAGCACCGGATGGCGTGAAAGCGGAACTTGCAGTGATCGACCAGTTTCGCCGGACCAATTCGGGCCTGAACGAAAGCGAAAAGCTGCCCGAGGTGCCGGTCGCAGTGTTCCTGGGTGCCACACTGAGTATCCCGCCGCAAATGGGAGAAGCGACCGGGATCGACATCCCCCGCTTCGGCCAGGTCAACTGGCGGAGCGCATGCGCAGTCTGGGCAATCTGGTGGCGAAATCGCCCGACGGGACGCTGGTCGTGGAAATGGATGCCGGACACTTCGTGCACAGGGACAGACCCGATCTCGTTGTGAACCAGATCAGGCAGATGGTCGAAGCCGCGCGGGACGCGGACCAATCGCCCTGACCGTTTTACTCCGCCGTCCACCCACCATCCACGCTCCAGTTCGCGCCGTTCACGTTCTGCGCTTCGTCGCGGCAGAGGAAAACGGCCAGTGCGCCTATCTCATCAGGCAGGACGAACTTCTTCGTTGCTTGCTTGGCGAGCAGGACGTCGTTGATGACCTCGTCGCGGGACAGGCCGCGCGCTGCCATCGTGTCGGGGATCTGGTTCTCGACGAGCGGCGTCCAGACATAGCCGGGGCTAATGCAGTTTGCCGTGACGCCATGCTCGGCGACCTCCAGTGCGACGGTCTTTGTAAAACCGTCCAGTCCGTGCTTCGCGGCGTTGTAGGCGCTCTTGAACTGCGATGCGACCTTGGAGTGGGCGCTGGCGGTGTTGATCAAACGGCCCCACCCCTTCGCCTTCATCGCAGGCACAGCAAGGCGCGTGGTGTGGAAGGCGGCCGACAAATTCAGCGCGATGATCGTGTCCCACTTGGCGGACGGAAAATCTTCGACTGGCGCGACATACTGCATGCCCGCATTGTTGACGAGAATGTCGAGATCGCCGCCTCTTCCATCATCGTTTGAATCTGGGCGGCGTCGGTCAGGTCCGCGCCCGAATGCGTCGCGCCCAGCTCCTCGCACAGCTTGGCGATCTCCGCGTCGTCGCCGAAGCCGTTGAGGACCACGCTCGCCCCTTGCGCCGTCAGCGCCCGTGCGATGGCAAGGCCGATGCCGCTGGTAGAGCCCGTGACGAGGGCGCGCTTGCCTTTGAGAAACATTTACCGCTCCGAGCGTTTGGATAGCAATCACAGGGCAATCGCGCACGCGCTCGCTCATGTAAAGCGCGTGTAGTGCGCGAACATTCGAAGGGGACAGACATGCGGCTCAATCCGTTTAACACCGGCAACATCAAGGTAGGCACGACCGGAGGCGGCGGTGTCGGCAAGGCCGGAGGATTGGGTTGCGGCACGATCATCCTGGCCGCGCTGGGCTATTTCGTCTTCGGGCTCGATCCGTTCCAGACTGCCGCCACGGTCGAGAGCGTGCAGCAAGGCACCGCCACATCGGCGCCCGCCGGTAGCGAGGACGAGCAGGCGATATGCACTTCGAACCAGTATGCAACCGAGACCTGCAATGCGCTGCAGTCGCTCAACCAGACGTGGGGGCGCGCTTTCCAGCAAGAGGGCATCGCAGAGCGATTTCAGGAACCTACCCTGCGCTTTGCCACTTCGCGTAATTTCCGCACTGCCTGCGGTCCGGCGTCGACCGGGATGGGGCCGTTTTACTGTCCGGGTGACCAGACCATCTACATCGATACCAACTTTTACGATCAGCTAGCCCGCATGGCCGGCAATCGCGGCGACTTCGCTCGGCTTTACGTTGTCGCCCACGAGTACGGCCACCACATCCAGACCATCACGGGCGTATCCGGCCAGATCCGCAGCGCGCAGCAGGCCAATCCGCGCTCGGCCAACCAACTGAATGTGCGAATGGAGCTGCAGGCGGATTGCCTCGCCGGGGTCTGGGCCGGTCGCAATCGCAATCTTATCGAGCCGGGCGATATCGAAGAGGGCATGCAGGCCGCCGCTGCAATTGGCGACGACCGTCTGACGGGCGGCAGGGCGAGCCCCGAAAGCTTCACGCATGGGACGAGTGCGCAACGCTCGCAGGCCTTGCAGACGGGCTTGCGCGGCGATCTGGACGCTTGCGCCGAGTACACGATCCTGCGTTAGCAGACCTCGGCCGTGTTCTCCGGAACAGGCCCGGGCGGCACGCGCGCTTCGCTCATGTAGAACGGATCGGACTTGAGCCGATGCCTGTCGCCATACGCCTTGCGCAAGGCGGCGTAGAGCGTCGGGTCATAGGCCGCCAGATCGGTGTGGTTCAGGATCCGGCGTCCATCGACCACGACGAGGCGGTTCGAATTGAACCAGATCTGCGTGCCTTCCGCCCAGTATTCCTGGATGGTCGTGGTCGCGTACTCGTTGAACCATAGATCGTTCGCCAGCGCATTGGCATAGGCCGCTTCCACCTGCGCCATCAATTCAGGGGCTGACCCTTCGATCGCGAACAACACATTGTGCGCCATCTCGTGGACGAAGATAGTTTCGCCCCAATAGCGTGAGCTTTGCAGGCCCAGCACATCCTCCTCCGACCCGACCGTGCGCGGCCCGCCGATCCCTCGCGCGCGCTCGTTCCAATACGTGCGATCAGTCATCGCGCCGATGCGCACGTCGTAATGCTTGAGCTCGCAGCGGGTCAGCCGCGGATCGTCGCGAGGAGGCTTCGTCCAACGCGCCTTGTCCGGCAAGTCGAGCAGCGCCTCTTCCTCGGCGATGATGGCGATGCGGAAATCATTTTCGACCAGCCACCGGGCAAGGTCCGGGCGGTGGGAAAGCATGCCCTCCGCCATGTCACGGGCGGCGAGAAGGGCTGCATCGTCGACACGCGCAGACGCGAGGATCGGCAGTCCATTCGCGGCCACATGTTTGGCGTAAAACGGCTCGGCATCCAGCGCTGTCGGGGGAGACTGCACGCCCAACGCGCAAGCCGAAAGAAGACATAGCGTGCTTGTCGGGACCGCCCGAAAAGCCATCATCGCCTGCTCATCGGAAATTTGTATCCGAGCAGCAATTTGTACTCATACGTCTTGGCGAACCAGTAGAGCGCAAAGGCCCAGATGGAGGACGCCTCGATCCAATAGATGACATGCGAACAGTCGCGCCCGACCAACAAATGGATCGCATACGCCAAGAGCGGCAGCGCGATCATCAGGATCCCGGCGAGATTGTAAGTCCGACTTAAACGTGCACGCAACGGTGGCCAGATGATAAATTCGAGCCGCGACTTGGCGAGAAACACCGCCACGACGAACAGGCAGAAGAAGAAGCCGACAGCGAAGGCGGCGTGCCAGCTGAACATCGTTTCGGCGCATTGGTCTTCCGTGGTCGGGACAAAAGCGACGAGCAGAAGCAGCACGCCCGCTGCCGACAGGAGCAAATTCTCCCTGCGCGAGAGACCTTCGAAGAAGATGAGGAAGGACGCTGTCGCAGCGAGGCAGGCGACGAACAAATCGCGCGTCTCCGACACGTGGTAGAAATAGCTGATTGAATAGCGGCCTTCATATCCACCGATCAGCGGCAGGACGATAGGCGTGATCAGGGCGAGAAAGCCAGTGCCCATGCACATATACAGGAAGGCGATGCTCGACCGCTTCCTGAACCGAGCGCGATACGGACCCTTCTTCGACCAGTCGACGAGCTTTGGATCGGGCCTGTCTTCCTGCGCCAACGTGCTCTCCGCCTTCAATAACCTGTGGCGGAGCTATCACGTTAGCGAGGACATTCGCAATCAAACCCGAGGCAGCCGGATCAATACACCCGCTTCTTGGGCTCGATATACTTCGCATCGTCGGTCAGCGTGTATTCGTGGACCGGACGGTAATCGATCTTCACGCCGCCGCCCTGACCGCCCCAGCCATCGAACCAGGCGATGGTGTGCTTCATCCAGTTGGCATCGTCGCGCTCGGGGAAGTCTTCGTGCGCGTGTGCGCCGCGGCTTTCCTTGCGGTTTTCCGCGCTCGCGATGGTCACAGAAGCCTGCGCCATGAGGTTGTCGAGCTCGAGGGTCTCGATCAGGTCGCTGTTCCAGATCAGCGAGCGGTCGTGGACCTTGACATCCGCCATGCGCTTGTTGACGTCGGCAATGACCTCGACACCCTCGGCCAGCAGCTTGCTGTCGCGGAACACGGCGGCATGGCGTTGCATGCCCTTCTGCATGTCTGCGCGCAGGGCCGAGGTCGGCGTGCCACCATCCGCGTGGCGGAAATGGTCCAGACGGGTCAGCGCCATGTCGGAGCTTGCCGGTGGCAGCTCGGCCTGCGCAGCGCCTGGCTTGATCTGATCGCGCAGGCGATGGCCGGTCGCGCGGCCGAACACCACGAGATCGATCAGCGAGTTCGATCCAAGGCGGTTCGCCCCGTGCACGCGAGACGCACGCTGCCTCGCCCACAGCGAAGAGGCCGGGCACGACCTTTTCCGGATCCTTCGGATCGCCGGCCATGACCTCGCCATGATAGTTACAGGGGATGCCGCCCATGTTGTAATGGACGGTCGGGGTCACCGGCAGCGGCTGCTTGGTCAGGTCGACGCCTGCAAAGATCTTGCCGCTTTCGGTAATGCCCGGAAGACGCTCACCGAGCACTTCGGGATCGATGTGGTCGAGGTGCAGGAAGATATGGTCGCCATCCGGCCCTACGCCGCGCCCTTCGCGCATTTCCAGCGCCATCGAGCGGGAAACGACGTCGCGGCTCGCCAGATCCTTGGCCGAAGGGGCATAGCGTTCCATGAACCGCTCGCCTTCGGAGTTGGTGAGGTAGCCACCCTCCCCGCGCGCGCCTTCGGTGATGAGCACGCCCGCGCCGTAGATACCGGTCGGATGGAACTGCACGAATTCCATGTCCTGCATCGGCAGGCCTGCGCGCAGCACCATGCCGCCGCCATCGCCGGTGCACGTATGCGCCGACGTCGCGGTGTAGTAGCAGCGACCATAGCCACCCGTGGCCAGCACGACGGCCTGGCTACGAAAGCGATGGATCGTGCCATCGTCCAGACACATCGCAATGACGCCGCGGCAGACCTTGCCGTCGGGCGTATCGTCCATAATCAGGTCGAGCGCGAAATATTCGACAAAGAAGTCTGCGTCGTACTTCAGGCTCTGCTGGTAGAGCGCGTGCAGCATCGCGTGGCCGGTGCGGTCTGCGGCAGCGCAGGTGCGCTGGACCGGCGGACCTTCACCCATATTCTGCATGTGCCCGCCGAAGGGCCGCTGGTAGATCGTGCCGTCGTCGTTGCGGCTGAAGGGCACGCCGGCATGCTCGAGCTCGTAAACCGCCTGCGGCGCTTCGCGCACGAGGTATTCTACCGCGTCCTGATCGCTCAGCCAGTCCGAACCCTTGACGGTGTCGTACATGTGCCACGACCAATGGTCGGGCGAGTTATTGCCGAGGCTGGCGGCAATACCGCCCTGCGCCGCCACCGTGTGCGAGCGGGTGGGAAACACCTTCGTGATGCAGGCCGTCTTCAGACCGACTTCCGCGCTGCCCATGGTCGCACGAAGGCCCGATCCACCCGCGCCCACTACGACCGTGTCGTAAATGTGATCAATAATCGGATAGCTGCGCCCGCCGATCTGGAAGGTCTCGACACGTGACATCAGGCGGCTCCTGCGAAAACGATGCGGGCGATGGAGATAAGGCCGAAGGCGGCGCCCGCGATCGAGGCCAGCGTCAGGGCGGCCAGCGCGGCAAACTTCAGGCCCGGCTCGTGCACGTAATCCTCGATCAGCACGGTCAGGCCGAGGCGCGCGTGCCAGAACACGCTGACAATCAGCAGCGCCAGCGCGGTGGCGGTTACCGTCTGCGATGCCCAGCCCGAAATGGTCGCGAAATCGTAAGACGGCAGCAGCGCCAGGCTGATAGCGAGGAAGCTCATCAGCACGCAGATTGCCGATCGCGGTGAAGCGATGGACAATCCAGTGATGCACGCCTTCATGCGCCGAGCCCAGCCCGCGCACGCGTCCGATGGGAGTACCGTCAACCATGTCGAAGACCCTTACAAAAACAGGACGGTGGCCCAGAAGGCGACCGTCAGTAAAATGCCGAGAACGATGGACAGAACCGACCACGTGCGATTGGTGTCGAGCTCGTAACCGGCGCCGATATCGAGCACGAAGTGGCGAATACCGCTCATCATGTGGGTGAAAAACGCCCAGCTCAAGCCCGACAAGCACAAACAGGCCGAGGGGCGAGCCCATGATTTCCGCGAAGGTGGCATAGGCTTCCGTCCCGCTGGCGATCGAACCGAGCCACCAGAGCAGCACGCCCAGCCCCACCAGCGCCATGCCGTCGCCCGTGATCCGGTGCAGGATCGAGGTCAGCATGTGCGGACCCCACTTCCAGATCTGCAGGTGCGGTGACAGCGGCCGGTTTGCCATACGTGTTTGGTCCTTGAGGGAAGCTTGTGGCGCCTACTTAGCGGAACATAAGCGCTGTGCAAGGCGGCGAGGCTCGACAAATGGCGCAAAGTTTCGAATAGCGCGGTGCATGACACGCATTCTCCTGACAGGCGCATCGCGCGGCATCGGCGCAGCGGCGATGACAGCGCTCGAGAAGCGCGGTGCAAAGGTGGTCGGGCAGGCGACTTCGACGGGGGATGCAGGCCTGCTTGCAGCAGACTTCCGCGATCCGGATGCGCCGGAAAAGTTGTGGGAGAAGGCGCTCGAAGCGTCAGGCGGTCACATCGACGTTCTCGTAAACAATGCCGGCACTGTTTGCCGCGAGCGCCCTGGACAGCGAAGCGGATGACTGGCTCTACGACTGGGAGACAACCCTTCGCATCAATCTGACCGCGTCTGCCCAACTGTCGCGTTTGGCCGTTCTGCACTGGCAGGAGACCGGCAGGCCGGGCCGTATCGTTCATGTCGCGAGCCGCGCCGGCCATCGCGGCGACAGCCCTGCCCATTGGCACTATGCGGCGAGCAAGGGCGGCATGCTCGCGCTGCACAAGACCATCGCACGGGCTTACGCGAGCGAAGGCATCCTCAGCTTCGCCATTACCCCTGGCTTCACCGACACGGCGATGGCCGGAGACTATCTCGACAGCCGCGGCGGCGAAGGTCTGCTGGCCGACATCCCGCTGGGCCGCGTCGCCGAGCCGCAAGAAATCGCCAAGCTTATCGAGTTCTGCGCGCTTGACGCTCCGCCGAGCATGACCGGGGCCACGCTCGATGCAAACGGAGCAAGTTATGTACGGTAAATCGGCTCTGATTCTCGCTCTCGCGCTCGTGCCACTGGCCGGCTTGTCTGCAACAGAAGCAAGCGATCCAGCGCTGTCATCGACCGAGTGGACCGAGAGCTGCACCGATTGGGACGAGTGGGACAAGCCCGCCCCGCCTTTCCTCATCCATGGCTCGACCTACTATGTCGGGACCTGCGGCATAGCGTCACTCCTCATCGAAACCGATGCAGGTCTGGTGCCGATTGACACGGGGACCGAAGCGGGCGCCGACGTGGTCCGCCGCAGTATACCGAGTAACGTAGCTTCGTATCGAGGAGTGCTTGAGGGGCTATTCAAAAGCGAATGCCCGATCCTGCCTGATCCGCATTTTTCGTCAATGAATATGCCTGGACAACGCGCCAGCGAGCGCCGCTTACGCGGCAGAGATCCGTGCCAAGCCGATCCCGCGCAGATTGAGAGAGGTTCCGCTGCGCGCGTTGATGAAGCGGCCGGCGCAAAGCAAGCCTCTCTGCGCATCCAAACACCGACGGACGACGAGATCAGCCGTTGAGTGCATGGAAGCTCTCGGGCGAGGCGCCGAAGAAAGTGGTGCATGCCGCCCTCTTGGCGCATGAGGACGCCTCGGACTTTCCCGAGGATTTCGTGGTCTCTGGCCGCGAGATAGCGGAAGACAACCCCAGATGACTGGATCCTCGAGGTCTGGCTGGACCACCAGCCAAAGGCGGCGGACAAGCGGCAGGTCGCTTCGCTTTTTGCCGAAGGCGCACCGGATTTCACGGTCGAGAAGCTGCCCGACGACGACTGGGTGACGCTGAGCCAGCACGGTGTCGAACCGATCCGCGCAGGCCGCTTCCATGTTCGCACGCCCGAACACGCCGCCGACCCGGACTGCGTCGACTTCATTATTCCCGCAAGCCAGGCCTTCGGCACAGGACAGCACGAGACGACCGCGGCCTGCCTCGCCATGCTCGACCTGATGAAGCGCGAGGGGCTGGTGGTACGCAACCATGCGGATATCGGAACGGGGACCGGCTTGCTCGCCTTTGCCGCGATGCATCTGTGGCCGCGCGCAAAGGCCACGGCGAGTCGACATCGACCCCATCTGTGCGCATGTGGTTGCGGAGAATTGCCGGACCAACGACATCGATCAAGGGGCGACGTCCGGCGAACTGACCATGATCGTCGCGCCGGGAACGGATGACGCACTGATACAGGCGCGTGGGCCGTACGATTTGCTGATTGCCAACATTCTCGCTGGACCGTTGGTGGAACTCGCGCCCGACTTCGCCGACAGTGTTTCGCCGGGCGGCAAGCCTGGTGCTCGCAGGGCTGCTGGAAACGCAGGAAGACGATGTGCGCACCGCCTATCGCCGGCAGGGTTTCCGGCTCGCCCGGCGGACAGTAAACGGCGACTGGTCGATCCTCTGGCTTCGCAGGAGCGCGGTGCGGTGACCGCCAAAACGCGTGCCTTGCGCTGGCTCGGCGCGCTGGCCGCCCTGCCACTGGTCCTCGGAGCGGTTTTCCTCCTCGCCGCATGGATCGGCAGCTCGATTCCGCGCAACGGCGACTGGACCGAGCCCGATGACGGCATCCGTATCTGGTCGAGACGAACGGCGTGCACACCGGCATCGTCATGCCATCATCAGTTCCGAAAAGGATTGGCGCGAGACCTTCCCGTCCGCTGGTCAGTCCCGCGAACGCGACGGCTCGGATGCCTACGCACATCGCCATTGGCTGGGGCGAAAAGGAGGTATTCTCAACACGCCGACATGGGGCGATCTAAGGCGTCGACTGTGTTGCGCATCCTCTTCCAGGGCGGCGACGGCCTCATTCGGGTGGCGCACTACGTCAATCCGGGAGCGTCGGATACCATCGCGAGGTTCGATTGCGGCCCGACGAGTACCGGCGGCTTGTCGCGCAGATCGAGGCCGCACTACCGCCGCAGCATCCCGGACAACCCCGTCGCAGCTACGAAAGCTACGAGATCGGTGCTACGGCACTACGACGCGAAAGGTCGCTACACCGTCACGAACACATGCAACCAGTGGGTGGGCGACGTGCTGGCCGAGCAGGCGTCAAGATCGGCTATTGGACGCCGATGTCCGGCGGCGTCATGAAGTGGTTTCCGCCCCCGGAGAGCTGACCTCGCGCCCCTCGTGATAGCGCACGACCGAGCGCGTCACGTCCTGCATCATTGCCATCCGGTCCCGATACGCCGCGCGGGTCTGGCCGATCAGCACCGCGATGGCGTAATTCGCCCCGTCGGGTGCGGTCAGGATACCGATGTCGTTGTATCCGGCCTGCACCCCGTCGTATATTTGCCCGGTCCCGGTCTTGTGGCCGAAGGTCCAGCCCAGCGGTACGCCGCCCTTCAATCGCCGTGGGCCGCTGCGCGTTTCTTGGAGCACGCCAAGGATATAGTCCGTCGACTGTTCGCCGAGAAGCTCGCCTCGCGCCAGGCGGGCAAGTGCTTGCGCTATGCCTTGGGCGGTGGCGCCATCGCTGGGGTTTGCAAGGTATGCCTCGAACGCAGTCCGTCTCCGGTCATCCGGAACACGGTCGCGCGCTTCGTAGAACGCCTTGTCGATCGAGAACGATTGACGCCATTCCAGACCGGCAATGGCGCTTTGCTTGGTGCGCTCGTCTTCGCCGAATGTGACACCCTCGATCCGCTTGTCTGTCAGGAAGTTCAGCCGCAGCCTCGGCCCGCCCAGCCTGCGCAACAGGCGGTCGTTCGCCGTGTTGTCGCTGCGCGTGATAGCGCGCTGGATCAGTCTTCGTAAGTCGTGCGATAGACGCCGCGCGCCTTCACGATCTCCTCTGATCGGCTGATGGAACAGCGTCAGATCGGTCCGGCCGATCGTGACCGGTTCCGACAAATCCAGCTCGCCCTTGTCGACAGCGTCCATCGCCGCAAGCGCAACCCACAATTTCGTCACGCTTTGTTGCGGCATGCGCGCATCGCCGTTGTACGCCATGGTGGCCATCGTGTCGGCTTGTGTGACCGCTATGCCGAGATTGCCGTCGAAGCCCTGCCCCAACGCTACGAGATCGTTTTGCAAAGCCTCCTGCCGGGCGTCCAGCTCGGGCTCGGGCGGTGGCTCGACGATGTGCGTGTCGGGCGAAATGCGCTGCTCGAAGTCCTCGACGCTCTCCTCGCTGCCGCCGACGGCGAGGGCGACAAGAACGTGCCGGCAATCAAGGGAAGAATGGCGAGCGGAGAGAAGCGCGGTTCACATCCGCACAACCCTGCGCACGGCGCAAGTTTCCGAAATCACCGGATTAAGTGGCCGAGGCTACCAGTTCGCCCCATTGCGCTTCGGTCCAGACCTCTATGCCCAGCTCTTCGGCTTTCTTGAGCTTGCTGCCCGCACCCGGACCGGCGACAAGTATGTCCGTCTTGGCACTGACCGATCCGCTTGCCTTCGCGCCGAGCCGGACAGCCTGCGCCTTGGCCTCGTCTCGGCTGATCGTCTCCAGCTTGCCGGTGAAGACAATCGTCTTGCCGCTGACGGGGCTTGCGGTGGTCCGGAGCTCGTAGCGCGGCGGGATCGACCTCGGACAGCAGATCGTCCCACACTGCCCGATTGTGCTCTTCGTGGAAGAAGTCGCCGAGCGCCGCGACGACGGCGCCGCCGATGCCGTCGATCGCGAGAAGGGATTGGGCGGCTTGCTCGTCGCCACCGCTCGCGGCCTCGGCTACCGTGCGAAGCGATCGGAGGTTCATGCGAACTCTGCAAGAGGTCGCGGGCGGTGACGGCGCCAACATGGCGGATGCCGAGCCCGAAGAGCAGGCGCGCGGCGTCGGGTTGCCGCCGCGCCTCGATACTGTCCACAAGCTTATCCACAGATCGCTCTTTCCATCCATCGAGTGCAAGGATGTCTTCCCGGCGCCGATGCAGGCGGAAGATATCGGCGGCTTTCGAGCCATCCCAAAGCGAAAAACTGGTCGATAGTCCGCTCGCCCAGCCCATCGATGTCGAGCGCGCCGCGAGAGACGAAATGCTTCAATCTTTCCGTGCGTTGCGCCGGACAGATAAGACCGCCTGTGCAGCGCACATCGACTTCGCCCTCTTCGGCGAAGGCTTCGCTGTCGCATTCCGGACATCGGTCGGGAAAATCGAAGGGTGTGCGTTGCGTGTCCCGTGTCAGGTTTTCCACAAGCTGTGGAATAACGTCACCGGCGCGCTGCACGACCACGCGATCGCCGGGGCGCACGCCGAGCCGTGCGATCTCGTCGCGATTGTGTAGCGTGACGTTGGTGACGTCGACACCGCCGACCAGCACAGGGACGAGCCGACCCACCGGGGTCAGCTTACCGGTGCGCCCGACCTGGATATCGATGGCCTCGAGCGTCGTCTCGGCACGCTCTGCCGGAACTTGTGCGCCAGCGCCCAGCGCGGAGCCTTTGCGACGAAGCCGAGCCGCTGCTGCCAGTCGAGCCGGTCGACCTTGTAGACCACACCGTCGATTTCGTAAGGCAAACCAGACGCGCTGCTCGCGCGATCTTCGCATAATGCGCCAACATGGCAGCCGCGTCAGTCACGCGCGCGACAAGGGCGAACCGGCAGGCCCCAGCTCTCGATTGCCCGAACCACTTCCTCCTGCGTCTCGCCCGGAAGGTCGGAAGCCACACCCCAACCATGCGCCCAGAACTTGAGGGGCCGCGATGCCGTGACGCTGGCGTCTTTCTGGCGCAACGATCCTGCTGCCGGCGTTGCGGGGATTGGCGAAGAGCTTGTCTCCGGCCTCCTCCTGTGCCGCGTTCAGTGCGGCAAAGTCCGCCCGGGACATGTACACCTCGCCGCGGATTTCGAAGAGGTCGGGGCACGCTGCCGCGCAGCTCTTGCGGGATGTCGGGAATATGCGCGACATTCGCGGTGACGTCCTCGCCCACCTGCCCATCCCCGCGCGTTGCAGCCCTTACCAGCCTACCATGCTCGTAGCGGAGAGAACACGACAGGCCGTCGATCTTGTCTTCCGCGGTCACTGCGATTGGATCTCCTCGCCAAGCGAGAGGAACCGCCGCACCCGCGCGACCCACTCTTCGACTTCTTCGGCCGCAAAAGCGTTGTCGAGGCTCAGCATGCGAACCTCGTGCTGCACCTTGGAAAGCGGCGAAGCGGCAATCGCGTGGCCGACCGACCTGGATGGCGAATCCTCGCGCACCAGATGGGGAAATCGCGCCTCCAGGTCAGCGTTGCGCCGCACCAGCGCGTCGAATTCCTGATCGGTGATCTCAGGCGCATCGTCCGCATGATACAGCCGATTGTGTCGCGCGATCTGCTTGGCAAGCCGCATCAATTCGTTGGCAGCGTCGGCTTCGGTCAACTCCATGGAATGAAGCTTCAGGAGGCGGAGTCCGGATTTGCCAGTGCGCCCGGTCGTCAAGAGAGGGATATGTCCATCTCGCGGCGCTTGATCCGCCATTCGCGCCCATTCCAAGTCAGCCAGTACCAGCTCCACCCATGCGGCCCGAATGCGTAGTATCCGCCCCAAGCGCTGCATTTCCGCGCCGTCTCGCACTCCAGCTCATGCAGATCCGAAGAGCGCCGCGTCAGCACCGCTGTCACGGTCGATGATCGCTAGCCCCTCGCGCTTGCACTGCGATGCGGGCGACAGCCCGGAGAAGCGGAGCAAAAGCTTCTGTTCGATCTCTTTGCCGAGCGGGACGATGACGCTGTCCGGAACCGGCGATCTTATATTCGCTGCCACAGCGCAGACCGTTTCATATCGCCGGTCGCTTTTGTCGAAATATTGGACGAGACGAAATTCGAGCAGCGCCAGGTCCGGGCGCGCCTGATCTTCGTAAAAACCTGTCGGCTCCGCCCCCGCAGGAGCGGTGGAGCGCGCAAAGTATGGAGAGCACGAAGCCGTGGCGAATGCTAGAAAACCAAGGACACCGGCTCGAGGCGAGAGCACAGGCGCGCTCACAAACCCCCTCCAGCAATCGATCCGCCTGCGCCCTTGCTTCCGGGGTCACTTCCGCACCGCTGAGCATGCGCGCGATTTCTTCTTGCCGCCCACCCTGATCCAGCAAGGCGACGCTCGTGCGGGTAACGGTCCCTACGCTGC
>CAWCRK010000006.1:0-926309 GCA_963797965.1 uncultured Alphaproteobacteria bacterium | reverse complement strand
CACCCGCTACGGCATAGCGCCTGTCATGCGGCGGTATGACCGGTTCGACCGTTTGCTCTTCAGCAATGTCTTCGGGCAGTTCCAGAAGGACGGCACCGGGCCTTTCTTCCTGCGCCAGGCGGAAACCTTCGCGAACGAGCGAGGGAATGCGATTGCCGTTCACGATCTGGGTCGAAGCCTTGCATAGCGGCGTAAACAGGGAAACAACGTCGACAATCTGGAACTGGGCCTGCTTCGATGTCTTTATCGGTTTCTGCCCGGTGATGATGACGAGCGGAAAGGCCCCGAGCGCGGCATAGGCCGCCGGAGTTGTCAGGTTCGTCGCACCAGGCCCGAGAGTTGCGAGGCAAACCCCCGCCTTGCCGGTTAGCCGGCCATAGGTCGCCGCCATAAAGCCCGCACCTTGCTCATGGCGCGTCAATACCAATTCGATTGAGGACGTGCGCAGGGATTCCAGCAGGTCGAGGTTTTCTTCGCCGGGAACGGCAAAGATGTATTCCACCTTTTCAGCCTCTAATGCAGCGATAAACAAGTCAGAGGCTTTCATTTTTGATATTCCCTTTTCAGAAGCATGAATGCCCTACGGCAATGCTTTCTCACTACAACCGCAAAGAGAGTCACAGACGCAAGGAGCCCCGCCTCATTCGCACCATGCCGTTCAGCGAATGTTCTGAAATGCGCGTAGCCGCAAAAAGTATCCTAAAAAACATGACCTTTGGATTTGGCAAGAAGGTAGGGACTGCGTTTCTTGACATTCCCACCGCCGCAGCATGAGTCCGCGATCCACCTCGTGTGCCCCCACGCGGAACCGGTGCAATTTGCGAGATCGGCGAAAATGTTTTGCTTGCCCATCAAGGCATGGCGGAGAAAGATATTTTCCCGCGCTGGAATCACGTGCCGATGACATTCGGATGCCTGAATGGCTAGGCCAGTGATCTGCGGTGCAGTTGACCTATCTGCATTGACATGATCGATGAGTACCGGGCCCAGGCCTAATTTCTATCGTCCGGAGAATCAGAGATATCTGCCGATCATCCAAGGAACCAATATGTACCGAAGTCTTGGTCTTTCGATCGCCGTCGCAGTCTTCGCGAGCGATCTCATTTCAAAATGGCTTATTGTGAATGTGGTCATGGACCCTGCCCGCACGATAGATGTTTTTCCATTCTTCAATCTGGTGCTCGGATATAATCGCGGTGTTACATTCGGCCTTCTGAGTTCCGGTAATCCAATCGCGCCCTATTTGCTGTCCGGGTTCGCGCTTCTTGTCGTGGGCGTTCTGGCCAGATGGCTCTGGCGCAGTACCGTACGCCTTGAATCCGCCGCGATAGGTTCGATCATTGGCGGTGCATTGGGTAACGTTGCCGACCGACTGGCGGACGGAGCGGTCACCGATTTTCTCGACTTCTATGTCGGCGGCTATCACTGGCCGGCGTTCAATCTCGCGGATGTCGGAATAGTCCTTGGAGTGGCATTGCTTCTCGTTACCTGGTGGTCCGGAGAAACGCAGCGCGACGATGGCACCGCGCCGAAAGTGTAGATTCTGCGCTTTTGCCGAGGCAATCTTTAGGCGGATTTTCTAGCAAGCCCGCCGATGATGCCGCAGTCGGTGGCAGTGCCCCCATCGCAGGCCCGTGCCAGGCCGATCAGTTCCTGTCTCATCGCCTGCAGCTGTTCGATCTGCTCCTCCACCCGGCGCAAATGATTTCGTGCCAAAGTCGCAGCGTCCTTGCAATCCCGGTTTGGTGCGTCCGACACTTCGAGCAGCGAGCGAACTTCGGACACCGAAAAGCCCAAACCCCGAGCCCGCCGGATGAATGCGAGCCGTTCGACATCGGCGTCTGCGTAAATCCTTCGTCCCGACTGGGAGCGCGGAGCGGGCTTCAGAAGACCGATCTCTTCATAATAGCGAACGGTGTTGACTTTGGTCCCGGTCGCGCGGGCAATTTTTCCTATCTGCATTCTTTAATCCTCGATGATAGCCATCGCAGGGTGTGTGTCTCCGCGACGCAATCGCACATCGGCCGTCAGACTTTCTGCGAAAGGTTCGCAGAAAGTCCTTGATCCTCCAGTAACTGGAGATTGTAAAGCTCAAAAATCATGAGTTTAGATGATTCGGAAGACTGTGGTTGCACCGGCGACCCCGAGAGGGCGGTTGACGATCCGCAATACCGCCGCGCGCTTTGGATCGTGATTATCCTCAATGTCGGTTTCGGCATGATCGAGCTGGCCGCCGGGTTTTTAGCCGCGAGCCAGGCGCTCAAAGCCGACGCGCTGGATTTCCTTGGCGATGGCTCGATCACCTTCATCGGACTGCTTGCGCTCGGATGGACGGCATCGACGCGTGCTCGGGTGGCGCTCGCGCAAGGTTTGTTTCTGGCGGCGCTTGGTGTGAGCGTGATCGGCGCGGCGATATGGCGCATGTTCGATATGGTGCAACCGGAAGCCGGAATCATGGGCTGGGTGGGGTTTGTCGCCCTGCTTATCAACCTTGCCGCCGTTTTTGTGCTCGCTCGCTTTCGCAAAGAAGGCGATGCTCAAGCGCGCGCGATATGGCTATTTTCGCGCAACGATGCCCTGGCCAATGTCGCGGTCATTGTCGCAGCCGGTTTGGTTTATTGGTTGGGAAGCGCATGGCCTGATATCATCGTGGCCGCTGCGATTGCATTTTTGTTCCTCCATTCGGCTCTCGAAATTATCCGCCATGCGCGCAGCGATATGAAAACGCAGCAGATTGCATGATGAAATATTTGGCGCGCCTGTCCGGCATTTGCCTGGCCCTTCTGTTGTCGTTCGGCAGCGCGCAAGCGTTGGCGGCAGAACCCAACACGATCTGGCGCCTGCTCGATTACATGGCGGTAGATTATGCAGCTGCCGTCGAGGACGGCGAAGTCGTCAACGAAGTCGAATATGAGGAAATGGTCGAATTCGCCGGTTCGGTACGATCGGGTATTGCGGAATTGCCTGAACGCCCCGGTCGCGTTCGGCTAGAGGCAAACGCGAAGCAACTTGAAGCCGATATCCTCTCGATGGCCCCCGTTGATCAAGTTGCCACGGCAGCCAGAAAGCTCGCTGCGGATCTCCTAGCCATCTATCCGATCACGCTCTCGCCTTCGAGGGCGCCCGATCTTGAGCGCGGAAGACTGCTGTACCAGGAGACTTGTGCCAGTTGCCACGGGGTGTCAGGAAACGGTCGCGGGCCGGCGTCTGCGGGCCTTGATCCGCCGCCGATCGCATTTACCGACGTCGATCGCGCGCGCCAGCGTAGCATCATGGGTCTCTATCAGGTTATCGACCAAGGGATCGATGGCACCGCCATGCCCGGTTTCTCACAGCTCTCCTCCGACGATCGTTGGGCCCTGGCCTTCTATTCGGGATCCGTCGCCTTTGAGCCGGCGGACGAAGGGGCGCGTCTATGGAAGTCAAATTCCGAACTACGTAAACGCTTTCCCGATCTTGCCGCTCTCACGAAGATCACGCCGGACGAACTGGCAGGAGAGATCGGGCAAGAGCGCGCGGACGCGCTCATGGCCTATCTTCGGGCCAACCCGTCGGCGATCGCCGATGCAGCGGGGCCTCTTGGCATCACACGTACCCGGCTCGCAGAAGCTGAACGCGCCCACGCGAACGGGAATATTTCCCGGGCCAAGGAGCTCGCACTGTCGGCATATTTGGACGGGTTCGAACCCGTCGAACCGATATTGGCGACACGCAATCCGGATCTTCTGGTGCGTATCGAGAGCGGGATGATGGACTTGCGTGCAGCCATCGACGCAGATCTGCCGACCTCTGCGATAAGCGAACGGATCCGGGCCATCGAGGGTTTGCTCGTACAGGCTGAAAATGTCCTTGCGCCGGAATCTGCGACGGGATGGTCAACCTTTGTGGCATCTTTCGCGATCCTCCTCCGCGAGGGTCTGGAGGCATTGCTGATCGTGATCGCCATGATCGCTTTCGTGAGGAAGGCGGGACAGGATCGGGCATTGCGATTTGTCCATGGCGGGTGGACCGGTGCGCTGGTAGCAGGCGCGTTTACTTGGCTTGCGGCGACCTATCTTCTCGACATCAGCGGTGCCGGCCGGGAATCGATCGAGGCATTCGGTTCGCTGATTGCAGCGCTGGTCCTTCTGTCGGTTGGCGTCTGGATGCACGGAAAATCACAGGCAGACAATTGGCAGCGCTATATCCGCGACAAGCTTGGCAAGGCGCTTTCGCGCGGATCGCTCTGGTTTCTGTTCGGGATCGTATTCCTTGTCGTCTATAGAGAGGTCTTCGAAACCATCCTTTTTTACGCTGCGCTGTCCGCTCAGGGAAGTACGGGCTATCTGCTGGCGGGCGCTGCCACGGCCGGTTTGCTCCTTGTCGTCATCGCCTGGCTGCTGCTGCGCTACAGCCGGACGCTGCCGATCGGAAAGTTCTTTGCCTACAGTTCGGTGCTCATCGCCCTGCTTGCGATTGTCCTGATTGGCAAAGGGATCGCGGGTTTGCAGGAAGCGGGTGTGATCGGAATTGCACAGATAGCCGGCGGTCCGCGACTAAGTATGCTTGGAGTTTATCCGACGTTCCAAGTGATTGGCGCTCAATTTGCAATGGCATCCGCACTTTTACTTGGTTTCTGGATTAATCACACCCGAGCATCAAACAATGACCGGTCACGCGATGCAGTGTGATAATATATCTTTCTATTACGGCGTTTGTGTCGACCCAGGTCGGTACATGAATAGCGCATTTGTTCGTTCTTATGCATTGAGCTGCGCGACGGCTTCGGCATTCGAAGAGAATATCGACTTGTGCCATGTGATTGGTCCTGCTAGCGGGGCCAAATTGTCATGACCCTCCGTACGCCCCTTCTTGCCTTGAAGCCGTTTTTCGCCATGCTGATTCTCTTCGGCCTGGTGTTCAGCGTAAGCGTGGACGCGGCGGTATGCGGGCCTGAAATTGGCGAACTTACAAGTGTCGAAGCTGCAAGTAGCGAGACTGGTCAAGACTTGCCGGACAGCCCGAATGAGCAGCATGGCATCTGCGCCCACGGCCATTGCCATCATGGAGTCCAGTTTGCAGGCAATGCGGATATCGGGGCCGGTGAGCGTTCATCCGGTGCACAGCATTTCTTCGAACCCGTCGGCCTGACTGCAGTCCAGCAAGCGATTTTGACGCCCCCTCCTCGAATCTGACGTCCAGTATTGCCGCCGCAATGTCGGCGCGCATTCGGCATGTCAGTAGAGGAAAAATCAATTCATGTTTGCCATTATTTGGCGAGGCGCCCTTTTTGCAGGGCTGAGCCTCGCAGTACTGCCCGGTGCGGTGCGTGCACAAGATCGCGCCGTGTTGACGCTCGACGAAGCTCTCGCGCGTGCGGGTGTGGACGAAAGCGCGCAGGTGCAATCAGACAATCCGCGTTTGATCGGGCCGCAGGCCGAAACGGACGCGGCACGCGCGCTTATCGATCAGGCACGGCTTCGGCCAAATCCTGAGCTTGCCTTTGAAGCGGAGAACATCGCAGGAAGCGGTGCCTTTTCAGGGCTGCAAGCAACCGAATATACGTTGTCTTTGAGTCAGCGCCTCGAGCTAGGCGGCAAGCGGGGCGCACGCATTCGCTCGGCCGAGGCCGAGGCGCGCGTGGCAATGCTTTCTGGAGAATTGTCGGTCGCTGAGCTGAGTCGCATGGTGCGCGAACGCTACATCGAGGCGGTCGCTTCAGCTGCGCGACTGGAACTTGCCCGCGACGTAGTCGAACGCAATCGCGAACTCGCGCGTATAGCTGGCCTGCTTGTCGAAGTTGGCCGCGAGCCGCCGCTGCGCTCGCTTCGTGCAGAAGCGGCCCTTGCTGAAGCCGAGGCGGAGTTTGAAGCCGCGCGAGCTTCAGAGATAGCGGCGCGGAGCGCGTTGGTGGCGCTCTGGGGTGAAACGTCCCCTCCCCCGGACGTGCCATCGGCGTTTCCCGGGATCGAACCTCCTGCGATGCTTCTTGCATCGCCTTCTGCTTTGCGTCTCCAAGTCGCGCGTGCCGAACGCGAGGCGGCGGACGCTGCGATCGACAGGGAGCGCTCTTTGGGTGTTCCCGATCCGGCCATCTCCGCCGGTGTCAGGCGGTTCGAGGAAAGCAGGGATCAGGCCTTCCTAGTGGGCGTCTCGATTCCCCTTCCTTTCCGCAATCGCAATCAGGGTAACATCGCCGCTGCCGAGGCCCGCTTCCGCGCGGCCTCCGCACGCGAGGCTGTCGCCCGCGCGGATTTCGAACTCGAAGTAACCCAGGCGCGCGGCCGCTTTCTCGCCGCCGAGGCTCGTGTAGAGACTCTGTCCCAAACCTCCCTGCCTCAAGCGGAAGAAGCCTTGCGCCTCGTCCGGATTGGGTATCGCAACGGCAGGTTCCCGCTGATCGAGGTTCTGGCTGCGGCCGAAGCCCGCGATGCAATCCGAGAAGCCTTGATCCAAGCCCAGGAAGATCGCGGTCGCCTGGCGGCGCAGTTGATCTGGCTTGGCGCCCAATGAGGAAAATACCCATGAACCGTAAGCGTTTGGCCGTACTGATCGGCCTGATCATTCTTGTTTTTGCGGCTGCTGTAATGCTGTGGCCGGACAACGGCGCAGAACCGCACAGCGAAGAGGAAACCGAAGAAAGCGATCTCCCGGAAGGACTGGTCCTACTCGGCGAAGAGCAGATTCGAAGCTCCGAAATCATGGTCGAGACCGTTGGTGAGGGCTCGGCGGTAGAGCTAGTGTTCCCAGCCACAATCGCCGCTAGCCCCACAGGCAGCGCGCGGATCGATGCGCGAGCGGCGGGCGTGGTGCGGAGCGTTCAAAAAACGCTGGGTGATTACGTCCGGCAGGGTGAAACCATTGCGCGTATCGAAAGTGCGGAAGCGGCAGCTTTGGCATCGCAATTGAGCGCGGCGCGCGCGCGCGTCAACGAATTGTCAGCCGCCTATGAGCGCGAACGCCGGCTTTTCGAAGCCAATGTTACGGCGCGGCAGGATCTCGAAGCGGTGCGCGCCAATCTCCAGGTCGCCCAGTCAGAACTGTCCCGCGCGCAGGCAGCGGTTGCGGCAGCGGGCGTGAGTGGCGACGGTCGGTCTTTGGCGGTTACCAGCCCTCTTGCAGGACGGGTAACGGCGGCGCCTATTGTCCTTGGTTCGTTTGTCGATGCGGGAGAGGAACTCTACCAAATCGTGAATCCTAATGCGATGCAGATCGAAGTCGCGCTCCCCTCTGCAGAAGCGAGCCGTATTCAGCCAGGCGATGAAGCCACGCTGGAACTTGCAGAAAACCGCGAGATCGGAGCGCGGGTCCGCTCCGTCACGCCATCGCTCGATCCTGAGAGCCGCAGCGCGACGGCAGTCCTTTCGCTCACGCGGTCCATCCCCGGTCTTCAACCAGGTGCCTTCCTGCAAGCGCGCATCCGGCCTTCGGGCGAGGTCGACACGGGCCGCATGTCGGTGCCCGAAAGCGCGGTGCAGTCACTCGACGGCCAGGAAGTGGTTTTCGTGCGCACGCGCCGCGGCTTCCAGACCCGTCCGGTGGTGACCGGCGCACGTTCCGGAGGCCGCGTGGTGATCGAATCCGGTCTCGAAGCGAACTGGCGGATCGCAACCGAGAATGCCTTCCTGCTCAAAGCCGAACTCGAAAAAGAGGAAGCCGAACATGGACACTGATCGCATGCAGGAAACGGAGCACTCGCACCGCCACGGCCTGATCGGCATGATCCTCGACATGGCCGTGCGTTTTCGCTGGGCCATGGTCGTTTTGACGATCGGTGTCGCCATCTATGGCGTGATGAACCTTCTTCGGCTTCCCATTGACGCCGTACCCGACATTACGAACGTTCAGGTGCAGATCAATACCGAAGCGCCCGCCCTTTCCCCCTCCCAGGTCGAAACGCAGGTAACCTATCCGGTGGAAACCGGTCTTGCCGGGATCGATGGTCTGGAAATGACCCGTTCGATTTCGCGCAACGGGTTCAGCCAGGTTACTGCAATCTTCGAAGAAGGTACTGACATCTATTTCGCGCGGCAGCAGGTCAATGAGCGCCTGACGCCGATCACCGCTTCGCTGCCCGAAGGAGCAGAACCGGTAATGGGACCTATCTCGACCGGTCTGGGCGAAGTACTCATGTATACGATCGAGTTCGAGCATCCGGGGGGCAAGGAAGCACCGAAGGGCAATGCGGTCGGTTGGCAGTCCGACGGAAGCTTCGTTACCGAACGCGGTGACAGGCTCGATAGCGATGTCGCTAAGGCTGCTTATCTGCGTACCATTCAGGACTGGGTGGTCGCTCCACTCATGCGGTCGGTCGATGGCGTCGCCGGTGTCGATTCCATCGGGGGTTTCCGAAAGCAATATCTCGTACAGCCCGATCCTGCTCGCATGACAGGCTACGGGCTTTCATTCGATGAGGTGATCGAAGCGCTGGAAGCCGCCAACCTTGCCGAAGGCGCGAATTTCGTCGAGCGATCAGGAGAAGCCCTGCTGGCTCGTGTCGATGCACGGCTCGGCAGTGTCGAGGACATCGAGCAAGCAGTCATATCTACACGTGGAGGCGTTCCCATTCGCGTGGGAGATGTCGCAACGGTCAGCATTGGCGGTGATCTCAGAACCGGGGCTGCATCGCTGAATGGCGACGAGGCTGTGGTTGGTACCGTCCTCATGCGGGCAGGAGAAAACAGCCGCACTGTTTCAGCCCAGGCCGCTGAGAGGCTTGACGAAGTCCGCACCTCCCTGCCGCAAGGTGTGGTAGCCGAAATCGTCTACAATCGTTCGTCTCTTGTCGATGCAACGATCGCGACCGTCGAGAAGAATCTCGTCGAGGGTGCGCTGCTGGTCATAGCCATCCTGTTCCTTTTGCTCGGCAACATACGCGCCGCAATTATCGCCGCTCTGGTTATCCCTTTTTCGATGCTGATGGCATCGATCGGCATGAACCGGCTCGGAGTGTCAGGCAATCTGATGAGTCTGGGCGCGCTTGACTTCGGTCTGATCGTCGATGGGGCCGTGATTATCGTCGAGAATAGTGTGGCACGTCTTGCGGCCAGACAGGAGCATGAGGGCCGGCTCCTGACACTTGGCGAACGGCTGACGGAAACGCGGCTTGCCGCGCAGGAGATGATCAAGCCGACTGTCTATGGTCAGGCGATTATCCTTCTGGTGTTCGCACCGTTGCTGACCTTCACCGGAGTCGAGGGCAAGACGTTCTCGCCGATGGCCATCACGGTCATGCTGGCGCTCGCGTCGGCATTCGTACTCTCGCTGACTTTCGTCCCGGCGATGATCGCGATCCTGCTGAACAAAAAACTGACGGAGAAGGAAGTCAAACCGATCCGGATGGCCAAGGAACGCTATGGGCCTCTTGTCCGCAAAGCCATCGCCCGCCCTTGGCCGGTGATCGGGGCCGGTGCCGGCATTTTTGCCGTTGCTGCTCTGGTGTTCAGTTTCCTTGGCAGCGAGTTTACGCCGCAGCTCGACGAGCGCGATATCGCGGTGCAATCATTGCGAATCCCTTCCACATCTCTCGAGCGGTCTCTGGCGATGCAGCGGCGAGTAGAAGATCGATTGGAGGAATTTCCGCAAGTGCAGCTGGTATTCTCACGTACCGGTACTGCGGAAGTGGCCAGCGACCCGATGCCGCCCAACGCCTCCGATGCGTATGTGATCCTGAAGCCGCGCGATGAATGGCCTGACCCGGATCTTTCGAAAGACGATCTGGTGGCAGAAATGGAGAGTGCTCTGGGAGGCCTGGTTGGCAATCTCTATGAGTTCAGCCAACCAATCGAACTTCGCTTCAACGAACTGATCGCTGGCGTGCGCGGCGATGTCGCGGTCAAGATCTACGGCGACGATCTGAGCGCCATGACCTCGGCAGCGAACGGGGTCGCCGGCATCTTGCGCGAGGTCGAGGGAGCTGCGGATGTCAAAGTCCAGCAGGTCACCGGGTTCCCGACGCTTGATATTGCCTTCGATCGTCCAACGATCGCTCGATATGGGCTGAAGGTCGAAGACGTCGCTCAATCCGTCGCAATTGCTTTGGGCGGGCGGCCTGCCGGACTCGTGTTTGAAGGCGATCGAAGGTTCGAGGTCGTCGTTCGGCTTTCGGATGCGACACGCGATGATTTCGATCAGCTTGGTGCATTGCCGGTGCTGCTTCCGAACGGAGCAACCATACCGCTGCGCTCGGTCGCTGAATTCCGGGTTGTGGATGGCCTTGCCGAAGTCCGCCGTGAACAGGGACGCAGGCTGGTGATCGTTTCCTCCAATGTGCGCGAGCGCGATCTTGGATCCTTCGTTGAGGAAGCGAGGGCGAATGTCGAGGCGCAGGTCGAATTGCCCGCTGCAGCCTTTATCGAGTGGGGCGGTCAATACCAGAACCTGCAAGCTGCGCAGGAACGGTTGCAGATCGTTATCCCGATCGCTTTCGCGGTTATTCTCCTGTTGCTCTATATGGCAGTCGGAGGCTGGGTTCCCGCTCTGGCTGTTTTCAGCGCGATCCCGCTCGCCCTCGCTGGCGGCATCTTCTCGCTGGCTCTGCGCGGAATGCCGTTTTCGGTTTCGGCGGCAGTCGGGTTCATCGCCCTCTCGGGCGTGGCGACCCTCAACGGTCTCGTGATGGTGACTGCAATACGCCAGCGTCTGGACAAGGGGATGGCGCTCGATGAGGCCATTGTGGAAGGCGGACTGGCGCGTTTGCGTCCAGTATTGATGACCGCTCTGGTCGCGTCGCTCGGGTTTGTCCCCATGGCGATCGCGACCGGTACCGGAGCGGAGGTTCAACGGCCTCTAGCAACGGTGGTCATTGGCGGTCTGATCACCGCCACTGCGCTCACCTTGTTCGTCCTTCCCGCGATCCTGAAGCTCGTCTTCGCCACCAGAAAGGATGACCGGACGTGGCGTCAACGCTGGTGGGACCGCCTGCGCCGCAACGTCACTCCCGAGGAACGGCAAGAGCTGCAAGAGGTTACGTGAATGGAGAGCATCAATGATTAGTAGCCAGCTCAGAGTGACTCTTGCCGGCGCCCTGATACTTTCAAGTGTTCCAGCATCGGCGCAGGATCAGAGCACGCTTGTTCCGATCGCCGGTGTCTGGAGCCTTGGTGAAACGCGGTCTTGTGATAGCGGACCGGCCTGGGTGTTTTTCGCAGATGGCTATTATGCCGAAGTGCAGCTTCCGGACGGTGCCCCCGCCGCCGTCGGAATTTGGCGAGACGAGGGCGATGCCATCGCTTACACCCACGCGCACATGCCATTCGAAGGTCATGAACGGCCGATGCGGGTTCGTCATCTTACCATCGAAGAGCGCACCGCCGAAAAACTGACAACCCGCAGTTATCGCGGTGTCACGCGCACGTTTCACCGCTGTCCAGCGAATTCTCTGAAAGTGCCGGCAGGTCAGGACGCACATTGACGCTTTCGTTACGCAATATGCGGGCTTCGCTAGTCCCTTTTAGGGTTTCGCGAACCTGCAAGCTTACGGGTCTGCGGCACCGGGAGCGGTCAATTTCCAATGGGAAGCAATAGGCAATGACGCGAACCATCGAACTCGAAGTCTCACCGCTCCTTCCCGACCTCCCGAGCGAAACAGACCATTGCATCGCTCGCTTGCAGTCTTTGCTCAACTCGCGGATCGGCGTGCACGAGGTCACGATATTGCCGGGCGAGAAAAATGCATCCGCTCGACTAGCGATATCATACGATGCCGATCGCCTGACTGTCCCCCGCATCAAGGAGTTGGCCCATGTGGCCGGAGCGGAAATCTCCGAACGCTACGGACACGTTGTCTGGCAAGCCGATGGCATCAATTCCACCCGCCGTGCCCAAACGGTCGCGGACCTGCTGGCGAGCAAACCCGGTATCCTCGAAGCAAATGCTGATGCGAGCGGGAGGTTCGTTGCCGAATACGACCGTCAGCTAACCGATGAGCCTACGATTGCTGGCGAGCTCAAGAACCTCGGCGTGTCGGTTCTGGCGGGCGATGTCGTCAGGAACGCCGAGCACTCCTCCAAAGACCATAGTCACGATGATGAAGATCATGCCGGACACAGTCATGGCGGAATCTTCGGCGCGAACACCGAACTCTATTTCTCGCTCGCCTCGGGCGCATTTCTCGCGACCGGGTTCGGGATTGAGAAACTATGGTCTGGGCATCCCGGATGGCTGCCATTCGCATGCTATCTCGCGGCGTATTTCTTTGGCGGATTCTTTACCGTCCGAGAGGCGTGGGACAATTTGCGCCTGCGCCGGTTTGAAATCGACAGCCTCATGCTTGTCGCCGCTGCAGGCGCCGCCTTTCTCGGGGAATGGGCCGAAGGCGCGCTATTGCTGTTTCTGTTCAGTTTCGGCCACGCGCTCGAACACTACGCGATGGGGCGCGCTAAGAGGGCGATCGAGGCGCTCGCCGAGCTCGCGCCGGAAACGGCACGAGTAAAACGTGGGGATGACGTCGTTGAGGTTCCGGTCGAGGAGCTGGCGCTAGGCGACGTGGTAATCGTGCGTCCGAACGAACGCCTTCCGGCTGACGGTTTCATCCTGGACGGCGTCAGTGCCATCAATCAGGCTCCGGTGACCGGTGAAAGCGTGCCGGTCGACAAGAGCGCGGTTTCGAATGTCGCTTCTGCGCGCGCAAATCCTGACAATCTTGCGGATGACAATCGCGTCTTTGCGGGGACGATCAACGGATCGGGCGCGCTCGAAGTGGAAGTGACCCGGCGATCGAGCGATACGACCCTCGCCAAGGTCGTCCAAATGGTGAGCGAAGCCGAGGCTCAGCAATCTCCTACCCAGCGTTTCACGCAGCGCTTTGAGCGAATTTTTGTGCCCGCCGTGCTCGCTCTGGCCGGCCTGCTCCTTTTCGCCTGGGTTGTCATCGACGAGCCGTTCCGCGACAGTTTTTACCGGGCGATGGCGGTGCTTGTGGCTGCCAGCCCCTGCGCTTTGGCGATCGCGACCCCGAGCGCGGTCTTGTCCGGAGTGGCCAGAGCAGCACGCAGCGGCATTCTGGTAAAGGGCGGCGCGCCGCTCGAGGATCTCGGTGCGCTCAAAGCCATCGCTTTCGACAAGACCGGTACGCTTACAAAAGGTGAGCCCCGGATTACCGATGTTGTGGCAGCGCCCGGCGTGGCGGAACGAGAGTTGCTTGCGATTGCGTCCGCCGCCGAAAGCCTGAGCGATCATCCTCTGGCACAGGCGATCGTCAAGGATGGCCGCGAGCAGCTCGGCGATGAGACACTGCCCAAAGCGCGCGATCTTGAAAGCTTCACAGGCAAGGGCATCACCGCAATTGTTGGCGGTGAGCGGGTGTGGATCGGCAAGCTCGAGATGTTTGGCCAAGACGGCGTTCCTTCGCTCAGTGAGGGCCTGTCGGGAGAAATCGAGGCCATGCGCGAGCGCGGGCGGACAACAATGGGCGTTCGCTCGGAAACGCGCGATCTTGGAGCGATCGGTTTGCTCGACACGCCGCGGGCGGCAGCAAAGGCGACGCTCGAAGCGTTACGCGGCCTCGGGATCACCCGAATGATCATGATCTCGGGTGACGATCAAAGAGTGGCCGATGCGGTTGGAAAGGATGTCGGCCTCGACGAGGCCTGGGGCAATCTCATGCCCGACGACAAGGTCGAGGCCATCCGCAAGCTTGCCGGTCAGGACAAGGTTGCGATGGTCGGAGACGGGGTCAACGATGCTCCGGCTATGGCGAATGCCACCGTCGGGATTGCAATGGGTGCCGCAGGCTCGGATGTCGCGCTGGAGACAGCCGATGTCGCCCTTATGGCAGATGATCTTGCCCGGCTGCCTTTCGCCGTCGATCTGAGCCGGCAGACCCGCTCGATCATCCGGCAGAACATGATCGTCAGTCTCGGAATTGTCGCTGTGCTTATCCCGGCGACCATTTTCGGTCTCGGGATAGGCCCCGCTGTCGCGGTTCACGAAGGTTCGACATTGATCGTGGTCGCCAACGCGCTCCGGCTTCTGGCGTATAAAGAGAAGAGCGGTGCAAAGGCGATAATGGAGACGCAAGCATGAGCGGCGATGATAACTTCAATCTGGATACGTCTGACAAGCGCCGCACATTATGGATCGTCTTATGGCTTAACGTCGCGATTGCGGTCGGGTTTTTCGTCATGGGCTACTTTGGCGACTCGAATGCGCTGCTGGCCAACGGACTCGACAATTCGTCGGACGCGCTTGTCTACGCTCTCAGTCTCCTTGCGCTGAGTCGACCGCGCTCTTGGAAGCGAGGCGCAGCGCGCTTTTCTGGCGTCATGCTTTTGATCTTTGCCGGCGGAGTGATTGCTGATGCCGTTAGGCGGTTTGTTGAAGGTTCTGAGCCGGGTGGCATCCTGATGATCGCGATGGCTGCCGTCGCGGGCATAGTGAACCTCTATTGCCTTCGCCTGTTGCAAAAGATGCAGAACAAGGACGTCAACATGCGGGCCGCCACCACATTCAGCTTCAATGACTTCATTTCGAACGGCGGGATTATCATCGCTGGCGTCATCGTTATGATCACAGGCGCGAACTGGCCGGACCTTGTGGTCGGCGTCGCTGTGGCTGGCATAGCTCTTTACGGCGGGATCGATATCCTGCGCGACGCGCACAGTGACAAGCACGACGAGGCGGGAACGGTTCATGGCGAAACACGGGAATGAGCCTCGTCCACGAGATATTTGCAACTGAGGATTTGTCGGCGATCCTGACCTTGGCGATGCTGGCAAGCCTCGGCCTGGGTGCTGGCGTTGTCTGGGAAGAAAAGCACGGGCCTACCCCGAACGGAAATGGGTTCGCGGCGGCCGTCCACTCTGGCGCCCTTGCCGCACTTGCGCTTGTTTTGACCGGTCCTGCAGTTGGACAAGCAAGGGGTGACTTCATAGACGCAGCCCTGCTCCCCGCTGGCGGGACTCTCTATCTTCTGGCGGTGCTGATCGGAGGCTGGGCTTCGCATCGCGACTCAGTTGGAACCCTGTCCGACGCCGTGGGAAGACGCGGGCCGAAGATGACCATTGCGCTTCAAGGCGGTATTGCGCTGGGGTTTGGTGGCATCGCTCTGGGTGCAGCAGCAGCCGTGTCTGTCTTCGCCGGTTTCGCAGCAACACTAGGGGTTGGAATCACCTTTTTCCTGGTGGGGCGAAAGACAACAGCCGGATTTCGCGACAGCGCGATGAAACGCATGGATCGTCTGGCGATCCATGTTTTTCTGTCACTCGCCTTTGTTGCCGCAGCGGTAGCCGGGTTTTGGCTTCTCCACGGCATGAGCGAAACAGCCGACGCGCGGTTGGCAATTCTACTCGCAGGATACTTTCTTATCTGGTCGGTTCATTTTTTGCTGCAAATCCCGGGCAGACTGGGAGGTTTGAATTTGGCAGCACTCGCGGCCTTCATCTCCGGGCTTGCGATGTTCGGAATGATTGCAGTCGGATTTAACGCCGCGATCGGAGCAATCGATAATTCCGATGCGATCCTTCAGCATCCGGATACCGCCGGCAACGAAATCGTAAATAGCGGAGAGAAGTGATGGCGCACTCGCACGATCATGCTGGCCACAGTCACGGCGAGGAAAACCTTAGCGATCGTCAGCTGATCCTCGCGGTCGCGATCAATGTCCTCCTGACCCTTGCCCAGATCGTCGGCGGCATCCTTTCGGGGTCACTGGCGCTTATCGCGGATGCATTGCACAACTTCAGCGATGCGGCCTCTCTTGGTCTTGCATGGTTTGCGCGGCGCATAGGCCGGCGGCCGGCGGACAAGCTGATGACCTTCGGCTACGCCCAGGGAGAAGTCGTCGCCGCGCTCATCAATCTGACGACCTTGCTGATCATCGGATTCTATCTGATCGTTGAGGCGATCAACCGTTTCGCCGCGCCGCAGCCGGTCGAAGGCTGGACCGTGATCTGGGTTGCCGGGATCGCACTTGTCATCGATCTCGTCACCGCATTCATTGTCTATCGCGGCGCGCATGACAGCATTAACATGAAGGCTGCCTTCCTGCATAATGTTTCGGACGCGCTGGCCTCGATCGGTGTGATCGTCGCCGGAGTGCTAATCATTCTATACGATCTCGTCGTCGCCGATCTCATCATCACTCTCATCATCGCGGCCTATGTCATCTGGCAGGGCGCGACGCTCCTACCGCGAACCGTTCGTCTGCTGATGGGAGCAGTGCCGGACGAGGTGGAATTTGATCAGATGGTTGAAAACCTGCGCGCGCTTGGCGGCGTGCAGGATATTCACCACGTCCATGTCTGGAATCTGGGAGAACATCACCGGGCGCTCGAAGCCCATCTCACTCTTGTTGATTACTCCCAAACAGCATTCGAGGGAGTCAAGCGACGCGCGCGGGCGATGCTGGAAAAGGATTTCGGCATCGCACATGCCACTTTCGAGCCCTGCCTCGCTACGGACTGCGATGATGCGCTGATCCCTGCCCACCCGGCACCCAACAACGGGAAAGACACGGCCGGTGATTAAGCTTTCGCTGGCCTGTTCCTGCCCGACCGTTCGCAGACCCTGAGCCCTCATCGCGCGCCGGTCACGGACGGTATTGCAGTCCGGAACCGATGCACCGCGAGCCGCCCTAACCCGATATGGGCATAAAAGCCTACTACTGCTATTGCGAATACGTCTCAATAGCAGTAGTAGGCTGGTAAATGTCTCGAAAGGATTCTTCACATGTATCGCGCTACCGCCTCGCTCATAGCAATTGCACTGGCCGCCCCTGCTTACGCCAATGAAAAAGACCCGACCGATGAGCGGCAATCGCAGGACGGGATAGCAAACCCAAGCGAATCGATTATCGTGATTGGCGGTCGCATCGATGCGTATGAAGTGGCCGGTGCGGCGGACCTAATCGATGGCGAGGAACTGAGCGAATTCGAGCATGGTGACGTCAACCGTGTCCTGCGCCAGGTGCCGGGGGTCAACATTCAGGAAGAGGACAGTTTCGGGCTATTCCCGAATATTGGCTTGCGCGGCGCGCCGGTCGAACGGTCGAGCAACATCACCTTGATGGAAGATGGCGTTCTTATTGCCCCTGCCCCCTACGCCGCTCCGGCCGCGTATTACTTCCCTGCGATCGGTCGAATGGATGCAGTCGAAGTGATCAAGGGCGCGGGCTCGGTACGCTATGGTCCTCGCACGATCGGCGGGGCCATCAATTTCCGATCGACTCCGATACCGACCGAGAGCCTTGCTGGCGAAGCCTCCGGACAGCTTGGTTCTCGCGGCTATTATCAAGGTCATGGCTGGATTGGCGCTAGCGCCGGCAATTTCGGGGCGCTGGTGGAAAGCTATCAGCAAGGCAGTGACGGGTTCAAGACGATAGATGGGCTTCCCGGCGCTGAGACCGGTTTTCAACGTCAGGACTATCGCGCCCGCTTCGCCGTCCACACCAGCCCAGATTCGCCGGTCGATGCGCGCCTCGAGTTCGCCTATGGTCGATCAGAACTTGAGGCGAACGAAACCTATTTGGGCCTCGCCGACGCGGATTTCGCGAGCGATCCGTACCGGCGCTATTCGGCCAGCCAACGCGACGTTTTCACGGGCGAGCACGATCAATATCGGCTCACCGGCACCCTCCGGTTGCCCGACGACACGCAGTTCGCGGTTACCCTATATCGCAACGATTTCACACGAAGTTGGTCGAAGCTACAGGACATCGATTTCGATGGTGATGGCAGCTTTGATGCCATCCAACCCGTTTTCGATGCTCCCTCCTCAAACGAGAGAGGCCTCGCAATCCTGCGAGGCGCAGACAGCGCTGAAGGTGCCCTTCGCATTCGCAACAACAACCGCGTCTATCGGAGCGAAGGCGTCCAGCTTTCGTTCGAAAGACCTTTCGAGACCGGCGAGGTCAGGCACAACCTGGCTGCGTCGCTCCGGTATCACGAGGATGAAGAAGACCGGTTGCAGAATGAGGAATTCTATACGCAAACGGATGGAGATCTCGTTTTCGTCCGGCAGACGGCTCCGGGCGCTCAAGCCAATCGCGAGGCGAAGGCGAAGGCGATCGCTTTCTATCTGGAGGACCGGATCGAGATCGGCGGGCTTACTCTGACACCCGGCATTCGGTACGAAGGCATCGACCTTACCCGACTGGACTATGATCGAGCCGACCCCGCTCGTCTCGATGGACCTTCGCGCATACGTAAGACCAACATTGACGAATGGCTTCCCGCACTCGGTGCAACCTATGCACTGGGAGACGTGCTGTTGATTGCAGGCGCTTCGCGCGGTTTTTCTCCCCCCGGGCCAGGAAATCCGGAGGCGCGAGCCGAGAAAAGCTGGAACTATGAATTTGGTGGGCGTTTTCGGAATGGCGCCATTCAAGCTTCCGCGATTGCGTTTTATTCCGACTATTCCAATCTGCTCGGAAACTGCACACAATCCGTGGGGTGTAGCGTCGGGGATATTGGCGACCAGTTCAATGCTGGGGCCGTCTCCGTAAAGGGGTTGGAGCTGGCAGCTTCGACGGAGCATCAAGTGGGTAGGGAAATTTCAATTCCCTTCTCGGTGGTTTACACGCTCACCGACGCGCAATTCGAAAGCAGTTTCGAGAGTGCGTTCTTCGGTTCCGTGTCCCAGGGCGACGCACTCCCCTACATCGCTCGCCACCAATTCTATGCCGAAACGGGGCTCGCATTTGGACCGGCATCCTTGCTCGTGAGCGCCAATTACACATCGCAAGTACGCACCGAAGCAGGTAGCGGGGATATTTCGCCCGATGAGCGTATTGACGAAAGGATTGTCTTTGATCTCGCCGGCCGGTTTGCGCTGACGGAAGGTCTCTCTTTGTTTGCCAGAGTGGATAATCTGTTCGACAATGCTTATGCTGTAGCGCGTCGGCCTTCGGGTTTGAGACCGGGGGCTCCCCGGCGCTTCGTAGCAGGCGCTAGCGTGCGCTTCTGAGTATCTACGCCGGCCGATGATCGCGCAATCTTGTAGGAGGCGGGAGCGCCAGTGAGCATTTCCGCCCCACTAAATGCAGGTGAGGTCGAGACTCACGCAATCGATTGCGTCGACATTCGACGTGCCGCAGGCCACACACCCGCCAAAATATGAGGACGGCGGACACCTCCCCTCACGACAAATAGGATTATGCACATGACCCTCTCCATTGGCTCGACAGCCCCCGATTTCACAGCGGAAACGACCCAAGGCACCATCACCTTCCATGATTGGATGGGCGACAATTGGGCTATCCTGTTTTCTCATCCAAAGGCATTTACCCCGGTTTGTACGACCGAGCTGGGTTACATGGCCGGTCTCGGCGAGGAATTTGCCAAACGCGACACCAAGATTCTCGGCCTGTCGGTCGACAGCAGCCAAGACAATCGCGACTGGCTACCCGATATCGAGGCGCGGTCAGCGGCAATAAAGTCGATTACCCGGTGGTCGGCGACAGCGACCTGAAGGTGGCCAAACTCTACAATATGTTGCCCGCCGAGGAGACTGGCAGTGCGGAGCAAAGAACCGCAGCCGACAATGCTACCGTTCGCGCCGTCTATATCGTTGGCCCGGACAAAAAAATCCGTGCGATGCTACTTTATCCGATGAGCAGCGGACGCAATTTCGAAGAAGTGCTTCGATTGCTCGATTCAGTCCAGCTCACCGAAAGTAAAGGCGTGGCAACCCCGGTCAATTGGCAGAGTGGGGATGACGTCATCATTCCACCGTCTGTTTCCGATAAAGAAGCGAAAGCGCGCTTCCCGCAAGGTTTCACAACGCTGCGCCCCTATCTGCGCACGGTTAAAATCGACTGACCAGCGCAAGCGGATGTGGTGTATTTGGGCTCGAACTCAACAGGGGAACCCGCATGAAGCTAGACAAAAGCAGTCACGCAACTGCGGCTTCCGCCGCATTACGATTTGGCACCGACGAATTCGTAAGCGCATCCTGCCAGAAACTCGCGGAAATGGAGTTCGTTCAGCTCTCGGCGGGCTGGTAGCCACGGGCGGAATTCTTCGTATCGCGCGAGACGCCGAACGGTTTCGTAGCGAATATTCCGATTTCAATCAGCCATCGCGGCCAGCGCTCGGGGTGTTTCAGGCCAAGCAGGGCCATCCGGCCACCCGTCGGGAGAGCAGCCGAGGCGCGCTCGATGATCCCAGCGTAATCAGGTGGCATTTCCAGTCCAAAGGTGCTGATGACTGCGCTGGTCTCGCTCGGAAAGCGGAAGGCGGCTACGTCTGACTGCACAAATTCGACATTGCTAGCTCGCAGGCGCTTCGCTCGTCGACGGGCTTGGTCGAGCATGCCTTGCGAAAGGTCGACCAGCGTCACCTTGCCGCTTGGTCCTACTCTCTCAAGCAGAAACGCGAGGTTTGCGCCGGTGCCAGCACATAGATCGATCACATGGTCACCGGCGTTGAGTTCAAGCCGGTTAACCAGATCGCGTCGCCAGCGACCAAGACCGGCCCACCGAAACCCCGACACCAATCGGTCATAGATTCCCGCGTTCTTGTCGTAGAGACGTTCAACCTGTTCGTTGGATAGAATTGCCATGGCGCGTGCTAGCGAACCTCGTCCGAAGAGATGGTGAAAACCTCCGCGAGGTCGTCCGGGTATGGCATTGGCGCGAATGCGCTCACGTTTGCGCGTCCGGTATTGCCCCAGGGGAGCCGTCCGGTGAGATTACCAAGGGGAGCGAGCGCAAGACGTATGACCTGCCCCAGAACTTCGCGGCCATCGCGGGTTTCAACTGCATAGCCCAGCATCGTCATATGTGAACGAAGGTGCGGCCCGAAGAAGCCCTGGCCCAGAATATGTTCCCGCTCGAGCGCGGTCCAAGCCAAAGCCCGGTCACCAGACTGCCTGGCGGCACGGAAAACGCGCCGCTCAGCTTCGATAAGTTCAATAATGTCCTTCTTTGCCACAGGATTTTACCGTTCTGCTTGCATCTTCGAATTGTCTTATGCACCTTGTAGTGGCTACAAGGTCAAGCATTGCGAGAAACCCATGAAGATTGGTGCCTTGGCGCGGAAGACCGGCACGACCGCCGAAACGATCCGCTACTACGAACGGACCGGATTGCTGGAGGAACCACCACGCACCGCCGGAAACTACCGGGACTATGGCCCGACCGAATTGGCCAGATTGCGGTTTATCCGCCGCGCACGCGACCTTGGCTTCACCATGGCGGAGGTGCGCCAATTGCTTTCTTTGTCGGATGATCCATCGCAATCGTGCGAAGCCGTGGACTCTATTGCCAGCCTCCACCTACGCGAAGTGGATCGGAAGCTTGGTGACTTGCGAAAACTGCGAACCGAACTGCGCCATATGGTCGACGACTGCCAGCACGGAGCGGTTGGCGAATGCCGGATAATCGAAGTGCTTTCCGGCTAGCGGGACAGCGCGCGTTTATTCGAGCGGTGACGGGACGCAAACCATGATCATCTCGAAATTCGGGGCGTGTTCTGACATATCTCGTCGGTGCGTTCGACAACAGAACCGATCCAGTCATCGATCTCGGCTTCGACCCAAACCGTGCAACGGGGACCGAGCGAACGCGACTTTGGAAAACGGCCTTCGCGCATCCGCTGATAGATTGCCGTTCGGCGCAGGCCCACGCGCGCCATGACCTCGGGAAGACGAATGAGCCGGTCTGGCGGTGGCTCGACAGGAACGGCTTCCGCGTCCGTTTCGAGACCAGTCGTCATTTCAGAGAGCGAAGCTTTGTTCATCCTGCCGCTCCAGTTGCGCGAGGTGATCCGACAGGAGACCGGCGGTGCGGTGCGCGGTCCCCTTTGCCCAGCGCGGTCTCACATCGAGCAGCCTTTCGCCCAGCGCTTGATCCAAAGCAGACGGCAACTCGCTTATGAAGGTTTCAAGAAATTCCAGCACGCCGCTATTCTGCCAATCCTTGCTACGCTGCGAGTACCCCGCGAGTGCCAGCATCAGGGAGGTGCGCGGCGCGTGTCCGCTCGCGTCAAGGATGGCCAGCGCCTCTGGCAGTGTGGCTGACCTTGTCCCGGCGAGGATGCGTCGGAGCGCGTCCTTGTTGATATTCGTTTGTGCGGCAATCGTCCGCCGGGACTTGCCACTTTCGTCCACGGCATGGTCGAGGAAAGCGGCGACTCCTCGCGATAGTTCTTCCCATTTGTCGTTTGTGTTTCGCGCCATTGTTCCTGCTTCCGGTGATCTTCAGCGAATCACCAACAGGCTAGGCGACGCGTCAAACTGTAGGAAAGGAAAAAGAACAAATAAGGAACACGTAGGAAACTGGCTCATCGTCACACGATTTGATTCGCGCAGATTCCGGTCCCTCGATCTCAGACTTCGGTATGGGTGGCGCAATGATCGGTATTCTTGGCCGCAATGTCTGCACCGGTCGCGCAAAGCCTGGTCAGATTGCCCAGAATCGACGATTTCTCTTGGTCGGAATGCCGCGTGCGGCAGTTTCCGTTTTCCTACACCCTGCCTTCCAATCGAGGAAAGAACATACAGCGAACGCATCGCTGCCAATGTTCGAAACGGAGTTCCTCGATGAACAATGCAATCACCCTTCCCCGCCCATCCGTTAAAGGCATTCGTGCCCGCGACTATATTCTTCCGGCCGCGATTGCGCTCGCCTGCGCCGGTGCCGCCTATGCCGGTGCCGACACGACCTTTGATCCGGCGCTGCAGAAGTTCACTGACTTCCTCGAAGGTTCGGGCGGCAAGATCATCACCGTCCTCAGCCTTGCCGGCGGTTTGATCGCGCTCGCCTCGGGCCGCTTCGCCCTTGGGCAGGTCGCGGTCCCGGTCGGTGTCGGAATTGGCGTCGGCACAGGCGTGCCGATCGTCACCTCGGTCGTGACCGCAACCATTTGATCGCGGTCTAACGACGGGAGGGCGGCATGGCCGACAGATACCTCGTTCCACGGCGGCTCGACGACCCGGAGCTCATCGGCTTCTGGACCATCGACGAGTTTGCGGGACTGCTCGTCCCCTTCGCGTGGGGCATCCTTTCGCAGCACATCATCATCGGCACCGGCCTATCGGTCATGACCTGGTTCGCCCTTCGAAAGGCGAAGGCATCAGGCGCAGGGTCGAAACTGGTCCATGCTGCCTATTGGTATCTGCCGGGGAGCTTCCTCGGGCTGAAAGCCACGCCGCCCTCCCACTGCCGCCTGCTCGCAGGCTGAGGGAGGACCCAAGTGAAACACGAATTCGCCTATGAGGAAGCGCAGCGTCACCTCAAACAGCGCAACCGCTTCGCCGCGCTGTCAGCCGTGCTGGGCCTTACCAGCCTGCTGGCGGTCGGCGCGGCGGCGACGCGCGAGGAAAGCGTCATTTTGGTGCCTGTCACGACCGAGCGCCTGACGCTCGGGAGCGGCGGTACCGATGCGCACTACCTCGAACTCGTAACCCGCGACACCGCGCTCATGCTGCTCAATCGCGCACCCGAGAGCCTCGACTACTGGATGGAACAGGTCCTCAAGGTGGCAGATCCGTCAGCGCACGGGAGCCTCAAGGCCGAGCTCGTCAAGATCGTCGACGAGCAGCGCGGTTCGGACATCAGCCAGGCCTTCGTCATCTCGCGGATGGAGGTCGACGCGCAGGCGCTCACCGCTGTCGTCACCGGCACGCTCAAGACCTTCGTCGGTGCGCAGGTGATCGCAAGCCAAGAGCGCAGCTTCGAATTCAGCTGGAACCGCCGCGGCCTCAGTCTCGGCCTCACCGGCTTCCGCCAGCTCCCAACCGAAAACGAGGAGGAGAACCCATGACACTCCTATCCCGCCCCTTCCCCGCCGCGCTGACCAGCGTTGCACTGGCAATCGCCACGGCCGCCTACGCTTCACCGGCACATGCCGACCAGTTCGTCGAGGCCGCTGATGGCGCCGCGATCGACTGCGTGCTCGCACGCGGCGCGCTGACCCGTATCGCCCTCATCGAGGACGGTTTCGCCAATGTCTCGAAGATGGCGAGCGGTTTTCCCTACAACGATTTCGAGGTGACCCACGAGCCGGTGCGCGGCGACATCTATGTCTCGGTGCCGCTGCAATATGCGAGCGCAAGGGTCAGCTTCTTCGCGACGAGCAGCGCGGGCTATGTCTACAAGTTCACCTGCCGCGTCGAAGGCGAGGAAGCGAGCCAGCTCTTCGTCACCAATCCCGCGCTCGCCAAATCCCAGGCGAGTGAATGGGAAGGCGCAGCAGTGACGCGCGACGAGGCCGCGATCCGGCTGATCGAAGCGATGGCCAGCGATGGGGTCCTGCCGGGCTTCCGCGCCCGTGCCGAACTTTCGCGACCACGCCACACCGACAGCCTCGAAGTGCAGCAGGTCGCGGAATACGAAGGCGCCGAACTGATCGGCCAAGCCTTTACTCTACGCAATCTTGGCTCGGCGCCCGTCGACCTTGCCGGTGAGCGCGAGGCGCCGGCCGGGGCGCTGGCCTTTGCCTATGGCCGAGACAGCCTCGAGCCCGGCGAGAGCACGCAAGCCTTCCTTGTCTTTACCAAGGGAGGGCTCGAATAATGGCCGATCCCGACACAAGCTATACGCCCGCGGCAGCGCCAAAGGACGAGACGCGCGGCGAAGCCCGGCGCGATCTCAACCGCACGGTCGCGCAGCGCCAGAAGCTGCTGCTTGCCGGGATCGGCGGCGTGGCGCTCATCGCCGGTTCGATGTTCATCTTCGGCGGCGAGGATGAAGCGAGCGCCGACGGCGCGGGCGCAACCACGATCGAGACCGGCGCGCTGGTCAATCGCAATCTCTCGCAGCGCGAATTCGTCGCCACTTACGGCAACCGCCTCGATGCGCAGGGCAAGGCGATCAAGGACCTGCAGGAGACCCAGCTTCCCAGGGCTTCGATCGAGCAGGAGCTCGAAACGCTGCGGGGCGAGAACGCGCGGATGCTGAGCGACGGGCAAGCTGCGATCGATGCGATCTCGGCCGAGAACGCCGCCTTGCGCTCGGAACTCGAAACAGTGCGCACCAATCCCCCGGTCGCGCCGGTTCCCTCAGTCGATCCGCGGGCTCCGGGCTTCGCTCCCGGACCGCTCGAGCCACCCAGCGAACCCAAGGCAAGCCTGCTGAGCTTCTCAAACGACAAGCCGGGCACCGCCAAGGCCAAGGCAACCGAAAGCGCGCCGGCGCTGCTGCTCGAGGCAAGCCGCGATTACCTGCCGCCCAACAGCTATGCACCTGCCACCGTAATCGTCGGGGTCGACGCCTCGACCGGGGTCACCAGCCAGAGCGATCCGCTGCCCGTGGTGCTGCGGATCACCGGTCCGGCGCGCTCGGTGCTGCAGGGCAACAAGCTGCTCACCACCGATCTCACCGGCTGCCTCGTCAACGGCGCGGCGCGCGGCGACCTCTCGGCCGAGAAGGTCTACGTCAAGCTTGTGCGCATGACCTGTGCCCAGCCGGGCGGGCGCTTCGCGGTGAGCGAAGTGAAGGGATTCATCGCCTTTGCCGGCAAGTCGGGCGTCCGCGGCAATGTCGTCAGCCGCGAAGGCAGTCTCGTCAGCCAGGCGCTGCTCGCCGGTATTGTCGGCGGCTTCGGGCGCGGCTTCTCGGCCAATGCCAACGGCATCTTTGCGCAGCCTGTCGGCAGCGACGGCAGGCGCGACGCGCTCTCGCCCACCGACATCCTTACAGGCGGCCTGGGCCAGGGCGCGGGCGAAGCCGCCGACACGGTCAGCAAATACCTCATCGAACGCGCAGAACAGTACCAACCCGTCGTCGAGATGCCGACCGGCATCGCAGTCGAGATCGTCTTTCTCGACGGCGTCCATGTCAGGAGCACACCCCAATGAACTATTCGAACCAGCGGCCGGGCCTCAAGGCGCGCGCCGCGCACTTATCGCTCGCGGCTGCCAGCGCTGCGGCCCTCCTCACCAGCGGCGTCGCGATCGTAACCGCCATGCCCGCGCAGGCCGCGATCGCGCAAAACGTGGTCGAGGCGCTCAAGCTGCGTCTACCTAAGACGCCGATCGATGCGCTCGATTGCAGGACATTCGCGCCGTGGTGCGAGGTCGTTTCGGGCGAGACGCTGTTCTACATCGACGAAGCGGCGCGCTACCTCTTCGTCGGACGGCTCTATGACATGGAAGAGCGGCGCGACGTGACCGCCGCGCGCCTGCTCGAACTCAACCCCGACCTGCTCGCCGCCGGTGCAGCCCGCGCTGCCGGCCAGGACACTGCCGGGCGGCACGACGTTGCCGAAACCCGCGACAGGCGGGCAGCGACCCATGTCGATCTCAAAGTCCTGCCCGCAGAAGGCGCGATCCTGTGGGGCAATCCCAAGGGGCCGAAGCTGGTTGTCTTCTCGGATTTTCAGTGCGGCTACTGCAAGCGACTCACCGGCGAGCTCGAGAAGGCAGGCGTCCTTGTCGAGGAACGGCCGATCTCGATCTTCGGCGCATCGAGCCGGCGCATGTCCGAGGCGGTGCTCTGCGCCGCCGACCCCGTCGCGGCGCTCCATGCTGCCTACACCGGCAAGCACCTCGAACCGCGCGCTACCTGCAAGAAAGCCGCTGCGCTCGATGCCAACGAAGCCTTTGCACAGGCCAACGGCTTTGCCGGAACCCCGGTGATCGTCCGGGCGCGCGACGGCGCGGTGCTGCACGGCTACCGCGATGCAAAGACACTGCACGCCTTTGCCAATGACAAGTCCGGATCGAAGCAATGAGCGGTCGTGCGACCCGTGTCGGGGCGACGGCAATTCTCGCATTGACGATCGCCGGCTGCGCGACGCTTGGCGGCAACGTCAAGGGCGACTTTTCCTGCCGCGCGCCGGAGGGAAGCTGCGCGCCAACCTCGATGATCGACGATGCCGCCACCCGCGCTTCACAGGCACAACGGTCCGGTCATGCCTCTGCGGGAGCGCACGGGGCCGGTGATCGCGAATTGCGGATCGTCGTTGCGGGCTACCGCGATGAGGCGGGCCGCATCCACGAGGCCCGGGTCGTTCATGTCGTGCTGCCCGATCGCGCTGCCGAGCGCTGGCGCGCGCCGCGTTCAACCGGCGAGGTGCTGCGCGCCCTGGCGCGCCCGGCTGAAGCGGAAGGCCCGCCGCCCACCGCCGCAGAAGCAATTCCTTTCCAGCATTCCAATCCCTCCCCCCAGCAGCCTCCCGATGTCCTGGTCATCCCCTCGCAGGATCTGACGGAGCTGCCCGGCGCCAAAGCGCCGGACCCCGGGGCACCTGGTCGTTCCCCCTCCCCCGGCCAGGTGCCCCACCCTGTTCTGCCCGAAGGAGAGCCCAAGTGAACCTCTCGCTTTCTTCTGCGCGCGACGCGCTCCTCGCTGGCCTGTTCGGCGATGCAAAGAAAGCCGACCATGCGCAGCCGCGTTTCGCGCTCGACATGCTGTCGGACTGGCTTCCATACCGCGTCTATGACGAGGGCCCGGGGCTCTACCGCAACGCGCACTCGAAGGGCTTCATTCTCGAAGTCACCCCGCTCATTGGCGCCGACGAGCGGTCAGGTGAGATCCTCGGCCAGTTCTTTTCCGAGAGCCTGCCGCAAGGCGCCTGCCTGCAGGTGCTGAACTTCGCGTCCCCGCGCATCGGCGCCATCGTCGGCCCGTGGTTCGCGCCGCGCTACGAGCAGGGCGGGATCTACGAAGCGATCGCGAAGGCCCGCACCAACCGGCTCTACGATCTCGTCTGGAAGTCGGGCTCGGCACACGCGCCGTTTCATGCACGCCATGTGCGTCTCGTGCTGTCGCTCGGCGTTCCGGTGCCCGGAAGCGTCACCGATGCGGAACTCACCGAATGCCGAGACGGGATGGCGGGCATGCTGAACTCGCTCGGCCTTGCATCGAACAGGCTCGAGCCTGCAGGCCTGCTCGCGCTGGTCGACGAACTTACCTCGCCGACCACCGCGCGCGAACCCGATCTCACCCACTGGAACCGCGAGGACACGCTCGATGCGCAAGCGATCCGCCGCGACATAGAACTCGAAGTCGAGGACGACCGGCTGATCTTGCGCACCGAGCGGTTCCGGGAGACCGGACGTAGCCGCGATGGCGTTCCCAAAATGGGCACCTGCTATCCTGACCGCTTCGATGTCCGCCATTACGGCGTGCGTTCGACGCCCGAACGCTGGGCGCCGTGGGAATGCGCGCGGCTTGTCGGCGACATGTTCACCGACAAGCTGCGCTTTCCCTGTCCCGCCGCCACCATGCTGTGCCTGCACTATCCCGACCAGGAAGCGGCAGCCGCGCGCGCAGGCTACAAGTTCATGCGCACCACCAGCCTGTCGGAAACGAAGAGCGCACGCTTCCTGCCGAGGCTTTCCGAGCAATCGGCGGAGTGGAAGCACGTCCAGGCCGAGCTCCAGGCTGGTAAGAAGCTCGTCAAGCTCTTCTACGGCCTCACCACTATCTCGCCGCTGGGAGACGGCGACGCGCACGAACGCACGATCAAGGCGATCTACAAGGCCGCCGGCTGGGACCTTGCCGACGAGCGTTTCCTCCAGCTGCAGGGCCTCGTCGCGGCATTCCCGCTGAGCCTCGCCGACGGGCTCGTCCACGACCTTGCACGCCTCAAGCGCTTTCGCACCATGCTCTCGACTACCGCGGCCAATATCGCCCCCCTGCAGGGCGAGTATCTCGGCGGGACGATCCCGCACCTGCTGCTCCTCGGACGGCGCGGCCAGCCCTTCTTCTGGTCGCCCTTCGAGAACGCGGCGGGCAATCACAACATTGCGATCTGCGGGAAGTCGGGATCAGGCAAGTCGGTGCTGCTGCAGGAGCTGTGCGCCGCGCTGCGCGGCGCGGGCGCCAAGGTGGTCGTGATCGATGACGGGCGCAGTTTCGAGCATTCGGTCAAGCTGCAGGGCGGCCGCTTCGTCGAGTTCACACTCGCCTCGGGCTTTTCACTCAACCCGTTCTCGATGGTCGACGATGCCCGCGCGCATGAAGACGAAGATTACCGCCTCGACTGCTTTGCGATGATCAAGGCGATCGTCGGCCAGATGGCGCGGCCAAGCGCCGCGCCCTCGGACACCGAACGCGGCCTCATCGATCGTGCAGTAACCCAGGTCTGGAATGCGCTCGGCGGCGGCGGCGCGATCGACGACGTCGCGCATGCACTCCATCAGAGCGACAACGAGGCGGGCAAGGACCTTGCCACCGCAATCGCGCCCTTCTGCCGAGGCGGAAGCTACGCCGGGTTCTTCTCCGGGAAAGCGAGTTTCGCGCTCGAGGACGATTTCACCGTCTTCGAGATGAGCGACCTCGCAAGTCGCGAGGAACTCAGAAGCGTCGTCCTCTCGGCGATCATGTTCATGACCGGTCAGGCGATGACGCGCTCGTCGCGCTCGACCAAGAAGCTGCTGCTGATCGACGAGGCCTGGGCGATGCTCAAGGGCGGTTCGATGGGCGAGTTCGTCGAGACCTATGCCCGCACCGCGCGCAAGTATGGCGGCGCGCTTGCGACCGCCACCCAGTCGCTCAACGACTACTACAAATCGGACGGCGCGCGGGCCGCGCTCGAGAACAGCGACTGGATGCTGGTGCTTCAGCAGAAACCCGAGACCATCGCCGATTTCCGCAAGGAGGCCCGGCTCGACATGGACGACCGGACCGAGACGCTGATCCGCAGCCTCAAGCGCTCGGGCACCGAGTACAGCGAGATCTACCTCAAAGGTCCCGAGATGGAAGCCGTTGGACGCCTGGTGCTCGACCCACTCTCCGCGACGATCTTCTCCTCCGATCCTGACACCTATGCCGCGATCCACCGCCATGTCGAAAACGGCATGCCGCTGGAGCGCGCAGTCGCGCTGGTCGCAGGTGTGGAAGGAGGCATGTGATGGTGCTCGAGACCACCACGCTCGTAGATCGCGTGCGACTTCCGTCAGTCAGACAAGCCCGCGACAAGCACCGTGTGATCGACTGGCTGGCGCTGTTCCAGGGCACCTGCCTGGTGCTGATCGAAACGGCAGGCTTCGCGGCGAGCACGCTGCTGCTTGTTCTCGGTCTGCCGCTGTTCGTGTTCCTTCTCATCGCTGGATGGGACCTGACGGCGCTGTTCGCGCAGATCGGCAATCTTGCTGACCACTACCGCAGCGCTGAACCTGTCGCGCGCCGCTTCTTTGCCCAGGACCTCCAGATCGCATTCCTCATCGCAGCCGGCGGCCTCGCCCTGCTGCGATTGCCGGCTTTCCTGCGCCACCTCGATCGCCGCCTCGCCGAAGGATCTCCCCGCCATGGATAGACTGAACCTCCCGCTTAGCCAGCTGGGCCCGAAACTCCTCGCCGTAGCGTTGCTCGTTGCCGCGCTCCTGTGGGGTGCGTGGATCACGCAGCAGGTCACCAGCTCCCCAAAGCAGCGGATCGTCACGGTCCGGCTCGCCGAGACCATCGGGACATTCGTCGAGGAAGCCGCGCGCGCCGATGCCGATCCGGCGGTCGTCCAGGCGGCGAGCCTTGCATACCTCAAAGCCGCCGAAAGCGCCGTCGCCGATATGGGCCATGACGGCCGCGTGGTGCTGGTTGCCGAGGCCGTGCTCGCGGGCGCTGCCGAAGACGCAACCTCCGAACTCGAGCAGCGCATTGCGGACAAGCTCGCCGGGGAGAAGCAGCCATGAGCCTGACCCGCTCGATCCGCCGTCCGCTGCTGCTCTCGGGGCTGGTCCTGCTACCGCTTGCCTGGGCGCCCCTCGATGCCTTCAGCAAGGACCACGCGTTCCTCATCAATGCGAGCCCGAGCCTGCCCAACTGGGCGTTCTGGCTCGACAAGCACGCGCCGATCGAACGCGGCAGCCTGTTCTTCTTCGAGCCGCCGCAAAGCGAGCTGGTCGAAAGGCATTTCGGAAAAGGACCGCAGATGTTCGGCAAGCGCGTGCTTGGCATGCCGGGCGATGTCGTGCGCCACGAGGGCGATGCGGTCTTCATCAACGGGAAGCAGGTCGCGAGCCTGCTCGAGGTCACCCGCCTTGGCGTGCCGCTCACGCGCGGTCCCGAAGGCGCAATACCGGAAGGTTGCTACTACGCCGGAACTGACCATCCGCGCGGGCTCGACAGCCGCTACGGCGCAATCGGTTTCATTTGCCGCGAGCAGATCCTCGGCAGCGGGAGGGCAATCCTGTGATGCGCTCCCTCCTTCCGATTGGCGCGCTTCTCCTCGCTGCGCTCCCTGCCAGCCTGCAGGCACGAGACTACGGCCAGCGCGGAGCGGTCTTCCCCGTGATCGAGCGCGATCTCTTGGAACAGATCCATACGCGCCTCGCCCAGATGGAAAAGTCGGGCGAGACCGCGCGGCTCAACGAGGAACTCAAGCGTCGCACGATTGCCCGCGTCAACCGGCCTGATCCGGTTGCCGGCGTGATCCGCGCAAGCGCAAGCCGCCAATGGGCCTTCGATCCGACAATTACGCTTGCTGCCGATATCCGGGGCGCAAAAGGCGAGCTGATCCATGCCGCCGGAACGCAGGTCAATCCGCTCGACAGCGTCAAGCTGCGCGGCGACCTCCTGTTTCTTGACGGCGACGATCCCTCGCAAATCGCCTGGGCGCTGAGGCAGGACGCGCACGCCAAGCTTATCCTCGTGAAAGGCGCACCGCTCGAGCTGATGAAGGCCCGTCAACGCCGCTTCTATTTCGATCAGGGCGGCAAGCTGACGCAAAAATTCGGCATCAGGGCCGTCCCCGCGTGGGTGCGCCAGAACGGGCGGATGCTCGAGGTGAGCGAGATCACGCTCCCGCCCCGGAAGGCACAGCCATGAGCAGCATCCGCGCCTTCCTCGTGCTGTTCACGGCGATGCTATCGCTGGTCTTCGCATCACCGGCTTCGGCCGATGCCGGTCCGGGCAAGTGCACCGGGCAATTCGTCAACCCGATCACCGACATCTGCTGGTCGTGCCTGTTCCCGATCTCAGTCGGCGGGCTCGAAATCTGGCCGAGCAATCGTCCCGATCCGGACAACCCCGATTTCCCGCTGTGCCTGTGCGGTCTTCGGCCCGGCATCGCGATGGGGTTCTGGGAGCCGGTCCGGCTCGCCGATGTCAGTATGAAGCCTTGGTGCTTCGTGAACCTTGGCGGCATGAAACTCGATCCCGGCTTCGATATCGGGTTCCGCTCAATCTCGGGCCCTTCGGCGGTAGGCGGCGCGAGCCAGTATTATTCGAGCTGGCATGTCCACTGGTATGCCTATCCGCTGATCTACTGGATGGAGATCGTCGCCGATTTCCTGTGCCTCGAGCCCGGTTCGATCGATATCCTCTATATCTCCGAGATCGATCCGCTGTGGCAGGACTGCGAGCTCACCGCGATCATCAATCCCGAGGCCGTGCTCTTCGCCAACCCGCTGGCGCTCGCCGCGTGCGCGGCTGATTGCGCGGCATCGACCGCGAACCTGCCGCTCGACGAGATGTTCTGGTGCGCGGGCTGCCAGGGCTCGATGTACCCGATGAACGGCAATGTCTCGGCCTCGATCGGCCACGTTCAGGCCTCGCGGCTCGTTCTCTCGCGCTTCGCCTACAAGCTCCACCGCGAACTCGTCTCGTGGGGAACGATGGGCTCCAAAGGCCTGTGCGGCAAATACCTCATGCCGGTCATGCGTAAGCAGCAATACCGCTTCCAGGCCACCAACCCCAACCCGGCGACCAAGGGCCGCTACGCCTGCCCGCCTATCGGTGCCTCCACCACCTTCCAGTCCCCCGGACAGGTGATCCCCGCCATCGGCGAAGACATGGGATACCTCGTCTGGCGCAAGAGGAATTGCTGCGCGCTATGAGATACGCCTTCCCCATACTCGTTGGCCTGAGCCTGTTGATCGCTGCCGGATTTGCCGCAGCTTCCGCGCAGGATGCCGGGCCCGACCTTGACCTCGCTGAGATCCGCGCGCGCGCGGCCGAACATGCCGCCGACGCCGAGGCGCTCGCCACATCCATCAGGACAAAAGCGGATGCCCTCGCAGAAGACGCGCGCGCCGCGCAGCAAACAGCTTTCGACAATCGCGCAGCCTATGCCGAGACTGCGCAGGCGACCGCGAATGCCGGGCCGCTCGATCTCGATGGCATGATCCGCGCCCAGGCCGATGCGGAAGTCGCAGCGCTGGGCGAAACGCCCCGGTTCATCGCGTTTGCCTCCTTGGCAATGCCCGAACCCTCATTGAAGGCGCTGGTTCGCGATGTCTCGAGGGCCGGCGGCGTCACCGTACTGCGCGGATTCCCCCAAGGCGACAGCGCGCGCTTCAAGAAGCGCACCGCCGCGATCTGGAGCGATAGCGATGATGCCGGCGCACTCGGTATCGACCCGCGCCTGTTCCGCGCCTTCGATATCAAGGTTGCCCCGAGCTTCGTGATGATCGCGAGCGATTTCAGCCCCGTGCGACGGGTTCGACTGCAAAGACGTCTTGCCGCCGCACGACCGCATTGCCGGTAATATCAGCGTGGCCGAAGTGCTCGACACCTTCGCTTCCGGAGGGGGTCCGGGAGCGCAGCTTGCACGTCTCCACCTTCGTCGCCTCGAGGGAGACCATCCATGACGCTCGCAAAATCTCTCAGTCTGGGCTTGCTCGCTCTTCTCGCGGTCGCCGCGCCCCTTTCCGCGCAGCAGCAGGACGCGCGGGCCGATGGCAAGTCCTTTGGCGAAAGCCTGCGCGGCGAAGCGCAAGAAGCTGCCAGGTCGCAGCCCAATGCAGCAAACCTGCCCAACTACGACCGCAACGCCGTGCGAAACCTGGAAACGCTCGCCGACGATCCCGACCGGATCGAAAGCAATGCGGCCGCCGCTGCTACCGGACACCGGGGCTATCGGGCAATGCGCGACAGCGTAGCCAATCGCGCGCGCTTCGATCCAAGCGAGATCGAGGACGTCATCGCGCGCAGCCTCGCAATAAACGAGACCCCGCTCGACTATACCAGCGGCATGGATATCTCCGGCGGCCAGGGCAATTGCGTCCCGTTGCCGCCCGGGACGGGCTCGGCGGGAACCTATACCGCTACCTGCAACACCGGCACGCGGATCGACCAGTCGGCGGGCCAGTGCGAAGTCCCGCTCGTCGCCAACGTGACCCGGCGCCAGCAATGGCACTATCTCTGCAATGAGACGAGCACAGTCTATGGATATCCCTGGTGCTCGGCATTCGATGGTGGCTCGTGCCGGATCACCGGGTATCGGCCCGGGCCCTGCCTCCAGTGGCGGCAGGACCAGTTCTACAGATACTGCACCGAACCTGGCGATCCCATCGCCGAAATCACATGCGACACTCCAGATGCGCGCTACACGCCCTATGCGGTGACCACGGACAACTCGATCGATACCTTTTCCGACGAGAGCCAGTGCACCGGATTTGCCGATAATGGCGATTGCACGCTCGACGCAGAGATCTGCACCGATGCCGATCCGCAGACACGGGTGATCGACGGCGTCTCGGTTACGCGGCCCTGCTGGGAATGGCAGCGTAGCTACACCTGCACATCGCGCGAGGCGGCGACCGACTGTTCGGACATCGAAAGCCAGGGCACCTGCCGGTTCATCGGCGAGGAATGCCTCACCGACGAGACGCCCTGCGAGACCTGGGAGCGCATCTACGAATGTCCCCTGCCCGGTACGGACAGCTCCACACAGTATGTCTGCGACGGCGATGTCTATTGCATCGACGGCAGCTGCGAGACGATCGAGCGCACCGCCAATGACGAGTTCAAGGATGCGGCGGTCGCATTGCATGCCATGGACGAGGCGCGCGGCCAGTTCGATCCGAACACGCTGACGCTGTTCCGCGGCACGCGCAACACCTGCTCGTCCAAGGTCTTCGGCGTGCTCAACTGCTGCAAGGGCAAGGGCTTCCCGCTCATTCCGGGGATCAGCCTGCTGGTCGCGCTCGGCTGCGATCGCGAGGAAGTGCTACTCCACCAGCGCGATGCGCAGGGGCTGTGCGCCTATGTGGGGACCTATTGTTCGGACAAGTTCCTCGGCGTCTGCCTGACGAAGAAGAAGGTCTATTGCTGTTTCGAGAGCAAGCTCTCGCGGATCCTGCAGGAACAGGGCCGTAAGCAGCTCCCCAAGCCGTGGGACAAGCCCAAAGAAGAACAATGCGAGGGGTTCACCCTCGCCGAGTTCGCCCGGCTCGACCTCAGCCGGATGGATTTCAGCGAAGTCTATTCCGAGTTCACCGAGGCCGCGCGGCTGCCCGACGAGCTCGAAACGAGCATCCTCATCCAGCAGAGGATCGAAGATTATTACGCAAGGGGCGGCCAATGACCCATCTGCATCGCCTGACAGCGCTCGCGCTCGAGCCTAGCTGCCCTTCCCGCCACCTCGGCCTATAGCCAAGAGCGACAGGACACAAGATCGACCACCGCGGCCGATGCGCTCTACTGCAAAGAGCGTAGGCTCGGTTACTGGTTCTACTGTGTCAAACCAATTCCCGCTGAAGAGCCGCAACAGCCCGAAACCGAACCGGTCGCGGCAACGCAGGAACTCGACGCGATCACCTCCGAGCTGCGCGAACTCAAGGCGCGCGCGATCCTCTATCCGACCGAAGCCAATGTCGCGGCCTATATCCGCTTCCAGCGCGCGCAGCTCGACCGCGCCTCGCTGTTCTCCGATGTCTGGCAGCGGGCGATCTGGCAGGACCCGGACCTCGACTACACGCTTGAACGCCCCGTCGGAGCGGTCGCCAAGAAGCAGTGGCAGGATGCCCGCAGCGCGGAGCGCGATCACGTCATGGCAACGCTCTCGCAGCGCTACGGCCTGTTCTATTTCTTCAGTTCGACCTGCGGCCCGTGCGAAGTGATGAGCCCGATCGTCAAGGGCGTCGCAGACCGTTGGCGGATCACCGTGCGCGCGATCTCGACCGATGGCGGGCCTTCGCGACATTTCCCGGACTACAAGGTCGAAACCAACCAGCGCGGCAAGCTTGGTCTCGAAGGCAAAGCCACCCCCGCCCTGGTGCTGTGGGATAGCGTGACCAAACGCCCGATTCCGATCGGCTACGGCGTGCTCTCGGCCGACGAGCTGCAGGACCGCATCTACCTTCTCACCTCCAAGGAAGCCGGACATGATTACTAGCATCCGCAATGCGGCATTGACCCTCGCCGCTGCCAGCATGGTTGCCTCACCGGTCGCCGCGAATGTTGGCGACAGCATGGACCGCTTCATGGACGACATGGGCGCGGCGGCGAATGTCACCGGCCCCACCGCCTTCGAAGGCCAGTCGGCGGGCTATTACAGCCTCGGCAATGTCTGGACGCGCTTCCCTCAGAAGACGACCAACATCGCCAATCTCCAGCTGCCGCGCGCAAGGGCGGGCTGCGGAGGCATCGATATCTTTGCCGGATCCTTTTCCTTCATCAATGCGAGCGAGATGGTCGCGCTCCTGAAAGCCGTCGCCAACAACGCGGTCGGCTTTGCTTTCAGCCTCGCGATCGACACCGTCTGTCCCGAGTGCAACAAGATCATGCAGGAGTTTTCGCAGAAGGCTCAGCTCATGAACAATCTCTCGATCAACTCCTGCGAAATGGCGCAGGGGCTGGTCGGCGGCCTGTGGCCCAAGGGCGATCTCGCCGACAAGGCGATCTGCGAAGCGATCGGGAATTCCGAAGGCATTTTCACCGACTATGCGGCCGCCAAACACGGCTGCGGCACGCGCGGACAGCGCGCGTCGACCAACGAAGGCGGCGGCACCGACTATGCCGACGTCAATCCGGGCGTCGCGCGCAACTACACCTGGCACGTCCTCAAGAAGAGCGCCTTCTTCAATCCCGGCGGTACCTTCGACCGCGAGCTTGCCGAATACGTCATGACGCTGATCGGCACGGTCATCTACGTGCCGCCCAAGGACGATGAACCCGGCAAGTTCGTGCCCTTCGCGGGCGACGCGTCCTCGACGCTCGTAAGCGCGCTGCTCGACGGGACGCAGGGCCAGACCGTGCGCGTGTTTCGCTGCGACGAGACCGATCTCTGCCTCAATCCCACCTTCGAGCAGATGAGCCTTTCGAATGCGAAGGCCATCCGCCCGCGCGTCGCGCTCCTCATCGGCAACATGGTCGATGCGATCCGCGCCGATACCGCAATCGGCAATGCCGAGAAGGAACTGCTGCAGGTCGCCTCTGTCCCCTTATACAAGATCCTTACCGTCCAGGCCGCCTATGGACGCGGCATGCCGACCGACGATCGCGACACGCTCGCCGAGATCGCCAGCATCGACCTGCTCTATGCCATCCTCGACCGGATCGTGTCCGAAGCCGGGCGTTCGATGGCGAGCTTCATCGCCGCCGATGAAGCCAAGCTTGCGATCTGGCGCGGCCAGGTCGCCGAAGTTCGCTCGGGCATTGTGCAGCGGCAAGCAACGGGTCAGGCCAAGGTCTCGGCGATAATGCAGATCATCGAGAAAACGGCGATGATCGAAAACGCTCTCGCCGCTTCGATGTCGCCCTCGATGTCCGCAGCGCTCGACTGGTCGCGCGGCCTCCAGTCCCGCTCGATCATCCCCTGAGGCGAATACCATGGTCGAGATCTTCACTACCGGCGGCGGCGAGTACATCGTCAATGTCTTGAACGCCGTCGCCGCGTGGACCGGGGCCGGTGGCTACAAGAGCCTGATCCAGGTAGCGCTGGTCATGGGCATGGCGCTTGCGGTCATTGTCGTCGCGTTCAATCAGGACTGGCGCGCCTGGCTCAACTGGTTCCTTGGCGCGACGCTCATCTACATGTGCCTGATGGTGCCGCGCATGGATGTGCAGGTCACCGACCGCGTCAATCCGAGCCTTGCACCGGCAGCAGTGGCCAATGTCCCGCTGGGCCTAGCGCTCATGGCAAGCTTTACCAGCCAGGCGGGCGACTACCTTACCCGTTCCGCAGAGCTCGTCTTTGGCCTTCCCGACGATCTCAACTATTCGAAGAACGGCATGATTTACGGCGCGCGCCTGCTCGAAGCGACACGCTCGCTGCGCATTGCCGATCCCGAGTTTGCCGCCAATTTCGACGAGCATATCCGCCAATGCGTTTTCTACGACCTGCTCCTCGGCCGCTATTCGATGAAGGAATTGTCGGAGAGCAACGATATCTGGGCGACCATCGCGCCTGGCAGCGCCGCGCGTGCACAGCGCTTCGTCACCCGGCAGGCGGATGATAGCGTCACGGCCTCGATCATCACCTGCCGCGAAGCCTATACTGCGCTCTCCAACCAGTGGGCCGGGCTTATCGATGAGATGACACAGGTCGCCGGGCGCCAGCTCTACCCCCGGCAGACCGAAACGCTCGCGAAGGCCAAGCTCATCGCCGACCTGCCGATTGCCTATCAGTACCTCACTGGCGTCTCGAAGGATGCAAGCAGCATCTTCCGCCAGGTTCTGACCATTAACGCCATGAACCAGGCGATGCATGGCTTCGCCGGAGCAAGCGGCGCATCGAGCGTCGATGTGTTCGCTCAGACTCGCGCCGATATCCAGACCGAAAGGACCTATTCCTCGATCGCGCACAACGCGATGAAGTGGGTCCCGATCCTCAATGTCGTCCTGACGGTCGTATTCTACGCGCTCTTTCCGGTGCTCTTTCCGCTGTTCCTGATGCCCAAGACCGGACCGATCGCGCTCAGAGGATACGTCACGGGGTTCTTCTATCTCGCCGCCTGGGGACCGCTGTTCGTCATCCTGCACATGATCCTGATGCTCAAGGGCGCGAGCGATGTGGCGGCAGCGGGCGGCGCAGCCGGTCTCAGCCTAGCGACCTTCTCAGGCATGACCGACGTCAACAACGATATCGGTATCTTGGCCGGTTACCTCGTTGCATCGATCCCGTTCCTTGCCGGCGGGGTCGCCAGGGGCGCGCTCGCAATATCGGGACAGGCAACGAGCTACCTCAACCCGAGCCAGAACGCGGCAGAAGAGGCGGCGCGCGAAGCGAGCACCGGCAATGTTTCGCTCGGCAATACCAGCCTTGAGAACTCGAACGTGTTTTCGCGCCAGTTTGCGCAAGCCAGCCTCGCGCCCAACATTGGCTACGGCGCCGCGCAAACTCGAGCCACGGGCGAAAACGGCACCCAGACCACCGGCTTCCCTCAAGCCGAATTCGCCACCGTGCCGACCTCGAGCTATCCGTTCACCCCGACACTCGGGCGGGACTTCTCGAGCCGACTTGCGACCATGGCGAGCCAAAGCCGCGGCCAGAGCGAGACATTTTCGAACCTTGCCCAACAATCGACGAGTTCGGCTGTCACCCGCTTCAGCGAGCTGCGCGATGCCTACACCCGCTCGCGCTCGAACGAGAGCGTCAGTGGCACGTCAACGAGCGACAGCATCGGCAGCGCATTCAGCGAGGTCGACAACGCCTCGAAGACACTCCAGCAGCAATTCGGGCTCTCGCGCCGTGCCGCCGACGACATCACTGTATCCTGGTTCTTGAACGGCGATGCAGGGATCGGTGCGAAGAAGGAAGGTCGCATATTTACAGGTTCAGGTGGGATCAAAGGGGGACGCAACCAGAGTTGGACCGATAGCGATATCGGGATCGCTTCAGAAGACCGCTCACGCATTACAGGTGCGCTGCGCCAGCTCTCCGACAGCCGTAGTTGGTCTAGCACGCGGGAAGGTTTCTTGCGCGAGACGAGCTCTAGTTCGGAAGCACTGGTGTCCAGCAGCTCGGCAGGCATCACTACCTCGATCACAGAGGCGCAAAGCTATACGCGTGAAGCGCGCCGAGCCGAGGAGATCGCCAGCCGCCTCGAGAACCAGGCAAGCTGGTACGAAAGTGCCAATGCCGCAGGCACTCTCAACCTCAGCCAAGCTTATCGCGAATGGGGCATGGCAGAGATCGAGGCTAACCGGGACTACTACGGTCCCGTCCGCTTTGACGACATCGACTTCCAGATGAGCGCGCGCGGCCAGCAGCTCCAGGCGCGGTTCGTCGAAAGCTATGCGGACCAGCTAAATGCCGAGATCTCAGGTGACCTGGTCCTGCCGTCCTCTGCGCCCGTCGCTCGGCCCTCGGTGAGTAGTGCGGAAAGCGTCCGGGGATCGGTGCGGCTTGGAGGTGTGCCGGGAAGCCTGAGCACCCCATCCAGCGAACGAGAAAACATCGCCCGCGATGTCGATCGAGTCCAGCAACGGGGAGCACAGAGGATCGGTTCCGTAAAGGGCTACCTCGACGGAAAGACCCGCGATGCCAAAGGAGCCTCGGCCGAAGCCGCGGACGATGTGAAAGGATGGTAGCTCAAATCAGTCCGTCGTAGATGATCACATAGATTACGAAGCATGCGATGACGAAGGCGGTGAGATACAAAGCCTTCCTTTCCCAGGGATCAGCCCATGCTTTTTGGACTGAATACTTGGACAGACGATCCTCGGCGATGGCCCGGTCGACCTCCCGAAAGCCTTCCCAGTCCTGCTTGCTGCCATTGGGAGTGTTGTCTGGATCGCTCATCGCTCATTCTCCTTCTGGAGCAAGTCTGCACTCTCCCCTCTAGGCCGCCCCCTCGCGTTGCAGAGAAACTAGCCGAAAATCATCGGGAAAGCGAGCACGGTGTCTTGGCGTGAAGGTCCGGAAATGAAAGAAGGTGGCATGGCAGGAAGATCACCTGAGAATAATGTCTTCGATTTTCGCGCAGGAGTTTCCCGACAGAAGCAAGGCAAACTGCGCGGCCTGGCGCTGCTTGTTGCCGGAGGATTGCTCGTTGGAATTCTGGCCGGCGTCTTAGGCATCTACTGGCCTTTTGGCTCGGCAAGCGCCGAAGCGCGGACGACCCACAGCTTTGCCGTTTGCGGCATGGTCAGGCGCACCTGCGTTGTCGATGGTGACACTATCTGGCTTGAAGGCTTGAAGATCAGGATCGCGGATATCGACACTCCGGAAATCTCGCAGCCAAGATGCGATTACGAATACGATCTCGGCATAAAGGCACGTGACAGGTTGGTGGTTCTGCTCAATCAGGGAGAGTTCTCTGCAGTTCCAATCGGCAATCGAGATGAAGACCAATATGGTCGTAAGCTCCGGGTTTTGATCCGCGATGGCCGCTCGATCGGCGACCAGTTGGTCGCAGAAGGCCTCGCACGAACTTGGTCCGGACGCAGGGATCCGTGGTGCTGATGCGCGACTGGCCCGACAGCGATGATCCGTTGCCGAGCAACGAGCGGGAATGGGAATTGAAGCTCGAAGCATGGCTGCTGGGTATTCCGATTGTCCTCATGCTCATCGCAGGAATTAGGTCACTCTTCTGATGCTCACCCGTGATCAGGAGCTTTGGGGCATGGCGCTGTGGGTGGATAAACACCATGGCGACGCCGGAGGTGAATTCATTGCGTCGAAGATCGATCAGCTAAGCCAGGTCGGCGAGCCGGACGGGGCAAGACTTTGGCAAGATGTTGCCCGTCGCTATAAGCAACTTGTTGAGCGCAAGTCCCGTTCCTGATGGAACCGTTGGGATCTCCAGCCTCAACTGACTGCAGATAGGCTTCCAGTCGCTCCAGCGTTCGTCGACGCGGCCTTCGCCCTTGCCGGAGGTCGAGTACGAATCGAGGATCACCGACTGCGCGCCTACCGAAGCGTGTCGCCGAAATATGATTATCTTTCAAATGCTTTTCGATCCGTTCTAGCAAGGTCATGACCCTTTCGCTCCGACTCGCAAATCCCTTGTGTTCTTGGTATGTTCTTAGTAGGATCATATCCGCGAGTTTAGGAAAATTCCTACGATTGAGATTCGAAGGACAGGCGAATGGAACATGTGAGGGAGGAGCTCGACCGGCTGATCCTCAAGAGCGGATATGGCTACGCGTCGATATCGCGGCTGCTCGGCCGCAACCCTGCCTATGTGCAGCAATTCATCAAGCGCGGGTCTCCGAGAAAGCTCGATGACGAAGACCGAAAGACGCTCGCCTGCTTCTTCGGTGTCGACGAGCAAGTGCTCGGTGGTCCGGCAAACCCGGTCACCGATGGCATGGTCGAGATCCCCGTACTCGATGTGGAGGCATCCGCCGGCTTTGGCGCGGTAGCTGCTAGTGAGACTGCACACACCCGGTTTGGGTTCGATGAGCGGTGGCTGCGGCACCTGACTTCGGCCAAGAGCGCCAGCCTGTCGATCGTTGGGGTAAAGGGTGACTCGATGGAGCCCACTCTCAGCGATGGTGACGAGGTCCTGGTCGATGCATCAGATCATGGATCGCGATTGCGTGATGGGATTTATGTCCTTCGCTCTGATGATGCCCTCGTCGTGAAGCGTATCGCGATCAAACCAGGTGGTCGGCAGATCACAATTGCCAGCGACAATCCAGCCTACCCAACTTGGTACGACATGGACCGGTCTGAAGTACATGTGGTTGGCCGCGTCATCTGGTTTGGCCGCGCCTTGTAGCGGGAGATTCCGCGCATGGATCGCGGCAGTGGTCCACACAAACAATCGCACACTTGCACAGCAGGAAGCCGCCGAACGTTCTACCCGCGCGATCAGTGCGCCAGAGGGTGCGAGGCATTTACATAGACGAGAGTATGGGTGAGCTAGTTACGCACGCCCCATCGTCAGGAGCACGCATCGGATTGAGCGGGCTGGCCGCAGGGTAGAACACACACCAAGCAACGATCACCTATCCCGATTTACGTTATCCTTTTTCGAGTTGTCCGGGTTGTCACGCACATACTCGCGGCCGTTGATCTTTATCACGTGCGCACCGGGATGGTCGCCGCGTTTGACCTCCGCTACAGCGTTGCGCCGTGGAACGTTCTTTCGGTTTCCGATGTCATAGTGCTCGTTGCGACCGCCGGGACCGTCATTCTTACCTTTGATTTTTGTCATCCGCTTTACCTCTCTCAGAATTCCAATATTGAATCAGTAGCGCGGACCAAAGGTCAATACCGTGTCGAACGATGAGAATTTCTCAAGTGGGCGCAACATGGACATTAAATTCTGAATGGCGTGATCTGAAAAGCAGGTTTGACCGCGCTAGCGAATACCAGTTGATTGAAGGGGGCATCATGGCAGGTATAACAGTCGAAAGCCGATATCTCAGCGACATTTCGGTGGGTGATCTCAACGTCAAATGGAGCGCGCGCGGCGATCGTATCCTCCGCTACTACATCGACTTTCGCCATCGAACCTTGAATCTTCACCGCGAGCTTGGGGCCCCGGACTTGTCCATTCTGCAGGAGAAAGCGAATGCGCTTCTGGCATCATGGGACGAGAAGACCGACAAGCACAACGTGAAAACGATGTTCGCTGACGGCAAAGCCGAAGCGGAACGCCTCACGGTGCAGGCTGAACTCGAACGTGACCAGCTCTCGAATATCTTGTCGCACACGCTCGGGATCGACGACACGGTAGATTGGGACGAACTTCGCAGGAATGATGCCTTCGGGCGTTCCGACAAATTCGACAGAGCGCGTCCGCAACTGGAACGTGAAAATGCGCCGGCTTACGAGGAGCCGAAGATCACCTTCTGGGACACATTGTTCGGCAAGAAGGCGAGCCTCATTCAGCAAGCTGAGGAGACACACGCTGTTCGAATGGAGGAATGGCAACGACGCGAAGCGGCGCGGAAGGATGCGCACGATAAGTCAATTGTCGCCTACGAGATGGAAAGGTCCGCATTCCTGGCCAAACATGCTGAGGACAAGGCGGCGCATGATAAAGAGGTTGCAGAACATAACCGGGCGATTGAAGAGCTGATTGGATCCCTGCGAGAGGGACACGAAGAGGCGGTGATGGAACACGCTTCTCTCGTTCTGGAGGCCTCGAACTATCACGGCCTCATCGAGAAGGAATTCGTCCTCGATTATCGATCCCAAGACAAGACTTTGCTGGTCGAGTACGAAATGCCGAACCCCGACGATCTCCCGACCGTGAAGTCCGTCCGGTTCGTCCGAGCAACCGGCGAGCTAAAAGAAACCCCGCTGGCCGCCAGAGCTAAGAAGGATCTTTTCGAAGACACGATCTACCAGATTGCCTTGCGGAGCATTCACGAGGTTCTCGAAGCAGATGATTTCCAAAACATCGAGAACGTCGCGTTCAATGGCTTCGTCACCGCCATTAACCCCGCCAACGGACTCTCGAACCGCAACTGCATCCTCTCCGTTTTGTGCTCGCGAGCAGAGTTCGAAAAGATTGATCTTGCCCGTGTCGAGCCCAAGGCCTGCTTCAAGGCGCTGAGCGGCGTTTCCGCTGCTTCCTTGGCGGCGCTGGCACCTATCCCACCAATTATCACGATCGACAAAAGCGACCGCCGCTTCGTCGATGGCCGCGAGATTGCCGATACGCTCGATGCTTCGGTCAACTTGGCAGCGATGGACTGGGAAGACTTCGAACACCTGATCCGCGAGTTGTTCGAGAAGGAATTCAATTCGCGAGGGGGGGAGGTCAAGGTCACTCAGTCGAGCCGGGATGAGGGTGTCGATGCGATCGCATTCGACCCCGACCCAATCAGTGGCGGCAAGATTGTTATCCAGGCCAAGCGGTACACTCGGACTGTCGGCGTTGCGGCGGTCCGCGACTTATATGGCACCGTAATGAATGAAGGAGCCACCAAGGGAATTCTAGTGACAACATCGGATTTCGGTCCTGATGCACATAAGTTCGCGACCGCGAAGCCGCTTTCTCTTCTGAACGGAGCGAACCTATTGCACCTGCTCCGCAAGCATTCCTATGACGCGCGGATCGATTTGGCAGAGGCGAGAGAGGCTTTGGGTTGAAAAAGTTTCAAGACCGCTGGCGTCTGTGCTCAGAATGGCTCAATCGCCGTGCCGGAATGGGGCCGAAAAGCGAACGTCAGCTTTTCAGAATCCAGCGGTCAACAGCGGACGCTCCGAGAACGGCGAGAATTGGGGTAGCAAGGGCAAGGAGGCTCCGCACGAGGCTCCAAGGCGAAAGCCTATGGATTCGTTTGGATGCCTTGCCCGCGCGAGGGGCGACGGCCCTTAGGAAATCCGGTTAGCGATCGTCGCCCGAATGGGTCGAGACTGTAGGCGAGGTGCGGCGAACATGCATAGAGCGCGGGCCCACAGGCAACGGGCTACTCTAGACCCTCGAGAGACCGATTGGACTTCGTGTAGTGCGGGCCAATCACATAGTTATCGAGTTCGAGGTCCGGATTCATCATGGATGTCGTGTAGATGACCTGAAACGGAATGCTAAGCTCCGTGACCATCTCGACCAAGATACGTTGGAAGTTGTGGCTGCGTTCAGTCTGCATTCCCTTGTCTTCAATGTTGTCGAACAGGGCAAACCTGGGGTGGAAAAATTTCTGGTCTTCTCCCGCCGCGAGGAGAAGGCTCAAAATGCACGCATTCTTCAAGATCACATTGCTGCTTTCAGCAAAATTGAGATCCCCGTCGACAGACATTGCATCGTCGGAGAAATTCACGCTGACATCCTGAGCGGTCATGAATTCCGGCTGATCCATGTTGTCTGCGCGAAGCACAGAGGCGGCAATTCGGGAAACGCGTGACAGCGCAACTGATCTGCGTTTTGCGGCACTGAGTTCGAGGGCCTCTTGCCGAGACTTCAGCTTGTCCAGTTCTGCTTGAGCGTCAGCCTTCGCTTCCGAAAGCTCTTTCACGCGCGATGCGGTCACAAGCGACTTTTCGAGATAGTCGATTTCACGAGCAATTTGCCCAATGCGCAAGTTTTGCTCAGCCAGGAAGGCCTCTCGCGGTGACGAGCCATTGTCGTAGCCAGCAGCAAACTCTGCGATCAGTCTCGAATGTTCCGCACGGGCTTTCCTAAGTTTTGCTTTTTCCGCAGAAAGCCGCATTTCCTTTTGCGAATTGAGCTGGCGCGCCTCCCGTTGCTGCATCTCAAAATCGACGCGGATTGCATTGTAACGGGAGCGTTTGTCTTCGGGGTCAATCTCGGAATTGCAGACGTGGCAGGTATGCCCATCAACAGTCGGCGCAAGGTCGGTCAAGCAAGCTGGGCAGTGCGTGAAGTCGATGTCCCCAATCGCAAGCTGCGAGCTCTCAGCCAAGCCGACCTTCTCGATCATCTCTGAGAGAAAATCGAGATATTCCTCCAGATCACCCAGTTGGTAGCCGAGTTGCGACACTTCGCGCTCGAGCGCGCCAATCTGCTTAGCGCTTTTCGAAATTCGGTCGCGCATGCTTCGGCTTTTCGCCAAGAATTCTTTGACTTCATCGCCGTCAATCAGATCATCAACCTGCGAAATCCGTTGAAGCGCAGCTTCTCTCTCTGCCTCACGCTCTCGTATCTCCATTTCCAAAGTAGCGGGTTTGTTCAGAGTTTCATCAGATGGGAGGATCGAGAGTAGCGCCGAAAGCTGCCGACTCACCTCGTCATAGTGCCGCTCCAGTTCACGAATTTCGAGACTGATTTCGTAGCCCTCGTAGTCATTCACACCGCATAGCAGATCGCCAACGGCGCTTCGCATGGTCTTCGTGTCCCACGTGGATTCAAAGCGGAACAATCTGCCGGGGGGTGTATGCTGATCAGAGTATAAGAGGCGCAAAATCTGGTGCATTGTGATGTTTGATGCGCCTTCGCTCTTTGCCTCTGGGATCAACATGGACCTGAAGAGGAGTTGCGAAAAGCTTTCATGGTCCCCTTGTCGATGGACGGGGAATCGCTCCCAGCCGTCCGATCCAGCTTCAACACCCTCTTTGAGCGTGCCGAAGAAAACGCGGATCGGAGAGGTCTTGGAATCTGTGTTTCGCTTGAGCGCTAATCGCCCTTGGCTGGTGAGTATCTCAGCCTGAATCTCGTCACATTGCGCGGGGACCTTCTTCCAGTTGTCGAACTCGCCTCCGAGTACAAAGAAGGCAAAGTCTGCGATCGACGACTTGCCTGACCCATTGTCTCCACGAATGATGTTCACGCCCTCGTGAAACGCTTGATCGTAAACCGGGCGGCCGGATTTCAACACGCGAAGGCGGCGTAGCTGAAGTGTTGGAACGCGCGACGCGATCTCGTCTTTTTCCTGTTCGATCTCGCTCATGCAGCCAGCCTCCTCAGACCTGTCCGCTTCCTGAGCTCTTCAATATTGTCTTCACCGATTGCCAAGATATCAGAGACGATAAACTGCGCGAGCTTGAGTTCAGCAACCGAATGTTTGAGGCGCGTGTCCAGAAGACTGCGAGCATCGTCCGTCAAGCTCAATGCGCGTTTCTCGTAGAGGCGAAGATCGATCAGATTCTTTCCTACCATCGCGCGAATTGCGCGTCGCTGCACCGGCTCCATCTTATGAAAGAGGAGCGGCGCAGCCGGATAACTTAGGAAACTCTTTTCGGGTCGCGCAATGCCTAGCTCTCTGAAGTTGGACCTCACCTGCATGGGCATTGTAACGGAGTGCAGTAACGGCGGACTTGAGAGGAACAAATCTGCCATCTGGGCGCGTTCCATCGAAAGCCCTTCGTCATCGGCAAATGAAAGTATGGCCACCATCCGGCGTATGCAATCGAACGCGTCAAGCTGAGGATACCAGATACGATGCGCCATTACTCAGCATCCCAGCGAATTCGGCACTGCTCGGTAAGAAAGTACAGAGCCTGAAGGACCGTGATTCCCGTGACCGAAGAGTCCTCGGCATACTTCGCGCAAATCGGGTCGATCACGTCAGATTGCAGCGCGACCTGCACCTGATCGTCGGAAGCCCCCTTGCAGATATGCTTCAGATAGATGTTGGTGATGAATCTTTGCTCGACGTCGCTGAGCAGCAGGTCGTGGTCACGACGAGCACTCCCTGAGAGACCTTGGCGATAAAAGCTTTGAGCGAACTGATTTTGGTAGTCATTCGCGATCGAGTATTCGTCTTCTCGGTTCGCATCGATCATCTTGTCGAGCAATGATCTACGATCATTCTCCGAAGCAACGCTGAAATCTGGTGTCTCAAATGATTGGGTTTGAGCGGCAAATTCAGCTTCGGCCTTCTCCACAACCTGCCCGACATGTCTTGCGACACCAAGATACACCTGGTCGTCGCGATCGTCTGGTTTGCATATGGTGATATGATCCTTGTCGACTCCGATAGGGACACAGTTTCCAACACCAGGATCGGACGAGCTGCGGTTGACAACCAAAAGACCGAAAACAGGAATGGTCTCGTAGTAGGTGACGGTTTTGAGCTCGGTACTCGCGTCACAAAGGTCGCGGTAGGCTTGTTTGAGATCGTTCAACACACCCATGCTGTTGGCAAGGAGTTCAATCTTGTTGGAGATCAATCGAGGAAGCACCTTTTTGCCCAAGGTGGCGAGCGATGCTCCTTCGTGGGGTGTAGCGATAAAGACAACCAGCTTAGTGGACTCAGCAATAGTCTTGTGCCCGGAATCGCTAGAATCCCGCGCCTTCCTCAATACGGACTTAGTGAGAAGGCCACCCAGGCTGTGCGCCACGAAGATCAGCGGCCGATCTCCAAAGCCTTTCGACGTTAGATAGTCCAAAACGCTCGCGGCCCGCTCGAACAAGTCCTGCTCCGTTTTTGCAAACTTGCTGGCCGGGTAGCCTAGGCTGTAAACGCCGAGACGCGGGAATAGTTCGTTGAGCCAAGATGGCCAAAGCTCATCCGACTTGCCGCATTGCCAAGTTTCAGAAGCGTCCCCGCTGAGCCCGTGAACGAAAATCGCATTTGCGACTGCGTCCTCCGCGTGCGAGATCGTCTTCAAATAACTACTTTGGTCACTCATCCACCCCCCATGGCGCCGAATTATCAGCAGCCGCTATATGCCAATTCTAGCGCGGACGGAATCAAAGCACAGAAATTCTCTCTTGAGAATATTGGATTTGACTTCATTTGAAAGTCGTCTCTCAGGCGATTTTATTTTGGGAAGGAATGTGCGGCATTAGGGCGAAATCCGAAGAACGTAAATCGATGCTTGCTGTGGTCGAGTGCTTCTATGAAGCAGAACGTGAGGTTAAGACGGCGCAATGATTACAGAGAGCATTCCCGAAAACTGGCGCGATCTCCAAGCATGCGTAGCTGAGATCCTCAGCCAGTGTGGTTTCAATGTGGACTTGGAGCGAGTCATTGAGCTCGGGCGAGGCAGGGCGGAAATCGACGTATATGCCGAGGAAACGCATCGCGACCGGCTCAACCGGATCATATGCGAATGCAAATATTGGAAAGCAGCGGTACCTCAGCAAATCGTGCATGCGTTTCGGACCGTCACTAGCGATGTCGGAGCCAATGCGGGCTACATTATCGCGCTAAGCGGCTTTCAGTCCGGCGCTCATGAGGCGGTCCAGCGCACTAATTTGCGCCTTGTGACATGGCAGGAATTCCAAGACGAGTTTGAGACAACCTGGCTCGATACGTTCTTCGCACCGACAATTACGACTGAGCTCGATGCCCTCATGACTTACACTGAACCATTCGCTCCAGCATGGTTCGACAAGCTTACTGAGACTGAACGCGAGGCATATGTAGCGCTCGCCCAAGAGCACGTACCACTTGGTGTGCTAGCAATGCGCCTCTCCATATATCACCAAAAACTCAGTCCGGGCGATTTTCCGTTGCTACCAATCCGTGGAAGCAAGCTCGAGACAGAGATACCGAATCTACCCGACAGTCTCTTGGATGCGAAAGGCTACGCCGAGTTGTCTTCGGATCTGCTCAAGCTCGGAACCGCTGCTATCAGTAAATTCAGAGCATACCGCGACCTCGCATTGGAAAGATCCTAGCGAGTGCACGCGAATTTCGGGTGAAGTGGCGTTAGGATTGGCGCGAGACGTTTCTGAAATACAGAGAAACAGGTTCGCGGCTACATTCAGCGCATGTCTTGCCGAACTTCAGCTTTTGGGAGCTGCTCAAGGTCGACTTAATGTCCGAAATGAGGGCGCATTTCCGCCGATGGCTTGCCTGACTGATCGGCAGATCTCTGGACGAGAGCTCCGTCATCGAAAGACCGATGAAAAGGCTGGAAAAAGTTCTGCGAAGTGACGACTGCTCGCGCTTTGTCGCCGTCAATCTCCGCCCATAATATGCGATGACATATGAGGATTCAGAAATTTATGCCTCTACATATTTCTGTTGCCCCTCTCACAAATAAGAGTATATGCTAAAACATATATACGTCGATCAACATATGCAGAAACATATTTATGAGCACGGCAATCGAAGACATCGCCGCAAGCATCAAAGTGGCTCGGATAGCAAAAGGCTTTACCCAGAAACAGCTGGGTGAGCGGGTGGGCTTGCCTCAAAGCCACATCTCCAAAATCGAAGGCGGGAATGTAGACCTACAGATTTCCAGCCTTGTCGAAATAGCGCGCGCGCTCGACCTCGAACTGAAGCTAGTGCCTCGAAGGACCGTACCGGCGATCGAAGGCGTTGTTCGCTCACAGCGCGAAAGAAGCGAGGCCAGTCGAACGCTCGCAACGATTGCCGAAACCAACCGGTTCGCTGAGCGACTACGGCAGAGCTATCCGAGCGTCACCGAGGTGAATGAGTTTCAAAGCGCCCTGAAAGATATCCAGACCATTAATTTCACTCCCGAAACGCTCAAAGCCATCCAGCAGGCTTTGCAGCCCGTCGCTCATCTGAAAAAGCATCTTCAGGACCTCGGCTGGGCGCTTGAGCAAAAAGAAGGAACGAAGAAACTCGCCCAGCAGATCGCGGCATCCACACGTGCCCTACGGCACGTCAGAAACCTGCAGGTTCACTCAATCGATCGAGATAGTGCCCACAGACTGCCTGCTTACCGGCTTGAGGACGACGCCACATGATCAACGCAGCGGCTCTCGATATCTTTCTGGGTGAGACGCGCGTTGGAACCATCGCACGGCTCGATGGAGATGCGAGCATCTTCACATTCGACGAAGTCTACCTTGCCGACCAGAATCGGCCAACGCTGTCGCTCGCCTACAAGGACGCGAATGGCGAGATCATTGATGAGACACGCAGCTATCGAACGAAGATCGAGCCGTTCTTCTCCAACCTCCTTCCCGAAGGAACGCTTCGCGACTACCTGGCTCGCCGCGCGGGCGTGAAAGCCGTGCGCGAGTACAAGCTTCTCGCACAGCTCGGGCACGATCTTCCCGGCGCAGTGCGCGCCGTCGCCGTCGATGCCGAGGAAACGGAGGCCGACGAGCTAGATGAAGAAGCCGCGGAGAAGCAGGCAGAGCGCGCGCTGCGCTTCTCGCTTGCCGGCGTGCAACTCAAATTCTCGGCGGTCAAAGCCCAGGGCAAGAATGGCGGACTGACGATCCCGGTCACAGGCAGCGGCGGCGACTGGATCGTCAAGCTGCCCTCTGCGAGACATCCGGACGTGCCCGAGGCTGAATTCGCAGCGATGAAACTGGCGGCAAAGATCGGGATCGACGTACCTGAAATCGACCTTTTGTCCCTCGATCAGATCGATGGCATACCCGAAGGTATCACCCGTTACGGAGAGTCCGCTTTTGCCATCCGGCGCTTTGACCGGGGGGAAGAAGGACCAGTGCACACCGAAGACTTCGCCCAAGTGTTCGGTGTCTTTGCAGACGATAAATACGAGAATGCGAGCTACCGCCAGATCCTCAATGTGCTGGCGATCGAGACCGATGAGCAAAGCGTGGTCGAATTCGTCCGCCGGCTCACCTACTCGGTGCTGATCGGTAATGGCGACATGCACCTCAAGAACTGGTCGTTGATTTATCCGGACCGGCGCAACGCGCTGCTGGCACCTGCCTATGACTTGCTTTCGACGCTCGCCTATATCCCAGGCGACGATGCTGCGCTCAAATTTGATGGCTCGCGCGAGTGGGCGTCCTACACCTATGATGTACTCGAGGCGATCGCCGACAAGGCAAGGCTGCCTGCAAGGCTGATCACCGCGACAGCGAAGGATGTCGTTGCACGGTTCGATGACGCCTGGAGCAGCGAAAGCGGACACCTGCCCTTCCCCGACGATGTGCGAAGCGCGATTGAGAGGCATCGCAAAACTCTTGCGATCTGAGAGTAGTTCCGAAATCCGGCCGTTCGCGCGCGGGCACGACCCTAAAGTACTGCCGGACCCAACGCGTCTGAAATTTGCTGCGCAAGGCGGCCTTTCAAATCCCGAAATCCAGTGTCTTGCTCTTGCTTCGGGCGATTTCCTTTTCGGCCTTGTTGGCCTCTTCCGGTTTCAGCTGATCAAGTTCGCCGTTTTTCTTTTCTGTCGGGGCCACCTGTGCGGTGACCTCGAGGGCCGAGGCCTTCTCTCCTTTGTTGCGTGCCACGGCTGCTCCGAGCCTGTCCGAACTATCGACGACCAGTGTCAGGTGATCGCGCAGCCTCGTGATCGTCACCAGGAACGTCTTCTGGTTCGACAGGTTGCGCTCGCGGCTGTCCATGACGGCTATGCCGCGATCGGATGTCAGACCCTGCGCCATGTGGGCGTTGAGCGCATAGGCAAGATCGATCCGCTTCAGCATCGGATCGTCCTTTTTGAGCTCGACCTGGTCTCCCTTGGAAGTTTCGAAAGTGACCTTCCCGCCGACAACGGCAACCACCCTGGCCTGGTCGGCATTGAACAGGCCGCGGCGATGATCGTTGCGGGTCCATCGGATCCGGTCGCCTTCATGGATCTCGAGCTTCCTCGGCTCATGCAAAGTCAGATTCTGGTCGCCCTTCCCTGCCCTGATCCGTGCCGGGTCGAACCGGAACCGCTTGCCGCGCTTGTCCGCAACTTCGACCTGCCTGCCCTTCCGGTCCTGTCCCAGGACACGATACTCGCCCGCTGACAGTCCCAGGGCCTGTTGCTTTCTCGAGACCTCGAGCACCCGGCCAGGCTGGTAGGCTGACAGATGTCGCAGTTCTTCGCGGGTCGTGTTGACGCGATCCAGCACTCCAAGCTCGGCCTTGCCCGGTCCGATCTCGCCATTGGCGAGAAGTCCCTGCTGGACGGCAGCATTGACCGCAGAGCGGATGGCGCGGCCCGAAGCGTAGATCGAGGTGCGCGAGCGGGTGTCCTTGTCGAGCGCCAACCAGGTGTTAGCCGCGACCAGCGCGCCATCGCCCCTGGCCTCGAGTGTGTGCGGCTGCAGGTGACGCAGCGCCGTGCGCACATCGCCCGCCTGCGCTGCCGCCTGCGCCTCGCGAACGACAGGGTCGCGCGCGCGCAGGTTGGTCGCCATTTCAGCGCGCGCCATGCCTGTCCGCTGCAGGAGCGCGAAGGGTTTGCCCGCATCGACTGCGCCGAGCTGCTTGCGGTCCCCCATCAGGACCAGGCGGTGAACGTCAGCCAGATTGGCGAGACGGACGAGCTTTTCCTTGTCCTCGTTTGAGACCATCGATGCTTCGTCGAGCACCAGCACATGGTCTTTCAGTGCCGCCTTTGCCTCCGCGCGAAGCGCCGCGTTGCCGGGATCGTCGAGCAGCTTTTTCCAGCCACCAAGAAAGCGGGCCAGCGTCTGCGAGCCGATACCGGTGTCGCGTTCGAGCATCTGGACGAGAGTGTTTTGGATTGCGAGGCCAATGACCGAGTGGCCCTCGTCGCGCAGCACCTCAGCGACTGGCTTCAGAACACTGCTCTTGCCGGCACCGGCAATTCCCTGGACCGCGATCGTTCGATCCTCGGACGTCAGGATCAGCTTCGCCGCCCCGAGCTGACCCTCGTTGAGACGGAACCCCTGCCCTGTCATTGCAGCGGCCTGGACACGATCAGTCGCGCTTTCCGGCTCAACTGCAGATGAGCTCGCACCCTTGCCGGCGGCAACCTCGGACACGATCCGCTGCTCGGTCAGCACCTCGTCACGCGAGGCGAGCCAGTCCTTGTGCTCTCCCATCCCTGCTATGAGATCGCCAGAGCGCACCAAGGCGCGGGTCCGTTTCTCGATATCAGCAATCGTCGCTGGCAACCCGAAATCGAGCGCAGCCTTGTAGAGCGCGGTGCGCTCGAAGGCAGCCTCGCGCTGCGAAAGATGACGCACCGCCGAAGCGACGGCCTGTGCCGCTGCGATCGTTTCACGGTCCTGTCTGAGGACCGACTTGGGCACAAGCGGATCAGCCGGATCGCCCCTGACATGCGCGACGAAGCGTCCCAGCCATGCGCGCCCGCGCTCGACAAGCGAGCCGAACCTGCCAGTTTCGATCGACTGTTTCAGTGAGCGGGTCTGCGCCCGCTCGACCAAGGGCGCGAGGTCCAGCCCGATCGATTTCGCGGTGTCGCTCCATTGCATGCCGAGGGCCTCGCGGTCCTCGATCCCGTCCTTGCTCGCGCGCGTATCGAGCGCGGCGATGCGGCCCGCTTCAAGACCAGAACCGCGCCGTGCATCGAGCACTTCCTGGCGGCGGCTCGAGAACGCCATGACCTGTTCGCGGGTGATACCGCGCGCTTCGAAATTGCCGTGCTTGAGGGTCGGTCCCGGCTCATAGCCAAGCTTCTCGACCGCGACGCGAAAGCGCGCCATTGCGATAGAATTGAGCGTGGTGTTGAGCTGCCAGAGCCGATCATTCTTGAGCGTTCGCCACTTGCCGTCCTTGCCTTGCGTGACATTGGCGATGACCGCATGGAAATGGAGGTTCGGCTCCTGGTTACGGTTGGTGTCGTGCTGGAACAGGCCGATCGCGAGGTTCCCGGTGGCCTGTGTGACGGTTTTGCCTTTCTCGACCATCCGGGTCTCGGCCGCATTCTTCTCAGCCCAGTGCAGCGCTTCGAGGACGGCTTCGCGGTAGGCGGCAATGATCCGCTCATCCTTCCCGACGAGCGCCAGCAGCGACCAGCTCTTGGGAACGGAGAAAGTGAGGTCTGTACCCGGGCGGTGTGCCTGCCCGGGATTGCCGACGCTGCTGCCGTCGGGCAGCTCGCCTCTCAGCAACGCGTCGAACGTTTGGGCCTCGACCTTGCCATTGAGACCAAGGCGCTTTGCACCCTCGCCCACCCACTGCCCCGAACGGTCGGCATCGGCGCTCGCGTAGTAATTGTCCGAGGCGAAGTAGCTCGCCGCGGCCGAAGGCGAGCGGACATTGGCGACGGAAAGCATGTGCTGGGATCACTTTCTCTTGGCCCTCGTCCCCTCCCCTGTTGGGCGTCACATGTCCGGATCAAAGTCCCCGTAATCGTGACCATGGTCCTGCCCCTGATCGGCATCGCGACTCTGCTTCGCTGCACCGCCAAGCAGCGACTTCTGCTGCTCTTCCTGGAGCCTCTGGTCAGCCTTGCCGCGCGCATCCTGCGCCCGCTGATGCGATGCGGGATCGGGAATGTCAGACCTCGCTGAAGGTGCATCCCGTTGCTCCTTGCCGCGTTGCTCCTCGGCTTTCGAAGACAGAGGAAGGTCGGATTGAGCCGGCCGCTGAGGGTCTGATGTCCCCCTTTCCTCTTGCGCATTCGGATCGCGACGCTTCCTTGTCTGGTCCGGTCGAGCCTGATCGCCCTTGTTGCTGCGACGGGTCCGGCGCAGTTCCTTTTTGTCTTCCTGGTCGGCTTTCTTTTCAGCGCTGTCGGAGCGATCGTGCGCGACCCTCAACCGTCGAGGATCACCATCATTGTCGCCTGTTTCAGAGGCTGCTCCGGCACCGCCACCTGCTCCTTCTTTGTCATCACCGTGGCGGGCCTGTGGTGGTAGCTTAGGCATATCCCGGGGAATGAAGCCTTCGGCCACCCGAGGCCAGTTGCGCGGTTCGAGGACCACGGGTGCCGCCGGAAATCCTTCGGGAAACTTGATGAAACCATGTAGGTTCTTGAGCTTCATCAGCTCGTCGGGAAGCAGCAGTGGGACGACCTGGCGCCGGGGCGTCAGGCTGACCGCATCGCGCGCATTGTTGTAGCCGTAGCTGTATCCTTCCTCCATCTCGCGAACCTCGCGGTGGCCGATAATATCGGAACACCAGGTGGCGGTCTCGCGGTCTGCTGTGCCGAGGATCAGCTTGGTTCGGGCAAGCGAGGACAGGGTCATGGCCATGTTCTCGCCGTAGACATCCTTGAGCTTGGCAAAGGCATGGATCCCGGTGACGATCGCGCCCCCGAAATTGCGCGCGGTCTGGAGGCCCTTCTCGAGCGAAGGCAGGCGATGCAGCGCGCCAAGTTCGTCGATCAGGAACCAGAGCCTGATGTCCCGCGAGCGCTGGCCCGCCATCAGCGTAATGATCGCGGTGTCGAGCCACAGGGTGAGCAGCTGCGAGAGCACGCTCATGTCGATGTAGCGCGCGGACAGAAACAGGATAGAGCGCGGTTCACCTGCCCCGTTGACCCACTCGCGGACCGAAAAGGGCGTCCCGTCTTCGGGCAGCATCTGGAGCGCCTTGGCGTTGACATTGAACACTGCACGCACCGATTCCGCCATGCGCGCCGCGCTCGGCGTGCTGATGGGACCGGCCATGGTATCTTCGACGAGACGGTGCAGATCGGAGAGATCGGCGTTCATGAGTTCGTGGGCGAGCGCGGCGTTGGTGCCCCGCCCTGCTTCGGCGAGCTTGAGACAGGTCTCGACGAACAGCGTGCGCGCGGCGAGCACCCAGAACTGTTCGGCGCCGCCCCCATCGTGCGGGACGAGGGACTCCGCTGCGGCATGGAATTCGGCACGCGTGGAGCAATCGTTGAACACGCTCCAGGCGGGGCAACGCGCGTCGAGCGGGTTGAGAATGATGTCGCGTTTGGGATCGTAGAAGGTTTCGACAAAGGCCCCAGTAAGATCGAAAATGACCGCACGTTCGCCCCGTTCACGGATCTCCCTGGTAAGCTCGGTTAGGACGACGGTCTTGCCTGTCCCGGTTGTGCCAACAAGCATCGCGTGACTCTGCTCAAGCCGCCAGGGCCAGCTGACCCCGGCCAGATGCGCGGGAGAATAGAAGCCCGCATCCCGCAGCGAAGCCGACCCGGCCAGACGCCAGCGCCAGCCCAACGCATCGCCATACTCGCGGGCACGGGCATCGCGGTTGTGTGCAGCGATCTCGCGGCTAAGGTCGCGCAAGGTAGCAAGCTCCGCCCCGCGTACATGCTTCTTTTGTTTGGACTTCTCGCCGAAGCGTTCGGCAACCCACCAGAAGAGCGCGAAGAGCGGCGCAAGAATGAACCCTGCAAGCCACAAGGCGCTGATGACCGCGCTCTGGAAAAGCGCGACCGCTTCGCGCATCGGCGGGTAATCGGTCACCACGGAAATGGGAAATGCGACGAGGCTCCCATCGGCCAGCTTGAGGTTCACAAGCTTGTCTGGATCGAACTCCATGAAGGCATAGCCAGAGGCATAGGCATGCATCCACAGGAGGTAGACATGGTACTCGTCTAGCGCCCCGCTTACGTCCCAATAGACGAGGCCGAGAACGACCAGGAGGGTCACGATCAGGGGCCCCTTGAGGCCTGCGGCAAACATGAAGCCGAAATGCCCGAGGAGCTGGCTGCCACGGGTGAAGTTGACGAGATTATGCTTCATCATCGCCTCCCATGGGTCGGGGTGCAACGATACCGAGGCGCTCCAGCCGGCGCTGGTAGGCTGCGACCGTTCTGTCGCGCAGTGTGCTGTCGGGATGATGCGTAAGCAGCGCATCCAATGCGACCGTGATGAAGATGTTCTGGCGCACTGGATCGGTCGCCGGGGTCCTCAGATCAGCTTCGGTTGCGCGCTGCCAGGCATCGAAGATGCAATCGCAAACAACGATACTCGCGCTGACCCTGCGCTCTTCTGCTTGTTTCCTGATCCATTCGGCGATCAGGGGCGTGACATAGGTCACGAACCGGTGGTGTCTTTGCATTTTTCCAAGTTCCTTGTGTTCAAAGAACCTGGCTCACCCTTCGAAAGGCAAGTGCCACTCTAGGCCGCAGCATGGGGTGTAGGAAAACGGAAAATTCACATCGCTTTTCAGCAGATTAAACGGATCTGTGCCGACTCGGCACGGACGAGAAAGCAAGTGGACCGCATCCGGCACAGAAGATGGTATCAGCGCATTTTCGTGAATTCGTGAAGCAATTCCGCGCCTTCCATTGCAGCACCCGCTGCGTACGGTGTGCCTGTCAAGTTCCAATGTGTGCGGGGCTTTTCAGGAGGCCCTGAGTTCCGTTCAATGGGTTGAATTCTAATCCTTATTCTTGGAGCGCGAGCAATTGTGTCCTCGTAGGGAAAAGCGAGATTCAGGGCGAAAATGCCGGTGGGCTACCAACTGGCCTTAGTTATGTGAGAATCCCCCTCGGCGGGTCATTCCCCAGGCGGGCCAATTGCCCGGTCGTTTGAGAGGATCATAGGGACCAGATAGCCATCACCGGACTGTCCCAAGATCGAATGGAGATGAGGTGCAGAACGATCGGGAATACCCATCTCTCCTAACCCTGCGAACAAGAAAAAAGGCAGGAACCGTTCCCGGTCCCCGCCCTGATCCTACGGTCAGAACTCATCGAGCATTGCCCCATGAACCGTATGCACCACGCGCGCTGCAAGATGCGCAGGAAGCGCGTTGTAGTCACCCTCATCCAAAGCAAAGTATCCGAGTTCTCGGTCCTCAACGATATGCTGATCGAAGAAGCTGTGCAACGCCCGACGCTCTGCCACAGCCAGCGCGGCAAAGTAGCGTTCCGAGTTCGAATTGATCCGAGCAATTGAAGCCATTGTATCCTCCTGATGTCTGCCGTTGACGGCAGGAGCAGGACGGATGGGCGTGCGGCCGGCGGGTCAGGGATCGCCCACTTGGGCGACCGCGAAGCGGCGGTAGGGGTAACGATTTTGTCGGACCGTAGCGTAGCGAAGGGGAGTCAAAATGGTGGGACCCTGCCGTCCTTGACGCGCCTGTTGCACGGCCATCAGAATGGGAGAACGTGAGCCAGGCCCCTCCCCTCCGGTCCCAAGCTAGATAGCTCCCGAGACCTTCTGCGCGACCTCTGTCAGCGTCGCCTGCAGGCGGTTGATCTCCGATAGGCTGGTCCCGCTGGGCACGTATCGCGTCACAAGAAATTCGCGCGACTGCGACATGGCATGCAGGTGTTCCCGCGTCCGCTTCCGCAGCACCAGCCCAAGCTCGACTGCGAGGTCCGCCCTTGCCGCGAGGTTGTGCTGGAGACCCCGGACCTCGCCCGCGCTGTGACCCGATCGGAGAAGGAATGCGTTGAGGTAAAGCTCGACCGCATGAATCGCGACCATGCGAAACGGCGCCCGCGACCTGGGTTCTCCGGGCCGTCCATTCTGCACGAGAAGCTGGGCCGCGATCCGATACTCATTTGCAAGTGCCACAACCTCGGCTGCAGTCGCGGCCTCACCCGGATAGCAAACGATCGCCTGGTCAGTCATGGCGCTCTTCGTAGCACCGCTTTTGCAAACGATTACTGAAAGTTCTTCGGCGTTCCATACGCGAGGAAGGGGCCCTGTCCGGCTGGGACAGGACCCCTTCGGGAGGCGAGATCGAGGTGAGAGTTCAGTCGATCTCGGGAGCGTCCTGGTTGTCGTGATCGTCACCGCTGCCGTTGCCGCGCGAGAGGAAGTCGACCTTGTCGGCGAGGATCTCGGTGCCGTAGCGCGTGCCCCCGTCCTTGTCCTCCCACTGGGTGTAGTGGATGCGGCCCTGAACACTGACCAGCTGGCCCTTGGAACAGTACTGGCCGACGGTCTTGGCGAGGCCGTTGAAGCAGGTAACCCGGTGGAACTCGCTTTCCTTGGCGGTGTAGCCGTTCTCGTCCTTGTAGGTCTTGCCGTCCTTGTCCCGCGCAGGGCGATCGGTGACGACAGTGATCCCGGTGACATTGGTGCCGCCCTTGGTCTCGCGGGTGTCGGGATCGCGGGCGATGCGGCCGGTAATGATGGCGATATTGGTCATGATGGTAGTCCTTCAGTTCCTTAAACCGGAGACCATCTCCGGCTTGCGAACATCCAGAAGAAGCAGGGCATGGGAGGACTGCACCGCAGGGGCAAAGCTCCAAGGGAAACCTGTTCATGACGGGTGGTGCGGGCAGGCAGCGCAGCTGCCAACACGGCCGGAAAGGAACGGGTTGCCGTCCTCAGCTGACCTGGTTCAGGACTGTTCGCGACTAAAGCCGGATGGGTATCGGGTGTGGGTCTGCAGGCTCACTTGACCTTTCCTGCAATCAGCTAACGCCATCGCCCTCCGATGCCTCCAGGAGATCCATGAAGTTGCAGGCTGCTTCTCGGTCTTGCTCGTTCTCGAACGCCACATCGAGATCGGGGGCTGACCCGAACATGTGCAGGAACGATCACAGGGCAAAGTGCTCAGCGGCAGCGTAATTTGAGGCAGATAAGTCCGTACTGCGCCCTCTAGGTAGCCTTTCGACATGGCTCGCATCGTCCTTAAAAGTGGTCGTCCGTCGGGCCGATGGACCGCAGTGCAGGAGCAGGATCAAAACGCCGTCGCTGCTGGTGAATCGGAAGTCGCGGTTGGCACGCGCATCGCTGCATAGTTCAACGATGACCTGGGGCTCGTACTAGCGGCCTGTCCAACATGCGCTGCCACTTGATCACATGGCTACCGCGCTGGCCCCGAAAAGCGCCTCGATTTTGGCATGGGCCCCAACCCCGAGGTCAGCCACAATCAGCTTGTCTTTGGCGCGCGAGCAACAAACATAGAAGAGGTGGCGGGTTCTCCGCTCCCGGCTTTCGCTGGTGTCGGTTCCTGCCAGCAGCTTGCCAAACGAGTATTGGTTCCAGTTCGCGCCAGCGTCATCCAAAACCACGATCACGTTCTGAAATTCATCGCCTTTCACGCCGTGTTTGGTTGAGAACGGCATGCTGTTTTCCAGCACGGCGCGGTAACGACTGACTTCCAGATAGGGCACCGCCAGAAGAAGATCCAGAAAGGCCTGATGCGCTGCCTCGGGCGATCCTGCCTCGGCAGCCACCACAGGGCCTGCCACGGCCGCTTCCAAGTCATCAAGGAGTGTGACCAATTGCGCTGCCCGCAGATGCATTAAGATTGCTTCAATCGTTCCTCCGGCATCAATTAGTTTGATGAGGTCATCTAGGGCCGCCTTCACTCGCGCCTTCTCGGCTGCCCCCGCGATCGGGATCGGGCGTTCCTTCAATGAACTGATAGCGCGCCCCACCCGCCCTTCACGCCAAGCAGTAATAAATGGCTCGACTTTTTTAAGGAAGAAGGCTGCAATCGGGTCTTCGCCGCTCTGAAACTTATCTTGCGTAAAGCTTCCCCGACTGGCGAAGGCTGCCAATAGATCGGCATATCCGGCCTTGCGGGCGATAAGGCGGTGAGTGAGGAATAGAACCTTCAACTCGCCCTGTACACTCCAGCCGAAGACATCCTGCGCTTTCTGGACGGCGAGTTCGGCAATGTCCGCGTCCGGAGCCGTGCCGGTGAGACTGACATACACCGCGCCCCCCGGTAAATTGGCACCCGCTGGCTCCTGCTGAATGTCAGTTCGGACCTTGTTGAGAACGTCGATCACCGCCTTGGAGCACCGATAGTTCTCCTCCTTCTTGATTTGAACCAGCTGTGCCTGCTGATCGGCCGACAATTCGCCGACCCCTCCCGAATAGATGTTCTGCATCTTGTCGCCAAAGAAACCGATCAGCGGGGGATGCTCTGTCTTAAGAAGATGATCCAACAGGGCGGAGACAACCAGCGGATCAGTGTCCTGGTATTCGTCTACAAATATGAACGGGAATCGAGCGGCGACCACTTTCGATAAAAGCGGATGGTCGTGGAACATAATGTGAGCCACGCCCAAAAGGTCGTCGTGAAAAATTCGGCCTTCCAAGAAGTTTGCGCCGCGATCGGAGTAGGCGATCGTCGGTACCGTCTTTAAAGCTTCTGCCAATTCCTCCTGATCTTGCTTTCTGCGGCTGCTTGCAGGCAACCGGTCATTGAACGCAAGAAGGGCGGGCCTCAGCTCTTTCTGAAAGTTTTTGATCGAGGCCCATAAGAAGTCGTGGATCGTTGAGACCACAAACAAGGGGTCGTGCTCTGTACGCTCGATGATCTCATTCTTTGCTACATTCGTGAAAGTAATGCAGGCCACACGCTGGCCTTCCCCGATAACGCTCGAACGGTCCGGTCCTCGAATGAAATCAAGAGCGCGAATGAGGGACGATGTTTTGCCCGAGCCCGCCCCGGCGTCGATCAGGAAGCTCTGTCGCGTGTGCAGACAATCCAGGATTTTTTCGTCCGCTTCCGTCATCATTTTGCGGGATGCTCGGCCAGCCATTGGAGGCCTTGTTGAATATAGAGGGGAATCTCCCAGCCTGGTGCGCCCATCAGATCGAGGGCGAAATCGACCTTCCCGAGCTTGCCGCTCAACTCCCACGCTTGTGCTGTCAGGCCTGCGTCTATCGCTTTCTTGACGGCAGCCTTAGTCGTGCTGAGCTTGGCATGATTGTCAGTCAGCCAAGTGATGTTGGCGTAGATGAATGCTTCCTCGAATGAACGACCACAATGCCCGTCCTGGGTGACCTGATAGGCAACCCGAATGCAGCCTTGCGTCTTGGCCGCATTATCGCAGGCTTGCAATTCTTCGACGGTTTCCTTCTCGGGAATCCATTTGCGGAGACAGGCGTTGCTAGTGCTTTTCCCCGTCGCGACCGGGCATTTTTTTCCTCCGTCATCGACCGAGTCCAGGTCGGTAATGATCAGGCTCGGAATGCCAAGAAAGTCGATGATCGGCTTAAACTTATGGGCGTGCCCCCCGCCCACCTCAGAAATGCTGACATACTGACTTCCGAGCGTCTCGCAGCCAGCCACCTTGGCTTGCTCCTCAATCATCATTGGGAGCAGCAGCCGCTCGACCTGGCCTTCCACGAAGATGGCCTTGTCCGCGAAAAACAGATCGCAATGAGTCAGTCGAACATAGCGGCGCAGGAAGTCGAGAAGGTCGGGGTTGTGTGGTGGCAGCGGTAGCTGCGAAAGGTCCTGCATGACGACCTGACGGCCAACCCTGCGGAAATAGCGCACGGGCTCGAACTCAGAATGAGCGATCATGTGGGACGAGTGTGTGGAGAGCAGAACTTGTGCTGTCGTCCCTCCGTCCGTTTCCAAAACCTTCGAAATCTCGCTGATGAAAACCGTCTGCATCTGCGGGTGCAGGTGCGCCTCGGGTTCTTCAATCGCGATTATATGAACGCGCGGCTTGTCGCCCATCGTCGCGTCGATCGCAGCGCGGAAGGACTCCAGCTGCAGGACAATGTAAATCAGGTTTTTGTAGCCGAGCCCGTTATATTTTTCGGGCAGCTCGAACTCCTCCATTACTCCTTCTTTTTCGGCGTGTTCGCTGGCATAATATATTCGCGCATTGTCACGGTAAATTGTTTCTGCGCTCAGTTCAGCACGTACCCTCAGGTCCGGCGCTTTTTGGCCTGGCGGATAGCCAAAACTCTGAAGGCGCTTCGTCAAACGGCCAAAGGCTTTGCCGTACATCCCCGTAAGGTCGCCTGCGCTCGCCGTGAGTGCATCTTCGATCGCTTGATAACCGGCAGCGTCATCGACCCGATAGAAGCGTTCGTAATGATCGTGGAGAAGTTTTGAGAGCTTCGCGGACCGGCTTCCCTCATCGTCATCGACGTGCCGCTGAGCGGGCACGATGTCGATGCGCAGTAGGGATTTCAGCAAATTGCCGTCTTCGAGTTGTTCCACTTCTTTGCCGTCAGGGGACACTTTGAAGAAAACGCGTTTGAAATGATCTCTGAACGTCTCTTTCAGATAGTCGCACAGCGAGACGTCTTTGCGAGGCCTGGCCCCAAACTCGTCGAGAAGCTTTTTCGCGTTCTCCAGTCGATAGTCGATCCGCATGCGCACTCTGCTTGTGCCAGGCGTAAGGTCCATCAAAAGCTTGGTGGCTGCAACGAGGTCGGCGGGATCTTCGCCATAGGAAAAGGTCAGATCGAGCCGCATACGCGGTGTAAGCCGCCTAAGCAGCTCAATCTTCTTTTCTGGATCAGCTTCAGCCGCAACCTTTCGCTCGATCCGCTTCAGGTCCCGGTGGCGAAGCTGAGAGAGGTCGTGGAAGGAGATTTTAGGAGCCTCGGCTCCTTGCCCGATAAACAGCCGGAGAGCCTCCATTACTGAGGTTTTCCCGCTATTGTTCGGCCCCACCAAAATGGTCGTCGTTTTGTCCTGGGCGAGATCGATTGAGAGTCGGCGCAGCAACCTGAAGTTTCGGATCTTAATGTTCTCAAGGCGCATGCGGTCATTATCTCAAATGGCTCGAAGATCTCGAAGGTGACTGTAGGGCCATCCTGACACAAGGGGGAAGTAGTTTGCTATCGAATTGAACCGGAATCGCCTGTCACTCGATCCCGGGTGGCTTGATGAATTCCGTGATCAGCCGGCGAGCGCGGTGCACTGATCGCTAAACGGGTCACCTGGCTACGGTCCGCTTTCGGTCCAAGGCGTGGCATATCCCGCTCGGGCTCCTTTCCTCTGGGCTTCGAGGCAGACCTTGGGCGTGGGACGCGGTCGTTCATTGTGCATGACAATCACAGTTTGGGTGTAAGTCGATGTAAGTTCGGCTACTCCACTCAAGGTATGGAGGGTCTTAGTGTTCCAAGGCGCATTGTTCACTCGTGATTGGCTGAAGCAAGGGGTCACCGAATCCCCTGAGTGGCAGAATCTCGAAATTAGTGAAGTTGAGCAGCTCTACGAAAGCGCCCAGCATTTGCTGCATGAACATTCAGGCCACAAGAAGCCAACCGAAGCAGAAACCGAAGACCAACTTATTTATCCGCTGCTCGAATTGCTGGGCTGGCAACACAAATCCGTTCAACAGAACATGACGACAAAGGGACGCAAGGACGTTCCCGATGCCTTGCTTTTCGCCGATGGCGACGCCGCAGAAAAGGCGAAGACACTCGAGCCATGGCAACGCTTCCGTCATGGCGCTGCTCTTGTCGAAGCGAAGCGCTGGAACCGCCCGCTCGATCGCGAAGGGCAAGGCGACCAGGGTGTTCCGTCGACCCAAATCATGCATTATCTGCGCCGCGCTGCCGTCGTGGCAGATGGAAAGATGCCGTGGGGCATTCTGACTAACGGACGGCACTGGCGGCTCTACTACCAAAACGCTCTTTCTGTCGCTGAGGACTTCTTCGAAATTGACCTGGGCAAGGTCTTTGGTCTGCCCGGATGCGAACCGGATCTACTCGACGAACCGATCGATCCAGATTACGCATTCCGATTGTTCGTGCTGATTTTTGGTCGCGAAGCGTTTCGTCCGAGCGAGCAGGGCCGCAGCTTTCACCTGATCGCGATCGAGGATGCGCGCCGGTGGGAGGAAAGGGTCCGCAAGGATCTGGCAGATACGGTGTTCGAAACCGTCTTTCCCGAACTGATTACTGCCATCTCGTTGGCAGACCCGGATCGCCCCGAGACGCTCGATGATGGCTACGCCGAGCAGGTTCGCCAAGCGGCCATGTTCCTTCTCTATCGTCTATTGTTTGTGCTTTATGCCGAAGATCGGAATCTGCTCCCCGACGAGCGCGGTCCCTACGCGGACTATTGCCTGACCCGTCTTCGAGAGGAGATCAAGGAACGGCATGTGCAAAGGCAAGCACAGCTCGCCCGCAGCACTGCCTACTGGTCGCGCCTCGAGACAATTTTCGGCGCAATTTCCGAAGGCGACGATGATCTTGGCATTCCGCCCTACAACGGCGGCCTGTTCGCAGCGGAAGGCAATTCGCTACTCAGTCGCATCAAGCTGTCGGACGAGACGCTAGCCAAGGCTATATTACCGCTCTCACACCGCGAGGAAGAAGGGCGGCTTCGCTACATCAACTACCGCGACCTTTCGGTTCAGCAGCTCGGCTCGATCTATGAATCGATCCTCGAATACGGTGTCGAGATCGAGGAAACCGGGACCGTCCGACCGCGCTCGGACAACGAGGCACGGCACCGCTCGGGTTCGTATTACACACCAGAACCGCTCGTATCGCTGATCATCGAAAAAACGGTCGGCCCGGTCGTCGAAGAGAAGCGCGAGGCATTCGAAGCCGCTCTAGCAAGCGGCGCAAAGGGTGATGACCTTCGCGCACACGATCCGGCCATGGCACTGCTTTCGCTCCGCATCGTCGACCCCGCAATGGGAAGCGGGCATTTCCTCGTCAGCTTGGTCGATTGGCTTTCGGACAAGGTCTTGACCGCAGTCGGCGATGCCGAAAGCATGGCCGAGGGCGATTATACTTCTCCTCTCGTGAAGCTCATTGCCGAGTTGCGAGAGGGGATCGTCGCCAACGCGCGGGAGCATTACTGGCCGATCGTCGAAGACCAGCTGGATGACCGCCATATCGTGCGCCGCATGGTACTCAAGCGCTGCGTCCACGGGGTCGATCTCAACCCGATGGCCGTGGAGCTCGCCAAGGTCGCGCTCTGGTTGCACAGCTTCACCGTAGGTGCGCCGTTGTCGTTCCTCGACCATCATTTGCGGTGCGGTAACAGCGTGCTTGGCGCGTGGGTGCGCCCGACGATGGACTGGATGCAAGAACGCGGTGCCCTTATTTCCAACCGCCACCTCGCCCCGCTCGCCAACATCGTGCGCGAGATGGAAAAGATCGAAGGGCTGACCGACACCGACATTGCTCAGGTTGACCAGTCGAAAAGCCTCTTCACCACCGTCTCCGAAGCCAGCGCTCCGCTCGAAGCGATCCTCGATCTGGCAAAGGCGGATGATCTGATGGGCGTTCTGGAAACGAATGTCCGCCGACCCCGCGAACCGGCTGATGCCATTCGCAAGGATGGTGACAAACGCCTCGCCGACATGCGCAAGGCGCTGGCCGACAGCACCGACGAAGCAAAGGCGGAAAAGGCGCGGGTCGCGCTCGAAAAGGAATCTGCGAAGATTGACCGCGCGGTCGCCAAGGCGCGCGAAGCCGAACGCAAGTTCGACCGGGCTGAAGCGATGAAGCTGGTCCACGAAGGAACCTTCGGCGATCCCAGCCGGATCGCAAGCGGTGAAATCGAAGTGCTCGCAGCCGACGCGCGAACCGAGCTAAGCTTGGATGCACCAGAGCCGGTCCAAGGCAGTCTGATGCCGAGCCATAGGCCCGATGATCGCCGCCGCGCGCTGGCAGACAGCCTAGTGCGCGAGGCGCGCGCAATCGCGGCTGAACAGCGGTTCTTCCACTGGGAAGTGGCCTTCCCCGGCGTATGGCGCGACTTGTCCTCTTCGGGTCGGTCAGGCGGGTTCGATGCGGTCATTGGCAACCCGCCTTACGTCCGGCAGGAAGAAATCTCCCCGATCAAGCCCGCCCTGTCGAAAGCCTTCGACACCTATGCCGGCACCGCCGATCTCTACGTCTATTTCTACGAACAGGGGACCAAGCTGCTCAGGCCCGGCGGGCGAATGGGCTATGTCGTCACCAACAAGTGGTTGAAGGCTGGCTATGCAGAGAAGCTTCGGCGGATGTTCGCCGAGGATGTGTGGGTCGAATTTCTGGCCGATTTCGGCCACGCGCGCCATTTGTTCCCGGATGCCGACGTCTTTCCATGCGTCATCGCAGTGCAGAAGCCCGATGCAGACGCTGTGCCCGAGCAATACGATCTTGCGGTAATCCCGCGTGACGATGTTCCGCGTGAGGGTCTGTCGGCAGCAGTCCACGCCGCGACCTATCGTGCCGAACGCTCCGACCTGACCGAAGAAGCATGGGTGCTGGAGCCGCCAGACGTAGCCGCCCTGCTCAAGAAGATTCGTGAGCGCGGCGTATCGCTTGAGGAATATGCCGGGGCTAGTCCGCTTTACGGCGTGAAGACGGGCTTCAATGAGGCATTTCTGATCGACACCGCCACACGCGATCAGCTTGTTGGCGATGACCCGAAAGCAGCCGACATCATCAAGCCCTACCTGCGCGGTCAGGACATTGGCCGCTGGCTGCCGGAGTGGAACGGGCTCTGGATGATCTTCGCTCGGCGAGGTATCGACATTGAAGAATATCCGAGCGTACTTCGGCATCTCGAGTCTTTCCGAACACAGCTAGAACCCAAACCAGCTAATTGGCAGCCTCCGAAGAAGGATGCGAAATGGCCAGGTCGGAAGGCCGGAAGTTATCGCTGGTATGAGATTCAGGATGCTGTCGACTACTTTGAGGATTTTGACCGCCCGAAGGTCCTTTTGCGGCGCATCGCTTTCTATGCCCAAGTCTGCACTGACCAAGGCCAATACATGGTCAATGACTCAGCTTTGATACTGCCGACCGTTGATGAATGGATCGTCGCCTGCCTCAACTCACCGATCGGCTGGTATTTCCAATTCAAAAAGTTCCCGCACAAGAAGGATGAGGCGCTCGCTTTTGATATTCCTTATATCCGTGAGTTCCCAATTCCGCAGCTTGAACACGGAAAGCGGGAAGCGTTCCAAGATAATGTTGAGTGCATTAAGACGAACACCGCCATCGTGGAAAAAGCGGATCGAGCCATTGCTGACTGGCTTGGGTTCGAGTTCCCAAGAGTTACTAGCACCGCCCTTTCCGAGGCCAGCAAGCTCGACAGCGACGGCTTTGTCTCAGCGGTCCGCGCCGCCCTGCCCAAACGTGAAGGCTTGACCCCGACCCAACTCCGTCGGCTGCGCGAAGCGTTTGCCGAGACCGCCGAGCCTGCCCGGCAGGCACGGATCGAATTGCTGGCCCATGAGCGCAGCCTCGCTGCCATGGTCGAGCGCGCCTATGGCCTGACCGACGAGGAAGTTGCTCTCATGTGGCGCACGGCCCCGCCCCGCATGCCGCTGGCCCCTCCACCCGGGTTAGATCTAAGCGATGACACTGGTGACTGAACTACTCTAGGTTTTTGCTGTCACTGCTAAAGTCCGCAACCGGCGCACTTCCTGACCTTTCCGCAACCGAACTCCATTGGCTGACTGTGGGCCGGAAGCAGAATGGCGGCTCTAGAGCGGCCAAACCCAAAAAGCGGACTTAGGATGCGCCGACTTACACGCACACTGTTGGAAAAGTTCGTCAGTGCTCGCTATCGGGCTCTATGGCCACGACACCAACAGCAACAAACGCAACGAAGAAGGGGCACTGTCCCACCTGCGATGGCGAGCGCACCTGCGAAATCCACGGCTCGATCTACAAGGCTTGGGACTGGGAGGACAAGCAATATGGCCATTCGGTCAACGGCGGTGTCGACCACTCTCTGCTCGAATGTCAAGGGTGCGAGACGGTCTTCTACGAAACTTCCAGCTGGAACAGCGAAGACACCGATCACTACTACGATGCGGCGGGGCAGGAGCAGTATGAGCATCCGAGGGAGATACAAACTTATCCGAAGCCAGAGGCCAAGACGAAGCCGGTATGGTTCGACGCCATGCAAAAGGCTGACCCCCAGCTGCGCAATATCCTGAGCCAGATGTACGTAGCGCACGACAACCAGGCACACATCCTCACGGCGATAGGACTCAGAACGGCACTGGACCGTGCAACCGAAGTCATCGGCATCGACCCGGCCAAGACATTTGATGAGAAACTGAACGAGCTGCGCAACGGAGGGTGGATCGGGCAAACTGAGCGGGACATCCTCGGCGTTGTTACGGATGCGGGTAATGCGGCTGCGCATCGCGGCTGGGAGCCCGACAGTCAGGAGGTTTCCGAACTGCTCTCATCGCTAGAGGTGTTCCTCCATCGCGCTTTTATCGTCGGCCAGAAGGCATTAGGCATCAAGAAAAGTATTCCCGCAAAACCCGAGCGGCTGCTCGCCGTTGGGAAGAAGACTACTCCCTGACCACAATTGGGGCCGGAAGCGGAAAGGCAGCTTTTATATCTTTGAGCGGATTAAGCGGACAGCGACTGCTGACCGAATCGCAAGCCGGTGCATTAGAGAATGGTCTGGAGAAACCCCTCTTGGAATAGACTTTTGCCGTCGTTAAAACGCACTTGCAGGACAGCCAACACGGAGCCGAGAGCCACAAAGTAAATCGGTTTACTATTTAGCGCGCCTTTCCTACCATCCAGTGATGGCGAGAGAAACCTTTACGATTGAGGGCGCAGGCGCAATTTCTCTTACAGCCGAGGCTGAGGGGGATGCCTACGCCATACCCGTCCTTCTTGCGCACGGCGGCGGGCAGACACGGCGCGCGTGGAGAAGGGTGGTCAGCGAGCTGGCTCAAGCCGGCTTTCGCGCAATCGCCTTCGACATGCGCGGTCACGGAGACAGCGATTGGTCGCCATGCGGAGCTTATGAAATGCGCGACTTCGCGGCGGATCTGGTCGCTGCAGCGTCGCGCCTGGACCAGAAGCCAGCGCTGGTCGGCGCTTCACTGGGCGGGCTCGCCGGACTGATTGCCGCAGGGGAGCTTGCTCCAGGTAGCTTTGCTTCACTCACATTGGTCGACATTGCCCCGCGCATGGAGCCTAGCGGTGTGATGCGCGTGGTTGGTTTCATGGAAGAGCATGTCGATAGCGGCTTCGCCTCACCAGAGGAGGCGGCCGACGTGATCGCTCGCTACATGCCGCATCGTCCCAGGCGGGGCGCGAGCGATGGTCTGAAAAACTATCTGAGGCAGAAGCCGGATGGGCGCTTCTATTGGCACTGGGACCCTGTGTTTATCCGTAATATAATGTCAGCCAGACAAGGCGACCCAGACAGCCAAGAACGTCAATCGGCAATGCTGAGCCAAGCTGCGGCGAATCTCACGCTTCCGCTTCACCTCATCCGAGGCGGCTCTAGCGATCTTGTTTCCGAAGAGGCCGTTTTGCATCTGCGACAACTCGTCCCCCATGCAGAATACACCGATATTGCCGATGCCACGCACATGGTCGTGGGCGATGCGAACGATGCCTTTTCCGCCGCTATCGTCGATTTCCTAGGGCGCCATCACTCTCGCGATACGGCTCAGCCACAGGGGACGAGGGAGCTATGATCGATCGAGAGCGCTTGCAGGAAATGCTGCATATAGCGCCGTTTCACCGATGGCTTGGGCTGGAGATTGCAACATGCTCCGACCAGGGAATCGCGATCACCATGCCATGGCGCGAAGAGATCGTGTCGAACCCTATGATTGGGTCGGCGCATGGAGGGATCCTGGCTTCACTGGTCGACCTCACCGGGCTTTATACTCTGCTTGCGGCGGGCGTCGCGGCGAGAGCGACGGCCGATCTGCATGTCAATTACCACCGTTCTGCAACCTCAGGACCTCTCACTGCTCACGGACAGATCGTGAAGCTCGGGCGACAGATTTCGGTGGCGGAAACCCGGGTTCTCGAGCCCGACGGCAAGTTGGTCGCCAGCGGCAGGGGCGCCTACTTCTCGTCAACCGGATCAATTGATCAGCGCGGCGGGACTATTGATCTCGAACAGGCTCTTGCCACCCAAGGCCCAGCGACTTCTGCAGCGCAATCCACGCCAGCGTAAGGGCGCCTTTTGCCCGGACGAGGTCTGCTGAGGCCTGCTGCTGTTCTCGCAGGGCCCGGTTGAGGTCAGCCTTCGAGATCGCTCCTGCAGCAAAACGTTGGCGGTTCAGGTCCGCCGCGACGTCAGCCTGCTTCTTGATTTGCATACTGGCAGCGAGCGCAACACGCTGCTGGCCGAAGCGAGCCAAGGCACGTTCGGCGTCTTGCAGTGCCAGAAGCACCGTCTGCTGGTAATTGGCGACTGCTTCGTTGCGCGCCGCCCCGGTTTGGTCGATCGCAGCGTCTACCCTGCCGAAATCCAGAAAATTCCACTGGAGGCGCGGGATCGCGAGTGCGGAGAATTCGCCGACATCGACAACGTCGTCCAACGAGGATCCGCCGAGGCCCAGGATCCCTGTGAAGGACAATTTCGGGAACCGCGCCGCCTCGGCCACCCCGATCCGCGCCGTCGACGCGGCAAGAGACCGTTCGGCCGCCCTTATGTCAGGCCGACGCGCCACCAGGCTTGCCGGATCGCCAATCGCGACCTGCTCTGGCGGCATGGGAATGGAGCGCACAGTCGTGAGCGCTGCATCAGCTGATCCCGGCACCTGTCCGGTCAGTATAGCGAGCGCATCAGACAGGACTGCGATATCCGCTTCAGCTTCGGCAAGTTGTGACTTGAGCACCTCCAGTTCGGCATTCGCGGTGCCTACCGGGAAAAGCGGCAATGCACCGCGCTGATAGCGTTGGTATGTCAGCGCCAGGATCTCTTCCTGCAACGAAATCTGCGCCTCAAATTGCTCTGCGCGGAATTGGGCCTCCCGCAAATTGACGTAGGTGCTGGCCACTTGGGCAGTCAACTGGACCTTTGCGTCCTCTGCATTGGCTACCGTTGCAGCAGCTTGGGCATTGCTGGCCTCAATACGCCTGCGCGAGCCACCGGCAAACTCCAGCTCCCAGTTCGCGTTAAGGCCCACATTGTAAAAGCTGAGCGAGTCATCGGTTTCTGCGTCAGGATTGGTTTGCTCTGACGGGGGGGGCGCCCCGCCTTGAAGGTCGAGACCAGGAAGCCGGCCCTGCACGGTAGTGGCCTGTGCCCCAAGCGTTGGCATTCGACCCGCACGGTCTTGCCTGATGGATGCCCGTGCCTGAGCAATGCGCGCCTGCGCTGCGGCGAGCGAGGGGTTGCCGGACAGCGCAGCCTCCACCAGCCGCGTCAACTCGGGATCGCCGAGCAGCAGCCACCATTGAGCGACAACCGGATCAGATGCGCTCACATCGCTGCCAGCGCGCACAAAGCGAGCGCCCGTGTCTGCTGACACAACTTCCGGGGGGCCTGCATAATCGGGCCCTGCCGTGCATCCAGCTAGCAAGGCGAAAGTGACAAGCGGAGGTAGCAAGTGGCGCATAATCTCGGGCTCAGTGCATCGAAAGGGAGACATTTTTCGGGAGCGGCTTGAGGAACAGGGCAAGCGGGACCGTCGCGAGTGTGAGAAGTCCCATCACCAGAAAGACGTCATTGTAGGTCATGATGAACGCTTCGCGCTGGAGAGTGCCGCCGAGTGCCGCCATCGCTCGTTCCATATCGCCCAGGCTTCGCGCCAGTCCGTCGAGATAGGTCTGCAGCGAAACGCTGTTCGCATTCAGCGTTTCTTCCATGCGCCTCGTATGGTGCCAAATTCGCTGGTCCTGGAACGAAGCGAGGGCCGAAAGGGCGAATGATCCGCCAAGATTGCGGGCCGCGTTGAAAATGCCCGAGGCATCGCCCGCGTCTTCCTTGGCCACCGACGCAACCGTTGCCTGATTCAGGAACATCATCGCAAGTATCATTCCGGCCCCGCGGATAAGCTGACTTTCAGTGAAGACAGCGCCGCCGGATTCGGCAGTCAAACTCGTGCTGACAAAGCAGCTGATCGCCATCAGCAGCATTCCGGTGCCGACGGCAATGCGGATGTCCACCTTGCGGATCATCAGGGGCAGAACCGGCATCAGGAGAAAGGCCGGGACACCCATCCAGAAGATGACCAGTCCCGTCTGAAAAGCATTAAAGTCAGAGATGATCGCCAGAAACTGCGGAATGACATAGGTCGAACCATACATCACCATGCCCAGGGCGAGCGCCATGATCGCGACGCTGGCGAACTGTCGATTGAGCAGAAGCCGAAGTTTCAAGACCGGCTTGCTTGCTTTCACTTGTCCGTAAATCAAACAGGCAAAGCCGATAATGGTCACCACCGTTAGCCAGCGAATGAGTGAGGACTCGAACCATTCCTCATGGTGCCCTTCCTCGAGTACAACAGTCAGACCGCCCAGTCCGAGGATCAGCCCGAGAATGCCAGCCCAATCGGCGTCCGTGAGATATTCCCACTTGGGCTTCTCGTGAGGCAGCCCGATAAACAGCAGGAGCAGCAGGGTTGCGCAGACTGGCACATTGACGAAAAAGGCATAGTGCCAGCTCAGGTTCTCGGTCAGCCAGCCGCCGATCAATGGCCCCATCACGGGGCCAAGAACCACAGTCATGCCGAACAGGGCCATTCCGATTGGCTGTTGGTGCGGCGGCAATCGTTTAGCCACAATAGTCATTGCGGTCGGAATGAGGACACCGCCCGTGAAGCCCTGGCCCGTGCGGCCGATGATCATGGTAGTAAGGTCGGTGGCAACCCCGCATAGCACCGAAAAAGCGGTGAACGCGCTGACCGCTATAATGAGAAGGGTTCGCAGACCGAACAGCCGTTCCAGCCAGGCGCTCAGCGGAATGACGACGATTTCAGCGACAAGAAACGAAGTTGCGATCCAGGTTCCTTCTGTCCCGCTGGCCCCGATCTCGCCCTGAATGACCGGAAGAGCCGAATTGACGATCGAGATGTCCAGCGTGGCGAGCATGGCGCCAAGCGCGCCCGCGGCCACAGCGACCCAGGCGGTAGCGTCTGCGTTCTTTCGGCTCCCGGCCGGCCCGATCGAAGTGTCCTGCGCTGCCAGTATCTCGGTCATTGAGTCCGACTCGAGATCTCTTCCAATTCGCCGGCAGCATTCCGGGTGTCGACAACAGCCACAACCGACATGCCGGGAACGAGCAATCTACGCACTTCAGGGGGAGCATCGATAGCGATGCGGACGGGTATCCGTTGAACGATCTTGGTAAAGTTGCCGGTGGCGTTTTCGGGGGGGAGGATGGAAAATTCCGCGCCCGTTCCTGGCGATATGCTGTCCACTCGTCCCGCGATCTCAAGGTCTGGCAGGGCGTCAACTTCGAGCCTGACGCTCTGGCCGGCCCGGATGAGGCCGACCTGAGTTTCTTTGAAGTTCGCGGTCACGTAGATCGCGCTCACCGGAACAACCGTCATCAAACGTTGACCCGGTTGCACGAACTGGCCCACCCTCACCGAGAGATCGCCGACGCGGCCGGCCTTGCTGGCGCGCAGCAAGGTCGATTCAACCGTAAGGTCGGCTGTTTCCAGCTGAGCGCGAGCAGCGTCCGCCTGCGCCTGGGTCTGGCTGATCTGCTCGAACAGGGTCCCCCGGCGAGCGGTCGCGGCAGCCACCGCCGCCTGCGCAGCGGCGAGTTCGGCCCGCGCCTGCCGCGCCTGCGCCTCATACTGGTCTAGCTTTTCCCGCGGTTCGGCTCCTGTCGCGACAAGGGGCCGATATCGCGCCACCTGGTCGTTCGCGAGGTCGAGTGCTGCGCGCGCGGCGGCGAGTTGGCCCCGCGCCTGGCGAATGGCTGCATCCTGTTCGGCTACCTGAGAACGGATTGTGTCGGCACCGGCCAGGGTCGCAGCGATCTGTGCGCGCGCCTGTTGCGCTTGCGCCTGATAATCCCGCAGATCCAGTTGTACGAGGGCTCCGCCGCGAGCAACTTGCTCGTTCTCCCCCACGAAGACCTCTTCGACGTATCCCGCTACCTTGGAAGAGATAACGACGCTGTCGGCAGCGACATAGGCGTTATCGGTCGACTGCATGTACTGTCCGTAGGTTACGTGCCGGTAGTACCACCAGATCCCGCCAAGCAGCACGGCAAGACCAACGATGATTAGCACGATGCGCAAGCCACGCCGCGATTGCGGTTTCGTTGGGGTTGTGCCCTCCTGCTCCGGTTGGTTGGAGTTATCGGTCATCTGATTCTTTCGGCAGCCTCAGTAAAAGGTGAACGCGTCTCGCGCCCTATGAGCCGTGAGTCAAATAGTAAAGGCGTTTAGCAGTTTGCATTTGGGCATCCGAGGCTATCCGACTACACAGCGCTATGGATGAAAAACCAGATACCATGTCACGGTCTCAGCGTCGGCAGAAGGTCATCACCGATGATGACCGCATTCTCTATCTTATGGACGAGATCAGTCGCGGCGCGCGCAGAGTGTACGATGCGAGGGTCGCCAGGATCGGTCTCAATCAGACACAGTGGAGGATCATCGGACAACTTCTTCGCGATCCTGCCCTTACGCAGGCTGAAATCGCCAAGAAACTGGAACTGGAATCGGCGACCATCGGCCAGGCGGTTGCAGGTCTTTGCGCACGCGGGCTGATGAAAAGGCTTCGAGCTGAGACGGATCGGCGAGCGTGGCAGCTCATCCTCACGGAGCAGCTTGACGATCTGCTGCCCGAACTGAGAGGCTCCGCGGATGGGCTTCATGATCTTCTTTGGCGCGACATTGCCGCCGACGAGAAGCGAACGTTGCAGCAGATTCTTGAAAGGGTATCGAAAAATCTGGACCAACTCCGGGCCGAGGCTGAGTAAAATCATGGCATCGCCCCCGGATAAGCCTATCGGCAGCATCGCTCGCGCCGCGGAGATCGGCCAAATCCTAATGAGGCACGGCGCGAAAAATCTCGCCGGAGCCCTCGGATTTATTCCCTCTTCGAGCAATGTCATCGATCCTCGCGAATTTCGTCCGGCCGCAGTTGTCGCGTTCCTCCGTGACATCGGGCCAGTTGGTATAAAGCTGGGGCAGCTCCTCGCCACCCGAAGCGATCTGTTTACCGAACACTGGATCACGGCATTCTCAACCCTGCACGATCAGGTGTCGCCAGTGCGCTTCGCAGATATCGAGCCCGTACTTGCTTCAAGCTGGGGTGAGGACTGGCGGAACGACTTTGCGCAGTTCGACGAACAGCCTTTGGCGTCCGCCTCGATTGCACAGACCTATTCCGCCAAGCTACAGGACGGTAGCGAGGTCATCGTGAAGGTTCGCCGCCCGGGCACCGCCGCGCGCATGGAAGCCGATGTGCGCCTGCTTGTGCGTCTTGCCGAGATCGCAGAAGCACGCTCGCCTGACATCGCGCGTTACCGGCCAGTCGAGTTTCTGCGGACCTTCGGCCGCAATCTAGCCTGGGAGATGGACCTCGCTGCGGAATCCCGAGCCTGCGAGCGGATCGGCGCATATCTCGATACCATCGGCGTCAGGACCCCGGCCATCCATTGGGAACTGACCGGGCTGCGGGTGAACGTTCAGGAACGCCTGTACGGCAGGCCCGCGTCTTCGCTGGGCAGCCCATCCGGCGACCCGCCGGTGGCGGCTTTCGCTAAAAGCTATGCCAACGCTGTCCTGCGCATGATCATCCTGAACGGCGAATTCCACGGCGACCCTCATCCCGGCAATGTTTTCCTGATCGGCGAGCAGGATGTCGGCTTCATCGACTTCGGATCAGTCGGGACGCTCACCAAGACGAGGCGCGACGAGATCGTTCGGCTCGTGCTTGCGATCGCTGGCGAGGAAACGAGCGAAGTCGCGGATGTCCTGCTCGCATGGGCGGGGGCGCCGAAGGTGGATCGCGATGCGCTCGCGGTGGATCTCGATCATTTGATCGGAGAGTTCAGGGGGACCGTGCTTTCTGGAATCGAGTTCTCGCAAATTTTTTCCCGCGTTTTCGATCTTTTGCGGGATTATCAACTGGTCCTGCCACCCGATCTGGCCATCCTTCTGCGTACCTTGCTTACGGCAGAGGGTGTCGTCCGATCACTGGCACCCGACTATAACATTGCCGAGGACACCCGGCCGATCATGACGGAGCTTTTCGCCGAGCGGTTCTCGCTCGCTAGCGCTCGGTCGGGTTTGAAGAAACTTCGCGGTCAGCTGCTGGGGTTGTCGGCGTCCTTGCCCGACATACTTGCCACTGCGAACTCGATCGCAAAGTCAGGATATGTGCCGGTTCAGCTCGATCCGCTCAGTATCGAGCAACTCGCAGGACTTCGCAATGAGCGTCAGTCCTTGAAAGGCCCTCTAGCTGCCGCATTGATCGTGGCTAGCGCATTGCTTGTCGATCAATCCTGGCTTCTGGCTGGCGGCGCGCTTGTGATTGCTGGGGTGGTGCTCATCCGAAAATCATAATGAAGGAGCAACTTAATTCGTGCACGGTCACGTTACGGCAAAGCCGAACTTAATGAGGATTTCATACGCCGCACTTCAGCGACCAAGACGCATCGCGAAAAAAATTTTTCGACCTATTGCGATTGAAGGCTTATTTTCCTCAATCAGACGAAACTATGGAACGGCAGCTTTCAGGCTTGTCCTCGCCTGACTTTATGGCCGCTATTAGGGCGCATTGCTGCCAAGCGAATTAGACCCCACGACATTGAATTCGAATCTCTGGAGCGCGAAATCTCACTGACGCCAGGGGGCTTCGGATAGCGCCAGTCTGCACGCGATTTCATCACCAATTTCGGTCGCAGCCTCAAGGAGGGAGGTATCATCCAAGTGTGCATACCGAGCTGTTGTCGAAACCTGCCTGTGGCCAAGGAGGCTTCCAATCATCGGCAAAGTCTCGGATGATCGCGCTGCCAGGCTGGCATAGTTGTGCCTCAGATCGTGGAGCCTGACGTCATCCAGACCGGCATCACGCCGAAGCTTGCGCCAGAACCAGTCGATCGCTGAAACCGACTGCCCCTTGAACGGAAACACTAGCTCATCCTTCTTCCCACGCGGCAATCCATCGAGCACCGCCCTCGCCTCCTGGCCAAGCCAGACGATGCGCGGACCTGTCTTGGAATCGGTCAGTTTGAGCTTCCGCCCCTGAACCTCGCCCCAGGTGAGGTTGAGGATTTCGCCGCGTCGGCATCCCGTCAACGTGAGCAGTGTGACTACCGCCGCCTCGACGGGCTGGTCAGCGCGTCGGTCGACAAGGGCTTTCCCGAGCCGCGCCATCTCGGCGTCGCTCAGAAACCGTTCGATCTTGCGCCCCCTGTTCTTCTTCACGCCTCGAAAGGGGTTTGAATGCTCCGGAATATAGCCCCAGGCCTCGGCCTTGGCGAACATGGCTTTCAGAATTTCCATGGCGCGGTTTGCCGCGCCCGGCCCTGCCGAGCGCGTTACCTCCGCGTGCCAGCGCACCGCATCGGCATGATCGATCTCGTCGATGAACTTGCCCGCAAACGCATGGTCGAGATGGGTGCGGCGGTAGATGTCCTGGATCTCGCGCGTGGACTTCTTCCAGGTCGGTGCCGCCACATCCCAATACGACTGAAGGAACGCCGCATAGGTCGGCGTCTTCGTGCCGCGCTTCTTCTTGTCTGCCGGGTTCTGCCCGAGCTCGATCCGGAGGATCAGCCGGCGGGCAACATCCTTCGCGATGCGCTCGGTAAGGATGGCGGCATCGCCGATCGTTATCAACCGCTGCTTGCCACCGATGGTCCGCTGGAGGACGTAGCTCTTGCGTCCTGAGCGGTGGATGCGCTCGCCAAAGCCCGGAAGCACGTAGTCAAACCTCGTCCGGCGCTTCCCAGCCTCTCCCGGAACAACGCGCGCGAGTTCCTCGGCCAGGATATGCTTCAGATCGTATCCGGTCACGCCGCGATGCCCAGCGCACCGGCGAGGCTCGAACAAATCCGGTCGGCGCTCTCCGAGATGATGTCGTCTGCAAGATGCGCATAGCGCGCGGTCGTCTCGGGAAGCGCGTGCCCCAACAGCTTGCCGATGGTCGCGAGTGGAATGCCCTTGGCAATGGCCGCTGAGGCAAAGCTGTGGCGAAGATCGTGGAGCCGGACATCGGGAAGAGCGGCCTTGCGCCTGATCCTGATCCAGTGTTCTCCAAGATTGATTGGTCCCTCCCGATGCAACGCCGGAAAGACAAGCTGGTCGTCGGCCCGGCGGTCGAGGCCACTCAGAATTTCGATCGCTTGCGGGTTGAGATAAATGGTCTTCGGGCCGGTCTTGCTGTCGGGTAGCGCAAGTCGAGGAATCTGGACGTAGCGCCAGCGCAAGGTCGCAATCTCCGAAGCACGTGCACCCGTGTAAACGAGCAAGAGAAGCGCGGGGATCACGAACGGGTTCGCAAACTCGTGATTGGCCAACGCGCGCCCGAGCCTGCGGTATTCGTCGGCGGAAAGGTAGCGCTCCGGGAGCTCGCGCTTGAAGCGGGACACACCGCGACACGGGTTGGAGCATTTGGCGCGATACCCGAGCTTTTCCGCATACTGCATCATGACAGACATGATCGGGATGGTGCGATTGAAGCTCCCTTCCCTCTTTGTCATGGTGTCGCGCCAGCGGTTGATGTCTGACCGTGCGATCATGTCGACCGGAAGTTCGCCGAAATGCGGAATGAGCAGCTGATCGATGCGCGAGCGCGAGCTCGTCCTGGTCGACGGCTTCCAGTGCGGCGAATAGTCGGTCCAGAATTCCTCGGCGAAGTCGACAAAGAGCGGGACCTTTTTCTGCTCGGGCGCAGACGGCAGGTCGGCAAGCGTAGCCCTGATGAGCAATCTGCGCGCGGCAGCGCGCGCGGCGGGAGCGCCCAGCGCACCTGCCGCCACTCCCGCGCGTCCCAGCGTCACCATCCTCTGCACGCCTCGGGGCCTGTACTTCACTATCCAGCTAAGGTGTCCGGACTTGCGCTTGCGCAGTCCGAAGCCAGGCAGTTCATTATCCCATGTAATCCCGAGCGGAAGTGAGGCTCGACGGGCCACATGACCGGTCAGTTTCAGCTTATTGGATTGGCGTTTGTGGGTGACGGCTGTGCCTTGCCCACCCACAGATTGCCGGTGGGTTAGAAATTTCGAACTATCTGTTTTTACTAGGTTTTGCTCCATAAATGCAGCTTAGGCTGCGTACGGTGTGCCAATTCTGTTCCCCATTGTGCGGCGAAATCCAGTGATCATGGTCGCTCCTTTCTCTAAGGCATTTTCCAACTGAGCCCTCGGAGGCGCGAGCATCCAGTTCGCGACCGTAATTGAGCCTGATCTGCGTTTGAATGAATACCACGCACAAGGACCGCACACCCCGCAAAGGCGGCGGCAAAGGAGCGCGTGCGGTGCCCGGGACCGGGGCCTGTCGGTTCCCGCGGCACCGCGCCGGTCCGACCCGCTGTCGTTCGGGCGTGCGTGCGGGGCCCAGAACAAGAAGGCCGCGCCCGCAGGAGCACCGCCGAAGGCGGGGCGGGACCGAGCGCGACCCCAGCCCCGCTCCGCTTTTCGTCCCGCTCCAGTGCCAGCGAACACGAAAAAAGGCAGGAACCGTCACCGGCTCCTGCCCTCGTATGGTCGTCAGTATTCGTCCAGCATGGCTCCATGGACCGTGTGCACCACGCGGCTGGCGAGATGCGCAGGCAGTGCGTTGTAGTCACCCTCGTCCAGGGCGAAGTAGCCCAGGTCTTCATCTTCCACCACGTGCTGGTCGAAGAAACTGTGCTGGGCGCGCCTTTCGGCAACTGCAAGCGCTTCGAAATAGCTGTGCGCGTTCATGTCCAAGGTGCTGAGTGTAGTCATGATATCCTCCTGAAACCTGTCGCTGAGACGACAGGAAACAGGCGGAGGGGCATGGGGCCGGCGGGTCAGGGATCGCCCCGAGGGCGACCGCGAAGCGGCGGTGGGGGCAACGATTTTGTCGGACCGGAGCAAAGCGCAGGGGAGGCAAAATGGTGGGGCCCCGCCGTCCTTGACGCGCCGGCCCCATGCCCATCACCCTTGGAATTCGGTGAGCCAGCCCCCTCCCCCGCTCCGTTACGTAGTGCAAGGGACGACCAGCGCGATTGGACTTTCCTACAGGCTGTGCCCGGGTGCATGTTGATCGAAGGGAGGAACCACCGAGGGGTGCAGGAAAGGAACCCCGATGCCAACCAAACGAAGCGCTGTCGCAGCACTCCGGAAACTCGAGGCCGACCGGCTGGCACTTGCCGAGCGCCAGAAGCTACTTGAAGCTCAAGCCGCCCTAGAACTGGGACGCATCATCCTGGGAACGGGGCTTGAGACCTTCTCGAAGAAGGCGCTCGCAAGAGTTGCCGGAGAGCTCGGAAAGCTCGGTGAAGAGGCGTCTCTGCAGAAGCTGCTTCCACCGGCTCGCTCGTCTCCTCGCACCGAACAGCCATCCGGAGAGTAGGAACAGCAAGAAGGGGCCCTGTCCGGTTGGACAGGACCCCTTCGGGAGGGAGATCGACGGGAGAGTTCAGTCGATATCGGGAGCGTCGGTGTTGTCGTTCTCGTCGGCCGACCCATTGCCGCGGGAGAGGAAGTCGACCTTGTCGGCGAGGATCTCGGTTCCGTAACGGGTAACCCCGTCCTTGTCCTCCCACTGTGTGTAGTGGATGCGGCCCTGGACGCTGACGAGCTGGCCCTTGGAGCAGTATTGGCCGACGGTCTTGGCGAGGCCGTTGAAGCAGGTCACCCGGTGGAACTCGCTTTCCTTGGCGGTGTAGCCGTTCTCGTCCTTGTAGGTCTTGCCGTCCTTGTCGCGTGCGGGACGATCGGTGACGACTGTGATCCCGGCAACGTTGGTGCCGCCTTTGGTCTCGCGGGTGTCGGGATCGCGAGCGATGCGGCCGGTGAGGATTGCGATATTGGTCATGGTGTAAGTCCTTCAGTTCCTCAAACCGGAGACCATCTCCGGCTTGCGAACATCCAGAAGAAGCAGGACATGGGAGGACTGCACCGCAGGAGCGAAGCTCCAAGGGAAACCTGTTCATGACGGGTGGTGCGGGCAGGCGCGCGAAGCGCGACAACACGGCCGTCAAAGGAACGGGTTGCTGTCCTCAGCTGGCCTGGTTCAGGACTGTTCGCGACAAAAGCCGGATGGGTATCGGGTGCGGGTCTGAAGGCTCGCGTGTTCCCAATGCAATCAGCTTGCCCCATCGTCTTCCGATGCCGCTAGGAGATCCATAAAGTTGCGCGCAGCTTCCCGGTCTTCCTCGTTCTCGAACGCCACATCGAGGTCGGGGGCGGACCCGAACATGTGCAGGAACGACCACAGTGCAAAGCGCTTGCCCCGGTCCTCCTCAAGGCCGAAATCGACCCGGCAATGCTCGATGCCGGCTGCAAATGTGTCGGGAGCAACCGCGGAGAGGTCGGTGGTAGCAAAGTAGCGCTGCAGCAGATCGTCAAGTTGCATGACCTCATGCATAGTCGGGTCGGCGCCGAATGCACATCCAGGCAATTCTCATGCAGATGATGAAGGGCCCCTCAGGACCCGGGAGAGGTGCCCAAGTGGCCACGACGATCGACCACGGTGATCCGGCGCGCCTTGGCATCGATGACGAGCCGTTCGGTCACGCCATTGCCCGGAAAGGCGACAACGTAGCGCGGATTGAGTGAGAGCATCTGCTCGTTGCGCTTGAAGCCGGCGCGGGCACCAAGCCGACGATCGAGCGAATAGGTCAGCTGCTGGACTTCGCGGCGTTCAGCCCAGCTCGCGGCGAGTCGATCGGCACCCTTGCCGTCGCCGCCATGGACCAGGAAGAGATCGGGAACCACATCGCGAACCTTGTCGAGCGTCGCCCAGATATTGTCGGCGTAGACACGCGCATCCTCGGCGCTCTCGAAGCTCTGGCGACCACCGGCGAAAACGACCGGAGTTCCTTCCGGAATCAGAGCGTGACGCCGGTTCTCAGCACGTGCGCGGAGGAAATCGCGGGCATCGATCACAGCCGAAGTAAGGTGGCGCGAATGGCCCGTACGCGAGCCAGAAACGGGCTTCCACGAGGAACCGGTCTCGTAGCGATAGAGTGCTGCCGCAGCCTCGCGCATCTGCTCGAAGGCCAGCATACTGGCTTCGGCAGCCTGCGCGCGTTCGACCTGCTCTTCCAGATTGCTCGAGTGCACTTCGGAGCCATCGGCTGATGCGAGGAGGACCCGGATCTCGTCGCTGGCCCGGTCGAGCTGAGCGGACTTCCGACTGGCGGCACGGTGAAAGAGATTGACCACGCCCCATGCAATGTCCTCGGCATCGGCCTCCAGGGCCGTGTCGGAAAACATCGCGAAAAGATCGGACCAGACTGCAGCGAGGGTCTGCTCGATCGCGTCCTCGCAGGGAAAGTCGGTTTCGTTGAAGGGAGCTGGCCTGATGCTGAGCCCTGAGAGGTCGAGGCCGCTCAACTGGTCGATGAAGCTGTCGTACATGGGGTGTCTCCTGATCGCGGGGACAAGGAGAGGAGGCACCATTGCCTCGACCCTGTCCGCCGGAGCCCGATCAGGGCCGGGACAAGGGGCGCGACGCACCGCGTAGCGGGAAACCTGCGGCCCTAGGCTGGCGCGGGCAACACGGGCCGACGGGCCGCAGGTTGCGGCGCGCCCCGACCGGCCCAAGGGCCTCTCCCGGCGGTCAGGGATGAGGCAGGATCAGGACCCGGTGTCACAGGTGGATCGGGAGCGCTCGAAGATCGCTTCGCCATTCGAGAACCGACCGACCATGCGCAGCTCACCGAACAATTCGATGAACCTATCCGACACTTGGCCAAGCCAGTGTCGTGCCCTTGCCGTTCGTGGGTTGTAGAAATCGGCCTCCCAGTACCGGGCATCGTCGCGTTCGGCGAGCCAGACCGCGGCGAGCCCGCAATAAGTTGAAACGCCGCAATCAGCGAAGGCGTTTCGCAGGAGAATGCGATCCTCGCGCCCGCGCCATCCGTCGAAGGTTTCGAACGAAGGAAAGGCCACTTTCGCGGTATCGATGACCTCGTCGACCAAGCACTGGTAGACCCAGTCGAAATCGTCGTCTTCGCCCTCATCAAGCAGGCGAAAGGCAACCACGGAGCCGGTTGGATAGCTGACAGAACGTCCCATCTCACTGCTCCTCAGGCTGCATCAGCAAGATCGATGTCGGGCTCGCCTTCCAGAGATTGGTAACCCCCAAGGTCAAGCAACAGGCTGGCCGCTTCCTCGGCCTTGGCCGCCGCGGTCAAGATCGCGCGCTCGTCCGATTTGAGGATCTTGAGCCAAGATGCGATGTAGCTGGCGTGATGGTCGAGATGGGTAACGGGAAGACCCAGTTCGGCCCCGAGAATGGCCGAGGAAAGTTCGGCGATCAGTTCCTCGGCCGCATAGGCGTCGCTGCCGAAGCGGTTCTTGAGATCGCGGTCGAGCCGCGAGGAATGCCCCGTCCAGTGCGACAGCTCGTGCGCGAGCGTCGCGTAATAGTGGTCATAAGCTTCGAATAGTTCGGCTGGAGGCATGGTGACCCGGTCACGCTGCGGCTCGTAGTAGGCCTGGGCACCATGATGGCGCAGGTCTGCGCCGATATCGGCAAAGAAGGCATCAAGGCGGTCTTCGCGTCCTTCGGGCTCAAGCGCGGCAATGAGTGGCTTGGGATGATAGAACTCGGGGAGGCCGTCGCACTGATCCGCGTTGAACACGGAATAGGCTTTGAGCACGCGCCGGTTCTCGGTGTCAGCTTCGCCTTCGGCGTTCTCGACCTCCTTGGTGTAGCTCTTGTAGAAGATCGCGATGGTCGATTTCTCACCCTTGCGGACCTGTCCGCCGAGCTGCTGACACTGGCGGTACGTCATCCAGTAGGGCGAGGCGTAGCCACAGCCATCGGCCACCATCCACAACCAGAAAGTGTTCATGCCGCGGTAGGGTGTCCCGCAGGACCGCAAGGGCCGGGAGACCGGCACACCTCGCCAAGGCTTGACCCAGGGTTTTGTTCCTTCCTCGAGCTTCTCGATGATGGCGGCGGTGATGCGCTGGGCAGGCGATGTCGAAACAGAGCGGCGGGACTTGGTCATGGGAGATCTCCTGATCGCCGGAACGGAGTTGTCCCGGCTCAGGAAGAGCAAAGCTCCCTCCCCTCTAAGGGGCGACGGTTACACTCTCCATTCAGTCAATCTGGGGGCGCACGCGAGCCCCCCAAAGTCCGACGTTCTGCCACGCTGGCACAAGCGATCTCCTTCAGCTTGCAGTACGTTTCAGCAACTTGAGCTTTCACGTCCATCAAAGATGTCCTGTCTGATGTCAGGTTATTATGCTTGAATATTGACATTGTCAGACTGTGCACGTTATAGTCCGCCGCAGGAGGACGGCATGACCGACGGCCCATTCAAAAATTTGAAGCTCGACAGTCGCTCAAGGCGGTTTGCGGAAGCTGTACAGAATGAGGCTGAAGATCATGACACTCGGTGTGCACTGGGCAGCGATGCCATCGTGAACGGTATCTTGTCAGGAAACGACGGACTGATCCGCGACCTGCAAAGTCATGGTGCGGATGGGCAGCTTGATCTCGATCCGAAGGGATCAATCAAGGGCATCTTCGAAAAGCACGATAAGTCGGAATTTTCGGATGACCTCCAACGTGAAGTCGCCATGAGGCTGCACGATGGTGAGAGCTCTCGCGATGCAATCGACAAGGCTTTGAACGCATGTGTCGAAACCAATATCGGCAAGACGCTCACCCGTATTCAGGAAGCTGGGCTAGAGGCGCACCGGGAAGGCCCGATGCACAGAGACCAGCTCGACCGTCTCAATGAAGGATTGGGCGAAGTCTCAAAGAGCCTCGACCGTGCGCGCATTCAGGATGCCGTGAAGAGCTGCGACAAGAACGCGTTCAAGCTGGACGCCAAAAAAAGAACCGGTCTCGATGACCCAATTCTGTGATCGTAATGAGTGAATTTTCTAAGATTTCTGAGCGTGACCTAACCATACTTGAGGCGGGGCAAGCGGCTCCGCGTCGAGGCGCGAAGGGGCGCGTTTATGCGACCATCGGCTCAGAGATTAAGTGCGATAAGGACATCTTTGACAGCTACTGCCATGAAGGCTGGAGCAACATTCACCACGACCTGTTGATTGTCTGCGCGGCAGTCGAATTTGCAGATCGTCGCTGGGGACGCGCCAATGCACATTGGGCACGGCACTTTCATGTGACTGTGCCCGTGATTGAGCTTGCGACCTGGCAGGATGCGACTGTTCAACAAAGTCTTTGCGATACCCTGCGCCATCTGACTGGCGACGAGTGGCGTTTCAGCTTCGTGCGCCATGAGGGCGCAGCAACAAGCAGGCCGCGACAAGGCCCGCTATTCCCGAACCAGCAAAAGGCGTTCGCCATTGCGTACAGCGAAGGCGTGGACTCGCTAAGTGTCTCGGGCCTCTACAACGAGAATAACACTGCCGTGAGCGTGCGTGTGTCGAAATTCAAGGAACGACTGCGCAAAGATGAGCGACCGTTCGACCGCCTGCCCTTTGATGTGAAGGTGAAGCCGAATCCTGAGAACAGTGCCCGGTCGCGCGGTTTCAAATTTGCGGCGGTGACTGCAATCGCCTCGCAGCTGTCAAATGTCAGCCGGATCATTGTGCCTGAAAGTGGACAGGGCGCATTGGGGCCAGTGTTGCTCCCACTGCTCAACATCTATCCAGATTACCGGAACCACCCGACCTTCTTCAGAAAGATGGAGCGCTTCGTAAAGGCTTTGCTTGGCATCGATCTGACCTATGAACAGCCGCGCCTCTGGCATACCAAAGGCCAGACCATCGCAGCATTTCTGGCAAAGCCAGGGGTACAGCCCCAACAGGTCATTGATACCCGTTCGTGCTGGCAGCAACGGGCCAACGTGCGCGTGGGAGGGAAAGTACGCCAATGCGGCATTTGTGCGGCGTGCCTATTGCGCCGGATAAGCCTGCACGCGGCCGGCGTTGTCGAGCCGCCCGAGAAGTATGCCATTGCCGATTTGCGAGCCGCGCGATTTAGTGATGCCCTGCCGAAGCAAAGCAGCTTCAGGGCCACCAAAACCCTTTATGATTACGGCTACATGGGCGCGCGGCACCTGCAACAACTGGCCGAACTGGCCGGTGTGCCAGATACCGCCCTGAAGCCTCACGCATTCCAAATCGCTGACTCCCTTGGATCGTCAGTAGATGACGTGACTAGAAGGCTTCGGGACATGCTCCTGCAACATTCGAAAGAATGGGCCGCATTCGAGCAGGACCAAGGCGAAGAGAGCTTTCTGCAACTATGGATGAAGGGAGGTCGCCATGGCTGATCTAAACGAGCTGACCGCACAGGAGATTGGTCGCCGCCTTCGCCTTGCCCGCGAAACCGCAAAAATCCGTCAGGACGATGCAGCCAAGGTAATTGGTATGTCTCGCCCCACCCTCGTTTCTATTGAAAAGGGGGATAGGCGGGTTCGCATTCAAGAGCTTCAGGCGCTTGCGAACCATTATGGGGTGTCGGTAAATGCCCTGCTGCGCCGCGAGGCAGTCCATACTGATCTTGTGCCACGCTTCCGCCGACTGCGCGAAACCGAGGATGAGCATACCGGCGAGGCAGTACAACTGCTGAATGATCTCGTTCGAGCTGAGGTCGAACTGGAGAACATTCTCGGCATTGAGCGGCCTAAGAATTACCCGCCTGAAAGGGGCATCAACACCGGCGATGTCGTCGAATTGGCAGAACAGCACGCGCAGGAGCTACGCGACTGGCTCGGATTGGGCTCTGGCCCAATCGCCGATATCTTCACCCTGATGGAGTTGGATCTCGGCATCCGACTCTACCAGCGACGCCTGTCGAAGGGTTCGAAGGTGGATGCGCTCTTCACCTACGACCAAACTTTGGGAGCTTGCATTCTCTTGAATGCGAACTTCCCACTGGAGCGGCGTATTCAATCCGCAGCTCACGAGCTGGGGCATTTCGTTGGCACTCGTCAGGCGCCAGAAGTTCTGGAGGAAAATGAGAAGTTTCAGTCCCGCGAAGAGCGATATGCTCACGCGTTTGGGCGCGCCTTTCTCTCACCGCGCAAGAGCTTTGAAGCGGCGTGGCGTCAGCTCACCGCTGGCTCTGAGATTACCCGCAGGCCAATCATCGTACAGGCGCACCATTTCCGCATTTCACGCGAAGCCTGTGTGAGGAGGCTGGAAGAGCTCGGGCTTGTTAAGCGGGGAGCATGGGACAAACTGAAAGCCCATGGTGGCTTTACTCCCGCACAGGTGCGTGAAGTGCTGGGCGATGCTTCAAGTAAGCCCGACCCCGCAAAAGATGATGCAAACCGGCCGGTGTCCCATCGCATGAGCTTCATGGCCTACACCGCCTGGAAGCGCGATCTGATGTCGGAAGGACAATTGGCCGAGCTTCTTAAAATCAAGCGACTAGAGCTGCGCGCTCTGCTCGATCAAATGGAACTTGAGGAGAGCGAAACGGATGACCTGTTTAAGCTCCCTCTCTGATACGCTGACCCCATTAGTCCCCGATACGAGCGTACTGATCAATCTGCACGCTTGTACGTTTGGCGAACAGGTGCTTCGGGCCATTCCAAACGACATTGTTCTGGCTGAAACGGTGGTTACGGAACTCAACCATGAAACTAGTCACGCCAATGGCGAGAACGGGTTCATCCAACGCCTGATATCGGAGAACGTCGTCAAGGTCGTCCAGATGGATGATGCAGCGGCTCGTCTTTTCGAGACGATGATCCGTTCTCCCGGTTCGCTAGATGACGGCGAAGCAGCTACGATTGCAGTGGCGGTGTCACAGGGTTTTCTGCCCGTTGTCGATGAGCGAAAGGGTCGGGCGCGAGCCCAAGACCTGATGGACGGTCAAGCCCCCGCTTGGTCGCTGGACCTTTTGGTGCACCCAGCGGTGCAGTCTGCGCTCGTCGGCGACGGGTATATCGAGGCCGTCTATCTCGCCCTTCGAGAAGGTCGAATGAGGATTGATGAGGAGCGCTGTGAGGCAGTTGCAAGGTTGATCGGATTTGAACGCGCCGTCGCGTGCAATAGCCTTCCGGGGTTCAAGAGTCGCAAGGGTTCTTGGGAGGCCAAATGACCAGCATTCTTGCGTGCTCTTCCCCAATCGATGATGTGGACGAAAGGGCAGCTTTGCTGCTCGTCCTTTCCCAAACGAGACGGTCAGCAAGTGGCCCAAAAGCTTACATTGAAAAGGCGGCCCGTCCCGGAAGGGACGGACCGCCCGCCGAGCGACCTGGACCTGTCAGGAGGGGTCAGGCAGCCTGCTCGGCAATCTCGTCAGTCGCGTCGACGTTGACCGGTTCGTCGGCTTCGTGCATCAACAGAAGTCACCTTCTTCGGCATCGGCGAACCGCATGATCGTCGGAACCCAAGCCTGCGCCCGTTCCTTGACCTCGGCCTCGCCGATGAAGTTGCCCGAGAAGATGCGCTCGGCAGCGCTCGCCAGTTCGGCCTTCTTCGAGGCAGCATAGCGACTGACCAGTTCGGGACCGCCGGCAGCATCGAGCGCTTCGAGCGTGCGGGCCTTGGCCACGCGGTCGAAGTAGTTTGCCGCCGTGGGACGCCACCAATGTGCGGTCTCGATTTCGAGCAGCGAGCCGAGCGCTTCGTGCAGCGGCACCGAGCGTTCGCCTTCGCAGGCCAGGCTGGCAATCAGCGTGCGCGAGACGACATGGCCAAGCCATGCCGAGCGCGCCTCGTCGGAAAGCGCCCGGAACCTCGCAAACCGCTCGACATCGCTTTCGCCAGAACGCCAGCTTTCATCGAGCGACCCGGCAAACTCGGCCAGGGCAGCGCTCGCCGGTGCATCCTTGGCCTCGAACCCGGCAACCGGGCCGGACGCGATCGAGCCGACGAGCGTCGACGCTTTCTTAGCGCGCCAGTCGTGCGCATCGGCATCGGCAAGCGTGAAGACCATGAAGTCGAGCGCCAGTGCCGGGTCATTGGCGAGATGGATTGCCAGGATGTCGCGGCGCTGCATTGCGAGTTCGTCGAGCAGACGCTGGGAAAGCGAGTTCCCCTTGGGCTTAGCCGCACCGCTCGCTTCAATGGCCTCGACCACGCCTTCGTCAGCAATAACTTCGGTCTCGGTGTAGTACTGCGGGACCAATGTCGGCTCGCCATTGCGCGAGAGGACGAGGAAGGCGCCAGCCTTGGATTTCAGTTCGTCGGCGAGTACCGGCGGCCGGTCATTGAGCGCGCGCATGGCGCGGTCGATGACGACGAGTTCCTGTTCGGCCTTGGCGACCTCGTCCTCGTCGCTATCCTCGTCTTCGAGCACGGCTGCGACGCGGTCGTAGTCGGCCTCGAGCTCGCCGAGCTCCTGTGCTTCCTGCTCGGTCATCGGTGCAGGTTCGCAAGGCAGACGGCTCAGACCTTCGACAAGGTCATGGCTGACATAGTTGCCAAGCGTCGAGCGTACCCAGGCAATGCCATTCTCAAGCGCGACCTTTTCTGCGGCTTCTTCCATGGCCTTGTGTGCAAGGTCCTCGAGCAGCGCGACGTCGATCCAGCTCTCGCTGGCATCATCGTCGAACAGTTCGCGCTCGATCCGGCCACCTGCGGCGAGGTAGGCATCGCGTCCGACGAGCACCGCGCGCGGATCGGAGCCGCGCACAGTGGCGTCGAGCACCATGCGGCGGATCGTGTCGGGCGTGATCTGGTACCAGGCGTCCTGCAGCTCGGCATAGACATGCGCCTGGCGCTCCACGTCGGAGATCGCGCCGTAGGCCTTGGCCATGTCGAGCGTGATCGTGCCTTCGGCGAGCGCTTCGAAGACGCAGGGTGCGAGACTTGCCAGGCGCAGACGCCCTTCGACGAAGCGGACAGTGAGGCCGAAGCGGCGCGCCACGTCTTCGGTGGTAGCCCCTGCCTCGATGATGGAAGCGAAGGCCTGCGCCTCGTCGGCCGGATTCATCGCGAGACGCTGGAAGTTCTCGGCAAGGCTGGCTTCGCGCACTTCGCTTTCCTCGCCTTCGATGACGAGGCAGGTGACCTCGTGGGTTTCGGGCAAGGTGCCCTCTTCGGCCAGCGCCTGCAGCGCGGCGAGACGGCGACCGCCGGCCTCGACTTCGAACTTGCCGCGCTTTCCTTTGCGCACGACGAGGTTCTGCAGCAGGCCGCGCGCAGCAATATCTGCCCGCAGCTGGAGGTCGGCCAGCACGTCGCTCGACTTGCGAACGTTGCGCGGGCTCGCAGCGAGCTTCTTCAAGGGAATCGACTGGATCATGGGTGTTCTCCTGATGGATTGAAGGCGCACGTGAAGATCACGAGGCCCACAAGCCCAAAGGGCCCCCTCCACTCTCATTCTGAGATTGGGGTCTGCCCGAGGGATCAGGCGGCAAGCGCGGGGAGGACCGACGAGGCTGTGGAGACCGGCACGAACAGCCGCGTGCGGTAACGGATGATCTCGGTGAAGCAGCCCTTGCCCTTGTACCAGTCGAGCCGATCGGGCGAGAACCCGGTCAGTTCAAGGCGCTGTTCGCCGCCGACCAGCGAGCGCTTCACCGTGAGTGGATCGTGGCTCGCAAGGCCCAGCGGCTTGCCGCTGGCGAGGACGAGGTCGCCGAGCTGCTCTGCGGCTGGTCCGGTAACCCCGGAAAGACCAAAGGTCTCGGCGATCGCAGCGAGATCGATATCGAGCACTTCGCGGCCGATGATCGACTGGCCGTCCTCGGCAACGAGCCGGGTGACGCGGACATGATCGCCGGGCAGGCGCTTCCAGACCGGAAGCAGCAGCCCGGTGGCGAGATGGACGCGCTCGGTCACCGGTGAAGCGGCGGCTTCCTCTTCCTCGGCCCGCCAGGCGCTCGTGAACGCGGTGACGCCAATTTCTTCCCAGTGGCTTTCACCGAGTGCCTCAAGCGTCCAGTTCGCGGACTTGAGCGGGCGCAGCAGTCGTCGGCGTTCGATCACGGCCCCGTCGTCAGCGATGAGGCGCCGGGCTGGAACCGACAGCGCGACCTTGCCCGAGCGCGCATTGCGCATCGGTATCGCGTGCGGGCTGCCGATCTCGTGCATCCGCACCAGGCGCTGCAATCGTAGGGGCCGAAGGTGCCGCCTCACTTCGAGCGAGACGAGCCGGGTCTCCGCTCCGGTCACAGGATCGGTGCGCAGGAGTTCATCGGCGAGGACCGTGAAGTGATCGACCCTCACGGTTTCCAGTCCCTGGTCAAGCGTTCCAGCTTCGCGCGCGGCTTCGATCCGCGCTTCGACGAGGCCGAGATATTCGTCGAAGATCGCGTTCTGGAGCGCGATCGGCAGCGCGAGAATGCGGTTGAGCCAGCGCTGGATCGTCGGGAGATTGTCGGTCAGCCCGCCATCGGGGTTTTCAAGTCGGAGGCCGGTGCGCTCGACGAAGTTGCCGAAGCTCGTGGCTTCGAGCTTGCCGTCATAGAGCAGCTGGAACCAGCGGCTGAGCGCGTCGCGCGCATAGTCGCTTTCGAGATTGTCTGCCGGGTCGAACAGGTTCTGTCCGCCCGTCTGGCGCTGGCCACGCGTCAGCGCGCCCAAGCCATCGAGCCTTCGCGCAATGGTCGAGATGAACCGGCGTTCGCCCTTCACGTCGGTGGTCACCGGCCGGAACAGCGGGGCCGAGGCCTGGTTGGTGCGGTTGGTACGACCGAGACCCTGGATCGCGTTGTCGGCGCGCCAGCCCGGCTCGAGCAGGAAATGAACCCGGCGCTGCTGGTTCCGGCATGAAGGTCGGCATGGTAGGATCGACCCGTACCGCCCGCGTCCGAGAAGACCAGGATGCGCTTGGTTCCTTCCATGAAGCTTTGCGCTTCGGCGACATTGGCGCTGGGGCTTCGCCGTTCGAGGCGCTGCTGACCATCGCGTCCCAATATCAAGCCTGCGGGTCCGGCCCGTGACCTCGGCCACGGCCTCGGTTCCGAAGTGCTCGATGATCGCATCAAGTGCTGTGGCGATGGGCGGCAGCGCGCAGAGCTGTTCGATCAGCGCGTCGCGCGCGGCGATGGCGCGCGGGCAGAAAACGGGATTGCCCTCCTCGTCGCTCATCGCCTCGGAGCGGAGATTGCCGTCCTCGTCGGCGAAGACCTGCATCAGGCGCACCGGGAAGCTCTTCGCAAGATAGTCGATGACATATTCACGCGGGGACAGATCGATATCGAGCGCTTCGCGTTCTTCGTCGGTGAGGTCGGCAAGGCGCCGATCGAGCATGGCCTCGGCGGTCGAGACCAGCTGCACGACAACCGAATGGTCTTCGCCAAGTGCCGCTTCCATCGCGGGGATCAGGCTCGGCAATTTCATCGAAAGCAGGAGCTGGGCAAAGAAACGCTGCTTGGTGCCTTCGAAGATCGATAGCGCCGCAGCCTTGGCATTGCGGTTGAGCGTGTCGCCGCTGTCCTCGTCGACCACGCGGGTTGCTTCGAGCGCAGCTTCGAGGTTGCGGTGAATGATCGCCCAGGCATCGGCATAGGCATCGTAGATCCGAACCTGTGCGTCGGTCAGGCTATGTTCGAGGATCTCGTACTCGACCCCGGCGAAGGACAGCGCACGGGCAAGGTAGAGACCCTGGGCCTTAAGGTCGCGGGCGACGAGCTCCATCGCCGCGACGCCGCCAGCGCGGATCTCGGTCATGAAGGCTTCGTGGGTCGGGAAAGCGGTCTCGGGTCCCCACAGGCCGAGCCGGGAGGTGTAACCGAGGTTGGCGATATCCGAAGCGCCAGTGGCAGACGCGTAGAGCACGCGGGCGCGCGGGAGATGGTTCTGCAGCCTGAGGCCCGCCATCCCTTGTTCGGAGCCCTTGACCTTGCCGCGGATTGAAGAGCCCCCGAGCGCATTAGCCATGGCATGGGCTTCGTCGAAAGCGATCACGCCGTCGAAATCCTCGCCCGCCCAGGCAAGGATCTGGTCGAGCCGCGTATCCTCGGCGCGGCCCGAGCGCAGCGTCGGATAGGTGACGAAGAGAATGCCTTCGGACATCGTTACGGGCTGGCCGAGTTTCCAGCGCGAGAGCGGCTGGAGATCGAGCGGTAGCCCGCCAAGCGCTTCCCAGTCGCGGCGCGCATCTTCGAGCAGCGCCTCGTTCTTGGTGATCCAGACATGGCGGCGCTCGCCTGCGAGCCAGCGGTCCATGATGACCGCTGCGATCTGCCGTCCCTTGCCCGCTCCGGTTCCGTCGCCGAGGAAGAAGCCTTGGCGGTAGGAGTGCCCGTCTTCGGACAGTTCCAGCGAGGTGCCTTCCTGGCTGACCTTGAACTGACCCGGGAGGTCGCGTGCGAATGCCTGGGCAGCGTAGACCAGTGTCTCGCACTGCGCTTCGGACAGAAGGCCATCGGCCTGCCAGCCTGCGGGGAGACGCGGTGTGACGTTCGGCTGCGGCGCCGCGACCGAACCCATGGCGACCGATTCCACGAGCGGGGTGGGATGGACCGGCGCATCTTCGAACGCGATGCGGCTGGGCCGGTAAGGCAGGTAGATGCCTGTCTGTTCGGGCACCGGTGCGGGGTCGGCCAAGACCGAATAGGTAAGATCGATCGCATTCGCCTTGGCTGCTGTCTGTCGCTGCAAAAGGCGCCACCGGACGGACCGGCGCGCGATGCGTTGAGGTCTTGCCAACGAGGCGCACTGGCTTACCGACTGGCAGGCGATGGAGGCTGGCGGATGTTTGCGCGCGTGGCGGAAGCGCAGTGATAAGCTCGTGGAGCTCGATCAGGTCGCAAGTATCTCCGGTGATAACTGGCGCGGACGCAGTCGGCGTCTTGTCGAACACGACCAGGCGAACGGCGATACCCGTCCCGGTCCGGCGAAACATCTGCTGCAAGCGAACATCGAGCAGCAGCGATGCTTCGTCCTGTGCCTTGGCGAAGGCGGAAGCATCGAAGCCTTCGGGCATGATCGCGACAATCCTCGCCCCATTGGCAGCGGCCCGGATTGCACTGCGCAGGTGGCGCTGCGCCGTCTCGCCGTCCTTGCCGCGTTCCTGGCTGCGGGCGAACGGCGGGTTCATCAGCACGACCGACGGAACAGGGCCACGATGCAGGTCGGCGATCAGTTCCCCGTCATGCGCAGTGATCGTGGCCGAAGGGAAGACGTGGGCCAGGCCGTCTCGTCTTGCCGGATCGATCTCGTTGAGGAGCAGCGAAGCGTTCTGGACGCTGCCCCAAAGAGCAAGGGCGCCATTGCCTGCGGACGGTTCGAGGAGCGTGTCGTGCGCCGAGACAGCTGCGGCCTTTGCCATCAGCCAGGCCAGCATCGGCGGGGTCGAGAACTGCTGGAGCTCGACCTGTCCTTCGCTGCGCACGTGCCGGGGCGGCAAGGCTGCTTCGAGCCAGTCGAACCGCGCTTCGGCTTCGTGCACGCTTGTCGCCAGATCGATGCGCGAGGACTCGCGAAGCCAGAGCAGTGCGCCGATCTCGACCGCGTTGTTGTAGTCGTCGATCGTCCAGGCGCTTCCCCAGTCCAGTGCGCCGGTCTCTTCGGCGAACAGCCCGGAAATGTCGGCACGGGTAAGATGACGTCCCGAGGCGAGAAGCTCGGCAATCCTGGCGCCAATAGCGTAAGCCAATGGCACTGACGGCAACTGCTCGCCGGCGGGAAACAAGTCTGATTGAAACATGGCAATTCGTCCTCCTGATGAAGGCATCGGGACACGCCCTCTGCCGGATCAGGAATTCGAGAAGCCCTCTCTCCTCTACCGCGCCGCCTTGCGGCGCAGCCATGCTGTAAGTTCATCGTTCCAATCGGTACCGCGTGATGACGGCTTGCGAACGTGGATCGTGCGTCCATCGCGGGCATAGGCGGCCAGGGCACGCGACGCGGCCAGCTCGCCGCCAGCATCGTGATCGACGAAGAGATGGAGCTCGGTCACGCTCTCGGGCACGCTGACGAGACCGAAGCGCTCATTGCCCAGTGTCGCCCAGACGGGGATGCCGGTGAGAGCATAGGCCGACATCGCGCTTTCGATGCCTTCGGCAAGGCCGAGCTTGCCGGAAGCCGGAGCAAAGAGGCGGACAGCAGCTTCACCGAGCGCGCCAAGCGCGCGCTTTGGCTTGTCGAAGGCGGCCTTGGTTGAAGCCTCGGTAGACAGGAACGTGCGGTGGATGGCGATCGGGCCCTCGTCGAGGCTGACTGCCGCGATCATGGCGGGCAGAAAGCGGGCCCGTCCTTTCGGCCCGAGCGGCGTTCGCGGATGAAAGCGAAGCGCTGAAGATGCGGCGAGGATGCCGCGGCTCTCAAGGTAGGCCTTCGCCGGACTGGCACCCAATGGTTCCGCTTCGCGCCAGATCCTCAACGCTGCTGCCGAGGGTTTGCGCACTCTGGTCGACTTGAGTTGATTCTCGGCCGACAGAACCCGAGAAAAGCCTGGCCACCTCGAAACCTTCGCGCGCCAGTGCGGAAAGCACGCTCTGCTGATCGCAGCCCGCAAAGCAATGGAAGAGAATAGCCTTTCGGCCGAGCGTCACGCCGAGCGAAGGTGTGCGGTCATCATGCGCGGGGCAGCAGGCCATGCCCTTTGTGCCTGACCATTTGCCCCCTCGGCTTTCGCAGATCTTGCGGGCGGTGTCCTCGAGCGAATGACGTGACAGGGTTGAATTCGAAACAGGCATACCGGCTCCATCGCCTCACAATTGCCCCCTCCAGACGAACCCCTCTCCTCTCGGATAAACTTGCAAAAAAACGTTTTCCTACACCCATTCGTTCTATTTATGTTCTCTTGCGGATCGAGGCAAGGTGAAAGGTAATTCAATGCGAATGTCTCTGGTGGCTTGCGGTTGCGGTGCGCTCGCGATTGCGATTTCGGGATCCGCGCACGCGCAGGAGTTTCAGGTCTTCGACCATGACCTCGGCACAGTTGAGGTTACAACCGACAAAGGGCGCGCTTTCAACCCGACTGCAATCCACTTGGGCAAGCCAGATGGCGGCGCGGCCTATATCGATAGAAGCTTCAAGGAAGCCTTGTATGAGCCACTCATCCGGCAAGCTGAAGCGCGATACCAATTGCCGCCTCGACTGCTTCAGGCCCTGATTTGGCAGGAATCGCGGTTCAACCCGATGGCGATCAGTCCGGCTGGCGCCGCTGGGCTCGCTCAACTCATGCCGGGAACGGCAAGAGAACTTGGTGTCAGCAATCGCCACGATCCGGCTGAGAACATCGATGGCGGCGCGCGGTATCTGAAGCAGATGCTAGAGCGCTTCGGTGCGATCCATCTCGCGCTGGCCGCATACAATGCTGGACCCGGCGCTGTGTCGCGAGCCGGCGGGATACCGAAAAATCGGGAAACACCTGGATATGTGAAGAGCGTTATCGACCGATGGATGGCATACAGTTCGATATGACTACGAATCGGAAAAGGATCAGCGGACGGCTCGAGCACCTTCCTCGGGGAGCTGTAATTGTAACCGATGCCGGAGATCATTGGGTTCTCGAAGACTACGAACCCTCAAACGAAGACTTTGGATTTGAGGTTACCGCAGAGGGTATCGTTGTCGGGTTCGACCGCCTTCGCGTCGAATGGCTGGGGCAGGTGCCCGCCTAGGAGCAGGTCACGCGGCTCTCAAAACTGCAATGTTTTGCGCTTTGCCGCCGATGGAATCGAGGAAGTCTGCCCAATCCTGCAGCATTGCACGACGGGGAGCGAGATATTCGGCAGCATTGTATGCCCCGCGAACCTCGTTCTCTTCGCTGTGTGCCAATTGCAGTTCGACCCAGTCTTCATGATATCTGCGGATCCACATCGGTGGTTCGCCGACCTCGACCAGCTGCTCATTCGCCCAGGTGCTCGCCAGACCCCTGAAGCCGTGAACAGTTTGTCGCCCGTGGTAACCGAGCCGATAGAGGCCATAGATCATCGTATTCTCGGAAAGCGGCATCTTGGGCTTCTGGCCTGGAAAGACGTATTCGCCTTCGGACTTGCTGATCATATCTTGAGCAAGAGAAGCGGCTTGTCGCGACAATGGCACGATATGCTCGCGGCCCATTTTCATCCGATCAGCGCCAATGCGCCAAACTGGTGAATTTCCGACTAGATCTTCAAACTCGTGCTTCTTGGCGAACCGGAGTTCCTTTGTCCGGACCCATGTAAGAAGAGCAAAGGTCAATGCCGCCCGCGTAATTTCGGATCGTCTCTCACCCTCTTCCTGGTATCGCTCCATCTTGATGATGAGTTCGGGTAGCTGTGCCAGAGGCAGCTTCGCCATATGCTTGACCCGAGGACGTGGTTTCAAAGCCCCCCGAAGATGCGCCGTTGGATCGGAATCGCAAAGTCCGCTGGCAATCGCGAACTGGAATACCTGACCAATACATTGCTTGGCCCGTCGACTGATGTCGAGCGCGCCGCGCTCCTCGATCTTCCGAATGACCTTCAGGACTTCTGGTGGAGTTATCTCATGCATCATGAGCTCGCCCAAGACAGGAAGCACGTCCTGCTCCATCCGCGACCACACGCGCTTCGCATGGGCGGGATTGAGACTACTTGCTCTGTTCTCATGCCACATGGTGGCAATCGCCCTGAAGGTCTTAGCCTCTTCGAAGTCCCGACCCGGTTTGTGAACCATCGGGTCCCTGCCTTCGGCCAGCACACCCTTGGCAGCTCTCTTGAGTTCTCTTGCGGCCGCTATTCCGACTTCGGGGTAGGCACCGAAAGAAAGCAGCTTCTCTTTCCCGTGGTACCGGTATTTCAGCCGCCAGAGCTTCGAGCCGTTCTTTTGCACGAGGAGGAATAATCCCTCCCCATCCGCAAGCTTGTATGGACGCTCAGCCGCCTTCGCTTTTTTGATCTGAATCTCACTCAAGGCCATTGGGGGTATCGCTCCTTTTCGCTACCCCCGGAAAATACCCCCAAAATACCCCCACACCAAATCCGGCTTCAAGCGAATGCATGCGCACGCAAGCGGACGCGAATCACTCACATCATTCTGTTTTAATTGAGTTTTACGGATGTATGCGGAAGCAAGCGAACCCATGCGGATTCGAGATTGGTAGCGGAGGAGGGACTTGAACCCCCGACACGCGGATTATGATTTCGCTGCTCTAACCACCTGAGCTACTCCGCCCCAACAGGGCCATGCGGCAGGTCTCGCAGACCCGTCCGGCAAGGCGGCGCGTTTAGGGTGCTGCACCCAGCCGGTCAACACTCATTTCCCGCGAAATGACGAAGCGCTTCACGAATTCCCACGGCCCGCCGCGATAGATGTAGAGCGCGAGGCCGGGAAAGGCGAAGTCACGCGCCTCGATCAGGCCGGAAAGCTGCGCCTGAAGCGCCTTGGCCTCTTTCGACGGCACCTTGTTCTGAATGGTGACGTGCAAGCGCGGGCGATGCTGGTCCTGCTGGGTCAACATGCCGTGGAAGTGATCGGCAATTTCGTCGCGCAAGGCGAGCAAGTCGGGGCTCGCCAGCTTGATCGCCGTCCCTCCGCCCAGCGACATCAGCCCTTCGACACGGCCTTTGACGGGCGCAATCTGGCCCGCCAGCCGCGCCAGATAGCGGCACGCTTCGTCCTGGCACTGTCCAGGAATTGCGTGGAAGAGCGTGACATGCGCTTCGAGATAATTGCGCTCGGGCGGGAAGTGAGCGTCGCGAAGATCGGTGTAGCGGCGATGGAGTTCCGGAGGCAGCTCTGCCGTAAGGATTAGCGGAGCGTCACCCTCGCTCACATCTCGCCCCGTTCGCGCCGGATTTGCCGCCAGCGCGCTGCATTGCGATTATGCTCCGCCAGCGTCTCGGCGAAGACATGACCGCCGCTGCCATCCGCGACATAATAAAGCGCCTTGGTCTCGGCAGGATCCAGCACCGCAGCGATACTTTCGCGCCCTGGATTGGTAATAGGACCAGGGGGCAGGCCGGCTACCGCCCGAGTATTGTAGGGATTCGTGATGCGCAATTCCGATACGCGGATACGGCGGCCCAGCGGCTTGCCCTTGGTAATCGGATAGATCGTCGTCGCATCCGCGCCCAGCATCATACCGATGCGCGACCCGGTTGGACAGCGCGCCTGCCACCATGCGACGTTCCTCGGCGAGCGCGGTTTCCTTCTCGACGATAGAGGCCAGAACGACAGCCTCCTCGACCGTGTCGACCGCGGTCGTGTCGCTGCGTTTGGGCCACGCTTCCGTGAGGTACGCATCCATCGCCGCCTGCATCCGGGCCACCACCGCACTGCGCGTCTCGCCGCGTCTCGAAGTCGTAGGTATCGGGCAGGATCGTGCCTTCCTCCGGCACTTCAATTTCCCCTGTCAGCCCTTCGACTGCCATCAGCCGCTCATGCACGAGGATGGAGGGCAGTCCTTCGGGGATCGTCACGAAATTCAGCACAACGGCGCCGCTTTGCAGCACGTCCATGATTTCGGCAGGCGTGGCGGCGGAGGGGATGGCGTATTCGCCCGCCTTGATCGAGGCATCGGAAGCGAACAGGCGCGCGCGCAGCAGGAACGCGTCGGCGGACGGGATCAGTCCATCCTCCTCCAGCTTCCGCGCAATGGCCGTGACCGACGCACCCTGCGGGACAGTGAACGCGCTTTCTTCCTTGACGCTGGATGTGCCCCACCAGCCATTGGCAAACCACGCGCCGGCCCCGGCCAGCACGAGCAGGACCACCGCCCCCAGCACGAGGGCAAGTTTCTTCACCTCAGTCGACCTTCTTGACGATGAGCGAGGCATTGGTGCCGCCAAAGCCGAAGCTGTTGTTGAGCGCGGCCTTCACTTCGCGCTTCTTCGCCTCGAGCGGGACGAGATCGACCTTCTCGGTGCCCTCGTCCGGATCGTGCAGATTAAGCGTGGGCGGCACGATCTGGTCGCGGATGGCGAGGATGCAGAAAATTGCTTCCACCGCGCCTGCCCCGCCCAGCAAGTGGCCGATGGCGGACTTCGTGCTGCTCATCGAGGCGCCGCACAGATCGTCGCCCAGCACGCGCTTGACCGCAGCCAATTCGATCGTGTCGGCCATCGTCGATGTGCCATGCGCGTTGACGTAATCGATGTCGCACGGCTCCAGACCGGACTTCTTCAGCGCCATGCGCATCGACAGTTCCGCGCCGCGGCCTTCCGGATGCGGAGCGGTAACGTGATAGGCATCGCCCGACAGGCCATATCCGACCACCTCGGCATAGATCGTCGCGCCGCGTGCCTTGGCGTGCTCGTATTCTTCCAGCACCACCACGCCCGCACCTTCGCCCATGACGAAACCGTCGCGGTTCTTGTCGTAGGGGCGGCTGGCTTCCTCGGGCCGGTCGTTGAAGCTCATGTTGAGCGCGCGCGCCTGCGCGAAGCCTGCGACGCCCAGCGGGTTGATCGTGCTTTCCGCACCGCCTGCCAGCATGATGTCGGCATCGTCCAGCGCGATCATGCGCGCGGCATCGCCGATGGAATGCGCGCCGGTCGAACAGGCGGTCACGACGGCGTGGTTTGGGCCCATCAGGCCGTATTTGATCGAGACCTGCCCGCTGATCAGATTGATTAGCCGTCCGTGGACGAAGTGCGGGCTGACACGGCCCGGGCCGCGCTCGTGCAGGACGATGGATTCGCTCTCGATTCCCGGCAGACCGCCGATGCCCGAGCCGATGGACACGCCCGCGCGTTCCTTGTCGCGTCGTCCATGTCGGTCAGACCGGCATCTTCCAGCGCCTGTCCGGCGGCATCGATGCCGTAGACGATGAACGGGTCGACCTGCCGCTGCACCTTGTGGTCGACGCGCTTGTCAGGGTCGAAGCCCCATTCGTGGTCCTTGGGCTTCACCTCGCAGGCAATGGTCGCCTTCTGACCTGCGGTGTCGAAGCGGGTAATCTGCCCCGCCCCGCTCTTGCCCGCGATCAGGTTTGTTCCACGATGTTTCGACATCACCGCCAAGGGGGGTGACAAGGCCAAGTCCGGTAACGACCACACGCCGCATGCAATTCTCCGATACAAAGACAACAGGCCCGGCCCGTGATCGGGGTCGGGCCTGTCGGATCCCGCAGTCACCCGCGGGGTTTCGAAATCACGAGGCGCTTAGCCCTTGTGCTCTTCGATGTACTTGGTGGCATCGCCAACCGTGCTGATCTTCTCGGCCGCATCGTCGGGAATTTCGACGCCGAATTCTTCTTCGAACGCCATGACCAGTTCGACGATGTCGAGGCTGTCGGCGCCCAGATCGTCGATGAAGCTGGCTTCCTGGCTGACCTTGTCGGCTTCGACGCCAAGATGCTCGACGACAATCTTCTGCACGCGGTCGGCAGTATCGCTCATATAATTCCCTCTCATACTTAGGGTGTGACAGTTGCCAATCGCCCTAGGGAAGCCGCGATACAAGCGCAAGGGGGCGTGTTGAGCGCCATGAAACGGCGCGAGTTTGCGCTGCAAGCGCCCAATCGACGCGTAGCTGCGACATAACGCAACTCGGCCGCTGCGATAGCCGGACCCTCCGCGCCGTTCAGCCGTTGTAGGAACATACGCAATCTCGAAAAAGGGAAACCAATTCAATGGCAACTACCGTATTCAAAAGCCTGACCGACACCACATTCGACTCGGTCGAAGGCTATCGCGATGCCTTCCGAAAAGGCGCAGGACAATCAGCTGAAGCAGGCTCTGCAGGAGCGCTGTCAGCAGCGCCAGCAGACCCTGCAGCAGATGAACGCCGAACTCGAACGACAGGGTGACGAACTCGTCACCAAGGGGACGCTGGCCGGTGAAGCGCACCAGATGTGGCAGAGCATCTCGAGCGCCTTCGGTTCGAGCGACGAAAGCGTCGCCGATCGCATCGAAGAAGGCGAAGACTACATCAAGGGCAAATTCGAGGAAGCCCTCGAGAGCGGTCAGCTCGAAGCATCGGAGCGTCAGGTCGTAGAGCAGGCGTTCAACGAAATCTGCGAAGGCGAGCGTTTCGCGGACATGCTGGAAAAGCAGTACGACTAATCTTTTAGTCGCATATTTGGAAAAGGCCCGGAGAGCGATCTTCGGGCCTTTTTCGTTGCGCAAACCTAATGCTGTCCGCTGCGGTCGACGCGGGTGGCTTCCGGCGCGTCGGGCTTGGGCTGCTCGACCGTGCGGATGCTGAGTTCGCGCAGTTGCTTGGGGCTGACCACGCTCGGCGCACCCATCATCAGATCCTGCGCGCGCTGGTTCATCGGAAAGGCGATGACTTCGCGGATGTTCGGCTCATCGGCCAGCAGCATCACGATGCGGTCGATGCCCGGGGCCGAGCCGCCATGCGGCGGTGCGCCCAGCTTGAACGCTTCGATCATGCCGGAGAAGTTCTCGTCGACATCGGCCTGCGTGTAGCCGGCGATCTCGAACGCCTTGTACATGATTTCCGGCTTGTGATTCCGGATGGCGCCGGACGACAATTCGTAGCCGTTGCACACGATGTCGTACTGCCAGGCAAGGATGTCGAGCGGGTCCTTGGTCTCCAGCGCTTCCATCTCGCCTTGCGGCATCGAAAACGGGTTGTGGCTGAAATCGACGCGCTTCAGTTCCTCGTCGATATTCGAACATCGGGAAGTCGACGATCCAGCAGAACTTGAAGCAATCCTTCCTCGATCAGTTCGAGGACCTCGGCAACGCGGGTGCGGGCTGCACCTGCCAGACGGGCCGCGTCCTTTTCCTTGCCTGCTGCGAAGAACAGCCCGTCATTCTCGCCCAGTCCCAGCTCGGCATAGAGCTTCTCCATGCCTTCCGTGCCGTGGTTCTTAGCGATCGGCCCGCCAAACTCGCCGCCCTTGCGGGTGACGTAGCCGAGACCGGCGAACCCTTCGCGGCGCGCCCAGTCGTTCATCTCGTCGAAGAACTTGCGGCTCTTCTCGTGCGTGTTCGGCGCAGGGACAACGCGGACCCGGCCGCCAGTGCCGACGATCTTTTCGAACAGGCCGAAGCCCGACTTTTCGAAATGCGAGGTAACGTCGCTGATCTCCAGCGGATTGCGCAAGTCGGGCTTGTCAGTGCCGTATTTCAGCATCGCGTCGGCATAGGGAATGCGCGGAAAATCGCCGGCAGGCGTCACGCTCTTGCCGTTTGCGAACTCCTCGAAAACGCCGGCCAAGACAGGCTCGATCGCCTGGAAGACGTCTTCCTGCGTAACAAAGCTCATTTCGAAATCGAGCTGGTAAAATTCCGGGCTGCGGTCGGCGCGCAGGTCTTCGTCGCGGAAACAGGGTGCGATCTGGAAATAGCGATCGAAGCCGGCGACCATCAGCAGCTGCTTGAACATCTGCGGCGCCTGCGGGAGCGCATAGAAGCGGCCCGGATGCAGGCGGCTGGGCACGAGATAATCGCGCGCGCCTTCTGGGCTGGATGCACCCAGGATCGGGGTCTGGAATTCGCTGAAGCCCTGGTCCGTCATGCGGCGGCGCAGCGAGGTGATGACCTGGTTGCGCAGCATGATGTTCTTGTGCACCCGCTCGCGGCGCAGATCGACGAAGCGGTATTTCAGGCGCGTTTCTTCGGGATAGTCTTCGGCCTGGTTGACGATCAGCGGCAAATCGTCCGCGCGGCTCTGCACGGTGATTTCGCGCGCAAACACCTCGATCTCGCCGGTCGGCAGGTTGGCATTCACTGCCACTTCGTCACGCGCCTTCACCGTGCCGTCGATGGTGACGACCGATTCCAGTTTCATCTTTTCCAGCACCGGAAGCGCGGCACTGTCGCTGTCGGCGACCACCTGCGTAATACCGTAATGATCGCGCAAATCGACGAACAGTACGCCGCCATGGTCGCGCTTGTTGTGCACCCAGCCGGACAAGCGGACGGTTTCCCCCACATCGGCCTTGGTCAGTTGTGCGCAATTGTGGGTACGATAGGCGTGCATCTGGAAGTCTTTCCATTTTGGGATGTAAGGCGCTAAGGGCGCGGCTCGCGCGGACCTCTAGCGAGGAATCGCGCGCGCTAACAGGGCACCTGTAGGTTTTTGTCAAGGCCAGCCGACGGTGCGAGAGCGGTACTCCGCTCAGGACAAGAAAAGACACGATGAAAATACACGATCTGATTACCGATTCCGACACCCTCGCCGATCTGTGCGAGCGTCTTGCGAAAAGCGACTTCGTCACCGTCGACACCGAATTCATGCGGGAAAACACCTATTGGCCGGAACTCTGCCTGGTGCAGATCGCCAACGAAGAAGAAGCCGCCGCGATCGATCCGCTGGCGGAGGGCATCGACCTCGCCCCGTTGTGGGATCTGATGTGCGACAACCAAGACGTGCTGAAGATCTTCCATGCCGGCGGGCAGGATGTGGAGATCGTCTACAACTTCACCGGAAAGACACCGCATCCGATCTTCGACACGCAGATCGCGATGATGGCAATCAGCCAGAACGAACAGATCGGCTATGCCAACCTTGTCGAAAGCTGGCTTGGCATCACGATCGACAAGGGCGCGCGCTTTACCGACTGGAGTCGCCGCCCGCTGACCGACCGGCAGATCGAATACGCCATCGGCGATGTGACGCATCTGTCTGAGATTTTTCCCAAAATGCTCGCCAAGCTGGTCAAGACCGGTCGCGGCGCGTGGCTGAATGCGGAGATGGAGAAGCTGGCCGATCCGGCGAACTACGCCAACGATGCCGATCAGGCGTGGAAACGCATCAGGGCGTCGGGCCGCAATCCGGCCGTGCTCGGACGGCTGAAGGCGCTCGCCGCGTGGCGCGAAGGCGAAGCGCAGCACAAGAACATCCCGCGCGGTCGCATCATGCGCGACGAAACGCTGGCCGACATTGCCAGCCATCCGCCCAAGAAGCAGGCCGACCTGACCAAGGTGCGCGGCCTGTCGAATGCGTGGAGGGATAACGACATCGGAAAGCGGCTGCTCAAGGTGCTTGAGAAGGCCGAGCCGTTGCCGAAGGAAGAGATGCCCGCCAAGTCCAAGCGCGGTGCGCCTCTCGGCAAGGAAGGCGCTCTGGTCGCCGATCTGCTCAAGCTGCTGCTCAAAATCAGGGCGCGCGAGATCGACGTCGCTTCCCGGCTGCTGACAAAGTCGGACGAACTTGAGGCTCTGGCCGCCGGGGTGCGCAAATTACCCATGCTGGACGGCTGGCGTTACGAAGTATTCGGCAAGGATGCGCTCGAACTGGTCGAGGGCCGGACGGCCTTCGCAGTCAAGAATGGCAAGCTGCTGATGACGCATATCGACGACGTGCAGGCAGAGGCAGCCGCGGCGGAATAGCATGTCCACCTACCTCCCCACTCTCAAGCAGCTGCAATATCTCGTTGCGCTGCACGAGCATGGGCATTTCGGGCGGGCGGCGGAGGCGAGCTTTGTGTCGCAGTCGACCCTGTCGGCGGGCATTCGCGAACTGGAGTCGCTGCTCGGCGTGACGCTGGTGGAGCGGAGCCGGCGGGTGGTGCGATTCACGACACTGGGCAATCAGGTCGTCGACAAGGCGCACCGGATCCTGCGCGAGACGGAGGAACTGGCGGACCTGGTGCAGGCCGCGGGCAAGCCGCTGGTCGGGCAATTGCGCATGAGCGTCATTCCCACCATCGCGCCCTTTATGCTGCCGCGTTTCCTGCCGCGTTTGCGCAAGGAACGGCCCAATCTCGAGCTGTTCCTGCGCGAAGAAACCAGCCACGATGCGGTCGAATCGCTGCAGCACGGCCGGGTCGATTGCGTTCTGCTGGCCCTGCCCTTCGCGACGGGCGAAGTGGAAAAGGCAAAGATCGCGGACGATCCCCTGTACGTTGCGTTCCCCAAGGGCGATCCGCGCAATCCTCCGGCCAAGGTCTCGCCCGACAGTATAGACGACGGTCGGCTTCTGCTGCTCGAGGACGGGCACTGCCTGAAGGACCACGCGCTGGCCGCTTGTGCGCGGCCGGAACTGCGCGGCTCGACCACGATGATCGGCACCAGCCTCCATACGCTGGTGCAGATGGTCGATAACGGGCTCGGCCTGACCATGCTGCCGAAAATGGCGGTCGACGCGGGGATCCTGACGAATACCGATGTCGTCGCACGCCCGCTCGGCGCACCGCACGCCAGCCGCGAAATCGCGCTGATCTGGCGCAAGAACTCTCCGCGCCGCGAGGATTTCGAACTGCTGGCTGACGAATTACGAGCCGGGTAAGCGCCTCAGTCCATGTGCTTCAAGCCGACGCGCAGATAGTCCCAGCCTGTCGCTACGGTCATCACAGCGGCGGCCCAAAGGTGATCAGCCCGACCGTGTGCGGCACGTTGGCGTCGACCGACCCGATCATGACATTCCACTGCGGCAGGCCCTGACCCAGGATCAGCGATCCGAGGGCCAGAAGCTGGAAAGTCGTCTTCCACTTTGCCAGCCTGCTGACCGGCACCGATACCTGCAGTCCGCCCAGAAATTCGCGCAGGCCCGATACTGCAATCTCGCGAACGAGGATGATCAGGCCCGCGATCACATGCGCATCGCCCACATAGGGTCCGCGCAACACGCCTTGCGCGGCCAGCACGAGGATGACGGCGGCCACCATGATCTTGTCGGCAATCGGATCGAGGAAGATGCCCAGCTTCGACACCGCCCCGCTGGCGCGTGCCAGATAGCCGTCGAAGTAATCGGTGATACCCATGACGCAGTAAAGGCCGAAAGCCATGAGATAGCCCGCTTCCCAGCCCGGCCACCACAGCAGGAACGCCAGCAGCGGAATGGCCAGAATGCGCGTCAGCGTGAGGATATTGGGCAGCGTCCACATCGGTTCGGTGTTCCCCCTACTCGCAAACCACTTGCCGCAAAACCCGGCATACAGGGTTGTCCCATACCCTTATGCCGTTACGAAGGCGTTGCGAGAGGGAATTGGCGCCTGCGCCAAGGGGGACCATGTTTACATCGACGCATCTGCTGCGGACCAGGCGGTTCCTGCCGCTCTTCGTTACGCAGCTATTCAACGCGTTCAACGACAATCTGTACAAGACCGCGATGGTGCTCTTCGTGGTCTACCAGATCTACAATTCCGAAGAGGCGGAGGGGCTGTTCTCCGCAGTCGCTTCGGGCCTGTTCATCCTCCCCTTCTTCATTCTGAGCGCGCTTGCCGGGCAGCTGGCGGACATGCGCGACAAGGCGGCGATTATCCGTCGGGTCAAGGCGTTCGAAATCCTGCTCATGCTGATCGGGGCGAGCGGCCTTTATCTGGCCTGGCGCGAATACGATTTGCCGGTCGACGTCTTCGGGCTGGAGACGACCTGGCCGATCGTGCTCATGCTTTTCGCCCTGTTCCTGACCGGCGTGCAATCGACCTTCCTCGGCCCGATCAAATACGCGATCCTGCCGCAGCATCTGCGCAAGGAAGAGGTGCTGGCTGGCACGGGGCTGGTAGAAGCCGGCACTTACGTCGCCATCCTGTCGGGGACGATCCTGGCGGGGTGGATCCCGGTCGAGGTAGCCGCGGTCGGCATCGTCATCACCTCGATCATCGGCTATCTTGTCAGCCGGCAAGTCCCCGCAGCGCCGCCGCAGGGTGCAATCGAAAAAATCGACCTGCACATCTTGCGAGCGTCCATCAAGCTGGTGCGAGAGACGACGCAGAACCGCGAAATCTTCTACGCCATTCTCGCCATCAGCTTTTTCTGGACCATAGGTGCGGTGCTGTTCATCCAGTTCCCGCCGCTGGCCAAGAACGTCATCATGGCCAGCAAGGAAGTGGCCAGCATTTTCCTCGTCGTGTTCTCCGTCGGCGTTGCCATCGGCTCGATAGCCGTGGGCGCACTGCTCAAGGGCAAGGTGTCGGCGCGCTACGCCACGCGATCCGTGCTGGCGATGGGCGCGTTCGTCGTCGCATTCTATGCGGTGTGCAAATTGTGGGAGGCGGACAAGCCTGAACAATTGCTCGATGTCGCAGGATTTCTTGCCTGGCCAATGGCAAGCGTAATCCTACTGTGCCTGCTGGGCATCGCGGTGGCAGGCGGCATGTTCGTGGTGCCGCTTTATGCCTTCCTCACTACGCGCGCTGCGCCAGACAAGGCCTCGCGCACGATTGCGGCGAACAACATCGTCAATTCCGGCGCGATGGTGTGTGGATCGCTGTTCGCCATGGGAATGAGCGCAGCCGGCATCCCGATCGTCGAACAAGTTCTGATAAGCGCCGTGATGTGCCTGGTATCGGCATGGCTCGGTCGGCGCCTGCTGATGGCCGAGCGCGCGGCGGCGGATGATCAGATGATAAAGGCGAGCACTGCGGCGACAGTCGCGAAGTAAGTTGTCGCCACACCGCGGATATCGCTGGCCGTCAGTGTCCAGTCGACCGGAGCGGCCGCTGGCGCGTCGGCGAACAAGCGGCGGCGGAACGGCAGATAGGCCCGCATCGGATGGCGGGCAGCTTCGTTCGTAAGGACCAATGCGCGTCTCATGATGCAGGTTTAACGTTTTCTTAACTATCGGTTTCCCGCAAGTGCAAATATGTCCCAAACTGGAACAGAATGCGCGAATCTGGGGATAAGTCGCCCCGCGACCGATGGCGATTGCGCCCACGCGGCCACGAAGCTAACCGCACGGGCCATGACATCGCGCCCTACGCCCCCCGCCGCCAAGCTCCTCGTCGACTGCCTGATCGAACAGGGCTGCGAGCGGATTTTCACCGTGCCGGGCGAAAGCTTCCTTCAGGTGCTCGATGCTTTGGGCCAGCAGGACACGATCGATCTGGTGACGTGCCGGCAGGAAGGCGGCGTGGCGATGATGGCATGTGCGGACGGCGCGATGACGCAGCGGCCCGGCATCGCTTTCGTCACCCGCGGTCCCGGCGCGACGAACGCCAGCATCGGCGTGCATGTCGCGCATCAGGATTCGCAGCCGATGATCCTGTTCGTCGGCGACGTCGATAGCGAAATGCGTGAGCGCGAAGGGTTTCAGGAAGTGGACTTCCCCGCCTTCTTCGGCCCGATCTGCAAATGGGCGGCGCGTATCGACAGCGCGGATCGCATCCCGGAATATCATCGCCCGCGCCTATGCGACGGCGGTGTCTGGACGGCCTGGCCCGGTCGTGCTGGCACTGCCCGAGGACATGCTGAGCCGCGACACGTCGGCCACCCCTCGCCCCCGTGTCGAGCGCCCCGCTCAGGCACCTTGCCCCGACGCCATGCAGACGATGATGGCAATGATCGCGGATGCTGCCAGCCCCGTCGCGATCATCGGCGGTGCCGGCTGGAACGCGAAGGCGCGCGCGCATTTCCAGCTGTTTGCCGAGCGGCTCGGCATCCCCGTCGCAACCGCCTTCCGAAGGCAGGACGCCATCGCGCCGTCGAGCCGGATCTACGCTGGCAACCTTGGCTATGGCCCGAACCCGAAGCTGGTCGACCGGGTCAAGAATGCCGACCTTATCCTTGCCGTCGGCGCGCGGCTGGGTGAGGCAACGACCGATGGCTATACCATCCCGCCGCTGCTTAATGCGGATCGCAAGCTGATCCACGTCCACCCGGACCCCGAGGAATTGAACCGTGTCTACTTCGCGGACCTGCCCATCTGCGCGGCAATGGACGATTTCGCCGAAAGCGCCGCATTGTGGGACGACGGCGACGCTACCGACTTCGACGCCGGAGCCGAGGCGCACGCCCAATGGGAGGAGTGGGCCACCGCACAGCCGAACGACCACGCGCTCGACATGGGCCGCTGCGTCCAGTTCATGCGCGACACGCTGCCTGCCGATACACTCATCTGCAACGGCGCAGGCAATTTCGCCGGATGGTGGCACCGCTACTGGCGGTACGAAGGCTTCCCGACGCAGCTCGCCCCGACTTGCGGCGCGATGGGATACGGCATTCCCGCCGCCGTCGCCGCATCCCTGCGCTTTCCCCAGCGCACAGTAGTCGCAGTGGCAGGCGATGGCGACTTCCTGATGAACGGACAGGAACTGGCCACCGCAGTCCAGCAGGGCGCGAACCTGATGGTCATCATCGTCGACAACTCCGCCTACGGCACGATCCGCATGCATCAGGAACGCGAGTTTCCCGGCGAGGAGCGTGTCAGCGGTACGAAGCTCGCCAATCCCGACTTCGCCGCGATGGCTCAAAGTTTTGGCGGCTGGGCCGCCACGGCGACAACGACCGACGAATTCAAGAATGCGCTGGTCGCCGCCGAAGGCCGCACCGGACTGCGCCTGATCCACTGCCACATCGACATCGATCAGCTTGCCGCGAGCGGCGCCAGCGTCACGGGCCTGCGCGCACGAAAATAGGGCCGGACGCATAGCGCATCCGGCCCCATCTCGCTGTCATGTCCTTACGGACGGATGATCAATAATTTTCCTTGGTTGAATAGCTCTTCGACTGCTCGATCGAGCTGTCTTCGCTATAGTCGCTCTGCGACGAACTCTCGCTCTGCTCTGACTGCGAGGGTGAGTTCATGGACGAGCTGTCCGACATCGAACTGTCGTCCGGCTGACTGGACGAACTCATCGAGCTGTCCTGTTCCTGCTGCGGATTCACGCTGCCAAGTTCGCCACCCATTTCCTGCTGCTGGATGGCCTGCCGGTCGCCATAGCCGGCTGGGGACTTGCCCTGCGACGAGAGCGAGCCGTCATCCTGCTCGGCGATCTGTTCTTGCTCGACATCTGGCTGTCGTAATTGCTGTTCTTGTTGCTCACTGGGTTCTCTCCTGTGTGTTTGCGTTTGCGGTAGCTACACAGGATCTACGCACCCTTGCCGCACCTCGTTCCGGCTGCGGCGACCAGCCGAACGACCGGCGAGGCGAATCGACAGCCGCCACATTTCCGCCGTGTCAAATGCCTGACATCTCCAGGATAATCGACCACTCGGCGGGCTTGATCTCGGCTACCGACAAACGGGACAGCTTTACGAGCTCGCAATCGGCCAACTGCGGTTCGCCCTTGATCTTCTTCAGGCTGACCGGGTGCGGCAGCTTCGTCTTGGGCACGACCTTGACCGCCGCCCACTTGCCTTCCGGATCGGTCGGATCGGTAATGCCTGCTTCGCTCACTTCACAGATGCCGACGATCTCCAGCCCTTCGCGCGAGTGATAGAAGAACGCCTGATCGCCGACCTCCATCGCAGCAAGATTGTTCTTGGCCCGGTGGTTGCGCACACCGTCCCATGTGCCTTCTTCCTCGGCGACGAGATCGTCCCAACTGTATTTGAACGGTTCCGATTTCATCAGCCAGTATCGTGCCATCTAAGCAATCTCCTTCGTGGTCTGAATGCGCGAGCCCGCAAGCCGTGCCAAGAGCATGCCTTGTTCCGCCGCGCGACCGAAATCTGGTTAAGACCTTTTTAGCGAGCTTACCGTAAGTTGCGCGGCACGGACGAGGCAGGGGCCACGAAGCAGTCGATGAGCACGCAAACCGCGAAGACCAGATCCAGGGCAACCTTCACCAGGCTGCGCGAGCGTCACGATATCGTAACGCTCGGCATAGGCGTGTGCGCTTTTGCCATGTTCATCGCAACGGCCAGCCTCGTGTTGCCAAGCGCCATCGATGCGCTGCTCGGCAATGCGGCTGGGCCGGACACCGTCCTGACCAATGCATTGATCTTGAACGTCGCCCTCATCTTGCTTGGCTGGAATCGATACAAGGCCATGAACGGTGAGATCCAGGCGCGGATGGCGGCAGAGCAGGAAGCGCGCCGCCTGGCAGAAAGCGACGATCTGACCGGCTGCTACAATCGCCGCAAGTTCGTCTCGCAGCTCGAGACCTGGCTGCAGGACAGCGCCGGACCGCAAAGCTCGCTGGCCACGATTGCGATCGATCTCGACAACTTCAAGCAGGTCAACGATGTCAACGGGCATGCCGCCGGCGATGCCGTCTTGCGCGCTGCTGCCGAGCGCATCAGTTCGCTGCTGCCCAAAGGTGCACACCTCGCGCGTTTGGGCGGAGATGAATTCGTCTGCGCCGTGCCGTACCCCACACAGGCGCCCGAACGCATCGACAATCTCGTGACCTTGATGATCGAGCGTGTTTCATGCCCGGTCCAGCACGCCGATACACCCATCGACATTACCTTGTCCGTAGGTATCGCGTCTTCTGATCAGTTGGAAGACGCTGTCGGCGAGTCCTCGGCGCAGAACCTGATGCACAAGGCCGATATCGCCATGTATCACGCCAAGAAGCAGGGCAAGAACCGCTTCTACTGGTTCGAAGCGCCGATGGAGAACGAGCTTCGTTTCCGCAACGATCTCGAAATCGGAATCCGTCGCGGCATCGAAAACGACGAATTCGTCCCTTATTACGAACAGCAGATCGATCTCGACACAGGTGAAATCGTCGGCTTCGAAATGCTTGCGCGGTGGGACTCGCCCGAGATGGGCGTGGTCGGCCCAGACATTTTCATCCCGATCGCGGAAGACATCGGCGTCATCGCGCAGATGTCCGAACGTCTTATTGCCAAGGCATTCGAAGACGCCAAACAATGGGATCCGAAGATTACCGTATCGGTGAACATATCGCCGGTGCAGATGCGCGATCCGTGGTTTGCGCAAAAGATTCTCAAGATGCTGGTGACTCATCGTTTCCCGGCAGAGCGGCTGGAAATCGAGATTACCGAAACCTGCCTGCACGAGAATGTCGGCATGGTCCGCTCGATGATTACGTCGCTGCGCAACCAGGGTGTGAAGGTCAGTCTCGACGACTTCGGCACCGGCTATTCAAGCCTGTCGCAACTGCGCAACCTGCCGTTCGACCGCCTGAAAATAGACCGCAGCTTCGTAAGCGAACTGCGCAGGCAGGGCGGCAATGCCAAGCTGGTCGATGCAATCGTATCGATGGGCGACGGTCTGAATATGCCCATTACGGCAGAAGGCATCGAGGACGAAAGCATTCTCGAAGCTTTGAAGGCGTGGGGCAGCATGAAAGGCCAGGGATACCATTACGGACGGCCCGAGCCCGCCGACAAAGTGTTGGAGCGGCTGGGGGCTTGCGGCAGATTGGCTGCCAGCGGTACACCTGACCTGTCGCTTGCTTCGGACAACGGCATCGACCCGACCGAGAAGGCCAAGCGCGCCAGCTGAAGGCTGGACCTCGTCCGGCCCACCATCTAGACGCGCCCGGCTATGCGCGTTCCCTTCGTCAAGATGCACGGTCTCGGCAACGACTTCGTCGTGCTGGACGCACGCGACGGCACTTTGCCCCAACTTACGGGCACCCGTGCTGCAGCGCTGGCAGATCGGCACGAAGGGATCGGCTGCGACCAGCTGATCCTGCTCGAGGCGAGCAAGCGTGCCGATCTGCGCATGCGCATCTACAACCAAGACGGCAGTGAAGTCGGCGCATGCGGAAATGCGGCGCGCGCGATTGCGCTGTTCCATGGCGAGGCCGCAACTGTTGAAACAGCAGGCGGCGACATCAGCGTCTTTCCTTCGGCCGCAGGAGCCATGGTGGACATGGGCCAGCCGCGCTTCGAATGGGACGAGATACCATTGGCAATGCCGATGGATACGCTGTCGATGCCGGTTGGTTGGGATGAGCTGGAGAACCCCGGTGCGGTCAATGTCGGCAACCCTCATATCATTTTCTTCGTCGAGGATTGCGATGCGGTACCTCTGGAAAGCCTCGGCCCGACTATCGAGACCGACCCGCTGTTCCCCGAAAAGGTCAACGTCAACGTCGCCACGATCGAAGAGCGCGAACGCATCCGGCTGCGCGTGTGGGAGCGTGGTGCGGGCCTGACCCGTGCATGCGGCACCGGCGCTTGTGCCACGGCAGTCCACGCCATGCGCCGCAAGCTGGTCGACAGCCCGGTCACAGTCGCCCTGCCCGGCGGAGAACTTGACAATCGAATGGTCGCCCGGCGAGCCGATCCGCATGACTGGCCCGGCAACGGAAAGCTTTCGAGGCACGTTCGAGTGGGACGACTACGGATGAGCGCGCCGCAAATCGTGACGCTCGGCTGCCGCCTCAACCTGTCCGAAAGCGAGCGCATGCGCGCCATGCTGGCGGGCAATGACAATCTGGTCGTCGTAAACAGCTGCGCCGTGACGAGCGAGGCCGTGCGCCAGACCCGGCAGGCGATCCGCAAGGCACGCCACGCCAATCCCCATGCGCGCCTGCTGGTAACTGGCTGCGCTGCCGACATCGAGCGCGAACAATTGTCCGCCATGCCCGAGGTGGACGGCCTGATCGCCAACGAGGCCAAGCTGGACCCGCGCGCCTGGAACGTACCTGCCAGCGCACCGCCTGTGCCTGCCCTGCACACCCGCGCCTTCGTCGCCGTGCAGAACGGCTGCGACCATGCCTGCACATTCTGTGTCATACCTCAGGGACGCGGCAAAAGTCGTTCGCTCAACGTGGCCGAGGTACTGCGCGATGTGGAAGCGCACCTGGATGCAGGCGCGGCGGAAGTCGTCCTGACCGGCGTGGATGTCACGTCCTGGGGGCACGATCTGCCCGGCTCGCCCAGGCTTGGCGCAGCTGGTCCGCGCCGTACTTGACGCATTTCCCGCCCTTGCCCGTCTGCGAATGTCCTCGATCGACGGCATCGAGGTAGACGACGAGCTGTTCGACCTCTTCGCGCACGAGCCGCGCGTCATGCCGCATATCCATCTGTCGCTGCAGCATGGCCACGACCTGATGCTGAAACGCATGAAGCGCCGCCACAGCCGCGCCGATGCTGTCGATCTGGTCGCGCGGCTGAAGAGCAATCGGCGCGACCTCGCCGTCGGCGCAGACCTCATTGCCGGCTTCCCGACCGAGACTGAGGAACATCACGCGGCGAACCTCTCCATCCTGCGCGACCTCGATATCGTCCACGCGCACATCTTTCCCTACTCGCCTCGCCCCGGCACGCCCGCCGCGCGCATGCCGCAGGTCGAGCGGGCAACCGTCAGGCGCCGCGCCGCCGAACTGCGCGCGGAATCGGCCGCCCTGCGCTCCGCCTGGCTTGTCGGTCAGGTCGGCCAGCCGCTGCAAGTCCTCGCCGAACGCGACGGAACCGGCTATTCGCCACACTTCGCCCGCGTAAGACTGCCACAAGGCACGCAGCGCGGCTCCATCGTCACCGTGACGCCGACGACACTCGAGGACAATCTCCTGTCATGAGCAAACCCAGCTGGACCGAGCGCCTGTTCGGCGGCTTCAAGAAGACCTCCGAGCGCCTGAGCGAGAATCTCGCCGAGGCGGTCACCAAGGCAAAGCTGGACGATGCGACGCTCGACGATGTCGAAGACGCGCTCATCATGTCCGACTTAGGCCCGACTGCTGCCGCCCGCATTCGCGAAAGCCTGAAGGAAAAGCGCTTCGGATTGGAAATCAGCGCGGACGAGCTGAAGCAGGCCGTGGCCGACGAGATCGCCGCCATCCTGCGCCCCGTTGCCAAGCCGCTCGAGATCACCGCCTTTCCGCGGCCGCAAGTGCTGCTGGTGATCGGCGTCAACGGCAGCGGCAAGACTACGACCATCGCCAAGCTGGCGCATCTGTTCGTGGAAGACGACTACAACGTCATGCTGGCGGCAGGCGACACCTTCCGCGCGGCGGCCATCGGCCAACTGCAGACCTGGGCCGAACGGGTCGGCGTGCCCATCGTGCGCGGGCCGGAAGGCGGGGATCCCGCCTCCATCGTGTTCGATGCGGTCAAGAAAGGCACCGAGATCGGCACCGACGTGCTGATTGTCGACACGGCAGGCCGCCTGCAAAACAAGCGCGAACTGATGGACGAGCTGGCCAAGATCCGCAAAGTCCTGGGCCGGCTTGAACCCCGAAGCACCGCACGACGTGGTGCTGGTCCTCGACGCGACCAACGGCCAGAACGCGCTCAGCCAGATCGACGTTTTCAAGGAAGTCGCGGGCGTCACCGGCCTCGTCATGACCAAGCTGGACGGCACGGCGCGCGGCGGGGTTCTGGTGCAGGCGGCGGAAGAGATACGGCCTGCCCATCCATGCGATCGGCGTGGGCGAGAAAATCGACGATTTGCGACCATTCGACCCGGACCTGGTAGCGCGTGTCATTGCGGGGATTGCGTGATGGCTGAGACGACTCGAGAAAAAACCCACCGGTTGGCTGCACACGCTCACCGACTATGGCCCGTTGCTGGTCTTCCTCGGCGTGTACAAGTTCTACCAGCCGCCCGAAAATTCCACCTTCGGAGAGATCGCGGCCGTCATTTACGGCACCGTAGCCTTCATGGTCGCCGCCGTGGTGGCGCTGATCTTCAGCAAATGGAAGTTCGGAAAGGTCAGTCCCATGCTGATCCTTTCCACCACGCTGATCGTCGGCTTCGGTGCTCTCACCATCTGGCTGCGCGACGAACGGTTCATCCAGTTCAAGCCGACCGCGATCTACCTGCTGTTCGGCGCCGTGCTGATCGTCGGCTGGCTGCGCGATCGGGCGTGGCTGCAAGTGCTGCTGGAAGCCGCCTTCGAGGGCGTGACCAAGGAAGGCTGGCTCAAGCTGTCGCGCAACTGGGGCTTCTTCTTCGTCGCGCTGGCGGGCCTCAACGAAGTGCTGGTACGCACAATGAGCTTCGAAAGCTGGCTTTGGGCAAAACTGTGGGTGTTCCTGCCGCTGTCCTTCCTCTTCACCTTCACGCAGATCCCGATGCTGTTGAAGCACGGCCTGTCGCTGGAGGACACGGACGACGTGCTGGAGGACGAGCCGCCGACTGCCTGAAGTGTGTTGGCTTTCGCGCAAGTCGCGATAGTGTTCCTCGTGACGATTGGCGGCAAGGGGATAGGCGCGATGGCGACGCAAGCGAAGAAGGTCGAAAAAAGCACGACGACGAAGCTATGGGGCTATCGCCCTGGACCAATGGACTATCTGCTTTCTGCAGGTTGTGTCGCGATGCTGGGCGCAATGGCCTTGGCAATCTGGCGAGGCCGAGAGCAACTCGCGCTCGTTCCGGTCACGTATCCGATCCACTTCGGGACCTTGGCAATCGCGCTGGCTATTACCCCTGTCATGCTGTTGCGAGCCAAGGGCGACAGAATGCACCGCATCTCGGGCTATATCTGGGTCGCCGCGATGGTCACGACGGCAATCGATACCTTCTTTATCCGCGACATCAACGATGGCGGCTTCAGCCTGATCCATGGCCTGTCGGTTTTGACGCTCCTTATCAGCTGGCTCATCGTCGCTTCGGCTCGCCGGGGAGATCATGTCGCCCATCGCAAGCATGTGCACGGGAATCGTTCTGGGTGCCTTGCTGATCGCCGGCTTCTTCACGTTCATGTTCGACCGGCTCTTTGCGGTGTGGATCGGCTTATAAGCGAGCCGATCCGACCTCGAAGTCCGTGCGGCAATTGGCCTGCGATATGAACGTATCGCAGCCAACGATAGTGGAGCGGTTCGAGAAGGCCGCTCATTCGAAGGCGGTTTACCCTGTCCTGCTCTTCATCGAAGTGCTAGAAACGACCTTCGTACCAATCCCCTACGAAGCGATCCTGATTGCCCTGGTTCTCGCAGCACCGGAACGCGTCTGGCACTTCGTTTTCATATCCGTCTTGGGCAGCATAGATCGGCGGCGCCATTCTCTACGCTGTCGGAGCCGGATTGGCACAGCCTGTCGCGACCTTCTTCGGTATCGAGAGCGAGATCGCCGGATATCGCGACGCCTTCGACGAGCGGGGCGGTGTGCTTGTTTTCCTTGCCGCCATAACGCCGGTGCCAGGCTATATCGTAAACATCGTGGCTGGCGCGTCAGGCTATCCCATGGCCTCGTTCTTGACCCTGGTGGCCCTTGGCCGTTTCCTGCGTTTCGCGCTGATCGGCTGGCTGGTCGCGCAATATGGTGAGGCCATCGTGGATCGCTGGAAGAGACTGCCGCGCAGGGTGCGCTGGATCGGTCTTACAGTCTTGCTGGTCGGCGTCACGTGGTGGTCGTTGGCGAGCCTGACCTAAATCTCCACCTGGCTGCCCAGCTCCACCACACGGTTCGTCGGTAGTCTGAAGAAATCCATCGCCGTCGCCGCATTCCGCAGCATCCATGCGAAGATCTTCTCGCGCCAGATCGGCATGCCGGGCTTGTCGCTGGGCAGCAGCGTCTGGCGGCTAAGGAAGAAGCTGGTGTGCATCATGTCGAAGTCGCCGCCGCATCGGGTCATCGTGGTCAGGCCCTGCGGGACGTCGGTCTCTTCCATGAAGCCGTAATGCAGGATGGCGCGGTAGAAGCCGTCGCCGAGGTCGTGATACTCGCACCGCTCCAGCGGGTCGACGTACGGGCTGTCGTCAATCAGCACGGTAAGGATCACCACGCGCTCGTGCAGCACCTTGTTGTGCTTGATGTTGTGTAGCAGCGCCGAGGGCACGCCGGCGGTCTGGCTGGCCATGAAAATCGCAGTACCCGGCACGCGTGTGGCGGAATTCTTGGCGCTCTTGGCGAAGATCTCGATCGGCAGTGCGGTTTCGTGCATCCGCTCGCGCATCAGCTTTCGGCCGCGTGCCCAGGTCGTCAGGAGCGTGAAGGCGATCAGCCCCACGACCAGCGGGAACCAGCCGCCCTGCGGTACCTTAAACAGGTTGGCTGCGAAATACGCCCCGTCGATGATCAGGAAGAAGATCACGACCGGCGCGGCATACCACCACTTCCACTTCCAAACGCCGACGAACAGCACGCCCATAAGCAGGGTGTCGATGGTCACCGCGCCTGTCACCGCGATACCGTAGGCGGCAGCAAGGTTGGACGAGGACTGGAACGTCAGCACGAGGATGATGACCGCAACCATCAATGCCCAGTTGATGACGGGGATGTAGATCTGACCTGCTTCGGTTTCGCTGGTGTGGCGGATCGTCATGCGCGGCATGAAGCCCAGCTGCATCGCTTGATGGGTGATGCTGAATGCGCCCGAGATGACCGCCTGGCTCGCAATGAACGTCGCCACCGTGGCGAGGATCACCAAGGGCAGGCGGAACTCCTCGCTGGCGAGGAGGAAGAACGGGCTCTGGACGACTTGCGACGCCTGTTCGGGCGGAAGGCCTGCGATCATCGCGCCCTGCCCGAAATAGTTCAGCAACAGGCACGGCATCACGAAGCCGAACCAGGACAACCGCATCGGTCCGCGCCCGAAATGGCCCATGTCGGAATAGAGCGCTTCCGAACCCGTTACTGCCAGCACCACCGCGCCCATAGCGAGGAATGCGACGAAGCCATCGGTGACGAAAAACATCACCGCGTAATAAGGGTTGAGTGCCCAGAGAATGTCGGGGTTCTGAATGATCTGGTTGAGCCCGAGTCCCGCCAGCGTCAGGAACCAGACAATCATCACAGGGGCAAACATCGCACCCACCTTGGCCGTTCCGCGCTGTTGCAGCACGAAGAGGCACACCAGCAGAACAAGCGCAATCGGGATGACGTAAGACGACAGGCCCGCATCGACCACGGTCAGCCCCTCCACGGCGGAAAGGACCGAAATTGCGGGCGTGATCATGCTATCGCCATAAAAAAGCGATGTGGCAAACACACCCAGCAGTACGACCAGCCAGGCGTATTTCGACTTGCCCATATGGCGGCTGAGCAGCGCGACCAGAGCAAGGCTGCCGCCCTGCCCCTTGTTGTCCGCGCGCATGAGGATGGTGACGTATTGCAGCGCCACCACGATCACCATCGACCAGAAAATCAGGCTGACGACGCCCAGAACATGCATGCGGTCGATCGCGATGTTCGCCGAGCCAGCAAAAGTTTCGCGAAATGCGTAGAGCGGGCTGGTCCCGATATCGCCGAAGACGATGCCGATTGCGCCGACGGCCAGAGCCGCTTTCGACCCGCCATGGGCGGGTGCATGCGTTCCGCGGCCTTCCGAGTGAGGCACAGCGGGCGTGTCGGCCTCGCTCATCGGATGGGTTTGCCTGTCAGCATAGTTTCGATCCCGGCGCGTGACGATCGCCGCCGCACGAGGCCGCGGCGCTTAGCACCGTGGTTTGAGCGGGGCAATATAAGTTGCCCTGACTGCTACTCGCTCGCATTCGCAGGAAGTTGCGGCGTTATGAGTGCATCGAGTTGCATAATCCGCAGGGCGAGGCTCTCGCGCCAAGGCGCATTCTCGGGCGCTGCTCGCAATGCCTCGATCCATAACTCGCGCGTCCGGGCGGGCTCTCCGGCGCGAAGCCACGCGAGGCCGAGAAAGTATCGCGGCGCACCGTTCGTGTCGTCGAGCGTTTGTGCTCGTTCGAAGGCCTCCAGAGCCGCGGGTGACAACGTGCCTTCCGCATGTTCGACCAACGCGATGGCCATGGCGAGCCATGCTTCTGCATCGCGCGGGTTTTCTTGCGCCGCGTTGCGATAAAGGCCCGACGCCGACTCGTAATCGCCGCGACGCACGAAGCCGTCACCGGTCACGACCCAGCGCGAAGGCAAGGCCGTTTCGTCGAAGAATTCACGTCGTGCCGTGACGAGGAGTTCGCCATCGACGGTTTCCTTGACCTGCGCGGTTCCGGGTGTGGTCGGCTGATCGGGCGAACCTTGCACAGCATACCCGGTCAACCCGAACAGCAGGGTCGCTCCCAGCAAGGTCCAGCCGCCGCGCCCTACGCGCAAGGCGAAAGCAGCCAAAGCGAAAGTGACGGCCGCGAGCGCTATGATGACGAGCCACGTCATGCGGCGCGGCGCAGTCGGCGGGCCAGCAGGCCGAGGGCGAGGAGGAGGAGCAGGACGGGAACGGCAAAAAGGGGCCAGGTTGTAGCGCTGACCACCGGATCGTAGCTCACGTAATCGCCATAGCGCTCCATCAGCCAGTCGCGCACCTGTTCCGGCGAATCGCCAGAGGCGATGCGGATACGGACCTGGTGGCGCATATCGCCCGCCATGCTCGCATCGCTGTCGGCAATGGTCTGCGACTGGCACTTGATGCAGCGCAGCGTCTCCATCAGTTCGCGTGCTGCGGCCTCCTGCGCGGGATCGTCGAGCTGGCGGTTGGCGTAGGGCGCGTCCGGCACGCCGGTCTGCGCAGCCAGCGGCATGGCGAAAGAGCGCGGCGAGGATCAGTACGAGAGGCTTCACTCCGCCGCCTCGCGCAGCTTTTCCAGCAGCACCGGTACGTCGCGCTCTCGGACGTCGCCGATATGCTGGTGCGTGATGCGTCCGTTCCCGTCGATCACAAAGGTCTCGGGCACGCCGGACGACCCGATGCCGAGTTGCACTTCGGACAAATCGTCCCGCCCGATGCGCGTGTAGGGATTGCCGTGCTCGGCCAGGAAACGCGCAACATCTTCTGGCCGGTCGCGGATGGCGACGCCGACGATCTGCGCGCCCTGCTCGCGCAGGGTCTCGAGATGCGGGGCTTCGGCGATGCAAGGCAGGCACCAGCTGGCCCAGATGTTCAGCAGCTTGGGCTGGCCATCGGAAAAGTCCGCGCTGCTCACGCCGGGGCGTTCGGGCAGTGCGGGAGGCAGCTCGAAATACGGCAACTCACGGCCAACCATGGCGCTGGGCACGAAGTCGTCCTTCGGCTGCGTCAGCTGATAGCCTGCCAGCCCGAGGAAGCCGAAGAATACGAGGAAGGGCAGCCACATGCGCCAGCTCATGCCAGTGCCTCCGCGGTCTTTCGCGGCGTTCGGCAGCCTTGCGGCGCACCGTCCGCCGCTTCACATCCTGCGCAACGCGGCTGACCAGCGATAGCGCGCCGCCCAGCGCGATCAGGAGCCCGCCGTACCAGATGAACGTCACGAACGGCTTCCACCACAACCGCACCTGCCAGCGCCCGTCATCGCTTTGCCCGCCAAGCACGGCGTAGAGTTGACCGTTCCAGCGGGTAAGCAGCACGCTCTCGGTCGTCTGCTGTGCCGGAGCCCAGAAATTGCGCGATTGCGGAGTGATGGTCTCGGGCAAATTGCCGCGGTAGGACGCCTCAAGCTGCGCAGAGAGCGCCGTCCAGTTAGGTCCGGCCATGGGATCGACCGAGGCGAGCCGCACCTGCCACGGCCCGACATCGGTCACTTGCGTGGGCGACAACGCAGCCAGCCGCTCCTTCGTGAACGCCGCCTCGCTCGCCATGCCGAACAGCGCCACGGCGACGCCGAAATGCGCCAGCACCATGCCCCAGACCGAGAGCGGCGTGCGCGCCAGCTTGCGACCTTTCAGCGGGAGAAAACTGGCCACGGCCAGCACGGCAGCAAACACGAACCCGCCGAGCGCAAGCACGCTCATCTCGAAAAACAGCGCAAGTGCGATCAGTGCGGCGAGGCCGAGCGCGGCCAGCACGACCAACTGCGCGTTGATCCGCTGCCACCTGTCTTTGCGCCACCTCAGCAGTGGCCCGACAGCCATGACGGCGAACATCGGAAAGGCGAAGATCGCGCTGACCGGATTGAAATAAGGCGGGCCGACCGACACGCGCACATCGAAGGCCTCGGTCAGCAGCGGATAGAGCGTGCCGAGCAGCACTACCGCGAGAATGGCGCTCAGCATGACATTGTTGACCACCAGCGCGCCCTCGCGGCTGGCCATGGCAAAGCGCGTGCCCTCGCTGATTGCTCCGGCGCGCAAGGGCGAACAGCAGCAGGGCGCCGCCGATATAGATCGCGAGCAGGAACAGGATGAACGTCCCCCGCTCTGGATCGACCGCAAAAGCGTGCACGCTGGTCAGGATGCCCGACCGCACGAGGAAGGTGCCGAGCATCGACATCGAAAACGCCACGACCCCCAGCATGATCGTCCAGACTCGAAGCGCGTCACGGCTGGCCAGGACGCTTGCCGAATGCAGCAGTGCCGTCGCCGCCAGCCATGGCATGAGCGAGGCGTTCTCGACCGGATCCCAGAACCAGTACCCGCCCCAGCCAAGCTCGTAATAAGCCCAATAGCTGCCCGCCACGATCCCCAGCGTCAGGAAGACCCAGGCGCCCAGGATCCACGGCCGCATGGCGCGCGCAAAATCGGGTGTGACCTGCCGTGTCACCAGAGCCCCGACGGCAAAGCTGAAAGCGACCGACAGGCCGACATAGCCGAAATACAGCGTCGGCGGATGCAGCGCGAGACCGATGTCCTGCAACAGCGGGTTGAGGCCCATGCCCTCGACCGCAGGCTGCGGCAGGCGTTCGAACGGATTCGAGCTGAGCAACAGAAACGCGTAAAAGCCCAGCGCGACGAAGCCCTGCGCTGCCAACGTCGCCTGCATGGTGATCTCGGGCAGCCGTCGCTCCACTCCGGCAATGAGCGCGCCTGCCAGCGCCATCACCGTCACCCACAGCAGCATGGAACCTTCGTGATTGCCCCATGCGCCCGACAGCTTGAAGATCATCGGCTTCATCGTGTGCGAATTGGTCGCGACCAGCTTCACCGACAGGTCGGTGATGGCAAAGCTCCACAAGAGCGCGGCGAAGGACACGGCGACCAGCCCGCCCTGCAGGATCGCCGCAGGCCGTGTCAGCGCGGCCAGCTCGCTGTCCGTACCGCTGCGGAACGCCAGCGCGCCGCCTGCCAGTTGCAACACCGCCAGCGCGGCTGCCAGCCACAATGCCGCCAGACCGATTTCGGCAATCATTCCAGCCCGACCGTGCTTTCCTGCGCAGCCTTTGCGGCCTGATGCTCGGTCATTTCCTGAAGCTCGCGCGGGACGTAGTTCTCGTCATGCTTGGCGAGCAGATTGTCGGCCACGAAGGTGCCGCCCTCTTCCAGCCGACCTTCGGCCACCACTCCCGATCCTTCGACAAAGAGATCGGGCAAGATGCCGGCATAACGCACCGGGATCGCAGCGTCTTCCTGGCCCGTGACGGTAAAGGTCACCGTGATGCCATCGGCCAGCATGTCCAGCGATCCGGGCGCGACCATGCCGCCCAGACGCACGGCCTGCCCGACAGCAGGCGGCTTTTCCGCCATCTGCTCGGGCAGGTAGAAATAGCTTGCCTGATTGCGCAGCGCATAGGCCGCCAGCAACCCGGCCGCGATCAGCGCGACCAGCGCCAGCACCACCAGCACAAGGCGTTGATGCTTCGCCTTCATCCCTGCCGCACCTTCGCACGGCGCGCTTCGGCACGGCGCATCGTCGGCCCAGCTCCACGCGATCATCGCCAGAGTGCCGGCGACGCCGGTTGCATAGGCGGCGTAGACGAAGTCCCACTGGTCGAGCGCTTCACGCATCACACCGCCTCCATCGCGCGGCGACGCAGGCGCGCTTCGGCCTGTATCTCGGCCAGCAAGGCCCGCATGCGCATCAACACGACCGCGCCGAAGAGCAGCGAGAAGCCGACGACCGACACAGCGAGCGGCCACAGATAGACTGCATCGATCGAACTTTCGCCCAAGGTGATGGAGGCAGGCTGATGGATCGAATTCCACCATGCGACCGAGCGATTGATGATAGGGATGTTGACCGCACCGATCAGCCCGAAAATCGCCGGGATGCGCGCGGAGACACCCTCCCGCGCGGCGGCCTGCGCCAACGCGATATAAGCGACATACAGGAAGAACAGCACCAGCATGCTCATCAGGCGCCCATCGTTCCATTCCCACCAGGTGCCCCAGGTCGGACGCCCCCAGATCGAGCCGGTCAGCAGGCAGATCGCCGTGAAGACCATGCCCGGCACGGCCGCTGCGCGTGCGGCGATGGCGGCCAGCGGGTGACGCCAGACGAGATAGACCAAACTGGCAATCGCGATCGTCGTCCAGCCGCCCATGCCCAGCCACGCAGTCGGCACGTGGATGAAGAGGATGCGCACGGTCTCGCCCATCAGACGATCGGGCGGAACCTGCGAGAAGCCCCACACCAAGCGCGCTTGCCGTCAACACAAGTCCGCCGACCAGCAGAAGCGGGGTCAGCCAGCTCGCCAGCGACAGGAAGCGTTTGGGATTTGCAAAGCCATGCATGGGTGTAAAAACCGTCGCTCGCGCTTTGGCAGGCCGGGCGCGCACCCGCAAGGAAAACCGGATTTTTAGCCGCGTCCGATCAGGGCCTGGGCCATGGCGTCGGCGACCTGATCGGGCGATGAACCGTCAGCCTCGCTCTTCTGCCAGATTTCCTCGAGCCTGCCGGGGATCATAGCGATACGCTTGCGCACTTCGTTGATGTCGCAGGGCGTGCCCTTGGTGCGGCAGAGATATTCCATCGTGACCGAGATGATGCCGCCTGCATTGATGACATAGTCCGGTGCGTAAAGGATGCCGCGCTTGGCCAACATCGGGCCGTGCTCTTCGCGCTTCAACTGGTTGTTCGCGCCGCCGGCCACGATGCGGCAATCGAGCCGGCCGATACCGTCTTCATCGAGTATCGCGCCCAGCGCATTGGGGCTGAAGACATCGCACGGCACCGACATAATCGCATCGGTCGCCACGCATTCGGCGTCGAGCTCACGCGCCAGTTCGGCACAGCGATCGGCATTGATGTCGGACAGCGTCAGCTTCGCGCCTTCCTTGGCCAGCAGGCGCGCGACGCCGCCGCCGACACTCCCGGTGCCCTGGATCGCGACGTGGACACCGTCCATACTGTCCTTGTCCAGCGCGTGCTTCACCGCGGCCTTGATGCCGTGGAAGATGCCCAGCGCGGTGAACGGGCCGGGATCGCCGCCCGCCGCATCCTCGCCCTTGACCGGCAAGCCTGACACATACTGCGTGCGCTGCGCAACGGCAGCCATGTCGGCTTCCGAAATGCCGACGTCTTCTGCCGTGACATAGCGCCCGCCCAGCGCATCGACGGCGTCGGCGAAGGCAGCCAGCATTTCAGGCGTCTTGGTCTTGGCGTCGTCGGCCAGGATGACAGCCTTGCCGCCGCCCATCGGCAGTCCGGCCATGGCATTCTTGTAGCTCATGCCACGCGACAGTCGCAGCGCATCGCGCATGGCGGCTTCCGGCTCGGCATAGTGCCAGAAACGCGTGCCGCCTGCCCCCGGACCCAGATGCGTCGAATGCAGAGCGATAATTGCCGTCAGCCCGCTCTTCGCATCGCGCACGACCTCGACCAGTTCGTGATCGTCGTAATCGGCTTCGGTCCAGAACGCGGTCATCTACGCCATGCCTTGTCGCAAGTTATCGTTGTGCCGGCGCTGTCGAGGGGGAAATGATGGGGCGATCGACGGGGTTCGAACCCGCGACCTCCGGTACCACAAACCGGCGCTCTAACCAACTGAGCTACGATCGCCATACGCCCCCCGAACATAGCCGGGAAGGCGGCACATAGACACGGGCGTCGGGCCGTCAACCCGCCTCGCGCATCGGCGAGCGCGTGTTGCACAGGGTGCGAAAAATGGGAAGCGAAAAAGCGTCTGTGGTGCTGTTGGCGAAATATAATTACGCGCTTCCAACAAGCGCCAATCATCCTTAGCTAAAGTCGCGATGACCGCTCCAGGCGAATCCTATGCCGATCAGCTGCTCTTGCGAGACGGTGTGCAGCGCATCCCTTCGCCCAAGGTGGAGCTGTTCCAGATGCGCGGGTTCGCCAGCGCCGAACAATGCGCAGCGCTGATCGCTCTGATCGAGAAGGACCGCAGGCCCTCGACTCTCGCCGATGCGGGCGACGACCGGTATTTCCGCACCAGCGAGACTTGCGACCTCTCTGCCGACGAACCGGTCGTCCGGGAAATCGAGGCGATGCTCACCGCGCTCAGCGGGATCGACCCGGCCTATGGTGAGCCGCTGCAGGGCCAGCGTTACGCGCAAGGCCAGGAGTTCAAGGCGCATTGCGACTACTTCAACCGCGGCGGTCAGGATTGGAGCAGATACTGCTCCGTCGCGGGGCAGCGCACGTGGACCTTCATGGTCTACTTGAACAATGTCGAAGCAGGCGGCGCCACGCGCTTCAAGGCCGTCAACAAGACCTTCCAGCCCGAAGCAGGCAAGCTGGTCTGCTGGAACAACCGCCGCCCCGACGGCAGCGAAAATCCTTCGACTATCCACCACGGCATGAAGGTCCGCCGCGGCGTAAAATACGTCATCACGAAGTGGTATCGCGAGAAGGAGTGGGGGTGGTGAGAAAATGACGGAAACGGGAAGATGCCATTGCGGCGCGGTAGAAATGGAGGTGGACTTTTCGCCCGGTGCCATGCCGCATCAGTGCAATTGTTCGATCTGTTCGATGAAGGGCAGCGTGATGTTCGACGTGCCGCTCGCCGCGCTGCGGCTTGTGAAGGGTAAGGACCATCTGCGGCTCTATGAGTTCAACACCGGTGCGGCGAAGCATCACTTCTGCGGCATCTGTGGCATCCACGTCTTTCACCAACTGCGCTCCGATCCGACGAAATTCGGCATCAATGGAGCATGCTTTGCGAGCCGCGGCCGCTACGACTTCTCGTCGATGCCAGTGCACGACGGAGGCGGAGCCCACCCAAAGGACACCGGCAAGCCCATGCGCGTGGCCGGAAATTTGCGATACGACCAGCAATGAAAAAGGGCGGCCCCGCAGGACCGCCCTTTTAATCTTCCGTCATCTTGGCGCAGGGTAGTGCCCTTGGCGCCGATGCGACAGACCGGGCCAACAAGCCCAGTCTTGCGTCACTTCTTGAGGCTGAGCCCGCCGAAGCGCTTGTTGAAGGCTGCGACACGGCCGCCTTCCTGAAGCTGCTGCTTGCCGCCCGTCCATGCCGGGTGGCTGGTGGGGTCGATATCGAGCGTCAGCGTGTCGCCTTCGCTACCCCAGGTCGAGCGTGTCTGGAATTCGGTACCATCGGTCATCTTGACCGTGATCATGTGGTATTCGGGGTGACCTTCGGTCTTCATGATAAACGTCCTTCTAGCCTCGGAGCGGTTCCGACCGGTCCAGCTGTGTATGGAGAAGGCGCGCGCCTAGCGCCGCGCCTTGTATTTTGCAACCCTATTCAGGCGCGTCTGCGATCATCGCGGTGAAGCTCACTTCGCAGGTCACCTTGCCCTCGACGCTGGCCTTGCCGGCGAACTTGCAGACGCGGGCGCGTTTCTGGACGAATTCGACCTCGAGATCGAGCAGCACGCCCGGCGTCACCGGAGCGCGGAACTTGGCGTTCTCGATCGCCATGAAATAGACCAGCTTGCCCGAGCCCGCGAGCCCGAGGCTTTCCACGGCAAGCACGCCTGCGGCCTGCGCCAGCGCTTCGATCTGCAGCACGCCGGGCATGATCGGCGCGCCGGGAAAGTGGCCTTGGAAGAAGTCTTCGTTGAAGCTGACCGCCTTGACCGCGTGAATGCGCTCGTCGACGACCAGCTCCTTGACCCGGTCGACCAGCAGCAGGGGATAGCGATGCGGGAGGCGCTTGAGCACCTCGACGACGTCGAAGCCGGTCTCGCTCATATTCCCTGCCCCTGTCTTCGCTTTAGCGGCCGCTCGGCTGGGCCGGCTGCTGCGCAGGTTGCTGAGCTTGTGCGGCAGCAGCGGCCTGCTGTTGGCGAGCGTTTGCAATCAACAGGATTTGCTGGACCTGCTGGAAGACGGCGACCGCCTGCTGGCTAGGCTGCCAACCCTGCGGCGGCGTAATCTGCACCGAGGGTACCCGGGCATTCAACGCGGCGACGACCTTCTGGCCAATATTTGCCTGCGGCGGGGCGAACGACACGGCATCCGGTGCCAGGACGATCTGGATATTGTCGGCGGTGGTCACGCTTTGCAGAGCAGGACCATACTGCTGGAGGATTTGCGTAACGGCATAGACGCGCGCCAGGTCGATCTGATTCGACAGCTGGGCGATCTCGCGCTCCAGCGTCTGCAGCTGCTGCGCTTGCGGCGCGTTCGCAGCAGCCTGCTGCTCGGCAGCGTCGAGACTGCCGTCATTGTTCGTATCGAGCTGCTGCAGAAGCGTCTGCGTCTGCTGCTGCTTCTGCTGGATCTGCGTGATCTGCGACGCATAGGTTGTCGAAATCTGCTGATAAGCGTTGGCCAGCGCAGTGCTTTGCGCAATCACGACCGGATCGCTGACCACTGCAATATTGCCGCTAACCTGCGCAGCCGATGGAACAGCAGCGATAGCGACCATTGCCAGGCTGGCAGCCGCGAGTGATTTGGCGAGAAGTTTCATTAGAATTGCGTCCCTACGTTAAAGGAGATGGTCTTGGTATCGTCACCAGGCTGCTTCTTGACGATGTGGGAGATATCGATCCTGAATGGGCCAAAGGGTGAGTTCCAGTTGACGCCGATGCCGGCGGTAATGCGAGGGCTGACACTGTTGCCGAGGAAAACTTCGCGGTAGTAAGTATCAAACGGTATGGCGGGATCGTTCGGATTTCCGTCAGGATCGAATTCGTCGAAGGTCCGGCCAAATTCCTGGAAATCGTCATCGGGATTATCAGGCGTATTGTTATCGTTGATTCTCGGTGATCCGTCCTCGTTGAAGAGAAGACCTTCAAAAACCAATTGCCCATCCAGGCGGAGCTGATTGCCGTCGGGAAAGTCTCTAAGGTTCGGACGGGTTGCGCCGAACAGCGAGCCTACATCGACCCAAACCGAAGGTCGCAACCCCAGTTCTTGCGCGCCTGAACCAAGCGGTATCTCAAGCTCTGCGCGGCCGAGATAATAGGCGCGGCCACCCAAGGGGTCATCGAATGCGCGATTATCGTCTTCGCGGAAATCCTCAATCGTCTGCAGAACACGTGGTGTGTCCGGATCGCCATCATCATCAAGATAATTGAGGCGAATGACACGCGGGCCGACCCCTCGGATGTCGAACCCGCGGAATTGAGGCTCTCCCAGGAAGAAACGGTCGGTCAGACGGACGTCGTCAAATCCCGGTTCCGCATCTTTGCTCAGGGCCTCGATCCAGCCACCCTCACCTTGCAGCGAGAAGATGAAACCTGATCCAAGCGAGATGAACTTGGCCAACCGGGAACGCATGCGAAGATAATTCACATTGCCACCCAGTCCCGCATATTCGACCCCCAGCGAAATGGATTCACCGCGGGTCGGCCGGAAGCTGCTGTTCAGATTGTTGTAGCTAAGATTAAGTCCCAGGATCGAACTGGTGCGTTGGCCAATCGCTTCGCAAATGAAGCGGGACTGGATACACTCGGCCACACCGTCGCCATCCCGGTCTTGGAAGAAGTCTGATCCGATTGAAACGTCTTCTAAGTTCAACGTATAACTGGCAACTGCCGACATGTATTCAGTCAGCGGAACACCGGTCCGGATGCTGAGACCCGTGGTCGCCTGCTTGTAGCGATTGGTATCGGTGGCGAAGAAATCGTTGTCGAATTCGCGATGATAAACATCCGCGCCTAGCGAAATGTTACGATCGAACACGTAAGGTTCGGAAAAGCTGACCTGTGCCGAGCGGGAAAAGCGCGAATAATTGACGCTCAAGCCGATGGTCTGACCGCGGCCGCGAAAGTTGCGCTGGCGGATCGAACCGGCAAGCACGAATTGTTCGATTGAGGAGAAACCGGCAGACAGCTGAAGCTCGCCCGTCGGCTGCTCCTCGATGTTCGCCTCGAGCACCACGCGGTCGGGCGCGCTGCCTTCGGCCTGCGCAATTTCGAAGTTTTCCTGGAAATAGCCCAATGAGCCGATGCGCGCCTGCGAACGCTTGATGGCCAGGCTGTTGAAGGCGTCGCCTTCCGCCACACGGAACTCGCGGCGCACGACCTTGTCCTGCGTCAGCGTATTTCCGTTGACGTCGATCCGCTCGACATAGACACGCGGCGCTTCGCGAAGCGCGAAGGTCACGTCCATGGTCAGCGTTTCGGGATTGCGCGTATATTCCGGACGCACATCGGCGAAGGCGTAACCGAAGGTGCCGGCCAGATCGGTCAGCTGCTCGACCGTGTCCTCGACCTGCTTGGCATCGTACCAATCGCCCGAATTCATCGGGAGACGCTGGCTCATCGTGTCGCTGTCGAAGTCCCGCAGCTCGCTGCGCACATCGACGTCACCGAATTTGTAGCGCTCGCCTTCCTCCACCACGTAGGTGATGATGAAATCTTCCTTGTCCGGCGTCAGTTCCGCCACCGCAGAGACGACGCGGAAATCGGCATAGCCTTCCGTGAGGTAAAAACTGCGCAGGTTCTGCTGGTCGAAAGCCAGGCGGTCGGGATCGTAGCTGGTGTTCGAACTCAGAAAGGTGAGCAGGCCGCCGGTCTGCTTGGTGACCATTTCGCCCTTCAACTTGCCATCGGAAAACTGCTCGTTCCCGATGATATTGATTTGGCGAACCTTGGACTTGGGGCCTTCGTCGATCTCGAAGACGATATCGACGCGGTTCTGGCTCAATTCGACCAGCTGCGGTTCGACCGTGGCAGCGAAGCGGCCCTGGCGCTTGTACAGCTCGATGATGCGGGCCACGTCGGCGCGGACCTTGGAGCGTGTGAAAATCTGACGCGGAGCAAGGCGGATCTCCGGAACGATCTTGTCGTTCTTGATCCGCTCGTTGCCTTCCAGAATGATGCGGTTGATGACCGGATTTTCAACGATGTTGATGACGACATTGCCGTCTTCGGCAACGACGCTGACATTGCTGAAAAGCTCGGTCGCAGAAAGGTCCTTGATGACCTGGTCGCCCGCAGCGGCATTGTAGATATCACCCGGACGCAGGCGGATGTACGACAGGATCGTCTGCGGCTCGAGACGCTGCGCCCCTGATACGGCGATCGTCCGCACGATGTCCTGGCGCTGCACCTCCGGAGCGGCTGTCGTCGCAGGCGCGGTTTCCTGCGCCAGCAGTGCGCCTGGCATGCCCAGCACCGTGCCGGCCAGAAGTCCCGCCACCAACCGTGTGTTGCGCGGTTTCATTTCGCCAGCGGCGCTCGCAATATCAGTCATCGCCAAAGGGGGTTCCCGTCCTCACATATTTCATCGGCTCTGCCGGGATGCGGGAGCCGGTGGCCCCCTGCCCTAAGCAGCGCGTCCAATCAAGCCGTCAAACGCCCCGCAAGCGGCGCAAAATCCGGCTCGTCCCCGCCTAATTCCCGAAGAAGGGAAGTTTGGCGATATCGATGAAGGTGATGAAGACCATCAGCGCGAGCACAACTGCCACACCGGCCCTGTAGGCCACCTCCGTCGAGCGGGGTCCCAAGGGCTTCCGGCGGATTGCCTCTGCCGCATAGAAAGCCAGGTGCCCACCGTCGAGTGCGGGAATTGGCAGGAGGTTGATGAATGCCAAGTTAAGCGAGATCAGCGCCGCGAAGTTGACGAAAGCGAGCGTCCCCATGCTCAGCTGTTCGCCAGCGTATTTGCCGATCGTGATGGGTCCGCCGAGCTCTTTCACGGAGCGATCGCCGACCACGATCTGCTTGATGCCGGTGACCATCATGTCGAACAATTTGCCGGTTTGGACGAAGGACAGCTGGATCGCCTCGCCGACGCCGACGGGCTCGAAACCCATCTCGGACGAGTAGATGCCCAGCCTGCCGATGCGCGACTCGTTGCCGAACCGGTCTGTCTCGGTGACGTCGGCAGTGGTGACCGGGATGGTCTGCGTCCTGCCATCGCGCTCGATCTCCATCTGCAGCGTGCGGCCGGGATACATCAGAACGCGGTTCTGGATATCCTGGAATTGCGCCACTTGCTCGCCATCGATGGCAATGATGCGATCGCCTTCCTGCAAGCCTGCATCCCGCGCGGGCGAATCCTCGGCAAAGCGCTGAATGACATTGGTCTCGGCGGGATCGGCAGCAACCGGCTGGCCGAACGCAGCGAAGAAGCCGGCGAAGATCGCCAGCGTGATAAGGATGTTCATCGCCGGTCCCGCGAACACGATCAGCGCCCGTTTCCAAAGCGCGGCGTGGTGGAAGCTGCCGTCCCGCTCCGCTGCGGTGGCGTTGGCGATGGCTTCCTTGTCCGGGATGCTGGCCGGGTCCATGTCACCCTTGAATTGGACATAGCCGCCCAACGGCAGCGCGCTCAGTTTCCAGCGCGTCCCGCGGCTGTCGGTCCAGCCGGCCAGTTCCTTGCCGAAGCCGACCGAAAACGCCTCTGCTTTCACGCCGAACAGGCGCCCGACGAGATAGTGGCCGAGTTCATGCAGCGTCACCAGCGGCCCCAGCAGCAGCGGGAAGCCGAGGATATACATCCACCAGGGTATCGAACCGTCCATTATCGTCCGCAGCGCTCCAGAAGGTGCTGCGACTCCTTGCGGGCAGCCGCATCGATGACGAGGACATCGTCGAGCGTTTGCGGCGCGGGCGGGAGGTTTGCAGCGTTCAAAACCTGTTCCACCACTACCGCGATACTGCTGAACTTAATCTTACCGGCGAGGAAGGCGGCGACAGCTTCTTCATTGGCGGCGTTGAGAGTGGCCGGGGCTGAACCGCCAGCTTCTGCCGCCTGCCGCGCAAGCTTGGTAGCCGGGAAGCGCTCTTCGTCGGGCGCGAAAAAGGTGAGCTCGCCGATGGCAGACAGGTCGAGCGGTGCCATCGGCGTTTCCATGCGCGCCGGATAGGCCATGCAGGACGCAATCGGTACGCGCATATCGGACGGGCCGAGCTGCGCCAGCGTCGATCCGTCGCGATATTCCACCATGGAGTGGATCACGCTCTGCGGGTGGACGACGATGCGAATGTTCTCGAGCCCTACGGGGAAGAGATGATGCGCCTCGATCAGTTCCAGCCCCTTGTTGAACATGGTGGCGCTGTCGACGCTTATCTTCGCGCCCATGTCCCAGTTGGGATGCGCCACCGCCTGCTCCGGCGTGACCGCGTCCAGGTCCTCTACCAGCCGAAGCGGGCCGCCGCTGGCCGTCAGAGTGATGGAACGAACTTCGTCCAGCTTGCCGCCCTGCAGGCACTGGAAAATGGCATTGTGCTCGCTGTCGACGGGCAACAGCGTCGCGCCGTGCTTCTCGACGGCGGCGGTCATCACCTCGCCTGCCGAAACCAGCGCTTCCTTGTTTGCCAGCGCGACCGTGCGGCCCTGCTCGATGGCCGCCATGACCGGCGCGAGGCCTGCGCAGCCGACGATGGCCGCCATGACGATGTCGGCGGGCCGCGCAGCAGCCTCGCACAGCGCGTCGCGCCCGGCGGCGATTGCGATGTCGGTTCCTGCCAGAGCCTCGCGCAATTCGTCGTAGCAGCTCTCGTCTCCCACGACAGCCATGGCCGCGTCGAACTCGATAGCCAGCGCGGCCAGTTCCTTGGCGCTGCAGTTGGCTGTCACAGCCTCGACCCGCCACGCATCGCGGTTGCGGCGAACAAGGTCGAGCGTGGATTCGCCCACAGAGCCTGTCGCGCCGAGGATGGTAATCGAGCGTCTCATCACCCTGCCAACCAGTGCGGAGCCAGGAATTCGAGCATCAGCCCTGCCAAAATCGCCACCGGCAACAGTCCGTCGGTCCGGTCGAAAACGCCGCCGTGCCCAGGAATAAGATTGGAGCTGTCCTTCATCCCGGCCCTGCGCTTGAGCCAGCTTTCGAAGAAGTCGCCAGCCTGCGCCAGGATAGCGATGGCCGCACCCGGCAGTATCAGCGCTGCGTATTCAACTGGCGGACGGTAAACGACGTGGGCCTCGGCGCTGCTGAACTCGGTCCATAGCAGAAGCGCCAGTGTCGCTCCGACGATACCGCCGAAAAGGCCAGCCCAGGTCTTGGAAGGGCTAATCCGCGGCGCGATCTTCGGCCCACCGATGGTGCGCCCGAACCCATACGCGAACGTATCGACGAAAATGACCGCCCCAACCACGAAGACGACGGTCTCCACCGACGTCATCCGGATCAGGAAATATGCCGCCGTGCCGACATAAAGCAGGCCGAACACCCAGGCGGCCAGCTTCGTCGGCTCGCTCCAGCCGATACGCGCGACCAGGCGTGCGAATTCCCAGTAAGTTGCCAGAGCCACGAGGACGATAAAGCCATCGAGCCACGGTCCGCCAAGCCAGAAGCGCGGCGCCCGCGACAGCCAGCATGACGATCGCCGACGCAACACGCACCGGCAGATCGGCATTCTTCGACTGTGCCGGCGTGTCAGCGGCCGCCAAAACGTCTCTCCCGCGTTTCGAAACTGGCCAGAGCGTCCTGCAAGTGCCCGGGCGTGAAGTCCGGCCATAGCACGTCGGTGAACAACATCTCGGCATAGGCGGCCTGCCACAGCAGAAAATTCGAAAGCCGCACTTCGCCGCTGGTACGGATCAGCAGATCGAGCGGCGGCAGATCGGCCGTGTAGAGATGCGCGGCCAGCGTCTCTTCGGTGACCTCGCCCTGCTCCGCCGCTTTAGCCGCAGCCTGCACGATTTCCGCATGCGCTCCGTAGTTCAATGCTACCGCCAACGTGCGCGAGCCGTTGGCCGTCTGCTCCAGCGCATCATCCAGCATGCCAACGATATCGGGCGCAAGGCCGCGCCAGTTGCCGAGAATATGCAGTTTTACGTCATTGGCGACAAATTCGGGCAGGTCGGACTTGATGAACCGGCGCATGAGATTCATCAAATCGTCTACCTCTTCGTCAGGCCGGTTCCAGTTTTCCGAGCTGAACGCATAAAGCGTAAGGCATTCGATCGAGGTGTTCTTCAGGCTGCGCACCAATTCGCGCACCGCCTCCACGCCTTTCTTGTGCCCCATCGCACGCGGCAGATGCCGACGCTTCGCCCAGCGCCCGTTACCATCCATGATGATGGCGACGTGGCGGGCTTCCTTGGAGTCCTGCTTCTGACTCGCCACCTAACTTCCGTTCGGGCTGAGCCTGTCGAAGCCCTGTCCTTCACTTGAAAGACTGTGCCTCGAAGAAGAAGAGCGGCCCTTCGACAAGCTCAGGGCGAACGGGAAAGTATTGGTGGCGCTGGCTCTCACTGCGTCAGGATTTCCTGCTGCTTCTTGGCCACCGCCGCGTCGGTTTCCGCGACATGCACGTCGGTCATCTTCTGCACGTCGCCTTCCATGCGCTTCTGATCGTCTTCGGAGATTTCTTTCTTCTTCTCGTCTTCCTTGAGCGCTTCCATTCCGTCGCGGCGCACGTTGCGGATGGCGATCTTGGCTTTCTCGCCATACTCGCCCGCCACCTTGGCCAGATCCTTGCGACGCTCCTCGGTCAGGTCGGGCATGGGCAGACGCACGTTCTGGCCGTCGATCATCGGGTTGAGACCGAGATTCGCCTTGGCAATCCCTTTCTCCACTGCGGTGACGTTCGCCTTGTCCCACACCTGCACGCTCAGCATGCGCGGCTCGGGGGCGGAGACCGTGGCCACCTGGTTGATCGGCATCATCGAACCATACACCTCGACCATGACCGGATCGAGCAGGCTGGTGTTCGCGCGTCCCGTGCGCAGGCCGCCCAGATCGCTCTTGAGGCTTTCCACCGCGCCTTTCATCCGGCGCTCGATATCGTCCTTGTCGTATTTCGCCATGTCAGGCTTCCTCATCCAGCTTTCATATCGTTATCGATCGGTGACGACGGTCTGCACGCCGTCGCCCGACAGAACTTTCGCGACATTGCCCTTCTCGCGGATGGAGAACACCACGATGGGAATGCCATTGTCGCGGCACAGCGCCACGGCGCTGGCGTCCATGACCTTGAGATCGTCGGCCAGTACCTTGCCGTAACTGACTGTGTCGAAACGTTTTGCGTCCGCATTCTTCTTGGGATCGCTGTCATAGACACCATCGACGCTAGTGCCCTTGAGCAGCGCGTCGCAGTCCATTTCCGCCGCGCGCAAGGCAGCGCCGCTGTCGGTGGTGAAATACGGTGCGCCGACACCCGCGGCAAAGATGACGATACGGCCCTTCTCCAGGTGCCGTTCTGCACGGCGGCGGATGACGGGCTCGCACACCTGGTCCATCTGCACGGCGCTCTGCACGCGCGTCTGAACGCCCAGCTGTTCCAGCGCGCTCTGCATTGCCAGCGCGTTCATCACCGTGGCCAGCATGCCCATGTAATCGGCCTGCGCCCGGTCCATGCCTTGGGCTGCGCCCGCCATTCCGCGAAAGATATTGCCGCCACCGATAACGAGACAAATTTCGAGGCCCGTATCCTTGGCCGCTTTCACTTCCTTGGCCAGCTCCATCACCGTCGACGGATCGATCCCGAACTGCTGGTCGCCCATCAGCACTTCGCCCGAAAGCTTGAGCAGGACGCGTTTCATATCGGGCAGGATCATCGGATGTGAACTTTCATCGGTTTGCGCGGCCTTAGAGCGCACGGCGCGCCCTGCCAAGGCGCTGTTCACACAATGGAGCGGGAGAGACACGTCTATCGGTCGAAGTAGTTCCGGTGCTGGCTTAACAGCAGCCAACAGCGCGGCTCAGAACCGCTTCAGCGTTAGCGCGTTACTAACATCGCTATGGCATTTTGTAATCCATCCGCCCGGCTGCTCACCCTTCCCACCATCGCGGCGGCAGTCTCGCTGCCTGTGGCCATGCTGGAAGCGCAGGCAGCGGAGACGCGTCCGAGCGTCCAGGTGCAAAGCGCGGGCCATGACTACTCCTATCGCGCTTCGGGCGATACGCACTGGTTCGAGGTTCGCAATGGCGATGGCGACGCGGCAAAACATACGCGCGGCGTTACCGATCGGTCGGAAGTCCGCTTCATTCAAACAGGCTCCGACACGAATTTCGCGCCTCGGAACGGGGAGGAGATGTGGTTCGCCTTTTCATTTGCGGTGCGATACGACCAAACACCGCGCGATTGGGTATCCATTTTCCAATTTGCACCGACGCGTGACGAGGTCGACCGCAGCGCGAAATCGCCTGCCCTCGCCTTCGAACTCGACGGGCGCGACCTGAAAATCGTCACCCGCACCGATGCAAACCGGGTCAGCACGCGCAATCCGGGCCTGACCCGGCGTCTGCGGCTGCGCAATATGCCGGTGTCCGGCCTGGACGAAAGCCCTGTGTTTCACGATGTCGTCGGCCGCGTGGTCTTCGGCTGGAATAACGATGCCGAGGTGGAAATCTGGATCAACGGTCGCCGCGTCCTGTCGCAGCGTGGCGTGAATATCGGCTACAACGACCCGCGCGGCCCCTATCCGAAGGCGGGTCTGTACCGCAAAGCATCGCCCGACCGTCTGCAAATGATCCTGCGCGATCCGCAATTCAGCGTCGGTCAGCCACTGCTCCGGTAAACTTCGAGGCCCCTTGCGCACGAAAAAGGCCGCCGAAGCGAACTCCGGCGGCCTTATCTTTTATAAAGCTTGAAAGCGCTTAGCCGCCGACGGCAGCAGCGACCTCCGCAGCGAAGTCGCTCTCTTCCTTCTCGATGCCTTCGCCGAGCTGGAAGCGGACGTAATCCACCAGTTCCACCTTCGCACCGACATCCTTGGCAGCGCCTTCGACGACCTGTGCGATCGGGGTCTTGTTGTCGATGACATAGACCTGGCTCAGTAGCGCGTTTTCCTTGGCGTATTTGTTGACTGCGCCTTCGACCATCTTTTCCTGGACGTTTTCGGGCTTTCCGCTTTCGGCAGCCTTTTCCTTGGCGATCGAACGCTCACGCTCGATCACCTCGGCATCGAGGCCGTCGGCGGTCAGTGCCTGCGGGAAAGCAGCCGCGATGTGCATGCCGAGCTTCTTGCCAAGCTCTTCCAGCTTGGCTGTGTCGCCTTCGCTATCGAGCGCGACAAGAACGCCGATCTTGCCAAGGTCGGGAGCGACCGCATTGTGCATGTAAGGCACGATCACGCCGTTGGTGACCGATACGGTCTTCATGCGGCGGATCTGCTGGTTCTCACCGATGGTCGCGACGTTGTCGGTCAGCTTGTCGGCAATGGTGCCGCCATCGGGATAGGCAGCGCCCTTGAGCGCTTCGACATCGTCGGCATCGTTGTTCAGAGCTGCCTGCGTGGTCTTGCGAACGAAGTCCTGGAACTTGTCGTTCTTGGCAACGAAGTCCGTTTCCGAGTTCACTTCGACGGCGACGCCCTTCGTGCCTTCGACGGCGATGCCGACAAGGCCTTCCGCAGCGGTGCGGCTCGACTTCTTCTGAGCGGTCGCCAGGCCCTTTGCGCGCAGTGCGTCGACAGCAGCTTCGATATCGCCGTCGGAAGCTTCGAGAGCCTTCTTGGCGTCCATCATGCCTGCGCCGGTCTTTTCGCGCAGGGCTTTCACGTCAGCGGCAGTGAATGCAGCCATTGTCTATTCCTCTTCAAGTCAATGTGCGGGCACCGGGCCTGCTTGGTGCGAGCGGCCCGGTGCTTACGCTCTGCGAATAAGACAGGCGCATGGCGCGCCCGTCTCATAGGTGCAGCCTTAGGCAGCAGCTTCTTCGGGCGGATTTTCCATCGCGCCGACATCGGCTCCCGAATCGGTCACGCCTTCGCCCTTGCCCGAACGGGCCGCTTCGCTGACGGCATCGCAATACAGCTTGATGGCGCGGGCCGCGTCGTCATTGCCCGGGATCGGGAACGCGATGCCGTTCGGATCGACATTGGTGTCGAGCACGGCGACCACCGGAATGCCAAGTACGTTGGCTTCCTTGATGGCGAGGTCCTCCTTGTTCGCGTCGATCACGAACATGATGTCGGGAATGCCGCCCATGTCGCGGATACCGCCAAGCGAAAGCTCCAGCTTGTCCTTCTTGCGCGTAAGGTTCAGCACTTCCTTCTTGGTAAGGCCGCCGGTGTCGCCCGAAAGCGTTTCTTCCAGCGTCTTGAGTTCCTTGATGGAGCCCGAAATTGTCTTCCAGTTGGTGAGCATTCCACCCAGCCAACGGTGGTTGACGAAGTGCTGACCCGAAGCAAGCGCGGCTTCGCGGATCGGATCCTGCGCCTGGCGCTTGGTACCGACGAACAGAACCTTGCCGCCCGAACGCGCGGTCTGGCTGATGAAGTCGAGCGCGCGCGCGAACAGCGGCACGGACTGCGACAGGTCGATGATGTGGATGCCGTTGCGCGCGCCGAAAATATACGGCTTCATGCGCGGGTTCCAGCGGTGGGTCTGATGGCCGAAATGTGCGCCGGCCTCGATCAATTGCTGCATCGTGACGGTAGGAGCCGCCATAGTCATATTCCTTTCCGGTTATACCTCTGGAAGACTGGAACCCGAGCGTGCGGAGCGTCCCGCGATTCGGGCACCGGTATGAGCGCCTTCCATGTGGATTTGTCGGCAGGCCAAAACCCAAGGATTTGGGCCGAAAACCTGCGAACGGCGGGGAGATAGGCATTTTCGCGGCAAAAATCCAGCAGGATTTCACCGCTCATGCTGCACGGTTCGTCGCGAAAACCGCTTGACATCCGAGAACAAAAAGAGAACAACGGACTCATGGCAGGAACGATTCTGCCGCAATGAGGGTTTTCCCGTAGATTTGCCCGGATTGTCAACAGGGTTAGCAAGGCAATCCGGCAGGAGAAAAGACAATGATCGCGTTTGTCCTGACCGCAGTGTTCGTCATCGCCTCGATTGCGACGGTGGCCGTTCTTGCCGATTGCTCACTCCGGTGGTGGTCGGCGTTCACCATGCTTCGCGCAAGGGCGAAACGCGGTTATGCGATCGACATCGTTTCCGCACGCTCACCGCTGGAGCGTGGCAGCGTCAACGGCTTCGATCGGTCGGCCAAGGCCCATCCGGTCATTCGCCAGACTGTCCGGCAGGCCGCTTGAGCCTCGCGTAACGTACCAAGGTTACCGGCAGCAGCAGCAAGTACCCGATCCCGATTGCGCTGAGCGTCCACCACGGCTCCTGCATCAACGCGCCGAACAACAGCGCCACCAGCACAAGCAGCCATAACCTGATACCCCGACGCGGTCGCAAGGATGTCCAGCTTGGTGTGGCCATGCTCGAGATCATTAGCAGAGCCGTAGCGAGCAACCAGGGCGCGACGAACGCGGGCGCGCGGAAGATTTCCAGGTCTGTCGCGGACCAAAGGTAGAACGGCATAAATGCCAACCCTGCGCCCATGGGTGCGGGCACTCCGGTCAGGAAACCGAGTGATTTATGCGGCTGGTCGTCCGTATCGATTTGGGCATTGAACCGCGCCAGGCGCAGCGCGCAACAGATTGCCAGCGCCAGCGCCGCAAACCAGCCCCAACGCGGCTCGGTGGATAGCGACCAGAGATAGATGATGATGGCCGGAGCCGTGCCGAAGCTGAGAGAATCGGCCAGACTGTCGAGCTCTGCACCGAACCGCGACTGCGCCTTCAGCAATCGAGCGATGCGACCGTCCATGCCATCCAGCAAACCTGCAACGATAATCGCGACGGCAGCGGCAGCCCATTGTTCGGCTATCGCAAAACGTATGCCCGTTAGCCCGGAACACAAGGCGGCTGCGGTAATGGCATTGGGCGCCATGGCACGAAGGCTCAGCCCCCGCGACTTGCCCATGACCGGGGCCTCATCTTCTGCCGCCTTCGGCCCCAGTCGAGCTCGTTCTTCTGGTTCAGGCCTTGGGGTGGGATCATTCAGCAGGCTCATTGCGCGACTCCTTCAAGCAGGGGCTGGCTGCCGATAGCGGCAATCACCGTTTCGCCGGCTACGACCTTCTGACCGATCATGACATAGGAACCGGTCCCGGCAGGCAAATACACGTCGACACGGCTGCCGAAGCGGATCATGCCCAGCCGTTGCCCGATGCCCACCGTATCGCCGGTCTTGGCAAAGGCAACTATGCGGCGAGCGATCAGTCCGGCGATCTGGGTCACGGCAATTTTCGTGCCGTCGCCACGCTCGATAAGGAAATGCTGACGCTCGTTGTCCTCGCTCGCTTTGTCGAGATCGGAGTTGAGGAATTTGCCCGGCACGTAGACAAGCCGCCGGATCGTGCCGGCGATGGGCGTGCGATTGATGTGCACGTCGAAAATCGACAAGTGGATCGACACGCGGGTCATCTCGATATCGGCCAACCCGTCCATCCCGCTGCCATCGTCGACCATCAGCTCGCGAGGCGGCTTTACCTGCACTATCTGCACCACCCGACCGTCGGCCGGGGACACGATAAAGCGATCGTCCTGAGGCACGATCCGCTCGGGATCGCGGAAGAACGCAAAGACGCCCAGCGAGAGGAAGGCCAGTGGCCAGGCAAGGGTTTCCCAGGCGAACCAGGCAAATACCAGCGATACACCCAGCACTGCCAGCCCGAATTTGCGCCCTTCGGGATGGATCCGCGGCACGAGCGACGGCACATGCCCGCGTCCGCGATTGTCTTGGAGATCACCTGCCATAGGCTGGTGCGTGTATGCGGGGAAATGCGATGTCACAAGCGCGGAGCGCCTCTCCCGCGCACCATTAGCAATTCCTTCACCCCATCATGGTAAACGCGCGGTTATGACGCACCTTGCCGATCTTGCACGCCGCTGGTGGGACGAAATTCCGGTCTATGCCTATGCGCTGCTCTGCGCCGCTCTGGTCTTCGTCCTCTGGTCGCGCTTCGATATCCCTTATGACAATGTCGGCTCGTTCCAGAGCGTCCAGATCATCTATACCTGCGCCATCGCGTGGTTCTTCGTCGATATCGTGTGGCGGCTGTTCCGAGACCGGCCCGCCCGCCCCCTTGGCTGGGCGCGGGAACGGTACTTCAGCCGATCATCGCTCTACCGCCTGATCGCCGCCGTACCCGTCGTAATGATGTGCGCGATCCTCATCCCGGTCTTCTCCAGCCTGAAGGCGATGATCCCGCTGTTCAACGACTTCGACTGGGACGCGTCGATCATCGCCTGGGAACGCACGATCCTGTTCGGCAACGATGCGTGGGAAGTGTTGCAGCCTGTTCTCGGCTACCCGATCGTCACGGCAGCAATCGCAGTCACCTATCACATCTGGGTGCTGCTGCTGTATCTCGGCGTCGCCGTCATGGCGATTTCGCCCAAGATTTCGAACGATGTGCGGCGTCGCTTCTTCCTAAGCTATGCGCTGGCTTGGTCGGTCGTCGGCGGATTGCTCGCGACGATCTTCGCCTCCGTAGGCCCCGTGTTCGCCGAGCCCATTCTCGGCATTCCCGACTTCGGTCCGCAAGTCGACTATCTGCGCGCGGCGAACGAGCAAGTGCCGGTCATGGTCGTATCCGTGCAGGACGCGCTTCTCGAGAGTTACTTCGCCAACGAAAATGGCCTTGGCCGCGGCATCAGCGCCTTGCCGAGCATGCATGTCGCGATTTGCGTTTTGTACTGGTTGGCTGCGCGGGAAACCTCGAAGACTTGGGGACGCGTGATGTTCTGGTACATGGTGCTGATCTGGATCGGATCGGTGCACACCGGCTACCACTACGCCTTCGACGGGCTGGCTTCGCTCATAGCCATCTACGCGATCTGGAGAGCCGTGCCGTACGTCTTCGCGGCATGGGACCGCTTGCCCTTTCCGGGACGTCAGCCGGCCTTGCGCACGAACACCGTGCCTGCAGAGTAACCTGCACCGAAGCTGCAGATGAGGCCGGTGTCTCCGGCTTGCAGATCGTCGCTGTGCAAGTGGAACGCAATGATCGAGCCAGCGCTGGACGTGTTGCCGTAAGTGTCGAGCACGGTCGGACTTTCATCCTCGCTCGCCTCATGGCCCAGAACGCGGTGCGCAATCAGCCGGTTCATGCCCGTATTGGCCTGGTGCAGCCACAAACGGCGCAGCCCCTCCGGCTCGATGTCCAGCCGCTCCGCTTCGTCGATGATCATCTGCGCGACCATCGGGACGACTTCCTTGAAAACCTTGCGGCCTTCCTGGACGAAAAGCTTGTCCGGACCGTCCGCATCCTCGGGATACGCGCGGTTGAGAAAGCCGAAGTTGTTGCGGATGTTGTTCGAGAACACCGTCTTGAGCTTGGTGCCGAGGATGTCCCAGTGCTCGGCCGGTGCCATGCTCGCATCCTCGACCAGAACGGCGGTGGCGACATCGCCAAAGATGAAATGGCTGTCCCGGTCGCGCCAGTTCAGATGGCCGCTCGTGATCTCAGGGCTGACGACCAGAACGCTTCCGGCATTTCCTGCGCGGATGTAATCGGCCGCCGTCTGGATCCCGAAGGTGGCAGACGAGCATGCGACGTTCATGTCGAAGCCGAAGCCGTCGATACCCAACGCCTGCTGGATCTCGATCGCCATCGCCGGATAGGGCCGCTCCATGTTGGAGGCGGCGCACAGCACGGCGTCGACATCCTTCGCATCGCGGCCCGCCCTTTCAAGCGCCTCGCGAGCTGCCTTCACACCGATCTCGGCCAGGATCGACAGTTCGTCGTTCGACCGCTGCGGCCAGCGCGGCGCCATGATTTCGGGGTCGAGAATCGGCTCCTTCGCCATCACGTGGCGCGCCTTGATGCCGCTGGCCTTCTCGATGAATTCGACCGAGCTTTCGGTCAGCGCCTCGACCTCGCCTGCCTCGATCTGCGATGCATGTGCTTCGTTGTGACGCCGCACGTATTCGTTGAAACTTGCGACCAGCTCTTCGTTGCTGATGCTCTCAGCCGGCGTGTAAAGCCCGGTCGATGATATGACCGGACGGCCGGTCGATGTCGCATGTGCAGTCATGGCAAATTCCTAGGCCGGGGTCGCAATCGCGGCAAGGTCAATCCATGAACGGATCGCGCATCAGAATGGTGTCGTCGCGCTCGGGGCTGGTCGATACCAGCGCGACGGGCGTTTCAATCAGTTCCTGAATGCGCTGCACGTATTTCACGGCGTTGGCAGGCAGGTCGGCGAAGCTGCGCGCGCCGGCCGTGCTTTCGCTCCACCCATCCATCGTTTCGTAAATCGGTCCTACAGCGGCCTGATCGGCGGCATGGCTTGGGAAATAGTCGAAGACCTGTCCGCGCAGACGGTATCCGGTACAGATTTTCACCTGCTCCAGCCCGTCCAGAACGTCGATCTTGGTGAGCGCAATGCCAGTCACGCCGCTGATCGAGCAGCTTTGGCGCACGATGACGGCATCGAACCATCCGACGCGGCGCTGGCGGCCCGTCACGGTGCCGAACTCATGCCCGCGCTCACCCAGGCGCTGACCGACCTCGTCGTCGAGCTCGGTCGGGAAAGGGCCGCTGCCGACGCGCGTGGTGTATGCCTTCACGATGCCGAGCACATAGCCCGTGGCATTCGGGCCCAAGCCGCTTCCCGAGGCCGCCGTGCCGCTGACCGTGTTGGAGCTGGTGACGAAGGGATAGGTGCCGTGGTCGATATCGAGCAGCACGCCCTGCGCGCCTTCGAACAGGATTTTCGCGCCAGCCTTGCGAACCTTCTTAAGGCGCTTCCAGACCGGCTGCGCGTATTGCAGCACGAAGTCCGCGATCTCGCGAAGCTCGCTCAGCAGCGCCTCACGGTCCACCGGCGGCTGGTCGAAACCTGCACGCAATGCGTCGTGATGCGCACACAGACGATCGAGTTGCGGTTCCAGAGCATCGAGATGCGCCAGATCGCACACGCGGATCGCGCGGCGACCGACCTTGTCTTCGTAAGCCGGACCGATACCGCGACCGGTCGTGCCGATCTTGCCCTTGCCCGCAGCCGTTTCGCGCAAACCGTCGAGATCGCGGTGGAGCGGCAGGATGAGCGGGCAATTGTCGGCGACCGCCAGATTGTCAGCAGTGATGGTCACGCCCTGCCCTTCGAGCTTCTCGACCTCGGCCTTGAGCGCCCACGGATCGAGCACAACGCCATTTCCGATAATCGACAGCGTGCCGGAAACGATACCGGAGGGAAGCAGCGAAAGCTTGTAGGTCTCGCCGTCGATAACCAGCGTGTGACCGGCGTTATGGCCGCCCTGGAACCGCACCACGGCATCGGCGCGGCTGGCCAGCCAGTCGACGATCTTTCCCTTGCCTTCATCGCCCCACTGGGCACCGATCACGGTCACATTAGCCATAGAGGTCGCGAGCCTTTCGAGGGGAATTCAGCAAACGCGCGCGGCGTTAGGCGCATTGTCCCCTTACGGCAAGCCGCTGGGCAAACCGCAGCAACGCGAAAGTCGCTGGCAGCAGACATGATCCGCTCATCGGACTTTTGGCCCGGTCCATAGGTGAATTTCGTGTTAAGCCTGCCTCTTAAACCGAATGTTCACCAACCGGCGTAAGCCTTGGTCCGATTGTTGCTTTTGTTTCGGCAAAGACATCAGGACGGGACGGGAAAATGCTGGAAGACGAACGCTTGGCACTGCAGGCCATGCAAACCACCGACACCGAGCTCGAGGTGAAAGAGTCCACGAGCGTGAGTGGCGCGCAGGCGGCAGGCGTCGCCGCGCTGGCATTGGCCACGGCAGCCTGCGGCGGAGGAGAAAGCGGCGGATCCGGCGGGCCGGGTACGGGCGGCGGCGCGCCCGATCCGACCGCCTTGAAACCCGATACCGATGCTCAGGCCGCACGTTTCCTGCTGCATGCCTCGCTGTCTGCCACGACCTCCGAAATAGCCGCTGTCCGGTCGCTCGGTTACGAGCCATGGCTCGATCGTCAAATCAACCTGGGCGTGGGCGAGACGGCTGCACGCTTCTTCTCGTCACGCAATCTGAACCGCGTGGACGACGATGAGATCTATTTCTCGCGAACGCCTGCCAATCAAATGCTCTGGTCGCAGATCCTGAGCGGCGAGGCGACCGTCAGAAAGCGCGTTGCGCTCGCACTCTCCGAGTTCTTCGTGATCTCGATGAAAGGCATCGATGGCCTCATCTGGCCAAGCCAGTCGGTCGGAGACTATTGGGATCGCCTGAACGCCAATGCATTCGGCAACTTCCGCGACCTGCTGGAGGAGATCACGCTTGCGCCCACAATGGGCGTATTTCTCAATACGCTTGGTAACCAGAAGGCGGACCCCGAAACCGGGCGCGTGCCCGACGAAAATTTCGGTCGCGAAGTGATGCAGCTCTTCTCCATCGGCCTTTACGAACTGAATACCAACGGCACTGTCCGCACAAACGGCAGCGGTCAGCCGATCGAGACCTACACCAACGACGATGTCACGGGCATTGCCAAGGTCTTCACCGGGTATGATCTCGACTTCACGAACGTAACCCTGCACCCCAATCCATCAGGATCGGAATGGCAGATAGCCGGCCACACGGTGACTTCCCAGCCGATGACTGCCGATGCGTCGCGCTGGCGCTGGTCGAGGAACAAGGATTACCATTCCTCGGAAGAAAAGTCGTTCCTGGGCCTGACCATCCCTGCCGGGACCAATGCGAGCGACAGCTTGCGCATGACGCTCGACCATCTGTTCAATCACAGAAACGTCGGTCCGTTCTTCGCCAAGCAAATGATCCAGCGATTGGTCACCAGCAATCCCAGCAACGCCTATGTGCGCAGGGTGGCGGAGGTCTTCAACAACGATGGCTCGGGCCAGCGTGGAAATCTGCGCGCCGTCTTCAAGGCCATCCTGCTCGACGACGAAGTGCTTGGCGATGCCGGCCTCGACGATTGGCGGCAGGGCAAGCTGCGCGAACCGATGTTGCGCTATGCGCAATGGGGAAGAACCTTCGGCGCTAGGTCGCAAAGCGGCGCCTGGGACATCGGCGATATGAGCAACATGCCTTACGGGATCGGCCAAGCGCCATTCCAGTCGCCCTCGGTCTTCAACTTTTTCCGACCGGGATACGTGCCTGCCAATTCACAGGCTGCGTCCAGCGATCTGGTCGCGCCGGAATTCCAGATCGTCAACGAGTCCACCGTGGCCATGTACGTCAATTTCATGCGCGGCGTGATCGATGGCGGCAGCTGGTGGGCGCGAGACATCAAGGCAGACTATGCCGACGAAATACCCTTGGCGCATGACAGCCAGGCCTTGCTCGACCATCTCGACCTGACGCTCACGGCCAAGCAGCTTTCTGACGATACGCGCACGATCATCAAGGACGCGCTGGACGCACAGGCCGTCACTCAGGACAGCGCACAGGAAGACAAGCTCAAGCGCATTCACATCGCCGTGCTGCTGGTGATGGCATCCAACGATTATCTGGCGCAGCGGTAGGGGATCGAGCAATGTTTATCGGCAAAGACCTGGAAGTATCCCGCCGCGCCTTCATGCAGCGCACCGCCCAACTCAGCGCCATGGGCGCAGCATCGTCTTATGCACTCGGCCTCAGCGGTATCGGCGAAGCCGCCGCGTTCAGTTCCGCTGGAGATTACAAGGCGCTTGTCTGCGTGTTCCTGTACGGCGGAAACGATCAGGCGAACACGCTCATTCCATACGACAGCGCCAATTTCGCTCGATATCGCGCGATCCGCGGCGAAGCGTACAGCGGCACCGGGGTCGGCTTGCAACGCGACCAGCTCGCATCGAGCGTGCTCAACCAACCGGCCGACCAGGTGCTGACCGACGACATTCGCTACGCGCTCGCACCGTCAATGCCCCGCATGAAGGCGCTGTTCGACAGCGACAAGATGGCTCCGCTGCTCAATGTGGGCCCGCTGGTCGCACCGCTGACGAAGGCGCAATACGATAGTCCCGACATCAATCGCTACCCCCGACCTGCGAAACTTTTCAGCCACAACGACCAGCAATCGACATGGCAGTCGTCTCAGCCGGAAGGGTCGACCAGCGGATGGGGTGGCCGGATGGGCGACTTGGCACAGTCCGGCAACACCAACGCCATGTTCACCGCCATCAATGCTGCGGGCAATGCGGTCTTTCTGTCGGGTGACCAGGTTGCGCCCTTTCAGGTCACACAGCGTGGCGCCATCGAAATCAACGGGTTGGATGGCTGGATTTACGGTTCTCGCGATTGCGGTGCAGCCTTGCGCCAACTGGTCACGCGTCACACAAGCAACGTGTTCCAGACCGACTATGCACAAACGATGGCCCGCTCGATCGAATACGGCCAGTTCATTAACAATGCGCTGGAGACGGCCAATGTCTCGACAGCGTTCGATGAAAGCAGTTCACTCGCGGCGCAATTGCAACTGGTTGCAAGAATGATCGCAGCGCGCGGTCAGCTGGGCGTGAAGCGGCAGGTCTTCATGGTTCAGCTGGGCGGGTTCGACCATCACGACGGGCTGAACGAGGGTCATCGCGAGAAGCTGGCCGAACTCGATGGTGCGCTCGACGCCTTCTACCGCGCCACGGTCGAGCTGGGCGTCGCGAATGGCGTCACCACCTTCACCGCGTCGGATTTCGGTCGAACGCTCACGTCCAATGGCAATGGATCCGATCATGGCTGGGGCTCGCACCACTTCATCGTCGGCGGCGCAGTCAATGGCGGCAAATTCTATGGGACCGCGCCCAGCGTATCGGTGGATACCGACGATCAGGTGGACCAGGGCCGACTTTTGCCAAGCACATCTGTCGACCAATATTCGGCTACGCTTGCGAAGTGGTTCGGTGTCAGCACGAGTGAGCTGCCATCGGTCGCGCCGAATATCGGGCGTTTTGCAACATCAGATCTCGGCTTCATGGCGGCCTGACGGGGCAAATCAATCGGTGGATGCATGGTGACTGTCCTGGTGCTATTGGCGCCGGGATATGTCCGAGCTGCCCGTCCGCATTGCCGCGCTGTACCACTTCACGCGCTTCGACGACCCCGCTGCCATCAAGTCGGGCCTGCTGGCCTGTGCGAAAGACAATGGCGTGCGCGGTACGATGCTGCTTGCGCATGAAGGCATCAACGGGACGATTGCGGGCAGTGACGCAGGCGTCGATGCGGTTCTGACGTATATTCGTGCACTTCCCGGCTGCGCGACCTTGGAATGGAAAGAGTCCCGCGCTGCCGAGATGCCGTTTCACCGGACCAAGGTCCGCCTGAAACGCGAAATCGTGACGATGGGCCAGCCAAATATCGATCCAGCCAAAAGCGTCGGCACCTATGTCGATGCGCAGGACTGGAACGCGCTGATATCGGACCCCGACACGATCGTCATCGACACGCGCAACGACTACGAAGTTGCCATCGGCACATTCGAGGGCGCCGAGGACCCGCAAACAAAAAGTTTCGGCGAATTTCCCGGGTGGTTCCGCGCCCGCAAAACCGAATTGGAAGAACAAGGTCGCACGCCTCGCATCGCGATGTTCTGTACCGGCGGCATCCGCTGCGAAAAATCGACTGCATTCGCCCGTTCGGAAGGCGTGGAGGATGTCTTCCACCTCAAGGGCGGCATCCTGAAGTATCTCGAGGATGTGCCGGCCGATGAAAGCCTCTGGAAGGGCGAATGCTTCGTGTTCGACGAGCGGGTAAGCGTGACGCATGGTCTCGAAGTCGGAACGCACGCGCTTTGCCGCGCTTGTCGCCGTCCGCTGAGCGATGCCGACCTCAAACACAAACAGTACGAAGAGGGCGTTTCCTGCCACCAATGCTTTTCCGAGCGCAGCGACGAGCAGCGCAAGCGATATGCCGAACGCCATCGGCAGGAGCAACTCGCCGAAGCGCGGGGCAAGGCGCATATCGGACGCGATGACGATGGCTGAGGCCGTCCTCTACAGTTTCCGTCGCTGTCCCTACGCCATGCGGGCGCGAATGGCCTTGCTCGTCAGCGGCGCGACATACGAGCATCGCGAGGTCGTGCTGCGCGACAAGCCTGCGGCCATGCTGGAGGCATCGCCGAAAGGGACTGTGCCGGTCTTCGTGACCGAGGACGGCGTGGTGCTGGAAGAGAGCCTCGACATCATGCGCTGGGCGCTCGGAAACAGCGATCCGGAACGCTGGCTCGACGATGCAAATGCAAACCTGATCGAGGCGAATGACGGTCCGTTCAAACACCATCTCGACCGCTACAAATATGCCACGCGATATGACGATGTCGATCCGGAGGAGCATCGCGCTGCGGCCCTCGCGCATCTGCGACAACTTGGATGAGCGGCTAAGCGAACTTCCCTACCTCGGCGGCGAAACGCGCGGGCTGGCGGATATCGCAATCTTCCCGTTCGTGCGGCAGTTTGCGAACGCCGACCGGGACCGGTTCGATGCGCTGGACCTACCGCACCTGCAGGACTGGTTACGGCGGCTGATTGCCTCGGATCTATTCACCGCCGTCATGCGCAAGCACGGCAAGTGGGTGCCGGACTAGAGCGCCGTCGGTCCGCTGTCGGTCAAAACATGCGTACAACCGAGCGCTGCGGCGTCATCGGTCTCGTCTACCGCCGCAAGCGTCCGCCACCCTTCCTTGCGCATTGTCGCCGCCTGCGCGCGGTCGTGGCCGAGTGGCAGGAAGCACGTCTCGCGCGCCTCAGTCGTCCCATCGCTGCCGAGCGCTTCCAGAATGGGGTCCATATACAGTGAAAAGCCTGTGGCGGCTTCCTCGCTGCCCTTGATCGCATAGGTTCCGCCCCGACCCAGCGCGGCGCGCGCACCCTCGGCGTGCACTGTAAAGCCGAACCAGCTCTGGTACTCGAAGCCGTGCCGCTCTGACGGGTCGAGCGTCAGCCTGGCTCGGTCTCCAAGCGCCGCCGCTATGTCCCGTAGGCCCGCGATGCGCGAGGCCAATGCACCGCCAGCGTCGATTGCCGCCAACTTGTCTATTGCCTCGTCGAAGGGCCCGGTAGCATAGAGCAACGGCAGGTAAGCCTCACCGCCCGCGGCTTTCAGAGCTCCCGCATCCTTCATATCCAGCTCGCGCCGGACAGCATCGCGCGCTTCGTTCGACAGAGGGAGCGCCTGCGCGGACAGCGTATCGACCAGGTCGGGCAGCGTGAAGTCCACCGACAGGCCGGTCACGCCCGCCTGCTCAAGCGCGTCGAGCGCGACCGTCACTGCCTCGATAGCGCTAGCGACGTTGTCGCTGCCGATCAGCTCTGCGCCCATCTGAAGACGCTGGCGGGCGGGATCGAGCTGGTCGGCGACAATCGTGGCGACTTCGCCCGCATAGCAAAGCCGCAGCGGTCGCGGGGCTTGCGACATGCTGGTCGCAGCGATGCGCCCGACCTGGACCGTGATATCGCTGCGCAAGGCCAGCGTCCGCAAGGTGTCGGGATCGGTGAAACGGACCATGTGGCGCGTGGCGACCCCATCCATCCGGCCTGCCAGCGATTGCTCGAACTCGACCAGCGCAGGACGCACACGGTCGTAGCCATGGCGGTCCATCGCCTCCAGCACATCGCGCATGGCGCGGGTAATGGCGGCGGCGCGCGCAGGCAATGCGTCTTCGAGGCCAACGGGCAGGAGATCGTCAGGCTTTGTCATACGGCGAGCGCCCCTGCCTTATCCCTCACGCAAATTCCAGCGGCATTACGGTCTTCACGCCTTCGAGCGCACAGGCCTCGGCCACGACATCGTCAGGAATTGCCTGATCGACGCTGAGCAGTACGACGGCTTCCCCGCCCGTCTCGCGACGGCCAAGCTGGAAGTTGCCGATATTGATGCCGTTTTCGCCGAGCAGCGATCCGATCCGGCCGATGAAGCCAGGCGCGTCCTCGTTCACGATGTACAACATGTCGCCCGTCAGCTCCGACTCGATGCGCACACCGAAGATTTCGGTCAGGCGCGGCGCGTCGGCCCCGAACAGAGTGCCCGCCACCGACTTCTCGCCGTCATCGGTGCCCACCGTGACGCGCAGGAGCGTGTTGTAAGCGCCTTCCTTCTCGTGACGGATCGAGCGGATGTCGAGACCACGCTCCTTCGCCAGATAGGGCGCGTTGACCATATTCACCGTGTCCGAATATTGGCGCATCAGGCCAGCCAAAACCGCGCCTTCGATCGGCTTGCCGGAAAGCTGCGCTGCAGCGCCTTCCCGCTCGATACTGATCTTCGTCAAATTGCCGTGCGCCAATTGTCCGACGAGGCTGCCGAGGTTTTCCGCCAGGCCCATGTATGGCCGCAATTTGGGTGCTTCTTCTGCGCTGAGCGAAGGCATGTTGAGCGCATTGGTGACACCGCCATTGACCAGATAGTCGGCCATCTGCTCGGCCACCTGTAGCGCGACATTGACCTGTGCTTCGGTCGTGCTGGCGCCCAGATGCGGTGTGCAGATGAAGTTCGGCTTGCCGAACAGCGGGCTCTCGGTTGCCGGTTCGCTCTGGAACACATCGAGCGCCGCGCCCGCGACTTGCCCGCTGTCGAGCGCGTCGGCCAGAGCCGCCTCGTCGATCAGCCCGCCACGCGCGCAGTTAACAATGCGGACACCCTTCTTGGTCTTCGACAGGTTCTCGCGACTAAGGATATTGCGCGTCTCGTCCGTCAGCGGCGTGTGCAGCGTAATGAAGTCCGCACGCGCGAGCAGCGTGTCGAGGTCGACCTTCTCGACGCCGATCTCTACTGCGCGTTCCTCTGTCAGGAAGGGGTCGAAGGCGATGACCTTCATTCGCAGACCCTGCGCCCGCGCGGCCACGATCGAGCCGATATTGCCCGCGCCGATCAGGCCCAGCGTCTTGCCGGTCACCTCGATGCCCATGAAGTCCTTCTTGGGCCATTCGCCGGCCTGCGTGCGCGCATCGGCCTGCGGGATCTGGCGAGCGAGCGCCATCATCATGGCGATCGCATGCTCGGCCGTCGTGATCGAATTGCCGAACGGCGTATTCATCACGACCACGCCCTTGCCGCTGGCATAGGGAATGTCGACATTGTCCACACCGATGCCCGCGCGGCCAATGACCTTCAGATTGGTCGCCGCATCGAGAATTTCCTTAGTCACCTTGGTCGAGGAGCGGATGGCCAGCCCCTCGTATTCGCCGATACGGGCGGCCAATTCTTCGGGGGTCTCGCCGGTGATGACATCGACCTCGCATCCGCGCTCTTCGAAAATGCGGGCAGCGTTGTCGTCCATCTTGTCGGAAATGAGAACTTTGGGTTTGGTCATGTGATCTCTTTCGTCATCCCAGCGGAAGCTGGAATCGCTTTCAATTATGTCGGAGTTGGCGGACGGCGATCCCAGCTTTCGCTGGGATGACGCGTGTTATGAGCTTTCCACCTGCTCATAAGCCCATTCGATCCAAGGCAGCAGGCGCTTCAGGTCTTCCTGTTCCACCGTACCGCCACACCAGATGCGCAAGGACGGCGGCGCGTCACGATAGCCGTTGAAGTCGTAGCCAACGTCGCGCTCTTCCAGCAGCTTGACGATCTTCTTTGGCACGCCTGCCTTGTCATCGTCGGACAAACCTTCGTACCAATCGCCCTGGAAAACGAAGCATACGCCGGTGTTGGTCTGTTTGGCCGGATCGGACACCATATTGCGCAGCCACGGCGTGGCCTCGATCCAGTCCTTGACCAGCTTGGCATTGGCATCGGCCCGCTCGAACATGGCTTTGCGCCCGCCCATGGCCTGCGCCCATTCGAGCGCGTCGATGTAATCCTCGGTCGCCAGCAGGCTGGGCGTGTTGATCGTCGCGCCTTCGAAGATCGAGCGATTGATTGCGCCGCCCTTCTTCAGGCGGAAAAGCTTGGGCAGAGGCCAATCGGGGTCGTAATCCTCGATCCGCTCCACCGCTTTGGGGCTGAGGATCAGCATACCGTGCTGCGCTTCGGAGCCCATGACCTTCTGCCAGCTGTAGGTTGTCGCATCGAGCTTGGCCCAGTCCATTTCCATGGCGAAAACCGCGCTGGTGGCATCGTTTATCGTCACACCGCTGCGATCCGGTGCCAGCCAGTCCGTATCCGGAATCTTCGCGCCCGATGTCGTGCCGTTCCACGTGAAGACGACGTCGTTGTCCTGCGGAATGCTGGAAAGATCGGGTATCTCGCCATAGTCGGCATCCAGCGTGGTCAGCTGCGGCAGCTTGAGCTGCTTGACGGCGTCCTGGATCCAGACATTGCCGAAGCTTTCCCAAGCTGCGACCGTGGCCGGACGGTCGGGGCGCAGCATCGTCCACATCGCGCATTCCAGCGCGCCCGTGTCGGAGGCAGGCATAATGCCGACGAGGTAGTCCTCCGGCACGCCCAGCATCTCCTTCGACAGGTCGATGGCGTATTTCAGCCGCGACTTGCCGAGCGCGCTGCGATGCGAGCGACCAAGCGATTCGGTTTTCAGATTGGCGGCGGACCAGCCCTTGCGTTTGGCAGTCGGTCCGGACGAAAAATACGGGCGCTCTGGCTTGAGCGCCGGTTCGGTAGTCATGTCTTCTCTCCTTGCAGAGAGCACGCGCGGCGTTGGGACCGCGTGGCCCGCCGGCGGTGATAGGTGTGCAGCGGGGCCTGTCAACGCGAAATAGGTATGCGTCCCCGGGGTCCGCCCGTTCGCTGAGATCAACCGCCCCCTCGCCAAAACGGTTCCGAGTGAATATGGGCCGCAGGCAATGGATGTGACCGATCTTCGCATCGCGCTGTTCAGCGGGAACTACAACTACACGCGCGACGGCTGTAACCAGGCGTTGAACCGCTTGGCGGACTACCTCCTGCGTCAGGGCGCAGCGCTGCGGGTCTATGCGCCGGTGGTGGACGAGCCGGATTTCCCGCCGACGGGCGATCTCGTCAACGTGCCGAACATGCGCATGCCGGTACGCAACCGTGGAGAATATCGCCTGACGCTGGGTCTGGACAAGAAGGCCCGGCGCGATCTGGCCGACTTCGCACCGAATGTGGTGCATGTCTCCGCGCCCGATCCCACCGGGCACGCAGCAGTCAGCTGGGCGCGTGACAATGACGTGCCCGTGCTGGCGAGTGTGCATACCCGCTTCGAGACGTATCCTCGGTACTACGGTCTCGGCTTCCTCGAACCGGCGGTGGAAGCCATACTGCGCCGCTTTTACCACCGTTGCGATGCGCTGGTCGCGCCCTCGCACAGTCAGATCGACGAACTGCGCGCGCAAGGGATGCATGACGACATCTCGCTATGGACGCGCGGTGTGGATCGAGACGTCTTCGACCCCTCGCGCCGCGACATGGAATGGCGCCGATCGATCGGGCTGGAGGACGACGATGTCGCCATCGTCTTCCTTGGCCGACTGGTGATGGAAAAAGGCCTCGACATCTTCGCGGACACCATCATCGCTTTGCGCAAGCGGCAGGTGCCGCACAAGGTGCTGGTCATCGGTGACGGCCCTGCGCGCGGGTGGTTCGAGAAGACATTGCCCGGCGGCACTTTCGTCGGCTTCCAGACCGGCAAGGACCTGGGCCGCGCATTGGCGAGCGGGGATATCTTCTTCAACCCCTCGATCACCGAGACGTTCGGCAATGTGACGCTGGAGGCGATGGCCTGCGGACTGCCCGTCGTCGCCGCCGGAGCGACGGGTGCCGCCAGCCTCGTAAGCCATGGCGAGACTGGCCAACTCGTGCCCGTCGGCAAGAAAAGCGAATTTGCAGCGGCCTGCGCAGAAGCCCTCGCGCCATACTGCACCGACGATGCGCTACGTCTCGCGCACGGGCATGCGGGTGAGCAAGCAGCGCGTGCTTATAGCTGGGATGCAATCAATCAGGCGGTGGTCGATACCTATCTCCGGCTGCACGAGCAGCAACCGGCCGAGCCCGCCCAGCACGAGCGGGTCTGAGCAGGCAGGCTCATGGCAGACCTGTTTGGTGACGAGATTTCCGACCAGCCGAAAGAGCCGCTGCGAGAAGACGCGCCGCTGGCGGATCGCCTCAGACCGGGTAACACTTCAGGAAGTCATCGGACAGGAACACCTGACCGGGCCGGAAGGCGCGATCGGGCGCATGGTCGCGGCAGGACGCCTGTCGAGCATGATTTTGTGGGGGCCTCCCGGGACCGGAAAGACGACGATCGCACGCCTACTCGCGGACAGTGTCGGCATGCGCTTTGCCAGTGTGAGTGCGGTGTTCAGCGGCGTGGCGGACCTCAAGAAAGCTTTCGCCGCCGCCGATAAGGCCGCCGAGGCTGGTCAGCGCACCCTCCTTTTCGTGGACGAGATCCATCGCTTCAATCGCGCGCAGCAGGATGGCTTCCTGCCTTTCGTCGAGCGCGGCACGGTAACGCTCGTCGGAGCGACTACGGAGAACCCCAGTTTTGCGCTTAACGCCGCGCTGCTCAGCCGAGCTCAGGTGTTGATCTTGCAGCGGCTGGATCACGATGCGCTCGGCGAACTGCTCATCCGTGCAGAAGCGCTCGAAGGCGCACTGCCGCTGACGCCAGAAGCCAAGGATGCGCTGATCGCAAGCGCGGACGGAGATGGTCGCTTCCTGCTCAATCAGGCAGAAACGCTATACAACGCGAAGATCGAACAGCCGCTCGACCCCGCGGCGCTCGGCAAATTCCTGCAACGCCGTGTGGCTGTTTACGACAAGGACCGCGACGGGCACTACAACCTCATTTCCGCCTTGCATAAGGCCGTGCGCGGAAGCGATGTGCAGGCCAGCCTTTATTACCTCGCCCGCATGCTGACCGCTGGCGAGGAGCCGCGCTTCCTCGCCCGCCGCCTGGTCCGCATGGCCGTCGAGGATATCGGCATGGCCGACCCGCAAGCGCTGGTGCAATGCATGGCGGCCAAGGACGCCTACGAGTTTCTCGGAAGCCCGGAAGGCGAACTGGCGCTGGTGCAGGCGTGCACTTATCTCGCCACCGCGCCGAAATCGAATGCGGTCTATGCCGCACAAAAGGCATCGAACAGGGCCGCGCGCGAAACCGGTAGCCTTATGCCGCCGCAGAACATTTTAAACGCGCCGACCAAGCTGATGAAGGATGCCGGTTATGGTGCGGGCTACACCTACGATCATGACTCAGACGACGGATTTTCCGGCGATGACTATTGGCCGGAAGAGATGGAGCCACAAAGCTTCTACCAGCCTGTCGAGCGCGGGTTCGAGCGCGAGGTGAAGCGACGGCTCGAATATTGGGACAAGCTGCGCGCCGACCGTGCAAAATAGGTTCCGCCACTTCCTCGCCATCGACTGGTCCGGCGCGAAGGGCGAGCGGCAGAAAGGCATCGCGCTTGCCATCGCCGATGCGCGAGGTGGGCCGCCCGTGCTGGTGCAGCATCGCTGGTCGCGCGATGACGTGCTGAAAATCCTGCGCGACGACCTGCCGAGCGACACGCTTGTCGGCATGGACCTCGGCATTGCCTTGCCCTTCGCGGATTGCGGGTCGTACTTTCCCGGCTCGGCGCACCAGCCACGCGATGCCGAGGAATTATGGTCACTCATTGAAACAATGTGCGCCGACGAGCCGCATCTTGGCGCCCAGCCCTTCGTCGACCATTGCGACCTTCGCGCCATACTTCCGCAACGGTGCGCTGACGGGCGAAAACTTCCGCTGCGACGGCGCCGACCACGGGCGCGGCCGCTTCCGCGTGACCGAACATGCGCAGGCAGCGATGGGGTGCAAGCCGTATTCGAACTTCAACCTAGTCGGCGCGGCGCAGGTGGGAAAGTCGAGCCTGACCGGCATGCGGATGCTCCATCATCTGCGCGGGGCTCTGCCGGTCTGGCCTGTCGATCCCCTGCCAGAAAGAGGTTCGGTCTGCGTCGAAATCTATACCAGCCTTGCAGCGCTCGAGGCAGGCCGCCGTCCAGGACAGGCCAAGATGCGCAGCTACGAGGCCTTGAACGAAGCACTCACGGCGCTGGGATCGGACCCGGTCGCCGAATCCGGCAGCATCGACGACCACGCGACCGACGCGCTGCTGACGGCTGCGTGGCTACGCAAGGTTGCCGGCGAACCCAAGAGATGGTCACCAGCCGCGCTTACCCCGGACATAGCCCGAACCGAGGGCTGGACTTTCGGCGCGCTCTAAGACTCCGCAACGACGCCGCTGAAGACGGACCAGCCGGTCCTCGCCGCAATGCCCGCCAAGGCCTTGGCACCAAGCAAACTCGTCCCCGCCCTGTTGAGCCCGGGCGACCACACCGCAATCGCGGCGCGGCCCGGAACGCTGGCCAAGATGCCTCCACCCACGCCCGACTTCCCCGGAAAGCCGACTTCGAAGGCAAACTCACCCGAATTGTCGTAGTGCCCGCACAACAGCATCAGCGCATTGATCCGCCGCGCTCTGCTGGCGCCACACATTTTCTGGCCGGTAACCGGATCGGTGCCGTCGAAGGCAAGGAAGAGCGAGCTTTCGGCCAGCTGCCGACAACTCATCGCCAGCGCGCATTGGCGGAAGTAGACGGACAGTACGTCTTCGACCGGGTTCAAGAGCCGACCGAAGTCCACCATGAACCAGGCCAGCGAGCGATTGCGGGCCCCAGTCTCACTCTCGCTACGCGCAACCTCGGGGTCGAACACGACAGCTTCGTCGCGGCTCATGCGGCGCAGACGCACGAGGAGGTCGTCCACCGCCTCATCCGGACTGCGCGTGCCGATGAAACGGTCGGTCGTGACGATCGCGCCGGAATTGATGAACGGATTGCGCGGGATGCCCTTTTCTCGCTCAAGCTGAACGATCGAGTTGAAAGCATTGCCGGACGGTTCGCGCCCCACCGCCTCCCACAAGGCCGCGCCTTCACGCTCCAGCGCCAAGGCCAGCGCGAAGACCTTGGAGATAGACTGGATCGAGAATGTCTCGTCTGCATCGCCTGCGCAAAACACTTCGCCATCGGGCCGCGCGACCGCGATACCGAACTTGTTCGGATCCACCAGCGCGAGCGCCGGAATATACGATGCCGGCGTTCCTGAGCCGCGCTCGTCAGCCAGCTCGTTCCAGGTATCGGTGACAATCGCCTGCAAATCCATGATGACGCGATAGGCGTGCGGTCTAGCGGGTGCAATCGCACTGGACGTGCGCGGACAAATACGCCAAAGGCGCGCGGAATTGCCCTCAAGCAGCAAAGCGATAGGGCAATAGAAACGCCCTCAAGCAGCGAAGCGGTAGGGCAACGTAAACGCCCTCATGCAGCGACGCGGTAGGGTGCATGGAGAGCCGGTTTAGCTCAGTTGGTAGAGCAGTTGATTTGTAATCATCAGGCCAGGGGTTCGAATCCTCTAACCGGCACCACCACTTATAAAAGTTTACCGAACAGCACCTAGCGGGCGAAGTGGTGGACAGGGCTGGAGAAGAACCTGGCCGCGAGTTCGATTGAAAAATGGCCGGTTTCCGCAAGCTGCTGTGACCTTGTGTAGCGAGGTTGTGTAGAAAAATTTAGCAGGCTAAGCTCGGCTAGGAAGTGATGTTAACTTCACGATTTTGAAGCTGATTATGTCTGCTTTGCGCCCCATTCCGGACATAGCGGACCGGCTTCAAAATACCTGCAAGCAAACAGTCCGCTTTCCTAGTTCGGAATGCAAGCCGAATGTCCGAATATGGGTGTAGAGCGGATGGTCTGTTTCCGGCTAAATTAGGGCAAAAAGCGGACTCGGTGTGCGCGAAGGTTCGTTGGCGAAAACCCCGTCAACGATCGTACCGCTCGGCTCAAGTGCGCCTGGTCTGCAAAACCGTGATCATAAGCGATTGTCGCAAGCGCAGTGTCCTTTTCAACGATATCGCGCAGCGCACCAAGCAACTTTGCCTTGAGCCTGTATTGCGAGGGCGTACAGCCGAAGTGGCGCCGAAACCCACGACTTACAACAGCAGCGTCGAGCCCAATTTGCTGAGACCATTGCGAGATGGACAGCCCTAGTCGACACCTCAGTTCCGCGGCCAGCATATCTGTCCAATCCCCAATCCCCGGTGCGATTTCCTTTGCGTTGTCAATCACATATCGAACCGCTTCGAGCGGATCGCGCTCGGCAAGGCGTGCCACCCAGTCCGGGTCTGCGAGAATTGAACCGGGCATCTGAGAGCTGCCGCGCAGGGGTAGCAGCAGAACCTCTGCGCCCGCTGAGCCGATCCCGTTATAGTGCGCTTCGAAAGGCGAATGCATGATCACGTGTCCCGGCCCCGCGGACCAGCTGCCCGTGTCTCCTATTTCGTCGTAGAATCCTGACAGAACGACAGCGATAAAACCCTCCGCGTGCGAATGCCGGGTATGCCGCTCACCAGATTGATGACGCAGCCTTTGGCCGGGCGAGAGACTGAAAACCGGACGGTGCATAGGATCAGATCTTCTCGATAAGATCGCGAAACACAAGAATGAAAAGCGAGGGGTCAAATACGTTCAAGCCAAATGCGATCAACGCCTTAACGACGCTGCGCAGCGAACGGCTGCCTGACGGGATCATACAATAATGAATGGGGCGAACGATATTATGAGCATCGCAAATACTTTCGCACGGACGCGCAAAACACCTATTGCTCGGAAGCGGCCCACCACTGGCAAGCGTTTTGTTCGCGCCGCCCGCAGACCCTCGCGGCAAACGGCGATATCCGCTCTCTGACTGATACTGCCAGGGTCGCTTCTGGCGCAAAACGATGCGCAGCTGGACGTTCATCCTAAGCCCGCGGCAATCCTTCTCGAAGAAGTCCCACAAGTGCCAGCACAACTCGCTGCCGAAGTCGCCGCTTACGGCGATTATCGCACGGCGACCTTTCAGGGGTGGCATCCGCAGGATCGCTCGATCCTGATCGCAACCCGGTTCGGTAATACGACGCAGCTGCATGTTGTCGATAAGCCGGGCGCTTACCGGCGACAAATTAGCTTTGCGCAGGAACCGGTCGGCAACGGCAGCTACTCTCCCGGCATGGGTGATGTGCTGCTTCTTCATAAGGATATTGGCGGCAATGAAGCGTGCCAAATTTTCGTCTGCAAGACGGGCGGCTGAAACTCCTGACAGACGGCGAAAGCCGCAACGGTTTCAGCGCGTGGACGCCTGACGGCAGCAAAGTCGCCTATCGTTCGACGAAGCGCGACGGGCGCGATACGGACCTGTACATTATGGACCCGCGTGATCCGGCGAGCGCGCGAATGCTCTCTCAGCGCGAGGGCGGCGGTTGGCTGGTTCTCGATTTCACGCCCGATGGAAAATCGGCGCTGGTACGTCGCGAGATATCGGTGACCGACATGGAACTGTACCTCATCGACGTCGAGACGGGAACGGAGCGCAAAATCACAACGGACGGCGAACCCGTCTCGTTCAGCGGACTCACCTATGCGCCCAACGGTCGTCTCTGGGCATCGACGGACGATGGATCCCAGTTCAAGCGTTTGGGCGTTTTCGACCCCGATCGCGGCGGTTTCACCCCGATCATTCTAGAAAATTGGGATATAGATGATTTCAGCATCGCGCAGGATGGTAGCTTCATCGCCTATGTCTTGAATGCCGGCGGTCAGTCGGAACTCAAAATCTACGCCATTGCCAGCAGTGCGACCCGGACCGTTGATCTCGATCCCGGTGTCATCGCGGGAATTGAAACCGCGCCGTGGGGCGAGATCGGCATCTCTTTCAACTCCAACCAGTCGGCAACCGACGTCTTCAGCGTCGATCCCACTACGCTCGAAGTGAAACGTTGGACAAACAGCGAGCAAGGTGGCCTCGACCCGAGCGCAAACGCATTGCCGGACACGATAAAGATCACAAGCTTCGATGGCGAGGCGATGTCGGGTTTCGTCTATCGCCCAGACCCTGAGCGTTTCCCGGGACCGCAACTCGTCATCGTAGACGTGCATGGCGGTCCTGAATGGCAGGCCTTTGCCGGGTTTCTCGGACGATACAATTACTTCGTCAACGAATTGGGCATTGCCGTCATGTTTCCCAACGTGCGCGGTTCCACCGGCTACGGCAAACGCTTCACAGCGCTAGATGACGGCCCGTTCCTGCGGGAGGATTTCGTGCGCGATCTGGGCGAATTCCTCGATGCGCTAGCACGCGTTCCTGACCTCGATGCTGCGCGGGTCGCGGTTACTGGAGGCTCCTATGGGGGTTACATGTGCTACGCCGCGGCCATTGCTTATGCTGACCGGCTCAAAGCGGCGGACTGCTTCGTGGGTATTTCGAGCTTCGTAACCTTTCTTGAAAACACCAAGGACTATCGGCGCGATGAGCGCCGGGTCGAGCTTGGAGACGAACGCGACCCTATTCAGCGCGCCAAGCTCATCGAAATCAGTCCGCTCACGCGCGCAGACGAGATCACAATTCCGATTTTCGTATCGACCGGTGCCAACGATCCGCGCGTTCCCGCCTCGGAGGCCACGCAAATCGTCGAGGTCATTCGCGAAAGCGGTGGAAAGCCCTGGTACCTGGTGGCCGATAATGAAGGGCACGGTTTCGCGCAGAAAGAAAACCGCGACTATCACTTCTTTACGCGGGTGCTTTTCTACCAGCGATACCTACTCGACTAAAAATGCGCCGCGCGCCCTCATTATGAAGCGCTTTTTCAAAGGAGTGCGGTTCAGGCGGGCTTTAGCAATGCCGCGAGCATTCTCGCTTTCGGCGGATCAATACAAAGCTTCGGTCCAGGCGCTTAATATCTTCTTCGGTGCGATTATCGGCGTCAGCTTTGCTGGCGCTGAAAGCCTACCGCGACGCGACTATATGGTCTTGCTGTTCCTTGTCGCCAGCGTCATCAGCTTCATTCTGATCGTATCGCACTCATCGCGCGGATTCATGAGCGTCTTTCAGCTCGCGCATGTTGTGGCTGCGACGTGGTTCTTCCTCGATCACAGCCCATCGTTGACGGCATCCCGCGCCGCATCGTTCCGACCGTCCTGGTGTGGAGCGCGATGGCGGCCATGACCGAAATTTCATTCAAGCGTGCAGCGAATGATACGAGCTGAGACGCGTCCGTAGCTTGCGAAAGGACCTTCGTATTCAGGTTGTCGATGTTCTGTCAGCTTTTGGCGATAATCGAGCAGCGCCGCGAAGTCCGCAATTCGGGTCGTAAGCGGAAAGGGAGCAAATGATGGCAGATGAGGGTTGGTATCCAACCACATTTCATTTGCGCTACCTATCCGCTTAGATTGCGAAATCACTGTCCCGGACGCGGTTGCGCAATGAAAGCAATCGATTATCGGTGAATTACGCAGCTATCTTGCTAACTTCGAAACTCGATGGCATGTTCGAGGAATGGATCGGCAATCCTTCTGCCCTCTTCGCGGCCTCGTAGCCGTGCGCCGCTCGGTCGAGTTTCATCTCACTGACTGGTTCAACGAGTGATCATCGGACTCGCGGGATAGGCGCGGTCTTCGGACAATTTTTGCCGACTGACGAGACCGTCTTCCGACATGCCGGGCCTGTCCCCGACAATTCGCTTGCGACTGTCCGTCGCCTCCGAGCGTTCGAGGGATCAAATTATGTTCAACAATGGAAATGTCCGTAACGGTGCGACGCGCGCCGTAGCCCTGCTGTTTGCAGGAATTTCAACCCCAGCTCTGGCCCAGGCCGAAAAAGGCATAGACGACCAAGGTCAGGGCAGCGCATCTGTCGAGGAAAACACGATTATCGTGACTGGCAGCCGTATCGAAGGCCTGCCTACTGACGGTCCGGTGCAAACCACCACCGTGACGAGACAGGACATCGTCGAGTCCGGCGCAGGTACTGTCATTGAGGTTCTACAGGATTTGCCGGTGACCACCGGTGGCGGCGCGACATTCTCGACTGCGACGGCAGGCCCGCTTTCTTCCGACACTCCTGTGGGCGCGTCGGCTGTCTCGCTTCGGGGGCTCGGTGCGTCCTCCACGCTCACTTTGATCAACGGACGCCGAGCGCAAATCAGCGCATTCGCTCGTGGGCAGGAGAGCTTTATCGATGCCAGTTCAATACCGCTCGCCGCAATCGAGAGGGTCGAGGTTCTGCCTTCTGGCGCATCGGCCATTTACGGCGCGGATGCTGTGGCAGGTGTTGTGAACTATGTCCTGCGAGATGATTTCGAGGGTATCGAGATCAGTGCGAGCTACGGAAACTCGACCGCCGGAACCGACGAGGGGCGTTACAACCTCACGGCAGTCGCCGGAACGCAGATTGGCGATCGCAACCAGGTCATGCTCGTTGTCGACTACTTCAAGCGCAACCCTTTCTTCCTGCGCGATCGCGCGATCAGCCGTGACAGCGCCCGGCCCAGCCAGCAGGGCTTCTATCCCAGCTTCAACGATCTGTTTCCTCCAGTTTTTCGACCAGACCGAAGAGCCGGGTGATAACGGCTGTGCGGCCGATGACTTCGGCTTCGGCAACTTCGGCGAATTCTGCGAGGTCAACACCAACGCTTTCGTATCCGCGCAGGACCGGCTCGAGACCATCGGTGGCCTCTTCACCCACCCTTTCGAAATTTCAGACGATCTGGAGTGGTACAACGACGTCCTCTACAGTCGTGTGGCAGATCGCGCGGTGTCAGTTCGCCGGCAAACTTCTCGCGTGCACCTATTGATCCGGAAAACCCGTTCTGGCCCGCTGCCCTGCAAGACGACATCGTCGCCGAAAGGTGGAGTCAACGATTTCAGCGACTTTTTCGGTTTTCCGATCTTTGCCTGGGGCAAGATACCGGAGCCGCGCGCGGTCGAAATCGAATCCGACAGCTATCGCCTGACTTCGGGTCTGCGCGGTAATCTGGTCGGCGACTGGCGGTTTGACGCGGCAATCCTGCTCGGCGGTAACGAACGCACGCAACGCGGGCTGTCGGGGCTGGCCGTTTTCCCAAAGCTTCTACGATCTCAACCTCGGCAACATTTGCACCGACGGCAGTCGCGTCGAACGCTGGGATGTTGACCCGGGCCGCCCAGATGCGAGCTTCGTGGGCGAGACCTGCGAAGACAACGGCGGTACGACGCTTTGGTATAACCCGTTTGGTGGTCAGATCGCCCAAGAAGCCGGCGTTGCAGAACTGCTTGCTACGCAGGCAGAACGCAGCGGTCGGTCGCGGCTTTATGCTTTCGATGCCAGCGTCAACGGAACCCTGCTGGAAATGCCTGCCGGTCCGCTCAAGGCGGCTTTCGGCGGTGAGTTCAGACGTGAAACCTTGCGGGACGATCCCTCCGGCGTTGCCGTTGCCACTGTCGATAACCCGGAACCGATCCTCGGATTTTCTTCCACCAGTGCGGAGGCCGACCGCAACAGCTGGGCGCTCTACGGCGAACTCTATGTTCCGCTGGCTGATGGCCTCGACGTGCAGCTTGCAGGACGCTTCGACGATTTCGAAGGTTTCGGAAGCGACTTTAATCCAAAGGTCGCCGCACGCTGGGAACCGGCCCCGTGGCTGGCGCTGCGCGCGCAACTACTCGACGTCCTTCCGTGCTCCTTCACTCGCGCAGAGTGGCGCGGGTGTGCTCCTGAGCTCCTACCGGGTCGACTGCGAAGCGACCCCGGTGCCTGCGATGGCGATGCCGCGGCCGACGGCGAGGCCCTGCTTTCCGAAGATGTCGGCAACCCCGCCCTTGGCGCCGAAAATGCGCGCAGCTTCGGCGGCGGTGTCGTACTCCAGCCTAATGCCGACATCGAAGTTCGGATCGATTACTGGAATATCCGCCACGAAGACCTCGTCGGCATCGATGAGGACGATTTCATCAGGCGCGCTCTGGCAGGCGAGTTCGAAGTTGTCGGTGATGGAGCCCTGCCAACCGGCACCCCGGGCCTCGAAGTCGCCAACGGCTTTGTGACGGATGCCCATTTCCAAATTACGAACCTCGGTTTCCAGAAAACCGACGGTATCGATTTTGGCTATACCCACCGGCTGGGTGGGGGCTCGGCGGGAGATTTCTCGCTCTCTGCAGACGCAACGCGCATACTGAATTTCGAGCGCAAGGCCTCGAGGCCAGCCCGCTCGAGGAATTGGCGGGGGACTACCTATACCCCGACTTCATCGCGACCGGCAGGCTGCGTTGGCGCAAGGGAGCTTTGCGCGCAACCGTGTCCGGTCACTACAAGAGCGGATATTTGGACGATCCTTCCGACCGCACGCTGGATGCTCTCGGCCTTCCGCTCGATGCCGATTACGAAGTCGACGATTACCTGACCTTCGATTTCAGCGTCAGCTACGATTTTGCCGAGGACAGCTTCATTCAGCTTGCCGTCAGGAATTTGCTCGATGCCGAACCGCCGCGTGTTCTCGGGGCCTCGGCCAATGTCGATCTCTTCAATCACGACCTCATAGGCCGCTATGCGACCGTGCGCGTGACGAAGCGCTTCTGACGCTGCAATACGGTTTGTCGCCAGACCGACGCCTATTGGCGATCGGTTGGGCGACGGACGACAGGAGCACTCATGAACGAAAATACAGGGCAAGACGCTCCGGATGTTTCAACAATGGGCGAGCCTCGTCCGTGGAGGATGCCGGACACCTTCCTGATCCTTTTCATTCTCGCTGTGATGGCGTGGGCGGCAACCTTCGTTTTCACGCCCGGTCAGTTCTCGGTGGCAGGCGACCCGGCTCGCATCGTACCGGGAAGCTATCAGCCCGCTGCCGGACCGAACCCCGCCCCAATTCTTGGGAGTGAAGAGAGAACCGGTTTTCTCGACTTTCTCTTTGCCGGGCTGGTCACCGGTGATCGATACTCGGCAACCGTCGGCCTTATGGCCTTCATCGTCGTGCTGGGCGGCGTATTCGGCATGATCATGCGTACCGGAGCGGTGGATGCGGCACTGCGTAAGGTTTTGCCGGAAGGCCGCGCTCACAGCGAAAAACTGGTCGTAACGCTCTTCGTCTCGTTTTCGCTCGCGGGTGCGATCTTCGAGACTCACGGAAGAGGCGATCGCCCTCACACTGGTCCTCACTCCTGCCTTGGTGAGGGCCGGATACGATGCGATCACCGCCGTATTGGTTTGCTACGGCGCAAGCCAGATCGGGTTCGCGACGAGCTGGATGAACCCGTTCAGCGTCGTGATAGCGCAAAGCATTTCAGACCTTCCGCCGATGTCGGGAATGGGATTGAGGCTCGCAGTCTGGACGATCTTCACACTGATCGCAGCGACATTCACCTGGCGATATGCGCGCGCCGTGCGGCTGGGCATCCGACCGCAGATCGGATCGACTGAGCACGAAAGCCAGCAACTCGCTTCCCGAGTTTTCTCGTTCGCACCTCTTCATCTTGCTCGCCCTAATCGCTGGTGTGGTCTGGGTGGCCTGGGGGGTAACCACTCGCGGTTATTACCTGCCGGAAATTGCCGCCCAGTTCTTCGCGGTAGGCATCGCGACTGCCGTTATTGCCCGGCTCGGCAGGATCGAAGGCTCTTCCCTTTCATCGCTTATGGAAGCCTTTCGCGACGGCGCTGCCCAATTGCTTCCCGCCGCACTCATCGTTGGCGCGGCCAAGGGCATAATGTTGATACTCGGTGGTGACGATCCTTCATCGGCCTCGCTACTCAACTCGCTGCTGAATTCTCTCGGGAGCCTGACCGCCGCCGTTCCCGACTGGTTTACCGCGCTTGCGATGTTCCTCGTCCAGAGCGTGTTCAACCTCTTCGTCGCCTCCGGGTCGGGACAAGCCAGCATTACGATGCCGATCATGGCGCCACTGGCAGACCTATCAGGCGTGTCGCGGCAAACAGCGGTGCTCGCATTCCAGCTCGGCGACGGACTGACGAACCTCGTCATTCCCACCTCTGCAGTCCTCATGGCATGCCTGGCGGCTGCGAAGGTAGGTTATGGCGAATGGCTCGGCTTCATATGGCGCCCGGTCCTAGGGCTCATGGCGATGGCAGGCACGGTTATGATGCTTGCCCACGCGGGAGGATACTGATGCGTTTAGCCTTGCTTGCAGCGGCCGCGACCCTGCTTGGTCTTTCGCCCATTCCCGATGCGCTTAATGCAGAGACGGGAACGCTGGTTATCGTCGGCGGCGGACTCGATCCCGATAACAAGGAAATCTTTACAGCGTTTCTCGATGCGAGGCCTCCCGACAAGCGGACGGTTGCAATCGTGCCTGCGGCTTCGGGCCAGCCAAGCCAATCAGCGCAAGCTTTTCACCGAGCGCTCGTGCGGTACGGCGTCGAAAAAACACATATCGAAATCGTAAGGCTTGCGATCGAGGACGATCCTGCAACGAAGGAAATCGATAAGTCTACATGGGCCGGCAACGCGCGCAACGCTCAGGAGATCGAACGCATTTCACGGGCCGGAGCGATCTGGTTCACGGGTGGAGACCAGTCGCGCATAACCAAGCTATTGATTGATGCAGGCGGCGATGAAACGCCGATGTTGGCAGCGCTGCGGCAAAGACTTGCGGATGGAGCCGTAATAGGCGGCACTTCTGCCGGTGCGGCGATCATGAGCGATCCAATGATAACACAGGGCGACACGCTGGCGGCACTTCTGCCGGGCCAAGTCGGCGAGAAGCTGCGTTTCGGACGTGGCCTCGGTTTTGTTCAAGGTATTTTGATTGACCAGCACTTCGGCGAAAGAGCGAGGCTTGGTCGTCTGGCAGCCGCTCTTGTTCACCCGAGCCAACCTCTGAAAAGAGGTGCGGGCATCGACGAAGATACGGGCTTGGTGATCCGAATCGGCGATGACCGGGCGCGCGTCATCGGCTCAGGATATGTGACCAATATCGATGCCACGCATGCGCAACTGAGCGATAGGGAAAGATTCTCGGCTTCGAATTTCGCGGTGTCGCTGGCTGCCAGCGGTGACACGATCAACCTGGCTTCCGGACACGTGATCCCGGCGGAATTCAAGGCCCCGACGATCGGTCGGGAGTACTTCGATGAGGCTCCGATTTCGGGCGGAGGTATGGCACTCGGGGCCACTTCAATTGCCCAAGTGGCGGGGGAGGGTTTGCTCGACAATTCCGCAGCAAATTCAGTTGAGAGATTATCCTTCGCTGGCAGTCAGGGGGTCATCTTTCGCTTCTCGCAATCCCACGTATCTGGTGGCTGGTGGGGGCGCAGTCCGACCGGGGCCGCGCGTTATTCGCTCGATGGCATTCGTTTCGATATCGAGCCGATCGAACTGACAATCAGGAAAGCAGAACAATAATGTCGCACAAATATGTGATCGCGCTCCATGGTGGCGCGGGAGTGAACCCTGATCGCGATTACGGCGAAGTTGAAGTTCACCTCGGCGAACTCGTGCGGATTTGCGAGGCAATGTTGTCATCGGGCGAAAAGGCCATCGATGTCGTTGAGCAGGCGGTTTCCGAAATGGAGGATAGCGGCCTGTACGTGGCTGGGCGCGGCTCGGCGCCGAATGACCAGGGGAAGGTGGAATGCGATGCCGCCATCATGGATGGGGCTCGTTTTCGCGCCGGCGGTATTTGCGCTGCGGTGGATGTCGCCCAACCGATCAAGGTTGCGCGCTGTGTTCTCGAGCACACGCCTTATGCGCTTCTTGCCGGAGACGGTGCGCGTGCTTTTGCGATAGAGCAAGAAATGAAGATGGTGGATGATCCGGCTTCGCATTTCCGCCTACCCGTCGGCGTCGAAGAAAGCGAGTTGCTGAAACTAGACGAAGGATTGTCGCATGGCACGGTAGGCGCCGTCGCCCTCGACCAGTCAGGTGCTTTGGCTGCTGCCACCTCGACCGGAGGGCTGCTCGGAAAGCGTGCCGGGCGGGTCGGAGATACGCCGCTGACGGGTATCGGAAATTGGGCCGACGCAGAAGTGGCGGTCAGCTGCACCGGCATCGGAGAGGCCTTCATTTATGCGGGCGGAGCGCGCGATATTGCGGCCCGCATGAGCTACGGAGAGCAGAGCCTCGAGAGTGCCGGAGCGGCTCTGCTTAGTTCGGTCGCCGCTCACAAGGGAGATGGCGGCCTCATCGCGATCGACAAGAACGGCCGGGTCATCATGCCGTTCAATTCGCCAGGCATGAAGCGGGCCTGCGCAGGATTTGACGAAGGGTTTTATGTCGGCATATCGTGAGTAGGTTTGCGAATTCACTAGGAGTGTCCGCAGCCGCATTGTTCGGCGACACAGCCGGCTTCGCAAACAGCGATCACCCTGAAATGAGAGTGCTTCGATCCAAGTTGGCGAAGTTGTCTCGCTCGGATGTGCGGTGGATTTCACGTATCGTTGATGCTGCATTGGCGCCCAGGCGATAAGTCTTCGCCAGAGCGAGTGCCATACGTCAGATTAGGCGTGTATCTACACTCTACGGCTGATTTTCTGACAACCCGTCGGACCTTGTCTGAGCAACCTTAATGGGCGAGGTATTTTACCACGCGAGCAACCTGCGTAGCTGTCCACCGCGCGCCCTCACGGGTAGTAACTTCGCGTCGATTTATTTCCTCTGCGGCGGACGTGTAAGTCCAATTCCCGTCTGAAAAGAGCCCTTCAAACTCACAACGAAGTCCCTCAGCAAACTTAATCGCGGCTTTCTGATTCTGCAGAGCCAACAAACGACCGTTTTTCCCAAGTTTGACCCCTCTTGCCTCTGCTGCTGCGAGAGCTGCTCTCGTCCTCGCTGAGATTTGCTCGCGCTCATGCTCAGCAAAGGCGGTTAGGATGTGCAGCATTAAGCGATTTGCGTAAGGCGCATCGCAGGCGACGAATTCCACACGGGTTTCCATCAGCTGGGAGATAAAGGCGACGTTTCGTGCCAGGCGGTCAAGCTTTGCTATTACCAAAACCGCCTTATCGTGTCGGCAAGCTTCCAGAGCTGCATCAAGGATTGGCCGGCTGCTCTTTGCGCCTGACTCTACCTCGACAAACTCCTTAACTAGCTCTCCGGAATTTCCGGTCAGGTAAGATGCTACGGTATGCCGTTGAGCATCGAGACCTAGACCGGAAACACCCTGCCAATTCGTAGAGACACAAAGGTAGGAAAGGTAATTTCGCATATATCCCAAACAGATAAAGGTTGGTTTATGCGTTAAACGCTATGCATTGACGTCTGGTAGAGCTAGCGCTTGCTCTGCCGCCCTCAAAGTCCCCATCGAATAAGCGCGATGCTCGAGCTCGCTGGCAAGCCGTGTGATCTCTTCCTCGGCCGCCCTGGCCTGTTGTTCGATTTCTAGTTCAGGAAGGTCCGTCTCGGGCACGAATGGGGGCCGCAGGTCAATTTCCTCACGAATTTCGACGAAACAGGCTTGAATAAGCTCGCGAGCTTCTTGGGGCGATACGTTCGTAAATTCGTCAATCATGTCAAATGTCTCCAACACCTTTGCGGAGACGGATGCTGCGAGGCGACGTGCCAAAGCCAGTGAGTATGTCTGCAAAGATTTGCAGACTTCCTGCTGACCGATACGATCACGCAGACGATCTCGCACCCGCACACGCAGGTGATAGATTCCATTCCGTCGTTTGAGGTGAGGAGAACGACTTCCGCTCACTGCGGCGCCCTCCGGTGTCGGTCCCACCGAACTCGGACCGTCCCCGCCGATATTATTCCCTCGGCAGCACGGGGCCGGGTCGGAGCATTAGCATCCCGGCGGACTGTGTAGCAGTGCGTGTAGCAAAAAATTGGTGGCCAGCACCAGCCCTTACTGGACTGCCCAAAGTCCCGGGATTTTTGAAAGGCGGTGGTGGACAGGGCTGGATTCGAACCAGCGTACGCTTGCGCGGGCAGATTTACAGTCTGCTGCCTTTAACCACTCGGCCACCTGTCCACACGGGTTCGCCAGTTCTCATCGAAGAGAGTGCTGCGGGCCAGCGCGCAACGCGCCATGCCCTGCCGAGAGGCGCCCCTTTGGCGAAGCGGCGCTTGCCTGTCAATGCCCTCGCTGGCAGGAGCGCAGGCACATTCACGCAGAGGATTTCGAGCAATGGCAAAGGGCGAGCGCAAACGCGCGCTGAGGGGCCGCGCAGGCCGCATGAAAGGCGGCCGCGGGAGCGGACGGGCAAGCGCAGGCCAGGTGCGGTTGTGGGGCCGCCATGCGGTGGAAGCGGCGCTGATGAACCCGGACCGCCAGCATCGCAAATTGTGGGCAACGCGCGAAGGCATTGCTTCGCTGGATGGGGAACTGCCGCCGGACTTTCCGGTCGAATATGCCGACGTACAGGATCTGGCGCGGCTGGTGGCGAAGGACGCGCCGCATCAAGGGCTGGTGCTGGAATGCGCTGCGCTGGAGGACCAATTCCTTTCCGACGTTTTGCAAGGCGCGAATGGAGCGCCGATTGTGGTGCTCGACCAGGTGACCGACCCGCACAATTTGGGTGCAATCATGCGCTCCGCCGTCGCGTTCGGAGCTGCGGCCATAGTGACGCAGGACCGCCATGCGCCGCCGGAAAGCGGGGTCGTTGCCAAGTCGGCGTCCGGCGCGCTGGAGCGGCTGCCATGGATCCGCGTCGTCAATCTCGCCCGTGCGATGGAAGAGCTGGCCGAAGCAGGATACTGGCGCATCGGATTGACCGGTCACGCGGAGGAGACTTTCGCGGACGCCCTGCCCACCAGTCCGGTCGCAATCGTGCTGGGCGCGGAAGGCGAAGGCATGCGGCACAACATCGAGACGCATTGCGATGCGCTGGCCAAGCTGCCGATCTCTAACGAAATCGAAAGCCTCAACGTGTCAAATGCCGCGGCAATCGCCCTTTACGCCGTCGCCACGCGCGGCTGACTGACAGAGAGAATTATGACGAACCACCTCGCCCGTATCCGTGCTGTCGCCCTGGCCGCAGGTAGCAGTCTTGCACTTACCGGTTGCCTGTTGTCGCCCGGTGAATTTGTCAGTGAAATGCATGTTAAGTCGGACGGAACCTTCACTTACAGCTACGATGGCGAAATCCAGATGATGGGCCTGTCGCAGCTCGCGAAGATGGGTGCCGACAGCGAAGAGACCTTCGAAGCCGAATGCTACGATGACGACTTCGACACGCGCGAATGCACGCTGGCGGAAGTCAACGAGCAACGCGCCGAGTGGGACGCTGGCGCCAGCGAGCGCGCGGCAGAGCGGGCCCGCAAGAGCGAGCAGGCCAAGGCCATGTTCGGTGGTATCGATCCGTCCGATCCCGAAGCGGCTGACGAGCTAGCGAGGCGCCTCGAACGCCAGCGCGGCTGGGAAAAGGTCGAGCACAAAGGTGACGGCCTGTTCGATGTCGATTTTCGCGTGGAAAGCGCGATGACGCACGGTTTCGTTTTCCCGATGGTCGAGAAGCTGCCCTTGTCGAACGCATTCGTGACCGTGGTGCTGCGCGACGACAATCAGGTTCGCATCGATGCGCCCGGCTTTGCAGTGTCCGACGATAGCGGCAATCCGATGCAGGGCATGATGGCCGGAATGTCGGGCCTGATGACCCTGGCGGCGAATGAGGAAGACGGCGAAGCACCCGAGGTGACACTGCCGGATGGCACCTTCACGATTATCACGGATGGCGACATCCTCGCCAACAACACCGACGAAGGTCCTGCCACCACCGCGGCGGGCAAGGCGCTGGTGTGGCGCATCACGGGGCGTACAGAAGACGCGCCGACTGCGCTGATCGCATTTTAGTGCTGTAACGAAAAACGCCGCAGCGATCTTCGTGATCGCTGCGGCGTCAATCCGCTAAAGATAGCGCGTCTTACTTGTTGACCGAGTCCTTCAGGCCCTTGCCGGCCTTGAACTTGGGCTGGTTCGACGCCTTGATCGTCATCGGTTCGCCGGTACGCGGATTGCGACCGGTCGAAGCCTTGCGCTTGGCAACCGAGAACGTGCCGAAGCCGACCAGGCGGACTTCGTCGCCCTTCGACAGCGACTTCGTGATTGAGTCGAACACGCCTTCGACGGCGCTGGAGGCATCGCTCTTCGACAGTCCGCTGGAATCGGCAACGGCGCTGATCAGTTCATTCTTGTTCATAACGGTAAACATCCCCTCTTTGGAGTTTATGGAATTATGGTCCGGCGAAGCGAGTCACCGAGGCGCGTTGAATTGAGAGATTTTTGCGCGCCGTGTCAAAGCCAAAATGCACGGAAAATCGCGCCTTTTCGCTCTTTCGCCGTGGATTAGCGACAAACCGACCGATCGGACGGCCAAACGCGAGCACGCAAGGCCGTCCGCTTTAGCATTTGCTAATGTGCAGTGGGCGACGCGACGCCGCCGTGCGACGGCTCCGGCTGGCTGGCCAGATCGTCTGCCTCGGTCCATTCGATCGGTTGCGGCAGCGATGTCAGCGCATGTTCGAGCACCTCGTCGACATGTGACACGGCCACGATCTCCAGACCTTCCTTCACATTGTCCGGTATTTCGGCGAGGTCCTTCACATTGTCTTCCGGGATCAGCACCGTCTTGATGCCGCCGCGAAGCGCTGCGAGCAGCTTCTCCTTCAGACCGCCGATCGGCAGGACACGGCCGCGCAAGGTCACCTCGCCGGTCATGGCGACATCCGGCCGCACGGGAACACCGGTCAGGGTCGAGACGATCGATGTGACCATCCCGATACCCGCACTCGGGCCATCCTTGGGCACTGCGCCTTCGGGCAGATGGATATGGATGTTCTTGCGCTGGAAGATGCTCGGCTTGATGCCATAGGCAGGCGCGCGCGCCTTCACGAAACTGAAGGCGGCCGCGACGCACTCGTTCATCACGTCGCCCAGCTTGCCGGTCGTCTTGATCTCGCCCTTGCCCGGCGTGGTGACGCTTTCGATGGTCAGCAGTTCGCCGCCGACCTCGGTCCAGGCAAGACCGGTGACGGCGCCGACCTGCGCCTCTTCCTCGCTCATGCCGTGCTTGAACTTGCGCACCCCGGCGAAGTCGCCGAGGTTTTCCGGCGTGATCGTCACGCTTTCGGCCTTGCCTTCGAGAATCTTGCGCAGGCTCTTGCGCGCCAGACGCGCCATTTCGCGCTCCAGCGTGCGCACGCCGGCCTCGCGCGTGTAATAGCGGATCAGGTCGCGCAGCGCGTCTTCGGTCAGTTCGAACTCTTCGGGCTTCAGCCCATGATCCTTGACCTGCTTGGCCAGCAAGTGACGCGTCCGCGATCTCGACCTTCTCGTCCTCGGTATAGCCTTCCAGCCGGATGATCTCCATCCGGTCGAGCAGCGGCTGCGGCAGGTTGAGGCTGTTCGCCGTGGTGACGAACATGATGTCCGACAGGTCGAGGTCGAGTTCCAGATAATGATCCTGGAACTTGCTGTTCTGTTCGGGGTCGAGCACTTCGAGCAGCGCCGAAGCCGGATCGCCGCGGAAATCCTGTCCCAGCTTGTCGATCTCGTCGAGCAGGAACAGCGGATTGCTCGTGCCCGCCTTCTTCAGGTTGGTGACGATCTTGCCCGGCAGCGAGCCGATATAGGTGCGCCGATGGCCGCGGATTTCCGCTTCGTCGCGCACGCCGCCCAGCGACTGGCGCACGAACTCGCGGCCCGGTCGCCTTGGCGATGCTCTTGCCGAGCGAGGTCTTGCCGACGCCCGGAGGGCCGACGAGGCACAGGATCGGGCCTTTCAGCTTGTTCGTGCGCGCCTGCACGGCGAGATATTCGATGATCCGGTCCTTGACCTTCTCCAGCGCATAGTGATCCGCATCGAGGATCTCCTGCGCCTTGCCGATGTCCTTCTTGACCTTGCTCTTCTTGCCCCACGGCAGGCCGAGCAGCACGTCGAGATAGTTGCGGATGACGGTCGCCTCGGCGCTCATCGGCTGCATGGCCTTGAGCTTTTTCAGCTCGCTATCGGCCTTTTCGCTGGCTTCCTTCGACAGCTTGGTCTTGGCGATCTTCTCGGTCAGCTCGGCGATCTCGTTGCCGCCGTCCTCGTCGCCATCGCCCAGCTCGTTCTGGATCGCCTTCAGCTGTTCGTTGAGGTAATATTCGCGCTGGGTCTTCTCCATCTGGCGCTTCACGCGGCCACGGATGTTGCGCTCCACCTGCAACACCGACAGCTCGCCTTCCATGAAGGACATGACCATTTCCAGCCGCTTCAGCGGGTCGGGTTCGACCAGCAACGCCTGCTTGTCGGTCACCTTGGCCTGGATGGCAGCGGCGATGGTATCGGCCAGCTCGCCGGCATCGTCCATTTCGCCCAGCTGTTCCGCCGCATCGTCGCCGATCTTCTTGTTGAGCTTGGCATATTCGCCGAACTGCTCGACCACCTGGCGCATCATGGCGCTGACTTCGGTGCCCGACGCCGTGGGTTCTTCGATCTCGACGACTTCGACAGCGACGTGATCGCCGACCGTTTCCAGCTTCTGTAGCTTGGCCCGTGCCTGTCCTTCGACAAGCACGCGCACCGTGCCATCGGGCAGCTTGAGCAATTGCAGCACCTGCGCGATGACGCCGGTGTCGTAGAGGTCGCGGCCTTCCGGATCGTCGCAACCGGGGTCGAGCTGCGAGAGCAGGAAGATGTCCTTCGATCCTTCCATCGCGACTTCCAGCGCCGCCACCGACTTGTCGCGCCCCACGAAGAGCGGGACGACCATGCCGGGAAAGACGACGATGTCGCGCAGGGGAAGAAGGGGAAAAGTCTCGGTCATATCGGGGTATCCGTCTGCGGTCCGGTCAGGACCGTGGTTTCGATACCCGATATGGGAAGCCGTCCCGCGCGGTGCAACGATGGCACGCGGCGAAGCTGTGGACGCGCAGTTCCGTTCAGCTTCGCGCGCGCCAAGCTGAAGCGTTGGAACACATGGAACACGGTCCATGGGTGACAAACTCATCGGCTCGACGCGCCGAGAATGAAACTGCGAGAGGTAGGTTTGCGGCGTTGTCATGGCCGACCGGCTAGCACGCGGTCGGCCCTGTAGGACAGTTAGCCCAGACCCGGAATATTCATGCCCGGCGGCAGGCCCATGCTGCCCTGGATTGCCTGCATTTCCTCGGCAGACTTGCGGTCCGCCTTGTCGCGCGCGTCGTTGAAGGCGGCGGTGACGAGGTCTTCGACCATCTGCTTTTCTTCTGGCTTCATCAGGCTGTCGTCGATCGTGACGCCGATGATGCGGCCTCGCGCGGTGGCGCGGACCTTGACCAGGCCGCCGCCCGACGTGCCTTCGACCTCGATCGTGTCGAGCTTGGCCTGCGCGTCGTTCATCTGCGTCTGGATCTTCTCGGCAGCTTTCTGCGCGGCGGCGATCATTTCTTCCATCGATTGCATGTGTCGTGTCCTTATGCTCTGCGGTTCCATGGAACCTCGCGCCGCGCCGGGGGCTGCGCAGCGCCGTCTTCGATCAGTTCGGCATCGGGGAATGCCGCTTCCATGGCCTTGACCAGCGGATGTTCGCGCATGGCGGCGCGGGCCTCTTCGCGCTTGGGCGCGCGCCGTCTCCTCAAGCGAGGGCTGCGCCTCGCCAGGGTCGCCCGTCTCGAGCTGCCAGCGCTCGCCGGTGACGGCGAGACAGCGCGTCTTGCAGAACCGGCTCGATGCGTCGGTGTATTTCGCGTCGCGCGAGTAGACGCAGCTTGCCTGGCTCGACCGCAGATCGGGCCGGATCTGCAGGCGCATGATGCTCTCGGCCTGAAGCTTGCCGCGCGACCGAGACTTTCTCGACCAGTTCCGACCAGTCGAGCGAAGCCGACGGGTGCGGCAATGCCGTTTGCGTCGGCGCCTCGCCGGCAGGCGCGGCAGGCCCGCGCGCGGCAAGCTCCTCGAGCGTCTTTGGCCAGCTTGCCGGGATCGGGCAGGTCGGCGGCATGCAGCACGCGCAGCAGCGCCATGCGGCGCCGAGACCAGCGGATCGGGTGCCTGCCGCACTTCGTCATGCCCTTTCAGCAGCAATTGCCACAGGCGGTGCACCTGTCCCGGCATCCAGCCGCTCTGCCCAGTCCGCCAACTGCTCGCGCTCTTCGGCGGTCGGGGCATCGGCCTCGCCGTCCGCGACCTGCGCGAGCGCGATGCGGTGCGTCAGATCCATCAGCGCGCGCATCAGCGCCAGCGGCTCGACGCCCAGCGCATATTGATCGTCGACCGCGGCCAGCACGGCCTTGCCGTCGCCTTCCAGCAAATGCGCAAACAGCCGCCGCTGCGCCCCGTGATCGGCAAGGCCGAGCATGTCGCGCACCCGTTCCGCCGTGACCTGTGCCGCCCGTCTCCATGTCGGCATGGGCGATCGCCTGGTCGAGGATCGACAGCCCGTCGCGCACCGACCCTTCGGCGGCATTGGCGATGATGTGCAGCGCCTCGGCCTCGGCCTCGACGCCTTCCTTGCGGCAGATCTCGGCGAAATGCGCTTCGAGCAGCTCGGCTGGAATGCGGCGCAGGATCGAACCGCTGCGTGCGGCTGAGCACGGTGACCGGCAGCTTGTCGACCTCGGTGGTGGCGAACAGGAATTTCACATGCGCGGGCGGTTCCTCCAGCGTCTTGAGCAAGCGCGTTGAACGCATTGCGCGACAGCATGTGGACTTCGTCGATGATGTAGATCTTGTAGCGCGCCGAAACAGCGGCATAGCGCACCGCCTCGATAATCTCGCGCACGTCGTCGACGCCGGTATGGCTGGCCGCGTCCATCTCGATCACGTCGATATGGCGGCCTTCGGCGATGGCGACGCACGGCTCGCACTCGCCGCAAGGGTTGATCGTCGGGCCGCCCTGCCCGTCCGGACCGATGCAGTTGAGCGCCTTGGCGATCAGCCGCGCGGTCGAGGTCTTGCCCACCCCGCGCACGCCGGTCATCAGGAAGGCATGCGCCAGCCGGTCGCGCGCGATCGCGTTGGCCAGCGTGCGGACCATCGCGTCCTGCCCGATCAGCTCGGCAAAGGTCTGCGGCCGGTATTTGCGCGCCAGCACGCGATAGGGCTGCGCGGCTCCGCTTCCGGTGCGGATTGCGTGCTCCGGCTTCGTTTCGTGTTTCGGCTCAGGCTCCGGCGCGTCGCCGAACATCGAATTCTGACCTGCCGCCTCGAGCTCGGCAGCGCTCGGCTGCGCAGCCTCGTCGGTCAGTTCCAGGTGCGGTCTGGTCCGGTGAATCACCCATGCACACTCAGGTAGGCGCTGATGCGCCCGTTGTCATGGTCTCACGTGGAAGAGCGTTCGTGGGCACCTTCAGGGAAGGAGCCGAGCGACCCGCCGCAATTCACCTGGGCTGCTTCCTTCCGGACCTGACCCGGTGAGCGAACGCAAACGTCCACCCGACTCCCGGCGCGCCATATGGCGGCATGCCGGATTCAGCCGCGAACAGTCCGACATCAGCGAAAATTGTCGGCGTAGGCCTGCAGCTTGAGGCTATGCGGCGGCGTGGCGTGGACGCGCGCGGGATGCCGTATTTTTCGGCATAGGCCTTCGCCTCGTCCTTGCTCGGGAACTTCAGCTGCACCTGCGCCTGCGTATCGCCGCTGCCGGTCCAGCCCATCAGCGGATCGGCCCGGCGCGCCTCGGACTGCTCGAATTCGAGCACCCATTCGTCGGTGCGGGCCTTGCCCGATTGCATCGCGCTTTTCGGTCGCTGGTAGATACGTGCTGTCATGCGCTGCGCCGCCTTTAGGTCAGCTGCCGGCCTATTTTGGAAAGGCGTTCTTGGTCTTCAAACTCGGCTTTTCGGTCCACGGTTCCTCCGGCCAGCGATGCTTGGGATAGCGGCCCTTCATGTCCTTGCGCACATCGGCCCAGCTGCCGCGCCAGAAGCCGGGCAGGTCGCGGGTCGACTGGATCGGACGGCCAGCGGGGCTGGTCAGCTTGAGCAGGAGCGGAGTCGTGCCGATCATCGGATGGCGTTCGAGGCCGAACAGCGCCTGCACCCGCACCTCGACGCTGGGCGCATCGTCGCCTGTGTAGTCGATGCGGTGCGTCGTGCCGGCAGGGGAGCTGAACTCGCGGGGCGCTTGGGTGTCGAGGCGTTGGCGGTCGGACCAGTCGAGCGTGGCAAGAAGCGCGTCGACCAGCTTGCCTGTCGGCATGTCGAGATCGCGCCTGCCCTGTAGCGCGGAGCGAGCCAGACATTCGCTGTCTCGCGCAGTCGTTCGGCATCGAAGGCGGCGAGGCCGATGAATTGCGCTCGAGCCAGCAGCTCTGTCGGCAAGATTTTGCCGAGATTATCCAGCGCCTTATCCACAAGCATGTCCACAACCGCTTGGTTGTCGGGCTCCGGATCGGGACCGCTCGCCAGCATGATCGCGCCCAGCCGTTTCTCCAGTCGCGCTTCGACCCTGTCGTTCGCCCAGCGAAGGACCGATCGCTTGCTGATCCGGTCGCCCAGCCATTGCTCGAGATCGCTTTCCTCCAGCGCAATTGCCGCCGTGATGCGGGCACCCTTTGCCTGACCTTGAGCGTCGCCGATGACCAGACAGTCTGCCGCGCGAGCGGTGAGGCCGGGTCGAGCACAAAACCTCGCCCGCCCGAAGCATCCAGTGTTCGCCCGAGGCATCCCGGCGCTTGGCGACGAAGTCCGGGCGGCCTGCGGCGAGGATAATTGCCGACGGTGGTTGCGGTTGGCCATTCTGCGTCAACCGCCAGCCTCGCCCACCGGTCAGCCAGCTTTCGGCTCGCCACCGCCCGCTTGCCCGCGATCGGCGTTCCAGCGCGAGAGGCGGGCCTCCAGATCCTCGCCCCGCCCGCCCAGCCCGCGCTCCTGTAGCAGCAGCGCCAGCCGCGCCGCCGTCTCGGCATCGCCGTGTTCTGCGCCGAACAGCAGCATCGCGGCAGACGCCGGATCGAGCGGCATGCTGGCGAGCTTGCTCGCCGCGCTCCGTAATCCGCCCGTCATCATCGAGCGCGCCGAGCTCGCATCAGCGTGCCACGCGCAGCCGCAATCGAGGCGGCAGGCGGCGGATCGAGCCAGGCAAGGCTCGCCGGATCGCCCGTGCCCCACTTCGCAAGATCGAGCACCAGCGGTGCAAGATCCGCCGTCTCCATCTCCGGCGGATCGTAAGCCGGACGCCCGGCATGCCCCGCCTTTTCCCACAGGCGATAGGCCACCCCCGGCCCCTGCCGTGCCGCGCGTCCGGCCCGCTGCGCCGCAGCGGCCTGGCTCGCGCGCTGGGTGACGAGATGCGTGGTGCCGGCCGCCCGGTCGAACTCGGCGCGGCGCGACAGCCCGCTATCGACCACGACCGACACGCCATCGAGCGTCAGCGAGGTCTCCGCAATCGCCGTCGCCAGCACGATGCGCCGCGCCCGTCGGGATCGCGGCTGATGGCTGCGCGCTGGTCGGCGGGCTGCACTTGTCCGTGCAACGGCAGAACCAAGCATCGGAGAGGCGCTCCTCAAGCCGCTCGCGCGTCCGCTCGATCTCGCCGACGCCGGGCAGGAAGGCGAGAATATCGCCCTGCTCTTCGCGCCATGCGGTCGCGATGGCCGCGGTCATGGCATCCTCGATCCGGCTTTGCGGCGAGGAGCCCAGCCAGCGGATCTCCAGCGGATAGGCGCGTCCCTCGCTCTCGATTACTGGTGTGCCCTCGCCCAGCAGCTTCGCAAACCGCGCGCCGTCGATGGTGGCGGACATCACCAGCACGCGCAGATCCTCGCGCAGCACGCTCTGGCTTTCCAGCGCCAGCGCAAGGCCGAAGTCGCTGTCGAGATGCCGTTCGTGTGCTTCGTCGAACAGCACGGCGGAGACGCCCGACAGTTCGGGATCGTCCAGCACCATGCGCACGAAAATCGCCTCGGTCACGACCAGGATGCGGGTCCTGCCCGAACGCTTGGTGTCGAGCCGGGTCAGATAGCCGACCGTCTCGCCCGGCTTCTCGCCCAGCATCTGCGCCATCCGCTCGGCGGCAGCGCGCGCGGCAACGCGGCGCGGCGATGTGAGGATGATGGTGCCATCGCACCACGGCTGATCGAGCAGAGCCGGCGCTACCGCAGTGGTCTTGCCCGCCCCGGGCGGCGCGACGAGGACGGCACCGGCGTGTTGTTGCAGCGCTGTGAGCAGGTCCGGCAGGACGGCGTGGATCGGCAGGTCAGGTATCCACGCCAGGTATCCGTTCGTGCTGAGCCTGTCGAAGCGCTGTTCTTCACTTTTGGACTCGCGCTAAGAAGAAGTAGGCAGGCGACCTCCGGTCTGCTATCGCAACCGACAAGCTCAGGCCGAACGGTTTCGAGGTCATCTAGTAACCTCGCGACACCGCGAACAACGCAGCCTGCGTCATCGCCTGCCGCGCCTTGCCATCGGGGAACATCGACAGTGCATCGATGGCCCGCTGAGCGAAATGGCGCGCGCGCGCCTTGTGTCCGCGACCGCATCGTGTTTGCCGATCAGCGCACCGCCTCCTCCAGATCGACATCGGACGTGCGGTAGCCGGCGATCGCCGCTTTCCAGAATTCGCGTTCCTGCTGGTCGCCGCGCGCATAGGCGAGGATGACCGGCAGCGTCATCTTGCCTTCGCGGAAGTCGTCGCCCCGGTCCTTGCCCATCGCGGCCGCATCGGCATCGTAGTCGAGCGCATCGTCGACCAGTTGGAAGGCGACGCCGAGATTGCGTCCGTATTCGTCGAGCGCCTGCTCTTCTTCCTCGCTGCATTCCGCCACCACGGCGGCGATGCGGCTGGCAGCGGCGAACAGTGCGGCGGTCTTGGCCTGGATGATGTGGAGATAGCGCTCTTCGCTCGTGTCGATCTTGCGCTGGGCCGTCAGCTGGTCGACCTCGCCCTCTGCGATGACGGCGCTGGCGTTCGACAGGATTTTCAGCACCTTGAGGCTGCCGTCCTCGGTCATCAGTTCGAAGCTGCGGCTGAACAGGAAATCGCCGACCAGCACCGTTGCCGGATTGCCGAAGACGATATTGGCCGCCGCCTTGCCGCGTCGCAGATCGCTGCCGTCGACGACATCGTCGTGCAGCAGCGTGGCCGTGTGAATGAACTCGACCGCCGCTGCCAGCTTGTGATGGCGCGTGCCGGTGTAGCCCACGAGCTCGGCGCCTGCGAGCGTCAGCATCGGGCGCAGCCGCTTGCCGCCGCCGGAAATCAGATGCCCGGCCAAGGCAGGGATCAGCGGCACTTCGCTCTGCATCCGGTCGAGAATGACCTGGTTGACCGCGTTCATGCCATGCGCCGTCAAGGCGAGCATCGGCTCGATCGAGGGCGCTGGTGCGCGTCCGGGCAGAGGTACGATGTCGGCCGTCATGGTGGCATCGGGCAATGTCCTGCCAGAGCGCGCTTGGCAAGTGGCACAATTGCGCTAATCTGGCATGCGATGATGCACGAAACGCACCCAGACCCGGCCGAAGACGCGACGCTTGCGGGCTATCGCAAGAGCATCGACAATATCGACGCAGCGCTGGTCCACATGCTGGCGGAGCGGTTTCGCATCACGCAGGCCGTCGGCGAATACAAGGCGGCAGCGAATTTGCCGCCAGCCGATCCGGCACGCGAGGACGAGCAGATTGCGCGGCTGCGCAAGCTTGCGGAGGACAGCGAACTGGACCCGGAGTTCAGCGAGAAATTCCTGCGCTTCATCATCGACGAAGTCATCCGCCACCACGAACGGGCGCGCGAGACCTAGTCGATCAGTCTTCGTCGACGCCGCGCTGACGCCGGTCGCGGATGACGCGAGCCGGTGAACGACGCGGCTTGGCCTTGCGCTCTTGCCGAGGCTCGGGGCGTGCCTGCTGGCGTTCCGGACGCGCGGCGGCCTGAGGTGCTGGACGGGACCGCTCGCTGGTTGCCTCGCGGCGCTGCTGTGCCTGCTCGCGACGCTGTGCAGCTGCACGGGCTGCAGCGGCGCGTACGGACCGCTCGGCCGTCCCGTCGCTACGTTGCTCACGGCGCTCGCTGCGTCGTTCGTCACGCCGCTCATCGCGTGTTACTTCGCGCATGATCCGCCGGTCCTGACGCGCCTCGCGGCGCTCATCGCGACGTTCTTCGTTAGCCGCTCGGCGCGCGGCTTCGCGCACAGCATTGCTGCCCACGCTGCGGTCGCGGCCCGAACGGTCACGCTGATCGCGGTAAACACCCCTGTCGTCGCGCGAATATCCGCCCCAGTTTTCGCGGATTTCGCGCACTGCACTGCGGCGCTCTACCCAATAGCGGCGATGGCGATCGTTCCAGCGATGGCGATGGCCATAGCGGTCGTAAACGTAATAGCCCGTGCCGGGGTAATAGTAGTCGTCGTACCAGCCGTAATAGCTGTCGTAGTAGGGATCGTAATACGGGTCGTGATACCCGCCCGAATGGTAACCGACGCCGCCCGACACGCCTCCGCCATAGGAGTCGCCATAGATGGCGCATCCGCCCATCGTTAGGCTGGCAAGTGTGAGGACCCCTGCCTTCATCGTGAAGGGTGCCCGGCGAAAATTGTTTTTGGTCTTGTCCATAAACCGTGCCGTATCCGAGACGGTTTGAACCGGTTATGAACTCTGCATTCCGGTTCTTGGCAAACTCAGAGCCACCAGCAACCCGCCCAGATCCTCGCTTTCGCTCAGCGAGACGGAGCCGGAATAGATTTCCGCCACGTCGCGCACAATGGCCAGGCCAAGGCCAGTGCCTGGCTTGCCCGTATCCAGCCGCGCGCCGCGATCGAATATGCGGACACGTTCTTCTTCGGGAATGCCCACGCCGTCATCTTCGACCCAGATAGTGCAATGCTCGGCCTGAGGGTCGACATCGACCGTCACGAAGACGCTTCCACCGCCATATTTGGCCGCGTTCTCGATAAGATTGCCGAGTATCTCGTCCAGGTCCTGCCGTTCGATGGCAACGCTTGCTCCAGGATTGCCGTCGAGATCGAAGCGCGTCTCTTCGTATATGCGCGTGACGGCGCGCAGAACGCTTTCGGCGCTGGGCCAGACCTCTGCACGGGCATGACCGGTGGCGCGGCGCCCCACGGCCCTTGCGCGCGCCAGATGGTGCTCGACATGGCGCTGCATCGTCTTGGTTTCGCGGCAGACCAGATCCGACAGCTTCGGATCGTGCGCGGTGGCGGCATTGGTAAGAACGGTCAGCGGCGTCTTGAGCGCGTGCGCCAAGTTGCCGGCATGCATCCGCGCCTCTTCCGCCTGCGTCTCGCTATGGGCGAGCAGCGCGTTGATTTCGTCTACCAGAGGCTCGACTTCGAGCGGAAGCGGCTCCTCGATCCTGTTCGCTCCTTCCGATCGCATCGACTGGATTGCCGCCCGCACGCGGCGCAAGGGCGAAAGGCCGTAATAGCTTTGCAGCACCGCCATGATCATCAGGCCCAGCCCTAGAATGGCAAAGCTCCAGATCAGGATCGACCGGATTCGAGAAATCTGTGCATCCAGCTCTTCGCGGGCCGATGCGACGGTGAAGGTCCATTGCACGTCGCTATCTGGCAAGACGATATCCCGCTCGACCACGCGCAACGGCTCGTCTGCGAACTGGTAACTGTCGTAGAAATGCGCGGCCTCGTCGGTATGATCGTTGCTCACATCCAATGTGCGATCCCAGAGGCTGCGGCTGGGATAAGGTTCGCGATCGCCGCCGCTGATTTGCCAGTAAACCCCGCTATTCACTTCGAAAAAGCGTTGATCGCCCAGTGTGCGGTAAAAGCGTATATCGCCCCAATCATCGACTTCTGCCGACAATATCAGCGCGTTCATCACGTATTCCAGCTGATTGTCGTAACTGTTTTCGACTTGCCGGGTCAAAACGCGTTCGAGCGCGAAACCTCCGCCGAGGAGCAATACGGTAATCCAGGCGGCAGCTATCGCCATCATCCGCTTGGCAAGGCTGCGCTTGCCGGCGGGCTGCGGCGGCGCGCCTACCGCCCGATCGTCCAGCGAGGGCGCAGGGACGGGATCGACGGGAATACCCGCCGGGCCGAGCGCCTCGCCGGCATCCTCCTCAGGATGCGCGGGGCTGGTCGGCCGGATCGTCGAGGCTGTAACCGAGTCCACGGATCGTCGTTATCACTTCTGCGCCCAATTTCTTGCGAATACGCGTTACGAACACTTCGATCGTGTTCGAATCGCGGTCGAAATCCTGATCGTAAATATGCTCGATCAGTTCGGTGCGGCTGACCACCTTGCCCTTGTGATGCATCAGATAGCTCAGCAGCTTGTATTCCTGCGCCGTCAGCTTGACCGGCTCGCCCTTCAGCGTGACGCGGCCCGAGCGTGTGTCGAGGCGCACGTCGCCTGCCGTCAATTCGCTGGAAGTATTGCCCGAAGCACGGCGGATCAGCGCGCGCAGGCGGGCGATCAGTTCTTCGGTCTGGAAGGGTTTGGCGAGGTAATCGTCCGCGCCTGCATCGAGCCCGGCGACCTTGTCCGACCAGCTGTCACGCGCCGTCAGCACAAGAACGGGGAACTTGCGTCCTTCCTTGCGCCACATGCCGAGCACGGTCAGACCGTCGATCTCCGGCAGGCCAAGGTCGAGGATGACGGCATCGTAATCTTCGGTCGAGCCGAGGAAATGCCCGTCCTCGCCATCGGTCGACAGATCCACGGCATAGCCGTTCTGCTCCAGCGTGCTCTTGAGCTGCTGGCCCAGTGTCGGCTCGTCTTCGACGATCAGAATTCTCATGTGTTTCCACCCTCGCTAATTTTCTTGCGCGTGTTGTTCATGTACATGAACGCGTCAAGATGAACGAGGTTTCTAATCCGCCAATTACCGGCTGCGGCGCAGGATCCGGCCCGTGCGCGCATCGACATCGACGAAGAGCAGCTTGCCCTTGCGGATGAACTTGAAGCGGTACGCCATCGCGGTCGAATCGTAATCGAAACCGAGATATTCCGCATCCTTCATCATCGGCAGGATGCGGTTCTCGATCTCGCGCACCCGCATGATGTTGCCGGCACGCATTTCCTTGCGCGCTTCGCCCTGATCGCTGCGCCGCTGCGCTTCGGCAGGCGCGGCAATCGGTCCGGCGACAAGGCCGAACGCAAGCAGTGAGGCGAGCAGGTGTTTCATAATGCTGCCTCTCTTAAGCGCCAAGCATTGAACATCGAGTGAATGTTGACGTTCACACCCGTTCAGCGAGTCATTTCGTATTTGACGGTCATGTTGCACGCTGTGTCGCGACGTGTCCCGGACGGGTTGGCGTGCTCGAGCGTCCGAGCGATTGTCAGCGGCGCATCGCGCGCCATGTCGTAGACGGGACGCTGGAAGCCCATGCTGTTCTTCGACGGCGAGCAGCCGCACGCCGTTGAATACCCGCCATGCGCGCGTACTCTTGCGCTTGCCGCGCCGCTGCCTCGAACGCAGCCTTGCGCGCTTGCGCCCTTTGCGGCTCGTCGTCCACGATGCCCCAAGTCGGCCCATTGACATTGTTTGCACCGGCGTCGACCAAGAGCATCGAGTACTCGCGCCGACACGCTCCAGATCGCGCAATTCGATGCTGACCTGTTTGTGGCGTCATAGCCGACGGAACTGCGGTGCTCTCCGGTTGTTCCGGTTATAGTGATACTGCGGGTTCAGAGTGATACCCGAGGTCTGGATGTCGCTCGTCGGGCAAGCCAAGCTCGCGAATCGCGCGAGCATCCGGTCCATCTGCTGACTGCGTTCTGGCGCATGGCTTCGACAGCGCGTGTTCGCGCCGCGTCGTGACCCCTGCACCGATCATCGCCTTGTCCGGCTCGCCGAGCACGATTGCTGCGATGTCTGCAGTTCGACGACCGGTCCGGTGCGCGCTGAGCTGCACGTCGGCGGCATTGGCCGGTGCGCGCGCGACCGTCGCAGCGGCAGGGTCGCGGCGGCAAGGCAAGCGTAACGTGTTCATGAGCGTGTCCCTCTTCTGCTCCCCGACCGGCGTCGGCACTTGTGCGTGACCTGCGCCTGAACGGCCAGTTTCATCCGCGCCCTTCCCTAAGCGTGCGTAACGCGATAGCGAGCTCTCGTATGTGGGACCTGAATCAAGACCGTCGTCATCGCGCTTTCCGTATGCGCTGCTCGGCGCCGCACCGCTCGCCGCCCAGATGGAGCGCGTGCCGGACCGACCGGCTGGTGAAGGCGAAGGGCCCTACGACACGCTGATAATCACCGGCGCGACCATGATCGAAGGCTCCGGCGCACCGCCGATGGGGCCGGTCGATATCGTCGTCCGCGGCAACCGGATCGCGTCGATCCATAATGGCCGCGCACCCGACAGCATCCGTGCAGAAGCCGACCGAATTGTCGATGCCAATGGCATGACCGTCATGCCCGGTTTCGTCGACACGCATGGCCATAATGGCGATGCGCGCAAGGCGCCGCAGCCGAGTTACGGGTACAAGCTGTGGCTGGCCCACGGCGTGACCAGCGTGCGCGGCGTGTCGTTCTATTGGGGGCCGGACCAGCCGGATCTCGCGGACGCGCATCGCAGCGCCACCAACAGGATCACCGCGCCCCGCCTCTACCCCTATGCCGCAGTTCGGCGACAAATGGGACGGCGGCGCGGTCGATACCGAAGCCAAGCGCGCGCAGCTGGGTACGCTGGGCGAAGGCGCAGGGCTATTGGGGCATCAAGTTCTTCAACGGGCAGGAGCCGGACATCCTCGCCGCGGCGATCGACGAGGCGGAGAAGCACGGCCTCGGCACGGTCGCTCACCTCGCCCAGCCCGGCGTGCAGCGCGTCAATGCGAGGCTGGGAGCAGAGCTTGGCCTCGACGGCATCACGCATTTCTACGGCCATTTCGAGAGCCTGCTCGATGACAATGCGCTGCCCCGCTATCCGGCAGGCTACAATTACAATGACGAGCAGTCCCGCTTCGCCTGGGTCGCGCGGCTTGCGGACCAGGTCGTCGAGCCGGGTAGCGAGGCGTGGGACGAGTATATCGACCACCTGGTCGAAAGCGGCGTCACGCTCAGCCCGACATTCAACATCTACTCCGCCAGCCGAGACGTCATGGCGGCGCGCACCCGCGATTGGCATGCACGCTACACCCTGCCCAGCCTGATGGATTTCTACGCGCCCAGCGCGACCAACCACGGCAGCTATTACAAGGACTGGAGCACCGAGGACGAAGTCGCCTGGCGCAAGTTCTACCGGTACTGGTTCGACCTGACGAAAGAGTTCCACCGGCGCGGCGGCCGCGTGACCGTGGGCAGCGATCCGGGCTATATCTACCAGACCTGGGGCTTTGCCTATGTCGGCGAGCTGGAGATGCTGCGCGAAGCGGGTCTGCAACCCCTCGAAGTCATCCGGGCCGCAACCCTTTCCGGGCGCGCAGGAGATTTACGAACCGCGCGGCGAGATCCCGCCGATGGGCACGATCCAGGTCGGCAAGCTGGCCGATCTCGTCATCGTACCGGGCAATCCGCTCGACAATCTCAAGCTGCTTTACGGCACCGGGCACACGCGCCTGAACCGCGAAACCGGAGCGATCGAGCAGGTCGGCGGCGTGCGCTGGACCATCAAGGGCGGCATTGTCTACGACGCGCCCGCGCTGCTCGCCGATGTCGCTGCCATGGTCGAGGCGCAGAAAGCCGCTCGCTGACGGGTTGCAGCCAGAGGCCGCGCGCGCCTACCTCGCGCGGCCTATGGCGCAGCCCCCACTTCTCAGCCTTGAAGGCATGGCCCTGCAGCAGGGCGGCAAGTGGCTGTTCGGCGGGCCGGACCACGATCCGCTCGACCTGCATATCGGCCCGCGCGACCGGCTGGCGCTGATCGGGCGCAATGGCGTGGGCAAGACCACGCTGTTCCGCATGATCGACGGCCAGATCGAAACCGATGCCGGCACGCGCAAGATCAAGCCGCATGCCAAGATCGTGCTGCTCGAACAAGACCCGGACCTGACCGGTCATGCCACGCTGATGGAGTGGGCCCTCGATGGGAGCCATGCCCCGCAGGAGCATGAGGTCGAGGCCATCGCCGGCCAGCTCGGCATCGACATGACCCGCGAGACCAAGGGCGCTAGCGGAGGTGAGAAACGCCGCGCCGCCATCGCCCGCGCGCTGGCGCAGGACCCCGACCTGCTGTTGATGGACGAGCCGACCAACCACCTCGATCTCTCAGCAATCGACTGGCTGGAAGGCTGGCTGGATCGCTACAAGGGCGCTTTCGTCGTCATCAGCCACGACCGCACGTTCCTCAAGCGCCTGACCCGCGCGACCATCTGGCTCGACCGCGGTGAACTGCGCCGCAAGGAAGTCGGCTTCGGCGGATACGAAGGCCTGGGAAGAACAGGTCTATGCCGAAGAAGCGCGCGCGGCCGAGAAGCTGGACGCCAAGCTGAAGATCGAAGCGCACTGGCTGGAGCGCGGCGTCACCGCGCGGCGCAAGCGCAACCAGGGGCGGCTCGAAAAACTCCACCAGATGCGCGCGCAGCGGGCCTCGATGATTTCGGCCGGCGGCACGGCCAAGCTGAAGCTGGCGACGGAGGAGGACTTCAAGTCCAAGTCGGTCATCGTCGCCGACAAGATCAGCAAGACCTACGATGACCGTGACAATCATCAAGCCTTTCTCCCTGCGCATCCAGCGCGGCGACCGGATCGGCATCGTCGGCGCCAACGGCGCGGGCAAGACGACGCTGCTCAAGATGCTGACCGGCGAGCTGGAGCCGGACAGCGGCACGGTGGACATCGCCAAGACGCTGACCGGCGTGATGATCGACCAGCAGCGCCAGCTCCTCACGACGGATGCAACCGTGCGGCAGGTGCTGGCCGAGGGCGGCGACTGGATCGATGTGCGCGGAACGCGCAAGCATGTGCAGGCCTATCTCAAGGACTTCCTGTTCGACCCCAAGATCGTCGACATGAAGGTCGCGGTCCTGTCTGGCGGAGAGCGGTCCCGGCTGCTGCTGGCGCGTGAATTTGCCAAGGCGTCGAACCTGCTCGTGCTGGACGAGCCGACCAACGATCTCGACCTCGAAACGCTCGACCTGCTGCAGGAAGTCATCGCCGATTACGAAGGCACCGTCCTGCTCGTCAGCCATGACCGCGACTTCCTCGACCGCACCGTCACCATTACGCTCGGCCTCGACGGCACGGGCCGCGTCGACGTGGTCGCGGGCGGCTACGAGGACTGGGAAGCCAAGCGTCGCCAGCCGGTCGAGAGCAAGGCAAAGGCGAGCAAGCCGGACGCGCACCGCCGCCGCCTCCCGCCGCCCAAAACGACCAAGCTCTCCTACAAGGACCAGCGCGATTACGAGCTCTTGCCCGCGCGAATCGAGGAGCTTGAAGCGGCCATCGCGCGCGGCGAGGACATTCTGGCCGACCCCGACCTCTACGCCGCCGATCCGCAGCGCTTCGCCAATATGTCCAAGGGCATCGAGAACGCGCGCCAAGAAAAGGACGCAGCCGAGGAACGCTGGCTGACGCTGGCAGAGCAGGTCGAGGCGATGTGAGCCACGAAGCGCTCGCGAAAGGGATCGCCGCGTGCCGTACCTGCGCCGCGCATCTCCCGCACGGCGCGCGCCCCGTCGTCAGCTTCTCGCCCACTGCGCGGCTGCTCATCATCGGGCAGGCTCCGGGCTCGAAAGTGCACGAAAGCGGCATTCCGTGGGACGACGCGAGTGGCGACCGGCTGCGCGAGTGGACCGGCCTTGACGAAGGCGGAGATGTACGATGCGGCCCGCGTTGCGCTTGTGCCGATGGGCTTCTGCTATCCCGGCAAGGCAAGCGGAGGAGATAAACCGCCCCGCCGCGAATGCGCGCCGCAATGGCATGACCGCGTGCTGGACACCCTGCCCGAAGATCGGCTGACCTTGCTGGTCGGCACCTATGCGCAAGGGCACTATCTGCCCGAAGCGCGCAAGCTGTCGATGACCGAGCGAGTCCGCCGTTTTCGCGACTTCCTCCCGAGCTTCTTTCCCCTGCCACATCCGGCGTGGCGCAGTGCAATCTGGATGAGAAAGCATCCGTGGTTCGAGGCGAACGTGCTGCCGAAACTGCGCGCAGCGATTCAAAAGCATTTGTAGGCATCGTCCCCGCCTCAAGTCCGACAGCTTGGAACACATGGAACACGGTCCTGGGCAAAAAACTGGCACTCACCGGATGCGGTAGAAATCGGCCACCCGGTCGAGCGCGAGTTTGAGCACCAGCTTCCCGCTGCGCGCGGGCCATTGCAGCCCCTTCTCCGCATCGGGCAAGCCCCTCGCAGGCGCAGACGACCCGCCACAAGATATCCTTCAGGCCCCCGCCCGCCTCGGCCATCGCACCATCGAAGCGCGCCTTGGCGGCCAATTGCCGTTCCGATGGCGTCAGCCCGTCGTTCGGCCCGCCGCCCACGCGGACCGGATCCCAGCGCATCGTGACCGAAGGCGACAGCTGCGCACGCTCGTAATCCGCGCGCAGCCGCTCGCCCGCATCGAACTGCCGATCATCGAGATGGCCGCGGGAATGCAGCCAGCCAAGCGGCGACTCCGCTGCGTTGACCGTTACGGTTCGCCGCTTGCCCTTTGCCGAACCATCGCGCTTCGGGCCCACTTCGGTCAGTTCGCGTTCGACCAATTCTCGTTTCATTACGCATCTCCGTATTCGTCGAGATGCAGGCTTGCAATCTATCGGTTCATGTAGGAAAGAAGGAAAACCGATTTGGTTAGGAGAAGAGATTAGTGATCAACCGCATCCGCGACATTCGCAAGCAGAAGGGCATGACGCTGGCCGATCTCGCAGAGGCCTGCGACCCGCCCACGACTCCCCAGACGGTGGGACGCCTGGAAACCGGCATGCGCAATCTGTCGCTCAAATGGATGGAGCGGATCGGCGCGGCGCTGGAGGTGGAGCCTGAATTGCTCGTCCGCTCCGACAGCGCCGAGCATCCGCAGATCGTCGCGACCCTCGGCCAGTCTGGACCGGAAGCGCTATCCGACACGCGCGACGCGATCCTGGCGACCGATCTCGGCGGCGAAGGCGCGCTGATGGTACTGACGATCGACTATCCGCATGGCGAATACCGGCCGGGCGACCAGCTATGGCTGCGGCAACTCGATCCGGCCGATGCGGCACGCGCCGTCAATCGCGATGTGCTGGTCCCGCGCAAGGGAGGCCGCTTCGCTTTCGGACGCCTGATCGACAGGCAGGGTGAGCTCGTCGGCCTGCTGCCGCCCGGCCATGGCGAGAAGCAGCAGGTTGTCGACAATCCTGCCTGGATTGCCGTGGCGGAAATGCTGGTGCGGCGGCTTTAAACCTCGCCGCGCAGTTTCTTTTCCTGCCGGTCGGCAACCGATTCCTGCGGCACGAAGCTGTCCGAATTGACACCCATCCAGATCAATAGCGGCGCCGCCATGTAGACCGACGAATAGGTGCCGACGAACAGGCCGAGCATGATGGCCGCCACAAGGCCGAACAGGCTGGCAGGACCGAAGAGCAGCAGCGGCAGCAGCGCAACCAGCAGCGTCAAGGAGGTCATGACCGTACGGGCCAGCGTCTCGTTGACCGACAGGTCCAGCAGCTCCGGCAAAGGCATCTTGCGATACTTCTTCAGGTTTTCGCGAATGCGGTCGTACACGACGATCGTATCGTTCAGCGAATAGCCGATGATCGCCAGGATGGCGGCGATGATCTGCAGGCTGAATTCGAGCTGGAACAGCGCGAACATGCCCAGCGTCACCGAGACGTCGTGGAACAGCGCGAACAAGCCGCCCACGCCGAATTGCCATTCAAAGCGGATCCAGATGTAGATCGCCACGCCCAGCATGGCGAGGACCAGGGCGAATACCGCATCCTCGCGGAACTCGCCCGACACCTTGCCGGATACGTTGTCGTTCCCGTCGAGCCGGAAATCGTCGTAATTGTCCTGCAGTTGCGCGATGACCGCAGTGGCAGCCGCCTGCGCCGCTTCCTTGTCCGACGACACATCGTCGGGCAGGCGCACGCGGATCGAGACCTGGTTATCTTCGCCGAAGCGCTGAACCACCGGGGTTCCGTACCCAAGCGCCGCAATGTCGCTGCGCAGCTCCGCGACCGGCGCTTCCGTGCGTTCGGTGAAGGTGGCGCGCACTTCGAGGCCGCCGGCGAAATCGACGCCGTAATTCAGGCCCTTGGTCATCACCAGCGCCCAGCTTGCCGCAATCAGCACGAGACTGAGGACGAAGAACGGCACCCTCAGCTTGAGGAATTTGATGTTGGTGTCGTCGGGGACGAGCTTGAGCAGTTTCATGGTCCGTCCTCCCTTAAATGTTCAGTTCCGCCGGCCGCGCCTTGCGCAGCCAGCCGGCCACCCACATGCGCGTCAGCGGCAATGCAGTGAAGACCGAGGTAAACAGGCCGACCACCAGAACGACGGCAAACCCCTTGATCGGGCCGGAACCGAAGTTGAACAGCAGCACGCCTGCAATGAAGTTGGTGATGTTGGCGTCGTAAATCGCGCGGCTGGCTTCCTTGTAGCCGTTTTCGACCGCTGCGATGACACGCCGCCCCCGCTTACGCTCCTCGCGGATACGTTCGTTGATGAGCACGTTGGCATCGACGGCCGCACCGATGGTCAGCACGAAGCCTGCGATGCCCGGCAGAGTGAGCGTGGCGCCGAGAGCCGCCATGATGCCGAGCAACATGAGCACGTTGATGACCAGCGCGATGGTCGCGAAGATACCGAAGCGGCCGTATGTCACGATCATCAGCACCATCACCAGCAGCGTGCCGACACCCATGGCGAGCAAACCCTGCTTCACGGAGTCCGCACCAAGGTCCGGTCCCACCGTGCGTTCCTCGACCACGGACAGATCGACCGGCAAGGCTCCGGAACTTAGCTGGATCGCCAGTTCGCGCGCGCTTTGCGGCGTGAAGCTGCCGCTGATCTGCGACTGCCCGTTCAGGATGCGCGCCTGCATGACCGGCGCGGATATGACCTGATCGTCGAGAATGATGGCGAAGCGTTCGCCAAGGTGCCTGGTCGTCAGCGTCGCAAACTGACGCGACCCTTCGGGATTGAAGGCGATGTTGACCACCGACTCGTTGGTCTGCGGATCGACGCCTTCCTTCGCATTGGTCAGCGTCGCGCCATCGATCCCGCCGAGCCGCTCGACCACGACGCCCCCGCCATTGGCAATGCCTTCCTCGGCAGCATAAGGATAGACCTCGCCGCCCGAGACGAAGCCGCGACTGACCTCGTCAAGCGATGCCTCGCGCAGGACGCGCTTGAATTCGAGCTGGGCGGTCTTGCCGATCAGTTCCTTGAGCGCTTCGGGATCCTGCAAGCCGGGTACCTGCACCACGATCCGGGTGTCGCCCTGGCGGATCACCGTCGGCTCACGCGTACCGAGGCTGTCGATCCGGTCGCCGATGACCCTGAGCGCTGCGTCCATCGCGTCGCTTGTCGCGGTGTCGAGCCCGGCCACCGTTTGTGTCAGGACGAAGCGCTGCCCATCGACGACTGCCAGGTCCCACTCGCGCACCGGTCCGGTTCCGTTGATCAACCCTTCGATTTCGCCGCGGGCACGGTCGATATCGCTCGCATTGTCGAGCAGGAAACTGAGTGAGCCGTCAGCGGTCGAGACATCGCCGATCCTGATACGCGGCTCGGCGCGGCGCATGGCGTCGCGGACGCTTTCTTCCATGTCCTCCAGCCGCTTGGCTTCGACCTGTTCGCGCTCCGCCTCGAGCAGGATGTGGCTGCCGCCGGCAAGGTCCAGGCCGAGATTGACGGTCGGATCGGGCAGGCTTTCGGGCCACGCCTGGTTCGTCAGCGAAAAGATGGAAGGGATGGCCGCCAGCATGCCGACAAAAGCGACAAGCCACAGCATGACCTTCTTCCAGGTCGGAAATTCCAGCATGTCCTGCTACCCGTCCCGCGCTTCTGGTCAGTCGTTGGCAGGCTTGGCGGGCTTGCCGCTAAGCACTTCGCCGATGGTGTTGCGCACGGCGCGCACCTTCATGCCCTTGGACAATTCCAGTTCCACGAACTGGTCTTCTACCTTGGTAATCTTGCCCACAAGGCCACCTGCCGTCACCACTTCGTCACCGCGCTTGAGCCCGGCGATCTTTTCCTGATGCGCCTTCTGCTGGCGCATCTGCGGGCGGATCATCAGAAACCAGAAGACGGCGAAAATCGCGACCCATGGGAGTATCTGGAGCCAGACCGGCGGCTGGGCGGCAGCGGCAAGAAGCGTAATCATCAAGGTCTAAGCCTGTCGGTTGCTGAACAAGGGATCCCGTAGGGGCAGTTGGTCATGCCATCGTCGCAGTTCAATCCGCGCGTAGCCTGGCCTCCTGCCAAGTCGCCGCGCGGTTAGCAGCATTGCGAGATAGCGGCAATAGATTGCCGGTCCGCGGCTGTCGCCAGCGCTTGCCATGCCCTGCGCGCGCTCCTATAGGGCCGCTTCCACTGGTCTCGGGACGTAGCGCAGTCTGGTAGCGCACCATACTGGGGGTGTGGGGGTCGCTGGTTCGAATCCAGTCGTCCCGACCAGTGGTTTCCTCACCTTTCACACACGCCTTTCGCGTCAGCCCGGGCTTTTGACCCCTCCGGAGCCGCTTCCGCCTGCGGCAATCGCAGCGGTGGTCAGCAGGCCGCCGACGATGACCAGCGCCGTCGTCCCACCAAGACCGGAAGATGAGGCCGCAGCGGGATCGAGATAGGCAGCCGCCGGACACCCGGCCTCCTCTTCCCATTCGAGCCACATGGTCCAGTCGTAGACTTCGCCGCTTTCGACGGAGCGATAGCGCTTTCCGACGTAGCGCCAGTCCTGCTGCGCTTTGCCGTCGCCGAGATGCTCGCGATATTCCTCCACGTAGAGATCGCAGCTCCAATCTTCCGGCGGTTGGAGCGCGCCGGGCCGGTCGGAATCGATGGGCTGCGCGCGTTGCTGCGCCACTGCGCCGGTCATGCCGAGCGCAGCGATACCGGTCAGCGCGGTAGTCCATTTGAAAAATCGTGCGTTCACGATCGCGATCCGAACAGCGCCGCCTTTGCGGCAGTTAACAAAGTGATAATAACACATGCACGCCGCCATGGCGAGTACGGCGGAATTCTCTTTCCTACAGATGCCGTTCTGGTTCATCGCATGCATGCAAGGAGGCGGAAATGGCACTTATCGAATCGCTTATCGGACCGATCGCGAAGATCATCGACAAGATCATCCCGGACAAGGAAGCGCGCGCGAAGGCGAAGCTGGAGTTGCTGGCGCTGGAGGGGACGCATGAGCTGAAAGCCATCGAGGCGCGGCTGTCTGCCATCGTGGCAGAGGCTCAGTCCAGGGATCCGTGGACCAGCCGCGCCCGCCCCAGCTTCCTCTACGTCATGTACACGATCATCCTGTTCGCCCTGCCGATGGGCGTGCTTTCTGCCATCTCGCCCGGCGCGGCGGAGGATGTCGGTGCAGGCATCACCGGCTACCTGCGCGGGCTTCCCGACGAGCTCTATGCGCTCTTCGGCACCGGCTACCTCGGCTATACGGCGGCGCGGCAGTGGGGGAAGGTCAAGGGCGTCGAGCGGTAGGTCCTGCTTGATGTGGGGCCGTTGCCCGATAGAAGGGCGCGCATGACCGACACCGTCTTTGTCCTCAACGGCCCCAACCTCAACCTGCTCGGCACGCGCGAGCCGGAAATCTACGGCAGCGCGACGCTCGCCGACATCGAGCGGGACCTGCGCGAGCATGGACAGGCGCTCGGGCTGGAGATCAGCTTCCACCAGACAAACCACGAAGGTCAGTTGATCGACTGGCTGCACGAGGCGGACCGGCAGAAGGCAAAGGCCGTGCTGCTTAACGCAGGGGCTTATACCCACACCTCGATCGCCCTGCTTGACGCCATCCGCGCCATCGGCACGCCGGTCATCGAAGTGCATCTGTCCGACCCGACAACACGCGAGGAGTTCCGCCACACATCCTATGTCGGCATGGCCGCCGCCGATTGCGTACAAGGCCTCGGCCCGCGCAGTTACATGGTGGCGCTGGACAAGGCCGCCGCGCTCTAAACCACTGCAACCCCTTGTCAGTCGCCCACGCGCAACGCATAGGCGCGTGCAACAATCTGTTGCGATAGCTGACAAGGGACGTTTCATGGCCGAACGCAAATCTGCCGGATCATCCGGCATGAATGTCGATACGGCGCTGGTGCGCGAACTGGCCGAAATGCTGGGCGAAACCGGCCTTACCGAAATTGAGGTAGAGGATGGCGAGCGCAAGATCCGCGTCTCGCGCGGTGGCGGCATTGCGATGGCCGCGCATGCCGCGATGCCAGCCGCTGCACCCGCAGCCCCTGCCCCGGCGGCTGCACCTGCCGCAGACACTCCGGCAGCAGAGCCCGACATGGCGGACGCCATCAAATCGCCCATGGTCGGCACCGTCTATCTCGCCCCCGAACCGGGCGCGGCGAACTTCGTGAAGGTCGGCGACAGCGTGAGCGAGGGGCAGACCCTGCTCATCGTCGAGGCCATGAAGGTCATGAATCCGATCGCCGCCGACAAGGCTGGCACGATCAAGTCCATCCTGGTCGAAAACGCGCAGCCGATCGAATTCGACCAACCGCTCGTCGTCATCGGGTAGGTCATGGGCATTTCGCGCATATTGATCGCCAATCGCGGCGAAATCGCGCTGCGGATTCACCGCGCGGCGCATGAAATGGGCATCGAGACGGTCGCGGTGCATTCCACCGCCGATGCCGATGCCATGCATGTCCGGCTGGCCGACCAGGCCGTGTGCATCGGCCCGCCTGCTGCTGCCGACAGCTATCTCAACGTCGCGAACATCATTTCGGCCGCCGAAATCAGCCATGCCGATGCGATCCATCCGGGCTACGGCTTCCTGTCCGAAAACGCCAAGTTCGCCGACATCGTCGAAGCGCATGAGGTCAAGTGGATCGGACCCAAGCCCGAACACATCCGCACCATGGGCGACAAGGTCGAAGCCAAGCGCACGGCCGGAAAGCTCGGCTTGCCGCTGGTACCCGGAAGCGACGGTGCGGTATCGGAAGTATCCGAAGCACGGGCGATTGCCGCCGAAGTCGGCTATCCGGTCATCATCAAGGCAGCCAGCGGCGGCGGCGGACGCGGGATGAAGGTCTGCGAAAGCGAAGACCAGCTCGAAACGCTGATGCAGCAGGCCGGTAGCGAGGCGAAGGCCGCGTTCGGCGATGCGACCGTCTATATCGAAAAATACCTCGGCAATCCGCGCCATATCGAATTCCAGGTGTTCGGCGACGGGCGCGGCAACGCGGTCCATCTGGGCGAGCGCGATTGCTCGCTCCAGCGTCGGCACCAGAAGGTGCTCGAAGAAGCACCCTCGCCCGTAATCACAGTGGCAGAGCGCGAGCGGATGGGCGAAATCTGCGCCTCTGCCATGCGCGACATGGGCTATCGCGGGGCAGGCACGATCGAGTTCCTGTGGGAAAACGGCGAGTTCTACTTCATCGAAATGAATACCCGCCTGCAGGTCGAACATCCGGTCACCGAGATGATTACCGGCATCGACCTGGTCCGCGAACAGATCCGCATTGCCGATGGCAAGGATCTGTCCTGCGCACAGGAAGACATCGAGTTCCACGGCCACGCGATCGAGTGCCGGATCAACGCCGAAGACCCCTTCACCTTCGCGCCCAGCCCCGGCAAGATCACGGCCTATCACGCGGCCGGCGGCATGCATGTGCGCGTCGATAGCGGGCTATATGCCGGCTATTCGGTGCCGCCGTATTACGACAGCATGATCGCCAAGCTGATCGTCTACGGCCGCGACCGCGACCGCTGCATGATGCGCCTGAAACGCGCGCTGGAGGAAATGGTGATCGAAGGCGTAAAAACCTCCGTCCCGCTGCACCAGGCGCTGCTCGAACAGCCCGATGTGCAGAGCGGCGACTATTCGATCAAGTGGCTGGAAGAGTGGCTGGCTCAGCGCGAGGGTTGAGCGCAGCAAGCCACTAACATTTCCTAGACTGGGGAACACACGCCCCGCCCGGCGCTTCGGTTAACCATAACCACCGGAGCGCATCGATGACCGACAACAAGGATTTCAGCCCGCTTGGCGTGATCGCCGGCGTGGGATTGGCCGCGGGTGCCGCGGCATTTACCGCCTTCCTCTCTAACCGCCACACGGGCAAGTATGACGACGCGCCCGACCGGGCTGCACGCAAGAACCAGGGCGATCTGGAGCTGGTCGGGCGTACGGTCACGATCGGAAAGCCGCGCGCCGAGCTCTACGCTTTCTGGCGCGATTTCTCGAACCTGCCCGGCTTCATGAAGAATCTTGTGTCGGTGACGCCGAAGGACGGCGACAAGGACCGCTCGGTCTGGACTATCAAGGCGCCGGCCGGACAGACGGTCGACGTCGAAACCGTGGTCAGCGAGGACCTTGAGAACGAGCTGATCGCCTGGGAGTCGGTCGAAGGCTCCGACATCGTCACCAAGGGCAGCGTGACCTTTACCGATGCGCCGGGGGATCGCGGCACGCGCGTGACGCTGGTCATCGAATACGCTCCGCCCGCTGGCGAGCTGGGCAAGGTCATCGCCCAGGCTTTCCTGCGCGAACCCAAGATACAGGCGCGCCATGACCTCAAGCGCTTCCGCATGCTGATGGAGACGGGCGAAGTCGCCACATCTGCGCGGACGAACAAGAAAGTAGACAATCCTGTCGAGGAGAACGCGGCATGAAGGCGCTTACCTATCACGGCATGAAAGACGTCCGCGTAGATACGGTGGACGATCCCGAAATCATCAACCCGCGCGATTGCATCATCAAGGTGACGTCCACCGCAATTTGCGGATCGGACCTGCACATCTACGACGGCGCGATACCCGGCATGATGCCCGGCGACATACTCGGCCACGAATTCATGGGCGAGGTCGTGGAGGTCGGCAAGGACTCCACGCTGAAGAAGGGCCAGCGCGTCGTCATTCCCTTCCCCATTGCTTGCGGCGGGTGCTTCCACTGCAAGATCGAGCAGTACAGTTGCTGCCAGAATTCCAACCCTGCCGACAAGCAGGACATGTCCGCCACGCTGTATGGCCACCCGATGACCGGCATCTTCGGCTATTCGCATCTTACCGGCGGCTATGCCGGCGGGCAGGCGGAGTATGTCCGCGTGCCTTTCTCCGATGTCGGACCCATCGTGGTGCCCGACCATCTCGAGGACGATCAGGTGCTGTTTCTGTCCGACATCCTGCCGACCGGCTGGATGGGCGCGGAAAATGCCGAGATCCAGCCGGACGACACCGTGGCGGTCTGGGGCTGCGGCCCGGTCGGCCTGTTCGCGATCCAGTCGGCCATCGTCATGGGCGCGTCCAAGGTCATCGCCATCGATCACTATCCGCACCGGCTGGAACTGGCCAAGCAGCTGGGCGCGGAGATCATCGACTTCCGCCATACAGACGTGCGCGAGGCACTGATGGAAATGTCGGGCGGGCTCGGCTGCGATGCCGTGATCGACGCAGTCGGCATGGAAGCGCATGGTTTCGCCATCGACAACATGATCGACATCGTGAAGCAGAAAGTCGGCATCGGCTTCGACCGGGCCAGCGCGCTGAAACAGGCAATCCTGGCCGTGCGCCCCGGTGGCCGCGTGTCCATGCCGGGCGTGTATGGCGGCATGGTCGACAAATTCCCGCTCGGCGCGTTCATGGAGAAAGGCCTGCAACTGCGCACCGGGCAGACGCATGTTCAGCGCTATCTCAAACCCCTGCTGGAAAAGATCGAGGACGGCACGATCGATACGACCTTCCTTATCAGCCACCGCCTGCCGCTGAGCGAGGCGCCCAAGGGATACAAGCACTTCAAGCAGGACCAGAACACCTGGACCAAGGTTATCCTCAAGCCGGAAATGGAGGCCGCGTGATGGGCAAGAACGCAATCGAGAAACTGTCCGGTCTTGTCGTCGTCACCGGTGCATCGAGCGGTATCGGGCTGGAGCTGGCCCGCCACGCCGCGCGCGACGGTGTGGACCTGCTGCTGGTGGCCGACCGCGACCTGGCCGATGGTGAAGCTGCGGCGCGCGAAGCAGGCGCTGCATCCGTCGAGACGTTGCAGGCCGATCTGGCGACCACAGAAGGCATCGACTCCGTCATGCAGGCCATCGGCACGCGTCAGGTCGATGCCCTGATGGCCAATGCGGGCACCGGACAGGGCGGCAAGTTCCTCGACGAGGACTGGGACCGCATCGTCCACATCATCGATACGAACATCACCGGCACTCTGTCGCTGATCCACCGCGTGGGCCGCGCGATGCGGGACCGGAACGCGGGACGCATCCTTGTGACCGGATCGATCGTGTCCGACATGCCCGGCCCGTACAATCTCATCTACAATTCGACCAAGGCCTTCATCGTGGACTTCTGCGTCGGTCTGGCCGAGGAGATGAAGGAAAGCGAGGTTGTGATCTCGTGCCTGCTTCCGGGCCTGACAGACACCGAGTTCTTCAAATACGCCGACATGGAGAACACTGCCGTCGGCCGCTCGCCGATCAAGGCCGATCCGGCTGATGTTGCGAAAGACGGCTATCAGGCGCTGCTCGATGGCGATGTGAAGGAAGTCAGCGGCTTCATCAACAAGGTGCAGTACTTCTTCGGCGATATTCTGCCCGACGGCCTGATCGCAAAGATGCACACGGTGATGGCCAAGCCGCTGGGCTCGGAGAAGGAGACAGCTTAGAGGGGGACGCCCGGCTCGTTCTTGCTGGTGCGGATGGTCAGCGAGGTCTTCACGCTCGCCACATTGGGCGCGGGCGTGAGCTTGCTGGTCAGGAATTCCTGGAACGCCTGCAGATCGCGCGCGACAATCTTGATGATGAAGTCGATTTCGCCATTGAGCATGTGCACCTCGCGCACTTCCGGCAGGTCGCGCATGGCGTCTTCGAACTCGCGCAAGGCATCCTCTGCCTGGCTTTTCAGGCTGACCATGGCGAAAACAGTGATGGAAAAGCCGAGCCGTGAGGCGTCCAGATCCGCATGATAGCCGCGAATGACGCCGTCTTCCTCCAGGGCGCGCACGCGGCGCAGGCATGGTGGCGCGGTCAGCCCGACGCGATTGGCCAGCTCGACATTGGTGATCCGCCCTTCGTCCTGCAATTCTGCCAGAAGGCGTTTGTCGATAAAGTCCAGATTGGCCATACCGTATATCCCTGTTGACGACCGCAGAAGCCGCTCAAATTTCACAAATCCGTAACTTCGCGCGCCTGCCGAGAATGGCGCGAACAACAATGTTATATTTGCCAGCAACAGCGCCGCTTTGCAAACCGCCTGCGGGCCATTGTTGGTTAACGGCGCGATAACCATAACCCTTAAGCCTGTTTGCCCGGCTTTTGTGCCATGCCCGTTCGCGCGCCAAGCGCGTTAGCGCTATCTGGAGATTGCATGCATTTCGACGACCGCCTTGCTACCGTGCTGCGCATTCGCGCCACGGGTGAGCGTGCGGCGCGGACGCAGTTTCGCCAGCTGATCGATCTTCTTGGCGAACGACCGCAGGCGGGTGACCCGGCGCTCAAGGCCGCCGCATATCTGCGCCTGATTGCGCTGGGCGAGATGATCGAGCCCAAACAACGTGCGGCCATCGTCGGTGAGCACGGCTGGCGGTTCCGCAATCCCGAACTGGTGAAGTGGTTTGGCGAAGCACATCCCTATGTTGCTGCCGCAGCCCTCTATCGCGCCCAACTCAGCGGCCATGAGTGGGCCGAGCTTATACCGAAGCTGCCGATCCGCGCGCGCGGATTTCTGCGTCACCGCAAGGACTTGCCGCCCGAGGCGGTGGCTGTGCTGGACCAGCTTGGCGTGTCGGATCGCGCTTTGCCGGAGCCGGAAATCCTCGACCTGATGGACGAGCTTGCAGCGGCGCCGCAAGAGGCCGATCCGGAGAGACCATCGCCATCTCCCGTCCCGCCGGGCAAGGACGATGTGCGCACATTGGTGGAGCGTATCGAGAGCCGCCGCCTTGGCCGCGCCGTCGATGCGAATGAGAAGGCAGCGCCTGCACCCGCAGAAGCACCCAAGCCGCCCACACCGTCCGCTCCGGCCACACCGTCCGCACCGCCGTTGCCGAGCCGTGTCGAGCGGTTCAAGTTCGTCGCGGATTACGACGGCAAGATCGAGTGGGCCGATCGCACTATGGCACCGATGGTGGTCGGGACCGACCTGGCCAAGCTCGGTTCGACGGCGTTGCGCAATGCCATGTCCGGCCGCCAGCCGGTGCGCGATCTTTCCATCGCATTGCGCGGGGCCGAGGCTATCGCGGGCGACTGGCTTCTCGATGCCAATCCGCGCTTCACGACCGATAGCGGGCGGTTCACGGGCTATCACGGTCGGTTCCGACGCGCGCCGGATGTCGAGGCCGATAACCGCGCCGCGCATGCCGACCGCTTGCGCCAGTTGCTTCACGAGCTGCGCACCCCGGTAAACGCGATGCAGGGCTATGCCGAGATCATCCAGCAGCAGATGATCGGGCCGGTGCCGCATGAGTACCGCTCGATCGCCGCGACGATTGCAGGAGATGCCGCGCATATCCTCGCCGGGTTCGACGAGCTCGACCGGCTCGCCAAGCTGGAAGCTGGTGTGATGGAGCTGGATGCGGGAGAGGCGGACTTTGCCGCCATCCTTCGCAAGCAGGTGTCGCAAGTGCAGACCGTGCTCGCCCCGCGCGTTGCGCGGTTCGATGCGCAGCTTGGCGACGCATCCGCTCCTGTCGCCATTGATACAGGCGAGGCAGAGATGCTCGCATGGCGTCTCCTCGCGACTATTGCCGGGGCGACCGGTGCTGGTGAGGCAGTTGAACTGCGCCTCGAAACGCAGGCAGAGCAGGCCGAATTTGCCGCCGCCCTTCCCAACCTCCTGCGCGAGGCGGACGACATTTTCGCGGTAGAGATACGGCCCGCGACCGGCTCGCTCAGCGCGGGTATCTTCGGCGCAGGCTTCTCGCTCCGCCTTGCGCGGGCAGAAGCGCGTGCAACTGGCGGCGACCTGATGCGCGACGGCGACCGGCTGGTGCTCTCGCTGCCCTTGCTGACAGCCGTGACCGCCGAGCCGGTGCCGGAAAACGCCGCGGGCTGACACACCGAATATCACCGCTTGCCCTTGCGCGCGCACGCGGCTAGGCGGCGCTCTCGCTTGTCCTGGACGATCGGCGATGGGCCCGTAGCTCAGTTGGTTAGAGCTGGCCGCTCATAACGGCTAGGTCGCGGGTTCGAGTCCTGCCGGGCCTACCAACGTCGTCCGGCGAAGCGAGCACATGTGTCGGGGAGTGGCGCAGCCTGGTAGCGCACTTGTTTTGGGTACAAGGGGTCGCTGGTTCGAATCCAGTCTCCCCGACCACATGTATTTCCGCCCGGAGGGTGCCTTGACCGCGACAGCGAAAGCACCCCGCATCGACCCCCGAGCCATCTGGGCGATCGCCCTGCCCGCCATGGTGACCAATGTCGCCACTGCACTGATCGGTATCGGCGACATGTGGATCGTGGGCCGATTGGGCGATGCGCCCACGCAAGGCGCCGTCGATGTCGGCGCGCGGCTGTTCGCCGTGCTCTTCACCGTGATGAACTTCCTCAAGACCGGCACGACCGGACTGGTCGCGCAGGCCGGGACGCGCGATGGCGAAGCGGAGCAGGCGGCCATGCTGCTGCGCGGATTGCTGGTCGGGCTAACGATCGGCGCGCTGCTGCTGCTGTTCAAGCCGATCATTCTGCCGCTGGCACTGGATGCACTGGGTGCGCAAGGCGAGGTGCGCGGGGCGGCCGATACCTATGCCGAGATCCGGTACTGGAGCGCGCCGTTCGTCATGGCGAACTTCGCGGCCATCGGCTTTCTGGTCGGTCAGCGCCGGATGACGACGGTGCTGGTGATCGAGGTGGCGTACAACTTGCTGAACGTCGGGCTCGGCCTCTGGTTCGTGCTCGGGCTGGAGTGGGGAATTGCGGGCATCGGCTGGTCGAGCCTGATTGCCGAAGTCGCCAAGTTCGGCGTACTGGCCGCGATCCTGCTCGGCGGGGCAAGCGGTGCGGCCTTGGTGGCCCGGCTGAAGCAGGGCGAGATCGCGAGGCTGTCGCAGCTTGTGCCGTTCCTCAAGGTCAATCGCGACCTGTTCCTGCGCACGCTGGTCCTTGCCGTGGCGTTGGCCGCCCTTACCCGCCTGTCGGCTGAGCGCGGCGCGGTGGCGCTCGCGGCGAACGGCATCATCTACCAGCTCTTCATCTTCACCGCCCTGCTGCTCGACGGATTCGAAAACGCGGCGCAAGTGCTTAATGGTGAGCGGACCGGAGCGCGCGACCGTGCCGGGTTCACCCGTTACATCGGCGCGATCCTGCGGCGCGGCATGGTCGTGGCAGCGCTGGTCGCGAGTGGCCTTCGCATTGGTCGGCGGCCCGGTCCTCGAAAGCTTTGCCGCGACCGAGGCCGTGGCCCGCGAGGCGCGCGCTCTGGGCTGGTGGCTGGTCGTCATTCCCTTCGCAGGGCTTGCCGGTTTCGTTTTCGACGGCGTCTATGTCGGCGCCAGCTGGACCCGGGCGCTTCTGCTGACCATGATCGGTGCGGCGCTGGTCTATGTCATTGCGCTATGGGCAAGCTGGCCGCTGGGCAATCACGGCCTGTGGTTGTCGTTCACGCTGTTCCTGGTGGCGCGCGCAGCGTTTCAGGCGGCGCTCCTGCCCCGCCTGCTCCACCGCGAATTCGGACCCTGATTAGCGGGTCGCCGCGCCCAGCCCGGTGTTTGCGTGCCCGGCCTTCTCGAAATAGGCGATCGTCTTTTCCAGGCCGTCGCGCAGTTTCATCTGCGCTTCCCATCCGTTCAGCAGTGCGCGAGCGCGGGTAGTGTCGGGCTTGCGGCGACGCGGATCGTCCTGCGGCAGCGGCTTGTGCACCAGCTTGGACTTGCCGCCCACGATGTCGAGCACGTTTTCGGCCAGCTCGAGCATCGAGAACTCGCCTTCGTTCCCGAGATTGACCGGGCCCGTCACATCGGCATCGGTCGCCATCATGCGCATGCTGCCTTCGATCAGATCGTCGACATAACAGAAGCTGCGCGTCTGCTCGCCATCGCCGAAGATCGTGATGTCCTCGCCGCGCAGCGCCTGCAGGATGAAGTTCGACACCACGCGCCCGTCATTGGGATGCATGCGCGGGCCGTAGGTGTTGAAAATACGGATGACCTTGATCGGCAGATCGTGTTGGCGGCGATAGTCGAAGAACAGCGTCTCGGCACAGCGCTTGCCCTCGTCATAGCAGCTGCGCGGGCCGATCGGATTGACGTTGCCCCAATAGTCTTCCGGCTGCGGGTGCACTTCGGGATCGCCGTAAACTTCGCTGGTCGATGCCTGCAGGATCGGGATGCGCAAACGCTTGGCCAGGCCCAGCATGTTGATTGCGCCGATGACGCTGGTCTTGGTCGTCTGGACGGGATCGAACTGGTAATGGATGGGCGATGCCGGGCAGGCGAAATTGTAGATCTCGTCCACTTCGACCGACAGCGGCATGGTGATGTCGTGACGCAGCAATTCGAAGCGCGGATGCTCGAACAGATGCGCGATATTCGCGCGCGCACCGGTGAAGAAATTATCGACGCACAGCACCTCGTGCCCTTCGTCGATCAGGCGATCGCACAGGTGCGAGCCGAGGAAGCCCGCTCCGCCTGTTACAAGCACGCGCTTGGTCAGCGAATAGCGCGCCGATGCGCCGGGTGTTGCTTCACTCATGTTGCGGAAATCTCCTGCCAGAATTGCTCTGCGTTAGCTGCGCCTTCGCCCGATGGGTCGAGAAGCGCTTCCATACCGTCGGCGAATCGCTCCGAATCGCCCAAATGTGCGCGCGCCGCCGTAGCATCGGAATAGCGTTGCCACGCGGCCTCGCTTTGCGAGAGTGCCAACATGGCACGCGCGATGCTTTCGACCGATTGCGGCTCGACGACATAGCCGGTGACTGCCGTGCGCACGAGCGCGTCGCGCGCGCCAACCGCATGGCTGACGATGGAGGGCACGCCGAACGCCGCCGCCTCGTTGACCACCAGGCCCCATTGTTCTTCCGTACTGACGAGGCACAGCGCCAGCGAGCGCGCCAGCCGCTTCGATACGTCTTCGGCGCGCAGGAAGCCGGTGAATTCCACGCCCTCGCCTGCCTGCGCCTTCAGCGTATCGGCCAGTTCGCCATCGCCGGCCATCACCAGCCCGTGCGCCGCCTCGCCCGCCAATTCGCGGTAGCGCGCATAGGCTGCCAGCAGCGTCTCCAAATTTTTCTTCGTCACGAACCGCCCGACGAAGATGAAGTCTCGGTCTTCGAAGCGCGGCGTTTCGCCCACCCCCTGCGCGCGGATGCGGTCAAGCCCGACCGTGTCGTATCCCGGCACGATAGGCTTGTCCCCAAAGCCGAGGAACCTGAGATAGTCCCGCTGGCGCAGTCCGCCGACCATCGCCGCCTTGTAAGCCGACAGGATGCGCGCCTTGCCTGCTTCCCGCGCCAGCCTGCGGGGGAAATCGTCGAACTTGCTTTCGGTCATCATGACCACATTCTTGCCAGCTGCCGACAAACGCCACGACAGCGCGATGATATCGCGTTCCGAATAAGGCACGCCGATGCACACCATGTCGGCCCCGCGCACGGCCTTCATCGCTGCCCGAAAACGCGCCATATGGCCGACTTCGTCATAGTTCTTGCCCGGGAACAGCGTGATGTGCCGCGCGTGGCTAAACCCTTCGGCAGGCTCCCACGCATAGGTCGCGCTGGTCGTCGCATATTCCACTGCCAGCACTTCGGCCCGCCCTGCCAGCCGGCGTGCGGCTGCTTCCACGCGGTCCACGTGATAGGCGGCGAACTGCGAAAACAAAATCGCGACCTGCGGCAAATTCCCCGTCTGACCCCCTGGCACAACCATAGCGGCGGCACGGTTAGTCGAGGCATGTAGCAAATGCCAGCGCGACCTTGCCCAATCGCCCGGCCACGACTATCTGGCGAGGCAACTTTCCCGTTACAGCTTCGAATTCAAGGAACACGCCCAGATGGCCGCGCAATACGCCTTTGTCATGAAGGACATGACCAAGACCTTCCCCGGTGCGCAACAAGCCGGTGCTCAGCAACATCAACCTGCAGTTCTACCAGGGTGCCAAGATCGGCATCGTCGGCCCGAACGGTGCGGGTAAGTCGACGCTGATCAAGATCATGGCGGGCATCGACACCGATTTCACCGGCGAGGCATGGCCGGGCGAGAACATCACCGTCGGCTATCTCGAGCAGGAGCCCGAGCTCGACGCGAGCAAGACCGTGCTCGAAAACGTCAAGGACGGCGCGCGCGAGACCGCCGACATGGTCGAACGCTTCAACGCGATCGGCATGGAAATGGCCGAGGAAGACGCCGATTTCGATGCGCTGAGCACAGAAATGGCCGAACTGCAGGACAAGATCGACGCGGTCGACGGCTGGACACTCGACAACCAGCTCGAAGTTGCGATGGAAGCGCTGCGCTGCCCTCCCGGCGACTGGCCGGTGAAAGACCTGTCGGGTGGTGAGAAGCGCCGCGTCGCGCTGACCCGCCTGCTGATCCAGAAGCCGTCGATCCTGCTGCTCGACGAGCCGACCAACCACCTCGACGCCGAAAGCGTCCAGTGGCTCGAAAATCACCTGAAGGAATATGCCGGCGCGGTGCTGATGATCACCCATGACCGCTACTTCCTGGATAACGTCGTGGAATGGATCCTCGAACTCGATCGCGGGTCCTACTATCCCTACGAAGGCAACTACTCGACCTACCTCGAGAAGAAGGCCAAGCGCCTCGATCAGGAAAGCCGCGAGGAATCCGGCCGCCAGAAGGCGCTGTCACGCGAACTGGAGTGGATCAGGCAGACCCCGGCTGCGCGCCAGACCAAGTCGAAGGCGCGTGTCCGCAAGTTCGAACAGCTTCAGGAAGAGCAGCAGAACCGCAAACCCGGCAAGGCGCAGATCGTCATCCAGGTGCCCGAGCGGCTTGGCGGCAAGGTGATCGAGGCCAAGAACATCACCAAGGCCTACGGCGACAAACTGCTGTTCGAAAACCTGTCCTTCATGCTGCCCCCGGGCGGCATCGTCGGCGTGATCGGCCCGAACGGCGCGGGCAAGTCCACGCTGTTCAAGATCCTGACCGGCAAGGAAGAGCCCGACAGCGGGACGGTCGAAATCGGCAGCACGGTACACCTCGGCTACGTCGACCAGAGCCGCGACCACCTCGACCCGAAGAACAACGTCTGGGAAGAGATCTCGGACGGCCTCGATTACATGAAGGTCAACGGCCACGATACGTCTACCCGCGCCTATGTGGGCGCGTTCAACTTCAAGGGCGCGGACCAGCAGAAGAACGTCGGCAAGCTGTCGGGCGGCGAACGCAACCGCGTCCACATGGCGAAGATGCTGAAGGAGGGCGGCAATGTCCTGCTGCTGGACGAGCCGACCAACGACCTCGACGTGGAAACGCTGGGCGCGCTGGAAGAAGCGATCGAAAACTTTGCCGGCTGCGCCGTGGTCATCAGCCATGACCGCTTCTTCCTCGACCGCCTCGCCACGCACATCCTCGCCTTCGAAGGCAACAGCCATGTCGAATGGTTCGAGGGCAACTTCGAAGCCTACGAGGAAGACAAGCGCCGCCGCCTTGGTGACGCAGCGGATCGTCCTAGCCGGGTGAGCTATAAGAAGCTGACCAGGTAATCTCCGACGCGACCCCGCTGCTTATGCTGCGGGGTCGCGCCATTTACTTTAAGCCACCGTCTCTCGCAACTTGGCGTCGGGGTCTTCCTCGTCAAATTGCGGGTATTTCGGTGCCAGCTTGCGCAATTCGTGCAGGTCGTAGATCGAAAAGCCGACTTTCGACACGATCGGCAACAGCACGAACATCGCGGTTTCGGTCAGATTGCCGATGACGTCGAGGCCCGACGGGCCCAGCGCCCAAATGGTGGGATAGCCCAGCCACAGCACCGAGAAGAACGTCGCGATGCGGGTGTAGCTGTCGCCGATCTCCTTGTTGTGCGCATAAGCTTCGCGGCGCACTCGGCCCCACAATATGCCGAAGATGAACAGCAGGCAGACGCAGCCGTTGATATACCAGAACCACTTGGCCGGAGCGTCTGCCGACAGGTCGGCGAACAGGCCCGACAGGATCATGATGACGTCCAGACCGATCAGTGTGACGATGGTCGTCTTGTCCAGCGGTCGGAAGAACATTCCGCTGGATGCAAGGACGAAGAGCAGCAGCGGCGTGGTGACGATCCAGTCGATGTAGCGGGCGAAATGAATGGTCTCGCCATTCACTTCGATCGTCCCCTGCCCCAGCGCCATCGCGGTATAGGCGAGCCCGGACCAGACGGGGATGAACATGGCCGCGGCGTATTCGTAGTGCGGAACTTTCCGCGGATCGCGGCTCCATGTGTAGAACAGCAGGAAGCCTGCGGCCATGCAGGCAACATAAAACCAAAGCCACGCAGTCTCGGTCACGGCACTCTCCTTGGATTTAGCGCTATCGAATGGTCTGATGCCGAATTAAGTGCATCATTCGATGGTTTTGTTCCGCGCATTGGCCGGGGCGGCAACACTAAGAGATTAGCCCTCTTCCCCCTCCACGGCATCCTTCGCCGTGTCTTCCTCGAAGTCCTGCATGACTTCACCCGCTGCCTCCTCGTCTTCGGCATCGGGTGCATCTGCCTTCTCGTTGCGCGCTCTGGCGGCTTCCGGGTCGAGGCACAGGCGGGTGTAGATCGGTCGGTGGTCGGAGCCGACGCTTTCGCCAACGCGCTTCTCGGCCAGCATGAACTCTTCGGTCACGAACACATGGTCGAGCGGCCAGCCAAGCCACACCATGCCTGCCGGGAAGGTGGCGTAGGTCCCCCGGCCGATACGCGGGTCGAGGAAGCCGCCCAGATCGCGGAACAGGCGGGTGGTGTCCGACCAGCCGACATCGTTGAAGTCGCCCAGCGCCAGCACGGGCATGGTCATGGCCTGCGCCTTCTTCGCCGCGACCACGATCTCCGCGTCGCGCTCTTCCGTGTCCTGCTTGGGATGCGGCGGGCGCGGGTGCAGACCGATCATGCGGAAGCTGTTTTCGCCAGCCTGCAAGGTCGCAAAGACGGACGGCGTGTCCGCCTGCGCCAGGTCCTGGATCGAGGCGTTGCTCATAGGCAGCTTCGACGCAAAGAGAATGCCGTATGTGTTATCGAGTGGCCGGTCTATCCGGTGGTCGTAAGACGCCAGCGCGTCTTCCAGCGCATCGACCCATGCCTGGTCGGTCTCGGTCAACAGCAGCAGGTCGGCATCGGTCCGCTCGATCAGGTCGATGGTGCGCGCATAGTCGCGATTGTCCTGCAGCACATTGAGCGTGAGGACGGAGAAACATTTTTCGCTCTGCGCCTCTTCCGGCTGCACCTGAGCGACTTCGGTGGGCGCGAGGAAGGTATAGGGCAAAATGCGCCACATCTGCCATGCGGAGGCCAGCGCCATCATCAGCACCATCCACCTGCGATACCGCCCCCTTAGATAAAACAGCCCGATCCCCGTCAGAATCATGGCGACGAGAATTTGCACGCGCGGGAAATCCCAGATGCGGATCCACCACTGATTGGCATCGGTCGTGCTGGCAATTGAGCCTGCGACCAGCACTACGGCCAGCATGTTCAGCACCCAGATCGCTACCCTGCGTCCCGTGCCATAGTCCCGATCGATCATCGCTTGCCCCTCCTTTGCGTGCTTGTTTTGAGTGTCAACGCAGCAGGCCACGAATAGGGTGCGGGGCCAAGCAGGCGACGGCGAGGCAAGTCTTTCGGCAAGAGCATCACGGGGTCAGCCAGTGCGCTCTCTCGCGGGTCAAAAGTGCGCGGCGATGCCCGGTGTGTTCCAGCGAGTACCAGTCAGCCGTCTCGATCTGCACGAGGAGGATCGCGAAATTCTTGCGGGCCCCGACCAGCGTGTCTTCATCCGGCTTTACGCCTTCGAGGTTGGCAGGCAGGCCGCTCGCAGGACCATCGCTCTGCTCTCCCGGCGGCTGGCCGAGGTAACACCGGCGCGCGAAGGCGCTGCTGGCACTCCACGCATCCTCGGCAAGTTCACTGTCGCTCTCGATCCGCGCTGTGCCCTTGCAGCGGATCTGCACCTTCTCCTGCGCGTCGTAGAACAGCACGCCTACGGCCGCACCGTCATCCAGCAAACCGATCTTCGGCGCTCGCGCGTCGGTGTGGAAGCGCAATGTCCAGCTGTCCGGTTCGAACGCGCGCAGCACCATGATCCTGACATCGGCATCCTGCGTCGCGACGACGGGCGTATGCATCGGGGATCGGCGACTGCGTGCAGCGTCGGTCAGGCGGCTCGCCACATCGGCGCGCACATCGTCGAGGGTCAACTCCATTCCCGCCCAACGCGCAAGCGCGGCACTCGGTTGCCGTTCATCATCACACCAGCCAACATGAACAAAAGCATGCAGGTGCGGTTCAGATTGAAGTCAGGCCAGCCGGTCCAATGCTCTCCCATCAACTACAGGCCGTTGGTGTGGAGCGGCTGTCTACCGCGAATGTAGAAAGGACTCGCTCCATGACTTTTCCATTACTGATGAAAGGCAGCGCACTCAGCGCTCTGGCGGTGGCGCTGGCCAGTCTTGCCGCACCGCAGGCTGCGAACGCCGCCGAGGCCGCTGCCGAACAACGCGCAGATCGCGATCGCGGCGACCGACAGGAACGCCGCGGTGAGCGACGCCAGGAACGCCGCGGTGAACGCCGACAAGAGAGACGTGGCGAGCGACGCCAGGAACGCCGGGGTGAACGCAGGCAGGAACGTCGTCAGGAAAACCGCAGCGAAGGTCGCCAGGAACGACGCCAAGAACGCCGCGTAGAGCGGCGCGAGGACCGGTCCCAGCGCGAGCAGGCCGTCCGCGAGGCAGCGCGTCGGGCATCCGATCGTCGTGGTAGCCAGGCACGCGAAGGACGCAACGCGAGCTATGTCGGCGAACGGAATCGCATCTACCGCGATCGCAGAGGCGAGCGCCGTGCGGACCTGCGCGAAGATCGCCGTCAGGATCGTCGGACGGACAGGCGCGAAGATCGCAGGGCCGACCGCCGTGCAGATCGGCGCGACGCGTATCGCGAGGGACGCCGGGACGAGCGTCGCCGGGAGGCGCGCGAGGATCGGCGCATTCGCCGCGACGCTTACCGCGAAGGCCGCCGTGACGAGCGCCGTCGCGATTATCGCGAGGACCGCCGTATAAGCCGTGATTCGTACCGTAGCGGCTATCGCGACGGGCGCCGGACCGAACACCGCCGCGCGCGCTATTACGATGGCCGCCGCTGGCATGATTACAATCGCTGGGACCGCCATCGCTGGCGCGATAACCGGCGGTACAATTGGCATAGTCACCGCCACCACAACCGCAGTATCTATCGGCTGGGCCGCTACTACGCGCCCTATCGCGACTATCGTTATCGCCGGCTCGAGATCGGTTTCCGCCTCGGCAGCGTGTTCTTCGGCAGCCGCTACTGGATCGACGATCCCTGGCGCTATCGCCTGCCCGAAGTCTACGGCCCCTATCGCTGGGTCCGGTATTACGACGACGTGCTGCTGGTAGACATCTACTCCGGCGAAGTGGTCGACGTCATCCACGACTTCTTCTGGTAAATCGGATTACCTGACGAAAAGCCCTCGCCGAGAGATCGGTGGGGGCTTTTGCGTCTTGCCGTGACCGTGGCATTGGGTCAGAAATTGCAGCTATGACGAAGACAGCCGCGATTCCCGACAAGGATGCCCTCAAACGTCTGGGCACCAAGGTGCGCGACCGTCTGGATGCCAATCCGGACATCCACAAGTTCGATACGGACAAGGCGGACATCTACGCAGTAGCCAACTTCCTGACCCCGCAGGAATGCAGCCGGTTTATCACCATGATCGACGTGGTCGCCCGCCCCAGCGAGCTGCACGAGACGGCCTATATCGAGAAATTCCGCACGTCCTATTCGGGTAATTTTCACCCGCAGGACCCGTTTGTCAAAGGCGTGTCGAGCCGGATCGACGAACTGCTCGGCATGCCGTCCACGCATGGCGAGGCGGTCCAGGGCCAGCGTTATCTGCCGGGGCAGGAGTTCAAGCCGCACAACGACTGGTTTTATACCGACCAGCCTTACTGGAAGGACGAGCGCAAGCGCGGCGGGCAGCGGTGCTGGACGGCGATGGCATTCCTCAACAAGGTGCCGCAGGGCGGGCACACGCATTTCACGCATGTCGGCGCCTCGATCGAGCCGAAGCCGGGCGTGCTGCTGATCTGGAATAACGCGAAGCCCGACGGCATGCCGAACGAGGACACGATGCATGCCGGTACGCCGGTTATCGAAGGGTCGAAATACGTGCTGACCAAATGGTACCGCACGCGCAAACACACGTGAAGCGAGCGACGCGCTAGCCCGGCAGTTCTTCCGCGACGGGAATGCGGATGGTTGCGCGCAAACCTTCGGGCGCGAAGGTCGTTGTGACTTCGCCGCCGATGCCGCGAATGACGCCGTCGATCAGCCGGCTACCCGACCCGTGCGTTTGCCCGTCGTCCCCTGCGATCTCGACACTGTGACCCTCGCCCGGATACTCGATCCAGTGAACGACGACCTCTTCGCCTTCGACTTCCCAGTCAATGTGCACCTTGCCGTCACTGCTCGCCAGCGCGCCGTATTTGAGCGCATTGGTTGCCAGTTCGTGCAGCGTAAGACCCATCGGCGTCACATGCCGCCGCGGCAGTTCCAGGGTGTCACCGACCAGTTCGATCCGCTCGATGTTCGAACTGTCGTAAGGACGCATCACGGCCTCGACCAGGCTGCGCAGATTGCCGCGATCGGTGCCCGGCCCTTCGTCGGTCAGGCTGATGCGATGCGCGCTGGCGAGTGCTTCGATGCGACGTTCGATCTTGGCGGCCATCTCCTCGACATCGGTGACGTTGCGCGATGAAAGGCGCACGATGGCGGAGAGGACAGCGAAGAGATTGTTTGTGCGATGCTGCAATTCTTCGGCGACACGCTCGTTTTCGATGATCGTCTCGCGCGCTGCCAGCAGTTCGGTGATGTCGAGCTGCGATCCGAAGTAATACATCAGCTTGCCATGCTCGTCGTAGATCAGGCTGACATGCACGGCGTTCCAGAAAGCGCTGCCGTCCTTGCGGTAATTGAGGATGTCGACGGCGATATATTCCTGCGCCTCGATGGCTTCGCGCAGGCGGCGCACCGGCTCCGGACGCGTACCGCGCCCTTGCAGAAAACGACAATTTCGCCCGACGATTTCTTCGCGCGAATAGCCGGTCAGATCGGTAAAGGCCTTGTTGCAGTAGACGATAGGGCAGTCGTCCTGCGCAGGGTCGGAAATGCACAGGGCCATGCGGATCTGTTCGCTCGTCTGCACGAACAACTGTTCGATACCGATGTGTAAGTCGCCAAGGACATCGCGCAGCTGGGCATCGCCGACAGCAGGCTGCTCGCTTCCGGGTAACAGATCGCTCTGTGCACGCTGCACAGGATCGTTTGTTGTCGCGCCCCCTTGCTTGTCCACCTCTTCCTCCGCCCTGAGCGGAAGCCGATCCAGAGCGCCCGCGCCAGGAACATAGGCAGAACCGGAGCGAAAGGAATTCGCAAAGAACCGCTAAGAGTAATCGACTTTATCGATTAAGTGCATCGCCGATGAGCTTGCGTGTGTTGTCGACACCGTAGAGTGCGATGAAGCTGCCCATACGCGGCCCCTGATCGCTGCCGAGCAGTGTCTGATACAGCGCCTTGAACCAGTCGCGCAGCGACTCGAAGCCGTACTCCTCGCGCTTGCCGATCTCGTAGACCTGCGTCTGCAGATCCTCTGCGCTCGTGTCCGCTGCGGCGTGTGCCAGATAGGCATCGAGCGCACGCAACGCCTTGGCTTCATTCGCGGCGGGTGCGCGCTTGTCGAGCGTCGGCACGATATAATCGCGCGTGTAGTTCACCGCCGCGCCGATCAGCTGCTCCAGAGCAGGCGTGATCGCATCGGCCCCGATGTAGCTTGCGAGATAGTCCCGCAGCGACGCCTCGCTTGCTTCTGCGCCCAGCACGCTGGCAAGGTTCAGCAGCAAGCCGTAGCTGACCGGCAGGCTGTCGCCCGCGCCCGGCGCTTCGCTGCCTTGGATGTCGCCATTAGCGCGCTGGAGGTGCCAGACCGGATTGCCCAGCTGCTTGTCGAGCGGCTGCTCGGCCAGCCGCTCGCGGAACTGCCAGTAATCGTCGACCGCACGCGGGATGACGCCGACATGTAATTGCTTGGCGCTTTTCGGATTCGGGAAGATGTAGAAGCCGAGGCTCTCTTCGCTGCCGTATTGCAGCCACTCCTCGATCGAGAGACCGTTGCCCTTCGACTTGGAAATCTTCTCGCCCTTCTCATCGAGGAACATCTCGTAGATGAGCCCTTCCGGCTTGCGGCCTCCCAGCGCCTTGACGATCCTGCCCGACTGCACGCCGCTGTCGGTCAGATCCTTGCCATACATCTCGTAATCGACGCCCAGCGCGAACCAGCGCATGGCCCAGTCGACCTTCCATTGCAGCTTGGACATGCCGCCCAGTGCGGACTGTTCGACCACCGTGTCGTCCTCGTCGGTGAAGCGGATTGTGCCCGCCTCGGCATCGACGACTTCGACCGGCACTTGCAGCACGCCGCCCGTCGTGGGCGAGATTGGCAGGACGGGCGAATAGGTCTGCCTCCGCTCCTCGCGCAGGGTCGGAAGCATGATGTCGAGAATGTCCTGGTTCTTGCGCAGCACCTGCCGCAGCGCATCGTCGAACGCGCCGGCGTTGTAGCGCTCGCTCGCGGCGACGAATTCGTAGTCAAAGCCGAAGCGGTCGAGGAACTCGCGTAGCTTCGCATTGTTGTGCGCAGCAAAGCTGTTGTGCTCGGTGCCGAACGGGTTCGGCACGCGCGACAAGGGCAGGTGAAGGTTCGCTTCGAGAAGCTCTTGGTTCGGTACGTTGTCAGGCACCTTGCGCAGGCCGTCCATGTCGTCGGAGAAGGCGACCAACCGCGTCTTGCCGTCCTCCGGCTTCGCGCCGATCAACGCTTCGAATGCACGGCGGACCAGCGTCGTGCGCAGCACTTCCTGAAACGTGCCGATATGCGGCAGACCTGAGGGGCCGTAACCGGTCTCGAACAGCACGGGCGAGCCATCGGGCTTCGTGCCGTCCGGATAGCGCTTGAGCAGCCGCTGCGCCTCCTGGAACGGCCAGGCCTTGGACGTGCGCGCGGCGGCGACAAGATCGGTCATGCTCATGGATGACGCTCTTGCGACAAGTCCGGCGTGTTGCAAGTGCGAAGTGCGTGGCACGATGTGCGGCTTGCGGCGCGTTCCGTTTGTGTTCTATCGCTCCTGTGTGAGCGCTGCCCTTCCCCTCCCCGCCCTGCACGCCAGCCATGCCGGCACGTGGCTGCGCGATGCGAACGGGGCGACGCGCGAGTGTTCCAAGGGCGAGGCAGTCATGGCGGCCGCCGATACGCCGTTGTTGCTGATGAACGCGCCCTTGGTGGCGAGCCGGTTGGGCTACCCCGATCTGTCCGGCCTCGATATCCTGGAACTGTTCGCCTTCGTGCATCCCGCGATCTTCTGCGTACCCACGCCGAAGGGGCTTGCCGATGCGCTGGACCTGACCGAGCCCGAGGACGATGCGAGCGTGCCTTCGCTGCTGCAACAGGCGGCGGGCAGGCTGATAGAGACGTGCGAGAGCGAAGCGTGGGAGCAGCGCGAGGGCGCGTGGTCCAGCTTGCAATCGCTGGCTCGCCTGCGCTGGCCTTGGGCCAATGTGCTGGCCCCGCATGTGCGCAAGCCCGAGAAAGCGGAAAAGTGGCTTTTCACCCGCCTGCCTGAATGGGAGGAAACGCCCGAGCGCGCGCAACCGGCACAAGTGCTGATCGAGGAACCGGAGATCGAAGCGCATCTCGAGCGGCTGACCGGCGAAGGCGCTGAGCGGCGCGAGGGACAGCGGCTGTTCGCGCGCGGGGCCGGGCATGTCTTCGGCCCGCGCGACAAACAGAAACGCCCGCATGTGCTGCTCGCGCAGGCGGGGACAGGGATCGGCAAGACGCTAGGCTACCTCGCGCCGGCCTCGCTCTGGGCGGCGCAATCGGGCGGCACGGTCTGGGTGTCGACCTATACCAAGAACTTGCAACGCCAATTGCGGCGCGAGAGCGGGCGGGCCTGGCCGATGACGCGAAAGGACGGCTCGCCGCCGGTCGTGGTGCGCAAGGGGCGCGAGAACTATCTGTGCCTGCTCAATCTGGAAGACGCGCTGCAGGGCGGGTTTGCCGGACGTCCGGCTATCCTCGCGCATCTCGTCGCGCGCTGGGCGGCGTACACGCAGGATGGCGACATGATTGGCGGCGATTTGCCCGGCTGGCTGGGCACGTTGTATCGCAAGCGCGGCATCCAGGCGCTGACAGACCAGCGGGGCGAGTGCATCTATGCAGGCTGCCCGCACTATCGCAAATGCTTCATCGAACGCAGCGCGCGCAATGCAGCGCAGGCCGATCTCGTCATCGCCAATCATGCGCTGGTGATGGTCAACGCCGCACGTGGGCGCGATACGGCGAACCGACCGACGCGTATCGTGTTCGACGAGGGGCATCACGTCTTCGATGCGGCCGACAGCACCTTCTCGGCCGCGCTGACCGGACAGGAAGCGATCGAGTTGCGCCGCTGGATCATCGGGCCGGAGCGTAATGCGCGTGGGCGCCGACGCGGCCTGGCAGCGCGTCTGGCCGATGTCGCCAGCTATGACGATGCGGGCGGCGATGCCGTGGAGGCGGCTGTCAAGGCAGCGCAATGTCTGCCCTCGGATGGATGGCTGGGTCGACTGGCGGAAAGCGCTCCCCTCGGGCCGCTCGAAGCGCTCCTGGCACAGGTGCGCGCTGTCACTTATGCGCGAGATGAAAGCGGCCAGGAAGCGGGCTACGGCATCGAGACCGAGACATCTCAGCTTCCCGGTGAATTGGTGGAAGCGGCGGGAATTGCAGCGCAGGCTCTGGCTCAGCTTCGCACACCGCTGCTCAAGCTGGCAGGGCGGCTGGAAGCTGTGCTGGAGGACGCCCCCGACTGGCTCGACGGACAGGGCCGCGCGCGGATCGAGGGGGCGCGGCATTCGCTTAGCTGGCGGATCGACCTGATTGCGGCATGGGAAGCGCTGCTGTCGCGGCTGGGCGGGCCGGCAGACCCGGACTTCGTCGACTGGCTGGCCGTGGCCCGGAACGATGCGCGCGAATTCGATGTCGGGTTGTACCGTCACTGGCTCGATCCGATGAAGCCATTTGCCAAGGTCGTGCTGGAGCCTGCCCACGGCGTCATGCTGACCAGCGCCACACTGACCGACCGCGACGAGGCGGGCGCTGACTGGCCGCATGCCATCGCCCGCAGCGGTGCGCCGCATCTGGAACTGGCCCCGCGCACAACGCAGGCCGACAGCCCGTTCGACTATGCGAGCCGATCCGAAGTGCTCATCGTCACCGACATCAAGCGCGGCGACATACCGGCGCTGGCCGGCGCCTATGCGCGGCTGATCGAAGTCTCCGACGGCGGCGTGCTGGGCCTCTTCACCGCGATTCGCCGCATGCGCGCCGTCTATGGCCGCATCGCAGACCGGCTCGCGCGCAACGGCCTGCCCCTGTACGCGCAGCATGTCGATCCGATCGACACGGGCACGTTGACAGACATTTTCCGCGACGATGCGCGCGCCAGCCTGCTGGGCACCGATGCCTTGCGCGACGGAGTCGACGTGCCCGGTCGCTCGTTGCGCTGCGTCATCATGGAAAGCGTGCCCTGGCCGCGCCCCACTATTCTGCATCGCGCACGCCGCGCAGCCGCAGCAGACGAGCCGGGCGGTGCCAAGCTGCATGACGACCGCATCATCCGAGCGCGGCTGGCGCAAGCGTTCGGGCGGCTGATCCGGACGCGACAGGATTCGGGCCACTTCGTCGTGCTGTCATCGGCCTTTCCCACCCGGTTGCTGTCCGCCTTTCCGGAAGGGACACCCGTCCACCGCGTCACGCTCGACGAGGCTTTACAGCGCGTCGCGAAGGGTGTTGAGGATATCGTGCAAGCCGATCCGGCCCCTGCGGAGACCGATCAGCCGTGAAAATCCTTGCCCTCCTGCGCCATGCCAAGTCCGACTGGGACATGAGCGACAAGCGGGATTTCGACCGTGGCTTGAACAAACGCGGTTGCAAGGGTGCCGCTTTGATCGGCGACCATATTCGCGAGCATGGCATCAGATGGGACTATCTGCTCGCCAGCCCGGCCAAGAGGGTGGAAGTCACTCTCGAGGAAGCGAAGTTGGATGTCGAGCCGACATGGGATGAACGCCTCTACCTCGCGCCGACCGAAGTCATTTGCGAGATCGTGCGGGAGACGGAGGGCGAAGTGGACGCTATGCTGCTGGCCGGTCACAACCCCGGTCTGGCAGACATGTTTTTCGAACTGGTCGCGCCGCGCAACGAGAATGCCCTGTTCGACGAAGCGCGCAGCAAGTTTCCGACCGCGGCGTTTGCGGTCTTCGAGCTCGACATCGACGAGTGGAGCGAGCTTCGCGAAGGATGCGGCACGCTGGTGCATTTCGCGCGCCCGCGCGACCTCGATCCCGACCTGGGGCCTGAATTCGCCTGAACCTTGCGCACAATCGTCGAAACGCACTTTCCATTTATTGCTACAATGCTAATGCGAATTCTTCGCAATAAGGGAATCACTATGCGCCGCTCACTCCTTCTTACCGCTGCTCTTGGCAGTGCCCTCACGCTTGCCGCTTGCGGAGACGCTGCGGATGATACGACCGATCTCGATACAGATACGACTGCCGTAGATACCGACACTGCAGTCGACATGGACGAAGATACCGTCATCAACCCGAACGACGCGACCGTCGAAGAGCTTGCCGCGATGGACGGCATCTCCGACGAGTTGGCAGCCGCCATCGTCGCCGGTCAGCCGTTCGACAGCGTCAGCGCCTTCAACGCCGTTCTGCTCGGTTCTGTCAGCGAAGCCGAAGCCGCAACCATTCGCGAGCGACTGTTCGTGCCAGTCAATCTCAATACTGCCGACGAAGCCGATATCGCGCTGATCCCCGGCATGACCGAAAAGATGGAGCACGAGTTCCTCGAATACCGGCCTTATGGCGAGATGAGCGATTTCGACCGCGAGATCGGCAAGTATGTCGATGAGGACGAGGTTGCCCGCTTCCGCAACTACGTCACTCTCTGACGGTATTGCAGATACAACCTGAGGCCTTCGATCCCGGCCAGCGCTGCGGCATGCGCCCACGCCGTTGCCGGATCGAAGGCCGACCAGATCCAGTGCAGGAACGTCAGGATCGCTGCCGGATAGACCAGCCGGTGTAGCGACTTCCACGCCCGTTTGAGCGCACGCACCGACGCATCGTTCGACGTGACGGCCAGCGGCACGAACAGCGCCAGCGCCAACCACCCCGCAACGAGATAGCCTTGCCCGATCTCGGCCGGATCGAAGGCCAGCAAGCCTTTTTTCCAGAGGTAAATGACGGTGTGCCCCGCCGCATAAACGAAGCTGGCGACGCCCAGATCGCGCCGCCTGCGCATCAGCCAGATGGCGAACGCGGACTTGCGTGCCAGCAGGCGAATTGGCGTAACGGCCAGCGTCGCCATAAGCAGCCATGCCGCCCACAAGCCGCTGTCGGCGATGGCGTGACCGTATCCGTAGGCCTCGGGCGTACCGACCCACCGCCACGCCATCCACGCACCTGGCAGCGCCAGCAGCAACCAGAGCGCAAGCCGCGATGTCATCCATCTACTCATGAGGCTGGGCCCTGACTGCACTTGGGTCTCGACAAGTTACGGCTATGCCGTCACGCCTGCGTTCTCGCAACAGCGCCCTGGCTGCTGGCAAATCATCGAAAGCCCGCAGCCGGGCATTCTCGCAAGGGATGGACATGAACCGCATCACTTTACTCGCCGCAGCCGCCTTGGCCATTTCCGGCCCTGTCGGTGCACAGACGGTTGCGGTCACCGCCGACCGGATGCTGGATGTCGAGACGGGGAAGTATGTCGAGCAGCCTCTCGTGCTCGTCGTCGATGGAAAGATCGTCAGCGTTACGTCCGGCCGCGAGATCCCCGACGATGCGGAGCATATCGATCTGTCCGGCCATACGCTCCTTCCCGGCCTTATCGACATGCATGTGCATCTGACCAGCCGACCCGAATATGGCGGGTATTCTGGCCTGCGCTTCACCGACCGCTTCTGGACGGCGATCGGTGTCGCGAACGCGGGCCGAATGCTGAAGGCGGGCTTCACCAGCGTCCGCAATGTCGGCGACTCGGAATATCAGGTCGCCGGGATCGATCAGGCAATCGAGGAAGGCTGGATACAGGGTCCGCGCATCGTCAATGCTAATTACTCGCTGGGCGCGACTGGCGGACATTGCGACGAAACGTTCCTGCCGCCCAGCTTCGAGACCAAGAGCACCGGTGTCGGCGACGGGCCGGAGGAACTCCGCCGGATCGTGCGCGAACAACGCAAATATGGCGCGGAAGTCATCAAGGCGTGCGCCACGGGCGGCGTCTTCAGCCGCAACACGGCACCCGGTATCCAACAGCTACGCGCCGAGGAGTTGGAAGCGATTGTCGACGAGGCCCATTTCTGGGGTCTGAAAACCGCAGCGCATGCGCATGGGGCGGACGGTATCAAGGCAGCGATCCGCGCCGGGTTCGACACGATCGAGCATGCCAGCTTCGCCGACGAGGAGTCCTATCGTCTGGCGAAACAGAACGGCACGTATTTCTCGATGGACATCTTCAATACCGAATACACGCTCAGCCAGGGCGCGGCCAATGGTGTGCTGGAGGAAAATATCGCCAAAGAGCGTGCGCTGGGACAAACGCAAAGGGACAATTTCCGCCGCGCGCACAAAGCTGGCGTGAAGATGGTTTTCGGCAGCGATGCGGGCGTCATGCCGCATGAAAATGTCGGCGGTCAGTTCCGCGTCATGGTCGAATACGGGATGACTCCGTTGGAGGCGATCCGCGCTGCGACGGTCAACGCGGCCGACGCTCTGGGTCAGGCCGGCGAGGTCGGCGTCATCAAGCCGGGCGCCTGGGCCGATATCATCGCGGTCGATGGCGATCCGCTGGCCGATGTCGGCGAGCTGGCCGATGTCGATGCCGTCATAAAAGGCGGCGAATTGGTCGACTAGCCGACCGGCAGTGTCCCCGTCTGCCGCATAGCCTCGCCCAGCGCGATGCCGACGCTTGTGGCAAGATTGAGCGAGCGCACTTCGGCTCGCATCGGCAAGCGCACGCTCGCATCGACCGCAGCGCGCACCTCGTCGGTCACGCCTGCACTTTCCTTGCCGAAGAGCAGGATGTCGTCAGTGCGATACTGGAAGTCATAGGACGATTGTTCGGCCCGCGTCGTAAACAACACCAGTCTGCCCGTTGCTCCCGCACGAAACGCATCGAAACTCGCATGCCGTACCACCTCGACATGGTCGATATAATCCATTGCCGAGCGCCGCACGCGCTTGTCGTCCCAGGTAAAGCCCATCGGCTCGATCAAATCGACACCTGCGCCCATGCACGCGCACAGGCGCAGCACATTGCCGACGTTTCCGGCAATCTCCGGCTCGAACAGGGCAACGCGCAAGGCCATTACAGCAGGCCGACCTGCCCCTTGCCCGACCACGGCACCTTGGTCCGGTCGAGCTCCAGCTTACCTTCCCACGGACGGCATAGCTCGAACGCTTCTTCCGGCGAGCCTTCGACCCAAACTGCCTCATCGTCCTTCTTCAGCAGCACCGGCATGCGATCATGCACCTCTGCCGCCAATCCGCCGGCATCGGTCATCACCATCGAATAGCAATCACCGAACTCGTCCGACGCACGCCACAATCCTGCACACGCGAACAGTTCCGCATCGGGGCGCGTAAGCCAGCTGCGCGTCTTGCCGCCCTTCGGCCCCTCGGCCTCCGCCCACGCCGTCAACGGTATCAGGCAGCGGCGCGTGGTAAAACTGCTGCGCCAGAAGAAGCTGTCCAGCTTGTCGGTGCGCGCATTGTTGACCGGCTTGGGCTTGCGCGGAGTGCCGTCCTTGCCCTTCAGCACCAACGGAAAGCCCCATGTCATCTGGCGCAGACGCCCCTCGGCCACGACTGCGCCCGGATAGCCGGGATAGACCTGATCGCCGAAGTTTGCGCCGCCGAGCTCATTGACCACATCGAACCAGTCCGCGACTTCGCTCCGGTTCTTGGTCATCTGGTACAGATTGCACATGTCACGCGTTCCCCACGACGAAACAGGCGGCTGCGACCAGCGCGCCGGTCCAGCGGTTGGCGCGAAACCTTTCGAGCGGATTGCCCGCATCTTCGCCATCGAGCGTAGCCACCTGCCACGCCAGGTGCCACGCAGCGGGCAGCAGCGCGAGCAGCGCAATCCAGTCGGCGCGGTACAGCCAGAAGGCCAGCGCCCACAGCACGACGGCGCCGGCGTAGAAAAGGGCGACCCCTGCCTGCACTTGTCCGCCCAGCCGCAATGCGGAGGAGCGTATACCGACCAGCGCATCGTCTTCCCGGTCCTGCATGGCGTAGATCGTGTCGTAGCCGATGACCCACAGCGCGCTGCCTGCATACATCGCCGCCACCGCGTCCCAATTGTCGAGCCGGAACTGTGTCCACCCGACAAGAAAGCCCCACGTAAACACCAGCCCAAGCCATGCCTGAGGCCACCAGGTGATACGCTTCATGAAAGGATAGGCCGCGACAAGAGCAAGACTGGCCAGAGCGACAATCTGCGCCTCGCGACGAAGCTGCAACAGTACGACCAGTCCGGCCAGCGCCAGTGCCAGCAGCCACGCCCATGCGACCTTCTTGGACACCCGCCCGCTCGCCACAGGGCGGCTGGCGGTGCGCGCGACCTGCCGGTCCAGCCTTGCGTCGACGATGTCGTTATAGACGCACCCTGCCCCGCGCATGGCGATGCTACCGACAAGCAACCAGCCAAGCAGCGCCCATTGCCACCCGGCTCCGGCCAGCCAGACGCCCCAGACGCAGGGCCAGAACAGCAACCACCAGCCGATCGGCCGGTCGAACCGCGCCAGCAGCGCCAGATCGCGAAGGCGCCCGGGCAGGAGCGCGACAAGCCCTGTGTGCTCGCTGTCGGGGACGATGTCGGGGGAAGCACCGTGGCTCATGACTTGCTCACTAGCCGGGTCCGCGCTTAGGGGAAAGGCATGAGCGCAACCCCCGCCTGGCCCCCGAAAAGCGCGCCGCGCCTGTTCGTAGACGACACGCTCGGGCATGGGCAGACATTCGCCATCGAGGGCAACCAGGCGAATTACCTCGCGCGGGTGATGCGAGTGTCGGAAGGCGACACGGTCATCCTGTGCGACGACGAGACCGGCGAATGGGCCAGCCGCGTGACGGCGGTCGAGCAAGCGCCGCGTCATGCTCAAGATTGTGGAGCAATTGCGTCCGCGCGAGGATGTGCCGGACTTCTGGCTGTGCGCCGCGCTGCTGAAGAAGGACCGCTTCGACATGGTGCTCGAGAAGGCGACCGAGCTGGGTGTAGCGCGCATTCAGCCGGTGCTGACCACGCCGCTGCGTTGCGGACAAGCTCAACCCCGATCGCGCCCGTACCATCGTGACCGAGGCGGCCGAACAATGCGCGCGCACTGCTCTTCCCGAAGTCGCCGAACCGATGAAGCTGGACGCAGCTGCTGGCGGACTGGCCGGACGACCGCCGCTCTTCTTCGCGGACGAAGCAGGCGGCGAACCGGCCGCCGATGCCTTCTGCCTCACCGAAGGGCCTGCCGCTTTGCTCGATCGGTCCGGAAGGCGGCTTCGACGAGGCGGAGCGCGCCGCCATTCGCGCGCATGCCCGCAGCCCGGCCGATCAGCCTGGGCCCGCGTATCTTGCGGGGCGAAACGGCGGCAATGGCCGCCATCGCGGTCTGGATGGCCGAGGCCGGGGACTGGATAGATGACGATTAGGGGCTTTCGCGAGGGCCCAGCCTTTTCTAACGCCTTTTGCCAATGAGCACGCGCGACACCTCCGCCAAGGCCGATCCGGTCATCGAAAGCTTCGATCAGCTGGTCGCCCCGATGATCGGCGGCGAGAAACCCAAGGCCGACTGGCGCATCGGGACCGAGCACGAAAAGCTCGTCTTCAAGCGCGACGACCGCCGCGCCCCGTCCTATGACGAAATGGGCGGCATCCGCGACATCCTGATGTCGCTTGCGCGAGTTCGGCTGGGAGCCGGTCGAGGAAGGCGGGAAGGTCATCGCCATGCGCGGGCGATGACGGGACGGTCAGCCTGGAACCTGCCGGGCAGCTGGAACTGTCGGGCGCGCCGCTGGAAAACCTGCACGAAACCTGCGCGGAAACCGGGCCGCCATCTCGACCAGGTGAAGCGCGTGGGCGAAGCGTGCGATGTCGGCTTCCTCGGGCTCGGCATGTGGCCCGACAAGACGCGCGCAGAATTGCCGATGATGCCCAAGGGCCGCTACGAGATCATGCGCCGCCACATGCCGCGCGTGGGCACGCTGGGCCTCGACATGATGCTGCGCACCTGCACCATCCAGGTCAATCTCGACTATTCGAGCGAGGCAGACATGGCGCAGAAGTTCCGCACCGGGCTGGCGCTCCAGCCGCTGGCGACCGCGCTGTTCGCCAACTCGCCCTTCACCGAGGGCAAGCCGAACGGCTACCTTTCCTACCGCAGCCATATCTGGTCGGACACCGACCCGCACCGCACCGGCATGCTGCCCTTCGTGTTCGAGGACGGCTTCGGCTACGAACGCTGGGTCGGAGTACATGCTCGACGTGCCGATGTATTTCGTCTTCCGCGACGGCAAGTATATCGACGCCGCCGGACACAGCTTCCGCGACTTCCTGAAGGGCAAGCTGCCCGTGCTGCCCGGCGAGCATCCGACAGCAGGCCGACTGGTGGGACCATCTGTCCACCGCCTTCCCCGAAGTGCGGCTGAAGAGCTTCCTCGAAATGCGCGGCGCGGATGGTGGGCCGTGGAGCCGCATCTGCGCCCTGCCCGCCTTCTGGGTCGGCCTGCTTTACGATCAGGGCGCGCTGGATGCCGCGTGGGACCTGGTCAAGCACTGGACGATGGAAGAGCGCGAGGATTTGCGCAACGCCGTGCCTGCCAAGGCGCTCGACGCGCACCATTCCGGGCGGCGGTAGCTTGCGCGATCTGGCCAAGGACGTGCTCGACATCGCGCGTGCCGGACTGACTGCCCGCGCGCGGCTGAATTCGTCAGGCGATAACGAAACCGGCTTCCTCGAAACGCTGGACGAAATCGTGGCGAGCGGGAAGGTGCCCGCGCAGATCCTGCTCGACCGCTACCACGGCGAGTGGAACGGCGACATCAAGCGCATTTACAAATACAGCTTCTGACCGCGCCTAGCGGAAGGCGGTGATCTGTCCGCTATCGTCCAGCACATAGAGCGTGCCGTTCGCCACGACGGGCGGCAGGCTGATCGGCTCTTCCAAGTCCACGAACAGGTTCGCGGAGCCTTCGCCCGTGCTGACCGTGTAGATCTGACCCTGCGAGTTGACCGCCCACAGGCGGTTGCCGGCCAGAACCGGACCTTGCCAGAAGATCGGGTCCTTCTTCTTTTCCTCGTTACGGAAGCGCGGCATCTGTGTGAGCCAGCGGACCTTGCCGCTGCTGCGCGCGATGGCCATTAAGCGCGCATCGTCGGTCAGCGCGAAAATCCAGTCGCCCGCGATGGCAGGCGTGCTGATGCCGGCGACATTGAGTTCCCACAGGCGCTGGCCGGTAACCAGTTCGTACGCTGCCATGCGCCCGCCCTGACCCAGCGCGAAGACCTGGCCGCTGTCGATGATCGGGTCGGCGTCGATATCGCTCAGCGCACCCACCTGCGTGGAGATCGAGGTGCGCGCGAGGGCATCGGCCCACAAGCTGCGGCCGTTCTCGTAGCGATAGGCGACAAGCTCGCCTGACGTGTAGCCGGTCACGACGGTGCCATTGCCTGCAGCAGGCGCGGCCACGCCGAACACGCCGGCCATGGTCGTCGATCCGGACTCCTGCCAGCCGAGCGAGCCGTCTGTGGCGGACAGCGCAAAAAGCTGGTTGTCCTGGCTCATCACGAAAATATTGCCGAAGGCCACAGTGGGCGACCCGCGCAACGGCCCGCCGGGCTTCACCTTCCACAGCGGCGCCCCCGTGTTCGCATCGAGCGCGAAGACATTGCCTGCGCCATCGGTGCCGTACAGGCGATCCTGCGCGAAGCTCACGCCGCCGCCGAAGGCAGAGGCACGCGTATCGTCGGTCAATTCGCTCTGATAGGTCCAGACGCGTGCTCCGGTGGTGGCATCGAAGGCCGTTACCCGGCCATCCGTGCCCACAGCGAAGAGCTTGCCTGCGCCCACTACCGGCGCGGAGCCAAGGCGGCGCTTGTTGCTGGCGCCTTCGATCTGCGCAGTGAAGGCCCGTGCCGGTGCGTCTCCAAATGCGAGGTGGCCATAGCTCTTGCTCGCCGTGCCGCCTGCCTGACCCCATTCGCTATTCGTCTGCGGAGCGGGAAGATTGACAGGAGTGCCGACCAGCGCCGGGTCTACCTGCGCGCCGCTTTCGATGCGCGACAGGATGGGCTGACGCTCGCCGATGGTGGGCGTCTCCTTCTTGTCGTCACCGCCGCCGAACAGGCCGCCGCTGCATGCGCCCAGCGCGAAGGTGCATACGCCAAGCGTCGCCGCGCGGGCGAAGGCTGAAGTCGAAATCTGGCTCATTGTAATTTTATCCGTCCTATTCGCCGACCAGCGTCGGCGTGTCAGTGCCGGCGCGCTGGCTGTCGAGCACGTCCTGCACATCGTCGACCGCATCCACCCCGAGGATACCGGCCATGTTCAACATCCGTGCCCGAGCGCCCTCGGGCGTATTTTCTTCACGAGCGATTTGCGCGAACAGGGTGCCTGCCTCGTCGCGCTTGTTTTGTTTCAGATAAGCGTGGGCGAGCAACTCGCCGGCGCTGGCGTAGAACGGTTCGCCGGGAACGGCCAGCGGCTGCATCGCTGCAACGACCGCATCCGCGTCCATATCGTCGAATGTCAGCGATGTGCGGCGCAGCAGGGCCAGATTGCGCATGGCTTCGGGCGCGTCTGTATCGTCCACGACTTCGGTGAACAGCGCAGCAGCTCCCTGAGTATCGCCGGCCTCGGCAGCGATACCTGCCCGCAACAGCTTAGCACTGATGTCGGCGTTGCCCGCACCCTCGATCTGGGCAAGCCGCGTTGCGGCCTCATCCGTATTTCCAGCCTCGATCTGGTCGATAGCCGTAACGAGCTGTTCGCTCGATCGTTCGATCTCGGCTTGCTGCTGGTTGCTCCACCACAGAAATCCGGCAAATCCAGCGAGACCTATCACAATGACCGCGAGGAGCGGCTTGCCGTAGCGGTCCATGAAGCTTTCGAGATCGCCCTGCCGCACGGCATCGTCGATTTCGCGGAGCAGCGCATCCTGTTCGGCAGCATCGGCCTTCGCGCGCTTTTCCTCGCGGGTCAGTTCGGTCTTCGATTTGCGTGCCACGGCGCGGCTGTCTCCGGTCCATCAATCTGCGTTAGCGCGCGTCTGTAGAAGCGCCGTTGCCCAAGGGCAATGTCTGGCGAACCAACGCGGCCCAAAGTGTCCCCGTCTGCGTGAATGGCGCATGAAACCGACACCGACCGATGGCGGTGGCAGCACACGTCGCTTGCTTACCTGGGTGCGTCGGCAATGTTACTGAGCAAGGCGTCGATGGCCGTGCGTACCTCCGGCTCGTCCAGCGTGGGGGCATGGCCGGTGTCGGGCACGGTGACCACATCGGCGGACGGCGCCCGGCGCTGCATCTCCCCGAGCGTTTGCTCGGAAAGAATGGCGCTGGTCGCGCCGCGCACGATCAACAGCGGCTTGTCGGCCAGCACGTCGAAAGCGGGCCACAAGTCCGGCGGGACCGCGGCGGCGTCGATCGCGTTGAACGGCTCGGCGATCTTCATGTCGTAATCGTAGGATATGCGCCCGTTCTGGCACAGCACCATCCCGCGCTTGGCCATGGCGATCCAGTCCTGCGTATCAAAGCCCGGGTGCGCCTCCGAGTGATGCTCTTCAAGACTGCGCGCGGCATGCATCCACGTCGGATAGCTGCCCCCTTTGCCGAGATAGGTGCGTATGCGTGCTATGCCCTCGGGGTCGACCACCGGGCCAATATCGTTGAGCACCGCTCCCGCGACGAGCGTGGGTGTAGCCTGAGCCATCAGCATCGTCATCAGCCCGCCCATCGATGTGCCGACGAAGATCGCTCGCTGGATTTCTTCCTGCGCCAGAAGCGCAGCGACATCGCCGATGTAAGTCGGCACCTGGTACGTGTCGCTATCGTCGGCATAGGCGCTCTGCCCTCGCCCGCGCATGTCCGGCACCAGCACACGATGGCCACGCGCGGCGACATGCGCGGCCAGCCCGGTGAAGTCGCGGCTGTTGCGCGTCAGCCCGTGCAGGCAGATGACCGGCATGCGAGCGGCGTTCGTACCTGCGTAATTCACGGAAATACAGCTCGAGCCCGTCGGGGCTCTGCCAGCGTTTGTCGGCATAATCGGCATCCATGCGCGGATCGGTAGCGCGAGCGACGCCAAATTTCGAGAGACGACTTGCACCCATGACGCTGTGCGGCCATCCCGCCCGCACATGCCGACCGATCCCGACCCCGCCGCCTACCGTCCCGACGCGCCGATCGAGGCGCTGGCTTCGTGGCTGGGCGACACAGTCGAACCGGCGGACTTTCCCAAGACGCAAATGCGGTTTTTCAACGACCGCTGGGCTGCCGCAATCGGGCTCGATACCTTGTCCGGGGAGGAGCGGCTGCGCCATTTCGGCCGCTTCGAGCCTCTACCGGCAAATCTCCCTCACCCGCTCGCGCTACGATATCACGGGCACCAGTTCCGCGTGTACAATCCCGATCTGGGCGATGGACGCGGGTTCCTTTTCGCCCAAGTGCGCGACGGGCAGGATAGGCTGCTCGATCTCGGCACCAAGGGCTCGGGCCAGACGCCGTGGAGCCGCGCGGGGGACGGGCGGCTGACGCTAAAAGGCGGCGTGCGTGAGATATTGGCAACCGAGATGCTCGAAGCGCTCGGTGTCGATACATCGAAGACCTTCGCGCTGGTCGAGACCGGCGAGGCGCTGGAGCGCGGCGACGAGCCATCGCCCACCCGCTCCGCCGTCATGACCCGGCTCAGCCACTCGCATATCCGCATCGGCACATTCCAGCGGCTGCTTGCCCTGGAAGAGCCCGAGCATATGGAGCAGCTGGTCGACTATTGCCTGACGCATTTCCCTGTGTCGCCACCGCCGGACGACGCGCCGGAGCGCGACCTGCCAGCCGTGCGCCTGATGCACAGCGTGGTCGAGCGCCTCGCTGACCTCGCCGCAAGCTGGATGGTCGCAGGCTTCGTCCACGGCGTGCTCAACACCGACAATATGAATGTGACCGGCGAAAGCTTCGATTACGGACCCTGGCGTTTCCTGCCGAAATGGGATCCGGGCTTTACCGCCGCCTATTTCGACCACCAGGGCCTTTATGCCTTCGGTCGCCAGCCCGAAGCGCTGCACTGGAATTGCGGCCAGTTCGCCATTGCGCTGCGCCTGATCTGCGAGGCACCGCCCCTGATTGCCGCGATGGAGCGCTTCGGACCGCTCTACATGGAGGCGGTCGGGAAGCGCTGGTGCTGGCGGCTGGGAGTGCAGAGCCGCGGCCTGGAAGAGGACGGCAAGCTCGTCGGTGCCTGCGAGGCTGCCCTGTCGTCCAGCGGAGAGCCGCCCGACCAGTTTTTCTATCGTCATCGCGGCGGGCGCAGTGCACAAGGCGATCTTGCGGCAATACTCGGCGATTATCGGGCTGTCGAAGACGCCCTCGATCACGACTACTGGCACGAAGGCGCGCCCGAAAGCATGCTGATCGACGAAGTCGAGAGCCTGTGGTCCGCTATCGACGAGCGCGACGACTGGAAGCCCCTTCACGACAAGATCGCGCGTTTACGCCGCCTGGGCGAAGCGCATGGCCCGGCACCTGTACCCGTGGGGCACAGGTAGTCTCGCGCAATTGACGCGGCGCTGCCTGTGACACATAGGCTGCCCACAAGAGACGCGAGGCGCGAACGCCGCAGCCAAAGGGGATCGAGTGCCGAACAGTTTGATTTCGACCGAACCTGCGACCGGCAACGAAATCTGGCGCGGCAAAGTGGGTGATGTCGATGCCGCGATGGACCGCGCGCTGTCAGCCAAGACCGGCTGGGCGCGCGAATCGGTGGCGCGCCGGATGGAATTGCTGCGCCGCTTCGCCAACCAGGTCCTCAAGCACGCAGAACCGTTTGCGGAACTGATCGCGCGCGAAACGGGCAAGCCCCTGTGGGAAGCGCGGACCGAGGTCGAAGCGGTCAAGAACAAGGTCGAAATTTCGATCTCCGCCTATGCCGAGCGGACCGGGCAGAAGAAGCTGGACGGCGCGCTGCAAGGCTCGGCTGCGCTGCGTCACAAGCCGCACGGCGTGATGGCGGTGCTGGGCCCGTACAACTTTCCTGCGCACTTGCCGAACGGGCACATCGTCCCGGCGCTGATCGCCGGGCAATGTCGTTGTCTTCAAGCCGAGCGAAAAGACGCCTGCCGTCGGCGAATTCCTCGTCAAGCTGTTCCACGAAGCCGAGATTCCCGAGGATGTGATCCAGTGCGTCCACGGCGGGGCGAACATCGGCAAGGCGCTGGTCGGCCATTCGGACATCGACGGGCTGCTCTTCACCGGCTCCGCCAACGCCGGCATCGCGATCAACAAGAAGCTCGCCAGCGATCCGGGCAAGATCGTTGCGCTTGAAATGGGCGGCAACAACCCGATCATCGCGCTACCTACGCCCAAGATCGAAGATGCGGCGGCCACCATCATCCAATCGGCCTTCACGACCGCCGGACAACGCTGCACCGCAGCGCGCAGGCTGATAGTGCCGGACGAATTCTACGACGTGATCGTGCCCGCCGTCTCCGGCCTCGCGGAGCGCCTGCTGGTCGACGAACCGTTCGCCGAACCGCAGCCGTTCATGGGCACGGTCATCGACAACGAGGCAGCCGATCTCCTTCTCGAGGCACGCGCTGCACTGCTCGACCATGGCGGAGAAGATGTGGTGCCGATGGAGCGGCTGCAGGACGACCTGCCTTTCCTCTCGCCCGGCATGATCGATGTAACCGCCATCGATGAACGACCCGATATCGAGCTGTTCGGACCGCTGCTCCAGATAATCCGCGTTGCCGATTTCGATGCCGCCATCGCCGAGGCGAACGACACGCGCTACGGCCTGGCCGCTTCGCTCATCGGCGGCGAACCGGGCGATTTCGAGCGCTTCTGGAACGAGGCGCGCGCAGGCATCGTCAACTGGAACCGTCCGACCAACGGTGCATCTTCTGCAGCGCCGTTCGGCGGGATCGGTCTGTCAGGCAACCATCGCCCGGCCGCCTACTACTGCCGCCGATTATTGCGCATATCCTGTCGCCTCCACCGAAATAGACCAGCCGCGCTCCAGCATCGGCGTCGGCCTTCGAGATGGCGACAAGCCTGTCCGCAAGCTCAAGGATTATCATACCTGAGCCATCGAAATGGGCGCCGCCCGGCCCCTGTTGACCAGGGATCCAGACGACGCCCGCTACGACCCCGTGAAGGTCGTCCCCGGGCTGCGGGTGGGCGCAGCCCGAAGCTCGTGTCAGTTTATCCGCAGCGCGTGCTGCTCCGGTCGATGGCCCGGCCCAGCAAGGCACCGGCCGCGCCGCCCAGGATCGCTCCGAGCGTCCGGTCGCCGCCACGGCCAGCCAGCTCGTGGCCGATCAGCGCGCCGACACCTGCACCGACCAGAAGACCGGTCGTGCCGTCTTTCTTGCGGCAGTAGTAACGGTTGTCGCGGCCGCGCCAGATGCGGGTGTCGCGATAGACGGGCTCGCCGTAGTTGCGATCGTAGCGCTCGTAATAGGGGCGCTCGCGATAATAGCGGCGATCGTCGTAATAGCGCCCGTGGTAGTGGCGATGCTTGTGGCGCTTGTGCCTATGCTTGTGACGCTTGTGCTCGGCGACCGTTTCGGCGGCGATGACGGAATGGGTCTGCGCCTGCGGAGCGGCGTGCGTCGGCACGGCAGCGGCGGCGGGCATGGTGAGCGACATGCCGGTGGCGGCAAGCGCTATCGAAATGGTCTTGGTCAACTTGGGCATGGCACTTTTCCTTTCGGTCGTATTCGAACTCGTCGTCGTGATGACCTGTTCAGCAATAGGCCCGCTTTTCTGAACGGAATGCAACCGCAGTGTCAGATTCGAAATTTGCGACGAAGCGACCTGCAGGGGGCGACGAAATGCCGCTTGCCCCCCCGTTCTACCGCGCCTAGCGCGAGCGGTTCATGCACCCGACAGCATCCACCAAGCCGCGCAGCGGCCTTGCGCCTGCGTTGGGGGCTTATGTCATGTGGGGCTTCCTGCCCCTCTACCTGATCCTCGTGCGCGACGTGCCGGCTTTCGAATTCGTCGGTTGGCGCATCATCTGGACACTTGCCGCTGTGCCTCTTGATCGTCGGCTTGCGTGGGCAGATGCCCCAGCTTCGCGCGGCACTGCGCGACAGGAAGACGATGGCGTGGCTGGCGCTGTCCTCCACCCTGATTGCCATTAACTGGGTGGTCTATGTGTGGGCGATCCAGAAGATCACGTCTACGCCGCCAGCCTCGGTTACTACATCAATCCGCTGCTCAACGTGCTGCTCGGCACGCTGCTGCTGGGCGAGAAGCTGTCGCGCTGGCAATGGGTCGCCGTGGCGCTGGCCGCGTTTGGCGTATCGCTGCTTCTGGGCGGAGCGCTCACGACCCTGTGGATCAGCCTGACCCTTGCCGCGACTTTCGGGGTGTACGGCCTCATCCGCAAGCAGATCGACGTGGGTGCTCTGCCCGGCCTGACAATCGAATCCGTCCTTCTCCTTCTGCCCGCCGCCGGCATTACCCTGTATTACGCGCAGCTGCCCGCCGGCTCGTCCTTCGCGCAGAGCGCCACGCTGAGCGGCCTCATCATGCTGGGCGGAGCGCTGACGGCGATCCCGCTCCTGCTGTTCGCCATCGCCGCGCGGCGCCTGCCTTATTCGACGCTCGGCTTCATCCAGTTCCTCGCGCCCAGCATCGTCTTCGTTCTCGGGCTGACTGTCTTCGGCCAGGAGCTGAAGCCCGTGCAGCTTGCCTGCTTCACCTGTATCTGGGCCGCTGCCACGATCTTCGTCTCGGACCTGTGGTCCCGGTCTAGGGAACCAGCCGCCAGCTGAGCGTCTCGCCCGCGTGGAACGGGACGATGCGCGCATCGCCACCATCGACCTCGTCGGGCACATGCGTTTCGCGCTTTTCCAGAGTCACTGTGCCTTCGTTGACCGGCAGGCGATAAAACGCCGGACCATTCAGGCTGGCAAATGCCTCGAACTGGTCGAATGCGCCTTCTTCGTCGAACACGGTAACATAGCTTTCGAGCGCATACGGCGCGTTGAAGATGCCCGCGCAGCCGCAGGCGCTTTCCTTGTCGTGGCGGTGATGGGGCGCGCTGTCGGTTCCGAGGAAATACTTGGCCGAGCCGCCCGTTGCCGCGCGGCGCAGCGCCAGCCGGTGCTCCTCGCGCTTGGCCACCGGCAGGCAGAACATGTGCGGCCGGATGCCGCCGACCAGAATGGCGTTGCGGTTGATGTGCAGATGCTGCGGCGTGATCGTCGCGGCGACATTCGGGCCGGAGGCATCGACGAACTCCACCGCCTGCTTCGTCGTGATATGTTCGAAGATCACGCGCAGCTCGGGCATGCGCTCGACCAGCGGCGCAAGAATGCGGTCGATGAACACAGCCTCGCGATCGAAGATGTCGATGTCGTCATGCGTGACTTCGCCATGGACGCATAGCGGCATGCCGATCTACCGCCATCCGCTCCAGCACGCGCTCGATATTGGCGACATCGGTCACGCCATGCGCGGAATTGGTCGTCGCGCCTGCCGGATACAGCTTGGCGGCGGTCAGCACGCCGTCGGCAAAGCCCGCCGCCAGATCGTCCGGATCGGTCTGGTCGGTGAGGTAGGCGGTCATCAACGGCTCGAACTGCACGCTGTCCGGCACGGCGGCCCGTATCCGGTCGCGATAGGCATTGGCCAGCGCAGCCGTCGTCACCGGCGGCGACAGGTTGGGCATGACGATGGCGCGGGCAAACTGGCGCGCGGTGTGCGGGACCACGGCGCGCATGGTGTTCCCGTCGCGGAAATGCAGGTGCCAGTCGTCCGGGCGGCGGATGGTCAGCGTCTGGGTCACTGGACAGACAATCCTACAGCTTCGAACACATGGAACGCGGTCCATGGGCAAAGAAACCTGCCGTCGGAAAACGGCGCGAAAGCGGAGGAATTGGGGGATCGGCTGCGTCATTACCAGCGCACATAGCGCGACAGCCAAAAGTAGGACAGGCCCGACTTGACCCGCGCGCGCAATGCCCCAGTTAAGACACATGACTGCAACCCGCCTGAACGACCGCGCCGTGATCCGCCTGTCCCCGCGAGAGGACGGCGAAGATGTCGCCGCCTTCCTGCAGGGTCTGCTGACCAACGACGTATCGCGGCCCTCGCCCGTCTATGCCGCGCTGCTGACGCCGCAGGGCAAGACGATGTTCGACATGTTCGTGTGGGTTCGGGAGGGTGGCGATGTGCTGCTCGATTGCGAGGCGGACCATGCAGACGACCTGGTGAAGCGGCTGTCGCTATACCGGCTGCGGCGACCAATCGATATCGCGGTGGACGAAGCGCTGGCCGTGCACTGGAGCGCAGACGCGATGGAAGTGTCGAGCGCCGACCCGCGCGTTGCCGGCGCTTGGCTATCGCTGGATTGCCGAGGCGCAGGATGACGAGCCGTGGTGCGGATGATGCCTATCTCGCCGCACCGCCTTTCGCTGGGCGTGCCGGAAGGGCGCGCGGACATGGCCGACATCCTGTGGCTGGAAACGAATGCGGTCGAACTGAACGGCGTCGGCCTTCGACAAGGGCTGCTACATCGGGCAGGAAAACACCGCGCGCATGAACTGGCGCAGCAAGGTCAACCGGCGGCTGGTGGTGGTGCCGCTGGAGCGCTCGGACGAGAAGCGGCGCAAGATGGCTTACGACGAGCTGGGGCTGGCGGTGGACCACTTGCGGGTGGCGGATATCGATGCGGAGTTGGTGCCTGCTTGGCTAGATCTGTCCTAGCAATTCCGTTCGCCCTGAGCCTGTCGAAGGGCTGTCCTTGATTTCGGCAGAATAGTGCAGGGCTTCGACAAGCTCAGCCCGAACGGACAGAGGGGGTCGCTCAACTCGGTCCAATAGTCTCGAGCGAACCCACCAGCATCCGCTCCGCGCGATCACGCGCCGCAGTCTCCGGCAGGCCGAGCGAGCGGGACAGCGCCGAGCCGATCAGCGCATCGCCCATCGCCATCAGCACCAGCGCCAGCGTTTCCTCATGCACATGCGTCGGCTCGTCGCCATGCGCGGCCTCTTCGGGCGCGATTTCGTCGACCAGTTCGGTGGATCGTCTCCACGATCGGGGTCAACGCGTCTTCGTTGCCGGTCAGGATCATCCAGCTGGCCAGCGCGCCGGCCCCTTCCTTGTCGAAGGCATCGAACGCCAGATCCACGACTTCGCGCGGAGATCCCAGCCCCGCCCGTGCTGGCGCGAACCGCATCGGCAATCGATCACGCACACCGTCTGCGCGAGATGTTCGGCCAGCGCCTTCTGCAGTCCGGCCGCGGACCCGAAATGATGCAGCAGATTGGCATGGGTGCGCCCGATCCGCGCCGACACGGCCTTCAGCGTAACCGATTGCGGCCCGGTCTCGATCAGCAAGCGCGCGCGCCGCTTCCAGCGCGGCGAAGCGCGATTCTTCGGGAGACAGACGCTTCGTCGTAGCCATCGGCACCCGACCTACCCGCTTCGGCGCAAAAGGCAATTGCGCCCTTATTGACACTGATGTCAGTAGACTTTACTTACACCGATGTCAGTAACCGCGAGAGCAGCCATGAACGCGCCCACCGAATTCACCTCTGCCCAGTCCATGTCGGCACAGCCCGGACGACCTCACCATCACCGTGCGTGACGAGCGGTTCAATCGCGACGACCGTCCGCGCCGCTGGTGGGCGGGCGATGCCGTTCGGCACCGCCTGGCACAACGCGCTTGTCCGCCACCTTCCCGCGCGGCGAGGCGTTCTTCATCGAATCGGTCAAGGCCCACCGCGACGGTGCCGATCCGCGCGCTGGCCGAAGAAATCCGCGCCTTCGTGAAGCAGGAAATCAACCACACGCGCGAACATGTCGCCTTCAACCGGCTCGCCGAAGACAGCGGCTACGACATCAAGGCAATCGATGCGCGCGTGGACGAAATGCTGGCGCTGACTCAAGGGCCGCCCTGCCTATCTCAACCTCGCCGCGACCATGGCGCTGGAACATTACACCGCGATGATGGCGGCACGAATTCCTCGCCAATCCGGCGCATTTCAAGGACGCCGATCCCGAAGTGCGCGCGATGTGGCGAATGGCATGCGCTCGAGGAAATCGAGCACAAGGGCGTCGCCTACGACACCTGGAACCACGCCACGCGCGACTGGACGGCGGTCGCGCCGCTGGAAGGTGCGCTGCCTGATGATGCTGATCGTGACCACGCGCTTCTTCAAGCATCGCTGGGAAGACACGCTGGAGCTGCTGGCGCAGGACGGCATTACCGGCTGGAAGGCGAAGTGGGGCCTGCTTCAAATACCTCACCGTCTCGCCCGGTGTCGTGCGCCGCATCTTCCCGGCGTGGCTGGCCTATTTCAAGCCCGGCTTCCATCCGTGGGACCACGACGACCGCGCGCTGATCGGCAAGTACGAAGGCGAATTCGAAGACGCGCCTGATGCCCGCCGAATGAACCGCAACAGCCCCGCGAGACGCACTCGCGGGGCTTTTCGTATCAGGCGGCCTTGAGACTCGACCTCGGCATCTTCTGCAAGGTCGAGGCAGTACATGACGCACGCCGCCTCCTCGCCGCGACCGCAGCTGTGGCGCGATGCACCGTCTCGCCGGTCGGCTGGAAGCCGAGCTTTGCGCAGCACGCGGCCCGAGGCGGGGTTGTCGGTGAAGTGGCCGGCCACCATTCGCTCGTGCCCGAGCACGCGTGCAATCGCGATCAGCGCCGCGCGCTGCCTCGGTCGCATAGCCGTGGCCCCAATGCTGGCGCGCGATCCAGTAGCCGAGCTCGACGCCGCCATCGCTCTCGTCGATACCGACGCAGCCGATCACGGCTCGATCCGGTCGCATCGGGCAGGGTAATCAGGAAACGCGGGTAGCGCTCGGTCTCGGATTAGCGCAGACGAACTGGCGGGCATGTTCGGGGAGATAGGGCCATGGCGCGCGTAGCCAGATTGCGGACAACTCCCTGCGTCGGCAATTCCGGCAAACAGCGCATGCGCATCTTCGGGCCATGCGGGCCGCAAGCAGCAGCCTTTCGGTAACATGGAACATCGGTGTTACTCCCTTTCGACCACGCTCCGGGCTCCTAGGCCGGACACGTGACAATTGCGTGGCGGCGCATCGCGATGCGCGCCGGTGCGAGGTGAAGAGGGAGAAACGACAAGAGGGAGACGGGTCGGCCCCATCTCCCTCTTCGTCTGCCGGTCGTTAACCCGGCTGGGACCATCCCGTCTGGACGATCCCCGTTATCGGAAGCGTCCTGTTATTCGGCTGCCTGCGGCCAGTCGGTCGACCGAGACGTACTTGCGGTCCTAGCTTGCCCGAGTGGAATCGGACGACGCCGTCGGTCAGCGCGAACAGCGTGTGGTCCTTGCCCATGCCGACATTGACGGCCTGGGTAGAACTTCGTGCCGCGCTGACGCACGATAATGTTGCCGGCAATCACGTTCTCGCTGCCGAACTTCTTCACGCCAAGACGACGACCGGCCGAATCGCGACCGTTGCGCGATGAACCGCCTGCTTTTTTATGTGCCATGGTTCGCGCTCCTTACTTCTTGGCTTCGGTCTTCTTGGCCGCTGCCTTCTTGGCAGGAGCCTTTTTCTCGGTGGCGTGTGTGCCCGACTTGGACGGTGCAGCGTCCTTCTTGGGTGCAGCCTTCTTCGCCGCGGGCTTGCTTCGGCAGCTGCCTCTTGGCAGGCGCAGCCTTCTTTGCAGCAGGCTTCGCGCCGGAGCCTTGTCCGCAGCGTCGCATCCTTCGCAGCAGGCTTGGCCGCAGCCTTCTTGGAGCAGCCTTCTTCGCGCCGCCGGTCGCCGACATCGGTGATGCGCAGCAGCGTCATCATCTGGCGGTGGCCGTTCTTGCGGCGATAATTGTGGCGGCGACGCTTCTTGAAGACGATCACCTTCTCGCTCTTCGCCTGGGCGATGATTTCGGCCGAAACGGTAACCTTGCCGGCGTCGTCCATCTTGTCGCCTTCACCGGCGAGCAGGATGTCGCCCAGCGTGACGGTGTCACCGGCTTCGCCAGCCAGCTTCTCGACCGCGATCTTGTCTCCGGCGGCAACCCGGTATTGCTTGCCGCCCGTGCGCACTACTGCGAACATGGTACGTATCTCTCGTTACAATTTGCTATGCCGAGATTTACGAGACGAACCCTCGCGAATCTGCGGCGCACCCGAACACCCGCCACTGGCGGTCCCGGAAAGAAGCGTGCCGTTAAGCCACCGGAGCATCCAAGTCAACGCCCGATTGGCGCGAAAACATGGCTTTCGCACTGGAACGCGTCTGCGTGCCTGCTATGTCATGCGCATGGGTGCGATTGCAAGACGCTGCATGGCCTTGGGGCTGACCGTGACACTCGCCGCTTGCGCGAAAAGCGACGTGGAATATCCCTCGCTCGCCATCCGCGATGTGGAGCGTGTGCAGGGCGAATTTGCGCCCGCCCCCGTAACTGCGCTCGAAGTCCCGTCCCTCGAGGTGGATCTGACGGGCGGACTGGAGGCGCGGCTGGCATCGCTGGTCGCCAGCGCGCAGGACGCGCATTCCGCCTTCACGCAGATCGAGCCACGCGTGGCGCGGCTGGCCCGCGCGGCATCGGGCAGCGCAGTGGGCAGCGATACATGGGCAAGTGCACAAGTCGCGCTGGCCGAGCTGGACACCGCCCGCAGCCAGGCCGCAATTCCCCTCGCCGAACTCGATGCACTCTACGTGTCCGCCACCACCAGCGCCTCCGACCGCACGGAAATCGAGCAGGCACGCGACCGCGTCATCTATCTGGTCGCGCAGGAAGACGCGGTGCTGGCCGAGCTGCGCAGCCTGTTGCAATGAGCCTGGCTTGCGCATCCTGCCCGGTGCGCGACCGTGCGGCCTGCTCCGTCCTGAGCGAAGAGGAGCGCGACCAGCTCGCCCGGGCAGGCCGCACGCGGCACCTGACCAAGGGCGAGACGCTGTTCAGCGCGGGCATGTCGGAAGCGGCCTGTGCCACGCTGAAGTCCGGCGCGCTCAAGATCACCTCGACCGACGCCGACGGGCGCGAGCGCATCCTGTCGCTGGTCCATCCGTCCGGCTTCGTGGGCGAAATGTTCGGGCCGTATATGCGCCACGATGTCGTTGCGCTGGGCGATGCCGAACTGTGCGTTTTCTCCGGCCCGGCCTTTGCCGAGGCGGTGGAGCGCTATCCCAGTCTCGGGCAGGCACTGCTTCGCCGCACGCAGGAAGACCTCTTCGCCGCGCGTGAATTGCTGTCGCTGACCGGGAACGCCTCAGCGGCGCAGCGCGTGGCGGGCGCCCTCGTCGCGCTGGCCAAGGCCGCCAGCTCTTCCCCCTGCCACCCGGCACAGCGATTCGACCTGCCTTTGTCGCGCGGCGAATTGGCGAACATGCTGGGCCTGACCATCGAAACCGTCAGCCGTTCGCTGACCAAGTTCGAGCGGGACGGCGCTATCCGGCGCGAAGGAAAGCGCGGGATCGAGCTGATCGACCCCGCGCTTTTACCCCTCTTCTGAGGGTGCTGAGAGCGGTCCGGTTACCGAACCAGAGCCGCGATGGTGATCGTCGTCACACCCCAGCAGAAGATGATGACCGGTAGGATAAGCATCTGCACCGCTGCGTCGCGGGCGCTGCATCGGCCGGTCAGGGTGCTGATGCCCTCGCGGCGCAGCTGAGCAAATGTCATCTGGCGCGAGCGGGTCGGCGGGTTCAGTTTCGTCCAGATCGCCGGAACGCCGAAGCCTGCGATGACGAACACGACAAAGATAGCCATCGGGATGGCGAGGTCGGGTGCCGACAGTCCTGCCCACATCACGGCAAGGAAGCCGAGATAGAGGCCGACGGTCGCGGCATAGAGACCCTTGGGAAGCTCAAACGTGCGATCGAGTTCGTGGGTTTTTGGGGCCTCGACGATGCGGGCCTGCTGCGCAATCAGCTCGCGGGTATAACTCTTGGACATGACGATCTCCTTTGATGGAGATTGTGTGAGGCATTCCGCCGCGCCGTTCCTTGATCGAGATCAAACCGGCGCGATTATTTCCATCTTTGCAGATCGGCGCGGTCAGCGTCGCGCGGTTCGATCCAGTGCCATCCGTCTGCGCGCCGCTCGCGCTTCCAGAACCAGGCGGCGGACTTCAGGTGGTCCATGAGGTAATCGGCCGCCTCGAAGGCATTGCGGCGATGGCGGGCCGCGGTGGCGACCAGCACGATGGCCTCGCCCGGCACCATGGTTCCGATGCGATGCCAGACCAGCGCGCCGTCGACAGCGAATCGGTCTTGCGCGTGCCTTGCGAGCTCTTCCATGCCGGGCAGCGTCAGCGGCTCGTAATGTGTAAGTTCGAGCGCCTTTACATCGTCATCGGGCCGCACCTTGCCGAGGAAAGACACGATGCCGCCGGATTGCGAATTGGCAGCATTGAAGGCAGCAAGCGCCTCGCCCGCCGACAACCCCTTCCTTAGCAGCCGGACGTCGAGCGGTTGCGCGAGCGTGAGCCTAGCCACCGCTGACCGGGGGTAGCAGCGCAATCTCGTCTCCGTCGTTGGCCGACAATGTGCACTTGTCGGCTAGCACCCTGCCTTGGCAGGCGACATGGACGCGGTCGCTTTGGAGCTGTTCGGCGATGTCAGGACCAACGGCCTCCAGCAGCCCGGCCCAGTCGAGCGGCGCATCGACTTCGCGCTGCGCCTCGCCCGCCATGTCTCCGAGCGGGCCGAGGAAAAGGATGGTGATGCTCAACGTGCTGCTTGCAGATACTGCCCGGTCACACCCGGCGCATTGGCGAGATAGGTATGGATGGCGTCTACGCCGGCACCCTCGCCTGCGACGAAATTGACCCGCCTCGGTGTGTGCTTGCGAGCCAGCATGGCCGCAGCCGCCTGACGCCATTCGCCATGCGTGTGGTCCGCCGCCTCCAGCACGACCGTCACGTCGCCAAGCGCAAGCGCGCGCTCGATCGGATCGAGCCAGTTCTGGTGGAAGACACCCGCCGCAGCCAGAGGCTCGGGCGGGAGACCGTCCACCTCGATCCGCTTCATCAGCGCCGCTCGCGATGGAGCGTGATGCCGATCTTCTCGTTCGCCTCGGCAATGGCGAGCTTCACGATCTTGCACCGTGACAGCCTCGATTCGCGTGTCCTGTGCAAACAGCGTCTCGCACACATGGTCCGCCACCGCCTCGATCAGCTTGAAGTGCACGCCTTCGGGCAGCGCCTCGGACGCGGCGAACTTCAGATCCATGTAGTTCTTCGACGCATCGAGCGGTGTGTCCGGCTCGTAACGGTGCAGCGGCTTCAGGCGCACCTGTATGGTGAAGCGCAGCGGCTGCGGGCTTGCCCGTCTCTTCCGAATAGATGCCGGTCAGGACATCGTGTTCGAAATCGGCGACTTCCAGGATCAGCGAATCGGTCATCGCCCTGCCCTCTAGCGCGGATTGGACCAGCGCGCGAAGATGGCGGTGGGAAGCAAACGGCCGCCTTCTTCCTGCACGGTCAGGTCCCCATGTTCGATAATGCCGGGCAGGTCGGCAAATATTTCGTCCAGCAAGCCGCCCAGCGCCACGCTGCTCATGCGCACGGCATAGACGGTAAGGAACAGGAAGCTGCTGTCGGCATCGAGCAGGCGGCGGCAATCGCCGACCAGCTCGGGCAGGCCCTGCTCCAGCCGCCAGACTTCGCCATCCGGACCGCGCCCGAACTTGGGCGGATCGAGGATGATGCCGTCATACCGCCTGCTCGCGCCGCACCTCGCGCGCGGTGTATTTCGTCGCGTCCTCGACCAGCCAGCGGACCGGGCGATCTTGCATCCCGGCAAGCTCGGCATTGTCGCGAGCCTGCGCGACCGACTTCTTGCTCGCATCGACATGCGTGACGCGCCCGTAGCGCGACAGCGCCTGCGTGCCGACGCCGGTATAGCCGAACAGGTTCATCGTCTCGGCGTCGCTGCGGCCCGCCAACTGCTCGCCCATCCACGTCCAGACGGGCGCCATGTCGGGGAAGAAGCCGAGGTGGCGGAATGGCGTGCATTGCGCAGTAAAGCGGACATCTTCGCCCCAGCCCAGCTCCCAGCCATCCTCCGGCACCGGCTTGTCGTAGTGCCAGCGTCCGCCGCCGTCCTCGTCGCTCCCGGGGACGAATTCGCCATGCGCGTCCCATTCGGGCAGCCTCGGCGACCACATGGCCTGGGGTTCGGGGCGAATGAAGCGGTAGTCGCCATAGGCTTCGAACTTGCGACCGTGACCGCTGTCGAGCAGGCGGTAGGCGTCCCACCCCTCGCCCACCATGAGCACCGGATCGCGCCGAAGGTCGGCCATCAGGCGGCATGCTCCAGAATGTGGTCGCGCACTGTCTCGTAGTCGCCGGGCAGCTCGACATAGTGCTCCTCGCGCGCGAACAAGTCGCCGATGCGGGCGGGCAGTCCGGGCCGGATGCCCGTCGCCTGCTCTACCGGATCGCGGAACTTGCCGGGATGCGCGGTCGCAAGGGTGACGACCGGTATGGCCGGATCGATCGTGAGCGTGCGGGCCGCATGCAGGCCGATGGCTGTGTGAGGGTCGATGACCTGCCCCCACTGCTCGTAAGCCAGCCGCATGGCCTGCGCGGTGTCGGTCTCGTCGGCACGTGCACTGACGAACAGGTCGGCTCCATCGCGCTGTGCCTGCGTGAGCTGCATGGCGCGTGCCGTATCGAACCCGGCCATCTGCTCGGCCATGGCCACCCCGTCGCGCCCGCCGATGTCGAACAGCAGGCGTTCGAAATTGGAGCTGACCTGAATGTCCATGCTCGGCGCGCTGGTCGGTGTGACGGTGCCAGTCGAATAGTCGCCCTCGCTCAGGGCGCGGTGGAGGATGTCGTTGACATTGGTCGCTACGATCAGCCGCTCGACCGGCAAGCCCATGCGCGCGGCGATGTAGCCTGCGAACACGTCGCCGAAATTGCCGGTGGGCACGCTGAAGGCGGTCTTGCGATCCGGCGCGCCCAGTTGCAGCGCGGCGGCGAAATAGTAGACGACCTGCGCCATCAGCCGCGCCCAGTTGATCGAATTGACCGCGCCGATGCGGTGTTTGGCGGTCACCGCTTCGTCGGCGAAGATCCGCTTCACCATCGCCTGCGCATCGTCGAAGCTGCCCTCGACCGCGATATTATGGACGTTGGGCGCGCGCACGGTGGTCATCTGGCGGCGCTGCACATCGCTCACGCGGCCCTTCGGATGCAGCATGAAAATCTCGACATTCTCGCGGCCCGCCACGGCATCGATGGCCGCGCTGCCCGTGTCCCCGCTGGTGGCACCGACGATGGTCAGCTTGCCTTGCTCGCGTCCGAGGAACTCCTCGAACAGCAGGCCGAGCAATTGCAGTGCCACATCCTTGAACGCCAGCGTCGGCCCATGGAACAGTTCGAGCAGCCAGTGCTGCTCGTCCAGCTGCACCAGCGGCGTCACGGCGCTATGCGCGAAGCGGTCGTAAGCTTGCCCGCAAAGCTCCCGCAAGCCGCTCGGGCGTCAGGCAGTCGCCGACGAACGGCTGCATGACTCGCGCCGCAAGGTCGGGGTATGGCAGCCCGCGCAAATCTGCGATTTCCTGACGCGAGAATTGCGGCCAATGCTCGGGCAGATAGAGCCCGCCATCGCTCGCAAGGCCCGTCAGCGTGACTTCGGCAAAGTCCAGGCTGGGCGCTGCGCCGCGGGTGGAGATGTACCGCATGGTCAGTCTTCGCGCCGCGATACGCTGCGCCGTCGCAGCGCGAGAATGTAGATGACCAGCGCGGTGAAGGCGAAGAAGAACCACTGCCCGGCATAGGCGAGGTGGTTGTTGGGCAATGCGCTCGGGTCCGGCAGCGCCAGCGCCTCCAGTCCGGCGAGACCCTGTGCCGAAACAACGCGTCCGCCCGGCGCGATCACCCCGCGGACCTCACCACCACTCCATTCGACCGGCTGCGGGTTGCGGGTGAACCCGATGTCCACTGCCACGACGCTCGCCATTGTCCATCTCGCATGTCACCCGCTGGGCCATGCCTTTCGACACCGCGAGAGCTTGTCCCGGCGACGGTGGTGGCACCGCTGGGATCGGCGACAGGCGATGGTCGTGCGACGGTAGAAGCGCTGCTCCAGCTCTTCGTCGTTCTGCGGATAGCCGACCTCCGACGACATGCGCGCCGATTGCTCGGCCTTCGCGATCAGCGCTTCCTTCTCCTCCATCCGCCCGATCTGCCAGAATCCCAGCGCGATCATCGTCGCAATCGCAGCGGCGACGATGACAGTCGGGATGATGGGAATATCGCGCAGGGTCATCGGGTCCATCCAATGCGAAAGGGGCAGCCGCGGCGGACCGGGCTACCCCTGTTCGATGTCAGCCGAGGCCGCGAGGCATCAGTGGAATTCGGCGCCCCAGCCGCCCCAGACATAGACGACGGCGAAGAGGAACAGCCATACCACGTCGACGAAGTGCCAGTACCATGCCGCCGCTTCGAAACCGAAGTGCTGGCGCGGGGTGAAGTGGCCCTTGTACACGCGGGCCAGGCAGACGATCAGGAAGATCGTGCCGACGAGCACGTGGAAGCCGTGGAAGCCGGTCGCCATGTAGAAGGCCGAGCTGTAGGTGTTGCCACCGAAAGCGAACGGCGCGACGGCGTATTCGTAAGCCTGGATGGCGGTGAACACCGCGCCAAGGATGACCGTCAGCCACAGACCCTTCTTCAGGCCTTCACGGTCACCGTGGATCAGCGAATGGTGCGCCCAGGTTACCGTGGTGCCCGAGCACAGCAGGATCAGCGTGTTGAGCAGCGGCAGGCTGAAAGGATTGATGACATACTTCGATTGCCGCCGGCGGAAACTGCCCGCCGATGACTTCGGAAATTTCGGACGGGAAGAGCGAGAAGTTGAACCAGCTCCAGAACCAGCCGACGAAGAACATCACTTCGGACGCGATGAACAGGATCATGCCGTAGCGCATGTGAAGCTGCACGATCGGCGTGTGGTCGCCGCGCTGCGCCTCTTTCACGATGTTCGAGAACCACGCGAAGAACGTCGCGATCAGGCCGGCGATGCCGAGACCGAGCACGAGATGCGCGCTGCGCCATTTCGTGCATGTACAGCACCATGCCGGTGGTGAATATCAGCGCCGACAGCGAGCCGATGAGCGGCCAGATATCGGGTTCGAGAATGTGATATTCGTGATTGACGTTGCCAGCCATTGCTTCTGTGTTCCCGCGTGTTTCGCGTTATGTGTCTGCCCTGTTGCAGGGCGCGTTGCCCTAACGCCCATAAAGCGCCCCGCCCCGATGGTCTAGGGGCAAGAGCGGCTTAACTGTCGTCCGCGATCGCTTCGTGGAAGGTATAGGACAGGGTGATCTGCTCTACGCCGTCCATCTGCTCGTCGTCCAGGGCCTTGGGATCGACGAAATACAGCACCGGCATGCGCACTTCCTCGCCCGGCTGGAGCGTCTGTTCGGCGAAGCAGAAGCACTGGATCTTGTTGAAGTGAATGCCCGCCTGCTGCGGCTCCACGTTGAAGGTGGCGGTGCCGGTGATCGGACGGTCCGTGTTGTTTCGTGCGATGTAAATGGCGATGTCACGCTGGCCGATGGTGACGGTGTCGGTCACCTGCTCGGGCTTGAAGCTCCAGCCAAGGCCGGGCGCGACTGTACCGTCGAAGCGGATCGACATCTGCTCGCCCCCGGCGGCCAGACCCATCCGCGCGGCCAGGTCCGCCTCGCTTTCGGTTGCGCGCTGCGTCGTGCCGCCAAAGCCGGTGACGCGGCAGAAAAGGTCGTAAAGCGGGACTGCCGCATAGCCGAGACCTAGCATCGCCAGCGCACCGGCAAAAGCAATTAGCCCGGTGCGGATATTGCGGCTTTCCAGCGATGGTGCGGCGGCGCTCGACATTACATCCTCGCGATAGTGATCAGGTAGAACAGACGCGGCCAGACCCAGCAATAACCCGCCGACCACGAGATTGCGGCCCTTCTGGCGCCGCTTGAATTCCTGTTCTTCTTCGGGGGTCATCCCGTCACTCCGTTATAGGCAAGCACGCGGTCCACGACCAGGACGGCGAACAGTGCGAAAAGATAGAAAATGCTGAAAGCGAATAGGCGCTTTTCGGGCGCCATTGTGTCGACTTCACTGCGCGTGCGGAAGGCGACCGGCACGCTGGCGATGACGAAGGCGAGCGACAGGATCAGCGCCGTGATGCCGTAAATCGCGCCGGTACCGCCAATCAGCCAGGGCGCGACCGCGATGGGTACCAGCAGCAGCGCATAGAGGAATATTTGCGTGCGAGTGGACTTCTCGCCCTTCACGACGGGCATCATCGGGATGCCGACCTTGGCGTAATCGCTCTGCACGAACAGGGCGAGCGCCCAGAAATGCGGCGGCGTCCAAAAGAAGATGATGGCGAACAGCAGCACCGGCATCAGCGTAATGTCGCCCGTCACCGCGATCCATCCGATCAGCGGCGGAAACGCGCCGGCACCGCCACCGATGACGATGTTCTGCGGCGTGCGAGGCTTGAGCCAGATGGTGTAGATGACCGCGTAATAAACGATGCTGAAGGCCAGGATCGCTGCGGCGAGATAGTTGATCGCTACGGCCATTATGACGACCGAGGCGACCGAAATCAGTACGCCAAAATCGCGCGCGTCGGTGGGCAGCAACCGTCCGGTCGGCAGCGGGCGCTGCGCGGTGCGCTTCATTTCGGCATCGATGTCGGCTTCCCACCACTGGTTCAGCGCCGCCGCCCCGCCCGCGCCCAGCGCGATGCAGAGGATGGCGGTAAAGCCGAGGATCGGGTGGATATCGCCCGGCGCTGCCAGCAAACCGCACAGGCCGGTGAAGATCACCAGGCTCATCACGCGCGGCTTCGTCAGCGCGAAAAAATCGCGCCAGTCCGCAGGCAGGCGGGTGGAGGGAGAGGCAGCTTGCGACATGGTCGTGTCCGGTGCGCCGCATATAGGCGGCTAGACGCGCTTTATCCAGTCAATCAGCAAGCGGTTCACCGCATCGGGCCGCTCCTGCTGCGTCCAATGCCCGACACCGTCCAGAATATGCCCTTCGACCTGCGGTGCGCATAGACGCATGAGGGCAATAGGGTCGGTGACCGCTCCGAACAAATACGTCGCCGGATCGCGCGTGCCGCCGATGAACAATGCGGGCTGCTCGATGCGCTTGCCGCTCCAGCCTTGCAGCCACTCGTAGTCCGCGACGTGGTTGCGATAGCGGTTGAGCGGGCCGCGGAAACCGGAGGCGCGGAACTCGGCCTCGTAGTAGTCGAGGTCGGCTTCGGTCAGCCAGCGCGTCGTCTGCGGGTCGGGCAGGCCTTCGAGGAAGGTCGCGCCATGGGGCTTGGTCCAGTAGTCGCCGGGCGGCACGTCGCCGCTGATCGAATACATCATGCGCGCCACGAAATCGCGCGGGTCCGCCTCCGCTTCGGCTTCCGCCACGCCGGGCTTCTGGAAATACTCCTGGTAGAAGAACTTGCCCTGACTGGTGAAATGCTCGTCGAAAACTTCGGTGAACGGGCGGCTGGGAACGCCTGCGAAGGGGACGGACAGACCGGCCACGGCGCGGAAGGAGCCCGGGTGCGTCAGAGCGCTGTTCCACACGATCGGCGCACCCCAGTCGTGGCCGACCAGGATGGCGGGCTCACCCGGCTGAAGCGACTCTGCCAAGGCCACGAGATCGCCCACGATATGCTCCATCGCATAGGCCTCGATGGCCTCGGGCTTTGACGATCCGCCATAGCCGCGCACGTCGATGGCGCAGGCGGTGAAGCCAGCCTCGGCCAGCGGGCGCAGCTGGTGGCGCCAGCTGTACCAGCTTTCGGGAAAGCCGTGAACGAGGATGACCAACGGCCCCTCGCCCGTGATGGCGCAGCGCAGGGTCATATCGCCAAGCTCGATTTTGCGAAGGTCGATACCCGTCATGTCGATCGGCGGCTGCACGCTTGTTCTCCTTTCATACGAAAACGGCCGACCCATCGCTGGGCCGGCCGCTCGGTACGTTTCATGGCCGTGGCATCGCCTAGGCGTGCGCAGGCGTTCCGTCTTCCGGCTTGCCGAGGTGATCGTGGTAATCGTGATGATCCTCGATCACCGGCAATTCGCTGAACTGGTGGAACGGCGGCGGGCTCGACAGGCTCCACTCGAGAGTCGTCGCGCCTTCGCCCCAATAATTCGCTTCCGCCTTCTTGCCCGCGAAGAGCGCATAGGCGACGTTTGCCAACCAAATCAGCGTCGAGAAGAAGATCACGTAATAGCCAAACGTGCTTATCTCGTTCCAGTAAGCGAAGGCATCGGCATAGTCGGGATAGCGACGCGGCATGCCCTGCCAGCCGAGGAAATGCTGCGGGAAGAAGATAATGTTCACCCCGATGAAGAAGGTCCAGAAGTGGACATGCGCAAGCAGTTCGGAGTGCCAGCGGCCGCTCATCTTCGGGAACCAGTAGTAGAACCCTGCGAAGATCGCGAAGACCGCGCCCATCGACAGAACGTAATGGAAGTGCGCGACCACGAAGTAGGTGTCGTGCACCACATCGTCCACGCCGCCATTGGCGAGATAGACGCCCGTCACACCGCCGACGGTGAACAGGAAGATGAAGCCCAGCGCCCAGACCATCGGCGATTTGAACTCGATCGATCCGCCCCACATCGTGGCGATCCAGCTGAAGATCTTCACACCCGTCGGCACAGCGATGACCATGGTGGCCGCGGTGAAGTACATCTTCGTGTTCACGTCCAGACCGACGGTGTACATGTGGTGCGCCCACACGATGAAGCCGATCACGCCGATCGCGACCATGGCGTAAGCCATGCCGAGATAGCCGAAGACCGGCTTGCGGCTGAAGGTCGCGACGATCTGGCTGATCATGCCGAAGCCCGGCAGGATCATGATGTAAACTTCCGGATGCCCGAAGAACCAGAACAAATGCTGGTACAGGACCGGGTCGCCGCCACCGGCCGGATCGAAGAAGGTCGTGCCGAAGTTACGGTCCGTAATCAGCATGGTGATGGCAGCGGCCAGCACCGGCAGTGCGAGCAGCAGGAGGAAAGCGGTGACCAGCACCGACCACACGAACAGCGGCATCTTGTGCAGGGTCATGCCCGGTGCACGCATGTTGAAGATCGTGGTGATGAAGTTGGTCGCGCCAAGGATCGAACCAGCGCCCGCCAGATGCAGCGAGAAGATTGCGAAGTCGACGGCCGGCCCCTGGCTGCCACTGGTAGATAGCGGCGCGTAGACCGTCCAGCCTACGCCTGCGCCCGGCCCCGTGCCGCCCGGCACGAAGAGCGAGAACAGCAGCGAGAAAAAGCCTGCCACCGTCAGCCAGAAAGAGATGTTGTTCATGCGCGGGAACGCCATGTCCGGCGCACCGATCATCAGCGGCACGAACCAGTTCCCGAAGCCACCGATCATGGCCGGCATGACCATGAAGAAGACCATAATCAGGCCGTGCGCAGTGATGAAGACATTCCACATATGCAGCGAGGTATCGATGTCGGACGTGCCGCCCATCATCTCGGCCCAGAACTGCAGATGCTGGATGCCGGGCTCTGCCAGTTCCATCCGCATGATGCCCGAGATCGCGCCGCCGATGAGACCGGCGACGACCGCGAAGATCAGGTAGAGCGTACCGATGTCCTTGTGGTTGGTGGACATGAACCAGCGCGCAAAGAAGCCGGGCTTGTGATCGGCATGATCATGCGCGTGCGGCTCTGCGTGGGGCTGGAAGGTATCGGCTGTGGTGGCCATGGCTTGGTCTCTTCGCTGCGAAATTCGAATATGGTCAGATGAGCAGGGCTATCAACCCTCGGACGGTTCCGAGACAGGGAACGCGCCTGCACCCGGTGCGCCAGGTTCTGCGCTTTCCGGCTCTTGATTGGCGAACGAGGGTAGGATCGGCTTCGATGCCTTCTTCCTCGGCACCGGCGATGGTGCCGCCCTGCGCCAGCACCCACTGGTTGTACTGGTCCATCGGCAGATGCCTCGACCGCGATCGGCATGTAGGCATGGCGCGCACCGCACAGTTCGGAGCACTGGCCGTAATACACGCCCGGCTCGTCGACCTGGAACATACGCTCGTTCAAACGGCCCGGCACGGCGTCCAGCTTGAACCACAGGCTCGGCACGGCGAAGGAGTGGATGACATCGGCGGCAGTAACCTGCAGGCGGATGGGCACGCCCACGGGCACGACCATGCGGTTGTCGACAGCCAACTGGTGCGGCTCGCCGCGGGCCAGCGCTTCGTTGGCATCGAGCATGTTCGAGACGATCTCGAACTCGCCATTGTCGGGATACGCGTAACCCCAATACCACTGGTACCCGATCGCCTTGATGGTGATCGCATCCTTGGGCGGCGTCTCGTACTGCTTGGCGATCAGCGAGATCGACGGGATCGCGATGCCCAGCAGGATGAGGGCCGGGACGACCGTCCAGATGACTTCGACCGCAGTGTTGTGACTGGTCTTGGATGGGACCGGGTTCGCTTTCTTGCGGAAGCGGAAAATGACGTAGAGCATCAGGCCGAGCACGAAAGCACAGATGGCAATCATGACCCATATCAGGCCCCAGTGCAGGCCATAGGCGAATTGACCGGTTTCCGAAAACTGGTCCTGGATATCCCAGCCGCCGTCGACCGGCATGCCCTTGCCCGGCGTCGGCTTCATCGGGGTGTAGGCGCCGCTTCCCGCAGCGACTGCATCGGGGTCGGCGACATCGGCGGCATCTGCCGGATCGATCGTTTCGAGTGCTTGCGGCGGAGTCACGTCGGGAACGGGCGCAACCAGATCGTCCTGCTCAAGCGTCGTCTGCGCCGTGGCGGCAGGCCCGCCGATGACCAGCGCGAAGGCCATCGCAAGGCTGGCTACAATCCTGTGAAATCCAAGCGTTTTCATTGAACTGGCACTCTTTCAAATCGCATCTTCGGGCGTCTTGCTGACCCGCGTTTCGCGCATGGCGTAACGCCGCCCGGTTTTGTGACAGGGTCCGATTGCCTGCCGCCTATAGGCAGGCTTTGCGACAGCCTCAAGCGGCTGTGGGGTAAAAAATTGGCAAGTGCCTTTGCCTCTTGCGCAAACGTGGCGGAGACGCTTTGGACGCACGCGCAATGACAGAAGACGAAATCCTCTCCGAATTCCGCGCCAGCGAAGCTCTGCTCGAAGGCCATTTCCTGCTGTCCAGCGGACGCTACAGCGCGCATTATCTGCAATGCGCGCGCGTGCTGATGAACCCCGAACGCGCCGGTCGGCTGGCGCGAGCGCTGGCGCAGAAATTGCCGCGCGATGTACGCAGTGCGATCGACGTGGTGGTCAGTCCGGCCATGGGTGGCATTATCATCGGGCACGAGATGGGCCGCGCGCTTGGCAAGGACGCAATGTTTCTCGAGCGGCCCGAAGGTGAATTTCACCTGCGTCGCGGCTTCCGCCTCGAACCGGGTGCCAAGGTGCTGATGGTGGAAGATGTGGTGACCACCGGCCTCTCAAGCCGCGAAGCCATCGCAGCCGTTGCCCGCGAAGGCGGAGAAGTCGTCGCAGAAGTCGCGCTGGTCGACCGCAGCAACGGCGAGGCCGACCTCGGCGTGCCGTTCTACCCGCTGATCGACATCACCTTTCCAACCTATGCCGAGGAAGACGTCCCCGCAGACCTGGCCGCGATTGCCATTACCAAGCCGGGTAGCCGCAAGTGAAGCCAGTGGCGGCATTGTTGTCAGCCTTGCTGCTGATGGGATGCCCGCCGCCCGAGGGCCTGGTCTACAGCGCCTCCTCTCCCGATCCAGCGCGGCTGAAGCAGGAGCGTTTGCAGCCGATCGTCGAGCGCTACGGCTTCGATGGCGAAATTCGGGTGTCCGGCGGCCCGCTGGATGGCGCAACGATGGGTCGCGGCAAAAGCTGGCCCTGGGCCTCTGTCACCAAGCAGGTCGTGGCCGTGATGGTGATACAGGATGTCGAGGCCGGACGGCTCGCACTCGACACGCCGGTCAGCGCCTATCTGGACAGCTGGCCTGCCGACGGCCCGCAAGCCCCGAGCCTGCGCCAGCTCTTGCGGCACACCTCGGGCCTGTACGATCCGGAAGACGACGGCACTTACGTCTTCTCCGACACTGCAGCGCTCGATCCGATGCTGTGTGTCGAGCGCAGGACGAAAGAGCCGGGCAACAGCTTCAATTACAACAATTGCGATTTCCTGCTGGCGGGCCGCATTCTGGAACAGGTGAACGGCACCAGTCTGACCGAGCTGTTCCGCATGCGGATCGCCGAACCTGCGCGGTTGACCAATGCGCGGTTTGCCACGCCCGACATGCGCCTGGCCAAAAGCAGCGGTAGCCTTTCAGCTGCAACTATCGCCCGCTTCGGCGCGGCGGGCGGGCTTGTCGGCACCGTGCGGGACATGCTCCTGTTCGAAGAAGCTCTGCTTGGCGGAAAACTGCTGCCCGAAACGGCGCGCGAGGAGATGTGGGACGGCGTCCCGGAACTCGGCTATACCGCGCTTGGCCAATGGGAAAGCGTCGTCCCGCTGGCCGGGTGCGACGAGCCTGTCCGCATCATCGAGCGGCGCGGGGCGATCGAGGGGTATCAGGCCCGAAATTTCATCATCCCCGAACGCGGCATCGCACTTGCCGCGCTGATTGGCCAAAGCGAAGGCGTTTTCGATTTCGGCGAACCATGGAGCCGCGAAGGAATGAGTTACGATCTGTTGTCCGCCGCGGTGTGCAGCGCATGAGCCACCCGCTGCGTCTCGGTGTCAACATCGACCACGTCGCCACCATCCGCAACGCGCGCGGCGGCGATCATCCCGACCCGGTGCGCGCAGCGGAAATCGTGGCGAGTGTGGGCGGAGATGGCATTACCGCTCACCTTCGCGAGGACCGGCGGCACATTCGCGACGATGACCTGAAGCGTATTCAGGACGCGACCGACCTGCCGCTGAACCTGGAGATGGCGGCGACCGAGGAGATGCTCACCATCGCGCTGCGCCATCGCCCGCATGCCGCCTGCATCGTGCCGGAAAAGCGGGAGGAACGCACAACCGAGGGCGGGCTGGACGCTGCCGGACAGCACAACACGCTCGCGCCCATCGTCTGGAAGCTGCGCGACAACGGCATTCGCGTCTCTCTCTTCATCGAGGCGGACGAGCGACAACTGGACGCCGCGCTGCGGCTCGGCGTGCCGGTGGTAGAATTTCACACCGGCGAATATGCGCACGCCCACCTGGATGGCGATAGCGAAAAGACCGCGCGCGAGCTGAAACGCCTGACGGACATGGCCGCGCTTGCCGCGAAGAACGGGATCGAGCCGCATGCCGGTCACGGCCTCACTTACGAAAACGTCCAGCCGATCGCCGCCATCCCGCAACTGGCCGAGCTCAACATCGGCCACTACCTTGTCGGCGAGGCGGTCTTCGTCGGACTGGAAGAAGCCGTCCGCCGGATGCGCGAGTTGATGGACGATGCGCGGTGAAAGACGGGCTGACAACCAGCGCAAAGCTCTGGGCGCTGGCCGCGGCGATCCCGTTCCTCGCTGCGATCGCCCTGCTCGGCTATGCCCTGTCGCGCCAGACGCTCCTCGCCTTCGCCATCGGCTGGCCGATCCTTCAGGTATTCGGCTATTGGGGCTCTCTCAAGCGCGCGGAGGGGCAGATCGACCATCCGCTCGTCAAGACGCAGGTGTTTTTGCACTTGATGATGCTGTTCATCCTGATTGCCATCGTCTCGAGGGTCGCATGATCATCGGGATGGGCAACGATTTGACCAATATGGACAGGATCAGCCAATTCGCTGGAGCGTTGGGGCGAGAAGTTCGAGCGGCGTTGCTTCACCGACATAGAGCGCGCCAAGGCCGACAAGCGTCCGTTCACCCGCGTGGGCACCTTCGCCAAGCGCTGGGCCGCCAAGGAGGCGTTTGCCAAGGCTGTCGGCACGGGCTTTTCGCGCGGCGTGTTTCACAAGGATATCGGCGTGGTGAACAAGCCGTCGGGCGCACCCACGCTCGCAGCTGACAGGCGGCGCTGCACAAAGGCTTGCCGAAATGGTGCCGCAGGGGCATGAGGCGCGCATTCATCTCACCCTCACCGACGACCACCCATGGGCACAGGCATTCGTGATTATCGAGGCCCTTCCCGAATGAGCGCAGACACCGCCGCCGTGACCAAGAACACAAAAGCCGATAGCAAGGACGAAAAGGTCGATTGGCTGGCGGAAATGCGCGGTCTTGCGCTGATGCTGCTGGCAGTGTTCGCCTTCCACAGCTTTATCGCCAAGCCGTTCTACATCCCGTCCGAATCCATGCTGCCGAACATGCTGGTCGGCGACCGGCTCGTGGTCAGCAAATACCCCTATGGCTGGAACTGGTCCTCGGTCAGCTTCCACCTCGCCCCGCGCGGCGACTGGCGCGTGGCCGGATCGACGCCCGAATATGGCGACATCGTCATTCCGGTGCATCCGGAGCGTGACGAGGATTACATCAAGCGCGTCGTCGCCCTGCCGGGTGACCGGATCGCGGTGACGAACGGACAGATCGTGCTAAACGGACAGCCCGTGCCGCAGGCCGCCGAGCCTGCACTGGATCTGCCGGTGGACGAGAACTCGCGCTGCCTAGGCTTTGGCGAGCCGACGTATCGCCAGACCGACGAGGATGGCCAGCCTGTGTGCCGCGTGCCGGTCTATCGCGAAACGCTGCCCAATGGCGCGAATTACCTGATCATCGATCACATGCGCCAGCCGCTCGACAACTTTCCCGAGATGACCGTTCCCGAAGACCACGTCTTCGTGATGGGCGACAACCGCGACCATTCCGCCGACAGCCGCGAGCTTGACTCTTCGCGCGGGTTGCTGGGCCCGATCCCGCTCGAGAACATCGGCGGGCGGGCCGAGTTCATCACCTTCTCGCTCGACGGGACGACGTCGCTCAATCCGATCAGCTGGTTCACCAGTCTGCGCTCCGACCGCGCATGGACGACCCTGCGCCCCGCAATCGACGAAAGCGCCGCGCGCGAATGAGCGGCGGCGGCGGCAGGTCGGATAATCCGGTCGACGCGGACGACCTCGCCTATCACGACGATCCGGGGCTGAGCCCGACCTATATCGGCAACCCGCGCTTGCGCTTCGAGGCGAGCCGTGCGCTCGTCTGGGGTCTCGCCATCGGCCTAATCCTGCTGCTCGTGTACATTTCGCAATCGCTGCTGGTCATCTTCGGCGCGATGGTATTCGCCTGCCTCGTCGATGGCGGGGCGCGCCTGCTGGCCAAGGCCCTGCCCATCCCGCGCGGGTGGCGCGTGGCGATCGTGCTGCTGCTGGTGACTGCCTTCTTCGTCTGGCTAGGCTATTTCGCCGGATCGCAGCTGTCGCAGCAGGCATCGCAATTCCCGACCATCATCAACGAGCAGCTGGCCCGCTTCATCACCTTCCTGCAGCGTCAGGGGTTTGCAATCAACACGGGCGACGTGCAGAATTTCGCCGGATCGATGGCCAGTGGCGTCAGCGCTATTACCGCGGCAATCGGCGGCCTGCTGGGCGGTGTTGCCACCATGGTGCTGATTATCATCATCGGCGTGTATTTCGCCATCGACCCGCGCATTTACGAGCGCGGCGTGGCCTGGATGGTGCCCAAGACGAAACGGGAGGCGCTGTACGACACGCTGAGCCATCAGGCATACACTTTGCGCCGTCTGATGGCCGGACGCCTGCTCGGCATGGTGTTCGAAGGCTTCTTTACCTGGATCATGCTGGCATATGGCGGCATGCTGGTCGGCATCGATCCCGTGCCGATGGCAGCATTGCTCGGCCTGCTGACAGGCTTGCTGGCCTTTATCCCGAACATCGGCGCGATCATTTCGGGCGTGCTGATGGTGCTGGTCGGCTTTTCCGGCGGGACCGACATGGGGCTGTACACGATCTTCGTGTATTTCTTCGTGCAGAACTTCGACGGCTATGTGCTGGTGCCGATGATCGCCAAAAAGACGGTCGATCTGGCGCCGGGACTGGTGTTGTCGGCACAGCTCATCTTCGGGGTGCTGTTCGGCATCCTCGGACTGGCGCTGGCCGACCCGCTGCTCGCCATGATCAAGGTCACGCTGGAACGCCTCAGCGCTCGGCGCGAACAGGAGCAGGAACTGGAAGGGACGACTGCCTGATATGGCTCGCAAGTTTCTCTATATCGTCGCGATTGTCATCGTACTCGTCATTGGAGGGGCAATCGCACTGGCGATCTGGTCGCGCGAAGCGACCGAAATCGCCTTCGTCCCGCGCGGCGAGTTCGTGGAGCAGGAAGCGCTGGCCGCAAATGCCTACGAGGACCCCGACATGTGGTATTCGCGCCCCGGTCTGGGCACGAACGACCCGTCGCGCTATCAACCCGCCGTCGCCGAAGTCGCGACCGATCCGGCCACCCGCACGCCTTCGCCCGACGCGCCTGCCGCCGAACGAAGCCTGGATGAGCCCGGTGCGCTCGACACCGCCGGATCGCGCGCCGGAGAGGCTGTCGATGCGCAGACCACGCCCGATTTCGCCGTGTTCTTCGTTCCACCGACCAGCTTCCTGAAAGCGGGCGGCACGGCTTGGAACGCAACGCTCGACGATGCGACGACCGACAATCGCGCACGCATTTTCCTGCGCGGGCTTGCCAGCCCCTTCAACCGCGCGGACGAGATCTGGGCGCCCAAATACCGGCAGGCCGCCGCCGGCGCATTCCTGACCGACCGTCCAGAAGCGCAGCAGGCGATCGATGCGGCCTATGCCGACGTGGCGCAGGCCTTCGACTATTTCCTGCAGAGCGTCGATCCGGACAAGCCCATTGGTGCTGGCCGGGCACAGCCAGGGGGCAATTCACACGCTGCGCCTGCTGCTCGACCGCGCGGAGGAGCAAGGCCTGCTGGACCGCGTCGTGGCGGTGTACGCGATCGGCTGGCCCATCTCGGTAGAGCATGACTTGCCCGCCCTGCCCCTGCCCGCTTGCGCCAGTCCCGATCAGACTGGCTGCATCATCGCCTACTCCTCTTTTGCAGACGATGGCGATGCGGACTTCATCAAGCGCCGTTACGAAGCGACTCCCGGCTTCGATGGCGAGCCACGCGGCGACGGTCCTATCCTGTGCGTCAATCCACTGACCGGCTCGGTCGGCGGAGAAGCGCCGGCCTCCGCCAATCTCGGCACGCTCAAGCCCAGCGCGGACCTGACTTCCGGCGAACTGGTGGCAGGTGCAATCCCGGCCCGCTGCGACGAGCGCGGGCTGCTGCTGGTCGGCGACCCGCCGGAACTGGGCGAAGGCGTGCTGCCGGGCGGCAATTACCACGTCTACGACATTCCCCTGTTCTGGAAGAATTTGCAGGAAGACGTGCTGCGCCGTGCTCGCGCGCAGGTGTCCGCGCCCGCGTGATTACCGACAGCGCGCTGGAGTTCGGCGATGCGCTGCCCGATGGCGGAGCGCTGCTGGGGCTGGACATCGGGACCAAGACCATCGGCGTGGCGATCTGCGATGCCGGATGGCGCTATCGCCACGCCGGACAAGACGATACCGCGCGGCAAGTTCACCAAGGATAGCGGCGCGCTGCGAGACCTGGCCGGCAGACGCTCGCTAAAGGGCATCGTCATCGGCCTGCCGCTGAACATGGACGGCAGCGAAGGGTCGCGCGCGCAGGCCAGCCGCGCCTATGCCCGAAACCTGTCGCAAGCGCTGGAGCTGCCCATCCTGTTGTGGGACGAACGCTGGTCCACCGCCAGCGCCGACAATGCGATGATCGGGCAGGACATAAGCCGCGCCAAGCGAGCCGAGAAGATCGACAGCCATGCGGCGGCCATCATCCTGCAGAACGCCATCGACACCATGGCTGGCGGCGCGTTCTGATTGGCGCTATCGGCGCGCTACCCCATGACAAACGCTCCCAAATTCGATCCTGCGACGGCTACGCCGTTCCTCGTCAGCCGCGGCCATCCCGGCTGGCTTGGCATGCGTTACGCATCGCATGGCGACGACTGGGTGGAACTGGAACTTCCCTGGCGCGATGATCTGCTGGGCGAGGAAGGCCAGAAGGTGCTGGCCTCAGGCCCGATCCTCAGCCTGATGGACATGGCCAGCGGCCTCGCCATCTGGAAGGCGATGGATCACTTCGAACCCATCGCGACGCTGGATTTGCGCGTCGATTACGTCCGCCCGGCGCGCGAAGGGGCCGCCGTGTTCGGGCGCTCGCAATGCTACCGCATCACGCGCAGTGCCGCCTTCGTGCGAGGGCTGGCGCATGACGGCGATGCCGACGATCCGGTGGCGCATATCCAGGCGGTCTTCATGAAGATCGGCTCTGCACCCAAACGGGAACTGCCCGATGGATAAGCGCGACGATGCCGTGCTGACCCCCTATGCGCGCTCGCTTGGGCTGGAGGTCGATAGGGTCGAGGACGGCGTGCCCGTGCTGAAGGTGGCGTTCTCCGAGGGCGTGGAAGGCAGGCCCGATCACTACCACGGCGGCGCGACCGGCGGCTTGCTGGAGACGGCGGGCTATGCTGCCCTGCGCGCAGCCTTGAGGGAGCAGGACCGCACGGCCTTGCTCAAACCGATCAACATCACGGTGCAGTATCTCGCCGCGGGCAAAGCGCAGACCAGCTACGCCAAGGGGCGCGTCACCAAGCTGGGTCGCCGCAGCGCGAACCTGACGGTCGAGGCGTGGCAGGACGACCGCTCGAGACCGATCGCGACGGCCGTAATGAACGTGCTGATGGCGGAGGGGTAGGACCGCTCGCTACAGACCCGTTCGCCCTGAGCTTGTCGGAAGCGAGCTGGCCAAGGCCAACGGCTGAACTTCACTTCTGGCGGGGCGCTCGAAGAAGAAGGACAGGGCTTCGACAAGCTCAGCCCGAACGGGTTTCTGGCTTAGTTCTCTTCTAAACGTCCCTCGCGTTCCAGCTGGCGCCTGACCTCTTCATAAGTCCGCTCCTCTGCCCGGCTTCGCGCTTCCTCGATCTGTTGCTCGTCCACAAGCACGCCCTGCTCGCCGACGCGAATGTCGACCGGCATGCCGTCGATCTCGGTCGTGAAGACGGCTTCTCCATCACGGATGCGGATGCGCGAACCATCGCCCAACGGAATGTCGTCGAGGTCCGGCACGTCCAGTGGCTCCACCGGACCGCCCGGATCGGGCAGCTCGGCCGGCGCAGGCCGTGACGGGGCGGCGCTGGCGCCCAAGGCCTGGCTCATGAAGTCGCGCCAGATGCGCGTCGGCAGACCGCCCCCCGATATTCCTTTGAGCGGTGAATTGTCGTCGTTGCCGATCCATACGCCCACCACCAGATCGCCCGCATAGCCGACGAACACGGCATCGCGATTGTCCTGGCTGGTCCCGGTCTTGCCGTAAGCGGGCCGTGACAGGGCCGCACCGCGACCGGTCCCCCGGTCGACGACGCCCTGAAGCATCTCTTCGATTTCCCGGTGTGTGCGCCCGCTTAGCGAGTCGCCGCCCTCCCAGACACGCTCGAACCACCCCTTCTCCTCGCGCGCGAAGGCGTGCGGTTCGACCGGAAAGGAATTGGCGGCGATACCGGCGTAGGCTGCGGTCAGGTCGATCAGCGACATGCTGGTGGAGCCCAGCGCGATGCTCGGGTCGCCGGGCACAAATTTGGCATCGAGCCCGAAGTCACGCGCGGTGTCGATCACCTTTTTCGACCCGACCTGATTGAACAGCCGCAGCGTCGCGACATTGCTCGATTGCGCTATGGCATCGCGCAGGGAGATGGTCGGACTGTACCGCCCATTCGCATTGCGCGGACGATAACTTCCTTGCGTGATTTCGGTGTTGTCGATCGTATCGTCGAGCTCCCAGCCATCGCGCAAGGCCGCCAAATAGACGAAGGTCTTGATCGTAGAGCCGGTCTGACGTTCTGCCTGCGTCGCGCGGTTGAAGGGCGATTTGGCGTAATCCTTGCCGCCGATCATCGCGACAACCTCGCCATTGGTGCGCATGGCGACCAGCGCCACCTGCGCCTCGCCCAGCGCCGCGCGCCCGACCACACGGCGTGCGATGCCTTGCAAGCGCGCATCCAGCGTGGTCGTCAGCGTCTGCTTGAAGTAGCCGGTCTCTGACCTCTGCCGCGCCTCGGGCAGGGCCCAGTCGGCGAAATAGGTGCCGGTCGGGATCTCGCTGCGAAGCCGCACATCGAGCGTCGGCGGACGCATGGCGCGCGCCTCGGCCTCGGTGATGTAGCCTGCCGCGACCATCGACTGCACCACCAGCTTCATGCGCGTCTCGGCCCGTTCGTAATGACGGGTGGGCGCAAAACGAGACGGGGCCTGCACCAGCCCGGCCAGCATCGCGGCCTGGTTGGGCAACAGGTTCTCCGGCTTGCGATAGAAGTAATGCAGGCTCGCCGCGCGCAGGCCATACACATTGTCGCCGAAATAGGCGTTGGACAGGTATCGCTCGAGGATCTCGTCCTTGGTCAGCCACGCTTCCAGCCAGAACGCGATTAGTGCCTCACGCGCCTTGCGGGTCATGGTGCGTTCGGGGGTGAGGAAGGTGAACTTGGCCAGTTGCTGCGTAATGGTGGAGCCGCCGCCCGTGCCGGTGATCGCCGCGCGCGCAATGCCGCGCGGATCGACGCCCCAATGGCTGTAGAACCGCCGGTCCTCGATCGCGAGGAAGGCTTCCACGACGTGCGGCGGCAGCGTGTCGATATCGACCGGCTCGTCCACCACCGCCCCGTTGCGCGCAATGGGCGTGCCGTCGGCGGCCAGCAGTGTGATTTGCGGCGGGGCAATCGGCTCGAGCGACTTGTTCAGCGGCGCGGTGATGGCGAGATAAGCGACCAGCGCCATGAACAGCAGCAGCATCGCGGCAATGGCGCGCACGATCCACCAGCGCTTGCGCCGACCGAACCAATGTTCGCGCTGCCACCACTTGAGCCGCCGCTGCTCTTCGGCCTGCACGGCATGGTCGACCGCATTCAGCCGATCGCCCCACGCATCGTCATCGTCCCAGTCGTCGGACAATGAGTAGTAGCCGCGGTGCGGGGCGGGCTCAGGCTGCGCCTGCTTGCGGCGGAAGAAGTCGATCACACCCATGCGCTCACTGTGCTACACGAATAACACAGCTATGCATAGGCCCAACGAACTTAACCGTTGCCAACGACGCTTTCGGGCAAGTCTTCGCCGAAGACGCGCTGGTAGTATTCCGCCACCAGCATGCGCTCTTCCTCGTCGCATTTGTTGAGGAAAGAGAGGCGGAAGGCGAAGCCCACGTCCTTGAAGATGGCGTAGTTCTGCGCCCAGGTGATGACGGTGCGCGGGCTCATGACGGTGCTGATGTCGCCATTGATGAAGCCCTGTCGCGACAGATCGGCGACCTTGATCATGTCGGCCAGCACCTTCTTGTCGATGTCGGGGTTCTTCGCCTCGACGATCTCCTGCTCGGTATCGGCGGGAAGATAATTGAGCGCGGTGACGATGTTCCAGCGGTCCATCTGGCCCTGGTTGATCGCCTGCGTGCCGTGATACAGCCCGCTGGTATCGCCCAAGCCCACCGTGTTGGCCGTGGCGAACAGGCGGAAATGCTTGTCCGGGCGGATGACGCGGTTCTGGTCGAGCAGCGTCAGCTTGCCCTGCTGTTCGAGCACGCGCTGGATGACGAACATCACATCCGGGCGGCCCGCGTCGTATTCGTCGAACACCAGCGCAACCGGGTGCTGGAGCGCCCAGGGCAGTAGCCCTTCGCGAAATTCGGTGACCTGAAGCCCGTCGCGCAGCACGATGGCATCGCGGCCGACAAGGTCGATACGGCTGATATGCGCATCCAGATTGATGCGGATGCACGGCCAGTTCAGGCGCGCGGCGACCTGTTCGATATGCGTCGACTTGCCCGTGCCGTGATAGCCCTGCACCATCACGCGCCGGTCGTGCGCGAAGCCGGCCAGGATCGCCATCGTCGTGTCCGCATCGAACACATAGGCTTCGTCGAGGTCGGGCGTGCGCTGGTCGGGCTTCGAGAAAGCAGGCACCTTCCAATCGATATCGATGCCGAATGTCTCGCGCACGTCGACTTCGGTATCGGGCGCCGGAAGTACGGTCGTGGCGGAAGGTTCGAAGCTCTTGTCGGTCATGTCGTTCATTACGCGTGCGACCTAGGCATTTATCTGGGCAACGCCAACCCTATATTGGGGGGCACATGGCCAATGATCCCCTGTCAGAAAAGCTCCGCCTCAAACTGGTCGAGACCGTGCGCGGTGTGTTCAACGACACCGAGCATGGCGAAAAGCCGGTGCCGATATCGGACGAAGCCCTGTTCGAGAAAGACACGCCGATCCGCATGGTGCATGCCGATCTGGTGGGCATGATGGTGGGCGGCATCCGCAGCCTGCTGCTGCAGATGCTGCATCCGCATGCGTTGCAGGGTGTGCTCGACCATTCGAACTTTCGCGAGGATATGCACGGGCGGTTGCGGCGCACCGCGCGCTTCATCGCCGTCACGACCTACGGCCACCGCGACGATGCGCATGCCGCGATTGAGCGGGTGAACCGCATTCACCGGCATATCGGCGGGACGCTGCCCGACGGCACGCCCTATTCCGCCACCGATCCGCGCACGCTCGCCTGGGTCCACGTGGCCGAGGCGACCAGCTTCCTCGCCGCCTATCTGCGCCATGTGCGCCCCGATATGCCCGGCAGCGAGCAGGACGAATATTACCGCCAGTTCGCCATCGTCGCCCGCGCGCTTGGCGCGGACCCGGTGCCGGAAAACCGGCGCGAGGCAGAACACCTGTTTCGCGACATGCGGTCCGACCTGTCGTCATCGCCCGAGGCTAAAGAAGTCGCCGACCTGGTTTTGAGCCAACGACCGAAAGGCGCGCCGCCTGCCGTTCAAGCCATGCTCGGCAGTGAAGCGGTCGACCTGCTTCCGGCCTTCGCACGCTCGATGCTAGGTCTGGAGCGGCCGGGTCTTTCCGCACTGCCCTTGCGTGCGGCGACATGGGGAATGGGCAAGACGCTGCGCTGGGCGTTTCGCCAATAAACTAGCGTTCAGCCCGGGCTCTTGCTTGGCGGGGTGTCGTCTCCACCACCCCCGCCGCCAGCGGCCACGCCGCCAAGACCGAGCAGGCCGACCACGACTCCGACCGCCGTCATCGTATCGATGCCGCCGCCAGATGCGCCTGCGCCCGCTCCGCCGGACCCGCTAGAGCCGCCGCCTTGCGAAGAGCCGAGTTCCGGCGTTTTCAGCGCACAGTCGCCGCTGTTCTGCCAGTCACGGAGCATGTTCCAATCGTATAGCTCGCCATCGGTATCGGACTTGTACCGCTTGCCGATGAATCGCCACGTGTCCGGATCGTTTTCCGCGTCGATAAAGGCGCGATATTCCGCAACATACAGATCGCATTTCCAAAGGTCGGGCGGCGCCATGGCGCCAGCCGCGCTGGAAGCAATGACAGCAGGCGCAAGGTCCGCTTCTGCATCGCTTTCAGCAAACGCAAGCGTACCGTTCACGCCGAGCGCACTCGCCGCGAGAATGACCGCCAGCCTTGGGACTCTGCATGTTTTCACGGTTACCCAGCTTTTTACCTGTCCGGCCAATGGCGCAGAAAGGTGAAGGAAGCGTTAGGATTTGCGCAGCTTGTCCGTCCGAAAGTCAGGTAATTGCCCGGGATTTTCGCAGTGTCTGATACGCCGTGACAACCCGGTTCGAGACGCGTCTCGTACTGCCGGTCCCCGCCGTTTCTGTCCGGGTGATAGCGCCTGACCAGCTCGGTATAGCGCCGCCGCAGCCGCCGCAGGTCGGTATTCGATCCCAGTCCCAGCACCTCCAGCGCCTCGGCCTCCTCGCGGCTGAAGCGGCCGTCCATCGCCATCGCCGCCTCCCGCTGCGCCCGGCTCTTGATGCCGTTCGCCCTCGCACTGATCGCGTCGAGCGGGTCGTCGTAATCCGCCCAGCGCGGCAACCCGTCCACGCCAGCCGTGGGGCGATACGCAGGTTGTTCGGTGCGCCAGCCGGACGCCGGGCTTTGCGCGTCGAGGATTTCGTCTGCGCTCATGCCTTCGAACCAGTCGTAGCCTGCGTTGAATTCGCGCACATGTTCGAGGCACAACCAGCGCCACTGGCCCGGCCCGTCGAAGCGGTGTCCGCTGCCCGGCGCGCGAAACTCGCCCGGCTCGTTGCAGGCCGGATGATCGCAGGGTTTTCCGCTATCCTCGTATCGGCCATGAAACTTTGACGGGCGCATTCGTTCTGTAATGGGGAGCACTCGTCGCGAATGCAAAGCAGGATTTGAAAGGGACAGGTGATGGCGGAAACGGTTGCGCAGGAGATGGAGCGCTTGCTGACAGAGGCGTTCGAGCCGACGCGGCTCGACATCGTCAACGACAGCGCCAGCCACGCCGGCCATTCGGGCGACGACGGTAGCGGCGAATCGCACTTCACCGTGGTGATCGAAGCGCCCGTGTTCGCCGACAAGAGCCGGGTGGAGCGCCAGCGCATGGTCAACAAGGCGCTGGGCGACATTCCCGGCGACCGCGTCCACGCCCTCGCCATCCAGGCCAGCGCGCCGACCGTTTGACCCGCACAGGAGGGCATCATGGACAAGATCGACATCACGCTTACCCCGACGACACACGATCTGGGGCAGTTCGAGGTACGCCGCGTGTCTGCCCTCGCGTCATCGCAGCATGGTCGGGCCGTTTATCTTCGTCGATCAGTTCGGCCCTGCGCAGCTCGATCTTGGCAGCGGCATGGACGTGCGCCCGCACCCGCATATCAATCTGGCGACGGTGACCTGGCTGTTCGAAGGCGCAATCGACCATCGCGACAGCCTGGGCACCTTTTCCACGATCAAGCCGGGTCAGGTGAACCTGATGACGGCGGGCAAAGGCATCGTCCATTCCGAACGCTCGCCCGAGCAGGAGCGCGACAGCGGAGCCAAGCTCTACGGCATGCAGACATGGCTTGCCCTTCCCGACGGGCGGGAGGAAATCGATCCGGCCTTCGAGGCGTGCACCGACTTGCCTGTCATCGAGGATGGCCGCGCCAAGGCGACCGTCATCATGGGCAATCTGTGGGGCGAGCAGGCGGCCACCACCTGCTACGCCGACACGATCTATGCCGAAATCGTCCTGGAAGCCGGCGGCGCGATCCCGATCGAGGACGATGCAGACGAGCGCGGCGTGATGCTGGTCGGCGGCGAGGCAAGCATCGACGGGCATAAGCTTGAAAAGTTCACGCTCGCGGTGCTGCAACCGGGCCGCGACATGACGCTGGAAAGCAAGACCGGCGCACGCATCATGCTACTGGGCGGCGAGGCGTTCGCGACCAAGCGGCATGCCTGGTGGAATTTCGTCAGTTCGAGCAAGGAACGGATCGAGCAGGCCAAGGACGACTGGCGCAACCACCGCTTTCCCGAAGTTCCGGGCGACAGCGAGGAACGGATCGACCTGCCCGACGGCGCGCCCAAGACGGTGACCTACCCATGAGTTTTGCAGGACAGACGGTCTGGATCACCGGCGCATCCTCCGGCATCGGCGCAGCGCTCGCCCGCGAATGGGCGGGACGCGGGGCGAACGTCATCCTGTTCGGGCCGCGACGAAGCGCGACTGGCCGATGTTGCCGACGACCTCGATACCGAGACGCTCATCCTGCCGTTCGACGTGCGCGACGAAGACGCCATGCATGAGGCGACGGGCAAGGCAATCGAGTGGAAGGGCGTCGACATATTCGTCGCCAATGCCGGCGTGTCGCAGCGCAGTCGCGGCGACCGACACGGCCATGCAGGTCTATCGCGACATCATCGATATCGACCTGACCGCCCAGATCGCCGCTACTCAGGCGCTGCTGCCGCATGTGACTCGGCGCGGGCAGCGGGCGGCTGGTCTTCATCTCCTCCATCGCGGGCAAGGTCGGTGTGCCGATGCGCACCGCCTATTGCGCGGCCAAGCACGGGCTGATCGGCTATGCCGACGCGCTGCGGGCAGAACTGTCGCAAGGCGGCGTGTCGAGGTGCATGTCGTCTGCCCCGGCTCGATCGCCACCGACGTCAGCCGCAATGCGCTGACCGCCGACGGCACACCGCGCGGGCGAAGCGACGGCGTGATCGACAACGGCATATCGCCAGCCGATGCCGCCTGTCGCATCGTCGATGCCATCGCGGCGAACCAGCGCGAAATTATCGTGGCCGAGGGGATGGAAGAAGCCATGGGGGAAGCGCGCCGCACGCCTGACCACCTGCTGGACCAGGTCGCGGGCATGGTGGCCAAGGGCTACATGGAAAAGATGCAGGCCGAGTGATGGAGCAGACCCACGTCATGCTCGCAAACGGGATCGAACTGGACACAGTCGATGTCGGCCCGCGCGATGCGCCGGTGCTGATCTTCCTGCACGGCTTTCCCGAAAACCACCGCAGCTGGCGTCACCAGATCGCGCAATTCAGCGACCGCTTCCGCTGCATCGCACCCGACCAGCGCGGCTATCGCGGATCTTCCCGTCCCGAGGAAGTGGATGCCTACACGCCCGACAAGCTGATCGGCGACATCTTCCTGCTGGCCGATGCGCTGGGCGTGGACCGGTTCACCATCGTCGGCCACGATTGGGGCGGCGCGATTGCCTGGGGCGTCGCCATGCTGGGTGCGCAGACAGGCCGCGTCACCCGCGCCGTGATCGCCAATGCGCCGCATCACGCCGTCTTCCAGCGCTTCTCTACACCTCGCCCGTCCAGCGCGAGGCGAGCCAGTACATGCGCGCCTTTCGCGATGCGGCGCATGACGAGGCAATCCGCCGCGACGGCCTTGCCCCTTTCCTGGCCGAGCACATCCGCTGGGACGAGGCGGACAAGATGGAGCCCGAAGAGCGCGCGATCCTGCTGGAGGACTGGCGCAACCCGGATGCCGCCATCGCCATGCTCAACTGGTACCGCGCCAGCCCGATCGACGTGCCGCCCATGGATGCGCCGTTCGAAGTGCCCGAGGGCTGGACGCCGCCTGCCTATCCGCCACTCTCGATCCCGACGCTGGTCATCTGGGCGCAGGACGATCTGGCCTTGCCGCCGGAAAACACGGCGGGGCTAGAGGAGTATGTGAGCGACCTGACGCTGGTCGAGGTCCCAGATTGCGGCCACTTCGTGCAGTGGGAAGCACCCGATGCGGTAAACGCTGCGATAGAGGCGTTCCTGGCGAGGACGGCTTAGCCCAGCCACTCCACCCACGCGCCGTGCGGATGCGCATTGGCAAGGTGCACCGCCTCCCCGCCACCCGGCCAATATCGCACGCGCAGTTCGTGCTGGAAGGTCTCGCGGTTCGTCTCGAGCGCGACGTGCGCGAAGGCCCGCTCCGATGTCGCCGCCGCGCCGGTCGAAGCGATCATCCGCTCGATCCGCTCCTGCGTCTCGTCGGGCAAGTACTGCCACATGATCGAATGCATCAGCACGCGCGTCACGCCCTCCTCCTGCGGCTCGGACAGCATCCGCTCGGTCCAGTCCGCAGCATCGGCCTGCTCGAGCAGCGGAGGCTCGTCCTTGGCCAGTGCAATCGCGGCATCGATGCGCGCCATCCGGCCCGCTGCCTCGGGCCAGACATAGCCCTTCAGCCGCAAAGCCGCATCGCGGTCGCTCAGGTCCACAGGATCGACGTCGCAGCCGCGCGCCGCGACGATCTGGAAGTCCGCACCATCCGACGGCGCGCCTCGCCATTCCGGCGCGATACGCATCGGGCTGCCCTGCGGCCCTGCCTTGAACCCGCCCAAATCGTAGCGATAGCGGCCCATCATCGTGTTGATTCCCGCGCTCGCCCCGATCTCCAGCAGCTCGAAGCGTGGCGGTGTGCGCACGTCCGCAAGCCACGCCAACGCTGCGGCGAAGCTGGCCGACCGCCCCGCCTCGTTCGTCTGCGGAGGACCGTCCAGCCATGGAAGCAGGCGCGCGTCGTAGGCCTCGACCAGCCCGACGACCAGGGCATCGACCTCGTCCTGCGATGTCAGGCGCCCAGCATAGACATCCTCAAGCCGCGGCGCATCGCCGGTCAGCAGCAGATTGTGCAACCCGCCTGCGATCCGCAGCGGCAAGGCATCGCGCAGCGACAGACCCTGCCACGAGAAAATGCGCCGTGCGGTTGCCGTGTCCAGGTCTTCCAGCGCCAGCAGGGCGCGCACCACCTTGGCCGTGCCCGGTGCGCCTGCCTCTTCCGCGTGCTGCGCCTGCCACTCGATCGCCTCGCTCAGCGAAACGATGTCCATCACCGCGCCTGTGTCCATATCCGTTGCCCTTTCGCCAAGCTCTGCCTATTTGCGCCAGCGCAATGACCCCCAAAGACACCACTGCACTCACCTTTGCCGTGCCCAAGGGCCGGATCCTCGACGAGGCGCTGCCCGTCATGGCGCGTGCAGGCGTGGTGCCTGCCGATGCGTTTCATGACAAGGCCAACCGCTCGCTGACCTTCGCAACGACGCGCGACGACATGCGCCTCATCCGCGTGCGCGCTTTCGACGTGGCGACGTTCGTCGCGCATGGCGCAGCGCAGATGGGCATAGTGGGGTCTGACGTGATCGAGGAGTTCGACTATGCCGAGCTGTACGCGCCGGTCGACCTCGACATCGGGCACTGCCGCCTGTCGGTCGCAGAGCCGGGCGATGCGCGCGCTACCAACGGCGCCAGTCATTTGCGCGTTGCGACCAAATATCCCGGGCTTACCCGCCGCCATTTCGAACGGCAGGGCATTCAGGCAGAGTGCGTCAAGCTGAACGGAGCGATGGAAATCGCGCCCGAGCTGGGTCTTGCCGGACGCATCGTCGACCTGGTCAGCACCGGGCACGACCTTGCGCGAGAACGGGCTGGTCGAAACCGATCGCATTATGGACATCACCGCGCGCCTGATCGTCAACCGGACGGCGCTGAAGACCGATCCGCGCGTGGCTGCACTGGTCGAGGCCTTCCGCGCCAACGCCGAAGAGCGCAGCGCCGCCTGATGCAGCTGCTCCGGACTTCCGACGCGGACTTCGAGACGCAGTTCGAGCGCGTGGTGCGCGCGCGCCGCGAGACCGATGCGCAGGTCGGGCGCGATGTCGCGGCCATAATCAACGAAGTGCGCGAGCGCGGCGACAAGGCGCTGGTCGAATATACGACACGCTTCGACCAGCATAACCTCTCGAGCGACGAGGACTGGTCGATCTCGAAGGAGGCGTGCGAAGCGGCATATAATTCTCTGGACGCGCCTTTGCGCGAGGCGCTGGAGACTGCCGCCGCACGCATCCGCGCCTACCACGAAGGCCAGATGCCGCAGGACCGCGACTATACCGATGAGATCGGCATGCGGCTGGGCGCGCGATGGGGCGCTGTGGAGGCGGCTGGCCTGTATGTTCCCGGCGGACGCGCGGCCTATCCCTCCTCGCTGCTGATGAACGCCATTCCGGCCAAGGTTGCAGGCGTCGACCGGCTGGTCGTGACGACGCCCACACCGGGCGGCGAGGCCAACGATCTGGTGCTGGCCGCAGCGCATATTGCCGGTGTGGACGAGATCTGGCGCGTCGGCGGGGCGCAGGCTGTGGCAGCGCTCGCCTACGGCACCGACCGGATCGCGCGCGTCGATGTCGTGACCGGACCGGGCAATGCATGGGTCGCCGAGGCCAAGCGTCAGCTTTACGGCGTGGTCGGCATCGACATGGTCGCCGGCCCGAGCGAAATTCTGGTCATCGCGGACGCGACAACAATCCCGAATGGATCGCGGCCGACCTGCTCAGCCAGGCCGAGCATGATCCGACCAGCCAGTCGATCCTCATTACGGACGACCGCGCCTTCGCCAGCCAGGTGATGGACGCGATCGACCTTGAATTTCTCAAGCTGCCCACAGCCAGGACTGCCAAGGCCAGCTGGGACGATCACGGCCTGGTCGTGCTCGTCGACAGCCTCGACGAAGCGCCTGCGCTGTCCGACCGTCTCGCCGCCGAGCATGTCGAGATTGCCACCGCCGATCCGGAAGGTATCTTCGACCGTCTGCGTCATGCAGGCAGCGTGTTCCTCGGCCGGATGACACCCGAAGCCGTGGGCGATTACATCGCCGGGCCCAACCATGTCCTGCCCACCGGCCGCCGCGCACGGTTTGCCAGCGGCTTGTCGGTGCTCGACTTCATGAAGCGCACCAGCTTTATCGGCGCGAGCGAGGCCGCTCTCAAGGCTATCGGCCCTGCCGCCGTGCGCCTTGCCGAGGCCGAGGGCCTGCCCGCGCACGCACTATCCATTTCCAGGAGGCTTTCATGAGCCACGCTTCCCGCAGCCAGTCCCGCAGCGCCGCCCGGCTTGGCGCGGTGCAGGCGCTTTATCAGCAGCAGATGGAAGGGACCGCGACCGCCAAGCTGCTCAACGAATTTCACCAGCACCGCCTCGGCAAGGTGATCGAGGACGAGGAATATGCCGACGCTGACGTGGCGTTCTTCGACGACGTGGTAAGTGGCGTGGACGCGCGGCGCGGCGAGATCGACGAGTTGCTGACGGCGCGGCTGGCCAACGGCTGGACCCTTGCGCGGCTGGACAAGACCATGCTGCAGATCCTGCGTGCCGGCGCGTACGAGTTGATTGCGCGCAAGGACGTGCCCAAGGCTGCCGCGATCAGCGAGTATGTGGATGTGGCCAAGGCCTTCTTCGACGACCGCGAGGCGAAGTTCGTGAACGGCATTCTGGACGCGGTGGCGAAGGAAGCGGGGCGTTAGTTTACGTCACACTGCCCAATGTCCGTTCGTGCTGAGCTGGTCGGGCCGAAGGCGGCCGAAGGCCAACCCCCGTACTTTTCTTCAAGTGTCGAGCCAAAAACGAAGGACAGCCCTTCGACAAGCTCAGGGCGAACGGGTAATGGGCGGAAGTGCGAACCGATTAGTGAGTGGGCGTGAACGAGATTGACTTCATCGCGGCGCTCAGGGGCCTCGCCACTGCTCCAGGCGCCCGCGAGCTTGCCGATGATGCCGCCATCCTCGAAGTCGGCGACCAAACCCTCGTCCTTACCCACGACACTCTGGTCGAGGGCGTCCACGTCCTCGATGGCCAAGATCCGGCGGACATCGCCTGGAAGCTGGTCGCGGTAAACCTCTCCGACCTCGCCGCAAAAGGCGCGCAGCCCGTCGGCGTGCTGCTATCCCACATGCTCGGCACGGACGACCACCGCTTCATCGCTGGACTCAAGGAAGTGCTGGAAGAATACGACGTGCCGCTCCTCGGCGGGGATACGGTTCGCGGCGAAGGTCAGCGGGTGTGGGGCTGCACCGCGATTGGCCGCGCCACCCACACCCCGGTCGCGTCGCGCAGCGGAGCCAAGATCGGCGATGGCATTTATGTAACCGGCCCGCTCGGCGCAGCCATGCTCGGTTTCGAAGCGCTGCGCGACGGCGACGGTGCAGACAGCAGCGCCTATCGTCGCCCCCGACCTTTGTTGTCGGAAGGCGCCGCGCTCGCTCCGCATGTCACTGCGATGATGGACATTTCGGACGGCCTGCTGCTCGATTGCTGGCGCATGGCAACCGCCTCCGATTGGGCTGCTTTCGAGCTTGAAAGCCGCCTCATCCCGGTCGCGGATAAAGGACGCCGGGACGAGTGCATTCGCTGGGGCGATGATTACCAACTGCTGTTCACGGCGGCTCCGACAACCGTCTTGCCTGTCTCGGCAACGCGCATCGGGACGGTGACCTCCGCCGACCTTGCGCCGCTACGGCTCGATGGCGAATTCCTTACTCCGGAAGACGGGCTCGGCTACCGACACTGACAGTTTGGCAACAAGCCGGTCGATAAGCGCACAATTCCGCCGCTTTCACCCCTTGTCAGCGCACACAAGCGCTTTATACCCCTCGCCCACAATGCGCTGGCGTCTCCCACGCCAGGTGGCATGACATAAACGGGAGGGGAGTTTTTCGTGGACCTAGTTATCCTATCCATAGGGTTGGGACTGTTGGCCGTTGTGTACGGCTTCATCACCAGCCGCCAGGTGCTCAATGCGGGCGCCGGCAATGAAAAAATGCAGGAAATTGCAGGCGCTATCCAGGAAGGCGCGCAAGCCTATCTGAAGCGTCAGTACACCACTATCGGCATGGTCGGCGTCGTCGTCGCCGTGCTGGTGTTCGTGTTTCTCGGGCTTTGGCCGGCTGTCGGCTTCGTCATCGGTGCCGTGCTGTCGGGCGTTGCGGGCTTTATCGGGATGAATATCTCGGTCCGCGCGAACGTGCGGACGGCTGCGGCCGCGCAGAGCGGTTTGCAGCAGGGCCTCACCCTCGCATTCCGCGCAGGGGCCATTACCGGCATGCTCGTGGCAGGTCTCGCTCTGCTCTCGATTGCGGTGTTCTTCTGGTACCTGGCGGGTCCGGCAGGCTTTGCTCCGGACAGCGACGAAGTGGTTTACGGCCTCGTCGGCCTTGCCTTTGGTGCCTCGCTCATCTCGATCTTCGCGCGTCTGGGCGGTGGTATCTTCACCAAGGCCGCAGACGTCGGCGCCGACCTCGTCGGCAAGGTGGAAGCGGGCATTCCCGAAGATGATCCGCGCAATCCGGCCGTGATCGCCGACAATGTGGGTGACAATGTCGGCGACTGTGCCGGCATGGCTGCCGACCTGTTCGAAACGTACGTCGTGACCGTCGGTGTCACCATGGTCCTGACCGCGCTGCTGTTCAGCGAAGTTCTGGGCGACCTGCTGCTGCCCATGATGGCGCTGCCGCTGCTGATTGGCGGCGCGTGTATCGTGACCAGCATCATCGGCACCTATTTCGTGAAGCTCGGCAAGGGCGGCACGAACGTCATGGGCGCGATGTACAAGGGCTTCATCGTCTCGGCCGTGCTGGCCATCCCGCTGATCTATCTCGTCATCGACTATGCAGTCGGCGTGGGTACGGACATCGGTGGCGGCATCACCGGCGAAGGTGCATTCACTGGCATGGACCTGTTCTGGTGCTCGCTGATCGGTCTGGCCATCACCGGCCTGATCATCTGGATCACCGAGTATTACACCGGCACCAACTATCGTCCGGTCCGCTCGATCGCCAAATCATCCGAGACGGGCCACGGCACCAACGTGATCCAGGGTCTCGCCATCAGCCTTGAATCGACCGCGTTGCCGACGATCGTCATCGTTGCGGGCATCATCGCCACCTTCGAGCTCGCTGGCCTCATGGGCATCGCCTATGCTGCCACCGCCATGCTGGCACTGGCGGGTATGGTCGTTGCGCTGGATGCTTACGGTCCGGTGACGGACAACGCAGGCGGCATCGCCGAAATGGCCGGTCTGGACGAAAGCGTCCGTGAAAAGACCGACATGCTCGATGCCGTGGGCAACACCACCAAGGCCGTGACCAAGGGCTATGCCATCGGTTCGGCGGGCCTCGGCGCGCTGGTGCTGTTCGCTGCCTACACGACCGATCTGGCAAAGCTGTTCCCGGACGCTGATGTGAACTTCAGCCTCGAGAACCCCTATGTCATCGTCGGCCTGCTGCTGGGCGCGCTGCTGCCGTACCTGTTCGGTGCGATGGGCATGACCGCCGTGGGCCGTGCTGCCGGAGACGTGGTCAAGGACGTGCGCGAACAGTTCGCTGCGGATGCAGGGATCATGGCCGGCACGAGCAAGCCGGATTACGCGCGAACGGTGGATCTCGTCACCAAGGCCGCGATCAAGGAAATGATCCTGCCTTCGATGCTCCCCCTGCTGGCCCCGATTGTGGTCTATTTCACAATCGACCTGCTGGCCGGTCAGGAAAACGCATTCGCAGCGGTGGGTGCGCTGCTGCTGGGCGTCATCATCGGCGGTATCTTCGTTGCCCTCTCCATGACTGCCGGTGGCGGTGCATGGGACAATGCGAAGAAGTACATCGAAGACGGCAACCACGGCGGCAAGGGCTCGGAAGCTCACAAGGCTGCCGTGACCGGCGATACCGTGGGCGATCCTTACAAGGACACCGCAGGTCCGGCCGTGAACCCGATGATCAAGATCACGAACATCGTCGCCCTGCTGCTTCTGGCAGCGCTTGCGGCATGATCTGATCCGGTCATCTCGATCTCGAAAGGGCGGCGGCACTTCACGGTGCCGCCGCCTTTTTCTTGACCCTCGCCAGTGCGCGCATCACAGCCTGCCGAAGTGACCGACACCAAGACACCCGAAGATCTCGTCGCCGGACTTGTGCGCCTGCTCACCGTCGCTCCCGACGGCGAGGACCGCTTCAGCGGACCGCAACAGCCCGGCGGCATCGGGCGCGTGTTCGGCGGACAGGTCATCGCGCAGGGCTTGCAAGCGGCACAGGCCAGCGCGCCCGACGGAATGGAAGCCCACTCGCTCCACGCGTATTTCCTGCGCGGCGGGCGAGAGGGGGTGGACATCGGTTACGAGGTCGCAGCCGACTTCACCGGGCGCTCCTTTGCCAACCGGCGCGTGGTGGCAGCGCAGGAAGACCAGCCGATCCTTAACCTTACCGCCAGCTTCCAGCGGCCGGAGGACGGCCTCGCACACGAAGACAGCGCGATGCCCGATGTCCCGCCACCCGATGACCTGCCGTCGGACATGGAGATGCGCCGCAAGTTCCTGGCCGAGATGGGCGAGGTGTCGGACATCCAGCGCACGCTCATGCTGCGGCCCCGCCCGATCGAGATGCGCACCAGCGGCAAGCTGCACTGGATGAATTCGGAGAAGAAACCGCCACGCGCGCACAGCTGGTTCAAGACCGCCGCTCCGCTTCCCGACGATGCTGCCCTGCACCGTGCCGTCATGGCCTATGCCAGCGACTACACGCTGCTCGGCACCAGCGCCCTGCCCCACGGGCTCAGCTGGGCCCGCGGCGAGCTGAAGGGCGCCAGCCTAGATCACGCCCTCTGGTTCCACCGCCGCGCGCTGGAAGACTGGCGCGCCGACGACTGGCTGCTTTACGCCACCGACAGCCCGTGGTCTGGCGGCGGCAGAGGCTTTAATCGCGGCCGAATCTTCACCCGCGACGGGAGGCTCGTCGCCAGCGTCGCGCAGGAAGGTGTCGTGCGCCCCGCGCGGCGCGATTGAGGCATATCGGCACGGCTTATTTCGCACTTGCGAGATAGTGCGAGCCAAGCGGTCGTTTATGGTGTAGGCGCGACAATCAAGATCGACTGGCTCCCCTCGAGCCCGGATCGACTGTCCAGCCGCCAAGACTGAGCGGCTTTGCCAATGTCCCCGACCGCAACCCGCGGCGCGGACCTATTCCCAATGCGAGTCTACATGCTTTTCGACACCCTTCCGCCGCTCATCGGCAAAGCTCTTGCCGACCGCGGTTATACCGATCTCACCCCCGTGCAGTCCGCCGTCATCGAGGACAAGGCGCAGGGCCGTGACCTCATCGTCTCGGCGCAGACCGGCTCCGGCAAGACGGTGGCCTTCGGGCTCGCAATGGCAGGCGCGCTGCTTGCCGAAACGCAAAACGGCGCACTGACGCAAGCACCCCTGATGCTCGTCATCGCACCCACGCGCGAACTTGCCCTGCAGGTCAGCCGCGAACTCGGCTGGCTGTATGCGAGCGCGGGTTTGCGCATTGCCACATGTGTGGGCGGCATGGATGCGAGCAAGGAACGCCGCGCCCTCAGGTCCGGTCCGGCCATCGTTGTCGGCACGCCGGGCCGACTTCGCGACCATTTGGAACGCGGCGCGCTCGACTTGTCGGGCCTGCTTGGCGTCGTGCTCGATGAAGCGGACGAAATGCTCGACATGGGCTTTCGCGAAGACCTGGAAGAAATACTCGATGCGACGCCCGACGGCCGACGCACATTGCTGTTCTCCGCGACCATACCCCGCCCAATTGTGCGACTGGCCGAACGCTACCAGCGCGATGCCCTGCGCCTCTCGCTTGTCGGCGAAGACCGTGGTCATGGCGACATCACCTACCAGGCGATCACCGTATCGCCCGCCGAAGTCGAGCAGGCGGTCGTGAACCTTCTGCGCTTCCATGAAGCGGAAACGGCCATTCTGTTCTGTGCCACGCGCGACAATGTCCGCCGCTTCCACGCCACCTTGCAGGAGCGCGGGTTCGGCGTCGTCGCGCTGTCGGGAGAGCATTCGCAGTCCGAACGCAACCAGGCGCTGCAGGCGCTCCGCGACCGGCGCGCGCGCGTATGCGTGGCCACCGACGTCGCGGCTCGCGGGATCGACCTGCCGACACTCAGCCTGGTCATCCATGTCGAAATCCCGCGCGATGCCGAAACGCTCCAGCACCGTTCCGGGCGCACCGGACGTGCGGGCAAGAAAGGCACGGCGGCCATCATCGTGCCGTACAACCGTCGCCGGCGTGTCGAAGGCATGCTGCGCGGAGCGAAGATCGAGGCGCAGTGGATGGATGCCCCCACGCCCGAAATGATCCGCAAGAAGGATCGCGCAAGGCTGATGGAGATGCTTACCGCGCAGTCCGAGTTCCCAGAACACGACCGCGAACTGGCGCGCGAATTGATGGAAAAGCGGTCACCCGAAGACATCGCAGCCGCGCTGGTGCAGGCGCATCGCGCCAAGTTGCCCGAGCCTGAAGAAATGCTGCCCAACACGCCGGAAGCGCGGACCAAGGACAAGGAGAACCGCCAGCGTCCCGGGTTCGAAGACGTGGTCTGGTACAAGATCGGTGTCGGCCGCAGGCAGAACGCGGAAGCCCGCTGGATCCTGCCGCTACTGTGCCGCCGCGGACATATCACGCGCAACGAAGTCGGCGCGATCCGGATCGGGCAATTCGAGACCTGGTTCCAGATACCCACTGCCATCGCCCCGAAATTCGCCGCCGCAGTTGAGCGCACCGCATCAAGCGAGGACGAGCAGGACGCCATCGTAATCGAAGAAGCCCCCGAAGGTCCGCGCGTAGAGGCGCGCCAGAACCGCCGGGACCACGGCAGTCATGCGGGCGCACGCGTCCGGTCGAAACCGTTCGGCAAGGGACCCGGCGGGAAAAAGCCGGGCAAGCCTTTCGCCAAGGGGGGCAAGCCGGCAGGCAAGAAATTTGCCGGAAAAAGGAAGCCGGGAGCCAAACCTTCGAAGTAGGTGTCGGCGCGTTCAGTCAGCAGCCAGACCGCCGGGCCTAGCGCACCCAGCATGAAAGCACGCTCTCTTCTGTTGTTGGCTGGCGCCCTGCCGCTTGCCTTTCCAAACCCCGCGTCAGCACAGGAAGTGCAGGCCACATCAAATCCGATCGTCGTCACGGCGCAGCGCTCCGGCGCGCCCATGTGGACCATCGATACGGCGACAGGCACGGTCATTCTGGTTGGCGAAATTCGCGCAGTGCCGGAAAGCACGCCGTGGCAGCCCGATTTGCTGGAAGAAGCGACGCTCGAGGCTGACCGGGTCATTCTGCGGGCCCAGCCCAGGTTCTCGCCCGGCGATATCCTGCGCGTCATCTTTCGCGGCGGGAGTTTCACCAAGCTCCCGGACAAGTCGGTAGCAGGCGATTATCTCGACGAAGCCCAACGCGCACGGCTCTCCGCTCTCGAAGCGCAATACGACATCGATTACGATCGCCGCAGCTTCCTGATGACAGCTTTCGACCTGCTTGCCCGGCGGCTCGACTTCGATGACGACACGCTGGACGATGCCACCAAGGTCGTGAGCAAGGCAGCCAAGCGCGCGAAGATTGCCATCGAGCGCCCCGAGCGCATGCGCGGCGAAGACTTGCTCGACGATCTCGCCTCCGCCCCGCCGGAAAGCCACATCGCCTGTCTCGAAAGCGCCATGACCGCCACCGAAGCGGGCGCCGGCATCATCGAACAGCGCGGCGACGACTGGCGTAAGCACCGTGTGGGCGCTGTAATGGACAATCCGTTGCAGGTCGCGCTGGGAAGCTGCTGGCCGTGGGCTGACGACGATCTCGGCCCGGAGATACGCCAGCAATGGATCGACCATGATCGCAGCGGCGGCAAGCAGCGAGGGTACGACACTATCGGTCGTGCCCCTGCGGGTTCTGGCCGAAGATGGCGGCGTGCTCGACGGCCTGGAGCAGGCCGGGTTCACCATCTACGGTCCCGACTGGCGTTAGACCGCGGCCACCTTAACCACCCGCGTGGTAGAAATCGTAGATCTGCTGCGCCACGCCGGCGCTGATGCCGGGCGCGCGCTTGAGATCGTCGAGGGCAGCGGCGCGGACCTTTGCGGCGGTGCCGAAGTGAAGAAGAAGCGCGCGTTTGCGTGACGGGCCGATGCCGGGGATCTCGTCCAGCGGAGAGGCGGTGATGGCGCGACTGCGCTTGGCGCGGTGGGCGCCGATGGCATAGCGGTGGACCTCGTCGCGCAGGGTCTGGAGGTAGAACAGCAACTGCGAGTGCTTGGGCAGCGTCTTTTCGCGCCCGTCTGGAAAGTGGAACACCTCGCGCCCCTCGCGCCCGTGATGCGGACCCTTGGCAATGCCGATGACGGGAATATGCTCGGCCAGCCCCAGATCCTCCAGCACCGCCATGACGCTGGACACCTGCCCCTTGCCGCCGTCGATCAGCAGCAGATCGGGCCAGATGTCGTGATGGGTGGGCTTGGCGCTCTTGGGCGTGTCGGCACCGTCCTCTGCCCGCTCGCGCTCGGCCAGCTTGCGGAAGCGGCGCGCCATGACTTCGCGCATCATGCCGAAGTCGTCGTTGGTCTGCGCTTCCTTGATATTGAACTTGCGGTACTGGCCCTTTTCGAACCCCTCAGGACTTGCGACGACCATGGCACCTAATGCCTTGTCACCCTGTATGTGGCTGTTGTCGTAGATCTCGATGCGGCTGGGCGGCTCGTCCAGTTCGAGGAATTCGGCGATCTCGCGCATGCGCTGCGCCTTGGTACCGGACTCGGCCAGCCGGCGTTCGAGCGACTCGATGGCATTGCGGCTCGCCTGCTTGAGCAGCTTCAGCCGGTCGCCGCGGCGCGGGATCGAGATGGCGACGGCGTGGCCGACCTTCTCCGCCAGCGCCTCTGCCAGCAGCTCCTGCTCCGCCAGTTCGCGGTCGACGAGGATCGTGCGCGGCGGCGGGACTTCCTCGTAGAATTGCAGCAGCACGTCGGACAGGATCTCGTCATGCTCCAACTCGCCGGTGTTCTTGGGGAAGAAAGCCTTGTGGCCCCAGTTCTGCCCGCCGCGGATGAAGAAGGCCTGCACGCCGATCTGCCCGCCCTTGGCCGCCAGCGCGAAGACATCGGCATCGCCCACGCCGCTGGCGTTGATGGCTTGGCTTCCCTGGATGAAAGTCGCCGCACGCAGCCGGTCGCGCAGGATGGCGGCGGTCTCGAAGTCGAGGTTTTCGGCAGCCTTGGCCATCTGCTTTTCGATGTCGGCCTGCACCGCGCTGGACTTGCCGGAGAGGAAGTCCTTCGCCTCCTTCACCAGCTTGTCGTAGCCACCTTCGTCGATGCGGCCGACGCAGGGGGCGGAACAGCGCTTGATCTGGTAAAGCAGACAGGGCCGGTCGCGATTGTTGAAGAAGCTGTCGGTGCAGCTGCGCAGGAGAAACAGCTTCTGCAGTGAGTTCAGCGTCTTGTTCACGCTGCCCGCGCTGGCGAAGGGGCCGTAATAGTTGCCCTTGGCCCGCCGCGCGCCGCGATGCTTGTGGATGCGCGGGAAAGAGTGGTCGGCGCGCAGGAGGATGAAGGGGAAGCTCTTGTCGTCGCGCAGCAGCACGTTGAACGGAGGGCGATAGCGCTTGATCAGCTGCGCCTCGAGCAGCAGCGCCTCGGCTTCCGAATTGGTGACCACGATTTCCATCGCACGGCACTGGCTGACCATGCGTTTCAGCCGGTTCGACAGGCCCTTGACCTGCGTATAGTTCGCCACCCGCGCCTTCAGACTGCGCGCCTTGCCGACATAGAGCACATCGCCGCGCGTATCGAGCATGCGGTAGACACCGGGCCTTGGCTTGAGCGTCCTTACCGTGTTGCGGATGGTCTTGACGCCCGCGTCAAGATCGGGCTGCGCGCTGGCAATTACCTTGGTCGCGCGCTCCTCGTTGAAGCGCTCTTGTCCGGCAGGAGTGGCGGGCTTGGCGGCCTTGGTTCGCGACATGGCAGTGCACATAGGAATCCATGGCCGCTTGTGCAAAGCCGCAGATGCCGCCAAGCGTTGCGTCCTGATGACAGACACCACGCACAGCTACGACGCGCCTCCGCGCACGGTGGGGTTCTGGGGCACGGCCCTGTTCCCGGTGAACGGCATGATCGGTGCAGGCATTTTCGCGCTCCCGGCCGTGCTGGCGACGGGCGTGGGCAGCTTTGCGCCTTGGCTGATGCTGGCAGGCGGGCTGGGATTCCTGCCGCTCGCGCTGTGCTATGCCTGGCTGGCCGGACGGTTCGAAAACAGCGGCGGGCCGGTGCTGTATGGCGAGGCCGCGTTCGGGCGGTTCGTCGGCTTCCAGGCAGGCTGGGCGCGCTATGCCAGCGCCATCGTGACGGCGGCGGCGAACACCAGCGTGATGGTCGCCTATCTCGCCGCAGTGTGGCCGTGGTTGCAGGATCCGATCGCCGAGGCAGGCGCGATTGCGACGATCCTGGCCATCGTGACGCTTGTGAACCTCGTCGGGATGAGCCGCGCAGTCGGGGCGCTTGGCGTGATGACCGTCATCAAGGTGCTGCCGCTGGTCGCGCTGGCCGTGTCCGCACTGTTCGCAGGCGACCCGGACATCGGTTTCGCTGTGCCCGAGTTTTCCGCGGTTGAGCAGGTCGTGCTGCTGACCTTCTATGCCTTCATGGGGTTCGAGGCGGTGGTGGAACCCGCAGGCGAAATGCGCCGCCCGCGCCGCGACATACCGCTGGCAATCATCACCATGGTGGGCGCGGTCACGCTGCTCTATATGGCAGTGATCTGGGCCTATCTCGCCATCGATCCCGCGGTGGTAAACGAGGACAACGCGCTGGCAGGCGCGGCGATGCAGACCATGGGTCAATGGGGATCGACCGCCATCGTCATCGCCGCGGCGGTCAGCATTGCAGCCAACAATTTCAACGGCTCGACCACGCAGCCGCGCATCCTTTACGGTATGGCGCAGCGCGGCATGCTGCCCCAGTGGTTTGCCGGGATCTCCAAGCGCTACGGCACGCCGGCCAATGCCATCCTGTTCACCGGTGCGGCGTCCATCGCATTCGGCATGTGGGAAGGCTTTGCCGTGCTGGCGATCGCAGGCACGCTGATCCGGCTGGTGACCTACTGCATCTGCGCCGCTGCCCTGCCCACGCTGGAGTATCGCGAAGGGCGCGTTAATCCGCTTCATGCCATCGCCGCGGCGCTGGCCATCGGGGTCAGCCTGTTCGTCGCCGCGCAAGTCAGCGGCAAGGCCGTGCTGGTGCTGGCAGGCATGATCGGGCTTGGCGCGCTGCTGTATGTCGTCGCCGGTCGCCGCCCGGCGCAGACCGAGCTTCCCGTAGCCTGACATGAGCGCGCCATACGACGCCATCGTGCTGGGCGCGGGCGCGGCCGGGCTGATGTGCGCCGCGCATGCGGGTCAGATGGGCAGCCAAGTGCTGGTGCTGGAGCGGGCGAGCAAGCCGGGCAAGAAGATCCTGATTTCGGGCGGCGGGCGCTGCAATTTCACCAATCTCGGCGCAGGGCCTGCCAACTACATCTCCGCCAATCCGCATTTCGCCAAGTCGGCGCTGGCGCGGTACACGTCGCGCGACTTCCTCGATCTGGTCGAAAGCTACGGCATTGCGTGGCACGAAAAGACGCTGGGCCAGCTGTTCTGCGACGGCTCGTCGAAGCAGATCGTCGACATGCTGCTGGAAGAATGCGCGAAAGGCGATGTCGATATCCGCTGCGATGCGGAGGTGACCGATGTGAGGCACGACGGCGACGTTTCACGTCACCACGCAGGACGGCGACATACACCGCCCCTGCCCTCATCATAGCCACAGGCGGTCCCTCCATCCCGAAGATGGGTGCGACGGGCTTTGCCTATGATCTTGCTCGCCAGTTCGGCCTCAAAGTGGTCGAGCCGCGCCCTGCCCTCGTCCCGCTGACGCTGGGCGGCGAAGAGGTGCTGTTCCGCGAGATTTCGGGCGTCTCCGCCCCGGTCGTCGCCAGTGCGGGCAAGACCAGCTTTCCCGAAGCCGCGCTGTTCACGCATAACGGCCTGTCCGGCCCGTCGATCCTGCAGATTTCGTCCTACTGGAAACCGGGCGAGGAAGTGGCGGTGAACTTCGTCCCCGATGCACAAGCCGACTGGCTGCTGGCCCGCAAGCGAGAGACGCCGCGTGTGCATCTGAAGACCGTGCTGCGCGAGATATTGCCCCAGCGGCTGGCCGACATCCTTGCCGACAAGCTCGGCATCGAAACCGAACTCGGCAATGCCAGCGACCAGGGCTTGCGGCGCGCGCAAGAGATGCTGAAACGCTGGACCTTTCGCCCGAGCGGCACCGAGGGCTTCGCCAAGGCCGAGGTCACGGCAGGCGGTATCGCCACTGCCGAGTTGTCGTCGCGCACGATGGAAGCCAGGAAAGTCCCCGGCCTTTTCGCCATCGGCGAGGCAGTGGACGTCACCGGCTGGCTCGGCGGCTACAACTTCCAATGGGCCTGGGCGAGCGGTGTCGCCGCAGGCGAGGCTATCGCGGAACGCTAGAACGCCTTGCGGATATCGATGCCGAGATACCGCCCGGTCGGATCGAGGCGGAGCGGTTCGAAGGCCGCAGGCACATCGCCATTCTCGTCGACAACCTCGCGCCGCGCATCGAACACATTGTCGAACAGTAGCGACACGCGCAGCCCGTCCAGCCAGCCTTCCTCCTTCTCGAAGACTTCGCCGAGATTTGCGAACAGGCGCAGGTCGAAGGTCGTCAGATCGCCGAACACGATATCGCTCGACCCCGGGAAGTCTCCGCCGCGGACCAGAGATTCGCCGATATACCGACCCGAGAGGCGCAGGCCGTAACCCTGCCAGAAAACGCCGCCTTCCAGCCGTGTCGATTGATCGGCCACCGCGCCGTCCAGCACGAAACCGTCGAGTTGGTCGAACAAGGGGCCACCTTCGGCCAACAGGACTTCGTTTTCCAGCGTGAAGCTGTGGTTGAGCGAGATGAAATAGCGCGGACGTGTGTCGTTGGGGTTTCCGCCGAACATACGAAAGCCGCCACCACCGCGCCTGCCGCTCTGCTGCCCCTGCTGCCCTTCACCAGACGCCGAGCACATGCGTTCACGCAGTGCCTTCAGCTTCTCGGGATCGACCTCGCCCTCTTCGCTCAGCAGACGATTGCGCATTTCCTCGGGCAATTCGTCCAGCTTGGGCGGATCGGCGCAAACCGCCTCGCGCATGGCGGCAAAGCGCTCGCCGCGCTGTTCGGCCTCTTCGCCGCAGAAGCGGGCGCGTGCTGCGGCGATCTTCTCCGGATCGGGCTCGCCATTCTCGTCCAGCAGGCGAGCGCGGAACATCTCGGGGATCTGCGAGAGGTCGGGCGTCTCGCCTTCGGGTGTTTCGCAAAAGACCTTGCGGATCGCCTCCATGCGCGATGGATCGAATCCGCCTCCAGCCGGAGGTCCACCACGCGCTGGCGGACCGCCCGCTCCGCCACCGGGCCGTCCAGCTCCTTCCGGACGTTCGGGCCTCGGCGGCGCCTTGCCGATGGATCCGCTGGAATTCAGGCCGATCGACAGTATGCGGCTTCGTGTCTCGAACAACGTCAGGGGACGGCGATCGACCGCCAGCAGCTCGCCAGCCCCTCCGCGCGTGACGCGGTCGGGGAACGCCTCTTCGAACGCGGAACTGAACGATGGGCTCGAGGTCACATCGCGCGAGCGGTTGATGCCGTAATCGGCGCTGATCCGCGCGTCGTTCCAGAAGGGCAGCTTCCAGTTGGCGGCAAACTTCCAGTCTGACTGCGTTTCTGCAAGCAGGTCCGGATTGCCGCCGTTGATCTGCGTCGCCAGCACTGTCTCGCCCGTGCGGAAATCGAACGTCGGAACATTGAATGTCTCGATCAACGGATTGCCGAGCTCGGTCAGGCCCGGCGCCACTTCGCGCCAGATGCGCGTGGCGGACAAATTCAGCGCCTCGGTCGGCGACCAATTCACGCCCAGCGACCAGTTCGCCAGCCCGCCGAAATCGGACAAGTCCTCGAACCCGCCGGTCGCGACCAGCGTGACATCGCCGACCGGCCCTGCACGCATGAGGGGCGCGGCAACATTCAGACCAACGCTGGCGGAGCGGCGGGTGAAGGCCAGTTCGCCCGTATCGGACCGTGTGTCGTCGCTCTCGATCCGCGTCCAGTCGAGTCCGATGTCGAGCGTAGTGCTGAGCTCCCCGCCTGGCAAAGTCAGCGGGAAACCGTTGACCGTGAGCTTGTTGACGGCGCTGTAGACGCGGCTGTTCGCGATATCGAAGCCATTGCCGCTGTTGCGGTCGATCTCGGTTTCACTGTCGGTCAGGCCGAGGTCGCTGGTAAAGGTCGTCGTCCACGCGCCAAGCGGTTGGTTGAGTGACAAGGCGGCAGCGTAATTGTCCACCGCGCCGCGCGTTTCCAGCACCGACGTGCCATCGGTCGCAAGGCCGAACAGGCTGCTCGACACATTGCGCCCGACCGTACCGTTGATGTTGAACGAGATGCCGGTCTCGATCACCGCGCGTGCATAATTGCCTTCGAGCTGGAAACCTGCCGTGTCGGAGACAAGGCTGCGAAACGCGCTTTCACCCGGTGCGCCGAGCGGCGTGACATCGCGCTCGTCCTCGGTCAGCAGGCTGCGATCCTCGAATTCGACATCGAGATTCAGCCGCCCCTTCTCGCCGATGCGCAGCCAGGTCAGCTCCTGCTCGGTGCGCGAATAGCCGCCCGCGGCGGGCTGCTCGTATTCGACCTCGCCTGTAAGCTGCTGGAAATCTGGGCTTGAGGATGATGTTGACGACTCGCTGGTTGGGCGAAAACCCGAACCGCTGCGCGACCTCTTCGTTGAACACCTCGACCTTGAGGACCGCTTCGGGCGGATAGCTGCGAAACTCGCGAAAGCTCGAGACGCGGATGCCGTTGATGAGGAAGACGGGGCGCCCGCCGCCACGGCCGCCTCGCGCACTGCTGCCGGTAGCTGGCTCGATCGCGGCAAGCACATCGGCGAGAGAATTTGCACCGAATGCCGCAATGTCGGCTTCATCGAATTCGGCAATCGGCGGCTGATCGACGTTCAACTGACCACGGAGCCGCTGGCCGACGACTACGATATCTCCGTCTTCGTCGTCTTGCGGGACAGCCTCGACCGGCTCGGCATCCTCTTGCGACGATGCATCCGTGTCCTGCGCGCTGATCGGGACGCCTTGCATCGCCAGGACCGCTGTCAGTGCAAGGCCGGAGCTGCGTGCCATAGTACGTCCCAAACCGATCACCTTGCTGAAATTGCCGCGCCCTGCTGAAGATAGGCAGCCCTTGCGAGACCCCATGCACCCTTGCGCAGCTATGAACGGACAATGCGCAGCGCTTCCCTTTTATCCCGTGCGCCGCTATGGGCGCGCGACATTACTCGACCAACTGCATGACTTAAGGACACGAATGGCCAAAGAAGAACTTCTCGAAATGCGCGGACGCGTTGTGGAACTGCTGCCCAACGCGATGTTCCGCGTCGAGCTCGAGAACGGCCACGAGGTGCTGGGTCACACCGCCGGCAAGATGCGCAAGAACCGCATCCGCGTGCTGGTCGGCGACGAAGTGCTGTGCGAACTGACGCCGTACGATCTGACCAAGGCGCGCATCACCTATCGCTTCATGCCCGGACGCGGCGGACCCGGCCAGGGCCCTGGTCCAGCCTAACAACACGTGGGCCAGCCCACTCTCATCCTCGCCAGTGCCAGCCCGCGCCGCCGCGACCTGATCGCGCGGCTGGGCGTGATGCCGCACGCCATCGCCCCTGCCGATATCGACGAGACCCCGGCCAAGGGCGAATTGCCGCGAGATTACGCGAGGCGCATGGCGCGCGAAAAGGCCGAAGCTGCGGCGAGCGATGAAGGCTTCGTGCTGGCCGGCGACACGGTCGTGGCGGCAGGGCGCCGCATCCTGCCCAAGGCGGATGACGAGGCGACGGCGCGCACATGCCTCGAACTGCTGTCCGGCCGCCGCCATCGCGTGCTCTCCGCCATCGCCCTGCGCGCACCCGACGGCACGATCCGCGAGCGGCTGAGCGAAACGATCGTCATCTTCAAGCGCCTGTCGGACGAGGAGATTGAGAGCCTATCTCGACGGCGGCGAGTGGGAAGGCAAGGCCGGCGGCTATGCCATCCAGGGCAGCGCGGAAGGCCTCATCAGGCGCATCGACGGCAGCCATTCGGGCGTGGTCGGCCTGCCGCTTTACGAGACGCGTGGATTGTTGAAAGCGGCGGGCTTCGCCCTTGGCTGAGTGGCTGGTCGAAGACGGCATTGGCGAGAAGCGCGCACTGCTGGTCGACGGTGACAAGGTGCTGGCGGCGAAGCTGCGTTGGCCGGGTGAACTGCACGCAGGCCAGCAGATCGCCGCGAAGCTGACGACCAAGCGGGGCGCACGCGGCACGGCTACGATGCCGGACGGGCGCGAGGTGCTGGTCGATAAGATACCGCGGGAGGCAAGCGAAGGGAGCATGCTGGACCTCGTCGTCACTCGCGCCGCCATGGCAGAGCGTGGACGCTACAAATTGCCCGCCGCACGTCTTGCCGGAGCTTTCGACACAGCGGACGACGTGTTCGCGGCAGGCAATACAGTCCGTCGCTTCCCTCCCGGTCTCTGGGAAGACATCTGGAACACCGCCTCGTCCGGCGAGGTGAGCTTCGATGGCGGCTCGCTGCTCTTCTGCGTCACGCCTGCGATGACCGTGGTGGACATCGACGGCACCCTGCCGCCGCGCGAACTGGCCCTGACCGCATGCGCGCCGCTTTCCCGCGCGCTCCAGCAATTCGACCTCGGCGGGAACATCGGCATCGACTTCCCGACGCTGCAGGCGAAGGCCGACCGCAAGGCCGTCGACGCGGCGCTCGACGAAGCGCTGACCGACTGGCCGCACGAGCGCACGGCGATGAACGGCTTTGGCTTTGTCCAGATCGTCGCGCGGCTGGACGGCCCATCGCTGCTTCATCGCTTCGCCACCTCACGCACCGGCTATGGCCGCGCGCATGGCCCTGCGCCGGGCGGAGATGGTCGAGGGAGCGGGCGCGACGCTGCTGACCGTCCACCCCGCCCTGAAAGCCAAGTTCAAGCCCGAGTGGATTGCGGAGCTGGAGCGCCGCACCGGCCGTCCGCTGCGTGTCGAGACCGATCCCGGCCTTGCCATCGAGGCGGCGACTGCCCAGATCGTGCCACATGACTAGACCCGGCAAACCCTGCCCCATCTGCAAGAAGCCTCGGAGCGACGAACACACGCCCTTCTGCTCCACGCGCTGCCGCGATCGCGACCTCGCGAAGTGGTTCGGCGATGGCTATACCGTGCCCGGACGTGCAGCTCTGCCCGAGGAAATTGCTCAGGAAGTCACCGGCGGCGCCTCGCGCGACACGGACGACTGATTATACCCCTTGCCAATCACGCGAGGCTTCGCCATAGGCGCGCTTCGCTTGCTTGCAGGACACGTTGACGATGTTTTGCATGAGTGGTGTGCCTGAGTAGCTCAGGGGTAGAGCAGACGATTGAAAATCGTCGTGTCGGTGGTTCAAATCCGCCCTCGGGCACCACCTTTTCTTAAGATAAAAGACCTTCCACCGCTTCGCACGCGGCGTCCAGCTGCATCATGTCGCGCGGGCGGGTCAGGCGGTATACCGGGCATTGCGCGACAATATACGCCGCCATCGCACCCTGCTTCCCCCAGGTGCCCAGCGCTTCGATCATTTCGGGTCGGAACATCGTCTGGCGCAGGACGGTCTCCAGCGCCTCTGCTCCGTCCAGTGATTGCAGGTCGACAGCGTCGCCCTCTTCGAGCGACACGATGGCCACCAGATCGACAGGCGCGCTGTCAGCCACGGCCGTGGGCGCTTCGCAATGAAACTTGTTCTCGCGATACCAGTCGCGTTGCACCTTGCGGTCTTCCCAGCCGAGATGCGCGATGGCTTCCGACCACAGCTTAATCCGCGTGGCGGAGGGGTGGATTCTGGCTATCCCGCCCGCCTCCACCCGCGCCAGATCGTCCGAGACCAGCGCTGCACCTCTCGCTACCAATGCAGCCGCGAGCGTGCTCTTGCCCTCCCCGCTCTCGCCGCACAGCAGCACAGCGCGACCGCCCAGCATAACGGCGCTAGCGTGCCACATGGCCGCACCGCGCATATAGCCGAGCGCGGCCCACGCGCTGCCGAGCGTGTAGAGCCTTAACTCAGGCGGTTGCGCGGCCATGCCGGGATGCAGGCGGATCGTGCGTCCACCCTCGACCTGCCATCCGCCCACGCCCTCCACGGCAAAACGCAAGCTGTCGCCCATCACGACGCATCCCTCGGTCGGGCAGTCGGGACATGGGTCATCGGAAAGAATGACTCTGCACATCCGCCTCGTCGCCGGAGCAGGCGAAGGATGCCCATTCGGGCAGTTCCATGTCCGAGGCGACGGTCAGCCCGGAATGTCGATAGAAGTGGCTCGATCCCATCACGTCAGCACGTGCTCGCATGCCGCACACCGATTGCCAAGCGGCATAGGGTAATCTAAGCGCAATGCTTACGCCCCGGACTCGCTGAAGGTGCCCATCCAAGGCATCGCGTCGACGCCGGGGCGCTGTCGTTATTGCGAGGAACAGCTCAATGGCACGTCGCCGCCAGATCTACGAAGGCAAGGCCAAGATCCTTTACGAAGGGCCCGAGCCCGGCACCATCATCCAGTATTTCAAGGATGACGCCACCGCCTTCAACGCCGAGAAAAAGGGCACGATCAACGGCAAGGGCGTGATCAACAATCGCATCAGCGAATATGTCTTCACGCGGCTGTCGCACATCGGGATTCCGACGCACTTCATCCGCCGGCTCAATATGCGCGAGCAGCTGGTGCGTCAGGTCGAGATCATTCCGCTCGAAGTAGTGGTGCGCAATGTCGCGGCAGGCTCCTTGTCCAAGCGGCTCGGCGTTGAGGAAGGCGAAGTGCTGCCGCACACGCTGATCGAATATTGCCTGAAAGACGATGCGCTGGGCGATCCGAAGGTATCGGAAGAGGAGATCGCCTGCTTCAACTGGTGCAGCCATGAAGAGATGCAGGACATGTCGTCGATGGCGATCCGCATCAACGATTTCCTGTCGGGCATGTTCGCTGCGATCGACATCCGACTGGTCGACTTCAAGCTCGAGTTCGGGCGCATCTGGGACGGCGACTACAGCCGCACGATCCTCGCCGACGAGATCAGCCCCGATGGGTGCCGCCTGTGGGACATCAACACCGGCGAAAAGCTCGACAAGGACCGTTTCCGCCGCGATCTAGGCGGGGAAAGCGAGGCCTATCAGGAAGTCGCGCGCCGCCTCGGCCTGCTACAGAAGAGCGACGACGGACCGGGCGAAGTCCTCGACATGAGCGCGCACCGCAGCCGCTTGCGCAACACGATCAAGCCGCCCAAAAAGTAGTTCAGACGACGTAGCGCAGCGTCAGCCCGCTCGGCTGGATCGCGAAGGCGCAGTCGGGCATGTGGTCGCCATCGACCTGGACCGGCATGGCGCAGCGGTCGAAGCTGATACGGGTGCAGGAGCGGACTTGGACCCCGGAGATCCGATCGACCGGAAGGCGCAGGAAGCTTGCCGCAGCAAGGGCAATCATGCGGCTGCGCGTGCATTCGCGCACGCTGACCAATTCGACGCAATCGGCATGCAGCCCGGCCCGCGCGCTCATCCGGAACGGTCCGGCATAAAGCGCGGCGTTGGAGACGATTACTGCCTCGGCCTCCACCGCGAAGGCCTCTCCATCCACGGTCGTGCCGGTCACTTCCATGGGATCGCGCGGCCATTCGCGCATTTGCCGCATCAGCGCGACGAGATAGGCATAGCGCCCGATGCGCCGCTTCAACGTGCCCGACACGCGCGCGACCGCATGACTGTCCGGACCGATCGACATGCAGGACACTACCGGCGTATCGCCAAGCCTATAGAGCGGCGCTTTCAGCCATCCAGCTTCGCCGTTTGCCCAGCCATCGGCGATTTGCCGGGCGAAAACATCGGGCTTGCGCGCATAGCCCAGTTCTCGCGCCACCAGATTAATCGTTCCGGACGGTGCAATGCACAGCGGGATGCGGCCAGCATCCTCGCCCATCGCCCGCACCGTATCTCGCAGGGTACCGTCGCCCCCATGGACGCAGACGAGGTCCGCCTCGCCCGACAATTGCGCGCCTTCTGCGCGGGTCGGCAGGCGGCGCACATCGAAACCCGCATGCCCCAGAGCGGCTGCCAACCGGGAAAAGCGGCTTGGCGAAAAGCTTCCGGCAACGGGGTTGTAGACGAGGTCGAGGGTCGGCACCGCGACGGTCGTAATGGCGCGCTGCGAATTGGCAAGCGGACCGTTGGTCGGACCGGCTTGGCGCTTGCTCGATGAAACCGCAGATCTGCCTTACTTTTGCCGCCCTTTTGTTTACATTCGACGATGGAGGTTTCGCGCGATCATGCGCGAACGAATGGGGACGCTTTTTCATGGACCGCAAAACTTTTCCGCGTGCGCTGGCCGCACTGCCGCTGCTTGCTCTGGGTTTGCAGGCCGCACCTGTGGTGGCGCAGGACGCTGCTGAGGCCACGATTGCACAGACCGGAGAAACCGCCTGGGGTGTGCCGGTCTACGACATCCCTGCCGATGCCGACGTGCGCTTCGGCCGGCTGCCGAACGGCATGAAATACGCCATCCTGCGTAATGAAACGCCCGAGGACACCGCCGTTGTGCGCTTCGGTTTCGATGTGGGCTGGATCGACGAGCGCGAAGAAGAGCTGGGCCTTGCTCACGTGGTCGAGCATATGGCCTTCAACGGATCGACCAACATTCCCGAAGGCGAGATGATCAAGCTGCTCGAGCGGCTGGGCCTTGCCTTCGGCGCAGATACAAACGCGTCCACCGGGTTTGAGGACACGATCTACAAGCTGGACCTTCCGCGGGTGGATGACGAGTTGGTCAGACACCGCGCTGATGCTGATGCGCGAAACCGCGTCCGAGCTAACCATCAGCGATGGTGCGGTGGATCGCGAGCGCGGGATCATTCAGTCCGAAACGCGCACCCGCAACAATTACCAGATTCGCCGGATCAAGGACTACTTCAAGTTCGTCTCGCCCGATACGCTCTATGCCCAGCGCTTCCGCGCGGACGGGACAGTAGAGAACATCGACGCGGCTCCCGGCTCGGTTGTGCGCGATCTGTACCGCCGCTATTATCGCCCGGACAACGCCACCCTGGTTTTCGTCGGCGATGTCGATATCGATGCGATCGAAGCCAAGATCGTCGATCGCTTCTCCAGTTGGGAAGCATCTGCCGAACCGATCCAGCGGGTGGAGAAAGGCCTGGTCGACATCGAACGGGGACGTGCGGCGGGGAATTTCGTCGATCCCGACGTGCAATATCTCGTCACGATCGACCGCTTCGCGCCTTATCGCGATACGGAAACGACGCGGGCAGAATACAAGGATCAGCTGCTGCTGAGCCTGGGCACCGCGATCCTCAACCGTCGCCTGCAAAAGATCGCGACGAGCGAGGATGCTCCGATCCTCGGTGGTAGCGCGTCGGCCAGCGATTTCTTCGACATCAACAGCCAGTCTGCAATCCAGATACAGGGCAAGGAAGGCGAGTGGCAGCAAGCCCTGCAAACCGGCGAACAGGAGTGGCGCCGCGCCGTTACGCACGGCTTCACGCAGAGCGAGCTGGCCGAGCAACTGGCTAACTTCGAAAAGGGCTTAGGCGATGCGGCCCGGCAGGAAGGCACACGTTCCAATCGCGCGCTGGCCGACCAGATCCTTGGCACAGCGCGCGTCGAACGCCTGTTCGTCAAGCCGAGCACGCGCTTTGCCCTGTTCCAGTCGCTGAAGCCCGAATTCACGGTCGACGCAGTGAATGCGGCCTTCGCGCGCCACTACGCGCTGAGCGATCCGCTGATCCACGTCTCCACCAAGGAACCGATCGAGGATGCCGAGGCGACCATCCTTGCCGCCTATGACGCATCGGCGCAGGTCGCTGTCGCACCGCCGGAAGATCGCGGCATCGTCGAGTTCGCCTATGGCGACGTGGGCGAGCCGGGCGAGGTGGTGGCCGACACCATGATCGAGGACCTCGGCATCCGCACGATCCGCTTCGACAACAATGTCATGCTGAACCTGAAGCCGACGGACTTCGAGGACGATCGCCTGCGCTTCATCATCCGCGTGGGCTCCGGGCAGCTTGCCTTCCCGACCGAAAACCTCGCCGAAGCGATCATGCTGTCGAACCTCAGCGCGCAGGGCGGTGTCGGCCAGCACAGCTTCGACGAGTTGCGGCAGATCTTTGCAGGGCGCTCGCTCAGCTACGGCTTCAGCGTGGGTGGCGATATGTTCACGGCGAGTGGCGCGAGCACCATGGCCGATCTGCCGACGCAGATGGAGCTGTCGCTGGCATATTTGACCGACCCGGGTCTGCGGCCCGAAATGGTCAGCCAGTGGCTCGGGGTCGTGCCACCCTTCCTCGCGCAGATGGACTCAACGCCGCAGTCGGTCGCGCAGACACAGGCTGCACAAATTGTGGCGAACGGCAATGCGCGCTTCGGCCTGCCGACGGAAGAACAACTGCTGGGCGTCGATGCAGAGAGAGCGCGAGAACTGATTACGCGCGAATTTGCCTCTGCCCCGATCGAGATTTCGGTCGTCGGCGAGTTCGATGCGGACGAAGTTATCGCCTCTGTCGCGCGCACATTCGGAGCGCTTCCGACACGCGAGACCGAGCTGGCGGACTATCCGGCCAATCGTGTGGCGCAATTCGCAACCGACCGCACGGAGCGCGTGCTGACCCATGGCGGCGCAGAGGATCAGGCGCTGGTGCTGACTTACTGGCCGACGACGGATGATGCCGATGCGCAGGAAGAGGCGACGCTGGGCCTGCTCGCGCGCATTCTCGGGCTGGAAATGCTGGACAAGATACGCGAGGAATTGGGCGCTTCCTATTCGCCGGGCGCGGGCTCATCCATGTCCGACTTGTACGAAGGCTATGGCGTGTTCTCGACCTCGGTCATCGTCGAGCCGTCGCAGGCCGAGCAAGTGTTCGGCGTGATCGACGAGCTGGTCGAGGAATTGCGGGCAGCGCCGGTCGATACCGACCTGATCGACCGCGCGCGCAAGCCGTTGCTCGAACAGCTGGCACAATCGCGCAAGAACAATGGCTGGTGGCTCGGCGTGGCCGACGAGGCGCAATTGGGTGCAGAACGGCTCGACCGCGTGCGCACTGCCGAAGAGCGGTACATGGCCGTCACGCCGGATATGCTTCAGGCCGCGGCGCTGCGCTATCTCGATCCGGCAAACGAACTGCGCATCCGTGTGGTGCACGAGTCTCTCGCCGAGCAGTAAGGCTCCGCTACAAACAGAAAGGGCCGCGACGGGTGCTTCCCGCCGCGGCCCTTTTTCTGTCAGGTCAGACGCGCGTCAGTTGCTGAAGCGCACCGACAGGCCGATGACGCGTGGGTCGTTCACGAATCCCGTGTTGTTGTTGAAGTCGATGCCGCCCTTCACATTGTCCTCGTCGGTAATGTTGCGCGCGAACAGCGCCACTTCGAGGCCACCGTCGGCGCTGGCATAGCCGATACGAAGGCCGCCCTCGATCTGCGGATCGGTGACGTATTCGAAGCTATCGTAGAGGAAGAAGCTGGTTTCGCCCTGATAGGTCCAGTCGGTGTAAGCGAACAGCTCGCCGCCCGTTGCTAGCGGGATGGCATAGCGTGCCGAAACATCGCCGATCCATGTGGGTGCGTTCGGGAACGGGTTGCCGTCCACCAGCGCGCGGTCCGTGCCGCCGATCTCGGCAAGTGGATCGAGCACGGTGCACTGCGCGCAGATGCCCACCGCCAGCGTGTCATCCTGAATTTCCGTGTCGTTCCAGCTGACACCGGCGGTCAGCAGGAAGTTCGGCGTGACCTGGAACGCGCTGTCGAGTTCGAAGCCGTAACCACGACCGCTATCGGCATTGACCAGCTGCACAAGGTTGTCCTCGCCGCCGACGGCAGAGAACTGCGGATCGTCGATGGTGTAGTAATATCCGGCAAGGTTGAAGCGCACGCGGCGGTCGAGCAGCTCGCTCTTCAAACCCGCCTCGTAGCTCATGATCTTCTCGCTGGTCGCAACGGATGGCGCGGCGAAGAAGGCTACGTCGCGGCCCTGGATCGTCGGTGCGCGGAAACCGCTGGCGACGCGGGCGTAAACGCTGGCATCGAGGCTGCAGCTCGTAGAACGCAGCCAGATCCCAGCTGATGCGCTCGTCCGAGACCGATACCGCCTGCGGATCGGCGGCATCGCGGACGAAGAAATCCTTCTCGTCATCGGTGTAGCGCAGGCCGCCGGTCAGCTTCAGCGCGTCGGTGACTTGGCCGGTCACTTGGCCGAAGACAGCCCAGCTTTCGTTGGTGTGGTTGACCGTGACGGGCGGCGGGAAGTCGAAGCCCGTGGTCGTCACGTCGAAATCGCTGTCGAAGTAGAAGCCGCCGACCTGCCAGCCGATGACGCCGCCACCGTTCGAGGCAAGGCGCACTTCCTGCGTGAATTGGTCGAGCTCGATCGAATCCTGTGTATCGGCAGGGAACGGAATGAAGCCGGGGCCGGACTCGGGAAGGAAGGCAGCACCGAAGCCGCCGTCGATGTCGCCGCGGCTGGAGCCTTCGCTGTCCGCCCAGCTCGAAATGCTGGTGAAGGTCGCGAAGTCCGCCTCGTAGTCGAGCTTGATGGTCGAAATTTCCGACTTGTAGACGGCCTGGTTGCCATCGCCCGCGTCGAAGAAGACCGTATCGCGGTCGTAGTTCTCATTCAGATCGTTGTTGCCCGGGCCAAGGATGTTGGCCCGGAACAGCGTGGAAGTGCCGTCGAGATCGCGCACCGCATAGCTGCCAAGGACCGACAAGCGGTCGGTTGGCGTGACCAGCACCTGCGCGCGGCCGGCGATGTCGGTGTAAGCGCCATAGGCATCTTCTTCGCCGGTAAAGCCGTTATCGATATAGTCATCGCGCTGCTGCCACAGGCCGGACAGGCGGACCGACACGAAGCCGGGGAGCAGCGGCACGGTGACGCCGCCGTCGATCGAAACGCTGTCGAAGCTGCCGTAGCTGACCGATCCACGCACAGCGAACTCGTCACCCGGCTTGGTGGTGTCGATCTTGACGATACCGGCTGGCGTGTTGCGACCGAACAACGTGCCCTGCGGACCGCGCAGCACTTCGATCCGCTCGACGTCGAAAATCGGGAAGCTCTTGAGCGTCACGTTTTCCAGCACGACCTCGTCGTAGACGACCGAGACGGGCTGCGATGCGGCGAGGTCGAAGTCGGTATTGCCGAGGCCGCGGATGTAGAAACGCGGGGCTGCACGGCCGTTGGAGCTTTCGACGAACAGGCCGGGCACGCGCGCGGCAAGCGCAGTCACGTCGGCACCGGCATCGAAGATCGTCTGCGCGGCATCGGATGAGATAGTCGCGGCGGAGACCGGCACGTCCTGCAGGTTTTCTTCGCGACGGTTGGCGGTCACGACGATGACGTCGAGCGCGCCGTTGCTCGGCTGCTCTGCGCCGGTCGCTTCGCTGTCGGAGCTGTCGATCGTGTCCTGCGCCATGGCAGGCGCGGCAAAGGCGAGAGCCAGCGGGCTGGCAGTGAGAAGTGCGTAGGCAGTGCGACGGGTCATGGTGCGCATCCTGTTGTGGAAAGGGAAAGCCAAAGCCGCATAGGCGAAACGCGCACGATTTCGAGCCTTCCGGAAGCGGTTCGACGCTTGATGCGCTCCCTATGTTGCATCGCAGCAACATTGGCGCGGCGCTTGCCCTTCCGCGGCCTTGCGCGGCATAGGCGCTCGCACAATTTCGAGCCCGACCCGAAAGGCCTGTTTTCATGAAGATTCGCGTTCTCGTCAGCCTCAAGCCCGGCGTGCTCGACCCGCAGGGACGCGCAGTGCATCATGCGCTGGAAGGTCTCGGCTTCGATGGCGTCGACGATGTGCGGATCGGCCGCACGGTGGAACTGGACGTGGCCGACGACACCAGCGACGCAGCGCTCGAAGATATGTGCGAGAAGCTGCTCGCGAACACGGTCATCGAAAACTACCGTATCGAGAAGCTGGGCTGATGGCGTTCCGCGCAGCCGTCATCACCTTCCCCGGCTCCAACTGCGACCGCGACATGGCGGTGGCGCTGGAGCAGGTTGCGGGCACAGCGCCGGTGCGCGTGTGGCACGGCGATGCCGAGCTGCCGGAGGGGCTGGACTTTATCGCCCTGCCGGGCGGCTTTTCCTATGGCGACTATCTGCGGTCCGGCGCGATGGCGGCAAACAGCCCGATCATGCGCGAAGTGGTGCGCGCAGCAGAACGCGGCGTGCCGGTGCTGGGCGTGTGCAACGGCTTCCAGGTGCTGACCGAGGCAGGCCTGCTGCCCGGCGCGCTGATGCGCAATGCCAGCCAGCATTTCATCTGTCGCACCGTCGATCTCAAAGTCGAGAATGCGGACTCTGTCTTCACACGTGGTTACGAAGCCGGACAGAACATCCGCATCCCGGTCGCGCATCACGACGGTAATTATTTCGCTGACGAAGAGACGCTCGACCGGATCGAAGGCGACGGACGCGTGGCCTTCCGCTACGTCGAAAACTGCAACGGATCGCGCCGCGACATTGCCGGCATCCTGAACGGTGCAGGCAATGTGCTGGGCATGATGCCGCACCCGGAACGCGCGGTCGACGCCGCGCATGGCGGGACGGATGGCCTGGCTCTTTTCGAAGGGGCGATGAAAGCGCTCGCGAGCGCCTGAAGCCTTACGCGATCTGTCGGTCGCCGTCGTCGCGGCGCATCACCTTGCGCGCATCTTCTGCGGGCATCGGGCGGCCGAAGTGATACCCCTGGATCTTGTTGCAGCCCATGACGCGGATCATGTCCGCCTCGTCGCCATTCTCGACGCCTTCTGCCGTCGTCGTCATGCCAAGGCTTTCCGCCATCGCCACAACGGCGCGGATGATCGCTAAGCTTTCGGGGCTGTTCTGCGCGGCCCCCTGCACGAAGCTGCGGTCGACCTTGATCGTCGTGAACTTCAGCTTGCGCAGGTAACCAAGCGAGGAGTAGCCCGTTCCGAAGTCGTCCAGTGCGACCGAACAGCCCAGCTCCATGCACTGTTCCAGCGCGCGGCGCGCAACATTCGCATCGCGCATGAAGATGCTTTCGGTGACCTCGATTTCGAGGCGGCGCGGGTCAAGTCCGCTATGCGACAGGGCGCGCACCACCGTGCCCACGAAGTCGGGCTCCACCAGCTGTTCGGGCGAGACGTTGATATTGACCTTCACATGCTCGGGCCAATAGGTCGCGGCCTCGCGGCATGCCTCCTGCATGACCCAGGTACCGATCGGCACGATCAGGCGCGTATCCTCGGCCAGCGGAATGAACTTGGCCGGGCTGACGAAGCCGTGCTCCTTGCTGTCCCAGCGGATCAGCGCCTCGAAGCTGACGACGTCTTCGCTCAACGCGTCGACGACCGGCTGGTAATGCAGGACGAATTCGTTCTTCTCCAGCGCGTGGCGCAGCGCGAATTCCAGCACGCGGCGCTCTTCGGCCAGCGAATGCAGGGAAGGCTCATACTCGAAATGCACGCCCCCGCCCTCGTCCTTCGCGCGGTATAGCGCCAGGTCCGAATTGCGAAGAAGTTCTTCGACCTTCTTGCCGTCGCGCGGACCGATGCACGAGCCGACACTGGCGCCGACATACAGGACGTGATTGTCGACGTAATAGGGCGCGGAGAGCGTCGTGATGATGGCTTTGGCCAGTGTATCGACGCGCTTGCGGTCGCTGGCATCGCGGATGACGACAGCGAATTCGTCACCGCCCAGGCGACCGCACAATTCACCGTCGTCCATCAGGGGCTGCAACCGTGCCGCTACCTGCGCGAGCATCTTGTCACCGACCAGATGACCCAGCGAATCGTTGATTGCCTTGAACCTGTCCAGATCGATCATCAGCAAGGCGCAGCGGGTGCGCCATTTGTCGGCATAGTCGAGAGCTTTCGACATGCTCTCGTTGATCTGCACTCGGTTGGGAAGATGGGTCAGCGTGTCGTATCGGGCGAGATACTGGATCTTGTCGTTGCTTTCGCGCTGGGCAGTCACATCGGACCCGACGCCGCGAAAGCCCGTCCATGATCCGTAGTCATCGAACATCGGTGTGCCGGACATCTCCCACCACCGGGCCTCACCGTTGATGTTCACCTTCACGACCAGATTCGAGAAACTCTCCATCGCCTTCAGATATTTGGCGAGTTCGTGCAGGCTCGGCGGGAATTGGCCGGACTTCCAATCGTTGCCCGACATCAATTGCAAAAGCGATTGGCCTTCGATCTGCGACACTTCGCGACCCATCGAGTAGGCGAGGCGCGGACTGACGGCGCGCAATCTGCGGCTTGTGTCGATTTGCCAGAGCCAGTCCGCCTGCCCGTCCTCGAATTCGCGAAGGAGCATGGAGACCGTCTGGCTCTTCTCGATCATCTCCAGTTCCGTTGCATGCACACTCAAGGATATCCGCGCACTTTCGACCACCCCGAGGCAGGCGAAAATGCCTGTGCTGAATATGATGGCGGCCAATCCATAGGCAGACACACCAAGGGCAGCGATCAGTGACCCGGCGCAGACCGTCACAATGAAGCTGATGGCGCTGAGCGGCGCGCTGTACCGGCTGACGGAGGCGGCCATAATGACGAACGCCAAGGCTGCCCAAAGGATGGCGATGTGGCCATCGTTTCCCAGGAAGATGAACAGGCACAGCCCGCCGGAGAACGTCGCGCCCTTGGCAGCCGAAGCCACGGCATGGCGCCGCAATTCGTATTGGCCGAGCAAGCGATCGTCGACATCGTACAGGCATCGGTCGAAACCATAGGCGATCAGCTGGGACAGGAGGATACATCCGCCCCAGATCAGGAGATATTGCTGGGGTATGTGATCCCAACAAACCGCGATCATCATTGCTGCTGTCAGCAGGCTGAGCATGACACGCGTGCCGGCGCGCTGCGCCACGAGCGCATATTGCTGGGCGTGATAGCGCGCATAATCGGCACCGGCGGGCACATCCAGCCCGACGATTTGGCGCACGGTCAGCGGCGTGTCCGAAAAGGACCCGGTGAAGTCAGCACTGCTCACAGGACCGGGCCCTAGAGAAGAAAGGTTATCTCGCGGTAAAATTAAGGCGAATTATACCGCGTGCATCAAATTTTATTCGACCGTGACCGACTTCGCCAGATTGCGCGGTTGATCGACATCCGTGCCCTTCACCACAGCCACATGATAGGCGAGCAGCTGGACCGGTACGGCATAGACGAGCGGTGCGATCAGCGGATGCACTTCGGGCATTTCGATGGTGGCCATGCAGCCTTCGCCCGCGCTGGCGAGCCCTTCCTTGTCGGAAATCAGCACAATCTGACCACCACGCGCGCGCACTTCTTCCATGTTGGAAATGCTTTTCTCGAACAGCGGTCCGGACGGAGCGATGACGATGACCGGAACGTCGTCGTCGATCAGCGCGATCGGCCCATGCTTCATCTCGCCGCTGGCGTAGCCTTCAGCGTGTATGTAACTGATTTCCTTTAGCTTCAGCGCGCCTTCCAGCGCCAGCGGGTAATCCTGCCCACGTCCGAGATACAGCACATCACGCGCCGGAGCGATCAGGTGCGCCATAGCCGCAATGTCGTCATCGTGATCGAGCGCGGCGTTCAGGCAGGCCGGCGCTTCAAGCAGGTGTTTGACGACCTCGCTCTCCTCCGCGCGGCTCATGAGGCCTTTCTTGACGGCCATATGCGCGGCCAGCGCGGCCAGGACCGCCAGCTGGCACGTGAAAGCCTTTGTCGACGCCACGCCGATTTCCGGGCCGGCATGGGTCGGCAAGAGCAAATCCGCCTCGCGTGCCATGGTGCTGGTCGGGACATTGACGACCACGGCAATCGTCTGGCCATTCTCCTTGCAATGCCGCAGCGCTGCCAGCGTGTCGGCCGTCTCGCCGCTCTGCGAAATGAAGATCGCCAATCCGCCGTCTTCCAGCACCGGTTCGCGATAACGGAACTCCGATGCCACATCGATATCGACCGGCACGCGGGCGAATTGTTCGAACCAGTACTTGGCGACCATTCCAGCATAGAAGGACGTGCCGCAGGCGACGATGGTCACGCGGCGGATGCTGGAAATGTCGAAGTCGAATTGCGGTAGCGCCACCGACACGTCATCGCGGCGCAGATAGGATGACAGCGTCTGCGCGACCACGGTCGGCTGCTCGAAGATCTCCTTCTGCATGAAATGGCGATAATTGCCCTTCTCTGTTGCAGCGGCGGATGCGCCGGATGTCTTTACCTCGCGCGTGACCTGGGCGTTTTCCTCGTCGAAGATGGTTGCGCCCTCGCGCGTGACTTCGACCCAGTCGCCTTCCTCCAGATAGGCGATCTGCTGCGTCAGCGGGGCCAGCGCCAGTGCATCGGAGCCGATATACATCTCCCCCTCGCCATAGCCGACGACCAGCGGCGATCCGCGGCGCGCGCCGATCAGCATGTCGGGGTAGTCGCGAAATGCGATGGCGAGCGCAAAGGCACCGCGCAGGCGCGGCAGCATGTTGGCGACGGCTTCATGCGGGCTCTCACCATTTTCCAGCCGGCGGGTCAGCAGATGCGCGACGACTTCGCTGTCCGTATCGCTTTCCATCGTGCGGCCATCGGCCTGCACTTCGGCGCGCAGTTCCTTGTAGTTTTCGATGATGCCGTTGTGGACAATGGCCACCTTGTCGGTCGCATGCGGATGCGCGTTGCTGGCTGTGGGCGCGCCGTGGGTCGCCCAACGTGTGTGCGCGATGCCGATGTCGCCGGGAGCAGGACGCTGCGCCAGTTCCTCGACCAGGTTTGACAGCTTGCCCTCTGCCCGGCGTCGGACCAATTCGCCATCGACGATCGTGCAGACCCCGGCGCTGTCATAGCCGCGGTATTCCATCCGCTTCAGACCATCGACCAGCCGGTCGGCCACTGCCTCTTTGCCGACGATCCCAATGATACCGCACATCTCAATAAACCCCCGAAAACACTCTACGCTGGTGCCTTGGTGCCCAGCACGTTCCTGATTAAGCGGACGGCCCGCGCACGGGTTCCCGAGGCGTGGTCCACCAAAGCATCAGTCCCGCGCCGATGATGATCGCTGCCCCGAGCAGCGTAAGGTTATCCGGTATGTCGCCAAACCACCACCAGCCAAGTCCCGTTGCAACCAGCATCTGGATATAGGTCGTCGGCGCAATCGTCGCGGCACCTGCGCGCTGCGTCCCGATATAGGCCAGCCAATGCGCGGTGCTGGCCGTCAGAGCGACGAAGGCGCATCGCCCGAGGATCGTCCAGTCGGGCACCTCCAGTGCAAGGCTTTCGATGCCGGAGAGATGCCCGCCGAACGCTGCGATCAGCAGGAGCGGCATGGCAGCAACCTGCACATAGACCTGCATCGACAGCGCGCTGCCTTGCCCCGCGCTGGCCCGGTTGGCGATAATCATCAGCGCGAAGAACGTGGCCGACGCCAGGGGTAGCAACACCGCCCAACCCAGATCGGCAAAGTTCGGCCGCAGGATAATCAGCACTCCCACCAGCGCTGCGCCCGACGCGGCCCAGACTGCCGGTCTCACACGCTCCTTCAATAGCGGCGCGCTCAGCAGGGCCACGACGACCGGAGCCACGAAGGATAGCGCCATCGCCGTGGCCAGGGGCATGACGAAGACCGCCGAGAAAAAGCACAGGGAAGCGATAGCCAGACACGCACCGCGCGCTGCCTGTAACCAAGGTTTCCGCGGCACGAACGCACCCTGCCCCTCATTCACCGCAAGCAGCAGCGACAGCCCCGCCGATCCCAGGGCAAACCGCATTGCCGCAACGCCCAGTGCAGAAAACTCTCCTGCCATCGTCTTGATTACGGCATCACCAACGCTGAGCAGCGCAAAACCGAGCATGGCAGCCAGAATGCCGCTGCGTTCATTGGACGCCATCGGCAGCCGCCTTTGCACTGGTCTGGGCTTCCAGCGGCGGTATACATCGCGCCGAGAACGATGATCGTGACGATGAATTGCGGCCAGTACGGCAAGCCTTCCAGCAGGTTCGACCCACCCCCGTTATATTAACACGAAGTACGTCGGTCACTATACTGCTACGCCGAGCGACATGGCGATGCCTGAGCCATGTGGGGCAGAAACACGGCAATCTCCGGCATCTGTCGGTGATTTCGAACCGCTTTCCCGAGCCATGCCTTACCCTCCCGCACCGCTGAAATGCGGCCTGCGTCGCATCGCTCCAATGCCACTCACGTGCAAGTGCTCGATTAGGGAAAAATCAAGGTTTCCGACCTATTCACCATTTCTGCAAACGCGCCCTTCGCCCTGTTCGGGGCAGTGTCGGGTGCGCCAAAACGACAGTATTCGGGGATTTAGGCATGAGTGCATTTGGCCGGAAAAACGGGAGCGCGGGCATGGGCGGCGCGCGTCCTCAATTCGGCAGCGCCCGCCCGATGCAAGGCGGCGGCGACAAGGACCCGGCACCCGGCGCTGGCGGCGAACAGTTTCCTCCGCTGCCCGACGATGCGCCGCCTGCACCCGGCGCGGCTGCCTCGCCGGCCAGCGCAGATGCCAAGGCTCGCCTCGACGAGCGAATGAATTCGGTCCACTCCGGCGAATCCGAAGTCGGCGGTTTCGAAGCCAGCGTTCACAAGATCAAGGAACAGGTCCTCCCCCGCCTGCTCGAACGCGTCGATCCCGAAGCCGCTGCCACGCTGTCCAAGGACGAACTGTCCGAAGAATTTCGCCCGATCATCATGGAAGTGCTGGCCGAACTGAAGGTCACGCTGAACCGGCGCGAACAGTTTGCGCTGGAAAAGGTGCTGATCGACGAACTGCTCGGCTTCGGTCCGCTGGAAGAGCTGCTGAACGATCCCGACGTGTCGGACATCATGGTCAACGGCCCCGACCAGACCTACATCGAAAAGAAGGGCAAGCTGATCATCGCGCCGATCCGGTTCCGCGACGAGACAGCACCTGTTCCAGATCGCCCAGCGCATCGTGAACCAGGTCGGCCGCCGCGTCGACCAGACCACCCCGCTGGCCGACGCCCGCTTGAAGGACGGCAGCCGTGTGAACGTGATCGTGCCGCCGCTCAGCTTGCGCGGCACCGCGATCTCGATTCGTAAGTTCTCCGAAAAGCCGATCACGCTCGACATGCTCAAGGATTTCGGTTCGATGAGCGACAAGATGTGCACCGCGCTCAAGATCGCCGGTGCCTGCCGCATGAACATCGTGATTTCCGGCGGTACGGGTTCGGGTAAGACGACCATGCTCAACGCCCTGTCGAAGATGATCGACCCGGGCGAGCGCGTGCTGACGATCGAGGATGCCGCCGAACTTCGCCTGCAGCAGCCGCACTGGCTGCCGCTCGAAACGCGTCCGCCGAACCTCGAAGGCCAAGGCGCCATCACCATCGGCGACCTGGTGAAGAACGCCCTGCGTATGCGTCCCGACCGCATCATCCTGGGCGAAATTCGTGGCGCAGAATGTTTCGACCTTCTCGCCGCCATGAACACCGGCCACGATGGCTCGATGTGTACGCTTCACGCCAACAGCCCGCGCGAATGCCTGGGTCGTATGGAAAACATGATCCTGATGGGCGACATCAAGATCCCGAAGGAAGCCATCAGCCGCCAGATCGCCGAATCGGTCGATCTGATCGTGCAGGTCAAGCGCCTGCGCGACGGCTCGCGCCGCACCACCGACATCACCGAGGTGATCGGGATGGAAGGCGACGTGATCGTGACGCAGAACCTGTTCAAGTTCGAATATCTCGACGAGAGCGAGGACGGCAAGATCCTCGGCGAATTCCGCTCGTCCGGCCTGCGTCCCTACACGCTGGAAAAAGCCCGCCAGTTCGGCTTCGATCAGGCGTATCTGGAGGCGTGTCTCTAAAGCACTAACCGCGCAAAATGCCCGGTACGGCGACGGCAAGCAGCCCGCCGCCCACGACCATGCAGGTCAGGAACAGGCCGGTCCACGGAACCCAGCCGATCCGGTCGATCCGCGTGCGCCTCTGGCGCAGGCGCTCCATAACCAATGCAATCCCGGCCGCCAGCAGGAACCCCGCGCCCCATAGCGCAAGGATTTCAGCATCGCTGGCGAAGGTAAGGAACCGTTTCATCGCGCGCGGCATATGGGCGGCCACCTGCGGCTCGCCAAGGGTCCGCCAGAGGAACCTGCGAAATCGTAAGGCGTTGTTAATTCCGAGAAGGCCACCATTCGGCACTTCGGAAAGGGAAAATCCGATGATCAAGAGACTTCTACTCGCGTTCGGCATTACCACGATGAGCCTGACCGCTGCTGCCTGCAACACGGTGCAGGGCCTTGGCGAAGACATCGAATTGGTCGGTGAAGCCGGTGAGGACGCGATCGACTAAGGATCGACACGAATGAAGACCAAAGCACCCGTATTTATCGCATTGGCCCTGTCGGTGGTGGTGGCCGGCTGCAACACGGTCAAAGGTCTTGGCGAGGACGTGAAGTCCGTCGGCAAGGCAGGCGAACGGGCTATCGACTGATCGCAACGCTCAGCCGGTAAGGCATGACGCCCGCCCTCATCCGGCGGGCGTTTTGCTATGGCCGGCGATAGACCAGCGTGAGGTTGTTGGCAGGCATGGCGTGGCGCGCGGTGCGGGTGAAGCCCGTCCTGGCGGCAAGAGCGTCGATGTCGTCAAGCTGCCGCAAGCCCCAGCGCGGGTCGCGCGATTTCAGGCTGTGATCGAAGGCGATGTTCGACTCGGTCGTGACAACATCCGCCTCGAGGTAGGGACCATAGAGGACGAGCGGCGCGTGCGGATCGAGCAGCCGCCCCGCCGAACCGAACAGCCCCTCGGTCGCCTCCCATGGCGAGATATGCACCATGTTGATGCACACGATCGCATCCGCTTCGTCGACGGGCCAGTCGGTTGCCGCAGCATCCAGTCGGATTGGCGGTCGAAAGTTCGGCAGCGCAGCATCCTCGCGATAGGCTGCAATGGATTCGAGCGCTTCTATATCGGGATCGCTCGGCTGCCATGTCAGGCCCGGGAAGCGCTGCGCCATGAAGAGCGCATGCTCGCCTGTTCCGCTAGCGACTTCCAGCACAGTGCCGCTGGCCGGTAATTCCTGTGCCAGCACGTTGGCAATCGCTTCCGAATTGCGCGCAGTGGCCGGGGCGTGACGCTTCAATTGACCTGCCTCTCGCGCCCTTCCCAATACGGCGCGCGCAGGTCCTTGCGCAGGATCTTGCCGCTGGCGTTGCGGGGCATTGCCTCGATGAAGTCCACGCTCTTGGGCACCTTGAAGCCGGCAAGCCGCTCCTTGGTCCACTCGATGACCGAAGCGGCCTCCACGCTCGCGCCCGGCTTGGGCACGACGCAAGCCTTGACCACCTCGCCCCATGTGTCGTCGGGAACGCCGATCACCGCCACTTCCGCAACGTCGGGGTGTCCGTAGATCGCGCTTTCGACCTGCGCAGGATAGACGTTCTCCCCGCCCGAGATAATCATGTCCTTGATGCGGTCCTGGATGAAGACATAGCCGTCTTCGTCCATGTATGCCGCATCGCCGGTGTGCATCCATCCGTCGATCAGCGAGCTTTGCGTTGCTTCCGGCAGGTTCCAGTATCCGGCCATGTTCGAAGGGCTGTGGCAGATAAGTTCGCCGACCTGTCCGCGCGGCAACTCTGCGCCATCCTCGTCCACGACTTTCAGCTCGACACCCGGCACCGCCTTGCCGGCAGACTTCATCCGTTCGTTGCCGGCAAGGTCATGGTCTTCGGGCGGCAGTGCGGCGATGGTGCCGGTGGTTTCCGTCATGCCGTAGCATTGCAGAAAGCCCGCATCGGGGATGGTCTGAACGGCCTCGCGCAGCAGGTCGAGCGGAATGGGCGCCGCGCCGTAGAGGACGTATCTGACTGCCGACATGTCGGTGTTCTTCGCGCGCGGATGCTGGACCACCATCTGCAGGGCAGCGGGCACGATAAACAGCCGCGTAATGCCCTGCTCGAATGCATCGAGCACGCCGTCGGGCGTGAACTCCTCCTGCACGATGGCACGAATGCCGCTGCTCATCGCCATGATGCCGAGGCCCGTTCCGCCGATATGTGCGCAGGGCATGCAGATCAGGATCGCCTCGTCCGCATCGAAATGCGACCATGGCTGCTCTGCTTTCTCTCCCGGTACGCGGAGGGCGAACAAATTGCGATTGGTCAGCACCGCGCCTTTCGGGTTGCCTGTCGTGCCTGACGTGTAGAGCTGGAGCACGGCATCGTCCGGCCCGGCAGGCGTCGAAGTCCGCTGCCGGCGCGTCCTCTATCGCAGCTTGCGTGTCATCAGGTGAGAGGACCGGCGGCGCATTTGCAAGGTCCGCACAGGCCTTGTCGGCCAGTTGATCGAAACCCTCGCCGATGAAAAGCAGCTTCGCGCCGGTGTCCTGCAGGATGTACGCAATCTCCGGCGCGGCCAGCCGCCAGCCGACGGGCACAACGACCACGCCCAGCCGGGCGGCGGAGTAGAACAGCTCGAAATAGAGCAGCGCATTCTTGCCAAGCCATGCGATGCGATCGCCCTTGCCCATCCCGCGCGCCTGCAACATGCCGACGATCTTGCGACTGCGCTCTTCGAACGCGCCGAAGGTGATGGCGGTATCGCCTTGCTCCAGTGCAACGCTGTCGGGCCGTTCACGAGCCCAATGACGGATGAACTGGTCGAAGCTCAGCTTCTCGGGCTCTGACATGGTCGGTGCTTCCTCTCTCGGACACCACCATGCCACGCGCGTTACACTACTGCCAGCGCCCGCTTGCCCTCGCGCGGCGCTCCCGCACTGCCAGCCAGATCAGCAGGCCGAGGGGGCCGGCGAACAGGGTAAGCAGCAAGATCGGCGCCTGTACCCAACGCGAGAAGCCTTTCGCATCGGCATCGCGCGCGATCCACAGGCCGACGAACAAGTCGAACGCGAGGTAGTGGATCCAACCAATGGTCACGCCGCCATCGCTTGCGAACAAGCTGCGGACACCTTCGATCGAGGTAAAGTCGACACTGCCGGTAACGCCGCCGACAGGGTCGAGAAGTCCGGTAAATATCCCGATCAATCCGACCGAATAGGCCAGGCAAAGCAGCATCACGCCAAGATATAAGACAGCTGCGAGAACGAACGGTTTGCGGGGTGCCAGCAGCAAGGCAGCCCAGCCCAGCAGCGCAAACGCCTGTGCCGTGTCGAAGGCTATTTCCCACATCCGTCCTCTCCCTATTCGTCCACCAGCGCGGGCAGCGAGTTGGCCGCGCGAAGGATGGCGTCATTGTCGTGCACGAAGCGCCCGCGGGCCGCTCGCTTGGCCAGCGCGATGGCACCGCGCGCGACAAGCTGCGCCTTAATGCCGCGATACTGGCGGTATTTCCCATGCAGGAACAGGTTCGCGATGGGCGAGGCGGCAATGCCGATCCGCTCCGCCACGCGGCGGTCGTCCTCGCGCTCGCCGACGAGCAGGCCGGGGCGCAGGATGTCGAGGCGGTTGAAACGCAAGCGGGTGAGTTCGCGCTCAACCTCGCCTTTGACGCGCAGGTAAAAGGTCTTCGACGCCATATCCGCACCGACCGAGCTGACATGGACGAAACGCTCCACGCCATTGTCCAGCGCCGCTTTGGCAGTGTCCATTACGAGATCCTGATCGACCGCGCGGAAGGCCGCCTCGTCCTCGCCGGACTTTTTCCACGTCGTGCCCAACGCGCAGATCATCGCCTTGGGTCGCAGCGCCTCGATTACCTCGCCCCACTTGTCCGGCTCGGCGACGAAGCATTCGATGCGGATGCCGCGCGGCAGCTGGACCTCGCGCCTTGCGATGGCCTGCAACCGCACATCCTCGCGGCCCACGCAGGCCTCGATGACCTTGCCGCCGATCAGGCCGGTCGCCCCGACCAGGCAAAGGCGCAGCGGCTCAGACATTGGACAGGCCTTCGGGCGCGCGGCCGTAAATTTGCCGGCATTGTCGGATGGCGAAGCGGTCGGTCATGCCGGCGATGAAGTCGGCGATATGACGGCTCTTCTCCGGCTCGGCTGCAGGCAGGCGCTCGACCCAGTCGTCGGGCATCGTCTTGGGATCCTGCTGATAGGCGACGAAGAGCTTCGCCACCACTTCGCGCGCCTTTTCCGCGGTCGCGATCTGTTCGGGGTGGTAATAGAGGCGGCGGTACATGAACTGCTTCAGTCGCCGCTCGGCCACGGCCATGTCGGGCGAGAACCCGGCGATCCGCCGTCCGGCCTTGCGCACATCCTCCACGCTGTCGATGCCATCCAGATTGGCGCGGGTATGCGCAATCACGTCGTTGACCATCAGACCGATCTGGCTGCGCACCAGCTCGCGCAGCTGGATGTCGCGCGGCGTGTCGGGGAAGCGCTGTTCGACACGGCGGAACTGGTCGGCGACGAAGTCCAGCTCCATGCAGGTCTTCCAGATCGAGGAAACCGGCCCGCAAGCCGTCATCGATGTCGTGATTGTCGTAGGCAATGTCGTCCGCCACTGCCGCGACCTGCGCTTCGAGCGAAGGCCAGTCGCCCAGCTCCAGCGGGAAGTCCGCGTCGATTTCCGCCAGCGCCCAGTTCGGCGCATCGACCGGGCCGTTGTGCTTGGCCATCCCTTCCAGCGTCTCCCACGTCAGGTTCAGCCCGACATGCCCCGGATAGGGGCTCTCCAGCCGCGCCAGCATCCGCAGTCCTTGCGCGTTGTGATCGTAGCCGCCCGCATGCTCCATCGCCTGCTCCAGCGCTTTCTCCCCTGCATGACCGAAGGGCGGATGGCCGATGTCGTGCGAGAGGCACAGCGCCTCTGTCAGATCCTCGTCCAGCCCCAGCTCGCGCGCGATAACGCGGCCGATCTGCGCGACTTCCAGGCTGTGGGTCAGGCGGGTGCGGTAGTGGTCCCCGTCGGGAGAGATGAAGACCTGCGTCTTGGAGCGCAGGCGGCGAAAGGCGATCGAATGGACGATCCGGTCCCGGTCGCGCTGGAATTCGCTGCGGGGTCCGCGCGCGCCTTCGCGGTTTTCGGCAAACTCGCGGCCGCGGCTGGCGGCGGGATCGGCGGCGTATGGGGCTCTGTCCATGTACCCAGCGGCTTAGGTCAGGCGCCCAGCCGCCACAACGTGAACGAAGCGCGAACCTGCCCGCTTATCGGCAGGCATGCACGCTCTCGCCCATCCGCTTATCCGCTTATCCGTCGGCGAGGATCCAGTCGGTCGCAGCGGCGCAATGGATGTCGGTGGAATCGAACACCGGCAGGACATTGGCGTCGGTATCGACGACCAGTTCTAGTTCCGTGCAGGCGAGCACGATGGCATCCGCGCCCTGCTTGTCCTTCATCGTCACGACAGTCCTGAGAGCCCGTTCGGCATCGCGCGTCACGCGGCCCAGCATCAATTCCTTGTAGATGATGCCGTCGATCAGATCGACGTCGTTCGGATCCGGCGGAAGAAGGTCCACGCCATGCGACACGAGCCGCTGGCGATAGAAGCTTTCGGTCATGACATAACGCGTGCCGAGCAGCGCGGCGCTTTCGCACTTTGCCTCCGCCATTGCTTTGCCCACCGCATCGGCGATGTGCAGGACAGGCACGGACACAGCCTCTGCCACGCGGTCGTAGACCTTGTGCATGGTGTTGGCGGCAATCACGAGACCTTGCGCGCCTGCCGTTTCCAGCCGACGCGCGCTGTCGACCAGCGTCGAGGCGATCGTGTCCCAGTCATCGGCATTCTTGGCCTGCGCGATACGGGAATAATCGAGGCTTTCGATCACCATCGGCGCGCTGGCCATGGGCTGGGCGCGCTTCTGGACGAGCTTGTTGATCCGCTCGTAATAGGCGCGGGTCGAAATCCAGCTCATCCCGCCGATGAGGCCCAATGTGCGCAAAATCAGCGCTCCCTGTTGCAAGCTCGGGCCGCAGATACGGACCCGATGTCGTTCAAGGGTTTAGAACGACCTCGTCAGCCGCGGGTTCCGCTTGCGGCAAGGCAGGCGGCATCAGCGCCTCTGACAGCCAGATTGCCAAATCGGTCGCGCTGCGCTCGGGCGCTTCCTCCATCGGAATATGGCCGATGCCGTCATAGGCGACCAGCGTCGAGCGCGGCAGATGCGTGTCGAACCATTCCGCCGCTTCGTAGGGAATCAGCGCATCCTCCTTGCCCCACATGACCAGCGTGGGGACCCGCAGCTGCTTCAGATCGTCCGCATCGAACGGCGTGCGCGCTGTCGCGAATCTCTGCTGCGTGGCCGTGCGATTGCCCGGATAGCGCGCCAACTCCCAATAGCGGTCGATCGCTTCCTCGGTCACGACGTCTTGGTTGGACACGCTTTGCGACAGGCTGCGCGCAATGAGCTCGCGGGGCAGGAACTGGGCGAGCAGCGTGCCGACACCCGGCATGCGCGGCCAGCCGGAACGCCAGATTGCCGCTGCCTTCGCGCTCGATCGGCGCGCCGCTCGCATCGACCAGCACCAGCGCATCCACCCGCCACGGCTTCTCCAGCGCATAGGCCAGCGCGATGCCACCGCCCATCGAATTGCCCGCGAGCGTGAAGGTTTCGATGCCCAAAGCTTCGGTGACGGCGTCGATATCGCGTCCGAAAGCGGCGGCGCTGTAGTCCTCATCCGGCGCAGGTCCGGTCAGGCCATGCCCGCGCTGGTCGTAGCGGACGATGCGGTAATCTTCGCGCAAGGATTCGGTCCACGGCTGCCACGTATGCAGATCGGCATTCGAGCCATGCAGCAGGACGATGACCGGCGCATCGCGCGGCCCTTCGTCGCGCACATGCACTGCGCGCCCATCGCCGATGTCGATGAACTGCGAAGGCGCGGCGGCGTATTTCGCGCGCATCTCGTCCGGGTCGGTATCGGGCACGCGGAAGATGACGAAGACCGCAGCCAGCACGACCAGCAGGGCAATCAGAATGCGCCAGACCCACTTCATTGCGCGGCTCCGATCCTACAGCTTGGAACACATGGAACACGGTCCAGGGCGAAAAACTTTCCGGTCCCGGCGGACATGCCCGGATGGCCGGAAAGCGCGGTTTTCGAAGTGTTGGCGAAGCTCATTGCGCAGCCATAGCAACGCGAAGCGAAAGTAGGAAACCTATCTCTGTGGCAGCTGCTCGATCCAGCGGCGCACGGCCTCCGCGCCCTCTGCATCCACGGTCGCCTTGCCAAGCTGCGGCATGGCCACGCCCGGATCGTTCGACAGCATGCGATGCAACACGATGGAGGCGTCGGGCTCTCCCGGCACGACATCGAACAGCAAGTCGCCCGCTCCGCGCCCGGCCGCAACGGGGCGCTTCATGATGCCGAGCGCCTGAGGGTCATCCTGCTCCCAGCGCAGGTCCAGCCCGCTGTTCGATGCGCTGCCACCGGGCCGATGACAATGCGCGCAATTGACATCGAGATAGGCGCGAGCCGTAGCCTCTACGCTCGCTTGACCGCGTTCTTCCCACACGGGCATCGCGTCGCTGCCCGCCGGAAGCGTGCCCAGCTGTGTCGTCAGCCACTCCGCCGACAGATTGCGCGCCTTCGGCCCGATGGGCGTCACCTTGCCATCGACGCCGTGGCATTCCTTGCACTGGTTCTTGTTCGGCACGCGGTAGCTGATGGCCTCGCCTGCGGGGGTGGTCAGGTCGATGCGCGCACCGGCCACAGCCAGTTTCGCCTGCGTTTGCTCGTCGTTCCAGACATAGGGCAGCGCCAGCCAGCCGTCCGCCCGGTGCAGCAGAACGCGCGTTTCGATCAGCCGCCTGTCCTCGCCCTCGCCGAATGCGAACGTCTTGATCAGCGCGCTGCCGACGGGAAATTGCAGCAGCCCGTCCTCGCCCGTCGTGACCTTCGCCCCTTCGGGCACATAGACGAAGCGCAGCTTGTCCGCGCCGTCGGAATAAAGCGGCGTGTTCAGTCGGTAAGGCACCACGCCCAAGGTCGGCAGCTGCGCGTCTGTATGGATAAAGAACTGGTAGTCCTCGATCGTGCGCGGCAGCGCGGGGCCGGCGATGACCTCATCCGCGACAATGGGCATGGCACGGCGTGCCTGCCCTGCTGCCGCCACAAGGCTGAGGCGCCGCGAGCCCGCAAAGCCACCCGCCGATCTTCATCGCAGGCGCGCATCCATTTCGCGCGGCGCACCGATGGTGGTGTCGTCCCACGCGCGTCCGTCGGGCTCCTGCGCATTTAACGGGGCGGGCTGCGCTTCGGTCAACGGCTGGCCGGGCCGGGACAGTCCCAGCGTCCAGCCGCGAACGCGCTGCGCCACCCGAAGAGCGCTGTCACCTTGCGCGATGCCATCCCACATCACCGGCGGCAGCACGCCCCCGAATGCGGCGAGCAGCATGTCCGCCCCGTCGATCTGCGGATCGTCGCCATTGGTGCCGAAGACGTTCTGTTCCACCACGACGCCGCGCGCATAGGGATTGTAATCCGCATCCTCGTATGGCTGCGAATAGGCGATCACCATCACGCCGGCGGTCGGGTTGCCGTCGATCACATTGCCTTCGATCAGCACGTTCTCGTTCGCCATCACCAGCACGCCGGTCCCGCGCCGCACGCTGGCCACGATATTGCCCGGCGGCGCGAAGTTTGGCGTATCGTTCGCCACGATCAGATTGCGCCGCACGATGACTTCGCCCCCGCCCATCACGGGCAGGTTCGGCAGGTCGAACACCAGGATGCCGCCCGTGTTTCGCGTGGCGAGGTTGTTCTCGACGCGCGCATAGCGACTGTTCTCGATCTCGATCCCGGCCACATTCGCCTCGGCAATGGAATTGCGCACGGTGATGTATTTCGACTGGCCGACATAAATGCCTGCGTCCGACGCGCCCGAGACCTGCACCCCGTCGATCAGCACATTGGTGCTTTCGACCGGATAGATCGCATAGGCGCCGTTTTCCGGGTTCGGCCCGCCTGTCCACGTCACGCGGAGGCGGTGGTAGACGATATCGTCCGCGCCCTTCGATTTGATGCCGTCGCCCTTCGGGTTTTCCATCGCGAAGTCGCGCAGCGTAACCCGGTCGGACGTGACCAGCAGCCCTTCGCCCGCGCCTTGTTGGCCAGTGAAATCGAGCATGGTGCCGTCCATCCCGGCACCGCGCACCGTGACATTGTCGACATCGAGGCTGAGGCCGTCGGTCAGTTCGTAACGCCCCGCCGCCAGCACGATCTCGTCGCCCGGCTGCGCCATGATCAGCGCTTCCTGCAAGCGCTCCTGCGCGCCCTCGCCCGGCTCCACGGTCAAGGTTTCGGCCAGCAGCGGCGATGCGCCAGCCAGCAGGGCTGCGAATGTGGCAATGCGGATCATGTGTGTCTCCCTCCAGCCACATAGTGCCCGGAAGTGCGACTATTGCAAGAGGCGCTCTAACCCGCGGTGAACGAGCAGATCGCCGCCGAGGTGCCGACCACTTCCACCAGCTCGCGATCCTCGATGCGGCGGATGTTGTCGAGCAGTTCGACCGTGCTGGCCGGCTCGCCTTCCGGACCTTCGCCCAGCCTTTCCAGCTGGCGCAGCTGGCCGATGTCGAGCCGCTCCACCAGCCGCGCACCCATGCAGGCGGCGACCGGTTGCGGCACGCCCTTGTCGGTCAGCGCCGTCTCGATCCGGTCGGCCGTGACCCGCTCGAACCCGCCCATCAGGCCCCACGCCGCCATGCCCAGCAGCGCAAGCGCCGCGATCCAGATAATCGCCTTGCGCATCAGTCCATCGCCTTCACGATTTCCTCGACCATCTTCTTGGCATCGGACAGCAGCATCATGGTCTGGTCCATGTAGAAGACGTCATTGTCGACGCCCGCATAGCCCACGCCGCCCATGGAGCGCTTGATGAAGAAGACCTGCTTGGCTTTGTCCACGTCGAACACGGGCATGCCGTAGATCGGCGATGACTTGTCGGTCTTGGCCGCCGGGTTCACCACGTCGTTCGCGCCGATGATGAATGCGACGTCGGCCTGCGCGAATTCGGAGTTGATGTCTTCCAGCTCGAACACGTTTTCATAAGGCACCTGCGCTTCGGCGAGCAGCACGTTCATGTGCCCTGGCATGCGCCCGGCGACGGGGTGGATGGCGTATTTCACCTCCACGCCCTTTTCCTCCAGCATGTCGGCCATTTCGCGCAGCGCGTGCTGTGCCTGCGCCACCGCCATGCCGTAGCCGGGAATGATGATGACCTTCTCCGCCTGCTCGAGCATGAAGGCCGCATCCGCCGCGCTGCCCTGCTTGTAGGGGCGCTGCTCCTTCGCCTCGCCCCCGCCAGCGCCGCTGTCGTCCGCGCCGAAGCCGCCCGCTATCACGGAGATGAAGCTGCGGTTCATCGCGCGGCACATGATGTAGCTCAGGATAGCGCCCGAGGAGCCGACCAGCGCGCCGGTGATGATCATCGCGGTATTGCCGAGCGTGAAGCCCATCGCCGCTGCCGCCCAGCCCGAATAGCTGTTCAGCATCGACACCACGACCGGCATGTCCGCCCCGCCGATGGGAATGATCAGCAGGAAGCCGATGAGGAAGGCCAGCACCGTCAGCGCGATGATCAGCGGCATGGTCTCGGCAGGACCGGCCATGCGCGAAGAGCGCGGTCAGCACAATGATCGCCGCCAGCGTGCCGAGATTGATGACATGGCGCGCGGGCAGCAGGATCGGCGAACCGCTCATCCTGCCCGAGAGCTTGAGGAAGGCGATGACCGAGCCGGAGAACGTGATCGCACCGATGGCGATGCCAAGGCCCATCTCGATCTTGGACTGACCGATCGCATGGCAAGCTATAGTCCGTGCCATCGTATCCATCGGAACGAGCAGACCGAACGCCCCCGGATTGAGATAGGCCGCCCAGCCCACCAGCACCGCAGCAAGGCCGACGAGCGAGTGGAAGGCTGCGACCAGCTCGCGGCATCGCGGTCATCGCGATACGGCGGGCGATGGTACCGATAGCGCCGATGCGATGCCGCCAGATCCGCAGATGGCGATCGGCACGGATCTCGACGATGACATTGGCCGATGATCGTGCGTCACCAGTGTCGTCACCACGGCGATCAGCATGCCGATCATGCCGAAGCGGTTGCCCGTCGCGGCTCGTTGCGGGCGAGGACAGGCCGCGCAGTGCGAGGATGAAGAACACGCCCGACACGAGATAGGCGAGCGCCACCCATGGGTTCACCGCTGTCGCCGCGTGGCGGCAAGGGCGGGGTCGCCGAGCGCGGCAACGCAGATGGCAGCGGCAAGAGAGAAGGCGACGCATCACTTCTTCTCCTTCTTCTTGTACATCGCCAGCATTCGCGCCGTCACCGCAAAGCCGCCGAAGATGTTCACGCTGGCGAGCACGACGCCGAGCAGCCCCAGCCACTTCGCCGCCGGCACATCCGCCGCCGCCGCCGCGATCAGCGCGCCGACGATAATCACCGAGGAGATCGCATTCGTCACCGCCATCAGCGGCGTATGCAGCGCGGGCGTGACCGACCAGACAACGTAATAGCCCACGAAACACGCCAGCACGAAGATCGACAGTATCGAAATGAAGTCCATATGGCTTGCACCCCTCTCTCGCCTGCAAGCTTTATGGACGAAGCGGCGCTGTGTCGAGAGACCGCCCACGCGCATGAGAAAGGCCGCCTGCCCGGTGAAGAGCAAGCGGCCGATCCTGTTCAGACTTGGGCGCGATTACATGCGCGGCATCAGCACACCGTTGATCGAATGGATCGTACCGTTCGATGCGTCGATATCGGCTGTCTCGACGAAGGCGGAACCGCCCATCGCGTCGGTCAGCTTCACCGAGCCGTTTTCGATCGATGCCCGCAGCGTCGTGCCTTGCACCGTCGTCAGCGTGGCCGTGCCGCCGCCATCGCTGATCATGTCGGTCAGCGCGGCTGCCTTCACGTCGCCCGCGACGACATGGTACGTCAGGACGCCGCGCAGCATGTCGCGGTTTTCCGGCTGCATGGCGGCCGTGCGAACGGCTTCGGGAAGCCGGTCGAATGCCGCATCGGTGGGCGCAAAGACGGTGAACGGGCCGGCGCCCGACAGCGTATCGGCAAGTCCTGCCGAGACGACCAAGGTCTCCAGCGTTTCATGATCGGGCGACATGACGACCGTTTCGGTGATGGTGTCATCGCTCATCGCCATATCGTCGCCATAAGTGGCGCAGCCCGCGAGGCTGACGGTGGCGGCGGCGGTAAGTAGTGCTCTGGCTAGCATGGAAAATCCTTGTGTGACCCGTCCAATCATCAAGCGATTGGGATGTCGCAAGGTTCCTCATGTCGGCCCGTCCACCGCATAGTGACCAGCGGCATGGCCACCTATGTGAAGTGGCGTAAACTGACAGAAAAGGGCGCCGCTGTGAGGCGGCGCCCTTTCGAACCAGATATCGGCCGCGACTTATGCGAAGTCGAAGCGTACGCTCGTGCGGCGCTTGGATCGCATGGCCCCGCCGACGGCGAAGAAGCCCAGCAAAAGCATCGCCCATGTCGAGGGTTCCGGCACAGCGCCAGCGATGTCGATCGGAGGAGCGCCAGTACGGGTGATCGTCCCGAGACCAAGTGTCGCGGATCCCTGGAAAACAATATTGCCGGTGCTGCTGAATTCCAGAAGCAGGCTCTCGAACAGGCGTGATTCGTCCATGACCGAAAGCGATGTCAAAGGCGTGCAGGCCGTATTGCCGAAATCTTCGCAATAAAATGCGTTCACGAGCGAACCGGCACCACTGGTGATCAGACTCTGGATGAAGTCGAAATCCACGACGGTTTCGGGTAGGTTCACGTCGCTATCGCTGTCATCGCGGCGGGTGTCGATGCCGACCAGGCCGAAACGGTTGCCGTTGTCGCCTTCGAAAACGACCGGCGTCCCACCACCCTCGACGACGATCTGCGCCGCCGATGCGGGCATTGCGGTCAATGCAACTGTTGCGGCTGCGATTGCAAAAAGTGTCTTCATGAAGTCTTCCCCTTTCAAAACCATGCTTTGCTAGCCGGACTAAGCAAATCAGTATTCGACTCGCCGTTGAAGCAAGCTCAATCGAGTTACAAGTAAGTTAACCATTTAACACGCCGCTTTTGTGTTTTTATTTTTTGGAAAGACGAGAAGACGTCGTGCGGCGCGCTTAGCTGCGCGCAGGACGATCAATAACCTTCCCACCCCGCGTCAGTCGCACGGCGCTGCCGATTTCCTCGTCCAGCACCGGCTTGCCCGCCTTCTCGTCCCAGAAGGCTGACAGGAAATTGTACAGATTGCGCGCATAGAGCGCCGAGGCGTCCGCTGCGAGGTGTCCGGCCGTGTTCGAATAACCGACCAGCGATACGCTATGCCGCTCGACCACCTCGTCCGCCTTCGAACCTTCCACGTTCCCACCCTGCGCCACGGCCAGGTCGAAGATCACGCTGCCCGGCTTCATGCTGGCAATCTGCGCGTCGCTGATCAGTCGCGGGGCAGGTTTGCCCGGGATCAGCGCGGTGGTGATGACGATGTCCTGCTTGGCAATATGGCTGCTGACCAATTCGGCCTGCGCGGCGCGGTATTCCTCGCTCATTTCGGTGGCGTAGCCGCCCGAGCCCTCGCCCTCGATCCCTTCGACCGTGTCGACGAAGACAGGCTTGGCGCCCAGCGACATGATCTGCTCTTTCGTGGCACTGCGCACATCGGTGGCCGAAACCTGTGCGCCCAGCCGCTTGGCCGTGGCGATCGCCTGAAGCCCCGCAACGCCCACGCCCATGACAAAGACCTTCGCCGCCTGCACCGTGCCGGCCGCCGTCATCATCATCGGAAACGCGCGGCCGTATTCGTTCGCCGCCGCGATGACCGCCTTGTAACCGGCAAGGTTCGACTGGCTGGAGAGCACGTCCATGCTCTGCGCACGCGTGATGCGCGGCATCAATTCCATCGCCAGCGCTTCGAAGCCTGCGGTGCCGTATGCCGCAACCCGCTCGCCCTCGCGGAACGGGTCGAACATCGCGGCGACCATCGCTCCGGGCTTCGCGCCTGTCAGCAACGTCACGTCGGGCGCCTGCACGCCGAGCACGATGTCCGCGCCTTCGGCCACCTTGGTGGCCGCAGCCACTTCGGCCCCCGCATCGCGATACGCCTCGTCCGGGATCGCAGCGCGCGCGCCAGCACCTTCCTCCACCGAAAGGCTGGCACCCAGCGCGGCAAACTTCTTTACCGTTTCCGGCGTAATGGCGACCCGGTGTTCCCCGGCCGCGCGTTCCTTCAGGACCGCGATGCGCAAATGCGCAGGCCTCAGCTGGAGATCAGGACGACGATGACGGCGGTGATGACGCACAGCAGCGGCACCGACCATTTCAGCGTGTCGATGAACGAACTGTAGGTCTTGGCATGCGCCTTACGATCGTTTGCGGAGTTCATCTCTCTATCCCTTGATACGTGACGTATGCGCGAAGGTTTAGATCGCGCTGCTTCGCTTCACAAGGGTGTCGGGTCAAAGCTCCCCGCCGTCGACGCAAAACGTAATATCGGCAGAGGGTTAAGCGCCCATTTACCCAATGGCCTTACAGCCACGGCCAGATGCCTTGCTACCCGGCATCACGATGGAGCGTATGTGATGGCCGATACCGATCTCGAACTGCTGGTCCTTGTCGAACAGGACGAGGCCAGGCGCGCTTCCTATGCCGATGTTGCAGAGGGCGAAGGGTGGCAGACGCAGACGGCGGCCTCCATCGCCGACGCTGGCGAGGCGGTGCATGCAAGGTCGGACGACAGCACGAGTGCCATCCTGCTGGGGTCCGGTACCGGCGACGATCTGTGCGCCATGGTAGCGAAGCTGCGCGCCGATGCGCCACGAGCGGCCATTATCGTCGCGTCCAGCAGCAAATCCCCGCATCTGGCTGTCGAGGTGTTGCGCGCGGGTGCGGCGGACGTGTTGATGCCGCCGGCATCGCCTGCTCGGCTGAAGCGGGCACTGGATGGCGTTCGCCGCCAGTCTTCGTTCCAGTTGGCAAGCGATACGCAGCAAGGACAAGCTGCGCCGATCCTCGATTTCGACGCAATGGTCGGCGCCGATGCACGCTTTCGTACTGCCCTGGCCAAGGCAGCTACGGCTGCGCGCGGCCACGGCCACATGCTGGTGGAAGGCGAGCGGGGAACGGGCAAGCGCACGCTTCTGACTGCCGTTCACAACGGGTCTGCGCGCACCAAGTCGCCGCTGCGCATCGTGGAATGCGAAGGCAAGCCGACCAACAGCGTACAATCCGAAATTTTCGGCCACGAAAAGGGCGCGTTCCCGGGTGCCTTCGACCGGCGCGATGGCGCACTGGCGTCCTGCGACGGCGGAACCGTGTTGCTCGACGCCATCGATACGCTCGACCGCGACACGCAGGACCGACTGGCGGAAACCTTGCGCGATGGCATCGTGCGTCCCACCGGTGGCTCCCACGGTTTCCGCATCGATGTGCGCGTGCTGGCCTCTTCCCGGCGGCCGCTCGAAGTCCTGGTCGACGACGGTCGATTCTCACGCAATCTGTACGCAGCGCTCAGCACGACGCGCGTCGCCCTTCCCCCTCTGCGCGAGCGCGCAGGCGACATCCCGGCGCTGACCCGTCATTTCCTCACCAGCTTCGGCGAGATCGACGGCATGAGCCACCACTCCATCGCCGACAGCGCCCTGTCCCTGCTCGAAACCTACGACTGGCCGGGCAACATCCGCCAACTCCAGTCGATCCTGTTCCGCGCCTGCGTTCAGGAACAGCGCGAGGCGCTGACCGCACACAGCTTCCCGCTCCTGAGCGAACTGGTCGGCGATGCGACCCGTGGCGAAAGCCGGACGCGCGGCCTTGGCGTTCTTCTGTATCAGGACGATGGGCATATCCGGACCCTGGAAGATATCGAGGGCGACATCATCCGCCTCGCCATCGGGAAATATCGCGGCAAGATGACCGAAGTGGCAAGGCGGCTCGGCATCGGGCGCTCGACCCTGTACCGCAAGCTCCACGATCTGGGCATCGACAACGCGGCCTGACGTCGGCTAGTCGCCACGGCGATGGCGAGGCTGAACGACAAGCTCTGCATGATCACCGGCGGTGCGCGCGGCATCGGCAAGGCCGTGTGCGAGGCGTTCCTGCGCGAAGGCGCGCGCGTCGTATCTGACCGATATCGACGAGGACGCCGGACAGGCCGCAGCGCGCGAGCTTGGATGCGAGTGGCACCGGCTCGACGTGGCGAGCGAGGCGGAGTGGGATGCAATCGCCACGGCTTACCCAGCCATCGAAGTGTTGGTGAACAATGCCGGCATCACCGGCTTCGAGGAAGGGGCTGCGCCGCACGATCCGGAAAACACCAGCCTTGCCGAATGGCACCGCGTCCACGCCGTCAACACGGACGGCTGCTTCCTCGGCTGCCGCTATGCGCTGCGGGCGATGCGCGGGAAAGGCGCCGGCTCGATCATCAACATGTCCTCGCGCTCCGGCCTGGTCGGCATACCGGGTGCAGCGGCTTATGCGGCAAGCAAGGCGGCGATCCGCAACCATACCAAGTCGGTCGCACTTTACGCTGCGCAGCAAGGTCTGGCTATTCGCTGCAACTCGATCCATCCGGCCGCTGTTTTGACGCCCATTTGGGAACCGATGCTTGGCGAAGGGCCTGAACGCGAAGCCAACATGGCGGCACTGGTGGCCGACACGCCTCTCAAGCGCTTCGGGACCGTCGAGGAAGTCGCGGCGCTCTGCGTCTACCTCGCCAGCGAGGAAAGCGGTTACATGACCGGTGCGGAACTGACGCTGGACGGAGGGCTGTTGGCCGGAAGCGCCGCTTCGCCGGGTTAGGCCGGCAGGTCCGAAAAATCGGTCAGCGCTGCATCGCGCAGGCCTCTCCATACATTTCGGGCTTGCAACGTCTCGGCGACATCGTGGACGCGCAGCAGCTGAATGCCTGCGTCCATGCCCTTCATCGCCAGCGCAATGCTGCCGCCCAGCCGTTCGTGCGCGCCGGCCTCGTTCGACAGCGCGCCGATCATGCGCTTGCGGCTCGCGCCCAGCAGCAGGGGATGGCCGAGCGCGTGGAACAGCGGCAGCGCGTTGAGCAGCGCGAGGTTGTCCGCCACGCTCTTGCCGAAGCCGATCCCCGGATCGAGCAGGATCTTCTCCGCCGCGATGCCCGCAGCCAGCGCCGCATCGCGCCGCTCGCGCAGGGCATCGAATACGTCGAAGACCACCGCTTCGTACTCTCCGCCCTCGTGCAAGTCCTCGCCCTTGCCCGGTGCGTGCATCAGGACGACGGGACAGCCCGCCTCGGCGACCACTTCGGCGCTGCGCGGATCGTGGGTGAGGCCGGACACATCGTTCACCAGATGCGCCCCTGCTTCCAGCGCTGCTTCCATGACAGCGGCCTTGCGCGTGTCCACGCTGATTGCCGCACCCATAGCGCGCGCCATTTCTATGGCCGGCACGACGCGCTCGATCTCGTCGCCTTCCCATACCGCTTTCGCGCCGGGCCGCGTGCTCTCGCCGCCGATGTCGATGATCGCCGCGCCTGCCTCGACCATCTTCGCCGCCTGCTCGCGCTGCGCCTCGGCATCGTCCATGAAGGCTCCGCCGTCGGAGAAGCTGTCGGGCGTGACGTTTAAAATGCCCATCGCCTGCGGCTGGTCGAGCCGCACGGTGCGCGTGCCCAGTTCCAGCGGCGGATGGGCCAGCGTCAGGTTCGACCACTGCGCCTCGCCCTCCTCTCCAAGCGGGTCCGGCAGGCGGCCGAGCACCTCGGCCATGTCCTCCGGCGTTGCCAGCCAGCGCTCCACCACTGCGCCATCGCGGCGCAGGATCACGGCGAAGCGGCTGGCATAGACCATGGTGCCCGCCAGCCGGATGGCATTGCCATGCTCGCTCTGCGGACCCGGCGCGAAGCCGATGGGGCGGATGTAGACAGTATCGCTCATATCGATGCGCGTCCTAGCCGATTGGCCGGGCTTTGAAACTACGCTGCCGGAAATTCTTGGCTCGTCCACACAAGCCGTAGCGTTCGTGTCGACAGGGTGCGCCCCCATGACTAAGGGGCGTGGCAACAGATACACGGAGAGAGATTTCATGGCCACCAGCCCCGCCGACACCACCCGCCTGCCCAAGATCGCGATTGCACGCGGGGACGGGATCGGGCCGGAAATCATGGATGCCTCGCTGCGCATCCTCGACGCCGCGGGCGCGCGCTACGAAGCCATGCCGCTGACCATTGGCGAGGAAGTGTACCTGACCGGCGCAACTTCCGGCATCGACGACGATGCGTGGAACGTGCTCGACGAGGCGGACGTGCTTTACAAGGGGCCGATCACCACGCCGCTCGGCTCGGGCTACAAGAGCCTGAACGTCACCATCCGAAAGACGCTGGGCCTGTTCGCCAATATCCGCCCCTGCCGCTCGCTCGACCCGGCGGTGGCCACGCTGCACCCCGAACTCGACGTCGTAATCGTGCGCGAGAACGAGGAAGACCTCTACGCCGGGATCGAGCATCGCCAGACGCACGAGGTGTACCAGTGCCTCAAGCTGGTCAGCCATCCGGGCACCGAGCGGATCATCCGCCACGCCTTCGAATATGCCAAGGCGAACGGCCGCAAGAAGATTACCTGCTTTTCCAAGAGCAACATCATGAAGCTGACCGACGGTCTGTTCCAGGACCTGTTCGAGCAGATCGGGAAGGAGTATCCCGAGATCGAGCAGGACCACATGATCATCGACATCGCCTCGGCCCGCCTAGCCGCGCGGCCGCAGGATTTCGACGTCATCGTCACCAGCAATCTGTATGGCGACATCGTGTCCGACATCGCTGCCGAACTGACAGGTTCGGTCGGCCTCGCCCCGTCCGCAAATATTGGCGAGCGGCTGTCGATGTTCGAGGCGATCCACGGCTCCGCACCCGACATTGCAGGCAAGGGCATCGGCAATCCCAGCGGGCTGCTGCTGGCAGGGGTCATGATGCTGACGCACCTTGGCCAGGGCGGCGTGGCGCAAAAGGTTCACAATGCATGGCTGCGCACCATCGAGGACGGCATCCATCCAGGCGATATCTATCGCGACGGCGTGTCGAAGAAGAAGGTCGGCACGTCGGAATTTGCCGATGCGGTCATAGAGCGGCTGGGGCAGGAGCCCGAACACTTCGCCCCGGTCCACTACAAGGATGGCGTGGCGACCGCGCAGGAACCCGTCGCGCTTACCCGTCCCCGCGATGAGGCGCGCGAGCTGGTCGGCGTCGACGTCTTCGTGATGAGCGACCTCAAGCCCGACGATCTGGCCGAGATGCTGCAATCAGCCGTGGGCGAGCATCTGCCGCTGACCATGATAACCAACCGCGGTGTGAAGGTCTGGCCGAACGGTCATCCCGCGACCTTCTGCACCGACCATTGGCGTTGCCGGTTCAAGCCCGAAGACACCTCGAAAATGAACCATCACTTCATCGTCGAAGTGCTTGGCAATCTGGCGGATGCGGGCGTCGACTTCATCAAGACCGAACAGCTTTACACCTTCGATGGCGAGAAGGCGTATTCGCTGGGTCAGGGGCAGTAGGGCCTAATCCTCGATGGCGAGAAGGTAGTCCTTGCGGGCCGCGTCGATCGGCAGAACCGCTCCCTCGACATCGTAGTGCCAAAAGGTCCAGCCATTGCAGCTGGGCGCGTCCTGTAGCTCTTTTCCGAGGCCGTGGATGCTGCCGGTCTGCTTGCCGTGGACCAGCGATCCGTCGGCGCGCACCAGCGCTTCCCAGCGGCGCTTCTTGTCGAATACCGTGGTGCCCGGCTTGATGTAGCCTGCCTCGACCAGCGCGCCGAACGCCACCTTGGGGGCGCTGCGACCGGCCTGCATGGTCTTCAATGCGCTTTCGTCGAGCGGCAGCTCTTTTTCGATCCGCTTGTAGGCAGCATCGCGATACGCGCTCTCGCGCTCGCAGCCGATCCATTGGCGGCCCAGCCGCTTGGCGACCGCGCCGGTCGTGCCGGTGCCGAAGAAGGGATCGAGCACGACATCGCCGCGCTCGGTGGTGGACAGCAAGACGCGATAGAGCAGGCTTTCGGGCTTTTGCGTGGGATGCGTCTTGCGCCCGCCTTCGTCCTTCAGCCGCTCCGCGCCGTTGCAGATCGGCAGCACCCAGTCGCTGCGCATCTGGAGCTCGTCGTTGAGCGTCTTCATCGCGCGGTAGTTGAACTGGTATTTGGCCTTCTCGCCTTGGCTAACACCACAGCAGCGTCTCATGCGCATTGGTAAAGCGGGTGCCGCGAAAATTGGGCATGGGGTTCGACTTGCGCCAGACGATATCGTTGAGGATCCAGAAACCCAGATCCTGCAGGATGGCGCCAACGCGGAAGATGTTGTGATAGCTGCCGATGACCCACAGCCCGCCATCGGGCTTGAGCACGCGCTTCGCCTCGATCAGCCAATCACGGGTGAAGGCATCGTATAGCTGGAAGCTGTCGAACTGGTCCCAGTGATCGGTCACCGCATCGACATGACTGCCATCGGGCCGGTTCAAGTCCCCGCCCAACTGGAGGTTGTAGGGCGGGTCTGCAAAGACGAGGTCGACGCTGGCATCGGGCAGCCGGCGCATGGCCTCGACACAGTCGCCGTCCAGGATCTGTCCCAGCGGCAAAAGGTCCGGCGTATCTGCCCCGGTCGCAGGCGCACGGATGCGCAAAGTAGTGGTCTCCAAGACCCCCATCGTCCTTAACCCCCATCAAAGTTATCCACAGGGTGAGTCCAAATGGATTCCGGGTCAAGACAGTTATTTAGGTGCGACCTCTAAAGATGGTGTTAACCATGTGCGGAACGAAACGGGGACCCACCAGATGTAGAGTCCAAGGGGGCCGTGCAGGGTCCAGATGATGCGGTGTTGCCCGCAGGACTCGCAGACGATTTTATCCGGTTCGGTCGGAGTGGCGGACCAGTCTCTGCATGGCCGGCCGGACACGCAGGAAAGCGGTGTAGAGACGCTCCAGACCTGCCAGCACGATGCGGTTCCGGGCGAGCTGGCCAAATGGCCTGAGCACCGGAATTGCGCGCCACATCGCGGCAAAGGCGGCCGCGCCGGATAGCACCTCGCCTCCTTCTCGCGCGTGCAATCTGGCCAGCGCCAGCTCCCTGTCGACAGGACACGACACTGATTCGCCCTTCGCCACATCCACGAAGTCGATCGCGCCTTGGGGAGCCAGCCGCCGCATCAGCCCTATCTCACGGATGCAAAGCGGGCAGGCCCCGTCGTACCAGACCGTAACTCCGCTTTTCGGTATCGTCGCCATGCCCGATGAACCGCCGACACGGAGTTGGCGTTCCGCGTGCCGCTCAGAACAGCTCGGCCTGCGCGACCGGGGCGAAGCTGCGGCGGTGCAGTGCGCAGGGGCCATGTTCGCGCAGCGCGTCCATATGCGCTTTCGAGCCGTAGCCCTTGTTGCTTTCCCACCCGTAATGCGGATGCGCTTTCGCCGCTTCCACCATCAGGCGGTCGCGGTGTTCCTTGGCGAGGATCGAGGCCGCCGAAATGCACGCTTCCTTACCATCGCCACCCACGATAGCGCGCGCAGGCCAGCGCCATCCCTCGCACCGGCCCTCCGGCGTCAGATTGCCGTCCACCAGCACGACGTTGGGCGCGGTGCCGACGGCCTCGACCACTCGCTCCACCGCCAGCGTCATCGCCAGCATGGTCGCCCCGAAAATATTGAGCCGGTCGATCTCTTCCGGCTCCACCACCGCCAGCCCCCAGGCGCATTGCTGCAGAATTTGCGGCTCGAGTGTGGAACGGGCGCGCGCGGTAAGCTTTTTGCTATCGTCGAGGCCCGAAATCGCCGGTTCGCACAGGACCACGGCGGCGGCCACGACCGGACCGGCCAGCGGTCCGCGCCCGGCCTCGTCCACCCCGACGATCAGCGGCGCGGCACCCAGGCCTTTTGCGGGAGTAGAAGAAAACATGACGCGCCTTACCAAGCTTGCCCTGACCTTATCGCCTGTCGCCCTGCTCGCAAGCTGCGGCGACGGCTACTCCACGACGCAGCAGGCAGGCGAAACCGCTTCCACCCCTGCCCCGGTCGAACCGACCGAGACTGCCTTTGCCATTACAGAGCATGGCAGCTTCGACGAACCATGGGCGTCGGCCTTCATCCCGGGCACGCAAATGCTGTTCATCACGGAAAAGCCGGGCACGGCGAAGATCGTCGATACGGGTGCCGACACGCCGCGTCTGATCACGGTCAGCGGTTTGCCACAGGTCGATTACGGCGGCCAGGGTGGCCTTGGCGAGGTGGCTTTCCTCCAGTCGGAGAGCGCATCGACGATGGACAGCCGCACGATCTATCTCAGCTGGGCCGAGGCTGGCGACGGCGACACACGCGGCGCGGTTGTCGGACGCGGCACATTGACCTGCATGATGGCCGACGCATGCGAAGTGCAGAACATGCGCGTCATCTGGCGGCAGGCTCCCAAGGTAACCGGACGCGGCCATTACTCGCACCGCATCGCTTTCAGTCCGGACGGGCAGCACATGTATGTCGCGAGTGGTGACCGCCAGAAGAAAACGCCCGCGCAGGACACGTCGAACACGCTCGGCACCATCGTGCGCCTGAACCTCGACGGCACGCCCGCTGCAGGCAATCCGATGAATGACGAGATCTGGTCATACGGCCATCGCAACATCCTCGGCATGGATTTCGATGCGCAAGGGCGCCTGTGGGAAGTCGAGCATGGTCCGGCCGGCGGGGATGAGCTGAACCTCGTTACGCGCGGCGCGAACTATGGCTGGCCTACGCGCTCCTACGGCGATGAGTATAACGGCACGCCGATCCCCGACCACACCGACGACGACGGCTTCGCCAAGCCCGCGCTCGTCTGGACCCCGGTCATCGCGCCGGGCAACATGGTCTTCCTGCGCCGCGACTTGTTTGCCGGATGGCAGGGCGACGCGGTCATTTCCGCGCTCAAGCCCAAGGAGATCGTGCGCGTTTCGATCGACGGAGACACGGCGCGCGAAGTCGGGCGCTTTTCCTTCGACACGCGTATCCGCTCGGTCATCGAAGGACCGGACGGCGCGCTGTGGGTGCTGCAGGACGGCGAAGGCGGCAAGCTGCTCGAACTGCGTCCGGGCTGAGCCCAGCGCAATCACGGGTGACAGCCGCCGCGCCTGTGCGTAAGCGGCGCACCGCCATGGCGACCCTCGTTCCCCTTCCCGCAATCGACCCTGCGCTGGTTGAGCAGTTGCTCGATGCGTCTTTCGGCCCGCAGAGAAGGGCGCGCACGGCGTACCGGATGCGCGAGAATGTGGCATATCTGCCCGACCTCAGCTTCGCCGCGCTGGACGATGAGGAATACCTCGCCGGCACGATCCAGCTGTGGCCCGTCGCGCTGACCGACCCGAATGGCCGACCGCATCCCATGCTCATGGTCGGGCCGGTCGCAGTCATGCCCGGACGGCAGGGCGAGGGCTTCGGCAAGGCGATGATGGCGGCCAGCCTCGGCGCGATCGATGCCGCCTTCGACCAGGGCGCGCCGCCCCTGCCGCAAGTGCTGATCGGCGATGCGGACTATTACGGGCAATGGGGCTTCACCGCGCAGCATACGGGCGGCTGGCACTGCCCGGGACCCTTCGAGCGCGAGCGGCTGCTCGTGCGCACGGGCAATCCGGCAATCCTGCCGGCCGAGGGCATGCTGGGACCATGGACCGAGGAGACCAGCGCCGCGGCCCGCTAGACACCGGGCAAGCGCACGCGCATTGCGACACACATGGTCTACACCCCGCCCCCCGAACTTGCCGGATTGTCGCTCACTCAGATTGCAAAAGCCGTTGCCGAGCGTCGCCTGCCGCCGGTCGAGCAGTGGGAACCCGACGCGGTGGACGAGAGCCACATGCGCATTCTGGCGGACGGAACATGGCTGCACGAAGGCAGCCCGATTACCCGCCCGGCCATGGTCCGCGCCTTCTCCGGCCTGCTGCGGCGAGAGGCAGACGGGACCTACTATCTCGTCATGCCGTACCAGAAGCTGCGTATCGAGGTGGAGGACGCCTGTTTCATCGCGACCGACGTTAGCCGCGTGGATGGCGATCTGGCCTTCCGGCTGAACACGGACGAGCTGGTCGTGGCAGGGCCCGACCATCCGATCCGCGCGGCAGGCGATGCGGACATGCCCGCCATCTACCTCGGCGTGCGGCGCGGGTGCGAGGCGCGGCTCAACCGCTCGACATACGAACAGCTGGCGCAAATTGCGCTGGCCGAAAGCGATGACTGGCACGTCACTAGCGGCGGCGAGACCTATTCGCTCCTGCCTGCATGAACGACATCCATGTTCTGCTGACACGCCTTCATGCACAGGGTCATGCGCGCGAGCTCGACGGCCTGCTGTCCGACGCGCGGTTCGACGATGCGGCGCGCACGGCCAAGGCTGCCGTACTGATCGCGGTGACGCGGCAGGAGGAGCCGAGTGTCATCCTCACGCAGCGCCCGCGCACCATGCGCGATCATCCGGGGCAGGTTGCCTTCCCCGGAGGCAAGCTGGACGATGGCGAGACGGCTATCGAAGCGGCGCTGCGCGAAGCGTGGGAGGAGCTCCACATCGCGCCCGACGAAGTACAGGTCATCGGCGAAACCGACCGCTATCGCACCGGCACCGGCTTCGACATCACGCCTGTGCTGGCGACCGTGCCGCCCGACCTACCCATCCAGCCCGACCCGCGCGAGGTAGAAAGCTGGTTCGAGGCCCCGCTCGACCTGCTGATGCGCGCGGACAGCTGGCAGGAACAGGAAGTGTTCTGGAAGGGCGCGATGCGGCGCTACTTCGAGATGGACCATGCGGGAAACCGCATCTGGGGCGTAACCGCCGCCATCTGCCTCAACCTCGCGCGACGACTGGCGTGGGAGAATTAGTCGCAAGCTTCCTCTCCGTTCGCCCTGAGCTTGTCGAAGGGCTGCACTTCACTTAGGCGCGGGGCGGAAGAAAAAGCAGTGCTTCGACAAGCTCAGCACGAACGGAATTGCCAAGTGGTTTTTTTACCCACAGCCAAATGGACCAACCGCGAAGACCTTGCGCAGCTTGTCGCTGCGCTGGGGGCGGACGAGGCGCGCTATGTCGGCGGGGCGGTGCGCGACACCTTGCTGGACAAGACCATCCACGACGTCGACATCGCCACCACCTTGCGGCCTGAGAAGGTGATCGATGCCTGCCGCGAGGCCGGTATTCGCACCGTGCCGACCGGGATCGACCACGGCACCGTCACGGCCATCCTGCCCGGCGGTCCGGTGGAAATCACCACCCTTCGCCGCGACGTGTCCACCGACGGTCGCCGCGCTACGGTCGCCTTCGCGCAGGACTGGAAAGAAGACGCCGCGCGCCGCGATTTCACGATCAACGCGCTCTACGCGCATCCCGATACGCTGGAGATCAGCGACTACTTCGGCGGGCTGAACGACCTAGAGGATGGCCGCGTCCGCTTCATCGGCGATGCACAAGAGCGTATTCGCGAGGATCACTTGCGCATCCTGCGCTACTTCCGCTTTCAGGCGCGCTTCGGCGACCAGACCGACGACGAGGCCGTGGCCGCTTGCCGCGAGCTAGCCCCTACGTTGAAAGGCTTGTCGCGAGAGCGCGTGACGATGGAACTGCTCGCCATTCTCGCCCTGCCCGCCCCCTCGCCGAGCATCGCCTTGATGCGTGAACTCGGTGTGCTCGAAGTCGTCCTGCCCGAGGCACGTGGGCGCGAGGTCGAGTGTCTGGGCAAGCTTGTCGCCACCGAACAGCGCGAGGAAACCGAGCCCGACCCCGTCCGCAGGCTCGCTGCCCTGCTGCCGCCCATCGCGGACGTTGCCGAAAGCGTCGCTGCCCGCCTGCGCCTCTCGCGCCAGCAGCGAAGCCGCCTCGTCACCGCCGCCCAGCGCCAGCCGGAGGACGCGGATAATCCGCGCGCCCTCGCCTACCGCGAAGGTCCGGAAGCCGCGCGCGACAGGCTCCTGCTCCAAGGCGCATCGCTTGACGAACTGACAGGCTGGGACGTCCCACAGCTCCCACTCAAAGGCGGTGAAATCGTCCAGCAAGGCGTCGGTGCCGGACCTGAAGTCGCCCGCATCCTGCACCGGGTGGAGGAGCGCTGGATAGCAGAAGGCTTTCCCGACCGATCACGCGTCCAGACCCTGCTGAATGACGAACTGAAGGCCCTGAATTAGCCGGAATCATGCGGTTAACGCGCGTTTCACGCTCGCCCTTCAGCTTCGCTTAAGCTGCACTGCACCATAAGCGTTCCCGTACCGGTTGCCACGCGGCAGCGCTCTTGCCATAGAGCGTGCCGCTTCCTTGGGAAGGGGGGCATCCATCACCTTGAACCCGTCCTTGGCGTGCCTTCGTGCGTGCTGGGGACAACTGACTCGCTAACCGTTTGGAGATGTACATGAATTTCGCGAAGCTGGCTCTTGCCTCCGTCGCTCTTGTTGCCACCCCGGCTCTTGCCAACGATCAGGTCGTTGCCGGCGCCACCGTGACCGGCCCCGAAGGCAATGCCGTCGGCACCATCGTATCGGTCGAAAACGGCCAGGCCGTGCTCGATACCGGCAAGCATCAGGTGCCGATCGGTGTCGAATCGCTACGGAATCGGCGCGGCCGGCCCCACCATCTCGGTTACCAAGGCACAGCTTAACGAGATGGTCGATGCCCAGCGTGCAGAAGTTGCCGCGATGCGCGACGCTGCTCTGGTTGTCGGCGCTTCGGCCATGGACGCGGAACACGCCGCTCTTGGTACTATCGTGTCGGTCGATGGCGACAATGTGGTCGTCGCTCGCGGCGGTGACGAAACCAACACCGTTTCGCTGCTGCGCGAACACTTCGCCGTGATGGACGGTCACGGTCTGGTTGCGCTGCTGACCAACGCAGACATCGATGCGGCCATGGCGCAGTAAGCCACGGCTGCAGGTGGCGCCGGCCCATCGGGCAAGGCCACTGAATTCCCTGGATCCACCGATTATTCCAGGGTCGCACTGGGTCGGGAGCGCGAGTTCCCGGCCCTTTTTTGTGCTTACCGATTAGCCGAACGTGTTATTCCGCGGGAAGCCCTGCGGCGGCAAACGGCCGGCCCCGCCGCGCGCAACCTTCCATTGCCACATCTCCGGCTCGGTGCGGGTCCGGTCTCCCTTGCCGCCCATCGTCCAGCTGAGACCTTCCGCCATGGTGAAGGTCGTCGCATCGGACAGCCCGCCATCGCGGTAGTTCTGCAGCTTGTTGCCCTGCCCGCGTGACATCTGCGGCAGCTCGTCGAGCGTGAACGCCATCAGCTTCCGGTTTTCGCCCACCACCGCCACGTGATCGTGCGTCGGCGCGATCTCGCGCACGACCTTCAGTTTCGCATCGCCCTTCACATTGACCACCTGACGGCCCTTGCGCGTTTCGGCGAGCAGATCGTCGGTCACGGCGGCAAAGCCCTTGCCTGTGCTGGCGGCGAGCAGCAGGCGCTTGCCTTCCTGATGCACGACCATCGCCATGATCTGCGCGCTGGCATCGATGTCGAGCGTGTTGCGCACCGGTTCGCCAAAGCCGCGCGCACCGGGCAGCTTGTCCGCGCCCAGCGTAAAGAAGCGGCCCGTATCGGTCGCGAGCAATAGCTTGTCCGTCGTCTGCGCATGCAGCACGAAGGCAGGGGCGTCGCCTTCCTTGTACTTGAAGTCCTGATCCAGCGGCAGATGGCCCTTCGCCCCGCGGATCCAGCCCTTCTGCGACAGGATGACCGTGACCGGCTCCTTCTCGATCATCGCATCCATGCTGAACTCGACGGCAGGCGCGGCCTCGGCGATCGTGGTGCGCCGCGCGCCGAGCGCTGTGTCGTGGCCGTATTCCTTGCGCAGCTTCTTCAGATCGCGCTTCAGCCGCGTGCGCTGGCGGGCGGGCGAGCCGAGCAACGTTTCCAGCTCCTCCTGCTCCTTCAGCAGATCGTCCTTTTCGCCGCGCAGCTGCATTTCCTCCAGCTTGCGCAAGGACCGCAGCCGCATGTTGAGGATCGCTTCGGCCTGCCGGTCGGTCAGCTTGAATTCCGCCATCATGACGGGCTTTGGCTCGTCCTCGGTGCGGATGATCTCGATCACGCGGTCGAGGTTGAGGAAGGCGACGATATAGCCTTCGACCAGTTCCAGCCGCCGCGCGATCTGGTCGAGCCGATGTCGGCTGCGACGCTGGAGAATGTCGATCTGGGACGCGATCCAGTTGTCGAGCAGTTCCTTCAGGCCCATCACCATCGGCGTGCGCGTCGCATCGAGCACGTTGAGGTTCAGCCCGAAGCGCGTCTCCAGGTCGGTCAGCTTGTAGATGCTTTCCTTGAGCAGTTCGGGATCGACATTGCGGCTGCGCGGGACGAGCACGATGCGGATCGCCTCGTCGCTTTCGTCGCGCACGTCCTCCAGGATCGGCAGCTTCCTGTCGGCGATCGCCGCGGCGATCTGCTCGATCAGCTTGCCCTTCTGCACCTGATACGGAATTTCGGAGATGACCAGCTGCCACTGGCCCCCGCCCAACCGCTCGATCCCCGCTGCGCGGTCGGCCTCCTTCTCGGCCTCGGCGGCATGGAAGCGCCCGCGCACGCGGAAGGACCCGCGTCCGGTCTCGTAAGCCTTGGCAATCGTTTCCGCGCTTTCCGCCACGACACCGCCGGTGGCAAAGTCCGGACCCTTGAACAGCTCCATCAGCTGCGCATGCTCGACATGCGGATTGTCGATCACTTCCAGCGTCGCATCGATGATCTCGGCGACGTTGTGGCTGGGGATGTTGGTGGCCATGCCCACCGCGATCCCGCTGGCGCCATTGGCCAGCAGGTTGGGGAAGAGGCCGGGCATGATATCCGGCTCTTCTTCCTCGTTATTGTAGGTCGGGATGAAGTCGACCGTGCCTTCGTCCAGCCCTTCCATCAGGCGCATCGCGGTCTTGGTCAGGCGCGCTTCGGTGTAGCGGTAGGCGGCGGCGTTATCGCCGTCGATATTGCCGAAATTGCCCTGCCCTTCGACCAGCGGATAGCGCAGCGCGAAATCCTGCGCGAGGCGGACCATGGCATCATAGGCCGCGGTATCGCCATGCGGGTGATACTTGCCGATCACCTCGCCCACCACGCGGGCGGATTTCTTGAAGGCGTTGGTGGGGTCTAGCTTCAGCTGCCGCATCGTCCACAGCAGACGGCGGTGGACCGGCTTCAACCCGTCGCGCAGATCGGGCAGCGAACGCGCGGTGATCGTGGAGAGCGCATAGACGAGGTAGCGTTCGGACAGCGCGCTATCGAACGGCGCATCGACGATTGCGTCGAAGGGGTCGTCGTGATCTTCGAGGGTCGTTCCATTGGCGGACATTCGCTACCTATCATCCGTTCGCCCTGAGCTTGTCGAAGGGCTGTTCTTACTTCTGGCGCTGCGCTTGAAGAAAAGTGCAGGGCTTCGACAAGCTCAGCCCGAACGGGATTGTGAGCTTGGGTCTTGGTCCGATATAGTGAGAGGATCGCGCGAGTGGGAGGCCATAACAGCCAAAATCCGCGCTTATTTTACGCCATCCTTCAGCGCCGCAATATCGGCGCGCAGGCCCTGCAGTTCGCGCAGGATTTCCTCACGCTCGGAATGTGCTTCCTCGCCCGTCGCTTCGGCCATGGCGTTGACGATCACACCGATGAACAGGTTCAGCACGATGAAACTGGTGAGCAGGATGAACGGCACGAAGAACGCCCAGGCATAGGGGTATAGCTCCATGACCGGACGCACGATGCCCATGGACCAGCTTTCCAGCGTCATGATCTGGAACAGCGAATAGAGCGAGGCGCCAAGGTTGCCGAACCATTCGGGAAACGCGTCGCCGAACAGTTTCGTCGCCATGACCGCGCTGATGTAGAACAGCAGGAGCAGCATGACGATGACCGTGCCGATGCTGGGAATGGCGCTGAACAGGCCGACGATGACCTTGCGCATGCTGGGCACGACCGACACCAGCCGCAGCGCGCGCAGGATGCGCAGGCACGCAGTACGCTGAACGCGCCGGTGGCCGGCATCAGCGCGACCGATACGATGGCGAGATCGAAGACGTTCCACCCGTTGCGGAAAAAGCGCCAGCCGTAAGCGAACAGCTTCAGCGCCAGCTCGACCACGAAGATCGCCAGCGCGATGGTGTCCAGCGTGCGGACCAGTTCGCCCGCCTGCGCCATCACACCGGGCGAGGTTTCCAGCCCCAGCCCGATGGCGTTGACGATGATGACGGCGATGATGAACCGCTCGAAGCTGCGTGCTTCGACTAGGCGGCGGACCTGCTCGCGCATGGGTATTGGACGTCCTTGTCTCGTGGTCGATGGCGTCGATTTCACGCCCCTATTGCGGCCCGCCCTACCACTGCCACGCCTTGGCTGTCACCGCGGAACGTAGCTTTGCCGCCATCCGTTGAGCGGATGAAACGAAATCAAGGAGTTACTAATGACCAAACGCGTGATGATCCTCGCCACCAACGGCTTCGAGCAGTCCGAACTGATGAAGCCGAAGGCCGCTCTCGAAGACGCCGGTATCGACACCGAAATCGTCAGCCTCGAGATGGGCCAGATCAAGGGCTGGAAGGACAAGGATTGGGGAGACAGCGTGTCGGTCGACAAGACAGTCGACGATATTACCGACTGTTCCGGCTACGATGCGCTGCTCCTCCCCGGTGGGCAGATGAACCCCGACATCCTGCGCATGAACAAGCGCGCGATCGAGATTGTCGGTGAATTCGGCAAGGCCGGCAAGCCGATCGCGGCGATCTGTCACGCTCCGTGGCTGCTGGCAGAGGCGGACCTCGTGCAGGGCAAGACCGTCACCGCATGGCCCTCGATCCGCACCGATCTGAGCAATGCAGGCGCGAATGTGGTCGATCAGGAAGTGGCCGTGGACGGCAATCTGATCACCAGCCGCAAGCCGGACGACATTCCGGCGTTCAATAAAACACTGCTCGAGCAGCTTGGCGTGAGCGCCGAACAAGGACAGCTCGAAGACGCATAACCGATCGCGAATGACGTAAAAGGCCCCGTTGCTGATTGCAGCGGGGCTTTTTCGTTGTCTATCGGCTCATGTCATGTGCTTCGGCCGGGATGGTGACGCTTAAGCCGTCCAGCTTCCTCAGCCAGCACGATCTGGCAGGACAGGCGGCTGGTGCGCCTCACGCCTGCGGCCAGATCGAGCATGTCTTCCTCTTCCTCGCTGGCCGGGGCGAGCCTGCGCGAACCAGTCGGCATCGACCAGCACGTGACATGTCGAGCAGGCCATCTGGCCTTCGCATGTGCCCTCCAGCGGCATCCCGGCGGCCTGCGCCACGCGCAGCAGGGTGTCGCCCGGCTCGCCTTCCGCCTCGACATGCTCGCCATCCGAAGTGGTGAACCGTATCTTCACAATGCGCCCTGCGCTTTGGCCGCGGCGTTGATCGTCTCGCCCGCTTTCTCGATCTCGTCCACCGTGGTGTAGCGTCCGAAGCCCAGCCGGATCGATGTCTTGGCGAGCTTTGCCGGCAAGCCGATCGCCTCGAGAACATGGCTGGTTCGGCCCAGACCCGCTGGCACAGGCCGACCCGGCGGAGAACATGACATTGCGGCACTCGCTCATCAGGCGGTTCACATCCAGTCCGCCGCCGTTAGGGCCGCGCGGACGGATGTTGAGATTGCCGTGATAGCGCGCTTCCTCGCTGCCGTTGATTTCCCAGTCCGCGAAGATGTCCGTGGCGCGGTGCCACAACGCCTGCACATGCTCCAGATCCTGCGCCATGCGGTCCTTCGCCTCTGCCGCCGCCACGCCCATGCCGGCAATCAGCGCGGGACTGAGCGTACCGGAGCGCACGCCGAATTCCTGTCCGCCCCCGGTCTGTACTTCTTCCAAATCCAGCCCCTCGCGGACCCACAACGCGCCGACGCCTTTCGGGCCGTGGAACTTGTGCGCGCTGATCGCGATCATGTCGGCGCCGGTGACCTCGATCTTGCCATAGGCCTGCACCGCATCGCAGAAATACAGCGCATTGTTTTCCTTGGCCTTGCGGTGCCATTCGACCGTCGGCTGGATAGTGCCGATCTCGTTGTTGACCTGCATCAGGCAGACCAGCCGCGTGTCGGCGGGCAGGTCCTGCTTGGTGTTGCACTGCCCGTCCTTGGCGACGTTCAGCACATGGCACTTGCCACAATCGCGCGCGGTGTCGAGCACGGCGGCATGCTCGATGGCGGAGACCGAGACGGTGCCATCCTGTGTCTTGGTCGCGACCCGCGAATGGCCAGATTGATCGCCTCGGTCGCGCCGGAAGTGAAGATGACCTTGCCGCCTGCCGGGAACAGCGCGGAGACCTGGTCGCGCGCCAGTTCGATCGCCGCCTTCGCCTCGCGGCCCATCTTGTGCGGGGAATGCGGATTGCCGAAGCCGGTGCCGCCCGGCCCGTCGAGCCACCGCATCATCGCATCGCGCGCTTCGGGGGCAAGCGGGGTGGTGGCCTGGTAATCGAGGTAGATCATATTCGAGCGACGCCCCCTATCCGTTCGTGCTGAGCTTGTCGAAGCACTGTCTTTCTTCTTTTCCGGCGATGCACCAAAAGTGGAGTACAGCCCTTCGACAAGCTCAGGGCGAACGGAATTCTCGATGGCTATCGTTTCGCCAGTTCAAGCCATAGCTCGCAGAAGCGTTCCACCTCCGCACGCGTCGTGTTCCAGCCGAAGCTGACGCGGATAGTGCGTTCTGCGACGTCCGGTTCGACCTGCATGGCCTGAAGCACGTGGCTGGACTTCATCGTCCCGCTCGAACAAGCCGACCCCTGACTGACGGAAACCCCGGCCATGTCGAAGCGCATCACCTGCGCGCTGCCGCTCATGGTCGGCATGGCGATGGCGCGGATGTAGGGCGTGGGGTCGGAAAGGCGATCGGACAGCCATGTACCGCCGATGGCGCGGCAGTCCTGTGCGAGCTGGTCGAGCGGTTCGAGGATCGCCGGGTCGAGATAGGGATCGCCGCAAGCCTCCAGCGCCGCTGCCATGCCGAGCGCGCCGGGCAGGTTCTCGGTGCCACGTCGATACCCGCGCTCCTGTCCGCCTGCTGGCTCGAGCATCGCAAAGTCCCTCACCAGCAAAGCGCCCACGCCGATAGGACCGCCGAATTTGTGCGCCGAGACGATGGCCATCTCACACGGCGGGAGCGCGATCTTGCCCGCGCTTTGCGCGCAATCGACGAGCAGCATTCCGCCTGCGTCATGCACCACGCGCGCAATCGAATCCACGTCCTGACGGTTGCCCGTTTCCGAGTTGATGTGCTGCACCGCCACCAGCGGACGCTCTCGCTGCACCGCCTCAGCCAGCACGTCCATGTCGAGCGAGCCATCGGCCCGCACCGGCAACCGTTCCGCGTCCGGCGCAGCCTTTATCACGCCATCGTGCTCTACCGCCGACACCAGCCGCGCGCCTGCCTTCGCGTGGCCCAGCGCCAGAGCTGCCGCCTCGCTCGCTCCGGAGGTGAAGATCACCTCGCCCTGCCAGCCGAGCGCCTGCTTCACCCGCTCGCGCGCGTCCTCCAGCGCCGCCCGCGCCTTGCGGCCCTCGGCGTGCGGACTGCTGGGATTGGCCCATAGGGCAAAGCCCTCCTCCATCGCCCGCTCCGCTTCGGGGCGCAGCGGTGTGGTGGCGGCGTGGTCGAGATAGATGCGTGGCGAAATCCGGCAGGTCCTTCAAATATTGCGAATTCTCCGGAAAACCCTATATAGCGCGCGACCTCGCGCAAGCCCCCGATGGGTGCAAGCGCCTCTAAAAAGCTCTGTCAGGGTACTCCCAACTCATGCCCACCGTGATTTTCCCCGGCCCCGAAGGCCGTCTCGAAGGCCGTTTTTCGCCCGGACCGCGTCCGCGCGCGCCCGTCGCCATGATCCTGCATCCGCATCCGCAAGGCGGCGGCACGATGAACGAGCAGATCACGCAGCGGCTATACAAGACCTTCGTCAATCGCGGGTTCGCCACGCTGCGCTTCAACTTTCGCGGCGTGGGCCGCAGCCAGGGCAGCTTCGACAATGGCGTGGGCGAATTGTCGGATGCGGCAAGCGCGCTCGACTGGGTACAGCAGGTCCATCCCGACGCGCAGCGTCACGTGGGTCGCTGGCGTCAGCTTCGGCTCGCTGATCGGCATGCAGCTGCTTATGCGTCGCCCGGAAATCCGCGGCTGGATCAGCGTGGGCGCGCCCGCCAGCATGTACGACTTTTCCTTCCTCGCGCCCTGCCCTGCCAGCGGGATCTTCATCCACGGCGCGCAGGACACGGTGGTGCAGCCCAATGCGGTCACCAAGCTGGTCGAGAAACTGCGCACGCAAAAGCACATCACCGTGCATCACGAAGAGATCCCGCGCGCGAACCACTTCTTCGAGACCGAGCAGGAAGACCTGATGAAGTCGGTGGACAATTACCTCGATTTCCGCCTCGATCCGGCGTGTCCGATTAAGTAGTATTTGCATCGCTCGCACCCTTGTGCGGGCGTCCTCGCCGGACGTGCGGCAGTCCCCATCCGCTGCGGCCGGGTCTTCGCCCTTGCGCTCCGCTGATCGCGGACCGAGCCGGTGCGAAAACACCCCGCCCATCCGCCTCTTGCCAATTGTGTGTGATGTTGTAACATCGTAATTGGAGTGGAGTCGCAGGAAGAGGAGTAGAGCCATGTCCTATGTCGATCAGAAGAGCGGTCCGTCGCCAGCCGGATTGGCGAGTGCGCTTATCGTGCAAGGTGCGATCGGAGCAGCCGTCATCATGGGCCTGTCGGTCGCAGCCGGCGTGGTGGAGACACCGGTGGATATCGATACCTGGGACATCAAGAAGCCTGTGCCGCCCGAACCGGAGCCGATACCGGAGCCGGCCCCGCAGTCCCGATCCGACCCGCAACCTCGCGACGCAGTCGAGCCGCCCATCACCGTCCCGGACCCGCAGTTCGACTTCGATATGCCGTCGCCCGACATACCCACGACAGATCCCATCTTTGATCGGCCCGTGTTCGAAATACCTAGACCCAAAGCGGGGGACGGCTCGGCCGGCGGATCGTCTTTGCCGACCGTCACGTATGACCCGGTTGGCGCGAAGCCGCGTAACGACCCATCGCGCTGGCTGACCGATCGCGACTACAAATCCAGCTGGTCGCGGCGCGAATTGACGGGGACGGCCGGGTTCACGCTCGACATTGCCGCCAGTGGGAAAGTGACCAGCTGCCGCGTCACCAGGTCCACCGGCCATTCCGAGCTCGACGACGCCACCTGCAAGCTGATCGAGCGGCGTGCCCGGTTCGAGCCGGCGCGCGGATCGAATGGAGAGCCCGTTGCCGGGACATTCAGATCCTCGGTCCGCTGGGTCCTGCCCGACTAGGTTCTACCGAATAACCTATTGCGAGCCCCGTTCGACCTTGTCGATCGGGGCTTCGCCGTCTGCGGTAGGCACCGTCCAGATTGCGACATTGGCCAGCGCCACCAGCCCCAGCAATACCATCAGCAGCGCGTTCTTGGCGTTCCCTGTCCGCCGCCACAGCAGATATGCGCCGGCGAAAAGGGCGATGGCGGCAAGGACGACAATAGACAGGACGGTGTCGAGCATGATCGCGCCTGTAGCGTCCCGTGCCCAATTTGAAAACGCACCAGCTGGAACGCGCGTCACCCCACCCCGTTGGTCCACCATGGGCGCGCTCGCGCTACGCACGTATTTACGACAGAAGGGATACTCACCATGGGCATTTTCAGCAGCATCAAGGACGCGATCTTCGGCAAGGAAGCCAAGGCCAACGACACGCCGGTCGATACGAAAACCGGCAACGCATGGGCCGATGCGCCGACCACGCAGGCGCGCGCCAAGCCGGTCGTCGACGTGGAAGCCAACCTCGACAGGATGGATGGCGCGGACAAGCTCAACTGGCGCACCTCGATCGTCGATCTGATGAAGCTGATCGGCGTCGACTCCAGCTATGAAAACCGCAAGGCGCTGGCGCAGGAGCTGGGCCGCGACAATTATGCGGGCAGCGCGGAAGACAACATCTGGCTGCACAAGCGCACGATGAAGGAACTGTCGGCCAATGGCGGCAAGGTGCCGGCCGAATTCCTCGATTGATTTGACAGGCATGCGCGCTGGCGACACACCGGCGCGCATGACCACACACAGCTTCGAAGCCTCCCGTCGCCAGGTTCTCGCCGGACTTGGCGCGACCACAGCCCTCACTCTTGGCGGATGCGCCACCGTCGCTTCCTCGCATGCAAAGATGTCGGCAGATGCGCTGCTGGAGAGCGTCGCCTACAATCTGCTCGAGCACGAGCCGGGCCGCGCTACCGGGCTGGGCGTCGATACGGGCCAATATGCGTATCTACGCGGTCGTCTCGAAGACAAGTCGCCTGCCGGACAGCAGGCCTTCGCCGACACGCTGAAGGCGGATCTCGCCCGCGTCCGCGCCTTCCCCCGCGCAGGCCTCGACGCTACCAGCCTGACGAATCTCGAGGTTGTCGAAAGCGCTTACGAACTCGCGCTCGACGGATTTGCGCTGCCCTATGGCGATACGCCCGTCGGCAATTGGCGCACCGCGCCCTATGTCGTCATCCAGAACGTGGGCGAGTATATCGGCCTGCCTCGCTTCATGCAGTCGACTCATCTGGTCGAAACGCAATTCGACGCAGACACTTATGTCGAGCGGATGCAGGCCATGCCGTTGGTGCTCGATGGCGAGAACCGTCGTATCGGCGAAGCGCGCCGGATGGGCGTCGTGCCGCCCGACTTCCTGCTCGACACCACCATCCGCCAGATGGAACAGACCATCGCAAGCGCGGCCAAGGGCGAATTGTTCGCCAGTGATCTGCGCGCCAAGCTTGCAAGTGCCGGATTACCCGATGCGCGCGCCGATCAGGCATTGGCACTGGAAACAGGACCCATTGCCGAAGCGCTCGAGCGTCAGCTTAGCGAGCTGCGCCTGGAGCTCTCGCTTGCCACTTCCGCCCCCGGCATCTCCGCCCGTCCCTATGGCGAGGAGTTCTACGACTGGGCGCTGCGCTCCAGCACCACCACCCGCCTCACGCCGGACGAGGTCCATCAGCAGGGCCTCGAAGAGCTCGAAGCGCTGCACGCCCGCATGGACCCGATCCTGCGCGATATCGGCTACACCGGCGGCACGGTGGGCGAGCGCATGCAGGTGCTGGCCGAAGACGAGCGGTACAAGTTCGCGCCCGGCGACGCTGGCCGCGCCGAGATCATGGCCTTCATCGAGGAGCGTGTAGACTGGATTCGCGCGCAGATGCCGCGCGCCTTCAACACGCTGGTCGATCCCAACCTGGAAGTCGTGCGCATCCCGGTCGCCGAGGAAGCGGGCGCGCCCGGCGCTTATGGCGGGGCAGGCAGCAAGGACGGCACCATTCCGGGCCGCTTCTGGATCAATCTGCGCACCACCGACTTGCACCGCAAATACGATCTGGCCGACCTCACCTATCACGAGACGATCCCCGGCCATGTCTGGGAGGGCGAATACTCCAACCGCCTGCCGCTCATCCGCTCGATCCTCGCCTTCAATCCGTTCAGCGAAGGCTGGGCGCTGTATGGCGAGCAGCTGGCCGACGAACTGGGCGCGTATGACGGTTTCGAAGTCGGGCGGCTCGGCTATCTGCAAAGCCTCGCCTTCCGGGCCTGCCGCATGGTCGTGGATACCGGCCTGCATTCCAAGGGCTGGAGCCGCGAGCGAGCGCGCCGCTTCTTCGTGGAGCGCAACGGTTCGAAGGAAGAGGAAGTCGCCAGCGAAGTCGATCGCTATTGCAGCTGGCCGGGCCAGGCGACCGGCTACAAGCTGGGCCACAGCCGCATCGTCGACCAGCGCACCCGCGCGGCGGAAGTGCTGGGCGATGCGTACGACATGAAAGCGTTCAACGACGCAGTCGTGCTGGGCGGCAATGTGCCGATGGACGTGATGGAGAACGAACGTCGAACGCTATATCGCCAGTGCGATGTCCTGAACGTCCCTATACTTTGCATTCATCTAATGTAGCTTAGATGCCAGAGGGGTATTCAAGGACTTAGGGGGATCTCACATGTCTTGGCGGGTCGTTTCTACTGGCACTCATCGCGGCGTTTGCATCGCCCGCGCATGCGAAATGGTACGAGGCGAGCAGCGATCGCTTCGTCATCTACGCGGACGATAGCGAGAAGGACATCCGCACCTTCGCGGAGAACCTCGAGAAATATCACGCGGCGATGTCGCTAGTGACGGGCCGCGAGGTCGAAAAGCCCAGTCCGTCCAACCGCGTCGTCATTTTCGTTGTCGGCAGCCAGAAAGACATTCGCAAGCTGGCCGGAACCGACAGCCGAACGATCGCTGGTTTTTATGTGCCACGAGCCGGAGCATCGCGCGCCTTCGTACAGGATATCCGCAACAAGAACGGCTATCCTCGACTTCTCGACCATAATCCTGCTGCACGAATATGCTCATCACTTTCTGATTTCATCCTCCCGTTTCGCCATGCCCCGATGGATGAGCGAAGGAGCAGCCGAATTTTTCGCGTCGGCAAGCTTCAACAGGGATGGCAGCGTGCAGATCGGTCGGCCGGCACAGCACCGTGCCACCGAATTTGTCTATCGCGAAGGACGTCTCGGTCCATGAATTGCTCGACCCCGACTTATACGAGCAGCAACGCGGCAACAGATACGACGCCTTCTATGGAATGAGTTGGGCCCTCTATCACTACCTTATCTTCGAAGAAACGCGGAAAGATCAGCTAATTGGCTACTGGCGGAGCGTGTCGCATCGGGTAAGTCATCGATCGATGCTGCCAAGGCAGAGTTTCGGCGATATCGACCAACTGGACAGGGAGATCGCCCGCTACCTTCGTCAGCGCAAGATGTACAATTGGAACCGTATCGGCGGAGATCATAAATCTACGGCGCCGTCTCGCTGCGCGAATTACCGGAAGGCGAAGCCGCAATGATGGACATTCGCATCATATCGCAGCGCGGCGTGACGCGAGAACAAGCGCTCGAACTGGTGGAGGACGCGCGCAAGATCGCGAAAAAATATTCGGACGACGCCGGCGTGCAGACGGCGCTTGCCGAAGCGGAATACGATGCCGGGTTCGACGATGCGGCCATCTCTGCGGCCGACCGCGCCATTGCGCTCGATCCTTCGCGGCCGAATGCCTACGTACAGAAGGGCTTCGCACTGTTCCGCAAGGCCGAGGATGCCAAGGACAGCGACGCTGCGTACAACGCCGCGATGGCGCCGTTCAGCGCATTGAACAAGATCGAGAACGATCATCCACTGCCGCTGATCTACTACTATCGCAGCTACGTGGAGCGCGGGGCCGAACCCAGCGACAATGCGCGCCATGCGCTGGAGCGCGCCTCGGAACTCTCGCCATTCGACCAGCCGCTCGCGATGACGGTTGCACTGCTGCAAGCGCGCGAAGGCAAGGTTGGTCTGGCGCGACTGAGCCTGAAACCGCTTGCTGCCAACCCGCATGGCGGCGGGTTGGCAGACACGGCGCAGCGCTACCTCGCACAGTTGGAAGATGCGGAGGAAGGCAAACCGTGGCGTCCACGCGTGACGCTCGGTAAGCTCGTCGAAGTCATCGCTGCAGGTAGCGCAGACGATGATGACGAGGAACAGGAGTAGGCGGGCTTGCGAGGCCTGCGCGCTGCTGGCTCGTCCTGCGTATTTGCCAAACGCACAGAAATTGCCATTGAGAGCGCATGGAAACGATCGGCGAAAATCTCGAGACCATGCCGCGCGTCCCTTTGGCGGACGAGCATGTGGCGCGGCTGCACGAAATCGGGACGCAGCGAACCTATGATGCTGGCGAAATGGTGGCCGAGGCGGGCAGCACGATGGACCGCTTCGTCTATGTGCTCGATGGCGAGATCGAAGTCGTCGATCCCTACACGAACGGGCGCATGGTCGAGAGCACACTCGGGCCGACGCAATTCATGGGCGAACTCGCTTTCCTGAGCGGGGGCAGCTGGACGTTGTCGATGCGCGCGGTGAAGGAAACGCGCACTCTGGAAGTACCGCGGCCTGCGATGCTCGACCTGATGGCGCGCGTGCCCGAACTGTCCGACCATGTGCTGCGCGTGTTCTCCGCGCGGCGGCGGCGGCAGTACGAACAACGCAACAGCATCATCAAACTGATCGGCGCGGATCGCGATCAACAGGTGCAGAAGGTCGAGCAGTTCCTCAGCCGCAATCGTATCCCGTTCCAAAGCCTCGACATGGACGGACGCGACGACGAAACTTTGCAGGCGTGCAGCCTGACCGATCACCAGCCCTCGGTGATCCTCGGCAAGGATCAGGTCATGCCCGATCCGACCCCCCGCAAGATCGCGCAATATCTGGGCCTCGATCTCGATGTTTGCCGCGAGACGCTGTACGACGTGCTGATCGTCGGCGCCGGCCCGGCAGGTGTCGCGGCATCGGTCTATGCAGGCAGCGAGGGGCTGTGTGCACTGACGGTAGAGGATACCGCCATCGGCGGGCAGGCGGGGACCAGCAGCCGGATCGAGAATTACATGGGTTTTCCGACCGGCATCAGCGGGGCGGACCTCGTCTATCGCGGGCAGATCCAGGCGATGAAGTTCGGCACGCGCTTTGCCATGCCGCGCAGCGTCGAAGGCTTGCGACGCCGCGAGGACGGCGCGTTTTGTATCGCGCTCGATGGCGGAGACGAGATCTGCGCCAAGGCCGTCCTGGTCGCGACCGGCGTGCAATATCGCCGCTTGCCGCTCGACCGGCTGGAAGAATTCGAGGGCGCAGGCGTTTTCTATGCCGCCACCGACATGGAGGCGCGGTTCTGCCATGGGACCGAAGTGGTCGTCATCGGCGGGGGCAATTCGGCCGGACAGGCGGCCATGTTCCTCAGCCGCAGCGCCTCGCACGTGCATCTGGTGGTGCGCGGTGACAGCCTGGCGACCAGCATGTCGAGCTATCTGACCGAGCGGCTCGAGGCCGACCCGCAGATAACGATCCACTACAACACGACGGTCACTGCGCTGCACGGCGATGTGCATCTGGAGGCGGTCGACATGACGACGCCCGATGGCACCACCCGGCTCGACACGCGTGCGCTGTTCATCATGATCGGAGCCGCGCCCAATACCGGCTGGCTCGAAGGCATGGCCGAAACGGACGAGAAAGGCTTCGTGCTGACCGGCGCGCAGGTCGGGCGCGAGACACCGTTCGAAACCTCTGCCGAGGGCCTGTTCGCCGTGGGCGACGTCCGCGAAGGGTCGGTCAAGCGGGTGGCAAGCGCGGTAGGCGAAGGCTCGGTCGTGGTCAGCCGGATCTGGCAGTATGTCGACGCGCTGCCCGTGCCCGGGTCCCAGGTCTAGCTACTGCACCTGCATCCCGGTCTCGACCAGCTCGATTTCGAACAGGTTCGGCCACAGCTTTCCGGTGACGAACAGGCGGCGGTTGTCCGCATCCCATGCGATACCGTTGAGGACAGCCTCGCTTTCGGCCTTGATCACGCTTACCACGATGGCGCGCAGGTCGATCAGTTTGCGAACCTCGCCGCTCTCCGGGTCGATGGCAAGGATGAAGGGCTGGTGCCAGACATTGGCGAGTATAAGGCCGTCGACCACTTCGAGCTCGTTGAGGCGTCGGACCGGGCGACCGTTCATGGTCACCTCAAATTCGCGTTCGACCTCGTAAGTCGCCGGATCGAGTACGCGTAGTGTGCTGCTGCCGTCCGACATGACCAACCCTTCGGGCAGACTCGTCAGGCCCCAGGCTTCGCGCCCGAAGTCGGTATTGGTCGACACTGCCGCCAGAGTTTCCGCATCCCAGCGATGCACTGCGCCATCGCGCCACGTCAGGCTGACGAACTCGTCCTCCCACAGCGCTATCCCCTCGCCGAACTGGTCGGCGGGAATGTCGCTCGCGGCCAGCACCTCGCCGGTTTCAAGCGCAACCTTGCGGACCTGCGACAGCCCCTCGCGGCCGGTGCTCTCGTAAAGGTGCCCGTCATGCCACAGCAAGCCTTGGGTGAAAGCCTCCGGGTCATGCGGATAAGTCGCCTTGACCTGCGCCACGTAGACGACCGGCCCCGCATATGGCGCAGGCGCGACCTGTTCATGCGGCGCGGCTTCCTGCGCAGCGGCAGGCAACGCGCCGAGCGCGCAGAGCGATGCTGCAAGAAAGGCTCTCCAGTCCATGCAGTATGGCCTACGCGCGCCCGACTTAGCGCAAGATGAAGCGGATCAGCGGCGCGCCATGCCGCCGACGATCGAGCCGAGGATGCCGCCAAGGCCTCCACCCAGCCCGCCGCCGCCAGCTGCAACGCCCGGCAAGCCGCCGCGTCCGCCTGCAGCTTGCTTGGCCATATACCCTGCCGCCGCCATCGCGAGGATGGGGAGCATCTTCTTGAGGATGTTTTCGTCGATGCCGGTCATGGCCGACACTTCGCTCGCCACGCCGCGGCTGGTGTCCTTGCTGCCAAAGATACTCCCGAGGATGTCGTTGCCCTGGCTGACGTTGGTCGGCTGCGCGCCCAGCACGCTTTCGAGCAGGCCGCCGCCGCCCATGCCGCCGATCAGTCCGCCAAGGCCGCCCAGCCCCTGCGATCCGGCAGCCGAGCGACCCATTCCGGCAACGATGGCGGGAAGCAGCGCAGCAGCGCCGTTTTGCGCGGTCTGCGCATCGATATTCAGTTCGCGGGCCATGCTGTCGATGGCGCCGCTTTGTTGCAGCATTTTGCTCAGGCTCATTGGGGGTTCTCCTTTGTTACCCGACCAACGAGGCAGGCGCGCAAACGTGCCGCGCAGGAAAAAGCCCCCGGTCCACGCCGCGAAGCGTGGCCGGGGGGTCTCCTCTCCTAACTGAGTGAGGCGTCAGGCGGCGACGGGTGCCGCGTCGCGGACGCCCTGTTCGACATGCGCCGCGAAGGGCGCGAAGTTGTCGACGAACAGCTGCACCAGCTTGCGCGCGGTGCGGTCGTATTCCTCGCCATCGGCCCAGGTCGAGCGCGGGTCGAGAATGGCGGTGTCGACGCCCGGAACCGCAACCGGCACTTCGAAACCGAAGTTCGGGTCCTTGCGGAATTCGGCATCGTTCAGCGAGCCGTCGAGCGCGGCGTTGAGCAGCGCGCGCGTCGCCTTGATCGGCATGCGATGCCGGTGCCGTACTTGCCGCCGGTCCAGCCGGTGTTGACCAGCCAGCACTGCGCGCCGCCTTCGGCGATGCGCTTCTTCAGGAGGTTGCCGTAAACGCTCGGGTGGCGCGGCATGAAGGGTGCGCCGAAGCAGGTGCTGAAAGTCGCTTCCGGCTCGGTCACGCCGATTTCGGTGCCGGCTACTTTCGCGGTATAGCCCGAGAGGAAGTGGTACATCGCCTGATCGGGCGTCAGCCGCGCGATCGGAGGCAGCACGCCGAATGCATCGGCGGTCAGCATGATGACCGTGCTGGGCGGCGGGCCCATATTGTCTTCGGACGTGTTCGGGATCGAGGACAGCGGATAAGCGCCGCGCGTGTTCTCCGCGAGGCTGTTGTCGTTCAGATCGATCTCGCCATCTTCGTCCATGACGACGTTTTCGAGGACGGTGCCTTCCATCTTCGTGGTGGCGTAGATTTCCGGCTCCGCTTCGGGGTCGAGGCGGATCATCTTGGCGTAGCAGCCGCCCTCGAAGTTGAAGACCGCCGTTTCCGACCAGCCATGCTCGTCGTCGCCGATCAGCGTGCGGCTGGCGTCGGCGGACAGCGTGGTCTTGCCGGTGCCCGACAGGCCGAAGAACACCGCACTCTTGCCGTCAGGGCCGATATTGGCCGAACAATGCATCGGCATCACGCCCTTGGGCGGCAGCAGATAGTTGAGCACGCCGAACACGCTCTTCTTCATTTCGCCGGCATATTTCGTACCGCCGATCAGGATCAGCTTTTCCGACATGTTGACCGCGATCACTGTGCCATCACGCGTGCCATGGCGGGCGGGATCGGCCTTGAAGCTGGGCAGGTCGATGATGGTATATTCGGGCGTGAAGCCGTCCAGCTCCTCAGCCGTGGGGCGTACCAGCATCGTGCGGATGAACTGGTTGTGCCAGGCAAGCTCGTTGATGACGCGCACATTCACGCGATATTCGGGCTGCGATCCGCCGAACAGGTCGGCGACGAACAGCTCTTCGCGGCCCTTCAGCTCGGCCATGAAGTCGGCCCTGAGCGCGGCGAAATGCTCGGGCGTCATGGACGCGTTATTGTCCCACCACACCGTATCTTCGGTCTCGCCATCGCGCACGATGAACTTGTACTTGGCGCTGCGGCCCGTGTGCTTGCCGGTTTCGACCACCAGCGGCCCATGCTTGGCGCGGCGGCCCTCGCCCCGCTCTATGGCGGCTTGCGTCAGCTGGGCCGACGAAAGATTGGCATGGATCTTGGCGGAAGTCTCGATGCCCTGCGCGGCAAGCGAGTGGGAAAGCACACTAGTCACTGAATTCTCCAGCGCTGGGTTGGTCGGGTCCACGTGGGCCGTGGAATCGGCATTGCATACGAATGCGTCGCCATGCAGGGCCGCCATTACGCATCGCCAAACGCGGCGTCAATTGACGCAGGTTACATCCGTGCCACGCTGGGCCACTTTCCCACCGCATCCCCCACCGGTTCGCGTTGTCATGCCCGGTGCTTTGCGTTAACCGCTAGGCTCATGGATAGCGCCCCTACCAGCGACACGCCCCCCGCCAACACGCCGCCCGGCGACGATCGCACCGTCATCGCGCTGGTGGACGACGATCGCAATATCCTGACCACCGTTTCCATCGCGCTGCAGGCAGAAGGGTTCGCGACGCGAGTCTATTCCGATGGCGAGCAGGCGCTGGCGGCCCTGCTCGACAATCCGCCCGACCTGGCCATCTTCGACATCAAGATGCCCAAGATGGACGGGATGGAGCTGCTGCGCCGCCTGCGCGAACATTCTCCGCTGCCGGTCATCTTCCTGACCAGCAAGGATGACGAGCAGGACGAAGAAGCGGGCCTCCAGATGGGCGCGGACGATTATATCGCCAAGCCGTTTTCGCTGCGCCTGCTGCTTGCCCGCATCCGCGCGATCCTGCGCCGCTCCGACGCGCGCCGCCCGCTGCCCATCGAGCCGGGCGAAAAGCCTGCCGAAATCATCGAGCGCGGTCGCCTGCGCATGGACCCGGCGCGCCACCATGTGACCTGGGGCGACCGGCATGTGTCGCTGACCGTGACCGAATTCCTGCTGCTGGAAGCGCTCGCCATGCATCCCGGCGTCATCAAAAGCCGCAACCAGTTGATGGACGCGGCCTATCCGGACGATGTCTTCGTCGACGATCGCACGGTCGACAGCCACATCAAGCGCATGCGCCGCAAGTTCCGCGCCGTGGACGACGAGTTCACCGCGATCGAGACGCTGTACGGCGCAGGCTACAGCTTCACCGATGGCTGAAAAGTCGAACGTCCTTCGGGGCGATCCGAGGCTCGACAAGCTGCGCTGGTCGCGGCGCCTGTCGCTCACCAGCCGCATCTTGTTCGTGAACGTCCTGCCGCTGGTCCTGCTGGGCGGCGGAGTGCTTTATCTCGACAGTTACCGCAAGCAATTGCTCGACGAACGCTTCAAGCTGGCGCTGGTCGAGGCCCAGATTACCGCCGAAGCGCTGGCGGGCGCGACGCCGCAGCGGCAGGAAGCATTGCTGATCCAGATCGGCAAGGAACAGCGCCTGCGCATTCGCGTCTACGGACCGGAGGGCGAGCTTGAGTCCGACAGCTTCCAACTGGCACCGCCCAGCTTCGACCTCCCCGAACCGTCCGAAGTCGACCAGACCGACTTTGCGTACAGGATGGACCGCTGGTTCGACCGCGTCGTCGATGCGCCTGCCCTGCCCGATTATCTCGAGCCCGAACGAGACGGGGCCGAAGCCTGGCCCGAACTCGTCCGCGCGCGCGAAGAAAGCCTGACGCAGATCGTGCTGCGCGATGCGGCGGATGGCACGCACGTCATCAACGCGGCAGCGCCCGTCGGACTGGATGGCGACACGCTGCTGCTGACGCGTAATCCGGTCGACATTACGCAGTCGGTCCGCGAGGCGCGCACCAATGTGACCCTGGTCGTGCTGCTGTTCCTGCTTGTCTCCACCCTGCTGAGCTTCTTCCTTGCGCAGACCATCGTACGGCCCTTGCGCGAACTGGTGCAGGCGGCTGTGCGCGTGCGGCAGGGGCGCGATCGGCAGGTCGAGGTGCCGCGCCTGCCCGACCGGCGCGACGAGATCGGTATGCTGGCGCGCGCCTTCTCCGACATGACCGGAGCGCTGCGTCATCGTATCGACGCGGTCGAGAGCTTCGCCGCCGATGTCGCGCACGAGATCAAGAACCCGCTGGCGTCCCTGCGCAGCGCGACCGAGAGCCTCGGCAAGGTCGAAGATCCCGAACTGCGCGCGCAGCTTCTCGACATCGCCACGCATGACGTGCGCCGGATCGACCGGCTGGTGACGGAAATATCGGACGCCAGCCGAATCGACGCCGAGATGTCGCGCACCGAGTTCGAGGCGGTAGACCTCGCGCAGCTTGTGCAGAACGTCATCGCCAGCCGCGAGGAGCGCAGCGAAAACCGCAGCGCCACGATCCGCCTCGAGGCCGAGGACGACGCCTACATCGTCTCCGGCGATCGGCATGCGGTTGGAACGGATCGTGCAAAACCTGCTCGACAACGCGGTCTCCTTCTCCCCGCCCGACGGCGCTATTGACGTGACGCTTGCACGCCGCGAAGGGCGTGTGCGCCTGACCGTATGCGACGAAGGGCCGGGGATACCGGAAGAGAAGCGAGAAAAAGTGTTCCACCGATTCCATTCCGACCGCCCGGACGACGAGGATTTCGGCAACCATTCCGGCCTCGGCCTCGCCATCGGGCGCACCATTGCCGAAGCGCATGAAGGCTCGCTGCATGTCGAGGCGCGCGCGGATGGTGCCGATGGGGCCTGCTTCGTGCTTCACCTGCCGGAAGCCCCGCGATGAAGAGCAAGTTGCCCAATGTCACCGCCGTCGCCATCGACGGGCGCGGACTGCTGATCGCCGGAGAGGCCGGCAGTGGCAAAAGCTCGCTCGCGCTGGCACTGATCGACCGCGGCGCGACGTTGATTGGCGACGACGGGATCGTGGTCGATGGCGAAGGCGGCGTGGCGCTGGCCTGTCCGCCCAAGACGACCAAGGGACTGCTGGAAGTGCGCAATGTCGGGCTGGTCGAATTGCCCACCTGCGAAGCGCCGATTGCGATGGTACTGCAGCTGACGACGCTCGCCCCGCGCTATCCGATGGAGCTGGCCAGCACGAACCTGGGCGGTCAGGCAATCCCCGTCCTGCTGTTTCGCCCTGGCGATGCGACGCAGGCCCTGCGCGCCGAGTATGCTCTGGGCAAGCATGGTTTGTCCGTATCCACCGAGACAACCGGACAGGAATGAGCGACAACGCCCACCCGCGTCCTGCTGGTCACCGGCATGTCCGGCGCGGGCAAATCGACGGCACTGCAAGTGCTCGAAGATCTGCGGCTGGGACGCGATCGACAATTTCCCCCTGCGCTTGCTGCCGACGCTGATCGTGGGCGGTACACGAGACGCCGCGCCCCATCGCCATCGGCTTCGATTCGCGCACGCGCGGCTTCTCGCCGGACGATATCGTGGCGCAGGCGGACGATCTGGCGGCACGCGCCGATGTCGAGCTGGAATCGCTGTTCCTCGACTGCTCCGACGAAGAAATCGCCCGCCGCTACAACGAAACGCGTCGCCCGCATCCGATGGCGCGGCAGGGCTCTGTCGCCGATGGCATCGCGGCCGAACGCGCCCTGCTCGCTCCGCTGGCGCAGTGGGCGGACCAGCGGATCGACACCGAAGGCTTCAAGCCGGCCCAGCTCCAGCAAAGCCTGCGCGAGAAATACGGCACGGCTGGCGGAGGCGAGATGGCAATCACCGTCACCAGCTTCGGTTTCGCGCGCGGCATGGCGCCCAATGCCGACCTGCTGTTCGACATGCGCTTTCTCGCCAATCCCTATTGGGACCGCTCCCTGCGCGAACAGACCGGCATGGATCGAGGCGTCGCCGACCATATCCGCGCCGATCCCGCTTTCGCACCCGCTTTCACCCGTATCGGCGACTTGCTGACCGAGCTCGTGCCCCGCTATGCCGCGCAGGACCGCAGCTATCTCACCATCGCCTTCGGGTGTACCGGAGGGAGACACCGCTCGGTTTTCGTGGCCGAAGCCGCTGCCGATCTCTTGCGCGGTGCAGGCTTTTCGCCCACGGTCCGCCACCGCGATCTGGGGGACGCAGCGCAGGGGCCCGGCACCGAAAGGGCCAGCGCCGGTTAATCCCCCACTTGGTATGTTTTGTGACCTTGAGCCAATAAAGACACACGCATGATCGGAATGATCCTCGTCACCCACGGCAAACTGGCCGAACACTTCATCGAAGCGATGGAGCATGTCGTCGGCCAGCAGGAAGCCGTCGCCACCATCTGCATCGGCCCGAACGACGATATGGAGCAGCGGCGCAAGGACATCGCCGATGCCATCGCCCGCGTCGACACCGGCAAGGGCGCGATTATCCTGACCGATCTGTTTGGCGGCACGCCGTCCAACCTTGCGATTTCGCTGCTCGACACGGGCCGGGTCGAGGTCATCGCCGGCATCAACCTGCCCATGCTGATCCGGCTGGCGGGCGCGCGCAAGTCGATGGAGGTGGTCGAAGCCGTGGCCGCGGCGCAGACGGCGGGACGCAATTACATCACCGTCGCCAGCGAATTTCTTGGCCAGGGCGTCGACGGCGCCAAGAAAAAAGTAAGCCGGGCCAGTTGAGCGCGCTTCGCCGACAGCTCGAGGTGGTCAACCAGCGCGGCCTGCATGCGCGGGCCAGCGCCAAGTTCGTGGGCGCGGTGGCCGAATTGCCCGATGGGTGCAGCGTGCGCGTGGTCAAGGGCGATAACGAGGCCGCGGGCGGCTCCATCCTCGGCCTGATGATGCTGGGCGCGGCCAAGGGCGACATGATCGAAATCATCGTCGAGGGCGACAATGCCGATGCCGTGATGGCCGACCTGTCCGCCATGGTCGAGGACGGCTTCGGGGAGCCGTGATGGCGCCCGAACGCCGGTCGATTACCGGTTTTTCCAATCCCACCGTCAAGGCGCTGCGCGCCTTGCGCGACAAGAAGCACCGCAAGCGCGAGGGCAAATTCCTGGCCGAGGGGCTGCGCCTGCTGACCGATGCGCGCGAGTGCGGGCGTGTGCCCGAGATACTCGTGCTGGCCACCGGCCGTGATGCGCATCCCTTGCTGGACGAGCTGGAACATGCAGTCGCGGCGCAAGGCGGCGACATTATCGAGACGACGCCCGACATCCTCACCAAGATCACCGGCAAGGACAATCCGCAGGCCGTGGCGGGCGTGTTCGCGGAATTCGACACCTCGCTCGCCGCGCTCGACCGGCACAGCGCCGACATCTGGCTGGTCGCGCAGGCGCTGCGCGATCCGGGAAATCTTGGCACGATGCTGCGCACCGCCGATGCCATCGGGGCAGGCGGCGTCATCCTGATCGACGATTGCGCCGATCCCTTCAGCGTCGAAGCCGTGCGCGCCAGCATGGGCGCGATTTTCACCAAGCAGGTGGCCCGGGCCGACTGGAGCGAATTCGAGGCGTGGCTGCGGCGAGCGGTGAAGGCCAGCTTGTCGCTGCGTCCCTGCGCGATGCGCAGCCCTATCGCGGGGCGCCCTACGCCGCGCCGTGCTTTGTCATGGTCGGCAACGAAAGCCGCGGCCTGCCCGAAGCCTATGAGGACGCCTGCGACCTGCGCGTCACCATGCCGATGAAAGGCCGTGCCGACAGCTTAAATGCAGCCGTGGCTGCGGCGGTGCTGGGGTACGAGGTGCTGGCTGCACTGGACAGCTGAGGCACTTTGCCTCGAACTTCCGGAAGGACTGGAGCCTACCCCGAGATAGCCGCGTCAGGCCCGCCGCCGTGCCTCGTTCTTGCCGCCATGGGCGATGATGTGTTCGAGGACGGACACATGCAGCGGCTCGTCGAATTCGATGCCGCACTGGCGCTTGACGACCCATTTCACAGTGGCAGGAATGGGCCCGATGTCGCCGATGCGCACGGTGATGTCGTCACCGGCCACGAGCCGTCCCACGAGGTCGGCGAACTGGCAGCCATATTCGGACAAGTCGCGGATGGCGATGTCGAAGCGCACGCCCGTGCCCTTGCGATAGCGGCCCATGGCCGAGATCGAGAATCGCTGTTCCCTGCGTAAATCCACGCGCATTACCCCTACGGCGACAGGGAATTTCCGATATGCGAGCCCGGTTTGTCCTGTCGCCTTTGGTAAACCGATAGGCCGGATACGTTTACGAATGGATAATCCGTAGGTCCGGATTGCCTCGGCGTAGAGTTAGCCGTCGGCCTGTTCGCGGTCGTCTGTAAGCGCTGGCGTCATCGATGTCGAAGTTCGACAAAGAGCGCGGTGTGTGACCGATCGGCAAAGCCTCGGTCAATTCCTGCGCGCTGGTGTCTACGGCCAGTTCCTCGAACCGCTCGCCTGTGCGACGCAGGTTGGTATCGAAGCTGCCGACCAGCTTGTCGAAATGCTGGTTGGCCGAATGAAGGCTCTTGCGCATCGCACCCATATGGCCGGCCACCACGCCGAGCCGGTCGTACAGCTCCTTGCCCAGCTTGGCGATTTCCTTGGCATCGGCCTGCACCCCGGCCTGCCGCCACACGGTCGAGACCGTCAGCGCGATGGACATGAAGTTGAGCGGGCTGGACAGGACGATCTGCCGCTTGAGCGCGTAATCGAGCAATCCGTTATCCTGTGTCAGTGCGGCATAGAGCACATGCTCGCCCGGCACGAACATGACCACGAAATCGGCAGACCCGTCGACATGGTCTTGGTACCGCTTGCCCGAAAGCTCGTCGATATGCGTGCGCAACTCGCGCGCGTGGCCTTTCAGCAGCGTTTGGCGTTCTTCCTCGCTCTCGGCCTCGTTCGCCGCGCGGTAGGTATTGAATACGTTCTTCACGTCCACCACCAGCCGCCGGTTGCCCGGAATGTTGATGACCGCATCGGGGCGCAGCAAATTGCCGTTCTCGTCGCGCACGCTGGTCTGGAAGTTGAAATCCGCCTTGTCGTACAGGCCGCAGCTTTCCAGCAGGTTTTCCAGCTGCAACTCGCCCCAGTCGCCGCGCGCCTTGGTCGCGCCCTGTAACGTGGTGGTGATGCGGTTCGCCCCGTCGATGACGCGCTGCTGCCCGTCGCGCACTTGCCCGATGACGCCTTGCAACCGCTCGAAATCGGAGACGCGGTTCTTCTCCAGCTCTTCGACGCGCTTGCGATACCGCTCCAGCGTTTCGCCGACCGGCCCGACCTTTTTCTCAAGCTCCGCCAGACTGTCCTTGTTGAGCGAGGCCAGATGCGTCTGCGCGCCTTCGAGGAACTTGCTATGCGCGCCCTGCAACAACCTCTCGCCGATTTCGCCGAATTTGGCCTGCAGCTTCTCTTCCGCTTCCAGCAGGCGCTTGTGCTCCGCCGCAAACAGCGCCTCACGCTCGGCATAGCGATCTTCGAGCGCCTTTTCCCGCGCGCCTGCCGAGCTTTCCAGCGATGCCAGCCGATTGACCGCCTCTTCCCGCTCCTTGCGCGCCGTGTCGAGATGCCCGGCCAATTCGTCCCGCTCGGTAGCGCGTTCGACTCGCTTCCAGATCGGCGAACGTGCGCAGATCCTTTGGCCGATCCTCGCCTGCGCGCGCTCGACTCCCGTTCGCCAACGCGCGACTTCCAGTCCGCCACGGGTCGTGAACCGAAAAACCAGCCGAGCCCCAGCCCGACAACGAGCGCGACGATTGCGATGACTGCCAAATCCATGGGCCGAAATCTACGCGGAACACATGCGGAACGAAAGACCTTTTCCTACACCGTCCCCACAAGATAGGTTCGCGATCGGTTCTTTCTTATCGTCGGTCGCGGAAATGGGCACGACGCGTCTTCAACGAAGGCAGCCCCCGAATGTATTTCGTAAACTTGCGCACGAGAAAGGCGATCCGCACATCGCGAATCGCTTTTCCGACGCTGGAATTCGTTGGAAGCGCCTACGCCGCCTCGCGCAGTTTCTTCAGCTTCTTCAGCGCCATGCTGCGCTTCAGGCGCGAGAGGTGGTCGATGAAGAGGATGCCTTCCAGGTGGTCCATCTCGTGCTGGATGCAGGTGGCCATCAGGCCGTCCATGTCCTCTTCGTGCGTCTCGCCTTCGAGGTCCTGGTACCGCACGCGGCAGGTGGCCGGGCGGTCGACATCGGCGAAGATATCTGGAACGGACAGGCAGCCTTCCTGATAGCAGGCCAGATCTTCGGCCGGGTCGAGGATCTCGGGGTTCACGAAAACCCGCGGTTCCTTCTTCGTCGGCTGGTGCGTGTGATGGTGCCCGTCATGGTCGCACGGGACGGGCTCAGCATCCTCGTCCTCGGGCTGGAGGTCGATGACCAGCACGCGCTTGGGCACGCCGACCTGGATCGCGGCGAGGCCGATACCGGGCGCATCGTACATCGTGTCGAACATATCGGAGACGAGCGTCTTCAACTCGTCGTCGAATTCGGTGACGGGCTCGGACACGGTCTTGAGCCGGGGGTCCGGCACTTCGAGAATTTCACGGATAGCCATGGGGCGTCAGATAGTCGGCAAATGCCCGAAATTCAATGCGCTTGGGCAGCGCGTTCAGCCCAGCGGCCTGCGCGCCCTCAAGGCCTGCGCCAGCGTGCCTTCGTCGAGGTAATCGAGCTCTCCGCCCACCGGCAGACCGTGCGCCAGCTGCGTAATGCGCACAGGGTGATCTTCCAGCCGCTCGGCGAGGTAATGCGCGGTGGTCTGCCCTTCGAGCGTGGCGTTCATGGCCAGCACGACCTCGTCGATGCCGCCCTCCTCGACGCGCGACAGGAGGCTGGCGATGTTCAGATCTTCAGGCCGGATGCCGTCGAGTGCGGACAGCTTGCCGCCCAGCACATGGTACTTGCCGGTGAACAGCCTCGCCCGGTCGAGCGCCCAGAGGTCCGCGACGTCTTCCACCACGCACAGCCCCTTGCCGTCGCGGCGCGGGTCGGCGCAAATGCCGCAGGGAGTTGGTGGTGTCGACATTGCCGCAGGTCTCGCATTCGATCAGCGCTTCGCCCACCGTAGCCAGCGCTTCGAGCAGGGCGGGAAGTGCGCTTTCGCGGCGCTTCACCAGCCACAGGACGGCACGGCGCGCACTGCGCGGGCCAAGGCCGGGAAGGCGCGACAGGGCGGACGCCAGCGTCTCGATCTCTTGCGATGCCATGGTTGCAAAGATAGGGGCGCGCAGGGGCGGATGAAAGGTTTGCGAAGCGGCATATGCGGATAATATTCATGGGATCGCCGGACTTTGCCGTGCCCACCTTGCAGGCACTGGTAGACGCCGCGCACGAGGTGGTCTGCGTCTATACCCAGCCGCCGCGTCCGGGCGGGCGTCGCGGCAAGGAGCTGACGCCGACAGCGGTGCATAAACGCGCCGAGCGTCTGGGGATCGAGGTGCGGCATCCGGCCTCACTGAAGTCGTCGGAGGAGCAGGAGAAGTTCGCCGCGCTGGAAGCGGATATCGCGGTCGTCGCGGCGTACGGGCTTATCCTGCCGCAAGCGATCCTCGACGCGCCGCGGCTGGGATGCCTGAACGTGCATGCCTCGCTCCTGCCGGCGTGGCGCGGTGCAGCGCCGATCCACCGCTCGATCATGGCGGGCGACGAGGTCACAGGCGTGACGATCATGCAGATGGAAGCCGGGCTGGACACCGGCGCGATGTTGGCCACCGTGCGCACGCCGGTAGAGGACAAGACGACAGGCGAGCTGACCGAGGAGCTTGCCGAACTGGGCGCGCAGCTGATGGTCGGCACTCTGATAGACCTGGAAGCGCTGCAGGCCATCGAGCAGGAGCACGATGCAGCAACCTATGCGAAGAAGATCGACAAGGCCGAGGCACGGATCGACTGGTCTCGGCCGGCGGAAGAGGTGGTGCGGCAGATACACGGATTGTCGCCCTTCCCGGGCGCATGGTTCAATCTGGAAGGGACGCGGGTAAAGGTGCTGCGTGCCGAGGTGGTGCACGGGTCCGGCGAGGCCGGGACTGTCATCGATGACGGTCTGGCGATTGCTTGCGACAAGGGCGCGATCCTCCCGCTTCGCTTACAGCGCGCGGGCAAGCCGAAGATGGAGCGGGACGAATTCCTGCGCGGCAATGCGGTTGCAAAGGGCACATCGGTGGCGTGACCCGCTTTGCGCTCACCATAGAATTCGACGGAACTCCCTTCTTCGGCCTGCAACGGCAGGACAACGGGCCGAGCGTGCAGCAAACGCTGGAAGACGCAGCTTTCCGCGTCACCGGCGAAGAGGTCCGCCTTCACAGCGCAGGCAGAACCGACACCGGCGTCCACGCGCTCGCCATGCGCAGCCATATGGACATCATCAAGGACATCGCGCCGTTCCGCCTGATGGAAGCACTCAACGCGCAGGTCCGGCCCGATCCGGTCGCCGTGACACACTGCGAGATCGTGCCCGACGACTGGCACGCCCGCTTCTCCTGCACTGGGCGCAGCTATGTCTACCGCATCGCCAACCGCCGCGCGCCTTTGACCCTAGAGCGCGACCGGCTGTGGCAAGTGCCGCAGGATCTGGATCACGAAGCCATGGACCGCGCAGCCAAGGCATTGGTGGGCCTGCACGACTTCACCACTTTCCGCTCCGCCCATTGCCAGGCGCAAAGCCCGGTAAAGACGCTCGACCGCCTCGACGTCGAGCGGGATGGAGAAGAAGTCCGCATTCATGCCGCCGCACGCAGTTTCCTCCACCACCAGGTCCGCTCGATGGTCGGTTGTCTGGCGCTGGTTGGCATGGGACGCTGGCGCGAGGAGCAGATGGCCGAGGCCTTGGTAGCACGAGACCGGCAAGCGCTGGGGTTCAATGCCCCGCCGCACGGTCTCTACTTCGTGCGCGCCGACTATCCGGACGAGACCTGACGTAACGGCACCCTAGTCAAGGCAGCAAGCGAGGCCTAGCGCGCTAGCAACGCACACACGAAAGGGATCAGGATGACGACAGGAAAGCAGCTTTTCACCACGCTGGACAGCGATGGCACTCTCACGCTCAAAATCGAGGATGTCACCTTCCCCGAGCCGACCGGAAACCAGCTACTAGTGAAGATGGAGGCGGCGCCGATCAATCCGTCGGACCTCGCGATCCTGACTGGGGCAGCCGACTTCGAGAAAGCAGAGTACTCGCCCGGCAAAGTCGTCGCGAGAATGCCGGAGCCGTTCAATTCTGGTCAGAAGTCGCGTCACGGACAGAAGCTTCCTGCCGGTAACGAGGGCGCAGGCACGGTCGTCGCCACGGGTGACAGCGACATGGCGAAAGCCCTGATGGGCCAGCGCGTCGCCTGCGTGCCGGGCAATGCCTTCAGCCAATACGCCATCGCCGATGCCGCTATGTGCCTGCCGCTTGGCGATCACAGCGCAGAGGATGGCGCATCCAGCTTCGTCAATCCGATGACTGCCCTTGGCTTTGTCGAGAATGCGAAGATGGATGGGCAGAATGCCATCCTGCACACGGTCGGCGCGTCGAACCTCGGCCAGATGCTCAACCGGATCTGCCAGGAAGACGGTGTCGATCTGGTCAATATCGTGCGCAAGGACGAGCAGGCCGAATTGCTGAAGTCGCAAGGCGCAACGCATGTGGTGAACTCTTCGGCCGACAGCTTCATGGCCGATCTGCGTTCCGCCATCGACGCAACCGACGCCTTCTACGGTTTCGACCCGATCGGCGGCGGACAGATGGTCGATAGCTGCTTCAAGGCGATGGAGCAGGTCGCCGTGTCCAAGATGACCGAATATTCGCGCTATGGCTCCAACCAGGCGAAGCGCATGTTTATCTACGGCCGGCTGGACTTCGGACCGACCACGCTGACCCCGTCATACGGCTTTGGCTGGACACTGTCGGGCTGGTTGCTGACACCGTTCCTCCAGAATGCAGGAATGGAAACGGTCATGCGGATGCGCAAGCGCGTGCTGGACAATCTGACCACGACCTTCGCCAGCAGCTACAAGACCAAGGTCGATCTAGAAGGCATGCTGACGCGCGAGGCGATCCTCGACTACCGGCGGATGAAGACGGGCGAGAAATATCTGGTGACGCCGAACGGTTAAGGCTTTCCCCTCCTCCGTTCGGGCTGAGCTTGTCGAAGCCCTGCACTGTTCGTCAAACGCCACGCAAAAAGTGAAGTGCAGCCCTTCGACAAGCTCAGGGCGAACGGTATTGGTCGGTGGTCTCTCTATCGCCCGTCGTATGCTTGCTGGATGGCCGCCGCATCGGTGACGCCGCTGGCCAGCAGCAATTGCAACAGGATGCGCGCCTTTTGCGGGTTGAGGGCGCGCGAGGCCACGAAGCGATTGGCATCGTCCTCCGCCTCGCGGTCGACCAGTCCTTCATCGGCTCGGCTGGCGCGCACCACCGGCATGCCGTCCTGCGCCAGCAGAGCCAGTTCCTCGCGCACACGATCGGGCATATTGCCCTCGCCCACACCTGCGATGACGATGCCGCGAGTGTCCTCGCCGATCAGTCGCAGGACTTCTTCGGCGCACAAGGCTGCATGGGTATAGACGATGACCACCTCGGGCAATTCGTCGCACCAGGCAAAGTCTGCCGCATCGTCCCGTCGCCAAGGCGCGCCGAACCATTCCAGCGAGGATGGCGTGACCAGCGCGATGGATTCCCGCGGGAAGCCGCGAAACGCCTCGATCCCGCGCGTCCGCACCTTGCGCACGTCGCGCGCCGAAAACACACGGTCGCCCATCACCACCAGCGCCCCGCGTCCCGCTGCATGGGCATCGCTCGCCACGCGCACGGCATTGGCGAAGTTGCGCAAGCCGTCATAGCCCACCGCATCGGCCGGCCGCATCGCACCGACCAGTACCACTGGCTTTCTGCTAGGCAGCGTCAGGTCGAGCAGGAAAGCGGTCTCTTCCAGCGTGTCGGTACCATGCGTCACGATGACGCCGGCACACTCGTCGTCCGCCAACGCCTCCACGACCGCAGCGTGCAGCGCGTTCCATACTTGCGGGCCGATATTGGCCGAATTGATGTTGGCCACCTGCTTGCCGGAAAGCTACTGCCTCCAGCCCCAGACCGCCGACGCGCTCGAGATATTCGTCGATCGAGATTTCGCCCGCGCGATAGTCGTTGGCGATGGCCGATCCGGCGATCCCCGCAATGGTGCCGCCGGTGGCGAGGACAGTAAGCTTCGTGGTCATAGAGGCCTGCCGATAGCGAGAATTGATTTTCGCGTCACGCACGCTATGTGGCGCTTCACCGACACGCATGTCGGGGCGCTTAGCTCAGTTGGTAGAGCATCTCGTTTACACCGAGAGGGTCGGCGGTTCGAGCCCGTCAGCGCCCACCATTGCCGGTCAGCCTCGAAAATCGGTCTTCCAGCGACGTATCAGCCGCGCCCGAGAGTGATGCGGAACATCGCCATGCCCGCGATCATCGAGCCAACGAAAATCGCTGCGGGCACGATGGCAGTCGCCAAAGAGGCGATGGCGGGACCGGGGCATAGTCCGGCGATACCCCATCCGACCCCGAACAGCGCGGCACCACCGATCAGGCGGCGGTCGATAATGCTCGTACCCGGCAAATCGAAGTCGAGACCGGCCAGGCTCCGCGTCATCCGGCGCTGGATCAGCCAGGCGATTGCCATGACCGCCAGCGCGCCGCCCATTACAAACGCCAGCGTCGGGTCCCAATCGCCCAATATATCGAGAAAGCCGCGAACCCGCAGCGGGTCCATCATGCCCGAAATCGCCAATCCGGCGCCGAACAACAGGCCCGAGAGGATGGGGTACACCTTGTCCATTATAGCCACTCCAATCCAAGCAGACGCATGACGAACACGGTCACCATGCCCGTTGCCATGAATGTCAGCGTTGCGGCAATCGAGCGCTTCGACAGGCGCGACATGCCGCATACGCCGTGGCCCGAGGTGCAGCCGCTCCCCAATCGCGTGCCGAAGCCCACGAGCAGTCCACCTGCGACGAGATAACCCCAATGGCCCGGAAACGTCTGCGCTACCCCGTCACCGGACAGCGCAACCAGCGCTGCGCCGCCAATCAGTGCGATGGTGAACAAGAGGGCCGACAGGTCGAAGCGCGCGCTCAATGTGGAACGCGCGAAGAGACCGGAAATGCCCGCGATGCGCCCGTTGCCGAGCAGGAAGACAGCAGCGGCAAGACCTATCAACAGGCCGCCGATGAATCCTTGCAGCGGCATGGCATCTGGAAAATAATCTGCAATCACAGTCGGTTCACCGGTATTTTGATGTAGGAAACGCCGTTGTCTTCGGGTTCGGGCAAGTGCCCTGCGCGCATATTGACCTGGACCGATGGCATCAGGAGTTGCGGCATGGCCAGCGTGCTGTCGCGCGCCTCGCGCATGGCGACGAACTCGTCCTCGCTCGTGCCGTCCTTCACGTGCACATTGTGGTCGCGCTGGGCGCCGACCGTCGTTTCCCACGCATATTCGCTGCGCCCCGGTGCCTTGTAGTCGTGACACATGAACAGCCGTGTCTCGCGCGGCAGTTCGAGCAAGCGGCGGATAGAGCGGTACAGCTCGCGCGCATCGCCGCCGGGAAAGTCCGCGCGCGCCGTGCCGAAGTCCGGCATGAACAGCGTATCGCCGACAAATGCCGCATCGCCGATGATGAAGGCCATGTCGGCGGGCGTATGGCCTGGCACATGAAGCGCCATGCCCTTCAGGGATCCGATCTCGAATGTGTCGCCATCATCGAACAGCACATCGAACTGCGATCCGTCCCGCTCGAACTCGGTACCCTCGTTGAAAATCTTGCCGAAGACGTCCTGCACCCTGACGATACCGCGTCCGATGGCCAATTTTCCGCCCAACTGTTCCTGCAAATAGGGCGCCGCAGACAGGTGATCGGCATGGGCATGCGTTTCGATCAGCCAATCGACCGTCAACGCGTTGTCTTTGACATAGGCCAGAATGGCCTGCGCCGAGCGTTCGTCCGTCCGCCCCGATGCCGCATCGTAATCCAGCACCGAATCGATGATCGCCGCCCGCCCGGTCGCCTTGTCGCTGACGACATAGCTGACCGTGTTGGTAGCCTCGTCGAAGAATGCCGCGATGCGCGGTTGCCTCGTTTCGTCGTTCAGCGCCGCTGCGACGTGGTCGCGAGCCTGTTCGAGAGATGTTTCGGTCATGCGTCCTGATATCCGCCTCCCGTCAGCCGACTTTCAAGCGCCGCATCGATAGCAGCGCGCGCTTCTTCGCTCGACCAGTCGAAGTCGCCCAGCACGCGCCAGACCTCCTGCCCGGACGCATCATACAGGATCGTCATCGGCAGCATGGTGTCGCCCAGCGCGAAGCCAAGCGCGTTGTCCGGATCGTGCCACGGCTCCAGCATCCGGTAGCCGCCATCAGCAAAGAACGCCGCAATTGTATCGCTCGGGCCCATGTCCTGGCTGACGGTCAACACGCGCATCCGGCCGTCGTATTGGGCGGCAAGCTCGTCGAGCAGCGGCATCTCCTTCACGCAGGGCGCACACCATGTGGCCCACAAATTGACCAGCACCGGCTCGCCCTGAAGCGCGCCGGTATTGAGCTCGCGGCCTTCGGGATCGGTCAAATTGATCGCCGGCATCAGCGCGCCTGCATTTGCCGTGTCGATGATACCCGTTGCTCATTGTAGCGCTCGCGTCTGGTTGCGCCTCTTCGCCCCCGCCCCTATCGCAGGCGGCGACCATCAGGCCGAGGACACAAGCAAGCGTGAGCGACAATCGGGACACTTCGGGCTCCAACGCGATGTGGGGCGGCAGGTTCGCTGCCGGACCTAGCGCGATCATGCGCGAAATCAATGCTTCCATCCCCTTCGACAAGGCGTTGTGGCGTGAGGATATCGCGGGCAGCCGTGCGCATGTCGCGATGCTGGCAAAGCAGGGTATCGTCAGCGCGGAGGATGCTGCCACAATCGACGACGGCCTGTCGCAGATCGCCTCCGAGTACGAGCGCGACGGAGTGCCCGAAGACTGGGACCTGGAAGACATCCACATGACCGTGGAGGCGCGGTTGACCGAGCTGATCGGCCCTGTCGCAGGTCGCTTGCACACCGCACGCAGCCGCAACGATCAGATCGCGACCGATTTTCGCATGTGGACCCGCACCGCCATGCAGCGCGCCATCGCAGGCATCGATGCGGTGCTGGCGGTGCTGGTAAACCGCGCCGACGAGCATGCCGACAGTATCATGCCCGGCTTCACCCATTTGCAGACCGCGCAGCCGGTGACGCTGGGCCATCACCTGCTCGCCTATTTCGAGATGCTGATGCGCGACCGGTCGCGCTTTTCCGATGCGCTGGAGCGGTTGGACGAGTGTCCGCTGGGCTCGGCTGCGCTGGCGGGCACCGGCTTCGATCTGGACCGCGAGGCGACGGCTAAGGCGCTAGGCTTCGCCCGCCCCACCCGCAACAGCCTGGATGCCGTGTCCGACCGCGATTTTGCGCTCGATTACCTGATGGCGGCCAGCCAGTGCGCCCTACATCTTTCGCGGCTGGCGGAGGAATTCATCCTGTGGGCGAGCCAACCCTTCGGTTTCGTCACCCTGCCCGATACGCTCTCGACCGGCAGTTCCATCATGCCGCAAAAACGCAATCCCGACGCCGCCGAACTGGTGCGCGGACATGCAGGGCGGATCGTGGGCTGCGCAACCGGGCTGATGGTAACGATGAAAGGCCTGCCGCTCGCTTATTCGAAGGACATGCAGGACGACAAACCGCCCGTGTTCGAGGCGGCCAACCTGCTCGACCTCAGTTTGGCGGCGATGGCGGGCATGGTGGCCGATAGCAGCTTCAATCTCGCGCGGATGCGGCAGGCGGCCGAGGCAGGCCATGCGACTGCAACCGACCTTGCGGACTGGCTGGTGCGCGAGGCGGACATCCCGTTTCGCGAGGCGCATCACATTACCGGTTCGGCAGTGAAGCTGGCCGACGAGCGCGGCGTGGCGCTGGACGGGCTGACGCTGGATGATTTGCGCGGGATCGACGAACGCATCGACGAGCGTGTCTTTGCCGTGCTGCCGGTGGAGGCATCGGTCGCGGCGCGCACTTCCTATGGTGGGACGGCGCCGGTGCGTGTTAGGGAGCAGGTCGAGGCTGCCCGCAAACGAATGGAGAAGGCGCGAACATGAACGGTGCTGCGAAACTGTTGCTCGCGCTTGGCTGCTTCACGCTGGCGGCATGCGGCCAGAAAGTCGCGCTCACCCCGCCGCCGGGACAGGACTTGCCGCCCAAGCCCTACGGCGCGGAAGTGCAGCCCGATGCGCAAGACCTGTTGACGCTGGACGAACAGGCCGCGCCGGATCGCTCCGTCGAGCTGCGCACCCGCAGCGAAGAGCGCGAGGACGACCCCTTCGACCTGCCGCCCGAATAGCTTGCAGGGCGGCAAGAACAGCTTGGTCGACAGGGCTGAAAACGCTCGGCAATAGAGGCGCATCATGGATCATTTCGACCTTCGCGATGGCGTCCTGCATGCCGAAGATGTGCCCTTCCCCGACATTGCCGAGGCGGTCGGCACGCCGGTTTATGTCTATTCGCACGCCACGCTGGTGCGCCATGCGCGCGTCTTCCGCGATGCGCTTGCGAAGCTGGGCAATCCGCATCTCGCCTTTGCGGTGAAATCCAATCCAAACCTCGCCGTCCTGCGCGTGCTGGCTAACGAGGGCTATGGTGCCGACGTAGTGTCTGGCGGGGAGCTGACGCGCGCCTTGCGGCTGGCATGAAGCCGGAGGACATCGTCTTTTCCGGTGTCGGCAAGACCCATGCAGAGCTTCAGCAGGGGCTGGAGGCCGGCATCGGCCAATTCAACATCGAGAGCGAGGAAGAGGGCTACGAGCTCGCCGCGATCGCCCGGCGGCACGGGAAGGAGGCCGCCTGCGCCCTTCGCGTAAATCCGGATGTCGATGCGCGCACGCATGAGAAGATTTCGACCGGCAAGCGCGACAGTAAGTTCGGCGTGCCGATCGACCGCGCGGCAGATCTGTACGAAGAGCTGGCTGGCGAGGAGGGGCTCAACCTGCGAGGGTTTGCGGTGCACATCGGCAGCCAGCTGCATGACCTCGAACCCTTCGAGACGGCATTCGGCAAACTTGGCGAGCTGATCGCGGATGTGCGCGAGCGTGGTTGCGCAGTGACGCACATCGACCTCGGCGGCGGTTTGGGCGTGCCGTACAAGGCAGGCGAGGAGCTTCCCTCGCCCGAAGCTTACGGCGAGATGGTCGCGCGAGTGACACGCGACTGGGACGTGCAGCTCAGTTTCGAGCCCGGGCGGGTTATTGCCGGAAACGCAGGCGTACTTCTTACCAGAGTGGTGCGCGTGAAGCGCGGACTGGAACGACCCTTTGTCGTAGTCGATGCCGCGATGAACGACCTTGCACGGCCAGCCATGTACGGCGCGTGGCACGATTTCGAAGCGGTCGAGCCGAGCGGCGACACCATGCGCGCGCATATTGTCGGCCCGATCTGCGAGACCGGCGATACCTTCGCCACCGACCGCAAATGCGATGCGCTGGTTGCGGGTGATCTGGCCGTATTTCGCACTGCGGGCGCCTATGGTGCGACCATGGCCAGCAGCTACAACTCGCGCGGATTCGTCGCCGAGGTCATGGTCAGCGGCGACGAATTCGACGTGGTGGCCGACCGCATCCCGGCCGATGCCATCATGGATGCAGAACGCGTACCCGACTGGCTGGAAGACGGCGGCACGGACGGCTGATGCATTCGCTCCCGCTCTTCCATCGCATAGGCGGCACACGCGTTGTCGTGGTCGGCGATGGCGACATGGCCGATGCCAAGCGGCGGCTGGTAACGCGCGCGGGCGGTGAATGCTGCGGGGAAACGCAGGCGCATCAGGCGCAGCTTGCCTTCGTGGCGCTGGAGGACGAGCGTGAGGCGGAGCGTGTGGCTCACCGGCTGAAGCGTCAGGGACTGCTGGTCAATGTCGCGGACCAGCCGGGCCTTTGCGACTTTACCCTCCCCAGCGTGCTGGACCGTGACCCGGTTCTGGTGGCAGTGAGCACGGGCGGCGCTTCGGCAGGACTAGCGAAGCACTTGCGCTTGCGGCTGGAGCGCCTGTTGCCGCAAAGCCTCGGGGCCCTTGCGAGCGCGCTCGCCGCATCACGCGATGCGATGCGCGCGCGGTGGAGCGATGGAGATACGCGTCGCCGCGCGGTCGACGCGCTGCTGAGCGAAGGTGGCGCGCTCGATCCGTTCGATGAAAGCTCGGCGGAGCGAGTTCATGCGGTTTTCGCCGATGGCTCTGTCGAGACCAACGGACAGGTCGTGCATGATTTTGCGCTTTCCAGCGACGATCCCGACGACCTGACCTTGCGGCAGGCGCGCCTGCTGGGACAGGCCGACCACGTGCTTCACGACGCCGCCATACCCGAAGCCATACTGGTCCGCGCACGTGCCGATGCGGCACGCGTGGCACTGCCGGCCGATGCGCCATCGACGGGCATGACAGTAATCCTGCGGTCCGCGTCGGAGTAATTTGCCACCCGCTCGCCACTTTTGAGGCCTATGGCGTCGAAATATCGCCCCATCGCATCTTCGGCCATGTCCGACAGCGCGATATGCGCGCGGCGGCGATCGCGCGGGTCGGGAATGCGTAGCAACACCCCTTCTTCGACCATCTGGCCGATCCAGCGAAGGGCCGTCGTGGCAGGAACATTCGCCGCAATGCAAAGCGACGTCACGCTGACCTGACGCCGTTCCGCTTTTGCCAGCGCCAGATCCAGCAGGATATCCCAAGCAGGATCGGCAAAGAGATCGGCCTCGAAGAAACGCGCACGCAATGTCCGCTGCTTGATCAAAGCGCCGATAGCTGCGGCTTCCGGTAGCGATGGCGCCGCCACTTCAGGCTGCGCGCCCCAAGCCTGGATCGGAGACTCCAGCCGGTACGACCCGCCAGCCGCATCGCGCCCCGGCCGCACATCGCCCGACAGCCCTTCCAGTCGATGCGCCAATTGCCCCACCTGCTCGGTCAGGCGCAGCAATGTCAGACGATCTTCCTGCGCCAATTCGCGCACTCGCGCATTCGGCGCGTCGCCGGCCGCACGACCAATAGCGACCACTCGCTCCCCATGGGTCGGGTCGATCAGGATTTGCGCGTGTGGCGTGGTGAAACAACCGAACACCGCATCCAGTCCATCCATGCCCGTCGACACGATGAGATGCGCTCCGGATTTCTCCACCCGCATGTCCAGCCGTGACAAGGTCGCGATCGCAGCAGCATCAACGCTGTCGCAATCGACCAATACCAGATCGCCCAGCGCGCGGCCCTGCCCGCTCGCATACTCGTCCAGAGCGCAACACTCACGCACATCGAAACCCGCCGCCTCGATATCCTCGCGCCATTGCTCGCGCTTGGCGTCGCACTCGGCCAGAATGGTCGCGCACATTTGCAGCCCCGCGCCGTTCACGGTCGGCTGGTAAGCAAAATCGGCTTGCATCGAATTATCCCCCCGTTCGATTCGGCGAACATGGTGAGAACAAACAGGGACTGTGTCAAGAATGCGGCGAATGTCGATGCGTATAGGGCCACGGCTGTGCCACACCCTCGCCTTACGAAGCAAAACGCATTAGGGCGCGTAGCCATGCATTTCCTCGACCAAGCCAAGATCTATCTCAAATCGGGCGGAGGTGGCCCGGGCGCGGTCAGTTTCCGGCGCGAGAAGTATATCGAATATGGCGGTCCCGATGGCGGGAACGGCGGCAAGGGCGGCGACATCATCTTTCGCGCCGTCCAAGGGCTCAATACCCTCATCGACTTCCGCTATGCCCAGCATTTCAAGGCCAAGCGCGGCAATCACGGCCAGGGCAAGGACAAGACCGGGGCAGGCGCGCCCGATCTCATTATCGACGTGCCGGTGGGCACGCAGGTGCTGTCCGAAGACAAGGAGGAAGTGCTCGCCGACTTCACCGAAGTCGGTCAGGAAGTCGTTTTCCTCGAAGGCGGAATCGGCGGACGTGGAAACGCCAGCTACAAGTCGAGCACCAATCGCGCCCCGCGCCAGCACCAGCCGGGCGAGCCGGGCGAAGAAATGTGGGTCTGGCTGCGGCTGAAACTGCTGGCCGATGTGGGACTCCTCGGCCTGCCCAACGCAGGCAAGAGCACCTTCATCAACCAGGTCACCAATGCCAAGGTGAAGGTGGGTCACTATGCCTTCACCACACTTGTGCCGAGCCTTGGTGTGGTCCGGCACAAGGGCCGAGAATTCGTGCTGGCCGATATCCCCGGCCTGATCGAGGGCGCGGCGGATGGCGCAGGCATCGGGGACCGCTTCCTCGGCCATATCGAACGGTGCCGCGTGCTGATCCACCTGATCGACATCGCCGGACAGGACCCGGCCGATGCCTATCGTACCGTCAATGCCGAGCTCGAGGCCTATGGCGCAGGGCTGGCCGACAAGCCGAAGCTGGTGGCGCTGAACAAGCTCGATCTCGCCGACGAAGAGCTGGGCGAAGCGTTCGCGGACGAACTGCTGGCAGCGGGCGCGGCGAAGGTGTTCAACATTTCCGGTGCGACCGGTGCAGGTATCGAGCAACTGCTCGACGCGGTGCTGTCGTATTTACCCGACCGCACCGCGACCGAAACCAAGGCTGCGGCAGTCGAGACGACCGGAGAGGACGGCACGGCCGAGTGGTCGCCGATCTGACATCGATGGTAATCGTGCAGCTATCCGATCTGGCGCAGGCCAAGCGCCTTGTCGTCAAGATCGGCTCTGCCTTGCTGGTCGAGGGGGGCACGCCGCGGCAGGAATGGCTGGGCACGCTGGCCGGCGAACTTGCTCAAATGCGAGCTGGCGGGACGCAAGTTATCGTCGTGTCGTCAGGAGCGATCGCGCTCGGGGCGGCGAAGCTTGGACTGGCCAGGAACGGGCGTGGCAGCCTGGCCGATGCGCAGGCAGCTGCGTCGGTGGGTCAGGTCGAATTGGCGCGGCTGTGGTCGGATGCGCTGGGCGCGCATGATCTGGTCGCGGCGCAAATGCTGGTGACGATTGACGATCTGGAAGACCGCCGCCGTTATTTGAACGCTTCTGCGACGTTGGAACGGCTGCTGGAGGCAGGAGCCGTTCCCGTCGTCAACGAGAACGACAGCGTGGCGACCGAAGAAATCCGCTTTGGCGACAACGACCGGCTTGCAGCGCGCGTAGCCCAGGCAGCGCAGGCCGATGCCGTCCTGCTGCTGTCTGATGTCGATGGGCTGTACGACCGCGATCCAGGCGAGGACGGTGCCACGCTGATCGAGACGGTCGAAGGCGTCACACCCGAGATAATCGCCATGGCAAGCGGAGCGTCCACGTCCGGACTAGGCTCTGGTGGCATGGTTGCGAAATTGCAGGCCGCTCGCATTGCGGAGCGCGCAGGCATCACGCTCGCCATCGTCAACGGGACGCATGACGCGCCGATCGGTCGAGCTCTGGAAAGCGGACGTGGTACGGTGTTCCTTCCGCAAGGGAGCGAGAACGCGCGCACTGCCTGGCTGTCCGGTCGTCTGGCGCCTGCGGGCGTGCTGACTGTCGATGCCGGGTGCGTCGAGGCACTTTCCGATGGAGCAAGTCTGCTTGCGGCGGGGCTTTGCGAAGTCGAGGGCGACTTCAAGCGCGGCGATCTGGTGGCGATACATGGCACGAAGGGAGAGCGTTTGGGACAGGGACTGGTCGAATATTCCGCCAGCGAGTGCCGCGCGATCCTCGGCCTGCGCGAAGATGAGCAAGCCGCACGTCTTGGCTACGTCCCGCGCGCCGCAGTCGTACATCGCGACCATATGGTGCGCGCATGACGATCGCGCTGACCGGAGCGACGGGGTTCGTGGGGCAAGCGGTGCTCGATGCAGCGGCGCGGCAGGGGGTCGCGGTGCGAGCGCTGACCCGCAGGCACAAGGCGACGCGCGAAGGTGTCGAGTGGGTCGAGGGTACCTTGCACGATCCCAACGCACTTCGGGATCTGATTACCGGCACCGATGCCGTCGTCCACGTCGCTGGCCTGACGAACACGCCGGACCCGGCGGAATTTCACGAAGCCAATGTCGTCGGCACCCGCAACATGCTGCGTGCCGCGCAGGATGCGGGCACCCGGCGCTTCGTGTTCGTCTCGTCTCTGTCGGCGCGCGAGCCTGAGTTGTCGCGTTACGGCGCATCGAAATACGAGGCGGAGAAATGGGTCGGGGCCAGCGGTCTGGATTATACGATCGTAAGGCCGCCAGCCGTCTACGGGCCGCGCGACAGCGACATGTTCGAGCTGTTCCGCGCCGCGCAATATGGCGTGGTGCCGGTTCCGCCGAAAGGGCGAACCTCGATCATCCATGTAGACGATCTTGCCGAATGCCTTCTGGCCCTTGCGCCTGCAGGGCTGGCGACCGGCTCGATCTTAGAGCCCGACGACGGTCGACACGGCGGGTATGAACATGGCGAGATGGCGAAGCTGATCGGCAAGGCAATGGGCAAGCGGGTCTTCGCGCCGCATCTTCCGAAGTCCGTCCTGTCACTCGCAGCTTCAGCCGATCGCCTGATGCGCGGGGACGAGGCGAAGCTGACGGCAGATCGGGTCGGCTACATGGTGCATCCCGATTGGGTGTGCGATCCGGAGCGCGCCGTGCCAGCCGGACATCTGGCAGTCACGTATTCAGGGCAAGGAAGGCTTTGCCAGCACGGCTGAGTGGTACCGCGAAGCTGGCTGGCTCTAAGTCCTCACAAGAACGGCTCCTCGCCCGGCTTGTGGATGCCGCATTCGACCTTGTCCCATCCGGCCCAGCGCCCGGCGCGCGGGTCTTCGCCCGGCTTTATCGCGCGCGTGCAGGGGGAACAGCCGATCGAGGTGAAGCCTCGCTCGATCAGCGGGTGCCGCGGCAAGTCGTTTTCTTCGAAATAGGCTGCGATCCGCTCCGCGTCCCAGTCGATCAGCGGATTGACCTTCAGCCGCCCCTGCGCGTCCGACAAATCCAGTTCGACCCTCGGCAAATTCGCGCGGGTGGAAGACTGAAAGGCCTTGCGCCCCGTAAAGCTCGCATCGTAACCGGCCAGTGCCTTGGCCAGTGGCTGAACCTTGCGCAGGTCGCAGCATCCATCCGGATCCCATGACCAGCGCAAGCCATTGCCGTCGCGGTCCTGCAGCGTTTCGATGTCCGGATAGAGATTGCGCAAATTCAAGCCCAGCCGCTCGGTCAGCATGTCGCGATAGGCGAGCGTTTCGGGGAAGTGCTTGCCCGTGTCGAGGAACAGCACCGGTACCGATGGATCGATCCGGCTGACGAGATGGAGCAGCGCCGCACTCTCCGCGCCGAAGCTCGACACGATGGCGATATCGCCCAGCAGATTGCCCTGAAGCGCTGCCGTGAGCCATTCCTCCGTGTCGCTGCCGCGGAACATGCGGTTCAGGCGCACGGCATCGTGCTCTGTATAGCGGGGGGCCGTGTCCAGCCGATCGATGGCGCGCAGTTCGTTCACGCGTGCCGCTTGCTCCAGATGGGCGTGCGGGAATCCGCAGCCTCTTGGTACACTTCCGGCCAGCGATTGAGCGCTGCCTCGAGGTCATCGGCATCCAGCGGTCCGTCCGGCTCGAACGCGTCGAAACCGCAGCGGCGCATGTAGGCGACCTGATCGACCAGCACATCGCCCACCGCGCGCAATTCGCCGGTGTAGCCAGCCTCGCGCAGGATGCGGGCACTGGAATAGCCGCGCCCGTCACCGAATGCCGGGAAGTTCACCTCAATCAACGCCAGCCGGTCGAGATAGGGGAGCAATTCGCGCGCGTCGTCGCCTGGCTCGATGCGAACGGCGGTCGCATTGGTCTGCTCGCAGCAGGCATCGACCGTGACGGCCGGTTCCTGCGCGGGCTCGGGATCGTCGCGGAAGCGCACAAGTGTGGTCGAGCCGGGGCCGCGCCCTTCGGCGGGCAGATTCTGGTCATCCATAAAGCGCCTCCTTGAACGGCTCCATGCCGATGCGGCGATAGGTATCGAGGAAGCGCTCGCCCTCATGCCGCTGCGCCAGATAGAGGTCGGTTACGGTTTCTACTGCATCGACCACGCCGGCCTCGTCGAAGCCGCGGCCCGTAATCTTGCCGAGACTCACGTCCTCCGCCTCGCTGCCGCCAAGTGACAGCTGGTAGTTTTCGACGCCCTTCTTATCGACGCCGAGAATGCCGATGTGGCCCGCATGATGGTGGCCGCAGGCGTTGATGCAGCCGGAAATCTTGAGCTTGAGCTGACCCAATTCCTCTGTCTTGCCCTTGGCCGCGAAGCGCTCGGAAATCTTCTGCGCGACAGGGATCGAGCGCGCATTGGCGAGGCTGCAATAGTCCAGCCCCGGACAGGCGATGATATCCTCCACCGTGTCGAGATTGGGGCTGCCCAGCCCGGCATCGTCCAGCGCACTCCACAGGGCATGCAGATCGGCGATACGCACATGCGGAAGCACGATGTTCTGCGTATGCATTACGCGGCACTCGTCGAAGCTGTACTGCTTGCGCGAGGTCTGCCATGAGGTGCATCTGCTCTGCCGTGGCATCGCCCGGAATGCCGCCGACCGGCTTCAGGCTGATGACGGCGCTGACGTAGCTGTCATGCTTGTGGCGATGCGTGTTACGATCGACCCACAGGGCGAAGTCGGGATCCGATCGGTCGACCGTCTTCGGGCCGGATTCGAACAGGGGGTCCTGGAAGTGCTTCTTGATCCGCTCGAGCTCGGCAAGAGGCGGCTCGATGCCTTGCTCCATCAGATGCGCGAACTCTTCCTCGACCTGGCGCGTGTATTCTTCCGCGCCCAGTTCGTGGACGAGGATTTTGATGCGCGCCTTGTACTTGTTGTCGCGCCGACCATAGCGATTGTAGACGCGCAAACACGCCTCGGCATAGGTCACCAGCCGGTCGAGCGGGACGAATTCGTTGATGCACGGCGCGATCATCGGCGTGCGGCCCATCCCGCCACCCACGTAGAACGCTGCGCCCAGCGCGCCGTCGCGTTTAACGATGCGGATGCCGATGTCGTGCAGGCGCATGGCCGCGCGGTCGGTTTCGCTGGCGATGACTGCGATCTTGAACTTGCGCGGCAAATAGCTGAACTCCGGATGGAAGCTCGACCATTGGCGCAGCAGCTCGGCATAAGGGCGCGGGTCGACGATCTCGTCCGCTGCCGCCCCGGCGAAGTGGTCGGACGAGATATTGCGAATGCAATTGCCGCTGGTCTGGATGGCGTGCATCTCGACCTTGGCGAGGTCGGCAAGAATGTCGGCCGCCTCTTCCAGCTTGATCCAGTTGTACTGGATGTTCTGCCGCGTGGTGAAGTGCCCGTATCCGCGGTCGTATTTGTCCGCGATGTCGGCCAAGGCGTGCATCTGGCGGCTGTTCAGCGTGCCATAGGGAATGGCGACGCGCAGCATGTAGGCGTGCAGCTGGAGATACAGACCATTCATCAGCCGCAGCGGCTTGAACTGGTCCTCGGTCAGCTTGCCGTCGAGACGGCGCTGCGCCTGGTCGCGAAATTCCGCAACGCGCGCGTCGACCATCTCTTGGTCGTATTGGTCATAGGAATACATCAGATCACCTCGTGGATCGCATGGGGATCGTCGGGCTTGAGCGTGAGGTCGCCGCGCACCGTCGGCCCCAAGGCGCGCACGCGGTCCTTGATATGCGCGGGGCGCGGCACGCCCGCGTGCATCTCGGCATCGATGGCATAAGGGACATTGACGCGGCGGGCGGCCTCTTCGCGCGCGGCAATGACGTCTTCTTCGCCCGTGACATCGGCGGCATCGGCGACATGCAGGGACCAGTCTTCGCCCGTCCACCAGATGACTGCGCCGGTCTTGAGGTCGTTGCCGGTCAGGAGTCTCATGCCGCTGCCTCCGCAACCGTTGCAGCCAGCTCGGCATCGTGGCGAGCCGTGACATCGCCGATGACGATCAGCGCAGGGCTGACCACCTTTTCACGCTCGACAAGGTCGGGCAGCGCCGCCAGCGGAGCGCGCAACACGCGCATGGTCGGGCGTGCGCCATTTTCGATCACCGCGACGGGCATGTCGGGGGCAAGGCCGTCTTCCATCAGCTTTTCCGCGATCTGCGGCGCTGTCTTGACGCCCATGTAGATGACGAGCGTGCGACCCTTGCCCGCCAGACCGGCCCAATCCTGGTCCTTCAGCCCCTTGCACTGGCCGGCAACGAAGCTGACGATGGAGGACGCATCGCGGTGCGTCAGCGCGATCTGCGCGGCAGCGGCGGCTCCATTCGCAGCGCTGATGCCCGGGACGACTTCGACGCGGATACCGGCGGCACGAGCGACTTCCGCTTCCTCGCCGCCGCGCCCGAAGATGAAGGGATCGCCGCCCTTCAGCCGCACGACATCGCGGCCGCCCTGCGCGATGCGGACCAGCAACGCGCTGATCTCGTCCTGCGGCAGGGTATGGTGCGCGCGGCGCTTGGCAACGCTGACCAGCTCCGCATCCGGCTGCGCCAGCGCAAGGATGGCCGGATCGACCAGCCCATCATGCACGATAATGCGCGCGTGTTCGATCAGGCGCGCTGCACGCACTGTCAGCAGGTCCGGATCGCCGGGCCCTGCGCCCACGAGATAGATTGTTCCGCTCTTCGCCATGACATAAACATGCGCGGCGAGGCCCGGCAGCGCCAATCAGAATGGCTGTGCGGCGGTAAAGCGAAAATTTGCAAGGCCAAGTGTAACCTCCGTCACACTACCTAGGCGCATCGAAAGTGCGGCCCCATACCTTGGCCCTAGACACTCGGCTCACCAACCAGCCGAAGGGATCACCATGACCACCAAAACCTATGCTGCCATCGCAGCGACCGCCATCTGTCTTGCCACGCCTGGGGCCGCGCAGGACGCGCCCGCGACGGGCGAGGCCCTGCAGCTCTTCGAGGCTGCCGAGGCCGAAGCCGCGCTTTCGCTGCCCGCCAACAGCGAAGTGCTGCTGCGCATGAACCAGACCGTCACGACCAAGGGACGCACCTGGAAGGAAGGCGATTCTTTCGCTCTCACCGTCGTGCACGACGTGGTGCAGGACGGCTTTGTGGTCATCCCGGCAGGCAGCCGCGCGATGGGCCGCATCACCTGGCTGACCAGCAAGGGCGCATTCGGCAAGTCGGGCAAGATGGATGTCGAGATCGAATATGTCGAAGTGCGCGGCACCCGCATCGCGCTCGACGGCACCTATCGCCAGGAAGGCGAAGGCAATACCGTCGCCACCATCGGCGGCGTGATTGCAGCGGGCATCTTTGCAGGCTTCATCACGGGCCGCAGCGGCACGATCCCGCAGGGTCGCGAGCTGATGGCGCATACCGAACGCGCGGTGCCGCTGGCCCTTCCCGCCTCGGCCAAGGCACAGCCAGCCCCCGCCGCCTCGTCGGGTCTTGCAGTCACGCCTGCGCACACGCCGCCGACCGCACAGCTCGTGTCCTCCGACAGCTCGATCCGGTAAGCTGGCGCAATCGCCGCGGGGCTATTTTTCCGAAAATTGGGCCTGTTGGCCCTGCCCCGCGGCCATCATCTCGATCATCCGGTCCAGCTGATCGGATGAGCGGATGTGCAGATCGCGCTGCGGGAACGGGATTTCGATGCCGTTGTCCTTGAACAGCCACCACAGCTTCTTCAGCACCGCGCTGCGCACATTGCCGACGCCGTCTTCCGGATCCTTGATCCAGCAGTGGATGGTAAAATTGACCGAATTGTCGCCATATTCGCTCATCCAGACGGTCGGCGGCGGCGCTTTCAGGATACGGTCGCAACTGTTCGCCGCCTCCAGCATCAGCTTTTCCGCAAGGTCCATGTCGGATTCGTAACTGACACCCACCGGCACCTGCATGCGCACGTTCTTGCTGGAATAGGACCAGTTTTCGACCTGGTTGATCATCAAGTTTTCGTTCGGAATGAGATATTCGCGCTGGTCGCGGGTGGTGACGGACACGGCGCGCACACCGATCTTGCGGATCTGGCCGAAACTTTCATTGCCGGCCATGTCGGTCACGGCGATGACGTCGCCCGGCTTGATCGATTTGTCCATCAACAGGATGATCCCGGCGATCAGATTACCGAAGGTCTTTTGCAGGCCGAAACCGATGGCGAGGCCGAAGGCGCCGGAGAACACCGCCAGCGCCGTTAGATCGATGCCCAGAAGGTCGATCCCGACAAAGAACGCCGCCGCCCAGATCGCGATGGTCAGGATTTTCTCGGTAAGCAGCTGCTGCGTATCGTCCAGCTTGGTGAAGCGCCGGATGGACCGACGCGCCAGCTTGTTGATGAACCACGCTGCGGCAATCACACCGAAGACGACCGTCACCATGATGAGGATGTCGAACACCGAAATGCGCATGTCGCCCATGCTCAGGGCCATCGAATTGAGCGTATCGACGACGGAATTCGACCGTCTTGTTTTCGCCTCCGACAGCTTGCTTGATGCCTTCGGCGGCCGCGACCCTGCTCTCTTCGCCCGCGTCCTCGGCAAGGCTCCACGCCTGCTCGACCGGGGCGGCAGTGTCTTCGTCGGTATCGACCGGTAGATCGCCCTGTACGTTCATGCCCGTCCCATGCTTGCGAAGGCCTGATCGAGATCGGCGATCAGATCGGCTTCGTCTTCCAGCCCGATGCTTAGGCGAACCGCATACCGGTCCTCAACCCCCCAGCCCGGTTTCGGCCAAGCCATCTGCGAGCGCACCGGCTCGACATCGAAAGGCAGCGCAAGGCTTTCGAAGCCACCCCAGCTGTAACCGATACCGAACAGCTCCAGCGCATCGACCAGCCGACACCGGGCTGCATCGTCGCCGCCCTTGAGCACGAAGCTGAACAGCCCGCAGCCGCCGGTATAGTCGCGCTTCCAAAGGTCATGGCCCGGAGCACCCGGCAGCATCGGGCAGAGCACGTGCGCTACCTCCTCGCGCGCCTGCAACCACTGCGCGATGGCCAAAGCCGTCTGCGTCTGTCGGTCGAGCCTCAGGCCCATCGTCCGCAGGCCTCTCAGGGCGAGCGCCGCATCGTCCGGCGAGACCACATGGCCAAGCTGCTGCGCTGTTACCCTCAACCGCGTGTAGAGCCGCTCCCCGGCACTTGCTGCACCCATCATGAGGTCGGAATGGCCGCCGACATGCTTGGTCAGCGCGGTGATCGCGATGTCGCAGCCGTGCTCCAGCGCCGCGAACCCCAGCGAGGTCGCCCAGGTGTTGTCGAGCAGGCTGACAGCGCCCTTCTGGCGCGCGATCGCGGCCAGTGCAGGCACATCGCATATCTCCATCGTCAGGCTGCCCGGGCTTTCCAGCATGACAGCCTTCGTTCGCTCGCAGAAAGCGTGCTTGTACGCCTCAAGGTCGAGCGGATCGAAAAAGCGATGATCGACCCCGTAGCGCTTGAGCAGGCCCATCGCGGTGGTACGCGTCGGCTCGTAAGCATTGTCCGTCACCAGCAGCACGTCGCCCTTGCGCAGGACGGTCATCAACGCGCCGACCAGCGCGGCCACCCCGCTGGGATAAAGCACGGTGCCATGCGCGCCCGGCTCCAGTCCGGTCAGCGCATCGGCCAAGGCCCATTGTGTCGGCGCACCGCGACGTCCGTAGAAGAACTGGCCGTCCGCGTTCGTCCTGGTCCCGTCGCGCAAGTCCGCACAGCTTCTGTAAAGATGCGTGCTAGCGCGCCATATGGGCGGATTGACGACACGTGCGGCGAAGTCGCCGCTGCGGCCGCCTGACACGAGTTTGGTCGCCTTCGCCTTCGCACTGTCGCCGCTCCCGCTGGCCATTACTAGCCAGCCTCGCCTTGCTCTTTCGGCGTCGCAGGATCACCGCCCCATTCCATCCAGCTGCCATCGTACAAGCCGGCATCGCGTATGCCGAGACGTTCGAGACCGAACAGCAACACGCTGGCCGTCATGCCGCTGTTGCAGCTTGTGACGATGGGTCGGTCGAGATCGACACCGGCATCCTGGAATTCTGTCCGGATCGCGTCGGGCGACCGATAGGTGCCGTCTTCACGCAAAAGCTTAGTGAAAGGCACGTTGCGCGCGCCAGGGATGTGGCCATCCGATCCGCTTCCGGCCCGGCCTTGGAACCTGTCGGTATCGCGCGCATCGACCATCTGGAATGCGCCGGTGTCGATATTGCCAAGCACCTCGTCCTTGTCGCGCGTTTGCCGCACCGGCTTGGGTAGCTCGCGCGTGCGCGGCGCATGATCGACCATGCGATCTGACAGACCTCGTCCTTCCATCCGCCACTTGGCCAACCCGCCATCGAGGATCGCGACGTTCTGCTCGCCATGATAGGTCAGGATGAACCAAGCGCGCGCCGACGAGCGGATTGCGCTGTCATCGTACAGGACAATCCGGCTGCCCGGCGCGATGCCAAGCTCACCCATGCGCTGCGCGAACTGTTCGGCACTTGGCATAGCCTTGGGCACGGAGGAATTCTCGTCGATGAAGCTATCGAGATCGAGGAACCGTGCGCCGGGGATATGCCCGCTGGCAAATTCTGCACGCGCATCGCGCGGAGTGCCGGGCAAGTGCATGGTCGCATCGAGGATGACGACATCCTCGGCATCGAGGCGTGCTGCAAGCCACTCTGTAGAAACGAGACTATCCATGCGCGGGTGCTAGCGCGCGCGCCAACCGATGTCGATTCAGTCCAGCGCTCGGGCGGCGATCGGCTCCCAGCTGCGCGGTCCTTCGTCGAAGCGGAACGGCATGACGCGCCCTCCGCCGGGAATGCCTGCGCCCACCACGAAGGTCTTCACCAGCGGTTCTGCGCTCGCTCCGTCGACCCGCAGGCGCAGTAGAGGCACGAACAGCGCTGCATTACCCTGCCGGATGGCGCGCACCTGCGCAATGGGCACGATGATCTGCCCGTCGTAGCGTACAGACTGGCCGGGTGCGATGCGATCGAAGGTATGTCGCGCCTCGAGCGGCTGCGACGCACTGGCAACCTGCTGCTCGACCGGCAATTGCCCATGGGCCGAGACGAGGTCCGCGCCGACTGTGACGTTAGAGATCGCTTGCGGCGCGCGGTTCATCAGGGAGACGCGGTAATGCAGCGTCGCATTCATGACCGATCGGGTCAGCTTGATCGGCTCGGCGAGGACCTTGAGCTGGTCGGGTGCGATGGTGGCGGGACCACCGACAATCGGGCGCTCGATCTGCGCAGGAATTGCCGATCCTCGACGCCGGGAAAGCAGATAGCCAATGCCGAGCAGCGCAAGGACTCCCACCCCGACGAGCGGCCATGTCCAATCGCCAGCGTCTGCGCTTCTCGCCTCGCTAGCCGGTTCAGGCGACTGCGTCGGCTGTGTTGGCGCAGCTTCAATCGTCGGGAGGGTCGGCTCTGTAGTCGGCACCTCTTCGGGCACCATCGGCACCGTCTCGCCCGGATCGAGTGGGAGGCGGGGTGGTGTGGTGCGGATCGGCTTCGGCTGACGCTGCGGGCCGAGGTCCGGCTGCCGGGGTGCGGGAGCGGGCGGGCGTGTCGTCGTCCCAGCTGCAGTCGTCGTCGGCAATGGCTGGACCGTCTCGACCCGCTGCGGCGTGCGGGTAGGCTGCGTCGACGGCGTTTCGATCACACGCGGCGTAGCGGGCAGATTGCCGCTCTCGGTGTCGACCGGGCCCTGAGCCTGCGGGGTCTGCGTATCCTCTTCCTCGGGCGGCAATTGGAAGTCCTGCACGCTCTGCGCGGCAAGGGGCATGGCGGCGCACAGGGCAAGCACCGGAAGAATGAGGCGAGTGAGGATGGACATGGAAGACTGCGGCAAATGAAACGGACCGCGTGAATAGGCGCTGAAACGCGCGCGTCCAACCCTTCGCCTTGCGCGGTGCGCACTTTAGCGGCACATGCGCGCAAATGAGCGACAGTGCGACGCCGAAGTTCCTGGGCACGAACAGCCCCCTGCCCAGTTCGCCCGAAGAGGCAGAGCTGGACTACGTGCCCAATCCGCGCGCCGGATCGCTGTATATGGTGCGCTTCGCCGCGCCCGAGTTTACATCGCTGTGCCCGGTTACCGGACAGCCCGACTTCGCACATCTCGTGCTCGATTACGCGCCGGGCGATACCATCGTCGAAAGCAAGAGCCTGAAGCTCTTTCTCGGCAGCTTCCGCAACCATTCGGGCTTCCACGAAGATGTGACCGTCGGCATCGGGCAGCGCCTGATGGACGAAATGCAGCCACGCTGGCTGCGCATCGGCGGCTACTGGTATCCGCGCGGCGGTATTCCGATCGATGTCTTCTGGCAGAGTGGACCGGTGCCCGAGGGGCTATGGGTGCCCGATCAGGGCGTCGCGTCGTATAGGGGTAGAGGATAATGACCGAGACAGAGAAACCCGAACGCGCGAGCGATCCTGTGGAGCCGACGCCCATGCCCCATGAGCCGGTGGTCGACACGCCTGCGACTTGGCGGCGCAATCTGCCGAAGTGGGCTCTGTGGCTGTCCCTGGCGGTGCTGGCATGGTTCGCACTGGCAGCGTTCGGTCCCAAGTTCGGCCTGATCGACTGGCGGACAGGTCTTGGCTTCATGATCCGCGATGCCGGGCTTATCCTGCTCGGAATAGCCGCTGTCTTCGCGCTGGTGGCGCTCATCGTGGCGTTCGCGAAGACACCGCGCGGGCCGTGGTGGAAAGCCGCCATTGCACTGGCCATCCCCGCCCTGCTCTTCTCCGGTCTGCTGACGATGCGTGCACAAGCCGAAGCCGTCCCGCCGATCCACGATGTCGCGACCGACTTGCGCAACCCGCCGGCCTTTTCGGCCCAGACCATGGCGCTGCGCGAAGAAGCGGAAGCCAATCCGATCAACGATTACGGCACGCCGCTGGGCGAGCTAGACATGTGGGCAGGCTCCGACGATGCGCAGCTCAAGGCCAAGAACCACGCCGACATCATTGCCGAAAATTACGGCGAGCTGCGACCCATCGTACTGGCCGGTGCGAGCGAGGAAGAGGCTTTCGATGCCATCATCGCTGCCATGGGCGAGATCGGGCTGGATGACGTCCACCGCGTCGAAGGCTCGAACATCGTCGAAGGCGTGGCGGAGACGTTCGCGTTCGGCTTCAAGGACGATGTCGTCGCGCGCGTTGCCGATGGACAGATCGACCTGCGCTCGGTCAGCCGGGTGGGCGTCTCCGACCTCGGCTATAACGCAGGCCGGCTCGAGGATTTGCGCGAAGCGATTGTCGACCGGCTCGGCCAGTAAGCGCGTCTAGCTGCGGATTTTCCAGCCCGAGGCGAGGATGCGGTAAACGACGACCGCCAGTAACAGGTTGAACACGCCCAGCCCCACTGCGCTTTGCAGGACCGCTGCGTCGGTGTCGCCGATATCGCTGCGGCCAAGAAAGCCATAGCGAAAGCCGCTGATGACATAGAAAAACGGATTTGCCCGGCTGATTGCCTGAAACGCTGGCGCAAGATTGTCGATGACGTAGAACGTGCCCGACAGCAGACTGAGCGGCGCGATGACGAAATTCGACACGGCGGCATTGTGGTCGAACTTTTCTGCCCAGATCGAGGCGAGCAAGCCGAACAGCGCCAGCATCACCGCGCCCATCAGTCCGAACCATACCACGGCCCAAGCGTGTTCGACCGACAGGTCCACGCCCGGATAAAAGACCATCGCCAGCGCCACGGCACCGCCTACCAATATCGCACGCGTTACAGCAGCCAGCACGATGCCGGTCATCAGCTCTCCGTTGGAAAGCGGCGGCATCAGCAGGTCGATGATCGTGCCCTGTATCTTGCCAGACAGGAGGGAGAAGCTGGAATTGGCAAAGGCGTTTTGCATCATTCCCATGACGATCAGCCCGGGTGCCACGAAGCTTGCAAAATTCACGCCCAGCACTTCGCGCCCGTCACGGCCCAGTGCCACAGTGAAAATGACGAGGAACAGCAGCGTCGTCACCGCCGGCGCCCACACCGTCTGCGTCTGCACCTTTAAAAAGCGGCGGACCTCCTTTACATAGAGGCTCCATAATCCGACGCGGTTGATCCCGGTGATGACCGGTACGCCGCGTGCAGGAAAGGTTTTCTCACCCCGGCCGACAGGTTCGACGAAGGCTACATCGCTCTCGTTCGTGTTGTGCGCCGCGTCGGGTTGGACTTGATTGGCCATGGACGCGCGCCTAGGGGCATGCCCTTGCGCTGGCAAGCATGGCTGGTTGCAATATAACGCTAAGGACTTCGATTACGCATGAGCTGGACCGACGAACGGATCGCCACACTCAAGAAGATGTGGGAAGGCGGATCGACCGCCAGCCAGATCGCCGAAGAACTGGGCGGTGTCAGTCGCAATGCGGTGATCGGCAAGGCGCATCGCCTCGGCCTGAAGTCTCGCCCTTCGCCGGTAAAGGCTGCCGAGAAGAAGAAACCGGCTGCCAAGGCAAAGCCGGTAGCAAAGCCGGCACCCAAGAAGCCTGCACCGCGCGCAGAAGTGCCCAAGGCGCCCGCCCGTCCGGCACCCGCTGCCACGGCCAAGCCGTCCACGCCGATCCCCTCGCAGCCGCTGCCCAACAAGACGCCCGATCTGCCAAAGATCGTCTCGGTCGGCCCCGGCGGTTTCCTGCGTCAGGGTCCCGGCGACCAGCAGCCGCCGATACCGCCTGCGCCCCCGCGCCGTCTGGTTCCAGCCAAGCCCGACCCGTCGATTGCCGACAAGACCAGCCTGCTCGATCTGTCGGACAAGGTCTGCCGCTGGCCGATGGGCCATCCGGGCGAGCCGGACTTCCACTTCTGCGGCGAAGCGGTGAACCCCGGCTTCCCGTACTGTGTCGAGCATTGCGGCCGGGCCTACCAGGCACAGCTGCCCCGCGGTGCGCGCCGACCCCCTCCGCCCCTGCCGTTCGGCGGTCCGCGCGTGCGCTGATCAGCCGACACACCCAGTCACAGAAAGGCCCGTCGCTCTATCACGAGCGGCGGGCCTTATCTTTTTTGCCAGTGGCCGCTTTACAATTGTGACAGCCTAAATATCCTTCGATCCAAGGGCAAAACCACAACACATTCGCACCGATCTTTCCGGTACGGTTACCTTAGGCCTTAACCAAAAGGCCAAGGCAACTTGCTAGGACGATGATGCAGACGTGTGCATGTGACGTTTAGACAGGGGCAACCAAATGGACTGGCCAAGCGCGATTACAGGCGCTTTCGTAGGCATAGCCGGAATATTCGGCATGACCGCGGCTGCCATCTATCCGCTTATCAAGCGCGGCTATCTCCTGTGGGGGAGCTTTCGTGCCGTTTTCTTCACGATCATGGTCGTTGCGCTGTTTCCCTTGTCGATGGTGGACGGCATACCGCTCGACACCGTCCGCCTGAGTTGGGCCGAAGCGGCGCTGGCAATGGGCGCTGGCGCGACCGGCCCCTTCCTGGTCAGCTACGTCGAGCAGAACGTCGATCTAGGACGGACACGGGCAGGCCTGTTTGCCATGCTACCGCTAGGCATTCTGGCAGCGCTTTGCAGCCTTATCGGCATCACTTATCCGGTTTTCCATACAGTGCACGATGCGATACTGCTGGTCTGTATAGGCCTGCTTGCGGCAGGCTTGTATGCGGCCATCAAGGCTCGAAGCCGCGCTGCACGCATCCAGCTGCTTGGCTGGGGTCCGCTGCTTGTTACAGGCCTCGTATCCTACACATACGAGCTCGTAGTGCAGAGCGACATGCCGTTCTGGCCGTATTTGCTGCTCGCCGGTCTCGTTATCGACTTCATCGTGACAGCTACCGGCATCGTGGACGGCTTTGTCATGGTACAAAAGGAACGGGATAGCGCGCTGGAGGACATGGAAGTCGCCCAGCGCATGACGCTGATCGATCCTCTGACGAATATTGCCAATCGCCGTGGTCTGGAGCGTCATTTTGCGACCAGAAAAGACCGTAAGACCACCGGTATCGCACTGATCGACTGCGATCACTTCAAACGTATCAACGACCAATTCGGTCACGATGTGGGAGACCGCGTGCTGATTGCCGTTGCACAGGCGCTCGATGCGCAAAACACCTTTGCCGCTCGTCTGGGTGGCGAGGAGTTCGTGCTGTTGCTAGACGGACCGAACTGGCAGGCGTCTGCCGAATACGCCCGGCAATCCATAACCGATGCGGTGCGCGCCAGCCTTCCGGAATTGCCCTATCCGATTACGGCAAGCGCAGGCCTTGCGCATTTCGACCAGGACGACACGCTTCAATCCGCCATGAAGCGGGCCGATCAGGCGCTGTATGCCGCGAAAGAAGCCGGACGCGATCGCAGCCTGTCGCTGACCCGGTTCAACGCGCCTCCCACGGCGCTGGGTCGCGGGGCGACGCGCGGAATATTGCGCTAAGCCGTTTTGCGCGCAAACCAGATGGTGTGATGCGGCCCTTTGTTGTTCGGCCGGGCACGCACCGTGCGCTCCTCGACGTCGAAGCCCGCTTCCTTCAACCGCATTCGAAACTTGTGATCGGGCGCGGCGGACCACACCGCCAGCACACCACCCGCGTTGAGCGCATCGCGCGCCTTGCCAAGGCCAGTGCGTGAATACAGCCGCTCGTTTCCGTCGCGCACGATCCCGTCGGGCCCGTTGTCGACATCGAGCAGGATCGCATCCCACTTGGCGCAGGTGCCGTCATTGGCATCGTCGATCAGCGCTGCGACATCGCACAAGACGACCTCGCCACGCGCGTCGGACAGCGTATCGCCGGTCAGATGGGACAGCGGGCCATCCGCCCATTCGAGGATTTCCGGCACGACCTCGGCCACCACGACCTGCGCTTGCTTGCCGCCCTTCTCCAGCGCCTTGCGAAAAGTGAAGCCCATTCCGTAACCGCCGATCAGAACGCGCGGCGCGCTGGTGCGCAATTCGGCCAGGGTCAATTCGGCCAGCTGCTCCTCGCTGAACTGCATGCGCGTACCCATCAGCTCGTTGCGTCCGAGCATGATGATGAAATCGCGCCCGTGGCTCACCAGCGTCAGCGTGTCGCCTCCGGGGATCTGGGCAGTGGCTATCTCTTCGCGCGGGAGCATGGCTGGCGCCTAGATACGAAAAGGGCCGCCCTGTCGAGCGGCCCTTTCATGATTTAGGAGAAGGAGGATCAGTCCTTCAGGAAGTCCGGAACGTGGGCTTCACCGCCCCCGTTACCGTCACCGCCCTTGTTTCCACCACGGTCACCATCACGGTCGCGACCGCCGCCACGCGGGCCTCGGCCACCGCCACGACGATCGCCGCCACGGCCGCCACGATCACCACCGCCACGCGGGCCACGGTCACCGCGAGGTTCGCGCGGGGGACGGGTGTCTTCCAGCTCTTCGCCGGTTTCCTGGTCGACGACGCGCATCGACAAGCGGACCTTGCCGCGCTGGTCGATCTCGAGGACCTTGACCTTCACTTCCTGGCCTTCCGACACGACATCGGTCGGCTTTTCGACACGCTCGTTCTTCATTTCGCTGACGTGGACGAGACCGTCCTTGCCGCCCATGAAGTTCACGAAAGCACCGAAGTCGACGATGTTGACGACCTTGCCGTTGTAGATCTTGCCGACTTCCGCCTCTTCGACGATGCCTTCGATCCACTTGCGCGCGGCTTCGATCTCATCGGCATTGCTCGACGAAATCTTGATCACGCCTTCGTCGTCGATGTCGACCTTGGCGCCGGTTTCGGCGACGATCTCGCGGATCACCTTGCCGCCCGTACCGATGACGTCGCGGATCTTCGATTTGTCGATCTGCATGGTCTCGATCCGCGGAGCATGCTTCGACACGCCCGTACGAGCGGTCGAGAGCGCCTTGGCCATCTCGCCGAGGATGTGCTGGCGGCCGGCTTTCGCCTGCTCCAGCGCCTTGGCCATGATTTCCTGCGTGATGCCGGCAACCTTGATGTCCATCTGCATGGTGGTGATGCCGTTTTCCGAACCAGCGACCTTGAAGTCCATGTCGCCGAGGTGATCTTCGTCGCCCAGGATGTCCGACAGGACGGCGAAGTCGTCGCCTTCGAGGATCAGGCCCATCGCAATGCCGGATACCGGACGCTCGATCGGAACGCCTGCGTCCATCATCGACAGACAGCCACCGCACACCGTCGCCATCGAGCTCGAGCCGTTGGACTCGGTGATGTCCGACAGGACCCGGATCGTGTAGGGGAAGTCCTCATGGGTGGGCAGAACCGGGTTCAGCGCGCGCCATGCGAGCTTGCCGTGGCCCTGTTCGCGGCGACCGGTGAAACCGAAGCGGCCAACTTCGCCGACCGAATAGGGCGGGAAGTTATAGTGCAGCATGAAGTGATTGTACGACAGGCCTTCGAGGCCGTCGATCATCTGCTCTGCATCCTTGGTGCCCAGCGTGGTCGTGCAGATCGCCTGCGTTTCACCGCGGGTGAACAGTGCCGAACCGTGCGTGCGGGGCAGCAGGCCGACCATGGCCTCGATCGGGCGGACCTGATCGAGCTTGCGGCCGTCGATGCGAGTGCCGTCCTTGAGGATCGCGCCGCGAACGATGTCGCTTTCGAGCTTCTTCACCAGCTTCAGCGTGCCGAGGTATTCGGCCGGATCGCTTTCAGCCAAATCGGCAAACAGCTTCGCGCGCCTTTTCACGCGGCTGCGTTGACGCGCGTCCTGGCGCTGCGACTTGTCGGTCAGCTTGTAGGCAGCTTCAAGGTCGTCGACCGATGGCAGCGCGAAGCTTGTCCATCTTGGCGGACTTGTCTTCCACCGGATCGAGGTCCCACGGATCCTTTGCAGCCTGTTCTGCGAGGTCGATGATCGCGCCGACAACCTTGCGGGCTTCGTCGTGAGCGAATGCGACAGCGCCGAGCATTTCCTCTTCGGTCAGCTCCTTGGCTTCGGATTCGACCATCATCACCGCGTCCTGCGTAGCGGCGACAACAAGATCGAGACGACCTTCTTCGTCGAGCGCGGTCTGCAGGCTCGGGTTCAGTTCGTATTCGCCATTGCGGAAACCGACGCGTGCTGCGCCGATCGGGCCCATGAAGGGCACGCCGGAAATCGTCAGGGCAGCCGATGCGGCGACCATGGCGACGATATCGGGCTCGGTCTCGCCGTCATACGACAGGACCTGGCAGATGACGTTGATTTCGTTGTAGAAGCCTTCCGGGAAGAGCGGACGCACAGGGCGGTCGATCAGGCGGGAGGTCAGCGTTTCCTTCTCGGTGGCGCGGCCTTCGCGCTTGAAGAAGCCACCGGGGATACGACCCGCGGCAGAGAATTTTTCCTGGTAGTGAACGGTCAGCGGGAAGAAGTCCTGCCCTTCCTTGACGCTCTTGGCGGCGGTCACGGCGCACAGCACCACGGTTTCGCCATAGGTGGCCAGCACGGCGCCGTCAGCCTGACGGGCGATCTGACCGGTTTCGAGAGTGAGGGTCTTTCCGCCCCATTCAATCGATACGGTTTTCTTGTCGAACATGTATTTTCCTAAATGACCCGCCACGCCTGATTGCGAGGCGGGGCCTACTGCCGGGGATACCGTCCCGGTCCGGTCCGGGCTTATCTTAGCCCTATGATTGGCACCCTCGCCGGATTGCGCGGATGCCGGATAAACGAAGGGGCGACTTCATGCCGCCCCTCGAGAAACTGTTACTTACGTAGACCCAGCTTCTGGATCAGTGCGTTGTAACGCTCGACATCGACCTTCTTGAGGTAGGCGAGCAGGTTGCGACGCTTGTTGACCATCATGAGGAGCCCGCGACGCGAGTGATTGTCCTTGTGATTGGCCTTGAAGTGGTCGGTGAGGTTGCGAATACGCTCGGTGAGGATGGCAACCTGGACTTCCGGCGAACCGGTATCGCCCTTGCTCTGGGCGTTGTCCTTCATGATTTCAGCTTTACGCTCGGTGGTAACCGACATGCATTTACTCCGCGACATCCGGTAGATTGAAGCCCCTGACGACCTTGGCCGTCCCGCTGTCGAGTTCCATCAATGCCACCGGGGTCGATCCCAGCCTGGCCAGATGAAGCCCGTCGCTTTGGGGCAGGTCCGACAACACCCGGCCCTGGCGGACCGCCTGCGCGCTGTCGGGATCGAGGGGAAGGACCGGGATGTCGTCCAGTCCCGCCTCTAGCGGCAGGAGAAGGTTTTCAATGGCCGCGCCTGTAGCGATTTCTTCCAGCTTGTCCAGCGAAATAGCCTGTTCCTCGCGGAACGGACCGGCCTTCGTGCGCCGCAGATAAGTGACATGCCCAAGGAGCCCACCGCGCGCGCAATGTCGCGTGCCAGCGAACGAATATATGTGCCCTTCGAAACGTGGGCGGTGAGGGTGACGGTCTCGGCCAGCTCCAGAGGAGCCTGCGGGTCGTACGGATCAGGGCGGCCGCCGATGCCGATGGAGAACCAAGCTCAAATCCGTTCGCGCTAGCTTTCGAAGCCCTCCCTATTCGTCAGCGCCTGCGAAACCGGACAGCCCTCGACAAGCTCGGGCGAAGAAATCGAGCGCGTGCACGGTTACCGCCCGCGTCTTCATCTCGACCTGCTCGCCTGCCCGCGCGGTCGTAGGCGCGTTTGCCATCGATCTTGATAGCCGAATACTTCGGCGGCACCTGCTCGATCGGTCCGGTGAAGTGCGTCAGCACTGCGGCAATCGCGGCCATCGCCGGCCGCCGGTCGGTGCGCTCGGTCACCTCGCCCTCGGCATCGAGCGTGTCGGTCTCCGCACCGAACTGGATCGTGAAGTCGTAAATCTTGTCGCTGTCGAGCATGCGGCCTGCCAGCTTGGTCGCTTCACCCAAGGCGATGGGCAGCACGCCTTCGGCCAGCGGATCGAGCGTGCCGCCATGCCCGACCTTCGTTTTCGCATAACCCTGTTGTCGCAGCAGGCGTTTCACCATGCCCACCGCCTGCGTCGAGCCAAGCCCGCGCGGCTTGTCGAGAATAAGCCAGCCATGCGGTGCAGGCTTGCTCCGTTCGGTCACGAGACGATCTGTGCGATGGTGTCGGCCACCCCGAAAAAGATGTCTGTCAGCCACTCTACAGGCGGCAGGACCGTGTTTTCGATCCAGCGGGTTTCGGGAAATGCCCATGTCGCCGCAATCAACACGACGATCAGTAGCATGCCCATCGCCTGCAGCTTCTGCCAATGCCGTGCCCAGCGGCGGGGGAGCAGTCCGCCCACAATGTGCGAGCCATCGAAGGGCGGGATCGGTAGCATGTTGAACAGCGCCAGAAAGACATTGATCAGGATGAAGGCGCCGAACGCCGTATAGGCCATTTCAGGTAAGGCACTGCCCCAATTCGTCGCAAACCCTGCGACGATGCCGAACACCACCGCGCCGAGCAGGGCCAGTGCGATATTCGTCCCCGGGCCAGCCGCTGCGACCGCCATCATGCCGTATCGCGGATTATCCAACCCTTGCTGATCGACGGGCACCGGCTTGGCCCAGCCGAAGATCGGTCCGCCGAACAGCGCCAGTGCACCGGGCACCAGAAGCGTGCCGACAAGATCGACATGCTTGATCGGATTGAGCGTGAGCCGCCCCTGGTCGCGCGCGGTGGTGTCGCCCAGCGCCAAAGCCGTCCAGCCATGCGCCACTTCGTGAAACACGATGGCGACGATCAGACAGGGGATCAGGATGAGCGCGAGAGAAAGGGTGTCGAGCATGCTGCCTATCTAAGGGCGAGCTGCGGCTCCTGCACGTGCTAATCGCGAGCCGCGCCGCAAATTGATCCTGCAGGTCGTGACCGATTAAACGAGATATGAACGCTCTACCGGTAATCGCTGCCGCCTTTAGCGGGATGTAAGAATGTTTTACGAGTGGCTATGGAAACTGAAGGGCGGGTCGTTGTTCGCACTGGCCTGCGCATGTCTTGCTATGCTGGTCGTCCATGTTCCGCTGGAAGTGGAAGTGCGAAGGCAGTTCGTAGTGGACATGATCAATACGCCGTTCGTGCCCATTGTCGAGGTGACGGAAAAAGCGCCTTTAGGCCTTGCGTTGTGTGCTCTCGCATTGATCGGCATCTTGGTGGAGGCGGGCTGGCGCGTACCGAATATTACATTGCCCGACATCCTGTCTCGTGCACCAGCAAAACCGGCCAGAGCCACATCTCCTGACGGTAGCCCCCTAGCCTCAAGAAGGCGGACGATCACATTGTCAGACATTGCACCGGCAGAAGCATCAAAGGCACCCATGCCCGTGTCCCGTGCAACATCACTGATGGGCGTGTAGCAAGAGAGCCTGGAGGACACGTCGCCTCCGGTCTTACATGGCCAGAATTATGAGCAGGTTTATCGCTCCGCTGATGATGCGCAACGACGGGCGGAAGCCGAGCGCATTGCCATGCAGCCCATTCGCAAACCAGAACTGACTGCCGAGGAGCAAGCGGAGCTAAAGCGGCAGGAAGATCTGGAACGCGAAGAGTTGGACCGCCAAATTCGCGAAATGTACGGGCTCGACGCAAAGGCTCCACAAGAGCGCGTCGACCCGATCGCCATCATTCGCAAGGCGCGCGACAAGCATCGCGACTGGTCGGGCGATGCATCGCACTTCGGCGGGTTGCCACGGCTGGGCAAGGCCGAATGGCCACGCGGCAAGGACGGCAAACCACTGCCCTTCATCGCGCAATTGGACTTGGCCGAAGTCGCGATGGCCAATCCGGAAACACCACTCCCCAGGACCGGATCGCTGGCTTTCTTCATTAGTGAAGGAGCCGTGATCTACGTGCCTGAAGGCGTGACCGAGCAAGCCGATCCGCCATGGGACCTGCCACCCGCCTTCGTAGAGACAAGCTATCCTCTGCCGGAACACAGTTCCGACGTGACGCGGCCGCTTTTCCCTTTCTGGCCGGTCGATCTGCACCGCCTGCGCATGCCCGATGACCTACCCGGCATCGAGGATGACACCGACATCATGAACGAAATTCACGAGGTGCAGGATGCAGCATTCAAAGCGATCCATCGTGGGTGCGAAGAAGACGACAGACTAAACGGAGATGTGCAATCCTATCACTGGTACACGGCACAGCTGGTGCTTCGACAGCCTAAGCTGGCGAGTGAAAAATTGCCCGAAGTCATTGCGAGGGCCGAGAATTACAAGCCGCAGTCCCTACCTGAGATCGAACAGGAGGCTCGCGATCTCCGGCAATTTATTCAGCAGTATGGTGTGTTCGTCGCCGACCGAAATCCTTGGGACGCGCTTAGCGCCGAGGAGACAGCAGTTTTCGTCGAAGCCCATGGACAACTATCCCGTGATTTTGAAAACATTTGCCAATTCGAAGTCACGCGGCATCTTCGCGATCTGCAGGAAGCAACTCACCGGCGTATGATTACCGGCGACATGGACGCGGTCGTCGCGATGCCGGACGGGGTGCTCGAGAGAGACAATCGATGCGAGCGGCGTCCGTCTCCTTTTCATCACCAGATGTTCGGCCTCGGCGCAGGACCGCAAATGGACGTTTTCAGCCATATCGGCGACTATATGCTCTTACAAATCGGTTGGGATATCCCGCCCGAGTTCACATTCGGCGATGTGGGCGGGTGACACTTCTGGATTTCGCCGGAAGATTTGAAACACCAAAGGTGGGATCGCGTGCAGTTGGGCTTCGAAGCCCACTGACGATCATTCCTTCAGCGCTTCGCAAAAATGCTTGCGGCACAGCGCGACATAGCGGTCGTTGCCGCCGATCTCGGTCTGCGCGCCTTCGCTGACCGCCTTGCCGCTTTCGTCTACGCGCAGGTTCATCGTTGCCTTTTTGCCGCATTCGCACACAGCCTTCATCTCGACCAGCTTGTCGGCAATCCCCAGCAGCGCGGCCGAACCGGGGAAGAGTTCGCCCTGGAAGTCGGTCCTCAGGCCATAGCAGAGCACCGGGACGCCCGCCCGGTCGGCCAGCCGCGCCAGGCCCCACACCTGCTCCTTGGTGAGGAACTGCGCTTCGTCCACCAGCACGCAGGCGAGCGGTGTTTCGCCATGCTCTTCCAGCACGCGCGCCTCGATGTCGGTATCGGCCTTGAAGCGGTGCGCATCGCTGGCAAGACCGATCCGGCTGGAGATCGCCCCGAAACCCGGCCGGTCGTCCAGCGCGGCGGTCCAGAGCGAGACCTGCATCCCGCGCTCGCCGTAATTGAACGCGGTCTGCAACAGCGTCGTGCTCTTCCCTGCATTCATGCTGGCATAGTAGAAATACAGCTTGGCCATGGCGAAGGCCTAGCGCGGCGCGTGTGTCCTGTTAAGGAGGGCGACAGACAGCGTGGGGGATGAAAGCTCCGGCGCCAGCAATGACAGACGGGCAGGGACGGACAATGGCAGAAACGACGGTAGCGGCGAACGAGCCGGTCAACGCACAAAGCGGCTTTCTGGGCTGGGTGGAGCGGACCGGAAACAGGTTGCCCGATCCGGTCTTCATATTCTTCTACCTGATCCTCGCGCTGGTCGTCATCTCGATCATCGCCTCGCTGGCAGGTGTGTCGGCAGTTCATCCGACCAGCACCGTCGAAGGCACCGGCGCACCGTTGGTAATCGAGGCGGTCAGCCTGCTCTCGCCCGAGAATATTCAGCGCCTGTGGGTCGAAATGCCCACGACCTTCACGCACTTCCATCCGCTTGGATATGTGCTGGTCGTAATGCTGGGCGCAGGCGTCGCCGAACGGTCCGGCTTCTTTGCCGCAGGCATGTCCAAGGCAGTCAAAAGCGCACCCAAGGCACTGCTGACGCCTGTCGTGGCGCTGGTCGCAATGATCGGCAACCACGCCGCGGACGCCGGGTACGTTGTTCTCATACCGCTGGCAGGCATTCTGTTTGCAGCTGCCGGACGACACCCACTGGCGGGCATCGCCGCTGCCTTTGCCGGCGTTTCGGGCGGCTTTAGCGCGAACATCTCGCCCGGTCAGCTCGACGCGCTGCTGTTCGGAATTACCGAGGAAGCGGTCGAGGCGAGTGCGCTCGACCCGACCTTCACCACGAATATTGCGGGCAACTGGTACTTCATCGCGGCAATGACGGTCATCTTCCTGCCGATCATCTGGTACGTCACCGACAAGGTCATCGAACCGCGGCTTGGCCACTGGAAGGGTGGCGCGCGGCCTGTCGACGATGCCAGCGTGGATGCGGCCGATGGCGTGGAAGTGAGCGATGCGATGGCGTCCAAGGGTCTTCGCGCAGCCGGTCTGGCCGCGCTTGGCGTGATCGGCCTGTGGGTGCTGATGACCTTTGCGCCGGGCACGCCGCTGATCGACGAGGCGGCCTGCGAGGCCATCCCTGCCGCGGAGTGCTCGATCCATACGGAGCTCGGTCCGCTTTACCGCAGCCTGGTCGCCGGGTTCTTCCTGCTCTTCCTGCTGACCGGCTGGGCCTATGGCCGCGCGACCGGCACCATCAAGAACCACCGCGATCTGGTCAACATGATGGCCGAGAGCATGAAGGACATGGGATATTACCTCGTCCTCGCCTTTGCCGCGGCGCATTTCGTGGCGATGTTCGGCTGGTCGAACCTCGGTCTGATCACGGCAGTGCACGGCGCGGACGGCATCAAAGCGACCGGCCTTCCGCTCCCGCTGGTGATCGGGCTGATGGTGATCTTCACCGGCCTGCTGAACCTGTTCGTCGGCTCGGCCAGCGCGAAATGGGCGCTGCTTGCCCCGATCCTCGTGCCCATGCTCATGTTGCTCGGCATCAGCCCGGAAGGTGCGACTGCGGCCTACCGCGTAGGCGACAGCGCAACGAATATCATCACGCCGCTGATGGTCTACTTCCCGCTGATCCTCGTCTTCGCGCAGCGCTGGCAGAAGGATTTCGGCCTCGGCAGCCTGACCGCGATGATGATCCCCTATTCGATCTGGCTGCTGGTTTCGGGCACGCTGCTGATCGTGGGCTGGTTCTACATAGGCCTGCCGCTCGGCCCCGATGCCCCGGTGAGCTACGCATTGCCCACCGAGGCGACAGTGGTGCCGGCGATTATGCAGGAATAGCGCCCCACCCTAAAATTCCGTTCGGGCTGAGCTTGTCGAAGCCCTGCCTATTTTCCAAAGTGAAGGACAGCCCTTCGACAAGCTCAGGGCGAACGGAAAACTAAGGTCAGTCAATTTCCCCGAGGTCGCGCGCGACCTTGGGGTCGGAGAGCAGCCGCTCGATCCTGTCGGCCTCGTCGAAGCTTTCGTCCGGCTTGAACGCAAGTTTGGGAGCAAACTTCAGGCCAAGCCGCTTGGCGACTTCCTTCTGGAAGAACGCGGTATTGCTGCGCAGCGCCTTCAATACAGCGGCCTCGTCCTGACCCAGCAACGGCTTCACATAGGCCTTCGCATTGCGCAGGTCGGGCGACATGCGCACTTCGGTGACCGAGATATGGTGCGCGCGCAGCACATCGTCATGCGCTTCCCCGCGCGCAAGCAGTTCGGACAGGATATGCCGTACCCGCTCGCCCACCTTGAGGACGCGCACGGACTGCTGTTCGGGAGTGGATTGGGGGTTTCGGGCCATAACGATCAGAACATCACTTGCGTCGGAAAATGCAGTCGAATTCTAGCGCCGAGGTCGGATCGTCCTTGCGTGGATTGACCGGCTTGAACTGGGCCGGAATGAAGCCTTCTTGGTTCATGAAGGCGATGGCCTCGTGCATGGGCCAGATTTCGTCGTAAATATGCTCTGCGGCCAGCTCCAGCTGCACGCCGATGCACCGTTTCAAGGTATCGGTGGCGCCAAGCAGCACCTCGCGCTCGAAGCCTTGCGTGTCGATCTTCAGGAAGACCTGCTGCGCCGGGATGGAGGCCATCACTTCGTCCAGCCTTGCCACCTCGACCGTCTCGGTCCGCACGGCGCGGGCACGGTTGTCGAATTCCAGACCGGTGTCGTTCACGCGGCGCATCGAACTGAATACGGTGAATTCGGACACGTTGATGTCCGCAGACCCGGCTGAAGAACCTAGGGTCGACTGCCGCGCCTTCCACAGGGGATCGTCACCGATCTCGGCTTTTAGCTCGCCGAAGACCGTGGAGATCGGCTCGAACGACAAGATCTGTCCGGCATAGCCCCTGTCGCGGACTTCGCGGCCGAACTGCCCGACGTTGGCCCCGACATCGATCAGCAGATCGACACCGTGATGGGCGAGGAACCGGTTCAGCTGGTTGGTGCGCTTTACGCCCACACCAAAACGCCGTTCGGCCGCTGCCATCAAGCGCTTGGGAGTCATGCCGTCAGTTCCCTTTCACCATTGATGCCGCTCGCCTGATAATGCCATGCGGCACCCGCGCCCTTGCAGCCGCTCACAGCGTCCGTTCACGCTCCTCGACCTCGAACACTTCGAGCTGGTCGCCAGCCTGGATGTCGTTCGTGTCGGCGAGGACGACACCGCATTCGAGACCTGCGCGCACTTCGTCCACATCGTCCTTGAAGCGGCGGAGCGAGGCGATGGTGGTGGCAGAGACGATGACGTCTTCGCGCGTGAGGCGTGCGTGCAGACCCTTGCGGATGACGCCTTCCTCGACCAGCAGGCCGGCGGCCTTGTCCTTCTTGCCCGAACGGAACACTTCCTTGACCGCGGCACGGCCGACGACGTTCTCGATCCGCTCCGGACCCAGCTCGCCAGCCATCTCCTTCGCGATTTCCTCGGTCAGGTGATAGATGACGTCGTAATACTTCATCTCCACGCCGTCGCGCTTCACCAGCTCGCGCGCCTTGGCATTGGGGCGCACGTTGAAGCCGATGATCGGCGCGTTGGAAGCCGCTGCCAGACTGACGTCGCTCTCGGTGATCGCACCCACGCCTGCATGCAGGACGCGGACCTTGATCTCGTCGTTCGAGAGATTGTGCAGCGCTGTGGTGATCGCCTCGACCGAGCCTTGGACATCGGCCTTCACCAGCACGGGGAACTCGATGACATTCGGCAGCAAGGTTGTTGAACATCGTGTCGAAGCTGGTCGGCGCGAGCGCGGTGCGCTTTTCGGTCGCCTTTTCCTGACGATATTCCGCCACTTCGCGGGCACGCTGTTCATTTTCGACCACTGTCAGAACGTCGCCGGCGCTCGGCACGCCGCCAAGGCCCAGCACCTCGACCGGCATGGACGGGCCAGCCTTCTTGATCTGCTTGCCTGCATCGTTGACGATAGCGCGCACACGGCCGCTTTCGGTGCCCACCACGAAGGTGTTGCCGCGTTCCAGCGTGCCGCGCGTGATGAGCACGGTCGCGACCGGGCCACGGCCCTTGTCGAGCTGTGCCTCGATCACGGTTGCCTCGGCCATACGGTCGGGGCGCGCCTTCAATTCGAGCAGTTCGGCCTGAAGCGCGATCTTCTCGAGCAGTTCGTCCAGCCCGGTCTTCTCCTTTGCGGAGATCTCCACGTCCTGCACATCGCCCGACATCTTCTCCACGATCACCTCGTGTTCGAGCAGGCGGTTGCGGATGTTGTCCGGATTGGCTTCCGGCTTGTCCATCTTGTTGATGGCCACGATCATCGGGACGCCCGCGGCCTTGGTGTGATTGATGGCCTCGATCGTCTGCGGCATGATGCCGTCATCCGCGGCCACCACCAGCACCACGATATCGGTGACATTCGCACCGCGCTGGCGCATTTCGGTGAAGGCGGCGTGGCCCGGTGTGTCGAGGAAGGTGACCTCGTTGCCGGCCTTGGTCTTCACTTGATAGCTGCCGATATGCTGCGTGATGCCGCCCGCTTCGCCCTTGGTGACATTGGCACCGCGAAGCGCGTCGAGCAGGCTGGTCTTGCCGTGGTCGACATGGCCCATGATGGTGACGACCGGCGGACGCTCCTTGAGCGTTTCTTCCGGATCGACGTCCTGTTCCACCGCGATATCGACATCGGCCTCGGAGACCTTCTGGATGTTGTGACCGAACTGTTCCACCAGCAGTTCCGCCGTATCCTGGTCGATCGTCTGGTTGACGGTGACCATCATGTCGAGATTGAAGAGCTCCTTCACGAGGTCGGCGCCCTTCTCGCCCATACGCTTGGCCAGTTCGCCGACCGTGATAGCTTCGGGCACGATGACGTCGCGGGTCTGCTTTTCGCGTGGCTTGTTCGAACCGCCACCTTGCAGGCGGCGCTCCTTCTCGCGCGCACGCTTGAGCGCGGCGAGACTGCGGGCGCGGCGGCCTTCATCCTCGTTGAGCGCTTTCTTGACCGTCAGCTTGCCCGAACGGCGCTTGTCCGGCTTTTCCGCATTGCGATCCGGCTTGTCGTCCTTCTTCTTGGAACGCTCGGGCTTCTTGACTTCGGGACGCTTGACCGGTGTGAACCGGCGCGCGGCAGGCGCGGAGGCGCTGTCTTCCTCAGGTGCTTCCGGCTCTGCCTCGGCAACAGGTGTTTCCGGCGCTTCGGCAGCCTGCTTGGCCTCTTCCTCGGCACGCTTGGCGGCCTCGGCTTCTGCCTTTTTGTTATCGGCGACGCGCTTCTTCTCGTCGGCAGCCGCTTCCTTGGCGCTCTTGTCGTCGCGCTTGCGGGCTTCCTCCGCCAGACGCAGGCGCTCTTCCTCGGCCTCGCGCTGGAGACGCGCAACACGTTCCTGCGGCGTTTCGGACGGGGTTGCAGCCTTCTTGGGCGCAGGGGCCTTGCGCTGCCGGAGCAGGTGCCGGTGCGGGCGCAGCTTCCGGAGTCGGTTCAGGTGCAGGTGCAGGCGCAGGGGCGGCTTCGCCCGGCTTCACGAGCTTGCGGCGGCGCTTCACCTCGACCGCAACCTTGTTGGTGCGCCCGTGGCTGAAGGTCTGCTTGACCTCGCCCGGCTGCGCGCCCTTCAGGGTCAGCGGTTTACGGGCCGGTTTCTTGTCGTCGTCGCTCATTCTAGCTCGTTTCTCTTCGCAAATATTCGTTCGTATTCGTGTCCGCCGTGCCGTCAGGCTGGCGCGTAATCGGTGGGTATGTCCTGCCCCTGATAGTGCAGCAGCCGCTTCAAGGGTCTTGCGACCCGAGCGGCTGCGGCCTCGTTGCCAAGGCCAAGGTGCACGACGTTGTCACGGCCCAATGCCACAGACAGAGCATCGCGGTCCAGTGGCAGTATCCAGCCACGCTGGCCCGACCCTTCGGCCTCGAGCCCGACACGCCATGCCTGGTCCAGCTTCTTGCGCCCATCCTCGCTGGCATCGCTTGCATGCAGCAACAGAGCGATGCGGCCCTGTCGCGCGGTTTCGGCGATCCGCTGCGTGCCCAGCACCAGCGTGCCGACGCGCATCTCCAGCCCCAGCCGGTCGAGCACGACGCGCAGCAGCGCATCCTCGATCCTGCCGGGTAAATCCGCCGGAATCTCGAGATCGCCGGTCTTGAACGCACGGGCGAGGCCCGCTTTCAGCTTCCCATCCCCTTGGGCCTGTTCGAGCGCCGTGCGCGATGCTGCGATCCATGCCCCGCGACCCGGCGCCTTTTCCTGCGCATCGGGCAGGACAAGACCGGTCGGCGATGCCGCCAGCCGGATCAGCGCGTCTCGCGTATCCGTCTGGCCAGACAGCACGCAGCGGCGTTCGGGCTCCGCTTTACGGGGCCGATGGGTGCCAGCGATGTCGGACTTCAGGCGCTCATTGGGTGGAGTCCGCATCGGCGGCCTCCTGTTGCTCGGCTTCGGCAGCCGGTGCTGCCTCCACCTCGTCTTCGAACCAGTGCGCGCGGGCAGCCATGATCATTTCATTGCCCTGCTCTTCGGTCAGACCGTATTCGCCAAGTACGCCGCCCTTGTCCTGCTCGCGCTGGGGGCGATCGCGGCGCAGCGGCGGGCCGTCCGGCGTAGGCGCACGGCGACGCGGAGCTTCGCGCTTCTTGGCGATAAGTTCGTCGGTGGCGAGATCCGCCACATCGTCGAGCGTCTTGAGGCCGGCCTTGCCCAGCGTGACCAGCATCGCTTCGGTCATATGCGGCAGTTCGGCCAGATCGTCCTCGACGCCAAGTTCGCGGCGTGCCTCGCGGTGCGCGGCTTCCTGGCGTTCGAGCGCTTCCGTGGCGCGGCTCTGCAGTTCTTCGGCCAGTTCCTCGTCGAAGCCTTCGATGCTGGCGATTTCGGCCAGCTCGACATAGGCGACCTCTTCCAGCTCGGCGAAGCCTTCGGCGACCAGCAGCTGCGAGAGCGTTTCGTCGACGTCCAGCTCTTCTTCGAACATCTTGGAGCGTTCGGCGAATTCCTTCGACCGCTTTTCCGAAGCTTCTTCCTCGGTCATGATGTCGATCTGGTTGCCGGTCAGCTGGCTGGCGAGACGCACGTTCTGGCCGCGGCGACCGATGGCGAGCGACAGCTGATCGTCGGGCACGACAACCTCGATACGGCCATCTTCCTCGTCCAGCACCACGCGGCTGACCGTGGCGGGCTGGAGCGCGTTCACGATGAAGGTCGCGCCGTCTTCCGACCACGGGATGATGTCGATCTTCTCGCCCTGCAATTCCTGCACGACGGCCTGCACGCGGCTGCCCTTCATGCCGACGCAGGCGCCGACCGGGTCGATGCTGCTGTCATGGCTGATGACGCCGATCTTGGCGCGGCTGCCCGGATCGCGGGCAGCGGCCTTGATCTCGATGATGCCGTCGTAGATTTCGGGCACTTCCTGCGCGAACAGCTTGCGCATGAAATCGGGATGCGCGCGGGACAGGAAGATCTGCGGGCCGCGATTGTTGCGTTCCACCTTCGTGATCAGCGCGCGCACACGCTCGCCAACACGGGCGGCTTCGCGAGGGATCTGCTGGTCGCGGCGGATCACGCCCTCGGCACGGCCGAGATTGACGATCACATGGCCGAATTCGACCGACTTGATGACGCCGGTGATGACTTCGCCTGCGCGATCCTGGAATTCGTTGAACTGACGCTCGCGCTCGGCATCGCGGACCTTCTGGAAGATCACCTGCTTGGCCGACTGCGCATCGATGCGGCCCAGATCGACCGGGGGCAGCGGATCGACGATGAAGTCACCGACCTTGGCATCGTCCTGCAGCTTTTGCGCCTGCTTCAGGTCGACCTGCTTGAAGTAATCCTCGACCTCTTCGACCACCTCGACGACGCGCCACAGGCGAAGATCGCCGGTCTGCGGGTCGAGCTTGGCGCGAATGTCGTTCTCCGCGCCGTAACGGTTACGGGCGGACTTCTGGATCGCTTCTTCCATCGCTTCGATCACGATGGATTTGTCGATCATCTTTTCCGATGCGACCGCGTTTGCAATCGCGAGGAGTTCAGCCTTGTTGGCGGAAATGGCGCTGGCCATCAGTCGTCTGCCTTTTCTTCTTCGATGTCGTCGGCACCACTCGTGTCGAGCGGCTGGGTGGCGGCGATCAATTCGTCGGTCAAGACGAGTTTCGCCGAATGAATGAGATTGCGGGGGAAGGATACCTCGCCCGCCTTGTTGTCCGCGATGGTGACCATGTCGCCATCGATCCCCACGATGTCGCCACGCAGATTGCGGTGACCGTGAACCTTCTCGGTCAGGGATACCTTGGCTTCATGCCCTGCCCAGTCGGCGAAATCCTTCGCGCGGGTAAGCGGACGGTCGATGCCGGGGCTGGACACTTCGAGGTGATAGGCACCTGGGACCAGCACGTCACCCTGCTCTTCCAGCTGGTCGAGCGCGTCGGACACACGGCGCGACAGCGCCGCGCACTGTTCGATGACCAGCTGACCGGTTGCCGGGTCCTCCGCCATGATCTGCAAGGCCTGCCCGCCGTCGCCCGGCTTCCGATGGCACCATCTTCACGCGCACGAGTTCGAAGCCCAGCGCTTGCGCTTCGGGTTCGATCAGCTTGGTCAGGCGGTCGATATCGGCCATTCAGTCTCCGGTTCGCAGACAGTGCTTGCGGCAAAGGAGGTTCGTGCCGGCCCCTTCCGGCGCCAGCCCTACCTTGCCATCGACAATGTCGGGATGAGGGCGAGGTAGGCGCGAGTCCGGCAAAATGCAAGACATAAGAAAAGGGGCCCGGCATGGTGCCGAGCCCCTCCTCTCTTCTGTACGAAGTGCGCGCTTACTGGACGGCGCCGATCACGTCCGGGTTGTTGTCCCGGTCGCCGTTGACGCGGCCGCTTGCAACAGGATTACCCTGCAGCAGGATGCCGGCAAAGTGAGGTGCGGCCATCGAAGTGCCCGAGATGGTATTGTATCCACCGCTCAGCCAGGTCGACTTGATCGACACGCCCGGCTCCGCGAAATCGACCGGCGGGTTGCCGTAGTTCGAGAAGCTGGCGAAATTGTCGCCGATCGAAAAGGCCGAGATCGTGTAGACGTTCGGGCCGTTGGCACGCGCAGGCGAGCTGGTGTTGGCATCGCGCTTTAGTTACCGGCAGCAAGCACGAAGCGCACACCGCCAGCCGATGCGTTGATGACGGCCTGGTCGAGCGCCGTGCTGACGCCGCCGCCAAGGCTCATGTTGGCGACATCGCCCGGACGACCGTACTGTGCGACGTAGTCGACGCCGGCGATCACGCCTGAGTTCGAACCCGATCCGCGACGGTCGAGGACGCGAACGGAAACAACCGGAGCACCCGGTGCCACGCCGATGACACCGATAGCTATTGTCGAGTGCGGCGATCGTGCCGGCAACGTGCGTGCCGTGGCCGTTCTGATCGTTTGCAGTCACCGCGAACGAAGCTGGCCGAACGTGCGACATCGACATTGAGGTCAGGATGGGTCAGCTCGATACCGCTGTCGATAACCCATGCGGTGCCGAAGTTGCCAGCCGCACCACCATTGACGCGGGCGATACCCCAGGGCGTTTCCTGGGCAGGCTGTGCGCCGCCACCGCCGCCGCCCTTCGGCTTTCCGCGCTGAACGGTTGTGACGACCTGATCCTGCTCGCAATAGGCGATGGTCGGGTTGTTGCGCTGCATGTTGTCGATGGCTTGCGGAGCGGCGTTGACCGCGAAACCACGCAGGGCGACCGAGTAGACATGCTTGAGCTGCGCATCGGCAGCACGGGCAGCACGCTGCGCTTCAGCCTTGGCATTGCCGCGCGAGACAGCCTTGTCGAACACACAGATATAGCTGTTGGCAATCTTTTCGCCCGGCTTTTGCGCCTGCGCTGGACTTGCGACGGCGACCATCGGAAGCGCTGCGAGCAGCGCCATCGTCTTAACGTTCATTCGTAATTTCCTCCAAATACCTCTGCCGGGGGATGGCAGTGGACCCTCGAAAGCGCCCCGCCCAAATCGGGGAGCTGACGGAGGAGAGGTTACGTAAGCCGAGATGGTTGTCGAGTGTTGATAGGAGTGTAACATGCATTGACACAAATAAATCGAGTGTCTGTGACACTAATGTTACAGTAACACGATGGTTTGCGAACGAATGCAATCGGACAAGAACCGTACTGGGCCCTGCCGATATATTAATTACGACTAACATTTCTTCTGCGGTGACTTATCTTTGCGACCCGCTTCAGTCGATCACATCCTCCTCGACTTGAAATTCATCTGCCGCACGTGGCGGCTGGTTTTCGAAACGCCTGTGTCGAACGATGCGCGGCGTGATGACGATATAAAGCTCTGTCGTCGTACTGGTGCTGCGCTCGGTGCGAAACGCCTGGCCGATCAGCGGGATATCGCCGAGCAACGGTATCTTCGACTTGGTCGTCAGCACGTTTTCCTGCGTCAGACCGCCGATGACGAAGGTCTCCCCATCACGTACCGATGCGCTGGTCTCCGCCTCGCGCTGGCTGATCGTGGGGTAGCCTTGGCTGAAGCCCGTCACGCTCGACACCACGCCGTAGATCTTCGAGGTGATATAGCCATCGGTGCTGACACGCGGTGCGATCTGCAGCGTCACGCCGACATTCACGTATTGGACCTGCTGAGACACGCCGTTTACGCCGGACAGCTGGATCGATGTCAGGATCGGCAACGCATCGCCGGTGATGATCTTTGCTGTGGAGCCGCTTTGCGCAGCAATTCTTGGACGCGACACAATGCGCCCCTCGCCCTTCTGTATCTGCGCGTAAATCGCGGCCTGTAATTGTCCCGATGGCAGGACATCGGTCGGGTCGACGCCAAAGGGCAGGAAGCCGCCTGTTGCCAATGAGCCGACCGCGATCTGACCATTCGAGTTGGTGAAATCGATGCCGAGATTGCGCGCGCCCGTTTCGGTCAGTTCAACGAATTGCGTCTCGAGGATCACACTGTCGACCGGCACGTCGATGAGATCGATCTGGCGCTTGACCCGCTCGATCCGTTCGGGTGTGCCGGTCACCCAGATCGCATTCAGTCGCCGATCGACGGCGAGGCCATTGCCGACATTCTGGCCGAGCGGCTGGTCTTCGCGCACGGCCTGCTGGGTCTGTCCGATATACTGCGTTGTCTGCGTCGCGCCGGGCGAACCGAAGCCGGGTTCACGGCGGATGAAGACATCGTTCGGCGCAATTTCCGCGCCCTCTGCCAACAGCCCGACGATCTCCGACACGTCGGCATACTTCAGGAAGACCAGCTCATAGGAATCGCCCGGCTGGAAGCTGTCGTAAGGACCGCGCTTCAATTCCTGCTGCGTGACGACATCTTCGCCTTGCGAGCCGATGGGGCGAGCACCGGCCTTTTCCTCTTCGCTCACCTGCTCGATGCGGACCTGGACCGCGTAATTGCCCATAGCCTGCGCATCGATGCGTGCAGGACGCGCCGTTTCGAAGCGCATGATCAGGCTGCTGCCTTCGGTGATGAAGACGACTTCCCGCACAAGTCCGCTAAAGTCCTGCCTATTCGGCACGCGCCCGGTCTTGAGCGTAGTTGCCATGACGATTTCGGGGCGTGTCGGGTCTCGATCGACCGTCGCGATGCGCGGCTCCGTCGGGGAGAAGCGCAGCATGAAGGTGGTGGAGCCTTCGTCCTGCGTAACGAGGCGGACTTCTTCCAGGACCGACGGCACGACCTGCGCTTTTGCGGCAGGCGCAACCATGACTGCCAGACACGCCAGCAGCACAGCGAAAGCCAAAAAAATGCGATGCCCTGCGACCCGGGCGGTAACCGCGTTCATGTATTGTGAGATCCCAGTCCGATGCGGACCATACGCAGCATTGACGGCAGAGCAAGGGAGCGTTCTCAAAATGACTCCCGACGATGTCTGTTTGCGGCGAAATGACATCCGCCAGCGACCAATCGAAGTCAGTCCTTGTCGGTCAACCCATGTTTCTTAACCGCATGACGCAGCTGGTCGTAGCTTAGTCCCAACGCCTTCGCTGTCTGGCGCTGATTCCAGCGATGCTTGCCGAGCGCGTGTTCGAGAATAGTCTTCTCATGCGCATCGACGGCTCCGCGAAGATCATCGACGGTGTCGAAGTCGGGTTCGCTTGATGATGTAGTCTGCGCAGGTGCCGGTCCCTTCGCAACCTTAACGGGCGCGGCCGGCTTCCAAGGGCTGTCGAACGGGTCGAATTGCACATGCGCAATGGGATTTTCCCAGTCGTCCCAGCGATAGACCGCGCGTTCCACGACATTGCGCAATTCGCGCACATTGCCGGGCCACTGATGCCCTTCCATTTCCCGCGCGACGTGCTCGGCAAAACCTGGCCATTCCTCCCAGCCGAGTTCCGCGCCCATCCGCCGGCCGAAATATTCGGCCAAAACGCCGATATCGCCTTCGCGAACGCGCAAAGGTGGCAGGGTGATGACTTCGAAGCTCAGGCGGTCGAGAAGGTCCGACCGGAACTCGCCGCGCTCGGCTTTGGCAGGCAAATCCTCGTTGGTTGCTGCGACGATGCGGACATCCACCTGAATAGGCCGCGAAGAACCGATGCGCGTGACCTCTCCATATTCGACGGCGCGCAGCAAACGCTCCTGCGCACCCATCGACAGAGTGCCGAGTTCGTCCAGAAAAAGCGTGCCCTTGTCCGCCTCCTCGAACCGGCCTGCCCGCTGCTTAGTCGCACCAGTAAAGGCACCAGCCTCATGCCCGAACAGCTCCGCCTCGATCAGCGTCTCGGGCAGCGCGGCGCAATTCATTGTGACGAGTGGTTCACCCCATCTCGTGGACAGTCGGTGCAAGCGCTCGGCAATCAATTCCTTGCCCGTCCCACGCTCGCCAATGACCAGGACCGGACGCCGCATCGGCGCGGCTTTACTGGTCCGTTCGACCGCGTCGAGAAATGCTCCCGACTGTCCGATAAACTGATTTTCCCGCTCCATGACCAATACATAGGAAAAAATCCCAAGGCTTGGCAATACACGCATAATATCGTTCGTCGAAATTCTAGGAAATCCCGACTTATCAGGGGTTTATCATTTTTGGCACGCCTCTTGCTGAACACAGGGCAACAGCAATCACACCCGACCGGGAGGCTTAAATGTACAACCGCCAGTTCTTTAGCTCGACACTCGGCAAGTCCGCTCTGGCAAGCATCGCGATGATGACCGCCTTCGTTGCGCTCAGCTCGCAAATCGCCGTTACCGCGCCGATGCCGATGAGTGCATCGCTCGAACAGATCGAGCTGGCGTGAGCAAACCGGGCAAACCCCTGACCCCGCAGCGCGGGAACGAGCGCAAGGCCACGCGGCCCGCACGCGTCACCCTGTCGCGGCTGGACAGCGAGGTGGAACGCCTCCGCCGCTCGCCCACCCCGACGCAGAGCGACACGCGCCGCAGCCCGGGTCAGGTCAATTCGTCGTTTTTCTTCAATGGAGCACCTTTGATGGGAATTTTCAGCCGTACCCGCGATATCATCGCGGCCAATTTCAACGATCTGCTCGACCAGGCAGACGATCCGCAGAAGATGATCCGCATGATCATCCTCGAGATGGAGGAAACGCTGGTCGAAGTGCGCGCCAGCGCGGCTCGCACGATCGCCGACCAGAAGGAAATGCATCGCCACACGGTCAAGCTGGACAAGCTACAGGCCGATTGGGGTGACAAGGCACAGCTCGCCCTGTCGAAGGATCGCGAAGATCTGGCCCGCGCCGCGTTGGTCGAGAAGAAGAAGGCCGCCGACATGGGCGACCAGCTCAAGCAGGAAATTGCGGTGCTCGACGATGCCCTGCGCGCTTACGAGCAGGACATCCAGAAGCTGCAGAACCGCTTGCGCGAGGCGCGCAGTCGCCAGACCGCCATCGCTGCCCGCCTTGAAAGCGCGGAGAACCGGGTGAAGCTGCGCAGCCTGATGACCGAAGATCGCGTGGACGATGCGCTCAGCCGCTTCGACCAGCTGGAACGCCGGGTCGACTACGCCGAAGGCCGCGCGGATGCGCTGGCCATCGAAGGCAAGGGTTCGCCCAGCCTGTCCGACGAGATCGCCGCGCTCGAAGGCGCCGATGCGATCGACGATGAACTCGAAGAAATGAAAAAGGCGCTCGGGAAAGGCGCCGGGAAGGCAGAATAGTCATGGATTGGACCGCAGTCGTCATAGTCCCCACCATCGTTATCGGCCTGCCGTGGCTGGTCATGCACTACGTCACCAAGTGGAAGTCCGCCGCGAGCATCACCACCGATGACGAGGCCTTGCTCGAGGACCTCTACAACCTGGCGAAGCGGCTGGACGAGCGCATGGACACCGTCGAGCGCCTGGTCGCCTCCGACAATCCGGATTTTCGCGCTGCACGCCTCGTGCATGACAGCGAAGACAACAACCAGCAGCTGCGCGAACTCGAGCAACTGATCGCCGAAAAGAAGGGAGCCGCCCAATGAACAGCCCACGCACCACGCTTTATCGCGACAAGCACAATGCCAAACTGATGGGCGTATGCTCAGGTATTGCGGACTATACCGGCATCAACGCTTTCTGGGTCCGGCTTGCCTTCCTCGGTCTCGTGTTTGCCACAGCCGGGTCGGCGATCCCGTTCTACTTCCTCGCCGGTATCTTGCTGAACAAGAAGCCTTCGCATCTCTACGCTGCCCCTGATGAGCAACGGTACTGGCAGCGCGTGCGCCAGAACCCGAAGCGTACGGCTCGCGAAATCCGCAGCCAGATGAAGGACGTCGACCGTCGGCTGGCCGAAGTCGAAACCTTCTACGTCAGCAACAATCCGCGCCTGACCGCCGAAATCGAGCGGCTTCGCTAGGTCTGACTGAAACACGACGGGAATACACGATGTTCGACTGGGCTTACCTTATCCCGCTTGCGCCGTTTCTGATGGTTGCGTTCATCGTCTGGTCGAAGACACCAGCGCGCCCTGGAAGAAAAGCGGATCGAAGCAACCGCTGCGCAGACCGCAGAGAATGTCGCACAGTATGTCAGCCGGGTGGGCGAACTGGAACAGCGCGTCCGGGTGCTCGAACGGATCGTCACCGACAAGGGCTACGATGTGGCGACACAGATCGAGGCCCTGCGCGACGAGCGCCGGATCGAAGACACGGGAAGCGGCGTGCCGCTGCATATGGACAGAAAGGAGAAGGCATAATGCCTTTCGAACTGACTTCAGACGTCATCATGACCGTCGGTCTGGCCGGAGTTGCTGGCTGGGTAATAACCACCTGGATGCGGATCAAGAACGGCTACCCGCTGGAAAACAGCTGGGGCAAAGCCATCTATCCCAAGAACGATCAGGCTGTGGAGCGCGTCAAGCTTCTCACACAAGAGAATGCCGAACTGCGCGCCGAACTTGGTTCGCTCAAGGACCGCCTCGGCAATGTCGAGCGGATCGTCACCGATAGCGGCTATCAACTGACAAGCCAGATCGAGCAATTGCGCGCTGGCAAGGAAGCGAACTGATGAGCAGCTGGGCCATGGTCGCGATCGTCGCCATCGTCGTGTGGGGCATCGTGCAGCTGAAAAAGGCTCGATACCGCAGCGAGCATAGCATCGTCACCGACGAGCGCGGCAACGAGCGGCACGTTCGCGAAGACCGCGACCCGGCCACCGACCGCGAGATCGAGGATTTGCGCGACCGTATTGCGGTGCTCGAACGCATCGCCACCGATGGCAATTCCGTCGACGCGCGCGAAACGCGCCGGATCGCCGAAGAAATCGAACAATTGCGCGACAAGAACGCGGACTGACACAGCGAGGCAAGGAGTCAAAAGGGGATGTTTGGACCAACCGTTATCCTGGCAGGTGCCGCCCTTGTCGGCCTTGTCATCGTGGCCGCCGCCCTGTTGCGCGGTTGGCAAGGCTGGCTCGACCTCAAACGGCGCGAGCTGGAGAGCCAGCTGGCAGACGAGGCGCAAGGCGGATCGCACATGGGCGCCGCGCGCATCGAGCTGGCCGATTTGAAAGAACGGCTGAAGAAGCTCGAAGCCATCGCTAGCGGGGTGGATTTGTGAGCCGCACTGCCTAGATTGCACTTCATGCGACCGATCGACGACATCCGCGAAGAATACGAGTTTCTCGAAGGCGACGAGCGCTATCGCCTGTTGATCGAGCTGGGCCGCGAGCTGGACGCGATGCCCGATGCCCTGAAAACCGATGCGACACTTGTGCGCGGCTGTTCGGCAAGCGTCTGGGTCTACCCTACGGGCGAAGCGGGCGAGCTACACTTTCTTGCCGACAGCAATGCAGCGATAACGAAGGGCATCGTCGCATTGGTCATCAGCGCGGTGCAGGACAAGGCCGCCAAAGACGTCGCCGAGATGGACATTCACGGCGAACTCGCGCCCTTCGACCTGTCCAATCAGCTATCCAGCAACCGGACGCAGGGCGTGCCGAACATGATTGCGCTGATCAAGGAGCACGCCGCGCGGATCGCGGCGGGCTGACATGCGGCTGCTCTATCGCGTCGGGGGCTTCATCGCATTGTGCCTCGGCGCGATCGGCGCGGTATTACCGATCATGCCGACCGTGCCGTTACTTCTTGTGGCGGTGTATTGCTTTGCCCGGTCCAGCCCCGAGCTCGAGCGTAAAATTCTCGACCATCCGCATTGGGGGCCGCAAGTACGCGATTGGCAGGAACGCCGCGCGATTAGCCGCCGCGCCAAGACGCTGGCCATCAGTGCGATGGCGGTCGGCGCGGTCGTGACCTATTACACGCTCGGCCATCCGTTCTATTGGATATCGATTGCCATTCTCGTCATAGCCGGCAGCTGGATTGCCACGCGCAACGAGTAGCTGGGTCAGGCGCCTGCGCTGTCGCGGATGACCGCTTCGCCTGCATCGCGCTGGCGCTTGAGTTCAGCTTTCAGCTTGCCCGGATCGCGCGCGAAGACGAAGCCGAAGCTGACGCCGCCATCCTTGCCGATTGTCGCATGGTGAAGCCGGTGCGCCTGCACCAGCCGCTTGGCGTAGCCCTTTTTCGGCGTCCATTTCCAGTACCGCTGGTGGACCAAGCCGTCATGCACCAGCGTGTAGATGATCCCGTAGCATGTGATGCCGAAGGCGATCCACCACAGCAGGTCCGAATAGACGTAGCCCACGGCAAACATCGCAAAGACGATGGTGCCGAAGGTCACGGCATACAAATCGTTCTTTTCGAATTTGTTCTCGTGCGGCTCGTGATGGTCGCGGTGCCAGCCCCAGCCCCAGCCGTGCATGATGTACTTGTGCGCCCACCACGCAAACAGCTCCATGCCCACGACGGACAGGAAAACGGTCAAGAGGATCGCGGGCAAGGTCATGTCGTGGTCGGTTCGCTGGCTGTCTGGCGGCGCGTGCGGGGCAATTGCCACCAGGGCACATGCGGGGCCAGGTGGTGTTCGTGATGATAGCCGAAATGGAAGCAGGTGGCGAGCGATTTGAACCAGCCGAAGTCGTCGGTGCGCGCATTGTGCCGGTCGGCAAAACTGTCGCCAGCGTGGCGATGCGGCCGGAAGGTGCCGAAGTAGAACAGCTGGAGCGACGATGCGATGGCAGGCAGGCCGTAGAGCAGCACGATCTTTTCCACCGGCACGTCCAGCAACAGCCAGTAAACGGTTACGACGCTGAAGACGAAGACAATCGACTGCCATCCGAAATAGCGCCGCAAGAACTGACCGTACCACGGCCAGAAGCGCGTCGGGTGGTCGACGCTGAAGTCAGGATCGGTATCGCTGCCCGGCGCGCGGTGATGAGCAAAGTGGGCGCTGCGCATCCGGCTCCACATGAAGCCCGCGTAAATGAACAACAGGAACCCGCCGATGACATCGTTTGCCTTGCCACCGCGCGGGACGAGCGAGCCGTGCATCGCATCATGACTGATGATAAACAGGCCGACCGAAAGCCAGCATTGCACGGCGGCAATCGCCAGCGCGATGGGCAGGCTCGCCCATGTGAGTTCGAACAGGAACATCGAGAAGACATGCAAACCCAGCCAGGCAGCGAAGATTGCAGCTGCCAGCGACAGGCCGATGACGGCCTGCCTGTATGTCGATGTCGGAGATTGCACCGGGGCGCTCATACAAGCGATATAAGAGGGCGGGCCACCCTTTGCAAAGCGGGCTTGCGGTCAGGCGGTGCGGCGAACGATGCCGAAATACTTCTCAGCTATCTCGGCGCTGATGCGGGCTGGACGGTGCGTGGTGCTGTCGAGGCAGCACCACATGCTCTTGACCTCTGCCAGCACATCTTCGCCCCGACGAATCACCGTGTTGTAGAAACTGCGCGCGCCCTTGATCTGTTCGAGCACGGTTTCGGCAACGACCTCGTCATCGAGGAAGGCGGGCTTGCGATAGGTAATTTCGTGCTTGAGCGCGACCCAGGCCTTGCTCGCCACCTCTTCCGCGGGCGCGAGCTTCTGCCAATGCGCCAGCACCGTGTCCTGAACCCAGTTCAGGTAACGCGCATTGTTCACATGCCCCATGAAATCGATATCGGCGGGCAGGACTGTGATCGGGAAGGCAAAAGGCTTTGCTGACATAAATGTAAATAAAGCACAGATTGCGCGCGCGCGAAAGGCCGGATGTCACCGCTTTCGGCTTTCGTGCCGGATCGAGACAGCACGCGTGACATGCGCGCCACAGTTTTCGCGCGTCGAGCGGCAAGAGCGGATCGTCTCGCAGCCTCTTGCCCAAATCGCCGACGCACCCCATGAGTTCGTGCCATGAGCAAACTACCCAAAGGCAAGACCGCCATCGCCGGCGCCATCGGATCGGCAGCTATCGCCGCTGCCCTGCTGTACGCCAACAAGCGCAAGCGCAAGAACACGCCGACGCAACCCGGGCCGATCCCGAGCAACGAAAAGCCGGAAACCGATTGACTGCGCTTATGACCGAACAAGGGGAGAGATAATGAAAGCAGTCCTATCGACGCAAACCGGCGGTCCCGAAACCCTCGTCGTCGAGGAGATCGACACGCCGGCGCCCGGCAAGGGCGAGGTGCTGATCGATGTTGCCGCCTGCGCGATCAACTTCCCCGACACGCTCATCATTCGCGACATGTACCAGTTCAAGCCGCCCCGCCCCTTCGCGCCGGGTGGCGAGATTTCCGGCACAATCGCGTCGCTGGGCGAAGGCGTCGAAGGCTTTGCCGTCGGTGACCGCGTCATCTCCGGCCTCGGCCATGGCGGTCTGCAGGAAAAGGTCACGGTCGCCGCCGCGCGGCTGTTCAAGGTGCCGGACGGTGTGGATCTCGTCCAGGCATCGGCTCTTTTGATGACATACGGCACGACGATCCACGGATTGAAGGATCGCGGCGACATCAAGGACGGCGAGACCGTACTGGTGCTGGGCGCGGCAGGCGGTGTCGGTCTGTCCGCAGTCGAGCTGGCGAAGGCCTATGGCTGCCGCGTGGTGGCCGCCGTCTCGACCGAGGAAAAGGGCGAAGTGGCGCGAAAGGCAGGGGCGGACGAAGTCGTCATCTACCCGCGCGCACCTTTCGACAAGGACACATCCAAGCAACTCGCCAGCGACTTCAAAGCTGCCGTAGGCCCCAATGGCGCGGACATTGTCTACGACATCGTGGGCGGCGACTATTCCGAACCTGCCTTGCGCTCCATCGCTTGGGAGGGCCGCTTCCTTGTAATCGGTTTCCCCGCAGGGATCGCCAAGATGCCGCTCAACCTCACTCTCCTGAAAAGCTGCGACATTCGCGGAGTGTTCTGGGGCGCCTTCACTGCGCGCGAGCCTGAGCGCAACGCGGCGAACATCGCGGAACTGTTCGACCTCTGGAAAGCGGGCAAGATCAACCCGCTCGTCAGCGAAACCTACCCAATCGAACGCGCCCACGAAGCGATCGCCAAGCTGGAAAACCGCGGGGCGATCGGCAAGCTCGTCGTGACGATGGATTAGCCTTGCCGCCAGCATCGCACCCTGCCTATTCGCGGGGGCGACATCTAACACGAGAGGACCGGCCATGACCGACTTCAACGACCGCAAGCGTGGCGAGGAAAGCAAGTTCGCCTTCGACCAGGAAACCGAATTCAAGATTGCCGCACGCCGCAACCGCCTGCTTGGCACGTGGGCCGCAGGGCTCATGGGCCTCACCGAAGAGGAAACCGACGCCTACAAGAAGGCCGTCGTACAGGCCGATTTCGAAGAAGCGGGCGACGAAGACGTGATCCGCAAGCTGCTCGGCGATCTGACCGCGTCGGAGTGCGACGTCGATGAGGCCGCCATTCGCGCCAAGCTGGAAGAATGCAGCATCGAAGCGCGCCGCCAATTCATGAGCGAGCAGGGCTGAGCGCGAACCCATGCCGATGCCAGCTACCGATATCGTCGCGCTGATCGAGGCCGCCCTGCCCGGCGCTGTCGTGGAGATGCGCGACCTTGCGGGCGATAACGATCACTGGGCCGCCAAGGTCACTGCGCCGCAATTTGCAGGCAAGTCCCGCGTCGCGCAGCACAAGATGGTCTATGACGCGCTGGGCGGCCGGATGGGCGGCGAACTCCACGCCTTGCAACTGACAACCCAAGCCCCCAACTGACTGAGCGTAATTCACAGCTTCACACAAAGGCAGGGCAAACAATGTCCGACGTAAATTCGCGCATCTCCGACATCGTCAAGGATAACGATGTCGTCCTCTTCATGAAGGGCACGCCGCTCTTCCCGCAATGCGGCTTCTCCAGCCGGGCCGTCTCGATCCTCGATCATTGCGGTGTCGCTTATGAAAGCGTCGACGTGCTGCAGGACATGGAAATTCGGCAGGGCATCAAGAGCCTATTCCGACTGGCCGACAATTCCCCAGCTTTACGTCAAGGGCGAGTTCCTCGGCGGCAGCGACATCATGATGGAGATGTTCGAAGCCGGTGAATTGAAGCAACTGATGGACGAGAAGAACGTCGCCAAGGCGGAAGGCTAGTCCCATCTCCGACATCGCCGGTTAAAGAAAAACCCGCCCGGTGGGACTGCCGGGCGGGTTTCTTTATGTCGGGGAGGCGAACACGGAACCAGGATTGGCTCGCCTCTTGAAGACAAATGGGACACTCAACACCATGCATGTCCCGTGCCAAAACTGACAACGCGCCTATGACCACGTCATACGATGGTTAATGGCCGCTTTCGATCATCGCGAAGTGTCAAGATTGCCGACACTTTTGATAGCTATGAACGCTTGGCATAATCTCGGTGGCCCGCCACAAGGTTCGCCATGGACCTGACATCGCCCGACGGCATTCCTGCGGCCACCGTGGTCATCTTTCGCAACGGTCCGGAAGGCAAGCCGCCCGAGATTCTGATGACCATCCGCTCACGCGAGATGACGTTTGCAGGCGGCATGGCAGTCTTCCCCGGCGGCCGCGTCGATCCGGAAGATTTCGAACTCGGCGCGATGATGGGCGGACCGCTCGATCCGGACGAGGCCGCGCACCAGATAGCGGTCGTGCGCGAAACGCTGGAGGAGACGGGCCTCGTCATAGGGCTATCCGGCAACATCGATGCCGAGAAGGCCCAAGCTGCGCGCCGCTATCTGGTGCAGACAGGTGATATGGCCAGCGTGCTGGAGCACTTCGGATGGGAGCTGGACCTGGCGCAGTTGACGCCGTTCGCCCGCTGGTACCCGAAGAACGAGAAGCTTTCGCGGGTCTACGACACCCGCTTCTACCTCGCGAACCTCGGCACCGGCGCAGTCGACATCGCTGCCGACCTGACCGAAAACACGCATCTGTTCTGGATCAGCGCGCAAGGGGCACTTGATGCGGCCGAGCGCGGCGAGATCAAGCTCATCTTCCCGACCCGGCGCAATCTGGAGCGACTGGCCCGCTTCGGCGACTTCGCCGCCGCCAAGACTTCAGGCCGATGCGATCCCGGTGCGCACCATCACGCCCTTTGTCACCACCCGCGATGGCGCAGGCTGGCTCGAGATCGGCGAGGACTTCGGCTATCCGGTGACCGGCGAACCACTGGACCAGGTCCAACGCGGATAGGCTGGCGCGCCCGGCAGGACTGTCCGCGCGCTGCGCGCGCGTTCTTCTCCGCAGCTACGCTGCTCCGAATCCGAACGGGCTCGCGTCCCTTATGGACCCGCCACCCCTGCACAGGGCCTGCGGCCCAGCGCTGGTGTGGCGCGCCCGGCAGGACTCGAACCTGCTGCCTCAAGATTAGAAGTCTCGCGCTCTATCCAGATGAGCTACGGGCGCGCGCCGCGCTTCTCATAGCCACGCTTTGCCGCTGCGCCAATCGGCGTTAGGGGCGCAGATATGGAAAAGCACGACGCGCCTGCCCCTGCCCCGCACAGCTTCCGCTATTTCGATCTCGTCATGGCGGCCTTCGTCACGGTGCTGCTGCTTTCGAACGTCATTGGCGCGGCGAAGCTTTCGGCGATCCCTCTGAACGGCTGGCCGGAAGGCTGGTGGCCAGCGCCGGACGGGTACTTCATCTTCGGTGCGGGCATCCTGTTCTTCCCGGTCAGCTACGTCATCGGCGACGTGCTGACCGAGGTATACGGCTATGCCCGCGCGCGGCGGGTGATCTGGACCGGCTTTGCCGCGATGGTCTTCATGGCACTGATGAGCTGGGCCGTGGTCGCCATGCCGCCGGCCGACAGCTGGGACGGGCAGGATGCTTACGAGCAAGTCTTCGGCCTTGTCCCGCGCATCGTCTTCGCCTCCATCATCGCCTTCTGGGCGGGCGAGTTCGTGAATTCTTACGTGCTGGCGCGCATGAAGATCTGGACGAGGGGCAAGGCGCTGTGGAGCCGGACGATCGGATCGACCGTGTTCGGGCAGGCGGTCGACAGCGCGATCTTCTACCCGGTTGCCTTCCTCGGCATCTGGGAAACGCAGGACGTGCTGACCGTGATGGTCACGAACTGGGCGTTGAAGGTAATCTGGGAGGCAGTGCTAACCCCCGTAACCTACCTCGCGGTCAACAAGCTCAAGCGGGCGGAAGGCGTGGAGATCTTCGACACCGATACGGACTTCTCGCCCTTTACCTCCTCTACTCGGGCATAAAAATGGGCGGCCCGTCAGTCAGGCCGCCCAATCTCCCCCGGAGCGCGGGGTATGCTAGAAGCGCGCACCCACTGCGATGCCATAGCGCCGCGGGTCGAGCGTGAAGATATTCGTGAACAGGCCGGAACTTGCGTCTGTCACGTACAGTCCGGTCTCCGACGAGCTGTCGAAAATGTTCTGCACGAAGCCTCGCACGTACAAAGCGCTCGTCCGAGGTGTTGAACTGCATCTGCGCATTGGCCTGCACGAAGGGTGCAATGCGATTGACGTTGCCGTTGAAGACGTTGCCGAACTGCTCGCCGGTAAAGGCGATGTCGAAGCGCGGCACCAAGCGTTGCACCACCGGCGAACTCGTAGGTGTATTGCGCACCGAACGATGCCTTCGCTTCGGGCGCCTGCGGCAATTTGTTTCCGCGCAGGTTCACCTCGACGCCCGGGCTCAGGACACTGACGCTTCCGAACAGGTCGATCAGTGCCGGGTTGGCTGATTGCGCCGCCAACACTTCGCAGATGCTGAATGCGCCGGACGAGGCGATGCCGCCGTCCGCAGGAAACTCGGTCGGCCCTTGAAGACCGAGACCTGCGTTAACCGCCGCGACGAACCCGTCCGCACCTGCCCCGGTCACTGCGCAGTTCGCGCCGTTGGTAATGTCCTTGATGATTACCGCGTCGGGGTCGCCGCCACCCGGATCGCGCGGGTTGGAGAAGAACTGGTCACCCGCCACTTCCGCGTTGAGGTAGGACACGTTCATGTTGAACAGCCAATTCGGGCTGGGCCGAATGATCGTCTCGAATTCCAAGCCCCAGATATTGGCGTCGATCGTGTCGTTGACCGAGGTCCGGGCGATGATGCGGCTCAACTGCAGATCGCTGTATTTGTAGAAAAAAGCGGTCGCGTTGAATTGCAGCGTGTCGTTCAGGAAGCTGTTCTTGGACCCGATCTCGAACGCATCGATGCTTTCCGGTCCGAACACATCCGACACTTCGAAAATCGGCTGTAAGCGGCGGATTGATGCCACCCGATTTGTAGCCGCGAGAGTACGAGGCATAGAGGTGATTGTCCGGCGACACTTCGTAATCGATAACGAAGCGTCCCGTAAACTCGCTGAAGCTGGCTTCTCGATCCTGAAACGCCTCACACCCTGCGACCGAGCCAATCGGTCCAGCGGGCGAAACATCTGCGCAGGTTGTATTCGGATCACCTGGATTGAACAAATTCACGATGGATCTGGATCAGTCGCAGGGTCAGCATCAAAGTTCGCACCGAGCGGTGTCGCGAACGGATCGTCATTGCCATACGGGTTGAGGAAGCTGGCCAGGTCGACCGCGCGACATTCGTCTTGGAATCATCATTGTAGCGCAGGCCCGCCCGTCAACTTCAGGCGATCGGTAAGATCGAAATAGACCTCGCCGAACAGGCCGAAGCTTTCCAGCTTGTAGTCCAGCGTGTTGTTGCGGAAGAACGAAGTCGCCAGATAGCTTGGCGGCAGATCGTTTTCCGGATCGGCATCCACCGTAGTGCCGAACGCTGTGAAGCTGCCGATGATTCCGGCGATGTAATCGATCGCGAATGTGTTGACGTAATAGCTGTTATCCGCGGTTTCCTGAGTTGCGTAGATGCCGCCGAGCAGGAAGTTGAACGGGCCGTCGAAGTCGCTCGACAGGATGGCTTCTGCCGACCACGAGGTGTCTTCCTGTCTCGACCTGTCGAATTGCAACGGTGTATCGCCGCAGACTGCGTTGCCTTCGAAGGCGCCGCGATTGTCCAGGCTGGCGCGCGAAACGCATAGCTCGCCATTCGGCCCATTCGGGATGAGCGCATTCGCGATCGGCGAGAAGTATGCATCCGAACCCGGTACGAAGGGCGGGAATGGCGCAGGCAGCCCGGTTGGCACGCCGTTCGCCGCAAGAAAGGCGAGCGTGTTCAGGCCGGTCGCAAGGCTGGTGCGGTCAGGCACACCAAGGTTGTAATCCTGGCTCGAGTCGACCGACGTCTCTTGATAAGTTCCCGTCACCGACAGCGTCAGATCGCCAAATCCCTGTTCCAGGTGCGCCTGCAATTGCAATTCGTCGGCGACATAGGTCGGCGTAAAGGCGGTGTTGACGATGCGTGCGTCCTGCGGCTCCTCGAAGCCGGCGTACAGGCCGCCGTCGTAAAGGCTGTTCAGACCAAGATCGGCAGGGATGCCGTTGATCGCCAGAAATTCGCGCGAGCCCAACGTGCCGGTAAAGGTCGCGTTGGTGTTGTTCTTCTCGAAGTCGCGGCGACCGTTCAGACAGCCGAGAACGCCGGTCGGATCGAACTGGCACTTCTGTTTCTGGATACGCAGACGATTATCGTCTTCCTTGAAATAGTAGCCCATCAGATCGATGGTCGTGTCCACTCCCGGCTCGAAGCGCAGCGAACCGCGCACGGCGTACATCTCGCGATCGTCGATATCGCTGCCGTCGAACAGGTTCTCGGTATAGCCGTCGCGGTCGAGCCAGAAGCCGGCCACGCGAACGCCAATGCTTTCGCCGACGGGTACGTTGACCATCGCCTTCGCACGAAGCGAATTGTAGTTGCCATATTCGAATTCGGCCGCTGCTCCGAAGCCCGACAGGTCCGGCTTGGCCGTCACGACATTGACAACGCCCGAGGTCGCATTGCGTCCGAACAGCGTGCCCTGCGGGCCGCGAAGCACTTCGACGCGCTCGAGATCGAAATATTCCGTCTCGAACAGACGCGTCTGGAACAATGGCGCGGAGTTGAGGTGGATCGCGGTCGCACTGTCGCAGGTCACACCGACGCATAGATCGCCGATCCCTCGGATGGTGAAGCTTGCGGCGGTGAAGTTCGATTTGGTGAAAGATACGTTTGGCAGAGTGAGCTGAAGGTCAGACGCATTCTCGATCTGCTGCGCTTCAAGTGCTTCGGTATCGAATGCACTGACGGCGATCGGAACTTCCTGGAGACTTTGTGCCTGGCGCTGAGCGGTGACCACGATGATGCGGTCGTTGGTCGTGGTTTCGGCTATGCCCGACTCGTCGTTGTCGCCGGTCACATCCTGCGCGTAAGCTGGTGTGGCAATCGCGCTCGCGCAGATGCCGGCCAGCAGGAAACCCCTGACTTTCATTATTCCTCTCCTCATCCCCAGAGCCGCTCATGAAGGCAGCCTCCGATGTGCACGCTAACACACATTCGTATGCACGCAAGCGAACGTGCAAGATCATTGCGGTGAGGAATCCTGTCAGGAAGAGGAAATTGCCGAAAACCGGCCGAGCGCTATGCGCTTAAACCAGCTCGGCAGCCTGTGCGATCTGGGCGATCTTTCTCTGGCCGGAAGCGTCGCGCGTCAGCTGGACCACGACATCGATCACGCTGGCAGCATAGGCAATAGTGTCCGCCCGGCTAAGGCCGATACCCGTCTGCATGACCATCAGCGAAAGTTGCTCCAGGGCACCGCTCACACTGTTGGCGTGAACGGTCGAGAAACTGCCGGGATGGCCGGTGTTGATGGCGCGCAGGAAGCTGACGCTCTCCGCACCGCGCAATTCACCCAGCACGATGCGGTCCGGCCGCAGGCGGAGCGCGGCTTGTAGCAGTTCGTTCGCCGTGACCTTGGCCTCGCCCAGTTCTCCCTTCACGGCGACCAGCCCGACACCGTTCTCGCCAGGAAGTTTCAGCTCGGGCGTATCTTCGACCAAGACGACGCGCTCATGCGCCGGTATCTCGCCAAGCATGGCATTGAGAAATGTCGTCTTGCCGGTGCTGGTGCCGCCCGACACGAGGATCGTGCGGCGCTGGCGAATGGCTTCGCGCAGGAATGCGATCGGCTGCGCTTGCGGGTCGGGCATGGCGCCGGCCTCGGCCTGCTCCAGCGGACCTGTGTCGTAGGCATCGAGCGGCAAGTCCAGCCGGCGATGGCGGCGAATGGCCATGGCCCAGTGCTTGCGCGCCGCCGGAGGGCCGCAGAACTGGATGCGCGCGCCGCCCTCGTGCCCCTTGGCTGGCAAAGTCGCGCCAAGCAGCGGATGTTCGCGATTGATGCCCTGATGGCTGACCCGCGCGACCTGCTCGGCCAGTCGCTGGATCAGGCGATCGTCGATGTCGGGGCGCACGACCTTCTGCATGCCGCCTTGTGCTGCGTCCTCGATCCAGATCTCGCCCGGTCGATTGACAAGGATTTCCGTGACCGTGTCACGCTCCAGCCATTCGGCGAAGGGCTTGAGATAGGCGTCGAGATAAACGCTGCGTTCGCCCGGCAAATCGACGGGAGGCGCTGCATCGTCCGGCATCGCTTCGGGCGCAAAGGGGTGGATGTCGGCGCTCACTATGCGCCTCAGCTCACCCGGCTGAAATCGAGGTCGCGGGCGGTGAAAATGCGGATCGGCTCGCCTTGGCGCACACGCACGGTCGGACTGCGCTTGCCGTCCTGCTCTGCGGCGGTTGCGGCGGCCGACTGGCTAGCGCCGCCCAGCACGATCGCCCCTGCTCCGCCTGTTGCAAGCGTGCCGAGCCCGCCCACAACCGAAAGCAGCATGGCCGATCCGAACCGCTTGAAAAAGCCGTTGCCCGATACTTCGCCGGTTAGACCGGTCGTGCCGTCGAAGCCGATGGCCGGCGAGGCAAGATTGACCGAAGCGCCGTCGGGCCGGATCAACCGCGTCCAGATGACGTAAGCGCGCCTCTGGCCGTTCTGCATACCCGACTGATACTGGCCGATCAGCCTGCTCGAGCGCGGAACGAGCACCTGCGTCCCGTCGAAGCTGCGCACATCCTGGCTGACCACGGCACGGACATAGCCGGGCACATTGGTGTCGATAGCCGTCTCGAGGATCGCCGGGATCAGCGTGCCCTGCGTCACGGTGGTAGCCGGATTGGTCATCGCCTTGGCCTGCGCCGGTGCACCCCCGACACCGCCGACGCGGCTGGCGAACTCGCCTGCCGAACCGGCTTCGGCAACGGAGGCGCCAGCTTCGGCGGCTTCCGCGACTTCGGCGACACCGGCTGGAACACCCGCAGTTCCTGCGTCGAATACCACCGTGGGACTGTTATAAGGGCTTGCAAGATTTTGCGACTGCGGCGGGGCAGCCAGAACGGGAGCCGGTGCCATCGCGCCCTGTTGCGCAGGCGTCGGCGGAGCGACGACTGCGGGAACGGACGCGACCTGCGCAGGCGGCGGCGCGGCAGCCTGCTCGCCGCCGACGCTCGGCTGGTCGGGCAGGCGCGAGGCGTTCATGCTCCAAAGAGTGATCGCACCCAGACCCGCCACGATGGCGATGCCTGCGACCATGCCCATGGCGTCGCTCTTCCCACCCGGTCGTGCGACCGCAGGAAAGGCGTTGCGCTGCGCCAGATCGATAACTTCGGCCTCGCTATTGTCGCGCGGATCCGTGTCGTTGGCGATAGTCTGTTGCGGGATGCGGTTGGCAAGGCGCATGGATCAGTCCCTCCTCTGCGCAAGATCAGGATTGGCGACGCGGCGCGGCGGACCCGCGTTGACCAACGTCGCGCTTTCATCGCCGGAGCGCAGGACGATAGTGGTCGGCACGCCGTCGATCACGATCGTGTCGCCGCGCACCGTGTAATTGACCGGGCCTTCGTCGCCCGCCGCGTTTGTTACCAGAATGGCAGGGACATCGCGTCCGCGCGGCCAGGTAAGGAAGGTCGCTTCGCCATCGTCGAACGCCTGCTCGGGGAGCAGCGTCGCGACGCCTTCGCCATTCCAGGCGAAGTTGAGGTTGGCCGGATCGATAGCGCTGTACGGATCGGTGTTGACCTCGTCCTTGGCAACTTGCGGCGGTGTGTACAGGCTCGGGCTCTGCCGGATAGTCGAAACGCAGCACGTAAACCGGGCGCGCATTCGGACTCGCCACGAGGTCGAACAGGTAGGTCCGCTTGCTTGTCACCACGGTCAGGTTGGTCTTCGCACGCGGCTCCAGCGGTTTGACGAACAGGATGTTCGCGCGCTTGTTCGGCGTGACCTGCCAGCTTTGCGAATTGCCGATGGCGACATTCTCGATCGTCTCGTCGTCGCCGAACATGATGCTCGCCTGCACATTCGTGCGGCCGGGCAGGGTCACGACCTGCATCTCGTCATACATCACCTGCTTGAGGCGTTGATCGGCGAGCGCCGGCGTGGCGACAAGCGAGAGGACGAGCGCTGCGACAAAGGCGCGGGTCATGCGGTTTTCTCCGTTGGACGGTTACGAGGCGGGGCAGGCTTGAAACGGCTGCCGATCCCCATCGTGCGATTGGTGCTGCCTTTGGCAGTAGCTGACTGAGCGGCACCTGAAGCGGTGGCGTAAACCTTGGTGGTGCGCGAAGTGCCTGTGCCGCTGTCGTTCGCGGGCGCGCCGGTCGCTATTGCCGAGACATCGATGCGCCGCGCCTGCTCGCTGGCTTGCGTGGCGGCCTGTGCTTGCGCAAGCGGCTGGTAGGCGGGAACCGGCATTGCCTGCGGCATCGCACTGGCCTGCGATGTGTCGCCTGAACTCGGGACCAGCCCGAACACCGTCCAGCCCGACACCATCGCACCGGCAACCTTGAAGACAATGATCATCAGCGCAACGTGCACCGCTCCGATCATGAAGAACGCCATGCCGGCTTGCGGCGGCACCATGCCGGGCGTCGCGGTCAGCGAGGCAAGGATCGGGACCGACAGCTCGAGCATGATCGATCCACCCAGCACTGCGAAGAGCGGTGCCAGCGCGCACATGACAGCGCCTTTTAGCCAGCCCGTGAACAGTCCGCGCGTTCCGTTGAACAGCGCCAGGACGACGAAGACCGGACCCAGCGCAACGAGGATGCCGAGCGCAATCTTGGTCGTGACCAGCAGGCCGACCGTGCCCAGCATGAACAGCATCGCGCCCAGCCACATCATGCCTTGCGGCGAAAAGGCGGAGAAATCGTTCTGGCTGCCGCTGGCTTCCTGGATCGCGATGAACACCACGTCGATCTTCTGCGCGAAAACATCGGTCGCCGAGCCTCGCGTGCCGGTCAGGATGCTGGCGAGATAGTCCGGCGTGCCGACCAGCAGGTTCCAGACCACGCTCTGGTAAGCGACCCAGCTGGTCGCGAAGGTCAGCACGAGGCCCAGCGTCATCATGCGCGGGATCAGCGAGCGCACGCCGATATTGGTGCGGCCCGTCAGCAGCAGGAAGCCGAAAATCGCGACATACAGCGTCAGCACGATGGTCAGCGCCGTGCCGAGCGCGCCGCCGGGCGCGAACAGCTTGCCGAATGCCTGCGCGCTCGCCTCGCCCGCAACGCAATCGACGCCGCGCAGTGCGGCGGCGACCCCGTTGCCGACCTGTTCGGCAGCTTGCTGGCAGGTGGCGCTTCTCATTCCGCAGCCAGCCCGAGCTGGATTTCGTCACCGCGCGCATCGTCCGGGCCGCCGGGCCATGCCGTGCCGGTGAGTGCGGGGAACCAGTCCGCAGGAGCATCGCCAACCGCTTCGCGCAGCGGATCGAGCCGGCGCACGGAGGATCTCGCGGCCCGACAGCAGCGTCAGCACTTCGGGCGCACCCGACAGGTCGAGCCGCACCACCACGCTCGCATCGGGCTGGCGCACCAGGAAACAGCGGCTGTGCGCAGGCAACGTGCGGATCAGCGCCAGCTCGTGCTCGGTCAGGCCGAAGCCGTCGCAATAATCTTCGGGCCGTGCGCGGCTGTTGGGCATGAACACCATCGTGGCGGTCTGCTCGACCAGCGCCGTCGAAATCCGGCTGTCGAGCGCATCGCGCGCGCTTTGCGTGGCGAAACCGACCAGCGCGTTGCGTTTCCGCAAGGTCTTGAGCCAGTCGCGAATGCGCGCGGCGAACACCTCGTCGTCCAGCGCCTTCCAGCCCTCGTCGATCAGGATCATGGTCGGCTGGCCGTCCAGCCGCTCCTCGATGCGGTGGAACAGATACATCATGGTCGGCGTGCGCAGGCGCGGGATTTTCCAGCAGCGCGGTCATGTCGAAGCCGAGCACGCGGTTGGACAGGTCCAGCCGGTCTTCCGCATTGTCGAACAGCCAGGCGTTCTCGCCGTCCTTGATCCACGCGCCCAGCCGGTCGGCCAGATCGCCGGGCTGCGGACGGCGGGCGCCGGACAGCAATTCCCTGAAATGGCGCAGCCGGCGCAGCGACGCATCGTTGGCGTAGGCCGCATCGACCGCCGCTGCGATGGTCGCGACTTCTTCCGGCCCGTTCGCCTTCAGCAGCACGCCCAGCCAGTCGCGCAGAAAGGCGCGATTGGCTGGCGTGTCGGGCAGCGCCAGCGGGTTGAAACCGGTCGGTTCGCCCGCGCGGATGCGGTCATAGCGTCCGCCGATCCCGCGCACGAACAGTTCCGCGCCGCGATCCTTGTCGAACAGGATGGTGCGCGGCGCTGAACTTCTGCGCCTGAGCGGCGAGGAAATTCATCACCACGGTCTTGCCCGAACCGCGACGGCCCGATGACCGAGAAATTGCCCAGATCGCCGTGGTGGAAATTGAAGAAGAACGGCGTCGCGCTGGTCGTTTCCAGCAGCGTGACCGCATCGCCCCAGTGATTGCCCTGCGCCTGGCCCAGCGCAAAGCCGTGCAGGCTGCCGAAGCTGGCCATATTGGCGCTGGAAATCAGCGCGCGGCGCACGAGATAGCCTTCGTTGCCGGGAAACTGGCCCCAGAAGGCAGGCTCGAGATTGGTATCCTCGCGCACCGCGATCGCGCCGGTATCGGCCAGCGCGGCGGCGCAGGCGGCAGTCGCATCGTCCAGCCGCGCCAAGTCGCGTTCCGCACCATGCACGGTCAGGTGATGATCGCCAAAGCCCACCGCGCCGTTGCCCAGCGCATCGCGCGCCGCCAGCATGTCGGCGCGTTCGGCCATCGCCTCTTCGTCGGCAGATCTTCAGACGGCGGATCGCCAGATCCATCCGCTCGCGCGCGGTCTGGCGTTCGGCCGGCGCGTAGCTTTCCGTCACGACCATTTCGTACGGCAGGCGCAGCAAGCCGTCGAGCAGGCCGGGGCTGGTGGCGTCGGGATAGTCCTTGAGACCGAGCATGGCAGCGAAATCGGGCGCGCCCGCGCCGCGCAGTTCCATCGCATCGAGCCCGAAGCTGACGCGGCGATAGGGCAGCATCTGGCCGATATCGGTATCGTCGGCGGGCTGGCGCACCGGGCGCATTTCGCCATTGTAGAGCGCGGAGAGCAACTCGAGCATTTCGGAGTTCGTCTTGCCTTGCGGCCCTGCGTAATCGCCCAGCGATGCTCGCGCCATAGGCTTGCAGCGATGCGACAAGCCCGTTGCGAGGCCGCTCGCAACGCGCGCACATCCTTGGGATCGGCCTCGAGCTTGCTCGCCGGCCCTTGCGCGCTTCTTCGATACACGCTCGGCCAGACCGGCCTTGCCGCGCGCAGGACGGCGGATCAGCGTGATGAACTGGTCGTTGACGAACAGCGGGCCCGAGCCCAGCCGTTCCTTCCAGCGCGCATCGATATGGCGGCGACGCGGATCGGCGAAACTGCGCTTCCAGATCCACCGCGACGCGGCGGCGGATGACGTGGTGATACAGCACGAAGCGCGCATCGAGCGTGGAGCGCAGCATGACTTCGCGCGTGGCGGCATGGGCATTCAGCGCGTCGCTGTCCTCGGTCTCGAACAGCAGGCCGGGCACCTGGATCGCCGTCATCACGCGATCCGTCGCGCAGCAGCACGGTGTTCTCGTCGACCAGCCGCGCATAGGGCAGCCGGTCGCCGGCGCGCGCTTCCTTCGCGCTCCAGGCAGCGCGCCGGGCCACTTGTCATGGCCATCCTTGCGTGTCACTAGCGGCATAGCAGTTGCAGCCCCAGCGCTTCCAATTCTTGACCCGCGGGCACTTGGACACCTTGGTGAGCCACAGGTCGAAAACGCGCGGCTCGCGCAGGCAGGCGAAATAGCCGATGCCGTGCATCACCAGCGCGGCCAGCAGCGCCCAGAAGCTGCCGGTGATCAGGAACAATTCGGTCGTCACCACCGCATTGATGATGAAATAATTGTAGGTCACGCCGGCAAACATCTGCGGGCGGGTCAGCGCGCGGTGGACGGGATGGCGGACGAGCGCGGTCATGGCCTATGCCGCCGCGCCCTGAATGCCGGCGACGATGCTGGCCGCACCGAACAGGATGAAGACAGCCGATGATGACGGTCGCGCCAAAGCGCCAGTTCAGCCGGCCGGTCAGCATCATGAAGCCGACAGCGGCCACCGCCATGACGGCGACGGCCGTGGCGACATTGCCCAGCAATGTGCCCTGCAGCCAGCCGAGCGCCGTTGACGATCGGGCCGGAACCTGCCGGATCGGCGCACCTGCGCCAAGGCGGCGGTCGGGCTGGTCAGACAAGAAGGCGGCCAGTTGTGGCGAAGAACGACTGCAAGGCATAGTCATTACTCCCGTGAATGGTTGGACAGCCGGCCCATGATGGCTGCCACATAATGCTGGGTTTCGCGGATGTGCGGAATGCCGCCTGCGCGGATCAACGCGGCCCGGCCCGGCATTATAAGCGGCCAGCGCCAGTTCCAGATCGCCGTCGAACCGGTCGAGCTGTTCGCGCAGATATCGCGCCCCGCCTTCCAGATTGGCGAAGCGGATCGTCCGGGTTCACGCCCAGATCGCGGGCGGTGCCGGGCATCAGTTGGGCCAGCCCGCGCGCGCCGACCGGCGAGACGCGCATCTGCACGCCAGCGGCTTTCCTGCCAGACCAGCGCCTCGATCAGCGCCGGGCTGAGATCGTAGCGTGCGGACAGTTCGGCGACCTTGGCCTGGTAAATCTCGGGCACGCCGGCGCGCATTGTCCGACGGGATCGGCGACGATCTGGTCGGGCACGACAAGTTCCGCCGGTACTTCGGCGGGCTCTCTCGAACGATACAAGCTCGAGCAGGCTGCCCGCCGGCAATCCAGCGCGCGCCATCGCCATCGATTTCCAGTACGTCCGCCCTAGCTGGAAAGGCAGTCGCCGCCGTGCAAGACCACAGCTGCACAAAGCGCAAGACGCGCGCGAATCATGATCGGACACCCTCCGTGCGACCCCAATGGTTAATTTACATGACATTGGAGTGACAGAGGATGGTTTATAAGCAATTAACGATTTGCGCAAATTCGACGTCTTGCGCGCCTCGACGCGGCAAACTGCTTAAACTCTCGGCGCTAGCGGACCGCCAATGCGTCAACCTTATCGAAAGCACCTTCGTCAAGCAGTGCGATGCCGCGACGGGCCAGATACGCGAGAGTCCACCCACTCGCCAGCCAAGGTTTCCAACTCGAAACGTTCCGCATTGCGGGCCGCTGCGGCGGAAGCTTTCTGCGCGGCATTGTTTCGTCACCCAGTCGCGCAGCAGCAATCGCGTAATTGATTTGCACAGCCGGATCACGGACTGCGGAGATGTCGCAGCGTGTCAAACGCTTCAGCATCAGCTCCGGCAGCTTGTCCGCGCAAGCGCAGCTCGCTTCCAAGCGACACCGTTCCTCACCGGCGGTCACGACGACTGGTCGCCGGTCTGAGATATTATAAGGACGAGCGGCAATGATGGTTGTCGACATGGCATTCTCTCCTGATTTTTGAGAAGGCTATGCCCCGATCACGCCAGAACTGCAACAAAACTGTAATATTGTCACAAATCTGAAACAAGGGCGGCGCCGCAGCGATATGCGGCGGGAGTGCAACAGAAGCGTCACGAAGCAACTCAAACTGTCACACAACCCTCATAGCCAGCGATTCGCGACACAGCGCTCGCGCTTGAAATCACAGCATTTCCAACCGGTTTTTCGAGGGGACCGCACCCGTGACCAACTTTCACTCGCTCGCTCATCATCGGCACGCTCCGCACTGGCTCTGGCCAGCTGCGGTGCAGACGAAATCGTTTCGCCCGGCACCGGTGGCGATATCATTATCAACGGTGGCGGCGGCGGTGGATCGCCCACCCCCTCGCCGACGCCGACGCCGACGGTCACGCCGGCAGCTGGCTGTCCCACAATAAGCGATCCTGCCGGCCTCACCGATACGGCACGATATCCGGCCCGACCGGTGAATATCGCGTCTGCACGATGCCTGCGCGTTTCAACGCCAGCTCCACCCTGCCCTTTATCGAAGGCCTGCTTTACCGCATGAACGGCCGCGTCGATGTCGGCACAGATGGTGGCCCGGCCCCTGACAGCAGCGATGGTCTGTCCGATACGAACGTCGAACTCACGATCGAACCCGGCGTAATTGTCTACGCGTCGGGATCGAGCTTCCTGAATGTCAATCGCGGCAATACAATCGAAGCGAACGGCACCGCCGACCGCCCGATCATCTTCACCAGTCGCGACAACGTGCAGGGCCTCAACACCGACAGCTCTTCGGGCCAGTGGGGCGGCGTCGTCCTGTCGGGCCGCGCGCCGGTTACCGATTGTATCGCGTCGGGCGCGACACCGGGCAGCGTCAACTTGCGAACGCCAGGTCGAAGGCGCAGCGCAGCCGGCCATCTTCGGCGGCGCGACGCCGGACGACAGCTCGGGCAGCATGTCCTACGTCCAGATCCGCTATTCCGGTTTCGTCCTCTCGGGCGACAGCGAACTGCAGTCGCTGACGACCGGCGGCACCGGCTCCGGACACGAACGCTCAATACATCATGAGCTACAACAGCTCGGATGACGGCGTCGAATTCTTCGGTGGCCTCGTGAACGTCACCAACCTGATCGTGGTCGGCGCGGAAGACGACAGCATCGACACCGACACCGGCGTGAAGGCCAACCTGCAGTACGTCATCGCCATCCAGCGCCCGGCGCAGGCGACACGATCATCGAAGCGGACAGCGACAACGCCTTCAACGACAGCACGCCGCGTCAGAACACGCGTATCTCGAACGCGACCTTCGTGCACCGCACGGCGAGGATCAGGCCATCCGCATCCGCGGCTTTGCCGACTACACGCATCGCCAACTCGGTGCTGGTCGTCGACCGAAGGCACGGCCTGCCTGCGCATCGACGGTCAGGAAGAACTGACGCGCACGACCGGCCCGGACGAAGCGGCCCGGTCGCCTTCGACAGCTTCGTGCTCGATTGTGCTACGCCGTTCCGCGACAGCTCGGGCGCTACCGCTGCGGATATCGAAGCGGTCTTCAATGCAGGCTCGAACAACAATTCGGCCTTTACCAACACGCTGCAGTCGCTGTTCCGCAATGGCAGCAACGAAGATGGCGTGTGCGGTATTCGACGTGACCGCATTGGAACAGCTTCTTCACCTCCCGCCCATATCGGCGCAGTTTTCGACGAAAACAGCGACTGGGTCGAAGGCTGGACCTGCAACTCGAGCACGGTGTCGTTCGACAGCGATATCTCGGATTGCACCACACTTCCGGTCTACGACTAAGCCACCGGCTTAAGCTTGGCGGGCGTCGCGCTTGTTCAAGGAGCGATCCCGCCTCGCCTCATTTCTCGCATTTTTCGATCCTGACGACACGAAGGGGCCTTCGCCATGTCATCCGGCAAGCGGCTATCCGCACTGTTCTTGCTTTCTACCGCTCTCACCTTCCCCGCCGCCGCTTTCGCACAAAGCACCGGCGCCGAAGGTGCCGCCTCCGACCGAGGACGAGGTGCCGGACGAAGAGCTGCTTCAGGACATCAGGCACGGCGAACGATAACGGTTCCGGGCGATGTAGCAGTCAGAGGAACAGCCGGATATCTCCATTCCAGGCGGCACTATCGTCGTGACGGGCCGCCGCACGGCAGACGTGACCCGCGCTTCGCCGCAGGTCGTCACCGTGCTCGACACGGCGACCATCGCACGGACGGGCGAAGGCGATATTGCGGGAGCTTTGGGTCGCACGACCGGTCTCTCGCAGCAGGGCGGCCTTGTTTACGTGCGCGGCCTTGGCGATCGTTATTCGCTGGCGCTGCTCAACGGCCTCCCGCTCCCCTCGCCCCAGCCATTAAGCCGTGTGGTGCCGCTCGACATCTTTCCGACCAGCGTTGTCGCGTCGAGCCTTGTGCAGAAGACCTACTCGGCCAACTTCCCGGGCGAATTCGGTGGCGGGGTAGTCAATCTGACGACGCGCGCAATCCCGACCGAAAGCTTCCTGACCATCAGCGGATCGCTATCGGGCGATACGGAAACGACCTTTGGGCCCGGCTACACCTATTTCGGCGGCGACTGGGACTGGACCGGCTACGACCAAGGCCGCCGCGACATCGGCAATTACGACGCCCTGCAAGGCTTTTTCGACAGCGGCGCGCGTATCTCGGACGAAGGCGTCGACATTCAGGGTATCCTGAAAGACATCAACGATCCCAATCTGTACCTGCTGCAAAAGATAGGGGACTTGCCCGCCAACTTTTCGGCAGGCGCCACCGCAGGTACGAGCGTTCGACGTTTTCTCCGATGGCCGCTTCGGCGTGATCGCCACCGGCTCGATCAGCAACAAGTGGCGCAACCGCTTCATTACCAAACAAACCGCGGTAAACGAGGAGCTGGAGCTCGACACGGACTTCCGCGAATTCGCCACGGACAATCGCGTGCTGGTCAACGGTCTGCTCGGCTTCGGCCTGGAAGTGGGCGAACACAAGTTCCGCTTCACCAACCTCTATATCCACGACACGCTGAAGCGCGCCAGCCTCGAGCAGGGCATCGACTTTCAGGACGACGACGAAGAGCTGATCCAGAACACCGCGTGGTTCGAGCGGCAATTGATCAACAGCCAGTTCGTCGGCGAGCTGGAGTTCGGCGATCTGACCGTCGATCTTCGCGGAGGCTATGCGCAAACCAAGCGCGAAGCGCCGTTCGAATGGACGTTCGAATATGTTCGCACCAACAACGAAAACGACCCCTTCGGTGAGCTGTTTCTCAACACCCTCGACCCGCAGCGCGGCGGGCGCCGTGGTCAGCTTCTCCGACCTGACCGAAGACCTCTGGTATGGCGGCATCGACCTTGGCTATTCATAACCGACTGGATGAATGCGACTGTCGGCTATGCCTATACCGACACCGACCGTTTTTCGACGCGGCGCGAGTTCGACATCCGCGCGTCCTCCGGCTTTCCCGAGGGTCTTGGCGCGTTCCGTCCGGACAACCTGCTGGGCGATGCGCTGATCGATCTGGCGTTCGACCGCGATGCGCAGGAAGCTGGCGGCATCGGGCCGTACGAGCTGACGATCTTCGAGACCACGCAGGCCGACCCGGCCTTTGCCGCGGCGCTGGAAATCCATGCGGCATACGGCAAGGTGAACATCCGTCCTACAGATCGACTCTCGCTCGATGTTGGCGTGCGCTACGAAGATGCCGTCCAATCGGTCGACCGCAGTCGAGGTCTTCGCCGAACCGCTCACTTCGGCGGCCAGCACCTTGCTGGAAAACGACTACTGGCTGCCGGGCGGAACGCTGACCTGGGAAGCGACCGACGCGCTGCAATTGCGCGCAAGCGCTTCGAAGACCATCGCTCGCCCGCAATTTCGCGAGCTGATCTTCCAGACCTATTTCGATCCCGAAACCAACCGCCAGTTCAACGGCAATCCGCGGCTCGTCGACAGCGAGCTGACGAATTACGAGGTGCGCGGCGAGTATTACTTCGGCGGCGGCAGCCGGGCGAGCATCGCGGGCTTCTACAAGGACATCGAAAACCCGATCGAGGTCTTCACCAGCTTCTCCGACAACGAGATCGTCAGCGGCTTCGCCAATGCGCCCAAGGCCGAACTGTTCGGCGCGGAAGCCGAGTTTCAGTACGAGTTCGACCTGGCGGACCTTGGCGAGTGGTTCGACAGCCAGCAATTGGTCGCTATCGCGAACTACACCTACACACAGTCGGAAATACAGGTCGGCGATGACGACATCGCCCGGGTCTTCCCCTTTGCCGATCAGCCGGCCACCAACTTCTTCGACGATGGCGTGGCGCTGACGGGTCAGTCGGACCATCTGGTGAACCTGCAGCTGGGTCTGGAAGATCTCGACCGCCTCAGCCAGTTCACGCTGCTGTTCAAATACGCCAGCGAGCGAGTGACCAGCCGTGGTGCAGGCCCGTTGCCCGACATCATCCAGGATCCCGGCCTGCAAATCGACTTCGTGGTGCGGCAAGGTTTCGAACTCGGAGGCACCGAAGTGGAACTGAAGTTTGAGGCGCGCAACCTGACGGGTCAGGACTATGAAGAGTTCCAGACCAATGGCGAGCGGCGTATCGACATCAACAGCTACGACGTCGGACGCAGCTTCAGCGTGAGTGCGGCGTTAAAGATTTAGACACGCGGCCTCGGCGCTCTCGCTGGGGCCTTAATGGCTGTCGAAAACATAGCCCAGCGCGCGGATCGTGCGGATGGGTTCGCCCGCGCCGGTCTCGCGCAGGGCGCGCCGCAATCGGCCGATCCACACGTCCACCGTGCGTTCGTCGATGGGCGGCTCCTGCTTGCCCAGCCCGTCGATGAGTTCGCGGCGGGACAGCACCCGGTCGGCGTTTTCGGCAAAGAAGCGCAGCAGGCGGAACTCGTTGGGCCGCAGCGCGATCGGGCGGTCCTCATGCCGCGCCTGCAGCGCGACCAGGTCGATCTGGTAGGCCCCGATGGTCAGCGCGCGGCTGACGGTGTCGAGGCCGGGGCGCGGCCCCAGCGCCAACACGCGGTCGAGCACGGTGGTCCGGTCGGCAGGTCCGACCATGTAATCGTCTGCCCCTGCATCCAGGGCGCGGCGCTTGTCTGCGGCATCGCAGCGTTCGAGCAGCATAGTCACATGCGCATCGCGGGTGCGAGGATCGGCGCGCAGGCGGCGGCACAGCTCCAGCCCGGACATGTCCTCCAGCACCCAGTCGACGAAGGCGCAGACCGGTCCCTCGATCAGGCGGCGCGGGCCGTCGGGGTCGAGCCGCCCGAAGACGTAGCGCGCATCGCCCGTTTCGAGATCGTCGAATCCGTCGACCTCTTCACCGGTCATCAGAATGTTGATCAGGCCTACCGGCAACGTCCCACGCCCCTACTGCGAGGAACTTGGTTGCACCAGTCATGTGACTGGTTTGTGACCGTCTGCGTCAGATTTTTGAGCGTCACCTGCCCAAAGCTCGGCGCGGTGGATTTGACGCCCACAGGCCACTTCGGACGGTACGGTTGCTCGAGGCGCTCGACTTCCTCATCGGTCAGTTCCAGCGTCGTTGCCGCGACCGCCGCATCGATATGACCCGGCTTGGTCGCCCCGATGATCGGCGCCGTCATGCCGCGCGCAAACTGCCAGCGCCAGTGCGACCGTCGCGCGCTGCACACCGCGTTCTTCGGCAATGGCACCAACTGCCTCGATTACCGCGCGATCCGCATCCTCGTTCTGGCGTGTAGAGCGTCTTGCCGAAGCCGTCGGTCTCGCTGCGCACGGTCTCCTCGTCATAGGCGCGCGCCAACCGTCCGCGCGCGAGCGGCGACCACGGGATGATCGCCACGCCCTGATCGCGGCACAGCGGGATCATCTCGCGTTCTTCTTCGCGGTAAAGCAGATTGACGTGGTTCTGCATCGATACGAACGGCGTCCACCCGCGCGCTCGCGCCACGCCTTGCGCCTTGGCGAACTGCCATGCCTGCATCGACGATGCGCCGATGTAGCGCGCCTTGCCCGCCTTCACGATGTCGTGCAGCGCCTCCATCGTTTCCTCGATCGGCGTCGTCTCGTCCCAGCGGTGGATCTGGTAACAGGTCGACATAGTCCATGCCCAAGCGCGTCAGGCTGTCGTCGATCGCCGCGAACAGGCTCTTGCGCGACAGTCCGCCTGCGTTTGGCGCACTGACGCCATGGCAGGAACGCCTTGGTTGCCACCACGATCTCGTCGCGGTGCGTGAATTCGGGCAACAGGCGACCGATGACTTCTTCCGACGCGCCCTTGGAATACATGTTGGCGGTGTCGAAGAAGTTGATCCCGGCTTCCACCGCCTCGCGGATGAAGGGGCGGCTTTCGTCTTCGCCCAGAACCCAATCCCCATGCCAGCCCTTGGTCGTGTCGCCATAGCTCATGCAGCCGAGGCACAGGCGCGAGACCTTGAGGCCGGTCGGTCCAAGATTAACGTACTCCATGTCCGCCTCAGCCACCCAGCGTCATGCCGCCATCGACGCTCAGCGTCTGGCCGACGACGTAATCGGCCAATGGCGAGGCGAGAAACAGCGCCACTCCAGCCATGTCCTGCGGTTCGCCCAAACGCCCGCGCGGAATGCCTGCGATGGCCTTCTTCTGGAAGCGTTCGTCGGCCAGGAATTCGGTGTTGATCTTGGTGTGCACGTAACCCGGTGCGATGCCGTTCACGCGGATGCCCTTGTCGGCATAGGCAGCAGCAAGCGACTTCACCATGCTGACCGCGCCCGCCTTGCTTGCGCCGTATGCGGGATTGGCGCGCAGACCGTAGTAAGCGCTGATCGAACTCACGATAATGAGCGAGCCTTGCGTTGCCGCCAGCCGGTCTTCCAGCGCATTGGCGCAATCGAGCAGCGAGGTGAGGTTCACTGCCATCACCTCGTCGAACACCTCGCGCTTGAATTCCTCGCGGCCATAGCGCGCGATGCCCTGGCACAGCACGGCGACGTCCACGCGCTCGGGCCATGCGAAAGCATCGATGGCCGCGCGGTCGGTCACGTCGAGCGAGTGGAAGGTCAATCCCTCCATTGCGCTGTCGGGATAGTCGGCAGCGGCGCCCCGCGTGCCGGTTACATGCACATTGGCTCCGGCTGCACGGAAGCCTTGCGCGATGCCGTTGCCGATGCCGCTGGTCCCGCCGATGACGAGCGCGGTCTTGCCGGTGTAGTCTAGCGGACCGCTCATGCCGATTGGAACCCGGCGAGGCGCTGCGCAATGATTTGCTCGGCCTCGGCCATGATGCGGTCGATCAGTTCCTTGCAGGTCGGGATGTCGTTGATGAGGCCTGCCACCATGCCGCAGGACCATGCGCCTGCGTCCATGTCGCCTTCGCTCATGATCCGCGGATAAACGCCCGCGACCTGTTCGATGATGTCCTCGAACTTCAGGTCCGCCCCCTTCTCCTTCTCGATCTTGAGCAATTCTTCGACCGCGTCGTTGGTCATGACGCGTTCGGTGTTGCGCAGCGGGCGCATGACAAGGCGGGTGTCGAGCTCGCTGGCCGCGACGATCGCCTGCTTCACGTTTTCATGTACCGGCGCTTCCCTGGTCGCGATGAAGCGTGTGCCCATGTTCATGCCCTCGGCTCCCATGGCGAGGCTGGCGACGAGGCTGCGCCCGTCCGCCATGCCGCCGCTGGCGACGAAGGGGATCTCCAGCTCATCTGCCGCACGGGGCAGCAGGATCATGTTCGGAATGTCGTCCTCGCCCGGATGGCCGCCGCACTCGAAGCCGTCGACGGAAACCGCATCGCAGCCGATCGACTGCGCTTTCAGGCTGTGCCGCACACTGGTGCATTTGTGGATGACCTTGACGCCGGCATCCTTGAAGAACGGCAGTACCTGCGCGGGGTTGTTGCCCGCCGTCTCAACGATTTTCACGCCGCCCTCGATGATGACGCGCACCAGTCCCGGATAGTCGGGCGCGTTGACCGTGGGCAGGAAGGTCAGATTTACGCCGAAAGGCTTGTCGGTCATGTCCTTGCAGCGCGCGATCTCGTCGGCGAGCTTTTCAGGCGTGCCCTGCGTCAGGCCCGTTATGATGCCCAGCCCGCCCGCATTGGACACCGCCGCTGCCATCTCGGCAAAACCGACATAGTGCATGCCGCCCTGGATGATCGGGTGCTCGATACCGAACATCTCGGTAATGCGGGTCTTCATGGGCCGGCTCTCCTCTCGCGTGCTTGCGGTGAACCGGTATCGGCAGGCGGTAGCGAAGTCTAGCGCTGCGCCACCCGCTGCAAGGCCTCGAGCATATGCGCGCCTCTCTCGGTCAGCGCCACGCCCTCGCCTTGGCCGTGCACAAGCCCTTGCTGCTCCAGATCGGATGCCGAGCCTTCGCGCATGATGCGGCTGTACTGCCCGCCGTGATAGATCAGCGGGTCGGCATCTCTGCGGTCGAAGTCGACCACTTCACCGAGAAAGATGGCGTGATCGCCGCCTTCGTATTCGAACCGCGCGCGGCAGCCGAAACGGGCGACGCAGCCTTCAATCAGCGGGGCGCCCTCGGGGCCGTCGGTCGGGGCAACGCCAGCAAACTTGTCGACGCCCGGTGTGGCGAAGCGGTCGGACATCTCCTGTTGACCGTCCGCCAGCACATGCACGGCCCAGACTTGCGCATCGCGGAATACAGGCAGGCTGCCGGATTGGAGCGAGAGACTCCACAACACCATGGGCGGATCGAGGCTGACCGAATTGAAGCTGTTCGCTGTCAGCCCGACAGGCGCGCCGCTTTCGTCTCGCGCGGTGACGATGGTCACGCCGGTGGCGAAATTGCCGAGCGCACTGCGGAAAGCCTTGGGGTCGAACATGCCTGTCAGCGCGCTAGAGCGCACACGCACGCAGCACAAGCGTTACGCGGCTTTCGGTGCCGGGCAGTATTTTTCGAGATACTGCTGGTGGCCCGGCATGCGCTGGACGAGCCACTGGATCGACTTGGCCATCTCGTCGATTTCCTTGGCATTGGCATCGGCCACACCGTCAGCCATCGGGCTGGTGCCTTCCATGGCAATGCCCTGCCCCATCATCACCGCAGCCCAGCTGGTGGTGGTGAACAGCTCGTCTTCCTCGCGGAAGACCTGGCCGTTCGCCTTGAATATCTCGATCTTCTCGGTGAGCGTGTCGGGCACATCCATCGTGCGCACGTAATTCCAGAATTCGGAATCGTCGCGCCGCGTCACCTTGTAATGCAGCACGAGGAAATCGCGGATGCGCTCGTATTCCTTCACCGTCAGCCGGTTGAACGTGCTTGCCTGCGCCTCGTTCACGCCGTCCAGCGACAGCGTGGCGATCAGCTTGTTGACGCCTGTGTTGATGAGATGGATCGAGGTGCTTTCCAGTGGTTCCATGAAGCCCGAGGCCAGCCCCAGCGCGCAGACATTCTTGTTCCAGAACTTCTTGCGCCGACCAGTCACAAAGCGGAGGTGGTTCGGGTCTGCCGTCGGCTTGCCTGCCAGGTTCTGCACCAGGATGTCGGTCGCCTCGTCGGCTGCCATGAACTGACTGCAGTAGACGTGGCCATTGCCGTTCCTGTGCTGCAGCGGGACCTGCCATTGCCAGCCGGCCTTGTGCGCGGTCGCCTTGGTGAAGGGTGGCGGAGGTGAGCCATCATCGCGGTTGCAGGGTAGCGCCACGGCCCGGTCGCAAGGCAGATAGTGCGTCCAGTCCTCGTAGCCCGTCTCCAGCGTCTGCTCGATCAGCAGCCCGCGAAAGCCGGTGCAGTCGACGAAGAAATCGCCCTCCACCAGAGTATCGTCGTCCATGGTCACGCCGGTGACAAAGCCGGTCTCGCCATCCTGCGCGACATGTTTCACGATTCCTTCGCGCCGCACCACTCCGCGCTTCTCGGCATATTTGCGCAAGTAACCGGCATAGGCCGTGGCGTTGATGTGGTAGGCGTAGTTGATCGGCGGCAAGTCGTCGCTGGCATAGTCCTGCGTGCGAGAGAACTTGCCGAAATGCGCAGCCATGGTTTCCAGGTTGAAGACCTGGATCGGGCGCTTGTCGCCTCGCTCGCGCAGTTTGTGCCACACCTGGTGAAAGCCGATACCGCCAATGTCGTAGCCATAGGCGCCGAAGGGGTGGATGTAGCTTTCGCCGACCTGCCCCCAATTCACAAACTGGATGCCCAGCTTGAAGGTGCCCTGCACTTGCGCAAGGAACTCCCGCTCGTCGATCTCGAGATACTGGTTGAATTCCACGAAGGGCGGAATGGTCGCTTCGCCAACGCCGACCGTGCCGATCTGTTCGGATTCGATGACCGTAATCTTCAGGTCGCGCCCGTCGCGAATGCGCGACAGCGCCGCTGCCGCCATCCAACCGGCAGTCCCGCCACCCACGATAACAATATGCTCGATAGCCATGCTTCAATCCCATGCCAGCTTGGCCCGTCTGTTGCCAGAGCGCCACGCTTGTTGAAGCTGTGATAATGCGTCTTGTGAACGCTCACAATCCCCGATATGCTACATTTCGATTACGCGGGATCCTTGCGTCCACGCGTTACGATAAGGGACCAGGGAGGATACATGTCTCGCAACTTTACCGGCGTTGCCGCTTTCTCGCGCGCAGCCGCGCTCACCACCGCATCGGGCCTGGCCCTTGTCGCATCGCAGCCTGCATGGGCGCAGGATGGTGACGTCACCGATGAATCCGCTGGCGGAATTCCGGAAGCGTTGGACGATGAGAACATCATCATCGTCACCGGCTTTCGCAAGTCGCTCGAAACGGCGCAGGATTTCAAGGAAAACGCCGACACGGTCGTCGATGTCATCACGGCTGAAGATATCGGCGCACTTCCCGACCGGTCGGTTGCAGAAACGCTGCAGCGCGTCCCGGGCGTAAACATCGGCCGCTTCGAAAAGACGTCGGACCCAGACCCGCTTCTCGGTCGAGGGCACCGGCGTCATCATCCGCGGCCTTCCCTATATCGCGCTCCGAATTGAACGGACGCGACATCTTCTCGGCAAAGGTGGACGCCGTGCTGTCAGCTTCGAACGACATCTCGCCGGAACTCGTCGGCCGGGTCGAAGTTTACAAGAACGCACGGCCGACATGATCGAGGGTCATATCGCCGGCATGGTCAATCTCGTCACGCGCAAACCACTCGACAGTCCTGGCTTCAATCTTCGCCGGCATCGATCGAAGCGAACTATGGCGATTTGCGCAGGAATGGTCGCCGGACTTCAATCAGTCTCGCTATCGAACACGTTGGAGACCGGCGCTGGAACCGTGTTCGGACTTCAGGTCGGCTACGCTCGAACTCCGAACTCGAGTAGCCGTACCGATGCCTCGAACCTCAGATCCTTGCTATCGCCCGGCCGCACTAGAGCGGCGGCTGTATTCGTGCACAGGCTGTCGATTCCGGTGGCTTCCAGGTGAAATCCTGCTTGGCCCCGACGAAGCAATTTCCCGTGCCGGATTCGGTCATCGTGCCACAGTTCGCGAATGTGCGGTCGACGCAGCTCGAGCGTGAGCGCGAGGCTATTCTCGGGGGTCGCGCAATTCGAAAGCATCGACGGCGGTCTGTTGATGACGATCGAATACCTTCGTTCGGACACGGACTTCTTCACTGAAGAATATGCGATCCTGGCCGCATCAACGATGGCGCATCACGAACAATCGGTCCGGCACAAGCTTCGTGTTCGATAGCGACGGTAACTTCAAAGCGGCATCTTGACGCAGAACGTCGGCAACGCCTATGCGACGCCTTTCGGTCTTCGGCGGCGTTCCCACCGATTCGCTGCGTTTTCTGCGCGGCACGAACTGCCGCACGCAGGATGTCTCGTTCGATGTCGACATGATGTTTACCGATCGGTTCCGCGGCGGTTTCGACATGCAGTACGTTAATTCCAGCCTTACTCGCGATTCCGTTTTCGGTGCGATGAGTACTTCGTCGGACATGTCGATCGACGTCAGCGGTGACACGCCCGACATCCAGTTCCTCGCCCCGGTCGGTGCGCCTGCAGACTATTTCTCCAGCGGCTTTTACTACATACTACTGGTTCGGACTGGATAGCCGCAGCAATAACGACGGTCAGATGTTCAGTCTTGCTGGCGACTTCGAATACGACATCAGCGACGAAGGATTTTCCGAAGACGGCGCGCTTTGGTGCGCGCTGGGCGGCACGTGACCGTGTAAACCGCAACACCAACTTCAGCACTTGGGGCAACTTGTCTGCACCGTGGGCCGGCCGTGGCGGCTGTGCGCCATGGGGTGAAGGCCCGGGCTGCTTCACCGGCGAAGGTCCGTTCGTGCCGGCTGGTCGGGCTTCACACCGGGCCGCTTCTATACCGGCCTGCCGGATCAGGATTTGCCATCGCAGGTGGCGCTTATGTCGATGAATTCCCGAATGCCTCGCAGTTTAGCAATCCGTTCGCCGATAACTTCCAGCGCGGCAACACAGCTACGCCGATCGAGGGTGGCTCAGCCTTTTTCTTGGCGGCGACGATTTCCTTCAGGAATATCTCGACGGCGTCACGTCAGCAGTGGCGACGAAATTTCGACCTTCGGCCAGTCGCCCGACGCTTCAACCTCGGTGTGAACGGTCGTACTGACTGTGACATCGACGGTGTCTACTGCCCTGCCGGAAGTTTCGGACGTCACCGAGATCACCAATGCCGCTTATGCGCGTCTGACTACGGCCTCGACTTCGGCAACGGCTGGTCGCTGGGCGGTAACGTCGGCGCTGCGCTACGTCGAAACGACCATCCGCAGCAACGGCAGCATTGCTTTGCCCGAATCCTGAACCGTCTCGACGACGGTGAGCAAAACGCCGGAGGCAACGGTGACGGTGTCGTGCAGGTAGCGGAAATCACCGATTCCTGCCGCCAACTCTCCGGGCCGCTTTGCGCCGGAAATCTGCTACTGCGCAGCTGACGCGTGGTCGTCTCGCCGAATTTGCTTCCTTCTTCACCGGCGACATCATCGTACGACCGCAAGACATCAAGTTCGATCACTTGCTGCCGAGCTTCAACTCCGGCTCGACAGCGGGTCCGGCGTTGTGTTCCGCGGTGCCGTTTCCAAGGGCATCTCGCGTCCGGACCTGGCGCTGTTCACGCAGGCGGCAATCGTTGACAACACAGGGACTGCTTCCGCGGGACGATGTTCGAGAACGGACCTCTGCTCCGGTATTCGACCGGCAACCGCAACGTCCGCCCGATCGAATCGCTGGAATTACGATCTGAGCGACGAGTAGTATTTCGATAATGTCGGCTCGCTGACTGCCGCCTTCTTCGTGAAAGACATCGACGGTATCGTGACAGACGGTCGCGACCTTGTCGAATACCCGCTCCGACGGTCTCTCGCAAGTGTCGAGATCAACGGTCCGGCAACGATATTGCCGGTACCCTGAAAGGCGTCGAGCTTGCATACCAGCAGACGTACGGACTTCCTGCCTGGCTTGCTCAGTGGCTTGGGTTCGCAGTTCTCGTACACCTACGTTGATGGCGGTGACTTCCCGAACCCCAATATCTCGAGCATCGGCTCGCCCTCGATGAATTCCGACGGTGCGCCGATCATGCCGGCCCGTTCGTCGCCCAGCTTCCGCTTGCAGGGAGTTCGAAGCACACGGTCAATGCGACCGTGTTCTACGAGAAGGGGCCGCTTTCTGCCCGAGCTGCCTACAACTGGCGTTCAGCGAATTCCTGGTGACCTGCGTGATGATCTCTTCCCGTTCTCGCCGATCTTCAGGAAGCGGGTGGACAGCTCGATGCGTCGATCTTCTACACGGTAACCGAAAACCTCAAACTGGGTGTGCAGGGCGTAAACTTGCTGGACGAAGTGACCGCACCTGTCGACCGTGCATCGATTTCGATGGGACCCGCGTGACGCGTAGTGCGGCCTTCCGCAACGACCGTCGATACACATTCATCGCGCGCTTCAATTTTTGACGCTGAATCGTCGCAAATCGGCGTACCAGCGGGCTCCGGTTGTAAAACCGGGGCCCGTTTGCTTAGAAACGTACGAAATCTAGCGCGCAATGGCGGGGGCCTCGTGCTACGCGCTTGTAGGTTTTAAGGACGGGGACATATGGCGAGAAAGCGCCAGGCGGTGACGATCAAGCATGTGGCGGCCGATGCGGGGGTGTCCCTGCAGACGGTCAGCCGCGTCATCAACAACGAACCCAACGTGCGCCCCGCCATGAAGGAGCGCGTGCAGGCGAGTATCGACAAGCTTGGCTACGTGCCCTCGATCGCGGCACAGCGGATGAGCGGGTCGCGTTCCTATCTCATCCTTGCGCTGAACGACCGCGACCTGACCATCGCCGACTGGCGCGCGCGCGAAGGGCGCGACTGGGTCGACCAGATGTTACTTGGGGGAATGCTGACCTGCGCACAGCATGGCTATCGCATGCTGATCGAGCTGGTCGACACCCATGACGACCATGTCGAACGCGAACTGGGCGCGGCTCTGGCAGCCCTGCAACCCGACGGCGTGATCCTCACTCCGCCGCATTCGGAAAACCCGGTCATCTGCGGACTTCTGGCGGAGCGCGGCATTCGCTTTCGCACGGGTCGGCTCGACACAGGACGGGCCGGGCTTCGCTATCACCATGGGCGACACCTTCAACGCGCGGCTGGCTACCGATCACCTGATCGAGCTCGGACACGAGCGTATCGGCTTCATTGCCGGGCCGGAAGATTTCAGCCTCGCCAATCGGCGCATCGACGGGTGGCGCGCGGCAATGGAAGATGCGGGCCTGGGCATCGAAGACCTATGCACACGCGGCGACTTCGGGTTCGAAAGCGGCATGGTCGCGGCCAGGACGCTGCTCGGGCTTGCCGAACCGCCGACAGCAATTATCGCCAGCAGCGACCAGATGGCTTTGGCGACGCTGGAAACCGCACGCGCCTGCGGGTCTCGAGGTTCCGCACGATCTGTCGCTGGTCAGCTTCGACAATTCGCCCATCGTGCGATTCACCCAGCCGCCGCTCACCGCCGTCGACCAGCCGATCGCCGCCACCACTTCGCGGGCAGTAGAGCTGCTGATCGACAAGGACGCGCAGGCGGATGATGGCCAGCCGATTTCGGTCCATGGCGAACTGGTCGTGCGCGGATCGACAGCGCGTGCGCCGACCCGTGTTACGAGCTGACCACACCGAAGCGCCGCGTCAGTCGCTTCGCTTCCTGCTTCTCTATGCGCTTGCCGCAGGCGGCGGGGCGGTCGCCTACGTCCCGTTCCTCACGCTGTTGCTGCCGATGCGAGCATCGGTCCTGGCAGGTGAGACCGCCATCGATCTTCTGGCCTACATCGCCTTTGCGGGAGCCATTGCGGCCAGCATCGCGAATATCGCATTCGGCTGGCTGAGCGATCGTACGCGCAGCCGCACGCCCTGGATTGTGATAGGGCTCGTCCTGTCCTGCGCCATGCTTGTCGGGATTGCGCGGGCGGACACGCCGGTGGTCCTCATCGGCATGATCGTCGCATGGCAGATCGCGCTCAACATGATGCTCGGTCCGCTGGCGGCCTGGGCAGGCGATACCGTGCCCGATACCCAGAAAGGGCTGCTTGGCGGGCTGCTTGCCTTTGCACCGGCGTTGGGCGCGGCATCGGGCGCGCTTGTCACGGTCCCGGGCTGGCTGGCACCCGATGCGAGACTGGTCGCAGTCGCGGTGATCGTGGCAGGGATGGTGTTACCGGTCATACTTTTCGGTCGTCCCCATTCCATGCCGCAATCTCAATTCAACTGGAGAAGAAGCCGCACGGCCTGTCGCCGGAAGCGCCAGGACCGCGGTCGCTTCCATGTGGCTGGCGCGCTTGTTGGTCCAGATCGCGGAAGCTGCGCTATTCGCCTATCTCCTTATCTGGTTCACAGGCTTGTCGGACAGCTTCACTGACAATGACACGGCGCGCATTTTCGCCCTCGTCCTGACGCTATCGGTGCCGTTGGCTCTATGGGCAGGCCGCTGGTCGGACCGACACGATCGACCGCTCCTGCCACTTGCCGCAAGCGCAGGTATCGGCACGCTCGGCCTGCTTTTTATGAGCGCGGCAAACGGGGTCGAGCAAGCCGTGATCGCCTACGTCCTCTTCGGCGTCTCGACGGGTGTCTTCTTGGCGTTGCATTCCAGCCAGACCCTGCGCGTCCTGCCCAAGCCCGCAACGCGTGGCCGCGATCTGGGCATTTTCAATCTCACGAATACGGTGCCCAGCCTCATTATGCCGTGGCTTGCGCTGGCACTGGTGCCCGGCTTCGGCTTTTCCGGCCTGTTCCTCGCGCTGGCTGCCTTGTGCGCGATTGCTACGGCTCTTCTTATTGCCCTGCCCCGCTTGCCGTGAGCGCTTGCTTTTGACAGACCTGCGTGGCAATCCTTGCATTTGAGAACGTTCCCAAAGTGGAATGCGGGACATGAGGGACAAGCAAGTATGAAAGCCATCTGGTTCGCAGGCGCCGCAGCGATCGGTCTTGCCGGGTGCGCCACGGTGCCGGTGGAAAGCACCACCGAGACAGCAGCCACGACCATGAGCGAGGACGCGCGGGTCGCAGACCTGCTCGCGCGCATGAGCCTGGAGCGCAAGGTTGCCCAGCTGATCCAGCCGCAGATCAACAGCTTCACTCCTGCGGATATGGAACGCTATCGCTTCGGCAGCTACCTGAACGGCGGCAACGGCGGACCTTATGGCGACGAGTTCGCCGAGGCGTCCGAATGGCTGCGCTATGCCGACGAAATGTATCTGGCATCCGTCGCGCCGATGGCAGGCGACGAGCCGGTCATCCCGACCATGTGGGGCACCGACGCGGTCCATGGCCATACCAACGTAATCCGCGCCACGATCTTTCCGCACAATATCGCTCTGGGTGCCACGCGCGATGCCGATCTGGTGCGCCGCATCGGCGAGGCGACTGCAACCGAGATCGAAGTCACCGGCATCGACTGGAACTTCTCCCCCACCGTGGCGGTCGCGCGCGATGACCGCTGGGGCCGCACCTACGAAAGCTATTCCGAAGATCCCGCCATCGTGGCCCCGCTGGGCGCTGCGCTGGTCGAGGGATTGCAGGGCCGCAAGGGCGACCCGGACCGTCTGGGCGCAGGTCATGTCATCGCCACGGCCAAGCACTTCTTCGGCGACGGCGGCACCGAGCAAGGCGTCGACCAGGGCGACGTGAACGGCGATATCGAAGCGCTCAAGGCGATCCATGCCGCGCCCTACCCTGCGACGATCGACGCCGGCGTCGAAACCATCATGGCCAGCTTCAACTCCATCAACGGCCGCAAGATGCACGGCAACAAGATGATGCTGACCGATGTGCTGCGCGGAGAGCTGGGCTTCGACGGCCTCGTTGTCGGCGACTGGAATGGGCACGGACAGGTGGCCGGGTGCACCAATACCGATTGCCCGCAATCGCTGCTGGCAGGTCTCGACATCTACATGGTGCCCGACGATTGGAAGGGCCTGCTCGAAACACTGGTCGCACAGGTTCGGGACGGCACGATCCCCATGGCCAAGCTCGACGAAGCTGTTGGCCGCGTACTGCGCCTGAAAATGCGCGCAGGCCTGCTGGACGCATTCGTCAAACCGTCCGACCGTCCGAATGCGGGCGACACCAGCCTCCTCGGCTCTCCCGAGCACCGCGCCATCGCGCGCGAAGCGGTCGCGAAGTCGCAGGTCGTGCTGAAGAACAACGGCGTCCTGCCGCTGGCGCGCGGTGCGACCGTGCTGGTGGCCGGAACCGCTGCTGACGACATTGCGCAAGCCTCGGGCGGCTGGACGCTGACCTGGCAGGGTGGCGGCGACTTGACCAATGACTATTTCCCCGGCGCGACGTCCATCTGGGCAGGGCTTGAAAGCGCCATCAAGGCAGGCGGCGGCAGCGCATTCCTGTCGGAAGACGGGAGCTATACGGCCAAGCCCGATGTCGCCGTCGTGGTGTTCGGTGAAGAGCCATACGCCGAATTTGCGGGTGACCGGAAGCACCTCGGCTTCACCGACGAGGAAGGTTTAAACCTGCTGCGCACCTATAAGGCAGCGGGCATTCCGACCGTGGCCGTGTTCCTTTCGGGCCGTCCGATGTGGATGAACCGCGAAATAAACGCGGCCGATGCCTTCGTTGCATCCTGGCTGCCGGGCGGCGAAGGTGCCGGCATTGCCGACGTGCTGACCGGCGCGCGGCCCGCAACCGGCAAACTGGGCTTCAGCTGGCCGCTCTATTGCGACGCAGGTCCGCTCAACGGCCCGGAAGGCGCGCTATTTCCCGTCGGCTACGGCCTGTCGCTGAGCGAGGGCGGAGGCATCCCTGCCCTGCACGAAGAATGCGCGCCGTTCGAACTGGGCGCGGCTGCGGACTGGTACGTCAACGGCAGGCTGGCCGAAGGCGTGCTGGCGAACACTGCCACCGGCAAACTCGATAATCTGCGAGGTTTGGCTGGAGGCGTGACCGCAATCGGCCTCGACCGCACGGCGCAGGAAGATGCGCGCACCATCGCGTTCGCACCCGGCGGCGCGTTCGACCTGACGCAGGCAGGCGGAGACGAGGGCGTGGGCTACCGCGTGCTTTACAAGGTCGACAATCGCCCGCTTGCGCCCGTGACGCTCAAGGTCGGTGCCGCCAGCCTCGACATCACGCAGCAACTGGCCGTCGCCGCAGGCAAGGGCTGGCGCGAAATGATAGTGACCGATGCCTGCGTCACCGACCTTGGCCCCAGCCTGGGCTTTGCGTCGGAAGGCGCTTTCACATTCGAGATCGGCAGCATCGTGCGCGAAGAATTTGCAGAAGGCACAGACTGTTCGTTCTAAAACCGCTTGTGTGGCGGCCAAACGCTGTCACACAGACGACCGATAATCGACCCGGACTGACGAGAAACGCATGCGGGGACCTGGGAGGGTAATTACATGGCAGTCACACCAGACGTTGCGACCAGCACCGACTCTCGCCCGATCGAGGATGATCGCGCGCCGGTCGATGCGCCGGGCCTGCAGTATTTCGTCTTCGGGCTGTTCTTCATCTTCGGCGGCATCACCTCGCTCAACGATGTGTTGATCCCGAAGCTGAAGGAGCTGTTCACCCTTAGCTATACCGAAGCCATGCTGGTGCAGTTCTGTTTCTTTGCTGCCTATCTCCTCATCGGGATTCCCGGGGCGAAGCTGGTCAAGAAAATCGGTTATATGCGCGGCGCGGTGGCGGGCCTCGTCACCATGATCGTCGGCTGCCTGTTGTTCATCCCGGCAAGCCAGAACGCGACGTATGTGGTGTTCCTGGGGGCCTTATTCATTCTCGCCAGTGGGGTGGTGATCGTACAGGTGGTGGCAAATCCGCTAATCAGCCTGCTGGGCCCGCCTTCGACCACGCATAGTCGCCTGACCTTCGCCCAAGCGTTCAACTCGCTTGGCACGACGGTCTTTCCCTTCGTCGGGGCGATTGTGATCCTCGGCAGCCTCGCCAATGTTTCTGCAGACCAGCTTTCGGGTGCAGAATTGCAAGCCTACCGCACGGCGGAAAGCCAAGCCATCTGGCAAGGCTATCTCGGCGTCGCGGTACTGATAGCACTGGTCGCCGCGGCGGTCTGGCTTTTCCGCAAGCGCCTGCCGCACGACCCGAAAATCATGGGAGAGGACGATCTGGTATCGAACAGTCGATATCTCGTCGGTCTGGCTCTGGTCACTATCGGCGCATTTCTCGCCATCCAGGTCAGCGGTTGGCTTGGCGTGCTCGTCATTCTCGCAGCGCCGGTCTACTGGCTTTACGACAACCCGCTGCTCAGGCGCGCGCGTTTCAGCTTCGGGGCCTTGTGCATTTTTCTGTACGTCGGCGCCGAGGTGGCGATCGGTTCGATCATCATCAATTACATCCTGCAAGACACGGTCATGCCGAACGGCGGACCCGTAACGGACGCAATCGTCGGCTTCTTTGCATTGTTCGGCTTCGAGCTCGAAGGCGTCGAATGGCTTATCAGTCTGTACTGGGGCGGTGCGATGATTGGCCGTTTCATCGGCTCCTGGGCTCTACGCCAGTTCAGCCCTGGAAAGATCCTTGCCTTCAACGCCATAGGCGCAATCGCGCTGGTTCTGATCTCGACCAGCACGACCGGTGAACTTTCGGGCTATAGCCTGATCGCCGTCGGTCTGATGAACTCGATCATGTTCCCGACCATCTTCTCGCTCGCGTGCGAAAAACTGGGGCCGCGTGCGGCTGACGGATCGGGCATCATCAACGTGGCAATCTTCGGCGGAGCAGTCGTGCCGCTTCTCTACGGCGTGGTTGCCGATGCAACGGGCGGCAGCCTGGCAACGGCCATGATCATTCCGATCGTCTGCTACGCGATCATCGCCATGTTCGGCATCTTTGCCCGCAGGCCTGCAGTCGCCTGACGCGAGACGAGGTAAATCGGGGGTTGCATGGCGGGCTCGGTCTGCCATGCGGCCCCCGAACTCTTTTGTGCCTACAGGATCGCCTTCATGACCGACGCCCAGCTTGCTGCCCACCTTGCCGAAGTAGCGGGTAGAATTCTTCTACAGGTTCGCGAGAGCGGCATGTTCGAGGGCAAGGCGCTGGGCAAGGCCGGCGACGAGACGGCCAACCAGTTTCTCTGCCATGCCCTCCGGCAACAGCGCCCGACCGACGGGCTTGCTGTCGGAAGAGGAGAAGGACGACGCAGCGCGACTAGCGAAGGACCGCGTCTGGATCGTCGATCCGGTCGACGGGACGCGCGAATACGGCGAAGCGCGCGAGGACTGGGCGGTGCATGTCGCTTTATGCGTGGCCGGAACGCCCCAGACAGGCGCAGTCGCCCTGCCCGGCCTCGATGTGGTTCTGCGCACAGACGAGCCCGGCACACTATCCGAGCCCGCCCCGACACCGCGCATGGTCGTGAGCCGCACTCGGCCGGCGAAGGAAGCCGTCGCCGTTGCCGAAACAATCGATGCGGAACTGGTCGGCATGGGTTCTGCAGGAGCCAAGGCGATGGCCGTGGTGCGCGGCGAGGCGGAAATCTATCTCCACACCGGCGGTCAATACGAATGGGACAGCGCGGCCCCCGCCGCAGTCGCGCTTGCACACGGCCTGCACGCCAGCCGCATCGACGGCTCGCCGCTGCGCTACAACCAGCGCGATCCGTATATGCCGGACCTGCTCATCTGCCGCCCAGAATGGGCCGAGCGGGTGCTCAGCGAAGTCGCCGCGCTGAAGGACTAAATCTCGACCTGAGCGAGAAGTTGCTGTGCCCGGCTCAGATGCGGGCGATCCAGCATCCGTCCCTTGTGGCCGATCGTGCCAGCGCCGGGATTGGCCTCAAAAAGAGCAACGATCTCCTGCGCCTCGGCGATCTCGTCCGCGCTAGGCGAGAAGGCCTCATTGATGACCGGCACCTGCGCAGGGTGGATCGCCAGCATTCCGCGATAACCGTCGCGCCGGACACGTTCTGCCCGCGCTTTCAACCCTTCCAGATTGCGAAAGTCCGCGTCGATCGTCTCGATGGCCGGAACACGCGTCGCCGCCGCGCCAAGCAAGGTCAGGCTGCGCGCCATCTCGTACGTGAAGGTGTAGGCGCCATCCGCATCGGTATTTGACAGGGCGCCGATGTCGTCCGCCAGATCTTCCGCTCCCCAGGTCATCGCCTGGAGCCGGGGCGCTCCGGCATAATCGCCGGTGGTGAACATGGCGGCGGCAACTTCGGTGACCAAGTGCGATGACCGGCGTCGATCCGGGGGCTATGCCTGCCGCTTGTTCCAGCGGGGTAAGCAGCCGGTCGAGCTCTTCCACATCGTGCCGTCCGCGCGACTTTGGAAGCATGATGCCGCCCGGACGCGCGGCCATGACTGCCGCCAGATCGTCAGACGTATGCTGGCCGTCGAGCGGATTGACCCGCACCCACAGACGCTCCCGCCCCTGCTGCTGAGCGCGCAGGAACGCGGCTATAGCCTTGCGCGCGTCCGGCTTGGCTTCCTCGGCCACGGCGTCTTCGAGGTCGAAGATGACGATGTCCGCCTCGCCCTCGGTCGCTTTGCGCATCTTCTTCTCGCTGTCGCCCGGAGCAAAGAGCCAAGAGCGATGGCGGGCGGGCAGACTGGCAGTCGTCATGAATGTGAGTCCCTTGCCGCTCTAGTCGGTCGCCGGTTCGGCCACGATGACGGCGCTGGTCGTGAATGGCGTGATGCCCAGAGCAGGTAGGACGTCGGGCGGGAAGTAGACCTGTCCGCCCTTGGCCACGAGACTGATCTTGCGCAGTTCCGCCAAATCCTGCGTCGGATCGCCAGCCACCAGGAAGAAGTCCGCCAGCTTGCCGCGCTCGATCGAGCCCAGATCCTCGTCCTGCCCCATGTAGCGGGCCATATCGATCGTAGCCCGGGCGAGCACATCCTCGGGCGACATGCCGAGGTCGGTGAACAGTTGCAATTCGCGGTGATAGTTCAGCTGGCCGCCCATATCGGTGCCCGGCACAAGCAAGATCCCCTTGTGCATGCATGCGCGACAGGACATCGACAATGAAGTCGTACGCCGCGACATATTCGGCGCGCTCGGCTGCGTTCTGTGTGCCGAACAGTTCCTGCTTCCACGACCGCTGGGTCGATTCCGGCATGTTCGCGGCGATGTCCTCGAACCCGCGACGTGTCGTGCCGTTCTGAGCCGTCAGGCCCAGCTCGTGAATGACCAGCGTGGGATCGTGCGCGATGCCCTTGGCGGCCATCGCATCGAGCGTAGCCTCGACAGCCGCAGCATCGGCACCCAGATCGGGAAAGCGCTTCATCGCAGTGAAGCGGAACAGCGTGCGCGTGTCCTCGTCCTTTTCGATGACCCAGCCCAGCATCGCCTGGTTGGCATGCGTGATCTCGTCGTATCCGGCAGCGATCATTTCATCGGCGGTGGAAAAGGCCGGCACATGGCCGTGCACCTTCAGGCCGAGCTTCTTTGCCTCGGCAATAGCGGCTGCATTCCACTCGGGCCGCATGGAGTTATAAAGCTTGATGCCCCAGAACCCGCGCGCAGCATAGTTCCGGACAGCCTCCACAGCCGCTTCGGCGCTATCGACCAGCACGCCGGTACGCGACGAAAACTCGCTTTCGCCCTCGATAAAACCGGAACGCGTGATGCGCGGACCGGCAATCTCCCCGGCTTCGATGCGCTCGATCTCCCGGTCCAGCACATCGTTGCGGTTGCCGACATCGCGGATGGAGGTGATGCCCCACATCAGATTGCCCAGCCCGCTTTCCTGACTGAAATGACCGTGCATTTCGTACATGCCGGGCACCAGAGTGCCGCCAGCGCCGTCGATGATGGTTTCGCCGGCAGTCGGCTCGGCGCCTGCCTCTTCGACCAGCGCGATCCGGTCACCGGACATGACGACATCGAAAGGCCCGGTGCGTGACTTGGCGATGCTGTCGAACACGTGCACATTCGTGATGCGGACCGGCCCGTCGAAGCTTTTCGCATGTCTTGCCTGCAATCCTGCTAGCCGCTGTGCACTGAACTCTGCTGCTCGCTCACGCAGCCGCGTTTGCGCGTCTTCGTATCCCTTGCGCACAAGCGCGAACCCGGGCGAGGCTGTGGCGAACAGGCGTCCGTCCGCATCGAGAGTGACGTAGCTGGGCGCTGTGCTCAAGCCCGACAACGAATAGGTGATCGTGTCGATCTGGCCGTCGGCACCATCGTAAGTGTAGCGCTCGAGCTCGGTCAGCTTGGCCGTGCCGCCGGGCAGGACCGGCATTTCCATGTCCTCGTCGCGGACCAGCGTTTCGACCAGGCCCGTGCTGCTGCCGGATTGCGTGATGTAGAAGGCTGGCGCGTCTGCCCGACCGCCGCCGGAAGCGTCCATCCAGACAGGTTTGCCATCCTCGAGCCCGTACCGCTCGTCGATTGGGCTGCCGAAGGTCGTGATGCCCTCGACGGTCCAGCTGACCGGTATTCCGTCCTCGCCCATGATGACGACTTCGAACGTCGTGGGACCGCGACCGTTCTGCTTGATGTCCGTCTCGACCTGAACACGGTTGCCGTCGCGATCGACCTTCACATAGCCGACATCGACATCGTTCGTGATTGCGCGGTACTCGGTGATCTGCGCGCACACGCCTGCCGGCAGTACCAGCAGGGCGGCGGCTAGGGCGAAATGTCTGGTCATAACGGTGCTCTCTCCCGGTTCGCTGCAGCGCTTAAGATGCAGGCTGCACGCTTGGCAAGCATTGGGAGATAAAGCCTAGTGTAATTGTGGTTGTCGACAGGACGCTACTGACTACCTTTTTCGGCCTACTTGTAAGACGCCCAAGCAGCTGTGATGCGTAGCGGGTCGATCTGCGCGGACCACAGACGCAGCGAGGCCTCCGATCGCCGTTTCCGGACAACCGCAGTGCGACCGTCGTGGTCGCCGTTCGTCGTTTCGAAAACGCGAAAAGCCCCACCGGTGGCCGGCAGGGCTAGTGAGAACTGTCAGGAATTTAAGGTTGGTTGCGGGGGTTGGATTTGAACCAACGACCTTCAGGTTATGAGCCTGACGAGCTACCGGACTGCTCCACCCCGCGGTACCTTTTTGCTGGCTGCAAGAACGCGCAGGCCAGAGACAAAAAGCCGCCGCTCGGTCAGACCGGCAGCGGCTTTTGAAACTGTGAATGGGTTTTTCCCGATGCCCGCCAGCTATAATGCCTGGCGACGACCTACTCTTCCAGTGCTTGAGCACTAGTACCATCGGCGCTGTCCGGTTTCACGGCCGAGTTCGAGATGGGATCGGGTGGGTCACAGACGCTATGGTCACCAAGCAATAAAGCTGGCGGACATGGGTTTTAAATCGATGCTTAGAGCTACTTTTGTGAGCTTATCCGGCTTCGAAGTTTCCTCCGATCGCGAGACAGCACAGAGCTGTCGTTGATGGTATGGATCCTACAAGCGCGAAAAGAACTATTAGGACCGGTTAGCTCCACGCATTACTGCGCTTCCACACCCGGCCTATCAACGTCGTGGTCTACGACGGTTCGAAGATACCTTATCTTTAGGGAGGCTTCCCGCTTAGATGCTTTCAGCGGTTATCCCGTCCATACATAGCTACCCAGCGGCACCCTTGGCAGGATGACTGGTACACCAGAGGTATGTTCACCCCGGTCCTCTCGTACTAGGGGCAACTCCTATCAAGTATCGACGCCCACGGCAGATAGGGACCAAACTGTCTCGCGACGTTCTGAACCCAGCTCACGTACCACTTTAATTGGCGAACAGCCAAACCCTTGGGACCTGCTCCAGCCCCAGGATGTGATGAGCCGACATCGAGGTGCCAAACGATTCCGTCGATATGAGCTCTTGGGAATCATCAGCCTGTTATCCCCGGCGTACCTTTTATCCGTTGAGCGATGGCCCTTCCACGAGGGACCACCGGATCACTATGACCGACTTTCGTCTCTGCTCGACTCGTCAGTCTCGCAGTCAGGCAGGCTTATGCCATTGCACTCTTGCAGACGGTTTCCAACCGGCCTGAGCCTACCATCGCGCGCCTCCGTTACTCTTTAGGAGGCGACCGCCCCAGTCAAACTACCCGCCACAGAGGGTCCTACTACCGGATAACGGTAGCTAGTTAGACATCAGAAAACAGCAGGGTGGTATTTCACCTATGGCTCCACTTGGACTGGCGCCCAAGTTTCAAAGCCTCCCACCTATGCTACACAACTCTTTCCTAATGCCACTCTGAAGCTGCAGTAAAGGTGCACGGGGTCTTTCCGTCTAACCGCGGGTACTCCGCATCTTCACGGAGAATTCAATTTCGCTGAGCATATCCTGGAGACAGTGGGGAAGTCGTTACGCCATTCGTGCAGGTCGGAACTTACCCGACAAGGAATTTCGCTACCTTAGGACCGTTATAGTTACGGCCGCCGTTTACTGGGGCTTCAATTCGGAGCTTGCACTCCTCCTCTTAACCTTCCAGCACCGGGCAGGCGTCAGACCCTATACGTCGTCTTGAAGCCGACTTAGCAGAGTCCTGTGTTTTTGCTAAACAGTCGCTACCCCCTGGCCTGTGCCCCCTGAGAAGACTTGCGTCGACCCAGGGCCTCCTTCTTCCGAAGGTACGGAGGCAATTTGCCGAGTTCCTTCAGGATACTTCTCTCAAGCGCCTTGGTATACTCTACCTGACCACCTGTGTCGGTTTCGGGTACGGTCTATAATGAAGAGGCTATTTCCTGGAACAACTTGGCTGCCCTCTCAATCCAATAAGAGAGAACAACTTCCGTCATCCGTCACACATCTTCAGGCCCACGAATATTTACGTGGTTCCCATCGACTACCCCCTTCGGGCTCGTCTTAGGGGCCGGCTAACCCTGCGCCGATTAGCGTTGCGCAGGAACCCTTGGTCTTTCGGCGACAGGGCATCTCACCCTGTTTGTCGCTACTCATGTCAGCATTCGCACTTCCGATACGTCCACGATCGGTTACCCTTTCGCTTCACTCGCTTACGGAACGCTCCGCTACCGCTCAGAATAAATTCTGAACCCTAAGCTTCGGTGCATATCTTTAGCCCCGTTACATCTTCGCCGCAGGAACCCTTATTTAGACCAGTGAGCTGTTACGCTTTCTTTAAAGGATGGCTGCTTCTAAGCCAACCTCCTGGTTGTTTTGGGATTCCCACATGCTTTCCCACTTAGATATGACTTGGGGACCTTAGCTGTAGGTTAGGGCTGTTTCCCTTTTGACGACGGACCTTAGCACCCGCCGTCTGTCTGCCAGACAAAACTCGATGGTATTCGGAGTTTGGTTAGGTTTGGTACCGCTCGCGCAGCCCTAGCCCATCCAGTGCTCTACCCCCATCGGTATACATCTGACGCTCTACCTCAATAGATTTCGCGGAGAACCAGCTATTTCCCGGCTTGATTGGCCTTTCACCCCTAAACACAGCTCATCCGAGAATTTTTCAACATTCAACGGTTCGGTCCTCCAGTGCGTGTTACCGCACCTTCAACCTGGCCATGCCTAGATCGCCGGGGTTCGGGTCTAATCCATCATACTCAGTCGCCCTATTCAGACTCGCTTTCGCTGCGCCTACACCTAACGGCTTAAGCTTGCATGGTAGATTAAGTCACTGACCCATTATGCAAGAGGTACGCTGTCACCCCCTATGGGGCTCCAACTGCTTGTAAGCATCCGGTTTCAGGTACTGTTTCACTCCCCTAATCGGGGTGCTTTTCACCTTTCCCTCACGGTACTGTGTTCGCTATCGGTCATGTGCGAGTATTTAGGCTTGGAGGGTGGTCCCCCCATGTTCAGACAGGATTTCACGTGTCCCGCCCTACTCGAATCTTCTTCGGTCACTTTCGCATACGGGGCTGTCACCCACTATGGCCACTCTTTCCAAAGTGTTTTGCTAATTTACGAAGAAGCACTGGCCTGGTCCCGGTTCGCTCGCCACTACTACGGGAATCTCTGTTGATGTCTTTTCCTCCGGGTACTGAGATGTTTCAGTTCCCCGGGTTCGCTTCACCAAACCTATGTATTCAGTTCGGTGATACCTTATCCACCTCTTTCCGACTGTCCGAAGACAATCGAAAGGAAATGGTGAAGGTGGGTTTCCCCATTCGGAAATCGCCGGATCAAAGATTGCTCACATCTCCCCGACGCTTATCGCAGCGTGCCACGTCCTTCATCGCCTGCACATGCCAAGGCATCCACCAAATGCTCTTACCTCACGCTTGAGAATCCACACCATCAACGACAGACCTGCATAAAAGTCCGAAGTCTCACGATAGTGCGGAGGAATATCTCAGCCAGATAATCGTTTGATTGATCTTGTTGTGATGCATAGCTCGCACGATCTGCCCGAAGGCAAACCTTACAATCCATGCGCCACGGCATCGATTTAAAAACCCATTCACAATGTCAAAGAGCGGTGGTCGAAACCACCTAACCGCGCAAATCGCGGATCTGTTTTCGTTTCATACAATCGGATTTGATGTCGCATCCAGTTACCTGGTGGAGCCTATCGGGATCGAACCGATGACCCCCTGCTTGCAAAGCAGGTGCTCTCCCAGCTGAGCTAAGGCCCCGTAAGACCAGGTACATGGTAGGCCCGAGTGGATTTGAACCACCGACCTCACCCTTATCAGGGGTGCGCTCTAACCAACTGAGCTACGGGCCTATGCGCCAGCGCGGGCCTTACGGCCGCAGGCGGCATGAGCCAGCTCAGGCTAACAGCATCTAACGAGCCAAGCCCGTTAGGCTGTATCCGATTGATGAAAGGACATGAGGACGACGGCAGTGTTCTTTGGATCCGCGAAGCACTTCCGATGACAAGCATCGGCGCTTTCGTGGAAATCCTTAGAAAGGAGGTGATCCAGCCGCAGGTTCCCCTACGGCTACCTTGTTACGACTTCACCCCAGTCGCTGAACCCACCGTGGTTGGCTGCCTCCGGTAAACCGGTTAGCGCACCACCTTCGGGTGAATCCAACTCCCATGGTGTGACGGGCGGTGTGTACAAGGCCTGGGAACGTATTCACCGCGGCATGCTGATCCGCGATTACTAGCGATTCCGCCTTCATGCTCTCGAGTTGCAGAGAACAATCCGAACTGAGACATCTTTTGGAGATTAGCTAACCCTCGCGGGATCGCTGCTCACTGTAGATACCATTGTAGCACGTGTGTAGCCCAGCCTGTAAGGGCCATGAGGACTTGACGTCATCCCCACCTTCCTCCGGCTTATCACCGGCAGTTTCCTTAAAGTGCCCAACTAAATGATGGCAACTAAGGATGAGGGTTGCGCTCGTTGCGGGACTTAACCCAACATCTCACGACACGAGCTGACGACAGCCATGCAGCACCTGTCACTAGGTCCCCGAAGGGAAGGAATCTGTCTCCAGAAACCGTCCTAGGATGTCAAAGGCTGGTAAGGTTCTGCGCGTTGCTTCGAATTAAACCACATGCTCCACCGCTTGTGCAGGCCCCCGTCAATTCCTTTGAGTTTTAATCTTGCGACCGTACTCCCCAGGCGGATAACTTAATGCGTTAGCTGCGCCACCCAAGCTCTATGAGCCCGAACAGCTAGTTATCATCGTTTACGGCGTGGACTACCAGGGTATCTAATCCTGTTTGCTCCCCACGCTTTCGCACCTCAGCGTCAATAACTGTCCAGTGAGTCGCCTTCGCCACTGGTGTTCTTCCGAATATCTACGAATTTCACCTCTACACTCGGAATTCCACTCACCTCTCCAGTATTCTAGCCATCCAGTTTCAAGGGCAGTTCCGGGGTTGAGCCCCGGGATTTCACCCCTGACTTGAAAAGCCGCCTACGCGCGCTTTACGCCCAGTAATTCCGAACAACGCTAGCTCCCTCCGTATTACCGCGGCTGCTGGCACGGAGTTAGCCGGAGCTTATTCTCCAGGTACTGTCATTATCATCCCTGGTAAAAGAGCTTTACAACCCTAAGGCCTTCATCACTCACGCGGCATTGCTGGATCAGGCTTTCGCCCATTGTCCAATATTCCCCACTGCTGCCTCCCGTAGGAGTCTGGGCCGTGTCTCAGTCCCAGTGTGGCTGATCATCCTCTCAGACCAGCTATAGATCGTCGACTTGGTAGGCCATTACCCCACCAACTATCTAATCTAACGCGGGCCCATCTAAAGGCGATAAATCTTTGGTCCGAAGACATTATCCGGTATTAGCTCAAATTTCTCTGAGTTATTCCGAACCTAAAGGCAGGTTCCCACGCGTTACGCACCCGTGCGCCACTAACCCCGAAGGGTTCGTTCGACTTGCATGTGTTAGGCATGCCGCCAGCGTTCGTTCTGAGCCAGGATCAAACTCTCAAGTTTGTGTCACACACCAGACAAGCACGGGACGCCAATTGCTAGACCCCGCAAACCTGCTTGGCATGAGCTTCAAGGAGCCGATACCTGCACTGTCAAACGTAATGGATACGAATGAACATGCATCATCGCAACCAGACTGTGGAGTCTGGAAGGATGTGGCAATCGGCTTGAAATAACCGGTACTCGGAGCCTTGAGGTCCCCGGACCGGGCGCCGTCGCCCACATGTCCCTTCATCAAAAACTAACAATGTCAAAGAGCCACTCAACAATATAAAGCGGACAGCGATGGTTTCCCCGACTTGCACCGGGGGACCGGCTATCCGTCTATGTTGGCGACCGAAGCAGTGGGCGGTGGAAGCCGCCAGCGCCGCGTCGGTGAGGGCCATCTAGGGGCCGACCGGGATTCGGTCAACACCCTTTTTGCAAAGTTTTGAACTTTTTTTGGAATTGAGCAGTTTCCCCGCTCATTCCCGTCCAATGTTCCTCACATCACCAGATGGGGATGCACCCTCAAAATGCAAGGAGCGTATGCGCTTTGGGCTGACAGCAGCTCTATGATACTGCAGACTCTCTTTATATGCACTGTCAGCAATGCGTGCGCAGACGCGAAAGTGAGGATTGGATGTCCAAGGGATTCAGGATTGCGGCCTTATACGGGCTAGCTGCATTGGCCGCGAGCAGCCCTTCGTATGGCCGGCGCGCCGGGCCTCGAGACCCCGCCGCCTCCGCAGATCGAAGACGAAGATATCGAAACCGTGGCCTTCGATCATGACCGGTACGACCGTATGACCATTCCGGTCACGATCGCCGGCGCCGGACCGTACCGCTTCTTCATCGATACAGGATCGCAGGCGACGGTCGTCACCCATCGTATAACGGAAGACCTTGGCTTGAGCCCGCGTGGCCGGGCCACGCTGGTCGCAATGGGGTCCAGCCGATCTGTGGACATGGTCGATGTGGACAGCCTTGAGTTTGCCGACCGTGTCTTCAGCGGTCTGCGCGCCCCGATCTTGAAGCGCAATCACATCGGAGCGGACGGAATTCTCGGTCTCGACAGCTTGCAGAACCTGCGCGTCGTGATCGATTTCGCGAACGACCGGATGGATGTAGCCGACGCCGCACTCTTCGCCAGCAGCAATACCGACTTCGACATAGTGGTGCGCGCGCGTCGCAAGCTCGGTCAGATGATCATCACCGACGCCAAGGTGAACGGTATTCGTACGGCGGTGGTCGTGGACACCGGTGCGCAGAACTCGATCGGCAATCCCGAGCTCATGCGCCGCCTGCGCAAGCGCGGGGACGACATCATGCGCACGACGGATGTAAACGGTGTCGAGTTCGAAAGCGAATTCATCGTCGCGCGGCATATCGCCATGGGCGGTGTAACGATCCATCGCGCGCCCGTTGGCTTTGCCCAAAGTCCAGCCTTCGAGGCGCTCGGGCTGACCGACACACCCGCGCTTATTATCGGCATGAGCAATCTTCAGCTGTTCGAGCGTGTGGCCATCGACTTTGCGCAGCAGAAGATTCTGTTCGACTTGCCCGAATCGGCAAAGCGCTCGCTCGTCGAATTCGGTCGTGGGGCCAGTCGCATCGGCAGCTGACCTTGCGCCTCGCACCTGTCCCGCCCACTTAGCGGGCCATGCCGCCAGATACAGTTACGTCCGACCAGCCAGCCGATGCGGAAAGCTGGGCGACGCTCAAGCGCTTCCTCCCTTACCTGTGGCCCCAGGACAATCCGGCCCTGCGCAAGCGGATCGCCGTCGCCATGGTGCTGGTGATTGCGGCCAAGGCCACACTCCTGGCCCTGCCTTTCGCGTACAAGAGCGCGGTCGATTCGATGACCGGTCCGGCCAACGAGGCGGCCATGGTCGCGATGGCGCTGGTGCTGGCCTACGGGCTCGGCCGGTTTGCAGGCACTGCCTTCGACAACCTTCGCAACATTGTGTTCGAGCGCGTCGGGCAGGAAGCGACTCGCAATCTGGCCGAAGACGTGTTTCATCGGCTGCATCGCCTGTCCCTGCGCTTTCACCTCTCGCGCCGCACCGGCGAAGTCACCAAGATCATCGAGCGCGGGACCAAGAGCATCGACTCGATGCTCTATTTCCTGCTCTTCAATATCGCACCGACCATTATCGAGCTGATCGCAGTCGGTGTCATCTTCTACCTCAACTTCGGCTGGGGGCTGGTGACCGCTACCGCCATCGACGGTGGTCGCTCTATATCATCGTCACCCGCCAGATGACCGAGTGGCGCACCAAACTGCGGCGCGAGATGAACGATCTCGACGGGCAGGCGCTAAGCCGCGCGGTCGACAGCTTGCTGAATTACGAGACGGTCAAATACTTCGGCGCGGAAGGGCGCGAGGAGGCGCGCTATGCCGAGTCCGCTCACGCCTATAGCCGAAGCGGCAATCAGGTCGGACAACTCGCTCGGCTGGCTCAACATCACGCAGGCCTTCATCACCAATGCACTGATGGCAGGCGCGATGGCTTACACCGTATGGGGCTGGAGCCGGGGCGAGCTGACGGTCGGCGACCTCGTGTTCGTCAATACCTATCTGATGCAGCTTTTCCGCCCGCTCGATCTGCTGGGCTGGGTCTATCGCACAATCCGGCAGGGGCTGGTCGACATGGCGCGAGATGTTCGCGCTGATCGATACGCAGGTCGAAGTGGAGGACGCGCCCGGCGCGCCCGCGCTGGTCGTGAGGCGCCCGTCCATCACCTTCGACCATGTTCATTTCGGCTACGAGCCCGAGCGCACCATCCTGCATGGCCTCACATTCGAAGTCCCGGCGGGCAGCAATGTCGCGATCGTCGGGCCGTCGGGCGCGGGCAAGAGCACGATCGCGCGGCTGCTGTTCCGCTTCTACGATCCGCAGCGCGGACGCATTCTCATCGACGGGCAGGATATCGCGCAGGTCACGGCAGGATACGCTTGCGCGCGCATATCGGCATCGTCCCGCAGGACAGCGTGCTGTTCAACGACACCATCGGCTACAACATCGCCTACGGCCGCGAGGATGCGAACGAACGAGACATCGCCAGCCGCCGCAGAGCCGCCAGCATCATGCCCTTTATCGAGCGCCTGCCAGCCGGCTTCGAGACCGAGGTCGGCGAGCGCGGCCTGAAGCTGTCGGGCGGTGAGAAGCAGCGCGTCGCCATCGCGCGCACGCTGGTGAAGGACCCGCCGATCCTGCTGCTGGACGAGGCGACCAGCGCGCTCGACAGCCGGACCGAACAGGACATTCTGCGCACGCTTAAGCGAAGTCAGCGCCACACCGCACCACCCTGGCCATCGCGCACCGGCTTGTCGACGATCGCCGATGCCGACCGCATCCTGGTGCTCGACCATGGCCGACTGGCCGAAAGCGGCTCCCACACCGATCTGCTGCGCGCAGGATGGCCTCTATGCAGAGATGTGGGCCCGGCAGCAGGCCGACGAGCAGACCGAGGAGAGACGCGTCCGATCGGCTGCAGCCTTGCGATATCCGCCCGCAGGGTTGTGCTGCACTGCACAATACGTATATGGCGCACGCATGCTTTCCGGCCTGCGCCGTGCGCCCCTCCAAGGGACATACCGGATCAACAACATGCCCAAACTCGGCGCGATCCAGCGCGACTGGTTCTCCAACATCCGCGCCGACATCCTTGCCGGGATCGTCGTCGCGCTCGCGCTGATCCCTGAAGCGATCGGCTTTTCCATCATCGCCGGCGTCGATCCGCGCGTGGGCCTGTACGCCTCGGTCGCGATCGCCATGGTCATCGCCTTTACCGGCGGACGGCCGGGCATGATCAGCGCCGCGACCGCGGCGGTCGCCGTGGTGGTGGTGCCACTGGTGCGCGATCACGGGGTGGAATACCTCTTTGCCGCGACGATCCTGATGGGCGTGTTCCAGGGCATCGCCGCGCTGCTGCGGCTCGACCTGCTGATGCAGTTCGTCAGCCGCTCGGTCATCACCGGCTTCGTCAACGCGCTCGCGATCCTGATCTTCATGGCGCAGTTGCCGCAGCTCGATCCGAGCAATGCAGGCATCGGCTGGATGACCTACGCCATGGTCGCCGCCGCGCTGGCGATGATCTACATCATCCCGAAGTTCACCACTGCCATCCCCAGCCCGCTGATCGCGATCATCGTGCTGACCGCGCTGACCATCTGGCTGGACGCGCCGGTCAACACCGTGGCCGACATGGGCGAGCTGCCCGAAGGCCTGCCCTATTTCGTGCTGCCCGACGTGCCGCTGACCTGGGAAACGCTGGCGATCATCGCGCCCTATTCCGCCGACCATGGCGGCCGTCGGCCTGCTCGAATCGCTGCTGACCGCGCAGATCGTCGACGACATGACGCACACCGGTTCGAACAAGCGCCGCGAGAGCGCCGGCCAGGGCGTGGCCAATGTCGTCGCGGCCATGTTCGGCGGCATGGGCGGCTGCGCGATGATCGGGCAGTCGGTCATCAACGTGACCAGCGGCGGACGCGGCGCTTGTCGACCTTCACCGCAGGGTTCTCGCTGCTCGTCCTGCTGGCCGTGCTGGGCGATCTGGTGGGCCAGGTGCCGATGCCGGCGCTGGTGGCGATCATGATCATGGTGTCGATCGGCACCTTCTCGTGGAACTCGATCCCCAACGTTTCCAAGCATCCGTGGCAGTCGAGCGTCGTCATGCTGTCCACCGTCGTGGTTGTCGTCGCCACGCACAACCTGGCGCTTGGCGTGCTGGCAGGCGTCATCCTGTCGGGCGTGTTCTTCACCCACAAGGTGATGACGATGTTCGAAGTCGTCCGCGAGCGTAAGGGTGACAAGGCGGTCTACCGCGCCAAGGGCCAGATCTTCTACGCAAGCGTCGAGCGCTTCGAAGCCGCGCTCGGCCCGGAAAGCGCCATGCCCGACCCGGCCGACCACGTGATCATCGACGTAAGCAAGGCCCACTTCTGGGACATCTCGGCCATCGGCGCGCTCGACAAGGTGGTCGAACGCATGCGCCGCAACGGCCGCAGCGTGCAGGTCGTCGGCCTCAACCGCGCAAGCAGCGACCTGGTCGACAAATTCGCGCTGACCGACAAGACAGGTGTCGAGACGGGACTGGCGCCGCATCCTTAAATCTGCGGCAGGAGTTCGTAAGAACAAGCCGTGCAGTCACGCGTTCATCCGGGCGTGAGCGAAGTTCGCGACTTGATTTATTTTGCCCAACTGGCGAAAGCTGCACGGCGGCTGGCCGCCAGTCATCCCGACCCTGTGGTCAGCCGCCACCTGCGCGAGACTGCCGTCAAACACGACCGCACCGCGCGCGAACTTGCGAGGGTGGAGCTGGCGAGCAAAGGACGAAAACGCAGCTTTTCCGATTGGTTGAGCCGGCGCAAAAAGTAATTTCGGCCCGGCCGACCAAGCCGTTCCTAAAGGATATACTTGCTCAGATCCGTATCCCCCGCGAGGTCGTCCAGACGTTCGCGCACATAGGCGGCGTCGACCGTAATCGTCTCGCCCTTGTGCTCTTCGGCCTCGAAGCTGATGTCTTCGAGAAGGCGTTCCATGACCGTCTGAAGGCGGCGGGCGCCGATGTTCTCGACGCTCTCGTTGACCCGCGCTGCAATCCTGGCCACTTCCGTGACCGCATCGTCCGTAATGTCGAGCGTGACCTCTTCCGTGCCGATCAGCGCCTTGTACTGCTGCACCAGATTGGCGCGCGTCTCGGTCAGGATGCGGACGAAGTCTTCCTCGGTCAGCGCGCGCAATTCGACGCGGATCGGCAGGCGGCCCTGCAGTTCGGGGAGCATGTCGGACGGCTTGGCGACGTGAAATGCGCCGCTTGCGATAAAGAGAACGTGGTCGGTCTTCATCGGGCCGTATTTGGTGGCCACCGTCGTGCCTTCGATGAGAGGCAGCAGGTCCCGCTGCACGCCTTCGCGGCTGACGCTGCCGCCGCGCACATCGCTGACGGCGATCTTGTCGATTTCGTCGAGGAAGACGATGCCGTTGGTCTCCGCATTCTCCAGCGCGACGCGGTTGACGTCGTCCTGGTCCATGCGCTTCTCGGCCTCCTCTTCCACAAGCCGGTCCCACGCATCGGGCACTTTCAGCTTGCGGCGCTTGAGGTTCGACTTGCCCATCGCCTTGCCGAGCATGTCGGACAGGTCGATCATGCCGACATTGCCGGGCATGCCGGGTATTTCCATGTTCGACTGCGGCTGGTCCTTCACGTCGATCTCGACTTCGGTGTCGTTCATCGCGTTTTCGACGACGCGCTGGCGGAAAGCCTCGCGCGTCGCCTCGCTGGCGTTTTCGCCGACCAGCGCGTTGAGCAGCCGTTCCATCGCAGCCTCGCTGGCCGCTTCGCGCACGGCCTCGCGGCGGCGGTCCTTTTCCAGACGGATGGCTTCTTCGGCGAGATCGCGGGCGATCTGTTCGACATCGCGGCCGACATAGCCGACTTCGGTGAACTTGGTCGCCTCGACCTTCACGAACGGCGCCTCGGCCAGCTTTGCCAGCCGCCGGCTGATCTCGGTCTTGCCGCAGCCGGTGGGGCCGATCATCAGGATGTTCTTGGGCGTCACCTCGTCACGCAGATTGCGATCGAGGCGCTGGCGGCGCCAGCGATTGCGCAGGGCCACGGCGACAGCGCGCTTGGCATCCTTCTGGCCGATGATGTGCTCGTCCAGCGCGGCCACGATGGCCTTGGGGGTCAGATTGTCCATGTAAGTGTCAGACCTCTTCGACGGTCACATTGCCATTGGTGAAGACGCAGATGTCGGCGGCGACCTGCATCGCCTTGCGCGCGATCACCTCCGCGTCGTCTTCGTATTCCGCGATCGCCTTGGCCGCGGCGAGCGCGTAATTGCCGCCCGACCCGATGGCCGTGATGCCGCCTTCCGGCTCAAGCACATCGCCATTGCCGGTCAGGACGAGGAGGTTCTCCTTGTCCGCCACGATCATCAGCGCTTCCAGATTGCGCAGATACTTGTCCGTGCGCCAGTCCTTGGTCAGCTCGACCGCGGCGCGCAGCAGCTGGCCGCTGTACTGCTCCAGCTTCTTCTCCAGCCGCTCGAACAGGGTAAAGGCATCGGCCGTCGCGCCGGCAAAGCCTGCCACGACTGCGCCGCCCTCGCCGATCCGGCGGACCTTGCGCGCGTTGGGTTTCATCACCGTGTTGCCCATGGAGACCTGTCCGTCGCCTGCAATGACGATGCGATCGCCCTTGCGTACGCCGATGATGGTGGTTCCGTGCCACTGGGTCAGCCCGTGGCGATTGTCGGTGTCGTCCATGCGGCGCGATATGGGTGGCGCGCCGCCGGGATCAAGATTGGGGCGCTTAAGGCTGTCCGGGACCGCCGCCACCGGGAAGGCCCGGCTGGCCCACGGTACCGATGTTGCCGAACAGGTCTTCGAGGAAGCCGCGCTCACGGCCCAGCGTCGGCGTCTCGTCCCCATCGGGCGCGAGATAGACGACCTGATCCAGCCCTGTACGCTCTGCCGACGTGACATTGCCGTCCGGTCCGAACTGCACAGCCAGTACCTGATGCGCCTGGATCCGCGGACGCACGAAGGGTTTGCGGCCCGTCGTCGAGGACACGTAGTACCACGTCGGCTCCCCGAACTGGCTGGTGAAGGTCGGACGGCCCAGCGTCATTTCCACGCTGCGCTGGTTGTCGATCCCCGGCTGCACGGAATTGAGCAGCACCTGGTCGGTCACGTAACCGCGCGATTCGCGGATCGAGGAGCACCCGGCCAGCGCAAGCCCGGTCGCTGCCAGCAACGCGCCTGCGTGAAACTTCGATACGGCCATCATCACTCCTGAACTTCGCTTGTCCCGCGATGCTTGGCCTTGTCGGGCAAGCACCCTATATGCGCGCCGCAGCGCTCTAAACGCGCGCATGGTCGCATGCAACTCGATAAGGGGCGGCGATTGGCGAGCGCGCTTGAATTGCCGCTGAACGATTGCCCGAACGGAGCGTTTGCCACCACGATGTCCTTCTTTTCCAAGCTTTTCGGAACCGCCCCCGACCCGCGCGAACAATGGCGCCCGCTGTGGCACGATATCGTCGACAAGGCGCGCGATCCCGACTGGTATCGCATGTGCGGCGTGGCCGACACGCTGGAAGGGCGCTTCGACATGATCACGCTGGTGCTCAGTCTTGCGCTGCTGCGGATGGAGCGGGACGAGGAACTGCGACCGCACACCGCGCTGCTGACCGAATTGTTCGTCGAGGACATGGAAGCGCAATTGCGCGAGGCAGGCATCGGCGATCCGACCGTGGGCAAAAAGATCGGCACGATCATGAGCAGCATGGGCGGCAGGCTCGGCACCTACCGCACGGCGCTGACCGCGGAAGACCGCGCGAGCCTTGCCGACGCGCTGCGCCGCAATGTGACTTTGGCTCAGGAAGACGAGGCCGAGGCGCTGGCCGAACGCATGATCCGCCTGCACAAGCGGCTGACACGCACGACGCCGGACCAGCTGCGCGCCGGGGAGATCGCCGAATGAGCGAGAAAAGCGAACTCAGCCGCCCGATCAAGCCGCGCGCCCTGCCCGGCGAAACCCTGAAGTTTGCGGCCAACGAGGCGGAGCGCGATGCCCTCGCCAAGCGGTTCGGCATTACCGGTATCCACATCCTCGAAGCCGAGGCCGACTTCGAGGCAAAGGACGATGCGGTGGTCGCCACCGGCAGCTTCCGCGCCACGGTGGAGCAGCCCTGCGCCGTCACGCGCGACCCTTTGCAATACGACGTGGGAGAAGACTTCTCGCTTCGCTTTGTGCCGGAGGGCAAACTGGGCACTTACGAGGAAGACGCCGAGTTCGAGCTGACCGAAGAAGACCTCGACGAGATCGAGTACGACGGCGAGACTTTCGACATCGGCGAGGCCATAGCGCAGGAATTGGGCCTCGCGCTCGACCCCTACCGCGAAGGCGAAGGCGCCGACGCCGCCCGCGCCGAAGTCGGCATCGAAAGCGATGAAGACCGCGAAGTCAGCGGGCCCCTGGCAGAAGCGCTATCGGCGTTGAAAAAGCATTGAGGTAACGCCCGCGCCTCTGTCTTGGCAGTTCAGTGATGGCCGTCATGATCTCCATGATCGCCGTGGCCATCGTGACCATCGCCATGACCGTCCGTGCCGTGTTCGCTCATCTGGGCGACGCGTCTTTTCTGCTCTGCCGTCAGCGTGCGTTGCCAGACATCGTCGAATAGTCGCCAGGCCGCTTCGCCCGCCGCATTGATCCGCTCCTTGCCGCCCTGCGCAATGGCTGACCGGACGGCCTCGGCACCGTCGCGGCATGCAGCCTTGATCGTGCGGTCCTGCGAGCGCGAAATGTTTGCGATCCACAAGGTGCCGTTCTGCGCATCGCAGCCGCCTTCGGTCGCAAGGTTCAGACCGCGCGCCGTCTCGACGCTGGCCCCGTGCCAGTATCCGTCGGGAAGTCCGAGCTTCTTGTAGGGTATCGTGCGGTTGTAGTCGGCGAAAATACCGTCCGGATTCTCCATCGTCACCCAGGCATGCACCATTGCCAGCCGCCCGCGGTTGTCGCCCTTCTTGCGATAATTGTCGTCCAGCCAGCGATTGGCGAGCCATCCGAGGATCGGGCGTTCTTCGGTCGCTGCCTCGATGGCGGCGACGAAGTCGTGCGCGTGCCAACGGTCGTCATGCCCGGCGAAACCTTGCGGCATCGGCTCGCCCTCGCCCAGCCGGACGACGAAAGCCACGCCGGTCAGCACCTGCTCGCCGTCGATCTCGGTGTACATCAAATTGTTCGGGCGGCTGAAATCGAGCGGGTCGCCCGCGATATAGTCGGGCGCTTCGTCGTTGTAGAAATGCTTGCCCATCAGCGGTTCGTCGTCGCCAAAGGACTTCCACCCTTCACGCTTTGCCACGGAAAAGTCGCGATACTTCTGTATTGCAGCGCGCACTTCGGCGATCTGCGCCGGTTGTGTCGTCGGACGGTAGGTATCGACAAGCGGAACGCGCGGCTCGGGCACCGGATTGCCAGCACAGCCGGCCAGAGCGATGGCCGATAACGTGGTGAATACAAGGCGCTGCATCACTATCTCCTGTCAGACGACCGACAGAAGTATCCGCAACCACCTTAACAGGGGCTCATCCGCCCGAACACCATGCGTTCAGGCTGCGAGCACCTAGAACGGGATGTCGTCGTCCAGATCGTCGTAGTTCGAGCCGCCGCCCGATCCGCCGCCGGAGCCGCCGTTTCCGCTGTCCTGGTTCCAGCCGCCGCCCGACTGTCCACCGCCGCCGCCGCCATAGTCGCCGCCGCGCGAGCCGCCGCCGCCGCCGCCGCCCTGACCGCCGCCTGCCCCGTCGAGCATGGTCAGCGTGCCGCCAAAGCCGCGCAGGACGACTTCGGTCGAGTAGCGGTCATTGCCCGACTGGTCCTGCCACTTGCGGGTCTGCAGCTGGCCTTCGACGAAGACCTTGGAGCCCTTGCGCAAATAGCGTTCGGCCACGTTGACCAGACCTTCCGAGAAGATCGCGACCGTGTGCCATTCGGTGCGTTCCTGCCGCTCGCCCGTATTGCGGTCCTTCCAGTTTTCGGTCGTCGCGATGCGCAGATTGCACACCTTGCCGCCATTCTGGAAACTGCGCACTTCCGGGTCCGCGCCCAGGTTTCCGATCAGCATGACTTTGTTGAGGCTACCGGCCATTTGTTTCGTCCCTTCACGTGTCTCTTGCATGCTGGCCTAACGCGCGATGCGGTTGAGTTAAAGAGCCGGAACGGGGTGTTTCCCCCGAACCGGACCTAAAGGCCGGCAGCCACCGCAATCCAGTAGGTTGCGCCTGCCGCCAGCCATGCCAGCACGAACAAATATATGGTCATCACGATAGGCCATTTCCACCCGTTCGTCTCGCGCCGGGTGACCGCAATCGTCGACAGGCACTGGGGCGCAAAAACGAACCAGGCGAGGAAGGCCAGCGCGGTCGGCAGGCTCCACAAGGCAGCGATTTTGGAGGTCACGCCTTCGGCCGCCAGGTCCTCGTCTTCCGCATCCACGGCATAGGTGGTGGCGAGCGCGGACACGGCCACTTCGCGCGCGGCCATGGCGGGCACGAGCGCGAGGCTCATCTCGCGGTTGAAGCCGACGGGTTCGAGCACCGGGTGGATCGCATCGGCGAGAGCGCCGGCATAGCTCGCGTCCAGCTGGCTTTCGCCTTCGCCCGCCTTGGGAAAGCTGAGCAGGACCCACAGTGCGATGGTGGCGACGAAAATGATCGTGCCTGCCCGGCGCAGGAAGACCCAGGCGCGCTGCCACAGGCCGATGGCGAGGTCCTTCAGGCGCGGCAGCTGGTAGCGCGGCAGCTCCATGATGAAGCCGGATTCCTTGCCCTTGGTCACCGTGCGGCGGAGCACGAAGGCGACGATCATCGCGCCCACGATCCCTGCGACATAGAGCGCGAACAGCACCAGTCCCTGCAGCCCGATGCCCGGCCCCACCGTGGTTGCCGGGATAAGTGCGGCGATAATCACCGCATAGACCGGAAGGCGCGCCGAGCAGGTCATCAGCGGCGCGATCAGAATGGTCGTCAGCCGGTCTTTCGGATCGGAAATGCTGCGCGTCGCCATGATGCCCGGAATAGCGCAAGCAAAGCTGGAAAGCAGCGGGATGAAGCTGCGGCCCGACAGGCCAACGCTCGCCATCATGCGGTCCATCAGGAACGCCGCGCGCGCCATGTAACCGCTGGCTTCCATCACGAGGATAAAGGCGAACAGGATGACGATCTGCGGCAGGAACACGACCACCGAGCCAACACCTGCCAGCACGCCTTCGGTCAGGAAGTCGCGAAACAGACCCGGTGCCATCGTATCGGTGACCCCTGCCGACAGCGCGCCGACCGCGCCTTCCAACGCATCGGCGAAGGGCGTCGCCCATGCGAAGACGGCCTGGAACACCACGAACAGCAGTCCGAACAGAATGACCGGCCCGATCCACGGATTGAGAAGGACCTTGTCGATGCCGTTTTCGATCGTGTGGCGGGTAGATTTCGACAGGATGGCAGCCTTGGCCATGTGCTTTGCAGCAAGGCGTCGTTCGGGCAGCGTGAGGTGCCAGGGCTTGTCGACATGCTCGCCCGAAGTGCCCTCTGCCGCGGCGATGGCAGCGTTGAGTTCGGCGACACCCTTGCGGCGCACAGCCACTGTGGGAACGACTGGCACGCCCAGCGCTTCGCTAAGCGCGTCGGGATCGAGCGTCAGCCCGTCCCGCTCGGCCAGATCGACCATGTTGAGCGCCACCACTGTCGGCCGCCCGAGCTCGAGCACTTCCTGCGCGAAAACAAGATGCTGTTCCAGATTGGCCGCGTCGAGCACCAGCACCAGCACGTCGGGCACTGCCTCGCCTTCGAAAGCACCTTTGACGACATCGCGGGTCACCGCCTCGTCCGGGCTTGCGGCATCGAAGCTGTAGGAGCCGGGCAGGTCGAGCAGTTCGACCGGCTCGCCGCTCGGCAGAACCAGCCGCCCGGCCTTCCGCTCCACGGTCACGCCGGCATAATTCGCGATCTTCTGCCGCGCGCCGGTGAGAGCGTTGAACAGCGCCGACTTGCCCGAATTGGGATTGCCGACCAGCGCGGCTGTCAGCTTGCGGCTCATACCGCCTCCACCTCGATCGCGCGCGCATGCACACGGCGTATGGCGATGGTCATGTTGCCCAGCCGGACAGCCAGGGGATCGCGTGTGCCGAAGATACCGCGATGAATGACGGCGACCTCGGCCCCTTCGTCAATGCCGAGCGCCTGCAACCGCTTGCCCTCGTCCACGGCAAGCGCGTCCCAATTGACACGAGTGATCCGCGCTTCGCGGGCGCTTTCGAAACCGTCCAAAGTCATGCAGCCCGCCCTGTCAGACGAGACGGCTTATTGCAACTGGTTATCAATAGCGTTGTGGCGCTCGAGTCTTAACGCGCCGGGTAGCGCAGGCGCCCCAGGAAGCGGGTGACGCTGAAGGTTTCGCGTTCGGGGTTCAGCCATTTGGCCTTCACCTTTTCGAACTGCATCACACCTTCAATGCGGCGGTCGAGAAAGGCGCGTGTTTCGGCCTTGTCTTCGCTTTCGTCATTCACGAACACGCTGAGCGTCGCGCCGTAGATCGAGGCGAGGATCGCACGCTTGGTGTAGTGATTGTAGTCCGTCGCCGTGTCGCCAGCCAGCCGCCACATCAAATCGGCACTGCGCCAGCTACGCCTGGCCGCGCGCGCGACATTCTGCGGCATGGCCATGATCGCGATGGCGCGGCGCACGGCCTCTTCCTGACCCGCACCGGCGTCGAGCCGGAACTGCACCAGCGCGGTGATGCGATCGCGAATTTTCATCGGTTTGACGACGTCTTCGGGAAAGGCATCGACCATCGCCAGATCGACCGCCTCGATCCAGGCGCCGATCATGTCCATCGCGCCGCCTTTGAAAGCCAGCCGCGCCACATCGATGTCCGCCCCCAGCTGCTCCGCCGCCATGACCAGCGCATCGTCGCCCCAGCCATCGAATATGGCGGCATCGGCAATGGCGGGTGCCATCACCAGCCGCAATTCGTCGAGTGTCAGGTCGGCGATGTCGAGCGCTGCTTCGTCCATCATTGCGGGCCGTACGTCTCGGCTTCGTCCTCGTCGCCACCTTCACCCTTGGCGATGGCATCGAGCACGCCCGAGCGCGCGCCCATCAGCGCGGCATAATCGCGCGCATTGCGACCAGAATTGTCGGCGCGGTCGGCACTGGCACCATTGGCAACCAGCATTTCGATCATCTTCAGATCGCGGCGATGTACGGCGCTGATGAGCGGGGTTTCGCCGGTGGCATTCGACACGTCGAGCTGCGCACCGCCCTTGATCAACCGCTCCACCCCTTCGATGAAACCGAGCTGCGCGGCGATCTGGATCGGATACACGCCGTTCTTGTCGGCGATATTCGGATTGGCTCCGCGCTGCAGCAGGAAGCGCATCCAGGTCAGGTCGCGCCGCTGAACCACGGCATGCAGCGCTGTCTCGCCAGTGCCGATCTCGCGCGCATTGACGATCGTGCTGCCCGGCTCGTCCAGCATCTTGGTGGCGGTGTCGCCATCACGGTCGCGCACGGCCTCGATGAACTTGTAGCCGTCCGACTGGAACTGCGCCGCCGCTGGGCTCGTCACTGCTGCCAGCAACGCGCATGCCAGCGCCATCCCGCCTGTCGATTTCCCGATACGCACCTTTGTCGATCTCCGCCTGTCGTTTGCCCGAATTCGTGCGGGCGACCTCTTGTCTAAGCGCCGTTAGCAGACCATGAACCGTGCTGTCATGTATCGTATTGTCCTGCCCCTGATTGCCGCTCTCTCGCTGCCCGCTTGCGGTACCGAGCCTGCGCCCACGCCGCCGCTCGAAGGCTCGTCGCTCGGCGGGGACTTCACGCTGACGTCCGAGGATGGAGAGAGGATCAGCCTGTCCGATTTCGACGGGCAGTATCGCACGCTCTATTTCGGCTATGCCTTTTGTCCCGATGTCTGTCCAACCGACAATCAGCGCGCCATGGCGGGTCTGAAGCTGTTCGAGAAAGACGAACCCGAACTCGCCGCGAAGATCCAGCCGCTGTTCGTCAGCGTCGATCCGGACCGCGATACGACCGAAGTCCTCGGCGAATTCACCGATGCCTTCCACCCGCGCCTTGTCGGGCATGACTGGCAGCGCGGAAGAAATCGCGGCAATCGCGCCGCTGTACGGCGTCTTCTACTCCGTGCCCGAAGAGCGCGGCGAAGGCTACCTGGTCGACCATTCCAACATCACCTTCCTGATCGGCCCCGACGGTCAGCCGATGGCGACCCTGCCAACCGACCAGGGCCCACAAGCCGTGCGCGACGAGCTGGCCAAATGGGTGCGCTGAGGGACAGGTTCTGGGAACGCCCACTCGCGCAGCTGAACGCCGCGGAGTGGGAGGCGCTGTGCGATGGGTGCGGACGCTGTTGCCTCCACAAGGTCGAATACGAAGATACCGGCGAGATCGAGGAGACGAATGTCGCCTGCACGCCTGCTCGATTGCGATACGGCGCGGTGCACCAATTACGCCAAACGCAAGAGCTTCGTGCCCGACTGCCTGACGCTGACGCTGAAGCTGGTCGACCGTGTGCCATGGCTGCCCGACCATTGCGCCTATCGCCGCCGCGCCGAGGACAGGCCCTTGCCCAGCTGGCATTACCTGATTTCGGGAGACCGCGAGGCTGTGATTGCGGCGGGCGTATCGGTTGCAGGCCGCGTCATCAGCGAAGACGAGGCCGGGCCGCTTGAACACCACATCGTCGAATGGGACGATGACGGGACCAGCGAAGCGGCATGATAGAGTGGCTGCGCCAATCGGACGAACCGCAGCAGATCGAGCTGTTGGGCCGCGCGCTGCCCATAGACCTGCGCCGCCATCCGACTGCCAAGCGGCTTACCCTGCGCCTCGCCCCCGATGGCAGTGCGGTGCGGATCACCATGCCGAAATGGTGCGCCAGCCGCGATGCGCTCGCGTTCGCCAAGGCGCGACGGACATGGCTGGAAACGCAGCTGGCCAAAGTACCCGCGCCGCGCAATCCAGTCAGCGAAGGCCGCATCGACTATCGCGGACGGACCCTGCAAATCAATTGGGACGAGGCGTCACCGCGCGCGGCCCAGGTCGATGGCGATTGCCTCCGCATCGGCGGGCCGAGGGAAACGCTTCCTCCGCGCCTGCAACGCTGGCTAGAACGCGAGGCGCTGCGCCTGTTCGAACAGGACACAACCCATTACTGCAAGCGCGCTTCCCTCCCTTCCGCTCCCGTACGCGTGTCTCGGGCCAAGCGCCGCTGGGGCAGCTGTTCGAGCAAGGGCGTGCTGCGCATGAACTGGCGGCTGGTGCAGGCGCCCGACCATGTCCGCCGCTCGGTCGTCGCGCACGAGGTCGCGCATCTGGTGCATTTCGACCACTCGCCTGCCTTTCATTCCTTGCTGGCGCGCATCTACGAGGACGACATGCGCGCCGCCGATGCCTGGCTCAAGACACACGGCCGCACGCTCTACGCCACCTTCGGCTAGCGTTCATCGCCGCCTGCTATTATCTTGGTACTCATGCGTTATCGTTCGAAGTTCAATGCGGCCGGCGGCCTGGCCGATTTCTGGAGCGAGTGGAGGAAGCCCACCCCGCACCGATGGCCGATCCTTGCCGCTTCCATGCTGGTATCGGGCAGCCTGTTCTTCTGGCTGACGCAGGAGAACTATTACTATCCGCCAGAGCAGGCGGACGTCACCTATATCACGACATACGCCCCTGATCGCACGGACGAGGAGATCATCGCCTCGAATATCGAAAATCAGCGCCTGAAGGATGAGCGGCAGGCGGAAGACGACCGCCGTCTGCAATTGCGCCGCGATCTCTACCGCACGATCGGCGCGGCATCGGGCCTCGATGTCGAGGAGATGGAAGCGCAGATCAGGGCTGAGGAAGCCGAGGCCGAAGCTGCCGAGCGCGAGCGGATGGAAGGTCTGTTCGGCCAGTCCGGGGACACCGCCGATACCGAGTGACACCGCCTTCCTGGCAGCTGCTGCGCGATTGGCCTCGCGTGGTCGGCCTGCGTCCCGCCCCAACCCGGCGGTCGGATGCCTGATCGTCAAGGATGACCGCGTGGTCGGGCGCGGCTGGACGCAGGAAAGCGGCCGTCCGCACGCCGAAGCAGTCGCGCTGGAGCAGGCTGGCGAGGCGGCACGCGGCGCGACGGCCTATGTGACATTGGAACCCTGCGCGCATCAGTCGCAACGCGGTCCGGCCTGTGCGGATTTGCTGGCCGAGGCGGGATTGGCACGGGTAATCGTCGGCATGCCAGACCCCGACCCGCGCACGGCCGGAGAAGGGATGAAGCGGCTGCGCAAAGCGGGCATCGATGTCGCGCAGCTCGATCTGCCCGAAGTCGCAGACAGCCTTGCAGGCTATCTCACCCGCGCGCAGCTTGGCCGGCCCTTCGTCACGCTCAAGCTCGCCCTGTCGCTCGACGGTTGCATCGCCATGTCGGACGGCAGCAGCCAATGGATCACCGGCGAGGAGGCCCGCGCTCATGTTCACTCCCGCCGCGCCATGCAGGATGCGATCCTTGTCGGCGGCGGGACTTGGCGCGCGGACAAGCCCCGGCTCGACGTGCGGCTGGACGGGCTCGAACACCGCAGCCCGCAACGCGTTCTGCTGACGCGCGGCGTGCCGCCCGACGGGGTGAAGGTCATTAACGCGCCCGAACAGATCGCGAACATGGACGGCGTCCAGTATCTGTATGTCGAAGGCGGCGCAGGCGCAGCCTCCAGCTTTCTTGCCGAAGACCTTGTCGACCGGCTGGAGATTTACCGCGCGCCCATCCTGATCGGCAAGGGTGCGCCCGCGCTCGGCGACATAGGGCTGACCGAGCTGTCGCACGCGTATGGCCGGTGGGGACAGGTCGAACACCGTCAGCTTGGCAGCGACATGTTCACCGCCTATCGCCGCCAGCGCAGCTAAGGAGCCTTCCCGACCCATGTTTACCGGTATCGTCACCGCCATCGGCACGATCGACAGCGTCGAGCAGCGCGGCGACACGCGCGTGACCGTCGCCTGCCCGCTGGATCCCGCGGCCATCGATATCGGCGCGTCCATCGCGTGCTCGGGCGTGTGCCTGACAGTCGTTTCTCTGGACGGCAGCGCGGGCGACGCGCGCATCGGCTTCGACGTGTCGGGTGAAACCATCGCGCGCAGCGTGCCCGGCATGTGGGAAGCAGGCCGCGCGCTGAACCTCGAACCTGCACTGCGCCTCGGCGACGAGCTAGGCGGTCACCTCGTCACCGGCCATGTCGACACGGTGGGCGAAGTGGTCGAACGCCGCGACGAAGGCGGCAGCTGGCGCCTCGTCATCCGCATCGGCCGCGATCACGCACCCTTCGTGGCGGAGAAAGGCTCGATCACGGTCGACGGCGTCTCGCTGACCGTCAACGAAGTCCACGACCGCGAGGACGGCACCTGCGACTTCGCCCTCAACATCATCCCGCACACCGGCGAAGTGACGACGCTGGGTAAGTTATCCGAAGGCGACCGCGTGAACCTCGAAATCGACGTGCTGGCGCGGTATCTGAAGCGGATGCAGAGCTTGGCTGGGTAGTGTCCGCTTGCGACCCAATTGCGGACATTCCGCTCCATCGCCATACCGGGGCGATGAACGATCAATCCTCTCTGGAGCGTTGCCCTGGCTGTGGAGGTGAGTTTGCTCCGCGCCTTGGTGTAGTCCACCGGTATATGACATCCAGCCCCGCCTGCTGGGCCGCGTTCGGGATCGTGCTGGCGGCGGAATATGCAGAGCCCGAACTCATGCCGGTTCACCGGCTCAGCGTTGACGCTTTTGCGGTTCAGCACCCGGGAGATGGCTCTCGGCAGGCGATCCAGTCAGTGGGGCTGCATCTTTCTCGTTTGCACATGCAGCTTGAGGCTAAGCTCACCCCCTCTCAGGCTAATGAGTTCATGCTGCGTGCTGGCAGGCGTAAGGAGGAGCTTCCAGTGCTGGCCCCACCGAACTCCTTTAAGGTTACCGTTGCGAAGGTAGCGCCTGTCGCGGGAACGGCCGCCCACGAGCCGGCCGTGCGGGAATGGGCTGAGTCAGCCTGGGCTGATTGGGTGCATGTTCACGATTTTATTAGACGATGGGCGGCTACCGCTTAACTCGTAGAGCCGAAGCTCCGTGTTCACGTCCGACCCATGCGGGCACCGTCTCCTATCCACCCATTCCCGGACATTTCCTACCGACCGGGTTTTTGCCACATCCTGATGGATGAACCAGCAACGCTCACGAGACACTTTTGACAACTTTCTGGCCAGTTTTGCTTCGACGTATTTTCTTATCCTAGACCGTGTTCCATGTGTTCCATCCTGTAGCGTTGTCCTGCGGAAATCCTATTCCGGTCCAACATCACGCCAGCGGTCCGGCCTCAAACTCCTCGCGAGTAATCTCGTACACCAGATGCACCACGCGCTTGCCTTGGTAGCGCTGCAGTTCGTAGCGCTCGGTGCGCACCGCGCCGATGGCTTCGAGTGCGTTGCGCGAGCGGTAGTTGGTGTCGCCGACGCGAAATTCGACGGCCTCGACATGCTCGAAGGCATGAGCAAGCAGGGCGCGCTTGGCTTCGGGGTTGTAGCCCTTGCCCCACAGCGTCGGGGCGAGGAATGTCCAGCCGAGTTCGACCACATCGCCTTCCTCGTCCTGCTCGACCGTGCCGAACCGCGTGTGGCCGACGATCCGCTCGCCATCCTTGCGCACCAGCGCCAGCGCACCGCCACTGGCGAGGCATTCATCGAAGTAGGCATCGAACACTTCGCGCCGCCAGCGGTCGTGGATCGGATGCTGCTCCCACACAGAGGGATCGCTGGCGATCTCGTAGAGCGCCTCGCGGTCGTCGCCTGTCAGCGGGCGGATGAGCAGCCGCTCGGTTTCCAGCGTGGGCTGCCGGTCGAGCGACATGCGTAGTCTAGCCCTTCGTGACAGCCGACAGGGCCGACAGGAACGTGTCGATGTTGCCCTGGTGCAGCCCGGCGACGTTGATGCGGCCAGAGCCTGCCATATACACCGCATGATCATCGCGCAGCGCATCGATCTGCGACTTGTCCAGCGGCAGCATCGCGAACAGCCCGTTCTGGTGCGCCAACGTCGCAAGGCCGAGCCCGGGCACTGTGTCGTCCGCAGCCGCCAGACGATCCCTTACCCGGTTGATTCGCGCGCGCATGTCGGCCAGCTCGTCCAGCCAGACCTTCGTCAGCTCGTCATCCTCGAGAATGATCCGCACGGCAGCCGCACCGTGATCGGGCGGCATGGACCAGTTGGCCCGCGCAAGAGCGTTGGCGTTGGAGGAAATGTCGCCCAGCTGCTCCGGCTTCTCCGCCATCATGTAGAACGCGCCGACCCGGTCGCGGTAGAGACCGAAATTCTTGTCGCAGCTATAGGCCACCAGCGCCTCGGGCACAGCGGCCAGCACCGCGCGCACGCCGGCGACATCTTCTTCCATCCCGTGACCGAGGCCCTGATAGGCGATGTCGAGAATGGGCAGCATACCAGCTGCTGGCCAGCGCATCGGCAATCTGCTGCCACTGCTCCGAAGTGTAATCGATACCGGTGGGGTTATGGCAGCACCCGTGCAGCAGCACAGCCTCGCCCTTCCCGCCCTTTCGGATCAGGTCGAGCAGACCATCGATGTCGGCGGTGCCGTCAGGCGTCGCGTGATCGAACGTCGCCACCTCGACGCCGACATCCTCGAGAATCTGCTTGTGGTTCGGCCAGCTCGGCACGCCGAGATGAAAGCGCGAGACCCCCGCCTTCGCAGCAAGCGACACCGCCAATCGCACCGCGCCCGTTCCGCCCGGCGTCTGCATCCCGTCGATCCGGTCCGCGTAAGCCGCGTCCTCGCCGAAGATGTATGGCCGCAGCCCGTCGACGAAACCCATGTCGCCTTCAGGGCCGAGATAGCTCTTCGACATGCTGCTCGCCGATCAGGCGCTCTTCCGCCTGCTTGATCGAGGCGAACACCGGCGTGGTGCCCTCATTCGTGCGATAGACGCCCACGCCCAGGTCGATCTTGTCGGGCCGCGGGTCGGCGGCGTGCATCTTGATAAGCGCAAGCAGCGCGTCGGGCGACTGGGCGGGCAATGTGTCGAGCATGGGCCACGCTCTTTGCGCAGATATGCCGAGGGCCGCAACCACCTTTGCAGTCGCGGCCCCTCAGCCTTCAACAGCTATGTGGCGCAGCGCGTCAGAACGGCAGCCACTTCTGCTTCTTGGAAAACTTCATATAGCCTGCATTGACGCCCAATCGCAGCCCGGCACCGACTCGGATCGGGATGAGCACGACATCGCCCTTGCGCACGTAGCTCGCGTTGAGACCGCCCACGGCATAGGCCGTGCCTTCGGCTGCCGGGAAGCGTTCGTAAAGCTCTTCGGTGTCGTAAAGATTGTAGACCAGCACAAAGGTGCTGCCCGCATTGGCGCCTGCGTCGAAACCGATGCTCGGGCCGGTCCAGTAGACGGGCAGTTCGCCCTCGACCTTGTGGAACATCGTGCCAGAACCGTAGCGCGCGCCGACGATGAACGCGCCGCCCGCCTCGCGGCCGACGATATAGGCATTCGGTTCGCCCTGGTCGGCCAGCAGCTTGCGGATCATCTTGGCCACGCCTTCCGCGCCCTTGCCGAACACGCCCTCGGCTGCGCCGATCAGATCATCTTCGCGATAGGTGGTGGCGGGATCGTCCACGCTGGCCATTTCGACCGCATCGCCCGCTGCCATCTCCGCATCGGACTCGGTCCACTCCGGAGCTTCGGTGGGCATCTGCGTTTCGGCAGTCGGCATGTCCTGCGCGTCGGCAGGCGGTATTTGCGTCTCGCCGACCGGAGGCAGTTCCTGCCCCTGCGCCGGTTCGAGATCGCCATCGATAGGTGCATCCCATGCCTCGTCGGGATCGACGCTGACGACCTGCGCCGACAGCGGCGTGGCCGCCATGGTCAATCCTGCCGCCACGGCAGCGGCGAATTTGAAAACGCTGTTCATCTGGTATTCCCTCGTCCGGCAAGCTCGCAGCTGGCAATCTGCACCACTGCTCGCGTCGCCAATTCGAAAGCCACTATCATCAGCACGGCAATGCACCGTCGATGAACCGAATCCGATTTGCGACGAAACGAGGTTCAACAGCGGTGGAAGCATGTCGAAGCCGTGGTCGGGATTTGGTGCTTGATGGCTTGCACCGCCCTAGCTATAGCGCGCCCCTCGCAGCCGACAGGCAGCCATGCGGAGACGTGGGTGAGTGGCTGAAACCAGCTCCCTGCTAAGGAGCCATACCTCTATCGGGGTATCGAGGGTTCGAATCCCTCCGTCTCCGCCACCTTCTTTTCAAACGCCTGTGATTGATCCTTGCCCATGAAGGGAAGCGGCCATACGCGGTTTACCCGTATGACTTCCAACCGACTGCTTCACCTTGGGCCTTTGACTTTTGCGGCTGCCCTGATCCCGTCGTCGGGGCTGAATGCGCAAGAGGACCGGACCGTCACCGACGATGGCGTCATTGTCGTCACCGGTACGGCTTTGCCCGAGCCTCCGGCGGCGCCAGCCTATGGCTCCGTCACGATCGAGCGGGAGGTGCTCGTCACGATGCCATCCGGGCGGATCGAGGATGCACTGGCGTATGTGGCGGGGTTCCAGCAATTCCGCCGTTCGGACAGCCGTTCAGCCAATCCCAGTGCGCAAGGAACGACATTGCGCTCGCTGGGTGGCAACGCAACCAGCCGTGCGCTGGTGCTGCTCGACGGGGTGCCGATGGCCGATCCGTTCTTCGGATTCATTCCCTTCAATGCCATCGCGCCAGAGCGCCTCGCCTCGGTCCGCGTGACGCGCGGTGGTGGATCGGGTCCGTTCGGCGCAGGCGCACTCGCCGGCACGATCGAATTGACCAGCGCAGGTGCGGACGAGCTGGGGACGCTTGGCGGACATGCCTATCTGAACGACCGGCTGGAAACCGAGACCGCGCTGCATGCGTCCGGTGCTCTTGGCGCAGGGTTTGGCAGCGTGTCCGCACGCTGGGACAGGGGCAAAGGCTTCTTCACCACTCCGCTCGATACCCGCGTCGATGCAAACGCACGTGCTGCCTTCGATGCCTTCTCGGTCCAGGCCCGCGGGCTTATACCGGTTGGCGATACGATGGAGCTGCAGGCGCGTGGACTGATCTACGATGATCGCCGCACGCTGCGGTTCGACGGTGCCGACAGCTCCAGTACAGGCCAGGATGCCAGCTTGCGCCTGATCGGACGCGGCGATTGGCAATTCGATGTGCTGGGCTATCTACAGGCGCGCAACTTCACGAACACGGTCATCAGTTCGACGCAGTTCGTGCCCGTTCTCGACCAGCGCAACACGCCTTCGACCGGAGTTGGCGGAAAGGTGGAAGTGCGACCGCCGCTCGGCCCCGATACCGTGTTGCGATTGGGGGCGGACTATCGACGCAGCTCGGGCGAATTATACGAAACGGCCATCAGCTCTTTTACCGGTGCAGTGCGCGAACGCCGCAATGCAGGCGGGACGAACAGCAATTTCGGCCTGTTTGCCGAAAACGACCTGCTCATAGGCGCACTGACGCTAACGGCCGGGGCGCGGCTGGACCGATATTCTATCGATGACGGCTTCTTTCGTACACGCGATTCAGACGGATTTGCGCTGGAGGACACGGTCTTTCCCGACAGGAAAGGATGGGAAACGTCGCTTCGGGCGGGTGGCCTGTACGATTTCGATAACGGACTAACCATGCGCGCCGCCGCTTACACGGGCTTGCGCCTTCCCACACTTAACGAGCTCTACCGGCCCTTCGTGGTTTTCCCTGTCACGACGCTGGCCAATGCAGATTTGCGAATACGAACGACTCGAGGGTTTCGAAGCGGGCATCGACTACAAACCAAGCGAGGCCTTGCAAGTCTCGCTCACGGCGTTCGACAACCGTGTGAGGGATGCGATTGCCAACGTCACTCTGGACGAAGTCACTCGCCAGCGGCGTAATATCGAGGCGATCCGCACGCGCGGTATCGAGGCGGATGCGCAAATTTCCTTCGGTCCGCTGCAGCTCATCGGGTCGCTGGCATATAACGATGCAAAAGCGCGCCAGCCAGGTGCTGCTTTCGATGGCAACCGTCCGTCGCAAAGCCCCGCATGGGCAGGCAGCGCGACACTTGCTTACAAGCTGGGATCAGACGGGAGGCTGGCTTTGACTGTGCGCCATATCGGTGACCAGTTCGAAGACGATTTGCAAAGCGATGTGCTGCCGGCTGTCACCACTTTAGGCGTTTATATCGATATTCCGGTGACGACGCGCTTCTCACTCGTGCTGCGAGGCGAGAACCTGACGGACGAGGACATCGTCACGCGCAACCAAGGCGGATCCATCGATCTGGGAGCGCCCCGCACAATCTGGGCAGGATTGCGGATCACTCGCTGACGGCGAGCGATGCCTTACTTCGAAGACGCGAGGTACTGCCCGAAATCCTTGGCAAAGCCTTGCCACATGGCCGGACGGATCTCAGCATCCATCACATCGAAATTCAGTTCGCCTACAACCGTGTCGTTGGCAGCGTAGGCAATAGCTTTGGCCTGGGTTGCCGACAACATAGTCACAGTGACACGCTCGAGATCGTCGCGTCCCGATGTGTTGGCCGCATCCCTGAACATCGCGCATACATCGCCGGATGCAGCTTCCGACTTGTCGAGCCCGACAAACTCGCACTGCAGCTCAGCCGTCTTCACATCGTCGGCCTTGTCATGGGCAGCACAGGCCGTGAGCCCGAGGATAAGGGCCAGGAATTCGAGTTGCATGACACAGTCACCTCCAGGTCAGTCGCAAGCCGAACTGTCACAAGTGGCATTGCCACGCGCTTAATCATTCGCGAAACGCTGTTTCGCTCAACCGCGTGATCGGCGTGAGGATATATTCCAGCACGGTTCGTTTGTCGCCAAGCAGACTGACGTCGGCGACCATGCCAGGGCCTATCGCCAGCTCGCGCCCATCGCGGCCTGCCAGTGCGCTCGCCTTGGTCATGACACGCACCAGATAGTAGATCTCGCCACTTTGCTGGTCCTGAATGGAGTTCGGGCGAGATGGTCGTAACCTCCCCTTCCAGCGCGCCATAGATCGTCTGGTCATATGCCGTTATCCCGACTTTCGCGGGCTGGCCCAGGCGGACATTGCCGATATCCTGCGGCGCGATGCGTGCCTCGACCAGAAGGCTCTCTTCCTGAGCCACGAGCTCTACCAGATCCTCGCCCGGAGCGACGGCGCTGCCTGGTGTCGTCACGAGCACACGGCTTACCGTGCCGGCCACAGGAGCGCGAAGGACAGTGCGGTCCAAGCGCTTCTCAAGCGCCGGCAAGCTGTTCGACCGGGCGCCTAGTTCCGCCTGCGCGGCGGCGAGTTCGGCGGCCGCCTGCTCCCGCCAATCCTGCCGTATACCTGCCAGATCGGCCTGCGCCTGTGCGACCTGCGCCTGATTGCGGCTAAGCGATGCTCTTGCACCCTCGACGGCACTCTGGGCGCTGGCAGCCTCAGCTTGCGCGCGCGACAATGCGAGGCGCGGTTCGATCCCGTTTGCAACAAGCGGCTCGATGGCGGAAAGTTCGCTTCGCGCACTGCTGGCTTCGCTTTGCGCAGCGGCAAGCGCGGCCTGTGCTTCGGCGACCGACTGCTGCGACCGGCGGACCTGGGCATTGCCGGCAGCTAGCGCGCTGCGCAGGCTCGCCTGGCGCGAGGTATACAAGGCGCGTTCGATCTCGAGTTGCCTTGCCGCTTCCGCATCGGCGGGGGCGGGATAGCGTGGCGGACGGCCAGTCACTTCGGCCGAAAGCCGCGCGACCTTGATATCCAGCGCTTGCGCCGTCGCACGCGTGCTTCCAAGGTCCGACCCGCTCTGTGTCGGGTCCAGCCGCAACAATGGCTGTCCCGTTGCCACGCTGTCGCCCGGACGCACGAGAATGGCGTCCAGCACGCCGCCCTCCAGACTGGATACCACCTGCAGCTCGCTGCTGGAGATGACACGGCCCGACCCGCGCACCGTGCGGTCGATCTCGGCCAATGCAGCCCAGATCAGCAATGCGACGAAGAACAGCGCGATCCCCCAGAACATCCATCGCGATACGCGCGAGGGTTCCAAGTCATCGACCAAATCTTCCAGCTGCCGATCCTGCGTCATGCCGCCGTCGCCCCTGCTGACAGTTTTTCGAGCACCTTGTCTCTTGGGCCGTCGGCAATGATCCGGCCGTTTTCCATGATGACGACGCGTTCGACGAGCCTGAGCAGAGGCTGTCGATGAGTGACCAGCACCAGCGTGCGTCCTTTCAACTCAGCGTCCAGTCGGTCGATCATCGCGGCCTCGGTCTGTGCATCCATGGCGCTGGACGGTTCGTCCATGATGACGATCGAGGGCTTGCCGGCAATCGCCCGGGCGATCGCGATCGACTGGCGTTGTCCACCCGAAAGTCCCTCGCCCCTGTCGACCAGCCGCAAGTCGTAGCCGTTCGGGATATTCGCGACGAACTGATGTGTCCCGGAGATGCGTGATGCGCGCAGCATTTCCTCATCATCGATGCCGTCGCGGCCCAACGTGATGTTCTCGCGGATCGAGCCGGAAAACAGCGCTGGCTCCTGCAACACCGCGCCCATGTGCTGGCGTACCTTGTCGGGATCGAGCTGATTGCGATCGATGCCGTCGATCAAAACCATACCGCTTTGAGGAGGATATAATCCGAGCATCAGCCTTGCGAGCGTCGATTTGCCCGATCCGACGCGGCCCAGCAACGCAACCCGCTCACCAGCCGCAATGGAAAGGTTTATGTCATGCAAAGCGGGCTCGGAGCTGCCGGGATATGCAAAAGAGACGGACTTGAGTGCAATCGCGCCTTGCACCGTCCCAACCGCGATTGGCTCTGACAGAGGTCCTTCGACGGGCACATCCATGATTTGATGGATCTGCCGATAGGCCACCCGCGTCGCCGTCAACCTGCCGAGCAGTTGCGCGATCTGCGTCAGTGGGGCAACTGCCCGGCCTGCGAGAATTGAACATGCAATCAACCCGCCAAGGGTAAGCGTGTTGTCAGCCACCATGAACACGCCGACGATGACTACCCCTGCGTAACTCAGCATGGCGGCCGTGGTCGCGAACGTCGTCGCGACCGACGAAACAAGGCGCTGCCGCAGATCGCTCCGCGCATGGTCCCGCACGGCCCCGCGCCAACGCTCGGCGAGCATGCCACGCGCTCCCGATGCCTTGACGTGCTCGATACTGCCGACCGTTTCGATCAGGACCGATTGCTTGAGCAAACCTTGTCCGGCCGCCTTGGCCGCTACGCGCTGCATGGCAGGTTGAACGGCAAGGCCGACCAGTACGACCAGAGGCACCATGGCTGCCGGCACGGCGACGACCCAACCGCCGATGAAGGCGATGACGATCAAGGTCAGCAGGATGAACGGGACATCGACGAGGGCGACAAGAGTTGCGGATGCGAAGAAATCGCGGATTGCGCTTAACTCGCGCATGATCCCTGTCAGCGCTCCGGTCGAACCGCTGCGAAGTTCGAGCCTCATCGCACTTAGCCGCGCGAATGCGTCCGTGCCGATGTCCTCATCGATCCGCGCACCGGCAAAATCGACGAAATACGCGCGCAGCAGTTTCAATGCGAAGTCGAAGAGGATGATGATGCCGAGCCCTATGGACAAGGCCAGCAAGGAACCGAAGGCAGCGTTTGGGACAACGCGGTCGTATACCGTCATGGTGAACAGAGCAGTGGCAAGCCCGAAGATGTTGATGAGCGCGGCTGCCACAGCGACCTTGCCATAGGTGCGCGCGTTGCGACGGAGCGGAACCGTCAGCCATTCAGCAAAGCGCTTGTCGGGTACGTCGACAAAGGTCGTGTCGTTCATTGCGCCAGCGCATCCTCGTCCATCGCAAGCGCGTCAAGCAAGCGGCCCGTTCTCAACAACAAGACATAACGAGCCTGGTCGAGCTCCGCCAGAGCGCGGATATACGCACTGCCGGCATCGAGGTAGACATTCTGCGCATCGGCCACGTCGAACAGGGTAGAACGCACTGCGCCATAGCGCGCGATGATGACATCCCGCGACTGTCTTGCCGCCTTATATGCAGCTTCTAGCGCGATGATCTGCATTTCGAGCGCCTGGACATCGGCCCAAGCGATAGCCGCGTCACGTCTTGCCTCTTCCCGCAACCGATCGGCAACCGCCTGCGCTGCATCAGCATCGGCCCGGGCAGCACGCGCTTGTGACCAGACGCCTCCGCCCAGGATACGCCAGTTGAGGTTGAGCGTTGCCCGCGTATCGAAGTCATCCCGGCCAGCTTCGTAGATACCGTAGCGTCCATGATCGAGACGGGCGGACAAAGCAGGAAACTTCTCGCCCTCGCTTGACCGCGCAGTCTGCGCGCGCGCATCGGCGACAGCCTCGGCGCCGAGCACCTGTGGGGTGTCACCTGCGGCCAATACGGCAAAGTCGCGCGAGATACGCGTTTCGTCCAGAAGTGGTGGGCGAAGCAAGCGCGCAGGCGCAGGAAACCCGCTCAACTGCTCGAACCGAGCTTCCGCATTGGCAAGCAGGCGTTGTATCTGCGCAAGCTGCACGCTGGCCTGGGCGCGCAGACTGGCAACGCGCGCCCGGTCCCCTTCGGGCGCCACGCCCCGCTCTATGCGGGCCTCCACGGCTTGATCGAGCCCTTCCTGACCCTGCGCAAAGCCGGCGATCAAGCGCTCGAGCGATTGATAGGCGAAGACTTGCGTCCACGCCGCCACCATGTCGCTTGCAACCTCACCGGATCTCGCCTCCCGTTCAAACCCAGCTGCGCGCAACAGTGCAGCGGCTGACGCGACTCTCCCGTCCGTCACTCCGAAATCGATAAGGGGCTGCGCGACGGCCAAAGTAAAATCCACCCGCTCGCGCGGCCGCGATCGCTCGATCAGGTTGAACGGGTCGTCGGAAAAATTGCGCTCGAGCGTTTTGAAAGCCGATACGCCGACGTCGATCGTGGGCAGGTAGCCAGCACGTGCGACTCCGATCTTGGCGCTGGCAGCACGCTCCAGAGCCTGCGCCTCACGATCGCTCGGACTACTGGCAATGGCGGCCACGAGGGCTTCGCGAAATCGATCGGCATCCGCAGTTGCCGAGCCGAGCGACAGGACAGGATCGCTGGAAAAATCGATTGCAAGAGGCCGCGCCTCAGGTTGCGCCACCAAAGGCGGCTCGCCGTCATCTTGTAAGGCAGGTTGCGCCCGCAACGGTGATGCACCGGATGCGCAGGCAGCGACAAGAAGCGCGCCGCTGCCGAAAGATGAGAAATTAGGCATCATTTCCAGGCTTTACCCCTGTCATCCCGCGCTTGGTAGCCAAATGCCTTTGCGAACAAGCAAAGCAAGAAAGATGTTTGCAGCTATTTGGTCCGGATCCCGCGTTGGATCACTCGCAACTTGCAGATGGCGCAATCATCGATTTGGCGCAACAAACCGCCGTCTGGCATCACAAATGAAAGGTTTGGTCACTGTTCTTGCAACACAGGGGCCTTGCTTCATCGGATGTCAGCGACCTGCGAACTTGAAGCGAGAAGGCGCTTTCCAACCCGATGTCGGACCAATTTTCTGAAATATCATCGAAAATTTTTCAGAAACCTTTGGACAAGGTTGGAGTTAACAGATAATTAACCCCGGCATCGTCTGTCGTCGATTCGATTCTCTGGGTTAGTGAAAGAAGTTTCTAGAGACGGCTCATGCCAAACGCGAATGGAGAATAACCAGATGAAGAAAATACTACCAATCGCTCTTGCAGCTGCTGCGTGCACGATCAGTGCGCCTGCTTTTGCAGCTGTGACCGTTACGGACACGACCCTTGAAGACATCGATGGACCTGACGTCAGTGGCGACACCACGACGATCGGCTTCGCTGATGCTTCTGTGGACGCGCCTACCTTCGAAGAGTTTCTTACCTTCGTAAACGAAGTTGCTGGCATCTACAGCTTCACTGTCTCGTCGAGCTCCCCTGACATCGATTACACGGAAATTTTCCTGACCGACTCGATGGGCACCGTTTATCCGCTGACGCAGATCGCTGAAGGCACGCTGGAATTCTGGGGCCTCGACAATCTTGCTCTGGATGCTGGCGAATTCACGCTGAGCATCTTCGGCACGAATGCCAACCAGGGCGCTGTTGCAGGTACGATCACGATCGCACCCGCAGTCCCCGAGCCGGCAACGTGGATGATGCTCCTGCTGGGCTTCTTCGGCACCGGCCTTGCGCTTCGTCGCAGCAAGGGTGTGAAGCAGAAGATTTCGTACTCGTTCTAAGATCTCCGGATCTGCAGAAATTGGCCCCTCGCCAGCGATGGCGGGGGGCTTTTTCGTGACCTGTGTAATTTGGCAGGCTCAAGACAGACCAACAGCCGACGCTACTTAGGTTGGGAGCTCAAGCGCTCGAAGCCTTTGCCTTCATCTCGTGTACTTACCGTGACGCCTCATCCACACGGAGCGAGCCTCGACTGTCGTCAGCCTTCAGGCTGCCAGCGGTGGTGTCGCTCTTGATCGTGGACGAATTTGGACGCAGCACCGGAGCGGGTTCTGTAGTCAGGACACCGGTTGCAGGACCTGAAACACTCGAATCATCCGGCAAATGCAACATTGCCATCGCTTGAAGGAAGAGGTGCATCGAGCGAGGTTGCAGCTTCGTCGATGAGATCGATTTTGTCGGGTATCGGGCGAAGCGTGAATGCGCTGCGTCGCCCCCAGGTCCCGTTCCAGCGATAAAAGATGTGGCTGCCGACTTGCTCGATCTTGGTCAGGTTCTTGGCCCAGTAAGGCACGACATAATCGGCATGATAATGCGTCGCCATGCCGACCGAAGGCTCGACAGTGCCGGCAACAGCTTGCTGTGCAACGGCGACTGACTTGCTCCAGGCCCATTGAACGGGTCGTCGCGCCAGGCTGCCATCGCATGTGAAAGTGAACTGGCATCCGGTGCGCCGCAGCGATCCTTCGTAGACGACATCGCAGACAGAAGATGGATAGGCCGGATGACGCACCCGGTTCAGGATGACTTGCGCGACGGCTCGACGCCCCTGATCGCTTTCAAACCCAGCTTCGTGATAAATCGCGGTCGTCAGGCATTCGATGGCCTTGTCGATCTCGTCTTGTGTGAAGCTGTATCGTGCAAGGCGCATGGGCCGCGCCTCTTCGATCGCTTCGCGTGCAAACGGCAAGGCGTCGTTGGCGATGCGAGCTTCGTCCGCTGTCAGAGGTATAAGATCATCGCTCGCAAATTCTTCAGGAGTCAGGCGCACGCGGACTGTGTCATCGCTGCGCGTCGTCGCTTGTTCGCTGCTGGCCGAGCGTGACCCATTTTGGGACCCGGTTTGAAGAAAATAGACAAGGGCACCGCTGCCGCACGCAACGGACACCAGAATCACCGGCAAATAGGGCTTCCAGCGGCTCATCCCCCTTCCGTCAACCCTTTGGTTCTAAATGAGAAAACTGCAAACTCGCTTGTGACGGCATCTTGGTCATGAAGCGTCGGTTAGCATCGCGCCCCCAAACAGCGAAGCGCCTTGTGGAATCCCCCCAGAGTGGTAGGTTCTCGCAACGGGTGAAAATCGTCGGCAAAGGCTGATTTTCAGGACAGGTGAAACAATGAGCAGTACGAACAGCGTAGCGCAAGCGAGTCCGCCTCGCAGCCTGAACCTGAGCGCCATTCTATTGATCGGTGCGATCTTCGTCGTCGGTCTTTTGGCATTCGTGATCCCAACGATGCAGTTCGTCGTGTCTGAAGGATGGACCGGGGAAACCGGCGCGCATGCTCCGATCATTCTCGCGACCGGACTTTGGCTTTTGTATCACACGCTCGCCAATTCTAGGGAAGCATTCACCGCACCCGATCCGAAATACCCGCTCATGATGCTAGCCCTCGCGTTGCCGGCATATGTCATTTCTCGCATCACCCAGATCGTCGAGATCGAGGGTTACTTGATGTATGCCTGTCTCATCATCGTGCTTTACAGCTTCATTGGCCTGGAAGGTATGAAGCGTTGCTGGTTCCCGCTGGTGTATCTGGCTTTCGTGTTTCCTCCGCCGGAAACGATCGTCGCAGCTATCACGCTACCCCTAAAGCTCTGGATATCGCAGGCCGCGGTCTTCGCTCTGAACATCGTGGGGTATCCGATCGGTGCCCAAGGTGTGACGATCGCAATCGGGCAGTACCAGTTGCTTGTTGCCGCTGCTTGCGCCGGCTTGAATACGATCCTGTCGCTCTCGGCCATCTCGCTGTTTTACGCATACGTCCTGCACAGAGCACAGCCGCGCTATGTTGCGTTGCTCGCCGCCCTGGTTGTGCCGGTGGCGCTGTTTGCCAATTTCGTACGGGTTCTCATTCTGATCTTGCTGACCTATCATTTTGGCGAGGCAACCGGCCAGGGCTTCATGCATAACTTCGCAGGCATCTTCATGTTCGCCGTAGCGCTGGGGACGATGTTCGGGCTCGACATATTCCTGCAATCGCGCCGTTCCAAGGGGACGGATGACGCACCTTTGCCGGCGATGAGCCATGGATAAAGCCAAACACACTGCGTCCGGCGCATTTCGCCTGTCTCGCCGCCATGCCGTAATCGGCGGGCTATTGCTCGTGGCAGGAGGCACTGCCCAGCTCCGTCAACCCAAGGTCGTCAATCCGGTCGTTGAACAGGAGATATTCAAGGACTGGCTGCCCGATCAGGCAGGCGTTTGGCAAAGCCTGGGCGCCGGGGATGTGGTGTTGCCTCCCCCGGACACGCTGAGTGGTCGCCTTTACGACAATCTCGTCACCCGGGTTTACCAAGGTGACGGCGGCGAGGAAGTGATGCTTCTGCTCGCTTACAACAACCGGCAGGATGGCATGTTGCAGGTCCACCGGCCAGAGGTCTGCTATCCGGTCGGCGGGTTCAGGCTGACGCGAACGCAGCCCTCTACGCTGCCGTTAGGATCAGAGTCGGTCCCGTCGTCGCAATTCACGGCTATAAGCGCCGGCCGCACCGAACACGTGATGTACTTCACCAGAGTTGGCGAAGAATTTCCCCGGACCTGGGCGCAGCAACGAACGGCTGTCGTCCAGGACAATATTCGCGGAATAATTCCGGATGGCATAATGATGCGGTTGTCATCGCTGGCACCGGACCATGATCGCGCAATGGATTCCATGCGCAGATTTGCCGACAATTTTTATCGTGCAGCTGATCCGCAGCTGCGCAAACTGCTTACCAAAAACGCATAGGAGAGTTCCCGCGTGCGGCGTATTGTTCTTTCGATCTTGGCTGTCTCGGGCAGCATACTGCTGTCGGCCTGCGACAAGACACCGACCGGACAGGTTGCGGCTGTGGTCGACGGCGAAGAGATCACCTTGCAGGAAATCAATGGTGAATTGGCAACGATGAATTTGCCATCGGGTGTCGATCCAGAAGCTGCACAGCAGATCGCTTTGCAGCGCGTTATCGATCGCCGCTTGCTGGCGCGGACCGCGCGCGAGGAAGGCCTCGATCAAACGCCGGAATTCTTTATCCGCCAAAGGCAATTGATCGATAATATGCTGATCGATTCCTACCGCGACAAACTCCAGCGCGGCGTTTCCGTCCCTAGCGATGCCGACATCAGTGCTTATGCGAATGAAAACCCAGAAGCATTCGCAAACCGCAAACTGCTGCGGGTCGACCAGATCTCCTTCGAAACAAACGCTTCGAACAATCTGACGGCGCTGAAGGATGACCGCTCGATGGCCGATGTCGCCGAGACACTCGACCGTCTTGGCATCGAGTACCGTCGGTCGGAAGCAGAGCTCGACACCGGCATGCTGGGAAGCCAGCGCATGAAGCAAATCCGCGCCCTGCCTTCCAGCGAGCCATTTATTCTGCCGGGGCCGCGCGTCACGACTGTCGCTGTCATCCTGAGCGAGCGTGATGCCATGCTCGACGCGGGCGCGCGCGATGCCCAGGTTGTCGAGCGCATGAAGCGCCAGCAATTGGCTGATCTGCTCAACGATCGTCTGGAAGCCGCCAAGGCAAGTGCTCAGATCGAATATCAGGAAGGCTTCGGCCCGGATGCGAAGGCTGCGACCGATGCCGATTCAACGTCGGATACCTGAGCCTGCCCGTTCAGAGCGCCGACCCGGCGTTGCATCTTAAAGGTCTGTATAAGCGTTGAAACTTCTGTTTGCCCTTCCCGGGTTCCACAAGCATGACAGGGGCGCCGAGGTCGCGTTGCTGTCTGTGGCCGATGAACTTGGCCGGGCCGGCAATACCGTGACAGTGGTCGGTGCGGGCGAGGAGCAGGCTGGCAAGAACTACGCATTCCGTCATGTCGGGACCGTGCCGCGGGAACGCTTCGAATGGCTCCCCAGCCTGCCGGTGTTTCGCAACGAGACCCACTGGGAAGATATGTTCTTCGCCACGAACATGCGGCGCCAGATCGACCTGAAAACATTCGATGCGACAGTGACGTGTGCCTTCCCATTTACGCATTGGGCATTACGCAAGCATGGACCCGGCGGGCCGAAGCATTTCTTCGTGACGCAGAACGGCGATTGGGCCGCCTATAGCGACAAAAGCGAGTATTCGAAGTTTTCCTGCGACGGGCTGGTCTGCACGAATCCAGACTACTTGGAGCGGAACGCAGATAAGTGGAACTGCGCGTTGATTCCGAACGGCGCGGATCTGGCTCGCTTTCGACCGGGGCTTTCGGCACGGGAAAAGTTCGGCCTGCCTGAAGACAAGAAAATCGTGTTGATGGTAAGCGCCTTTATAGAAACGAAGCGCGTTGCCGATGCCGTGCGCGCTGTTGCCCACACAGACGACACTTTCCTCGTCGTAGCCGGAGATGGGCCGCTGCGCACAGATGTCGAGCAACTTGCTGCGAGCGAACTGCCTGGCCGCTTCAAACGCATAACTCTTCCGGCAAGCGAAATGCCGCAACTTTACAATTCTGCCGACGTGTTCCTGCATCTCTCGCTGCTTGAATCGTTCGGCAATGTCTTCGTCGAAGCAATGGCATGCGGCCTCCCGATCGTCGCGCACGATACGGATCGTTTGCGCTGGATTGTCGGAGATCAAGAATTTCTTGGCGATACCGAGAACCAGACAGAACTCGTCGCCCTTCTTGGCAGTGCCCTGGCTGCCGAAAAGCGATCCTTGAACGACAATCTGGAGCGGTTTTCGTGGCCTGCGATTGCCCAAGAGTATCAGGCGTTCTTCGAAGCAACCGTCAACCCGTCGAGCGCGTCGACTGCGAAGATGGCGGTCAGCGCCGTCAGCAGTTAATGCTGTGCTAGTCCTTTGATGTCGGTGCTGACCATCATAAGCTGGTTGCTGGCCGCGCCTGCCATCGCTGTGACGAGTTACCTGACCATCGAACTGGCCGCCGGTCTCCGCACATCCCGCGTGAAGACCGATGACAAGGTAGAGGCTGCGCAAAGCGTGGCAGTGCTGATCCCTGCGCATAACGAAGGCAGTGTGATCAAGCGCACTGTCAGCGACCTGCGCAGGAAAGCTTCGGAGGTGCAAATTCTGGTCGTCGCGGACAATTGCTCCGATAATACGGCAAGCGAGGCGCGCTCGGCCGGCGCGGAAGTTGTAGAGCGCAACGATGTCACCCGGCGCGGGAAAGGCTACGCGCTGGCATTCGGTAGAGAAACGCTTGCCGCTTCTCCACCTTCGATCGTCATCATCCTCGACGCCGATTGCACTGTATCAGAACAGTTTCATCGAAGAGATGACGACAGCTGTCGCGGCCAGCGGCACACCTGCACAGGCGAGCAATCTATTCGAACCCGACACGACGGTCTCCACACCTGTTCAGATCTCCAATTTCGCCATGTTGGTGAAAAATCTGTTCAGGATGCGCGGGCTGTCAAGGCTGGGCGGTACGGTCGCGCTGTTGGGCACGGGCATGGCGTTTCCATGGCGCGTGTTCGCCGAACTGCCCTTGGCCACAGGGGACGCGACAGAAGACATCAAGCTGACCGTCGATCACATCTCTGCCGGCGGATCCGTGGCGTTTGCCGAACGCGCACAGGTGTGGAGCAGTGCGGAGTCCACGAAGGATACTGCGGCGCAAAGGCAGCGGTGGGAACACGGCTTCCTTGCCCACTCGGTATTGTATGGCGTGCCGAACCTGGCGAGAGGTCTTCGCGATCGGTCACGCAAGCAGATCGCGCTGGCATTGCATTTGCTTGTGCCGCCCTTGGCGCTGCTTGTCGTGGCACTTCTGGCTCTGCTCTGCGTGACAGGCGTAGCTGCCCTTCTTGGGGCCTCTGCCTCTCCTGCAGTAGCTCTGATCATCACGCTTGCAGGTTTGGTGCTGCTGCTATGTGCTGCCTACATGGCCGAAGGTCGTCCGTATCTGTCGGCGAAATCCTTGGCGTCGCTACCGTTTTATCTGGCTTGGAAGCTGCCGATCTATCTCAACTTTCTGAGGCGGCGGCAAAGGTCCTGGGACGATTGATTACGCCGCCGGAGCGATGCGCGCCTTGTCCCAGCGATACCACTCGAGAAAGATCTTGGGACCTTTGACCAGATAACGGTGAGCCAAGCGGTGCGGCTCGCACAGCAGTCGGAAAAGCCACTCGCCGTGCGCTTTTTGCACCCATTTGGGAGCGCGGCGTTTCTCGCCGGTAATGAATTCGAGCGAAGCGCCGATGCACAGGGCAAGACCACGACCATCTCCGCGCGCCTTGAGCTTGCGGCACACGATTTCGCTTTGCGGAGCACCGATGGCCACAAACGTAACATCTGAAGCGGCTGCCGCTACGAAATCGCAGATAGCTTCCTGATGTTCGACCGAGTGGCGAACGCCCATCGGCGGCGTCATGAACGCCCATTCGAACTGCGGATACATAGCGCGAAGACGCTCCTGCGAGTTTGGTTTGCCACCGATCACACTAATCGTCTTGCCATGAGGGAGACGCGCCAACAGTTCGCGAGTGATGTCGCTTCCAGGTACAGGTTCCAGATCGATCGCCGAGTGCTTGCACATGCGTGACAGAATGCGGCTGTCGCAAACCATGAAATCCGCCTCGTCATATGCCTGCCGGATGTCGGAGCCGCTTTCGCTGCGCGTGATGGTCACGACATGATCGACATTGGGCGTGACGACATATTGAAACTGCGCACTCCCAACAGTGGCGAGCAAAGTCTCGAGCAACGTTTCGAGACCGGCCTTGTGAAATTTCAGCCCGATGAATTCGACACGAGGAAACGATTGAGGCTTACGTCCCGATACGTCCTTGGGATCGACGAACAAATGATCTTCGAAGGCCGACGGCTTCTTGAAAAGAAAGTCGGCATCCACATCGGGACCGAATGCGACCTCTAGCGCGCCATCGTCGGCAGGCGAGGTCTGCCCCGAAAACTGGTCGTCAATCTGTTCCAAACCGGAACTCCCCTATTAGGCAGGAGCGCAAGACCGATACGAAGCGGGCTTGCCTCTGCTCGAATTGCATCTCGAGCAACGCGAGGACAGAAGCCCTTCTCGCGCCTAAGCAAAAATGTTAACCATGTGATAGCGATTGTGTTCCATCTTCGAATTGGCAGAACATCACTTATTCACTGGTTAACAACACGTTTGCCTTATCCTACGGGAGCAGGAAAGTCGATTAACCAATTTGTCTCGAAACGTTACACTATGTGCAACTTGGGCTAGCGGATCAGGAAACGTCCGAACAGACCCGCCGTCGCCCGTTCTCCCGGCGGGGGGTCCAGACCCAAGAGATCACGCGCCTCCGCCAGGCCCTGTGTCGCGTCCTCGACACACGATGGATCCGCAGAACGGCAAAGTTCCAGATAGCTTTGCCAGGCAGGGATATGAGCGGGCATGGTCCGGGTCAGCGAACGCCACGCCGCAAGCGCTTCCCGCGATCGCCCTTTTTCCAGAAGCCAATCGCTATAGGCGCGTACCAGCTCCGGCTCTTGCGGGTTCAGATCGATCGCCTGCCGATACACCCGTGCCGTCTGCTCGGTACGCTCAAGCTCGTCGTAAGACGCAGCAAGCGACTTCCACGCCTCGATCAGTGTCGGACACTCGTTGACGGCATATTGCGCCTCGTACACTGCCTCGCGCGGCCTATCTTGTGCAAGATCGACCGAACTTCGGACGTAGCGGGCCAAGCAGTTGCTCGCATCTTCCTCGACTATTCGGGAAGCGATCTTCCTGGCTCGAGCAGAGTTACCGGACTTCAAAAGTGCCAGCGCGCGAACGACTTGCGCTTGCGGCCCGTCCAACCCGTCGATTAATTGCAGAGCATTCTCGGTCTGATCGCGAGTGACAAGCAGCTGCGCGAACTCCAGTCGCGCATCGTCATTGTCCGACTGCGCTATGCGTGGCAGCGCTTGCAAAAGCTGCCCCGTTTCGGCGTAGAGGCGTAAAAGTCGTACGACTGCGCTGATGCCCTGCGGTCCGATGTCCGGCAAGGACAGCGCCTCGGCAGCAATGCCGATGGCACGCTCGTCCTGCCCCAATCTGAAATAGACTGCGGCCTCGTCCAGACGCAAATCCGCCGAATCCGGCACGAGAGTTCGCAACTCGTCGAAAGTCTCGATCATCCCTTCGGCGTCTGACAATTGCCTGTAAACTTCCAACCGGGTCGTAGCGATCGGCGCGCTGGATGGAAATTCGGCCGCGTAGCGCTCCACAAGGTCACGGGCTTCTTCGGGATGGCCCGCATTAAGCGTCGCACGGATCTTCAGCATGACTGCTTGTTCGTGCCTTGGATTGTCCTGCAGGATTTCGTCGGCTGCTTCGATTGCGTCGTCGAATTTGCGGTCGATCATCAGGCTGACACCGCGAACCACACGCGCTTCGACAAATGTTGGATTGGCCAGAAGGAGTTCTCGCGTGGCTTCCTTCGATTTCTGGAATTCACCCACCTGAAGACCTAACTGCGCGACAGCAAGTTGCGCTTCGAGGTTGTCGGGTGCGAGAGATCTCGCGAAATCGTACGCGGTAAACGCACCGCCGAGATCACCCAGCTGGAAGTTGACGCGACCGAGACGCAGATGAAACTCGGCGACATCGTCTCGGAGCGAAATCGCTCTGATATATGCGCCCCGCGCTTCCGCAAGCCTGCCTTGCTGGGCAAGGACTTCGCCCCTGGAGGCATAAGCGTAAGCATCTGCGTCGCTCTCTTGCCGCACATACCACACGGCAGCGAGTGCCATCAAAAGCACGGCCATTGCCCAAATTGAAACAGTCGACAATTTCACGTGTCGTAGAAGGCGTTTCACAGCTATAAGAACCTATTCCAACACATGATTTTGCACGGACCCCGTCGATGCGTAGAATTCTTTCCTGCCTTGCCTGTGTAGCGGCCACAACGGCAACGTTTTCCGCTGTCCCAATTTTGGCTCAGGAAGGTGTCGTGTCTTCATCCCAGCAGACTGCGGCCACTTACCGCATTTATCCCGGTGACCAAATCGAACTTTACGTCTGGGGCGAAGAACGCCTTCAGCGCGTAGTCCGGGTGTTGCCGGACGGCACATTGGCATTTCCGCTCGTCGGTCAGGTGCAGGCTGCCGGCCTTACTCTTTCCGAGATCGAAGCCGTGGTCACCGAACGTCTGGCCCCGGAATACCGCGGCGAAGTCCCGCGCGTGACAGCGTCGGTTGTCGCATCTGCAGGAACGGAATTCTCGGTAATGGGCCGGGTAAATGCGCCAGGAGCGTTTACGCCCACACGGCAGCTTAATGTGCTGGAAGCGCTCGCTTTGGCAGGGGGCCCTGCCGAATTCGCAAATCTGAGCGATGTGGTCGTGCTCCGCAAGGTCAACGATACCATCGTGCCGTATCGCGTCGATGTATCCCGCCTGTTCAAGGCAAATGTGCGATCGAGCCATGTTGAGGATGCGAACATCCTGATCATGCAGCCTGGCGATACGATTATTGTACCGTAACTGAGGGGAATTGCGTCATGGCATTAGCCGGAGCCGGAAAGTTCGCAGCTTCAATTTCAATTATGGCGCTGCTCGCAGCTTCATCTGCACGTGCGCAGGACACGGCGGAAGTCGAGATCAGAGCAGGCGGAGTCGCTTCAACCAATCCGGTTCTGGCGAATTCGGACGATGCAGGGTCGTTCGGTGCCAGCTTCGAAATTTTGCCAAGACTGGGTTGGACCAGCGCGACGGGGACAATCGTTGTCGATGGGCGGCTGCGGTACGAAGAGTGGTTCGACGACATCAACTCGACCCTTTCGGGTGATGTCGGGCTTGGCGTAACCAAAAGTGTTTCCGAGACATTCAACCTGTTCGGCAATGCGTCTTACCAAAGCGTGGCGCGCTCTTCGCCGGACCTTCTTATTGCAGGTATCGACGATCAGAATCTTGTGCCCGTAACCGACGGCACACTCGACTTATCCGACCCGACGCTGGGCTTGGAAGACAACCGTCGGCAAAGCGTCAATATTTCAGCCGGCTTTCAAAAGAACCTGACATCCGTCAGCGATCTGACGACGACGCTGTCTTCCAGTGTAAACTGGTTCGATCGGAACGGGTTCGATTACCGATCGACCGAACTCGCGATCGAATATCAAAGAGCCGTCGCGCCTAATTTCTCGATCCTTCTCGAAGGTCGGGGGGCCAAGACCGACTTTCTCGATCAGGCGCGAGGAGATGGTACCTTTGGTACAGCCTTGGTGGGAATTCGAACCCAATTGAGCCGGACCGGCGTTTTGAGTGCATCCGCAGGGGCTTCCATAGCCGAGGTGGACACCGGGCTTGGCACAACCGAAGACGATGTGTTTTTCGTCGCTGGCCTGGAATTTTGCGAAGATCTTTTGCAAGGCACCTCTTGTCTGGGTGTCTCCCGTCAATCACGCCCTACGACGATTGGCGGCGCTACATCTGTGACATCTGCCAGTTTCGGCTGGAGCCGATCTTTCCGGCCGGGTGAAAATTTAAGCTTTAACCTTCAATACAGCGATGCAGAGGCGGCCCTGGCGATACTCGACCTTGGGGACGCGCGGCGCACGAAGTTTTTTGGAGCTACGGCCAACTACACTTATCCCATCACGGACCGCTTCGGTCTCTATATCTCGCCGAGCGCACTTCTGCCGTTGGACAATGCGCAGGATCGCGAAAACAATTATCAGGTCATGTTCGGCCTGAGCTACACATTTGGTAGATAGACATGGATCGTCTGGATTATAGCGCTGAAACGCAGGCTGCCGGGGGCGGCTCCAATTTTCTCGCGCAAATTCCGAACATACTCAAAGCGCGTAAGTGGTGGATCATCGTGTCCCTGCTGGTAGGCCTGCTGGCCGCTTTGGCGGCTGCCTGGCTTATTCCTTTGAAGTACACCTCCACCGCGACAATGCTTGTCGAGGCGCCGCAACTGCCAACCGACGTTCTCGATCAGGGAGATGTCGACGTCGTAGACAGGCGCATTGCCCGAATCCAACAGCGCATTACGAGCCGGCCGGATCTCATCGCCATGATTGAACGGCATAACCTCTATACGGACCGCCGCGGCGCAGAATCCCTGTCGGACATCATCGCCGACATGCGAGACTCGATTCAAATCGCATCGACGGTCGCCAACTCGTCCAGATCTGCCGACGAGCAAACCATAGCATTCACCCTGTCGTTTTCCTATCCTGAAGCTGGCGCTGCACAGGCAGTTACGCAGGACCTCATGGAGCGTATCCTCCAACTGGATGCCCGGGGAAGCGTCGAGCAGGCTACGAACACCGTAGACTTTCTGGAAGAGCGCTCGGCACGGCTCGAAGATCAGATCGCTGCCCTCGAAGCCCAGATAATCGGCATAAAACGCGGAAACGGATTGAGCCTGGGACAGGGCAGCATGGTCGTGTCCAGCGGCCAGGGCGGCTACGACGTGCAAATCGCCGCCTTGCAGCGCGACAACCAAACCTTGATCGCGCAACGGCGTGCGGTGCAAAACGCCGACACACGCGATCCGCTCGTCCTCTCTGCAGAACGCGATTTAGCGGCAAAGCGTGCCGTCTTTTCCGAATCCCACCCCGACGTCGTCCTAGCTCGGCAAAGGCTTTCCCAAGTACGCGAACTTGCGCGCAACACGGGGACGAACACATCCGAAGTCGATGAATTGTCGCGCCAGATCGAGTTCAACAATTCCCAGATCGCGGCCTTGCAAGCAGCAAAGGCGAGCGATCAAAGCCGACTGAACAGCCAGATGGCTGCGCAGGCACGCGCTCCGGTTCTGCAACAGCAAATCGTGAACCTGGAACGTCGGCTCGCAGGCTATACCGCTCAGTATGAAGAGATCAGCGAACAGCTGACCAGCGCGCGTACCGGAGTCCAGGCAGAAGACGAGCAGATGACGGAACGTTTGACCGTTGTCGAAGCACCGATCGCGCCCGATCAGCCATCATCGCCCAACTATCTCATCATCTTCGGTCTGGGCATCGTCGGTGGCGCGCTTGTGGGATTAGTGTTGGCACTTGCAGTTGAGTTCTTCTTCCGACCAATCCGCGATCCACAGATGATCGAGGACATTCTCGGACAAGAGCCACTGGGTGTGATCCCGATCGTCGATGCCTTGAGCGCCAAGGAATTTGTTCGATCACGCAGTGGCGGTTTCAGATTTTGGCGCAGGTCCACGGAAGCTCAACAATGAACGACTATTTCAAGCCTTCCGTACACGCATCGACGAGCGCCATGATCGACTTCGATAAATTGCCAGCCGTGACGTTCGAGGACAGGCCTGCACCAGCACGTCTGTTGCAATCGGTGGGCGCGGCGACACTTCGGCCCTTCTCGCTGATGCGCAGCCGTTTCCAGCAAAAGCTGAAAGAGCAGAACATCTCGATGATCGGGATGACCTCTGCAATGCCGAATGCTGGCAAGAGTTCAATATCCATCTCGATGGCGGCATCGCTTGCCAAAGTCGCGGAACGTCCGGTTGTTCTGGTCGATCTGGACATGCGACGCGCGTCCATCGCCGAATATCTTGCTCTGGACGTCGGATACGGCGTGAGCGACTTTCTTTCCAATCCAGCTGTGAGTTTGGCGCAGGCCGGTGTCCGATTGTCCGAAGCCAACCTGACCGTTTTCCCGACTGCGAAGTTTCAGACTGGCACAGCGGAATTGCTGGCTGGCCCTCGATTGAAGGAACTCGTCGCCACCCTGCGGACCCATCCCAACGCGCCCTTGTGCATCTTCGACCTGCCGCCTGCATTCGCGAACGACGATACCATGATCGCGCTGAACGAACTCGACGGGTATCTGCTGGTTGTAGAAAGCGGCAAGACGAGCAAGCGGCACATTCTGGACGTCCTCAAAATGCTTGCGCCGTCAAAATGCTATGGCACGATCCTCAACCGGTACGAAGGCATGATTGGCGATTCCTATGCCTATGGCAGTTCGGCTTACTCGAAATATTACGAGTAGGCGTCGCGACTGACGACGTTTGCAAATTCGTCAGCCAAACGCTCTGCAACAACATCGATATCGAACTCGGCCGGGAAGCTTTCCGATGCTCGGCGCGCCATTTCCATCCGCGCAGCCTCATCTGAAACCATCGTTGTGATAGCCTTCGCCAATTGAGACCAGTGTGTCGGTTCGAACAAGAGCCCCGTCTCGCCATGACTGACCAATTCCGGGATGCCTGCCAACGCACTGGCGATTACCGGTTTACCCAGCGCCCTCGCCTCCATCAAAACGACGGGCAGCCCCTCCATAAGACTAGGCAGGACAAGAAAGTCGCAAGCAGCGACGACTTTCAAGGTCTCATGCTCTGGAAGAGCGCCGAGCAATTCTATCTCGACCGGTAAGGCCGCCTGGTCGATCGCAGACCTCAAGCGATCCCGCTCGGGACCATCTCCGACGATCGAGACGCGAAATGCCGGCACATCGGTCCCGACATGCCGCAATGCATCGAGGAGACCATAATAGCCTTTCTCGGCAGAAAGCCTGCCAACGCACACCATGCGTAGCGTCATGACCGCCCTTGGCAGATAGCATGTCCGGCATGGCGTCGATCTGGATACCGCACCTGATCAGTCTGAACTTTGGCCAATGCCGACGGTCGACCAGCCGCATGCCTTGCGCCATCATGAATCTGCTGGCGCAGGCAACGAAGCTCGCTCTTGCAAGCTTGTCCGGAAGTGTCGCTATGGCGGGGAAGTCGGTTTCCGAGATACCGTGAAGCGTCAGGCTCCAGCCGATGCCTGCCAGTCTCGATGCCAAGAGCCCTACCGTTGCGCCGCTGTTTGCGAAGTGACTGTGCAGATGAGCGCATCGATCGTGGCGCAGCTGACGCGCAAGATAAATGGCTTCAAGCAGATGAAATTGCGACCAGAGCAACGACCTCATTCCCTTTGGCCGATGACGCAGCGACAGCATCCATGCAGACCACAGAGCGAGTGGGAACTGAATTAGGATTGCGAAGACAGCGGCGACATATGTCGAAATGCCATGGCCAAGGATCGTCCGTCGATCCTTGCTGGCCGGTCCGGCGTGCACCGAGTAGGCAGCGATATCGACACCGCGCCGCTCGAGGGCGGCAATTTCCCGGCGCACAAAGTGTGCGACGGCGCATGCAGATCGCTGACGAGATAAGCGATTGTCTTCATGTTTGGTCGGGCTGATCCTGCTTCAGTCTGCAATCGCGAAAGCTGTCACCTTTCGGCTCAAGCTATCGCATCACCTGTTCGACGATACGGTCTCGGCCCGCAACAATCACTGGTGCTGCGTTCGAGGCGACAACATGTCGGCATCCAGCGATGACTCCAAGCGCAGTCACAAGGAGATATTGCGGCGACGTCGTTATGATGATCCATTCGAAATATCCATGAGCGGCCATGACAAGTACTGCGACGCTCGCACCCAGCACGAGGTCTCCCCCGGGATCGTCTCGCGCCTTGATGGAATGCACGATACCGCGAATTATTGCGGTCACCACAAGCACTACAAACGTAATCAACCCTAGCCAGCCCATCTCGGCCGCATGCAGCAAATATATGTTGTGCACGTGAGCTGACCGGCTTCCACTTACAGGAACGACCCCGGCATCGCTCGAATATCCTTCGACATTGGCAGTGACTACGTATCGGTTGGCTCCGACACCCATCGGATGGTCGGTCCAGATGTTCAGCGCAGCTGTTTCAAACGCTTCGCGCTCCCTATCGCTCGGACTCGATGCTTTCTTGAGTGCGATTACCCAAATTCGAAAGTGCGAGTGGAGCCAGCAACATCGCGGCCACCAATCCGAGGCCCAGAGCGCGCCACTTGACCAAGGTTACGCGGCGCATCAAGGACAATACGATCAGGACCGCGATGCCAGCTGCGAGAAAGCCTATCGTAGCGCGCGATGCAGTGAGAGCTGCCGCAAGCAAGCCCGCCATCGCCCCGGCCATAATCAATGGCTTTCTGTTTCCTGCCAAGGATGATGGCTACTCAACGAAATCACGGAAAAGTGCAGCATCATGCCGAGCAGATTTTGATGTGACAGCGTACCACTCGCCTGCGCCACACCGCCCAGCTTTTGGTACATGCTAAAGGCGGCTTGCGTCAGCATGGCTGAAGCAAAGCCATAGCAAAGCCACATCTGGCTACCGTCGTATTTCATTAAGGCGACGACAGCCAAGAAAACCAGAATCGCCCGTGCAACCTGAAAGGCATAAAAGGCACTGCTCGTCATGACATCCGAAAAGGCGACAGACAGAGCGGCAGCGAAAGAAATATAAAATCAACAACCCTAAAAAGGTCGGGAAACCTATCTTCCGGCGATTGGCAATCAGCACAGCAATCGCAAGACTATCCAGAAATGTAACGATAAGCCCCTTGGTATGGCCAGGCCATAAGCGCCAGCTTATCAACGCTGCATCGAGGTTTGCCAATTCGATCACGAAGGGCAGGAAACCCATCGCGAATGCAGCATATCGAAATCTTTGGACGTTACCCTGCAGCCATATCGTAAGGATCGGCATTGCAGCAAAAACCAGCAAAATGCCCGCTAGCCGCATTGAAAAAATCTCCTCACGCCATCACACTTTGTTCTAGCCAAGGCCAAGTGCCTCAACCATGTGGTAGATATTAGATGCTATGCGCGTCGCCTGCGAAGGCGTGCGCTGGTCTACCATGGAACATCGGTGCGACCGCCTGCCGGACATCAAGCTCTCATCATCTTCTTATCCGGCATGTCGAATTATCGATCTACGACCGCTGATGACTGCTTGTCAGTATCAGTCAAATTCTCCGGCCGCAGTACGTATCACGATGAAAAATGGAGGCTGCTGGCTGCCTACTGCTCACGATGACGTTCCGAAATTGGGCTTCAAAACCTTTACGATGTAAACGACGACGGCAATCAAGCCGGCCAGCGCGACCAGATCGTAGCCTTCATTGCCAACATAGTTGACGACCGCACAGCCTATCGCAGGCGGAGCGTATTGCCACAAAGAGTCGGTTGGTTCATCCATCATCGAGCGCTGCAGCATAAGCGTGACCAATCCTGCAAATGCGAAGACTGTGACCCAATCCCAAACCGTTTCCATTCCAACCGGCCCCTTCTACTCGCTAAATCGCCAAGATTTCCGTCGGCACGACAGGCAAAAATTGCTCCGCCAGACCCAGCCCTATCATCGCCCAACGAACGAGAATTGCCGTCACTATCATGGCTGCGGTGCCCGCAAAGTCCTGTAGCACGAACTGTGCCCTGTTGGCACGATTCATCAGGGCCAAGAAGAGATATCGCGGTATAGCGGAAAGACCTATGATAAGCAGGGCGCCAAGCAAGCCCACATTCGCGAAGGCAAAAGGCACCAACCCGACAAGCCAGGCGAACTTCACTGCATTTGCGCCAGCGTTGATCGCGGGTTTGCCGGATCCATATACGATCGAACTCATTGATGGTGGACAGTATCGAAAACCACGTGCCGAGCAGGAGCACAGGCAGGATGAAGCGCGCAGAATCATATCGCGCATCATAAAGGACATCGATCACAAGATCCGATGCTGCCATTCCACATCCCACAAGAATGCCCGCAATAAGAACGCCGTACTTTCGCGGGCTGGAAATATCTACAGCCCCACCACCCTTGTGATGTGCGCTGGCAACGGTCGGAAAGATGATCAGAGACGAAATTTTGCTAGCCAATTGAAACGCTGCTTCGGAAAAGGTTTTGGCAATGCCGTAAATACCAAGCAGAGTGATCGGAACAACGGCAGCCAGATAAAAGCGGTCAAAGCTTGATGCGGCGAAATGTAGCAAAGTCGATAGAAAGACCCATTTGCCGAAAAAAACAATTTTACTCCATATTGTTAAGTCAAAGCTCAATCTGAGACTACGGAAGTTCATAAAGAACGTCGTTATGAATGCGCTCAGGGTTACGTTGACAAGTATCGCCATCACGAGCGCATCGGCTGTCGGAGAATACAGTGCAAAGCCAATCGCAAGTCCTCCATTCAAGATCGAGGTCGCAATTTGCAGCTTGACTATCGTCCCGACTTTCTGATCCTTTTGCAGAAGGAAAATAGCTGGAGACGCGAGACCGGATATTAAGAATACAGGTGCGAACAAGACTAGCACGCTGTCGAGGTCTGCTTCCGCAAATGCGCCCTGCCAAAAGCGGTGACACGAGAAGAAATATACAGAACAGGAAGACTCCGCGGAGAATTTGGATAGTCCAAGCCGCGTTGTAGAACCGAGGATCACTACCCTCTGGATCGAAGACGATGTTCTGACCGATGCCTACATCGGAAATCTGTTCGACGCCGGTACGCAGAGTATTCAATATAAGCATGACGCCAAACACGGCAGGACCGATAATGGTCGCCAGAATGACATTGGTGCCCAGCTTTATTACCTGTTGCGCCGCAAACCCCAGGCTTACCCAACTGATTTTTCGCAGGAGTAGCGCTGACACGCTAAATCTTTCGAGTTGTCATGCGGGTCCAGGACGCCTGACGACTTGATAGAAAAGCCAGATTGTGCATCGACATCATGCACGATCGCCTCGGAAGCACATCCGGGAATAACTTTGTGTAATCTTTATCCGCTATCTCTTCGCCCAAAGGGCGTTTCAAACCAGGGTAACGGTCAATTGACCTCGAACAGCCGATGAATTTGCAACAGCATAAGTGCCTCATCGCCGCGAGTTATCAAGGTTGGATCGTATGCAAAGCAATTTTTCGAGTCTCAGGCTCACCAGAAGGATAAAGATCATTGCGCTTCATGATCTTGCCTATTCCAAGATTTCCATCGGCGCAATTCAGAAGCTCGTCGATGCAGCCATCGTGCCACATGGCCAAAACCTCATCCTCCCAAGCTCCGAACCAATCAGCATGGAAGGTCGATCCTGGCGCGACATCACCCATATCGCTTGAAAATCTCCACAAAGTTGGAACGTCGCCATCTTTGACACTCCATTCGACATTCATTGTGAAGGCCGCCACGACATTTGGATGAGTATCCGGGCAGGCGAGGCCATTCCCGTGTTTTATCATGTGCTTCATGTGCGCGCGATGATCACTGGCATCGAGGTTCTTGCCGTCCCAGCACCCTGGCGCTTTCAGCCTGACAACGAATTTTTCACCTGGCTCACATTGCGACAAAAGCGTTTCCATAGATTTATCTTCGATTGAAGGACCGGACTTTTTTGCGCACTTGAAAAGGGGCTTGTTATCGCTGTCGCCAAACACGTATCGCAAGCCGCGGGGAATCATTGCCGCTTGCGTCCCGGTTGTCTTATAATATTCATCATCGCCAGGTCGCATCTTGTAGTACACCGCCACGTAATTGGGCGACTACGACCGATCCTTGCCCATCGAGCAGGGCAGGCATCCAGTACGCTGATCGGTTCAGAACGTTCGTGCACGTGCTGTCGCCCGTCTTCCGCAGACTTTCATAAGTAGAGTTCGCATCGGCCATGGTGTTGCCGAAAAATTGGTGGAGATGTGCAGCTCCTGGCTTACCGGGATGAACGATTGGGTCGTCGTAGCTTAGGTGACTAGGCGCGCAGAGAAACCTGAAAGCCCCAAGCACGTCTGGCGCGGCAGAATTCGGAATACCTGTGTCGATCAGCCATTCTTCCACGTTGAGACCGGACTCGACGATATCCAACTGGACAAGACCGTCTTTGCTCGAGGTCGACGGCGTGGGCGTGGGAGACGGGCTCGGACCAGGGGTCTGGCCGCCACTGGTCGGCTCCGGAGGAGTCGTATTGAGTTCTTCGCCACCACAGGCGAGCAGACAGAGAGAGGCGACTGTTGCAAAAAGCATTTTCGTAGTGTGCGGCACGATCGTTCTCCACGCAAGGTTTAGCGTGGAGTAGAATCGCGCAGTTAATTTGGCGTAAAATCACAAGCCTAAATGATTGAGATATAAGTCTTAATCAGATCCTGAATTCTGTTTACCATATTAGTTGAGCGCCATTTGTCGCCTTTTTTCAGGCATTTCGAGATCAAGCGCCTCTCGAAATTAACGTGTTTAAGCTCGCGAAAAGGAAGGCCGCCTCCCCCGAGACGGCCTTCACCTTGTCCATACAGGGCTCTCGGCCCCGATCATTGGCGCCTGCTTAAGCGAGTGCGCGCGCAGGGCTGTTCGCAGTCTTGCGATTTCTGCGCAGCGCAGCGCCGACAGCGCCGAACCCGAGCAGCAGCATCATCCAGGTCGAGGGCTCAGGCACTGCAGGCACGCCGGTCGAGAACAGGACCGCGTTGGAGAAGCCTTGAGTGTCGCTGAGCGAGACAAACTGTGCACCCTGCGTGCCAAAATCGAAAGCCCAGAAGACGGTCACATTACCGGCAGGACCGGCGACATTGCCGAAATGCGCAGCGATAAAGGTCATGCCGTACATCATCTGCCCAAAGTCGATCTGATTGCCATTTTGCAGGCTTAACACGAGAGTGGGCTCCACACTCGACCAGTCGCCATCGTATGTGTAGCCGAGCTCGGCCAGAGCCGCGATCTGTGCGTCATCTTGCTAGGACTACCACCCACCAGATTGCCGTCGAAATAACCGGCGCAATCGACAGCGTTGGGCGATGGAAGCGTGACGTCGCAGGCGATCGTATCGGCAGCCTGTGCCGGCGCTGCCATCAGGCCCGCTGCCAGCGCTGCAGAGAAAAACAGTTTCTTCATTCCCATAACTCCAAAAGGCAAGACCGTCTTTGACGTGCCCAAAGCTCGTCTGCCTAACCCATTGCATAAAAGTTAACCGATTCTCGGTGCTAAATCAACCCTTCCGGTTTCATTAACTGGATCATGTGCATGCTGCATAGCAAAGCACTTCAGAGTCAGAGGCTTATTTCCTGAACAGTCATCCGAGACCTATCAGGACTCGATGTCGCTCGCATAACCCATCGCTTTGCGCCCTGCAGGCCCAGTATCGCCAATTTCCCGGTGCGATGCGCTCCTGCATCTATCCCGATTCGGTTGTGTCGGAGTTGGACGTCGGTCATATCTGAATGGCCATGAACGATGATCGCACCGTGATCGTTTTCGCTTTCATGGAAGGCCCGCCGTATCCACATAAGATCATGAGGATCCTGCTTGTTCAACTCGATCCCTGGCCTGACGCCTGCATGGCAGAAGAAATAGTCACCTGACCGGTAGGACAAGGGCAGAGATTTGAGCCACCGATAGGTTTTGTCACCCACAGCGCGGCGTAATTCGCGTGTCCGTTCTTCAAGACCTGACTCTGCAAATCCTCCTGGATCCACGCCATAGGCCTGTAGTGTCTGCCTCCCTCCGCTTTTCAGCCAGGTCATTTGCGCACGCTCGTCGCCGGATATGCTGTCCAGCATCAGCTGCTCGTGATTTCCACGCAGAACAATCAAGCCTGTGACGGTCGACTGCAGATGCTGAAGGTAAGACAGCAACTGGCGGGAAGACGGTCCTCGATCGACGATGTCGCCTGCGACGACTATAATCGTTTGGCTCGAGCCTTTTCGCCTGTTGTCGCGTTGAATTTCGCGCATCGCTTCGAGAAAGAGTTCGAAGTGGCCATGGATGTCGGCCAAAGCATAAATGCGCTCACAGTCATCCGTTCCAAGCGCATAATCTGGACCGACGCCATGGATCAACGGCGCGGTGGTTCGAGCGGGGCTCGGCTTCGGTCTCCTGTTGAACAATGACTGGAGCAATGCGACCCTCATGGGAGCGAAAGCGGTCGGAGACTGACGCGACAATGACATATGCACTGCGTAACGACTGTTCGGGCGACCATATTCGTCTGGTTATGTCCGACAGGCCAAGCGAGCATTCTGAAGTGCACGTCGTAACTGAACTGTTGGAACCTTGTGCTATAATGTTACATGCGGATTGTTTGTGATGACCTGCACCTAAAGTGGCGTACGTCCTCGAACCCGGCGATCCCCAAACCTCCAAACCGGGCGATCGATCGTTATTTAAGTATGGGGGGCACAGGGGTTCAAGCTCGATGAGCGCGGTTCTGACAAGAAAAGTCGTCGAAAAGGTGTGGGGGCGGAGCAATCTCCCAACCCACTTCGGCGTGCCAGATGGTCGGAAGATCGGCGAAATCTGGTTCGAGCCCTTGCCTGGGCATGACGACCATCTCGTCAAGATCCTGTTCTCTTCCGAAAAGCTTTCGGTACAGGTCCACCCATCGCAAAGCGATGCTCGGCGGCTTGGCTTCGGATCGCGCGGCAAGGATGAATGTTGGCTGGTCCTCGACGCGGAACCCGGATCGAAAGTCGCCTTGGGCCTGGACGAAGACTACACAAGCGAAGCCGTTCGCGCGGCGGCACTCGACGGCTCGATCGAAGATATGCTCGTTTGGTATGAAGCCCGGGCAGGCGATTTTTTCCATGTGCCTGCAGGCACGATCCACGCCATCGGACCTGGACTGACGATTCTCGAGGTTCAGCAGAACACAGACGTGACGTTCCGCCTGTTCGATTACAACAGAGGCCGAACGCTTCACGTGGACCATGCGATGGAGTGCGCTAAACTCGAAAGGTATGCAGGGTGCAAACAAAGCGGAAGCAAGAAGCACACTGATAACTCCTTGATAGACACGGTTACACTCAAAGTCAGTATGTTCGAAGGCGCGCAGACTGTCGCTGTTGACGGCACAAAGCTACTCATCCCAGTGGAAGGGTCAGCCCACATCGGCACGACAAAATTGACGACACATCAATGCGCCATGGTCGAGCCAGGAGAGACTGCAGTATTGTCGGACGACTCGTGCGTGGTCGTGGTCGACCTTTAACTAGCGCGTACACTCGACACTCGCGCGCTTGCTCTTCCCTACCCGGTTCTGGCGAAGTTCGAGGAATTCCTCAAATCCCGCCGAACCAATGGGTTTTGGGTAACTGATCTGTAACAAATCGGAACAGTGGTGCGCTGGTATGGTTAACAACTTGTAACCATGAGTTGCGATAGTGTATCACACAGATATGTCTCCAGTGGACTTCCCTTTTGCAACCTCAGCCGTCCGCAGCCTTGGACGTCGGAGGATCGGCGCGGCGATTGCCGGTGCTCTCCTGCTGCTTGCGATTGCCGGCGGCGGTGCGTTCACATTTGCGCCCGGGGTGTCTGTCGCCATGCAGGAAGCGGCCTCGCAACTGGGCGATTTTCTCGCCCGCTCGCCAGGGGAACGCAGTGATGCCGACATCCTGAAAGGGAAAAAGGGCGGTAAAGGCAGCGCAGTTGCCACCCAATTGGCCGACGCCAAGCCGAGGGATGAAGAAGTGCTGAGCAACGCGATCACGCCTGTAGAGGACGATCTCGCGTCGACCGCACCCATCGTCGAAGGCGACGAACCGGTTCTGGCATTGTCCGATCTCGAGGATACCTCAACCGGTGATTTGGCATCGGCGCCCCTTTTGCAAACGATACCGGGCCGCTCCCCAGTGCCTGGGCTTACTTCCGGTGGCCTATTCCCCGTAGGGATTGGCGGAGGAGGCTCCGGGAGGAGGCGGTGGCGGCGGTGGCGGCGGTGGCGGTGGCGGTACGCCCCCTCCGGTTGCTGCTGTGCCAGAGCCCGATACCTGGATCATGATGCTGATTGGAATGGCCATGTGCGGTGCTGCACTCAGGCGGCGCAAAAGGGCGGTCAGGCTGGGATTTGTATGATGCGCACTCGTTACAGATATCTCGTCCCGGTCTATGCCTGGTGTGCGCTGCTGCTTGGTGGCTTCGTTGTAGTCGCAAGCGGCGTCGCGAGCGCGCAACAGGAGTCGGCGCCATCTGCAAGCGCCAACGTCGCACCAGACGATGGCCGTATCTATCTCTCGGCCGACGATCTCAAGGCCGCCGAAATCGCCCATCTGCTGCCCGTCAATGTCAAGTCATTGCTCGATCAGGGCGCGATGGAATACGGTCAGTTCGCCTGGGACGAGGCAGATGTCCCTGACGGAACCGTCGAAGTCTGGGTCGATCTCCGCCGTCAAACGGTCAGCGCTTTTCGCGGTGGCCACGAAATCGGAACGGCCGTCATTCTTTACGGGAAGCCGGGCAAGGAAACCCCGCTGGGGACCTTCCCGATTCTGCGTAAGGTCGCCGATTATCACTCCCGTACCTACGACGCGCCCATGCCGCATTCGTTGTTCATAACGAATGATGGCGTCGCTTTGCATGGGTCCGACGTGCGCTATGGCCGTGCCACACACGGCTGTATCGGGCTTCCGCCCGAGTTTGCCGAATTGCTGTTCGGCGCGGTGGACAAGGGAACAAGGGTCTCGGTGGTTTACTCGGACGCTGGCGCGACCGCCAAACTCGCAGCAAATTAAGAGCGTTCCGGCGCAGTTTGTGCGGCGGGGTCACCACATCTTAAGGTTTGGATCGAATGATGTGACCGAAAGGTTGCATCATGATCATTCGTCGGACCATCGCCAGGATCGCGCTCGCATCTGCCTGCCTAGTGGCATTGCCAGCGGCGCAGAACGAGACGAGCCGCTTCGAGGATCGGCTGCTGGACACCCATAACCGCGAACGTGCTGCTGTCGGGAGCCATCATCTCGTCTGGGACAAAACGCTTGCGCGTGATGCCGAACGCTGGGCGCAGCATCTGGCAGCGACGAAAAGCTTCAAACATGCACCTCGACGCTCAAATGAGGCGTTGTTCGGCGAAAATATCTGGGGCGGTACAACCGATCGCTTCACGCCCGAGCACATGGTCGGTCGCTGGATCGAAGAGAAGGCCTACTTTCGCAAAGGGGCCTTTCCCAACAACAGCGTGACTGGCGACGTGTCCGATGTAGGCCATTATACGCAGGTAGTTTGGCGTGAGACCCGCAAGGTCGGCTGCGGGCTGTCGAGGAACAAGCAGCGCGATATCTTGGTCTGCCGTTACAGCAGTCCTGGAAACATTATCGGCCAAAAGCCCATGTCCTGATTGCCAACGCACTTGCCCGTCATTGCGCGCGAATCGAATGGCTGTGGTGGTGCCGCTTAGGTGAACTCGAACACCTGACCCCATCATTACGAATGATGTGCTCTACCAACTGAGCTAAAGCGGCACATTCCCAATCGCGGGAAGTGGAGGCCCGAGCCGGAATCGAACCGGCGTACACGGATTTGCAATCCGCTGCGTCACCACTCCGCCATCGGGCCTCGCCCTGCCCATCCGGGCCGGGAAGCGGCGCACTAGCGAAAGCGGCGTGCCTTGGCAATCGTCTTGCGTTGCGAAGGCTGGACGCTGCGCGCGCACAGCGGCAAGAGGGCAGGCATGAGCATATCTACACTGATCGACCCAATACCTGCCGAAGGCGGCCACGTGCACCTTCAAGGCCTCGACCACTGGTTGCAAGGCCGCGCGATGTATGGCGGGGCATCCGCGCTCATCGCGTATACGGCGGCTGCGCGCGCCTTTCCTGAACTGCCTCCGCTAAGGGCCGCACAGATAGCCTTCGTCGCTCCTATGGGTCCTCAGATCGAACTGCGCCGCGAGATCGTGCGGCAGGGGCGCAATGTCGCGCAGGTGCGGAGCGAAATCTGGCACGACGGAGCTTGTGCGCTGACGGCGTTCTGGCTGTTCGGTACCGAGCGCGACGCCAATGCGGAGCATCCGGCGCCCATGATCGACGATATGCCCGGACCTCCGCAAGATGCCGACGCTGCCATGGAGGGCAAGGGGCCCGCATTCATTCAGCACAATTTCGACATCCGTCGCGCACAGGAACAGCGCGGACCGGGCAAGCCGGTGGTGCGACGCTGGGCACGCCTGCGCGATCGCGAGGGGCTCGACCCTGTCAGCGAGTTGATCTTGCTGGGCGACGTTCTCCCGCCGGGCGCCATGCGAGCCATGCAGCGGCAGGGACCGATCAGCTCTATCAACTGGTCCTTCAATCTGCTCGACACGGAGCCGGCAACAAGCGGTGGGTGGTGGTTGTCGGAGAATGCCAGCCAGCACGCAGCCAGCGGTTACTCTTCGGAGCGGCTACGCTTGTGGAATGCCGATGGTCGGCAAGTGCTCGACGGAATGCAATGTGTAGCCATCTTCGGCTGAAGAGCCAGGCTGCGCTTGCACCTCAGGCGTTTTCGCTCAGCAGATTGAGCAGCGTTGCCACGACGTCGTCCGCGGGACGGGGTTTGGCGATGACCGGCGCATCGATTTCGCGCAAGTGTTCGCCGACGCGGTTCAAGTCGCCCGTATGCAGAATGAAAGGGATGCCGGCCTCGTCAAGCGCGGTCGCTGTCGGCTTGCATGTGCAGTTGCGACCGAGGCTCACATCGAGGATCGCGCCATCAATCTCGTGTTCGTCGATAAGCCGTGCAGCTTCGTCGTTGTCGATTGCTGTCACGGCTGTGTGACCGGTATCTTCGACGGCGAGCTCCAGGTCCATTGCAATGAGCGGTTCGTCTTCGAGGATCAGGATCGTCTTGTTCATCGGGTCACGAACCGAACGACGGAACTATGATGGTCGCACGAAGGCCGTCGTCTTCCCAGGCTTTCGTCATCGTACCGCGCGAATGGCGCAGCAACGTCTCGGCGATGTCGAAACCGGTTCCACCGCCCGTGGGCTCCCCATCGATTGCAGGGCCGCCTTGCTCTTTCCATTCGATATGCAATGTGCTGCGCCCGCTTTCGTTGGCTTCGAGGTTCCATGAGACAGTAATCGTGCCCACCTCGTTGGACAGAGCGCCGTATTTGGTCGCGTTGGTCGCTAGTTCGTGCAACGTCAACCCGATGGCCGAAATCGCGTTGGGCTCGACCCTAACGCCATTGCCATTGAATCCGATACGGTCGAATTCCGGATCGTAGGGCTGCAGGACCGAGCGAATGGCCTGTCCGACCCGGATCGCGCCAAGGGCTGCATCGTCCAGCGTCGGCTCATAGGACCGGCCGAGAGCCTGCACACGTTCGTTGATCTTGGCTGCTACGTCACGGGCATCCATCGAGCGACCCGTGATGTTCACGATCCCGCCGATCACGGCAAAGACATTCTTCATCCGGTGCGAGATTTCGCGCGCAATGGCTTTGGCGTGTCGTTCTTCCGAGCGCGATTGATGTATGTCGGTGACGTCCCACTGGCTGCCGAAAAAATAAATCAGATTGCCGGCATCGTCATAGATCGGCCCGAGATGAAGCGTGTTCCAGAAGCTCGTCCCGTCCTTGCGGTAATTGAGCAACTCGATGACGACGAGGTCCTCATTGCGCAACGCATCCCGGATTTTCGCTACCTGTTTGGGGTCTGTGTCCGGGCCCTGGAGAAAGCGGCAATTGCGTCCGATTATTTCGTCATGCTCATAGCCTGTCAGGCGCTCGAACGCTTTGTTGCAAAAGACAATCGGGTTGTCGTCCTGGCTAGCGTCCGACAAGCACACTGCCATGCGTGTTTGCGCCATGGTCTTCTCGAACAACAGGCCGCTGGCCCCCTCGAAGCCCACATTGCCTCCTCGGTCTGATTGAATGGCAGTATGCGCTTGATTGGAAGACTGCAGACGGCTTTCGCCCTTCTCTTTGTCTGCCATAGGTGTCGATCCCGGCCCTTACGTTGAAACCCTCTCTTCGCTGCAACTCATAACAATGGGAATGGCTCCCAGTAACGATACGTCTCTCAGTCCTTGAACGCAGGCGCCCGTTTTTGCATCGACGCCATCACCGCTTCGATCTGGTTCGGCTTGCGAATCACACCGGCTTGCTCGACGCTTTCGGCCATCAGAATGTCATCTCCCGAGCTTTCGTGCATGTGACCGGAAAGGCGCTTTGCTGCGCGTACGGCTTCCGGATTACGGTTGGCTATCTGTCCAGCGATGTCGTTCGCCATGGCCAGCGGATCCTCCGACACGAAGGTCGCCAAGCCGTAATCCAAAGCCTCTTCGCCGGTGAATTCGCGATTGGTATAAACCAATTCGCGTAACCGGTCGTCGCGCACATTGCCGCGCCACAGGTGATAGCCGCCCATGTCGGGCACAAGGCCCCACTTCATCTCCATGATCGCCATGCGCGTGGCAGGGTGCACGATCCGGATATCGGCACCGCTGGCGATCTGCATGCCGCCTCCGAAACACACGCCGTGGATGGCTGCGATGACGGGTACGGGGCACTTGCGCCAGGTCATCGCCACTTCCTGGAAAGCGTTGGCGTTGCCATGCGTCCGCTCTGTCAAAGGCGGTCGCCCGTTGTCCGGTCCGGCCGTAAAGCTCGACGTATCGAGGCCGGCACAAAACGCCCGCCCCTCTCCGGACAGCACCACGGCACGCAGTCCATGTGTGGTCCGCAGCCGCTCACCCGCTTCGATGATGGCATCGAACTGCTGCGGATCGAGGGCGTTCATCTTGTCCGGGCGATTGAACCGGACTTGCGCGATGCCCGTGTCGGCCAGATTAATGGTGACGCGTTCGGTACTGCTCATGGGCGGTCGGTATCCTCATTTCTGGTGAGGCGTCTGTTTGCGTCATGGCGAATGGCAAGTCCAGCTTGGGAGGAAGGCGTGCAGGTGGCGGATAGTGTTCGACAGGCCTGCCACCGAAGAAGGAACGCATGCTGGCCAACCGCGAAGCGACCTCGTCAAGCGGAGTGTCGTGATGCAGGACGGCACCGAAGCCAAGATTCAGAAGCCGGGCGCGCTCGCCTGCATCCTCCACCCCCAATACCATCGCGCGATGCTTTCCGCGCAGATTGAGCCAATCCTGGCACCGAAACTCGACCCGCCAGTCGAGGATGACCTGAAATGCGCGCTCGACTGCGAAGACGCGAAATTCAGGCAGGATCTGCCAGCCGGCCAGACTTAAATCCCAACGGCGAGGCGGCGAGGGCGCGACCGACAGCCACGTGCAACGTGTAGTTCTCATTGGCCTTCTCCGGGCTAGCGACTTTGGAGAAGGGAAAGCAGGAAACAGCGCCACCGCCTATTCGGGTGAACACCTAGCGAACAAACCCTTGACCGTTCAGCGGGTGCGGCTTTGCAGGAATGGTTTGATGTTGCGCGCCGCCTGCCGGATGCGCTGTTCGTTTTCGACCATGGCGATGCGGACGAAGCCTTCGCCCTCCTCGCCATACCCCACGCCTGCCGCCACGGCGACGCCGGCATGCTCCAGAAGCTGCTTGGAGAACTCGAGACTTCCCATATCTTCGAAGCCCGGCGGGAGCGGCGCCCAGGCAAACATGCTCGCAGGGGGCACGGGGACATTCCATCCGGCGCGGGCAAAGCTCTCCACCATCACATCGCGGCGGTGCTGGTAACGCTGGCGGTTTTCCTCGACCACATCCTGCGGCCCGTTGAGCGCGGCTGCGGCAGCGGCCTGGATCGGCGTGAACGCTCCGTAGTCGAGGTAGCTTTTCACCCTAGTCAGAGCGGCGATCAAAGTCGGATTGCCCACGGCAAAGCCCATGCGCCAGCCGGCCATGGAATAGGTTTTCGACATCGAGGTGAACTCGACTGCCACGTCCTTTGCGCCGTCAGCCTGCAATATCGAAGGCGTCGGCTTCCCGTCGTAGTACAGCTCGGAATAGGCCAGGTCGGACAGCACCCAGACCCTATTCTCTTTCGCCCAGTCGACCAGTCGCTGATAGAAAGCGACGTCCACTACCTCTGCGGTCGGATTGCTCGGATAATTGACGACGAGAACGGTCGGGCGCGGCACCGTGTAAGCCATCGCTGCTTCCAGCGCCTGCCAGTAACGCGCATCGGGGGTTGTGGGCACGCTGCGAATGGTCGCGCCGGCGATGATGAAACCGAAGGTATGGATCGGATAGGACGGGCTTGGTGCAAGCACTACATCGCCCGGCGCAGTGATAGCTGTCGCCATGGAAGACAGACCCTCCTTCGAGCCCATCGTGACGACCACTTCGCTGTCGGGATCGAGATCCACGCCGAACCGCGTCGCGTAATAATTCGCCTGTGCGCGTCGCAGCCCCGGTATGCCCTTCGACTGCGAATAGCCATGCGCATCGGGCTTGGCCGCGACTTCGCACAGCTTGTCGATCACGTGCTGCGGCGGCGGATGGTCGGGATTGCCCATGCCGAGATCGATGACATCGCGCCCTGCCCGCCGCGCAGCGTGGCTCATCGCATTCACCTCTGCGATGACGTATGGCGGCAGGCGCTTCATGCGATAGAATTCGTCGGACATGCGGTCTGTTCTCGGTCCTTTGTTGCGCCGTGAAAGCCATGCTTACCTATTCGCGCACCGAGCGCAACGAGATGGGTGCATGGCGGTGCGCATTCGGCTAACACGCCTTTGTCCAGACACGCAGTAAGGCAGCTTGCACGATGACGCAGTCCAGCGATCCCCTGTCCATCCTGATGGAGCATCAGGCCAACATGATGCGCGCCCTGTTCGCGCCGATGACGGGCGAAGCGGGCGAAAACGGGGCTGGTTTCAATGCATCGTGGAGTCCGGAAGACGCACAAGCCTGGGCGCAGACGGGCGCGCAGTTGCAGGCGCTATGGGCCGAATTTCATGCAGAGCGGATGAGCGACCCGCAAGCGCTGGTTCCCTATTTCGATCCTGCGCGCTGGATGGCGCTGGCGAGCGATGCGTACAAGGACATTCCCGCCTTCGATCCCGATGGGCAGAAGGCTGTCTGGGAAGAAGGCTTCCGCATGTGGGAGCAGGTGCTGGGCCAATACGGTATTGGCCCCGGCGCATCCGACAAGACAGATGGTGAGGTGGAGTTGCCGCGCAAGGACCGCCGCTTTGCCGACGAACGCTGGCGCTCGCACCCGGCCTTTGCCCTGATCCACCAGACCTATCTCTTCATCGCCGAGCGCATGAACCGGATGGCGGAAGAGGCCGAGGGACTGTCCCCGCAGCAGCGCGAACAGCTGCGCTTTGCCACCAAGGCCATGACCGAAGCGGCCAGCCCGGCAAATTTTCCGCTGACCAATCCGGTCGTGCTGGAGCGCACGATGGAGACCAAGGGGCAGAACCTGGTCAAGGGCATGGAGCACATGCTCGCCGACATGAAGCGCGGGCAGCTCAGCCACACCGATGCGAGCGCGTTCAAGCTGGGCGAGAACATCGCCTCCACGCCGGGCAAGGTGGTGCACGAGACGCCGCTCTATCAGCTGATCCAGTACACGCCGACCACCGACACGGTCATGGCCACGCCGCTGGTAATCTTCCCGCCATGGATCAACCGCTTCTACATCCTCGACCTCAACGAGAAAAAAAGCTTCGTGAAGTGGGCGTTCGATCAGGGCGTCAGCGTCTTCATGGTCAGCTGGAAATCCGCCGATGCGAGCATGAAGAGACGTGGTTTGGGACGATTATGTCCGCGCGCAGATCGACGCGATCGACCATATTCGACAGCGGCTGGACGTGCCGAGTGTGCACGCCATCGGCTATTGCGTGGCAGGAACGACTCTGGCCGCCACACTCGCCCTGCTTCACCGCCGCGGGCAGCAGGACAAGGTCAAGAGCGCGACTTTTTTCACCGCGCAGGTCGATTTCGACAGGGCAGGCGAGCTGCTCAACTTTATCGATGATACACAGATCGGTACGATCAAGGCGCTGTCGCCCGACGGTTACCTGGATGGGCGCTACATGGCCGCGACGTTTAACATGCTGCGCGGGACCGACCTGATCTGGAACTATGTCGTCAACAACTACCTGCTGGGTGAGGACTATCCAGCCTTCGACCTGCTGCACTGGAACGGCGACGTCACCAACCTGCCCGCCAAGTGGCACCAGCAGTATTTGCGCGACCTCTACCGCGACAACCGGCTCGTCGAAGCCGATGCGATCACCATCGACGATACGCCCGTCGACCTCGGCCTGGTCGAGACGCCGACCTACGTGCAGGCAGGCAAGGAAGACCATATCGCGCCTGCCGAAAGCGTCTGGCGCATTACAGAGCACTTCAAGGGGCCGATCCGGTTCGTGTTGGCAGGTTCCGGCCACATCGCGGGCGTCGTGAACCCGCCCTCCTCCGGCAAGTACCAGTATTGGCTGAACGACGAGAAGCCCGCGACTTTATCCGCCTTCAGGAACGGCGCGACGGAGCATGCGGGAAGCTGGTGGCCGGACTGGATCGACTGGCTGCGCGAGCAGGACGGCGATACCGTTGCCGCCAAGGGCAAACGCGAGCCTGGCATGAAAGGCGACACTGTAATCGAGGATGCGCCCGGGCGGTATGTGGCCACCCGCTAACGCAAAAATTGTGCACTGCACAAAATGCTTGACTTCGCAGTTGCAATGCCTATTTTGTGCATTGCAACATAAACGAGGTTAAGACCATGGCTGACAGCCAGAACAAAATCGATGCCGCTACCCAGAAGGCTTACGCCGACGCTGCCGAAAAGAAAACGGCAGAAGTCAGCGCCAAGGCCGTCGAGAAGGCCGTGGCCGCTGACACGACTGCCCCGGTGAAGGCGAAAACGGTCGCGAAGGCCGTCGCTGCCAAGCCGAAGAAGGCTGCTCCGAAGAAGAAGCTCGCCGCCAAGAAGGCTCCGGCCATGGCGAAGAAGGCCCACAAAACGGTGGCCAAGAAAACCAAGATCGCGGCCAAGCCCGCTGCAAAGGCAGCGAAGCCCGCGACTACCCCGATCACCAAGTTGAAGGAAACCATCATGGCAAACGCCAAGACCACCGATTACACGACCAAGGCCAAGGAAGTGGCTGCCGACATGCAGACCCGCGCAAAGGCCGCTTACGACAAGGGTGCCGAAATGACGCAGGACGTCGTTGCTTTCCAGAAGGGCAATCTCGAAGCGATGGTCGAAAGCGGCAAGATCCTTGCCAGCGGCATGCAGGACATGGGCCGTACCTATGTCGAAGAAGCCAAGTCGGCTGCCGAAATCGTGCAGGACGACGTCAAGAAGATGGCTGCCATCAAGTCGCCGACCGAGCTGTTCCAGCTGCAGGGCGAAATCGCTCGTCGCAACTTTGACGCCATGGTTTCGACCACGTCGAAAAACACCGAAGCCATGCTGAAGCTGGCCAACGAAGCCTTTGCTCCGCTGTCGAGCCGCATGAGCCTGGCTGCCGCGAAGGTCCGCAAGGCCGCATAATTACGGACAAGCTTCAACCGTCCGGGCATCTCTCTCCTCTCTCCCTTGCCCGGTAGTTGGAAAAGGCGGGTCGGATGGCACCATGTGCTGTCCGGCCCGTTTGCTTGTCGGGCGTGCTCGGAAGAAAGCGCGTTTTATACCGCTGCGCTTGCGATTTTTCGGGACGATACGATATTGGCGCCTTTGATGACCACGATTACCCTCCCTCATACTTCTGCCAACGAAGGCGACGACGACTCGCGCGAAGGCGATGGCCAGACGGCGATCGCCACCAAGACGCGCGCCAAGCCCAAGAAGCCGAGCCAGTACAAGGTGTTGCTGCTGAACGACGACTACACGCCGATGGAATTCGTCGTCATCGTCCTGAAGCGCTTCTTCCGCATGGATATGGAGGAAGCGACACGGGTCATGCTGCATGTTCACCAGAAGGGCGTCGGCGTCTGCGGCATCTTCCCCTACGAGGTCGCCGAGACCAAGGTAAACCAGGTCATGGACTTCGCTCGCGAGAACCAGCACCCACTACAGTGCACGCTGGAAAAGGCATGATCCGATAGCCTTCACAGGCCACCCGCGGCCCGATCCTGTCGGCGAAGGACAGGAAAGCGTGTGGGACTATCCGCGCCCTGCCATTGCCGAGCCGACCGACCGTCATATCGTCATTCGGCACGGCGGCGTCATACTTGCCGACACGACTGCGGCGTGGCGCACGCTCGAGACAAGCCATCCACCGACCTATTACCTGCCATCCGCCGACATCGCGATGAAGCACCTCACGCCCAATCCGCGTCGCTCGCTCTGCGAATGGAAAGGTCAGGCGCGCTATTGGGATGTCATCATCGGCAGTGACCGGTTCGAGGCGGCGGCGTGGAGCTACGACACCCCGACGGGCGCGTTCGCCGGAATAGCCGGACATATCGCTTTCTATGCCGAACCGTTCGACCAATGCCTCGTCGATGGCGAGCAGGTCGTTCCCCAGCCAGGCGGATTCTACGGCGGATGGATCACCAGCCGCGAAGCCGGGCCGTTCAAGGGCGTTCCGGGGAGCCGGTTCTGGTAATGAACATATTCAGCCTTATTGGGCGCAGTCTGACTGCCTTGCGGGTTCCGCTTCTCCACAATTGCCGCTAGGGCCATCGCAAGCGCCCCTGTCAGCCGGACCCCGAGTGTTCAACTTCATCCCTGCAATCGACCGCTACATCTTCCGGCTGGTGATCGTGCCCATGCTGGGTGTGTTTGCGCTGGCGGCTTCCTTGCTGTTGCTCGACAAGATGCTGCGCCTGCTCGACTTCGTGGCAGTAGAGGGTGGGCCGATTGGCGTCGTCTTCCAGATGCTGGCAAGCCTGATCCCGGAATATGCGAGCCTCGCGATCCCTCTCGGCCTGTTGCTGGGCATCCTGCTCGCGTTCCGCAAACTGGCCACATCCAGCGAACTCGACGTGTTCCGCGCCGTAGGCCTTTCCTACGGTAGGCTGCTGCGTGTGCCTTATCTCATTGCCGGCGTCCTGATGGCCGTCAACGTCGCGCTGGTGTTCTACGTCCAGCCCGTCAGCCGGTTTACGTACGAACGGTTGGAGTACGAGCTTCGCTCGGGCGCTCTGGGTGCGTCGATCAAGGTCGGCGAATTCAACACGATTGCCGACCGCATGGCGCTGCGTATCGAGGAGAGCGAGAACGACGGCCGCGACCTGATGGGAATTTTTGCCCGCGTAGCCAACGAGCGCGGTCAGGTATTATCGATCAGCGCCAAGGGCGGATCCTTCCTCGCGACGCAGCGACGATCCCGACACGATCATCCTGCGCCTGACCGATGGTACCATCGTGCAGGACACAGGCAGCCAGACACCGCGCGTGCTCACCTTCACTAGGCACGACTTGCCCATCGACCTTCCCGCCATCGAGGAGTTCCGCGACCGCGGCGAAGACGAGCGGGAATACATCTTGCCCGAATTGCTTCGCATCGGGTGGGCAGACAATCAGAGCGAGAGCAAGCGCGATGCCAGCCAGGCAAGTTTCAACTTCAGGCTGGTCGAGGTGGTAATGATGGCGCTGATGCCGCTTCTGGCCGTGGCGCTCGGCATACCGCCCAAACGAAGTACCAGCGCGCTTGGCGTGTTCCTCTCCATCGTGATGGTCGTCGCCTATCACAAGGTGAACCAGTACGGGGAGGATCTGGCCGCTATCGGCGTCTTCGATCCGTTGCTGGCCCTGTGGGTGCCGTTCTTCATGTTCGCGGCGCTGATCGTCTGGATGTACTGGCGTGTGGCATTCGTGCCTGGCGGACAGGCGATAGGCGCACTCGAGGCGTGGTTCGCCAAGCTCGGCAAGAAGATCGGCGGCGTGTTCCGACGCAGGCGCCGTCTCGATCCGGTAGACGACGACGCCTGATGCAGCTCGACTTCTTCCCCTCCGCCACGCTGACGAAATATCTCGCCAAGCTGTTCGTGGTCCGTATCCTCGCGGTGCTGGTCATGCTGGTGCTGGTTCTGATGATGCTCGATTTGCTGTCGAACAGCGGCAAGATTCTGGCCGTACCGGGCAATGGCCAAAGTGAACTGCTGACTTATGCCGGCTTGCGGATACCGCAGCTCATCCAGCGCTTCCTGCCCTATTCGGTGCTGCTGGCGACGCTGATCTCGCTCGTCACGCTGAACCAGAACAGCGAGGTCATCGCGATGAAGGCGGCGGGCTTGTCGGCGCATCAGGTGCTTGCGCCACTGCTGCTGACCGCGCTGGTCATCGGCGGCATCAGCTTTGCTTTCAACGAACGCGTCGTGACGCGCGCCACGGCCACGCTGAAGGCATGGGATGCGGCAGACTTCGGGCCCATTCCGACCGAGTCTTCCGTGCGGTCGAACGTCTATCTCACCGATGGCGACAATGTGCTTACCGCAGCGCAGCTGTCCGGCAGTGGCGAGGCGATCCGCATGCGCGATGTCACCTGGTATCGCCGCAGTCCGGACGGCACGATCGTCGAACAGGTCGATGCCAGGCAAGCGCGCTATATCGGTAATGGCTGGGAGCTGACCGACATTGAACGCTTCGACGTCGCCAGCGCTTCCCAGCGCGAGGGCGACGCGCTGCGCGTCGGCGAAGGGCTGACACCTGCACAGATCGATCTCGCCAAGGTCGACCCCGAAGCAGTGCCGTTCTGGGAACTGGGAGATCAGATCGACGCTTTCGAGGCGGCAGGCCGCGCCACGGGCGAGATGCGCGCCAAGTGGTGGCACAAGTTGTCGGGTCCGCTGTCCTCCTTCCTCATGCCCTTGCTGGGCGCTATCGCCGCGTTTGGTCTTGCACGGTCGGGTCAGCTCTTCGTGCGTGCGTTGATCGGGATGGCGCTGGGCTTTGCGTATTTCGTGGTCGACAATGCCGCGCTCGCCATGGGCAGTTTCGGCGGATACCCGCCGCTGCTGGCGGCCTGGGCGCCCTTTTTCCTGTTCGCGCTGATCGGCGAGACTGTTCTTATACGGACCGAGGAGTGAATTACTCCATCCGCTTGGCGCGACCGGAAGATGCGGAGAGTTTCGCACTGGTCGAAGAGGACGCGGCTTCGTTGCTGCGCGAGTATCCCGGGCTCGAGGGCGTTCCCATTCCGCCTTCCGAAAGCGCCGAACACTACCGCGCCGTCATTGCGAAGGGCCAATGCCTGACTGCAGTCGAAGACGACGAGACAGCCGGTTTTGCAGCGGCTGGCCGCGTCCGACGAGAACTCCATCTGCACGAGCTGAGCGTCCGGCGGCAAAGCCAGGGTCAGGGCATCGGCGCAACACTGCTACGCGCGCTGATGATCGACGCGCGTAATTGCGGCCTGCGGGCGATCACACTCGACACCTTTCGCGACGTGCCTTGGAACGAGCCTTTCTACGCCAAGCACGGCTTTGTCGAAGTGGAGAACTTCGAAGGCCGCGAACATCTGTCGCAGTCCCTGGAAGCGGCAGTCGACCTGGGCATGCCGCGCGAGCGCCGCGTCGCGATGATCGCATTCCTCGACTAAGTCGGAACTCCCAGGGCTCTGGCGCGTCGCTCCGGTGCACCTGTACACGGAGACCGATCATGCACCGCCTCACCATAGCCGCCCTGATGCTTGCCCCCTTCACGCTTGCCGCGTGCGGCGAGGCGGAGCCCGAGATCGACACGAGCTATGAAGAGCAAATGCCAGCGCCGGTGGCGGAAGCGGAACCCACCGGAAACGACGTCTCGAGCGTGCCGGATAACAACTCGATCGAGGGCGGACGCGACGAGCAGGTCGATGCGCAATATTCCGGCGAAAACCAGCTGCCCGATACGGACAAGCTACCCGACTAGGTCAGCGCTCGCGCTTGCCCATCGTGTTGCGTGCTATCCGCGCCACCAGCACACCCATCCCTGCATGGTTCGACCCGTGGTAGGTCGAGCCTTCGCCCAATTCTGCCACCAGCCGGCGATGCGCCTCGGGCAGCGAATGATAGGGCATGGACGGCATCAGGTGATGCAGCGCGTGATAGCGAAGGCCAACCGGTGCCCAGACCTCTGCGATGCGGCCGGGTGGTGGGACGTTTACGGAATCAAGAAACTGCGCAGTGACCGTCATCGCCTCGCCCTCGTTCTCCCAAAGATGCGCGACCAGTGTGCGCAGCTGGTTGAGCGTTGCAGTGAAGGAGACGATGGCAAGTGCAATCAGCAAGGGCCGCCAGCCAATGGCGAAGGTGCTGCCGATCACGATCCACGACCAGATGAAACCGCCCAGCTCTTGCCAGAAGACGCGGCGCTTCAGATTGCCTTCGGGCGCGCGACGACGGAATTCGGGATTGATAGCTAGCGCGCTGAAGCGCTGCCATGTCAGGCGGCGGATTGCGGGGATGATTGCACCAAGCGGCACCAGCACGGCGAAACGGAACAGCAGTGCCACGGGCGCGAGCAGCGCAATCGCGACGAAAAGCGGCAGGCTCCACGGCTTCATCAGCGCCAGCGGGAGGTATTCCGGATCCTCCACGGTTCCGTACTGCGTCCGCTTGTGATGCAGCGTATGCACACCTTCATACATGAAAGAGGGCGTCAGCAGCGGTATCCCGACCAGCGCATTCCAGCCGGTGCGAAAGCCCGGCAAGGCATCGCGGTGCAGATGCGAAATTTCGTGAATGAACAGCAGCGCACGGTACAGCGACAGCGCTGCGACAAGGCCAAGGACGACCGCCAGCCACACCGGTTCGACCAGGATAGCTCCTGCCAGCGCTGCATAACCGAGCAGCGCCGATGCGATCATGTCCGTCCAGTAAATGCCCGGCCGGGCCTCGGCCAGATCCTTCGTCAGATCGCGGGCAGCGCGCAGCATCGCCTTGTCGTCTGCAATCTGCGCATGCCAGCCCCGCTCGCGCGGCTGCGAGGCATGTGGAGACACGGCAAAAGGCGTTTCGGCATTCATGGTCGGGTCCAACAAATGGGGCTCATATCGCAAACGGGAGGCCAAGAACAGCGAACGCATACGATTACGTAGATCGGCAACGTGCAGCGCGTTAATCTTGACACTGCGGCCATGCCACACACAGGGCTAACCACGGCTGAACGAAGGGACGAAACGTGGCTGACACAACTATCGAGATCATGCCGGTCGATGGCAAGAAAGGCCGCGCAGCATTTGTCGATCTGGGGCGCAAATTTGCAGCCCGAGAAGAGCATTCCGTCCCGCAAATCCGCTCCGAGCTGCTTGAGCTTGTCGATCCCGGCAAGAACCCCTTCTTCGGCCACGCACGTGTCCAGCTCTTCATTGCCTATCGCGGCGAGGCTCCGGTCGGTCGCATTTCGGCGCACATCGATGAACTTGCGCTCGAACTGCCGCCGGAACAGGGCATGGGACCGGGCACCGGCATGTTCGGCTATTTCGATGCGGCGGATGAAGAAGTCGGCGCGGCTCTGCTCACCAAGGCGGAAAGCTGGCTGCGCGCGCAGGGCATGACCCGCGTCATCGGCCCGATTTCCCTGTCGATCTGGGAAGAGCCGGGCCTGCTGGTCGAAGGCCACGATCACGCCCCGATGATCTTGATGGGTCATCATCCAGCGCATTATGAAGGCTGGATCACAGCGCAGGGCTATACCGAGACCAAGCGCCTAATGACCTATGATCTCGACATCACCGGTGAGTTTCCGAAGATCGTGCAACGCATCGTTACCTCGGGCGAACGTAACGACAAGATCACCATCCGGCCGATAGACATGAAGCGCTGGGATGAGGAAATCCGGACCGTTCTGCATATCCTGAACGATGCGTGGTCGGACAATTGGGGCTTCGTCCCCTTCACCGAGGCCGAGATTGCCCACGCCTCGAAAAAGATGAAGCCGATCATCAAGCCGCGCCTGAACATGATTGCCGAACTCGAAGGTCGACCCGTCGCCTTCATGATGGTGTTGCCCGACATGAACGAGCCGCTCAAGGCGGTTGGTGGCAAATTGCTGCCCTTCGGCTGGCTGCGCCTCCTGCGTTGGCTGCGGAAGCCGAAAGGCGCTGGGATGCGCGTGCCGCTGATGGGCGTCTTGAAAGAGTATCAAAGCTCCCGGTTGGCCAGCCAGCTTGCCTTCATGATGATCGAATATATCCGCCGGAATGCGACCGCAGACTACGGCAGCACGCGCGGCGAGATCGGGTGGATACTCGATGACAACAAAGGCATGATCGCCATCGCAGACACGATCGAAAGCACCATTAATCGCCAGTATGTGATCTTCGAAAAGACCCTGTGATTGCGACCGGCTGCGTGGCCGTTGCGCCACAGCCCGGAAACCAAGTGCAACCTGCGGGAACTGCCGACGCGCTCATGCAGTTCGAGAAGGTAGCATGGCCGACCAGGCCGCAATCAAATTTCTACGACAGGGACCCGAGTGGGCAAACGCAAGGCATCTGCAAAGCTTCCCGACTACGTACTGATCGTGGAAGACGATGCGGTTATCGGCCTCACGATCGAACAAGCTTTGCTGGAAGCTGGTGTTGCGACAGTTGATATCTGTCCGACCACTAATCAGGCCCTGGCCGCCCTGCGTGCACGGCAGCCCGACGCAATCATCCTCGATGTGCATTTGGCCGATCGCGACGATGGCTGGGCGATTGCGGAGATTGTCCGTACGCTTGGCCCCGACAGTCCGCGTATCATCTTTTCCACCGGTATGCCGCGCGACATTCCCGAGGATGTCGCTGCACTGGGCTGCGTGCTCGAAAAACCATACGACCCGCAAGTCCTCGTCGATTTGCTGCGCGAGCCCAAACGCCGCGGTATCATATCCCGGCTTCGCGGTGCCCTGACTCACGACTGAGCCGACTGCTGTCAAAGCTTGAGGCGGGAAGCACCACGCGAAAAAAAGGCCTCCGCTCTCTAGGAGCGAAGGCCTTTCGGGATCGTATCACCAGCCGCTTGGACGGGAGGGGGGGTCTCGGCGGTGACATAGACTAAATGGCCCGAACGGAATCGCGTTCCCGGCCCTGAAAATTATTTTTACTTTTTTTCCGCCGCGCTCGATTTCCGTATCTCAAATATACGGTCGCTTGCTACTTCCAAGTTGCTCGAAGCCTGAGAATTCCGCGGCTTTCGCCATGTCGGGCACACAAATCTCGCGCGGCTCCCAATTGACCAAATCTTCCTTCGCCAAAGCGCGAATGGTCCGGTTCGTGTGGACCAATGACAAGCCCAGCATGTCGGCAATCTGGGTTTGCGTCACCGGTATACGCAATACGTTTCCGTCCCGCGCAAGGCCGGTCATGATTGCTCTTTCGAGCAACCACACGGCTAGAAACACGACGCGCTCCTTCGCGCTTCGCTGCCCCAAGGACACGATATGCCCTTCCAGCGCAGTCTCCTCCTTGGCGGCCAGCCAGGTGACGTCGTACCCCAGGCGCGGGCTTTCCTTGACCAGGTGGACGAAGTCGCTGCGGTTGAAGACACACAGCCTTGCAGGCAGCAACGCCTCTACCGAATGGCTCGACGGCTCGTCGAAGGCGCCCTGCAATCCAACTAGGTCACCCGGAAACATGAAGTTTACGATCTGCCGGCGTCCATCGTCGAGTGAGCGGAAACGGATCAACACCCCTTCCAGAACCGTAAACAGGTGATGTGCTTCCTCGCGTTCGCGCAGCACATTGTCGCCACGCTCGTACAAACGCTCAGCCTGCTTTATCGTCTGTATATATCGACGCTGCTGCTCCTCCAGCGGTCGCAGGCCTTTGCATCCCAGCAGAGGGCATTCGAGACAGGGATAGGGATCTGCGACCTCCAGCATGATTAATACCCCCTAACTTTTTGGAATTCTTGTGTAACCGGAGAGTGTGGTTCGATAAATTCACCAAGTTTGTCAAATCTTGCGTGCAACGCTCTTGTGAGTGGAACCGAAGTTGTTCAGGGACGTTCTCACCGCGCAAACCACGGAAGGGGTTCTATGTCGCTTGGTGACCAGATTGCTAAAAACCTGCCTTATCTTCGCCGATACGCGCGTGCGCTAACCGGCTCGCAGGCTACCGGAGATGCATTCGTGCGCGCCACGCTCGAAGCGGCTCTGGCGGATGAAGATCTCAAGAGTTCTCTCGATGGCGGCCGCGTGCCGCTTTATCGCGCTTTCAACAAGGTCTGGTCGAGCGCGTATATGGACGTGCCCGACAACGAGACCGAAGCGGGCCATGAAACGGCTGCACAGGATCGGCTGAAGTCGATTACGCCGCTCAACCGCCAGGCGCTCCTTCTTACCACGCTCGAAGACTTCAGCGTCGATCAGGCCGGCGAGATCATGGATCTCGAGCCCGCAGCGATCGAGCAGCTGGTGCAGGAAGCTGTCGGCGAAATCGACCGCGAGAGCGCGACCAGCGTCCTTATCATCGAGGACGAGCCGCTCATCTCGATGCAGCTCGAAGACCTCGTGACCTCGCTGGGCCATGAAGTGTGCGGCACGGCTGCCACGCGCACGCAGGCGCAGGAAGTCGTCGCCAACAAGACGCCGGGCCTCGTGCTGGCAGACATCCAGCTGGCCGACGGATCGAGCGGTCTCGATGCTGTCGACGATATCCTCGCCATCGACAGTGTGCCGGTCATCTTCATCACGGCTTATCCCGAGCGCCTGCTGACCGGCGACCGTCCCGAGCCGACGTATCTCGTCACCAAGCCATTTCAGGAACAGACCGTTCGCGCTGCCATCAGTCAGGCGCTGTTCTTCGGATCGAGCCGCCCGCTGGGCTGACGCGCACCTTACGGAATAAAGGGGAATGGGCCGTCCGGAGCGATCCGGACGGCCTTTTCTTTTGCCTCGATGCGCTTGGTCGTTGTCTAGGCGGCGTCCGCAGAGCTTTTGCTCCGCAACTCGAAGTCGCTGGGCTCGCGCACCGGCACGAGCAGTGTGCAGCGTACGCCTTCGGGACGGAACTGCAGCTCGACCGGGTGGCGCAGTTCATGCGCCACGATCTTCTCGATCAGGTCCGTACCGAACCCGCGCTTCTCGGGCTCGCTGACGACCGGTCCGTTGCTTTCGACCCACTCGATGCGCGCAAGGTTCTCGTTCACCAGCGTCCAGTCGATTGACACCTTCCCGCCATTGACCGACAGCGCACCGTACTTCGCCGCATTGGTCGCCAATTCGTGAACCGCAAGGCCAAGCGACAATGCATCGTTCGGCGCCAGTTCGACCGGCGGGCCGTCCGCCAGCACTTCATGCTCGGCAGCGTTGGTATAGGGTGCCAGTTCGACCGAGATAACCGACGAGACCGGGGTCGTGCCCCATTCCGATTGGGTCAGTAGGTCGTGAGTAGCCGATAGCGCCCGGATACGCTTGTCGATGCCTTCTGCAAACTCATCGAGCGAGTCGGCACGCCTTCGTGTGAGCGAGACGATCGACAGCACATTGGCCAAGGTATTCTTGACCCGATGATTAAGCTCGCGGGTCAGCGAATTTCGAATCGAGTTTTGCTGGGCGAACCATTGCAAGGACTTGCTGTCTTCCTCTGCTTGCTGCGTCAGCAAGCGTGCCACCACCAGCAGAAGACTGGCCACGGCAAGTCCAAACAACAGCGTGATCATCGACAGCGGTGACAGGGTGGCTTCACGCGGCGATTGGACGACCACCATCATCTTGCGGTTGGCCAGATCCACCTCGCGCTCGATGGTCTCGCCATCCTCGCGCCATCCCGGCGTCGTCGCCATGAGTTGGCGTTCACCGCCGGCAACATCGAAAAAGCGGACCCGCGCATCTTCAGACGACACGAGCTCGGTCGCCGAGGACAGGAATTGCGATGCATTGAACGGGCTGTAGACGAAGCCTTTCAGGCTGCGGTTCGACCCGCTGCCTTCGAAAACGGGCATGAAGATGATAAAGCCTGCCTCTTCCTCCCCGCTTTCCTGCATCAGGGTGACCCGCCCCGATGCGGTTGGTCGCACTCCCCGCGTCGCATCGTCCATGGCCTCACGCCTGACGGCTTCGGAATACATATCGAAGCCCAGCGCACGACGATTGCGCAGCGTGTCGGGTTGCAGAAACAGAATCGGCACGAGCTGCCCGCGCGGCTGATCGTCGGTAGAGGGCCGAATGCGCCCCTCGCCTACGCGGCCGCTGCCAAGCTGCGCTTCGAACGCTGCAACTTCGCCTGTACCGATGGCGGGCGCCCATCCTATCCCCTCGGCTCCGCGGTAGTCCGCGTCGAGCCTGAGTTCGGACACGAATTGGCGAAACAATTCCGGTGTGATGTCCTCTTGCGCGCCGAACAGCGCCGCACCTGCCCGCAGGAAGGCAGAGTTGGAATATGCGCGACGCTCGACTGCGGAAACCATCGATTGCGCTTGCCGGTTCAGCTCTGCCGTCTCGCGCACCCGTTCGCCGCGCTCGATGGCGAAAACGCTCAGGATCGTGACAGCTGCGACCAGCAGGAAGATCGCGAGCGGCACGGCACGCGGGAAATCGACAAGCCATCGGCGACCCCGTTCAGCCCTGGTAGTGTCATTCTGTATCAGCGTAGAAACTCGCGCGAATAGTGCCCCGGCTCGTGTTCATTAACCTTCCAAGGGGTTAAAGTTCCATATGCAACCGCAAATAAGCGACACATCGCATGGGCATCGACTGGAACCGAAGCGGCCCCACGCCGTTGTGGGCAGACCAAAGGGATTATAAAGGCTTGTCGCGGGGTGGGTGCATCCTCACCGCGCTCGCATTTGCAAGGACGTTTCAAACCTTACGATGACTGTTGATAAACCTTCCGAGGAAAATCCCGCCAAGAAGGCAGGCCAGGAAGCAAAGACGAGCGAAGGTCAGCAGCCCGAATGGGCCAATGGCCTACGCCGGCTTTACGATTCGGTCGTGGAAGAAGAGCTTCCCGACAGCTTCAAGGATCTCCTCTCGCAACTGGATAGCAAGGACTGATGGGGGCTGAAAAACGTACGGCCGCCGAAAAGGCCGACTTCAAGCAGGAACTGACCGATGTGGTTCCGCACCTGCGTGCCTTCGCACGCGGCCTGTGCGGCCGCGCCGACATGGCCGACGATCTGGTGCAGGAAACCTTGCTCAAGGCATGGGCTGCGCAGGAACGCTTCCAGCCCGGCACGTCGATGCGTGCCTGGACATTCGTAATCCTGCGCAATGCCTATCTCACCGATATGCGGCGCAATCGCTTTCGCGGCGAATATGACGAGACGGTTGCCGAACGCGTGCTGACCGCGCCTGCCGGACAGGAAGAACCGATCCATCTGTCCGACATGCACCGCGCTCTTCTCACTCTCCCACCCGAACGGCGCGAGGCGCTCTTGCTGGTTGGCGCCGGTGGCTTTTCCTACGAGGAAGCAGCCAACATTTGCGGCTGCGCTGTCGGCACGATCAAGAGCCGTGTCGGCCGGGCGCGCAGTGCGCTCAACACCATGCTGGCCGACGGCTCCATACCGAAACGCTCCATCGAGGACGAAACAGCGCACCGCGCAATTCTCGAGGAACTGGACGACGTAGCTGCGGGTCAAGGCGTGACGGCGCGCAGCTGAAGCTTTCATTGCCCATTTACACCATGCGCGGCACAAGGGCGCGATGACGGGCGAGGACGACCTTAAAAACACCGAGCGGCGCAAGGCCGTGCAGGACCGGCGGCGGTTCGCCTTTGCCGAGCAAGAGCTGCGTCTGATTTCGGCACTGGTCGTGCTGATCGGCTTCGGCCTCTTCCTTGCCCTCCCCTTTGTCCTGTCGATCGGATCGGTCGTCTTTCTGCCCGTGGTGACCGCCATCATCCTGACGGTCCTGTTGTCGCCCCTGGCGGACAGGCTGAATGGCTGGGGCATACCGAACGCGCTTGCATCCCTGACAGCGCTCCTGTTCTTTTTCGCCATCCTGCTCGCAGTGCTCGCACTCATCCTGCAGCCTGCTATCGCCCTGTTCGACGAGTTTCCGGCTCTCTTCAAACAGGTGGGGGACCGCTTCACCCAGTTGCGTGACGAGTTTGCATGGATCGGTCAAATGAACCAGCAGCTGGCCGAGGTGCTTGACCGCGGCGATGGACGCGAGGTCGTAATTGCAGCGCCCACGATGCTGGAGGAGATCGCGTTCGCTACACCGACGCTGGTGATCGAAATCATCCTGACGCTGTTGATGGCCTATTTCATGATCGAGGCTCGCCTGCGCCTTCGTCAGCGCCTGCTGTTCGGGCGGACGGATTTCGGCGCCAGTGTCAAGGCGGCACGCGTCTTGCGCGAGGTGCAGGATCGCGTTGCGGCCTATATTCTCACCGTTGGGCTCATCAATGCAGGGGTTGGCATCGTCGTAGCGCTGGGCGCCTGGGCGCTCGGCCTGGACGCGCCGATCATGTGGGGCGGCTTGGCCGCGATCCTGAACTTCCTGCCCTATATCGGTCCGACCATCATGGTCTTCATGCTGGCGCTCTTCGGCATCGGCACAAGTGAAACGGTCTTGCTGGGATTGGTACCGGCGTCGGCCTATCTGGCGCTGCACACAGTGGAAGCCAATATCGTGACGCCCTCGGTGCTTGGCGCGCGATTCACGATGAACCCGGTCATGATCCTGATCGCATTGTCCTATTTCACCTGGATCTGGGGCGTATTCGGCGCGCTTTTGTCCGTGCCTATCCTGCTCATGCTGACTGCCCTGTTCGACCACGTCGGCAGGCCGAACGTCATCGGCTTCATTTTCGGCGAGCCTTTGTTTGCCAGCAATCTTGCTGGCCATGTCGGATCAGTCGCCCCCACGCGCATAAAGAAAAGGCCCGCCACGCGCTGTGCGGGACGGGCCTTTGTCTCTGTGGTCGCTCAGGTCTAGCAGGGATACTGCCAGGTCGTCCCACGCGCGAGATTTTCGCTCGCAAAGCTCCAGTTGAGCTTGCTGTTGACCGCTTCGAGATATTCCGGTCGCGCGTTCTGGTGGTCGAGATAATAGGCGTGCTCCCAAAGGTCGATCACGAGGAGCGGATTGAAACCGTCCTGATCGGCCAGCGTGTCGCCGTCATGCGTCTCTTCGATGGTCAGCGTGCCATCCCTGACCGCAAGCCAGACCCAGCCGCTGGCAAAGTGGCCTGCACCGCGTTCCTTTAGCTTGCCCTTCAGCTCGTCGACCGACCCGAAATCACGGTCGATCATCGTCTTCAGCTCGTCGGAGGCTGTCGTTTCCTCGCCTGCCAGCGAGTGCCAGTAGAACCCGTGATTCCAGCTTTGCGCGGAATTGTTGAAGAGGCCCTGGTTGCTGTCGCGCGCTGCCGCCACGACTTCCTCGAGCGACTTGTCCGCATGCTCGCCACCTTCGATGGCGGCATTGGTCTTGTCGATATAGGCCTTGTGATGCTTGCCATGGTGATAGCTCAGCGTCTTGGCGGACACGGCCGGTTCCAGCGCGGTGTCTTCGTAAGGCAGGTCGATCAGCTCGAAAGCCATATGGTCATTCCCCTTTTGTGCATGCGTGTGTTGTTCGTATGTCTGGCCAACGCATCAGCGGCCTCGTGGTTGCAATAGCGCGGCGTGCGCGGCAATCAATCGCGGCGCATTTCGCGCCACACACCGAAAGGACACCATGGCTCGCAAACTGTTTGGCACCGACGGCATTCGCGGTCGCACCAATGAAGGCCTGATGACGGCCGACATGGCGATGAAAGTCGGGCAGGCCGCCGGCACGCATTTCCTGCGTGGCGGTCACCGGCACCGGGTTGTCATCGGCAAGGATACGCGCCTGTCGGGTTACATGGTGGAAAGCGCGCTGGTGGCAGGCTTCACCAGCGTCGGCATGGATGTGATCATGACCGGTCCGCTGCCGACGCCGGCCATCGCCCTTCTGACGCGCGAAATGCGCGCAGACCTTGGCGTGATGATTTCCGCCAGTCACAATCCGTACGAGGATAATGGCATCAAGCTGTTCGGCCCGGACGGTTTCAAGCTGTCCGATGCTGCCGAGGCGGCGATCGAGACGCTGATGAGCCAGGAGCCGCTGCTCGTTTCTCCAGAGCGGATCGGACGTGCGCGGCGGATCGACGATGCGAGCGGTCGGTACATCCACGCGGTCAAGCAGTCTGTGGGCAACGACATCCGCTTCGACGGGCTGAAGGTCGTGGTCGATTGCGCGAATGGTGCGGCATACCGCGTCGCCCCGTCGGCCATCTGGGAGCTGGGCGCGGAGGTCGTCGCGATGGGCGTGGAGCCCGATGGCACGAACATCAACCGCAATGTCGGCTCCACTTCTCTCGATGCGATCAAGGCGCGCGTTCTTTCAGAAGGCGCGGATATAGGCATTGCGCTGGATGGCGATGCCGACCGGTTGATCGTGATCGACGAGAAAGGCCAGACCGTCGACGGCGACCAGATCATGGCGCTCATCGCAGCACGGCTGAAGGACCGCGGCGATCTGACTGGGGGCGGCGTTGTGGCGACGGTCATGAGCAATCTTGGGCTGGAACGCTATTTGCAGGGCATCGGCCTGACGCTGGAGCGCACGAAAGTCGGTGACCGCTATGTGCTCGAGCGTATGAAGGAGGGCGGCTTCAATGTGGGCGGCGAGCAGTCGGGGCATATGATCCTGACCGACTTCGGGACCACTGGTGACGGTACGATCGCAGCGCTACGCGTACTTTCCAGCGTGGTCCGATCCGGGAGGCCGGCCAGCGAGTTGCTGCACGTCTTCGATCCGGTCCCGCAACTGCTGAAGAACGTGCGATACTCGGGCGGCAAGCCGCTCGAAGACGAGGTCGTGAAGGCCGTCATCGCCGAGGCCGAAGAGGAACTGGAGGGCAAAGGACGCCTCGTGATCCGGCCCTCGGGCACTGAGCCTGTCATTCGCGTCATGGCGGAGGGCGACGATGCCGCCCAGGTGGAAGCTGTCGTCGACCGTATTTGCGATGCGGTAAGAGAGGCCGCCTGATGCTGGATATGCGTCCCGATTGCGAACGCTGCGGCACGGATCTGCCAGCCGAAGCAAGCGGCGCGTTCATCTGCAGTTTCGAGTGCACCTTCTGCGCCGATTGCGCCGACGCGCTCGACGATCGCTGCCCCAATTGCGGCGGTGAACTCATGGATCGCCCGACTCGGGCGAAGAGCTTACACGAAAAGTTTCCGCCAAGCACCGAGCGGAAATTCAAGGCATGAGCGAGGCGGCAACACCTCCTCGGGTCCTGTCCATTGCGGGCTCCGACAGTTCGGGTGGTGCCGGTATCCAGGCCGACATCAAGACCGTCGCCATGCTCGGCGGCTATGCGATGACGGCCATCACGGCGGTCACGGCGCAGAACACGCGCGGCGTTCAGGGTATCGAAGTGATGCATCCCGAGCTTGTGCTCGACCAGGTCGACAGCTGCCTGTCCGATATAGGCGCGGATGCCATCAAGATTGGCATGCTGGGCTCGCCGCATATCGCCATGCTGCTGGCAGAGCGGCTGGACAGCTTTGCCGGGCCTATCGTCTTCGATCCGGTGATGGTGGCTACCAGCGGATCCGTGCTCGCGGACGAGGCGACAATCGGCGCATTCGGCGCGCTGATGCAGATCGCGACCATCGTGACACCCAACCTGCCCGAACTTGCCGCGCTTACGGGACGCGAGACAATTCCAGCCGAGGAGGTGTTCGACGCTGCAACGGAGCTGGCAGACGCGCAGGACACGATTGTACTGGCCAAGGGCGGGCATGGCGATGGCGACCAGCTGATCGACTATGTCGTCTCGCCGCAGGGCAAGCTCGCCAGCTTCGCCCATCAGCGAATCGAGACGCGCCACACACATGGCACCGGGTGCACTTTGTCCGCCGCGCTCGCGACCATGCTGGCGCACGGCCAGCCGATGACGCACGCCATCCGCATCGCACGTGCCTTCACGCGTGCCGCAATCGAGCAGGCACCGGGCTTTGGCGAGGGGAGCGGCCCGCTGGGCCACCACGCCGTACGCAAATTGGAGCCCGAGGACGCAGCCTAGCGGTCGAGCCCGTAATAGTCCGAGATCATGTCCCACGCCTCATCGGCGGTTTCGCACCACTGGAACAGCTCGAGGTCCTTCTTCGAGATGGTCCCTTCCTCGGCAATCGCCTCGAAGTCCACGACCCGCGTCCAGAAGTCCTTACCGAACAGCAGGATGGGCATGGGCTTCATCTTGCCTGTCTGGATCAGCGTCAGCAGCTCGAAGAACTCATCGAACGTGCCGAACCCGCCCGGGAAGACCGCCACGGCCTTTGCGCGCAGCAGGAAGTGCATCTTGCGCAGCGCGAAGTAGTGGAAGTTCAGCGACAGATACGGCGTGACATAGCTGTTCGGCGCCTGCTCATGCGGCAGGATAATATTGAGGCCGATGCTCTCGCCGCCCGCATCGCTAGCGCCGCGATTGGCCGCTTCCATGATCGAGGGGCCACCGCCCGAGCATACGACGAATTGGCGCTTGCCTTCCTCGATGATCGACTTTTCCGTGACGATCCGCGCCAGCTTGCGCGCTTCGCCATAGTATTTCGACTTGGCGACCAGGCTTTCGACGACCTTGCGCTCGTCTTCTGGCAAGTCCTTCGCGCCCGCCAGCGCTTCCTCGGCCGCTTCGGGCGACGGGATGCGTGCGCTGCCGTACATGACCATGGTCGAGCCGACATTGGCCTGATCGAGGATCATTTCCGGCTTCAGCAGTTCCAGCTGGAAGCGCACCGGGCGCAATTCCTGGCGCAGCAGGAAGTCCTTGTCCTGAAACGCGAGCTTGTAAGACGGATGCTCGGTCTGCGGCGTCTGAACCGCGAGAGCTTTCTTTTCGAATTCGGCCTCTTTTTCGGCCGGGTAGAACTTGCGATCCTTGAGATCGCGCTTTTGCTTTTCTTCTTCTGTCATGGCCACGCGCGATAGGGCGGCGCGCGGCGGGCGACAAGGCGCGTTTTTGACGGAAGGGGATTGGCAGGGGTGACAGGATTCGAACCCGTGGCCCTCGGTTTTGGAGACCGATGCTCTACCAGCTGAGCTACACCCCTGCAGCAAGCCGGACAGCGCATTAGGGCGCGTGTGGGCGAATGGCAAGGCGCGTGTCGCCTCGCCATGAGTAAGCTGCTAGTCACGCGCGTAAGATGCACGCCCCCGCTCCCGAGATCATCCCGGCAGACCTTCTGCTGCACGCCTATCGCGGCGGGATATTTCCGATGGCGGACCACCGGACCGACCGCGAAGTCTACTGGGTCGAGCCGCGCGAGCGGGCCATCGTGCCGCTAAACGGGTTTCGCCTATCGAAAAGCCTGCGCAAGACGCTGCGGCAGGACCGTTTTCGCGTCACCTGCGACACCGCATTCGCGCGCGTCATTGCCGAATGCGCCCAGCCGCGCGAAGAACACGCCGAAAGCTGGATCAGCCACCAGATCGAGGCGAGTTACAACGCGCTGCACGAGGCCGGCCACGCGCATTCTGTAGAAGTCTGGCAGGGGGAAAGGCTAGTCGGTGGATTATACGGCGTAGCCTTCGACCAGGTTTTCTGCGGCGAAAGCATGTTCAGCCGCGCCAGCAATGCCAGTAAGGTGGCACTGGCTTGGCTGGTCGCTGCAATGCGGCGGGCGGGCTACACTTTGCTCGACTGCCAGTTCATGACGGACCATCTGAAGTCGCTTGGCGCCGTAGCCATGCCGCAATCGGAATATCTGGCCCTGCTGGCCCAGGCACGAGGGTTTACGCGCTCGACGATCCCGGCTGCCATAGCCGAGGCGAATGCTCATTCTTCGCCCGGAAACTCCATTGCGCAGGATTTCATCCAGACGTCGTAGATCGGATGCTCGACCACGTTGATCGACGGCTTGTCCTTGAACAGCCAGCCCGAAAATACCTTGAGGAAATCTTCGCCCTCGCCGCGTTCGCGCACGAAGACCTGAACGAAACCGCCTTCGTCTTTCTCGTATTCCCATGGCGCAGTTCGTTCGCACGCCTTCAAGCGTACGATGACATCGCCGACGCGCTGCTGCTCGCCGGGGCGAAGCTCCAGATCCTGCGTCAGATTATTGCGTTTGTTGAGCAGCCCGATCGTCGCCACGCGCTCTTCCATCGGAGTACCGATACCCGCTTCTTCCGCCGGGATCTCGGGCATTTCGACGCTTTGCAGTTCTTCGGGAATTTCCGTGCGTTCGGCAGGCGGCGTAACCGCCTCCTCTTGCGAACAGCCGATCACGCCCGCTGCCAGCAGCGCGCACAGACCGGCACGCGCAAGGTTCAGGCGTCCGGCGACCATGCTTCGTAATCGCCCACTGCGCGCGCCCGCTTGCCGCCGCGTTCCAGCGCGCCTTGCGGACGATAGGCGGTGTCGGTGCCCGTAGCGTTCGGCGTGTAGTCCGTTTCCCAGATACGCGCAGGAGGGAGATAGCTTTCGGGAACATCGTCGAATGCGCCATGCAGCCAGCCATGCCATTCGGGAGGGACCCGGCTGGCATCGTTGGGGCCGTTGTAGATCACCCAGCGCCTCTCGCGGTCGGTGTACGAGCCTTCGGTCGGCGTGCTGCCGCGCGAGTTCTTCGAGCGGAAGTAAGTATTGCCTTGCGCATCGGTACCCACCTGCTCGCCGCGTCGCCAGCTCCACAGCATGGTGCCGAGCGTTGCGCCGTTCCACCAGGTAAAGATCTTGCTGAGAAAATTCATCGCTGGCGCGCCTAGCGCAATCGCTGCCGCAGGGAAAGCGGGATTGTCTTTATCGTGGGGTCACTCGTCGATGTCCCATGTCACCCGGTCGCCCGGCTCGATCCCCAGCTCAGCTGCACGTCCTCCGGCAAGCTCCAGCACTGCGCTGACCGAGCCGACCGAATAGATTTGCTCCACGGAATAGGGCTCGGCCATGGCTGCGATGTTGGAAATGCGCCCGTCCAGTCCGACGAAGATGATGTCGAGCGGTATCGGCGTGTTCTTCATCCAGAAAGCGCGCGCGGTCGGCTCTGCGCTGGGGAACAGCATGGCATCGTCGGGGCCCATGCTGGTGCGGAACATCATGCCCTGCTTCTGTTGTTCGGGCGTGGCTGCCAGTTCGGTGCGAAAGACGTGTGTGCCGGTCCCGGATATCACCGACACCGGAATGATCCGCAGGCCGGACTCCGAATGCGTCTGGACATAGGGCTCTTCCGACACCTGTTCGCTCGCAGGCTGCGAGGAGCAGGCCGCCAGCAAGGCCGGAGCGGCTAGCCCCCAGATTAGTCCCGTCCCTGCTCGACCCATTGCTCCAGTTCCTTCTCGCTTTTCGTTTCGATAGCCTGCCGGGCGTGGTCGAACGAGTGCCCTGCCCGCACCAATGCCGCAAGCTGCTTGTCGCGTTGCTTGCGCGCGTCTTCCGGGCCGGAGGGGGTCTTCGTGGAGTATGGACCGAACTTTCGGCGCCTGAGATAGGCCTGCACGGCCTCGCGCGCCGTATACTCGTTCGGTGCATTGGCCTGTCGCACGTCCTCGTCCAGTCCATCGGCGCGCAAAGTCTGCTCGATCCGCCGCTTGCCATAGCCGCGCGCCAGCAAGCCGCTGGACTTCATGCGCGCATAGGCCTCGTCGTCCACATAGTTCTTTTCGGCAAACTTCACGACCAAGTCTACAATGTCGGGCTCTTCCTCACCCTCCCATCCGCGCTCGCGCAGCTTGCGTTTGAGGTAGGTTTCCAGCTTGCCGGAAGAGGTCGCAAACCGTGCCACGTAATGCAGCGCAAGGTCGTTCAACCTTGTGCGGTCGAGCGGCTTGGGAGTGCGACGAGCGCGGCGGCGAGTTGCATGACCTTCGGACATCGGCCATATTCGTGCCACAAACTGCCCCGAATGGGAAAGCCCGATAGGGTGACGCTTGAGGAAGAGCGGTTGCCATGTCGATGAGGGTCGCCACCAAGGCATTGAATTGTAAAGGTTCATCACACAAAACATGACCGAAGCCCCCGTGACGACCAAGGCGACGTCCGCCGTGACCGCTACGCCGAACGATTGCGACCTGCCACGCCGCAGAAGCGATTTTGCGACTTTCAACGAGGCTATCGATTACGCAGCCCGTAGTAAGAAGGGTCTCAATTTCCACGACATGCGCGGTTCGCTGGAGCGCGCTTATCCGTTTAGCGATGATGCGCGAAGACGCGCTGTCGCTCGCGTACAAGATGGCTGCGAGCGGGATCGGCAAGAACGACCGCGTGGCGTTGGTCGCCGAAACCAGTCCCGAATTCGCTGCCCTGTTCTGCGCCTGCATCTATGCCGGTGCGTGGCCTGTGCCCCTCCCCCTGCCGACCACGTTCGGCGGCAAGGACAGCTATATCGACCAGCTGTCGGTCCAGTTGCAGAGCAGCGATCCCAAGCTTTTGCTCTACCCGCCCGAGATTGCGGAAATGGCCAAGGCCGCTGCCGACGCGCAAGGGTGCGAGGGGGAAAGCTGGGATGTGTTTGCCAAGCGCGAGGGCGCGCAATGTGCGCTGCCCGAGGCAAGCCCCGAGGATATCAGCTATTTACAATATTCGAGCGGCTCAACGCGCTTTCCTACGGGCGTAGCGGTCACGCACGAGGCCCTGCTGCACAATCTGCGCGGTCATGCGGAAGCGACCAATATCTCTGCAGGCGAGCGGGTCGTCAGCTGGTTGCCGTGGTATCACGACATGGGTCTGGTCGGCTGCCTTCTGTCGCTAATCTCGAACCAGGTCAGCGGCGACTACCTGAAGACCGAGCATTTTGCGCGCCGCCCGCTTGCATGGCTCGACCTGATCAGCCGCAACACGGGCAAGACGCTCAGCTACTCGCCGACCTTCGGTTACGACATCTGCGCGCGGCGCATTTCCAGCCAGAGCCATGTGGCCGACCGTTTCGACCTGTCGCGCTGGCGCACGGCGGGCAATGGCGCGGACATGATCCGCCCCGATGTGATGCAGAACTTCGTCAACGCCTTTGCCGATGCGGGCTTCAAGGCGAGCGCCTTCACGCCGAGCTACGGGCTGGCCGAGGCGACGCTTGCCGTCACCGTGATGCCGCCGGGCGAAGGTATCCGTGTCGAGCTGGTCGAGGAGGAGCGCCTGTCCGGACGCCCGCGCGACCTGTCCAAGCCTGCCCGCTACCGCGCCATCGTAAATTGCGGAAAGGCGCTGCCCGGCATGGATGTCGAAATCCGCGGCGAGAACGGCGATGTGCGCGGCGACCATCAGATCGGCAAGGTCTGGTGCCGCGGGAAAAGCGTCATGCACTCTTACTTCCGCAACGAGGAAGCGACGGAGGAATGCCTCGTCGACGGCTGGCTCGATACCGGCGATATGGGCTATCTGGCGGATGGTTATCTGTTCATCGTAGGCCGCGCGAAGGACATGATCATCATCAATGGCAAGAACCACTGGCCTCAGGACATCGAGTGGGCCGTGGAGCAGTTGCCGGGCTTCAACCACGGCGATATCGCTGCCTTTTCAGTCGAGCGCGAGGATGGCGAAGAAGCGCCTGCCGTGCTGGTCCATTGCCGCGTGTCCGAACCCGAAGAGCGCATCAAACTGCGCGATCAGATTGCCGACAAGGTCCGCGGCGTGACCGGTATGAGCTGTGTCGTCGAACTGGTGCCGCCGCGCACCCTGCCGCGCACCAGCTCGGGCAAGCTCAGTCGCGCGAAGGCCAAGCGCCTTTATCTATCGGGCGAAATCCAGCCGCTTGACTTGGCTGCCTGACCAGGCCGCGCGTGTTGCGGAACGGCTAGGACTGTGTAACCGTTTTGCTTGATAAGCCTGTCTTAGATACCTAATACAGGACTCGAGCAGACGGAGACTTCGACAAGCCATGAGTGACGCCACACCGCAGGACCAAACGGCCACGCCAAAGGCCGCCCCCGCACCCACGACCACCGTGGCGCCGCCCGAATTCGAATTGACGCCGCCCGACCCGGTGCCCGCCGTCAGCGCCGAAAAGGCGATCGGTCTCGTGCCCGTCTCGGCAGAGACCAGGTCCAAGCTGGACGAAAAGGTCGAAGGCTTTGTCGATGACCTGCTCGCACAGGATGCCAACTCTCCGGAATTCGGCAAGAAGGTCGACCAGCTCACCAATATGGGCCGCAAGGAAATCATGGCGGCGGCCGGCATGTCCAATCGCTTCCTCGATCGTCCGGTCCGCGCAATGGACAAGGACGAAGGCGTCGGGGCGAACCTGGCCGAACTGCGCACGGTCGTCGAAGATCTCGACCCCGGCAAACGCGGCAAGCTGTCAGGCACGCGCAAGATCTTGGGCATCATTCCGTTCGGCAACAAGCTGACCAGCTATTTTCGCAGCTACCAAAGCGCGCAGACGCACATCCAGTCGATTCTGTCGAACCTGTCCAGCGGCAAGGACGAACTGCTGATGGACAATGCCGCCATCGATGTGGAGCGGCAGAAGCTGTGGGAAGCGATGGGCAATCTGGAACAGATGATCCACATCTCCAAGTCGCTCGATGCGAAGCTGGAAGAGAAGGCGGCAGAGCTCGACGCGACCGATCCTGAGAAGGCTAAGGCGGTCCGCGAAACCGCGCTGTTCTATGTCCGCCAGCGCACACAGGATTTGCTGACCCAGATGGCCGTCAGCGTGCAGGGCTATCTCGCGCTCGACCTGGTCAAGAAAAACAATATCGAGCTGGTCAAGGGCGTCGATCGTGCCAGCACCACGACTGTCGGCGCGCTGCGCACGGCGGTGACCGTAGCCGAGGCGATGACCAACCAGAAGCTGGTACTCGGCCAGATCACCGCGCTCAACGAGACGACGGCGGGCATCATCAATTCCACCGGCACCATGCTGCGCGAGCAAACCGGCAAGATCCACGAACAGGCCGCAGCCAGCACGATCCCGCTCGAAACGCTGCAGCGCGCCTTCCAGAACATCTACGACACGATGGACGAGGTCGACGAGTTCAAGGTGCGCGCACTGGAAAGCATGAAGCAGACGGTCGATGTGCTGTCCGACGAGGTCGAGAAGTCCAAGGGCTACATCGCGCGCGCCGAAGGGCAGTCGCAGGCGCAGCGGCAAGTCGCCGAAAGCGGCCTGCTCAGCATCGAAGGGTAAGGTCAGGTGGGCGAACTCACCCGAGACAGCGACCGCATCCTGAACGAAGCGCGGCAGGTCCGCGACGACAACCGCACAGGCGGTCGGCATCGGCGTAGCCCCTCTATTGGCGAAGGCTCCGCCAGGATTCGCGCCAGTCACTTTACGAAGAAGCTGGTCCAGATCGCCATCGGCATCATCGGCGTGATGATCGCTGCCGGGATTGCCGGCGCCATCATCGGCGGCATTGGCTTTTGGGGCGTGATGATCACGATCATTGCCGCGCTGGTCGTCACCGGCGTAGTCGCAACGCGCAAGGTCAAGGTCCCCAAGCGCGCCGACATCAACAAGGGCAATGTCCAGCAGATGGTCGGTCGCACAGAATTGTGGCTCGAAAGCCAGCGCCCTGCCCTGCCGCCTCCTGCCGCACGCATTATCGACGATATGGGTGTGCAACTGGATGCGCTGGGCCTGCAACTGGAAGGCGTCGATCAGAACCACCCGAAGGCCCGCGAAGTGCGCAGTCTGGTGGGCGAACAGCTTCCGGAGATGATCGACAGCTACAAACGCATTCCGGCGCATCTGCGCACCGAGGAACGCGCAGGCCAGACGCCGGACAGGCAGTTGACCGAAAGCCTAGGCAAGATCAGCGGCGAGATCGATTCGATCACGCGCCAGCTGGCCGAAGGCTCGCTCGATGATCTGGCAATCAAGCACCGCTTTCTCGACTACAAGTTCGGCCAAGGTGTTGCTGAACCAGAGCAGTTGACGGACAAGAGCTGATGCGCGTTCCGATGCAACATACGCTTGGCAAGGATGAGGTCCGCCGCCGTTTGCAGTCTCGCAGTCACGAGATTGCCGATGCCATCCCGGGTGGTGTAGCAACGGTCGACACCAGCTGGCCGAGCGAAGACTGCATGGCGCTCGACGTGAAAGCAGGTGGCAGTGTGACCAAGGCACGCGTGCTGATCGAGGAAACGCAAGTGATCTTCGAGGTGGACCTTCCGCCCGCGCTATCGTTTGTCGAACCGATCATCGCCGGTGCGTTGCGAAAAAATGGCCAAAAGCTTCTCGCCCCATGAGCAACTCTGGGCTCGAATAATTTTCGCAAAGGGTTGGAACCAAATAAACATCTGACCGCTAATGGTTCGCAGGAGCACCATCGTGCTCCGCTCATGGTCGCGCACATCAAGTGCATAGCTCTGCATCAATGCTTAGACTTCGACCGGATGGCGCAACCAGGACGGGGGTCTGTCGGTGAGAGATTATTTGCGGCGGGAAACACGAGCGATCCACGATCGTCTAGACGCGATGGCCGCCGGTATGCCGCTCGCCGGGGATGCTTCCTACACTGTCTTTCTACGTGCTCAGGGCGAAGTGCGCATGGTCCTGGACGACGCTTTTGCCTGTCATCCGCCGCTCGGCTTACCTGCGCCACCGACGCAAGTCATGCTGATCGAAGCTGATCTGGAAGAGCTGGGCGCGCAAGGCGTGACATGCGGATCGCCCATTCGCTTTGCAAACGGGTATAAATCGCTGGGCGCAGCCTGGGTCGTGTCGGGCTCCTCGCTCGGCAACAGGGCCATGCTCGCTCAGAGGCGCAGGAGCGGCCACGAAACGGCGCACGCGTTCTTCAGCGACCCTGCAATGCCTGAGTACTTCAAGCGTGTCGCGGCGACGCTCGAAACGCCCTTTACCGAACCGGAATGCGAGCAGATTTGCAAAGGTGCCAACCTCGCCTTCGGCCTCTTCGAGCAAAGCCTTTCCGCCGTGCAGCAGGACCGCGCCGCGTGAATCATCAACTAAACCCACCGACCCTGACCGATTGCGATCGCGAACAGATACATCTGATCGGTGCGATCCAGGAATTCGGTGCCCTGATTGCCGTCAACGGCGACTGGATCGTGGCGCATCGGTCCGCAAACCTGGCGCATATCATAGGTGATGACTGCGACGTCGAGGTTGGCGATCCGCTGAGCGCCGTCTTCAGCAACGCCGCGATTACGCAACTGCGCGCGTCCGCCTCCGGCCTGCTCGAACCCGATGCCGTCGAGCGGCTGTTTGCCGTCGACCTGTGTGGCAACGGCAGGCTTTACGATTGTGGCATACACGCCAGCGGCTCAATGATCGTCCTTGAATTCGAGCCGCACGATGAAGGCGCGATCGAGCGCGGGATGAGCGTTCTGCGACCGCTTCTATCGCGGCTCGAGAAGAGCAGCGACATTCGCGAGATGGGCGACAAGGCATGCCACATGTTGCGCGATCTGCTCGAATACGATCGCGTCATGCTTTACCGCTTCCGGCAGGATGAAAGCGGCGAAGTCATCGCAGAAGCCAAGCGCGACGATCTCGAAAGCTATCTCGACTTGCGCTATCCGCGCGCCGACATTCCCCAGCAAGCGCGTGAATTGTTCGTCCGCAATCGTTTCCGCATTATCGCAGATATCGATGCCGATCCGGTCCCGATCGAGCCAACGGAAGGGCTGAGTGGCGCACGCCTCGATCTTAGCATGTCGACGCTGCGGTCCTCGTCGGTGATCCACCACGAATATTTACGCAACATGGGTGTCGGCTCGTCGCTTGCCATCTCGGTTGTCGTCGAAGGTAAGTTGTGGGGCCTGTTTGCGTGTCATCACAGCGAGCCACGGCAGGTCTCTTATGGCATGAGGACGGTCGCGGAAGTGTTCAGCGAAGTAGTCTCGCTTATCATCGATCGCGCGGTTCATTCGCAAAACGTCAAGCAACGCGATGCAAGTCGCGTCTTGCATGATCGCCTGATGCGCAGTTTTGCCGATGGCGAGGCGTTGATTAATGCCCTGCCCAATCTTGCACCCATTGTCGGCAAAGCCATCGATTTTGACGGCATCAGCGTGTTCATCGATGGGCTTTACCGTGCTGAGGGCGACGCGCCTGACGAAGCTGGCTTTGGCAAGATATTGAGGCGGCTGAACGCAGCGCCGTCCGGCAGGCTCATCGTCAGCGAAGCCTTGACGGAGGTCTTGCCGGAAGTGGGCGAGTTCCATCCGACAGCCGCAGGTGCGATCATCCTGCCAATTTCCAAAAGGCCGCGCGACTTCTTGATCCTGTGGCGCAGCGAGGAACTGCAGAACGTCTCGTGGGCCGGCGATCCGCGCAAGGCTGTGGCCGACGAAACCGGCCGCCTCAACCCGCGCGGCAGTTTTGCCGCTTGGCAAGAGACCATGCGCGGCCGTTCGCGCGAATGGTCCGCCCAAGACGTGCAACTGGCCGAAGGTCTGCGCACATCGCTGCTTGAGATCATCCTGCGCCTCACCGAAGAGCAGATGCAGGAACGCAAGCGCTCGCAGCAGCAGCAGGAACTCCTGATTGCGGAACTCAACCACCGCGTCCGCAATATTCTCAACCTTATTCGCGGACTCATCAGCCAGTCGCGCGGCGAGGCAACATCGATCGAGGAATTCTCCGATATCGTCGGCGGTCGCATTGCCTCTCTGGCTTCGGCGCACGACAACATCACCAAGGGCAATTGGTCGCCCGCGCCCTTGCGCACCCTGATCGAAACCGAGCTGGACGCATACATCAACAACAAGGCGGACCGCGTTACCGTGACGGGTCCGCGCGTGCTGATCGATCCGGAAGCTTACACCGTCCTGGCGCTGGTCGTGCACGAGATGGTGACAAACTCGGCCAAATATGGCTCGCTCACCGACAACAGCGGCACTCTGGGCATCACCATCGTCAAGGAGCCGGATGGTGCTTTGCTGATGAAGTGGAAGGAAAGCGGCGGCCCGCCGGTGAAACCTCCACAGCGCCGTGGTTTTGGATCGACGATTGTCGAGCGTTCCATTCCGTTCGAGTTGGGCGGTGAAGCGCGCGTCGACTACAAACTTGAAGGACTACAAGCTGAATTCGTCATCCCCGACCGCCATGTGACATGGCTGAACAAGGAAGGAGACGAAACGCTTGCTCGGGCTGAAAATACCAAAGCAGCGACCCGGGCGCCGGACTCGGTGCCCGACAGTGCCCTGCTGGTCGAGGACAGCATCATCATCGCGATGGATACCGAAGATTGCCTGCACGAACTGGGTGTCGAAGACGTGGCGGTGGCGAGCACTGTCGCCGGCGCTCTTGCCTTGATCGAAAAAAGCGAACCGGCCTTCGCCATACTCGATTTCAACCTCGGTACCGAAAGCAGCGAGAAGGTCGCGCTCGACCTCAAGGCACGAGGCGTGCCGTTCTGGCTGGCAACGGGATATGGCGAGATGGGCGATCGGATCGACGAACTGGGCGCGCGCGGCCTGTTGACCAAGCCCTATGGCAAGGCGGAGCTGACTGCGCTTCTGGCGGAGTTGTCTGACGCTTAACGGTGTCTTGCCATGCGAGTGATCAGCGCGGCTCGTCCTTTGCAAAACGGGAAACGCTCTGTGCCGACTCCCGCGAAACAACCAGGATCTCGTCACCGCGCACGATGACACTGACACCGTCCAGCCCAGCGACCGACACGCGCGGGCCATCGCTGTCTATCATGATGTTTCGACCGCCAAGGATGCGGTGAGGCGGCGCGACTAGAGCGCTCTCGTCTTCCACCGCACGGGCATCCATGAGCGCTTCGTAATTTCCGATGTCCGACCATCCCATGGCTGCAGCGACCACTGCGGCACTCGAAGTATTCTCCATGACGGCGTAGTCGACACTTTCGCCCTCGATCTCGTCGAATGCGGCTGCATCGGGGAATGTGGCATCATTACGCGAGACCGCCTGAACTCACGGCACTGCGCACTAGGCCGGCCATGGTCGGACGATGCCTGGCTAATTCGTCGAGGAAATGTCCTGCGCGAAACACGAAGATGCCCGCGTTCCAGACGTATTCGCCTTCGGCGAGGTATTCGGCTGCGCGTGCTGCATCGGGCTTCTCTTCGAAGCGCGCCACCATATGGCCTTCGCCCATCGCTTCGCCAAGCTTGATATAGCCAAAGCCTGTTTCGGGCTTGTCCGGCGCGATGCCGAGAGAGACCAGCCAATCCTGCTTCGCCAGATCGACCGCATGCTTAACCGCTTCGCAGAATGCATCGGGCTGCGCGATATGGTGATCGCTTGGGCATACGAGCATGATTGCGTCAGGATCGAGACTTGCTGCCGCCAGCGCGATTGCAGGCGCGGTGTTGCGTGCCGACGGCTCCACGATGAGGCGGTGTGTTTCCGCCTGCGCTTCGATCCAGGGTACATGCGCCGCACCTGCCACAACGACAGGCTCGGCAAAATTCGCGCGGTCTGCCACCCGGTCGAGCGCCTGCTGGAACAACGTGCGCTCCCCGATCAAGGGCAGAAACGGCTTCGGGCGTTCGGGAGTGCTCAAAGGCCAGAGGCGTGTGCCCGATCCACCGCACAGGATGACAGGATAAATCATGGGAGACGCTCTTCAATCATGTCGACAGGCATAATGGCCGCTTAATCGCTTGTCAGTTGAAGAACCGTTGCTGGTAGAAAAATGGGGCAGGCACCGGATTGCCACTGGCATCGCGGGCCGGCTCGAACCGGACCTGCTGATAGGCCAGTTCGCATACCTTCGCGTCCGTTTCGGGAAACGGGCTTGGCCGATAAATGCTGCATGCCGTCACGCGGCCCTGCGCCGATACCGTCAGGCGCACGATGACCGACTCGCCAATTCGCGCCTGACGCCCGCCGGGAGGGATGGGAAAAGCGCTGACATCGGTAATGGACCGGACCAGGACCGGCTTGGTCGCCGCTACGCCGCCCTGTCCCGATCCGCCGCGTCCTGCGCCAGTGCCAAGGCCATTGCCAGCCGCACCCGTCCCATTGCCTGCCTGCGTGGCGCCCGACGTGTTTTCCGTGCCTGTCGAGGTGACGCGGGGTTGCGGACGGTCTTCGCGAAGCTGGCGCTCGGGTTTGGGTGCAGTGACGGGCTTGGGCACCGCTTCTTCGCCCGGGTCGCCTTGTGCGCCTTCATCAGGCTCAGGCTCCACGACCGGCGTTTCTTCAGGAGGTGCGGTCACTGTGACCGTAAAGACGGACACCACGCTGCGTTCGACCGCTGCAACCGCATCTGGGGCAAGACTACGTATCAGTATGTAGAAGAATCCGATGTGAATCAATACTATAGCCACGATAATCCAAGGATTGGGTCGTCGCTTGGTCGTGCTGAATCGCGTTGCAGTGTCGGCCATGCATCATAAACGAGACAGGCGCCGGGCGTGTTCCACACGCCGAATGCGGCAACTGTCCGGAGGGACCGGGCAATGGCAACACAATCGATCGCAATTCAGTCGGCAGGTGCTCGTCACCCGCCGGTCTACCAAGCGACGCTAGCACTCGGTTCCGCTGTCGTTTTCGCTACCCTCGCGCTGCTTTGCATCGAACTGGGCCGTGGGACGGGCAGCATCGCCGCCGTATGGTTGCCCAACGCGGTGGCGATCGCCTGGCTGCTGCAAAGCGATGACCATCCAAATTGGCCCGTCCTGGTCGGGTGCCTGACCGGGAATCTCGCTGCAGCCTTGCTGTCAGGCGATCCATTGCACCTTGCCATAGGCCTGATGGTGGCGAACATTTTCGAGATCGCAATTGCAGTCTTGCTCGTGCGCCGATTTACTCTCGGCGCAGTCAGCATGGCCGATCTACGCAGCCTGTTGCTTGTCGTTGCCGCAGCCATTGCCGCCCGCATGTTTTCGGCCTTGGTGGCAAGCGCGTTTCTGGCAATGGACCAGTCCCTTTCGTTCGAAATGGTCGTGACCTGGTATCTGGCAAATGGTTTGGGCGTGCTGCTCGTCGTACCCGTCTGCCTGATCTTTGCCGATATCCTGAAAAATACCATCCGCATGCCGGAGCGCAGCTTGGGCGAATGGGTCGCCATGATAGCTTTCGCGCTTGTCGGCACGGTCGGAATCTTTGCGCAGACTCGCTTCCCGCTGCTGTTTCTCGCGGACCTCATAATCGTCGCATGTGCCTTCAGGCTCGGGCTTGTCGGCACTGCCGTTGCCATGATTATCGTGGCCGCGGTGGCCAGTATCTCGACCTTCTTCGGGACCGGACCGATCTCGCTCGTCCGCGGGAACGACGCGGAAAAACTGCTTGTCTTGCAGACGTTTCTCGCAGCGGCCTTCACCATGAGCCTGCCGGTGTCCACCATACTCGATCGGCGCCAGCGCGATTTCGAGATTCAGGCATCGGAACGCCGGGAACTGGCCCTGCTGGCCGCGAACATCACCGATGCGATATCGCGTTTCGACAGCGAGGGGGTCTGCACCTACGCATCGCCCAGTACGCACGCAGTCCTCGGAACGCCGCCCCAAGATTTTGTCGGAATCCGCGTGGAAGACCGTGCCCATCCCGAGTCGCGCGATGCCTTGATCGAAGCGCGAGATGCCCTCGTCAGCGGTGCGCGCGAAAAAGTGCGTTTCATATATCGCAGGCTACTGGATGCAGAGGACGGCAGTCCGGTCTACATCGAGGCCGATTGTGCCGCCACACGCAATGCCAAGAGCGGCGCGCATCAGGGAATCATCGTGTCCGCTCGCGATGTCACCGAGCGCGTTGCCTTGGAACATCGGCTCAAGCGAGCCACGCGGCACGCCGAAAATGCCGCACGGGCCAAAGCACAGTTTCTCGCCAATATGAGTCACGAAATTCGCACTCCGATGAACGGTGTGCTCGGCTTTGCCGATCTCCTGCAGCAGATGGATTTGAGCGAAGAGGCAGCGCACCACGCAGCCCTGATCGTCCGTTCGGGCCGGTCGATGATGACACTTCTCAACGACATCCTAGACATCTCGAAGATCGAGTCGGGACAGCTTGTGCTGTCCTTCGAGGATTTCGACCCGGTCGAACTTGTCGAGGATTGCGTACGCTTGCATCAGGTACGGGCCAAGCAGAAGGGCATTTCGCTCCGCTTTGTCAGGTCTCGCGACATCCCGTCCCGCGCAGCCAGCGATCCCTTGCGGGTGCGGCAAATCCTGCTCAATCTCATCGCCAATGCCGTGAAGTTTACCGATCGAGGATCCGTCGAAGTCACCCTTCGCATGGACGGCGATGCAATGACGGTGACTGTCGAAGATACGGACATCGGCATCGCTTCCAAACGCATCGAGCGAATTTTCGACCCTTTCATCCAGGCTGAAAGCACGACGACGCGCCGATTCGGCGGCACGGGACTGGGGCTTAGCATCTCGCGTCAATTGGCGGACATGCTGGGCGGGTCGCTCGACGTTGCGTCCCGGTCGGGCGTGGGATCATGCTTTACTCTCGCCATCCCCTCGAAGCTGCCGGTGCCGGCAATCAGGAAGGGTACGAAACGGCCTTGGAGAACATGCCGTGCCTGCCTCACCGGGGTCGCATCCTTCTTGCCGAAGACCACGACATCAACCGCATGCTGGTGGTCGCGATGCTCGAACAATTGCAGCAGGACCTGACCATCGCTCAGGATGGAGCCGAGGCAATCGCCGCTGTTCGCGCCGCTGCACAGGCCGGTGCGCCCTTCGATCTGGTTTTGATGGATGTGCAGATGCCCGAATGCGATGGCTATGCCGCCACACGGCACATTCGTTCGGCCGGGTTCTCCCCGCAAGACCTCCCGATCGTCGCCCTGACGGCCAATGCCTATGCGGAAGATGTATCCGCTGCGCTCGACGCCGGGATGCAGGACCATCTCGCCAAGCCTCTGGTTTATAACGACCTTGCGGCGATCCTTAGTCGCTGGCTACCCGTTCGCGTCGTAGACGAGACCGCTTTGGCTCGCCCATTTGAGCCAGCATCGCCTGCCGCACCCAATGCGCCGCACCATACGCCGGAACTGCTGGCGCGCTGGGACGAACGTCGCAGCGAAGCGGTCCAAGCCGTCACGCAAGCTCTGGCGGAAGACAGTTTCGAAGGGGTGCGTATAGAACAATTGGCCCGCGTGGTTCACAAACTTGCCGGGACTGCCGGCATGTTCGGAGAAGCGCAGCTCGGCGACAGGGCCGCCGCCCTGGAGCGAGCGCTGCGCGCCAATGTCGAGCGCGACGTTCGCCGCCGTCTTGCCGAAGAATTGCTGGCCGCCGCTTGACACCTTTCTCGGGTGTTGCCGCAAAGAAAAAGGGCGGCCCACGCGGGACCGCCCTTTTGCGAATTCAAACGATCGTAATTTTTAGAATTTGTAACGAGCGCCCACCTGGACGCGCCAGTGCTGTTCGAGATCGCCGTATCGGCTCGACCAGCAAGGAATTGAAGTCGCGAATGACATAGCGGCCTTCACTGTCGTAGGATGCATCGACCAGATCGACGCGACCATCGAAATCGCCGAGCGAACGACGGACGTTCCATCCGTTGTCGAGCAGGTTCAGGAAGTTGTCGAAATCGACGAAGAGCTCGATCGTATCGTCGGTGACACCGGTCAGACTGCCGATGAACGGCAGTTCCTGGCTGATGCGCAGGTCAAGGTCATAGAACCACGATTACGGCAGGAATTGCGCTCTACGGTCTCACCTGGTGTAAATTCACAATCGAGCTCACTCACGATGCCTTGGCCATTCAACGCATCAAGGAATGACTGGACGGCTTGAGGATCGCTGTCGGGCGAAACGTTCGGATCGTTGATGCCGGTCGGAATGTAAGCAAGAGTTTTCTGCTCGGCCGAACCGGAATCTCGGAAGAATGCCGAATCGTCGTCGAACACCAGGCTGTATGGACGGCCTTCCGAGCCCGGAAGAAGATGCCGAGGCCGGTGTCGAACCCATCGAAGAACTGCTCGCGCAAGTTAAGTGCCACACGATATTGTGACGCGTTTCGAAGGCGGACTGCGACACGGTCGGACCTTGCAGATCGAAGACCGCCGTGCCGTCGAACGTCGAACTCGCAGTCGAAGAGCGAGCGTTGATGGTTTGCTCGCTGTCGCTGAAGGCATAGCCGAGGCTGAAGTTGACCGTGCCGCCGTCGGTAAGCAGACCACCGTCAAACCGCTTGCTCAGCAGGACCGACGCGTTGTGGCTGTCGAAGCTCGGTCCATTGGTCAGCTGGAGATACTCATCGATACCGGTGTTGAAACATTCGTCGGTGACACCGGTGTAGGTCGGCGGCTGATTGCCCACGAAAACGGCATTACACCCATCGGCCAGCGGATCGATAGCGGCGTAGATCGGGCGACCGTCCACGGTGAAACCATCGAGTGCTCGGCGCGTGTCGACAACTTGCGTCAGGTCGACGATTCCAGCGTGTCGTTGTAGCGGGTGTAGATGTAATCGAGGTTGAGGTGCCAATTCGAGAAAAAGCCGGTCTCCGTGCCGAAATTGGTCGCCAATCCCAGGTTTGCGCGAATCACAGTCGGAATGTCGAAGTCCGGAGCGGTCGACTGCACCTCTCCGCGACCCGCACCGGCAGCATCGGCGCCAGCGTTTACGACACATTGTGGAATGCCCGTGAACTGGCCGCCGGTGACAACGTCGATCTGGCCCGTGTCAGGGTCGATCGGCAGCTGGTCCGGATCGCAAGAACCGTTGTCGCGTTGGGCCGAAGCAAAGCCGTCATTCGAGAACGCGTTCGAGAAGTAAACGACCGGATCGGCACCGGCGAAGACACCAACGCCGGCCGTGAGGCGGGTGTTGGACAAGAAGCCATCATTGTCGAGATCGTAGGTCGCAGCAACGCGCGGCAGCAGGACCGGGTCGATCCGGCTGAACGGGTTGGCATTGGTGAAGCCGTAGCGCTGCAGGAACAGCGGGTTGGCACGCGGTCGATCGCCATCATAGAGCTGGGCGCGAATACCGGCGGTAAGGCTCAACTGATCGGTCGCCTGCCATTCGTCCTGTGCAAAGAACGACCAGATCTGGCGGCTGAACCGTGCGGCTGCGTTGTTAATGTCGCCATCGATACTGGTCGCAATGAGATGCCGCCGACATCAGTGCGTACGAGGTCCCCATCTGCGTTGGTCGTGTAAAGATCGGACGGGCCGTCGAAACCACTGCCGTTCCGGCAGCGACCAGGCCTTCTTCGAAATCGTCGAAATCCTCGAAGAACAGCGAACCCGTCGCGTTGATGGCGAACAGGTTGAAGACGTTCAGGTCGTTAAGTTCCGCACCCAGTCTTGACGAAGTGGCCGTTGCCAGCATCGATATTCATCTGGAAGCGGGCTTGGTCGATCTTTGTGTCGAGCTGGTTGGCCGAGCGGAAAATGCCCGGGCCGGTCGACAAGATGCCGTTGCGGTCGGTGAAGGTCCCGTCCGAAAGCTGCGTGCCGTCGGGCATGACACCGACGACGAGGCGCGGCGTCGGGTTGGCGGACTGGGCTTCGCCGAAGCCGACCGGACCCTGCACGTCGCCGACTTCTGCACGGCTCACGCGCAGTTCGGTCGAGATCGTGTCGCTCCAGTCGGAATACAGGCGGACCGAATAATAGTCCGAGATCGTGCCTTCGTCTTCGAAGCTGTTGAAACCGGTCAGGTTCGAGCCACCGAAATCGCTTTCGACATTGGTCTCTTCGAGGCGCTGATAGGTCGCTTCCAGACGCTGAGTGTCGCTGATCAGCGCGTCAAGGCGACCGAAATACCGGACGTTACCTTCGGCCAGCGTGGTCGGATATCCACCCGGATCCTGCCCGTACACGTCGCGTGCGATCTGGGCGAATTCTTCGAACTGCGCCTGGCTGACGAAATCGGCTTCGTTCGCGAAGCCGGCGCCGGCGGGACCGAAGTTGTTGCCCTGGCCAAGATCGGCTTCTTCGTAACCGAACGAGAAGAACAGGCGATCGGGAATGATCGGACCATTCAGCGTTACACCCCATCGCTTTTCCTCGCTCGCGTTGAGCGGCAGGCCATCCAGCGAGTTCAGCATAAAGACTATCGTCGAAATAGGTGAAGAAAGCCGAGCCGTCGAAGCGATTGCCGCCGGCCTTCGTAACGACATTTACCAGACAGCCGCTGAAGTCAGTGTATTCGACATCATAGGGTGCGAATTCGACCGAGGTCTGCTCGATCACGTCAAAGGGAAGCGGCAGCGAATTGCGTGCGGCAAACGGCGTTCCGTTAAGACCGAATACGTCTGACTGGACGATACCATCGACGGTGAAGGTGTTGGTGCGGTCATTGCCGCCTAAGCAGGAAATCCGGTCGACGTCATTCGCACCTTCAAGGCTGACGCGCGGGTCGATGCGGATAATGTCGCGAATGTCGCGCGTGATCGACGGGAATGCTTCGAGGGTCTGCGTATCGAAAGCGGTACCCGGTCCAACAGCAAGCTGCTGCACATTGGCACGCGCGCCGGTCACGACAATGACGTTTTCGGCAGCGCTTTGGGTAAGCTCGAACGAGAATTCCGTGTTGCCCGAAATGCTGACGGAGATGTCTTCGACCGTCTGGCCTTCATAGCCAGGTGCCTGTGCGGTAATGGTGTAGGGACCGCCTGCTTGCAGCGAACCGATGCGGAAAGCGCCCGATGCGTCGGTCGACGAGGTGCGCGTCTGGCTGGTGCGCGTGTCGGTGACCGTTACGGTCGCGCCGCTTACAACGTTGCCGTTCGTGTCGACGATCTCACCCTCGATACCCGAGGTGATCTGCTGCGCGGCGGCGGGTGCGGCGACCATGGCGGCGCTGGCGGTTAGGCTGACTGCGCTGGCAGCCAGAAGATACTTGAACTTCATCGCAAGAAGACCCCTTCGTCTTATCGGATAGTGGTAAGTGGCGGTGGTAAACGGATATGTGCCGCCCGGTTAGGCTGGCGATGTTGCGCCAAAGCTATCGTTTTATGACAGAGTCAAGACAGGCGGACTGGCGATGTGGACACCGTCCAACACTTCGCGCCAAAACCGCGCAATTCCAACACTTTACCGCTGTTGCAAAAAATCCACAGGCCGCAAGAAAGATTCCACGCGGCGCGTGAGGGCGGGTCAGGCCAGATTGATTTCGCGCAGGCGCTGCATGAGGTAGTCGTGACTCGATATCGGATCGGGCGCTGCACCAGGGTCCGCAGGGTCGATGCAGGACGGTAGCGTCTCGATCACGTAATCGGGCCGGAAATGCAGGAAGAACGGCATCGAATAACGCGCCCGATAAGCCGCCTCGCCACGCGGATTGACCACGCGATGCTGCGTCGACTTGAGCTTGTGGTTGGTCAGCCGGTCCAGCATGTCGCCGATGTTGACGACCAGCGCACCGGGTGGCGGATCCACGGCCAGCCATTCGCCCTCTGCAGTCAGCAATTCCAGTCCCGCTTCTTCTGCGCCGAGCAGCAAGGTGATCGTGTTGATATCGCCATGCGCGGCGGCGCGGATGGCGCCCTCGGCTTCTTTGCCTTCGAGCGGCGGATAGCGGAGCAGGCGCATGACCGAATTGCCGTCCTCGACCGTGGGCGCGAAAAAGTCGCGGGGAAGGCCGAGGTGCATGGCGATGGCTTCGAGCACGCGGCCACCAGCCTTTTCGAAAGCGGCGTAAAGTTCGGTGAACGTCTCGCGAAAGCCCTCGACTTCGTCCGGCCAGACATTGTCCGCCATATATTGCGAGAGCGGGTGGCCATCCGCCAGTTCGCGCCCGACGTGCCAGAATTCCTTCAGGTCGTGGACCTTGGCGTCCTTGGCCTTTTCGGTGCCGAAGGGCGTATAACCCCGCGCACCGCCGCCGCCTTCGACGTGGTATCTGCGCTTTACCTCGTCGGGCAGTGCGAAGAACGCCTTGGCCAGTTCTTCGGCGCGGTCGATCAGCTCTTGCGGGATGCCGTGATCGCGGATGACGGCGAAGCCGTACTTCTCGAAGCTTTGGCCGATGTCCTCGGCCACTTCCTCGAGCGGGCGGGCGATGGAGACGCTGGCGATGTCGGACATGGGGTAAAGCCTAGTAGGGAAGGAACAGGCCCGCAAGCGCGGCGCTCATCAGGTTGGCGAGGCTGCCGGCAGCCAGCGCGCGCAAGCCCAGCTTGGCGATGACGGGCCGCTGATTGGGTGCAAGACCGCCGGTAACCGCCATCTGGATCGCGATGGAGCTGAAGTTGGCAAAGCCGCACAGCGCAAAGGTCGCAATCGCACGGCTGCGTTCGGACAGCGCGCCTGCGTCCATGCCGCCGAGCTGGATGAAAGCGACGAATTCATTGAGCACGATCTTGGTGCCGAACAAACCTCCGGCAGCGCCTGCCTGCTCCCACGGAATACCGATGAGGAACATGACCGGTGCGAAAATCCAGCCGAGTATCATCTGAAACGTCAGGTCGGGATAGCCGAACCAGCCGCCGATCCCGCCCAGAATGCCGTTCGCCAGCGCAACCAGCGCGACAAACGTCAGAACCATGGCGCCCACGGCCACAGCCAGCTTCACACCGGTCTGCGTGCCCTGCGCGGCTGCTTCGATGACGTTGGCGGGCGTGTGCCCTTCCTCGAATGTCTCGGCGGCCTCGACTTCGTGGGGCCTGCCGGTCTCGGTCAAAGCCGCTGGCCCTTCCGCGCTGATGCGGGCCTTGGGCAGGACCAGATCGGCCTCGTCGTCGATGCCTGCAAGCTCGGCTGCATCGCGTGCCAGCGGGCTGGCATCGTCGGGCATGATGATCTTCGCCATCAGGATACCGCCTGGCGCGGACATGAAGGCAGCGGCGAGAAGAAACGGCACCGCCTCTTCGCCGATGAAGCTGGCGTAGGCTGCCAGGATCGTGCCAGCGACACCTGCCATCCCCACGCTCATCAGCGTGAACAGGCGGCTAGGCGACAGCGAGGCGAGATAGGGGCGCACCACCAGAGGGCTTTCCGACTGGCCGACGAAAATGTTGGCCGCGCTGCCCAGCGCCTCGACCTTGGAAATTCCGGTAATCCAGCCGATTGCGCCGCCTACCCAGCGAACCAGCCGTTGCATGATGCCCCAGTGATAGAGGATCGACACCAGCGCGGCGAAGAAGATGATGACAGGCAGAGCCGCGATGACGAAGGTATTGGCGAACGGATTGCTGTCCATCGGTCCGAACACCGATTCGATGCCGACCTTCGAATAATTGAGTAGCGCGATCACGCCATTCGACATCGCCTCGATACCCTCCACACCCCACGGCGTGCGCAGCACCAGCACGGCCATCAACGCCTGCAGGGCAAAGGCCGCGCCGACGACACGCAGAGAAATGCGTTTCTTGCCGGTCGACAGCAGGAAAGCGATGGCAAGGATCACGATGATCCCGGCGATATTCACGGCAATCGGCGGCATGCGAGACCCCTTCCCATGCGCAAAGGTAAGTGTGTCGATCCGCGTCGAACTGCGGAAGACTTGCCGCGCAACCTTGCGCGGCGGCTCCGCTTAGTCAAACTGCGCGCACGAATCCAGCTTCGGCTGCCGACAAGACGTAGAGGGCCCTTCCCGTCATGAACGACCACCCCGCCAATGAACAGCGCGTTGCGGCTGCCAACATCCCGCTCGGGCTGTTCGTCTTTCTCGTCCTGTATGGCGGGCTGACCGTGCTGGCAGGTGTGCTGGCGTTCAAGCAGGTGCAGTTGTGGCCGACCCAGCTGGCGGTGGAGTCGGGCATCTTCGCCTTCCTCGGCCTCGTCGTGATCTCCAGCACCATCACGCAGCTCTATGGCGAGAAGCTGGCGAAGCAGCTGATCTGGTGGGGCTTCCTGCCACTGGCGGTATCGACCGCGCTCATCTTCCTCGTGCTGGCGCTGCCGCCTTCGCCCGAGATGGTGGAGTTCCGCAGCGCGGACCTGCAATCCTTCGAAACCGTGCTGGCGCAAACGCCGCGGATCATGATGGCTGGCCCTGCCGCCTATATCGTCTCGCTGCTGCTCAATGTCTGGATCTTCTCGCGCCTGCGTGGCTCTGGCGAAGCAAATACGCTGGGCCTGATGGCGCGCGGCGCCATTGCTTCTGCGCTGAGCCAGGCAATCGATTCTGGTCATCTTCGTGACGCTCGCCTTTTATGGAGAGTTCGACATCCAGCCGCTTCTCATCGGACAGGTCATTGCCAAGGTCACGCTCAGCATCGTGCTGGTGCCGTTCCTGATTACCGGCGGTGTAGCGCTGGCGCGCTGGCTGGACAGTCGCAGCTAATCCACGCGGCGGACCTTATCGAGCAGCGTCTCGTCGACATACTCGCCATGCATGACCGAGATATCGCCGGTCGTCTCGAGTACAACGGCGCGCACTTCTTCGATCGAGTGAACATTTGCCCCGCGTAGCTTGCTGAGAATGTCGTCCCGATCGACGCGGGTGCGCTTCATGGCGTCTTCCAGAAACCGGCCGTTATGCATCAGTAAGGTCGGGGAGTTTTCGATAAGGTTTTCCACCGTCTCGCTGCTCCGCCGCAAGCGCGCGGCGCCCCATTGGGCAAGAAACAGGCCCGCAATGCCGGCCAGCGACTGGAGAAAACTTTGCCATTCGGTCGACTGGGATGCGCTGGCGATCAGGCTGCCGAGCCCGACCGTCATCACGAAGTCGAAGTTCGTCATCTTTGATAGCGAGCGCAGACCATTCAGCCGGATAAGCAGGACGACCCAGCCCATCGAGATGATTGCCAGAAGCGCCCCGCGCAGTACGAGATCGAGCCATATATTGTCGACGAACATGTGACAGGTAACGCGCGTCGGCGCGCATCGCTCCGGAACCAATCAGGTCGAGCAGCTTGCTCCGCCCAGCACGCAGAACCGCGCGCAATGGGGATGGTTGAGCGCAACGTCCTGTGCCGCCTGTTCGAGGCTGGTGCCCAGATCGAACCCTGGATCGTAAGGGATGAGCGTGCAGGCAACGACGCGCGGCGCGTCTTCGCCCTTTCGATGCACGACCATGCGGCTGGTGTTGCACATGATGTCCGCTGGTGTCTTGCCGAGGATGCCCCAGCAGGCTGTGGTGATCTCCGCGATGTCGCGGCTCGCGTCCATTTCGGGAAACAGGACCAGCCGCGCAGGGTCGCCTGCGTCGATGGCGATGGTCTTGTCCGAGAACAGGTCGGCATAGGCAGAGCGCGCCGCTGCCTCGCGCTCGCCGGGCAGCATTCGTCCGGCAACTGCTATGGAAAAGCCGTTGTCCGACAGCCACTTCAGGCCATCGATGGCGGACTCCCAGCTGCGCGGACCACGCTCCGCCTCATGCACGGACGCGCTGTAGTTATCCAGACTGACGCGCAGGGTCAGCTTGGCGCCATGCCGCTCGCGCAGATCGGCCAGCAGCGCCTCGTGCCGCCGCATCGGCTTCATGGCATTGGTCAGCACCAGCACTTCGAAACCGCGCGCCAATGCATTTGTCAGCACCGCCGCAATGTCCGGGTTCATGAACGGCTCGCCGCCGGTCAGCCCGATCTCGCGCGTGCCCATTGCTTGTGCTTTATCCATGAAGCGCCCGGCATGCTCTGCCGAGAGGTATAGCAGCGCATCGTTGGTCGGGCTGCTCTCGATGTAGCAGGTCGCGCAGGACAGATTGCACAGCGTCCCGGTGTTCAGCCACAGCGTATCGAGCTTCGCCAGCGGCACATGCGCGCGCGGTTCGCCCTTTGCCTTCCATTGCGGATCGACAAATTTGGCGCGCGGCAACGCAGCCGCCTCCACTGCAAAAGGAGATGGGCCGACAGGGATATTGCGCGATGTGCCGCGCGCTTCGCTCATCCGAAACGGCGCCGTTTGGCAGCCAGCGTCTTTGCCCATTTCTTCGGCACCGAACCGAAGACGGTCGGCTCCCACACGCTGAAGGCGGCAGCCTTGGAGATTTCGCTGCGCGTCGGATAGGCGATCATGGCGGAGCCCAGCGCGAAAGTGCTGCTCTTGCCGGTGATCGCCTGGCTGAACGGCAGCAGCAATTCGCCCGCATTCGCGCCGACGATACTGGCGCCGACAACTTTCTTGCCCTTCAGCATCAGCTTGAGCTGGCCTGTGTCCTTGCCTTCGGCCAGCGCGCGTTCGTTGTCGTGGAACGTCTCGGTCACGACCGTCAGCCTGTCGCCGAGTTTTTTGCGCGCTTCGGCCTCGGTCATGCCGACCTGCGCGATTTCCGGGTCGGTATAGGTGCACCAGGGCAGCGCAGAGTAATCGACCTTGGTCGGCACACCCAGCGTGATCTCCAGCGCGACATTGGATCCCTCGTAGCCCGAGACATGCGTCAGGCGCGGCCCGTCGCGGCAATCCCCGATGGCGTAGATACCCTTGACCGACGTGCGCCGGCGTTCGTCGGTCACGATCCCGCCGCGACCCATCTCTACGCCGATGTCTTCCAGCCCGAAGCCTTCGCAGTTCGGTTTGCGGCCTGTGGCGATGAGGATGTGCGAGCCCTCGATGCGCTCGTCCTCAGTGTGCAGCGTAATCGCACCGCCTGCGTCTTCGAGTTTCTTCGCAAGGCCTTTCACGAAGCGGACGCCTTCGTCCTCCATCACCTCGCGCACGATGGCTACATGATCGGGATCGTCGCGGCCCATGATCTCGCCCGGCTCGACTACGGTTACTTCGCTGCCCAGCCGGCGGAAGCCCTGCGCCATTTCCATGCCGATAACCCCGCCGCCGACTACGATCAGATGATCGGGCAGGACGTCGAGATCGAACAGGTTTTCGTTGGTGAGGTAAGGCACGTCGGACAGACCGTCGATCGGCGGCACGGCAGCCTTCGATCCGGTAGCGATGACGATGCGTGGGGCGCGCAAGGTGCGCGCGCCCACCTCGACCGTCTGCGGCCCGGTGACCTTCGCCCAGTCGCGGATGACCTCGCAGCCCATTTCGGTAAACCGCTCTTCGCTGTCATGCGGGGCAATGGCGGCAATCGCGCCATGGATGTGCGCATGGACGCCCTTCCAGTCGACCTTGGGCTGCTCCAACGTGATGCCATAACGTTCGGTGTGCCGCGCTTCCGCCGCGCGTTTGGCAGCGGCGATCAGCGCCTTGGACGGCACGCAGCCATCGTTGAGGCATTCGCCGCCCATCTTGCGCGCCTCGATCAGCGCCACGTCGAGCCCGAACAGCGCGCATCCCCCCGCAGCGGTAAGGCCGGCAGCCCCTCCGCCGATTACGATCACGTCATGTGTAAATTTCATCGCTTGCTCCGTAACCGAATTTGCGGGAGATGCGAATGCTACGCGCATACCCTGCCCTTCCCTTCGTTCGCACGGACCATCCGGTTACATGGCATCGGCCTTTTCACGTTGAATATCCTCGTTACCGGAGCGGCCGGCATGCTGGGCGGCGAGCTGTGCAAGCGGCTGCGCGATGCAGGGCATGGCGTGACCGGGCTCGTCCATTCCAATCCTGCGATACGCGCAAACGATGGCTCGATTGTCGATGTGCCGACATGCAAGGGCGATGTGTCCGCTGCTCAATTCGGCTGGAGCGACGACTATTTCGGCGAGGTCGCCAGAACGCACGACCTGCTCATTCATTGCGCGGCGACGGTCCGCTTCGATCTGGACGATGCGGACTACGCGGCGGTCAACGTCGGTGGCGTGCGCAACGCGCTTGCACTGGCAGAGACAGGCGGAATGGATTTCCTGCACGTCTCGACTGCCTATGTGTGCGGCGCGCGCGACGGGCGCATTGCAGAAGACGACCCGCTGCCGGACACAGGTTTTGCGAATGGCTACGAACGCAGCAAGGCCAAGGGCGAGCGAATGGTGCGCGACAGCAAAGTGCGCTGGGCCATCGCGCGCCCCTCGATCGTCGTGGGCGAGCATGAGAGCGGCGAGATCCGCCAGTTCGACACGACTTACGCTGCCTTCAAGCTAATCGCAGAGGGCCGTGTGCGGCAAATGCCCGCGCGGGACGGTGCAACGCTCGACTTCGTGCCGCTCGACCATGTTGCGCGCGGCATCGTGGAGCTTGCGGAGCGCATGGAGACGGCGGCGGGCGGCACGTATCACCTTGTCTCCGCACAGCCTTTGCCGGTGAAGGACTTTGCCGACGCTATCGGCAGCTTCCCGCATTTTTACAGGCCGAACCTCGTCGCGCCCGAAGCATTCGACCCGACCAGCCTGCCGCCGCTCGAACGCAGGCTCTACCGAAGAGTGGCAGGCCTTTACGCCAGCTACTTCCAGCGCAATCCGCATTTCGATGACAGCGCGTGGCGCGCACTTGGCGGACAGCCCTGCCCGCCGACCGGCTCCGCTTTTATCCGCCGCCTGATCGATTATTGCATCCGCGCAGGCTTTCTGCCCGCGTCCTAGCGAATGTCGGGATAGTGTCGGCCCATGCGGCTACGCATGCCTAAGGCCCAGAGCATGCCGACTTTGAAGTAGATCCAGTTTGCCTTCAGCGGACCCCAGGCCGCGATCCGCCGGTCCGAAGTATACACTCGCTCGCGGACCATCTTCACCTTGCCCAGCCGTGCCAGCTTCACGCACAGATCGGCCTCTTCCATGACTGCATCTCCGGGCGTGCAGCCGCCGACGCGCAGGAAGTCGGCCTTGCGAAAGAACATGGCGTGATCGCCGAATAGCAGCCGCACACCGCGCGCGAACAGGTGAGGACGCGTGATGAGCGGTGCGTACCAGGTCTTGGCCCAGTTATGGATGGTGGTGACCCAGCGCACTCTATCCGGCCCGCGAATGACCGGCGTGAAGCTGGCGAGTGCAATCGACTGGTCGCCTAGTGTGTCCTCGATCACGCGCACCATGACTGCAGGCGGGATGGTATCGGCATGGAGCACGCACACCAGCTCGCCACGCGCTTCCTCGACCCCGCGATTGATCTGTAGGGCCCGACCGCGCGGCGCCTCGATCACGCGCCAGCCAGCTTCCCGGGCGATGGCAACCGTCCCGTCGGTACTGCCACCATCGACCAGCATGAATTCTTTTGGCTGGGGATCGAGCTCGGCCACGGTTTCGACGAGAACCGGCAGCGCTTTCGCTTCGTTCAGTGCCGGGATGAGGATCGTAACGCTCACTGGAATTGCGGCCACATGGCGAGGTCTTCGGGCGTGTCTATATCCGACAGCTCGGGCAGAATTGCAGGCCCGATTCCGCGCGCAGCCAGGCGGGAAAGCGTCTCGGGCAGCACCTGCGCCGTCGACCATGTCATATCCTCGAACAGAAACGGCATCGGCTCGCGCAGGCCGAGCAAATAGTATCCACCATCGCTTGCTGGCCCCAGCACCACCCGCCGGTCGCTCAAGTGCCTCGGCAGCAGCCCGCAGGAGCGGCGCCGTAACTCCCGGACAATCGCTTCCGATGAGCAGCGCCGGGGTTTCCACCTGCGCCATCCGCGCGCCGAGATCGCCCTTGCCCTGCTCGGTCACGGCGAGATCATCGCCATACAGTTCCACAAACGCCGCAACGTCTCCGCCAGTCACGCGAAGCTGGACTGGCAAGCCACTCTCGCGGGCCACGTCCAGCGTATGGTGCAACAATCGCGCATAGGCCCGCGCCGCGCCTTCCTCGCCAAGGGCAGGTATGAGCCGCGTCTTGACTTTACCCGGCACAGGCAGCCGCGCGAAGATGGCGAGAGTGGGAAGATTGGTCACTTCGGGAAAAGTGCATGACCGACCATGCGCCGCAGTTCAACAGGTGTTTGTCAGCGCGAAACGATGCCCTGGACAGTCAAGCCAGCATGATCGCGCGTATCGAAACTCAGGCTTGCGGTACCATTATCGATCACCCGCCTAAGCGCCATTCGGATCAGCCTTAGCAAAGAAGGGCTACAGCACTCTTTCCGCTCCAGCACTCAATGCTCGACTCCAGCAATTCGAGAAGTAGCCCTGACTATCCCCACGCTACAGAGCCGGAATTTTTTACCGTCCTTCGGCGCGCTGCACGAGGTGCGCCAACTCCTAATCTCAAGTCAAAAGTGCGATCGACGCACGCACCTGTTTGGCAGAAGCGGTCCTAGTGCCAAAGGACACTCGGCTGACGGCCATCGAGACCCATTAGACTAATGTCGCGCTCGCACCGCCGCGCAGCCTCCCATAGCCTTTATCGATGCTCCCGTCTTTGCGGGCGCGCCCAAGCGAGAGGACAAGGGGAGAGGTCATGGCCGACAATATCGAAACGCACGATACCAGCGAAGCGGAGGGCGCGTACTGGCGCGACAATATCCGCTTGCTGGTCAGCCTGATGGCGATCTGGTTCGCCTGTTCTTTCGGAGCGGGCATCCTGTTCCGGGACTTTCTCGACCAGTTTATGCTGGGTGGATACCCGCTCGGCTTCTGGTTTGCCCAGCAGGGCTCGATCTACATCTTCATCGCGCTGATCCTCTTCTACTCCTGGAAAATCCACCGGATCGAGCAACGTTATCACCTTGATGACGATGACGAGACGTCCGCAGAGATGGAGGGCTGATAGCCATGGACACGCAAACCCTGATCTACATATTCGTCGGCCTCAGCTTCGCGCTGTATATCGGAATTGCGATTTGGTCGCGCGCCGGTTCGACGAAGGAATTCTACGTTGCCGGCGGCGGGGTGAACCCGGTCGTGAACGGCATGGCCACGGCCGCCGACTGGATGAGCGCGGCCAGCTTCATCTCGATGGCGGGCCTCATCGCTTTCTTGGGCTACGATGCCAGCGTCTACCTGATGGGCTGGACCGGCGGCTATGTGCTGCTTGCACTGCTACTGGCGCCATACCTGCGAAAATTCGGCCAATTCACCGTGCCCGACTTTATCGGCACGCGGTACTATTCCAAGACTGCGCGCGTGGTGGCGGTGATCTGCCTGATTTTCATCAGCTTCACCTATATTGCCGGACAGATGCGCGGTGTGGGGATCGTGTTCTCGCGCTTCCTCGATGTGCCGATCTTCTGGGGCGTCGTGATCGGGATGGGCATCGTCTTCGTCTACGCCGTGCTCGGCGGGATGAAGGGCATCACCTACACGCAGGTCGCGCAATATTGCGTACTGATCTTCGCCTATATGGTGCCGGCCTTCTTCCTCAGCTTCATGATCACCGGCAACCCGATCCCGCAGCTGGGCCTCGGAAGCCAGGTAAACGACGGGTCAGGATTATACGTCCTGCAAAAGCTGAATCTCGTGCTCACCGACTTGGGGTTCGGGGAATATACCGACGGGTCGAAGAGCATGATCGACGTGTTCTGCATCACGCTGGCGCTGATGGTCGGCACGGCGGGCCTGCCGCATGTGATCGTGCGCTTCTTCACCGTGCCCAAGGCTTCGGACGCCCGCAAGTCGGCCGGCTGGGCGCTGGTGTTCATCGCCCTGCTCTACACCACGGCGCCGGCAGTCGGCGCGTTTGCGCGGCTCAACTTCATCGATACGGTGAACGAGACCGAGTATGCGCAGGCTCCCGAGCTGGTTCAAGAACTGGGAGCGCAACGACCTCATCGCCTTCACCGACAAGAACGGTGACGGAGTGATGCAGTATCGCAGCGGCGATTCCATTCGATGGTCCGCCGAGCTATGCCGAAACCACCGCCGCAGCAGGCCAGCGCGCGCTCAATAACGCGCCCGACATGACCAGCGAGAACGAAGTCTACGTCGACCGCGACATCATGGTGCTGGCCAATCCGGAGATCGGCAACCTGCCGGGATGGGTGATCGCGCTGGTGGCGGCAGGCGGCCTTGCGGCAGCCCTGTCGACGGCGGCCGGCCTGCTGCTGGTGATATCGAGCTCGGTCAGTCACGATCTGCTGAAATCGACCTTCAAGCCGAACATATCGGAGAAGGGCGAACTGCTGGCAGCGCGTGTCGCGGCAACAGCGGCGATCGTGGTGGCTGGCTATCTCGGCATCTATCCGCCGGGATGGGTGGCGCAGGTGGTCGCCTTCGCCTTCGGTCTGGCGGCATGCTAGCCTCTTCCCGGCGATCTTCATGGGCATTTTCTCCAAGTCCATGAACAAGGAAGGCGCGATTGCCGGCATGGTCTCAGGGCTGGTCTTCACCTTCGGCTACATCTTCTACTTCAAGCTGATGAACCCGGAAGCGAATGTCGCGGAGAACTGGCTGTTCGGCATTTCGCCCGAAGGCATCGGCGTGGTCGGCATGGTGCTGAACTTCGCCATCGCCATTGCGGTATCGAAGATGACCGCCAGCCCGCCAGTGGAGATCGCGCAAGTTGGTCGACTCCATCCGCGTGCCGCGCGGTGCCGGGGAAGCCCACGCACACTAGAAGCCCTTGAGGCTATCAGCAAGGAAGGGGCGGCGCCGAAAGGTTGCCGCCCCATTTCTTGCCTATCGTCGGCAAAGCATTAGGCTGCGCTGCGGGAGGGAGTGGGTCGATGCTGTTCGGCACAGCGCATCATCGTGGCATCGCTTTATCTGGGCGGCCTTGTTCTGGCTGGCAGCCAGACAGGACCGGCGTGCCGAGATGGGGCGTGCGCAATCCGAGCGCAGCCGCGACTGGGTCTATGGCCTGAGCCTGGCGGTCTATTGCACCAGCTGGACCTTCTTCGGCGGCGTCGGATCGGCCGCGACCGATGGCTGGCACTATCTTGCCGATCTATCTCGGCCCGATCCTCGTCTTCACGCTCGGATACAGTCTTGTCCGGCGCATATTGGCGCAGGCCAAGGCGCAGCATTCCACCTCGATCGCCGATTTCCTGTCCGCTCGCTACGGGAAGAGTGCGAGCGTCGCCGCGCTTGTCACGATCATCGCGACCATCGGATCGCTGCCCTATATGGCGCTGCAATTGCAGTCGGTAGGCAGCTCCCTGCTGGCGCTCGATCCGAGCTTGCAGGCAAGCGTCACGACCGACGAACTGGTCTTGCTGGTGGCAGGAGCCATGGCGCTTTTCGCCATACTGTTCGGATCGCGCAGGGCAGACCGCGCGGGTGACAATGCTGGCCTTGTTTCGACCATCGCGGTGGAATCGGTCGTCAAGCTGGTGGCGCTGATGGCGGTCGCGGGCTTGGCCGCCATACTGCTTCTGGCACCGCAGGCACCGGCCGCACCTGCACCCTCGCCTTTCTCTACGGCACAGTTCGACGCGCGCTTTGCCGTGCTGACGCTGATTGCCGCATGCGCAGCGCTGTGTCTGCCGCGCCAGTTCCACATGAGCTTCGTCGAAGCGCAGATCCGACCGCGCGACAGCGACGATGCGGTGGCTGTTTCCAGCCTATCTAGCGCTGACCTCGCTGATTATCGTGCCGATCGTGATGGCCGGTCTCGCAATGCTGCCCGCAGGCACGTCGCCCGACATGATCGTCATGGCGCTACCGCTTGCAAAGCGGCAACGAGGCGCTGGCGCTGCTGGTTTTCATCGGCGGCTTTTCCGCATCCACCGGCATGATCCTGGTGGCCAGCGTGGCCTTGTCGACGATGGTGACGAACGATCTTGATTGCGCCGCTGGTGTTCCGCGCGCGAATTGCAGGGAAGCGGCGACCGGACACGGCTTGCGGTGCGGCTGCTGATGATCCGGCGACTGGTCATCGCCGCGCTGCTGTTCGTTCGCCTACCTCGTGTATCTTGGTTTCGGCGCCGGCGTCACGCTGGCCGGGCTTGGTACGCTGGCCTTTGCCGCGATGGCGCAGTTTGCGCCCGGGCTGGTCCTGGGCATGGTCAACCGGCACGGAAACCGTACCGGCATGATCGCAGGACTGGTGACAGGGTTCGTCTGCTGGGTTGCCCTGCTCGTCTTGCCCGCAGCAACCGGCGATGCACCGGTCTTGGCCATTCATCCCGATACGCTCGTATCGGGCGTTCTGCTCAGTCTTGGGGCAAATGTCGCAGCCTATTGGGCAGGGTCAGCGCTCGGCCGCGAAAGCCTTGTCGATGCAGCGCAAGCGGCAGCCTTCGTCGGCACGCCTTTGCCGGGCTCGCGACCCGGGTTCGTCACGGCAAAGCGCATGGCGGATATACGTTTGCTCCTGGCGCAGTTCGTCGGACAAAAGCGCGCGAGCGAGGCCCTGGCGCACAGGCGCGACGGCGACCCGGCAGATGCGGAAGCCCTCGCCATGGCCGAACGGACCATTGCCGGCGTTGTCGGCACGTCTTCTGCCCGCATGCTGGTGTCCAGTTGGTCCAGAGGCGATGCGGTCCCGCTCGAACAGGTGGTGGCCATGTTCGATGAGACCAATCGGCGGCTCAGCTTCAGCGGGGATCTGTTGCAGCTGGCGATCGAGAACATCGACCAGGGGGTGGCGCTGGTGGACAAGGACATGAACCTGGTCGCCTGGAACAGCCGGTATCAGGAGATGTTCGCCCTGCCCGATGCACTGGCCAACGTGGGCACGCCGGTCGCGGACCTCATCCGCTTCAACCTGCGACAAGGCGACATCGGCGAAGACGAGGTCGAGCGTCAGGTGGCCCGCAGGCTCGAACACATGCGCGCAGGCAGGCAGCACCGCATGGAGCGCGACGCAGCACGATGGCCGCATCATGCGCATTGTCGGCAATCCGGCGCCCGGAGGCGGCTATGTGACCAGCTACAGCGATGTGACGTCCGACCGGCTTGCCGAACAGGCGCTGGAGATGAAGGTCGCCGAACGCACACGGCAGCTGAGCGAGGCAAATGACAAGCTGGAAGCGGCAACCCGCTCGAAGACGCGGTTTCTCGCCGCGGCCAGCCATGACCTGATCCAGCCGCTGAACGCTGCCCGCCTGTTCGCTTCCGCCTTGGGCGAGGAGGTGCGCGGCGACGCGCAGACGGAGCGCTTGGTGAGGGATCTGGACGGATCGATCATTTCCGCCGACCGGCTCATTCGCACGCTGCTCGACATCTCCAAGCTGGATGGCGGCGGGATCGATGCAAAGCCAGAGCCTGTGGCGCTGGACGATATCTTCGACGAGATGATGCGCGAATTTGCCGTGCAGGCGCAGGGCAAGGGCTTGGAGCTCAACCGCGTGCGGACCACCGTATGGGTGCAGACGGATCGCGCCTTGCTTGCCAGCGTCCTGCGCAATCTCTTGAGCAACGCTATCCGCTATACCGACACAGGCGGTGTCCTTCTGGGCATACGGCGGGCCGGCGATGCAATCGATCTGTGTGTCTACGACACCGGAGCCGGTATTCCGGAAGACGAGGTCGAGCGCATGTTCGGCGAGTTCCAGCGGGGCGCATCGAAGGATCGCGAGGGACTGGGTCTTGGCCTCGCCATCGTCCGGCGTATTGCCGCCCTGCTGGAGGTCGATGTCGAGACGGCGTCGCGCGAGGGACGCGGGAGCCGCTTTGCCGTGCGCATGCCCGTGCTTCGGTGGGGCAGGCGCATTCAGGCCGAGCCCAAGAGGACACGGTCGTCTTTGGCCGGTGCACGGGTGCTGGTGGTCGACAACGATCCGGCAGCGCTTGCCGCAACGGCTGCGCTGCTGGGCAAATGGGGGCTGTCGGTCGCCACGGCGCAGGACGAGGTGGAAGCGATCGCCTGCGCTCCAACGTCGCCCGATGCGGTGCATCATGGATTACCATCTCGATGACCATGCGCGCGGTGATGCCGTATACGCGTCACTATGCGAGCACTGGGGCTCCGCGCCGCCAGTCATCCTGCTGACCGCCGAAAGCAGCATGGAAACGAAGCAAGCCGCCTCCCGTATGGATGCACAACGCTTGCTCAAGCCCTCTTCGCCTGCGGCCTTGCGCGCCTTGCTGTCGGACTGCGTGGCGCGATCGCGTGCAGCTCGGCCCGAAGCTGCGTCCACCGCATCCTGATCGACGTTGAGCTTGGCTGCGACCAGCACCGCCTGCGTCCGGTTCACCACGCCCAGCTTGCGGAAAATGGCGGTTATATGCGCCTTGACCGTCGCCTCGCTGATGTCGAGCTCATAGGCGATCTGCTTGTTGAGCAGGCCTTCGTTCAATTGGCCGAGGATGCGACGTTGGGCAGGCGTGAGGCTGGCGATGCGGTCCAGATCCTCGTCCGGTTCTGCATCGGTTTCGGGAAACCAGCCATCGCCGTCGCGCACGCTGGCCAGTGCATCGCGCATCGTGTCCAGGCTCGCCGATTTGGGGATGAAGCCGGCCGCGCCCAGCTGGCTTGCAGCGGCATGGACGCGCGGATCCTCGCTGGCGGAAACGATCACCACGGGAAGCGCCGGGTAATCCTGACGAAAGTCCATCAGGGCGCCTAGTCCGTCGGAATCGTCCATGTGCAAGTCGAGCAGCAAGGCTTCTGCGCCCGCCTCCACTTCTACTCGCGCCTTTCCTGCGCTGGGCGCTTCGACGATGTGCGCCTCGGGCCACACCTTTGCCACTGCATGGCCGAGCGCCGTGCGAAACAGCGGATGATCGTCGGCGATGATGATGCGCTGCGCCATGTACCCTACCGGTTCTGCCGTCCCTCAATCAGCCGATCGACCAGGCTCGGATCGGCCAGCGTGGAGGTATCGCCGAGCGAGCCGTAGTCGTTCTCCGCAATCTTGCGCAGGATGCGCCGCATGATCTTGCCAGAGCGGGTCTTCGGCAGCCCGTTGGTGAACTGGATATGGTCGGGCGAGGCGATCGGGCCGATGTCCTTGCGAACGTGATTACGCAGCTCGGTATAAAGCGCGTCCGAGCCTTCCTCGCCTGCATTGAGCGTGACATAGCAGTAAATACCCTGTCCCTTGATGTCGTGCGGGTAACCGACCACCGCCGCTTCGGCGACCTTGGGGTGGCCAGACCAAGGCGCTTTCCACTTCTGCGGTGCCCATGCGGTGGCCGGACACGTTGATGACGTCGTCGACGCGGCCCGTGATCCAGTAATAGCCATCCTCGTCCCGCCTACAGCCGTCGCCGGTAAAGTATTTGCCCGTGTAGGTGCTGAAATAGGTCTGCACGAACCGCTCATGGTCGCCATAGACCGTGCGCGCCTGGCCGGGCCAGCTGTGCGTGATGCACAGATTGCCTTCGGTTGCGCCGTCCAAGACCGCGCCATCATTGTCGACCAGCTGCGGCTGGATGCCGAAGAACGGCTTGCCCGCGCTGCCCGGCTTCATGTCGTGCGCGCTTGGCAGCGTCGTGATCATCACGCCGCCTGTCTCCGTCTGCCACCAGGTGTCGACGATCGGGCAACGCTTCTCGCCCACCACATTGAAATACCAGCGCCAGGCTTCCGGATTGATCGGTTCGCCCACCGTGCCCAGCAGCCGCAACGAGGAGCGGTCGCGGCTGGTCACGAAGTCGTCGCCCTCGCGCATCAGTGCCCGGATCGCGGTCGGCGCGGTGTAAAGGATGTTGACCTTGTGCTTCTCCACCACGTCCCAGAAACGGCCATGGTCTGGATAGTTGGGCACACCCTCGAAGATGACTTGCGTCGCGCCGTTCAGCAGCGGACCGTAGACGATGTAGCTGTGCCCGGTCACCCAGCCGATATCGGCGGTACACCAGAACACTTCGCCCGGTTGGTAGTCGAAGACGTAGTTGAACGTCGTCGCCGTCCACACGCCATAGCCGCCGGTCGTGTGTACCACGCCCTTGGGCTTTCCGGTCGAACCAGAGGTGTAGAGGATGAACAGCGGGTCCTCCGCGTCCATCTCCTCGCACGGGACATCCGCATCGGAAGCGACATCGTCGAACCAATGGTCTCGGCCCTCGTGCATGGTCACATCCGTGCCGGTGTGCCGCACGACCAGCACGGCATCGACCGCGTCTTTGCCGCCGACGATGTCCAGCGCCGCATCGACATTGGCCTTGAGCGGCACGCGCTTGGTGCCGCGCAGCCCCTCGTCCGCCGTGACGACAAACCGGCTGCCGCACCCCTCGATCCGGCCGGCGAGCGCTTCGGGTGAAAAGCCGCCGAAGACCACCGAATGCACCGCGCCAATTCGCGCGCAGGCGAGCATCGCCGTCACGCCCTCGACGATCATAGGCATGTAGATCGTGACCCGGTCGCCCTTTGCGACGCCCATCGCCTTCAGGGCATTGGCCATGCGCAGCACCTCGCCATGCAGTTCGCGATAGGTCAGCGTGCGACCCGGCGTCTGAGGATCGTCCGGCTCGAAGATGAGCGCGGTATCGTCACCGCGGCTGGCAAGATGGCGATCGACCGCGTTGTGGCACAGGTTCAGCGTGCCGTCCGCAAACCAGGAGATCTCCACCGGATCGTACGACCAGTCGCCACCTTTGGTCGGCGCGCGCATCCAGTCGAGCCGCTTTGCCTGCTCCAGCCAGAATGCATCGGGCTGTCGTCGATCGACTGCTTGTAGAGCGCGTCGTATTGCTCGCTCGTGCAGTGCGTGGCGCGGCCTGTATCGAGGCGGTGGACGGCGTCGGTCATCGGCAATCTCCCTTTTGCGTAACGCATAGCAGGTTTGGCCCGCTGCGCACTCTGAGACGAAGGTCGTAAGACCATCCGCCCATACCGCGTCGGCTCTGCCCCGCTCCATAGTCTTGCGAAAGACAGCGCATGCGAGGGAGAGCAGCAATGACGCACACGAAGACCGGCACCATGTTTCGGGCAGGCTTGCTGGCGGCGAGCTGCCTTGTCGCCACAGCCGCCATGGCACAGGACAGCGATGTCGAGGATCGACTCGAACGGCTGGAAAGCCTGGTCCTGCAACTGGTCGAGCGTCTCGATGCGCAAGAGGGCGCGATGTCCGAGCAGCAGGCGGAGACCGCCGCCGCGACGCAGCAGGCGCTTACCGAAACCCGCGCGCTCCAGGCACGACAGGCCGAGCTTCAGGAGCAGATCGACGAGCCCAAGAAGCAGGAAGACAAGGGCTTTCGCGTCGGCAACACGACCGTGTCCTATGCCGGCTACGTCAAGCTGGACGCGATCACGCAGCGCACCAGCGGCGGGCAGGTCGGCACGGGCAGCATCGTGCGCGACTTTCTCATTCCCGGAGCCATTCCTGTGGGCGGCGACGGATCGGGTTGGGATACCGATTTCAACGTCCGCCAGTCGCGCTTCATCTTCAAGACGGCGACCGATGTGGGGGCCGAACACCAGCTGAATTCGCAAATCGAGCTGGACTTCATGGTCACGCCCGGCGGCGACGAGCGCATTTCGAACAGCTACCAGCCCCGCGTTCGCCAGGCTTTCATCACCTTCGACAATTGGCTCTTCGGTCAGGCCTGGTCGACATTCCAGAATGTGGGCGCCCTGCCCGAAAGTCTCGACTTCATCGGCACAACGCCGGGGACGGTCTTCGCTCGCCAGCCCATGATCCGTTACACGAAAGGCGGACTGATGCTGGCGGTCGAGCAGCCCGAAACCACGGTGACCGCGCCCAACGGAGCGCGTGTGCTGGCAGGCGACGACACTCTGCCGGACGTGGTCGCTCGCTATAATCTGTCAGGCGATTGGGGCACGTGTCCGCCGCGGGCATCCTGCGTAATCTGCGCATCTCCGACGACGACTTCGGCACGGGCGAGGATTCCGCGCTGGGCTATGGCCTCAGCCTGTCGGGCAAGCTGGCACTCGGCCCGCGTGACGACGTACAATTCATGGCCACGGCTGGCGACGGGCTGGGCCGCTATATCGGGCTCAACATCGTGAACGACGCTGCGCTGACCGGCGATGGCGATCTCGATCCGATCTTCACCTATTCCGGCTTCGGTGCCGTGCGGCACGCATGGTCCGACAATCTACGCTCCAACATCGCCGCATCCTACTTCAAGGCAGACAATCCGGTATTGCTGACCAGCGGGGCCGTGACGGACGAAAGCTGGAATGTCCTGGCCAACATCATCTTCTCGCCCGTCACCCCGCTCGATATCGGAGTCGAGTATATGTATGCCGAACGCACGCTGGAAAACGGGCTGAACGGCAATCTGCAAAAGGTGCAGGTGTCGACCAAATACTCGTTCTAAGACGCGGGTCGCCGTGTGCCTTCCAGCGTGACCTGCAAGCCAAGCGTAGGAACACTTGGGCGGTCGACCGTCAGGTGAAGTCGCTGGATATGCTGTAGGTTTACGTGCGTGCTTCGCCAAGCGGGCCAATGCTTTACGTGTTCACGGCTTGGCCAGTCAGAAAAGCTCGCGCGACCTTTTCACTCCGACGCAATTCAAATGTCGTAATCGACTGAACCACGCGTAGGCGGCTCTTCAATGCCGATGAATGAGTTCTGCCGGGATACAATGCCGATATCGAGGGTTACGCTGCGGCATGACTGTCATTCTTGTCCTGTCGGGCCTCGTGCTTTTGGCCTTGGGTGGCGAATTGCTGGTGCGCGGGGCAGTGGGCGTAGCCGAAAGGCTCGGTGTCTCGCCCTTGTTGGCCGGTCTGACCATCGTCGGGTTCGGCACCTCTACGCCCGAACTGGTGACTAGCCTTGAGGCTGCCTTCGTCGGATCGCCGGCCATCGCGGTCGGCAATGTCGTCGGATCCAACATTGCCAATATCGCGCTGATACTGGGCATTGCCGCGCTGACCTTTCCGCTCGCCGTCACGAAGAAGGCTTTTGCGCGCGACGGGCTGGTCCTGGGCGTGTCGAGCCTTGCAGCGCTTGCCTGCATCATGGCGGGCGTAATCGGGATGCGGTCGGGGCTCGCCTTGCTGGCAGGGCTCCTCTGCTACATCGGCTGGGCATACCTTAGCGAGCGCGACACGGGCGGTGCCGATTCCGAAATGCATGCGCAACTGGCGCAAGACGTGACTGCTCCCAAGGCAAGCTGGGCAGTGCTGGGTGCCATGAGCATTGGTGGAATAGCCGCGGCAATCTTCGGTGCGCAGTTGCTGGTCGAAGGCGCCGTGGCATTGGCGCGCGGCTGGGGCGTGTCCGAAGCAGTTATCGGCCTGTCGGTCGTGGCTGTGGGTACATCTTTGCCCGAACTGATCGCCTGCGTCGTGGCCGCGATCCGCAGGCATGGCGACGTAGCGCTCGGCAATGTGATCGGGTCCAACATCTACAATGTGCTCGGCATCCTGAGCATCACGGCAATCGTGGAGCCGCTGACGGTTCCGCAGCAGATCGCGCGGCTGGATATCTGGGTGCTGCTGGGCCTGACCGCGCTGCTGCTGGTGTTCCTGCGCACCGGGTGGCGGCTCGGGCGCGTCGAAGGCGCGATGCTGCTCGTACTTTACGCCGGCTACAACGCCGTCTTGTTTTCGGGCGCTGTCTGAAGGCTGTCGTCAGGGTCGACCAGCACATTTGTGCGGCGCGCCATCCATTGCAGCGTCGGGCCCTGTATCGCGCTGGAGACCAGAACCACGAAGAACACGACGTTGAAGATCGTCTGCGCGCTCGGCACGCCGGCCACGATCGGGAAGATCGCCAGCACGATCGGTACTGCTCCGCGCAGGCCCGCCCATGAGATAAACAATTTTTCCCGCCAGCCGAGCGAGCGGAACGGCAGCAGGGCAATAAACACGCTGGCCGGGCGCGCGACGAACATCAACACCAGCGTCAAGGCAACACCGTAACCTGCGACCTCGGGAAGGTTGGAAGGAAAGACCAACAGCCCGAGGATCAGGAACATGGCGACCTGCGCCAGCCACGCAATGCCTTCCTGAAAGATCGTGACGGTCTGCTTGCCGCCATAGTCGCGGCTTGCTGCCGTGATGCCTGCTGCATAAGCAGCCAGGAAACCATTTCCTCCCAGCACCTGCGCAAGACCATAACTGGTCAGCGCTGCGGCGACAGACACGACGAGCGCAAGCCCGCGCACCCGCAAGGGTACGCGGCGCAGCAATTCGGGCAGCGCGAAACCGACCACCAGCCCGATCAGCGCGCCCACGGTCATTTGCATCACGAAGCCGGGGACGAGCGTGGCCGCATCGATTGCCGGGACTGTAAGCAGCAGCAACACGCCGCCCACCAGGAAGACGGCCATCGGATCGTTCGACCCGCTCTCCAGCTCGATGATGCCGCGCACACGCTCCGACAAGGGCAGGTCGAGCGAGCGCAGCACGGCGAACACGGCGGCTGCATCGGTCGAGGCGATGACCGACCCCAGCAGGAAGCCCTGCAAGGGCGAGAAATTGAGGATCACCATCGACGCAAGCGCCATGATGGCCGCGCTGACCACGACGCCGAGCGTGGCGAGCGAGAAGGCAGCCGGTGCGGACCTGCGCACCTTGCGCCAATCGGTGTCCAGACCGCCGGAAAACAGGATGAAGATCAGGCATGCGATGCTGGCCGCCTTGGCCAGCGTGTAATTTTCAAAGGCAATCCCGCCCGGCCCGTCGGAGCCTGCCAACATGCCGAGGGCAAGGAAACCCAGGACCGCGGGAAAGCCGAAGCGGCTCGACACCGTGCCGGCCAGGACTGTCAGGCCCAGCAGGACGCCCGTGGCCAGGAACACCAGCTCCAGCGTATATGGACCGCCGACATCCATCGGTCAGACCATGAAGTGGATGGCAGCGCAGGTCGCGACACCGACCACGATATTCATCGGTACGCCGATCTTCAGGAAATCGGCGAATTTGTAGCCGCCCGCCGCGTTCATCGCGGTCAAGTCCACTGGCGTCTGACCCAGCAGGGTAATGCGCGCCCCGGAAAGGGTGGTGTCGTAATGCGCTAGGTTGAAGGGACCCTGTGCAACGGTGCCCGAAGGCACGATTACACCGTCCCGCCGGGTGTTCGTTCCATTGACGAAGGTACCGAAGGCCCGCGTCGCGATTGCTGCTACGGAGCCGTCGACGAATTCGAGCGCGTGCAAATTCTGCCCCTGCCCGTTTTCGTCGACTACGCCGTTGGCCGTAAACGTACCTTCGACAAAACAGGCGTTCGCCGTCGGCGTGTAGCTGAGATTGGTGGGCGAGGTGCCGGTGGCAGCCATTGCAGGCTGAGCAAGCGCGACAAGCGAAACGGATGTAAGCACCGCAGCGCGGCGAGCATTCTGGATATTCATGTGAGACCCCGTAAAAATTGGACGGAGCGGCCTTTGCTGACACAAGAGCAAAATCGGAATGTCCCACTTGGGATATTCCCATCCGATAGCGTTTACTGCGGTTTAATCTAAGCGGCTTTGCAACAGTTAGTCATACCACGCCTGCTCAATCACCGCTAAAGCTCGAGGAATTGCTCTCCGATTGTGCCAATGCTGGCATTTGGCTTCGTGGCAGCGCACACGAAAGGGAACTGTAAAGCAAAGGCGCTGCAGTACGAGATTTGCATTGCCTTGCTGCGAGATCGTCATCCGTCCAAACTGGGAGGATTGCCTCCACACGCGACAAGGTGAACGATGGTCCGCTTTCCGATAAGTCGTCAACCACGCCTAAAGGCCGAAACTAGGGCGCAAAGCTGCCATTGACAAATGAATGGAACAGGGAAGACGATCGTATCAGTTCTTGAGCGGCCAATCGGGCGAGAAACTTTAGTAAATCAGGAGATTGGAGCGAGTCGGTGCAGTCGGACCGATATAGGGTCAAGAGCATGCGGCCCACCATTTTGTCACAACGGGCAGGTTATCTTGTCAAAGGACAACAGACTGGATGCCCCGTGAGGATTCGAACCTCAATTGACGGAGTCAGAGTTCGTAGTCTTACCATTAGACGACGGGGCATCGGTCGGTCTCGACTGCTGCGCTTTGCGGACCAATCGGCCGCTGGCATGCAGGAGAGGCCGCGCATCTAGTTTCGCGTGGCAACAAGGTCAAGCCCGACTCTGCCGGCTCGCCCTTGCCCCGGATGCAACACGGCGCTAGCGTCGTCGTCAGGTCCCTGCGCAGCTTTTGCGTGGGAGGAACAACGAAAGATATACCCCATGGCGGACCGTAATCCGTCGGACATGACACGGGGGCACGGAAAACCAAGGGGCGGCACGTCCGGCAAGGTAGCCGATTTCCGCTACAAGCGCCCTTCCCGGCCCGCATCCGCCCTAAGGGCGATAGCAACGCTTGTGCCGCGATCAGCCGCGCCGCCTGCCGAATTGGCAGGCACACCTCCATCCTTCCCGCGATCGCGCAAGCAGGCTTATGCCGCGCTGGATCTGGGTACGAACAATTGCCGCCTGCTGATTGCGCGGCCTTCGGGCGAAAATTTCACCGTCATCGATGCCTTCAGCCGCGTGGTGCGGCTGGGCGAAGGGCTGGCGGCCAGCGGCAAATTGTCCGACGATGCGATGGAGCGCACGCTGGGCGCCCTGCATGTCTGCGCCGAAAAGCTGCGCCGCCGCCATGTGCATCTGGCGCGCTCCGTCGCCACCGAGGCATGCCGCCGCGCGTCCAACGGCGAGGCTTTCATCGAGCGGGTGCGCGAGGAAACCGGCATCGTACTCGACATCATCTCTGCACAGGAAGAAGCCCGCCTCGCAGTGCTGGGGTGCCACGTCCTGCTGGAGGATGGCGCGGGGCCTGCTGTCATCTTCGACATCGGTGGCGGGTCCACCGAACTGGTGCTGGTAGAGCCCAGCGGAGCCGTTCCGCGTATCCTCGACTGGATGAGCGTGCCCTGGGGCGTCGTCTCGCTGACCGATACGGTCACCGGCTCGGACGACAGCGAAGAGCTGCGGCTCGACCGCTATCGCCGTATGCGACGTACCGTGCGGGACAGTTTCAGCCGCTTCGCCGCCCGCGTGCGCGAATATGTCGACGGGCCCCAGCCGATCCGCCTGCTGGGCACGAGTGGCACGGTGACGACGCTGGCCAGCCTGCATCTGGAATTGCCGCAATACGACCGGCAGGTGGTGGACGGGCTGATCGTGCCTTCGCGTCGCGATGCGCGATATTTCGGTCAAGCTCAGCCATATGAGCGGGCCGGACCGGCGGCAATTGCCCTGCATCGGTGACGACCGCGCCAATCTGGTCGTAGCCGGCTGCGCGATCCTCGAGAGCATTCTCGATATCTGGCCTGCCGAGACACTGGGTGTGGCCGACCGTGGTATCCGAGAAGGCATCTTGCGCAGCCTGATGGCCGCCGATGCCGACGGAGACCGCAGCCGCGCGGCCTTGCAGCGCATGCGAGAGCAGGATGTCTAGATCGGGAAAAGATCGCGACACGCGGGTGCGCACGGCGAAGAAGCGCACTGCGTCCTCGACCCGTTGGCTGCAGCGGCAGTTGAACGATCCCTATGTCAAACAGGCCAAAGCGGACGGTTATCGCAGCCGCGCGGCATACAAGCTGATCGAGCTGGACGAGAAGTTCGGCCTGTTGAAGGGCGCGTCGCGCATCGTCGATCTCGGCATTGCGCCGGGCGGATGGAGCCAGGTCGCGCGCAAGGTGCGGCCCAAGGCGCAGGTGGTCGGCATCGACCTGCTGGAAACCGAACCGATCGAGGGCGTCACCATCCTGCAGATGGATTTCATGGAGGACGATGCGCCGCGCGTGCTGGAAGAGGCGCTGGGCGGCAAGGCAGACCTCGTGATGAGCGACATGGCCGCCAACACGGTCGGCCACAAACAGACCGATCACTTGCGCACAATGGGTCTGGTCGAGGCGGCAGCCTGGTTCGCCGTCGAAAACCTGAGCGAGGGCGGCACCTTCCTTGCCAAGGTGCTGGCGGGGGGCACGGACAAGGACTTGCTCGACCTGCTGAAGAAGCATTTCCGCACGGTGAAGCATGCCAAGCCGCCCGCCAGCCGCAAGGGCTCGAGCGAATGGTATGTCATCGCGCAGGGCTTCAAGGGCAACTGACGCGCCCGGTCGGAGCAGCGCACAAAAAACCCCGCTCGGTGGCGGGGCTTCTCGTTTTACTCTCAGGCAGGCTTAGTCGATCTTGGTTGCGCCGCCATTGTCGCCGCCTGCGTTGGAGGACGGCACCGGCTGGTCCGCGCTCATGGCGCCGGCAGCTTCCGGGCCATCGACCGGGGCACCGGCGACCGGACCGGGACCAGCACCGGGCGCGTCACCCGCTGCAGGCTCTTCTTCTGCCACGACCGGTGCTGGCGGAGGCGGTGCGCCGCCATAGGTTGCCATGAAGGCCATGACGTTGGCGCGATCTTCCGGCTTGGACAGGCCGGCGAAGCTCATCTTCGTGCCGGGCGCGAAACCGCGCGGGCTCTTCAGCCATTCGTCCATCTTCGCCCAGTCCCACTGGCCGCCCATGTCGGAGAGTGCAGAAGAATAGGCGAAGCCTGCGTGGCCGGCGATGGCCATGTTCATCGTGCCATACAGGTTCGGGCCGATGCCATTGGCACCGCCCTGATCGATCGTGTGACACGCAATGCACTTGGCGAAGACCTTTTCACCTGCGGCCGCGTCGGCATTGGCGATGAGCGTACCGAGATCGGGGCCGGCATCACCATTCACCACTTCCTCGCCCTTCACGAAGTAGCCGAACTGGCCCTCCTCCAGATCGGGCGCGCTGCCGGCGTGGAAGAACAGTCCCGACGCGATCGACGATCCCAGCGCCACGATTGCGGCAAACAGGACCCAGCCGGAAATGGTGTTGAAGCGATCGTCCATTGCTTGAAAACCTGCAAGATTCGGGTGTGTGAATTACGATTTGGCGCCGCTCTAGTGCGGGGCGATGGCGGGCGCAAGTGTCGCCGCTGCAATAGCGCTTGCACACCTCACAACCCGCGCTTAGCAGCCGCGGTTCCATGCGTACCTTCGCCCGCCCAGCCATCGCCATGGTCGACACCATGCGCACAGCCGCCACGGCAGAGCCTGCGCGTGCCATCGCCTTCGGCGGCGCGCCGGGGTCCAATTCGCACCAGGCGGCGATGCAGTTCGATCCCGATTGCCTGCCACTGCCTTTTCTCGGCTTCGAGGATGCGCTCGATGCGGTCAAGCAGGGCCGCGCGGCCTGCGCGATGATCCCGATCGAGAATAGCCGAAACGGGCGCGTGACCGACATCCATTTCCTGCTTCCCGAGAGCGGGCTGGCCATCGTGGCAGAGCATTTCATGCCGATCACCCACGCGCTGATGGCGACGGGGCCGGGGCCCTTCGAGGCAGCCTACAGCCACCCGCAGGCGCTCGGCCAGTCGCGCGAATACCTGCAGGAACGCGGCATCGTGGCGCTGGCCCATGCCGACACGGCGGGCGCGGCGGCCTATGTCGCCGAGCTGGGCGATCCGAAGTATTGCGCCATTGCCCCGCCCATGGCGGCAGAACTGTATGGGCTGCAGATCGTCGAAACCGGCGTGGAGGACGCGGCCGACAACACCACGCGCTTCGTGGTCCTCGCCAACGAACCGCGTGATCCCGCAGGCATCGAGGCCGCGCAGGTCATGACCACGCTGATCTTCCAGGTCCACAACGTGCCCGCCGCGCTGTACAAGGCGCTGGGCTGCTTTGCCACGAACGGCGTCAACATGACCAAGCTGGAAAGCTACCAGAAGGGCGCGAGCTTCGCCGCCACGCGGTTCTACGCCGATATCGAAGGCGCGCCGGGCGACCCGCGGGTGGACGCGGCGCTGGAGGAACTGGCGTTCCAGACCGATGAGGTGCGCCTGCTGGGCAGCTATGCGCAGGCGCGAAAGCGGGGTTAGGGCAGTCTGACGGGCAAGCGTCTGTCGCGGCTTGGCTCGCTCGTAAATCGCTACTTCGTTCATACCATCGCTGGTCGCGCGACCGCGGTACATCCCGCTGGTGTTGAAGCTGAGATATCGGCGCATCCCATGGTGTGAGAACGATAACGCCGCCATCTCCGCCAAGGTCCTTGACCTCTTGCATGACAACATCCGCAGCTTCCTGCACATACGGCTGCCGCTGCAGCCACGCCGATTGCTGTTTGTCTAACGAAAGATGCGACATTTCTCGATCGAAAGATGCGAATCGGCGTGCAAATTTCATGCGCCACGCCCACGCGGATGAAATACTCGCCCCAGCCCGTCGCCGAGACCGCGCAAGCTGCGATTGTCGGCATAGGTGCCTGCCCCGATAATCGGTGCATCGCCGATGCGGCCCCAGCGCTTGCCGGTCATCCCGCCGGTCGATGTGCCAGCAGCCAGATTGCCAGCCATGTCGAGCGCCACCGCGCCGACCGTGCCGAACTTCACGTCGACGTCCAGCGCGGACAGCGCCTCTGCCTTCATCCGCTCCAGCGAGCGGCGGCGCATTTCGGTACCGAACCAGTCATTGGGCACGACTTCCAGCCCTTGCGTCGCGGCGAATTCCTCCGCGCCCTTGCCGGCCAGCATGACATGCGGGCTGTCGGTCATCACCAGCCTCGCCAGCAGGATCGGATTGCGGATGCCGGTCACGCCCGCCACCGCACCTGCATCCCGGTCGCGCCCGTCCATGATCGAGGCGTCGAGTTCGTGCGTTTCGTCCCATGTATAGACCGCGCCGCGCCCGGCGTTGAAAGCGCGCGTCATCCTCCAGCATGACGATGACCGCCTCCACTGCGTCGAGCGCCTCGCCCCCTTCCGCCAGTACCTTTGCACCCGCATCGAGCGCAGCCTGCAACGAAGCGCGATAGGCGGCATCCTGCTCGTCGCTCATGTTCTCGCGTGCGATGGTGCCGGCTCCGCCATGGATGGCGATCGACCAGCGCGGCTCTTCCTCCTCCTGTGCAGCGAGCGGGAACGCAAATGCGGCCCCGATCAGGGCAAGGATGGCGACGAGTTTGTTCGGCAATGTCTGCATGGCGCTGAGGGATAGCACCGCGAAACGCCCACTCAAGGGAAACAATCGCTCCTGTACTTTGTTGGATGACTGAGCATCAACTCACTTTCGAAACCCACAGGGGAGAGGTTTCATGCAAATCGGAAATTATCGCTTCGACGAACAAGTCGCGCTGAACGTCCTTGAAAAGGTCGGTCTGGCGCTGCTGGTTCTGCTGATCACATGGGCAGTTGCCCGCGCGGCCAAATGGGCTTTTGCCAAGCTGGTCGACAACATCGGCTTCTTCCAGCGCAGCACCGGCACGGGTACGTCGCTGGGTGAATCGCTCGGCAAGATCGTCAGCCTGCTGATCTGGCTGTTCGGCCTGCTGATCATCTTGCAGGTTCTGGGTCTTGGCGCGGTCGCCGGGCCGATCGACAGCCTGCTCGAAAACGTGGTCGAGTATCTGCCGCGCATCGTGGCGGCTGGCCTGATCTTCTTCATCGGCCTGCTGGTCGCGCGCATCGTGCGCGATCTGGTGCGCACCACGCTGGAAACTGTCAGCTTCGACAAGTTCGCCAATCGCGGCGGTGCCGACGAATTGACGGGCAACACCGCCATCAGCGGCACGATCGCGACGATCGTCTACGCGATCATCGTCATCTTCGTGGCGATCATGGCGCTCGACGTGCTCAGCATCGAAGCAATCTCGGGTCCAGCCTCCGACATGCTGGGTCGCATCTTTGCAGCGATCCCGAATATTATCGGGGCAGCGATCCTGCTGGGCATCGGCTTCCTAATCAGCCGTTTCGTCGTGCAGATCCTGAAGGAAGTGCTGCCCGGCCTCGGCGTCGACCGCGCGCTTGCGGAAAGCGGCATGATGGGTGAAACCACGCAGGCCTCCAGCGTCATCGCGCGCGTCGTGCAGGTGGCGATCATCCTGTTCTTCGCCATTGCCGCCACGCGCCTGCTGAACTTCCCCGAACTGACCGCTATCCTCGATCAGGTGCTCGAGCTTGGCGGACGGGTCATCTTCGGCGCGGCAGTCATCGCCTTCGGCTTCTTCATCGCGAACCTGCTCGCCAGGCTGATTGCGGGCGAAGCAGGGACCGGCACGGCGGCGACCATCGTACGCTGGGCCACGATCATCCTGTTCGTCTTCATGGGGCTGGAGTTCACCGGCATCGGCGGCATGATCCCGTCGAGCGCGCTGACCATCCTGCTGGCAGGCGCGGCTGTTGCAGGTGCGCTCGCCTTCGGTCTGGGCGGCCGCGACTGGGCTGCGCGCAAGCTGGAACAAATGGATAGCGACCTTGGTGGCGGCTCGGGCGGAAGCATCGCTGCACCCAAGGCCAAGACGCCCAAGCCGCGCAAGGCCGCTGCACCCAAGAGCAACGATCCGCTGCCTCCAGGCGCGTAACGCGACTGGGCTTCGGCTCGAGACAACAGCGGGGCGCGGGAGAAACCTCTCGCGCCCCGCTTTCTTTGTGTTACCCCGAGGCTCGATCGGGAGACTGCAGATGAGTGAATTCGGCTTTGCAAGCACGGCGGAGGAGGTCCTCGCCGATATCGACCTGACGGGCCGCAGCGTGCTGGTCACGGGCGGCTATTCGGGTCTCGGTCGGGAAACCGCGCGGGCAATGGCGGCAAAAGGCGCGCATGTCATCCTTTCGGGCCGCGACGAGAGCAAGCTGCGCAAGGCGGCAGAGAGTATTGCCGGCGAGACCGGCGCGACCGTCGACACTCTGTCTGCGATCTCGCCTCCCTCGCCAGCATACGCGAAGCGGCTGCCGAAGCGAACGAGCGGTTCGACCAGCTCGACATCCTCATCAACAATGCCGGTGTCATGGCGTGCGACAAGGCGCATACCGCCGATGGTTTCGAGATGCAGTTCGGCACCAATCACATTGGCCATTTCCTGCTGACGAACCTGCTTGTCCCGCTGCTTCGCAAAGGTGAACGGCCACGCATCGTCAATTTATCCAGCCGCGGCCATCACATCACGCCGGTCGATCTGAACGATCCGAACTTCGAGCATCGCAAATACGAGAAGTGGCTAAGTTACGGGCAATCCAAGACAGCGAACGTGCTGTTCACGGTCGGCCTTGAGCAGCGGTTGGCCGACAGCGGCATTCACGCCTACGCCGTGCATCCCGGCGGCATCATGACCAATCTGTCGCGCCACTTGAGCAAAGCGGACGAGCAAGCGCTGATCGACAGCATCCGCGCCGCAGCCGAGGCACGCGGGGAAGCGCCCGAACCGTTCAAGACGATTCCGCAAGGTGCGGCCACCTCGTGCTGGGCCGCGAGCGCGCCGGAGCTCGACGGCAAGGGCGGCGTCTATTGCGAAGACTGCCACGTGGCAGACGTCGACGACACGTATACCGGCGGCGGGGTGCGCAGCTATGCAGTCGATCCTGACACTGCCGACCGCCTATGGTCGCTCAGCGAAGATATGGTCGGCGAGACGTTCGCCTACTGACCGCTCACAACCACCGCAGCCGCCGGAATACCACGATCAGCGCCACGAAAAGGAAGGCGCACAAGGCCACCACGGCCCAGAATGCGTCGGGATCGTCCATCCCTGGCATCCCGCCGACATTGATGCCCAGCAGGCCGGTCAGGAACCCCAGCGGCAGGAAGATGCCCGCCACGATGGTCAGCATATACGTCGCGTGCTCGCTGCTGGCGAGGCTGCGGGCGCGCAGTTCATCCTGCAGCACCAGCGCGCTTTCCTTGCTGATGTCGACATCGTCGAGATAGCGCCGCAGCCGCGCGATACTCTCGGCAATTTCGCGCCGGTCGTGCTCTTCGAACCAGTAAGGTGCATCGCGGCTGATCTGCTCGAGCGCCTCGTGCTGCGGTGCCATGTGGCGTTTCAGGCTCAAGCAGTTGCGGCGGATCGTGGATATGCGCTTGAGCATATCGTCCGCATGATTTTCCGGATCGGTTTCCTGCAGAATGTCTAGCGCATGGTTCATATCGACGATGGACTGGCTCATCCGCGTGATGAGCAGCTCGGCCAATAGCGTGATCGTCGCGCCTGCATCGGGCGGGACCACTACCCTTGTCGAGCTTTGCCACGACTTCGCGCGGGGTCTGCAGGGGATGACGCCGCAAGGTAATCAGCCGCCTCCCATCGCACCAGAACTGCATCGATATCATGTCTTCGGGCTGCGCTCCGGGGTTGAAGTTGATCCCCCTCAGCGTGCCGACCAGCGTTTCCCCTTCGGCAAAGGCGCGCGGACGGTTCTGGTCCGAGACGAGAAGTTCGGCGGTCGGCTCGGGGATCGCCAGATGGTCTTCGAGCCATGCCTGAACACCTTCGCGGGTGCGGTCGAGATGCATCCACAGCACTTCGCCCGCATGGGACGGCGTCCAGCTTTGGGCTTCGGCCCAGTCGATGGGCCGCCCACCGCCTTGCCCGTCGAGCACGCGTGCATATAGCAGCGGCTCGTCGCTTTGCGTCGTATCCAGCGCTTCCGTCATCCCCGCACCCCTAACCGAAAGCGAAACGCTTTCCTACTTTTCGCAGGTCTGGCTACACGGCGGGCCATGCGCAAGAAGACACTCGCAAAGACGGGTAAAAACCGCCATATACCGGGTCAGACTGCACGCGCGACGAGGGAATGTTTTTTTGCCCCTGGACCGTGTTCCATGTGTTCCAAGCTGTAGGATCGGCTGACTGCGAATGACCGAAGTACGTCCCTGGCGCACCATCGAGCGCCGCCCTTCGCGCCAGATCATGGTCGGCGCCGTGCCGGTCGGCGGCGATGCGCCGATCACCGTGCAGACCATGACCAACACGCCGACCGAGGATATCGGCGCGACGCTCGACCAGATCCGCCGCTGCGAGGATGCGGGCGTGGACATCATCCGCGTCTCCTGCCCCACCGAAGAGGCCACGCGCCATTTCGACAAGCTGACCAAGGCGGCCGCCGTTCCGATCGTGGCGGACATCCACTTCCACTACAAGCGCGCGCTGGAAGCCGCGGACAAGGGCGCGGCCTGCTTGCGGATCAATCCCGGCAACATCGGCAGTTCCGACCGTGTCGCCGAAGTCGTGCGCGCGGCAAAGGCCAACGGCTGCGCAATCCGCATCGGCGTGAATGCCGGCAGTCTGGAGAAGGACCTGCTGGAGAAATACGGCGAGCCGTGCCCCGAAGCGCTGATCGAGAGCGCGCTCGACCACATCAAGCTGCTCCAAGACCACGACTTCCACGAATACAAGGTCGCGGTAAAGGCCAGCGACGTGTTCCTGGCGGTCGCCGCCTATCACGGGCTGGCGGAAGCCGTGGACTGCCCCTTGCATCTCGGCATTACCGAGGCAGGTGGGCTGATCGGCGGCACGGTCAAATCCAGCATCGGCATCGGTAGTCTGCTTTGGGCCGGCATCGGCGACACGATTCGCGTCTCGCTGTCGGCAGAGCCGGAGCAGGAAGTGAAGGTCGGCTTCGAAATGCTGAAGGCGCTGGGCCTGCGTACACGCGGCGTGCGCGTCGTGTCCTGCCCCAGCTGTTCACGTCAGGGCTTCGATGTCATCCGCACGGTCGAAACGCTGGAAAAGCGGCTCGAACACATCAAGACCCCCATGAGCCTGTCCGTCCTCGGCTGCGTGGTCAACGGACCCGGAGAAGCGCGCGAGACCGACATCGGGCTGACGGGCGGCGGCAGCGGCAAGCACATGGTCTTTCTGTCGGGCGTGAAGGACCACCACATCGAAAGCGACGCCATGCTCGACCACATCGTCAAGCTGGTCGAGGAAAAGGCCGCGAAGATCGAGGCGGGCGAGGAACTGGCCTTCGACCCGCACGCTCAGGCGGCGGAATGAAGGATATCTTCGGCCGACTGGTCAACGGCTTCAGGGTGACCGCGTGGGGCGGATTTTCGCTCTTCTGGCTTGCCCCGTTGATCCCGCTTATCTCGATAGCGCCCGAGTTCGCGCAGCATGTCGCCGAAATCCAGCTCGGCATGTTCGATAGCGATGGAGCCTTCACTGCTGGCGCGGATAGCGAGGATCGCTGGTTCTTCGCCTATTTCAAAATTGCCGGCCTGTTCATCGTAATTCTGGCCGCCGCACGCTATTTTGGCGGTGCGGGCAAGCAATGGTGGGATCTGCGTACGATTGTCTGGAAGCCTTTCCTGATCGCGCTGGCGCTGAATGTTGCCGCGACCGGCATCGGCGTGTTGCTGCAGAATGGCAGACTTGGAGACGTGCCGGACCTCGTTGACTATGCTTATCAGCTCGTCACCCTTCCCTTGCTGATCTACCTTGTCGGCCCTCTGTTCGGCGATGGGACAATGACGCTGAAACGCGCCTATACATTTGCCTGGCCCGCAGTTGCACTTGCCGCGCTGTATTCACTTGTCCTCTGGCTGCCAGCCCAGATGCTTCATCAGTCCAATCATACCTGGGCGCTTGGTCAAAGCGATGCGGTGGTCTGGGGGCTGATGACCTTTGATTCCCTGCTTGTCGGCCTGATGGCCTGCTGGATGGGCGCCGCCTTGGCGGCCGGATATTGGCTGGGCAGGCCGCCTGAGCCCGGCTCATTGGTGAGAGAAGGATGATGCGCCTGCTAGCCATGATCGCTGTGACGAGTCTCGCCGCCTGCGCCACGGTGCCCGATACGCCAACTGCGCCACTTCACCCCGAAGCCGCCTCGTTCGATGTGTCGACCGATGCAATGGCCGATGTCGACGCTGCTCTCGCCCATGCCAAAGCGGGCGGGAAGCACGTCCTCCTCGTCATGGGTGCCAACTGGTGTCACGACAGCCGCGCGCTGGCAGGCTGGCTGGAGACGCCGCGCTTTGCCGAGCTGGTCGCGCGCGAATACGAGCTGGTGTTCGTCAATATCGGTATGCCGCAGACGGGCGACGGACATAATCTCGGCATTGCCCGGCGGTTCGGGCTTGAGGAACTTCCGGGCACGCCCAACGTCCTCGTGCTGACCGGCGATGGTGAACTGCTGAATGCCGAAACCGCGACGACATGGCGCAACGCTGCCAGCCGCAGCGAAGACGCGATCTACAACGAATTGGCGCGGCTGGCGCAGTAAGGGGCACGCGCCATCCTCCACGTCGTCCACCATGCCGATTACATGGCACCCGCGCCCACGCGAGGCACATTCCGGTTCGACAAGTACATGGCTGTCATGGTCGCCCTGCGCGAAGCGGACTATCCGATGACCGCAGCACGCGCCGCAGCCCATGCCGCGCCGCTGGCTGGAGGATGTGCATTGCCCCGACTATGTGGAGCAAGTCTTCGCCGCCAGCGTGCCGCAAGCAAAGGAACGGCGCATCGGCTTTCCCGTGACGTCGCATATCGCGCAGCGTGTGGCGCATACGAATGGCGGGACGTGGTTGGCAGCGCAATTGGCCAAGCAGCATGGCTATGCGGCGAACTCTGCGGCCGGGAGCCATCACGCGCTGTACGACACGGGCGCAGGCTATTGCGTGTTCAACGATCTCGCCGTTGCTTCCAACCGCCTGATTGCGGAAGGCGATGCGGAGCGCATCCTAATTGTCGACCTAGACGTGCATCAGGGCGACGGCACTGCCAGCCTGACGGCGATGCGCGACGACATTTTTACGCTCTCGCTGCATGCGGAAAAGAACTTCCCGGTGCGCAAGGCGCGCTCGACCCTCGATGTACCGCTGCCGGACGGCACGGACGACGACGGGTTCATGGAAGCGCTGGAGCGGCACTTGCCGCAAGCGCTCGACAGCTTCGCGCCCGACCTCGTGCTGTATCAGGCAGGTGTCGACGTGCACGAGAACGACCGTTTGGGTAGGCTGGCGCTGAGCGACGAAGGCCTGGATCGGCGCGATCGCTATGTGACGCAGGCCGTGCGCGCACGCGGCGTGCCCTTCGCCAGCGCCTTGGGCGGCGGTTACGGCGCGGACCCGATGGTCGTCGGCGCACGGCACGCCCGCTCGATGCTCACCTGCGCCAGAACGAATGCGCAGTTTGCCCGTTCAGCTTTCGAAAGCCCCTTGGCTGCTATAGAGTGACCACAATGGAACGTCGCGAACTTCTCAAAGGCGCTGTCGCCACGGCCGGGCTCACTGCGCTGGGCGGGCCTGTGTTTGCGCAAGTCAGCCCGACCGCATCCCGCGATGCCCGGCTCCTCGCCATCGCGCGCGAGCAACTGGCGCGGGTCGGAGACGTGATCTGGAAGAAGGACATCGTCGGGATTGCCGATTTCGGCCTGCATTCCTCGCAGCGGCGTTTCCATTTCGTCGATCTGGTGAACGAGCGGGTAGAAAGCTACCACGTGACGCACGGCACCGGCTCGGATGCCGAGCATGACGGCTGGCTCAAGCGCTATTCGAATATCGAAGGCAGCGAGATGACGAGCCGCGGCGCATTTCTGACGCGCAGCTGGTACACGGGCCGCTACGGCACCTCGATTCGGCTGGACGGGCTCGACCCGACCAACGACCTGCGCCATGCCGCGCGCCATCGTGATGCATCAGGCGGAATATGCCCGGCCAGAGCATGTGGCGAAATGGGGCAAGCTGGGCCGCTCTAACGGCTGCTTCGTCCTCGGCCCCGACCAGTTCGACAAGGTCCTGCTGCGGCTGAGCGGCGGTCGCCTGCTCTACGCCGAAAGCCTTGGCTTGGCCGAAGACGGCAGCCGCGTGACACCCCCTGTCACGCAGACCGAATTACTGCTGCGCCCGGAAGGCGGTACTTTCGAACGCACCAACCCGGGCGTTTTCTAGGCCCTAGCTGATTTGCATGTCGTCGATGATCTCGACGGCTTCCTCGCTGGTTTCACGCGCCCGGTCCGATACGCGCGGTGCGTCCAGCGCGGCCAGCACCGGCGCATCGCGGTCGTAGATATCCTTGAACGCTTTCATTTCCCCGTCGACGTCGGTCGCCATGGTGAAATAGGTGATGTAGACCGGCCACTGCTTCTTCATCGCATAGCGCGTGTACTCGCCGCTCAGCGTGATCTCGGAGACTTCCTCGCGGATTACCGGGATGTCGGCCTTGGTCTCTGCATTGCCGAGCATCGACATGGTCATGGCCAGCTCGCGCGCGCCCTGTACTCGGATGCAGCCGTGGCTCAGCGCACGCTCGGCATTGGCAAACAGGTGGCGGCTCGGCGTGTCATGCAGGAAGATCGCGTGTTCGTTGGGCATGTCGAGCTTCATCAGGCCGAGCGAGTTGGTCGGTCCGGGCTGCTGCACCACGCCGATCCAGCCGTCGGCACCCTGCTTGGCGGTATAGCCTTGCGACCGCGCCCAGCCCGGATTGTTCAGGACCTTCTTGCCCAGCCCTTCGCCGACCACGATCGACTGCGGCACGGTCCAGGTCGGGTTGTAGATCACCGCCTCGACCATCTCGGCCAATTGCGGCGTTGCCGTGCGGCCCGGCTTGCCGACCACGACACGGTAGGTGTCGATGATCTTTTCCTTCACCGTCAGGCGCAGCATGTATTCGGGCACGTTGGTCATCAGATACTTGCTGACCCAGATCCTGCGGCAGCCAGCGCCAGCGATCCATATTGGCGCGGATAAGCTTGGTGCGCTCGGGATCGGTCGCTGTCGCCAGTTCGGCCTTCAGAGCCGCGTAGTCCGAATGCGTCGGGTTGAGAGCGGTCAGCGTCTGCGCGACCTCGCCGCTGGCCAGCGCGTCTTCGAGCAGCTTCCACGTCGGCATCCGGTCCGCATCGGGATCGACGACGAACCACTGCCGCCGCGAATCCATCGGGGTGCGTCCATCGCGCAGGTCATCGACGAGCCAGACGAAGATTTCGCTGGCGAGCGTGTTGAGCGGCGCGCCCTCGCCTGCTGCGATTGCTGCGGAAAGCTCGTCGCTACGGTAATCGGACGGGTTCAGCCCTTCCGCTGCGACTGTGGGGATAAACGCAAGAAGCGCTTCGGCCTGGGCAAGTGCCCACTCGCCCTCGAGCGACGGGACTTCCTGCACGACCTCGCCCGATTGCATGCGGATGTCGCCGAACGCTTCTTCGACACTGCGCGGCGCCTGCTGCAGTCGCATCTTCAGCGTCTTCGCTTTGCGGGGGCGTAGGCAGGATGCTTTCCGGCGCGGCTTCCTGCGCGGCCACGCTGCTGCCCAGAAGAAGAGCGACTGCCGCCGCTGCCGGTCGAAAAAGAATATCGGGTCATTGGTCCCACCAGTTGCACGCCTCGTGCCGCAATAGTGCATGCGAGGCCGAATTGCTTATATTTTCGGGGATTATTCGCTGACCCGATGCTGAACCGAAAGCGCGTGACCTTGCCGAAAAGCGCGCATAGGCCAGAACCATGTCGCAGCGCGCCTATCTCCTTCCCGCTGCTGCGGCTCTGGCAGGCGTCGCCTGCCTGTCGCTCATGGATGCGTTCATGAAGGGCGCAGCGCTCGCGATCGGGGCCTTCAGCGCTGCCTGGCTGAGGTCGGTGCTGGGCACCGCAATGGCCGCGCCCCTGTGGCTTGCGCGCGGAGGACAGCTGGCCCAACGCGATGTGTTGCGGCTCCACCTGCTGCGCGGAGTGGTGTCGGCCTTCATGGCGCTGTCGTTCTTTTACGCGCTGACCAAGCTACCTATCGCCGAGGCTATCGCGATCAGCTTCATCGCCCCGCTCATCGCGCTCTATCTGGCAAGGCTGTGGCTGGGCGAGGTCATCCGCCCCGCAGCCGTCTTCGCGTCGGTTCTCGGCTTTGCGGGCACGTTGGTCATAGTCGGCGGCAAGATCGAGCAGGACAGTTTCTCGCAGGACACAGCGCTTGGGCTGGCTGCAATCCTGTTCTCCGCGCTGCTCTACGCGGTCAATTTCATCATTATCCGCAAGCAGTCGCAGATGGCCAGGCCCTGCAGAAATCGCCACGTTCCATTCGGGCGTGGCAGCGATACTACTGGGTCTGGCCGTGCCCTTCCTGTTCGTGCCTCCCGATATGGGCATCATGATCGAGATCGCGCTTGCCTCGGCTCTGACCGTTGCAGGCGCCATGGCCATCGCATGGGCCTATGCCCGCGCCGAAACGCAGGCACTGGTGCCGCTGGAATATTCGGGATTCTTATGGGCGGCGCTGTTCGGGTGGCTGTTCTTTGGCGAACAGGTGACCGCCAGCACTTTGCTGGGCACCGCTGTTATCGTGATTGCCTGCCTGATCGCCTCGCGCAGACCAAGCAGACCGGCGCAGTCTGCGCTCTAACCGCGCGCTTCTGGCTGCGCGATTGCGATATTCTGGCCAGAGTCCGCCGGGTCGGCGAAGGTCGCAGCAGCAGTGAACATGCCGGCGACGCCAAGAGCAGCAGCCGTTACGGCCAGACGAACGGTTTGCCGCGACCGCTTGGTCGCTCCACGCAAGGTCTTCATTGTAATCTCCTTCGCGGGCCGAAATCGCGGTAGAATCGTTCCGCGCGCTGCCGTTGCCCGATGTTTGTTCATTCAACTGTTGCACTGCAGCAAGAGTTCCCGCTTCGACCTTTTGAGGATAGCCGAACCCTTGATTTTTCGCCGCAAACACCGCACAGGCGCAGCCATACAGCTGCCCGATGGCGCATACTGCCCGGGCACTCCAATCTAGACGAGGATTACGCACCGGATGACCCAGGTCGGCAAGGACACGCTCGACACCCGCTCCACTCTCACCGTGAACGGCAAGGATTACGCATACTTATTCCTTCGAGAAGGCTGCCGCCACGATCGGCGACGTGTCCCGCCTGCCCTTCAGCCTCAAGGTGCTGCTGGAAAACATGCTGCGCTTCGAGGACGGCGGGTTTACCGTCGGTACCGCCGATGCGCAGGCGATTGCCGACTGGCAGAAGAACCCCAAGACCGGCAAGGAAATCCAGTACCGTCCGGCCCGCGTCCTGCTGCAGGACTTCACCGGCGTTCCCTGCGTGGTCGACCTGGCCGCCATGCGCGATGCCATCGGCAAGCTGGGCGGCGATACGTCCAAGATCAATCCGCAAGTGCCCGTAAACCTCGTCATCGACCACTCGGTCATGGTGGACGAATTCGGTCATCCCAAGGCCATGGAAATGAACATGGACCTCGAATACGCCCGCAATGCGGAGCGGTACGACTTCCTCAAATGGGGCTCCAAGAGCTTCGAGAACTTCTCTGCCGTGCCTCCGGGCACCGGCATCTGCCACCAGGTGAACCTCGAATATATCGGCAAGGGCGTGTGGACGCAGCGAAGACGCTGATGGACACACCAGTGCCTATCCCGACACCTGTGTCGGCACCGACAGCCACACCACCATGATCAACGGTCTAGGCGTGCTGGGCTGGGGCGTCGGCGGGATCGAGGCCGAGGCCGCCATGCTCGGCCAGCCGATCTCCATGCTGATTCCCGAAGTCGTGGGCTTCAAGCTGACCGGCCAGATGGCCGAAGGCGTCACTGCTACCGACCTGGTGCTGACCTGCGTGCAGATGCTGCGCGAAGTCGGCGTGGTGGGCCGCTTCGTCGAATTTTACGGCGAAGGCGTTGCGCATCTCAGCCTCGCCGACCGCGCCACGATTGCCAACATGGCTCCCGAATACGGCGCAACCTGCGGCTTCTTCGGCATCGACGACAAGACGCTCGACTACATGCGCCTGACAGGCCGTGACGAAGAGACGATCGCGCTGGTCGAGGCGTATTCCAAGACGCAGGGCATGTGGTTCACGCCTGAAAACGAGCCGATCTTCACCGACACGCTCGAACTGGACGTCTCGAAGGTCGTGCCGTGCCTTGCCGGGCCCAAGCGCCCGCAGGACCGCGTCGCGCTGCCGCATGTGGACGAGCTGTTCAACACGGACCTGCGCACGATCTACAGCAAGGAAGCACCCCTGCGCGTCGAAGTCGATGGCAAGGACCACGACGTGGGCGATGGCGATGTCGTGATCGCCGCCATCACCAGCTGCACCAACACCTCGAACCCGGATGTGCTGATCGCCGCCGGTCTCGTCGCCAAGAAGGCGCGCGAGAAGGGTCTGCTGCCCAAGCCTTGGGTGAAGACCAGCCTCGCACCCGGATCGCAGGTGGTGACCGACTATCTGGTGAAGTCCGGCCTGCAGGACGATCTCGACGCCATGGGCTTCGACCTTGTAGGCTATGGCTGCACGACCTGCATCGGCAACTCCGGCCCGCTGGCAGAGCCGATCAGCAAGGCGATCAACAACAATGACATCGTCGCGGCCAGCGTCCTGTCGGGCAATCGCAACTTCGAGGGCCGCGTGTCGCCCGACGTGCGCGCGAACTTCCTCGCCTCGCCGCCGCTGGTAGTCGCCTATTCGATCCTGGGCACCGTGACCGAAGACATTACCGAAACCCCGCTTGGCCAGGACCAGTCGGGCCATGACGTGATGCTGGCCGACATCTGGCCGACCAATGACGAGATCCGCGAACACCGCGCGGCCAATATCGACCGCGACATGTTCGTCACCCGCTATGCCGACGTCTACAAGGGCGACGAGCATTGGCAGGCGATCAACGTGACCGCGTCCGACACCTACGCCTGGAACCCGGGCAGCACCTATGTCGCCAACCCGCCGTTCTTCGAAGACATGGAGATGGAGCCCGCGCCGCTGACCGACATCGTCGATGCCAAGCCGCTGGCCATCCTGGGCGATTCGACCACCACCGATCACATCTCGCCCGCCGGTTCGATCAAGGAAGACTCGCCCGCCGGCGAGTATCTCAAGAGCCGCCAGGTCGCGAAGGCGGACTTCAACTCCTACGGCTCGCGCCGCGGCAATCACGACGTGATGATGCGCGGCACCTTTGCCAACATCCGCATCAAGAACGAGATGGTTCCGGGCATCGAAGGCGGCATCACCTGCTATAATGGCGAGCCGATGCCGATCTACGACGCGGCGATGAAGCACAAGGAAGACGGCACACCGCTGGTCGTCATCGCGGGCAAGGAATACGGCACCGGTTCCAGCCGCGACTGGGCGGCCAAAGGCACGGTCCTGCTGGGCGTGCGCGCCGTCATCGTCGAAAGCTTCGAGCGTATCCACCGCTCGAATCTGATCGGCATGGGCGTGCTGCCGTTGCAGTTTACCGATTGCGACACGCGCCGCACGCTTGGCCTCGGCGGGAACGACACCTTCACGATCAAGGGTCTCGCCGATCTGACGCCGGGTCAGGATGTCGAGGTCGAGGTGACTGCACGAGAACGGCAAGACCAAGACCTTCATGGCCAAGTGCCGCATCGATACCGCCAACGAGATGGAGTATTACCGCAACGGCGGCATCCTTCATTACGTGCTGCGCAAGTTGGCAGCGGCGTAATGCGCCTCGTGTCCCGCTCTGCCGCTCTTGCCGCCTTTGCTCTCGTCGTCACGGCCTGCGACAACGCGCCGCCTGCCGATGACGATTTGTCCGCGAACGACCCCTTCGCCGAAGAAGAAGGGGCGGAGGTGGACGACGTCACCGCGCCCGATGGTGAAGATGATGAGGGCGGCGTCGAGACCATCAGCGCTGCACAACTGCAGCCCATGGTCGAAGACAGCAGCGCCATTCTCGTGGACGTTCGCACCCCGGAAGAATTTGCGGCCGGTCATATGCCGGGCGCCATCAACATGCCACTCGACGATTTCGATCCGGCGGCCGTCCCGACGGAGGATGGCCGCGAGACGATCCTGTACTGCCGATCCGGCAAGCGATCTGAGACGGCAGCGAACTTGCTCGCGGCGCATACGGGCGCCTCTGTGCGCCATCTCGAAGGTGGCATCGTCGCTTGGGAGCAGGCAACGCCGATGATCGAGCGCTGACGCGGTGCTACCCTCAGTCATGATCGACAGGCCGAAGGCATCCGGCGCTCTAGGTGATTGATACACTGGCAATACGCCGGCTCCTATGGCACTTTGTCTCAGGAGAGAGTGAAATATGCGCTGGCAAACGGTTGGCCGAAAGGATTGCGAGATGAAAAAGTTCGTGTTTGCAGCAGCAGCTGCACTTGTGTGTAGTCCGCTTGCTGCGCAGGACGCCGAACGGCAGGATGTCGAGACCGCAGCGGAGGTGTCTACCGAAGAAGCTGCTCCTGACGAGGCCGAAGAGGCCGAGGACAAGGACAGGGTCATCTGCCGCCGCACGGCAGTCGTCGGTTCGAAGTTCAAGAAGAAGCTCTGCGGCACGCAGGAGATGTGGGATCAAATGTCTGCGCGTGGCCGTGATGCCACCGCCGAATTCCAGCGCAAGGGCCGCGGTATTCGCCAAGGCAACTAAAGCTCATCACATCGATGACATTGCAAAGGGCGGTATCAGTCGAGATGCCGCCCTTCGCGTATTTGCACCATTACTTTTCGAACATGTCGCCTTGCGGCCGCTCGGGTTCGCCCGGCGGTGTCATGCCGAGATGCGTCCAGCCGCCGTCGTTCAGCATGCGGCCGCGAGCGGTGCGTGCGATCAGGCCGAGCTGGATGAGGTAGGGCTCGATCACTTCCTCGACCGTGTCGCGCGGTTCGGACAGGCCGGCGGCGAGTGTTTCCACGCCCACCGGCCCGCCCTTGTACGTCGTGGCGATCATGGTGAGGTAGCGGCGGTCCATCGCGTCGAGGCCCAGGCTGTCGACCTCCAGCCGGGTCAGCGCTTCGTCGGCGGCCTTGGCGGTCACCACATCCTCGCCCAGCACGCTTGCAAAATCGCGCACGCGGCGCATCAGGCGGCCTGCCACGCGCGGCGTCCCGCGCGAACGCCGGGCAATCTCGCGCGCGCCGCCCTCGTCAATCCCCATGCCGAGCAGCCCGGCACCCCGGGTCACGACCTTGAGCAGCTCGTCCTCGGTATAGAAATTCAGCCGCACCGGGATGCCGAACCGATCGCGCAGGGGCGTGGTCAGCAGGCCCTGCCGCGTCGTCGCGCCCACCAGCGTAAACGGCGGCAGGTCGATCCGCACGCTGCGCGCCGAGGGCCCCTCGCCGATGATGATGTCGAGCGCGCGGTCCTCCATCGCGGGATAGAGCACTTCCTCGACCACCGGATTGAGCCGGTGGATCTCGTCGATGAAGAGCACGTCATTGGGCTCGAGATTGGTCAGCAGCGCGGCGAGGTCGCCCGCCTTGGCGATGACCGGCCTGATGTGGCGCGGAAACCGACGCCCAGTTCCTTCGAGACGATCTGCGCCAGCGTGGTCTTGCCGAGACCGGGCGGGCCGAAGAACAAGCACATGGTCCATCGCCTCGCCGCGGTTCTTCGCCGCTTCGATAAACACGCGTAAATTCTCGCGCGCCGCCTTCTGCCCGACGAATTCGCTCGAGGCTTTTGGGCCGCAGCGCTGCATCCGGGTCTTCCGGCTGCCGGTCGGGCGAATGGAGAGGGATGGGATCGGTCACGAATTATCCTCGCAATACGGAAACCGGGCCGTTCCGCCGATCCAAGTGCCATCGCAATTTTCGATTGCCGCGACGTAATATGCGATCGCCCCGAGGGCTATCCCGGCGAACAGAAGTGCCGGCCACCAAGCTCTAAGAAATCCCCTCAAAACGGGTTCACCGTGTAGCCGCGCTGCTGGAGCTTGGCGTGGGCGGTCATGGCGGATAGGTCCATCTCGACGCCCTCGATCAGCTGGTCGGCGGTGACGCCATAGGCCGCAGCGCTCTGGCCGCAGACGATGAAGCGCACGCCGTGGTCGAGCATTGCGCGGACCATCGCGGCGCTGCCGTTTTCGCCTTCGCGTTCATGCGCCGCCCAGCCCTCGGTCGAGAGCAGGTCGTGCACTGCCTTGCCATGAACCACCACGGCGACACGGATGTTCTCCTCAGCCACTCCATGCGCGACATGCATATTGATGAAGCGCGCCGCGCTTTCGAACCCGCGGTTCTTCGCGCCATCTTCAGCGGCCTTTGCGACATCGAAGCTGTGCGCAAATTCGTTGTCGGGCGCGAAGGTCTGGACACCTTCGACCGGCGCGTGCGGGCCGAAGTCCTCGAACACCGGACCGGTCTTGAACGCGCTCATGTCCTGCGCGCTCACCGCGCTCGCAAGAAGCGCCGCCGCCGCGCTCGTCAGACCAAGCTTCAATGCCGTTACTCTCATCCCGCTGCCCTCTTCAATGCCACTCGAATAAGGTCGCCCTCGCTTCGCGCCTTCGCCCAACTCGTCCTGCGCCGCCGCCACAGCGCGCGCGGCAACGGCGGGTTTGAAGCCAAGGTTTTCCAGCGCGCTGACGGCATCGGCGCTGGCGCCGCCCGCAGGGGTGGCCATCGCCGCGCCGCCGCCTGCGCTGCTGCCGAGCAAGGCGCCTGCCTTGTCCTTCAACTCGTTGACGATCCGGCCGGCCAGCTTGGGGCCTACGCCCTGCGCGCGGGCAACCGTGGCCGCATCGCCATTGGAGCAGGCCTGCTGCACTTCACCGATGGAAAGGGCGGACAGGATCGCCAGCGCGACCTTGCTGCCCACGCCCTGTACCTGCGTCAGAAGGCGGAACCAGTCGCGCTCTGCCGCTTCGGCAAAGCCCAGCAGCCGCATGTCGTTCTCGCTTACTTGGAGATCGGTGTAGACCGTGCAGCCTTCCCCCTTCTCTCCCAGCGCGGCGAGCGTCTTGGTCGAACAATGAACGAGATAGCCCACCCCCGACACGTCGATCACCGCCCAGTCCGTTCCGGTGTCGTCGAGCAGGCCCTTCAGCTTTGCAATCATGGAGAGTTCTTTGCCTCTCTATCCAGGCGTTTTCCAGTGTTGGATGAAAGTTGTGAACCATGGTGCGGCGAACCCCACAGCTTGGAACACATGGAACACGGTCCAGGGGCAAAATCCTTCAAGTGTCACAATCTGTGCAGTCATGGCGTCATCATGCCCGCTTCGCGCCCGGTAGGAAACTTGTGCCGTGCACCGCTCGACAGCCGGGAGCGATGCGCTAAGACGCTGTGCATGAGCTGGAACACATTCGGACGCGTGCTGCGGTTCAGCACCTGGGGGGAAAGCCACGGGCCGGCGATCGGGGCGATGGTCGACGGGTGCCCGCCGGGCCTGACCCTGTCAGAAGGCGACATCCAGCCCTTCCTCGACGCGCGCAAGCCCGGGCAGAACAAGTTCACCACGCAGCGCCGCGAGCCGGACGAGGTCCGCATCCTGTCGGGCGTGTTCGAAGGCAAGACCACCGGCACGCCCATCGCGCTGATGATCGAGAACACGGACCAGCGGTCCAAGGATTATTCCCAGATCGCGAACACATACAGGCCCGGCCATGCCGACTATGCCTATGACGCGAAATACGGCTTTCGCGACTATCGCGGCGGCGGGCGTAGCAGCGCGCGGGAAACGGCAATGCGGGTGGCGGCAGGTGCAGTCGCGCGGCTGGTCGTGCCCGAGGTCGAGATCATCGCCTATGTCGCGGAGATCGGCGGCGACCGCATCGACCCGGCGAAGTTCGACCAAGAGCAGATCGCGCACAATCCCTTCTGGTGCCCCGACCCCGATGCGGCCAAGCGGTGGGAAGCACTGGTGGACGATGCACGCAAGGCAGGATCCTCGCTCGGCGCGGTCGTCGAATGCGTGGCCACAGGCGTGCCTGCCGGTTGGGGCGCGCCGGTCTATGCCAAGCTCGATGCGGATCTGGCGGCGGGCATGATGAGCATCAACGCGGTCAAAGGCGTGGAGATCGGCGACGGCTTCGACGCCGCGCGATTGACAGGCGAACAGAACGCCGATGCCATGTCACCCGGCACAGACGGGCCCGAGTTCGCGGCAAATCATGCCGGCGGTATCGCGGGAGGCATCTCGACCGGCCAGCCGGTCGTCTGCCGCGTGGCCTTCAAGCCGACCAGCTCGATCCTGACGCCTGTCGCCAGCATCGACCGCGACGGCGCGGCGACAGAAGTACGCACGAAGGGCCGCCACGATCCGTGCGTCGGCATCCGCGGCACGCCGGTGGTCGAGGCCATGATGGCGCTGGTCCTCGCCGACCACAAGATGCTGCACCGCGCTCAAGTAGCGAAGCGGTAGCGCGACTGAGGATGCGCTCAAGTAGCGGAGCAGTATCGCGAACAAACGTTCGGCCAGTGCGGTTCATTTAGCGAAAGAAGGCGTTGACCTTGACGCGCGCGTTCAGGACGCGGCGGAAATGCTGGTCGTGCACTTGCAGGCGATATGTTTCTTCGGCCATCAGAGCAGCTGCGCCAAAGCCATAGCCTCGCGGCCACTCGCCAAGAAGACGGCAGTCGGTGACACGGTCTTCGGCTATGACACGGCAGTCCAGTTCGGCCCGCCCGACGATGCGCTGCCTGCGCGCTTCCTTCGGATAAAAGCGCCGCAGCTTCGCCATGGTGAAACCCGGAGCCCAATTGGTCGTCAGCTGCAACGTCTCTCCGTTGTAGCCTACGCCGTCGCCATCACCGTTTCCGCGGCCCGATCCGCTGCCGGCGCCATCTCCGGCTGCCGGGCCTGCATTCGAAGCACCGGAACTGACGGTCGCTTCACCCAGGGACGGCAAAGGAACCGGCGACAAAAGCTCGACCGGGGCTACGGCGATTTCGGTCGGTGATAACTGGATCGGCGTCATCGGAGCTTGCGCCTGCGCAATAGCGGGCGATCCAGTTGCGCCTGTGTTGCCGCCGGACGGCTGGGTAAATCTGCGGTCCGCATCTTCCTCGGGCCGAGGCGGCTCGGGATCGTCCTGAAGTTCCGTTGCAAAGACAGTCGAACGGTAGGAAGTGGCGGGAGCTTGTCCCCCACCCCATGCGTAGATCAAGAGTGCGATCTGTGCTGCCGTCAGGAGCATGGCGACCATAAGATTGTGCCAGGCGATCCCGCGCCGATCGCAGTAGCCACCACGCCTTCCAGTGTCGCCAATCATGCTCGTCTGCACAGTCACGAGGCCATAAATATCACAGGGCGGCGCCACGATCCAACCCGCACCCGCCACGCCTGACCGACTGACCGCATCTTTCGATTAAAGACCGTCAATTAATCGATTGGACGGATTAGTTGCCAGCGCCCATCTAGCCATACATTGACGACTCGCGCTCACGCGAAACAGATAAAGGGAACACGACCACATGGATGCCAAGACCGGAGATATCAGCGGATGTCCTTTCCACGGAGATAGCGGGACCCGCGATCTCTTTGGACGGCGCAACCGCGATTGGTGGCCCGACCAGCTCGACCTCGAGATCCTGACCGAGGGCGGCAAGGCTGCCGACCCGATGGGCGAGGATTTCGACTATGCCGAAGCCTTCAACGCTGTCGATTACAAGGCCCTCAAGCAGGACCTGACCGACCTGATGACCGACAGCCAGGAATGGTGGCCGGCCGATTACGGTCACTACGGCCCGTTCTTCATCCGTATGGCCTGGCACGCGGCCGGCACCTATCGCACCGGCGACGGGCGTGGCGGTTCCTCCAGCGGTCAGCAGCGCTTTGCCCCGCTCAACAGCTGGCCCGACAACGGCAACCTCGACAAGGCACGCCGCCTGCTGTGGCCGATCAAGCAGAAATACGGCAAGCACATCAGCTGGGCCGATCTGTTCATCCTGACCGGCAATGTCGCCATCGAATCGATGGGCGGCCCGGTCTTCGGCTTCGGCGGCGGACGCGCAGACGTGTTCGAGCCGGAAACCGTATATTGGGGCACGGAAGAAAAGTGGGTCGATACGGGCGCTGAAACGCGTATCCATCCCGACGAAGGCCGCGCGCTGGAAAACCCGCTGGCCGCGATCCAGATGGGCCTGATCTATGTCAATCCGGAAGGTCCGGGCGGTAATCCGCACGATGCCGAAGGCATGGCGCGCGACATGCGCGAAACCTTTGCCCGCATGGCGATGAACGACGAGGAAACCGTCGCTCTGACCGCCGGTGGCCACGCGTTCGGCAAGGCGCATGGCGCAAAGCCGATCGACACCTTCGGCGGCGCTCCGGAAGGAGAGAACCTGCACCACATGGGCTTTGGCTGGCTGACCGATCCGGAAGAAATCGGCAAGGGCCACATCACCACCTCCGGCATCGAAGGTGCGTGGACGCCTAACCCGACGCAGTGGGGCAACGACTACTTCCGCCTGCTGTTCAAATATGAATACGAGCTGGTGCAGTCGCCCGCCGGGGCCAACCAATGGCAACCGATCGACGCGGAAGAAGCCGACATGGCTCCCGATGCGCGGGACCCCAGCAAGAAGGTCCCGACCATGATGACCACCGCCGACATGGCGCTGAAGCGCGACCCGGAATATCGCAAGATTTCCGAGCGCTTCCGCGACGACCAGTCCGCGCTCGACGATGCTTTCGCCCGCGCGTGGTTCAAGCTGTGCCACCGCGACATGGGTCCCAAAGTCCGCTATCTCGGCCCGGAAGTGCCGGCCGAAGACCTGATCTGGCAGGATCCTGTGCCCGCCGGTCAGCAGGCCAGCGACAGCGCGGTTGCGGAATTCAAGTCCAAGGTGCTCGATAGCGGCCTGTCCGTCAGCGAGCTGGTCAAGGCGGCCTGGGCATCGGCCTCGACCTATCGCAATTCCGACCACCGCGGCGGCGCCAATGGTGCGCGCGTGCGCCTTGCACCGCAGAAGGACTGGAAGGTCAACGATCCCGACGAGCTGTCCAACGTCCTGTCCAAGCTCGACGAGCTGCGCGGCGACATGTCGATGGCCGATGCCATCGTGGTCGCCGGCTCGGCTGCGGTCGAAAAGGCGGCGAAGGACGCAGGCTTCGACATCACCGTTCCGGTCACCACCGGTCGCGGCGATGCGAGCGCGGAGCAGACCGATGCGGAAAGCTTCGAGCCGCTCGAGCCGTTTGCCGACGGGTTCCGCAACTATCTCAAGACCAAGGCTTCGGTGAAAACCGAGGACATGCTGGTCGACCGCGCGCACCTGCTCGGCCTGTCGATCCCGGAAATGACGGTTTTGCTCGGCGGTATGCGCGCCATGGGTGCCGTCACCAAGCATACCACGCATGGCAACCGCATCGGTGTGCTGACCGACCGGCCGGGCCAGCTGACCAACGACTTCTTCGTCAACCTGCTCGAGATGGGCATCGTCTGGGAAGTGGTCGATGAAAGCGGCGACGAGGAATTCGTCGGCAAGGACCGTTCCACCGGAGAGGAAAAGTGGCGCGCAACGCGCACCGACCTCGTCTTCGGCTCGAACTCGCGCCTGCGCGCCGTCGCCGAAGTCTATGCCGAGAACGGGCATGAGGAAAAGTTCGTGCGCGACTTCGTCAAGGCCTGGACCAAGGTGATGAACGCAGATCGCTTCGATCTCAGCTACGCCAAATACCACCAGTAGGAACCGCCAGAGTTCTTCGGGTCGTCAAGGAGCCCCCGGTCGCGATGACCGGGGGCTTTTTTGTTGCCCGCTCAAGGCGCGGCGCTAGGGAGCCGACATGGATCGTCAGTTTTCACACGCGGCGCGCTGGTTTGCCGCGGTCGTCGCCATCATCGCAATCGGATCACTGGTGGCCCAATCCATCGGCAATGTCGCGCGCGACGGTTCGCTGCTGGCGGGCTGGGGAATGATGCTGCGGTTCTTTACGATCTGGGGCAATCTGGCCGCGGGCGTCGTCTTTGCGTGGATCGCGTGGCGCGGGTCCATCGAGCCGCGCGTGCCTTTCGCACTGGCCGCCGCGCTGGTAATTATCGCCGTGGTGTATCACGTGCTTCTGGCATCGCAGCATCATCCGCAAGGCGTCGATTGGTGGACGAACATCGCGCATCACACGCTCGTGCCCGCTGGCGGCGTGCTGTGGTGGCTTCTTTTCTCGCGCGACGGACTGGCCGGGTGGCGCTCGCTACCGATCGTGACGCTGGTGCCTCTCGTGTACGGAGCCTTTGCGCTGGCGGTGGGCGCTGCGACGGGCTTCTATCCGTATTTCTTCCTCGACCTGCCAAGCCTGGGGCTCGGCACGGTGCTGGCCAATATGATGGGCCTCGCACTGCTGTTCATGGCAGTGGCCGCAGCCCTGCTGGGCCTGCGCAAAGCTATCCGCGCTTTCGCCTGAGCACGATGTAGAGAGCGCCGTCGCCGCCGTGTCGGATGTGCGCACGGCGTACGGCAGCGATGGCGGAGTGGTGGCTGGAGGCGGCCAGCCAGTCGAGCACCTTGGCGCGGATGGCCCCCCTCTTCGTCCCGCGATCCGCGGGATCGACCGGGCGCGGCCTGCCGGTGATCAACAGGATGGTGCGCGCTTCCATCGCGCGCGCTTGCGCCACGCCGCTCATCAGGCGGTCGTAAGCTGCATCGAGATTGTGGCCGTGCAAGTCGAGCGTGACATCGGGGTGGATGGCGCCTGACTTGAGCCGCTTGTCCCAGCTGCCGTCCAGCGTTTGCGGGGGCGCAGTTGCTCGGGATGGAGGCACAGGTTGCGGCGCGCGTTTCATGGATGCCGGCTTGGGCGCAGCCTTGGCCTTGGGCGGCGCAGGCGCATCTTGGGGAGGAACCGGGCTTGCCGCCGCATGCATCGGCTCGACCGTCGCTGCCACCTTTTCCCAAACCTCCGCTTCTTCGGCCGAGAGCCCACGCGGCGCGCTCATCGCTCCCACCGGAAACGCTTAGTCATTGCTTCAGGCGCGCAAGCGTGCCCTTGGGCAGCAGGATATAGGCTCTGCCGCTGCTCGACATGGCGCCTGCAATCTCGGCTGCGTCCCCGCCATTGCCCCAGAACGTGTCGAAGCGGTTCGCGCCCTTGATCGCGCCACCCGTGTCCTGCGCAATCCAGAGCCCGTTGGCGACATCGGCTTCCATGTCGAGCCAGACCGGCGCGCCATAGGGCACGAACTTGGGGTCCACTGCCACGCTGTCGCGTGCGAATACGGGCACTTCGAGCGAGCCGAGCGGACCTTCGGTCTCGAGTGTGCGAAAGAAAATCCAGCTCTTGTTGAGGCTCATGATTTCCTCGGCGCGGTCGGGGTTGTCGCGCAGCCACGCCTTGATGCCCTGCATCGAGGTCGGGTAATCCGTCCCATCGCCGATCAGTCCCATCTCACGCATGGACCGCCCGATAGCGACATATTCGCGTCCGTTCTGCCCGGCGTAGCCGATGCGCGTCACGCTGCCGTCTGGCGAGCGCAGAAGGCCACTGCCCTGTATCTGGAGGAAGAAGAAGTCGATCGGGTCGGCCACCCAGGCGATGACCGGAGCCGTGCCGTCCAGCGCGCCCTCGACGATCTGCGACCGCTCGAAATAGCGAACGAAGTCGCCGTTCTCGTCATAGCGGCCAAGCGGCGCGCGGCCTGTGCGTTCGGCTTCCGGCACGTCGGCAGGCCAGCCGCGCTCCAGATCGTCCGGCACGCCGTAGACCGGCTGACCATAGCCGGGCTGCGCAAAGGTACTGCCGAGGATTTCCGGCTCGAAATAGCCGGTCGCGAAGGCATCGCCGCCCGCCACTATGGCGGTTTCGAAATAGGTGCGGAAAAATTCGCCCGGATCGCCCGTCCAGCTGCTGGCCGCGCCGCACGGGCCCTGCCAATCGACGCGGCGCGTCAGGCCGCTGGTGTCTTCGCGAAACAGGATCTTGTCGCAGCTGCGTGCAAAAGCGGTCAGCGCCGGTCCGGCATCGAAAGCGACGAAGGGTAGCGTTTCGATATCCGATCCCGGCTCGACACTGGCCGCCACTGCATTCACCAGTGGTGCGGGCTCGGGCACGTCGACCACGCCGACATCCTGCGGCGGTCGGGCATCTGGCACGACGGCGCATCCCGCCAGAGCCACGACAGCGATCAGGCCGGAGAGGTGACGCATTCTGGCTCCTGTAATCGGAAAGCGGCGCTTAAACCTGATCGGTTTCGTCGAGCACCCAGTTCGGGTCCGCGGCATCCACATTCCGGCTAAAGGTCCAGATATCGCGGCTTTCCACGGCATCGTCGAGCGAGCCGGCAATGACATTGTCGTCCTTGTCGCGCGTCAGCGAGGCGATGTCGGAGACGAATAGCACCGCGATGCGGGCATAGCGTCCGTCGAGTTCGGCATGATGGACTGTCGCATCCTCGATCCGGATGAGGCGATTGTCGAGCTTTTCGCCCGCCTCTTCCCGCGCGTCGATGGCAGCGGCGAATCCTGCATAGACATCGTCATCGGTCAGTTCGCGCAAGGTATCACGATCGCCGGCCCAGAATGCCTCAAGGATCATGCCGTAAGCGCCCTTCGCCCCTTCGAGGAAGGCCATGAGGTCGAAGCTGTGATCGGCGGTTGCGATGGCGCGAATGCCACTCTCGTTGGCAGCCGACATCGTGTCTTCCGTGCGCAACGTCACCGTGTCGCCCGCTTTTTCAGGGGCGCGATCGGCCTGTTGCGGGGTCTGCGCGTCGGACGCATCGAAGCGGTAATGGTTCGGCTCTTCCTCGTGCTCCGACCGCTGGCCCAGCACGGAATAGAGGCGCAGGCCCAGAAAAGCGGCGATGGCGGCGAGGATGACGATCTCTGTGATCACGAATGTATGTCCATCTGTCTGCGGTCCGGTGTTCGGCCATGAGCTACAGGATATCTCAGAACACCGGCTTAACGTGTCTGCCCTAGATAGGGTGCAATTACAAACGGGCAATGGCTAGTTCGGCTGCCACCCTTGCGGCGTGATGCATTGCCCCCGCGACTAGCCGGTGCTAGGCGCGCGCCCGATACATCGCCGGATGCAAGCGCACCGGCTCCCAGCTCACACCGATACGAGAAACGAACAGCGCATGGCCGACGAAAACGACATTCTGACCGACCTCAACCCCGATCCGGCCGCAGGCGCCAACGGCGTGGACAACCGCCCGGCCGTCAGCCTGATCAACCAATATGTGAAGGATCTGTCCGTCGAGAATCCGAACGCGCCCGCCAGCTATCAATCGGCAGAACAGCCGCGGGTGGACGTGCAGGTCAACATTGCCGCCAACCAGATCAGCGACGAGGTGCACGAGGTCGAACTGAAGATGACCACGCGCGCCGATAGCGATAAAGGCAACCTGTACCTGATCGAGCTAGCCTATTGCGGCCTTGTCGGCATGCGCAACGTGCCCGAGGACCACGCACACGCCTTCCTGTTTGCAGAGGCGCCGCGCCTGCTGTTCCCCTTCGCCCGCGCGATCATTTCCGATGCCGTGCGCGATGCAGGTTTCCCGCCGCTGATGCTCGACCCGATGGACTTCGGCGCGCTGTACCAGCAGCAGTTGCAGGCCCGCGCCGCGCAGCAGGCAGAGGGCGCTCCGGCGGCCCCCACCGGCGACGCCTGACGCGCCGCATGCGCAAAGGCTAGGCCATGAGCCTGCTCAAACATGTCGGCACGATCGGCGGCCTGACGATGGTCAGCCGCGTGGCCGGCATGGCGCGCGAGATGATTTTTTCGCGCGTGCTCGGGGCCAATGCGGTTACCGACGCGTGGTTTCAGGCATTCATCATTCCCAACGTCTTCCGTCGCCTGTTCGCGGAAGGCGCGTTTTCCGCCGCCTTCGTGCCGATGTTTTCCAAGCGATTGCACGGCGATGGCGGGCTGGAGAGCGCGCGCAGCTTTTCCGACGATGTGCTGAGCGTCTTCCTGCCAGCACTTGATCCTGCTGTGCGCCATCATGATGATCGCCATGCCGGGGGTAATCTGGCTGCTGGCGGAAAAGCCGATCGACCCTGACAGCTTCGACATGTCCGTGCTGTTCGCGCGGATCATGTTCCCCTACATCCTGCTGGTCAGCCTGGTGACGCTGTTCACCGGAATGCTCAATTCGGTCAGCCGCTTTGCGCCTGGCGCCAGCTTCCCCATCATTCTCAACATCGTACTGATCGCCGCACTGCTGGGCGGAGACTATGCTGCCGAGACGCTGGGCTGGAGCGTGGAGCGTGTCGGGCTGGCGGTGGCCTGGGCCGTACCGGTGGCGGGTGTCATGCAGCTGGTCTGGCTGTACGTCTGGACGCGGGTGGAAGGTTTTCGCCCGCGCGTTCTGTGGCCGCGCATCACGCCCGAGGTGAAGCGGCTGTCGATCATCGCCCTGCCCGCAGCGATCGGCGGCGGGGCGTACCAGATCAACACGCTAGTCCAGCTCTACTTCCTCAACCAGCTGGACGAAGGCTCCGTCAGCTACATGAACTATGCCGACCGGCTGAACCAGCTGCCGCTCGGCATCATCGGTATTGCCCTGTCTACCGCGATCCTGCCGACGCTGTCGAAATTCGTTGGTGGCGACAACAAGGAGGGCGCCGACCGCATCCAGTCCGATGCGATCGAGCTGTCGATGCTGCTGACCATTCCCGCAGCCGTCGCGCTGGCGGTCTGCGCAGTGCCCTTCGTGACGATGATCTTCCAAGGCGGCCGGTTCAGCGTGGAGGATGCGATCATCGCAGGCGGCGTGCTTGGCGTCCTCGTGCTCGGCCTGCCCGCCTATGTGCTGGTCAAGGTTCTGGTGCCCAATTTCTATGCCCGCGCCGATACGCGCACGCCGGTCTATGCCGCCTTCATCTCGCTCGCGGTCTTTATGATCGGCTGTGTATGGAATATCGGCCTCACCGCAGGTCCAGTGCAGATCGAACCTCTGGGCTTCGGCGTGCCTGGTATTGCCGCTTCCAGCGTCGTGGGCGCATGGATCAACGTGGCGTTTCTCTACATCGTTCTGGCGAAGCGCGGATATTACACCATGCCGCTCGCCCTGCTGGGCCGCATAGCCCGCCAGCTGCTTGCCGCCGCGGCCCTTGGTGCAGCGCTCTGGTTTACGCGCGATGCGCTGACCGGATGGTATAGCGCCGGCCTGTTCGCCCGCCTCGGTGCCTTGCTGGCGCTCGTGCTGTGCTCGGGCGTCGTCTATTTCGCCGTTGCCTTTGCCGTCGGTGCCATCGACAAGCAGCGCATCGTCGCCCTGACCAAGAAGAGAGCTCCCTGATCCCATGCGCGTAGTGTCCGGCATCCAGCCCACCGGCAACCTTCACCTCGGCAATTACCTCGGCGCAATCCGCAATTGGGTGCGCATGCAGGACATGGATCGCAAGGCGGCGAGCCCAGATGCCTTTTCTTCCTCGCCGATCTGCACGCGATCTCCATGCCGCACGACCCGGTGGAGCTGCGCTCGGGCACGCTGGAAATGGCAGCCGCCCTTGTCGCATGCGGTATCGATCCGGCCAAGAGCGTGCTGTTCAACCAGGCGCAGGTCCCGCAGCATGCCGAACTGCAATGGCTGCTCGCCGGAACGGCCCGGATGGGCTGGCTCAACCGCATGACGCAGTGGAAGGACAAGGCCGGCAAGAACCGCGAAGGCCAGTCGATCGCGCTGTTCAGCTATCCCGTGCTGCAGGCGGCCGACGTGCTGCTGTATCAGGCGACCCACGTGCCGGTGGGCGAGGACCAGAAGCAGCATCTCGAGCTTGCCCGCGACATCGCGCAGAAGTTCAACAACGACTTCGCATCGGAAGATGCACCGGTCTTTACCGCTGCCCGATCCCATCGTCCCCCCGCAGGCCGCGCGGATCATGTCTCTGCGCAATGGCTCGGCCAAGATGAGCAAGTCCGATCCGTCGGAAATGAGCCGGATCAACCTGGCCGACGATGCCGATACGGTGATGAAAAAGGTCAAGAAGGCCAAGACCGATCCCGAACCCCTGCCGAGCGAGGAAGCCGGGCTGGAGGATCGCGCCGAGGCCCTGAATCTCGTCACCATCTACGCCGCGCTGACGGACGGAACGGTGGAAAGCGTGCTGAGCGAATATGGCGGAGAAGGCTTCGGCACTTTCAAGCCCGCGCTTGGCGAAGTGCTGGTCGAAACCCTGCGGCCGATCTCGCAGCGCTTTACCGAGCTTTTGGAAGACCGCGAAGCGCTCGACGCGATCCTCGCACGCGGCGCATCGCAGGCGCGCGGAATTGCCGTCCCGACGCTGGAGCGTACGTACGAAGCATTGGGCCTCGTGCGCGGCTAGACTTTGACTGCGGTCCCGCTGGCCGAGACCATCAGCATCGATCCGGTGTCGCCGATCACTTCGTAGTCGAGGTCGACGCCGACGACGGCATTGCCGCCGAGTGCCGCGGCTTCGGCCTGCAATTCGGCGATTGCCTGCTCGCGTGCGTCACGCAGGATACGCTCGTAACTGCCGGAACGGCCACCCACGATGTCGCGGATATTGGCGAACAGGTCGCGGAACAGGTTCGCGCCGACGATCACTTCGCCGGTCACGATGCCGAGATAGTCCCGGATCGGCCTGCCTTCGAGTGTCGGCGTTGTGGTCACGGTGACGCCGCGCGCGTCTTTCCATGGTCCGGACATGATGGCTTTCTCCTATCGGCTTTTGGGAAACGAGGCGCGCAGAAAGGTCGCGATGAAGCCGAGCATCGCGCCCAGTTGCCATGCCGGGATCGGGTCGCCGAAAATCAGCGTGGTCAGCCGCTCGAAGACTTGCGGGAAAATCCATCCTGCCAGCCATCCGGCGGCAGCGCCGAACAGCATCGCGAGCACCGACAGAAACGCAACCAGGACCGGTCCGAACAGTATCAAACCGACCAATGTTGCTCCGCGGCTAGACTTCGACATATGCGCCCTCCCGTCCTTGGTGTGTTACTATGTCAACACGCCTGGAAAGTCAAGACGTCAGCCCATGCCCAGCGCCGCCAGATAGGTGTCGAGGATAGTTTCCTGCTCGCTGCGTTCGTCGGGACGCATTTTGCGCAGTTTAATGATCTGGCGCATGATCTTGGTGTCGTAGCCGGTCGCCTTGGCTTCGGCGTAAACATCGCGGATATCGTCGGCGATGCCCTTCTTTTCTTCTTCCAGCCGCTCGATACGTTCGATCAGCAGGCGCAGGCGGTCGTCTGTGGCTTCGGCCATGGTGTGTGCTCCGGTATGTGAGTGAGAATCGGTTGGCCGCTCGATAGCCAGCCACCGGCGCGAGGTGAAGGCGGCGCGTCGTCAGTCCACGCGAATTTTCGCGACACTGGCCTCCATCCGGGCGAGCTGCTCCGGCGTGGCCGGGCTTTGGCGGGTCGCTTTCCATTCCGTCCATCGGCATCCCGTGGATGACCTCGCGCGCCGCAGCCTTGTCGCCCTCGAACCCTGCATCGCGGATCCAGTCGGCGAGGCAGTTGCGGCAAAAGCCCGACAGTCCCATCAAATCGATGTTCTGCGCGTCATGGCGATGCTGCAAATGGCGCACCAGACGGCGGAATGCGGCGGCCGCCACCTCGTCGGGAAGCTCATCGAGCGCATCTGTATTCGTATCCATTGTTCGGTAATCCTTGAGTTGAGCGGCGGCTTTGCCATAGGCGATGTCCATGCAAAAGTTCGATCCGCGCGGTCGCAAGGTCAAGATCCTCGCCACCATCGGCCCGGCCAGCCGGTCCCCCGAAATGCTCAGCCGCTTGTTCAAGGCCGGCGTCGACGCATTTCGCGTCAACATGAGCCATGGCGATCATTCCGATCACGAACAATCCATCCGCGCCATTCGCGCGATGGAAAAGGAGTTCAATCGGCCGATCGCCATCCTGGCCGACCTGCAAGGCCCCAAGCTGCGCGTCGGCACCTTCAAGGACGGCCAGGCGGTCATCCGGCATTCGGGACATTTCACGCTCGACCGCGACCCGACGCCGGGTGACGAAACGCGTGTCGAACTGCCCCATCCCGAACTGTTCGGCCTGCTGGAGAAAGGTCAGCGCCTGCTGATCAACGATGGCAAGATCCGGCTGAAGGTCCTGCGCGCGGAAGCGGACAGCATCCTGTGCTCGGCAGAAGTCGGCGGCGTCATCTCGGACCGCAAGGGCGTGAATGTGCCCGATGCAGAAGTGCCCATCCCGGCGCTGACCGAGAAGGATCGCGCGCGACCTGACCTTTGCCATGCAGCATGGCGTCGACTGGATCGGCCTGTCCTTCGTGCAACGTCCCGAAGACCTTGCCGAAGCGCGCAAGCTGATGGGCGGCAAGGGTGCGCTGTGTGCGAAGATCGAAAAGCCGATGGCGGTCCACCGGCTGGAAGAGATCATCGAGATGTCGGACGGCATCATGGTGGCGCGCGGCGATCTGGGCGTGGAACTGGAGCCGCAGGAAGTCCCGCCGCTGCAAAAGCGGATCGTCAACATGTCGCGCACCGCCGGCAAACCGGTGATCGTGGCGACGCAGATGCTCGAAAGCATGATCGAAAGCCCCGCACCGACTCGCGCCGAGGTCTCCGACGTCGCCAACGCGGTCTATGACGGTGCGGACGCGGTCATGCTGTCGGCGGAAACGGCGGCAGGCGCCTGGCCCGAAGAAGCGGTCACCATCATGCACCGCATCGCGCGGCAGGTGGAAACCGACGAGCTCTATCTCGAACGCGTTCGCTTCCTCGACACGCCGCCCGATCCCACCACGGCAGATGCGCTGGCCCATGCCTGCATGACCGTGGCCGACACGGTGGCGATCAGCGCCATTACCGTATTCACCGGCAGCGGCTCGACCGCCCGGCGCGTGGCGCGCGAACGGCCCAATGTGCCCGTTCTGGTCCTGACGCCGAGCATGACGACGGCGCGGCGCGTTAGTCTGCTTTGGGGGACGCATCCGGTCGCGACGAAGGACATCGGCAGCTTCGAAGAGATGATTGCCAAGGGCAAGCGCATGGCGCTGCGCCACGGTTTCGGCAGCGCAGGGTCCAAGGTGGTCGCGCTGGCCGGCGTGCCCTTCGGCACGCCCGGCTCGACCAATCTGCTTCATGTCGTGACAATCACCGGCGACGAGCTGGAGAAGCACGAAGGCTGAGCCTGGCTCGGAGCCATTTGCCGCCCCTGCCGTTGTCCGGTCAAAGACCACTCGTCAGGAGAACCCTCATGCCCGGCTCGTTCTGGACCATCATCGTCATCCTCGGCCCCGTATTGCTGGGCGCCTTCATTCTCTACGGCTATCTGTCGAACAAATCCGTGACCAAGCGCGAAGAAGAGATGTCCGATGCGGGCACCCGCGCCTTGCGGAAGGATCTCGCGGACGATCCGGAAAAGCCGGTCGACCTGTAAAGCGCGGCTAGCCAGCCGCCTTCGCCAGTCGCGCGTGGCACTCGGCCTCGCCGATCAGCGGCATTAGCTCCTTCATGTCGGGGCCGTGGTCCATACCGGTCAGCGCCTGACGCAGCGGCAGGAACAGCGCCTTGCCCTTGCGGCCCGTCGCCTCCTTGAGCGCGGCTGTAAGGTCCTGCCACGGCTCGGCGGACCATTGCAGCCTTGCGCGCGCCATCGCGAGATAGGCGCGGTCTTCGTCCGATAGCTCCGGCACGTCGACCGGCCCGGTCACCAGCCGCCACCATTCCTGCGCCTCTTCCACCTTGGTCAGGTTCGGGCGCACGGCATGCCAACCGGCTTCGTCCATGCCTTCCGGCAGGCGCGCGGCGACCTCGGCAAAGTCCATCTGGTGTACGATGGCGGCGTTCAGTCGGTCCAGTTCCGCCTCGTCGAACTTGGCGGGCGCGCGTCCAAAGGTCGACAGGTCGAATGTGTCGACCAGCGTCTGCACATCGCGTAACGGCTCGACCGGCTGCGAGGTGCCCAGTCGCGCCAGTAGCGACACGATGGCTTCCGGCTCTATACCCGCATCGCGAAACGCATCGCAGCCGAGCGACCCGAGCCGCTTGGACAGCTTGCCCTCCTTGCCGACGAGCAGCGCTTCATGCGCAAAGCGCGGCATTTTTGCTGCAGCATATTGTGCAGCGATAAGCGCGGTAAACATCTGAATTTGCACGGCCGTGTTGGAAACATGGTCCTCGCCGCGCAGCACATCGGTCACGCCCATGTCGAGATCGTCTACAGCGCTCGGCAGCATGTAGAGCCAACTGCCATCGGCCCGCCGGATGACCGGATCGGACAGCTGCGCCGGGTCGAATTTCTGCGGTCCGCGCACCCCGTCGTCCCAGCGGATGGGCTCGTCATGATCGAGCATGAACCGCCAGTGCGGCGCGATGCCTTCGGCCTCCTTCGCTGCCCGCTCTTCGTCGCTCAACTTGAGCGATGCGCGATCGTAAATCGGCGGCAACCCACGCCCCAGCTGAATCTTGCGCTTGAGCTCCAGCTCCTGCGCCGTCTCGTAAGCCGGATACACACGCCCGGCTGCCTTCAGCGCCTCGAACGCAGCCTCATACTTGTCCAGCCTCTGCGACTGGCGTTCCTCGCCATCCGGCTCCAGCCCGAGCCACGCCAAGTCCTCCCGGATTGCCTCGACGTATTCCTCCCGGCTGCGCGCGGCATCGGTATCGTCGATCCGCAGCAGGAAGGCGCCTCCGGCTTGACGCGCAAGCATCCAGTTGTGCAGCGCGGTGCGGATATTGCCGACATGCAGGCGGCCGGTCGGCGACGGGGCGAAACGGGTCGTGGTCATTGCCTCGCGCCGATAGCAGCGACGACGAGCTATTGCGAGAACAGGGTGACGCTGCGACCGTTGCCTGAAATCCTCACGCCGTTGTCGGGCATGCGTTCGATCGTATCGGCAGCGTCCAAAGCGCTCCAGACCCGCGACAATTCTTCTGGAAATCCAATATCGCAGCGTTCGGCTGCGACATCGTCATACCGGTCCGCTTGGAACCGGTTCGCGGTGATGGAGTAGTGCGCGCCCTGTAATGCACACCCCGGCTCCCACCATATTTCTTCGAAGTCGGCGGTGAGCGCAATGGCGTATGTTGCATCGATCGGCTGGCCGTCGAGCCCTGCCACACGCCACGACCCGGTCAGATCGACAGCGCGCTGCGCCACTTCGTCCGGGTCGGGAATGCGGCGCACTTGTACCGTCCCCTTAGAACCGGATAGCCACAAGCCCGATTGCACAAATCTCACTGTGTCGGCTTTGCCTATGGCCGCGATGATCGCCTTCTCGCCGGGAGCGAGACCCCGCGAGCACATCACTGCCGGTTCGCCGCCATAGTCCCATGGAGCCGTCTCGATCTGCTCATTGTCGCGTTCGAACGACCAATCCTCGTAGATACATTGCGACTGGAAATGGATGCGTCCGGGCGAGATCGTGATGATGGGCTCATGCCCTTCGATGCCGATGCCCGGTTCTGCTTCGTTGACGAAGGTCACCACATAGCGACCGTCCAGACTGCGCTGTTCCGCTTTCCCGGCGTTTGGCAACTCAGTATCCGGCGCGGCCTGGTCCGGAGAGCAGGCCAGAAGAGCCATTGCGAACGACAATGAAAGCAAGCGCATCGACTATTCCCTAAGGCATCGGTGCGTTCGTCGTGCAATCGTACGCCTTAATCCCAGCTTGCTTTTCGACCGGCGGTCACACCCCTGCGTGATCGGCTTTCTGCGGATCGTAATGGGTGGTGGCGTGTTCGATCGGACCGGGCCGAGCGATGAGATATCCTTGCGCCTCATCGACACCCAGCTTGCGAAGTATTTCGAGTTGCGCCCGCTCCTCTATGCCTTCTGCCGTCGTGCTCATGCCCAGCGCCTCGGCGAGCCGCGTGATGCTCGATACAATCGCCTGGCTGCCCAGATCGTGTGTTATGTCGGTGATGAAGGTGCGGTCGATCTTGATCCGGTCGAACGCAAAGCGGCGCAGATAGGCGAGCGAGGAAAAACCCGTGCCGAAATCGTCGAGCGCAATACGCACGCCCAATTCATGCAATCGCAGCAAAGTCGCCTGGCTGGCCTCCCAATCGTCCATCAGGACATGTTCGGTAATTTCCAGTTCGATCCTGGCGGGCGCGACGTTGCTGGCGTGAATGGCCTGCGCCAGCGCAGCGACAATGGTCGGATTTTTGACCTGGGTCGGCGACAGATTGACCGCGATGCGCATATGATCGGGCAGGCCTGACGCATCTGCCAACGACTGACGTATGACCCATTCGCCCACCGACTGGATCATTCCGGTTTCCTCGGCCACGGTGAGAAAGTCCGTCGGCGCGATCAGTCCGCGTGTGGGATGCTCCCATCTCAGCAGCGCCTCGACGCCGGTCGTTTCGCCCGAAGCCAGATCGATCATCGGCTGATAGTGCATGCGCATCTGGCCACGCGGCAGGGCGTCGCGCAAATCGTTTTCGGTCGTGCGTCTCTCGCGCGCGGCCTGATCGAGCGACGGGTCGTAAAGCGCAAGATTGTCCCGCCCCTTCGCCTTGGCCGCATACAAGGCCAGATCCGCCCGCCGCATCAGCTCTTCGGCATCGCACCCGCCCTCTTCGCAGCGTGCAATGCCCACGCTGGTGGAGATTTCGTAGCTGTCGCCCTCGATCTCGTATGGTGCGCGAACGACGGACAGGAAGCGATGTGCCCGCTCCAGCAGCAACCCGTCCCCGGCGCGGGTTTCGATCAGGACTGCAAATTCGTCGCCGCCCAGGCGCGCGACCAGATCTTCGCCGCGCACTTCCTGCTCCAGCCGCGTACCGACTTCGCGCAGCATACGGTCGCCGATAAGATGCCCCCGCGTATCGTTGATGGCCTTGAAGTCGTCCAGATCGAGATAGAACAGCGCTACCTGGCTGGGATCGTCGACACCCTCTCTCGTCAGCGACCGCAGACGTTCATTGAACAGGTACCGGTTCGCAAGTCCCGTCAGATTATCGTAATGCGCCATGAAGGCAACGCGATCCTCGACGAGCTTGTCCGCTGTCACATCGCGGGCAACCCCGCTCATGCGCTGGTCTGCGCGCGGGCGGGCAGACAGCCGCCAGTAATGCAGCTTGCCTTCGATGCGCAGCCTGACCAGCAGATTGCGAAACGGCAGACATTGCTCGAGATGTTCGACCAGCTCGGCACGCTCTTCGCCGTTCGCAATCAGGTCCAGGAACGGCGTGCCTTCCAGATCATCGCGCTTCCTTCCGAGGGCAGCGGCAAACCGGTCCGTCACATCTCGCAAATTTCCGCGCGGTCCGATGGTCCATAGCCAATCGGCGGATTGCTCCTCGTAGTCATTGAGGAGCATGCGGATCGTGCTCGAACTTTCCTGCCGCTCGATCTCGGTCGCAGCGGAATCGACGAAATTGCGTTCCAGACTGCGTACGGCCCCTGCCAGAGCGATCGCGAAGCTGCCAATCAAGATCGCAGCGAGCCATGCCTGCGTTCCGGCAAGAATATATGCCGACACGATCAGGGATGTGCTCGTCACCGCAATATGGACATATGCGGCCAGGGGCGCAGTGCGGTGGACCAGGAGGACCGCTGCCAGGATGCCGCTGCCGATTAGCGCCAGCAGGGCGATCTCCAGACCGGACGCAAACATGGCGATGTAGGGGAAAATCACCGCCCAGCTCGTGCTGCTGAGCATTGTGAGCGCCATGACCCAGCGCCATTGCTGGCGCATTTGGCGTGGCGTTGCCTTTTCCAGGTCGAATTTCCGGTCGCTGATAGCATAGGCGATCAGCTCGCCCAGGACAATGACGCCCCAGAAGCCGAGCACGGTCGGCGAAGCATCGTTGGCGAAAGTCCAAATCAAAATGACGATGGCGGCGAGCGAAGGATGCAGCGATTGCCGCGCCTCGCGGCTGAAACGAACGAGCCGCCGCCGCAAGATCAGACGCGACAAGGTATCGCCATCGGAGGGATGTTCCGACGTTCTGGCTGTCTGTCCTGCGTGCCCCATGTCAGACACACGTGTCCCCTGATTGCGTAGCCCCGTGACAGACCCCCCCATCCGTCTCGCAAGAGTGATGGTGCATCCTTGCGCAGATACCGTCAAGCACAGGAATTTTGCGCTGTCGCTGCCATCGCCTTGTGCAGGGAAAAGAAAAACCCCGCCAGATCGCTCCGGCGGGGTTCTTCTGACCAGTCAAAGGGGCGCTTATTCGCCGTCCTTCGCCTCTTCGTTGAGGTAGTCGCCGGCATCGGCATCGGTACCGTGCGTTTCGCCTTCCATCACAGCCAGCGGATCGTCTCCGATGGCCGCTTCCGGACCCTGTGCGAGTTCGGCTTCACGTTCCTCGGCAGCCGAATTGGCCGCGATGATCGCTTCCTGCGTCTTCTTCCACTGGGCCCGAAGCGCAGCGTCGCGGCTGGAGGCGGTGACGCGCATGCGGTTCATGCCTGCACCCGTACCTGCCGGGATGAGACGCCCCACGATGACGTTTTCCTTCAGGCCGACCAGCGTGTCCTTCTTGCCCTCGACAGAAGCCTGGGTGAGCACGCGTGTCGTCTCCTGGAACGAGGCCGCCGAAATGAAGGAGCGGGTCTGGAGCGAGGCCTTGGTGATGCCCAGCAGGATCGGCACGCCGGTGGCGTGCGTCTTGCTGCGCGTCAGCTTGGCATTCGTCTCGTTGAGCTCTTCCAGATCGATCTGCTCGCCCGGCAGCAGCACAGTGTCGCCGCCATCGGTGATCTCGACCTTCTGCAGCATCTGGCGAACGATCACCTCGATGTGCTTGTCGTTGATCTTCACGCCCTGCAGTCGGTAGACTTCCTGGATCTCGTTCACGAGATACTCGGCCAGTGCCTCGATACCGAGGACGTCGAGAATGTCGTGCGGGTTCGGCGAGCCCGAGATCAGCGTGTCGCCCTTCTTGACGAAGTCGCCTTCCTGAACGTCGATGATCTTGGTCTTGGGGATCAGGTATTCTACCGGATCACCTTCCTCCGGAACGATGGCGATCTTGCGCTTGGCCTTGTACTCGCGAACGAATTCGATCTTGCCCGAAATCTTGGCGATGATCGCATTGTCCTTGGGCACGCGGGCTTCGAACAACTCGGCAACACGCGGCAGACCGCCGGTGATGTCGCGCGTCTTGGCCGCTTCACGGCTTGCACGGGCAAGGATGTCACCTGCCTGCACTTCCGCACCGTCATCCACCGACAAAGCGGTGCCGGGCGCCAGCATATAGCGCGCAGCTTCGGTCTCGTCGGTCTGGCCTTCGCCCAGAAGGGTCAGGCGCGGACGCAGGTCTTCCTTCTTGGCACGGCCGCTGGTGCGGATTTCGGTGACCACGCGCTGGGCGATACCGGTGGCATCGTCGACGCGTTCTTCCATCGAAGTTCCGTCGATCAGGTCCTGGAACTTCACCACACCCGAGGTTTCGGTGATGATCGGCAGACTGAACGGATCCCATTCGGCCAGACGATCGCCTTCCTTCACCTTGCCGCCGTCCTTGTGCATCAGCACGGTACCGTAAGGCACCTTGTGGATCTCGCGCTCGCGCCCTTCGGCGTCGATCACAGCCAATTCGCCATTACGGGCGAGCGACAGGATGCGGCCCTTCTTGTCGGTGATGGTCGGCATGTCGCGATAGGCGACCTTGCCGTCCGACACGGCTTCGAGATGGCTTGTCTCGTTGAGCTGTGCGGCACCGCCGATGTGGAAGGTACGCATGGTGAGCTGCGTGCCGGGTTCACCGATCGACTGTGCAGCGATCACGCCGACAGCCTCGCCGATGTTCACCGGCGTACCGCGGGCAAGATCACGGCCGTAACAGGTCGCGCAAACGCCCTGCTTGGCTTCGCAGACCAGCGGCGAGCGGATCTTGGCAACCTGCGTTTCGGCGTCCTCGATGACCTTGACCATCGGCTCGTCGACGAGCGTTCCGGCCTTGACGATCACTTCGTCGGTTGCTGCATTGACGATGTCTTCTGCAACCGTACGGCCCAGAATACGCTCGCCAAGCGAGGCGATGACGCTGCCGCCCTGCACGATGGCGCGCATTTCCAGCGCGTTATCGGTCTTGCAATTCTCTTCCACGATGACGCAGTCCTGCGACACGTCGACGAGGCGGCGAGTGAGATAACCCGAGTTAGCCGTCTTCAACGCCGTATCCGCAAGGCCCTTACGCGCGCCGTGGGTGGAGTTGAAGTATTCAAGGACGTTCAGACCTTCCTTGAAGTTCGAGATGATCGGGTTCTCGATGATCTCGCCGCTCGGCTTGGCCATCAGGCCGCGCATACCGGCAAGCTGCTTCATCTGCGCGGGCGAACCACGCGCACCCGAGTGAGCCATCATGTAGATCGAGTTGATCTGCGCTTCCTTGCCGTCCTTGTCGACCGGCTGCGACTTGATCTCTTCCATCATGGCATCGGCCACGCGGTCGCCGCACTGGCTCCACGCATCGATCACCTTGTTGTACTTTTCCTGCTGGGTGATGAGACCGTCCTGGTACTGCTGCTCGTAGTCGGCAACCAGCGCCTTGGTGTCCTCGACCATACCTTCCTTGCTGTCCGGGATGATCATGTCATCCTTGCCGAAGGAGATGCCGGCCTTGAACGCGTGGCGGAAGCCCAGCACCATGATGGCGTCGGCGAACAGCACCGTGTCCTTCTGGCCGGTGTGGCGATAGACCTCGTCGATCACGTCGGCGATGTCCTTCTTCGTCAGCAGGCGGTTGACGATGTCGAAAGGAACCTTGTGGTTCTTCGGCAGACACTCGCCGATCAGCATGCGGCCCGGCGTCGTGACGAAGCGCTGCATCTCGACCTTGCCCTTCTCATCGGCCTGCGGGACGCGGGCCATGATCTTGGAGTGCAAGGTGACGGACTTCATTTCCAGCGCCTGATGCACTTCGGCCATGTCGGCGAACATCGGAAGACGCTCGTGCTTTTCGCCCTTGGTGTCGCCATCGATGTATTCGGGCGTCTTTTCCTGACGTTCCATCGACAGGTAATACAGGCCCAGCACCATGTCCTGCGAAGGCACGATGATCGGCTTGCCGTTGGCGGGCGAAAGGATGTTGTTCGTGCTCATCATGAGCACGCGCGCTTCCAGCTGCGCCTCGAGGCGACAGCGGAACGTGCACGGCCATCTGGTCGCCGTCGAAGTCGGCGTTGAAGGCGGCGCAGACCAGCGGGTGCAGCTGGATGGCCTTGCCCTCGATCAGGACCGGTTCGAACGCCTGGATGCCGAGACGGTGAAGCGTCGGGGCGCGGTTGAGAAGAACCGGGTGCTCGCGAATGACTTCGTCGAGGATGTCCCAGACTTCCTTGCGCTCCTTCTCGACCCACTTCTTCGCCTGCTTGAGCGTCATCGAAAGACCCTTGGCGTCGAGGCGGGCGTAGATGAACGGCTTGAACAGTTCGAGCGCCATCTTCTTGGGCAGGCCGCACTGGTGCAGCTTGAGTTCGGGCCCGGTCACGATGACCGAACGGCCCGAATAGTCGACGCGCTTGCCGAGCAGGTTCTGGCGGAAGCGGCCCTGCTTGCCCTTGAGCATGTCGGACAGCGACTTGAGCGGACGCTTGTTGGCGCCCGTGATCACGCGGCCACGGCGGCCGTTGTCGAACAATGCGTCGACAGCTTCCTGCAGCATGCGCTTTTCGTTGCGGACGATGATGTCCGGCGCGCGCAGCTCCATCAGGCGCTTCAGGCGGTTGTTGCGGTTGATGACGCGGCGATAGAGATCGTTGAGGTCGGACGTTGCGAAACGGCCACCGTCCAACGGCACCAGCGGGCGCAGTTCGGGCGGAATGACCGGCACGACTTCGAGGATCATCCACTCGGGACGGTTGCCCGATTCGATGAAGCTTTCGACGACCTTCAGACGCTTGATGATCTTGGCGGGCTTGAGCTTCGACTTGGTGGTCGCGAGCTCTTCCAGCAGGTCTTCCTTTTCCTGCTCGAGATCGAGATCCATCAGCATGGTCTTGACTGCGGATGCGCCGATGTCGGCCGAGAAGGCGTCTTCGCCATACTCGTCCTGCGCTTCGAGCATCTCGTCTTCGGTCAAGCAGCTGGTTCTTTTCCAGCGCGGTCAGGCCCGGCTCGGTGACGATGTAGCTTTCGAAGTAGAGCACGCGCTCAAGCTGCTTGAGCTGCATGTCCAGAAGCAGGCCGATGCGCGAAGGCAGCGACTTGAGGAACCAGATGTGCGCGACCGGAGCGGCCAGCTCGATGTGGCCCATACGCTCACGGCGGACCTTGGTCACGGTGACTTCGACGCCGCACTTTTCGCAGACGACGCCCTTGTACTTCATGCGCTTGTACTTGCCGCACAGGCATTCGTAGTCCTTCACCGGACCGAAGATGCGCGCACAGAACAGGCCGTCACGCTCGGGCTTGAACGTACGGTAGTTGATGGTTTCCGGCTTCTTGATTTCGCCGAAGGACCACGAGCGGATGCGCTCGGGGCTGGCGATGCCGATCTGGATCTCGTCGAAGGTTTCGGGCTTCGCGAGCTGGTTGGTGAATTTGGTCAGTTCGTTCATGACTTAATTCCCTAAGGGGTAATTCTAATTGGGCGGAGAGCGGAGGGGGCGTGAGCCCCCTATTCCGCCGCGATCGCGAGGCCGTCGTTGTCCTCGTCGTCGGCAAGCGACTTGAGTTCGACGTTGAGGCCCAGGGACCGCATTTCCTTGACGAGCACGTTGAAGCTTTCCGGAATGCCGGCCTCGAAGGTGTCGTCACCCTTGACGATGGCTTCGTAGACCTTGGTCCGGCCGATCACGTCGTCCGACTTCACGGTAAGGATTTCCTGCAGCGTGTAGGCTGCGCCGTAGGCCTGGAGTGCCCAGACCTCCATCTCACCGAAGCGCTGGCCGCCGAACTGCGCCTTACCGCCCAGCGGCTGCTGGGTGACGAGGCTGTAGGGACCGATCGAACGAGCGTGGATCTTGTCGTCGACCAGGTGGTGCAGCTTGAGCATATAGATGATGCCCACGGTGACCTTGCGGTCGAAGGCTTCACCGGTCCGGCCATCGAACAGGACCGACTGGCCGTCTGCATCCAGACCTGCCTTTTCCAGTTCCACGGTCACATCGCCTTCACGCGCGCCGTCGAACACCGGGGTGCCCATCGGAACGCCAAAGCGAAGATTATGCGCAAGCTCGACGATTTCCTCGGTCGAACGGGCCTTCAGGTCTTCGGCATAACGATCGCCATAGACATCGTTCAGACGCTCGATCACGGCTTCGGGAGGCTTCGCCTTGGCGTAATCCTCGGCCGCATTCGGGTTGGCCTGCTTCCAGTCTTCGAGTTGCTCGCCGATCTGCATGCCCAGATTACGGGCCGCCATGCCGAGATGCGTTTCGAAGATCTGCCCGACGTTCATGCGCGAAGGCACGCCCAGCGGGTTCAGCACGATGTCCACCGGCGTACCGTCTCCGAGGAACGGCATGTCCTCGACCGGCAGGATACGGCTGATGACACCCTTGTTACCATGGCGGCCGGCCATCTTGTCGCCCGGCTGAAGCTTGCGCTTCACGGCAACGAAGACCTTGACCATCTTGAGCACACCCGGAGCGAGTTCGTCGCCGCGTTCGAGCTTTTCCTTCCGGTCTTCGAACTTGTCGTCGATGACCTTCACGCTGTCGTCGTACTGAGACTTGACCGCTTCGATCTGCTGCTGGCGATTGTCGTCTGCCACGGCGAACTTGAACCACTCGTGGCGGTCGACGCCTTCGAGCAAGCTCTCGTCGATGACCGTGCCCTTCTTGACGCCCTTGGGCGCTGCCGAGGCGGTCTGGCCTTCGAGCATGTCCTTGAGGCGGTTGTAGGTCGCACGGTTGAGGATGGCGCGTTCGTCGGCCGCGTCCTTGCGGAGGCGTTCGATTTCCTCGTTCTGGATCGCACGCGTACGGTCGTCGATCTCGATACCGTGGCGGTTGAAGACGCGAACTTCCACGACCGTACCGGCAACGCCCGGCGGCAGGCGGAGCGAGGTGTCGCGCACGTCGCTGGCCTTTTCGCCGAAGATGGCGCGCAGGAGCTTTTCTTCCGGCGTCATCGGGCTTTCGCCCTTCGGCGTGATCTTGCCGGCCAGGATATCGCCCGGGTGCACTTCGGCACCGATATAGACGATGCCCGCCTCGTCGAGGTTGCGCAGCGCTTCCTCGCCGACGTTCGGGATGTCGCGGGTGATGTCTTCCGGGCCAAGCTTGGTGTCGCGGGCCATGACTTCGAATTCCTCGATGTGGATCGAGGTGAAGACGTCGTCCTTCACGATACGCTCGGAGATGAGGATACTATCCTCGTAGTTGTAGCCGTTCCACGGCATGAACGCGACGAGCGTGTTGCGGCCCAGCGCCAGTTCGCCAAGGTCGGTCGAAGGACCGTCGGCGATCACGTCGCCCGGCTCGACCGTCTCACCCACCTTCACCAGCGGACGCTGGTTGATGCAGGTGTCCTGGTTCGAACGCTGGAACTTCTGCAGCGTGTAGATGTCCACGCCCGACTGGCCGGGTTCGACATCGCCGATCGCACGGATCACGATACGCGTCGCATCGACCTGGTCGACCACGCCGCCACGCTTGGCAGTGATGGCCGCGCCCGAATCGCGCGCAACGGTTTCTTCCATGCCGGTGCCGACCCAAGGCGCTTCGGCCTTGACCAGCGGCACGGCCTGGCGCTGCATGTTCGAGCCCATCAGCGCGCGGTTGGCGTCATCGTTTTCCAGGAACGGAATGAGCGATGCGGCAACCGACACGAGCTGCTTGGGGCTGACGTCCATCAGCGTGATGGTTTCGCGCGGCGCCATCAGGTTGTCGCCGTTCTGACGCGCCGAGACCAGTTCCTCGACGAAGCCGCCCTTGTCGTTCAGCTCTGCCGAAGCCTGCGCCACGGTGTGCTTCTGCTCTTCCATCGCGGACAGGTAGATGACCTCGTCGGTGACGGCATTGTCCTTCACCACGCGATACGGCGTTTCGATAAAGCCGTACTTGTTGACGCGCGCGAAGGTCGACAACGAGTTGATCAGACCGATGTTCGGGCCTTCCGGCGTTTCGATCGGGCAGATGCGGCCATAGTGCGTCGGATGCACGTCGCGGACTTCGAAGCCTGCGCGTTCGCGGGTAAGACCACCCGGGCCAAGCGCCGATACGCGGCGCTTGTGGGTGACTTCCGACAGCGGGTTGGTCTGGTCCATGAACTGCGAGAGCTGCGAGGAACCGAAGAACTCGCGCACGGCTGCCACGGCGGGCTTCGCATTGATGAGGTCGTTCGGCATGACGGTCGACACATCGACGCTGCTCATGCGCTCCTTCACGGCGCGCTCCATGCGCAGCAGGCCGACGCGGTACTGGTTTTCCAGCAGTTCGCCGACCGAGCGGACACGGCGGTTGCCGAGATTGTCGATGTCATCGACATCGCCCTTGCCGTCCTTCAGATCGACCAGTTCCTTGACCACGGCAAGGATGTCTTCCTTGCGCAGCGTGGTCACGGTGTCTTCTGCATCGAGGTCGAGACGCATGTTAAGCTTTACGCGGCCCACGGCCGACAGGTCGTAGCGCTCGCCATCGAAGAACAGGCCTTCGAACAGCGCTTCTGCGGTCTCCTTGGTCGGCGGTTCGCCCGGACGCATGACCTTGTAGATGGCTTCCAGACCCTCGTCACGATTCTCGGCCTTGTCGACCTTCATCGTGTTGCGGATCCATGGACCGGTGGTCACATGATCGACATCGAGCAATTCGAGGCTGTCGACGCCTGCAGCATCGAGCACTTCGAGGTTTTCGGCCGACACTTCGTCGCCCGCCTCGATGTAGATGCGGCCCGTGCTCTCATCGATCAGGTCTTCGCTGGCATAACGGCCGAACACTTCCTCGGTCGGCAGCAGCAGCGTCTTCAGGCCATCCTTGGCAGCCTTGTTGGCGGCACGCGGGCTGATCTTCTGGCCGGACGGGAAGACTTCTTCGCCCGTTTTGGCATCGACCAGCGGGAAAGCCGGCTTCTGGCCGCGCCACTGTTCTGCATCGAACGGCAGTTCCCAGCCGTCCTTCGCACGCTTCCACGTCACGGTGTCGTAGAAGTGGTCGAGGATGCCTTCGCTATCGAGGCCGAGCGCGTAGAGCAGCGCGGTGACCGGCAGCTTGCGCTTGCGGTCGATACGCACGTTGACGACGTCCTTGGCGTCGAACTCGAAGTCGAGCCAGCTGCCGCGATATGGAATGATGCGGGCAGCAAACAGCAGCTTGCCCGAGCTGTGCGTCTTGCCGCGGTCATGGTCGAACAGGACACCGGGCGAACGGTGCATCTGCGACACGATAACACGCTCGGTACCGTTGATGATGAAGGTGCCGTTGTCGGTCATCAACGGCATGTCGCCCATATAGACGTCCTGCTCCTTGATATCGAGAACGGAGCGGGTTTCGGTTTCCTGGTCGACTTCGAAGACGATCAGGCGCAGCGTGACCTTCATCGGCGCGGCATAGGTGATGCCGCGCTGCTTGCATTCGACGATGTCGTGCTTGGGCGGTTCGAGTTCGTAATGGACGAAGTCGAGCTCGGCCGTGCCGGCGAAGTCGCGCAGCGGGAAGACCGAGCGCAGGGTCTTTTCCAAGCCCGAAACGTGGCCCGCATCCTTGTCGGAGCGCAGGAACTGCTCGTAGCTTTCGCGCTGGACCTCGATGAGGTTGGGCATGTCGACGACTTCGTGGATGTCGCCGAAAATCTTGCGGATGCGCCGTTTCGCGGTACCCGAAGCCGTGCTGCGGGGGGCCTTCGCCTTGGTAGCCATAAGGTGTCGTTACCTTCTTAAAATGTGCACAGCCCCCGCGCGTATTGGGGGCAGATCAGATATCTCATGCGCGTGAGAGCCCGTATCGGCTGAACGCATCTAAGGCCGCAGCGAATGCACGTCATGAGAGGACGGCAGCTGCAGCCTTGCAATAAAGCGTTCGCGATATGGAAACGCCGCTTCCATCCTGTGTCCGAAACCCGCGCATGAATCGGACTCGCTCGAAGCGTGCGGTCGGAAGGCCATGTAGGAGCCGCGCAGGGCAGTGTCAAACCTTCCGGGCACGAAAAGCGCCCGGCTCCGGGACCTCTCGCCAATCGATAAGCTGCATATCGTTTTTCGATATTATCGATTGACAATAAGATCGACTCGGATTATTGAATATCGATATTGACCATCAAGGAGTTCGATAAATGCCCCGTCTGACCAACAACTTCGCCGCTGTCTTTGCAGCCATCGCCATCACCGTCGTCTCGATGCAGGTCGTGACCAGCGTGCCGGCCGCGCAGGCCAACGTCGTCGAAGCGCCGCTGCTCGCCTGAGCCGGATAGATTAGGAGAGCAATTATGACTGCCCGCCCGACCGATCCCCTGCTTCTTGCCGGCCGGATCATCGTTATCGTCGCACAAGCCTTCATCGCCTTGGGCGCGATCGCCCTTACCATCGGCCTTCCGGTAATCCTGTTCCTCAAGGACAAGATCACCGCCGAAGCCCGTGTGGAATTTGGAAATCCCGACTTCGTCTTTCCGCTGGCCGCCGTCGTCGGAATCATCGTTATCGCGCTGGCTTTCCTGCTGCTGGCCTTCTGGTTCCTGCAGCAGCTCCACAGGATCATCGATACGGTGGGCGAAGGCGATCCCTTCGTGCCCGAGAATGCGGAACGGCTGACGAAGATGGGCTGGATCGCTTTGGCTGCGCAGATCTTTGTCATCCCGGCCGCCGGCCTGGGCCTGTACATCGCCAAGATTTTCGAGGAGCAGGATGGCCTGACGATCGATGCCGGCGTGGACCTGTCGGGTATCGTCCTGGTCGTCGTCCTCTTCATCCTTGCCCGCGTGTTCCGTCACGGTGCCGCCATGCGCGCCGATCTGGAAGGAACGGTCTGATGCCCGCCGAAGACGAAGGAGACACCATCATGGTCAAGCTCGACGACCTGCTGCACGAACGCCGCATGACGCTCACCGAACTGGCCGAGCGCGTGGGCCTCACTCTCGCCAATCTGTCGATCCTCAAGACCGGCAAGGCCAAGGCGATCCGCTTCTCCACCCTCGCCGCCATCTGCCGCGAGCTAGAGTGCCAGCCGGGCGACCTGCTGGCGTATGAGGGAAGATAGGCCCGACGTGGAGACGAACTTCGCGCTCGTCCTCTGCGCCGGGCCGCGCAACAGGTCGAGGTGCGACAATGCGAAGGCCAGCGGTCGAAGGGTCGCAACGCCAGACTAGTGTCTGACGATAAACGGGAAATTTACTTTGTTAAACTCGATGACCGGCCGACCATTCGACCTGTTAGCGGTGCGCCTGCGTCGCAACGCCGTGGCGCTTTTACGCCTTGCGGCGGCCGCCCTGATGATGGTGCCTTCTGTGGCTTCGGGTCAAACCCATACCCTGCCGGACCAATTGAGCGCCCGTATCCAGGCGACATTGACCGAAGCAGAGGTGCCCGGCGCGGCCATCGCGGTCATCGAAGACGGGCGGTTGAAATATCTACAGAACTTTGGACATTTCCAGCCGGATGGCGGTCGCCCGATCGATGGCGACACTATCTTCAGGGCTGGATCGATCAGCAAGAGCTTCACCTCTATCGCCATGATGCAACTGGTCGAGCGCGGCGAGCTTTCCCTCGACGATCCCGTTTCCAATTACCTGCCGGACCTCGATCTGGCCAATCGCTGGCACGACACCGACCCGGTGCGGATCGTCCATCTGCTGGAACACACGGCTGGCTTCAACGACATCGCCTTTTATCATTATCTGATCGAGGGCACTGACGTTCCTCTGGCCGAGGCGGTCACGCTTTACGGGCCGTATGTTTCGCGCTGGCGTCCGGGCACGAGGACCTCCTACAGCAATGCAGGACCGGTGATAGCGGGCCGGATAATCGAGATCGTGTCGGGGCAGCGTTTCGAGGAATACGTCGCGCAACACGTGTTCGCGCCGATGGGCATCGATCGCGCGCGCTGGACGAAATCACCAGCCAACGCGGCCGACATTCCTCCCAGCCTGTCCTACGATGGCGTCACTCCCGAACCCTTCGTCGAGATCGTTGGGCGCCCGAGCGGTTCCTTGAACATATCTGCCAGGGAGTTGTCGCGGTTGCCGCTTCTCATGCTGGGCAGGGGATCCATCGACGGCAAGCAGGTCCTGCGCCCCGCGAGTATCCGCCGAATTGAGCGCCCGGCCTCGTCGGATGCCGCGAGTGCCGGCCTGACGCTTGGTTACGGGCTCGGCAACGACGCAAACCTCGAGGGCAGGACAACGTTCTTCGGCCATGACGGATCGATCGACGGGTTCGTCGCGAGCGCGCGTTATTCGCCCGAACTCGATGGCGGCTATATCATCATGATGAACATGGCTTCCTCGTCGCTCGACGATATCGCGCGCATCCTTCGCGGTTATCTCGAGCAAGACGCCGAGCGAAAGGACGTGGCTGATGTACCCATCAGTGCGGGCCTGAGAGAAGATTTGCCCGGCCAATACCAGTCCGTGACGCCGCGCCGCGCCTTGCTGGCGCCACTGCTGGGCCTGTCGCAATGGCAAGGCGCGCGCATCGACGAGGATGGCCGGCTCAGGTTCCAGGGCAAGAGCTGGCGCCATGTCGGCGGGGAACGCTTTCAAGCCGAGTTCCGCAGCGCACCGGGCCTGATCGCTTTGAGAACGGACGACGGGTTGATGCTGCAATCGGGCACGGCAACATACCGCAAGGCACCGCCGGTTCGAAATGTGGGCGAAAATTATTGCAATTGCGCTGATAAGCTGCGTCATCGTCGCAGCGGCGATCTACGCCCTGATGTGGATGGTCGGGGCGTTGAGCGGGAGACTGGCGGGCCGAGGGGGTATCGCACCGCGCCTCGGGCCGAGCGTGGCACTTTTGTTGGCCTTCGCCGCCGCACTGGGTCCGGTAATTCTATTCGGCACGGGCGAATTCAGCGTGCTTGGACAACCGACGTTTGCCGGTTGGCTTGTCTATGCCATATCCATCGCCGCTCCGATCGCGGTGGTCGTCGCCACTATCATCTTCGTGCGTACACAGAAAAACCGCGCCGCAACGGTCATGGGCGTGGCCCAGCTTGCCGCGGCAGCGATCATATGCGCCTATTTGGTGAATGGTGGATGGTTCGCGCTGAAAATCTGGAGCATGTAGGGCGCGACAAGCCAAGCGGACGCCCGACCAATCCCTGTATGACAAAGCCGGACGGCGAGCCGGTTATGCACGCCCATCATGGCGAAGTAAGATACAAGGCCCCCGACCAGGCGCAGTCATTGCTTGACAGCGCCGCGCAATTCCTTAGAGGCCCGCCACCTGAAGGCGGGTCTCTTTGTATTCGCTTTCATCCGTCCGAGACAGTTGGTGAGCCGGTTTCGCGGCTCTTAATTTCCAGCCTAGGCGGGGATAAGAGATTTTTCGACGGGCCATTGCCGCTCGTCGGTTCGCGCCAGTTGGCGCACTCCTTCCCCATCAACGGACTCGCCCGTGTCGTCTTTTCGGCATGGACAAACGTAGCCGATCGCGTGCGGGCAACCGCGCGCGGTCATAGTGAAGGAGTATGGCATGGATCGTTCGCAAAAAACCGACGCGGTCGCCCAGCTCACCGAAGTCTTCAACCAGGCAGGCGTGGTCGTCGTGACCCGCAACCTGGGCCTGACGGTCGACCAGTCGACCGAACTGCGCACGAAGATGAGGGACGCCGGTGCGACCTACAAGGTTGCGAAGAACCGTCTCGCCAAGCTCGCCCTGAAGGACACCGACTACGCAGGTATCGACGAATACCTGTCCGGTCCGACCGCCCTTGGTTATTCCGAGGATCCGGTCGCTGCGGCGAAAGCCGTGGTGGAGTTCGCCAAGACCACCGACAAGATCGAAATCGTCGGCGGATCGATGGGCGCGCAGAAGCTCGATGTGGAAGGGGTCAAGGCGCTCGCCTCGATGCCCAGCCTCGACGAACTTCGCGGCAAGATCGTGGGCCTCGTCAACGCACCGGCAACCAAGATTGCCCAGGTCGTCAACGCACCCGCAGCCAAGCTCGCCCGCGTCTTCGGTGCCTATGGCGCCAAGGAAGCGGCGTAAGAGCTGGTTCTACGCACGAGAACATATTCATCGGGGCATTCGCGTAACTGCACCCCGGCCTATCTATTGGAGTGAACATCATGGCTGATATCGCCAAGCTTGTTGAAGAACTGTCGAAGCTGACCGTCCTGGAAGCCGCTGAGCTTGCCACGGCTCTCGAAGAAGAGTGGGGCGTTTCCGCCGCTGCTGCTGTTGCTGTTGCTGGCCCCGCCGGCGGCGGTGCAGGTGAAGCTGCTGCTGAAGAAAAGGACGAATTCGACGTCGTCCTCACCGGCGACGGTGGCAAGAAGATCCAGGTCATCAAGGAAGTCCGTGCCATCACCGGTCTCGGCCTTACCGAAGCCAAGGCTCTTGTCGAAGGCGCTCCCAAGGCGCTCAAGGAAGGCGTCAACAAGGCTGAAGCCGAAGAAATCAAGGGCAAGATCGAAGCAGCCGGCGGTACCGTCGAACTCAAGTAAGCTTCGCTTACGCTTCGATCTCTCGCTTAAGAGATCACGAAAGGGCGGTACCGCAAGGTGCCGCCCTTTTTCGTGCCATGTCCAATGTCCGCTAACGACCCAGCTTGCGGTGATCCCGGTCAGATGCGCGAGCTTGTCCGCAAGCGTCATGTCACGCTCGAAGCTGCTAGCCGCAGAGGATCCGCAGTCGGATTGGCCACGACGATGGCGCCCGAGATTGTGTTCACGGCGCGCTTGCCGAGTGCAGTTTTCTGCCGCAGACGCATTGGCGCGGCCTATTTGTGTCCGACCTCGCACGGTGAAGATCGAGCTGCCACGAACGAGCGGTCTTGTCATCGCCAGCTATCGTGATGGGGCTCGGTATGACGGACTTCCATGTGTTGCCATCAATCGCGGTGTTTCGGTCGCCTGCCACTCTGCGGAAGTGCAGAGCCGAAAGGTCGCTTTGTCCGCGGTGCGCCAACATTTCGAGCGCTGGATGAGCGACAACGCTTGTCTTGCCGACAATGCCCGTGCATTCGCGAACTTTGATGGAGAGGGCGTTCAATGTGTCGCGAGGCGCGTCGACGTCGAGCCTGGATCGCCAGCTAAGACCGACTCGAGCGTCCAGCTTACCACCCCAAGTCCTGCCATTCTCACATTCGGTAATTTACCCGCAGCCCCATAATGTCGATGCCGGGGTTCTGCTCGCTGTTGAACAGGCGCGCGTTGCTGATGTGGACCCAGCTGGCCTCGAGCGACCAGCGCTCGTCTAAGTCCATGCCGATGGCGATCTCGGGCTCGAAAAGGATGCGGCTGCCGAGGTCGGTGCGAAATCCTGTTTCTGGGTCGACGCGCAGCGAGGGCGCATCGTGCACCACCAGGCCGACGCCCGGGCGGATGTAGATCGCGCCCACCTCCGCCTTCCAGCTGACGCCGGCGCCCACGAAGCTGGTGTCGCCCGACAGGTTTACCGAGCCGAAGATATAGGGCTGAACATCGGCAAGCGCCTCTATCTCCTTGAAGCGGATGCCGACTTGTAGGTCCACTCCTTCCTCGTTCGTGTCGAAGGTGAAGGGCGTTTCCACCGCATGTGCATAGACACCGCCGTACATGTCCTGCGCGCTGGCGGCGGACGGAATGGCAGCGCAGCTCGCAGCGACAAGGCAGGCGCATCGATAGTCGATCATGTCATGACGCTTTCGTGGCGTGGACGCCGAAAAGTGAAGTCCGTTACGCGGCCGAGGGCACGAGGCGCCCCTACTCGGTATCCCAATTGATGTGGATATTGACCTTGGTTTCATCGACACCTGCCGTCAGAGCGATCCGGCGCTTGCTGGTGCGCACGACATCGGCCAGCGACCCTTGTGAAAGTTCTTCCACCTCCACCAGCGCTGCGGCCTCATCCAGCCCTGGCGCGCCGTAGACCAGTTCGAGTTCGCTTATGCCAAGAACGTCGGCCAGTTTCTGCATGGTTTCATGACGCGGGCGGACCTGATCGCCTTCCCATTTCCACAAGGTCGGCTTGCTGACTCCGACGCGGTCCGCAAGGCCTTGCATGGTCAGCTTGTGCGCCAGGCGCAGGCGCTTGATGCGGCTGCCGAGCGTTTCGTCGTCGACGCCGCGCTCCCGGCCTTCCGGAACGGACGCAAGCGCATTGGCCGCACCGATTTCCTCATCGGTAATGGGCCTGCTGAAGCTGCAGCCATATAAACCGTCGTTATACCAGACGACCGTGGCTTCGACCGCGCCGCTCTTGGGCAGGACAACATTGATGGGATCGTCGATCGACAGCTTGGCACCTGTGCGCACGAGCATGCCGCTGTTGGACAGGTTGAGGATTTCGGCATCGAACGTGCGTCCGCCCTGTCCCACGCCAGTGCTGAGCTGGAGCACGAGCCTTGGCTGGCGCCGACCCGCTTCGTCTGTAATGCCGACTTGCATAAGCATTGCTTCTCTCTCTCGTGCGACCTTTTCTGACCTTTGTAACGTTTCAAGCTGATTTAGGAAGGGAAACGCGCACAACAACTCACGGGTTATTACGATCTGCGGTTGGCATGAGGCAGGCGAGCGACTAACCGAACCGGCTCTTCGTCATGCGTCGAAGGGCGATGGACATGACGAACGCCAGTTCAAACTCACAGCCCCTGCCCCGCATGGCGGACCAACGCAGCGAAGGTTGGCGCGACGAATTTCGCGCAACGCTGCGGCTGAGCTGGCCGCTGGCGACGGCGAACCTGTTGCAAATGCTGATCTACGCGATCGACGTATTCTTCGTCGCGCGGCTGGGCGAATTCGAGCTGGCCGCGTCCAGCCTTGCCATCGCGGTGCTGTCGATCGTGCTGTGGTCCTTCATCGGGCTGACCAGCATGGTCTCCGCCCTGATTGCAGAGGAGCTGGGTCGCAGCCGGTATGCGATTGCCGAAGTGCGCCGCAGCACGCGCATGGGACTGTGGCTGGCACTGATGTGCGGCGTCATCGCCATGGCAATCTTCGGACAGCTCGAAGCGATCTTGCTGGCGACCGGGCAAACGCCGGAGATCGCCGCGCGGGCGGACGATTACCTGACCATCGTGCTGTGGGCGAGCATCCCGATGCTGGCGGCCAGCGTGCTGCGAAATTTCGTTTCCGCGCTTGGACGGCCGATATTCGCTACCTTCATCACCGCGCTCGCCATCGGGGTAAACGCGCTTGGCAATTACGCTCTCGTGTTCGGCAATCTCGGCGCTCCTGCGCTGGGACTGGAAGGGTCTGCCATCGCAACCGTCGCAACTGCGTGCTTCGTGTTCCTCGCATATGTCGTGGCGATCTGGCAGGATCGGCGGCTGCGGCGCTATCACATCTGGGGCCGGTTCTGGCGGCCTGAGTACGCGCGGCTGGTCGAGCTGGTGAAGCTTGGCGTGCCGGTCATGCTGACATGGATTGCGGAGGCCGGCCTGTTCGGCGGCGCGGCGCTGATGATGGGCCGCATCGGCGCATCCGAACTGGCGGGCCATACCATCGCCCTCCAACTGGCTGCGCTCGCCTTCCAGGTGCCATTCGGGGTCAGCCAGGCCGCGACCATCCGCGTGGGCTATCACTACGGCGCCGGCAATGTCGCCGCGATGGGCCGCGCAGGCTGGACCGCGATCGGCATGGCGACGCTGTTCATGATGACCACTGCCTCCGCCATGCTGTTCGCGCCCGGCTTTCTGATCGGTTTGTATGTCGAGACGGACAATCCGGCCAACGCGGCGCTGGTCGTGTTCGCGCTGCAGTTCCTGCTGATCGCCGCGCTGTTCCAGCTGGTCGACGGCGTCCAAGTCGTCGCGGCAGGCGCGTTGCGCGGGCTGCAGGACACGCAGCGGCCGATGTGGATCGCGATCTTCAGCTATTGGGTGCCCGGTTTCGGGACGAGCTTCTACCTCGGCTTCTACACGCCGCTGCAAGGGACCGGTATCTGGATCGGTTTTGCAGTCGGCCTTGGCTTTGCCACGCTGCTGCTTACATGGCGCTGGGCCCTGCGCGACCGGCTGGGCTTGACCGCGGCCCGACCTCGCCCCGCCTAGGCCCGGTCACGCCTCGGCGATTAGTCGGGAAAAATTCGCCCACCTCCCTGTTGACTCCACACCGCGCCGCACCCAAATGCGCGCCGCTGGCACTCTTGCTCTGAGAGTGCCAATCGACACATCACTTTCATATTGGAAAGGTCACAAACATGGCATTTCGTCCGTTGCACGACCGCGTGCTCGTGCGCCGCATCGAAGCAGAAGAAAAGACTGCCGGCGGAATCATCATTCCCGACAGCGCCAAGGAAAAGCCGAGCGAAGGCGAAGTCGTCGCCGTGGGCTCGGGCGCCAAGGCCGAAGACGGCACCGTCACCGCTCTCGACGTGAAGGCAGGCGACCGCGTTCTGTTCGGCAAGTGGTCCGGCACCGAGATCAAGCTCGATGGCGAAGACCTGCTGATCATGAAGGAAAGCGACATCATGGGGATCATGGGCTGAGCCCTGACCGCATAACGCTTCCAACCATTCACTAGAATTCCAGGAGAAACACCAATGGCTGCCAAGGACGTAAAGTTCGGCCGTGACGCGCGCGAAGGTATTCAGCGCGGCGTCGACACCCTCGCCAACGCCGTAAAGGTCACGCTCGGCCCCAAGGGCCGCAACGTCGTGATCGACAAGAGCTTCGGCGCACCGCGCATCACCAAGGACGGCGTCACCGTCGCCAAGGAAATCGAACTCAAGGACAAGTTCGAGAACATGGGCGCGCAGATGCTCAAGGAAGTCGCATCGAAGTCGAACGACGCAGCCGGTGACGGCACCACCACCGCCACCGTGCTCGCCCAGTCGATCGTGACCGAAGGCATGAAGTCGGTTGCGGCCGGCATGAACCCGATGGACCTGAAGCGCGGCATCGATCTGGCCGTCGACAAGGTTGTCGAAAACCTCGCCTCGCGTTCGAAGGACGTGTCGGGTTCGGAAGAGATCGCCCAGGTCGGCATCATCTCCGCCAATGGCGACCGTGAAGTCGGCGAAAAGATCGCCGAAGCCATGGAAAAGGTCGGCAAGGAAGGCGTGATCACCGTCGACGAGAGCAAGGGTCTCGAATTCGAGCTCGAAACCGTCGAAGGCATGCAGTTCGATCGCGGCTACCTGTCGCCCTACTTCATCACCAACCCGGACAAGATGACGGTCGAACTCGAAAACCCGTACATCCTGATCCACGAAAAGAAGCTGTCGAACCTGCAGGCGATGCTTCCGGTGCTCGAAGCGGCTGTCCAGTCGGGCCGTCCGCTGCTGATCATCGCTGAAGACATCGAAGGCGAAGCGCTGGCGACCCTCGTGGTCAACAAGCTGCGCGGCGGCCTCAAGGTCGCAGCGGTCAAGGCACCGGGCTTCGGCGATCGTCGCAAGGCCATGCTGCAGGACATCGCGATCCTCACCAAGGGCGAAATGATTTCCGAAGACCTCGGCATCAAGCTCGAGAACGTCACGCTCGGCATGCTCGGCGAAGCCAAGCGTGTCAGCATCGACAAGGACAACACCACCATCGTCGACGGTGCCGGTGACGAAGCCGACATCAAGGCCCGCGTCGGAGAAATCCGCACGCAGATCGACAACACCTCGTCCGATTACGACCGTGAAAAGCTGCAGGAACGCCTGGCGAAGCTCGCTGGCGGTGTTGCCGTGATCAAGGTCGGCGGCGCGACGGAAGTCGAAGTGAAGGAACGCAAGGACCGCGTCGACGATGCGCTGCACGCAACCCGCGCAGCTGTCGAAGAAGGCATCGTGCCCGGTGGTGGTACGGCCCTGCTGTACGCCTCGAAGGCCCTCGAAGGGCTTGCTGGCGTCAACGACGACCAGACCCGCGGCATCGACATCGTTCGCCGTGCGCTGACCGCTCCGGTCCGCCAGATCGCCAGCAACGCCGGCCATGACGGCGCTGTCGTCTCCGGCAAGCTGTTCGACGGCAATGACGAGAACCTCGGCTTCAACGCTGCCACCGACATCTTACGAGAACCTGGTGCAGGCCGGCGTGATCGACCCGACCAAGGTCGTGCGCACGGCCCTGCAGAACGCTGCATCGGTTGCCGGTCTGCTGATCACCACCGAAGCTGCCATGGTCGACCAGCCGGAAGACAAGGCTGGTGCGGCGGTGGCATGCCCGATATGGGTGGCATGGGCGGAATGGGCGGCATGGGCTTCTAAGCCCGCGCCAACCGGCCGACAGGCACATAAAAATGGCCCGGCAGGAGCGATCCTGCCGGGCCTTTTCTTGTCATGACGTGATGTGTCAGCCGCCCTTGCGACTGTCCTCTGCTGCCCGCACGAGCTCGTCCGGCCAGGTAACCTGCGTCTGCGTCTGCGGATTGAAGACGTCGCCGGGATAGACCGCACCTTCGGCGGCGGCGATTTCCTCGGCCGTCAGAAACTCGCTCGGCTCAAGCGCGAAGACGTCCAGGCCGCGTGTGATTTCGGTCGCGTAGATGCGGCCGTTGTACCAGTACGCGCTCCAGTATCCGCCTGTGATCAGCTGGTCCTCATCGACCGGGCCACGGTCGAAATAGGCGATCTCGAACGGGTTGCTGGCATCGGTGAAATCCATCACCGAAATGCCTCCCTGATACCATGCCTGCACGAAGATATCGCGCCCCGGCACCGGGATGATCGAGCCGTTGTGCGCGACGCAGTTTTCCTTGTCGCCCTGCGGTGCGGGCAGCTTGTAGGTGCCGCGATAGGTCAGCTCGCCGTTCTCGATCGCATAAAAGGCATTGGCGCCCCAGTTCGTCGGATCGCCTGCCTGGCAGCGCGGACGCCCGCCGCCGCCCCATTCGTCGGTAAACAGCACCTTGGTGCCATCATTGTTGAAGGTGGCCGAGTGCCAGTAGGCAAAGCCCTTGTCCGTCACATCGTCGATGCGCTTGGGCTTCATCGGGTCCGAGATGTCGAAGATGATCCCGTTGCCCGAACATGCGCCTGCCGCCAGCTGCTTTGCCGGGAAGACAGTGATGTCGTGGCAGTGGTTCGTGCTGTTCGTTTCCTGCGTGCCTTCGCCATGGTCGCCGCCGCGCCACAGACCGGCAATCTGGTCACCATCGGCAAAAACGCGCGGACTGTCGACGACGCGGGCCGCCGCTGGATTGGCGAGAGGTATTTCGACCACATCGATGCTGAACAACGCCGTTTCATCGCCCGAGGTGTCGTAGCAACCGGCCAGCTCTTTTGCGTCACGGATGTAGCTCGTGCCCGAATTGTAAACGAGGATGCGGTCGTCGGTAGGCTTCCACGATCGAGTGCGTGTGGCTGCCCCGGCACGTTTGCACCAGGCCGACCTGGCGCGGGCGCGTGATGTCGGAGATGTCGAAAATGCGCAGGCCGCGGAACCGTTCTTCGTTGACGCGTCCGGCCACGCCCTGAAGTCCGCAATCGATGCGTGCGCGGCTGTCCTGCACGCTCATGATCAGCAGGTCGCCCACGATGGACACGTCGCCTTGTCCGCCGGGGCATACGGTCGAAGACACCAGCTGGGGCACGCCGTCCTCACCAAGGCGATAGGCGTTGAACCCATGATAGCTTCCCGCCACCATCAAGTCGTTGGAGAAGGCAATGTCGGTGTTCGCGAAATCGAGCAGCGATCCCCGGCGACCGAAGCGGGGCGTCTCCTCTTCGGCATCCGCATCGGCGCTATCGGTAGGTTCATCCACCTCGGTGTCTTTTGCGTCACGCTCGATACGAGGGCGCAATTGTGCCGGATTGGCCGGATCGAAGAACCCGGTCGGCTTGGGCTGGGCGGCGACGAGACGCAGGTTCATGATAGCTTCGCCTGCATCGCGGAAGCCTGCGGCAAGATTTGCCCGTGGATCTTCGGACAGGTCGGCCAGCACGGCATTCATCCGGTCGATCTCGGCCTGCTGATCGCTGACGACATCGTTCGTGAACTCGAACATGACCGGATCGTAGGCACTGCCGGGGGCGCGGTGCAGGTCGCGCACCATGGCGAGCGCACCGCGGTGGTGTTCGACCATGAGCTGCAGGAACATACGGTCGAAAGCCGTGCCGTTCAGCGTTGCCAACTCGGCCATCTGTTCTGGCGTCGCCATGCCTGCCATCGTGTGATGACCCGCGTGCGCCGCCATCCCGCCATGATCTGCATGACCGGAGTGCGCCGCATGCGACATTCCCGGCATGTTGACGCCCTGCCCGCGAGAAATCAGCCATTCGGTCATGAACTCGATTTCGTCCGCCTGGGTGGCGAGGATGCCTGCCGCAATCTTGACGACAGCGTCATTATTGGTGCGATCGTTGACCAGGCTGGACATGGCGACGGCTTGCTCGTGGTGCACGATCATGCCTTGCATGAATTCGACATCTGCAGGGGAATAGGCCGTATCTGCCAGCGCGGTCGCTTCCGAAGCACTCAGGACGCGCGGATTTTCACCCGGAGCGCCCGGCATGACGATCGGCACATCCTGCGCCATCGCGATAGTGGAGGTCGAAACGAGCAGGCCGGTGGCCGCTGCGCGCAGCAGTGAAATCATCTGTGTCAGTCCCCAAGCTAAGTCCGTCCATCCAAGGCGCAATCGCGCGCACGGGTCAAGCGGATGTTCTGCGAACGGCTGACACTTGCTGATCAAGCGGCAGAGTACTTGCCTTTGCGCGGTCCGAGATAGCCGAACAGATACGCGCCCACCTTGCGCATCTGGATTTCCTCCGCGCCTTCGGTGATGCGGTAGCGGCGGTGGTGGCGGTAGATATGCTCGAACGGCTTGTGCCGCGAATAGCCTATGCCGCCATGAACCTGCATCGCCCTGTCGGCCGCCTCGCAGACCAGCCGGTTCGCCCAGTAATTGCACATGGAGACCTTGTCCGAGATCGTCCGCTCGATCCCTCATGCGGCATGCGGTCCATCTCCCACGCGGTCTTGTAGATCAGCAGGCGAAGCATCTCGCATTGCGTGGCAAGCTCGACCAGCGGGAACTGGATTGCCTGATTGCGCGCCAGCTCCTGACCGAACGGCGTGCGCTCGCGGGCGTAGCGCACGCTTTCCTCCACGCAATATGTCGCCGCGCCGAGCGAGGACGCCGCCTGCCGGATGCGGTTCTGGTGGACGAAGCTTTGCGCCAGAGCGAGGCCGCGCCCTTCCTCGCCCAGCATCGCGCTGTCCGGCACCCAGACGTCGGTGAGCGACAGGCGCGGATGGTCGGTGGGCATGTTGAAGGTCCACAGCCACTCCTCGATCCGCAGGCCCTCGGTCGGATTGGGCACGAGCAGGCAGGTGATGCCCTTCGCATCGCCCGCTTTGCCCGAAGTCCGCGCGAAGACGGCGCAATGCGTGGCGACATGCATGCCGGTGATCCACATCTTTTCGCCGTCGATCCGCCAGCCCTCGACGCCATCGCGCGTCTCGCGCACGGCGGTGGTTTCCATATGCGTCGCATCGGAGCCATGCTCGGGTTCGGTCAGGCCGAAGGCGACGCGGCGCGTGCCTTCGAAGCCGCCGAGGATGAATTCCTCCTTCTGCGCCTCGGTCCCGAAGGTGTCGAACATGGCGACAAACGGGAAATTGCCGACAATCGAATGCTCGTTCTGCAAATCGTTGTGCAGGCCCAGCCCGGCTGCGCAAAGCGGTCGCGGATCACCGCCATCCAGAGGTTCGAGCCGTCCTTGCCGCCATATTTCTTGGGCGCGGAAAAGCGCCAATGCCCTGCCACATCGGCAGCCTTGCGGGCTTGGCGGAGGAGGTCTTCCCAGTCCTCGCTGGGCAATCCGCCCCGCTCCCAATCGGTCCGCGCATTCTCGCGGCGGTGGTCGAAGAAGCGGATGTTGTCGTCCTTGCGCGACAAGCGGTTCGATCTCGGCTTCCTATGAAGGCGACAAGTTCGGCGTAGTAGTCTTCGAGTTCCTGCGGGATCGTGAAGTCCATCAGTCCTCCTCTCTCGACCCAGCGTTCCAGCGCGATTGGCAGCGACGCATATTTCGGCGAGTTCACGGTGAATCTTCTCCAAGGCAGCCTGTCTCAGCTTTCCGATCACACCGCGCTGATCGAGCCGGACAGTGCCGTTCAGGATGTCCTGCGCCTTGTTCCGGTCACTATGCAGATAGGGCAGATACCGGTCGTCCCTGATCGCGATGCCAAGAGCGTTTCGCGCAACCGCCAGCTGGAAGCGATCGTGACCCTCCACCCGATCCTTCATGCTTGCGAGCCACTCCGAGACGGCGATAAGCATCTCTTCCATCGAGGCATCGCCTGTGTCTTCGTCTGGCCGGGGCATGGCGGCCATTTCTGTTTGTGTGTGCAATCTTCGGGCGCGTCCTCTTCCAGCAGCAGTAAAAGATCCAGCTCCTGCTCGCTGGTCCGTCGCGAGATGACGACGCGTTCCAGCATCCGGTCATGCCCGTCTCGCCACATCTGCGCGTTTTTCAGACAGCCGAGCGCCCACCAGACGGTGCGGTAGATCGTCCAGAAGCGGAAGCGCGCCGGATCGACGGGCTGGCCGCCCGCCGCTTCGTAGGCAGCGAAATAGTCTTCGAGCGAGCCAAGCCCCAGCGCAGGCTTCCCATAGGCGCCGAACCGCCAGACCGGCATGCAGCCGAACGCCAGATCTTCGTGCCAATCGCCGAAGTGCGCGAGCTCCCAGTCGAGCACGCCCGTCAGCTGCGAGTCCTCGGCCAGCAGATTGCCCAACCGGAAATCCCCGTGATTGAGCACCGGCTCTACCGGCTCGGGCAGATTGTCCATCAGCCAGCGCAGCCCCAGCGCAATGATCGGCCGGTCGCCGCCCGCCTCCTCGAATTGCTCGCGCAGCTTTGCGACAGCCTCTGCATAGTCGAGAACCGGCACATCGTCCGGCACGTCGCTGCCGGGAATCGCGTGGATGCGGGCAAGATCGGCCCCTGCCTGCGCCAGCAGATTGACAGGACGGTCCATCGCCTGGATGGCGCGAGGGTCGGGCGTGCCGGCCAGGGCCCGCATGACGAAACCGCTGCCTGATCCCGTCGCTCTCTTGCAGCACGGTAACGACCTCCGGCGCCGTTACGCCCGCGCGGTGCGCCGCTTCGATCACGGCAGCTTCGGTCGCATGGCCGAAGGGCCGGTCCGTCATCATCGCAAGGCTAGGTGCGCGCTTCAGGACAAAGGTCTCGCCGCCGACCTTGAAGAGCCAGCTCTGCATCGTCGCGCCGCCGGTCAAGCGCTCGAGATCGCGCGGCTGGCCCCACCCCGCCCGCGCCATCGCCTTGGCCAGGCCAAGGTACAGCGCGTCCATCTCTCTCCCGGTCTCCATCGGGCAAGACTGTGCCGCAACGGACCAAACCTCACAAGGGCCGGACCCAGCCGCGCGCTGGCTCGTTGGTGGGGTGAAACACTTTCACCCAATGAGGAGACCATAATGAAGCTGCCGCACAAGGCCCACGTCGCTGTCGTCGATGGCGAAAACTTCCTGATCATGCAGAACAAGGGCCAGCCGCTCGAACCCAAGCTGGAAAATGCCCAGCGCCCCGACCTGACTGCGACCAATTATAGCGCCGGCGTCCGCCATCAGGACAGCACCCGCGATCAGGGCACATCGACCCAGATGGACGAGTTGGCGCATGGCGCTGCAGCAGCGGAATGGCTCAACGCCAAAGCCGTCTCGGGCGAAATCGAAAACCTGCTGATCATTGCCGATCCCAAGACCCTGGGCGCCATGCGGCACCATTATCACGGCGAACTGGAAAAGAAGCTGGTCGGAGAGATCGACAAGACCATGACCAGCGAGCCGACCGACCGAATCGAAAAGGCGATCGAAGCGGCATGATGTCGTTCTAGTGCCGAGCAAGCATTACTCTAACGACGGTGCGACACATTATGTCGCATCGTCGATTGCATCTGTCTTTTGGTTGTCGTTAAGCTTGCGCCAACCATAGGGTCGTTAAGGAGGGTCGCATGCGCATCGGACAATTCTTCATACCGCTGGCAGCCGGCATTGCCGCCCTGGCTGCCCCCGCAATGGCCCAGAGCCAGGATTACAGCGCGCAATTCGACGAAATTCTGGGGACCGAGGTTCGCACGCCCGATACGTTCGAGGCGGTCTATGACGACGGTCTTTCCGAACGCATCGCGCGCCTCGCGAACGGATCGCAAGGTCGTATCGGGGTGTATGCAATCGATCTGGATACGGGACGCGAGGTCGGCATCCTGGCCGATCAGCGCTTCCCGATGGCCAGTACGAGCAAGATTGCCATAGCCGCGACATATCTGGCGGGTGTCGATGCGGGTAAGTGGACACTGACCAGCGAATGGCGCCTGCCGCGTCGTGGTGGCGCCTACATGACCGCGCAGCGACACATCGACCTGATGATCAGCAAGAGCTGCAACGCCTGTACCGATGCGCTTCTCAACGCGGTCGGCGGGCCGGCGGCGGTCAATGCTTGGATGCGTCAGGCAGGGATCGAAGACTTCGAACTCAGCCGCGATATCGCGACGCTCATTCGCGAAGACGGTCGTATCGATCCGGCCTCGGCCGTCGATGTTCGCGACAGTGCAACGCCGCGTGCCATGGGCCAGCTGCTCGCCGGGCATCTATCAGGGCAAATGGCTCAGCGCTTCATCGCGCGGCGTTATCATGGATGCCATGCGCGCCACCACGACGGGCAAGAAGCGTATGCGGTCGGTCCTGCCGACCTCTGCGGGCCTTGCCAACAAGACCGGCACGCTCAGCCGCACGGCGAGCGACATCGGCATTTTCCACTTGCCCGACGGCCGTGCGGTTGCAGCGGCAATCTATGTGACAGGGCAAAGCCCGTCGATGGCGGTCGAGAATGGCAATCGCGGCCGAAAGCTCGAAGCACGGCGCAACCGCGACGAGCGGATTTCGACGATCACCTATGCGCTGTATCGCGGGTTTTCCAATCCGGACGACGATCGCCGTGTCTGGACGCAGGCCGATTACGGCGGCTGATCTCCGGTACCATTGCAGGCACGAAAAAGGGCGGCGCCATCTCTGGCACCGCCCTCTTTTTCGTCAGACGTAAACCGTCCGCCGCGACCGATTACTCGGCAGCAGCTTCTTCCATGGTTTCGCCTTCGAGTTCAGCTTCAGCTTCGGTAGCTGCAGCGTCAGCGTCGGCAGCCATGTCTTCGGCGCCGTCTTCCATGGCTTCCATGTTGGCTTCGGTGTCTGCAGCAGCCGAGTCAGCGGTTTCTTCTGCAGCTTCTTCGGTAGCTTCCGAGCAAGCGGCGAGCGAGAGAGCGGCAGCCGATGCGGCAGCGACGAGTGCGATCTTGCGCATGATGATAAATCCTTAAACAGCGAGTATAGGATGCGGGTGGGCAAAGATTCGCCTCCCCGCGCAAGTCCCGTGAATTGGGCCTTACAGTGTCTAAATAATGGCCGGAATGTGGCGCGGCAAGAAGATTCGCCACAATCTCTGCCACATTCTGCTTAAGCCTTTGTTTTTCCTAAGTGCCTGAGCGACAAGTCAGAGCCGCATTCTCGCTCCCAATGTGCGCCCGGCACTGCTAGGCGGGACTCGATGGCCGAAAAACAGCACCTCTATCTCGTCGATGGCTCCGCCTACATCTTTCGGGCCTACCATCGCTTGCCGCCGCTGACCGACCCTGAAGGCACGCCGGTCGGCGCGGTTTATGGCTATACCACCATGCTGTGGAAGCTGGCCGAGGATCTGGACCAGGCGGACGGGCCGACCCATTTGGCTGTGATCCTCGACAAGTCCAGCCACTCGTTCCGCAACGATATTTACGACCAGTACAAGGCCAATCGGCCCGACCCGCCCGAAGACCTGGTGCCCCAATTCCCGCTCATTCGCGATGCGACGCGCGCCTTCAGTCTGCCGGTCATCGAGGAACCCGATGTCGAAGCGGATGACATGATCGCCTCCTATGCCCGCGCGGCGCAGGAGAAGGGCTGGGATGTTACCATCGTATCCTCCGACAAGGATCTGATGCAGCTAGTCGGCGAGAAGGACGGCGCGCGCATCGACATGCTCGACACGATGAAGAGCGCGCGCATCTATATCGAGGAGGTCGAGGAAAAATTCGGCGTGCCGCCGGAAAAGGTCGGCGATGTGCTGGCGCTGATGGGCGATTCGGTCGACAACATCCCGGGCATCTTCGGTGTCGGTCCGAAGACGGCAAGCAAGCTGATTGCCGACCATGGCGACCTGACTTCCGCGCTCGATGCCGCCGAGGACATGAAGAAGAGCAAGCTGAAGGAACGCCTGCTCGAACATCGCGCCGATGCGGAGCTCAGCCGCGTGCTGGTGACCTTGCGCGAAGACTGCGAACTGCCGGTCGCGCTGGACGACATGAAGCTTGACGGTGTGCCGGACGAACCGCTGGCTGCGTTCCTTTCGAAGCACGGCTTTACCAGCCTGCTGCGCCGCTTGCAGACGGGCTCGGGCAGTCCGGGCCGCAAGACCGATCTCAATCCTGCCAAGCCGGTCAATGCAGGCGCGAAAGCCGATGGCACCGCCCAGCCCGCACTCGACATGGAGCCGGTCGATCGCTCAAAATACGAGTGTGTGCAGTCGCTAGAACGGTTGGAGGCGTGGGTCGAGCGCGCGCACGAGGCGCGACTGGTAGCGGTCGATACGGAGACAGACAGCCTCGATGCAATCCGGGCGCAGCTGGTCGGGGTCAGCCTGGCGCTGGGCCCGAACGATGCGTGTTACATCCCGCTGGACCACGGCGGCAGCGACATGTTCGCCGAGCGTCCCGAGCAAATAGACAAACACGCGGCGCTCGCACTGCTTAAACCGCTGCTGGAAAGCGATGCGGTCCTCAAGGTCTTTCAGAACGGCAAATACGACCTGTCCGTGCTGGCGCGCGAAGGCATCGAAGTCGCGCCAATCGACGACACAATGATCATCAGCTTCGCGCTGGACGCTGGCCGGGGCGAGACGGGCATCGGCGGCGGGCATGGCATGGACGAGCTCGCGCAGCGCCACCTTGGCCACCTTTGCCTAACCTACAAGGAAGTCTGCGGCACCGGCAAAAAGCAGATCTGCTTCAACGAAGTGGGCCTCGACCGGGCGACCGAGTACGCCGCCGAGGACGCGGACGTCACCTGGCGCCTGCACGCGCATCTCAAGCGCCGCCTGCCGATCGAAGGCGGTACGACCGTCTACGAGCGGGTGGACCGCCCGCTCATCCCGGTCGTCGCGCAAATGGAGCGACACGGGATCAAGGTCGACAAGGCGCAACTGGCCAAGTTGTCGGAAGAGTTCGCGATCGTTACCAAGCGGCTCGAAGGCGAGATCTTCGAGCTGGCCGGACAAGAATTCACCGTCGGCAGCCCGAAGCAGCTTGGTGAAATCCTGTTCGACAAGATGGGCTACAAGGGTGGCAAGAAAGGTAAGAGCGGGCAGTATTCGACCGATCTGTCCGTGCTCGAACGCCTTGACGCAGACGGGGCGGAGATCGCCAGCAAGGTGCTCGAATGGCGTCAGCTGACCAAGCTGAAGTCGACCTATACCGATGCGCTGCAGGATGCGATCAACCCGAAAACGGGGCGGGTGCACACCAGCTACAGTCTCGTCGGCGCGCAGACCGGGCGGCTGTCCTCGACCGATCCGAACCTGCAGAATATCCCGATCCGCACCGAAATCGGCCGCCAGATCCGCGAGGCGTTCGTGGCCGACGAAGGCAATGTCCTGCTCGCCGCCGACTATTCGCAGATCGAGCTGCGGCTGGCCGCCCATATGGCGGACGTCGATCCCTTGCGCGAAGCGTTCCAGCAAGGCGAGGACATCCATTCGCGCACGGCGAAGGAGATGTTCGGCGAGGTGACGCGCGATACCCGCGCAAATGCCAAGACGATCAATTTCGCGATTCTTTACGGCATCTCGCGCTGGGGTCTGGCCGGTCGGCTGGGCGTGAGTTCGGACGAGGCGCAGGACATGATCGACACCTATTTCCAGCGCTTTCCCGGCATCCAGCGCTACATCGTGCAGACTCGCGAGAGCGTACGCGAGCTGGGATATTCGGAAACCCTGTTCGGCCGCAAGACGTGGTTCCCGCGCATCCGCTCCAAGAACCCGAACGAGCGCGCCGGCTCCGAACGCGCCGCCATCAACGCGCCGATCCAAGGGACCAGCGCCGATATCATCAAACGCGCGATGGTGCGCATGATGCCTGCACTGGAAGACGCCGGCCTCGGGCATGTGCGCATGCTGTTGCAGGTGCATGACGAACTGGTTTTCGAATTGCCCGAAGGCGATGTCGAGGCAGCGTCCAAGGTCATCGGCCGCGTCATGTCGACCGCTGCCGAGCCGCGCGTCGAGTTGTCTGTTCCGCTCGATGTGGATATCGGCACCGGCACGAGCTGGGGAGCCGCGCACTAACCGATGAACAAACGCCGTTTCCGCTGGGCCATGCGCCTGCCCAATGTCGTGCTGCTGCTGACGGTAGCAGCGGCAATGCTGGGCGTGATTGCGCTGGTCTACCAGACGCTTGGCGCGGAGCAGCGGGCGCGAGACCAATATACGAAGACAACCGACATCATCGAGCAGCTGCAACGCGTCGAGACAGCTGCGTTGAACGGAGAGACGGGGCAGCGCGGGTATCTGATCACGCTCGATAGGCGATATCTGCGCCCCTACGAGCGAGGCCGCGAACAGATCGACCCGGCAGTGCGCCGCTTGAAGACGCTGCTCGGCGATGACGCGACCATGCGGCAGGCCGAACTGCTCGAAGAGATCGAGACGCTGTCGCAGGAAAAGTTCGTCGAACTCGAAGCAACCGTTGTCCTGCTCCAGGATGGACAACTGCTCGATGCCCGTCGGAGCGTCTTGAGCGACGCGGGGCAGGTGACGATGGAACGCCTGCGCCGTGCAATCGATGAGATGCGTACCATCGAGAGCGATATTCTCACGGAGCAGGCAACGCAGACCGCGCGAATCGAGGCGCGAGTCGTGCCCCTGCTGGCGATGCTGATACTCCTGCTGATCGTCGCCATGGTCCTTGGCTCGCGACTGGTAGCCCGGGCCGCACGCGCCGAAGTAGAGGCCGCTCAGGCTGCGGCACTTGGCGAAGCGCGCGACCGGGCCGACCTGCTGGCACGCGAGCTGAACCACCGGGTGAAGAACATCTTTGCGGTCATTCTCGCCATCGTGCAGATGAGCGCACGCGACAAGCCCGAAGCCAAGGAGGTGACCAAGGCCATCGGCGAACGCATTCGCGCGCTTCTGACTGCGCACGAGGTCAGTCAGGGCGAGCTCGATCGCGAACTCGCCTCGCTCGAAGCGCTGGTGGAGACAACCCTCGCTCCCTATCGGTCGAAAAGGCAGACCGCGACCATCAGCGGACCGGAAGTCCTGTTGCCCGCCAAGCGGATCACGCCGCTAGGCCTTGTCCTGCACGAACTGACCACGAATGCGGTCAAATACGGCGCTTGGGCCCATGGCGGTACGATCGATGTGTCGTGGCACGAGGAAGCGGGCATGGTGCACCTGTCATGGCGCGAACACGGCGTGACCATCGACGGGGAGCCGGAGCGCAAGGGCTTCGGCAGTCTGCTGATGGACAGCGCAGCACGCCAGTTCGGCGGCAGCGTCACGCGCGAATTTGCGGCCGATGGGCTGAAGGTCGTGATCGAGCTTCCCGCGCACGCAGCAGACGCGTCGGTTGTCAGCGAAGCGGCGGCTGCGTAAAGGCGCGGCGCACATGCTGGAACGCTACAATCCCGAAAACTGGCCGATCTCTTGGGAAGGCCTGGTCGACACGCTGATCGCGCTGGGCGGCGCGGTGCTTGTCGCTCTCATCGTGCATTGGGTCATCTTCAAGCTGCTGCGCAAGATCACGAGCACGTCGTCCAGCGCGTTGGACGATGTCGTGGTCGCCAAGGTGCGCAAGCCTGTGCGCTGGGCCATGATCGCATTCGCCATTTCCATTGCGGCGGAGAACGATGCACTGGTCGGCAACGGCTGGGACACCTTCGCCAGCTTCGTCACGCCTGCAGTAATCGGCTGGGTCGCCTTCGCTTTCGTCAAGGGTTTGGCGCTGGGATACGAGCGGCAGCTGGAGCTGAGCGGGGACGAGGTCGCCAATCGAGGCTACCGCACCCGCATCGCTATTCTATCGCGTACCGCGCGCGTGGCGATCGTCATCATCGCAATTTCGCTCATTATGCTGAATATTCCCGGCGTACGCGATGTGGGCACGACCATGCTGGCCTCGGCCGGTCTGGCTGCTCTGGCGGTCGGCGCAGCGGCGCAACCAGCTTTGAAATCGCTCATTGCCGGACTGCAGATGGCGCTGACCCAGCCGCTGCGCATCGGCGATCTGGTGAAGGTCGACGGGCAAGCGGGCCGCGTCGAGGAAATCCGCATGAGCTTCCTTACCGTGCGCACCTGGGATGAGCGCGTGCTGGTCGTGCCCACCAGCCGGTTCCTCGACGAAAGCTTCGAAAACTGGTCGCGTGTGAGCGAGAAGCTGACTGGCCCGGTCATGCTCCATCTCGACCCGGTCACCGATATCGAGCCGATCCGCACTGAGTTCGAGCGCTTCGTCAAGCAACATGCGCTGTGGGACGGACGCAATGTCGCCATGCTGATGACCGAAGCATACCCTGAAAGCATCGAACTGCGCCTCTCGATGAGCGCAGAGACGATCGGCGACTTGTGGAACCTTCGCTGCGCCGTGCGCGAGCACATGCTGGCCTGGCTTCGCGAACATCAGCCGGACGCGCTGATCCGCCACCGGCTCGAAGTCGAGGCGGCGAACCAGCGAGTTATGGGCGGCTAATCAGCTCTCCGCGCCGCTGTGCTTCTTGCCGCGCGTGCTTTCGACCATCCCATCGTGAATAAAGCCGATGGGCTGCACTTCGGCAGCGCGCTTTTTCAATTCGCCGCGCATCTTCTTGTACTCGGCTTCCATCTTTGCCGTCACGGTAGCGCGGCTGTCCTCCAGCGCCCCTTCGAAATCGACAGCGCGCACTTCCTGCACGTCGCCGCCCGCACGGCGCAAGGCATTAAGACCGGCACGCCGCACAACATCTTCCAGATCCGCCCCGGTAAAGCGCGCGGTCTTCTCCGCAATGTCCGCCAGCGCGACATCGTCGGCCAGCGGCATATGCTTGGTGTGTATGCCAAGGATGCGCTCGCGGCCCTTCTGGTCGGGCGTGCCGACATAGACCAGTTCGTCAAAGCGTCCGGGGCGTAGCAGGGCCGGGTCGACCAGCGCGGGGCGGTTGGTCGCACCGATGACGACGATCGACTGCAATTCCTCCATCCCGTCCATTTCGGCCAGAATGGTGTTGACGACGCGGCCGGTGACCTGCGGCTCGGACTGACCGCTTCCGCGCGCGGGCACCAGACTGTCGATCTCGTCGATGAAGATGACGCAAGGCGCGACCGCGCGGGCCCGCTTGAACAGGCGCGCGATCTGCTGCTCGCTCTCGCCATACCACTTGGACAGCAGATCGCTCGACTTCATCGAGATGAAGTTTGCTTCGGCTTCCTTGGCGACCGCCTTGGCCAGCAGAGTCTTGCCCGTGCCTGGAGGACCATAGAGCAGGAAGCCCTGCGCCGGCCGGATACCCAGACGATGGAAAGCATCCGGGTTCTTCATTGGAAGCTCGATACCTTCCTTCAGCTTTTCGATGGCATCGTCGACGCCGCCGATATCGCTCCAGCTGGTGGTCGGCACCTGCACCATGACCTCGCGCATGGCGGACGGCTGGACGCGCTTGAGGGCAGACAGGAAATCTTCGCGCCCGACATAAAGCTCGTCGAGCACTTCGGGCGGAATGGTCCGTTCGTCCAGGTCGATCTTGGGCATGATCCGGCGCACGGCATCGATGGCTGCCTCGCGCGCCAAAGCTGCAATATCCGCGCCCACGAAGCCGTATGTCGCTTTGGCCAGTTCCGCGAGGTCGACCTTGTCACCCAGCGGCATCCCACGCGTATGGATGCCGAGAATTTCGCGGCGCCCCTTCTCGTCCGGCACACCGATCACGATTTCGCGGTCGAAGCGGCCCGGACGGCGTAGCGCCTCGTCCATGGCGTCAGGGCGATTGGTGGCCGCAATGACGACGAGGTTGGAGCGCGCCTCCAGCCCGTCCATCAGCGTCAGCAGCTGCGCGACCAGCCGCTTCTCCGCCTCGCCCGGCACGCGGTCGCGCTTGGGGGCGATGGAGTTGATCTCGTCGATGAAGATGATGGCAGGGGCGGCCTTGGTCGCCTGCTCGAACACTTCGCGCAGCGCCTTTTCGCTCTCGCCATAGCCCGATCCCATGATTTCCGGGCCGTTGATGGTGAAGAATTCGGCATCGCTCTCATTTGCGACAGCCTGCGCCAGCCGGGTCTTGCCCGTTCCCGGCGGTCCGTGGAGCAGAACGCCCTTGGGCGGGTCGACCCCAAGGCGCGTGAACAGCTCGGGATAGCGCAGCGGCAGCTCCACCATCTCGCGCAATTGCTGGATCGTTTCCTCGATGCCGCCGACATCGTCGTAATTCACGACGGCGCGCGCATCGCGCGGCGCTTCGAATTCGGCGCGAAGTTCGACCTCGGTGTTCTCGTCGATATGCACGATGCCCTTGGGCGTTGTGGAGACGACCGACAAGCGGATCTGCGTCAGCGCATAGGCGGGCGCGTTGAACATGCGGCGCACTTCTTGGGGCATGTTCTGGACCGGCTGCTGCCCGGTTGTTGCTACGAGATCGCCGGCGGTCAGCGGCTTGCCTGCAAAGTTGCGCTTGAGCGCCTGAGCGGGACCCTGCAGTCGCATGTCGCGATTTGCGGGTGCGAAGACGACGCGCGTTGCCGGGCGCGATTCGGCGGCGCGCGACCTGCACATGCTCGCCCGACCCGACTTCGGCATTGCCGCGCTGCAAGCCGTCCAGCCGAATAACCTCGAGCGACTGGTCCTCGTCATAGGCAGGCATAGCCATGGCGACGCTGGCGCGCTTGCCGATGATTTCGACCGGATCGCCTTCGGTGATGCCGAGCGTCTGGAAGGCTGAGCGCGGCATGCGGGCAATGCCCTGGCCACTTTCTTCCTGCCTAGCGGCGGCAACCTGCAGCCTTACCGTCTTGTCGTCGCTTACCTTCGCCGCGTCCGCATCCGCCATGAAAGGCTGTCTCCCTGACCGTGTCTTGTGTTGCTACGCCGCCCCAGATGGGCAGGTCCCTTCCGACATGCAATGAGCAAGATTGCGCATAAGGTCCGCAGGTGATCGCGCAGACGCCAAAAAAAGCCCGGCTGCGCAAACAGCCGGGCTGGTAAAGTCTTGGGAGAGGATGCCTAAAAAGGCTCGTCCGTTATGTGCAGGTGCAGCATTTTGTGCAAATGCGAAAAACAGAATGTTTGATGCGTCCGGCGCAATAGTCGCGCAACATCAGAGTGCAGGCGACGCACAGCTGCGCCAACGACGTGGCTCGGCTGCCGAACCGAGGTAAGCGACATACCGTGTCTGCTCGCCTGAGAACTCATGCTGACAAGAACTACGCTCGATTGTCAGAATAAAGGGCTCCTGGCGATTTACCGCCGCGCTTTCGCCCGTATAAATCGTCGTATGCGAGTTCGAGCACGGTCCGAGCCGCCTCGATGACCTGGTAATTTGGCTCCGCGTAAGGCTGGCTGATCGCCATGCGGTTGCCGCGGCTTTCGAATGCAATGAAGGGCTCGCCAAAGGTTGCCTTGAAGTCGCCGCGCTCGGCAGGCCCGGCCAGATGCTCGCGTCGATCGGTTTCGGCTGCCGCCAAGATAGGGTTGGGAAGCACAGGCTCCGGCGTCGGCGCAGGCTGCGCCTCGCAGGCGGCCAGTGCCGGCAACAGTGCGATCATTTGGACTGCGCGCATATCGAGAACCTTCCATCTTTGCGGGGTGACTTCCATGCCCCATCTCGCTAGCAGCCATGCCGTAACGGAGAATTCATGAACAAGCTCTTTCCCGATGCCGCATCCGCCCTCGAAGGGCTGCTTCACGACGACATGCTGATTGCCAGCGGAGGCTTCGGATTATGCGGCATTCCCGAGCGCCTGCTGGAGGCGATCCGCGAGAGCGGCGTGAAGGGACTGACCTTCGCCAGCAACAATGCCGGGATCGACAATGAAGGCATCGGCATGCTCCTGCGCACACAGCAGGTGAAAAAGATGATCTCCTCTTATGTCGGCGAGAACAAGGAATTCGAGCGGCAATTCCTCTCCGGCGAACTGGAAGTGGAATTTTGCCCGCAAGGCACGCTGGCCGAACGCATGCGCGCAGGCGGCGCCGGTATTCCCGGCTTCTACACCAAGACCGGTGTCGGCACGCAGGTTGCCGAGGGCAAGGAAGTCAAGAGCTTTGATGGCGAGGACTACATTCTCGAACAAGGCATTTTCGCGGATCTCGCCATCGTCAAGGCGTGGAAGGCGGACGAGACGGGCAACCTCATGTTCCGCAAGACCGCCCGCAACTTCAACCAGCCTGCCGCCACCTGCGGCAAGGTGTGCGTAGTCGAAGTGGAAGAGGTGGTGCCCGCAGGCAACCTCGATCCCGACTGCATCCACCTGCCCGGCGTCTACGTCCAGCGCATGATCGTGGGTGCGCCCTACGACAAGAAGATCGAGTTCGTGACCACCCGTTCGAAGGCAGACGCATGATGCGCAGCGCGTTTGCCGCTCTGAGCGCTCTCGCCCTGTCGGCCTGCGCCACGACTTCGGTTGAGCCTGCTGCGGCGCCTGCGGGTGCCGACGCTCCTGCTACCATGCAGTGGCTGTACGGTTCGGGCGAGGCAGCGGGTGCTTCGATCCAGGCTTGGCGCAATATCGCCGACTACGCCATCGCCCGCAGCCGCGAACGGCGCGTTCCGCAATCGGTTGCCATGGGCATCGGCGGCGAAGTGGCCGAGCCGGTCAGCTGCGCGCGCGGCGACAGCTGGAAACCGCTCGCGGTCGTGTTCGATGTCGACGAGACGGTGCTGCTCAACCTTGGCTACGAATATTGGGTTGCAGCCACCGGCAACACGTATTCATCCGAGACCTGGAAGGTGTGGGAAGAAACCGGCGCGCGCTATGTGCGGCCTGTCCCGGGCGCCGTCACCGGTCTGCGCCGCCTGCGAGAGGCAGGCATAACGCCGGTGTTCAACACCAACCGCCAGTATAGCGTGCAAGGAGCTGCCGAGGCGATCCGACGCGCAGGACTTGGCGACGCCGTCCACCTCGACACGCTCTACCTTCGCGGGGACGATGGCACGACCAGTGGCGGCAAGGACAAGCGCCGCGCCATGATTGCCGAGCGGTACTGCGTTATTGCGCTTGCAGGCGACAATCTCGGCGATTTTGCCGATATCTTCAACGACGATGCGCTGCCTGCGGCCGACCGGCGTGAACTCGCCGCGCGCGGTGACCTGGCGCAGCTCTGGGGCAACGGATGGTTCGTCTTGCCGAACCCTGTCTACGGCGACTTCGCTGAAAGGCACGGTGGAAGAGGTCTTCCCCGAAGGCACACGCTGGACCCCGGAAACCGCGCCATCCACCGCGCCAGCCATCATGAGCGAGGACTGACATGACCGACACCGCCACCAAGACCGGCTGGGACCGCAACCAGATGGCAGCCCGCGCCGCGCAGGAGCTGCAGGATGGCTATTACGTCAATCTAGGCATCGGCATTCCGACGCTGGTCGCCAACCACATCCCGGAAGGCATGCAGGTCACGCTGCAAAGCGAGAACGGCATGCTTGGCATCGGCCCCTTCCCTTACGAAGACGAGGTGGATGCCGACCTGATCAATGCCGGCAAACAGACCATCAGCGAGCTGCCTCATTCAGCCTATTTCGACAGCGCCCAGAGCTTCGCCATGATCCGCGGCGGTCACATCGACCTGACCGTGCTGGGCGCAATGGAAGTGGCCGAAAATGGCGACATCGCCAACTGGATGATCCCGGGCAAGATGATCAAGGGCATGGGCGGCGCGATGGATCTGGTCGCGGGCGTCAAGAAGATCATCGTCGTCATGGACCACACGAGCAAGGCGGGCGATCCCAAGTTCATTCCCGAGTGCACCCTGCCGCTGACCGGGCAGAACGTGGTCGACATGATCATCACCAATCTGGGTGTCTTCCACCGCAATGATCACGACAGCCCCTTCCGCCTCATCGAGCTGGCACCGGGCGTGACGGCAGACGAGATCGCGGATAAGACGACGGCCGCCTACGAGGTCGCGCTTAGCTGACCGCCATGGCCGACTGGCTGCTGCTTCCGCGAAACGAGAACGCACCGCTCGCCGGGCTGAAAGTGCTTGAACTGGCGCGCGTTCTGGCAGGGCCTTGGGCCGGGCAGATGCTTGCCGATCTGGGTGCGGACGTCATCAAGGTCGAGAGCCCGGAAGGCGACAATACGCGCATCTGGGGCCCGCCATGGGTCGAGCATGGCGGCGAGACTACCAGCGCCTATTACCACGCCTGCAATCGCGGGAAGCGCGGGATTGTCGCCGACTTTCGCGATGAGAACGATCTTGCCAGGGTGCGCACTCTTGCTGCGGACGCCGATGTCGTGCTTGAGAATTTCAAGCCGGGTGGGCTGGCCAAGTTCGGACTCGACTATGCGACGCTGAGTGAGACGAACGAAGCGCTGGTTTACTGCTCGATTACGGGCTTCGGTCAAGACGGTCCGCGTCGTGACGAGCCGGGCTACGACTTCGTGATTCAGGCGATGAGCGGCTTCATGTCGTTGACGGGTGAGCCGGATGGCGACCCGATGAAGCACGGCGTATCGATCAGCGATCTGGCCTGCGGGACTGTGGGCAGCCAATGCGGTGCAGGCCGCGCTGCTCATGCGGCACCGCACGGGGCGCGGGCAGTGGATCGACATGAGCCTGCTCGATTGCTCCGTCGGCCTGCTCGCCAATCAGGCGATGAGCTATCTGACCACCGGCAAAAACCCACCGCGCATGGGTAATTCGCATGCACAGGTGAGTGCCTATGGAGTGTTCCCGACCATGGACGGGCCGGTGGTGCTGGCGCCTGCCAATGATGCACTGTTCCGCAAGCTGCTCGGGGTGCTGGGGCGCGAGGACCTTCTGGATGACGAAAGGTTCGCGACCAACCAGGATCGCATCGCGCACCGCGCGGAACTGGACGTTGTCATCGCCGATGCGAGCGGGGGGATGTCGCGCGACGCATTGCTCGACGCATGCGCAAGCGCCGGCATCCCGGCAGGGCCGATCAACAGCCTGGATGAAGTCTTTGCCGATCCGCAGATCCGCGCGCGCGGTATGCAGAACAGAGGTCGACGGCATGCCGGGCGTACGCAGCCCGTTCGTCTTTTCCGATGCGGAACTTGCGCTCGATCGCGCTTCGCCGACGAAAGGGCAGGACGACACTTAGCACATCGTCAAATTCGTCCCCCCGCTTGACATAAACACGGATTTCTGAAATTACAGAAATCAGAAGCAGGAGTCGTCTTGTGGCCGAGATTATGGACATACCCGAAGTGCGGTCCTTCATCCTCCATTGGGGCGAGATGGGCAGCCAGTGGGGCGTGAACCGCTCGGTCGCGCAGGTCCATGCCCTGCTCTATCTGTCGGACCGTCCGCGCCACGCAGAGGACATCTGCGACAAGCTGGGCCTTGCCCGCTCGAACGTCTCGAACGGCCTTAAGGAATTGCAATCCTACCAGATCGTGCGCCGCGTCCATGTCGAAGGCGACCGGCGCGACCATTTCGTCGCCGAGACGGATCTGTGGGACATGCTCATGAAAATCACCGCCGAGCGCAAGCGGCGCGAGATCGACCCGACGATCCAGTTGCTGGGCGAGCTGTCCGAAAGTCTCGAGCAGCGCGCGGACGTGCCCGACCATGTGCGCGAGCGCATCGGGCGGATGCACGACTTCATCGGCAATCTGGCGAACTGGTATGCCGATGTGCGGCGGCTGCCCAAGTCCACACTCGTCGCGCTGATGAAGCTCGGCGGCCGCGTCGCGCGGTTCCTGCCTGGCGGTAAAGCTTAAGAAAACCCACAGCCAAACGGAGCGTCCAGCATCTCTGAACACACGCGACACGATGTTTCTGCAATTTCAGAAATAGGAGATATCGTCTCGGCCGATTACTCTCAGCTCTGCCAAATTTCGATCTGACTCCACGCACTAAAACGGAAAAGGAGACATACAATGTACCTCGTCCCCGCCTATCTCGCTTATCTCGCGATCAGCATAGCCTTGACCGTCTGGGTCGCGCGTACGCTGTCGAAGAACGGCATCGTGTTTCTGAAGGAATGCTTCGGTCACGACGACACGCTGGCGCATTCGACCAACCACTTGCTGGTAGTCGGCTTCTACCTCGTCAATCTGGGGTGGATATTGCTCACCTTGCGCTGGGGCACTCCGCCGCAGGGATTGGCCGAAACGCTGGAGTTCCTGTCGACCAAGATTGGGCTGGTGGTCGTTGCTCTGGGCCTAATGCATTTCTTCAATATGCACGCCATCGCCAAGTTCGGCCGCAAGGTCGGCGAATGGCTTCGCGACGAAAGCATGGTCGGTGCGCTGCGGCCCGAACCGCGTCGCGGCATCCTCGACTGAGCGAAGAACAGGGGTGCACCATCCTTCTTGGGTGGTGCGCCCATTCGCTTAAGCGATAGCCGCCTTGAGATCGTCAACCAGATCCGTGCGCTCCCAGGGAAACCGGTCGCCCTCGGCCTGCCGCCCGAAGTGCCCGTAAGCTGCGCTGATACGGTAGATCGGCTTGTTGAGCCCAAGATGCATGCGGATGCCGCGCGGGGTCAGGCCACCCAGCTTGTCGATGCCGGCTATCGCCTGCTCCAGCGCTTCGTCGGTCACTCCATCGGCGCAGGTCCCGTGCGTATCGACATAGAGCGAGAGCGGCTTCGAAACGCCGATCGCATAGGATAGCTGTATCGTGCAGCGCGTTGCGAGACCGGCCGCCACGATGTTCTTCGCCAGATAGCGGGTAATGTAAGCCGCCGAACGGTCGACTTTGGTCGGGTCCTTGCCGCTGAAGGCACCCCCGCCATGCGGCGCAGCGCCGCCATAGGTGTCGACGATGATCTTGCGGCCCGTTAGACCGGCATCGCCGTCCGGCCCACCGATCTCGAAAGCGCCTGTCGGGTTGATGTGCCACTGCGTTTCGCCCGACACCCATCCATCGGGCAGTATCTCGGTGACCACCGACTTCACATAGTCCTTGAGCTGCGCTTCCTTGTCGCCCTCGTGATAGCCCTTCGCATGCTGTGTCGAGACGACGATCGCGGTGCATTCCACCGGCTTGCCGTTCTCGTAACGTAGCGAAAGCTGGCTCTTGGCATCGGGCTCCAGGAAAGGCGCGGTGCCGTCCTTGCGGTCGCTGGCCAGTCGCTCAAGGATCTTGTGGCTGTAATCGAGCGTCGCCGGCATCAGGTCGGGCGTCTCGTCGCAGGCGAAGCCGAACATGATGCCCTGGTCGCCCGCGCCCTCGTCCTTGTTGCCGCTGGCGTCCACGCCTTGGGCGATCTCGCTCGACTGGCCGTGCAGGTGATTTTCGAAGGTCAGCGTTTTCCAATGGAAGCCGTCCTGCTCGTAGCCGATTTCGCGCACCGTGCGGCGCACGGCCTGCTCGATCTCTTCCTTTGCGCCCGGCGCCCAGCCGCCATTTTCTGCCCAAGCCGAGTTGTTGGCGTCATACATCGGCGCACAGCGAATTTCGCCAGAAAGGATAACGCGCTGCGTCGTCGTCATCGTCTCGCAGGCGACGCGCGATTCGGGGTCCTTTGACAGCATGAGATCGACGATTGCATCGCTGATCTGGTCCGAAACCTTGTCCGGATGGCCTTCGGACACGCTTTCGGACGTAAACAGATAATCTGTGCGCATGCGGGACCCCGGATTGGAAGGATATAAAGAAAGCTTTAAGTGTTGCCCCGCTCGTAGCGAGCGGTCAGCCGCGTGGCAACCAGCGATCCCAGCAGGAGAGCAATGCCCCACATCAGCGTCAGCCAGTGGCCGAGCTTCGAGAAAAGTGTCGGCGGATGCGGCGGCGGAACAAGAGTGTCGATCCGATCGGCCTTGTTGCGCCCGATATGCTCTCTCACCACGCCGCGTGCATCGATGATTGCGCTGATCCCGGTCGTCGTAGAACGGAGCACCGGCAGCCCCTCCTCGATGGCCCTCAGCCGAGCTTGCGCGAGATGCTGTGGTGGACCCCAGACGCCGAACCAGCCATCGTTCGACGGGTTGAATATGTAATCGGGCCGCAGCTCGGGGTCGACGACCTCGCCACTGAAAATGATTTCGTAGCAGATCTGTATGCCCGCCTTGCCATGCGGCCCGAAGTCATGCGTGCGAGGCCCGGGACCGGGCGCGAAATCGATAGAGCCTGCTACCAGTCGAGAAAGGCCCAACGGCTCCAGTATATTGCGCATCGGCAAATATTCGCCGTAGGGCACCAAATGCGCCTTGGCGTAGCGCGGACCGAGATTGCCTTGTGCATCGATCGGCGTGACCACATTATACGCGCCGACGGCCCGCTCGCGCCCATCGACTTCGCCGATCAGCAAATCCTGCGCGCCTGTCAGCAAGAGGCTGCCTTCGCCGATGGCCTGTGCGATGCGATATCGGGCAAACCGCGCATCCGCGCCCGCCGTCGTCCGGATATAATAGCGCAGCGGATACCCTTCGCGCAGGTAGTCCGGCACGGCGCTCTCCGGCCAGAGGACCAGCCGACGCGCACCCGGCTCGCGCGGGGTGCTGAGCGCGGCAATCCGCTGGAACTGCGCTTCGTAAAGGCGCGGGTTGTCGAGATCTTCCTGTTGCAGGTCAGGCTGCACAAGCGTGACGGGAAGCGTGCCATCCTCACCTGCGCCGACAGGCAACAACATGGCGAACGCGACGGCAGCTGTCAGCACGCCTCCGACAATCCATCGCCGCACCGCAAGAGCCCAACCGATAAGGCCTGCAATTACAACCGCTATGCCGGACAAGGCGTAAGTGCCGGTAAAGGGCAGCGCCGCTGCCGCGCCGGGCCTGTCCCAGCTGCCAAGCAGCATCATTGAGAACGGGCCCCATATATAGCCGGTGAAGACCCAGCTACGCAGCCACTCCGCGGCGATCCAGGCAGCACCAAAGGCTAGCGCAAATGCCGGAAATCCGCGCTTACGGCTGAACTTCCATGCAGCAAAAGTAGCGAGCGCGGGCCAGACCGCCAGATAGAGCGACAAGAGTGGCACGGCGAGCCAGCCCAGTTCGGCAGGCATCTCGGCCTGGTAGGTGAAGGCCGTCGCGATCCAGTTGTTCGTAAGCGTGAAGTGCGCGACGCCGAAGAGCCAACCCACCAGGAACGCGGCCTTGGCGCTTTCCTGCCGGTAACTCACCCAAACGAATGCCGCCATCGCAGCAAGGCCGACCGGCCACAGATGGAGCGGCTGGAATCCGGTGGCTGCCAGCGCGCCAAGCAGCAGCGCGGCGATGTAAGGCCGAGCGAGCACCGCATCGGCAGAGCCGAACAAGCGACCCTCCAACGGTCGTTTCACGATTGGACAGCATGTGGCGCAGCGCGCCCTTAGCCGACAGCGCTCACGTCTTCGCCCTCATCCGCCTTGCGACGGCGGCGGCGCGGGGGCGCAGGCGTATCGTCATCGTTACCGATCGCCGGCGGCAAAGCGGCAGCGTCGATTTCGCCCTCGTTACCCTGTTCGCCTTCATCGCTACGCTTGGTCTTGCGCGGCGCGCGACGCTTCCTGGGCGCGTCCTCCTCATCAGCTTCAGCATCGCGGGTAAAGGAATTGTCGCCTTCACCCTGTGCATCGTCGGTGCCGTTGCGGCGCGGGCGGCGTTGGCGATTGTCCTGCTGGCCGTCCTCGTCACCGCGGCGGGCGCGCGGGCGGCGCTGCCGACGTTCGTTGCCGTCATCATCCGAGGCATCGTCGCCTTCCGAGGACCCTCCGCGATCGTCGTCCCGCTTGGCACGCGCCTCATCCTGGCGCGCCTTGTTGTCGGCGATCACGCGAAAATAGTGGTCTGCGAACTGGAGATAGTATTCGGCCTGGACGCGGTCGCCATTGTGCTGGGCATCCTGCGCAAGCTTCTTGTACTTGTCGAGCAGCTGCGGCGCATTGCCGCGCGCCCGGCTGTCGATCCGGTTGGCCGAGTTGCCGCCGCCCTGATTGCGGTTGTTACTGCTGCGACCGCGACGACGGTTATTGCGATTGTTGTTCAAGGAAATTCGGTCCCTTTTATGGCGCGGCGCGGACCATCGGTTCGGTCCGCCTCATGCTCGCGTGCTCCACTGAACATGCTGCGCCCTCTTGCAGCATGCGCGCCCCTGTCTGTGCATGGTATGCAAAGCATTTCGCTTCGCACCAGAACTGCCATGTCGGGGCTTGAAGCCATCGGGTCGGACATCCGCGCACCGCTGGCCTGTGGCCAGAGTTATCGAACTCGCGATGGCTTTGCCAACCCCTTACGTCAAAACAAGCGCACGAGGCCGGTTTGCAAGGTCCCTGCGCAGCTCGACAGCGAATCCTTCGCGAGTGGCGAGCGCGGTGACGGCATCGGCCTGTTCGTGCCCGATTTCAAGAATTACCACGCCGTTTTCAGCCATTAGTGCGCGCAGTTGCGGGATCAGCACGCGATAGTCGTCCAGTCCTTCCGGCCCCGCATAGAGCGCGGAATGCGGCTCGAACCTGTCCACATCGGGGTCAAGAACGGCGTCGGCCTCGACATAGGGCGGATTGCAAAGAACGAGATCGAATTGGCCTAAATCTTTCGCCCAGCCTTCTGAATGCCAGTCGAGCAGGCGAAGATCGGCGCGATCGGCGAGATGCAGTCGCTTCGCATTGTCCATGGCGACCTCCAGAGCCTTTGCACTCTTGTCGGTACCGACGCCGGTCGCTCCCGTTTCCGCCAGTACGCTAAGCAACAGCGCTCCGGTTCCCGTGCCGAGATCGAGCACCCGGCTTGCGTCGGGGCACAATTCGAGAGCAGCTTCGACCAGTATCTCGCTGTCACCACGCGGGATAAGCGTATCGCGCGTGACACGGAACGCGCGACCAAAGAACTCCTGGCTCCCGATGATGTGCGCGACAGGCTCGTGACGGGCACGCTGCTCGACAAATTCAGAAAATTTTTCCGGAGCGTCATCTCCCATGGCTCGCACCAGCATGTCCGAGCGGGATATCCCAAGCGCGTGGGCCATCAGCAATTCGGCGTCGAGACGCGAGGTGTCGCTTGTCTCGGCAAGCTCGGTTGCCGCTTCTCGGATCGCGTCGGCGACGGTGCGCGCTGGAAGTTTACTCACTCATCGCCGCCAGCCGCTTCGCCTCGTCTTCGGCGATCAGCGCGTCGACCAGTTCGCCAAGTCCCGGCCCGGCGATGATCTGCGGCAGTTTCTGCAAGGTCAGTCCGATCCGATGGTCGGTCACGCGGCCTTGCGGGTAATTGTAGGTGCGGATGCGTTCGGAGCGGTCGCCGCTGCCGACCATGGCCTTGCGCGCCTCGGCCTCCGCGCCCTGGGTCGCCTCGCGTTGCGCCTCGTAAAGCCGCGCGCGCAGCACCTGCATTGCGCCTTCGCGGTTCTTGTGCTGGCTTCGCCCGTCCTGACAGGTAACGACCGTGTTGGTCGGCAAGTGCGTGATGCGCACCGCGCTGTCGGTGGTGTTGACATGCTGGCCGCCGGCACCGCTGGCGCGGTAGGTGTCGATCTTGAGATCGCCTGCATCGATCTGCACATCGACCTCGTCCGGTTCGGGCAGGACGGCCACGGTCGCAGCCGAGGTATGGATGCGCCCGCCGCTTTCGGTTTCGGGCACGCGCTGCACGCGGTGCACGCCGCTTTCGAACTTGAGCTTGGCGAAGACGCCGCTGCCGGTGACATTGGCGACGATTTCCTTGAAGCCGCCGACCTCGCTCGCATTCATGCTGACCGGCTCGACCCGCCAGCCTTGCTCTGCGGCAAAGCGTTCGTACATGCGATAGAGGTCGCCTGCGAAGAGCGATGCCTCGTCCCCGCCCGTTCCGGCGCGAATTTCGAGCATGGCGGGCTTGTTGTCGGCGCTGTCGCGCGGCAGCATGGAGATAGCCAGTTCGCGCTCCGCCTCGGGCAGGCGTTTGCGCAAGGTGGACAGCTCGTCTTCCGCCATCGCCTTCATTTCCGGATCGGCGAGCATCTCCTCGAGGCTCGCAATCTCCTCGCGCGCCGCCTTCACCTCGGCCGCCACCTTGGCGACCGGCTCCAGCTCCGCATAGTCGCGGCTGGCCTGCACGAATGCATCGCCTTCCAGCTGCCCGGACGCCATCCGCGCCTCGAGCTCGGCGAAGCGATGGGCGATCTGGTCGAGGCGTTCGGCTGGGATTTCATTGCGGCTTCATGCGGACGTCAAGATTACTGTGTCCGGATGCTTGCCATTCGGTCACTAAAATTTCGGAAGCAAACGCCGGACTTATCCGAATCTCGTCGCTCGCGATGCTCGTATCGGGCCGGAGCCTCTAGAGTGCGATGGTCGGCTTCGGCAGTCTTCAGCCGTCCGCATCCATCGTCTCCGACCAGCGTCCATGATGACTTTTGCAGCTCGCTTTTGACGGCCTTGTCGAAACTGCGCTTTCGCGGCGAGCCGGTCGCGCAATGTTTCTGACAGATATTCCTTCGGACCGCGCCATATTGGGCAAGGCGCACGCCGATTGCCGAAAGTCTGCGCGCTGTCGCCCTCGATAGCGATTGCCAAGACGGGAGGTCATCGACTGCCTCTTCCGGCACCAGCATCGCCAGCCGCTCGATCCCCGCGGCCCAGCCGACCGCCGGGGTCGCCGCGCCGCCGAGGCTTTCCATCAGCCCGTCATAGCGCCCGCCGCCAAGAATGGTGCTCTGGCTGCCAAGCTTGCTGGCCGCCTCGCTGCCCTCGTCGGGGATGAATTCGAAGGCGGTGTGGCGGTAATAGTCGAGCCCGCGCACCAGGCTTTCCGCGCGCTGCCACTTGACGCCCGCCGCATCGAGCCCGCTTGTCACCGCGTCGAAAAAGGCGCGCGCATCGTCGGACAGGAACTCGTCGATCTTGGGCGCGTCTGCCACGAAGCGCTGGTCGCGGCGGTCCTTGCTGTCGAGGATGCGTAGCGGGTTCTTCTCCAGCCGCTCCTGCGAATCTTCGGACAATTCGTCCTTCACCGCTCGGAAGTGCTCGACCAGCGCCGCGCGCCAGGCCTCGCGGCTGTCGCCATCGCCCAGCGTATTGAGGTGCAGTGTCACGCCTTCGATGCCGAGTTCCTTCAGCAGCTGGTCGGCCATGGCCAGCAGCTCGACATCGGCCTGCGGTTCGGCGGCACCGATGATCTCGGCATCGATCTGGTGGAACTGGCGATAGCGGCCCTTTTGCGGGCGCTCGTACCGGAACAGCGGGCCGTGCGTCGCCAGCTTGACCGGGGCATGCTGCTGCCAGCCGTTCGACAGATAGGCCCGCGCGATCCCGGCGGTGAATTCCGGGCGCAGGGTCAGCGATTCCCCGCCGCGATCCTCGAAGGAATACATTTCCTTCGAGACGATATCGGTCGTCTCGCCGATGGAACGCGCAAACACCTCGGTCTTCTCGAACACCGGCATTTCCGCCCGGCGAAATCGGTAGAGCTTGCGCACGCGCTCGAAGGTCTCGACCACGAAGGCGAAAGCCTCGGCGTCGGCACCGAAAATGTCCTGCGTTCCGCGGATGGCCTGGGGTGTCTTGGGCATGGCCCGCGCGATTAGGACTATAGTCCCCCTTCCGCAATGCCTCTCCAGTCGCTAGAGGCGCCGCGAAGTCTTTCTGGGGAGGGGGATCTTCGGTAATTCGAAACAAGAGTGCGACAATGCGTATCGATCTTATCCCCGTGGGCGACAATCCGCCCGAAAGCCTGAACGTCGTCATCGAAGTGCCCACCGGCGGCGAACCGGTGAAGTATGAATTCGACAAGGAGTCGGGCGCGCTGTTCGTCGACCGCATCCTGCACACGCCGATGCGCTATCCGGCCAATTACGGCTTCATCCCGCACACGCTCAGCCCCGATGGCGATCCGCTCGACGCGCTGGTCATCGCCCGCTCGCCCTTCATCGCGGGCTGCGTGGTGCGCGCCCGGCCGATCGGCGTGCTGAACCTCGAAGACGAGCATGGCGGCGACGAGAAGCTGATCTGCGTGCCGGTCGACACGACCTTCCCGTATTATTCCGATGTCGGCGAAACCAAGGATCTGCCCGAGCATTATCTTCCAGCAGATCGAGCACTTCTTCACCCACTACAAGGATCTGGAAGCAGAGAAGTGGGTGCGCGTCGGCAATTGGGGCGATGCCGCCGAAGCACGCCGGATCGTGGAAGAAGCGATTACGCGTTACGACAACGACAAGTAGCGCTCACTCGACCGGTCGGGAGTTGTCGAGCAGGTCCTGCTCGCCTTCCGGCCCGGCGCGGCGTTCTTCCTCGACCATGTCCACGATATCGTCGACCGGGGCTACATCCTCGGCGTGATCGGCTGCGCTCGGGCGCGGGTGCCGATTTTGCCGACTTGGCCTTCGGCGCGGTCTCGACCGCCGTTCGTCTCGAACGGAAGGCTGGCCGACCGTTCGTCGAAACGCAGGCGATAGATCGGCTCGGGCAGACCGAAGCCCGCATCTTCCAATGCGCGCTTGACCGCCGGAATCGCCTGGCTCTGCGCTTTGAACCAGTCGGTCTTGTGCTGGTCGATCCAGCCGAGGAAGCGGATGACGACGTTCGAATCGCCCACCTCGATGATCCGCGCCTCGGGCGGCGGTGCATCCAGCACGAAGTCGAGCGAAGCGAGCGTATCGCGGCCCAGCACGCGGGCGGCGCTGGCATCGTCGTCTGCGTCCACGCCCAGGTCGAACTCGAACCGGCGCTGCGGATTGCGTGTGAAATTCGTGATGACCGCCTTGAACACCTGACTGTTCGGGATGCGCAAATGATTGCCGCTCAGCGTCATCATGACCGTGGCGCGGCTGGTCAGGCGAATAATCCGCCCCTCGTGCGTGTCGATCTGCACCCAGTCGTTGGCGCGGAACGGCTGGCGCAGCGACAGCATGAGCGAGGCGACATAATTTTCGATCGTATCGCGCAGGGCGAAACCCAGCGCCAGGCCGATGACACCCGCACCGCCCAGCACCGCGCTGAGCAAGGCGCCTGCCCCCACAATATCGAGCGCGATGACCAGCCCGCCGATGACGAAGATGAACCTGATGGCGCTCGAAATAAGCTCGGCCAAAAAAGTGTTGGGGGTCAGCCGCTTCCAGAGCGAACCCAGCGAGGCGATAACGTAACCAAGTAGCGCAATCCCGGCCCACACGCCCAACGCCAGCGCGATGAGCGGAAGCATCGCGATGAAGTCCTTCCACATGCTTGCCAGGCTTGAAAGGCCCGACCCTTCGCCCGAGACGGAAAGATCGCGTTCGAGCCCGTTTTCGACCGTGACCACGCCCGAAACGCGCCCGGCAATGGTTTCCGCCCGCGCGATGTCGTCCTCGCTGGCGACAGTGCCGGACAGGCTGACGACGCCCTCGTTGACCGCGATGTCGACCGACTGGAAAGCGGGAAGTTCCGCGAAGATGTCCTTGATGCGCGATTCGATACGCTCGTCCGCGCCTTCGTCCTGCGTGTCCTCAATGGTCTGTGCCGGCAGTACCGCTTCTTCCGGCGCCGCTCCGGGCGCGGCGGGCAGCATCGCTCCGAGCGGCGTGGTGAACGACAGCGCAAGTGCGGCGAAAAGTATCCTCATGCGCCTGCCACCGTCATGCCGTCGATACGCAAGGTCGGGACGTTGATCGCGCGGGTCATCTCCAGATCGTTTGCCGGGACCAGTGCTGCAAACATGTCGAGCAGATTGCCGGCAATCGTGATCTCGGCCACCGGACCTGCAAGCTCGCCGTTGCGGATGCGAAAGCCCGTGGCGCCTCGACTGTAGTCGCCTGTCACTGTGTTGACTCCTTGTCCGAAGAGCGAGGTGACATAAAGACCGTCCTCGATATCGGCCATCAGCGCGTCGCGCGTGACGCTGCCGTTGGCGATGTGCACGTTGCTGGCGCTCACCCCGGGCGATCCGCCGCCGCTGCGCGAGGCATGACCGGTCAGGCCCAGCTCCAGCTGGTCGGCGCTGGCGACATTGGTCATCCAGCCGAAAACTCGTCCGTCCTCCACCAGCTTGCGGTTACGACACGCAACGCCCTCGCCATCGAATGGGCGCGAGCGCTGGCCGCGCGGACGCAGGGGCTCTTCGATGATCTGCACGGAACTGTCGAACAACTGGTCCTTCTCCTTGCCGAGCAAGAAACTAGCCTTGCGGGCGATCGCAGGACCGGACATTGCGCCAAGCAGGTGACCGACCAGCCCGATCCCGACGCGCGGGTCGAAGACGACCGGGCACGGCCCGCTGGGCATGCTGACCGGGATCGAGGCGTGCGACGGCTCGGTCTCCTGCCTTGCGACCGACTTCATCCGCTGCAGGCAGGTCGGCGAGGAAACGCGTGCTGCGCGAGGCGTGGTCGGTCTGCATGGATGCGCCCTCGCCCGCCACCACGCTGGCCGAAAGCGAAAAGCCGCTGCCCGCATAGCTGCGCGCAAAGCCCGTAGACGTCGACAGTGCTGCCACGGCCTTGCTTGCAGACGCGCTGCCACCGTTGGAATTGGTCACGCCATCGACACCGCGCGCTGCATCTTCGACGGCCAGCGCCATGTCACGCAATTCTGCCGGTTCGACGGTCGTTGAGTCGTGAAGGTCGAGGTTCGGCATCTCGCCCTCGAACAGCTTATCCGTCGGTGCGAGACCCGCGTATCGATCCTCGGGCGCATGCCGCGCCATCTCGACAGCGCGCTGCGCGAGCGCTTTCAGCCCCTCTGGTGCGAAATCGCTGGTGTTGATCGAGGCAGAGCGCTTGCCCACGAAAACGCGCAGGCCGATGTCCTCGCTTTCGGAGCGGTCGACGTCCTCAAGCTTGCCCAGCCGCATGGTGACGCTTTCGGAAGAGTTCGCGCGCGCAACCGCGTCCGCCTCGTCCGCGCCCAGCTTGAGTGCCATTTCCACCAGGTCCTGGCACCGGGCCAGCGCAGTTGTGTCTTCGATCATCAAGTGTGCGAACGACGCGGGCAGGTAAAGGGTCCGACGCGCGGACAGCTGCGTCTGAAAACTTCATGGTGCCTTTCGGGCTATGCCGCCGCGGCAAAGACAGCCTTGAAAATGGCCGTTATGGCCAAGGGCAAGCCGAGCGCCAGCGCCCACAGCAGAACCTGATCGCGGCGAAAATCACTCTTCAGCGCTTCACTGCTGCGGACTTCGTCGGGCAAATCCTTCCACCGCTTTTCGATCCAGCGGCATGCCGGAATAATCGCCGCCACCAGGACGATCAGCGCAAAGTATGGCACGGTGGACGACATGCCTGCGCGCATTTCCTCGACCGTCACGAAAATCTGCAGCGCCGTGTAAACGATCAGCGCCAGCGCGATATTGTCGCTCATCGCCTTGGACCAGTCGCGCTGCCGTGTGTGCGCACCGACGTGGCGGTTCTCGATAGCCTCACCCATATCCTGCATCCCCATGCATTTCCCAGATCGGTATAGTTTCAAATTTGTTACCGGCTGGCAAGGGCTGTGCGCAGCAAGGCTTTTACTTGGCGAAGTGCGTGCTATGGCCTTGCCCCATGGCCGAAGACGTAATCAGCCCCGAAAACGACCCGGTGCACGATGCCGCGCCGCCCATCCCGCAAGGGGGGCTGGAGGTCATCTCCATCGCGAAGAGCTACGACAAGCGGCAGGTCCTGACCGACATCTCGCTGACTGTGGGCAAAGGCGAAGTGCTCGGCCTGCTTGGGCCGAACGGTGCGGGCAAGACGACCTGCTTCTATTCGATCATGGGGCTCGTTCGTCCCGACTCGGGCCGTATCCTCATGGATGGCGAGGATGTGACCAAGCTGCCCATGTATCGACGCGCCATCCTGGGGCTGGGGTATCTGCCGCAGGAAACGAGCATCTTTCGCGGCATGACGGTCGAGCAGAACATCAATTGCGTGCTCGAAATGGTCGAGCCGGACAAGGAAACCCGCGCGGCCGAGCTGGACCGCCTGCTGGGCGAATTCGGGCTCACGCGCTTGCGGACGAGCCCTGCGATGGCGCTTTCGGGCGGGGAACGCCGGCGTGCGGAAATCGCGCGCGCATTGGCGGCCAAGCCATCGATCATGCTGCTCGACGAACCCTTTGCCGGCATCGATCCGCTGTCGATCAGCGATATCCGCGATCTGGTGAAGGATCTGAAGACGCGCGGCATCGGCGTGCTGATCACGGACCATAATGTTCGCGAGACGCTGGAGATCGTCGACCGCGCCTGCATCATCTATGGCGGCCAGGTGCTGTTCGCCGGCACGCCCGAAGCGCTGGTGGCGGACGAAAACGTCAAGCGCCTCTATCTCGGCGAGAACTTCACGCTGTGAGCGATGGGACTGTGCCCGCTCTTTAACTTTTGGACTATCATGCCATGGCGCTGACACCGCGCCTCGATCTGCGGCAATCGCAATCGCTGGTGATGACGCCGCAAATGCAGCAGGCGATCAAGCTGCTGGCGCTCTCCAATCTCGAAATCGAAGCCTATGTCACCCAGGCGCTCGACAGCAATCCGCTTGCTGGAAGTGGGCGAGGTCAGCCGGGATGCTGGCAGTGCAGAGGACACGCCGCACGAGCATGAGGCAACGCCCGAATTCGATGGAGACGCTGCGCTCGACATCGCATCGTATGCAAAGGACACCGAGGCAAGCCCTGCCGATCGCGGCGACTGGAGCGAGGTAGGCAGTTCGGGGGCGAGCGGCGATGTCCTGCCCGGCCTGGAGAATCGCTCGGCCGATGAAGTCACCCTTGCCGAGCATTTGTCCGGCCAGATCGGTGCAATGGCGCATGATGCTCGCGAAGCGCTGATCGCCGCGCGAATTGTCCACGAACTGGACGAAGCAGGTTACCTGCACACAAAGCTGCACGCCTTGGCCGAGGAACTGGGCGCCCCTCTGGCCGAGGTCGAGCGGGCTCTCGCGCTGGTTCAGTCCTGCGATCCCACGGGCGTGGGCGCGCGAAGCCTTTCCGAGTGCCTCGCGCTACAGGCGAAGGAAGCGGACCGCTACGATCCCTGCATGGCGCGACTCATCGATCATCTGGACCTTGCTGGCGGCCGGCGAACTATCGCGTCTGCGGCGGCTATGCGATGTCGACGATGAAGACCTTGCCGAAATGCTTGCCGAATTGCGCAGCTACGATCCGAAACCCGGGTGCCGGTATGGCGGCGGTTGCGAAGGCGCGGTCGTGCCCGATGTTCTGGTTACACAAGGCAAGGCGGGCAGCTGGCAGATCCGGCTCAACGAGGCCAGCCTGCCGCGTCTGGTCGTCAATCGCGAGTATTATCTCGAGCTGGAGGCAGGCGCGCGCGACAAGGCTTCGCGTGCATGGCTCGAACGAGCAGCTGGGCGAGGCGGACTGGCTGATCCGCGCGATCGACCAGCGGCAGAAGACCATCCTCAAGACAGCCAGCGAAATCGTCGACACGGCAGGACGGCCTTCTTCCGCGAAGGCATCGCCGCCATGCGACCCCTGACCTTGCGTGATGTCGCGGAAGCCATCGACATGCACGAAATCGACCGTCAGCCGCGTTACCAGCAACAAATACCTCTCTTGCCCGCGCGGTACGTTCGAGATGAAATTCTTCTTCTCCAGCGGGGTCGCAGCCGCCGATGGCGAAGGCGCCAGCAGCGAGGCAATCAAGGCTCGCATCAGGGCGCTGACCGATGCCGAGGATGCGAAGAAGATCCTGTCCGACCAGAAACTCGCCGACTTGCTCAACGCCGAAGGGTTCGACCTGGCACGCCGGACGGTCGCGAAATATCGCGAAGCTATCGGCATCGGCTCCAGCGCACAGCGCAAGCGCCAGAAGCGGCTCGACACTCTGTGATGCGGCTCCGCCACACACAAAAATGTTAACGAGTTTTACCTCGCGTTAACCTTTTCCGTTCACACCCCAAATGGTTAACAAGGGACAAGGCTTCTTCTCGAGGGGAGAAGCACAGACGAAACCAGGGCTAGGGGGACGACCCATGCGTGTACTGCTGATCGAAGACGAGCCGACTACGGCAAAAGCCATCGAACTGATGCTGACGACCGAAGGCTTCAATGTTTACTCGACCGATCTTGGCGAAGAAGGCCTCGATCTGGGCAAGCTGTATGATTACGATATCATCCTGCTCGATCTCAACCTGCCGGACATGCACGGCTACGACGTGCTCAAGAAGCTGCGCGTCGCCAAGGTTCAGACGCCGGTCCTGATCCTTTCCGGCATTGCCGAAATGGATAGCAAGATTCGCAGCTTCGGCTTCGGCGCCGACGATTACGTCACCAAGCCGTTCCATCGCGAAGAACTGATCGCCCGCATCCACGCCGTTGTGCGCCGTTCGAAGGGCCACAGCCAGTCGATCATCCGCACCGGCAAGCTGGCCGTGAACCTCGATGCCAAGACGGTGGAAGTCGACGGCGCGCGCGTTCACCTGACCGGCAAGGAATATGCGATGCTGGAGCTGCTGAGCCTGCGCAAGGGCACCACGCTGACCAAGGAAATGTTCCTCAACCACCTGTATGGCGGCATGGACGAACCCGAACTCAAGATCATCGACGTCTTCATCTGCAAGCTGCGCAAGAAGCTCAGCCACGCATGCGGCGGCGAAAACTACATCGAAACGGTCTGGGGCCGCGGCTACGTGCTGCGTGACCAGGACGAAGAGGTCGAAGCGGCTTAAGTTCCGAAATTCTCCTGGACGGGACAGCGAGACGCCCGGGGGCCGCTTGGCTTCCGGGCGTTTTGCTTTTAGCGCACCCTGCATGACGGCGTTCAAGGAAGGCGATCCCACCACTCTCAACCGGCTATACGGTCGCAGTCAGGGCAAGCCCCTGCGCGCCGGGCAACAGGAGCTGGTCGACAAGCTCTTGCCGCAGATTGCGGTACCGACAGAAGGCCCGGTCACGGCAGAGCGCCTGTTCGGCTTCGATCGCCCGTTGCACTTCGAGATCGGCTTCGGCGCGGGCGAGCATATGGCCTATCGCGCCGACTTGCTGCCCGACCATGGCTTCATCGGTGCAGAACCTTACCTCAACGGCGTAGCGCAAGCCCTGGGTCATGTTCGCGAGGGCGGTCTGGCCAATGTGCGCATCCATCATGGCGACGCGCTGGAGGCGCTGGCGCGGGTACCCGATGGTGCACTCTCCATGGCCTATCTGCTGCACCCCGACCCCTGGCCCAAGAACAGGCATGCCAAGCGGCGGATGATGAACGATGGGCCGGTGCGCCTCATCGCGGACAAGTTGAAGCCGGGCGGCGAGTTTCGCTTCGGTACCGATCACGCCATTTATCTGCGCCATGCACTGATGGTGATGCGCCGCTTCACGGACGACTTCGAGTGGGTCGTTGATGACCGCTACAGCTGGGAGCAGCAGGCCCTCCGGCTGGTGCGAAACGCGCTACGAGCACAAGGCGCGCCACACCTTCGGCCATGAAGTCTGGTACTTCCGCTTCCGCCGGAGGTAGCGCGGAACAGTCACGAAGCGCGGCCATTGGTCGGATAGATTGAACCGGAAGGGCTGCCGTGATCACTACAATCAATCCCGCGACCGGCGAGACGATTGCCGAGTACGAAACGCTGAGCGAAGGGGCGATCGAGCGCAAGCTCGACACGGCGCACGAGGCTTTCGAGCAATGGCGCGTCAGCCCGGTCGACGAGCGTGTGGCGGTGCTGTCCCGGCTAGGCGGTTTGTACGAAGAGCAGCTCGACAGCCTCGCCCGCCTCGCCGTTGCCGAAATGGGCAAGCCGATTACGCAGGCGCGTGCCGAAGTGCAGAAATGCGCCGACCTGCTGCACCATTTCGCCGATGCGGGGCCTGCGATGCTGGAGTCGCGGGTCTGGAATTTGTCGGATGGCGGCAGGGCCGAGGGACGCTGGTTGCCCCTTGGACCGGTGTTGGCGGTGATGCCCTGGAACTTCCCATATTGGCAGGTCGTCCGTTTCCTTGCGCCGACCATCCTTGCCGGCAATGTCGGTCTCCTGAAGCACGCCAGCCTGGTGCAGGGCGTAGCGCATCGCATGGAAGAACTGGTCCGCGAAGCTGGCGGGCCGAACGGACTGTTCCAGAACCTGTGCATTCCATCCGATCCGGTCGGTGCGATTATCGACGATCCGCGCGTCGTGGCGGCAACGCTGACGGGCAGCGAGGGGGCAGGCAGCGCGGTGGCTGCCCGGGCGGGCAAGAACTTGAAGAAGGTCGTGCTGGAACTGGGCGGGTCCGACCCGTTTATCGTCATGCCTTCTGCCGATATCGACCAGGCAGTCGAAGATGCCGTGTTCGCGCGGATCCAGAACAACGGTCAGTCCTGCATCTGTGGTAAGCGCACCATCGTTCATGCCGATATCTATCGCAACTTCAGCGATCGGTTTGCCGAGGCGCTGCGCAACGTGAAGCTGGGCGATCCGATGGACGAGGAAACCGAACTCGGCCCGCTTTCGAGCGAGGAACAGCGCGACACCGTGCTGAAACAGGTCGCCACGGCAAAAGAGGAAGGCTGCACGCTGGTCTTCGGCGCCGAGAAGCTGGACCGGCCGGGCGCGTGGATGACGCAGGGCCTGCTGACCGATGTGCCACCCGATAGCGAGACGGGCACGGAAGAGATCTTCGGTCCGGTGGCGCAGCTGTACAAGGTGCGCGACATCGACGAGGCGATTGCGCTTGCCAATGCGACGCCCTTCGGGCTCGGCTCTGCCGTCTGGACACGCGACGAGGATGAGCAAGAGCGCTTTGCCAGCGGCATCGAGGCGGGCATGACCACGTTCAACGCGGTCAACGGTTCGAAGATCGAAGCGCCGTTCGGCGGCATCAAACGCTCAGGCCACGGACGCGAATTGTCCGAGTTCGGCCTGCACGAATTCATGAACTTGAAGACGCTGGTGCATCCGGCGTGAGGGAGACACTTTAATGAGCAAGCATGTCCTCATCGTCGGCGCATCGCGCGGTATCGGCCTTGGCCTGGCAAAGGAGTTTGGCAAGCGCGGCTGGCAGGTCACAGCAACGGAGCGCTCGAAGAGCGATGACCTGCATGCGCTGGACGGTGTGCAAATCACAACGCTCGACGTCACCGATCCGTCCACCTTCGATGTGGAGGGCAAGTTCGACGCGGTGATCGTGAACGCCGGCATCACCGGCGCTCGTCATCAGTCGAGCGAGCAGGCGACGGCGGACGAGGTCGCCCATGTCATGATGACCAACGCTTTCGGTCCCGCGCATCTCGCCAAGCACCTCATCCCGCAGATGACAACAAGGCGGCGTGCTCGGCTTCGTAAGCTCGCTGATGGGCTCGATCGAGGATTCGTCAGGCGGTTACGAACTCTACCGCACCAGCAAGACGGCGCAGAACATGCTGGCCAAGGGTATTGCCGAAAACGAGGCGAAAGAGCACGGGCTAGCGGTGCTCTCGCTGCATCCCGGCTGGGTCCAGACCGACATGGGTGGACCCAACGCCAAGGTCACGGTCGAAGACAGCGCGGCAGGCCTCGCCGATGTGATCGAGCAGGCGCAGCCGGGCTACGCCTATGTCGATTACACCGGCAAGACCCTGCCGTTCTGACGCGAGATCGATTAGAAGCGCAGCCCGAGGCCGGCGACCACCTGATCGGTCGTCACTTCGCCGAACTCGCCCGAAGCGCCGTCGTCATAGCGTGAGCGCCGGTACTCGATCCGTGCTTCCAGAGGGCCGGGCAGGCCGATCTGCAATCCGCCGCCGAAACGGAAGCCGCCGCTGTTTTCCTCCAGCTCGTCCAGCGAGCCGGCAGAGGTGAAGGCGCTGGTGTCGAGCGCGGTGTATCCGACCTTCCCGTATGCCGCGATGCCCGGTGTCAGCGCGAAGCCTGCACGCGCACCGATGTAATACTGACCGCCGGTTTCGAGCCCGTCATAACCGGCAGCAAAATTGGCGGGAAACTCGGCGGAATTGTCGCTGGTCGAGATTTCGCCCTCGACACCGACGAATCCACCGCCAAGCGCGATGTCGTATCCTGCAGTAACACCGTACACGACAGCGCTGCTGTCGATGGTCACGGTGGGTCCGGCTGTCTCGACGTCGACACCTTCGTACCCGCCGATTGCGCCGATATGAAAACCGCCGGCAGCGCTCTGCGCAGCGGCAGGAGCAGCGATCGACGCGGCGGCGATGGCTGCAAGTGCGATTGTCTTTTTCATTGATTTCCCTCCAGTACGCGTCGTCCTTGTGCGTTACCACGCGATACGGGCGGATGCGGTTTCGGAAAAATGAACGTGCCGCTTTTACAGGGACGAGACGTGCCGGTCTGTCGATCAGGCGAGAAAGTCGCGCAGCGTATCGAGCAACACCTCGTTGTCCTTCGAAGTGTTGTAAAGATGCGGCGTCACCCTCAGAGAGGCACCGCGCAGCGAGACATGGACATGCCGCTTCGCCAGAGCTTCGGTCAATCCGCCAGGCACCGCGCCCGGAAATTCCAACGAGAGAAAATGCGGGGCGCGCACGCCGATGGGAGCAGCCGACATGCCCAGTCCAGCGAGCTCCCGCGCCAGCAATTCGGTCCGCTGGCCCAGCTCATGAGCGATAATTTCGACACCGAATTCCAGGAGATAGTCTAAGGCTGCACCTGCGCCCATCAGCAGCGGCGCATTGGACTTCTCGCCCATATCGAACCGGCGCGCACCGGGCTGGAAAGCGTCGCGATAGTTGACCAGCTGCGTGAAATCTTCCGATCCGGCGCGGTTGATCCAGTTGTGCTCGATCGGCGTGCCTTCGTGGTGCTCGGGATCGACATAGAGGAGGCCGGTACCATACGGACCCAGCATCCATTTGTAGCACGCAGCCACGGCAAAATCGGGCTTCACTGCCGCCAGATCGATCGGCATCGCTCCCAGCGACTGGGTCAGGTCGAGGACCAGCGCCGCACCGTTCGCTCGCGCCTTTTTGCCGACAGCGGCCAGATCGACGATCCGCCCGTCCGCCCAGTGATTGTGCGGCACCGCGACGATGGCCGTATCGGGGCCGATGGCGTCCAGCACCGCCTCGCTCCAGCAGCTGTTCGCGTCTCGTTCGACCGCCATGACCGAGCCTCCCGCGGCGGCGGCCTTCTCCTGCCAGACATAGACATTCGACGGAAACTGGTAGGCCAGCGTCACGATCGTCTGCCCTGTCGCCATGGGAAGATTGGCGGCTGCCACCGCTAGGCCGTAACTGGCGGACGGCACGATGGCGAGCATGTCGGGCGAAACGCCGACTAGCCGACCCGCCTTGTCGCGGAAGGTCTCTACGAGCGAGAAGAACGTGTCGGGAGGAAGACGCCAGGGCTGTTCCTTCGCCTTCGCGCCCTCGACCATTGCCGCGCTCACATCATGGCTGAGCGGCCCCATGTATGCACAATTGAAATAATGCACATCCTCGGGAATTGCGAATCGATGCCTCTGGTCGGCAATGCTCATGCGCGAATCAGCCAACGACTCCCGCGCTGGCGAGAACGGCCAGCGTCAGCACATCCGGGGCGATGGAGGTCATCGGCGCGATCTGGACCGGCTTCTCCGATCCGACCATCATCGGGCCTATTGTCGTTTCGCCACCAAGCTCGCGCAGCAGCTTCGCCGACAGATTTGCCGATTGCAGCCCCGGCATGACCAGAACATTTGCCGGGCCGGACAGGCGGCTGAACGGATAAAGCTCCATCACCTTGGCATTGAGCGCAGCGTCGGGCGCCATCTCGCCTTCGTATTCGAAATCCACTGTCGCATCGGCGTCGAGCAGCGCCACGGCGTCGCGGATATTGCCCAGCCATTGTCCGCTCGGATTGCCGAAGGTGGAATAGGACATGAAGGCGACACGCGGATCATGGCCCATGCGCCTTGCGACGGTGGCGGTCTCCTTGGCGATATGCGCAAGCTGCGCCGCCGTGGGTCGCTCGTTGATCGTGGTGTCGGCGAGGAAGGTGGTCTGGTTCTTGCCGATCATCATGTGGATGCCGAAAGGCGTCGCGCCGGGCTTGGGATCGATCACCCGCGCCACCTCGCGTGCCGTCTGCGCAAATGTGCGCGTGAGGCCGGACACCAGCCCGTCTCCATGCCCTAGCGCGACGAGCAGCGCGGCGAAGACGTTGCGCTCCTGATTGACCATGCGGCCGACATCGCGCTCGGTATAGCCGCGGCGTTGCAGGCGCTTGTAGAGATAGTCGACCATGGCCGGCACCTTGTCCGACACGGCGGAGTTTTCGATGATCCAGTCGTCCGGATCGTCGACGGCAAGCTCGATCAGCTTTTCGCGCACTTTCTCCGTCCGGCCCACCAGGATCGGCTCGCCATAGCCGTAGTCGCGATATTGGATGGCAGCGCGCAGCGCGACATCCTCTTCGGCCTCGGCGAACACCATGCGCTTGGGATTGTTGCGGGCCATCTCGTAGATGTTCGTCAGCGCGCCGGTGGTCGGATTGAGCCGTGCTTTCAGAGCATGACGGTACGCGGGAAAGTCCTCGATCGGCGCTTGCGCCACGCCTGAGTCCATCGCCGCCTGAGCGACGGCAGAAGACACCACTTCCATCAGGCGCGGGTCGAAAGGCGCGGGGATGATGTAGTCCTCGCCGAACTGGTGAGTCACCCCATAGGCCGCCGCGACTTCCTCGGGCACGCGTTCGCGCGCCAGTTCGGCAATCGCGTTAGCCGCCGCAATCTTCATCTCGTCATTGATCGTCGTCGACTGCACATCCAGCGCACCGCGAAAGATGAAAGGGAAGCCGAGCACATTGTTGACCTGGTTTGGAAAGTCGCTGCGTCCGGTGGCAATGATCGCATCGGGACGCACGCGCTTGGCCTCGTCGGGCATGATTTCGGGCACCGGATTGGCCATGGCGAAGATGATCGGGCGGTCGGCCATATGCTCGACCCATTCGGGCTTGAGCGCGCCGGCCGCCGACAGGCCGAGGAAGACGTCCGCGCCTTCCAACGCTTCTTCCAGGCTGCGATGCGGCGTTTCGACCGCATGCGCACTCTTCCACTGGTCGACATTCTCGCGTCCCGGATAGATCGGGCCGGAGCGGTCGCACACGATGACGTTTTCGTGCCGCACCCCCATCGCCTTGATCAGCGCGGTACAGGCCAGTGCCGAGGCCCCTGCCCCATTCACGACCATCTTCACGTCTTCCAGCTTGCGTCCCGTCAGGTGGCAGGCGTTGATGAGGCCAGCCGCCGAGATGATTGCCGTGCCATGCTGGTCGTCATGCATGACCGGAATGTTCATTTTGTCGCGCAGGGCCTGCTCGATGATGAAGCACTCCGGTGCGGCGATATCTTCGAGATTGATGCCCCCGAAGCTCGGCTCCATCAAAGCGACCGCATCGATGAAGGCTTGCGGGTCTTCGGTGTCGAGTTCCAGATCGATGGAGTCCACGTCGGCGAAGCGCTTGAAGAGCACCGCCTTGCCTTCCATCACCGGTTTCGACGCCAGCGCGCCCAGATTGCCGAGGCCGAGAATGGCCGTACCGTTGGAGATGACCGCGACGAGGTTGGAGCGAGCAGTGTAGCGCGCAGCATCCTGCGGATTGGCGGCAATCGCTTCGACAGGGGCCGCGACGCCGGGCGAGTAGGCCAGCGCCAGATCGCGCTGTGTGGCCATGGGCTTGCTCGCCACGATCTCGATCTTACCGGGGCGGATCGTCTCGTGATAGAACAACGCCTCGCGCGCATTGAAACCGCTCTGCTTTTCTTCGGACATCTCAATCCTTCTCGTCATCGACTGGCCGCGAGCCGTAAGGGCAATTCACCGACACGCATAGGGGAAAGGGCGTGGACTGCGACTCCCGAATCGCTACGCCACGCGCTAGGCGAGGTTGCAATGGCCGCGCCCACTCCGATGATGCAGCAATATCTTGCCCTGAAACAGGAGGCGGGCGATGCGCTGCTGTTTTACCGGATGGGCGATTTTTTCGAGCTGTTCTTCGAGGATGCGCGGCGCGCGAGCCAGATACTCGATATTGCGCTGACCACGCGAGGCGAACATGATGGCAGGCCCGTACCGATGTGCGGCGTACCGGTGCATTCGGCACAAGGCTATCTGGCGCGATTGATCAAGGCCGGATGCCGCGTCGCGATTGCCGAGCAGACCGAAACGCCCGACGAGGCCAAGGTGCGCGCCAAGCGCGAAGGCACGGCAGTGTCCAAAGCACTGGTCGCGCGTGACATCGTGCGGTTCGTGACGGCTGGCACGCTGACCGAAGAGGCTTTGCTCGAGCCGCGCAGTGCAAACCTGCTGGTGGCGGTTGCCCCAGTGCGCGACGCGGTCGGGATTGCGTCATGCGACATCTCGACCGGGCGGATGGAACTGGAAGAGTGCGCGCTGGACCGTCTGGACGCGGCACTGGCGCGATTGGCTGCGAGCGAAGTTGTGGTGCCCGATGGAGGCGAGCTCGCCCCGGAGAATGGTACTCCCCGCCCGGACAGCGATTTCCGCAGCGAGACTGGCGAAGCACGACTGAAGGAATTGCACGGCCTCGCCACGCTCGACGGTCTTGGCGACTTCAGCCGAGCGACGCTGGCTGCGGCAGGCGGATTGATTGCCTATCTCGAGCATGTCGGCCGCGGTACGCTGCCCTTCCTCCTGCCTCCGCGAACGCGTGGGAACGAGGCTCATCTGGCGATGGACGCAGCCACGCGCTCCAGTCTCGAAATCCTGACCGCTCAGTCCGGCGCTCGCGAAGGGAGCCTGATCGCCTGCGTGGACCGGTGCTCGACAGGGGCCGGAGCGCGTTTGCTGGCCGAAGACTTGTCCGCGCCGCTTGCGGACAAGACCGCAATCGATGCGCGATTGTCAGCCGTGCAGCATTTCCACGCCGACCCTCTCCTGCGCGCAGATATTCGAGGTGTCCTCCGCCAGGCGCCCGATGTTGGTCGTGCGCTTGGGCGGATCGTGGCAGGACGCGGCTCTCCGCGCGATCTTGGCCAGATCCGCGACGGGCTGAACGAAGCGCGCCGGGTGCGCGATATTATTTCACCAGGTGCGGATGTCCCGAAATTACTGGTGCAAGCCTCGGATGCGCTGGGTGGCCACGCCGCGCTGGTCGACCTGTTGTCTCGCGCCCTCGTCCCCTCGCCTCCGACCGAGCGCGGACAGGGCGGCTTTATTGCGGAAGGTTACGACCATGCGCTCGACGCTCTGCGCGAGACATCGGGCAATGCGCGCCGCGCCATTGCCGCGCTGGAAGCAAAGTATCGCGACGAAACGGGCACGCCTTCGCTGAAGATCAAGCACAACAAGGTGCTGGGCTATTTCATCGAAGTGCCCGCCAAGCATGGCGACAAGCTGATGGCGCCCGATAGCGGCTTCACGCACCGCCAGACCATGGCGGGCGCGGTGCGGTTCAACTCGGTCGGTCTGCACGAGGAGGCCAGCCGCATTGCCGAGGCAGGCGCGCATGCCTTGGCTGCCGAAGATGCGCATTTCGAAGAACTCACCGAGGCTGTCAGCGAAGCGCGCACCGCGATTGCCGCCACGGCAGAGGCGCTCGCCCGCATCGATGTCAGCGCTGCGCTCGCCGAGCGCGCGGTGGAGAGCGACTGGTCTCGCCCCACCATCCTCGACGATCCGTGTCTAGACATTCGCGGCGGGCGGCATCCGGTGGTCGAGCATGCGTTGGCCAAGACCGGCGAGCGTTTTGTCGCCAATGACTGCGCCCTGTCCCAAGACGACCGGCTGTGGCTCATCGGCGGGCCGAATATGGGCGGCAAGTCGACTTTCCTGCGGCAGAACGCGCTTATCGTGATGCTGGCGCAGGCGGGCAGTTTCGTGCCCGCGCAAGAAGCGCGAATCGGCATCGCGGACCGCCTGTTCAGCCGCGTCGGCGCCTCGGACAATCTGGCGCGCGGTCGCTCTACATTCATGGTCGAGATGGTCGAAACTGCTGCGATCCTCGCGCAGGCGACCCCGCGCAGCTTCGTGATCCTTGACGAGGTGGGGCGCGGCACATCGACTTATGACGGGCTGGCGCTGGCATGGGCAGTGGTCGAGGCCGTGCACAGTCAGGTCGGCGCGCGGTGCCTGTTCGCGACGCATTACCACGAGCTCGCCAGACTGGCCGACACTTGCGAGGCGCTCAGCCTGCATCACGTCCGTGCGCGCGAGTACAAGGGCGAGCTTGTGCTGCTGCATGAACTGGCAAAAGGCCCCGCCGATCGCAGCTACGGCCTGTCGGTGGCAAAACTGGCGGGTATCCCCCCTCCGGTGCTGGCGCGCGCCAAGGCGGTGCTGGACAAGCTCGAGAAAGGGCGTGCAGAGACGGGCGGGCTGGCTGCCGGTTTGAGCGACCTGCCCCTCTTCGCCGCCAGCGCGCAGGCAGCCGAGGAACAGTGCGATACCTTGCGCGAGGCACTGTCCGAAATCGACGTGGACGCGCTGTCCCCACGCGAAGCGCTGGACGAACTTTACCGCCTCAAGGCTGACGCGGCGAAAAGCTGATTTTAACCATTGGGCGGGTAGCGCATGACGGCGATGTCTATACGTTCGATCATCATGGGTTTCGGAATGCTCGTCCTGCTATGCGGCGCAGGCGTTTACGGCGTTTACAGCTACTTCGGCCGCGACGCGCAGATGCGCGCTTCGGAATTGCGTTACAACACGGCGCATGCCGACCGGATCGCCAAGACCCAGGCAGCAGCGGCTGCGCGTCTCCAGGCCGAGGGAGACGAAACGACCTGGGCCATGCATGGCGGTGACACCGGCAATAGCGAAGACGACGATATGTCGATGAGCGACTGGTACGCCAATGCCGGCTCGGACGACACAGCCTCCCAATAAGTCTTCGGAACCCAAGCGCTGGCGGTGCGCTGGGTAGGAATGCAGGACGTGGACAAAGACAGCGATCTCGATCGCAGCACGCAATGGGCGGAATATCGCACCGACCTTGCCGAAGACCGCAGCATCATGGCGATGGAGCGAACCTTTGCCGGCTGGATGCGCACGGCCTTTGCCGCTATCGGCATCGGGCTCGGATTTCGCGCCGTCTTCGGTGAATTCGATCCGCCTTGGCTCGCCCGCGCGATTGCGACCGTGTTCATTCTTGGCGGCGGTTGGCTCGCCGTGACGGCCGAGCGGCGGGCGTGCAAGACGCTCGACCGGCTCGACCCGCACAAGTTCGAGGCCATTCCCACCCCGAACTTCAAGATCATGGCTTATGCGGTCGCCACAGGCTCTGTCATTCTGACATTCGGCCTGTGGCTTATGACCGAGATAGAACCGACCTAAGTACCGTCGCCGCGCAGCCCGTCGGGTTTGCGCTCTTCGCCGTACTTGTCGACATTGTCGTCGTGGTTCGGCTCGCCGGCATAGGCGCCCATGTCGATGCGCCCGGAACTCTCCATATCGCGCATGTGATCGATCGTGTCCTGCGTGGAATCACCCATCAGACCCGACGCGTTAGGACCCTTCTCGCTTTCTGTGGGCGAGCGCTGGGCCGAACTGCCGACCGCCTGCTCTGCGACTTCCTGCGCCTGGCTGCGGTGGTCGTCCTGCTCGTCATTGTGCGTTTCGGGCGCGAGGCCTGCCTGGCGCTGTTCCTGGCTCTGCGGTTTCGTATCGGTCATGCGTAAAAACTCCTTTGCATGACCAACGGGCAGTCCCTCTCGCCGGTTCCTAGCGCGTAGGCTCGGGGGCCTCGCCGGAATAGTCGTAGAAGCCGCGCCCGGCCTTGCGGCCAAGCCAGCCGGCCTCGACATATTTCACCAGCAGCGGCGCCGGGCGATATTTGGTATCGCGCGTAGTCTTGTAGAGCACCATGAGGATGTCGAGGCAGGTGTCCAACCCGACGAAATCCGCCAGTTGCAGGGGCCCCATCGGATGGTTGAGGCCGAGACGGCAGCCCTTGTCGATATCCTCGATTCCCGCCGTCGACTGGCCCAGCACGAAGATCGCTTCGTTGATCATCGGCAGCAGGATGCGGTTGACGACGAAGCCTGGTTCGTCCTGGCTCAGCACGACTTCCTTGCCCAGATCACGCGCGAACTGGCTGGTGCGCTCGGTCGTCAGCGGTGCGGTAGCGAGGCCCGGAATGACCTCGATCAGGCCCATCACCGGCACCGGATTGAAGAAGTGCAGGCCGATGAACCGCTCCGCATCGGGAGCGTAGTTCGCCATGCGTGTGATCGGGATCGAGCTGGTGTTCGAGGCCATGATGGCATCGGGCGCAAGGTGCTTGCCTGCCGCCTCGAAAATCGCCTGCTTGATCTCTTCCTTCTCGGTCGCCGCTTCGATGATGAACTGCGCTTCGTCCATGCGCGCATAGTCGCCGACGGGCGTGATGCGGGACAGCGTCGCTTCTGCGTCCGCAATCTCCATCTTGCCGCGGCCCACCAGCTTGCCGAGCGACGTGTCGATGCCCGCCACCGACTTCTCCGCCACCTCCAGGCTGACATCGGCGAGAAGTACCTGCATGCCGTGCTGCGCGACCGTCTGCGCGATGCCCGAGCCCATCTGGCCGGCACCGATGATGGCGATAGTGGTGGTCATTTGGAAGGTCCTTCGCAAGTGCAACATTTGCGGGAGCGCTTAGCGAGGGATGCGTCGGCTGGATAGTGCCGGGGTTACCGGTTGCCGCCGGGTATCCACTGCACATCGCCCTTGCCCGCATCGTTGGCGACGCGCGCCAGCACGAAAAGGTAGTCGGACAGGCGATTGATATAGGCAAGCGCTTGCGGGTTGGTGGCATCGCACTCGGCCATCTGCGTCATCGCGCGTTCTGCGCGGCGAACGCTGGCGCGCGCGACATGCAGGCGCGCAGCTTGCTCGGTGCCGCCCGGCAGGACGAAGCTGGTCAGCGGCTCGAGCTGTTCGTTGAGCGTGTCTATCGCCTGTTCAAGCCACTCGACTTGCGACGCCACCACGCGCAGCACCATCTCGGACGGCGCGAAGTCGTCGCCCTCTTCGGCCGGCGTGGCGAGGTCCGCGCCAAGGTCGAACAGATCGTTCTGGATGCGGTAGAGCGCATCGGCATGCGGCCCGTCTTTGATGGCGACCGCCGCGAGGCCTAACGCGCTGTTTGCCTCGTCCACTGCGCCGATCGCTTCCATGCGGGCCGCGTGCTTGGGCAGGCGCGACCCGTCGACCAGACCGGTCGAACCGTCATCGCCCGTGCGGGTATATATCTTGTTGAGCTTGACCACGCCAGGATGCGCGTCAGTTGGCGACGGCAAGCATGATGGCGATCACAACGATAGCGACCGCCTGCCATTTGACGCGCGCCATCATCGCCTTGTTCTGCTTCATCTGCATTTCGGTCGCGTCGATCTGTTCGCCGCTTTGCAAATCGACCTTGGTGCTTTGCAGAAATGCGACCACCCCGCGCACGAGCGAGATGACGACCATGACCATGGCAGCGAGCAGGATGATGAGGAAGACGGTGTTCATGGCAGCCTACTTAAGCGCTCGCGAGGCTAATTCCAGTGGGGAAGTCGTGCGCGCGCAGCCGTGCAGCCAGCGCCAGCCCGTCCTCGCCGGCCGCGCGCCTGTCCGCAAGACTGGGCGAGCCGCGCCGCTTGGCGAGCTTTGCGCCGCTTTCATCGACCAGCAGACCATGATGATGCCAGGTCGGCACAGGCAGCGAGAGAACTTCCTGCAGCGCACGATGGATATGCGTCATGGCAAACAGGTCCTGGCCGCGCGTGACCAATGTGACGCCATCCGCTGCGTCGTCGAGCGTGGCGGCAAGTTGGTAGGAGAACGGCGCATCCTTGCGCACGATGACCACGTCCCCAAGCAGCTGTGGGTCGGTAAGTTGGCGTCCTTGCAACTCGTCTTGCCAAAAGGTCTCGCCGATCAGGTGCGCTAGCTTCTTCGTGTCGAGCCGAAGAGAATGCGGCTCGTGCGTATCGACGGTCCGGTTCTTGCAAGTGCCCGGATAGATCAGGCCTTCCGGCCCCTCACGCGTCGCCGCGGCTGCGATGTCCCTGCGTGTGCAGGTGCAGGGATAGAGCAAGCCCTGCCGCGTCAGGCCCTGCACCGCATCGGCGTAGGCCCCCAATCGCGTCGACTGCTTGGGCACGTCCTCCCAAGTCAGACCAAGCCACGCCAGGTCCTCGCGAAACTCGTCAGGCTTGTCTGCCAGCGAGCGCACGCCATCTATGTCCTCGATACGCAGCAGAAAGCGGCCCCCGCGCGCCATCGCCAGATCATGCGCCACGATGGCGGACCAGGCATGTCCCAGATGCAGCGAACCGTTGGGGCTGGGGGCGAACCGGGTGACCGTCATCACCATCCATGTGCCGTGCTGCCGCCAATGTGACAACGGGACAAGCCTGTGGAAAGCCTGTCTGAAACACCCTTGACGCATAGGTCTGCATAATGATGATCGCGGGCAAGAGATCGGGAGAGCGTCTATGTTCAGAGCCGAACTGCTGGAAAGGGCCGCACGCTTCCGCTCGGCTGCGGAGGATCCCGACCGCAATCTGAACGCTTGCCCTTCGCTCGTGCTGAACGCAGACTACACGCCGCTATCCTATTACCCGCTCAGCCTGTGGCCGTGGCAGACGGCGATCAAGGCGATCTTTCTCGACCGGGTGGACGTGATCGAGACCTACGATCGCGAAGTGCACTCACCCAATCTCGACATGAAGATCCCGAGCGTGATTGCGCTCAAGCAGTATGTGAAACCGAGCGAGTTTCCCGCCTTCACGCGCTTCAACCTTTTCCTGCGCGATCGCTTCGCCTGCCAGTTCTGCGGGTCGATGGACAGCCTGACCTTCGACCATGTGACCCCGCGCCGGTTGGGCGGCAAGACGACGTGGGAAAACATCGCCACCGCCTGCGCGCCCTGCAACATGAAGAAGGGCGGACGCACGCCGCAACAGGCGGGCATGAGACTGGCCAGCACGCCGATCCGCCCGACGCATTGGCAATTGCAGCAGCACGGCAAGCAATTCCCGCCCAATTACCTTCACGAAACATGGCGCGACTGGCTCTACTGGGACATCGAGCTGGAGGAGTGAGGCGTCAGGTGACCGCAGACCGCTCGCGGAATTCGGCGCGTCTGCCACTCGCCACTCTCCAGCACTTCCGCCAGATGCCGTGCGGCTTCGGCCATGTCCGCGTAGCGCAGATAGGCAGGCGCGAAGCCGAAGCGCAGGACGTCGGGATCGCGGAAGTCGCCTATGACGCCTCGGGCGATGAGGGCCTGGCAGATGGCGTAAGCTTCCTCGTGCCGGAAGGAGAGTTGGCTGCCGCGTTGGCCAGGTGCCGTGGGGCTAACAAGTTCGAGATCGATGCCGCGTTCCGTCAGGCATTGGCGGAAGAATTCGGACAGCTTTTGCGACTTGGCGTAGAGGCGCTCGATGCCGATCTCGGCAATCAGGTCCACGCCCACTTCCAGCGCCCCGAGCGCCAGGATTCCAGGCGTCCCGCACTGCAATCGCTCGACACCCGGCGCCGGGCGATAGTCGTCGTCAAAGGCGAATGGTGCGGCATGGCCCATCCAGCCGGACAAGGGTTGCCGGAGGTCGGCAATGTGCTGCTCTGCCACGAACGCATAGGCCGGTGCGCCCGGTCCGCCGCACAGATATTTGTACCCGCACCCGACGGCGAAGTCGGCCTCGCACGCGTTCAAACCCACCGGCAGCGCGCCACCCGAATGCGACAGGTCCCACAGCACCAGCGCGCCTGCGTCGTGCGCGGCCTTGGTCATGGCGGCCATGTCGAAGACCTCGCCGGTCTTGTAATGCGCGTGGGTGAGCAGCAGCAGCGCAACGTCTTTGTCCAGGGCGTCGAGCAATTCGTCGCGCGGCGCGAGACGGCGCTCGGCCAGTCCCTGTCCTTCCAGCCCTTCGATCATGTAGAGGTCGGTCGGGAAGTTGCCCGGCTCGCTCAACACGACCTTGCGGCCCGGCTGCATCGCCAGCGCGGCGGAGATGAGCTTGAACAGGTTTACCGAGACGCTGTCGGCCACGACGACCTCGTGCGGCTTCGCGCCGATGAGCGGTGCGATCTTGGCGCCGACCGTCTTGGGCAAGTCGATCCAGCCGGCCGTGTTCCAGCTGCCGATCAGGTCGCGGCCCCATTCCTCGCGCACCATCTGCTCTAGCCGCGCGGCCGTTGCGCTGGGCAGGCAGCCGAGCGAATTGCCGTCGAAATAGATGACACCGTCGGGCACATCGAAGCGGTCGCGATACTTTGCCAGCGGGTCGGCAGCATCCAGCGAGCGGGCACGTGCGGACATCGTCTCAGGCATCGTCAAGCTCCCGCAGGATGGCACGGCATAGGCCGGCGTCCCCGTCGCCGACCTTCAGCGGCAAGGCAATCAGCTCGTACCGACCCTCCTCCACATCGTCGAGCACCAGCCCTTCGAGGATGCGCATGTCGTGGCGCAGCACTGCCAGATGCGCGTCCATCGTCTTGCTTTCCTGCGGATCCACGCTCGGGGCATCCGTACCGATCAGCTTCACGCCCTGCATGGCGAGCCAGTCGATCGTCTCCGCTGCGATCGGCGTCCAGTCGCTGCGCCATGCATCGTGAGGGAAGGCGTCCCAAGTACGGAACAGCACGCGGTCCACGCTGTCGATATGCGGCAGGTCGGCGACATCGACCGCACCCGTCACACGCCGCGCATCCACGACAAGACAGGTGCCGATGAACGGGTCGAGCTCCATCCCGGCGGCATCCAACCCGTCTGCGGCATAGTGCAGCGGCGCATCGGCATGCGTGCCGGAATGCGTGCTCATCGTCATGCGCCCGACATTGACCGGAGAGCCTTCGTCCATCCGCCACGTCCGCTCGAAACCGAACTCGGTATCGCCGGGCCACACCGGCAGGCCGGGCCGCAAGACCTGGCTGACGTCCCAGATGCGGCGCGCTGCTCTTGTACGAACTCACAGAGCAGTCCTCACACTGAGCAATTCGGGGAAGAAGGCCGCTCTCAAGACGCCCGCCAGATAGGGCACACCCGGTGTCCCGCCGGTGCCTTTCTTGAAGCCGATGATCCGCTCGACCGTCTTGAGGTGACCGAAACGCCAGCGTTGAAAATGGTATTCCAGATCGACCAGCTTTTCCGCCAATTCGTAAAGGTCCCAATACTGGCTGGGATTGCGGTAGATCTCTGCCCAGGCTGCCTCGACCGATGGCGCGTGGCGCCACGTTTCCATAGTGCCACGCTCCAGCACATCGGCGTCGATGTCGAACCCGCGCCGGGCGAGCAAAGCAATCGTCTCGGCATAGATACTCGGCCGCGCAAGTTCGGTCCTCAATGCCTCGGCGACGTCCGGCACCGCTTCATGGAGCGTCACATGGTCCGGATTGCGGCCACCCAGCATAAATTCCATCATCCGGTACTGCGCGCTTTGAAAGCCGCTCGACCCGCCCAGATGCGGGCGGATGGTCGAATAGTCGTGAGGGGTCATCGTGCTGAGCACATCCCAGCTCTGGATAAGCTGCCCCTGCGCTCTCGCCACACGGGCGAGCATCTTGAACGATGGTCGCAGATTGTCATCGCGAATGCAGTCGCGGGCCTCGCTAAGCTCATGCAGGCACAGCTTGAGCCAGAGCTCGCTGGCCTGATGAACGATGATGAAAAGCATCTCGTCATGCGCATCACTGGCGGGATGCTGCGCACCCAGAATGCGCTCGAGATCGAGATAGCTGGAATAGGTGACGCCTGAAGACATGCCCGACGCCCTAGCGCGGCGGCGGCCCCAAGCAAACTACTGCTCGATCGTGCGCGTCTCCGGATGGTGCTTGTCGAGATGTTTGCGGATCGTGCGCAGGTTCTTGGAATTGGAGCGATAGACGAGGTCGAAGGCATCGCCGACCAGCGGGACGGCACCCACCGCCGTGTCCAGCCCGACGCGGCCCATCATGTGCCACAGCTTCCATTTCGGCAGGCCCAGATTGCGCGCTTCCCAGACGATGTAGCTGCCCATGGCGGCAGTGATGATGTCGCCGACGACCGGGACGAGTCCCACGATTGTGTCGAGCCCGATGCGATAGTTCGTACCGGGCACCACCATGCTGCGCTCAAGCACCAGCTCCATCGCTTCCACCCGGCGGCGGATCGATTGCGGATCGGTCCCCACCGGAAAATCGAAGCGCAAGGGGCTGGTATCTTGCGGCCCGCGCGCGCCCTCGGCCCTGAAGTCAGGCTCGATAGGAGTGAGGCGCTTGTCATCCATCCGTTTCACATGGGTGCGCGCGACAATGGGAACAAGGGATGATGCGCCCACACGTTTTCGGCAAACCCATCGACGCCTGCACGGACCTGCGACCAGCGGACGGGCGAGCCGAGCGGAATATACAGGTTGGTCAGCGTCAGCATCTGCTCGGCTTCCGACAGATACGATGCTTCTTCGGCAGGGCTGTCGGCGGCGATCGACAATTGTACGAGAAAGTCCGTATCCTCGCTGCAGACCGGTCTGGAGACCGCGCAGTTGAATTGATTCAGATACCACCGTGCCGCGGCAAAACGGGCCACCCTATCCCGTAAGGTCAGGTCCGCGTTCTCGACTTCCTGCGCCCGGCTAAGCTCGATGCCGACCGCGCGCAGATCGGCAGCCAGTGCTTCGAACAGCAAATCCGAACCCGGTCCTTGCGGCAGGGCCAGACTGAGGCTGACAGGTTGGCCAAAATCGCGCACGCGCTGCGCTGCAACCGCTCTGCGCTGCTCGAGCGACTGGCCTTGCCAGCGCTGACCGATCGTGCCGTCATCGCCGGGAAGAGATGCAGTGACGATCCGCGTCGAGGCGTTCCATCCACCAAGGTTGAAGCCCTCGACCAAGGCGGGCCGGTCGATTGCCATGGCGATGGCTTCACGGTTTTCGGCCGTTGCCAAGAACCCTTCCGGCCTACGCACATCGAGGCCGAAGAGACCGATGGCAGAATCGAGCCGGACGGTCCCGCGGGACAAGGCTCCGGTGATTGCCAGAGGAAGCGTCTCCAGGCGTCCGCCTAGCAATACGTCCGCTTCGCCGGCCTCGAAGGCTCTTGCGGCCTGCGATGCGCTCAAGACCTCGATGCGGACGTCGCGCAAGGCGTCGTCCCAGTTGGTTTGCTGGGATAGGCCGCGTTGTTCTGGTGGGATGACTGTCAGGGTCGCGGCACCATCGACTATCTCGGCCGCCATGGGTCCCGCCACCCCATCGCGTAACGAGACGCCGAGTTCCGGCTGCGCGAGTAGCTGCAGGAAGCCGGGCATGGGAGAAGTCAGGCGCACTTCGATAACCCGGCCCGTCATGGCCCGGATGTCGCGAATCTTGGCAAGATCGAAGCCCAGACTGGTGCCTTGCGTTTGCGCGACCGCCATGCGCAAGGCATCGGCGACGGATCTGGCCGACAAGCGCTCGCCCCCTGCCAGATCGAACTCGGTGATACGAAAAATATAGCTCGTGCCATCGTCCGTAACGATCCAGCGCTCGGCAAGGCCGGGGACCACATCGCCCGCCGCGTTCAGCCGCACCAGCCCCTGACGCTGCGCCTCGCGCAATAGCTTTGCGCCGGGCGGCAATTCAGCGTCGCCTGCATAGAGTGTGGCTGCATCGCCAATCAAGGCCACGTCGACGATACCATCGTCGTCATTGCGACTGCATGCCGTCACGGCAGCTGCAAACATCACAATTATGGCGAAGCGGCGCATGACGCATCGAGTAGCATCGCGCCGCTTATGCGCAAGCGGTGCGGGCGTCAGACCTTGCGCAATGTGCCCTTCGGCTTCTCCGGAGCGACGGCGGGCCGGGCATAGCGCGGCGCTTCTTTCTGCCGATCGGTCAGATCCTTGCGAGCAAGCTGCGAATCAATCCGCTCATCGAACACGATGCCGACTTTCGCGCTTTCGACCCAGACGACTTTGCCGCCGACTTCACCGATATTGCGCAAGGTGGCAACGACACGCTGGCCGACTTCGGCCAGCAACTCGCCTTGGACCATCATGCCGGTATCGGACAGGTTGCGCACCTTAACGCGATCGCTGCCAGCAGACCCGTAGAGCCGCACATCCGCCAGTTGAAAAAGGCTGTCTCGCTTGATGTTGCGGGTATCTATAGCGGCCATGGCTCTTGCGTTCACCTTGTTTTTCACTGCCTTTTCGCGGCTTGTGCGGGAACGCGCCTAAGCGAGAAACCGATAAGAGGCGGTTAACGCATGAGGTTAATTCGGTAAGGTTGCCGATCTTGCCGTGACTAGTCGTCGCGCGAGATCTTTTCGCGCCGCTCGTGAGCTTCCTGCGCTTCGACGGTCATCGTGGCGACGGGCCTTGCGATCAGGCGCTTGAGCCCGATGGGGTCGCCGGTCACTTCGCACCAGCCGTACTCGCCCTGCTCGAGCCGGCGCAGCGCCGCGTCGATCTTGCTGACCAGCTTGCGCTGGCGGTCCCGGGTACGCAGTTCGATTCCCCAGTCGGTTTCCGAACTGGCGCGGTCGTTGAGGTCGGGTTCGCGGATCGGACCGTCCTGCAACGATTGCAATGTCTGACCTGCCGCTTCGTGGATCGACTTCTTCCAGTCGAGCAGAAGCACGCGGAAATACGCCTGCTGGTCTTCGCACATATATTCTTCGCTGTCGGAGGGGGCATAAGCAGGGTCGATTGCCGCCTTTGCTTCGGCGAGCTGTTCCGTCACACTGGATGCCGATGCGGCCATGATGAGTCCGTATCCCCTGCTGCTCCGATCGCTCGCCGCTCCCATCCGCTGCGTGCGATGGCGCGGCCTATAGGGTCGGCTCCGGAGCGGCACAAGCGCCTTGGCACGCTATTTCAGAAGGAATGTGGCACATCCACCGCAGGCACTTGGCAGCCCGCCTGAAAAACTTGGCGCAAGCGTTAACCATTTATTGACCATAGGGGCGCAGCTTGGGTTTGCCGGCAGGGGAGCCGGGCCAAAGGAACGGGGGAGTTTTTCTAATGCTGAAGTCCATCGAAGGCGGCGCAGGCCGTATCGAACAAAGCGCAACAGCCCTTGCCACGGTTGCCGAATATCTGTGCAATTATGAAAACGGCAGCATCGACGCGCTCTACGATTTGGGCGTTGCGTTCTCGACCGGCAGCCACGGCTGTGCGACCGACATGATCGAAGCGCACAAGTGGTTCAATATCGCCGCCTCGAAGGGCCACGAAGAAGCAGCCTGGTGCCGGGCCGATGTGTCGGACGAGATGACCGCCCGCGAGATCGCCGAAGCCCAGCGCCGTGCGCGCCAGTGGCTGTCGGACGGACAACGCAAGGTCGCCTGAACACCACTCAAGACTGCTTGAAGGGCGTGCGACGCTCCAGATAGCTGCGGTCTGCAGAAACGCCTGCCCGCTCGCGTTCGAGGAAGTCCTCGACCGCTGCGCGGAAGCCCGGATCGGCAATCCAGTGCGCGGACACGGTTTCGACCGGCTCATACCCCCGGGCCAGTTTGTGCCCACCCTGCGCACCGGCTTCCACGCGCGACAGTCCGCGCTCGATCGCGATGTCGATCGCCTGGTAATAGCATAGCTCGAAGTGCAGGAAGCGGACCTGTTTCGTGCAGCCCCAGTAGCGGCCGTAAAGCGTATCGCTTCCCACGAAATTGAGCGCGCCGGCAATCGGTTCGCCATTCTCCATCGCGAAGACCAGCACGATTCGGTCGCTCATCCGCTCGCCCAGCAGGTCGAAGGCCGTGCGGGTCAAGATAGGGACTGCCCCATTTGCGCAAGCCCGTGTCCTGATAAAAGTGCCAGAAGGCATCCCAGTGATGAGGTCGAATGGCGTCGCCCGACAGATGCACGATCTCGACATCGGCCTGCGCGGCCTGCCGTTCCTTTCGCAAATCCTTGCGTTTGCGCGAAGTGAGCGTGGCGAGGAAAGTCGTCGAAGGTGGAAAAGCCGCGGTTGACCCAGTGGAACTGAATGTCGGTTCGCAGCAGCCAGCCTGCTTCCTCGAACATCGGCACTTGGTCCGGCTCGATGAAGGTTGCGTGGGCGGATGACAGACCGCTTTGCAGGCAAAGCTGCTCGGCAGCACTCAGCAACGGCCTTGCGAGCGAGGCATCGGACAGCAGCAGACGAGGCCCGGTGGCAGGGGTGAACGGTGCAGCGATCTGGAGTTTGGGGTAATAGTCGCCGCCCGCCCGCTCGTAGGCATCGGCAAAGGCATGGTCGAAGACATACTCGCCCTGACTATGGCTCTTGGCATAGGCTGGCATGGCAGCGAGCGGCGGCCCACCGTCTGCCGAGACGACGATCGGCACGCTTTGCCAGCCGGTGCCGGGGCCAACGCTGCCCAAGTCTTCCATGGCGGTGAGAAACTCGTGCCGCATGAAGGGGTTGTCGCCCGCAAGTGCATTCCACGCAGCCGCATCAATCGAGCCGACCGAACCGGCAACACGCGCAGCGAGCCCTTCGCTGCTCACGCCAGCCCTGCCCCTTCCGAGATCAGGGCATCGGCATGTTGCTTCGCATGTTCGCGCGTCTGGGGCGAATTCACCGTCCAGGTCAGCACCGGCATGCCGCGATCCCGCAACGATGCGACCATCGCGCTGGGCAAAGCCGCAATATGGTAGGCGATGAACTCCGGCCGCGCGGCCCACAACGCCACATGCCGCTGCCAAGCCTTTTGCGTCATGCCATGCTCGTCCTCTCGCATGACGAGGCCGCGCACCGTCTCGCGGCGAATGTTCTGCAAACCATGCGCTGACACGCGGATCGAAGCTCATGACAGCGTGCTTGCCTGCATAGCCTTGCAGCGTATCGGCCACCGCACGGCAGCTGCGCGCGACATCGTATCCGCGCCGCGACTTTATCTCGACCAGGATCGGCGCTGCGCCGCCCACAATCGGCAGCAGGTCCTCCAGTCGCGCCAGCTTGTGCTCGCTATCGAGAAAGGCAATCTGCGCCAGGTCCTCCGCGCTGTGGTCTGCCGTCGGACCGCTCACACCGGTCAGCCGGTCCAGCTCCCAATCGTGCAGCAGCATCGCGCACCCGTCGCGGCTGCGCTGGATATCGCATTCCACGCCCATCCCGCGCTCCATGGCGGAGGCGAAGGCGGCCAGCGAGTTTTCGGGCACGCCGTCGCGATGCAGCCCGCGATGCGCATATTCCCAGTCCCGCAGCCAGCCGACCCTGTTCGGGTCCGGCGCCGGGACGATCAGTCGATCAAGCGTCGCGAATGGCAATGATGGCGTCCACTTCGACGGCGGCATCGAGCGGCAGGACAGGTACGCCAACCGCGCTGCGGGCATGGCGGCCAGCATCGCCAAAGACATCGGCCATCAAGTCGCTGCATCCGTTCACCACCTTGGGCTGGTCGGTGAAATCGGGCACGCTGGCGACGAAACCGCCAAGCTTGACCACCTGCTCCACCCGCTCGAGCAGGTCTGCCGCCCTGAGCTGCGCGAGGATCATCAGCCCGCACGCACGCGCCGCGTCCTGCCCGCGCTCCAGCCCGACATCCTGTCCGAGTTTTCCCGTGACCAACTGTCCGTCGATGAAAGGCAATTGGCCCGACATATAGACCATGCCGCCATGCACCACGAGCGGACGATAGCTCGCCACGGGTGCAGCCGCTTCGGGCAAAGTGATACCCAGTTCGTTCAGCCTGTCGGCAATGCTCATGCCTCTTCTCTCTCCAGTTGGGCTCGCAACCATGGCAGCGCTTCGTCCCAGCGGTCGATTCGCGCATCGGCATGGCCGGAAGTGTGGGCGCAGTCGATATGCGGGGCGAGCATAGGCTCTCCGCACAGATGCAGCGTGGTGATGGTGTCGAGTGTCTCTTTCGCAGAGCGGTGATGCTGGGCAAGATCGTCAATAAAGATCGCGCGGCTCGGATTGTATTCCGCCAGAATATTCTGCAGCGCCGGGCCTTTCGGCCCCTGATTGGTGAACACTCGCGCATTTACGCCATGGCCCGCCAGCTGCTCGGTCCGCATCGCCTGCCGCTTGTCGACGAGATTGGTCAGGATGACGATGTCGGCTTCCTCGGCCAAAGTGTTGATGCCCTCGACCGCTCCGGGGATCGGGTTCTGGCGATACATTTCGGTATCGAAGAACAGGCCCAGCTTCTTCCAGATCTCGTCAGGCTCCAGCACTTCGCCGCTGTCCTGCCAGCGCAGCGCCCTGGCAAAGTCGCTGCCGTCCATCTTGAAATTCCACGCCTTGCGTTTCGGCCAGCCAGTCCTTGAACGGCGCGACCATGTACAGCAGCACTTCGTCGCAGTCGGAGATAATCAGGGGGCGGTTCATGCGTTCAAGTCTCTTGCTGCGGCAACCAGGTTTTCAGGCGTCGTGTCCAAAGCGTCTGCCGCGGCGATAAGGTCCGGCTCATGTGCGGCGAGGAATTCCAGCACCGCTGCTTGAACATGGCGGTCGTCGAGCCCGCCGCGCAATCGCTCGGGCGTCAGGCCGGTCAGCGACAGCAGGCGCTCGGCGCGTTTTTCATCCGTAAGCGCCCAGCCCAGCGCCTCGAGCGCCAGCACTTCGGGCGCGCGATGCTCTCGGCTCGGCGAATTATCGCGTGGAAGAATTGTCAGCCCTTTCGCTTGGCTCTAGGCCGCATGGCACATATCAGGAGTGATCGGCCAAGTGGCAAAGAGTATCCTCGTTGTCGAGGACAACGACCTCAACCGGAAATTGTTCTGCGACGTGCTGAAGGCAAACGGCCATGAAGTCGTGCCCGTCGCCGATGGCAGCAATGTGCTGGGCACGGCGCGCAAGGCCAGGCCCGATCTTGTCATCATGGACATTCAGCTGCCGGGTGTCAGCGGGGTCGATCTGATTGCCGAACTGAAGGCGGACGATGCGCTGGCAAAGGTGCCGGTGCTGGCCGTCACCGCTTATGCCGGGAAGGGCGACGAGGAACGGATTCGCGAGGCAGGCGCTCAGGAATATCTGGCCAAGCCGGTGTCGATCGGACCTTTCATGGCTGCCGTGCGCAAGCTTTTGTCCGACTGACCACTTTTCGGGCCAAACTTGACAAAGGCAACGCGAAACCGCTTTGCCGCCTTATCCCGCGTGAGCCCTGGCGCTGACGCCCGCAACTTACAGGACTGGACCACCAATGGACCGCGCCGAAGTCGACACGACAATCCGCAATCTGATCGAGCCGTTCAACAAGAAGGGCGTCGAGATCACGGAAGAGACGACATTCCAGAACGATCTGGAATTCGACAGCCTGACCGTCATGGATTTCGTCGCCGAGATCGAAGACGAATTCGACATCATCATCTCGATGAACCAGCAGGCAGAAATCGAGAAATACGGCCAGCTTGTCGATGCGGTTCACCAAATTGCAGGCCGACGCATGAGCGAAGGCATCATCCAGCCGGACCAGCCGCAGGAACTTGAAGCCGACAGCGGCGACAAGGATCTGTTCTCGAAGTTCGATGACATCATCGCACTACGCGAAGGGCTGCTGTCGCAGGGTCGCGAAGACCCGTTCAACCTGGTCATGGAAAAGGTGCTCAGCCCCACGCGCGCCATCTGCAACGGGCGCGAGACGATCCTGCTCGGCACATACAATTACATGGGCATGACCTTCGACCCCGACGTGGTTCAGGCCGGGAAGCAGGCGCTGGCCGACTTCGGCACCGGCACCACCGGAAGCCGCGTGCTGAACGGTACGTATCAGGGCCACAAGGAATGCGAGGATGCGCTGCGCGACTTCTACGAGATGGACCATGCGATGGTCTTCTCGACCGGGTATCAGGCCAATCTCGGGATTATTAGCACAATCGCGGGCAAGGGCGATTACATCATCCTCGACATCGACAGCCATGCCAGCATCTGGGACGGCTGCGCGCTGGGCAATGCCGAAGTCGTGCCGTTCAAGCACAACGATATCGAGGCGATGGAAAAGCGCCTCAAGCGCATTCCCGAAGGTGCTGGCAAGCTGGTCATACTGGAAGGCGTCTATTCCATGCTCGGCGATGTCGCGCCGCTCAAGGAAATGGTCGCCATCGCCAAGAAATACGGTGCGATGGTGCTGGTCGACGAAGCGCATTCAATGGGCTTTATCGGCGACAATGGCCGCGGCGTGGTGGAAGATGCAGGCGTGATCGACGATGTCGATTTCGTTATCGGCACCTTCTCCAAGAGCGTCGGGACCGTAGGCGGCTTCTGCGTCTCAAACCATCCGAAGTTCGACATCATGCGGCTGGTCTGCCGACCCTATGTCTTCACCGCCTCGCTCCCACCAAGCGTCGTCGCGACGGCGGAGGCCAGCATCCGCAAGCTGATGCACGGCTCGAACAAGCGCGCGCATTTGTGGGAAAATTCGAAGAACCTCCACAAGGGGCTGAAGGATCTGGGCTTCCAGCTCGGCACCGAAGAACCGCAAAGCGCGATTATCGCCGTAGTCATGCCCGATCTCGAACAGGGCGCGCTCATGTGGGAGACGCTGATTCGCGAAGGGCTTTATGTGAATCTCGCCCGGCCACCTGCAACGCCTGCGAACATGACCCTGCTGCGCTGCTCACTGTGTGCAGAGCATTCGGAGGGAGAGGTGGGCCAGATCCTCGAAATCTTCGAGAAGGCCGGCCGCGAGACGGGCATTATTTGAAGCGCGGCGTCGTGACGGACAGCCGGTGAGCACAAGCGGGGCGACATGAAGGCCGTGCTTGGCTTGCTGGGGCGGACGGGCTGCCTGTATCTTGTCCTGTGCCTCGCGATCGCCTTTTCCCTGCTGGTCCTGCCGAGAATCACCGGAGACATATCCGCCGAAAGCTTGCGGCAAGACACCATGTCGGCTGCGCAGATTGCAGAGCAAGTCGCCAAGGAGCGAACTTCACTGCAGAGCGAATTGCAGAGGCGCGAGGCAGCCATACGTAACGCGAGCCTCAATGCGCTCGATAAGAGGCTTCGCTCCCTGCGCGAGCGTCGCTTTTCCTTGCAATCGGATTTGCGGGAAGATGTCGGTCTGCTCGACAGCGTGCGCCCTTCCCGGATGCTGGAACGCCAGAAGGACCAGCTTCGCCTCAAAGCGCTCGATATCGAGATCGATGCGTTAATCAAGGCGCGCGACGCAAGGCTCGCGGACTCCGCTGTATCTGCTGCCGGTCGCAGACTTCAACGTTACGCGCGCATCCCGACGGCGAGCGCTGTTGCCGTATCGAAGCGACTGTGCCGCGAGGCGCAGAGCGATCTGAACCGGTTCGACGCGCTCAATCCCGTCGAGCAGGCCGCGCGCGATCTTGCACTGCGGCAGAGGCAAAATTTATCCGGCGCGCGTGACACGCGGTGCGAGGCTGCTCGCCAGCGAGAGCAACGCCGGGCGCAGGGTCTGGCCGCTCGCCAAGCTTACGACGAGGCACAACGGCGGTACGACCGAGCACGAAGCTGGGCACTGCAAACCCTTCCGCAGCCGGCCCAGATGCCCGAGCGACGACTTATCCGCGATGTGCTGATCCTTGCCGGATGGGCGCTGCTCGGGATTTTGCTGCTGCCCTTCGCGATTCGCACTGTGCTATACTACGTGGTCGCCCCGATTGCCGAGCGGCGACGCGCCATTGGCCTGTCCATTCCCGGCATCGAAACCGCGTCTCAGACGCTGCCGATACCGGAATCGAAGGCATCGCAGGCTATCGAGCTCGGGCCGGACGAAGAAATGCTGGTGCGCCAAGGCTTTCTGCAATCCTCGCCTGCCAGGGCCGATATGCGCACGCAATTCCTGCTCGACTGGTCCAGTCCATTTGCCAGTCTTGCCAGCGGCATGGCCTTGCTGACCCGGGTGCGCGGCGATGGCACGACCAGTGTCATCTCTACCGATGACGACCCTTTTGCCGAAGTCGCTGTGCTGACCTTGGCCGAGGGATCCTCGCTCGTCCTTCAGCCACGTGCATTGGCAGCGGTGGTCCAGCCAAGGGACAAGCCCTTGCGCATCATCAGCCGATGGCGGCTGTTCAGCTTCAACGCATGGCTCACCCAGCAATTACGTTTTCTGGTTTTCCACGGTCCTGCGAGACTGGTCCTGAAGGGCAGCCGCGGTGTGCGGGTGGAGGCGGTCGATGCGGGCCGACGGTTCGGCCAGGACCAGCTTGTCGGCTTCTCCGCCGATCTTGCCTATCGCGTGACGCGAAACGAAACCTTCGTGCCCTATTTGCTTGGCCGCGAACCGCTGTTGCGCGACCGGGTCGAGGGCGGCACCGGAATTCTGGTGCTGGAGGAAGCGCCCCGGGCCGGCCGCCGAAAGGGCGCACGCGGCGCGCTGGAAGGCATGTTCGACGCCGCGCTGAAGGCCTTCGGAATCTAGCGGAGGCGCGTTACTGCCGGTTCGGGTCGTAGTCGCCGATTACGATGTCATCGCTGGCTTGCGATGCTGCCGGCGTCGCTTCGACGCCGCTTCGGGCGACACGCGATGCAGCGCTGCTCTCATGCTCCCAGACCAGATAATCGACCACGAAGTTGCCGGCAAACAGCATTACCGCCAGGCTGGCCGCAACACCGGCGATGGGCCGCTCAGCCTTGAAGTAGACGAATGCCCGCCATGCGAAAAATCCCATTATAGAGATGAAAAGTGCGGTCATCTGCGTGACGATCAGCGCAACAGCATGCCGACGGTCATGACCTTCAGCGCGCGGGCAATCAGGCTTGGCAGCGCGAAACTCGCAAAACTGGCGGCCGTTGCGAAGCCCAATTGTCAGATTTCGAAACTGCCGATTTGCGAGATGACTTTCGCTACGCAATTCGAGGGCTAATCGCCGTAGTAGATCGGGCCTAGCGCATCGATGACGGAAACGGCATCGACCGCGTTGGGCCGACCTTCCGCACTGTCGAGCAAAGTGACAACGAGTTCGGTCTTGTAACCGGTCAGCCTTCGCGACTGCTCGATGCCATACTGCGTCATGGACAGATATTTCTGGAAGTCGTTCCGGCCCGAAATGTGGAAATGCGATTTCGATGCTGCCTGGGCAATCTCTGCGGCGCGCAGCAGAGTCATTTCCTGGACCACCGCACCCGAGGTCGTATCGCCCGTATACTCGACGGTAATCGATCCGTCGGCGTTCTCGGTTTCCTTGAAGCCCGATGTGCGCTGGATACCTCCCAGCAAACTCGTGCCAAGGCTGAAGGCGCCTCCGACCAGGGCGCCGAGAATGTCTGGTCGCGATTTCTTGTAGTCGATCAGCTTTCGTTCCGATTCCGGGCGCATCAGCAGGCTATCGGCAAGCGCTGTCAATCTTGGCGAGAGACGCTGGGGCCGCTCGCCCAATGGCGGCAGGGTTGGCGCATCGGCAGGTTTCGCTTCGGCAGCGGCCACATAAGCCGCGTAGTATTCGTCGGTCAGCGGAGCCGAGCGAAGCGACATGCCATCGAGAGCAGCCGCCGCATCTTCGAGACGGCCTTCGCTTATCGCCAGACGGCCCTCGATAAGCTTTACCATGGGACCGTATGCCGAATTTTTCGCCAAATCGGTAAGAGCGCGGGTCAGGCTTGTCGGCTTGGCGCCGCCTTCGGCATCGGCATCAGGCTCGAGCGCCAGGCGTGCTTCTTCGACCCATCGTTTAGCCTGCTCGCCCTGCCCGTTCGCAGCCAGCGCGTAGGCGGTGCGCATGGCATCCGCGATGGGCTTGGTCCACCGACCCATCAACGCCGTCGCATTGCCACCGTTTGCCATGACGTCTTGGACGGAAGGCGGGTCTGGCATGACGATCGAAGGTTCGCCGGCCGATGCGGCCAGAACTGCCAGCCCTTCGGTATCACCGACCATGGCGTCCGACAGATTTCGGGTCGCCGGGTCGATCAACTCAAGTTGATGCCATGTCTCCGGGCTCCGCGCTGCTTCTTCGGCCCCCGCCTGCAACAGCGTGGCGGCGCGCTGGACCGGGAGCGCGAAGGGACGTTTGGCCTGCGCAGAGCGCGCCAGCGCGATGGCTTCCTCCCTTCGATCGAGAGCGTTCAGGGCTATCGCCCGGAGCAGGTCGAGCGACACACCCATGGAGCGTTCGTAGAAAAAATCGCCTTCGTATGCGGCACCCGCAGCATCGGCAGCATCGAGATCGGCCAGAGCGGACTGCGCATCGTCCAGGCGCAGATAGGCGGCGGCGCGGGCTCGCATGATATGCGCGCGGCGCAGGGTCTGCTCGGGACGCAACTTGCCAGTTTCCAGGGCGCGATTGCACGAAACGATGATGCTTTGCGGATCGGGTGCGTTGTTCTGCCTGAAGAAGACGGAGCCGCCACCCGGCAAGGTCGCCTCGCCGCGCATGCCGTCGTCGCTACGCTTTGGTTTCTTCAGCCCGTCGCAGCCGGCAAAATCCTCGCTGACGCCAGCCTGCGCCGGTGCAGCGAGAACGAGAGCGAGCGAGGCAAGACCAAGCCCTGCGAACGACTTTTTCATGGTAACGACCCTAAACGACAATCCCTGCGCGCGAGATTGTCCGAAAAGGGGAAAAATTCAATTATCGCGCTGCAGATTGGAAGTTACTTGTCCTGAGCCTGTTGCATTTGCGCCGCAATGCAGGCGTCGGTCTCTTCATCGCCCTCGCCGCCCATTTGCGTGAGCACCAGCACACCGCCGACGACCAGCACGACGAACGCGGTCGTCACCGTGCCGAGATATTTGTCGATCACGCGCTTGATCGGCGCTCCGAAGGCGCGAAACAGGATACCGACGGTCATGAAGATCAGCGCGCGGGCGAACAGGCTGGACAGCACGAAGGTGACGAGGTTCATGCCCACGAACCCGGCGGTGATCGTCAGCAATTTGAACGGGACCGGCGTTGCACCTGCGATCAGGATCGCTTCGAAGTCGTATTCGCGCAAATGGCAGGCGGCGACCGGGAAGGCCTCGGTCAAGCCCAGCGCATCGATCAGCCAGACCCCGACCGTATCGTACAGCCCCCAGCCGATCGCGTAGCCAAGGAGCGCGCCGGCAACCGATGCCAGTGTGGCCACTATGGCGAAGCGGATCGCCTTTTTCGGTTCGGCCAGGCACATGAGGCCGAGAAGCGGATGCGGCGGAATCGGGAAAAAGCTCGATTCGACGAAGCAGAAGAAGGCCAGCCACCCCACGGCATGCGGGTGCGAGGCCTTTTCCAGGGTCCAGTCGTACAGACCGCGCAGCGGCTTCATCAGCATTTTGGTCGGAAGCTCCAGTGCATCGCGGACGATCGAGCGGTTACGCGAGCCCCGGCCTGTTGGCAACGCTGTCGTGCAAACCTATTTGGTTCTTTTTGATTGACATCGTGACGCTATTTGGCTAGCTAATTGGAACATCGCGATAGTGTGATTCGAACGGGCGGGGCTTTCGGGCCGCCGCCCGTTTGCATGTCCTCTGTCGGTCCGATGCCGGGAGGAGGGTCGCATGGCAAAGGGTACGAAAAAGATAGCGCCGAAGAACTGGCGCGACCTGTTCCTGGCGGAGCTGGCAGTCACGTCGAATGTGTCGGCCGCCGCGCGCAAGGTCGGGGTAGAAACGTCGAAGGTCTACAAGGCAAGGCGGAGCGAGCCGGAGTTTTACCGCAATTGGCAGGAAGCCCTCGCCGAAGGGTATGACAATCTGGAGATGGATTTGCTCCGCCGCCTGCGCACTGGCGAGATGACCGGCGGCGGGCCGACCAAGTCGCGCCGCAAATACGACAACGCCATCGCCTTCCGCCTGCTGGCCGCGCACCGCGAGGCAGTCGGTCGCCAGAAGGCCCTGCGCGCCAACGAGGACGAGGACGCCATCATCGCCTCGATCAACGCGAAGCTGTCCAGGATGCGCGACCGGCGCAAGGCAATGGAAAAGGATGCCGAGGAAGAAGGCGTCTACACGGTGCAGCGCGATGCCGGAGCGGAGTGATCTTCTCCGCGCGCTGCTCAGGATCGAGGATGACGAAGAACGGTTCGACGAACTCCGGAAGCTGACCAAGGTAGAGCGCGAGGAGCTGCGCTATCACTGGAAGCTGTGGGCACGCCGCAGCCAGCTGGCACCCCAGGGCGACTGGCAGTGCTGGCTGATCAGCGCGGGCCGCGGCTTCGGCAAGACGCGCGCAGGTGCCGAATGGGTCCGCGACCAGGCACGGCGCAATCCGGACATGCGCATCGCCTTGGTGGGCGCAAGCCTGACCGAAGCGCGCAGCGTCATGGTCGAAGGCGAGAGCGGCCTTCTCGCCGTATGTCCGCCCGAAAACAGCCCGGTGTTCGAGCCGTCGCTGCGCCGCGTGTGCTGGCCCAATGGCGCACAGGCAACGCTCTATTCGGCAGGCGAGCCGGAAGGTCTGCGCGGGCCCCAGCATCACATCGCGTGGTGCGACGAGATCGCAAAGTGGGACAATGCCAGCGAGCGCGCGATGCGGGCCTGGGACAACCTGATGATGGGGCTGCGCCTCGGCGAACAGCCCCGCGTCGTCGCCACCACCACGCCGCGCCCCGTCCCGCTGATGCGGCGGCTGTGCGGCGAGGAAAACGAAGGCCAGGTCGAGGTGACACGCGGCACGAGCTACGAAAACGGGCAGAACCTGCCCACGCAGTTCGTGCGCGGTATGCGGCGCAAATATGGGCGCACCGCGCTCGGGCGGCAGGAACTGGACGGCGTGCTGCTGACCGATGTCGAAGGCGCCTTGTGGTCGCGCACCATGCTGGAGGCGTGTCGCAACGAGCTATGGGCAGAACCTGCCACGCGTATCGTGATCGGGGTCGATCCGCCGGCCAGCGCGCGCGGCGACGAGTGCGGCATCGTGGTGTGCGGCGTGGGTGAAAGCGGCGTGGCGCAAGTGCTCGCCGATTGCTCGCTCGCCCGGCCCAGCCCCGAACGCTGGGCGCGGCAGGTCGCCGAAGCTGCACGGGCGTGGAAAGCCGACCGGGTGGTCGCCGAGTCCAACCAGGGCGGCTCGATGGTCGGCAGCGTGTCTGCGCGCTGCCGACATCGCCATGCCGGTCAGGCTGGTCCATGCCAGCCGCGGCAAGGTCGCGAGAGCCGAACCGGTCGCCGCGCTCTACGAGGCAGGCCGCGTCCGGCATCTCGGCATGTTCGCAAAGCTGGAAGACCAGCTCTGCGGCCTGATGGCCGGCGGCGACTACGTTGGCCCGGGCAAAAGCCCCGACCGCGCCGATGCGCTGGTCTGGGCACTGAGCGAATTGATGCTGGGAGCCACACGGCGCCCGAGAATACGAAACACCTGACAAGGAAATCCCATGTCCTTCCTCACCAATCTCGCGTCCGCCTTCAAGGGCGGCGCGGACGCTCGCGTGCCTGTGTCGCGCGGGTTTATCTCGCCCTGGGCGCAGGCTTTCGACACCGGCGCGGGCCGCGCGCAGTTCGACTATCGGCGTGAAGTGAGCGAGGCTTATCTCGCCAATCCGGTGGCGCAGCGCGCGGTTCGGATCGTGGCCGAAGCGGTGGGCGGCGCGCCTGTCGCTTACGGTGACGAGGCGTTCGAGCGACTGGTCGAGGGCTCATGCGGAGCGCAGCCGCTGCTCGAAGTGCTGGCCGCGCATCTGGCGCTGCATGGCAATGCCTATGTCCAGATCGTGAAGGATGCTGCTGGCGTGCCGGTCGACCTGTTTCCGCTGCGGCCCGACCGGGTGCAGGTGGAAGCGGGCGAAGATGGATGGCCGCGCGCCTATCGCTATACGGTGGCTGAGCGTACGCTCACCATCGCGCTGGAGGACGAGAACGGCTGGCCCAATGTCGTTCACCTCAAGGGCTTCCACCCGACCGACGATCATTATGGCGCGGGCTGCCTGGCCGCGGCCGCACCGGCGGTCGCCATCCACAATGCAGCGTCCGACTGGAACCGCGCATTGCTCGCCAACGCGGCGCGGCCTTCGGGCGCGCTGGTCTATGACGGCGGCGATGGCGCCGGCCTGACAGCTGAGCAATTCGACCGGCTGAAGGCGGAGCTGGCCGCAGCCTTCCAGGGCCAGACCAATGCCGGGCGGCCGATGCTGCTCGAAGGCGGTCTCGACTGGAAGGCCATGAGCCTCTCGCCCGCCGACATGGATTTTGCCACGCTGAAAGCCGCCGCGGCGCGCGACATTGCCCTGGCCTTCGGGGTGCCGCCCATGCTGCTCGGCCTGCCGGGCGACAATACCTATGCCAATTACCGCGAGGCCAATCGCGCGCTTGTGGCGGCTGACGCTGCTGCCGCTGGCAAGCAAGATCCTGAAAGGGCTGCACGCCGGCCTGGCCGACTGGTTCGACGAGGCGCCACGCGTGGATTTGGACCGCGTGCCCGCGCTCGCACAGGACCGCGAAACCCTGTGGAAGCAGGTGTCAGGCGCGGACTTCCTCGATGCAGAGGAGAAGCGCGCCATGCTCGGGATACCGAAAAGGGAGGGACGCTAGATGACACGCGAGGACTTGCTGGCGCGACTGATCGCGCAGGCCGATACGCAAGGGGCGGACCTCGTCACCTTGCGCGCCATTGTGGAGGAAAGCAGCGAGCTTGGCGCGCGGCGCGTGCTGTCGCGGCTCGGGCTGGAAGACGACAATGCGCATGGCGATATCGACGAACTGCGCGAGCTGCTGTCCGCCTGGCGCGATGCCAAGGCGAGCGCCTGGAAGGCGGCGGTCGAGTGGGTCGTGCGCGGCGTTCTGGCGCTGCTGCTGATCGGGATTGCCGTTCGTCTGGGCGTCGGGGACATCGTCTCGTGAGCGCCGCGCCTTGCGGATCGCTGGCTATGCCGCGCTGTTCGACCAGCCCGACGGGCGCGCGACGTCATCCGGCGCGGGGCATTTGCCAAGACGCTGGCCGACCGGCGCGATCCCTTTCCGCTCTATTGGCAGCACAATCCGAACCAGCGCATCGGCTGGGTCGAAGTGGCCGGCGAGGACGCGCGGGGCCTGCGCATCATTGCGAGTGTCGACCGGGCCGACAGCCGGGCTGCGGCACTGCTCAGGGCGAAAGCCGTCGATGGCCTCAGCTTCGGCTACCGCGCCCGCGGCTATCGCCAGAAAGACAATGGCCGCGAGCTGGCCGATGTCGAACTGTTCGAAGTCAGCGTGGTGACCCACCCGCTGCAGGACGCGGCGCGCATTCACTACACCACGTAGCGCATCCGCCCATCACACGCATTTTTCGCCGCCTTCCGGGCGGCTTTTTTGTGCCCAGAGAAGAAAGGTGAATACCGATATGGATGTTACCATAACCCCTACCGCGACGAGCGTTGCGGTCGATCAGGCCGAGGCGAGCTTCGACATCGTCGCGCGCCAGGACAAGGCCGAACAGGATATTGCCGCGCTGCGCAGCGACGTCGAGGATGTGAAGACCCGCGTCGATCGCATCGGCCGTGCCGCAGCCCGCCCCGCCATCGGCGGCACCGAGACGACGGCGAGCGCGCAGGCGACCGGCTTCGTCGATGCGTATCTGCGCCGCGGCGCGACGGCGGAATACAAGTCGATCAGCGGCGCTGTGCCGAGCGATGGCGGCTATGCCGTCCCGCGCGAGATCGACGCAATGATCGCAGCCCAGCTGGTCGATGTCAGCCCGATCCGCTCGATTGCGCAGGTCGTCCAGACGGGCAGCGCCGGCTATCGCAAGCTGGTGACCACCGGCGGCACCGCGTCCGGCTGGGTCAGCGAGACCACCGCGCGTCCCGGCACAGATACGCCGGAATTCGCGGAAATCTCGCCTCCGACCGGTGAGCTTTATGCCAATCCGGCGGCGAGCCAGTCGATGCTCGACGATGCCGGGTTCGACCTCGAAGGCTGGCTTGCAAGCGAGATCGCCATGGAGTTCGCCCGCGCAGAAGGCGCAGCCTTTGTGAACGGCAGCGGCACCGACCAGCCGATGGGCTTCTTGAACGCACCGGTCGGTACCGCCGACGATGCAGGCCGCAGCTTCGGCACGCTGCAGTATGTCGGCTCGGGCGATGCGGACGGCTTCGATGCCAATCCCGACGCCAAGCTGATCGACCTCGTGCATACGCTGAAGTCCGGCCATCGCCAGGGCGCGAGCTTCGTGATGAATTCGGCCACGCTGGCCGAGGTCCGCAAGCTCAAGACCGCGGATGGCGCGTTCCTGTGGCAGCCGGGCCTGATCGAGGGCCAGCCGGACCGCCTGCTCGGCTACCCCGTGGTAGAGGCAGAGGACATGCCGGACATCGCGGCAGGCGAATTCCCGATCGCGTTCGGCAACTTCCGCCACGGCTATCTGATCGCGGAACGCAGCGCGACGCAGATCCTGCGCGATCCGTTCACCAACAAGCCCTTCGTCCACTTCTACGCGACCAAGCGAGTGGGCGGGCAGGTGCTCGATAGCAACGCGATCAAGCTGCTCAAGATCGAGCTTTAAGGCGCGTTGGCGGCGCGGGCGAAGGGTCATTCCCCTTCCTTCGTCCGCGCCGCTTTCTTTTGTCCCTGCCATGCGAGGGCGAGATTTATGAAGACCATTTCTGCGCCCGCTGACCTCGGCGGCGCGCCGCTGAGCGAGCTCAAGCAATGGCTGGCGATCACGACGTCGAACGAAGACGCGCTGCTCACCGACCTGCTCGCCGCGGCTCATGTCATGTGCGAGCGGTTCATCGGCATCGCGCCTTACCTGTGCGACGTCCGAGAGACTATGGCCGTGCGATCCATGGCCATTCCGCTCGGCGTGCAGCCTGTCACCGCCTTCGTCGAAGCGACCGCGCTAGGTCACAGCTTCGCCCGCCGGACGCTGACCAGCGACGACTATGCGATCGAGACTTCCAGCGATGGGCGGACCTGCGTCGTGCTGAAAGTGGTGCTGCCGGAAGCGCAGCTCGAATTGCACTACCGCGCAGGTCAATCCGAGGACTGGGCCGGTATCGATGCAGGCTTGCGCCACGGCATCATCCGCTTCGCCGCGCACCAATACCGGGAGCGCGACAACGGCGATGACAACACCGTCCCGGCGGCAGTTGCCGCCCTGTGGCAACCTTATCGCAGGATGCGGCTGTGAGCGCGCGCGGCACGGCCTTTGCCAAGCTGGGCAATCGGCTGACGCAGCGCGCTGCCCAGCTGGCCAGACTGCGCGGTGAAGCACGGCTTGCGCAGCGACGCGGCACCTCTCGCTGGCACAGCGCCCGAAGCCTGTGGCCCTTCTTTGCAGGGGACGAGTTATGATCGAGCATGCCTTGCGCAGCGCGGTAACCGAATGGCTGCGCGCCGACACAGAGCTGGCGAGCAAGCTCAACGCGGTCAACGAAGAAGGCCCGGTCGCAAGCGCCCTGCCCAGCCTCGCCATCGTTGCGAGCGCGGCTGCCGACTGGTCATCCAAGACCACCAGCGGGCGCGAGGTCCGGCTGGCGCTCGAACTGCAGGATCGCAGCGACGACGGCGATGCGACCGGTCAGCTTGCCCGGCGCATCGAGCAACGCATCGCGACGCTCGATCCGGACCAGCCGGCTTTTCGCATCGTCGTCACACAATTCCTGCGCAGCCGGGTGGAGCGGCGCGCGCGGTCGATCCGCGCCGTGCTGCTCGAATACCGGTTTCGCCTTCTCGACCTTCCTACGGAGTAAACAGACATGACAGCACAAAGCGGTGCCGCCTTCCTGCTCAAGATCGGCGATGGCGCCTCGACCCCGACATACGAGACCGTCGCGGGCCTTCGGACCACCCAGATGTCGATCAATGGCGACACGGTTGTCGTCACGCACAAGGAAAGCGGCGGCTGGCGCGACCTTTTGTCGGGAGCAGGAACGCGGTCGGTTTCGGTCAGCGCGTCGGGCATCTTTCTCGGCTCGGCGGAGGAAGACGCGATCCGCGTGCATGCGCTCGACGGCACGATCGACGACTACGAACTCAGCTTCGAGGACGGCGCAAAAATGCGCGGCCGATTCCTGGTGCAGCGGCTCGACTATTCGGGCGACTTCAATGGCGAGCGCACATACGCGATCCAGCTGGAGTCTTCCGGACCGGTCGCCCAGATCGCGAGCTCTTCGTAATGGCCAACAACGCCCGCGGCGAAGCGGCCATCCATGTCGAGGGACGCGAGCTTGTCCTGCGCCCGACTTTCGACGCGCTGGTGCGCGCGGAGGAAGAATTGGGATCGCTCTTCGCGCTCGTCGAACGTGCGGGCGAAGGCCAATTGCGCGTCACGGAAATTGCGACCCTGTTCTGGTTCTGCCTCGCCCAGCCCGGCGCCGCCACGCGCGAGCAGGTGGGCGAAGCGGTGCTGGAGATGGGCCTCGCCAAGGCTGCCAAGCCGCTCAGGATCTTGCTGGGACAAATACTGAAAGGGCGCTGAGATGCGCGACTTCGCAGCCAGCGCCCGCATTCTGGCGGGTCACAGCGCGCAGACGCTCGGCTGGACACCGGACGTGTTCTGGAATGCGACGCCCGAAGAGCTGGCAGTCAGCTTCGGCACCGACGAGGACGCGAGCGCACCGCCGACACGCGAGCAGATCGCACAGATGATGGAGAGGGATCACGATGGACGATGACTTCGACGAACTGGTCGTCTCGGTCCGCGCAGAGACATCCGGCTTCGCGCAGGACGTGCAGGCGATGCGGCGCGAGTTCGACACCAACTTGCTGGGCGGGTTCGATGCCGCCGGCAAGATTCTCGAGCGCAGTCTGATGTCGGCGCTGCGCAACGGTAAGCTCGGCTTCGAAGACCTGAAGCGAGTCGCCTTGTCCGTGCTCGACCAGATCGCCGCCAAGGCTCTCCAGTCCGGTCTCGACCAACTGTTCGGGCAAGTCGGAGGCGGCGGCGATATGGGTGGCGGAATGCTGGGACAGCTTGCGGGTATATTCTCGGGCTTTCTCGGAAACCTTTTCGGCTCGCCCGGTCGGCAGACTGGCGGGCTGGTCGGACCGAACCGCCCTTACATCGTGGGCGAGCGCGGGCCCGAGCTGTTCGTCCCCACCGCATCAGGTCGGATCGAGCCCAATCAAGCCCTTGGCGGCGGACGCACAGACGTGCGGGTCGCTATCAATCTCGGCCAGCCACGCGGCGCCAGTGCGCCTGTGGCCCTGCAAAGATCGTCCCGACAAGTCGCGAGCGCCGTGCGCCGCGCGCTGTCTCAATAAATTTACCGAGGAGGTCCACATGGCTTTCTGGCTCGCATCGGAGCGTCGACGGCAACAGTCCGACTGGATTACGCGGTTCGATCCACGGTTCTGGACGGTCAACTTCCCGCGTCCGATGATGGCCAGCGTGGTCGACACGGCGCATGACGCCATGCGGATCGACTGCGAGTATTATAATCGCGGCGATCTGGCAGGCTTGATCTGGGATAGCGAGGACACGCTCGATCACCCGCTGCTCGCTTACAGGACGCAGCGCAATTACGCCCATTGCATCCTGGCCTTTCGCTGGCGATCGTCGAACATCGTACCGCTCGACCAGTCCAATGGGCCGACGCTTACGATCGAGGGTCGCGATGCCAGCGGTGCTGCGCGCACCTGGTATATCCGGCTTTGGAACTACGCGACCGGCTCGCCCGAAGACGCACGTGTCGAACTGCCCTTTTCGCAACTGCAAAGCGGTTACGTCCTTCCCGGAGAGGCTATCCATCCCTCCGACATCGATCGCATATTCATTAGCCTTCCCCCTGTTGGCTACGCGGAAGGGTCCAGCGAACGGTTCGATCCTCGTGAAAACGCATGGGTGGAAATCAGTGCTCTGACCTGTGAGGGCGATCGCTCGATGCTCGCGATCGGAGATGTCGTGTTGCCCGTTCACGGCGAGCAGATGGCGACGGCGTATGACGACAGCTTCAATCAGACCCCATCGCGCCTCCTGCGTCAGGTCGAACAGCTCGGCTATCGCGGACGCATCGTCCATTACGTCGGGATGAGCCACTATTATCGGCTTCAGAAAAGCAAGGATCTGATTCATTACGGCGGTGTCTTGTGCGAACCGGCACGCCAGTGGCACGCCCACTTTTTCGCACGCTGCGTCGAGATGGACTTCGAGCCGATCGCGTCGCTGTCATATGAGCTGTTGGCTCAGAATTGCCCGAACTGGTGGAAGCAGCGCGACTGGAACGGTGGGTTCGGCCTGACAGGCTGGGATCCGCCCTCCGCACTGCTTTCGCCACTCGATAGCGGGGCGATGGCTTTTTTGCAGTCCGTCGCGGTCCAGTTCGTCGCGCTGCTCGAGGAGGCTGGCGCCGACGTCCTGTTCCAGATCGGGGAGCCATGGTGGTGGGTGCAGCCCGATACCGGTGCCCCGTGCATTTTCGACACCAAGGCTCGTGCCGAATGGGGCGACGACCTGGTCGAGATCACCGACCTTCGTGCACCTCTGACCGATGCGCAAAAGCATCTGCTCGACCGGGCAGGAGCAGCACTGGCACAATCTACGGCCGATCTGGCACAGGCCGTGCGCGATGCAGCAACCGGCGAGGCCGAGATCATGCTGCTCGCGTTTACGCCCACGGTGCTCGACCCGGAAATGCCCGAACTCTATCGGATGAACTTGCCGATGGGCTGGGCCTATCCCGCTTTCGACCGTCTGCAGCTGGAAGATTACGACTGGCTGACGGCAGGCAAGGACGCTGCGCGGCGGCAAGCGACAGCGCTGGTCGACGCACGGCTTGGATACCCGATCGACAAGCAGGATTACCTGGCCGGCTTCGTCCTCGATCCGACCGATGCCCATAAATTCTGGCCGCGCATCGACGCGGCGCTCGGCGAGCAGCGCGCACGCGGCATCACCCAGCGGTTCGTCTGGGCGCTGCCGCAGATTGCGCGCGATGGATACACAAGACTGCCAACACATGAGGAGGATGAGGTGAACGCATTCGACGATGTCGATTATCCGCTGGCGCTGGGCCGCGATGCCTCGGTCAGCCCGGAGTTTTCGACCAGCGTGGCTGTCACGTCTTCCGGGCACGAGCGCCGCAATGCGTTATGGAGCGACGCGCGCCTGCGCTACGATGTGGGGCCGGGCGTACGATCGCAGAGCGAGCTGCGCGTGCTGCTGTCTTTCTACAGAGCACGCTTTGGTCCAGCACGCGGCTTTCGCCTGCGCGATCCGTTCGACTTCAGTTCCAACGATGGCGACGGTGTACCTGAAGCCACGGACGAGCTGCTGGGTGTCGGCGATGGCAGCCGAGCCGACTTCCAGCTCGTGCGCAATTACGAAGAACAGACTCGTCCGATCACACGGCCCGTCGAGGGCAGCATTGCTGTCAGTATCGATGGTGTGCCAGCAAGTGGCTGGACGCATATCGGTAAGGGCCTGATCCGCTTCGACGCAGCGCCCGCCACCGGTGCGCAAGTCCGCGCCGGCTTCTACTTCGACGTGCCCGTACGCTTTGCCGAAGACAGGCTCGACGTTTCGGGCGCGACCTTTGCAGCCGGCGAGGCGCCTTCCGTCCCGCTCATCGAGATCCGCGAGACGGTATGAGCCGAATTTTCTTTGCCAGGGACCTCGATACCGCAGCGAGCTGGTGGCGCATCTACCGCCGCGATGGGGTGGCCCTTGGCTTCACCACGCACGACCGGGATTTGTGGTTCGATGGCATACTTCACCGCGCTGCGCCGGGCATGCTGCCATCGGCCATTCGCCGCACGCGCAGTCTGACGGACGACGAAGCCGAAGTCGAAGGCGCGCTGACGCACGATTCGATCCGTTCGGACGAGATCGCTGCAGGCCGGTTCGACAACGCTCGCATCGAGGCGGGCATCGTCGATTGGCAGACATTGGAAGCTGCGAGCCTGTATGCCGGATCGATCGAAAGCGTGCGCGAAGAAGCAACCACTTTCTCCGCTGCACTGCGTTCGGCAAAGGCCGATCTCGACCGCGACCCGGTACCGCAAACAAGCCCTTCGTGCCGTGCACGCTTTTGTGGACCCGGGTGTGGCTTGTCGGCGCAGGCCTTCACTGTGCGATCCCAAGTGCTCGAGATCGATCGCGCTGCCAATCGATTGCACATGTCGCTCGATAATCTGCACGATTACCTGCGGGGCACGCTCCGCTTTCTCGACGGTCCGCAGGCTGGTCTGCCCATGCGGGTAATCGCCACAGAAGGTGGTTTACTCGAAGTGGATGTCTTGCTGGCGCAAGGTATCGAACCAGGACAACGCGCTCTCGTGACGCAAGGGTGCGATCACACTCTTGCGACGTGTGCCAGCCGGTTCGGTAACGCCATCAACTTCCAGGGCGAACCGCACTTGCCCGGCAACGATCTGCTGACAGGCTACCCCCAGCCGCGATGAGCGATCTGGCGGGGCGCTTCGCATACGAGGCGGAGCAGCTGGAAGGTGCGCCCTTTCGACTTCACGGTCGCGATCCATCCACCGGCCTGGATTGCGTCGGCCTGGTCGCTTGCGCTCTGCAGAACGCGGGCGTCCCATGCGAGGCGCCTGCCGGATACACTTTGCGCAATCTTTCAATAGCGGGCCTTGTCGGCAGTGCAGAGGCCGCGGGGTTTCGTCACGCCCGCGGGCACGTCTGCCGAGGCGACCTCGTGCTGGTGAAGCCCGGACCCGCTCAACACCATTTATGCATCGCCACGAGCCCATCCCGCTTCATCCACGCCCACGCCGGTATCGGTCGTGTGGTCGCGCATGAGGGACTGATTGACTGGCCCGTACAGCGCCACTGGCGCTTGCTTCAAAGCTAGGATTAAACTCTCAATGGCTACCCTTGTTCTATCCTCGGTCGGAAAGCTGTTCGGTCCGATCGGACAGATTGCCGGCACGCTGATCGGCAACGCGATCGACAACGAAATCTTTGCGCCCGGCGACATCGAGGGCGCGCGACTGAAAGAGCTGGCAGTCACAGGCTCGAGCTACGGCACGCCCATCCCGCGCCAATATGGTGCCATGCGCATACCCGGCACGATCATATGGTCGACGGATCTGAAGGAACATCGCGACAAGCAAAGCAGCGGTAAGGGTCAGCCCAAGATCGTCAGCTACAGCTATTCGGTTTCCTTCGCCGTTGCCCTTTCCAGCAGGCCGATCGACCGCATCAACCGCATCTGGGCCGATGGCAATCTGTTGCGCGGATCGGCTGGCGACCTGAAAAGTAGCGGCACGTTGCGCGTCTACAACGGACACGGGGACCAGATGCGCGATCCGCTGCTCGAGGCCGAGCTCGGATCGCAATGTCCCGCGTTTCGCAATCGCGCCTATGCCGTCTTCGAAGATCTGGATCTGACCGATTTCGGTAATCGCATTCCCTCGTTGAGCTTCGAAGTCTTCGCAGGAGAGGCGAGCGCCATAGTGAGCGGACTTTTGTCTGACCTGCACGACGAGCATCACGCTGACGCACCGTTTCCGCAGCTGCGGGGGTTCGGTCACGAAGGTGGCAGCGTGCGCAATGTTCTGTCGGCCATCGATCACCTGCAACCGCTCTATCCCACGGTCGGCACCTCGGGCGTGTCGATCGATGGCGCTGCCGATTTGCCAGCCGCAATTCATCAGCTTCCCATGCCCAGCGGATGGGAGAATGGAGATTTCGGACAACAGAGCGGCACCATGTCCGCGCGCTATCAATCCGGTCGCAAAGCTTTGTCGGGCTTGCGCTATTATGACCCAGCGCGCGATTACCAGCCTGCCGTGCAGCACGCCGATCCAGGCGAAGAGCGATCTCGGACGTTCCAGTTTCCGGGTGTCTTTACCGCCGCAGACGCGCTTGAACTGGCACGTGCTGCCAATCTTCGCAGTCAAGTGCGCAGCGAAAAGGTGTTCTGGAGGTGTTGCGAACTCGATCCGCAGATCGGACCGGGCTCGCTGGTGCAGCTGCCGGACGATACGGCAGCCTATATCGTCGCGTCATGGGAATGGCGCGAGGGCGGTGTGGAATTGGAACTGGAGCGATACCGGCTGCCATCGGTCTCGAACACCGCAGCAGATGCAGGCGTGTCGTGGGCTCCGCTGGACAGGCTTGCCAGCCAAACGCAGCTGCGCGTCTTCGAATTGCCTTGGGACGGCTTTGGCGACGCCTCCATGCCGGTCGCGTATGCTGCGCCCGATGCCGGAAGCGGGCTTTGGCCCGGATGTACCTTGCATGCAGAGCGTGAAGGCGCACTTGTGCCCTTGGGGCTCGACGCCCGAGCACGAGCGGTCACAGGACATCTCACTCAGGCGCTTTTACCCTCCATCGCACTGCGGTTCGAGCCAAATGCGACTGCCTTCGTGCAGCTCGTGAACGCGGATGCCGACCTTCCATCAACCGATCTTCGCGGTTTGGCTCAGGGCGAAAATCGCGTCCTGATCGGACCCGAGATCATCCAGTATCTGACGGCCATTGCACTGGGGAATGGAGCATTCGCGATAAAGGGATTGCTTCGCGGGCGCGGTGGGACGGAACATGACGCGCAGTCCGCGCATGATCCGCTTACAGCCTTTACCTTGTTGGACGAGCGACTGATACCGCTTGGGCCGGATACACTCGCCAGCTCTACCGGCACATTCGCTGCTTTAGGCCTTCGCGACGAGGAGCCGGCAACGGCCTTGCTGGAGACCCCTGGACGGTATTTGCGTCCGCTCACTCCCGTCCATGCCTCTGGCCGCCGCGACGACTTCGGGCATGTCAGAATCGCCTGGATCCGCCGAGCAAGGGGACAGTGGTTCTGGTACGACGAGGCACAAGTTCCCTTGGTTGAAGAGAGCGAGGCCTACGAGGTTGGCTGTGGCCCGACATCCGCCCCTTACCAGACTTGGCAGTCGGAAACGGCGCAGCTTACAATTCAGGGACCGGAATTGCTGTCGCTGCAGGCCAATTACGGGATCGAAACGGTGTGGGTCCGACAAGTGGGCACCTTCGCCAAGTCCGACCCCATCGCCATTCCCATCCCCGCCTGATCTCAACTAAAAGCCGATCGAGGAATCTATGAGCGACCCGACTACCTTTCCCGACCATACTGCACGCCATGCATTGCCCGTTCTTTTTGCGGGACAAGCGCAAAAGGAGTTCACCTTTAACGAGGCGATTGCGCGGATCGATGCGCTGCTTCATCCGACCGTCATGGGTGAGGCATCGGGCGAACCTGGCAATCCCTCCGCCGGAGACTGCTACATTGTCGCGGCAGGTGCCGGCGGCGCATTCGATGGCCATGACGCATCGATTGCTTCTTACGATGGTCAGCAATGGACATTCCTGACGCCCACGGCCGGAATGTCTGTCTTCGACGCGAGCACTGCGCAAATGGTTCGGTACGATACGTCATGGCAACGAGCGACAGCGCCGGCATTACCTGCAGGCGGAGATACGATCGATACCGAGGCACGTCAGGCCATCGCCGAACTTGTCTCAATCCTGCAAAGCTATCGCATTATTTCCTAGCCGCAACGGAACCAGTTTGTCCCGATGTCGTTTGCCATGCGTCTTTAGGAGGGATCTTGCCTTCGAAAACTTGACAAAAAACCTCGGAGTTTGAGACATTTCTGCAACAGGTTCCGAGGATTGCCTGCTTGCCACCGCTGAAGGGCGACTATAGATACGCGGTCATCGGTGGCTCCACTTCGCAGAAAAGGGGAAATAAAAAATGCGGAAATTATTCATAGGGATGGCGTTGGCCTCGACGGCCATTGCCTCACCTGCCCTTGCAAGGGACAATTCATGGTACATCGGCGGCGGCTTCGGCCCCATGCTCGCCGAAGACCTCGACCTCAGCACCGAAGACGGTGACCTGTTCGGTACCCCCAATTATGATTGGGGTTATGATGGTGCAGGCTTCGTCGGATACGATTTCGGCGCTTTCCGTCTGGAAGCAGAAGTCGGCTATCGTGATGCCGGCCATGATTTCGTTAGTGTTCCGACTCTTGGCGACTTCGAGACCTCGGGATCGACCAACGCACTCTCGTTCATGCTGAACGGTATGTTCGATTTTGGCGCTGACGACGGCATTCAGGCATTTGCCGGTGCTGGTATCGGTGTCGCTCGCACGAGCATCGACGGTCGCGTTTCTATTCCGGCTGTTGACGATCCGGTGTTCGACGATTCGTCCAGCGATCTCGCTTGGCAATTGATCGCCGGCCTTCGCGCTCCGCTCACCGACACCATTGATGCCGGGCTTCGGTATCGTATGTTCACCGCTGAAGATGTAGCGATCGTGGCAAACGACGGTACGGCTCTTGACGGCAAATGGCGTACGCACTCGCTGCTGGGAACGTTGACCTTCAACTTCGGCGCGCCTGTGCCGCCGCCCCCGCCGCCGCCGCCTCCGCCGCCGCCGCCGCCTCCTCCGCCGCCGCCGCCTCCCCCGCCGCCGCCGCCTCCGCCGGTGTGTCAGCAGGGCCCGTACATCGTCTTCTTCAACTGGGACGAGTTGGAAATCACGCCGGAAGCAGCGACGATTCTCGACAACGCGGTTTCGGCTTATGCGAACTGCGGAATGGCTTCGGTCATGCTCGCAGGTCACACCGACACCTCGGGTTCGGCGCAGTACAACATTGGGCTTGCCCAGCGTCGTAACGCATCGGTCCGCGATTACCTGTCGGCCCGCGGCATTCCGGACGGCCGGATCAGCAGCGAAGCCTTCGGTGAAACGCAGCTTCGCGTTCCGACCGCAGATGGCGTTCGCGAACTGCAGAACCGCCGTGTGGAAGTGACTTACGGTCCGGGTTCGGGCATGTAAGACGCTCTCGCGAGCAAAATATCGAGAAGGGGGCCGGAGCGATCCGGCCCCTTTTTCGTTGGGCCATTAAATACTATCATCGAAAGGTCATTGCCCATGCGCGCGCTTTATCTTGCTTCTGCCACTTCGTTTTTGCTGGCAGGATGTTCGAGCGTGCCCGGGCCTGTCACTGAGACGATCGCTCAGACTACTCTCCTGTCCGCGAACGGCGAGACCGTGGGTGCAGGGCAACTGCTGACAGATGGGTCGACGCTATCGCTCGCTGTGACTGTTAACGGTCTCGAGCCGGGTGAACATGGCTTCCATCTGCATACGACGGGACGTTGCAAAGCACCGGACTTCAAAAGCGCTGGTGGTCATCTCAATCCCGATAACAACGAGCATGGCACCCTGAACCCCCAAGGCGCTCATCTTGGCGACTTGCCCAACCTCGTTGCAGGGGCGACGCGATCTGCAAGCGTCGAAGTGGATATCGGGCGTGATACGCCGACCCGCCGCTCACAGATATTCGATGCCGATGGCACTGCCCTCGTCATCCATGCTGGTCCCGATGACTATCGCACCGACCCGGCAGGTAATGCCGGCGCGCGTGTCGCCTGCGGTGTTATGCAGCAGAATTGATTGCAGACTTCAGCCAGCAGCCTCGCCCGCATCCTGCGCACGGCTGAGCACGGTCTCTGCCGCCAGCGGCACAAGCTTGATTGCAGCGAAAAGCGCCGCGGCGCCGACCGGGATAATGCCCAGCGTCGCCAGAAGGCCTGCCGACAAGTCTCCCCCACGGGACGATGAGACGTACCCTGCCAGGTAAGGACCAAGCGCCAAGCCGATCAGGGTCGTCCCAATGAAAAAGGTAGCCGTCGCTACGCCTCGCATGCGGGGGAGGACAAGAGACTGGCTGGTTGCGGCAGCAGCCCCTAGTGCGGACGCTGCGAGAGCTCCGACGACGAAGTTCAGGACCAGGAACAGCGTCAGATTGTCGGTCGTGAACTGCACGATGATGAAAGGTACCGGACTGAGCAGTCCGAAAAGGATCACGAAAACTCGCCCAGCTCCGTATCGCGTGAACAGCTGGTCAGAAATCCGGCCACCGAAGATTACGCCGAGGAACCCGCCCAGCGCTCCCCCACCGCCTAACCAGAAGCCCAGCTCGGACTTCGATATGCCGAATTTGAGTTCTGCATAGGGTGCAGCCCAGAACGAGGCGGCATAGGCGACAAAAGCAACCGAGCCGTATCCGACGACGACGCTGAGGAAAGCGGGCGATCCCCAAATAAGTCGGAAGGTCGGCGGATCGGAACTGCGCAGCGAGCTGGCCCAACAGTAGACCGAATACCAGCCAATCGCGACAAAGAGCCATTGGTCGGTGATGTGAGAAATGAACCGCCCCTCGCCGCTGTCGAGGACCTTCGTCAGGACAGCAGCAGCACCGTAAGCGAAGAGCGCGACTCCGATATTCAGCACGAGCGCCTTGGTCCCGCGCTTGGCCGCCCCGAAGAAAGTGAACGGCGGGATGATACTGAGCAGCTCGCGAAAGAAAGCTCCAAACGGATTTGGGTGTGGCGGTGTTGGAAGTCCGTCGATCGCACCGCGCTGCGGTTCACGAAGCGTAATCACGAGAAGCGCAAGGAGCAGACCGGGAATGCCGACTGCAATGAACGCGGCCTGCCATCCGACAAGGCCGAGTGGTCCGCCCCCGGGATACGCTTGGTTCCAATTGTCGACGATCAATCCGCCGATGAGCAGCGATACGCCGCCGCCGATGTATATCCCGGACGAATAGATTGCGAGGGCAGTCGCGCGCAGTCGCGCCGGAAAATAGTCGGAGATCAGCGAGTAGGCAGACGGGCTGGCCGTCGCCTCACCCACTCCGACACCGATCCGCGCAAGCGTAATCTGCGTCCCGTTCTGCGCTAGCCCCGAAATGGCAGTCATAAAGGACCAGACCGACAGGCCTGCCGTCATCAGCCGCACCCGGTGCCACGTGTCTGCCAGCTTGCCCAAGGGTATGCCGAACAAAGCGTAGAAAACCGCAAAGGCTGTCCCATAGAGGAAGCCCAGATCGGCATCGGTCAGGCCGAGATCGGCCTTGATGTCGTTCGCCAGAATCGACAGGATCTGACGGTCGACGAAATTAAGAACATAGACGAGAACCAGGACGTTAAGCGCGTACCAGCTGTATCTCGGTACGCCCGCTTCCTCCCCCGCGACACTGTTCTGGCTGGTGGCGGCGGGCGTTGGGTTCGTCAAATCGTCTACTCCGACAGGGCGGGGGCGTCTTGTGCGTAGGCCGTCGTATCCTCAAGTCCCGCTTCGTCAAACCCCTTTCGGCGCAGTCGGCACGAATCGCAGGCGCCGCACGCCAGTCCTTCAGGTGTGGGATCGTAACAGGACCAGCTCCATGCAGGGTCGAGGCCAAGCCGGTAGCACTCGCGCGCAATGTCGGCCTTGGACATCATCTGCAGCGGGGCCTGGATCGTGAAGGGACCGCCCGTCACGCCCTGTTTGGTGCCAAGCCTGGCGGTCTCCGCAAAGCTGGCAATGAATTCGGGCCGACAATCGGGGTAGCCCGAATAATCGAGCGCATTGACCCCGATGAAAATATCCCGCGCATTCACGGTTTCGGCAAAGGCGGCCGTCAGTGCGAGAAACACCAGATTGCGGGCCGGCACGTAAGTAACCGGGATGTCGTTGCCGACTCCGTCTTTCGGAACGTCGATGTCGTCGGTGAGCGCCGATCCACCGAACCGCCGCAAGTCCAGCGGCAGCTCGACATGTCTCTCGATGCCAAGCCTCTCTGCTATCGCGCGGGCCGACTGCAATTCTCGGACATGGCGCTGACCGTAATCGATTGTCAGCGCCTGCACCTCGTGACCGCGTTCGCGCGCGATAGAGGCGGTGACCATCGAATCGAGGCCTCCGGACAGCAGAACGACGGCGGGTGCGCCGTCAGTATTCTCATGTGAAGTCATGGCCGCCAGCTAGGCGAGCATGGACACTATCGCAAGTTAGCGGCAGCGCCCGGTTCGGCGCGCTTCGGCGGAGAACTGGAAGGGCATGCCATTGGCAATGCCCTGGCTGTCGATCTGGACCAGTTCGTTGCTCTCGCGGCGTACATTCGTGCGTCCATAACCATTTCCGCGGCACGTATACTGCACGGTTACCTGCTGTTTTCCGTCCTCAACGACGAAGCGGCTGCACTGGCTGCCTGCATGGCGAAGCTGGATGAATTCCTGCCCGTTGCGCACGCAGATGTTCCGCGTCGCGCCGCCATCGCGGTAGCGAATTTCCCAATTGCCCCGATCGAGCGCGCCCAGCATGGCGAGCGAACCTTGTGCGAACACAGGCACTCCGACAGCGGCAATCGCTGCAAAAGCGGACAAAACGGCCGTTTTTCGAGTCGCAAAACACTTCATTCCATTACCTATATCATAAGTCGCCCCATCTACGGGTTAGCGAATATGGTTTACGTACGGTCGCCCTATACGCAGGATCTGCCACCCGGTTCCTGAACAGCCGCGTCGCGTCACGCCGCAATAGGGAAAACGCGCGAACAAAAGGCGCAGTCGACCTGGATGATGCCTTGGTCGTCACGCATTTCGGCCCGGTCGGCTTCGGGAAACTTCGACAGTACCTCCCGATAATGCTCGATCGAGCAACGACAGCCGCGCGTCACATCTGCGCCGCGCTCGATACGGATCTCATCCTCCTCGTGGAACAGCCGCCAGACAATTCCTTCCATCGAGAGCGCCGGATCCAGCAACTCGGAATGCTTGATCGAGCCTGCCATGGTGCTGACGTGCTCCCACTCGGGATGGTCCAGCCGGGCGTGAAGGCGTTCGCGGCCTTCCTCGCCATCAGGCAGGTGCTGGATCAGCATCCCGGCAGCCGTGCATTTGCCACCGTCGGTGCGCGTCGCCGTGCGGATCAGGGTGGGCACCTGCTCCGACTGCAAGAAATAAGCCTCGCAAGCCTCGGCCAAGGTCTCTCCTTCGAGCGGGACGATGCCCTGATAGCGTCCCTTTCCGCCTGCGACGTCGAAGGTAATGGCAAGGAAGCCCTTCCCAAACAACGCGAAGAGCGAGGGATTGACGCCGAGCTGCGTCAATTGCTCGGCATCGAAATCGACATATCCTCGCAATTCGCCCTGTTTGTAATCGCATACGAGGAGCGACACGGCGCCCTCCTTCGTCTGCGCCTGCAAGGTGACTTGCGAGCCGTCATCCTTCAGCAACGATCCCATCAGCGTCGTTAGCACCAGCGCCTCTGCCAACAGGTGTGTGATGGGCGCGGGGTAATCGTGCGCGTCGAGGATCGTGTCGAGCACGCTGTCGAGCCGCAGGAGGCGACCGCGCGTGTCACGCGACGGGATGGTGAATTTGAGAGTGCGACCGGTGAAAGTTTCGGTCGGAGTATCGGTATCGCTCATGCGCGCCGATATGGGGACGACGCTCGCGCAGTCAAAGGCTCGGGGCTATTGCGGCAGCTTGTCGAAGCACCACAGCAGGATCGACTTTTGCGCGTGGATGCGGTTTTCCGCTTCATCGAAAACGAGCGACTGCGAACTTTCGAACACGTCCTTAGTCACTTCGTCGCCCACATGGGCAGGCAGGCAGTGCAGGAAGCGGGCGTCTGGCTTGGCCAGCTTCATCAGCTCGGCATTGACCTGGAATGGCTGCATGGCTGACAGCTTCGCATGCTCTTCCGTCTGACCCATCGACACCCACGTATCCGTGACGATGACGTCTGCCCCGTGGGCTGCCTCTCTTGCATCGTTCGTCAAATCGATCCGTGATCCTGCAGCGCGCGCGGCCGCGACGAATTCGCTATCCGGCGCGAAGCCCACAGGTGTCCCGACGCGCACGTTGAACCCGAAGAGCCCTGCCGCCTCGAGGATCGAATGCAGCACGTTGTTGCCGTCACCGAGCCAGGCGAGCTGGAGGCCCGGCAAGGGCTTGCCCTGCTCCACGATCGTCAGAAGGTCGGCCACGATCTGGCAGGGGTGTGATCGGTCGGTCAGGCCGTTGATGACCGGCACATGGGCGTGGTGCGCAAGCTCTTCCGCCTTCGCGTGATCGTCCGTGCGGATCATGATCGCATCGACCATCCGGCTGAGCACTCGGGCCGTATCGGCGATGCTTTCCCCGCGCCCCAGCTGTGTCGTGCCCGAGTCCAGGATGACGGCGCTTCCGCCCAACTGCCGCATCGCCATGTCGAAACTGACACGCGTGCGGGTCGAGCTTTTCTCGAACACCATGCCGAGCACATGGCCTGCAAGCGGAGCGTCGGTGTCGACGCGCCCCTTGGGCCAGGCAGCGCGCGCTGCCTTGCGGTCCTGCGCATCGGCCAGCATTGCAGCGATCGCATCGCCGCCAGCATCGGACAGGGACAGGAAGTTCCTCGTCAACTGCGCCAGGTCCGACGCGCTCTCCCCCATCAGGCAGCCACAGGCTCGAAGCTGGCTGCGCCGGCCGACAGCTTGTCCATGAACTCGTCGAACTCGGCGTCGTCGGCAACCAGCGGCGGCAGAACGCGCAAGGTCTGGTCGCCCGCAGCCACCGTCAGCAGCTGGTGGTTGTCGCGCAAGTGCACGAAGAACGGGCGGCTTTCGACCTTCATGCGAATGCCAATCATCAGACCCTTGCCGCGCACGAAATCGAACAGGTCGGGATAATTGCCGATAAACTGTTCGAGCCGTGCGCGCAGGCGTTCGCCCTTGGCGGTCACGTCGGCGAGGAATTCGTCATTGGCGACAGCGTCCATCACCGCCATGCCTGCCGCCATTCCCAGCGGGTTGCCGCCATAGGTCGAGCCGTGCGTGCCGAAACCCATGCCACGTGCCGCCTTTTCCGTTGCGAGGCAGGCACCCAATGGAAACCCGCCGCCGATGCCCTTGGCGCTGGCCATGATGTCCGGCTCGATGCCGTAATGTTCGTAAGCGTAGAGCTTGCCGGTCCGCGCGACGCCGCATTGCACCTCGTCGAAGACCAGCATCAGATCGTGCTCGTCGCACATCTGCTTCAGACCGTGGATGAAGCTGTCGGACGCCGGGCGGATGCCGCCTTCGCCCTGTATCGGCTCGACAAGGAAGCCTGCAGTGCGATCGGTGACCAGCGCCCTGGCGCTGTCGAGATCGTCGAACTCCGCATATTGGAAACCGGCCAGTAGCGGCTGGAAGCCCTTGTGCATCTTCGCTTGGTTCGAGGCGCTGATGGTCGCCATCGTGCGGCCATGAAACGCGTTGGTGAAGGTAATCAGCTCGGTGCGGTTCGCATCGCCATCGTCGTGCTGGTGATAGGCGCGCGCCGTCTTGATGGCCGTCTCGACCGCCTCGGCGCCGGAGTTCGTGAAGAACACCGTGTCGGCGAAGGTCTTGTCCACCAGCATCTGCGCCAGTTTTTCGCCCTGCGGACTGCCGTAAAGGTTCGACACGTGCATCAGCGTTTCAGCCTGACGCTGGATTGCGCCGATCAGGCCCGCATGACTATGGCCCAGAAGATTCACCGCGATCCCGCTGGCAAAGTCGAGATAGCGCGTTCCGTCCTCGTCGATCAGGTGGCAATGCTCGCCCTTGACGGGCCGGACGCCGCAGCGGGGATAGACGGGCATCAGCGGGGTGATCGACATGGGGCGGGTGCTCTCCTGTAAGGTCAAAAGCAAATGGCGGCTCCAAACCGGAAGCCGCCACAAGCGTGTTTCATAGCGATTTAGGCCGTGGGCAGCGTCCGGTCAAACACCGCCTCGGGCCTTTCCCGTCGGCCTTATTCGGCAGGCGACAGGTTTACCGCCGAATATTTGCCACGACGGTCGACTTCGAGATCAAACTCGTAGCGCTCGCCTTCGTTGATCTGGCTGAGGCCGGAGCGTTCCACGGCACTGATGTGCACGAACGCGTCGGGCTGGCCATCGTCACGGGTGAGGAAGCCGAAACCCTTCATCGAGTTGAAGAACTTGACCGTTCCGGTCGCCTTTTCGCCGGTCAGTTCGCGGCGCGGCGCTTCGCTCTTCTGCTCGACAGCGATGACATCGCCCACGACCTGAAGATCCTGCGCCGACACCTTGCCACCGCGGTCCACGAGGTTGAATTCCAGTTCCTGCCCTTCGGCCAGGCCTTCGAGGCCGGCACGCTCGACAGCGCTGATGTGTACGAAGATGTCTTCGCCGCCGGTTTCCTGCTGGATGAAGCCGAAACCCTTTTGCGAGTTGAAGAACTTCACCGTGCCTTTGCCGGTGCCAACGACCTGTGCGGGCATGCGGCTTCCGCCGCCGCCTCCAGCACCGCCGCCGCCGCCGCGCGGACCGCCGCCGAAGCCGCCACCGCCGCCACGGTTGCCGCCACCAAAGCCGCCTCCGCCGCGATTGCCGCCTCCGCCGTAGCCGCCGCGGTCACCACCGCCGCCGAAACCACCGCGATCACTGCCGCCGCCGCCGCCAAAGCCACCGCCCTGGTCGAAACCGCCACCGGCAGGGCCGCCGAACGGATCGTAATCTTCGCCGATGTTATCCCGCTTGTCCCGTCCGCGACGGCGCCCTTTATCGTAACCCATAAGTCGTCAATTACCTTGTCGCGCAGCCTTGGAAATCCGTGGCACGAACAAGCAGGCTGCACCGCTCGATCATGCGAGGACGCGAAGAAAACACGACGGAGTCCCTCCCGCACCTTTTCGATGCATAGCGAGAAAGATCGAGTCATGCGAATGATTTAACGTCTCGCGCAGACCTCGCGCATAAATGTGACATTTTCGCAAAAAGCTCGCGATGTTGCGTGAGGTGCGGGGTCGTCTACAAGGATGCGCATGACCGACTTCAAACGCTTGACCGACGACATGTTCGTCGCTGCCCAATTGTCTCCAGACGATGTAAAACGCGCAGCCGAGGAAGGCTTCGTGCTGGTCGTCAACAATCGCCCGGATGGCGAGGAAACGGGGCAGCCGCTCTCGGCCGAAATCGAGAAAGCCGCAAACGAGCAAGGCATGGCCTATCATGCAGTGCCGGTAAGCGGAGGCGGCTTCGGCATGCCGCAGGTCGAGGCATTGCAAGATGCCCTCAAGCGTGCGCAAGGCAAGACGCTCGCCTTCTGCCGCTCGGGCACACGCTCCACCATGTTGTGGGCTCTGGCGCAGGCGAAAAGCGGCATGGACGTCGAGGCCATTGCCGATGCAGCGCACGCAGCCGGGTACGATGTGCAGGCCATTCGCCCGACGCTGGAGTTGCTGGCCCGCCAGAGCGACGGTGCCTGACAGCATCGTACAATTCGCCGGGTCGTTGGTCGCGATCCTGGCGTTGTTCGTCCTTGCAAAACACCTGAAACTAGGCCCGGAAGCGCGCCTTGCGACTCGCGAGGACGCAATCGTGGCTGCGCGTCAGGCTGTCGATGGCTTCGATCCGGTCGAGATCGCTCTCGATGACGAAGGACGTGGAGCCTTGGCGCGGGATGGCTCGGGAGCGGTTATGCTGATTAGACCGCATGGCGCACAATTTGCCTGCCGCATCCTGACGGCCCGGGCGACAGCGAGAGAAGACAACGGCGCGCTGCTTATCGATACTGGCGAGCGCCGTTTCGGACAGGCAACGCTTGTGATCGAGAATGCCAAAGCCTGGGTTCAGCAAATCGAGGGTATAGGCGGCAAGACCCATGCCTGACTTCAATCCCACTCAATGGGCCGTTCCCGGCTTTGTCGCTTTGGTGCTGATCGAAATGATCTGGGCCTGGCGCCGCAATGCGCGCGCCTATGAGCCGAAAGACACGCTGGTCAGCCTGGCGTTCGGACTTGGCAGCACCGTGTCCGGCCTGCTTTTCGGTGGGCTGTTTTTCGCGCTGTACCTGTTCGTGTGGGAGTTTCGTCTGTTCGACATCGGCTGGGCGTGGTGGGCGTGGATTGCCTGTTTCGTGCTGGACGACCTCAAATACTACTGGGTCCACCGCTTCGGCCACCGGATGCGCTGGTTCTGGGCGAGCCATGTAAACCACCATTCCAGCCAGCACTACAATCTGAGCACCGCCCTGCGCCAGAGCTGGACCGGCTTCCTGACGCTCGGCTTCGTCTTTGCTTTGCCGCTCGTCCTGCTCGGCTTCCATCCGGTGATGATCGCGATCTGCGGCGGCTTCAACCTGATCTACCAGTTCTGGATTCACACCGAGGCGATCGACCGTATGCCGCGCTGGTTCGAGGCGGTGATGAACACGCCCAGCCATCACCGCGTCCATCACGCGACCAATCCGCGCTATCTCGACCGCAATTACGCGGGCGTCTTCATCGTCTGGGACAAGATGTTCGGCACGTTCGAGCCCGAGACGCGCGAGGAGCCGATCCGATACGGCATCGTGCGCCAGCTGGGCAGCTTCAATCTGCTTTGGGCCGTGTTTCACGAATGGGTGGGTATCGCGCAGGACATGTGGAGCGCGCCGTGGCGGCACAAGCTGTCCTACCTGTTGCGCGAGCCGGGCTGGTCGCATGACGGCAACCGGGAGACCAGCGACCAGATCCGCGCGCGATGGATGGATCGGCAGCAGGCCGAAGCGGGCGACGATCGACCCGACACGCATAAGACGATTGCAGGCGACGCGCAGACTGTTACGCTCTCCCGTTGAGGAGAGACTACATGGACGAATTCGACATTGTCGTTGTCGGCGGGGGCAGTGCGGGCAGCGCGGTCGCAGGCCGGTTGGCGCAAGACGGCAAGACGGTCTGCCTGCTGGAGGCGGGCGGGCGCAACAACGGCATGCGGATCACCACCCCCGGCATGCTCGCCATCCCGAATCCTGCGGCAAACTACATGTATGACACCGTCCCGCAAAAAGGGCTCAACGGGCGCATCGGGTACCAGCCTCGCGGCAAGGGACTGGGCGGCAGTTCTGCCATCAACGCCATGGTCTATATCCGCGGCAACCGCTGGGACTACGACAATTGGGCAAACCTGGGCTGCACCGGCTGGTCCTATGACGACGTGCTGCCCTATTTCAAACGCGCGGAGAACAACGAGCGCGGGGAGAGCGAGTATCACTCCGACGACGGCCCACTCTACGTCAGCGATCAGAAATATCTGAACCCCGGTAGCCATCGCCTTCGTCGAGGCGGCAGCGCAATTGCAACTGCCGCGCAACGAGGACTTCAACGGCGAAAAACAGGCGGGTTTCGGCATCTACCAGGTGACGCAAAAGGACGGCGAACGCTGGTCCGCCTCGCGCGCCTATGTCGAGCCCCTGCGCGGCTCGCCCAATCTCGACACGCGTGTCGGCGTGACGGTGCAGAAGCTGGAGATCGAGGATGGCCGTGTCACCGGCGTGACCTACTCCGCCGGCAAGCGCCGGCGCACGGTCAAAGCGCGTGGCGGTGTCGTGCTGAGCGCCGGTGCCTTCAACTCCCCGCAAATCCTCATGCTGTCGGGCATCGGCCCGGCGCAGCACCTGAAAGAACACGGCATCGAAGTGGTTGTCGACCGCCAGGCCGTCGGCGCAGATTTGCAGGACCACATCGACTACGTCTCCAGCTGGCAAACCAAGAGTAACGAGTTCATCGGCAGCACGCTGGCCGGCAATTTCCGCATGGCCAAGGCGCTGATCGAGCATCGCCGAAAACGCACCGGCCCGATGACGACGCCCTATGCCGAGGCGGGCGGTTTCTGGACGGTCATGGACGGTGCGCCTGCCCCGGACATCCAGTGGCACTTCGTCCCCGCCATGCTTGAAGATCACGGCCGGACAACGGTGAAGGGTTACGGCTTCTCGCTGCACGCCTGCGTCCTGCGCCCGGAAAGCCGTGGTACCGTGCAGCTATCGACGCGAGACGCCGCCGATGCGCCGCGGATCGACCCGAACTTCCTCGACGACGACCGCGATATTGCGACCTTGCGCGAAGGCGTGAGGCTGTCGCACCGCATTGCCGGATCGCCTGCGCTGCAGAGCTACGATCCGCAGGACCGCTACCCCATCGATATCGACGACGATGCGCAGCTGGACGAGCTTATTCGCAACCGCGCGGATACGGTCTATCACCCCGTCGGCACCTGCCGGATGGGTGCGGACGAGAGCGATGTGGTCGACACGACGCTGAAGGCGCGCGGCATCGACGGGCTGTGGGTCGCGGATGCCAGCATCATGCCGCGGCTGGTGTCGGGGAACACCAATGCGCCTTCTATCATGATCGGCGAGCGCTGCGCCGACTTCGTGAAGGATGCGCTCGCCGCCTGACGCGCGATGCGCACAGAAAAAGGGGCCGGACATCGCTGCCCGGCCCGCTTCTTTAAATGGAATGACGCCTACCAGCTCTTGCGCGCAGTCAGTCCGAAGGTGCGCGGCGAGTTCGTGCGGTAGGCGAGACGAGCCCGTCCACCACGCTCGCGGTCGAAGCTGAGCAGTGCGTTTTCGTCGAACACGTTGTTGACGTAGGCAATCAGCGACAGGCCATTGTCGAAGTCCACGCCCACGCTCGCATTCACGAGGTCGTAGGACGGCAACAGCAGATCGACCGTGGTCTCTTCAGCACCGGTCGCACCCTCATAGGGAAGGCCGCTGACGAAGGTGCGCGGATTGTTTTCCTGGTCGGCAGGCTGCGTATAGCGGTCGCCAACATGGCTCCACGAGGCGGAGACGAATGCGTTGGCACTCGGTCCCACCGGCCATTCGTAGCTACCCGATACGGAGAACTGAAGCTCCGGCACGGACGGCAGACGGTTGCCTTCGCGAATGCCCGTCGCTTCGGTCAGATCGCCCGGCAGCGTGCTGTCGAATTCGGCTTCGATGAAGCTGCCCGACAGGATCAGATCGAGCCCTGCGACCGGCTCGATGCCGAACTCGGCCTCGATGCCCATCGTATGCGCCTCGGGCACGTTGAACACCACGCGCGACGAACAGCTGCCGGCATCGAGCGTGACCTGCAGGTCGCTGATGTCGTTGTAGAAGCCTGCGACATTGGCGAAGAAGCCGTTGCCGGTCGCCTTCGCTCCGACTTCGTAGTTCCACAGCGTCTCGTCGTCATAGGACTGGAAGTCGCCGAACAGAGCTTCGTCTTCGGGCGAACACAGGGTCACGTTGAGCGGATCGTTCACGCCGCCGAGCCGGAAGCCCTGCGAGGCCTGCGCATTGACGGTGACGTCATCGGTCACGTCGTAGCTGAGCAGCACACGCGGAGTGATGCCATCCGATGAGGTACGGTCGAAGGCGTTGTCGCCGTTGGCGAAAAGGCCGCCCGAGTTGAATTCGCGTTCCTCGGTGAAGTCGTACCAGCGTGCGCCGACTGTCACGTCGAAGCGATCGGTCAAGGCATAGGTGCCCTCGCCGAATATGGCGATCTGCTCCAGATCGTAAGGCAAGTCTGCATTGTACGGTGAATCGAGATTGGGGAATCCGTTCGCCACCGCTTCGGACGTGCCATCGCCCAGCGTCGCATCGGTCACTGCCGCATATCCCGGGGTGGGCAGGCGCTGGCGATAGAAGCGATCGGTCTGCGAATAGAAACCGCCGAAGACCCACTGGAACGGGCCCGCCGTGTCGGATGCGAAGCGCAGTTCCTGCGTGATGGCATCCACATCGGTCGTGTCGCGCAGGTTCGACGCCAGGTCGATGCCGCCTTCGTCCGGATAGCCCAGATCGACCGAGACCGAACCTGTCAGCGCGCTCGCATCGCGGCTGACGAGAATGTCGCGATTGGTGTAGCTGCTGACCGAGGTCATGATGACGCCACCGAAATCCGCCTCGGCGACGATGTCGGCGATCAGCGTTTCGTCGCTGAATGCCTCGCGCAACTTCAGATATTGCTGCCGCTCATCGAACACGGTCGGATCGGTCTGGAACGGGTTGGCGTAGAGGTTGAAGATTTCCTGCCGGTTGAACCCGTCGGCGGTGACCTTCTGGTAGATGATGCGCGGCGTCAGGCTGAAGCCGGTGCCGCTGTCGATCCGCATGGCGATGCGTCCGCCATAGCGTTCACCGCCGTTGATGTCCTCGCCACCAGCCGGGCCGATCGCGTCGATAAAGCCGCCGTACTGCGTGTAATATCCCACGGCGCGGATCGCCATCACATCGCTGGCGGGCACGTTGATCGCACCTTTGAGATGCCAGCCGAGATCATCGCCATCGACAAGGTTCACATTGCCCTCGACCATGCCTTCGGCAACGCCGATGACCGGCTGGTTGGTGATGTAGCGGATGGTACCGCCCACACTTCCCGACCCAAACAGCGTGCCCTGCGGACCGCGCAGCGTTTCGACGCGATCGAGGTCGAACAAGTCGAGATCGGGAGTGAAGAGCGAAAGCGAAATGACCGACTTGTCGAGATAGACGCCGACCTGCTCCTTAACGCCGGGCTGGTCGCGCACGACCTGCCCTGCCGACACACCACGCACCGACACCTGGCTTTGTCCCGGCCCGAGGTTCTGGACCGACAGACCAGCCACATTACGGCTCAGGTCTTCCAGCGTCGTCGCGCCGGATTTCTGGATGTCTTCCTGCGTCTGCGCATTGATCGAGAACGGCACGTCCTGGATCGACTGCGCACGCTTGGTCGCCGTCACCACGATGACGCGTTCGTCATCCTCCATGTCGACATCCTGCGCCAGCGCAGGCGTGGCGGCGAGAGCGATGGCGCTTCCCGACAACAGGGCTGCATGCGCAAATTTGCGAGCGGTTGAGTTAGTAATGCTCATCCGAATTTCACTCCATTCTCACCTATATTCGGCTTCAGGATTGGAATGCTGGACCCTCGGAGTCGCATTTAGCAACGCCTTGATCCGGCAGTTGACGCATTTATCTTTCGTCTGTCACCAATTCGCCACACGATATGTGCGCTGTCAATTGTAGGCACGCTCCCCGTGTTCGGCGATATCGAGGCCGTCGATCTCGGCCTCTTCGTCGACACGCAGACCGATCATTGCCTTGACGAGCAGACCGACAAGCAGTGTCCCGGCGCCTGCCCAGCCGATAGTCACGATGACGCTCCATGCCTGAATGCCAAGCTGCTCGGTCATCGGCGTCGAACCATCGCCCGGCCCGCCGAGGAAAGGCTGGTACACGACCGCAGTGCCCAGCGCGCCGACGATGCCGCCGACCCCGTGGATGCCGAACGCATCGAGGCTATCGTCATAGCCGAATTTTGCCTTCACCTTCGCTACGCAGAAATAGCAGACAGCGGAGCTGACGATCCCGAGCAGGATGGCCCCGAACGGTCCTGCATTGCCCGCCGCCGGGGTGACCGCGACCAGCCCTGCGATCACGCCCGAGCAAAAGCCGAGCGCGCTACCCTTGTGGCCGACGATCCGCTCGATCACCATCCAGGCCAGCGCGCCTGCCGCCGTGGCGACGAAGGTATTGATCATGGCAAGGCCTGCCGATCCGTCAGCCTCGAGCGCAGAGCCTGCGTTGAAGCCGAACCATCCGACCCACAGCAGTCCGGTGCCCACCATGGTCAGAGTCATCGAATGCGGCATCATCGGCTCTTTCGGCCATCCGCGCCGCTTTCCCACCAGATAGGCAAGCACGAGGCCCGATACGCCTGCGTTGATGTGCACGACAGTACCGCCGGCAAAATCCAGCGCGCCATCCTCGAACAGCAATCCGCCCGTCGCCCAGACCATGTGTGCAATGGGGAAATATACGATGGTCAGCCAGATCGGCACGAAGGCCATGACGGCCGAAAACTTCATCCGCTCCGCCGTCGCGCCCAAAATGAGTGCGGCGGTGATGGCGGCAAAGGTCATCTGGAAGCTGACAAAGACGTATTTGCTGATGACTTCGTCCGTAAATGTCGCTGCCGTGCTGCTCGCATCCATTCCGCTGACAGGAAATAGCTACCCCCGCTTACGAACAGCCCCAACGTGCCCTCGTAAGTCGTGTCGCCGAAAGCGAGCGAATACCCCCACATCACCCAGACGATCATCGCCAGCGCCGCGCTTGCACCGATCTGCGTCATCATCGACAGCATGTTCTTGGATCGCGTGAGACCGCCGTAAAACAGCGCTAGCCCCGGCAGGATCATCAGCAGAACGAGCACGGTTGCCGTCATCATCCACGCATTATTGCCGGGGTTCGGCACGGGCGCCGCCGCATGGGCCGGATCCGCGTAGAGCGCTATCAACCCTGCCAAGCCCAATGAAATCTTGCTCGCGATAGAGGCCATGCGTTCCGAATCCCTGCTGCGATGCACCAATCCGTGCAACATTTCGCAAGTGCAGCAAAATACAGGCAGCCGCGCAAGTGCGTCCCCGGGTGCCTTGTGGAAGGTTTCCAACGTCAGGTCAGTTCAAGATCGACCCACACCGGCAAATGATCGGACGCCACAGCAGACAGCCCGCTGTGGTGCACGTTAGAGGAGTGGCACGTCCAATGCGTGGTTGCGGCGATGCGATCGAGCACGGCGATCGGTGCGCGCGAAGGGTAGCTTTTCCCCGGCGTAAACAGCTGCCACGCACCGGCAAATTCGCTCATCGCGCCGGTCAGCTTCCCCCATTGGTTGAAGTCGCCCATGATGACCGTCGGCCAGTCCCCGGCCGCCTGTTTCGCCTCTGCCAGCAAGGCACGCACCTGCTCGCGACGGCGCAGGCCGGACAGGTCGAGATGCGTGCCGAAAATACGAATGCGCTTGCCCTCTACTTCCAGCTCGCCCGCCACGGCTCCGCGCGGCTCCAGTGTGGGCAGGTCCAGCGCATGGCCTTTGAGCACGTCCAGCGTGCGCCGGACCAGCAATGCGTTGCCATGCCATCCGATGCTGCGCGGACGCTTGGCGACCGGCACAAGCTCCCACGGGCTGTCGTCGATCATGGCGCGCGGCAGGACGCCGGCTCGCTGGCCGATACGGCGATCCGCCTCCTGCAGGGCGATGACATCGGCATCCACCTCGCGCAGCACCGACATGATGCGCGCCGGATCGCGGCAGCGGTCGAGCCCTACGGCCTTGTGTATGTTGTAACTGGCAAAGCGGAGGCGCACCGATGCTCGCTTACAGGAAGTCGCGCAAGGTCGCCATGAATCGGTCGAACTGATCGTGATGCAGCCAGTGTCCGGCCTTCTCGAACTCTATCACCTGTGCGTTCGAGAAGTGGTCGAGCCGTCCATCGCCTTCGGGGTTCGATGCCCAGCTGTCCGCGCCATAGAGCAACAGCGTCGGCGCAGTGATGGCGGACCATGTCTGATAGAGGAATTCGTCGGCAATATCCTCGACCGGCCAGACGTTCAGATGCGGGTCGAACTTCCAGCTGTAGGTGCCGTCCTCGTTCCGGTTGACGCCGTGGATGGTCAGGTGCCGCGCCTGTTCCTCGGTGAGGTAGCTGTTCTCCTCGATCATGCGCGCGAACGCCGCTTCGATGCTCTCATACTTTCGCGGCGTTCGGCCGGAGGCCGCGCGCTTCTTGCCGATCCACTCGTTCAGCCGCTCCGGGTAGGCCTTCTCGCGCATCTCGGCCTGACGCTTCGGGCTCGGACCGAGCCCTTCGATGGCGACGATCTTGGTGACCATATCGGGGAATGTCCCGGCGTAGCGCAGCGAAACGTTTCCGCCCATCGAATGGCTGACGATGGTCACCGGACCCACACCTAGCTGGTGGACAAGCTGCGCCAGATCGTAGACCATGTCGTTCGACTGGTAGTTCCCGTCCGACACCCAATCGCTGTCGCCATGCCCGCGGTGGTCCATCGCGACGACGTGCCAGTCCTCGCGCAACTTCTCCGCCACCCAGTCCCAGCTACGCGCATGATCGCGCCCACCGTGCACCAGCACCAGCGGCGGCTTCCCGCGATTGCCCCAATCGAGATAATTCAGCCGCAGGCGTTGCGAGATGAAGGTTTGCGAGGTGGGTCCGATGGCGGTCATGCGTTCGCGTTTGCAACGGAGCCACAGGCGTTTCAACCTCACCGTTCCTTGGTGGCGGAGAAGGTCAGATCGGGATTCTTCTCTTCCTGATAATTCACGTCCCACGGGCTCTTGGCCATGAATACCAGATCGCCGTCGCGGTCCTTGGCGAGGGTCGACAGGTTGAACTTCTCGAACTCGGCCATCGCCTTCTCGTCGCCCTTGATCCAGCGCGCGGTCGCAAAGGGGGAAGCCTCCAGCTTGGCCTCGACCTTGTATTCGGCCGACAGCCTGCTGATCAGAACATCGAGCTGCAGCTGGCCGACCACGCCGATGATCCATTGGCCGCCGATCTCGGGATAGAAGACCTGGATCACGCCTTCTTCCGACAAGATCGTCGAGCGCCTTGCGCAACTGCTTGGTCTTGGTCGGATCGACCAGCGCGACGCGGCGCAGGATTTCCGGCGCGAAATTTGGCAGGCCGGTGAAGCGGACCTGGTTCTTTTCGCTCAGCGTGTCGCCGACGCGCAGCGTGCCGTGGTTGGGAATGCCGATGATGTCGCCCGGCTCGGCGGTGTCGGCTACCTCGCGATCCTGCGCGAAAAACAGGATCGGCGAATGGATCGCAACCGGCTTGCCGAGGCCCGATGGCGTCAGCTTCATGCCGCGTTTGAAGGTGCCCGAAACCTGCCGCATGAACGCGATACGGTCGCGGTGATTGGGGTCCATGTTCGCCTGGACCTTGAAGATGAAGCCGGTGACCTCGTCATGGTCGGGCTCGATCTGCTCGTCACCGGCTGGCTGCGGGCGCGGCGGCGGGGCGTAGTTCGCAATCGCCTCGATCAGTTCGGTAACGCCGAAATTCTTGAGCGCCGATCCGAAGTAGACCGGCGTCAGATCGCCATTGCGATAGGCCTCGAGATCGAATTCGGGATAGCCGATCTGCGCCAGTTCGATATTCTCGGCAATGTCTTCGGGCAGGTCGAAGTCGGCGACACGCTTGCCCTTGAATTCCTTCGAGGGCCCTTCCGGTACCACCACATCGCCGCTCGCAAAGTCGAGAATTCCTTCGAACTGCCCGCCCATGCCGACCGGGTACATCTGCGGACTGACGTCCAGTGCCAGCATGTCGGCAATCTCGTCGAGCAGCTCGAAAACCGGACGGCCCTCGCGGTCGACCTTGTTGACGAAGGTGATGATCGGCACGCTGCGCAGGCGGCAGACCTCGAACAGCTTGCGCGTCTGCGGCTCGATGCCCTTGGCCGCGTCGATCACCATGATGGCGCTGTCGACCGCGGTCAGCGTGCGATAGGTGTCCTCGGAGAAATCCTCGTGCCCCGGCGTGTCGAGCAGGTTGAAGGTGATGCCATCGCGCTCGAAGGTCATGACCGAGCTGGTCACCGAGATGCCGCGCTGCTGCTCGATCTTCATCCAGTCCGACCGCGCCCGGCGCGCCTGCCCGCGCGCCTTGACCTCGCCCGCCAAGTGGATCGCGCCGCCGGTCAGCAGCAGCTTTTCGGTCAGCGTGGTCTTACCCGCGTCAGGGTGCGAGATGATCGCGAAGGTGCGGCGGTCGATCTGGTACGGTCATGCAAGGCTCATGGTTCGTCTTACGGAGCGCGCAACGCGGAAGCCCGCGAAGTCCTGGCTTACCGGCATCAGTTCGATGCGGTTGATGTTGAGGTGCGGGGGCAGTTCGGCGATCCAGCGGATCGTGTCGGCAATGTCCTGCCCGGTCATCGGGTCGGCGCCGCGATAGAGGTCGTCCGAGGCCTTTTGGCTGCCGGTGCGCACCATGCGTGAATTCGGTCTCGACCATGCCCGGCTCGACACTGGTTACGCGCACGCCGGTGCCGTGCAGGTCGGCGCGCAGGGCCAGCGTGAAGTGGTTCGCGAAGGCTTTCGTGCCAGCATAGACATTGCCGCCCGGATAGACGTAGCTGCCCGCCACCGAGCCGATCGCGATGATCGCGCCCTTGCGCTCGATCAGCGTGGGCAGCAGCTTGCGGGTCAGCACCACCATGGCCGTCACATTGGTGTCGATCATGGTCTGCCAGTCGTCGAGATCGGCTTCCTGCGCGGGCGAGAGGCCCTGCGCGAGTCCGGCGTTGTTCACCAGCAGGTCGATCCCTGCGAAGTCCTCGGGCAGCGCGGCGATGGCGGCATCCATCGCGTCGCTATCGCGAACGTCGAAGCAGGCAGCGTGAACCTTGTCCGCGCCAAGCTCCTCGACCAGAGCGTCGAGCCGTTCCTTGCGCCGACCGGTCGCCACGCAGCGCCAGCCGCTCGCGACCAGCGTGCGGACAGTGGCTTCGCCTATTCCTGCGGTGGCTCCGGTGACGAAAGCAGTTTTCATCCGCGCAGCTCCGCGCCCTGCTTGGCAGCGCTTGTCACGATCCTGTCGGAAATCGCCTTGATCTCTTCATCGGTGAAGCTCTTCTCGCCCGGCTGGAGCACGACTTCGACCGCGATCGACTTCTTGCCTTCGGGAACGCCTTGCCCGGCGAACACGTCGAACACGCGCGCATCGACGATGGCCTTCTTGTCCGCGCCGTGCACCGCCTTCACCAGATCGCCAGCGGCCAGATCGGCGGGGACGAGGAAGGCGAAATCGCGGGTAATCGCCTGCAATGCGGGCGGCGAATAGGCAGCGCGCGCAAAGCCGCCGCCCTTCTTCGCCGGAGATCGCATCGAGGAAGATCTCGACCGCCATCACCGGCCCGTCGATATCGAAGGCCTTCAGCGTGTTGGGATGCAGCGCGCCAAAACGGGCGAGCACGTTCTTGGGCCCAAGGCGCAAGGTGGCCGACTGGCCGGGGTGGAACTGGTCGCCGGCCTCGCCCATGACCATCAGATTGGCGACCGGAGCACCGGCGGCTTCGAGCAGCGCCATGGCTTCGGCCTTGGCATCGAAGGCATCGAACTTGGCAGCCTTGCCGGTGGACCAGCCGCGAGGCGTCTTCTCGCCCGCCAGAACCACGCCCAGCGTCGGCTTCTCGTCGCTCGCGCCGTTTGCCCCGCGGAAATAGCGGCGACCGATTTCGAACAGGCGCGCGCCATCGGCACCGCGGTCGGCATTGCGCTTGGCCGCGCTTAACAGGCCCGGAATGAGCGAAGGTCGCATCGCCTTCATGTCCTCGCTGATCGGATTGTCGAGCACCCAGAGCTGCGGCGCCGTCGGCGAAATGTTCGGCCTCGCCGGTCGGCAGGAAGGACCAGGTTATCGCCTCGTTCAGGCCGCGCGCGGCAGCCGCGCGGCGCAGCTTGCGCTCCATAGCTGAAGCGGCGTGGCAGTCGGCTTCGCGACGCCGGGATGGCGCGGCAAGGCGACACTCTCCACTTCGTCGAGACCGTGGATGCGCACGACTTCCTCGACCAGATCGGCCGGCCCCTCGATATCGTGGCGGCGCAGGCGGGCAAGTCACCGTCCAGTCGTCGCCGACCGTGAAGTCGAGCGACGTCGAGTATGGCGCGCTGCTCGTCATGGGGGACCGCGACGCCGCCGAGCCGTTCGGTCAGGGCCGGGTCGAACTGCACGACCTTCGGCTCGCTTGGCGGTGACCCTGCACGCACCACCTCGGTCGGCTCGCCGCCGCAGGTCTTGGTGATCAGGCTTGTGAGGATCGCCAGACCATCGTCGAGGAATGCCGGATCGACACCGCGCTCGAACCGCGTGCGCGCATCGGAGGCAAGGCCCAGCTTGCGCCCTGTGACGCCGATACGCTCGGGATCGAAATAGGCGATCTCGAGCAGGACGTCGGTCGTCGCTTCGCTCGCGCCCGAATGCTTGCCGCCCATGATGCCGGCGATGTCGTGCACGCCATTATCGTCGGCAATCACGGTCATCGTATCGTCGAGCGTGTAGGTCTTCTCGTTCAGCGCCTCGACCGTCTCGCCATTTGTCGCGCGGCGAGCGACGACCGGCGCCCGACAGCTTGGCGAGATCGTAGACATGCGCCGGCCGCCCGAAGGCGAGCATCAGGTAGTTGGTCGCATCGACCAGCGGCGAGATGACGCGTTGCCCCGCAGCCAACAGACGGCGCTGCATCCACTCGGGGCTCGAGCCGTATTGTCGACGCCGCGAATGACACGGCCGTAAAAGGCGGGGCAGCCTTCGGGATCGTCGGTGCGAATCTCGACCGGACAAGGACCGTGCGCCTCGATATTCGGAAGGCTCGACCGGCTTGAATGTGCCGATTCCCGCCGCGGCCAGATCGCGTGCAATCCCCTGCACGCCCATGCAATCGGGACGGTTGGGCGTGATCGCCACGTCGAAGACGGGCGAGGCATTGTGATATTCGGCAAAGCTTTGCCCGACCGGCGCATCTTCGGGCAATTCGATGATGCCATCGTGCTCCTCGCCCAGCTCGAGCTCGCGCACCGAGCACATCATGCCGTTCGATTCGACGCCGCGGATCGCGCTCTTGCGCAGCTCCATACCGTTGGCAGGCACCACCGCGCCGGGCAGGCCGAGCACGCCCTTCATGCCGGCACGCGCATTGGGCGCACCGCACACGACCTGCAGCGGATCGCCTTCGCCCGTATCGACGGTGAGTACCTGCAGCTTGTCGGCGTCGGGATGCGGGTTTGCAGTCAGCACCTTGGCCACACGAAAGCCGTCGAGCTTATCGGCCGGATCTTCGATACCCTCGACCTCGTGCCCGATCCGGTTGAGCGCAGCCGCGATGTCCGCAACGCCTGCATCGGTTTCGAGGAAGTATGTCAGCCATTCGAGCGAGAACTTCATGCCCTTGCTCCCACGCCTGCGGAAAGGGTCGGCTGGTCGAAGGGCGAGAAGCCATAGTGGTCGAGCCAGCGCTGGTCGCCGTCGAAGAAGGCGCGCAGATCGTCCATTCCGTATTTCAGCATGGCGAGGCGATCGACGCCGACGCCGAAGGCAAAGCCCTGATATTCGTCCGGATCGACGCCCGCGAATTCCAGCACGCGGCGGTTGACCATGCCGCTGCCGAGCAACTCCATCCAGCCGTGCCCCGGCGCATCGCCGTCACCGCCCAGCACGCGGCGCCTGACTCCACTAGCGTTCACGTCCTGCCAGCCCACATCGACTTCCACCGAAGGTTCGGTGAAGGGGAAGTAGGACGGGCGCAGGCGCAGCACGATGTCGTCGCGCTCGAAGAAGGCCTTGAGGAAAGTCTCCAGCGTCCACTTGAGATGGCCGAGGCTGATGCCCTTGTCGATCACCAGACCTTCGATCTGGTGGAACATCGGCGTGTGCGTCGCGTCGCTGTCGGAGCGATAGACACGGCCGGGCGCGATGATTCGGATCGGCGCGCCGTCCTCCACCATGCTGCGTGATTTGGACCGGAGAGGTATGCGTGCGCAGCAGCATGCGGTGGCCTTCGGTGTCCACGTCAGGGAAATAGAACGTGTCGTGCATGGCGCGCGCCGGGTGCGTTTCAGCCATGTTGAGCGCGGTGAAATTGTGCCAATCGTCCTCGATCTCGGGTCCGGTGGCCACCGAGAAGCCAAGGTCGGCAAAGATTTCAGCCAGTTCGTCCATCACCTGGCTGACCGGATGGACGCTGCCGCGCGGCGTTTGCGGGGCCGGCAGGGTAAGGTCGAGCCGTTCGGTCGCCAGCTTGCGCTCCAGCTCCTCGGCCTCGAAGAAATCCTTGCGCGCGGCCAGCGCATCGGCGACTGCCGTGCGAGCGCCCTGAATTTTCGGGGCCTCCACCTGGCGTTCTTCGGGCGACATCTTGCCCAGTGTCTTCATCAGCGCAGAGATGCTGCCCTGCTTGCCCAGATATTCGATGCGCAGCGCCTCGAGCGTGTCGGCATCCTGCGCTTGGTCGATACGCTGCAAGGCATCGGCTTGCATCGTGGCCAGGTCGGTCATGGTAATCTCTAAATTGAAAACAGGTCGCGCGCGGCCCTAGCCGGAATGGCGACAATGCTAAAGGCCCGTCTTGCGCCCCTCGCGCCGCTAAGTCGCCATCGGCATGTCGGACCCGAGCACCGGGGCGCCCCATACGCGGTGGCGTTCCTGCATAACGGGTGCGAGCAACGGATGGCTTAGCTGCGCATAGGCAGTCGGCGTCATCCCCATGAAGCTGTGAAACTCGTGCACGAAATGCGCCTGGTCGTGGTAGTGTCCGTCAATCGTTTCCGACCAGTTCTTGCCGTTGGACAGCATGAAGGATGTCAGGCTGCGCATCATGCGCTGACGGCGCAGCAACAGACGTGGCGGAAAGCCGAAGTGCCTGGCGCACAGACGCTCCAGAGTGCGGACCGACATACCGGCCTGAGCGGCGAACTCTCCAACCTCGGTCAGATAGGGATTCGTCATTACCTCGTGCACAAGCATGATGCGCTGGGCATCGCGCGGCGGCGGCGCTGCTGCCCGCAGATGCGCGACGATGTCGTCGAACTGCTCTTCGGGCGATGGCCCGCTGCGGCACAGGCGCTTGGCAAGGGGTGCAAATGCGGCAAACGCGTCGAGCTCGGCCAGCGGGCCGGCGCAATTGGCCCATTGGCGAGCAGGTTCGCCGACGAACCGCGCCCAGCCCAGCGGCAGCAAGCCGAAACCCCAAAGCGTCGCGCTGTCCAGATCGAATGTCATCGCCTGAGAGGTCGGGCCGTTCACCATGGCTTTCGTCTCGATGACCGATCCGTCGGCCAGAGCAAGGCGCGGCGTGCCGCTCGCGAAGAAGCGCAAATTGCCCCATTCGGGTATCAAATGGTCGGTCACCCGGGCGCCATCGGAAACGGTCAGCTCGATATGGTAGAACAGGCCGAAACACGGCGCGAGATCGTCCGGCAATTGCCAGAAGCGAACCTTGGCCTTGTGACGAGGGGACTTTACCCGGCTGAGCATCATAACTTTCACAGTAAACGAAATTCAGAGAACGAAAAAGGGCGCTTTCCGGCAGGAAAGCGCCCTTGTGTCATTCTGGGTTGCCAGAAGGGCAACCTTGCCGTCTCGATCTAGGCGGGAAGCGCGTTCTTCGCCTGCGTGATGATCGACTTGAATGCCGCTTCCTCGTTCATGGCGAGATCGGCCATCACCTTGCGGTCCAGCTCGATCCCGGCAAGCTTGGTGCCGTGAATGAACTGCGAATAGGTGAGACCTTCGGCGCGGACAGCCGCGTTGATGCGCTGGATCCAGAGCGCGCGGAAGCTGCGCTTCTTAACCTTACGGTCGCGATAGGCGTACTGGCCGGCCTTTTCGACGGCCTGGCGCGCGACGCGAATGGTGTTCTTGCGGCGACCGCGATAGCCCTTGGCCTGCTCTAGGAGCCGCTTGTGCTTCTGGCGCGTGGTGACGCCGCGTTTAATGCGAGGCATATCTTATTCTCCTTAATTCGCGATCAGTCGAGGCCGTAAGGCGCCCACTTCTTCACTGTCTTCGTGTCGGCTTCCGACAGGACAGAGGTGCCGCGGTTCTGGCGGATATACTTCGCATTGTGGCTGATCAGGCGGTGGCGCTTTCCGGCGACACCATGCTTGACCTTGCCGGTGGCGGTGATCTTGAAGCGTTTCTTCACACCGCTCTTGGTCTTCAGCTTGGGCATTTTCATCTCCTGTTCGGAATATCGAGTCAGAGACACGTCCAACCAGCCCTGGCAGCCCTTACGGCCAGACCGGCAGATGAATCACGTGTCGGTGAAGGGCGCGCAAATAGCGGTTTGACGCGCAATTGCAAGTCAGAAGTGGGTGACGTAGCCGCCATCGACGAACAGCGTATGACCCGTCACGAAGGATGCGTCGGAGGAAGCGAGGAATGCTGCCGGGCCTGCAATCTCCTCGGGCCGCGCCCAGCGTCCAAGAGAGGTCCGGCGCGCCAGATGCTCGGCTACTTCTCCTGTCTCGGTAAACCAGGCGCGATTGCGCTCCGTCAGCACAAAGCCTGGCGCGAGCGCGTTGACGGTAATGCCGTCCGGCCCGAGCTCTGCCGCAAGCGAGCGCGTGACGCCGTCGAGCGCCGCCTTGCTTGCGGTGTAGGACGCATCTCCGCGCGCGATATGCGAGGCGATCGACGTCACGTTGATGATGCGGCCATAGCCTGATGCGCGCATCATCGGTGCTGCGCGGCGCGCAAGGTCGAATGGCGCAATCAGGTTGGTCGCCAGGACACGCCCCATGTCCGCGCGCGAAATTTCGGCAAAGCCGCGTCGGTCGCGCTCGCCTACCGCGTTGACCAGGATATCGAGGCCCGATCGTTCGAGCTTGTCGAACGCAATGTCGCAAGCCGCCTCATCGGTTATATCGAAGGCTAGTGGACGCGCCTTGTCGCCGACCGAAATTGCGGCTTTTTCGAGGCTGTACTCATCGCGTCCGCCCAGAAAGACGCGCGCGCCTTCCTGCGCAAGCCTGCGCGCAATCGCGAGGCCTAGTCCGCGCGCTGCCCCGGTGACGAGGGCCGTGCGCCCCTTCAAGCGTTCGGACATGTCCATGAAACCGCCGCTAGCCGATTAATCCACGCGATGCACACAAAAGGGGCGGCCTGCCTTCGCAAACCGCCCCCGATGCCATTTCAAGCAGGTGCCTTAGAAGCGCGCGCCGATCGACGCACCGATTGCGGTGCGCTGGAAGTCGAAACCGTACAGGTCGTAGTTTTCGCTGACGCTGACTTCGAGACGGCCGTAAGCGTTGGGGCCGAAGCCCTGCTCGTAACCGAAGGCGAAGTTATACCCGCCGCCCTTGTCGTTTTCATCAAGCTCGAAAACGATATCGGTGCCCGGTTCGACGAACGGGCCTTCGAGCGTAAGGCTTTGCTGGCTGTAGCCCAGCTTGCCGTAGATCAAGCCGCTTTCTCCGCTGGTGAAGCCGATGTGCAGACCGGCGGCCCAAAAGCCGTCCGACGACAGGCACAGGTCGAGATCGCATGCTTCGACTGTCGAAATATCGTAGTTGAAATACGGACCCACGACGATGTTTTCGCCAACGGCAACATCGTATCCGATTTCGCCGCCGAAGCCGACCGCATCACCCAGTTCGTAGATGATGTCGTCTTCCGGATCGCCGATGCGTTCATAAAACACACGGCCTTCCACGCGCAGCCCGGCCTTGTCTTGTGCCGAGGCGACGTATTCGCCGTCCCCATCGTTATACGCATCTTGCGCATAGGCGCTTGCAGGAATCATGACGCCCGCAAGCGCGAGCACACAGGTAAGTTTCTTCATGTGAGTTTAGCCCTCGTTATTCGCCGTCCAACCGGCTGCGTGTGGCATTATCGCCGCAAGAGTTGGCAACAGATGAACGAATGATTTGGGCAACACTGTTTGCCCGAACTGTGGCGGAATTACATCAGCCCATCGCCTCGAGCACATCGTCCAGCCGCGCCGGATCGCCGAGCGCTAGGACGCGTCCGTCCTCTGTCTCTGCGCTGTCCGCATCGAGCGGATTGCCCTGCCAGTCGCTCATGGTGCCGCCTGCTCCCTCGATAATCGGCACCAGCGCGGCATAATCGTAGATGGCGAGACCGGCTTCGCACACGATGTCCAGATGGCCGCCGGCGACCAGACCGTAATTGTAGCAATCGCCTCCGTAGACGATCATCCCCTGACGCGCGTTGCCCCCGACGGCAGCGGCAAGCCGCATGTACGGATTGGCCTGCTCTGCCGTGAAATAATGCGGACTGCTGGTGGCCAATACCGCGTCTTCGAGTGACGGACAGGTCCGACACCGCACCGGAGCATCATTGAAACGTCGTGCCTCACCGATCTGGCCAATCCATCGCTCGCGCGCGATTGGCTGATCGATGACGCCCAGCACCGGCCATCCGTCCTGCATCAGGGCGATCAGCGTTCCGAAGATCGGCCGGCCGGCCATGAAGCTGACCGTGCCGTCAATCGGATCTAGCACCCATTGGCGCGAAGCGTCTTCGTTCGCGCGGCCGTACTCCTCCCCGATGATGCCATCGTCCGGGAAACGCTCTTCGATAAGCCGGCGCATGGCCGCCTCGGCAGCGCGATCGACTTCGGTAACGGGCGACCGATCAGCCTTCCGCTCGTCCGCCCATTCACCGCGGAATATGGGCGGATTACACTGCCTGCTGCATCGGCGAGCGCACTGGCGAGATCGAGATCGGATTGTCGGTGGCACAAGGCTTTAAGCCTGCGATGAAGTGAGCCGTAAACCCGTAGTCTTTAGCGGCACAGCGACCGAGTCATTGTCTCCGCGTAAAGGATGTACTGGTAATCGTTTGCCGAAACATACAATGCGCGCACGAGCGTAAAATCTACTGCCCGTGGCAGGCGCATGAACAATAAGAACAATCACACGGGCGCAACCCATCCTTCGGCGCAGGTTTACAGTCGCACGTCGGTGAGACGCGTGACGGGCAGCCGCTCTCGCTCAACCGTGCGCCTGCCGAACATTTACGCCCGTTTGTCAGCCGCATTTACGCGACTCGAGCCGACTGCAAATGACGGAGAAGCCGACGGAGTGTTCGATCTGCTCCGATCTTCCGGTGATGCGTTTCATTCTGGAGGGGAAGTGGACCGGCCACGCGGCAAGCGGACCCTTTCGCCATTCAGCGCGCCATGCTGTTCAATGGACCGCATTCAAACAAATGCCGGTTGAGGTCGATGGGGGGTTCGCGACCGTGACCGTCGTTTTTCAACCGGAGCCGATGGAGGCGCTTGGTGGTCCGCAAATCGCTCCGCTGGTAGACGAGATCGTAACCTCGATCAAGTCTGGCCCGAAACCGACCCGGCCTGGCTGGACGACTTTCCGCTCGACAGCTCGCCCTTCGATTGGTTGCAGACGATGGAGCGTGCCTGACTCGATCATGGTCGAGCAATCGGGACCCGGCCCGGTCAGTACCATCACGCGCGAATTCGACCATGAATGCCTGATCGATCCCAATCTGCGCATATCCGAATTTGCCGAACGGTACGAAGTCACGACCCGCACGGTTACACGCACGATAAATCGCGACTTCGGCATGCCGCCCAAAAAGGTTCTGCAACGCGCGAGAGCGCTTGATCTCGCCGCCACATTGCGCGGCATTGTGGAGCCGGAAGAGCGCGAGAACGCGGCGCTGCGGTATTACGACCAGTCACACATGATCCGCGAGTTCGCGAAGATCTTCGAAACGACGCCGCACGCCTTCAAGCGCGAACCCGAAACCAATTCTGACCCTTACGCTGGAAACGCGACAGGCGCAGGCGGCTCGAGGTTCTGAGGAAGGACCACGATCAGAGGTTGCCGAGCTGGCGCAATCCAAGGACAGAGCCGAAGCCGCCGCAGGCTAATCGAACAGTGAGCTGACCGAGCTCTCGTCGGCGATCCGCCGCACGGCCTCGCCGATCAGCGGGGCGATGGTCAGAATGCGGACTTTGTCCGAATCCTTCGCCGCATCGGTCGGACGGATGCTGTCGGTGATCACCAGCTCTTTCAGCGAGGACTTGTCCACGCGGGCGACCGCGCCGCCCGACAACACGCCGTGCGTGATGTAGGCCGCGACCGAAGCCGCTCCCTCGTCCAGCAAGGCCTGCGCTGCGTTGCACAGCGTGCCGCCCGAATTGACGATGTCGTCGATCAGGATGCAATGCCTTCCAGCCACCTCGCCGATGATGTTCATCACTTCGCTCTCGCCCGGGCGGTCGCGGCGTTTGTCGACGATGGCGAGCGGGGCATTGTCGAGCCGCTTGGCCAGCGCGCGAGCACGCACCACGCCGCCGACGTCGGGACTGACGACCATCAGGTCCTGCTCGCCATAGCGGGCCTGAATGTCCGCAGCCATGACGGGCGCTGCGAACAGATTGTCGGTCGGTATGTCGAAGAAGCCCTGGATCTGTCCGGCGTGCAGATCGACGGCGAGGACGCGATCCGCCCCTGCCTCGGTGATGAGATTGGCCACAAGCTTGGCCGAGATCGGCGTGCGCGGGCCGGGTTTGCGGTCCTGCCGTGCATAGCCGAAGTAGGGAACTACCGCGGTAATCCGCCGGGCCGATGCACGCTTGAGCGCATCGATGCAGATCAGCAGTTCCATCAGGTTGTCGTTTGCCGGGAAGCTGGTCGACTGGACGACGAACACATCCTCGCCGCGCACGTTTTCGTGGATTTCGACGAAGATTTCCTCGTCCGCGAACCGGCGCACCTGCGCATCGACCAGCGGCATTTCGAGGTATCCGGCAATCGCCCGCGCAAGCGGCAGATTGGAGTTGGCGGCCATGATTTTCATTGCTGGCGAATCCCCGTCACAAGTTAGGCGACCCGCACTAGAAGCCTGACCTCATAATGCAATCTTTGGCAAAGACGCGGATCGAAGATAGCGTCACCGGAATGGATTGGTGGCTGATTGGTCTTTTGATGGGCGGGGCTGCGCTGATTGCTGTGCGCCTTTGGGTAGGTCCGGCGCCGGATAAGGACGCCTGGCTGGAAGACGAGACTGATCACCCACTTACTGATCTGGGCGAAGCTGGCCCGCTCGATCCGCGTGAGCCGGAACCATGGGAAGTCGAAGCGCTGGCACGCTGGGGCACGGAGTCGACCATCGAGCAATTTATCGCCGAAGGGAGAACCGACGAATTGCGCGGTCTTGGCTACGCCGGGGACTTGCCGGACACATAATCAAAGGCGGTGTTCGCCCTTGATCCAGCGCACGGTCCCGCTCGAGGCGCGCATGACCACGCTCTCGGTCGTCATCGTGCCGCCGCGCCGGTATTTCACGCCTTCGAGCAAGGAACCGCTCGTGACCCCGGTCGCGGCGAAGATGCAGTCGCCCTTCACCAGATCGTCGCGTGTGTAGATGCGGTCGAGGTCGTCGATACCCCATTTGGCAGCGCGCGCCTTCTCGTCATCGTTGCGGAATACGAGCCGTCCGTTGAACTGCCCGCCGACACAGCGCAGGGCGGCAGCGGCCAGCACGCCTTCGGGTGCGCCGCCTTGGCCCATATACATGTCGATGGTCGTGTCCTCGTCGGTCACTGCAATGACGCCGGCCACGTCGCCATCGCCGATCAGCACGACGCCGCAACCGATGCCGCGCAGTTCGGCAATCAGATCGGCATGGCGCGGCCGGTCCAGCACGCATACGATGATGTCGGAGGGCTCGACGCCTTTCGCTCGCGCCACAGCCTCGACATTTTCTGTCGCGCTCTTGGCCAGATCGATTATGCCGTCGGGATAGCCCGGACCCACCGCCAGCTTGTCCATGTAGACATCGGGCGCATTCAACAGGCAGCCCTCTGCCGCCGCGGCCAGGACGGCGAGCGAGTTCGGCCCCGCCTTCGCCGTAATCGTCGTGCCTTCCAGCGGGTCGAGCGCGATGTCGATCTTCGGCCCCTTGCCGGGCGCACCGCCGACCTTTTCGCCGATGAAAAGCATCGGCGCCTCGTCGCGCTCGCCTTCGCCGATGACGACCGTGCCGTCCATATAGAGCGTGTCGAACGCTTCGCGCATCGCCTCGACCGCTGCGGCATCCGCTGCCTTCTCGTCTCCGCGTCCGATCAACCTGGACGCTGCCACAGCTGCCGCTTCGGTCACGCGGACCATCTCCAGCACGAGAACACGATCAAGCGGATTATCGGCGGGGGAGTTCATGGGCAGTTCAGTCCTTCGACAGGTAATGGCGGGCTGCTGGGCAGCGTTGGAATTCGTATGCGCGGGCGGCGTTAGACACAGGAGGGGCGCAATGTCGAGAGTGGGACGCATTGCGCTTTTGTGCCTGACCCCTTTTGGCACTCCTCTCGCCGCGCAGGACGGTCTCGAAGCGCAATCCGGCACGCCGCCCGAGCGCATCGACATCAAGGTCGATACCTCGCCCGAGGCCGAGCTCCCCGCCGAATGCGAGGCGAAGCGGGATGCAGCGCAAATCACGGGCGAAATCGTGGTGTGCGGTCCACGCCGCGGCAATGACAACCGACTTTACGACAAGGAAACTGCACAGCGCCGGCATGCCGAGCGCACGATGCATGCCAATGACCCCCAAGCGCCCGAGATGTTCGGCATTCCTAACCACGGGCCGGTCGTGGCGCGGGGCTGCTTCATCGGACCTTGTCCCAAAGAACCTGCCATCCTTATCGACTTCGACAGCCTGCCCGACACGCCTCCTGGATCGGATGCGGACAGGATGGCACGCGGCCTGGCACCGCGCGGCAACCCTGCCGGTGACAATGGGGCCGTGCGCATCGCCGGAGAAGCAGGGTTCCAGAGCAACGCCGACGAACTGGGCCTTCCCCCGCCGCCGGGCGAAGCTAGTCAGACAGAATCGGCATCACCAGTGGAGGAGCCGTCAGGCTAGGCGAACCGGCAAGCAGGTCGAGCGCTTCGCTCACGCAGGCCTCAGGCCCTTCGTGAGTTACCATCGCCAGCTGTACATCGCCTCCATCGGCGTCGCTCCCGCGCTGGATCAGGCTTTCGATGGACACGCCTGTATCGCGCATCGCCGCCGTGATCTCGGCAAGCACGCCAGGCCGGTCGGCCACGGTAAAGCGAATGTAGTCCCGCCCGATCCGAGCGCCCGGATCGGCAGGATCGATGCTTTCCAGCCCTGTAGTGGGGACAGAAAAGGGTAGACCGCTCTGTTCGCGCGCGATGTCTATGAGGTCTGCCACCACGGCACTGGCCGTGGGCTTGTCTCCCGCACCGGCGCCCTGGAACAGCAGGCGGCCAGAGAAATCGCCTTCGGCCACGACGGCGTTGGTCGCGCCGGTCACTGCAGCCAAGGGGTGCCGGAAGGGCACAAGGCATGGCCTGACCCGCTGCAGCAGGCGCTTCTCGGTTCCCTCGCTCCACAGGTTTGCGATGCCGACCAGCCGGATGACGTAGCCAAGGCTGTCGGCCTGAGCGATGTCATGCGCGCGGACCTGCGTGATGCCTTGCGTGCGCACATTGGCAAAATCGATTTGCGTGCCGAAGCCGATGGCCGCAAGGATGGCCAGCTTGTGCGCGGCATCGACCCCTTCGATATCGAAGGACGGGTCGGCCTCTGCATAACCCAGCTCCTGCGCGGCACAGAGCATGGCGTCGAAGTCCGCACCCGTGCGCTCCATTTCCGACAGAATGTAATTACACGTACCGTTGAGAATACCGTAGATCCGGTCGAGAGCATTGGCCGCCGTGCCTTCGCGCAGGCCCTTGAGGACCGGAATGCCGCCCGCCACAGCAGCTTCGAAGGCGAGCGGAGCCTGACGCATGGCGGCCAGTTCCGCGAGTTCCATTCCGTGATGCGCCACCATCGCCTTGTTCGCAGTGACCAGCCCCTTGCCCGCATCGAGCACACCGCGCGCCAGAGCCAGGGCAGGCCCGTCCGAGCCCCCGACCAGTTCGACGACGACATCGACATCTGAGCGTGCGGCCATGGCCTGCATGTCGTCGACCCAGGCATAGCGGGACAGATCGACTCCGCGGTCCTTGTTTCGCTCGCGCGCGGAAACGGCGACGATCTCGATCCCGCGTCCCGAACGCGCGGCGATCATTTGCTGGTTCGTCTCGATCAGGCGGACGACACCGGTGCCGACGGTACCCAATCCGGCAAGCGCGATACGCAAAGGTTCAGCCATGGGCCGCCTCCGCCGCATCGAACCCGAACGCGCGGCGCATGGCCTCTCCGATAGGTACGGGACGGCCGGTATCGAGATCGACATGCACGCTCACCAGCCGAATTTCGGCGCGCAACTCACCTTCCTCGGCCATAAGCGCGATATGCGTGGTCATCGAGGTGCGTCCGATGCGCTCTATCGTCAGCTGCCCCTCGATCAGTTCGTCGAAGCGAATCGGAGCGAGGTAATCGACCTCGGCGCGGCGCACGTGGAATTGTGCATCGGCTGGCATTCCGTTGGCCCGCGAGGCGCGGAAGTGCTCGGTCACCAGCACATCGGCATATTCGAGATAGCGCGAATTGAAGACGACGCTCTGCGGGTCGACCTCGGCGTAGCGCACGCGGAATGAGTGGCGGAACGGCTCCATGGCGCTGCGCCTAGCGCAGGCGGCAAGCCCAAGTGAACCGCTTTATGCGATGCGCGGCATCAAAGAGTGCGACGGCACTCGCCCAGCTGCAGCATGACATAGGCATAATCGCGTGCTGCAAGTTCGCGTGCGCTGGCATCGCGTGTCAGGTTTGCCTCGGACGGTAGTTGGCCCGGCAGAGTGCAGGCGAGGCGGTACCACGCCAGCGTGTCTGCCTGCGGCGGGCGGGCGGACTGATCGACGATCTCGGTCCAGGACACACCCCAGCGCGGCGTCTGGTTGGGTCGGCGTACGATGGTGATGGAAACCGGCCCGTCGTTCTCGGTGTCGAGGAACAGCTGTGTTTCCGATTCGCCCACCAGCGTGCCCTGCACGGCGAGGGCATCCGCTACGCGCACCACGACCGGCGGTGCATCAGCGGCCAGAATCGATGTCAGCACCGGGCGCAAGCGCGCCTCGAGCGCGGGGCTGTAAGGCTGTTGCGCGCCCTTGCCGACAAGCTGCACTTCTCCGGGACGTCCGGGCACGGTCCGCGCGAACAGCAACATTTCCCGCTTCCTGAGTTTGGGCGCCTTACCTTGCTCCGTCAGCGGTACATCGACGAGGTAGCGGATTTCCTCACCGATCGGAGCGTTGCCGGCGATAAGCGCCAGCGTTTCCGCTTCGATATACAGGCGCACATGTCCGGGGGCCAAGCCTGGCGACCGCTCGGCCTCCAGCGCAGCCTGCTTCTTGATCTTCGCCCTGACGACAATCGGAGCCGCCTCGCCAAGTCCGACCAGATCGGCATAGGTCAACTCAGGTGCGCCTGCCTCCTGTGCGCTCGCTGCCGGGGCTTGCGCAAAGGCGAGCGCGGCTGCGGTCAGCGAGGCGAGAGTGCATGTGAATGTGCGCATAAGTGATAGCAAGCCTGTCTGGACAACGATGAAAGCCGGTCGAATGTCGTAACCGGTGTCTTTCCCAATGCGTTCCCTTTGGCCCGAGTGCCGTGAATTGCTTCTGAACCGAGCCGGCTGCGCGATAAAGCGTTTGCTCCGCGTGCATCGCGTCGCTAAGGCAAGCCTTGGAATTGGGTTAATGATACAATATTGCTCAAACGGTGCCTTTGGCGACCGATTTGAGTACGAACCCGGATTGTGCCATGCTTCCATCGCGATGGAACCGCACGGCGCAGTTTTTCGTTAGCGGCGCGAAGGGCACGGCCATGTGTCCGTTCCTTTCAGGTCCGCGAAGCTGGCCCGGTCTATCTGGGTCGACACGATGGAGTGATGCAACCGAATGGCTTATGCTGACCAACAGATGAGTGGAAATCGCATTATTGCGATCATCATCGTTGCCTTGATTCATATTGCCCTTGGTTACTTGCTCATCACAGGTCTCGCTATCGATGCGGTGAAGAATGTGGTTGAGCGCGTAACGACGGTCGACGTGGAAGAAGAACCGCCCCCCGAGCCGGAGCCGGAGGAAGAGCTTCCGCCGCCTCCGCCGGAAAACGTACCGGATTTCATTCCTCCGCCGGTCGTTCCGCCGGCGCCGGTCGACCTGACGCGTACCGTTGCGCCCAGCAGGACGATCAGCGAACCTGTGTTCAGGCCGCCTACCCCGCAACCGACGACCAAGCAGTGTCCTAACGGCGTCACCGTCGGAGCGAACCAGGCATGTCCGGAACCGACGAAAACCTGCCCGACCGGCGTGACAGTGCGTGTGTCGCAAGCTTGCCCGGAACCGTCCAGGGCGCGTGACTTGTCGCCGGACAACATCGGTCGCTGGTCTGCGCAAATCGACCGTGATTATCCTCCCAGTGCCCAGCGCCGCGAGGAAGAAGGCACGGTGACCATGCGCATCACGGTCGGCACGAACGGCCGCGTTGCGGATTGCGCCGTGACCGGAAGCTCGGGCTCGAGCGCGCTGGACCAGGCAGCGTGTCAGGGAATGCGTCGCTACGCTCGCTACAACCCCGCGCTTAACGATGCCGGCAACCCGGTCACTGCCACGACCTCTCAGTCCATTCGATACGTCTTGCCCGAATAGGGATCGAGCAGACGCCTTAATTCTAAAAGGGATTATCCGTTATGACACTCACACTTCTTGCCCCTGCGAACCAGTTCGGTTTCTGGGAAGCTATGGAACAAGGCGGCGCTGTTGCCTGGTTCATCCTCGGCGTCATGGTCATCATGTCGGTCGGCTCGTTCTACATCCTCTTCACGAAGTTCTTCGAACAGCAGAAGGTGATGAACCAGTACAAGGGCGTTCGCAGCAACTTCTGGCGCGCCAACACGCTGAAGGACGGCGCTAGCAAGCTCGACAAGAACAGCGCCTGGCGCCAGCTGGTCGACGATGCCGTCACCGCCGAAGAAAAGCACGCCAAGCTGAACGACAGTCTCGAAGCGCATGACTGGCTTCACGGCTCGCTGGCCCGTTCGGAGCACTCGATCATGGCCAAGCTCAACGGAGGCCTGCCGTTCCTCGCAACGGTCGGTGCAACGGCTCCGTTCGTCGGCCTGCTCGGCACCGTGATCGGTATCTACCGTGCCCTGATCAACATCGGCCTCGCCGGCTCCGCCTCGATCGACAAGGTCGCAGGCCCGGTGGGTGAAGCGCTGATCATGACCGCTATCGGCCTCATGGTCGCTGTGCCGGCCGTGTTCGCCTACAACTACCTGCAGAGCCGCAATCGCCGCATTCAGGACCTGATGAGCGGTTTCTCGACCGACCTTCTGGCGAACATCAACTCGGGCGGCGCCATCAAGCCTGCTGCAATGACCGCGACGTCCACGCAGGCTGCAGGCAAGGCTGCTGCCGGTCGCACCGCGGCACCTGCTGCCCGCACGACGCCGGCAACCGGCGCGACCACGACGACCACGACCACGACGCCGAAGCGCTAGGATGCAACGGTGCAGGAGCGACAACACCGCTCCTGCACCGCATCTCGCTCGTATGTGTGAATATTAGAACGGATAGGATGTAACTATGGCGATTTCGATGGGAGGCAGCGGCGATACGCCCATGTCGGACATCAACACCACGCCGTTGGTGGACGTGATGCTGGTGCTCCTGATCATCTTCCTCATCGCAGTCCCGGTCGCGATTCAGACGATCGAACGGCTGGAAATCCCGATCATCGAGTCCATCGAATCGAAGGACAAGGTCGAGAACCTGCTGCTGACCGTCAGCACCAGCGACGCTCAGGGCCGAAGCGCGGGCGAACCAGGTTTCGAAGGCGCCTCGCGCAATGGCGAATGCCGGGTCTATTTCAACAACACGACCCCGGTCACCTCGACCGAACTGTACGACCAGGCTTTCGAACGCCTCGACAAGATCGTGCAACGCGCTGGCGGACCCGAAGAGATCAAGAAGGATCCCGAAAAGATCCCGCAGGTCCACATTCGTGGCGACGTGAATGCACCTTGGTCGTGTGTCGCAGGAGCGATCTACAACGTGCAGGCAGCCGGTTATCCGACGGTCGGCTTCATTTCGAACCCGATCGACCCGAACGCCTAATCGTATCACGCGCATCCGGCGCAGCGAATTTTTCAGGAGTTAACCCACCATGGCAATGTCAGGCGGCAGCGACGATGGCGCCCCGATGATGGAAATGAACATGACGCCGTTGATCGACGTCCTGCTCGTTCTGCTCATCATGTTCATCATCACCATCCCGGTCGCAACCCATTCGATCGATATCGATCTTCCGCAGCCGAACGAAAACCCTCCGCCAGTCGATGTGGACCCTGTGAAGAACAAGCTGACGGTGACGCAGGACGATCGCCTGCTGTGGAACGGCGAGCAGATCACCGAAGGCGATCTGGTCAATCTGCTCCGGCGCTCGCGGCAGGTGCAGCCGGAACCCGAGCTGCAGTTCGAGCCAGAGGCCCTGGCCAGCTACGAACTGTCGGCGCGCACGCTCGATATCATCAAGATAAGCGGCGTGACCAAGTTCGGCTTTGTCGGCAACGAGCAGTACCGCACCTTCGGGAAGGCTGCCGTGCAATAGCGGTTCAGTCCATCTGTTGATCAATTGGAGGGAGCGGAGCAATCCGCTCCCTTTTTTCGTGCGCGTGGACAGGACTGCCATGCCGCGACCCACGGTATCTGCCTAGGTGCGCGGACGCAGCGAACGCGCATCGAATCAAGGTGATCACGTCCCTCCCTTGCCTCTCTCGCTATTCTGTGATGTTATCTCATCTAGGGAAAGAGGAGAGCACCGATGGCATACGCAGCACGCCGCCAACCTGAGCCGCAGGCAATGTTCAGAGAGATGAACGTGACCCCGTTCATCGATGTCCTGTTGGTCTTGCTCGTCATGTTCATCCTGGTCATCCCGCTCGCAACCCATGCGTTGCTTGTGCAGCTGCCCACGGCAAAACCGACCCACTCGATCGAAGCCGTCAATATCGTACAAATCGACGAGGCCGATCGGTTGTACTGGAACGGCCAAAGCATGACGCGCGAGCTCTTACTCAATCAGCTGGCAGGCGCTGCAAGACTGGATGATCAGCCAGTCATCCGCTTCGAGCCGCATGCGCGTGCCAGCTATGACGCATCGGCGCGCACCATCGCGCTTATCAAGGACGCAGGCGTGGAGAAGTTCGCCTTTGGCGGCTTGCACGAACATCGATAGTCCAATCGGAAAACGAACCAATGTCGATTACGGGTGAGGCCTTGCGGTCGATCAGATTGGAATACCGACCGATCGCTGGCATCGATACGCGCCCGCATGCCATATTTTTCTCCCTGATCGCGCTCGTCATGTTGCTGGTAGCCAGTGGGACGCGGACACACGCAATCCTCATCGATCTGGCGTTTCCACATCCCGAAGCTGACGTGGCGCTCGGCTTTCCTTACGACCGAGTGACCCTGACCGATGACAACCGCATTCTGTGGAACTCCGCCGAAGTCACTAAGCCTCAGCTGGCTGCTAACCTCGATGAACGCGTGGGGCGTCCTTACCGGCAAGGATTGATCTTTGACCCGCAACAAAACGCCAACTACCCCTTGGCACTCGAGGTGCTGGCGCAGATAAAGGCGACAGGAAATGCAGGGGCAGGCTTCTGCTTTGGCGACCTGTCACCTTACCGAAATTTTGCGAAGGCAGGCGCGCCATCGCCCGGTCTGGCAGCGAGTGACTTGGGCGCCTGCCGGCCAGCCGAAGATTCTCGCTTCGTCGTGCAGCCGTGGATGCCGACTGAACGTTAGTCCAGCGGGCCGTCCACGCGCATGGCGGTGCCGGCAAGGCTTTCCGCCTCGAGCAACAGTTCGTCGTCGATTGCCCGCGAGGGCGCTGCCTCCCGGCCGATCATCACCATGACCGGCACCGCCAAGGGGCTGACCCGGTCCAGCTCGACATGCACCAGCTGCTCCTCAGCGCGATCGAGCACGTCGCCAAGCCGCCCGATATCGGTCATCTGCGTACGCGCATCGGCCCAAGCGGCTTCAAGCAGCACATGGTCCGGTTCATATTTGCGCAGCACATCGTAGATCAGATCGGTCGAGAAGGTGACTTGCTTGCCGGTCTTGCGACGCCCCGGTTGCTGGCGCTCGACCAACCCGCCGATGACTGCCACTTCGCGAAAGGCGCGGCGCAGCAGATGCGACTCCTGCACCCACTCGATGAATTCTTCGGTCAGGATATCGGGTGAGAGAAGCGGGGCTGGATCGGTGACCGGCTTCAGGCCCCAGACGGCAAGCGAGTAGTCGTTCGCCACGAAACCGCCAGGGTTCATCCCGCGATCCTCCATGCGGCGCGTAATCAGCATCCCGAGGCTCTGGTTCGCATTCCACCCGGCGAAGGTATAATAGACCGCATAGTGCCGCTTCGCATGCGGAAAGCTCTCGACCAGCAGCTCGCCCGGCCCCGGCATGCGGCTGCGCCAATCCTGCACTTCCAGCCATTCGCGCACATCGTCGGGGAAACGTGCCCATCCGGGTCGGTCGACCAGCATCTTGCGTACCCGGTCGGCCAGATGCGTGGTCAGCGGCATGCGGGTGCCGCCATAGGATGGAATGGTCGCGGAAGTCTTCGAGGCGCGAACCAGCACTTCCATGTCCTGCAGCTTCACGACTTCGAGACTGGTGCCTGCAAAGAAGAAGGTGTCGCCCGGGGACAGCGAGGCGGCGAACCGCTCCTCGACCCGGCCGAGCGAGCGCCCGCCTCGCCCTCCTGCACTGATGCGCACATCGAGCATCTCGCCATCCATGATGATGCCGGCGTTAAGACGATGCTTCGCGGCCTGTTCGGGGTGCGACAAGCGCCATGTCCCGTTCTTTTCGCGCACGATACGGCGAAACTTGTCATAGGCCTTGAGCGAATAGCCGCCGGTCGCCACGAAGGTGAGCACGCGGCCCCATTTCTCCTCGTCCAGCCATGCATAGGCCAGGCTGGTGCGGACTTCGTCCAGCAGGGCTTGCTCGTCGAAGGGCTGGGCGCAGGCGCAGGCCATGACATGCTGTGCCAGAACGTCGAGCCCGCCCGGGCGGAAGTCTTCGCCATCTCGCACGCCCTCGTCGACCGCTTCCTTGGCGGCCGTCGCCTCGAGGAATTCGAAGCGATTGCCCGGCACCAGCAGAGCGCGGCTGGGCTGATCGAGCCGGTGGTTGGCGCGCCCGATGCGCTGCAACAGCCGGCTGGAGCCCTTGGGCGCGCCCATTTGCACAACGAGGTCGATATCGCCCCAGTCCACGCCCAGATCGAGGCTGGCCGTCGCCACCAGCGCGCGCAGCTCGCCGCGCGCCATCGCGCCTTCCACCTTGCGCCGCGCCTCGCGACTGAGCGAGCCGTGGTGAATACCGATGGGCAGCTTGTCCTCGTTCACATCCCACAGGTTCTGGAAGATATACTCGGTCAGGAAGCGCGTGTTGGTGAAGATCAGCGTCGTCTGGTTGCTGCGGATCTGTTCGTAGATCTGCGGTATCGCCCAGGTCGCGGCATGCCCGCCCCACGGTACGCGCTCTTCTATGGGCAGCAGGATCTCGACTTCGGCCGGCGCGCCTTCTTCACCCTGGATCAGGTCGACTGCGGCAATTTCCCCAGCACCCTCGGGATCCTGTGGTGCCAGCCATTCCTGAAAGCCCAGCGGGTTGGCAACGGTCGCGGACAAGGCAGCGCGCTGCAGGTCCGGCGCCAGCATCTGCAAGCGCGCCAGCGCCAGCGCCAGCAAGTCGCCCCGCTTGCCGGTGGCAAAGGCGTGTATCTCGTCGATCACGATGCGCTTGAGGCCGCGAAACAGCTCGACGCTTTCCGGATACGACAGCAGCAGCGACAGGCTCTCCGGCGTGGTCATCAAGACATGCGGCGGGCGTTCGCGTTGGCGCTTCTTGCGATCTGACGGTGTGTCCCCGCTGCGGGTCTCGACGCGCAGGTCGAGCCCCATCTCCTTGACCGGCATCAGCAGGTTGCGCTGCACATCGTGTGCCAGCGCTTTCAGGGGCGAGACGTAAAGCGTGTGCAGCGTGTCTGGCGGTTCTGCACCGTCCAATCGGGAAGGGGTGAAAGCGGCCAGCGTCGGCAGGAAACCGGCCAGCGTCTTGCCCGCCCCCGTGTCGGCAACCAGCAGCGCATGTTTGCCCGCATCGCTTGCCGCCAGCATTTCTTCCTGGTGCCGCCGCACCCGCCATCCGCGTCCCGCGAACCAATCGGTGATTTCAGGCGGAACGGAAGCTCTCGCCATCATCCGTTATCGCCCGAAAGATCGACCGCCTTGCCCATGAGGCAACAGCGTTCGGAACGGCGGGCCGGTTCCTGCGATAGAACGTTACTCGTCGTCAGCCTGCATATCGCGCATCGCCTCTGCCATCTCGGCATCCCGCCGTGCCCGCTCTCGTGCAGCCGCATCGGCAGTGTCCAGAGCATTGCGCAGCTCGTCTTCGGTGATGCCCAGCAGTCTGGTAGCGGTCGTACGCTGCTGCGGCGTCAGATCGGCATAGCTGCGTTTTGCCGGCAGTTCGGCTTCTGCCGCCTGCATGGCCTCAGTCATGTCGCCCATCTGCGCGAAAACGGCAGGCATGGCCTTCATCGAGGCGCCCATCACTTCAGGGTCCGCAAACAACTTCATCGACTCGGTCGCGTACAGCGCGCCTGTGTCCGTCGCGAAGAAGTCCGCGATCTCGGTCATCTGTTCGCTGGTGAACCGTTTGGCATAGGCACGGCTCAGACCTTCCTTCATCGGTTCTTCGATGACGGCAAAGGTGCCAGTCAGCATAGTCATCATGGCATCCATCATCGCCTCGCCGCGCTGGTCGTAGGCAGGGTCGAGAATGGCGGCGAGTTGCTCGCGATCTTCTTCGCTGAGATCGTCGAGGTCGGACATGTCCTTACCAGTCCGCTCGGCAATGACGAAGTCCGGACCGGAGAACATCGCGAACATGGGACGAAGCGTGCCATCCATCATTTCGCCCATCATGTCGCCGTAAAATCCTGCAGGCATGATCGTATCGACCAAGCTTCGCGCTGCCGGGACGCGCTGCTCCTCATCGGGCGTCAGAGGCTCAGTCTCGAACATGGTCCGCATCATGTCAAAGGCGGCGTCTAGGTTGTCCCTGTCGACACCAGGTTGCGGCTTGATGGGCACGGCGATGGTCACAGTCGGAGCATCTTGCGCCTGCGCCGGACCGGCAAGCGCTACCGCAGCGGCAGACACTGTGATGAAAAGACGGTTGATACGACGCATGAATATTCCTCCTAGTGCCCCACGCTCTCGCCGCGTTCCAAGCCGCTGAGCGCCAATTGCTCGTCAATTTGCGCCATCAGGCGCTCCAGTCCCTGCTCGCTATCGCTTTCCGCGCGGGCGACGAGGACATCCTGCGTGTTCGAGGCGCGTAGCAGCCACCAGCCGTCGGCAGTGTTGACGCGCACGCCGTCTGTGCCGTTCACATCGGCATCGGTGCCGGACAGGCGGTCCTTCACCTCGTCGATGGCTGCGAACTTGCGCGCCTCGTCGACCTGGAAACGCATCTCCGGCGTGTTGATCATCTGCGGCATATCGGTGCGCAATTGCGTCACGGATTTGCCCAGCCGTGCCGCTGCGGTCATCAGCCGGACACCGGCATACAGCGCATCGTCGTAGCCATAATAGTCATCTGCAAAGAAGACGTGGCCGCTCATCTCGCCTGCGAGCGGGGAGCCGGTTTCCTTCATCTTCGACTTGATAAGCGAGTGGCCGGTCTTCCACATCAGTGGCTTGCCACCGCACTGCGCTACGTGATCGTACAGTGCGCTGCTGGCCTTTACGTCGGCAATGATCGTGGCGCCTTCTCGGCGAGACAGAAGGTCCTCGGCATAGATCATCAACAGCTGGTCGCCCCAGATGACCCGGCCTTGCCCGTCGATCGCGCCGATCCGGTCGCCGTCACCGTCGAAGGCGATGCCGAAGTCCAGCCCCTTGTCCGCCACCAGAGCCTTCAGATCGACCAGATTGGCCTCGACCGTGGGGTCTGGATGGTGGTTCGGAAACTCTCCGTCCACATCGGTATACAGCACATGATGTTCGCCCGGCAGCTGCGCCACCAGCTGCTCCAGCGCAGGACCGGCTGCGCCATTGCCTGCGTCCCAGCCGATCCGCATGCCATCGAGCACCGAGCGGTCAACGCCGTCCAGCGCTTCCAGCATGCGCGCGACATAGTCGTCCTGCACGCCGCGGTCCTCGACCTCGCCCGCACCATCGGTCCACTCGCCCGCAGCCGAACGGCGGCCCAGTTCCTGAATGTCGGCACCGAAGAAGGGACGGCCCTGAAACACCATCTTGAAGCCGTTGTAATTCGAGGGATTATGACTGCCGGTGATCATAATGCCGCCATGCACGTCCGCATCGCTCGCCTCGGCAAAATAAAGCATCGGGGTCGGCCCCATGCCGATGCGCACGACGTCGCAGCCGCTTGCCGTCAGCCCTTCGACCAAGGCATGTTCCAGCATGGGCGAACTGACGCGGCCATCATAGCCCACGGCCACGCGACTACCGCCCGCCTCGCGCAGCATCGATCCGAACGTGCGCCCGATCGCGCGCGCATCGTCTGCACCAAGCGTTTCGCCGATGATCCCGCGAATGTCGTATTCGCGCAGGGACGTGGGATCGAACTCATGACTCATCGGGGGACTCCGGAATTTCGTAGGGAAGCTCGTCCAGCAACAGGTCGCGCGCAGCGTTCAATTCCTGCATGCGTGTCTTGCTGCCGCCGCGGTCGGGGTGCGAGAGGGTGGCAAGCCGGCGATGCGCTTCGCGAATTTCCTTGTGGTCCGCGCGCTCCGTCACTCCGAGCATGGAACGCGCCCGGAAGATCGCCTGCGCGCGCGTCGGCGTGGCGCTGAGGTATTGCCACGGCCATTTGCCCAGCGCCCATCGGCAAAAGACCGATGCGGCAACGATGAACATCACAATCTTGATCATGCCTCGACAACCTCCCTGACAGGCTCGCTGCGCAGCTGTTCGGGCAGGCGCAGCGCGTGCATCAGCTGCCGCAATTCCTGCCGTGCGACCAGATGGCTGGTGCCCAGGTCGCCCAGATGCCCCTTGTCGAGCAGCGTCAGGCCGGAGGGAAACAGTTCGCGATAGATGACGCGCTCGGACAGGCCCTGCACGTGGCGGAAACCGACGCGCTTGGCCATTTCGGCCAAGGCCTGCTCGATCCGCTGCTTGTTGCGCGCTTCGGTATGGCCGGTGCGGTTGCGTACGACGACCCAGTCCATCTCGCGCTTGCCCTGCTCCAGTCCTGTTCGGCTGCGCGCAATACGCGCTTCCCAGATCAGCTCGGCGTAGAACGACAGCTTGCGAACCTTGAAGTTTTCGCCCTCGACCTGCCCGATAAGGTCGAAGTCTACGAAGCTGTCATTCATCGGCGTGACCAGCGTATCGGCCTTGATCGCCGCATGGCGTGCCAGGGGATCGTCGCGGCCCGGCGTGTCTACAAGCACGAAGTCCGCATCCTTGGCCTTGTCCGCAACCAGCGCATCGAACTCGTCCGGCATCATGGGCGCCACGGTATAACAGTCGATCGTCGGCAGGTTTACCCCGCGCTTGTGCGATGTTTCGGCGCGGTTTTCGATATAGCGGTCGAAGGTGCGCTGCCGGTGATCGACGTCGAAGCCGACGACTTTCGCCCCGCGATAGGCCAGGGCGATGGCGACATGGACCGCCGTGGTCGATTTGCCAGTGCCGCCTTTCTCGTTGGCGAAGGTAATCCAGTGGGCAGCGGTGTTGGCCAAGTTGTCGGGTCCTGTCGTCATTGTCCGTTGTGCCGGATGGCGTGCTGCGGCTATCCGGCTGTTCGACCTGCCTTATCCGAGGGGATTCCGCCATGCAAACCGTGCGCACGCTCGATGTGTTGAGGACCAGCGTTGCCGACTTGCGCAAGGACGGCGAACGGCTGGCGCTGGTGCCCACGATGGGGGCCTTGCACGAAGGCCATCTGACGCTGGTGCGTCGCGCGCGGGAGGAGGCGGCGCACGTGGCGGTGTCTATCTTCGTCAACCCGCGCCAATTCGGTGAGGGTGAGGATCTGGATGCCTATCCGCGCCAGCTCGAGCGGGATTCGGCGCTTCTGGAGGCCGAAGGTGTGGCGTTGCTGTGGGCACCCGCGCCTGCCGAAGTGTATCCCGAAGGCTATGCAACGAACGTGTCGGTCGCAGGGGTGAGCGACGGGCTGTGCGGCGCGGATCGGCCGGGCCATTTCGACGGTGTGGCGACCGTGGTGTGCAAGCTGTTCAACCAGGTCCTGCCCGACGTGGCCTTGTTCGGCGAGAAGGACTGGCAGCAACTCGCCGTCATCCGCCGCATGGCGCGCGACCTCGACCTGACCCGGCCGCATGTGGATCGGATCATCGGTGTGCCGATCGTGCGCGAGCATGACGGGCTCGCGATGAGTAGCCGCAATGCGTATCTGTCGGAGGAAGACCGTGCGCGAGCTGCTGCGCTGCCACGAGCGATGCGCGATGCGATTGCCGTGATGCGTGGCGGCGGTGATGCTGCAAGAGCGCTCGGCAATTTGCGCGACACGCTTCTCGCATCGGGCTTTGCGCAGGTCGACTACGCCGAGCTTCGCGACGCTGACACGATCGAACTGCTGGACCGTGACAACGGCAATGCGCGGCTGTTCGTGGCCGCGCGTATTGGCGGCACTCGGCTGATCGACAACATGGCCGTCTGACCCGCTTATGCGCTGCAAGAGGTTGGAGCGGGTAAGGGGAATCGAACCCCTCTAGCCAGCTTGGAAGGCTGGAGCATTACCACTATGCTATACCCGCATACCGTGGGCTCGCGCAGATGCCTAAAGCACGGCGCCGCGTCAATACAAGTCTGCTATCGGTCTAGTTCGCGCCCAGCGTTGGAAGGGCCGGTCGACATGGCAGCTCCAGCGGCCTCGCTCGCATCCTCGCTCTCGGTCAGGCTTTCGATGAGTGTCGGCTTGCGCTCCGCTTCCCGGCCGGTCTGCACGGTCAGGTGAACCCGGCGATTGGCCGCACGACCAGCCTCGTTCGGCGTGCCATCGGGCAGCGCGTTGGGCTCGCGCGGGTTCTGCTCGCCGAACGCGATGATCTGGATACGGTCTGCGTCGATACCCGCTTCGGTCAGGAAGTCGCGCACCGCTTCGGCCCGCTCGCGCGATGACTTCAGATTCTCCTCATCGCTTCCTGCCGAATCGGAATGGCCGCGCAGCACGATCCGCCCACCGGCTTCGACCTGCGGGGAACCGGCCACAGTCTCGAGTTCGGCCCGCACAGCCTGGGTCAGATCGGTCGTACTGTCGGCAAACGACAAAATGGTGCGCAGCGGCGGAAGCGGCGCATTGGAAACGAGCGGATCCGCCTGATCCGGCTCGTCTTTGAAGATCGAACGCGGCGCGTCCGCTTGGGCGTCGTCGGGCGCGGGCTCAGCGCGCTCGGCCTTGCAGGCGCCCAATGCGAGCAAAGCCGATGCCACAAGGCCAGCCTTGGTGATCGTGCCCCGCATCATGCCTGTTGCTGCCCTTCCCGTCTGGCGGCTTTCTTAGCCGCTTTTTCTTCCGCCGTCTTCGTCTGCGGAGGCGAGAAACTCAAGATGATATCGCCTGCGCGCGGTTCGGGTTTGGCGGCATGCGTGAAGAAGCGGATATTGCCATTGTCGCGCACCAGCAGCAGCATGTTTGCCGCATTCGGCAGCTTTTCCTGCATCTTGTCGAAGTCGAATTCCTCGGACAGGCGCGTCTTGCGGAATACCCAGCCTTGCCGTTGGCGCTCGCTCACATCCTCCACGCCGAAACCGGATTCGAACAGGGCGCGGCCCCTCAGCGATTCAGGCAAGGCATGACGATCGTCGCCATCCGCGCTCTCGCCCAGCTGAAACACGCGGTCGCGACCGATCTCATGCGCGAACTCGTTGCAGACCAGCGCGTTATACGCCTCGTTCTCGGTGGCAGCGACGAGGTTCTGATACGGCCCGAGTTCAAGATTATGCTCGGTCGCCTCGTTCAGGATTTCACCGTGGTAGAAGTCGATGCCCTTTTGCCGCGCGAGGCCAAGTCGCTGCCAGCTGGCGTCCACGATCATGACCGGAGCCTTCAACTCTCGCATCTGCTCGGCCAGAGCGATCGTCCAGGGCGTAGAGCCTACAAGCAACATGCCCGGCCGGGTCTCGCCTTTGACTTTCAGAAGCTTGGCGACGAAGTCGACCGTGAAGCCGTGGGCCACGATGGTGACCACGACAACGGCAAAGCTCAGGCTGATGAGCAGATTGCCATCCGTGAAGTTCAGGTCTGCCAGCCGCAAGGCGAACAGGCCGGAGATAGCGACAAGGACGATCCCGCGCGGTGCGATCCAGGCCAGAAGCAGGCGCTCGTTCCAGGGAATGTTGCTGCCAAGCAGGGTGATGAGGATCGTGGCCGGTCGAACGAGAAACAGCAGCGCGAGGAGGAACAACATCATATTGAACCCGGCAGTGGTCCGCGGGTCGAGATAGGCCAGATCGTCTCGCCCAAGCGATGCCGATAGAAGGATGAATATGCCCGATACGAGCAGGATCGCGATGTTTTCCTTGAAGGGATGGATCGAGCGCAGGCTGGAGACGTTCATGTTCGCCAGCGCGACGCCCATGACCGTGACGGCGACCAGTCCCGCCTCGTGCTCGATCAGGTTCGAGACGACGAAGACACCGATAACGGCGGTCAGCAGCACCGGGACCTTGAGATATTCCGGCACCGCACCGCGCGGAAAGGCCCAGGCAATGGCCAGCGCTGCGACATAGCCGATCAGGCCTGCCAGCACGGCTGCAATGATAAGCGGAGGCACGACTTCGAACAGCGATGCGCCCGGGCTTTCCGCCACCTTGCGAAAATACTCGTAGGCGATGACAGCACACAGCGCGCCGGTCGGATCGTTGACGATCGCTTCCCACTTCAGGATCGAGGCGGGCCGCGACTTGACCGAGCTTTGCCTGAGCAGCGGAATGACCACGGTCGGACCTGTCACCACCAGGATGCCACCGAACAGAATGGCGACTTCGGGCTGAAGGTTGGCGATGTAGATACCTGCGAGCGATCCGAACAGCCACCCGAGCGCAACGCCGATCGTTGCAAGCCGCACCACCGCGCCGCCCGTATGCCGAAGCTCCCGGAAGTCGAGGCTCAGCCCGCCTTCGAACAGGATCAGCGCCACCCCGACGGCTACGATCGGCTCGAGCAGATCGCCAAAGGCATGCTCCGGATCGAAGATGCCAAGCCCCACAGGCCCCGCAAGAAAGCCGGCGGCCAGCATCAGGACGATGGCCGGCAACCCTGTTCGCCAGGCAAGCCATTGTGCGCCAATGCCCAATATGCCCACGAGGGCTATGACAAGTGTCTGTTCCATGCCCCTCGCGAAATTACGACCCGCCGTGCCTTCGCGGACAGGATCAATGCCTGATCCTGCCGACGATTACAAACGCGCAAATGCGCTTATTCGCCTTCGAACTGCATCAGGGCAGCGACTGCGATGCCTTGCCCGGCAAGCTTCGTTGCCCCGCCGAGGTCTGGCAAGTCAATGGCGAAAACCGCATGCTCGACGATTGCACCGGTCTGACGCAACAATTGCACGGTAGCGGAGGCTGTACCGCCGGTCGCGAGCAGATCGTCGACAATGACGATCCGTTGCCCCTTACCGACCGAGCCGGGATCGATTTCCAGCCGGTCGGTGCCGTATTCAAGGTCGTAGTCTACGCCGATCGTCTTGCAGGGCAGCTTGCCCGGCTTGCGCACGGCGATGAAGGGCAGTCCGCACTTCGCCGCGACAGCTGCGCCGAAGATGAAACCGCGTGCTTCCATGCCGGCGATGCCTTGTGCGCCGCGCTGCGTGACCTCCTCGCACAGCCAGTCGACGCTGGCGGCGAAGCCCTCGCCATGACCGATTAGCGTTGTGATGTCGCGGAACTGGATACCCGGCGAAGGGAAGTCAGGAATGGTGCGGACCAGCGCCTTGATGTCGTCCGGCGTCAACGCACCTGCCCCTGACAGCAGCACGCCCCTCGCATCCGGTCGGAATGGAGGGGCGCCTTGTGTTCTGACTGTGTCGGCAAGCCGCTTACTTCTTCGGCTTTACCGCTGCCCAGATCTGTTGCTTCGACATATAGGCGAGCACGGTTGCGAACAGCAGGAAGATCAGCACCGGCCAGCCGGTCTGCTTGCGCTGGATCATCGTCGGCTCTGCCGTCCATGCGAGGAAGGCAGCAACGTCCTTCGACATCTGCTCGATGGTTGCCTCGGTGCCGTCGTCATAGGTCACCTGACCGGTCGAGGTGAGCGGCGGTGCCATGGCAAGGTTGAGGTTCTTGAAGTATTTGTTGTGATAGAGACCCGGGCCCGGCGCAGCTTCCGGGAATTCAGCCAGCAGCTCTTCCGACGGAGGACCGTAACCCATGAGCAGGGACGCGGTGTAGTTCACACCGTCGCCGCGCGCCTTCGTCATCAGCGAAAGGTCCGGCGGGATGGCGTTGTTGTTCGCCGCAGCAGCCGCAACATTGTTGGGATAGGGCGAGGGAAAATAATCGGTCGGCAGGCCGGGGCGCAGCGTTGCTTCGCCCGTGTTCGGATCGATGCCCGGCACCTGCTTTGCCGCAGCATAAGCCTTGATCTGCCCTTCGTCGTAGCCGAGCGCTTCGAGGTCGCGGAAGGCGACAAACTTCAGGCTGTGGCAGGCGGCGCAGACCTCGTCATAGACCTTCAGGCCGCGCTGCAGCTGGACATGGTCCCACTTGCCGAACGGGCCGCTGAACGACCAGTCGATCTGCTTCGGCTTTTTGTAAGGCAAATGTGCCAACGGCTCTTCGGTCGCCCAATTGTAGACGCCGATCGCCAGCGCGAAAAGCGCCACGAAGGCAAAGCCGAGCCCGATGAACATTCCAACGAGACGGACGCTGAGAAGTTTAAGCATGGTCTTCTATCTTTCCCGTATCGCTTAGACGGCCGGAACCGTCTGTTCGCCCTTGACCATCTTCTTGTCCGATCCAAGCACGGCCTGCGTGATCGAATAAGGCAGCGGCTCCGGCTTCTCCACGCTCGAGATGATCGGCAGGATCACCAGGAAGTGGAGGAAATAGTACGCCGTCGCGATCTGGCTGAGCATGACGTAAGGTTCTTCGGCAGGCGCGCCGCCGCAAATGAACAGCACCACCATCGCAGGGATGAGGCCGAACCAGAAGAACTTGCGGAACAGCGGGCGGTAATGACCGCTGCGGACCTGCGACCGGTCGAGCCACGGCAGGAAGAACCACAGCAAGATCGAGGCGAACATGGCGATCACGCCCCACAGCTTGGCTTCGAGGATGAAGTCCACCGTGAAGGCACGCAGGATCGCGTAGAACGGCCAGAAATACCATTCGGGCACGATGTGCGCCGGTGTCGAGAGCGGGTTCGCCTCGATATAGTTGTCCGGATGGCCGAGCGCGTTGGGCAGGAAGAAGACCATCGCGAAATAGGCCAGCAGCGCGATGCCGAGGCCAAAGCCGTCCTTCGCCGTGTAATACGGGTGGAACGGCACGGTGTCGCTCTCGCTCTTCACTTCGACGCCCGTCGGATTGGACGATCCGGGAATGTGCAGCGCCCAGACGTGCAGGATGACCGTGCCCATCATGACGAAGGGCAGCAGGAAGTGCAGCGAGAAGAAGCGGTTCAGCGCGGCATTGTCGGGCGCGAAACCGCCCAGCAGCCAGATCTGGATCGGCTCGCCCACCAGTGGGATGGCGCCGAACAGGCCGGTGATGACCTTCGCGCCCCAGAAGCTCATCTGACCCCAGGGAAGCACGTACCCCATGAACGCGGTGGCCATCGCCATCAGGAAGATGACCACGCCGAGGATCCAGATCATTTCGCGCGGCGCCTTGTAGCTGGAATAGTACAGGCCGCGGAAGATGTGCAGATACAGTACGATGAAGAAGAAGCTAGCGCCGTTGGCGTGCGCATAGCGCATCAGCCAGCCCCAGTTGACGTTGCGCATGATATGCTCGGTCGTGGCAAAGGCGACTTGCGCGTTCGCGGCATAGTGCATCGCCAGGATCACGCCGGTCAGGATCTGCACCACCAGGAAAAACCCGGCGAGCACGCCGAAATTCCAGAAGTAGTTCAGATTGCGCGGCACCGGATAGCCCGCGCCGACCGCGTTATAGACCAGACGCGGAACCGGCAGCTTCTCGTCGAGAAACTTCATGAACCCGTTGGTTGGTTCGTACTGGCGTGCCCAGGGAAAACTCATGTCGTTATCTTCCGTTGTCTAACTCAGCCGACGCGGATGACCGTGTCCGAGATGAACTCGTATTCCGGCACTTCGAGATTGGTCGGAGCCGGACCCTTCATGATGCGACCGGCCGTGTCGTAGTGCGAGCCGTGGCAGGGGCAGAAATAGCCACCGTATTCGCCTTTCACCTCGCCTTCGGCTGCGCCCAGCGGCACGCAGCCCAGGTGCGTGCAGACACCCATTGTCACGAGCAGGTCTTCGCTGCCCTCCAGCGTGCGGTCGGCAAGGCTTTCGGGATCGCGCAGCGAGCCGGTCGGCGTTGCGTTGGCAGCCGCGATCTCTTCGGGCGTCAGGCGCTTTACGAACAGCGGCTGCTTGCGGAACGTCGCCTTGATGGCTTGGCCGACCTCGATGCCCGAAATGTCGATTTCGGTCGAGCTGGCGGCTAGCACGTCCCTCGACGGCGCCCATTGCGAAATCAGCGGATACAACACCGCCAGGCCCCCGACGCCGGCCGTGCTGACGGCGGCGATGTCGATGAAGTCGCGGCGGCGCACGCCGTCGACCGGCGTTGCCGCTTCTTGGGCTGGTCCTTCGGGAGTGACGGTTGCAGTCGTGTCTGCCATCTCGCGCTTACCTTGCTTGGCTTGACCGGTATGCCGCCAGCGATCGAGCGGCCCGGTGTCTTATCGCATTCCCCGGCCCGGTGCAGGCAGGCAAAGCGGCATTGCTGATGAGATGCACGTTTGCCCCGACCGATACGGTTTGGACGCGCCTCTAGCCTCTATCAAACACCTTGCCAACCGCCATTTTGGCAACGCGCATGCACCCCGGCGCAATGCATTGCCCATGCCCTTACGGCACGGCGATGAGCGAATACTGGCGTCCGGTCGTGTCGCGGCCTTCGTGCGTAGCGCGGCGGTAAGAGTGGAGGCGGTCCGGATGAGCATATGTGTCGAGCGGGGATGTGGCCTTTTCCAGCACGCCCGCTTGTGCCAATCGAGCATCGACATAGCCGGGCAGGTCGAACTGCCAGTGCCCTGCGCGGCCCGGCTCGAAGAACCGCGCGTCTGCATCTGTGAAAGCGTCGCGAAAGGCTTCGTCGACCTCGTAGCTTTGCCGGTGGATACACGGGCCGATGGCAGCCGCGATCCGATCGCGCCGAGCGCCAAGCTTGCACATTGCGGCGACCGTATTTTCGACCACGCCCTCCCTGGCACCGCGCCAGCCGGCATGGGCGGCACCGACCACGCCGCCGGCTGTGTCGGCCAGCAACACCGGCACGCAATCGGCGGTGACGATGCCGAGCACGAGGCCGGAAGTCTGCGTCACCATCGCGTCCGCCTTGGGGCGCTCGTCCGGCGCAAACGGCGCGGTGACGTGCACGACATCGGCGGAATGCACCTGGTCGAGGAGGACAAGCCGACCGTTCTCGACAAGCTTGCCTGCGTCGGGCGGTCCGCTCTCGCCAAGGCCGGTGAGGAAGGCGTGCGGCACGCCCTCCAGCACCGCCATCCGCCGATATTCGCGCGTATCAGCCAAGCGATCGGGTCACTTGTTCGAAAGTGTCGCGCGACAATTGCGGGGCGGCGGCCACACGCTCAAGCTGCTCGCGCATCATCGCGCTTCGGCCGGCCTCGAACTTGCGCCATTTGCCCAGCGACGGGACGAAGCGCGCCGCGGTCTGCGCATTGATCGGATCGAGCTTCAGGATGAGATCGCCGATCATGCGATAGCCCTCGCCACTTGCTGCATGGAAGCCATACGGATTGGCGGCGAACGCCATGTAGAGCGAGCGCACGCGGTTAGGGTTCTTCATCGTGAAGTCGGGATGGTCCGCCAGCGCCTTTACATGCTCGATTACCTTGGGATGCAGCGACATCGCCTGGAGCGAGAACCACTTGTCGATTACCAGCGCATTGCCTTGGTAGCGGTTGTAGAAATCGATCAGCTTGTTCGTGCGATGCGCGGTGTCGAGGCCGGTCAGCACCATCAACGCGCCCTGCCGGTCGGTCATATTGTCGGCGCGCTCGTATTGCTCCGCGGCCAATTGAGCGGCCTTGTCGTTGTCGGAAGCCGCGGCGTAGACCAGCACTTGCGTCTTCAGCTTGCGCGCGCCCTTCGCTTCCGCGCTGTGCGAGAAAGACAGCTTGGCGGCGCGGGCATAGAGCGTGTCGAGTTCATCGCTCAACTGCGTGCCGATGACGGACTTCAAGCGCCTCGCGCTCGGTGAAGATGCGGCCCGGGTCGGCGGCCTCGATCTGCTCGGCAATGTAGGTCTGCGTCGGCATCGACAGCAATTCGCCGCGCATGAGATCGTCGATCGCTTCATCCGCAATTACGGAGCGCAGTGCGCCAATGATATCCTTTGCCCCCGCCTCGCGCGCGTCCTCGGACAGATTGCCCGTGCTGCCCGCCACGAGATGCCCGACCATCAGGTCCTGCATCGCTTCGTAGCGCGCGAAGGGATCGTCATCGTGCTCGGCGAGGAAGACGAGATCCTCGCGGCTGGCGTCGCGCTCGACCGTGACGGGTGCAGAGAAACCGCGGTTTATCGACAGGACAGGCGTGTCGGCAAAGCCGTCGAAACGGAACGTGTCTTCCGCCTTGTCGAGCACGATCAGCTGCTCGCCCGATTTCTGGCCGCTGGATCTGTCGAACAGCGCAATCTTGAGCGGGATCGGCATGGGCTGCTTGTCGCTCTGCCCGGGCGTATCGGGCACGGTCTGCCTGAGCGTCAGCACTGCCGTGTCGCCATCTTGCTCAAGCTTCACCGTCACGCGCGGCGTGCCTGCCTGCGAGTACCACAGGCGAAACTGCTTGAGGTCGAGGCCCGCCCCGTCCTCCATCGCTGTGACGAAGTCTTCGCATGTCGCCGCCTCGCCATCGTGGCGCTCGAAATATAAATCGGTGCCCTGTCGGAACGCCTCCTCGCCCGCCATGGTGCGCATCATGCGGATCACCTCGGCGCCCTTGTTGTAGACGGTCGAGGTGTAGAAATTGCTGATTTCGCGATAGCTGTCGGGCCGGATCGGATGCGCCAGCGGACCGGAATCTTCGGGAAACTGAACACCGCGCAGCACGCGCACGTCTTCTATGCGCTTCACCGGTTCGGAGCCCATGTCCTGGCTGAACAGCTGGTCGCGCAGCACGGTGAAGCCTTCCTTTAGGCTCAACTGGAACCAGTCCCGGCAGGTCACGCGGTTGCCCGACCAGTTGTGGAAATACTCGTGACCGATCACGCCTTCCACACCGTCGAAATCGCCGTCGGTCGCGGTGTCGGGATCGGCAAGAACGTACTTGGTGTTGAAGACGTTCAGCCCCTTGTTCTCCATCGCGCCCATGTTGAAATCGGACACGGCGACGATGTTGTAGAGATCGAGGTCGTATTCGCGCCCGAACACTTCTTCGTCCCATGTCATGGAGCGCTTGAGGCTTTCCATCGCGTGCTCGGTGCGGTCGAGATCGCCATCGCGCACCCAGACGTTCAACTCGACTTCGCGCCCGCCGCACGTTGTGAAGCTGTCGCTGCGTGCGACCAGGTCTCCGGCCACCAGCGCGAAGAGGTAGGAGGGCTTGGGCCACGGATCGTGCCACTGCGCCCAATGCATCTCGCCGTCCTCGCCTTCGTCGGTGCGATTGCCGTTGCACAGCAGGATGGGGAATTGCGCCTTCGGGCCGCTCATGCGCACGGTGTAGGTGGACAGCACGTCGGGACGGTCGGGGAAGAAGGTGATGCGGCGGAAGCCCTGAGCCTCGCATTGGGTACAGAGCATTCCGTTCGAGGCGAAAAGGCCCATCAGCTGCGAGTTGGCGCTGGGATCGATCTCGGTGACGATCTCCAGCTGATGCTCGCCGTCTTCGAGCGAGATGAGCAGATCGTCGCCATCCATCGTGTAGCCGGTGCACTCATTGCCGTCGCATTGCAGCGACACAGGCTTCACGCCATCGCCGTTCAGACGGATCGTGGGCGAGGGGTCGGCAGCCGGATTGCGCTCCACCTTGAGCCGCGTGGTGACGCGCGTTGCCTTCAACCCGAGCTCGAAGTCCATGTGCGTCTCAGGGACCAGCCAGGCGAAGGGCGTGTAGTCCTTGCGACAGATTTCGGGCGGATCCTTTGGCGTGACAGCGGCGTCGGCCATCTCGATATTGCCATTGGGGGTCGACGGCGTGCGCGCGATATCCATGTTTTGCAGTGTCCTTGAAAAGCTTGTCCAGCTACTACGCGCGCATGGCGCGTTTGTTCATCTTCGGGCTCGGCTACACCGCCTCGCGATTGGCGGAAAGACTGCGGGAACGCGGCTGGCATGTGGATGCGACCGGCAGCGCGGGAAACGTCGATTTTGCCAACCGTGAGGCCGTGAGGCATGCGCTAGCGAGCGCGAGCCACGTGCTGTCATCAGTGCCGCCGGATCGCGAGAGCGGCGCGGACCCTGTGCTGGACAGATATGCCAGACCTGCTCGGCGCGCGTTGGCTCGGCTATCTGTCATCGACCGGTGTCTATGGCGATACCGATGGCGCATGGGTCGACGAAAGCGCGCCTGTCGGACTGGGCCGCAGGACGGCGCGAGCCGATTGCGACGCGCAGTGGCTGGCAAGAGGCGCGCGGGTGTTTCGCCTGCCCGGCATCTATGGTCCGGGCCGCAGCGCCTTCGAGCGTGTGCGAGAAGGCAAGGGACATCGCATAGACCTGCCCGGACAAGTCTTCAGCCGCGCGCATGTCGACGATATCGGCTCGGCGGTCATGGCCGCATTGCAGGGGAACGCGCCAGCAGGTGCCTACAACATCGCCGACAACCTGCCGACGAGCCAGAATGCGGTGATCGAGGAGGCCTGTCGCCTGCTCGGTATCGAGCCGCCGCCTCTACAGTCGCTGGAGGAAGCCGACCTGTCGCCCATGGCGCGCGGATTCTATGCCGAGAACCGCCGTGTCGCGAATGGCAAGGCGAAGCGCGTGCTCGGCTGGGAGCCTGCCTATCCGACCTATCGCGAGGGGCTGGCCAGCCTGCTTTAACTGCGTTCGCGCAGGGCCATGACCGTACCCGCAAGCGCCAGCGCCGCACCGAGAACGGACAGCAGCGACCAGCGATAGCCTTCCAGCCCGGTCGAGATCAGCATCGCGACGATAATTACGAGGATGTTCTGATACGCCGCGCGGCCCGCGCCGATCTTCCGGATCAGGCCGTAATAGAAGTAGAAGGTTACGACCGATCCGCCGATCGCGAGCCATGCAAGGCCCGCCCAAAACTCGCCGGTAGTCGGCAAGCAACGGCGCGCCCTCGGTCGCCGACAGCCAGCAGCGCGTTGAAACCCGTGCCATAGAGCATTCCCCATGCCAGCAGGCTCGCCATCGGCAGGGCGCGTCCCATCTTACCCGCCTGCAGAACATTTGCCAGCGAGGCGGCGCCGATGGCTGCCAGCGTCAGCAGCGCGCCCAGCACTACATCGCCTCGCGGCAGGCCGAAGCGTGCTTCATGCACCAGAAGCAGCACCATGCCCGCGAACGCGACCACGCCCGACAGCCAGAACCGCTTCGTCACCCGCTCGCCCAGCATGAACCATGCAAGCGCGGCATTGGTCACGATCATCAGCGCAAACATCACGGCCACGATGCCCGATGTCAGGTGCATTTCCGCGCGGTAGACGAAGTTCAGATTGGCGCAGAACTGGATCAGCCCCAGCAGAAGGGCCAGTCCGTGCCCGCTCCGGCCGATCGACAGGCTCTTGCGCGTCAGGATCGCGATCGCGAACATGGCGGGGGTCGCCAGCATGAACCGCCAGCAAATCGTCCAGGCTGGCGGCGCTTCGGCGATCTGGCCGGTGATGACATACCAGGTCGAGCCCCAGATGAGCGCGACCAATAGAAACGGCCCGACGACATTTGCCCGCAGATAGGTGCGGGGCGCTGCAGCCTCGGTCAAAGCGAGGCGATCGCGCGCGCAAGGCTGCGAGCGTCCTCTTCGCGCGTGTTCCAGGCGGTGACGAAGCGCGCCGCGTCCGACGCCCCAGTCGTAAAATTCGAAGCCCTGCTTTCGCACGGCCTCCCGTTCTTCCGCTGTGCAGCGCATGAATACCTCGTTCGCCTCGGCCGGGTGCATCAGCCGCTCACCGCAGACAGAGGCGATTTCCTGCGCTGCAGCATTGGCCGCACGCGCATTGGCAAGCCAGACATCGCCATCGAGCATCGCGTGGATTTGCGCAGCCAGATAGCGTCCCTTGCTCTGCAAATGCCCGGCCCGCTTGCGACGGTAGCGCGCGACATCGGCAAGCGACGGGTCGAAGAACACGATGGCCTCTGCGCTCATCCCCCCGTTCTTCACGAAGCCGAAGCTGAGCGCATCGACCGGCCCTCCCACCTCCCCGGCAGGCAGATTCAGAAACGCTGCTGCATTGGCAAAACGCGCGCCGTCCATGTGCAGACCAAGCCCGCGCTCGCTCGCCAATGCGCGGATTGCGGCGAGCTCATCGGGCCGATAGACGCAGCCGTATTCGCTGGCCTGGGTGATCGAGATCGCTGCGGGCTGCACCTGATGCACATCGTCGCGGATCGGGTCGATGACTGCGCGGATGTTGTCCGGGCCGATCTTCGCGCTTTCGCCCTCGCACAGCAGCAGTTTTGCCCCATGCAGGTAAAAGCCGGGCGCGCCGCCTTCGTCCATCTCGATATGCGCCTCCCGGTGGCAGACGACCCCGCCATGGGGTGGCACCATTGCCGCAAGCGCGAGGCAATTCGCCGCCGTTCCCGTCGCCACCCACAGCACCACGCACCCGCGCCCGAACAGCCCACTCATCTTTTCGTCCAATTCGAGGCTCAACTCGTCGCCATCGTAGGGACTTGTCGGCTCGTCGGCGGCACGCATGGCGTCCCACACAGCGGGGTGCACGCTGGCAGCGTTGTCGGAGAGGAACTTCATCGGAACGCCTGTAACGCGGCGCGCATTGCCTGCCTAGAAAGGATAAAAAGAACATGGGTAACGCAGAGATAGAGATCGAACGAAGAGACCGGGTCACGCATGGCGATTACGTCGCCACGCTGGAGGGCAGCGGGAAGGCAGCACGTCTGAGCTGGACCGATCGCGACGGTGTCCGCCACGCAGAGCATACTTTCGTGCCCCCCGAATTTCGCGGCAAGGGCGTCGCTTCGCAACTGGTGAAGGAACTGGTCGCCGACGCGCGGGCGCAGAACTTCAAGATCGCGCCGGATTGCAGCTATGTCGCCAAATGGTTCGACCGCCATCCGGATGCGGCAGACTTGCGCGCCTAGTTCAATCGAGAGAAGTCCCGGGCAAGCATGTCCGGGACCAATCGGTCGCGAAGGACATGCGCTCTCTCGATTGCCACGCCGGGGACGCCGGCTTGAGTACCGGCTACGCCAAGATGCAGCCACGCAAATCCGAACAGCCGCGCAATCGGGCCTTGTCCGATGGAGACCGATTGCAGCTTTTCGCGCGGGACCAGTTCGAGCATCCGGCTCAGCCAACCGCTGACCACATAGATCTGTCGGTCGTCCAGAGCATAGCGCAATCGCCACAAGGTCAGCGTTGTGCGCGTCGCCTTCCACGCCCCGATGACGATCGGCACAAGTATCAGCCAGCGTGCCGAGAGAAGGTCTGGTGGATCGCCATAGACCTGAAAGGCCAATAGGGCGGCAGCACCCAGCCACCAGAATCTCAGCCTCCCCAAACCGCTTAGAATCGCGTGGATGCGAGAAATACCATGCCAGTCGAGGTCGCCATGCGGCATGCGAAGCCTCGCCTCCTCGATGAGAGGATCGACTTCGTCAGGCCTCGCGAAGGGTGCGATCTCATGATTGCTCGCCCCGGCGTCGGCAGCAAGACTGACGAGCGATGCTCCTTGCCAGCCGAACAGCCGCTCCCGCCCTCGCGCACTGACGATGGCAGCCTGCACCCGCCTGACAGGCAAAGTCACATCGGTCCGCGTGAGAAGCCCGCGCTGGCGGCGAAAACCCTTCTCCGTCCGCTCCAGCCGGAACCCCCATTGCGACAGCGCCGTGCGCACTACACCCGTCGCCAGTCCGAAAAAGCCGAGCACGGCCAGAAGTGCCACAACCCCGATCGCCTGCGCGACCACGCCTAGCCCGGCGAGCCAGGCACCGGGCCCAGCCAGCCGCTCCTGCCATCCTTCGATGTCCCACAAGTCGAACGGCAGAAGGTCGTCATATTGCGCCAACAAGCCGCCGGTCACGCCGATGATGACCAGCGAGAAATTGAACAGGCCGTATGTCAGCACCCGCGCGGGCGACATGGCGAACAGAAGCTGCGAAGCCTCGTCCAAGTCTTCGCGCGCGTCGCCCACAGGAGCCGCTGCATCGCGCTTGTCCCGCGCCAGGGCGCGAAGGCGGGCGGCCTCTTCTTCGCGCAAGTAAGCCAGCGAGATATCCTCGCCCTCGCCTGCCCCGGTGTCGAACGTCAGCTCGACCAGCCCGAGCTGCCGGGCGAGGAACCCTTGCTTGCTGGAAACATCCTGGATCCGCTCGAACGGGACGGAGCGTGCCTTGCGCGACAGCAAGCCGCTTTCCACGCGAATGTCGGTGTCGCCCACGCGGTAGGTCAGCTTGGTCCATTGCAGGTAGGCCGCCACTCCCGAAAGCAACAGCGCGCCGCCGCCGACGATCAGCGAAACCGCCATCACCGCTCCCATCCCGTCATCGATCCGTGTGAAAATGACGAGGGCAAGCGGCAGCACGGCCGACCGCAGATTCTCCAGAGCCTTCAGAATGAAGCCGCGCGGATCGGTGCGTTTACCGTCGCCTGCCGGTTCCGCCTTGGTGACCGACAGAGTCTCGACCGCCTCTTCGCTCATTGCGAGCGGGCCTGCACCATGTCTCGGATCGTATCGCGCATCGCGATTGCGTCTTCATAGGCAAGGCCCGGCAGCGCGACGGAGGAATTTTCCGTCCCGGCCGTATGGAGCACCAGCGTCGAGATACCGTTCGCGCGTTCCAGCGGCCCCTGATGCACATCCAGGTGCTGAACCCGGGTGAAGGGTACAAGAATATCCCAATGGTTCCAGACGCCCCGCACCGTGCGCAGGCGGTCGTCGTCCATGCTGTACCCGCGCGAGCGATAGCGGCGAATCGGCAGGACGAAGGTCAACCCGATGCCCAGTATCAGTGCAGCAATGGTGAACACGGGCGGAAGACCGTCGATCGCCAGGTCGCCAATGATCCCGGCACCCAGCAGGAACAGGCTGAAAATGCCGCTCTGGATCATCATCACACGCTTGAAGCGCGGGTCGAGCCTGGTGAGCGTGTCGTCCATATATGACGGAGGGTTAGCGGCGCGCCTTCCAGCGTCAATATCTTTGCGAGGGGGCTCAGCGCCGCTGGTCGAACCGCCGCCCTACCAATGCTGCGGCAATGTTCGTCTTCTGCACATCCGTGGTGCCGCCCGCGATGCCCCAGGCAAAGCCGTCGCGCACGCGCTGCTCCATGCCGTAATCCTTATGATAGCCGTAGCCACCCATCACCTGCATGCCGTTGGCGGTCACGGCCCGGACCATGTCGTTGGCAAAGCACTTGGCCATGCTGCTTTCCAGCGGGCTGGGCAGGCCATCCTCGGCATGCTCGGCATTGGCGGCGGCGCGGTAGATGAGCATGCGAGAGGCCTCCACCTGCATCGCCATCTCGGCAAGGCGGAGCTGCACTGCCTGGAAGTCGACGATCGGCTTGCCGAAAGCGGTGCGCTCCTGAACATATTCGGTGGCCTGTTCGAGCGCGGCAGCCGCCAGACCGAGCGATTGGGTCGCGTTTCCGCATCGCTCCAGTCCGAAGGCGCTCATCAGCCGGCCAAAGCCACCTGCCGGCACGATAAGATTTTCGGCCGGCACGTGCACGTCGTCGAACAGGATATCGCGTGTTTCGATGCCGCGAAATCCCATCAGTTCCTCGCGCGCGCCGAAGCTGACGCCTTCCATTTCCTTGTCGACCAGCAGCGCACCGATGCCCTTCGCGCCGCTGTCTTCGGACAGACGAACATAAACGACATAGTAGCGCGCATGGCCCGCGCCCGACGTCCATCGCTTGGCTCCGCTCAGCACGTAATGCTCGCCGTCGAGATGCGCCTTGGTCGTCAGATCGGTCAGCGCCGTTCCCGCGCCCACCTCCGACATGGACACTGCAACAGTCGCCTCGCCGCGAACGACATCCGGAATGATGCGCGCCTTGAGCTCGTCCGATCCGAAACGCTCCAGCGTCCGCACCGGCCCGACCAGCGCCTCGAAGACCGGAAAGGCCACTGCGTTCGAAATCATGGCGAACTGCTCTAGCACCAGCAGCGCCTCGAGATGGCCAAGGCCCAGCCCGCCATATTCTTCGGGCAGGTTGACCCCGAGAAATCCCATCTCGCCATAGCGCCGCACCATCTCGGCGGGCACCGGGAAGTCCTTTGCTTCCATCTCCCGCGCCAGATCGGGTAGCTCGGCCCGCGCAAAGCTGCGCGCAGCTTCCTGCAGTTCGCGCTGTTGATCGGTCAGGCGGAAGTCCATGGCGCTCTCCTCTTGGCTGCAGCCGGTGGCGTGCAGCGGCGACTGGTGCAAGTGAAGAGGAGATTTCGTCTCGCCGCAAGCGCCGGAGGCTGCGCCCGTGTCCTCGGGCTATTCTAGCTCAAGCGCCTCTGAGGCGCGTCGCTGCGGGCGCGGTTTGCCGCACGTCAACGAAGGCGAGCCGACGTCGGTCGGCTCGAAGAACATAAACTCAGCCCGGAATGACGGCCTGCGCGCTGGCGCCGTCACCTTCAGGTGCGGCGACGATGTCGTTGGTCACACGGCCTTTCGCGACCGTATTGGTTTCTTCCGACCCGACCGAAGAGCGAATGCCCGGATCGGCCACGCCTGCACGGTCGAGCGCGCTGGTTTCGACTTGGCTGCGCTGGGCAGGACCGCCGAACAGCGCTTCTAAAGTCTGCTCTGCCGCCGTGCCTTCCGAAGGACGCGGAGCGCCCGGTGCAGGCGGGGTCAGGTTGAAGTCGGGCGGGACCACGAGCGGGGCCTGACGCTGCACGGCGAATTCGTCCGGCCGGTCGCGATCGAGAAAACCGCCGCCACAGGCAGCAAGGCCTGCACTGGCGGCACCGAGAAGGGCGATACGGGCGAAGATAAGCATCATGTAGTCTCCATGAGGTCGTCGACCTCTTCCTCATCCTTGTCGCGCATCAGGAAGGCACGCACAAGGATTATGACGACGCCGATGGTGATGGCCGCATCGGCAATGTTAAAGATAAAGAACGGGCGAACATCGCCGATATGAAAGTCGGCATAGTCGATGACATAGCCCAGCTCGTACCGGTCCTTGATGTTGCCCAGCGCGCCGCCAAGAATCATCGCGAGGCCGAAGATATCGCCCGCCATGCGTTCGCGGAACATCCAGATCGTGACCACCAGTGCGATCAGCGCGGTGACGCCGACAAGCACCCAGCGCGCTTCGTCGCTGGTTGCCTCGAACAAGCCCATCGACACGCCGAAATTCTGCGTCCAGCGCAGGTCGAAGAAGGGCAGCAGCTCGATCACGCGCACTTCGCGAAGCTGCAGCGGCTCGACCATCAGCCATTTGACGTACTGATCGACCGCGAAGATCGCGAAAGCGAACAGGACCGCCAGCAGCCGGGTGCGCATCAGCGGGTTCATGCGGCAGCATCCATCGCGGCCACGACGGAATCGCACCGGTCGCACAGCGCGCCGTCTTCCGACACGGAAGGCAGCAGCCGCCAGCAGCGGCCGCATTTGTCCTCATTGGTGCGCGATACCGTCACGCTGTCCCCATCGCCGCGCGTCACTGACGCGGTGATGAACAGTTCGGCGAGGTCTTCGTCGGTGAAGCCATCGGGCACCGCGCTGGCGGGCACGGTGACGTCGGCTTCCAGGCTGGAGCGGATGGTCTTGTCGCGGCGCAGCGGCTCGATCGCCTCGGTTACCTGTTCGCGAAGCGCGCGCAGCTTGCTCCCACCGCGCGCCGTCGGCGGTCACGCCGGGGACGGCGGCCAGTCGAGCAGATGCACGCTGCCGCCTTCGGGATAGCGCGTCGTCCACGCCTCTTCCGCCGTGAACACCAGCACCGGCGCGGCGTAGCGGACCAGCGCGTGGAACAGCAGGTCGAGCACGGTGCGATAGGCATTGCGCGTCACGCTGTCCGGCCCGTCGCAATAGAGCACGTCCTTGCGGATATCGAAGTAGAAGGCCGACAAGTCCTCGTTGCAGAAATCGACCAGCAGGCGCGTGTAGGTGTTGAAGTCGTAAGCCTCGAGCGCGTGCCTTTAGCTTGCCGTCGAGATCGGCCAGCAGCGCGAGGATGTAGACCTCCAGCTCCGGAATTTCGCCCGCATCGCCCATGTCGCCGACGAAGCCGTCGAGCGCGCCGAGCAGATAGCGGAAAGTGTTGCGCAATCGGCGATACTGGTCGCCCACGCCCTTCAGGATTTCATCGCCGATGCGGTGGTCTTCGGTGAAGTCGACGCTCAGCGCCCACAGGCGGATGATGTCCGCGCCGTACTGTTCCATGACCTTGAGCGGATCGATGGTATTGCCGAGGCTCTTCGACATCTTCTTGCCGTCGCTCGCCATGGTGAAACCGTGGGTCAGCACAGCGTCATAGGGTGCGCGGCCGCGGGTGGCGCAGCTCTCGAGCAAAGAGGACTGGAACCAGCCGCGATGCTGGTCGGAGCCTTCGAGATAGAGGTCGGCAGGCCAGCGCTGTTCGGGCCAGCGGCCGCTCTCCAGCGTGAAGGCGTGGGTGCAGCCGCTGATCGAACCAGACGTCGAGGATGTCGGTGACCATCTCGAACTCGTCCGGGTCGTATTGCGAGCCGAGAAATTCGGCCTTGCGACTTTCGTCCCATGCATCGACACCCGCTTCGCGCACGGCGGCGATGACGCGGGCGTTGACTTCGGCATCCTGCAGATAGGCGCCGTCTGCGCGCACGAAGAGCGTGATCGGCACACCCCATGCGCGCTGGCGGGACAGTACCCAGTCGGGACGGCCCTCGACCATGGAACCGATGCGGCGGCGGCCCTTTTCGGGATAGAATGTCACCCGCTCGATCTCGGACATGGCGCGCTCGCGCAGCGTGGGCGCGGCGCAGAGGCTTTCTTCCGCGGGTCGATCGCGCCGCCTTCGTCTTCCCAGCTCTTGTCGTAGGAGGACTTGGGCTCGAGCGCGGTCAGGTCCTTGTCCATCGGCACGAACCATTGCGGCGTGCAGCGATAGATGACCTTGGCCTTGGAGCGCCATGAATGCGGATAGGAGTGCGGTAGTCGTCGGAGGCCGAAAGCAGTGCGCCGGCATCGCGAAGGTCCGAACAGATCGGGCCTTCGGGCGAATTGAAGGCCTTGTTGATCACCGCGCGGCGGCGGTCGTCGCTGCCGCCGAGCCATTCCCAGTCGTCGCGATAGCGCCCGTCGCCCATGACCGCGAAGACCGGCTCGATGCCGTGTTCGCGGCAGAGCAGGAAGTCGTCCTCGCCATGATCGGGCGACATATGGACGAGGCCCGTACCGCTGTCGGTGGTGACGAAATCGCCCGCCAGCAGCGGACGCGGCTTGGCGTAGAACCCGCCGAGATGGTGCATCGGGTGGCGGGCGACGGTTCCGGCGAGGTCGGAGCCTTTGCCCGTCCAGATCAGCATCGAATCGCTGTCGCATTCGCGCATGCACGAACACGTCGTCGTCTGATCGGCTTGCGATCGAAAGATCGAACTTCCAATCCTGCATCGTTCGAGCAACTCTTCACGCAGATTTCGGCGACGACAAGTGGCGCCCATCGCGACACGAAAGAGTCGTACTCAATGTCCGGTGCCGAAAGCGATCGCCTGGTTCACCGGGATCGTCCACGGCGTGGTGGTCCAGATCACCGCATGCGCGCCGACCAGTTCGGCGATCGGGCTTTCCACGATCTCGAACGCCACGTCGATCTGGGTCGAGGTGATGTCCTCGTATTCGACCTCGGCCTCGGCCAGCGCGGTTTCTTCGACCGGCGACCACATCACCGGCTTCGATCCGCGATAGAGGTTGCCGGCTTCGGCGAACTTCATCAGCTCGGCAACGATGGTCGCCTCGCTCTCGAACTGCATGGTGAGATAGGGATTGTCGAAATCCGCCATCAGGCCGAGCCGCTTCAGCTGTTCGCGCTGCACGTCCACCCAGTGCGCGGCATAGTCGCGGCATTCCTGCCGGAACTCGGCAGGCGGCACGGACTTCTTGTCCTTCTTCTTCTTGCGGTACTTTTCCTCGACCTTCCATTCGATCGGCAGGCCGTGGCAGTCCCAGCCGGGCACGAAGGGCGCGTCCTTGCCGAGCAGGCCCTGGCTGCGCACGACCATGTCCTTCAGAATGCGGTTGAGCGCATGGCCGATATGCATGTCGCCATTGGCGTAGGGCGGGCCGTCGTGAAGGATGAACTTCTCGCGCCCCTCACGCGCTTCGCGCATTTGGGCGTAGAGGTTTTCATCCTGCCAGCGCGCAAGGATCTTCGGCTCCTTCTGCGGGAGGCCGGCCTTCATGGGGAAATCGGTCTTGGGGAGGAAGACCGTGTCTCTGTAGTCGCGCGCTTCAGTCATTGGTGCGCGCGCTTAGAAGATGGCGCGCCGCCCCGCAATCTTTCTCCATCTGCGCGGTCAGGGCCTCGAGGCTGTCGAACTTTGCCTCGCCGCGCAGGAAATGGTGGAAGGCCACCTCGATTTCCTGCCCGTACAGATCGCCGTCGAAGTCGAAGAAATAGGGCTCGAGCAATTCCTTGGGCGGTTCGAACTGCGGACGCACGCCGATATTGGCCGCGCCTTGCAACTCCTGCCCCGTCGACAGGATGCGGCCCGTCACCGCGTAAATCCCGTATTTCGGGCGCAAGTAGCTTTCGACCGACAGGTTCGCGGTGGGATAGCCGATGGTCCGTCCGCGCTTGTCGCCATGTTCCACCACGCCGCGAATCGCGAAAGGGCGGGTGAGCAGGCGCGCGGCCTCCTGCGGATCGCCCTGCGCGCAGGGCATCGCGCACGCGGCTGGAGGAGACGGGCGTGCCGCCATCCAGCACCGGCGCGACGCTGCGCGCTTCGATCCCCACTGCGCGACCCAGTTCGACCAACCGTTCGACAGTGCCGCCGCGCGCCTTGCCGAAGGTGAAGTCGCCGCCCGTCACCACGCCTTTGACGCCGAGATGATGGCCGAGAAGCTGCTGGACGAAGTCCTCCGCCGTGGTGCCCGCCAGCGCTCCGTCGAAGTGGAAGACCAGCATCGCGGTGGCGCCGGCTTCGCAGATACAATTCCTGCCGCTGTTCGAGCGTGGTCAGCCGGAACGGCTCGGCATCGGGGCGGAAGAAGCGCACGGGATGCGGATCGAAGGTGGCGATGATGGACGGGCGGCCCTCCGCACGCGCCCATTCGATGGCTTCGCGCGCCACCGCCTGATGGCCAAGGTGAAACCCGTCGAAATTGCCCAGCGCGACGATGGCCCCGCGTAAAGGTTCGGGCAGCGGCTCGCGGTGGTCGAGGAACCTCATGGGCTCTCGGCCCGGCGATAAGTGAGGAAGGAGAAGGCGGGCCGGTCGCCCTCCGCCTCGCGATCCTCCCGTCGCGGCGATTTCCCATTCGGGGCCGAGCGGCGGCATGAAGACATCGCCCTCATACTCGCGGTGGATCTGCGTCAGCTCCACCCGGTCGGCGTGCGGCAGGAAGACATCGAAGATCGCTGCGCCACCGATAATGGCCACTTGGCCTCCGTTCTCGCCGTTACCCGCTGCGGCCAACGCCTCCTCCACCGACCGCACGACCTCAGCACCCTCGGGTGCGAAATCGTCGCGGCGGGTCAGCACGATATGCGGTCGACCGGGGAGCAGGCCGGGCAGGCTTTCGAACGTCTTGCGACCCATGATCATCGGTTTGCCCATGGTCAGCGCCTTGAAGCGCTTGAGATCGGCAGGGATATGCCAGGGCAGCGTGCCATCGCGCCCGATCGCGCCGTTGGCGGCGCGCGCATAGGCGAGGAACAGGCTCACCGCCGCGTGTCGCGCAGAATGCGGGTGACGTGGCCCATCTTGCGGCCTTCGCTGGTCTGCGCCTTGCCGTAATCGTGCAGATGGGTTGCGGCGTTGGACAGACCGGCATGCGCCGTCTCGATTGCGCTGCCGAGAATGTTGCGCATCTCGATCCGCGGCGCGGTGGTGCGCGTGTCGCCCAGCGGCAGGCCGGCGATGGCGCGGATGTGGTTCTCGAACTGGCTGGTGGCCGCGCCCTCGATCGTCCAGTGGCCCGAGTTGTGCACGCGCGGAGCCATCTCGTTGAACACCGGGCCATTGCTTGTGGCGAAAAATTCCAGCGTCAGCACGCCGGTATAGCGCAGCGCATCGGCTACCTTGCGCGCCAATTCGCGAGCCTGCGTCACTTGCGCTTCGATCAGGTCGCCGGCGGGAAGGTGCGAAGCGGCGAGGATGCCGTTTTCGTGTACGTTGCGGGTCGAATCCCAGAAGCGGATGTCGCCCCCGCGGCTGCGGACGAGGATGACGGAGAATTCCGCCTCGAAATCGACGAAGCCTTCGTAGATGCAGGAAACCGGCGGAAGGTCGAGCGTGCGGGCATCGTCGGGCGAGGCGATACGCCACTGGCCCTTGCCGTCATATCCATCCTGCCTGGTCTTGAGGATACCCGGTGTGCCGAGCCCTGCCGCAGCCGCTTCGAGGTCGGCAAGACTGTCGACCCTTGTGAAAGGTGCAGGTGTGCCGCCCAGCGGCTGAACGAAGTGTTTTTCGACCAGTCGGTCCTGCGCGACTTCGAGCGCGTAGGGGTCCGGAAATATCTGTAGCTGCGGTATGGCGCGCGCCGTGGCGACGGGGACATTCTCGAACTCCCACGTCACGATATCGCAGGTTTGCGCAAAGCGGGCGAGCGCTTCGGCATCGTCCCAGTCCGCCCTCACGAAGTCCGAACAGACCTGCGCCGCAATGGTGTCGCCGTCGGGCGCATAGCCCACCGTGCGATAGCCCAGCTGGGCCGCGCTCATGGCCATCATCCGGCCAAGCTGGCCGCCACCCAGAATGCCAATAGTGGACCCGCGTGTCAGCACGCCAAACCCCTAAACCCCGTTCGCCCTGAGCCGGTGGCGCTTCGCGCCGTCTTCGACTCGAAGGGCTGTCCTTTACTTCTGAAAAGAAATGCAGTGCTTCGACAAGCTCAGCACGAACGGTGGAGCGGTCATTCTGTAGGACGCTCCGTCACAGCATCGCTGCGCGCCTGACGCCAGGCCTTCAAACGCTCCGCCAATCCGGCATCGCCATTCGCCAGCATAGCCGCCGCCAGCAGCCCGGCGTTTGTTGCTCCGGCCTCACCGATGGCGAGTGTCCCCACGGGAACGCCAGCCGGCATCTGGACGATCGACAAAAGGCTGTCCTGTCCCGACAGCGCCTTGGACTGCACGGGAACGCCGAGCACCGGCACATGCGTCAGTGCCGCGATCATTCCCGGCAAATGCGCCGCACCGCCCGCGCCCGCGATGATGACGTGTAAGCCTTCCGCCTCGGCAGAGCGGGCGAAGTCGTACATGCGTTCTGGCGTACGGTGGGCCGAAACGATCCGCACGTCGGTCGCCACGTCCAGCTCTTCCAGTACTTCGGCCGCGCGGCGCATGGTTGGCCAGTCGGACTGGCTGCCCATGACGATCGCGACCTTTGCTCCCCCCTCGCTCATCCTATGCGTCCTTCAGATAATATCGCTCGCCGCTGACTTCGGCCCCGTCGAATTCGTAGACGATCGGCTGGCCGGTCGGAATTTCCAGGCCGGTGATGTCGTCGTCCGAAATGCCGGAAAGGTGCTTCACCAGCGCGCGCAAGCTGTTGCCGTGGGCGGAGATGACCACCGTCTCGCCCTCGGCGACGCGCGGCAGAATCGCCTCTTTCCAATAGGGCAGCACGCGTTCGATGGTCAGCTTGAGGCTTTCGGTGCGCGGTACGTCGATCCCGGCATAGCGCGGGTCGTCGGACAGATCGAACTCGCTGCCAGCGTCCATGTCGGGCGGCGGCACATCGAAGCTGCGGCGCCAGATGTGCACCTGCTCATCGCCATGCTTTTCGCGCGTCTGCTGTTTATCGAGACCTGTGAGCCCGCCGTAATGCCGCTCGTTGAGATGCCAGTCGCGCGTCACCGGGATCCACAGCCGGTCGCATTCCTCCAGCGCCAGGTTCAGCGTCTTGATTGCGCGCTTCTGGACCGAGGTGAAGGACAGTGTCGGCAGCACGCCCTTGGCCATCATCAGGCGTCCCGCCTCGCGCGCTTCGGCCTCGCCCTTGTCGGTCAGGTCGACATCCCACCAGCCGGTGAAACGATTGGCGAGATTCCATTCCGACTGGCCGTGGCGCAGGAGAATGAGCTTGGTCATGGCTGGCTTCCGCATCGTAAGGTCCGGGAGCACTGCGCGTTAGCCGGATGCGTCCGGATTGGAAAGGTCGCTGTCCCCGCTATCCCGAAGCTCGCGCCCCTGCGCCTTGCGGCGGCGCAGGTTCTCGCGCAATTTGGCAGCGAGGCGCTCTTCGCGCGTGGAGGTCTCGGCCTTGTCGGTCATGCGCCTGGGGTCATGGCGCAGTTCGCCCGATTGATGCAAGCTATGGTTGACTTTTGCACGCCTTGTGACAATAGCGCGCGCCTTCCCGCCCGACGCATTGCAGCGCGGGCCGATGTGCCGCGGTAGCTCAGTGGTAGAGCGCACCCTTGGTAAGGGTGAGGCCGAGAGTTCAATTCTCTCTCGTGGCACCATTTTTCGGGATGAACGGGCCTCGCATGTCGAGCCGATCTCGAAAAGCCTCCAACCTGTGATGGCTACCCGTCGTCCGCCTCGTTGGCGGCCGTATAGGGAGCGATCCGGCTGGCCAGCACCTTGTCGATCCGGCGTTCGTCGAGATCGAGGATCTCGAAGCGCCAGCCCTGCTCTTCGAAGAACTCACCCTCTGCGGGCAGCTTTTTCATCACTGCGAGGCAATAGCCCGCCACCGTCGCAAATTCGCGGTCGTCGCCATAGTCGAGGCCCAGCCTATCGGCGAGGCTGTCGGCGCTGAGCGAGCCCGACACGAGCAGCGATCCGTCGGCGCGCTCGACTATGCCGGGTGCATCGCCGGGATCCTTGTCGCTGACGAAATCGCCGACCAGCGCGGTCAGCAGGTCGACCGGTGTGACGATGCCATCGAGATGGCCGTATTCGTCGTGAACCATGGCCATGGCGATGTCTGCCTGCTGAAGCACGCGCAGCGCATCCACCGCATCCAGCTGGTCCGGCACCACCTCGGCGCGGGTCATCAGACTGGCGATATCGACTGCGCCGCCTGCCAGCATCGCCCCCAGGACCTCGCGCACGCGGACGAGGCCGAGCACCTTGTCGGGCGAGCCGTCTGCCACTGGCCAGATCGAATGCGGGCTTTCGTCGAGCAAACTGCGGATCGCATCGGTGTCGGCAGACACATCGATCCAGTCGAGATCGGTGCGCGGTGTCATCACTTCGCGCACGGGACGCTGGGCCAGCCGGACCACGCCAGCGAGCATCTGGTGCTGTTCTGTCTCGATCACGCCGGTACGCGTCGCCTCGGCGAAAAGCATGTGCAGCTCTTCGGCGGTGACCGCCCCCTGCCCATCGCGCTGAACCCCGAGCAGGCGAATCAGCAGGCTCGAGGACTTGTCGAGCAACCAGACGAGCGGCGCGGCAACCCGGGCCAGCAAGGCCATCGGGCGCGCCATGGTGATGGCAATCGGCCCGGCCGCACGCAGGGCGACCTGCTTGGGGACGAGTTCGCCCACCACGAGGCTGAAATAGGTCGTCAGCGCGATGACCAGGACAAACCCCGCCTCGCCTGCCCACTCGTCGGGCACCCCGAGCAGTGCGAGCCGCTCGCCCACCGGTTCACCGAGTGTCGCGCCCGAAAACGCGCCGGCGACGATGCTGATGAGCGAGATGCCGATCTGTACGGTAGAGAGAAACTTGCCCGGGTCGGCGGCCAGCGCGATCGCGGTCCTGGCCCCGACGCTGCCGTTGTTGGCGGCGCTGCGCAGGGGCGCCGTGCGTGCAGATACGATGGCCAGTTCGCTCATGGCGAACACGCCGTTGAGCAAAATGAGCGCACCGATGACGAATAGCTCGATCCAGGGAAAGGGTGTCACGCCTGCTGCGCTAGCACAATTGCAGCGCAGCGCCAGTGTATCTGTCGGGGAACAGGCAATGCATTGAGCAGTTTGAAGGCCTTAGAGACGCTGGTGGGTGCGTCCCATGCAGCATGGGCGCGTGAGGGGGAGTTAAGTCCCGAACCGCCCGGCTCGATAAAAAAGGGAACGAAAACATGAAAACATCACGCTTTTTCCTCGCCGGGCTTTCCTCGATTGCCCTGATGGGCACCTCTGCCTGCGTCACCGATCCCAACACGGGTGAGCGCAAGGTATCGCGCACCGTTCTCGGCGGTGTCGGCGGCGCGGTTGCCGGCGGCCTTCTGGGCGGCGTTATCGGCGGCAAGACCGGACGCATCATCGGCGCGGCAGCGGGCGGCGCGGCTGGCGGCTATGTCGGCTACCGGATGGACCAGCAGATCAAGGAACTCAAGGAGCAGACCGCAGGTTCGGGCGTAGATGTGACCGAAGTCGATGGCGGTGATGCTATCCTCGTCAACCTGCCCGACGGCGTGACCTTCGCCAGCGGCAGTGCGACGATCAACTCGGCCTTCCGCGCCACGCTCGACAATGTCGCGTCGAACCTAGTGCAATATCCGAACAGCCTGATCGACGTGTACGGCTACACCGACACGACCGGCGGCACCGATCTGAACCAGCGCCTGTCCGAACAGCGCGCCCGGGCCGTGTCGGATTACCTGACCGCGCGCGGGGTCAGTTCCTCGCGCATCCGCTGGCAGGGTTACGGCGAGCAGTACGAGCATCTGAAGGTCAAGACGGCCGACGGCGTGAACGAGCCGCTCAACCGCCGTGTCGAAATCAAGATCATCCCGTTCGACCAGGATGACGTGAACGCTGCGCAGGATGCGCAGTAAGGTTTCGCGCCGAGAACACGGAAGGGGTCGGGCGAGGAGTCCGGCCCCTTTATTTTTGTGAGTAGATCGCTGCCCGGTCTGCGAGGTGCGCAATAGTCGCGGCGTGAATGTCCGGCGCACTGGCGACTATGCCGAAGGCTCGCGGATCGCGCTTGTTGTATTCAAGCTTGCGCCCGAAAAAGTCGGTCACCGCCGCGCCCGCCTCTCGCGCAATAAGGCCTGCCGCAGCGACATCCCATTCGAAGCCCCAGCGCAATGTCGCGATAAGATCCGCCTCGCCCGCTGCGACCATGGCGATGCGCAGGGCGATGGAATTGGGTTGATAGACCTTCGTCAGCATCCGGTCCTGCTGCATGAGGTCGGCAGCCGGGACGCGCGCTCCTTCGAACTGCGTGCAGCGGGAGGCATGGAGCGCCGCTCCATTCAGGAGCGCGCCGCACCCGGCCTGCGCCGACCACACCTCATCTCTCGCCGGAGCGCAGAGCACGCCTATCAGCGGACGGCCCGCGCGCACCAGTGCCACCGACACCGCCCATCCCTTGCGCCCGCGCACAAAATCGCGCGTGCCGTCGATGGGATCGACCAGCCAGATCATGTCCTGCTCCAGTCGCGCCGGATCGTCGGCGGTCTCTTCCGACAGCCAGCCCGCGGATGGCAATAGCGTCCCCAGTTCACGCTTCAGGAATGTATCGACTGCCAGATCGGCCTGGCTGACCGGATTGCCCGGGCTTTTCTCCCAATGCTCGACTTGTCCGCCCGCACCCGGCCACAGGTCGAGCGCCATAGCGCCCGCCTGCCGGACGATGGTTTCGAGGCGTTCACGGTCTATCATGGGTGAGTGCGCGGCACTGCACCCGAACGTCGTACTTTTCAAGCGCGCCAAGACATGCAAGAGCGCGCCCACAACCTCCTCGTTTCACCAAGGCGCTTAAGTTAGCGCGAAGGATCGACTCCACGACATGAATATCCACGAATACCAAGGCAAGGAACTGCTCGCGAAATACGGCATCGCCGTGCCTGCCGGCCACGCCGCCATGAGCGTCGAAGAGGCTGTCGAAGCGGCCAAGAAGCTGCCCGGACCGCTTTATGTCGTAAAGGCGCAAATCCATGCCGGTGGCCGCGGCAAGGGCAAATTCAAGGAACTGGGCCCCGATGCCAAGGGCGGTGTGCGCCTGTCCAAGAGCGTGGAAGACGTCGAAACGAACGCGAAGGAAATGCTCGGCAACACGCTGGTCACCATCCAGACCGGCGACGAAGGCAAGCAGGTCAATCGCCTCTATGTCACCGACGGCGTCGACATCGCCAAGGAATATTACCTGTCCATGCTGGTCGACCGCGCAAGCGGACGCATCGCCATGATCGTCTCGACCGAAGGCGGCATGGATATCGAGGACGTGGCGCATGAAACGCCCGAGAAAATCACCACGATCACCATCGACCCGGCGCAGGGCTTTATGCCGCACCATGGCCGCGCGGTGGCCTTTGCGCTCAAGCTGACAGGCGACACGAACAAGCAGGCGCAAAAGCTCGCCAAGCAGCTCTACACCGCCTTCGTCGATGCCGACATGGAAATGCTGGAGATCAATCCGCTGGTCGAGACGGATGGCGGCGATCTGCTGGTGCTCGACACCAAGATGAGCTTCGACGGCAACGCGCTCTATCGCCACTCCGATCTCGAGGCGCTGCGCGACGAGACCGAGGAAGACCCGGCCGAAGTCGAAGCGAGCGAATACGACCTTGCCTACATCAAGCTCGATGGAAACATCGGCTGCATGGTCAATGGCGCAGGCCTTGCGATGGCAACGATGGACATCATCAAGCTGAATGGCGCCTTCCCTGCCAACTTCCTCGATGTGGGCGGCGGCGCGACGACGGAGAAGGTGACGGCTGCGTTCAAGATCATTCTCAAGGACCCGGCAGTCGAGGGTATCCTCGTCAACATCTTCGGCGGCATCATGCGCTGCGACACGATTGCCGAAGGCATCGTGACCGCCGCCCGCGAAGTCGAACTGGACGTGCCGCTGGTCGTTCGCCTCGAAGGTACGAATGTCGAGAAGGGCAAGGAAATCCTCGCGAATTCCGGCCTGCCGATTGTCAGCGCCGACGATCTGGGCGATGCGGCGAAGAAAATCGTGGCGGAGGTGAAGGAGGCAGCCTGACCGCTGCCCGCGCCACTCACTCCATCCGTTCGAAACGGAAAACGAGTTCACTGACCTCGCCGTCGTCGCTTCTCATACGCACGGCGGCGAGCAGGCTGTTCTCCCCGTCGCATCTCAGGGTAAGAGCGCGGAAATACGCTGCGCAGTCCTCGAGCGCGATGAGACGGAAGGTGACCATACCGTCCTTGTCTTCCCAAGCGGTGAGATCGGCATTGAAGTGCTTCAGCCGCAGGACCAGCGATCTGTCCTCTTCCATCAGATACATATGTTCGGTGAACACAATCCCACCGTCGTCATTCTGCTGGATGAAGGTGCCGACCATCGTCCCGCCGGTTGGCGGGAGCCAGCTCTCCATGGCAGGCGCATTGCCGATGCCGGTTCCAACCCATTGGCCGACAAGCCAATCCATTTTATCGAGCGTCGCGTGGGGCGGAGTGTGATCCTCGGGCGCATCGCGCACTTCCTGCGCGCCAACCGGGCACGCCGTCAGTGCGAGAGCCGCCACAAGTGTCGTCCAGACGCGCATATGCTGCCTCCTGCCTCTGCTGCGAAACTATTCGCCTCGCCATCGATAGTAAAGATGAGCCGTCGGCAGCGCTTGACCTCACGGATTTGCGGGACAAAAGGCTGTAGCACGAAGCGCTGCAAAAGGCTTGTCCAGCTTGACGTTTACGTAAACGCAAGGTAGGTGAGCCGCACAGATTTTAGCTGAGAGGAAAGTACTCCCATGAAAATCCTCGTCCCCGTCAAGCGGGTGATCGATTACAACGTCAAGCCGCGGGTGAAAGCCGACGGGTCAGGCGTAGACTTGGCCAACGTCAAGATGAGCATGAACCCCTTCGACGAAATCGCCGTCGAAGAAGCCATCCGCCTGAAAGAGGCGGGCAAGGCAGAAGAGATCGTCGCGGTCTCCGTCGGCCCGGCCAAGGCGCAGGAAACGCTGCGCACCGCGCTCGCCATGGGTGCCGACCGCGCGATCCTGGTCGAGACCGACGACATGGTCGAACCGCTTGCCGTCGCCAAGATCCTCAAGGCCATTGCCGAGGAAGAGCAGCCCGGCATCGTCATGCTCGGCAAGCAGGCGATCGACGACGACAGCAACCAGACCGGCCAGATGCTGGCCGCGCTGATGGGCCGCCCGCAAGGCACTTTCGCCAACACGGTCGAGGTCGATGGCGATCACGTCACCGTCAAGCGCGAAATCGACGGTGGCCTGGAAACGGTGAAGCTGACGCTGCCTGCCATTGTCACCACCGACCTTCGCCTCAACGAGCCGCGCTATGCATCGCTGCCGAACATCATGAAGGCCAAGAAAAAGCCGCTCGATACGAAGAGCCCGGCCGATTACGGCGTCGACATCGCCCCGCGCCTGACGACCACCAATGTCTCCGAACCGCCTGTCCGCCAGGCCGGCGAGAAGGTGGAAGACGTCGATGCGCTGGTCGCCAAGATGAAGGCGCTGGGCATCGCCTGAGATATCACCCTTCATCCGTTCGTGCTGAGCTTGTCGAAGCACCGTCCTTCTTTCGGGCGCATAGGATGAAGAAAAGTACGGCCCTTCGACAGGCTCAGGGCGAACGGACTTGGAAGGTTTGAAGATGAAGACACTGGTTTGGGTCGAGCACGACAATGCCGAGATGAAGGATGCAACGCTTTCGGTCGTCACGGCTGCAAGCAAGCTGGGCGAAGTCCACCTGCTGGTCGCCGGATCGGGCTGCCGCGCGGTGGCAGAGCAAGCCGCCAAGGTCGCTGGCGTTGGCAAGGTACACCTCGCCGATGATCCCGCTTACGAACACGGTCTGGCCGAAAACGTCGCGCCGCTGGTCGTCGACCAGATGGGCCATCATGATGCCTTCGTCGCGCCTGCCACCACCACCGGCAAGAACATCGCCCCGCGCGTTGCTGCGCTGCTCGACGTCATGCAGATCTCCGATATCCTCTCGGTCGAAGGCGACAAGACCTTCACGCGCCCGATCTATGCCGGCAACGCCATCGCGACCGTGCAGTCGAGCGACGAGAAGCTGGTCATCACCGTGCGCGGCACCGCCTTCGACAAGGCGGACGCACAAGGCGGATCGGGCACCATCGAAGAGATCTCCGGCCCGACCGGCGAAGGCCTCTCCAGCTTCGTCAGCCGTGAAGTCGCCGAAAGCGACCGACCCGAACTGACCAGCGCCAAGGTCATCGTCTCGGGTGGCCGCGCGCTGAAGGATTCCGAAACCTTCGAGCAGATCATCACCCCGCTTGCCGACAAGCTGGGCGCGGGCATCGGCGCCAGCCGTGCCGCCGTCGATGCAGGCTATGTGCCCAACGATTACCAGGTCGGCCAGACCGGCAAGATCGTCGCGCCCGAAGTCTACATTGCAATCGGTATCTCCGGCGCAATCCAGCATCTGGCTGGCATGAAGGACTCCAAGACGATCATCGCAATCAACAAGGACGAGGACGCCCCGATCTTCCAGGTCGCGGACATCGGCCTGGTCGGCGATCTCTACAAGCTGGTGCCGGAACTGACCGAAAAGCTTTGACATTGCACCGAAAATTATCGGAAAACCCCTCTACGGCACTCGTCGCAGGGGGATTTTTCATATGGCGGCCAAAGGAGTAATCGGGGCATTTTGCGCAGTTGCGGTGGCTAACGCGACCGTAGCGCAGGCGAAGGACGACGAAGCGCCCATCGTTCTCGACCCCGCCGGTCCGTGGCAGCTCGACATGGCGGAGAACAAGTGCCGTATCGCGCGCCTGTTCGGAGCCGGGGAGAGGCGAGCGCTTTTTTATCTGGAGCAGTGGAGCCCTGATGAAGTGGCCTTATGGACGGTCGCCGGAGAGGACTTCAAAAGATTTCGAGACTGGCGTGACACGACGTTCATCTTCGGACCCGGCGGCCAGTCAGGCGAGTTCAAGTTCGTCAAATCCACCTTTGGCGAATTCGGCGCTGCCATCAATCATCAAAGTGCGTTGGTACCCAGCGACAAACCGGACTTCGATTGGGAGACCCACGACTACACGCTCTACCCACATGGACTGCCGGCTTTGGACGCGGATGCTGCCGAGGGTGTGACGACCCTCAGCCTGACGCAGAAGAACCGAGCTACAGTCTCCATGAACCTTGGCGACATGAAAGCGCCTCTATCTGCCATGAACCACTGCATGGAAGATCTCGTCGAAACCTGGGGTTTCGATCCGGAAGAACAGAAAACTGTGCAGTCGCCGCCCAGGATCGAGAACCTTGTCGCAGTCGCGCGGGAAATACAGGAGCGGTACCCAAGCAGTGCGCTGAATGCAGGCCATCAGGCAGATTTCCACGTTCGGCTGACGATTAGTGCAGCAGGTCAAATAGAAACCTGCGTTCTGCTCAACCAAACGCTTGCCGAAGGGTTCGACATGAAAAGGGGCCCATGTGCTGCATTCGAACGCATCGCCGAGATCGAACCGGCGCGCACGAAAGGTGGCGAGGCCGTGCGAAGCTATTACACAACGCGAATCGTCTATCGGATCGGGTGAGACACGCTGGGGGAGGCGAGCATGTCTTTTAATCCTAGGTCTGTCGCGGCAAGCGTGCTGCTATTGACGGCCATGGCTGTCGCCGCACCGATTTCAGCCAAACCGTTGCCGGGAGAACTGGCGGCAAAGGATCGGGCAATCAAACTTGTGCCGGATACACAGTGGCAGCTCGAGTATGGCGAGGATCGATGCCGCCTGGCGCGCAGTTTCACATCGGATGATGGGCCAGGTTATGCTCCTGATCGAGCAGCTCGCACCCTCAAAACGGTTCGACATAACCTTCGCAGCTCCCGACTTTGCAAGGAGTCGAAGAGGGTCATGGTTCTATGCGGGCGCGCGCAACGACTTGCCGGTCGTCGTCATCGATCCGATCGAATACGAAAAGCCGGGCTATGGCGATGCCATCACACTTGTCGATGTGTCCTTGGCTTCCTTCGGAGAACGCCGCAACGATGACGGCCTGGTCAAGCCGCACATCGATCCGGGAGGAGCCGAACGTGTCGATCGCTTCGTCCTACAACGGTCGACGCGCATCGTATCGTTCGAAACCGGAAATATGCGCGAGCCGATAGAGGCGATGAACATCTGCACTCAGGGGCTGGTAGCCGTCCTGGATTTGGGAGAGGAAGCGGGCGACAAGCACACGCCACCCCTCATGCCAAGAGAACGCAGTTACTTTCAGGATCTTCATCACGACTTCGTGTCGACACCTGGCAACAAGGGTCACGAAGCTGTCTTGCGGATCAGGGCCATCATCGCCCCCGATGGTTCGGTCGAGGACTGCCATCACGAGTATCCGCTGAACACCGGCGGGCTGTTGCCCGACGTCTGTGCCATTGTCTCCAAAATGCGCTTTACACCGGCCAGGTCGGCGACCGGACAAGCATTCCGATCGGTATATGCCAAAGTCGATTTACTTATCGCCTTTTGGTCCGCGGACGGCCGGGGCCCATGGAGGAAGAGATGGAAGCTAAGAGTATGCGCCTTATGCCGTCAGTCCGTTCGTTCGCTATTGCGGGGATTGGCCTAGCGTTCATGGCGCTGGCCTCGCCATCGCTTGCGGATCAAGACGACGAGCCTAAATACCTGCCGCAAGGCCAATGGCGATTGACTACGCTGGCCGATGGCTGCTCGATCGCGCGCGACTTCGAGCGCGATGGCGAACTGGTCACCTTCTCGATCAAGCGTATTCATCCACGCTCTGCTGTCCAGTTCGCGGTTATCGGGGCTCCGATCCTGGAAGGTAGCGGGTCGCTCGACGCGGGCTTCTTGCCGGGGGCGGAGCTGCAGCGGTTCAACCGCGTAGCATCGGCCTCCATCGGCGATCGGGATGGCGTAGTGTTTGCGGGCAGGCTGTTTGCCCGCCCACCGGAAGGAGAGGAACGTCAGGAAGCAAGCGAAGTGACCGACTTCGCTCTCGTCGATCCGCGCGGCAAGCGCATTACCCTGCACACGCGAGCGATCGACCAGGCGATGAATGCTCTGGACCAATGCGTGACGCGCAAGCTGCTAGACTTCGGCCTCGACATGGAAGCGCACGACGCGCTCACGGTTCATGCGAAGCCTGATCGAATTTCGGAATGGGCCAAGAAGATCATGCGCGACTACCCGGCCACCGCCGTGCGCAATGGTCATGATGGCGTGGTACCGATGCGGTTGATCGTGAACGAGAAGGGCCGCGTCGTTCATTGCCATGTGACAAACTTTCTGACCGCTAAAGTGCTACGCGATGTCGCTTGTGGCAGCATGATCGAGCATGCCCGGTATACGCCTGCACTCGACGCCGATGGGCGACCTGCCAAGGATTTTGCCTTCCAGTCTGTCAGATATGCGCTGGCGGGAGGACCGATGTCAGTCGATGCGCATGGCTTCAAGATCTACCATGACGAGGACTGATCCTCACTTGTTGCGCAGATCGTCAGGCGAAGGTTTCCAGCAGGAAGTGTAGCGTCAGACCGACCAGTCCGCCCACAAGCGTGCCGTTGATGCGAATAAACTGCAGGTCGCGCCCCACAGCGCTTTCGACGCGGTCGGTAAGCGTAGTGGCGTCCCAGCGTCGCACCGTCTCGCTGACCAGCTGAACGATCTGGTCGCCATAGCGCGTGGCCACGCCCACGGCAGTACGGCGGGCGAAGCGATTGACCTGATGCTGGAGCCGCGCGTCGTCGCGCAGGGCACCGCCGAGCTCGGCCAGGGTTTCGCTAAAATAGGCGCCTCCCTTATCGTCATTTCCTTCGCGAATGCTCGCGATCAGGCGTGCCCGGATGCGCTCCCACACGGACTGCCACCAGTCGGCAATGGCAGGATTGTTGAGCAATTCGATTTTCATGCGTTCGACCCGCTCCTGCATTTCCGGGTCTTCGCGCAACGCCGTGGCCAGTTCCTGCAGGCCTTCCTCGATCTTGTTGCGCAAAGGGTGCTCGGGATCGATCAGGACTTCCGCAAGCAGCTTGTACAGCCCGTCGAGAACCGAATTGGCCAGTCGTTCGTCCAGCCCTGTCAGCCGCAGGATCGCATTGGCGCGCTGCCGGACCATGTCGCGCACCATGACCTCATTGTCTTCCAGAACGAGACCTGCCCAGCGCACGATCTTGTCGATCAGCAGGCGGTGTCGCCCGTCCTCGATCATCGCGTCGAGCATGCTGCCGAGCAACGGGGCGATCTCCAGCTTCTCGATTTGCGCGGCCAGCCCTGCGCGCACTTGTGTGCCGAGGCGGTCGGGGTCGAGAGATTCCAGCACTTCGACTGCAAGTTCGCTTGCACCTGCGCGAATGCGTCCATCGCGCATGGCCTTCGGATCGGCGAGATAACTGCCGACCGCGCTCGCAAGATTTATCGATCCCATGCGCCGCGCGACGACTTGCGCCGTCAGGAAGTTCTCGCGCAGGAAGCCGGCCATCGTATCGGCGATACGATCCTTGTTTTCCGGAATGATAGCCGTGTGCGGTATGGGTAGGCCGAGCGGGCGGCGGAACAAGGCGGTCACGGCAAACCAGTCGGCCAGCCCGCCGACCATGGCAGCTTCGGCAAAGGCGTGGACGTAGCCCCAGGCCGGATGCACCTCGAGATACCGCGCCGAGACGGTGAAGATAACCGCCATCAGGACCAACATGCCCGTCGCCGTCCGGCGCATGGTGCGCGCGCGGTCGGGCGGGAGCTGCGCGCCCGCGACTACGGAATTATCACTGTGCGGTCCCGCCATACCTTAGGCGACGCTCATTCGGCCGGTTCGATCCCCGGTTTGCGCCCCCGGATCGTGCCGTCGTCCATGCCCGGACGGTAGGAAAGCAGGCGATCGCGCAGCCAGGGTCCCGCGCGCTTCTCGATGCCGTCGGCCAGACTGAAGCCAGCAGGCACGATCAGCAGCGTCAGGAAGGTCGACAGGATAAGTCCGCCGATTACCGCGATGCCCATCGGCTGGCGCCAGGCGCCATCGGCCGACATGGAAAGCGCCGTCGGGATCATCCCGGCCGTCATTGCCACAGTCGTCATGACGATCGGCTGGGCACGCTTGCGGCCTGCCTCCATGATCGCATCGTATTTGCGCACTCCTTCGTCCATCGCCTCGATCGCGAAGTCGACCAGCAGGATGGAATTCTTCGCGACGATGCCGAACAGCAGCAGCGTGCCGATGAAGACCGGGAGAGACACCGACATGCCTGCCAGCTTGATGGCCAGAATGGCACCGAGCGGTGCAAGCAGAAGCGAGCCCATGTTGACGAGTGGCGACATCAGACGCCGATACAGCAGCACCAAGACGGCGAAGACAAGCAGAATGCCGGCAAGCAGTGCAATCTGGAAATTGACGACGAATTCATTCAGCCAGCGATCCTGCCCGCTCGGCGAATTGGATACGCCGGTCGGCAAGTTCTGCATGATCGGCAGCGCATCGATCTTGTCCTTCGCAATACCCTCGGGGACATCAGGAGCCAGGTCCGCGCTGACGTAAACGCGGCGTTTGCGGTCTTCGCGCTGGATGGTCGTCGGACCCATGCCGAAGCGAATACTGGCGACCCGTTCAAGCGGAACCGATCCGCCGTTCGACGTCGGCACGGGCAAATTGCGAATCGTTGCGATCCGGTCGCGCGAGGATTCGGGCATCATGACGCGGATCGGAATCTGCCTGTCCGACAGCGAGAAACGCGCAGCGTTCTGGTCGATTTCACCGATAGTTGCGATGCGGATTGCCTGGCTGAGCGATGAAGTCGTCACGCCCAGCGATGCGGCAAGGTCTGCGCGCGGTTCGATAATGAGCTCGGGGCGCTGCAAGTCGGCTTCCAGGCGTGGCCCGGTCACTTCGGATAGCCCGCGCATCTGCTCGACCAGTGTTTCCGCTGTCTGCTCCAGCAGTGCCGGATCGCTACCCGACAGCATGACGTTGATGGCGCGGCCCGAACCGCCGCCTCCGCCGCCCTGCAGATTGCGGAAGTTGACCCGTGCGTCGGGCACCTGGCCCAGCAGAGGCGATACCTCGCGCGCGATCTCGTCGCTATTGCGCTCGCGGTCCGGCTTGTAGGTGATGAAGTAGTTCGCGCTGCCCTCGCGCACGGTCGTCAGGACGTTCAGCACCTCGGGCTGATCTTCGATGATGGCCAGGGCCTGGTCGGCGCGGTTTTCCGTTTGCTCCAGTGTCGTGCCCGGCACCATGTTCAGATTGACTTCGGCAAAATCGAGGTCCGAGTCGGGGAAGAACTGCATCGGCGTAGTGGCGAACAGGACAACGGTCAGGATGAAAGACAAAAGGCCGACACCCATGACCCAAAGCCGATGATCGAACACGCGCAGGTGAACCCAGACATAGCGCGAGCGACGGGCGAACCTGCTGTTTTCGAAGCCTTTGAAAAAGCCGATGAGGACGCCGAGAAGGTGCTTGATCAGCGCGCCGATCAGATAGATCGCAATCAGGCCGAAGATTACCGACAAGCCCATCGTCCAAATCGATGGCATCTCCTGAGCCTGCTGTGCTGCTTGCGCAGCAGGCTCTGCTTCTTCTGCAGTGAGTCTTTGATAAAGGATGTATCCGGCAATCGGGATCAGACCGAACAGGAATGAGACCGCATGGCGCCATCGGCTGATTTCTTCTCGCGGAAGATCTTGCAAAAGCCGATTGGATTTGCCCCGGTCGAGCGTCCATTCCAGCACATTCGAATAGCGCTGTATCCAGGGGCCGTTGGCGTGATCGGCCTCCCCGTGGTGCTTGAGGAAATAGGCCGCAAGCATCGGGGTTATCATGCGCGCCACGGCAAGGCTCATGAGGACCGAGACGACGACCGTGACGCCGAAATTGGCGAAATACTGACCTGCAACGCCCGGTAGAAGCGCCACCGGCAGGAAGACTGCCACGATCGAGAAGGACGTAGCGGCCACGGCCAGGCCGATTTCGTCCGCAGCATCGATAGAGGCCTGGTAGGCCGTCTTGCCCATGCGCATATGGCGCACGATATTCTCGATCTCGACGATGGCGTCGTCCACCAGCACGCCTGCGACAAGTCCCAGCGCGAGCAGGCTCATCTGGTTGAGCGTAAAGCCCATGTAATCCAGGAAGAAGAAAGTCGGAATGGCCGACAAAGGAATGGCGATGGCGGAGATGAACGTCGCGCGCCAGTCACGCAGGAAGAAGAACACCACGACAACGGCAAGAATCGCGCCCTCGATCAGCGCTGCAATCGAGCTTTCGTACTGGGCCTTGGTGTATTGCACGATGTTGAACAGCTCGACGAACTCGATGTTCGGGTTTTCTGCCTCGATCTGGGCAATGACTTCCTGCGCTCCGTCATAGACTGTCACGTCCGACTTGCCGCGTGCACGCGACAGCGACACGGTTACGACCGGCTGGCCGTTGACCTTGGATACCGAAGTAATCTCGCTCTGCCCGTCGCGCACATCGGCAACGTCCGACAATTTGATCGAACGCCCGCCACCCAGCGAAATGCGACGCTGGCCCAGCTCGTACGCCGTGTCGGCATTGCCCACGACGCGCACCGACTGGCGTGCGCCTGCGATTTCCGCCTGGCCGCCGCCGGCGTTCAGATTGTTCTGCCGCAGCACGCCGTTGATCTGCGATGCCGTTACGCCGAGCGATTGCATGCGCGCCGGATCGAGGATGACGCGGATCTCGCGATTGACCCCGCCGCTGCGCGAGGCGCTGGCCATGCCGGGTACGGCCAGAAGACGCTTGGACACCGTATCATCGACGAACCAGCTGCAGCTGCTCCATCGTCATGTCCTGCGCCACGATGGCATAACTGGCGAAGCTGTCATTGCCTGCCTGAACCTTGAACACGCGCGGTTCGATGATTCCTTCCGGCAAATCGCCGCGGATCTGGTCGATATTGGATTTGGCCTCGCTCACGAGGTCGTTCACGTCCTGCCCGATCTCGAACGTGATGAAAGTTCGCGAATTGCCTTCGCGAACCGTGCTCGAGATCATTTCGATCCCCTCCATCGAAGCGATGGCGGATTCGACCTTTTCGGTGATCTGCGTGTCGATTTCCGTCGGCGCGGCACCGGGCTGGGAAATGGAGACGATGACGGCCGGGAATTCGATATCCGGATCGTTCTGCACCTCCATGCGCATGAAGGCGATTATGCCCGCCAGCGTCAGCGCGATGAACAGGACCAGAGGAACGATCGGATTACGGATGGACCAGGCGGAGAGATACCGAAAATTCATGGCGATTACTCAGCGGCGCTGCGCTGTAGCTTGGGCTCGACTTCCTGGCCTTCGCGAAGAAAACCACCTGCCCGCAGCACGACGCGCTCGCTTCCGGTCAACCCGTCGCGGATGACAACGCCATCATTCAAAATCATGCCGGTAGTGACTTCGCGGCGAACAACCTTGTTCTCGCTGTCGATGACGTAGACATAGGCCTGGCCGTTATCGTCGAGCAGCGCGCTTTCCGGCAGGATCGGTGCCGTGACCGCGCCCGAGTTGATCGTTGCCGTGGCAAACCCGCCCGGCTTGAGATCGGGGCTGTATGACAAGGCGATGCGCGCCGTGCCCTGGCGCGTCTGCGCATCGATTGTCGGGGCGACTTGCCAGACTTGCCCGCCAAAGACCTCTTCCGACCCCACCGGGACGACTGCGGCGCTGACGCCTGCGCGAATGCTGGCAAGTTCCGTCTCGCCGAGTTGCGCGAGCATTTCCATCTCGCCGCCTTGTGCGATGATGAACAGCGGCGGCGAACCACCACTGATCGTCTGGCCCGGCTCGACATTGCGCTCCAGCACCAGCCCGGCCTTGGGCGCCAGAATGTTGAGGCGTGCGTTGCGCGCCTGCAATTCGCGCGACTGAGCCTGCGCCACCCGCACGCGCGCCACGGCTGCATCGCGTGTCGCAGTCAGACGATCGACATCGGCCTTGGAAACGAAACCGCGCTCGACCAACTGGAGTGCGCGATCGAGATTCGACTGCGCAAGATCGGCATCGGCCTGCGCCACCTGGATTTGCGCCGCAGCGCTTTGCGCTTGCTGCGACTGCACCGATCGATCGATCGTGGCCAGCACCTGTCCCTGACGGACCCAGCTGCCTGCATCCACGGGGACGGAGGTCACTCGGCCCCCTTCGCCGACCACACCGACAGGCAACGCGCGGCGGGCTGCCAGAGTGCCGGTTGCGGTGATCTCGCCTTCGATGCTGGTGCGCCCGGGCGCAATGACGGATACGACCTGCAATTGCTCCTGTGCAGGTGCAGCCTCTTCCTCGCCGCCGAAGAAGTAATAGCCCGCCAAAGCCAGCAGAGCGATAACGGCTGCGATGATCGCCAGATTGCGTCCGCGCTTGGAACGCGCATCATCGGTAGCGACGACTTCGCCATCAGGGCCGAACTCGACCGGCTCTTCGCCCTTCGCCTTTATTTCCATCTCATACGTCATCGAACGTGCCCCGTCTGGCAAACTGGTCCGATAGGTGTATTACGTACCTATATCACGAAGCGCAAGCCTGCATCGTGGCCATAGGCTCGACAGGCTGTATTCGCAATCGACTGTTCGACGGGCGTAGCTAGTCAGGGGACGAACGATAGATAAATGAAAAGGGCGGCACGAACAAATTGCTCGTGCCGCCCGAATACCAATGCATTTTCGCTCGATATTACCGAACGCGGCCGCGCTGCACGAGGTTGGCGATGCCAAGCAATACGATGGCACCGACGATCGCGATAATGAATCCGGTCAGGTTGAAGCTCTGGATCGAGCCTTCGATACCGAAGAACTGGCCGGCAAGGAAATTGCCCAGCAGCGCACCGATGATTCCGACGACGATATTCCAGAAGATGCCCATCGAGGCATCACGGGCCATAACCAGGCTGGCCAGCCATCCGGCGACACCGCCGACGATAATTGCAATAATCCATCCCATAAGTCTTGCTCCTTAGGTTCTGCCTCTCCGAACGGATTGCAAGACCAGCGGTTCCCTGCGCGCGATGGCGGGAATGCTTTAAGCGGGATGATAGGTCTGCGGCGAGGCCGCGGCGTCAGTATTTGAACTGGCGCTCGTAGAGGTCGCGATAATGCTGGATGCGGGTGACTCGCAGGCCCTGCATGCCCGAGCGATCGACCGCGCGCTGCCACGAGGCGAACTCTTCGAGCGTCAGCGTATACCGCTCGAGCACTTCGTCGATCGTCAGCAATCCGCCGTTGACCGCAGCCACGACTTCGGCCTTGCGCCGCACCACCCAGCGCTTCGTCGAAGGCGAAGGCAGGTCGTCCAGCGTCAGCGGCTCGCCTAGCGGGCCGATTACCTGTGCAGGGCGGATGTCCTGGTTTTCGATCATCTAGTTCTCTCGATCGCCATGCACCGCACCATCTGCGGCTCGCTGGACACCTAGCGGGGCGGTTTTGCCATGCCTTAAACCATTGTGGTTAACGCAGCTTTTACTTTCTTCGCCGGTTTCGCGCCGCACTTCGGCAAAAGCGGTAAAGCCACCTTGCTCGTTACGCGCCATTTCATCGCGCAAGTCGCGAGTCGCGCTGAGTTTTGCGACCAGCTCCGTCCAGCGGAACTGACGCAAAAGCTCGCCGTCGCGTGCCCGCTCGATGCTGTTTTTATCGAATTGCCCCTCGAACATGAGCGTCGGGATAGGACGATATGGTAAAGAGGTCGTGAATCATGGTGCACGGCGCTGGGCGGGGGCTGCGCTGGTTACCGCGACGTTTGGGCTAGAGCCTGGCGCGCGTCGCGTGTAAGGGGCCGGACCATGCTCGACCAGCAGATCCTCGACCCGACCACGGCGGCCGGTCTGTTCGACCTTGGCAAGCCTGCGTCACAGGCGCGCATTGTCGTAGCTATGTCCGGCGGAGTGGACTCTTCGGTCGTGGCCGCGCTGGCAGCCCGCAGCGGTGCCGAAGTGATCGGCATTACCTTGCAGCTTTACGATTACGGCGCAGCCACGGGCCGCAAGGGCGCGTGCTGCGCGGGCGACGACATTGCGGATGCGCGCGCCGTGGCGGACCGGCTGGGCATCGCGCATTACGTATCGGACCATGAAAGCGCCTTTCGCGAAGACGTGGTCGAGACCTTTGCCGACGAGTACCTGTCCGGGCGCACGCCGGTGCCCTGCATCCGCTGCAATATGGGTCCCAAGTTCACCGACCTGTTCGCGATGGCACGCGAGCTTGGCGCGGACTGCCTTGCGACCGGCCATTACGTGCAGCGCGTGATCGGCGCTGGCGGGCCCGAACTGCACCGCGCGACGGACCCTGCGCGAGACCAGTCCTATTTCCTTTATGCCACCACCGAGGCGCAGCTCGACTATCTGCGCTTTCCGTTGGGCGGCATGCCCAAGGCGCAGGTGCGCGAACTGGCGGAAGAGGCGGGCCTGCGCAATGCGGCCAAGCCGGACAGCCAGGACATCTGCTTCGTGCCCGATGGCGATTACGCCAAGATCGTCAAGAAAATGCGGCCCGAAGGCGCGAAGCCCGGGGCTATCGTTCACGCAGAAACAGGCGAAACGCTCGGCGAACACCGCGGCGTGATCCACTTTACCGTCGGTCAGCGCCGTGGGCTCGACATCGGCGGGCAGCCGGAGCCGCTCTATGTCGTGGGCATCGATGCGGACGGCGCCAAGGTACTGGTCGGCCCGAAGCGCATGCTTGCCGTCGGTGCGGCGCATCTGATCGAGACCAACCGCATCGGCCCGCTTCCCGACACGCCGCTGACGGCCAAGGTGCGCAGCCTTGCCAAGCCGGTACCGGTCACGCTTGACGGTCCGCTTGGCAATGACGCTCCCACCACGATCAGTTTCGCCACGCCCGAATATGGCGTCGCGCCTGGACAGGCTGCCGTCATCTACGCCGGCGAGCGTGTCGTGGGCGGCGGCTGGATCGATTGCACGGAATAGAGCGCGCTTGCGCAACTGGCGGGTGTCTTATTAGGGACCGCTCGCAAAAGGAGATACGAGTTTGAGCGCGAAGCGGGCACTGATCACAGGGGTAACGGGGCAGGACGGGTCTTACCTGTCGCGACTGCTGCTGGAGAAGGGCTACGAGGTCCACGGTCTGAAGCGCCGCTCGTCTTCCTTCAACACCGGTCGGATCGAGGACATTTACGAAGACCCGCATGTGCAGTCGCAGCACATGTTCCTGCACTTCGGCGATGTGACCGACGCCACCAACGTCATCCGCGTAGTGCAGGAAGTGCAGCCACACGAGATCTACAACCTCGCGGCACAAAGCCACGTGCAGGTGAGCTTCGAAACGCCCGAATACACGGCCAATGCCGATGCGCTGGGCGCGCTGCGTCTGCTCGAGGCGATCCGCATCCTGAAGCTGGAAGGGCACACGCGCTATTTCCAGGCATCCACCAGCGAGATGTTCGGCATGGTGCAGGAAACCCCGCAGACCGAGCGCACGCCCTTCTATCCGCGCAGCCCCTATGCCGTCGCCAAGCTTTATGCGCACTGGATTACGGTCAACTACCGCGAGGCGTACAACATGCACGCCAATTGCGGGATCATGTTCAACCATGAAAGCCCGGTGCGCGGCGAAACCTTCGTCACCCGCAAGATCACGCGCGCTGCCGCCGCGATCAAGCTGGGCATGCAGGACAAGCTCTATCTCGGCAATCTGGATGCCAAGCGCGACTGGGGTCATGCCCGCGAATATGCGCGCGGCATGTGGACCATGCTGCAGCAGGACGTGCCGGACGATTACGTACTCGCCACCGGCGTCACCATCTCCGTGCGCGAGTTCACCAAGTGGGTGTTCGAACATGCCGGCTTCACGCTGGAGTTTCGCGGGCAAGGCGAGGACGAGAAGGGCTACGACGCCACATCGGGCCGCTGCCTCGTCGAGATCGACCCGCGATATTTCCGCCCGACCGAGGTCGACTTGTTGCTGGGTGATGCGACCAAGGCCAAGGAAAAGCTGGGCTGGGAAGCGCAGACGCCGGTCGAGGAACTGGCGCGCGAAATGTACGAAAGCGACCTGGCGAAATTCGCCAAACGCGCGAAGTGAGCGCGTACTTCCTTGCCGGCAAACGCATCTATGTCGCGGGGCATCGCGGCATGGTGGGCCAGGCATTGGTCCGGCGGCTGGAGCGCGAGGATTGCGAGGTTCTGACCGCCAGACGCTCGGTCGATTTGCGCGAACAGGCCGAGGTGCGCGACTGGTTTACCGAACATAGGCCAGACGCCGTCCTGCTTGCCGCAGCCAAGGTCGGCGGGATCATGGCCAATGCCACGCGGCCGGGCGAGTTCCTGTACGACAACCTCGCCATTGCGCGCCAATGTGATCGAGGCATCGCGGCAAGCCGGAGTGCGAAAAGCTGCTCTTCCTCGGATCGTCCTGCATCTACCCGAAGTTCGCCGAACAGCCGATCACGGAAGATGCACTGCTGACCGGCGCGCTGGAGCCGACGAACGAAGCCTATGCCATTGCCAAGATCGCAGGGCTGAAGCTGGCGGCCGCCTATCGCACGCAATATGGCTGCGACTACATCTCGGCCATGCCGACAAACCTCTATGGTCCGGGCGACAATTACGATCCGGAAGGCAGCCACGTCATCCCCGGCCTCATCCGCCGCTTCCACGAGGCGAAGCAGGCAGGCGCAGACAGCGTCGCCATCTGGGGCACCGGCACGCCGCGCCGCGAGTTCCTCCATGTCGACGATCTGGCCGATGCCTGCGTGTTCCTGTTGCAGAATTACTCGGACGAGAACCATGTCAACGTCGGCTATGGCGAGGACCTGCCGATCATCGATCTGGCGCGCGAAGTGGCAGCGGTCGTCGGCTTCGAAGGTCGAATCGAGACCGACACCTCCAAACCCGACGGAACGCCGCGCAAACTGATGGATTCCTCGCGGCTCAGCGCGATGGGATGGTCGCCCTCTATCGGGCTTCGCGAAGGGCTGGGGTCGGCATACTCCGCCTTCCTCGCGCAAACGGCGTAGTCAGCGCTCCCAGCGCTTCAGCACGCAGCCATAGCCTTCGCGATAGCTCGCCGTATCGGAAGCAACGAGCGGCAGGCTGGCGGTCACGCTCTTCGCTGCCTCGTCCTGCGACAGCGAAATCAGTTCCATGCCTTCGAGCAGGTCCTTTTCGCAGTCGCCCAACTCGCGGCCTGCCACGAATCGGCATGAACAGGCGACGCGGGCAGCGTAGGCCGTGCCGGTCTCGCCTGTCCGCGTCAGCGTCTCGCCATACAGAGCCCAGCCGATCGCGCCCGCTGCCGCCACGACCAGCACAAGCCAGACCCACCAGCGCGAGAAGAGGGAGCGTTTCTTGGCCATTGCGCGCAGTGTATCTCCATGCGAGTGACGCGCCCATGTCGACGCGTGCAGCGCCCCTTATCGCCCTTGCCCTTGCCACCACAAGCCTTGTCGCCTGCGGCCCCGATGGCCCGGCCGAAGAACCGCCGCTGAGCGAGGAAGCGCTGGCCGCCATCGGCGAGGAACCGGGCGCGCCGACAGAGGCTCTGGCCCGGCAGGTCGACGAGCTCTTCACGATGGAAGGCCTCGGCGAAACGCGCGCGCTCATCGTCATGTACGACGGGAAGATCGCAGCGGAGCGGTATGCGCGAAGGCTACGGCGCCGACACGCGCTTCGTCAGCTGGTCGATGGCCAAGACGCTGACAGCCATCCTGATCGGCCAGTTGGTCGGCGACGGATTGCTACAGCTCGACCAGCCCGCGCCCGTCCCGCGCTGGCAACGCAGCGGCGACCCGCGCGCCGACATCACGCTGCGCCACCTGCTCCAGATGCGCAGCGGGCTGGAGCACACCGAAGCAGGCAATCCGCCGTGGCAGAGCAGCGAGGTGCGCATGCTGTTCCTCGACGGACGCGACGACATGGCGGACTATGCCACGGCCCAGCCGCCCGAGGCCGAGCCGGGCGAGAAGTTCGAATACTCCTCGAACACAACGGTCATCCTCGCCGACATCGCCGCGCGCACGCTGAGCCGGAGCGATGCGCCCGAGGAGCGTCGCCGCGCCGTGGCAGAATACTTACAGGCGCGCCTGTTCGAACCGCTCGGCATGACATCCGCCGTGCCCGAATTCGACCGCGCAGGAACGCTGATCGGCGGCAGTCTGGTCCATGCCACCGCGCGCGATTGGGCCAAGCTCGGAGAATTGCTGCGGCGCAAGGGCAGCCACGAGGGCGAGCAACTGGTGCCGCGTAGCTGGGTCGCCCAGATGGTGGAGCCCAGCCCCGCCAGTTCGTTCTACGGCTTCCAGACCTGGCTGAATCATCCGCTGGAAGGGGAGGAGGGCAGGCATCCGCTGTTCCCCGATCGCGCACCGCACAGCCTGTTTTCGATGAACGGCCACATGGGACAGCATGTCCTGATCTCGCCGGAGCAGCGCCTGACCGTGGTCCGGCTCGGACATACAGGTAGCGAGGAGCGTGTCGCGATGCTCCAGCAGCTCGCCGATATCGTGGAGCTTTACCCCGCCTCTGTCAGGTAGAACGTGCCTTCGACGACCGTCACGCAAGGTCCGCCGAGCCATACCCGATCGCCGTCCAGCCGGCACGTCAGCGTACCGCCCCGCTTGCTCGCCTGATGCGCGGTGAAGGTGTCGCGGTCCAGCCGCTCGGCCCAGAAGTTTGCAAGCGCCGCATGGGCGGAGCCTGTGACGCTGTCCTCCGGCACCCCCCATGCGGGCACGAATACGCGGCTGACCACGTCCGTCTGGTCGCCCGGCGCCGTGCAGATGGCCATCCGGTCGATCTGTTCCAGCGCGCGCATATCGGGCGCGACTGCGCGGACTGCCGCCTCGTTCTCGAGAAGAATGATACAGGTTTGCTCCGTGCCTTCGACCGTGTCGAACACCGGCGCATCGACGCCCAGCGCCTCCAGCAGACCGGGCACTGGCTTTTCCTCCACCCGGCTGGTCGGCAGCGCCAGATCGTACGCATCGCCCTTACGGCGCACTTCCAGCACACCGGCATGGCGCGTCGAGAAGGTCACGCGATCCCTGCCATCGCGCGTCAGCAGCACATGCCCGCTCGCCAGCGTTGCATGGCCGCACATCTTCACTTCGCTGGTGGGCGTGAACCAGCGCAAGTGCCAGTCCGCCTCGCCTGTATCATCCCGCACGACGAAGGCCGTTTCCGCAAAATTGTTTTCTTCCGCGATCGCCTGCAGCACCAAGTCGTCAAGCCATGCGGTCGAGCGGCATCACCGCCGCCTGATTGCCTGCAAAGGGCCGGTCGGCAAAGGCATCGACGTGCCAATAGGGGAGCGTGCGGGTCATTCATTGTCCTCCAGCTTGGCAAATTCGTCGTCTTCGGCGAGCGGGTTGTCCGGCTCGTCGACATGGCCCTCGGGATCGATGTGGATCAGCAATTCGGTGCCCGGGAAGCGGGCACACAGATCCTCTTCGACCCGCTCGATGATGTCGTGCGCTTCGCCGACCGTCATCTGTCCGGGCAGATCGACATGGAACTGCACGAAATCGCGGTGGCCGCTGGTGCGGGTCCGCAGATCGTGCAGGTTGGAGAGTTCGGGATGCCGGGCCGCGGCTTCCACGAAAGCCAGCCGCTTTTCTTCCGGCCATTCGCGGTCCATCAAATCGTCCACCGCCTCGCGCGCAGCCGTGAACGCGCCCCATGCAAGCCATGCCGCGATGGCAAGTCCGAACAGCGGATCGGCGACACCGAAACCGGCATATTGGTCGAGCACCAGCGCCGCGATGACCGCGAGGTTCAGCATCAGGTCCGACTTGTAATGCAGATGGTCGGTCGCGATCGCCAGACTGCGTGTTTGCCGCATAACGTAGCGTTGGAAGCTGAGCAGGCCGAGCGTCAGCGCAATGGCGATCAGCGATACGGCAATACCTTCGTCCGCAGCGGCGGTTTCCCCGCCTTCTACCAACTGCCCGATAGCCCGAGCGGCAATGCCGAAAGCGGACAGGGCAATCAGCATCACCTGAAAGATCGCCGCCAGCGCCTCTGCCTTGCCGTGACCGAAACGATGATCCTCGTCTGCGGGTTGCGAAGCTATCCACACGCCCACAAGCGTGGCAATGCTGGCGACGAGGTCGAGCGCGCTATCGGCGAGGCTGCCCAGCATGGCGGTCGATCCGGTGCGCCAGCTTGCCCACAGCTTGAGCGCGACCAGCACGGTCGCCACGCTGATCGAGGCGACGGCCGCCCACCGCGCCAGATGGGTGCGCGTCTCGCTCATGGGTAGAGAAGCGTGTTCGACCAGGCTTCGTCCGGCGCAGCGCGCGTAAAGCGTCGCCGGTCGTGGAGGCGGTACTCGCGGTCCTGCCAAAATTCGATGGCGAGCGGCGAAAGGACGAAGCCGGTCCAGTGGTTCGGGCGGGGTATGTCGCCCTCGGGATAGCGCGTTTCCAGCGCAGCCACCCGGTCGAGATAGACCTGACGATCGGGTAGCGGGCGCGACTGATCGCTTGCCGCCGAACCAATCTGCGAAGCGCGCGGGCGTGAATGGAAATAGGCGTCGGCGGCGTCGGAAGAGACTTCTTCCAGCCGCCCCTCGATCCGGATCTGGCGGCGCTGACTTTTCCAGTGGAACAGCAGGGCGGCCTGCATATTGGCGCGGATTTCTTCGCCCTTGCGACTTTGCGCATTGGTGTAGAACACGAAGCCTCCGCCCTGACTCCACTGCGTCCCATGCCCCTTGAGCAGCACCATGCGAACCGAAGGCCTGCCATCCGGGGTCGCGGTGGCCAGCGCCATGGCGTTGGGATCGTTCGGCTCGGTCGTCTTGGCCTCGCCGAACCACGTCTCGAACAGCGCAAACGGGTCTGTGACTGGGATGGAACTGCTCGCCTCGCTCATGCGCACGTGCTCTAGCGACGATGCGAGAGCGTGGGAAGGCGCGGCTTGCGCTTGCATGGCGCAGGCGTTGCACTTAGCTGACACACCATGGCAGACCCCTATTCCATCCTCGGCGTGACGCGCACCGCGAACGAGAAGGACATCAAGAGCGCCTATCGAAAGCTCGCCAAGGAGCTGCATCCCGACCGCAACAAGGACAATCCCAAGGCTTCCGAGCGATTTTCCGACGTCACGAAGGCCTATGATCTGCTGTCCGACAAGGACAAACGTGCGCAATTCGACCGGGGCGAAATCGACCTGGAAGGCAATCCGACCAATCCGTTTGCCGGCATGGGCGGTGCAGGCGGTTTCGGTGGCGGTACTTATGGCGCAGGGCAAGGCTCGCGCGGCTTTCGCTCCGAAGATTTCGGCGGCTTCGGCGCAGACCAGGGCGATCTGGGCGATATCTTCGAGGGGCTTTTCGGTGGCGGTCGCGCTCGCGCAGGCGCGCGACCCGGGGGCGACCCTTTCGGTGGAAGACGACCGCCTCCCCCGCGCAAGGGGGCCGACATCGGATACACCCTGCGCCTGTCTTTTGTGGAAGCGGCGACGTTGGCCGATCAGCGGCTGACGCTGTCGGACGGAAAGACGATCGACCTGAAACTGCCCAAGGGCGTCGAAAACGGCACGCAAATGCGCCTCAAGGGTAAGGGCGAGCAAGGGCCGGGCGGCGCGGGCGATGGCATCATCACCATCCGTATCGATGGCCACAAATACTACCGCCGCGATGGCGACGATGTGCGCTGCGACCTGCCGATCACGCTCGACGAAGCGGTCAACGGCGGCAAGGTGAAGGTGCCTACGGTCGATGGGCCGGTCATGATGACGATCAAGGCAGGCACCAGCGGCGGGACTGTCCTGCGGCTCAAGGGCAAGGGCTTCACGCGTAAGGACGGCAGCCGGGGCGACCAGTTGGTGACGCTGGAAATTCAGCTGCCGCAAGACATGGCCGAGCTTGCCAAGCGGCTCGATGGGTGGAAGGACGACAGCGACCCGCGCAGCAAGCTCCCGGTGTAATTCTGTCCGAAGCCGACCTACCCCCGCCACAGGAACGCGAGCGCACCTCGCTGTCGCCCGAAGCGCGCGCCCGCGATGCGCATGTGCGCGGCCGTGTGATGAGCGCAATGGGTCCGGGCACGAAGGCATGGGAAGTGGCCAAGCGCACGCTGGTCGGCACCTATAACGACGGGTTCATTCACGCAGGCAATCTCGCCTATCTGGCGATGCTGGCAATCTTTCCGTTCTTCATCCTTGGCGCCGCGGTGTTCTCAGCCATCGGCGAGGAAAGCGAGCGTGCCGCCACCATCAACGCCGTGCTCTACGCGCTGCCGCCGGTCGTCGCCAATGTCATCGAGCCGGTCGCGCGTGACGTCATTCAGGCTCGCAGCGGATGGTTGCTGTGGGCAGGTGCCTTCGTGGCGCTGTGGACCGTGGGCAGCCTGATCGAAACCATCCGCGATATATTGCGCCGGGCCTATGGGACAGAAGCGACCATGGCGTTCTGGGAATACCGCCTGTTGTCGGCAGGAGTGATCCTGGCTGCCGTCTTGTTGCTGATGCTAAGCCTGATGGCGCAATTCGTGATCGGCGCCGCGCAGGAGATCATCCAGGCCTACTTCCCCGACCTGATCGACCGTGTGGCAGATTTGCGGCTGACGCGCATCGTGCCTGCCTTCGGGCTGTTCGGGTCGCTTTATCTGATCTTCTACACGCTGACGCCATCCAAGTACCGCCGTAGCCGCTATCCCAAGTGGCCGGGTGTCCTGGTCACCACCCTGTGGTGGATTGCCGTCACGACGATCATGCCGGCGGTTCTCGGCAATTTCTTCACCTACGATCTGACCTACGGCGGGCTGGCCGGCGTGATGATCGCGCTGTTCTTTTTCTGGCTTGTGGGTCTGGGCGTGGTAATCGGCGCCGAACTGAACGCGGCGCTGGCCGAAACGCCGGAAGAGGAAATGAACTGGATCGGGCAGACGGACGACCGTCAGCGGGCAGAGCAGGCCCACGCAACCGAGCAGCAAGAGGGACAAAGCACATGAGCGGTATGATGAAAGGCAAACGCGGTCTGATCATGGGGCTGGCCAACGACAAGTCACTGGCGTGGGGCATTGCGCAAAAGCTGTCCGAGCAGGGTGCAGAGCTGGCCTTTTCCTATCAGGGGGAAGCGCTGAAGAAGCGTGTCGGCCCGCTTGCCGAGAAGCTGGGTAGCGACTTCACCTTCGAATGCGATGTGTCGGACATGGACGCGCTCGATCGCGCCTTCGACACGTTGAAAGAGCGCTGGGACACGATCGATTTCGTCGTCCACGCCATCGGTTTTTCCGACAAGGGCGAACTGCGTGGCAAGTATGTCGACACCAGCCTCGACAATTTCCTGATGACGATGAACATCTCCGCCTACAGCCTGGTCGCCGTGGCCAAGCGCGCGCGTGCGATGATGAGCGAGGGTGGCAGTATCCTGACCCTGACCTATTACGGCGCGGAAAAGGTCATTCCGCATTACAATGTCATGGGCGTGGCCAAGGCCGCGCTGGAAACGAGCGTGCAATATCTTGCCAACGATCTGGGACCGGAAGGCATTCGCGTGAATGCCATCAGCGCCGGTCCGATAAAGACTCTGGCCGCCAGCGGTATCGGCGATTTTCGCTACATCTTGAAGTGGAACGAATACAACGCGCCGCTGCGCCGCAACGTCACCATCGAAGATGTCGGCGGCTCGGGCCTCTATTTCCTGTCCGACCTGTCGAGCGGGGTGACCGGCGAAGTGCACCATGTCGATGCCGGCTACCATGTGGTCGGCATGAAGCAGGAAGACGCGCCCGACATCGCGCTCGACAAGGGCTGAGGCGCGGCTTTGCGCGTCCTAGTTACCGGTGCGGCCGGCTTCATCGGGGCTGCGGTAGCCAAGGCGCTGTGCGCGCGCGGCGACGAAGTGCTGGGGATCGACAATCTCAACGATTATTATCAGGTCTCGCTGAAGCAGGACCGCGTTGCCGATGTCGAAGGCAGCGCCGGCGGGCGTTTCATCTTCCGGCAACTCGACTTTTCCGATTACGCCGCGCTGACAAAGGCGCTGGATGGCGAGGCATTCGATGCCATCATCCATCTCGGCGCGCAGGCGGGCGTTCGCTACAGTCTCGAAAACCCGCATGCCTATGTCTCGGCCAATCTGGCAGGACACCTCAACATGCTCGAAGTGGCGCGGCATCGCGGCGTGCGGCACATGGTCTATGCCAGCTCATCGAGCGTTTATGGTGGCAACGACACGCTACCCTTCTCGGTCGAGGACCGGGTCGACCATCCCGTCTCGCTGTATGCCGCGACCAAGCGCGCCGACGAGCTGATGAGCGAAACCTACGCGCATCTCTACCGCATTCCGCTCACAGGCTTGAGGTTCTTCACCGTCTACGGTCCATGGGGACGACCGGACATGGCGGCTGTGGCTTTTCACCGAGGCAATCCTGAAGGGCGAGCCGATCAAGGTGTTCAACCACGGCGAGATGTGGCGCGACTTCACCTATATCGACGACATCGTCGCCGGCGTTGTCGCCTGCCTCGATGCGCCGCCCGCCGATGATGGCGCGCCCAAGGCCGGGGGCAGCGTCAAGCCGCATGCGCTCTACAACATCGGTAATCATCGCAGCGAAAAGCTGACCCGTGTGATCGAGCTGATCGAGGATGCGTGCGGTCGCAAGGCGCAGGTCGAGATGATGGATATCCAGCCGGGCGATGTGACGCGGACCTATGCCGATATCGATGCGATCCAGCGCGACCTCGGCTACCAGCCCTCGACTTCCATCGAGCAGGGCATTCCGCGCTTCGTCGCGTGGTACCGCGACTATCACGGTGTTTAGCCGCTAGCCGTCTTTCGCAAGCAGGTCGCAGATGCGCTGCGCGGCCTTGCCGTCGCCGTACGGATTGTGCGCCCGGGCCATCGCTTCGTAGGCGGACGGATCGTCCAGCAGGCGCTGTGTCTCTTGCACGATCGCCTGCGTGTCCGTGCCTACCAGCTTGGCTGTGCCGGCCTCGACACCTTCGGGCCGCTCGGTCGTCTCGCGCATGACGAGCACCGGCGTACCCAGAGCGGGCGCTTCTTCCTGAACGCCGCCACTGTCGGTCAGCATGATATGGCTGATGTCGAGCAGCCGCGCGAAACCAGCATAGTCCAGCGGTTCGATCAGCGCGACATTGGCAAGATCGCCAAGCCGCCCAAGCATGACCGCGCGCACATCCGGGTTGAGGTGGACCGGGAAAACGATCGCCACATCATCGCGCCGCGCGATCTGCCTGATTGCATCGGCAATATTCGCCATGCCTTCGCCGATATTCTCGCGGCGGTGGCTGGTCACGCCGATGATGCGTTTGCCGGCGAAGCGCTCTTCCAGCGGAGCAAGGTTCGAACCCAGCGAAGGATTGTCGGCAATGCGTCCAGTCACCCAATGCAGCGCATCGATTACAGTATTACCGGTGACGTGGACGGTCGCAGGGTCGATGCCCTCTGTCAGCAAGGCGTCGGCAGAGCCTCTCGTCGGCGCGCAGTGCAGCCGGGCGATGGCGCTTATCATCCGGCGGTTCACTTCTTCGGGCCATGGGTGGTAGATGTCGCCGCTGCGCAGGCCCGCCTCGACATGGCACACGGGTATCTTGCGATGGTAGGCAGCCAAAGCGCCTGTAAAGGCGGTCGACGTATCGCCCTGGATTACGACCCAATCGGGCGCTTCCTCATCCAGCACCTGTCCGATGCTGGTAAGCGCCCGCGCTGTCAGAGCGTCGAGCGTCTGCCCCTCGGTCATCAGGTCGAGATCGTGATCGGGCACGATGTAAGCGACCTGCAGTACCTGGTCGAGCATCGAGCGATGCTGCGCCGACACGCAGACCCGGCTTTCGAAGCGCGAGTCGGCTTCGAGCGCGTGGATCAGCGGGAAGAGCTTGATGGCCTCGGGCCGCGTGCCGAAGACTGTGAGGATGCGCTGTCTATCGGGCACGAAGCGGCTCAAGCTGCGCGGTCACCGAGCGGACCATCGAAACTCAGCCCTCGGGATCGCCCGCGATGACTTCGGCCTCCGGATCGGGCAGCGCGTCTTCCTCGCCGGGCAGCGGCTGGTCCCGCTCGGCCGCCAGCCGCGCATTGTACTCGCGCTCGATCATCTCGACGTCGCGCTGCGTCTGCGCGGCATCGGCATCGATTGTCGAGAGACGCTCGGCGCGCGCGGCGGCGATCACTTCGCCAAAGCGGACCGCGTTCGAGTTTTCCTTGTCGGCATAGGCTTTACGGATCATTTCCTGCGTACAGCCGGTCATGCCGCCAGCACCCGCCGGATCGCAAGACAGGGTTCCGAAGCGACCGACCATTTCCAGCTGCTCCACACGCTCGGCCCACGCTTCGGCTTGGGGGCCTTCGGTAAAGCGCAATGCCTCGGGGATTCGATAGCGTTCGCTTTCGTCCTGGCGCGCGCAGACCACGATCGTGTCGTCACTGCTTTGCGGGCAGGCGTCGTCACCATAGACGATGACCATGTTGTAGCTCTCGTCATCGGTCTGCACTGCGGTCTGCGCAGGCGCAGGCACGGCGATGGCGGCACAGAGCGCGGCGGGTGCGAGCAGAAATTTTGACATAGAAGCCTCTTGGCAGATTGTTTCGGGGCACAAGACGCCCGCAGCAGTGAACACGATGTGAAGCGAGCGAGCCGGTGCGCCGGTTCCCGTCAGATGCGTTCGGATATCTTGATTGCCGCCTTGCAGCCCAGCCGGATCAGGCCCGACAGGACCGGGTAGCCGGGCGCGCGTTCGGCCCCGGCTGCCAGGGCAGCGTCGCGATGCTCGCGTTCGTCCTCGCGAAACTCCTCGATCATGGCTGCAAGCTCCGGATCTTCGTTCGTCGCTTCGAGTTCGTCGAGCTGGTCGGAATAATGCTTGTCGATCTCCGTTTCCACGGCCGCGGTGCATGCCATGGCCGCTTCCGGGCCAATCAACGCAGTAGCTGCCCCAAGAGCGAAGCCAGCGCGGTCCCAGAACGGCTGGAGCAAGGTCGGGCGCACGCCGCGCCGCGCCATCAGCGCATCGAACTTCGCGCGGTGTCCGGCCTCCTGCTCCGCCATTCCGGCGATTTCCGCCGAATCCGGCGCACGGTTGCCCATGACTGCCAGCTGGCCTGCATAGATGCGCGTCGCGCCGAACTCGCCGGCCTGATCGACACGAATCATGCGCGCGATGTGGTCGGGCGTGACGTTGGGCACAGGGCGGACAGTCGGCTCACTCATCAGCGGCGCTCCTTCAACAGAAGATAGATGATCGCCAGCCCCGCAGCGCCCGAGATCAGGAAATTGTAGCCTGCGAGGCTGATGCCGAACAAATCCCATGGCGCCTCGTCACAGCGGATGATCGGCGCGTTCATGATGACGTCAAGCGCGCTTTGTCCAACACCCGCCTGCGGGATTGCCGTACATGACGTCAACCCTTCCCACCAGCCGTATTCGACACCGGCATGAAAGCCCCCGATCGCCGCCGATGTCAGCATTCCGCCGGCCGCAAGCGCCGTCCACCAATTCTTCGGCGGAGCAAGGAAAGAAATCAGCGCCAGCACCACAGCAGCGAAATGCGGCCAGCGCTGCCACAGGCACATTTCGCACGGGTACAGCTCGAAGACGTATTGCGAAACATACGCCCCGGCCAGCAGCAGGGCGGGCACGGTCAGAGCGATGCGCTGCGCCAGGCGCAGGTCGGAGCCTTCAGATGCGGACACTTGCGGAGCGCTAACCCTAGTTGTTGCGCGACGCAACGGTCCCCGGCGTGGTGCGGCGCAGTGTCTGCAGTGCGTAGTGCAGCTGGAAATCCTCGATGCCCTGCGCTTCCAACTCCTCGGCTGTCAGCTTGAACCGCGGATCCTGCCGGGCGTCGCGCTCCATGTCCTCGTCCTTTATGCCGAGCTCGTTAACCAGATGCCCGCGCAAATCGCTCTCGCGCCGGGTGAAGCGGCTGCGCTGCGCAAGGTCGGGATCGGACAGCTGCGGCACCCTGATGTCCGGCGTGATGCCGCCTTCCTGCACCGACTTGCCTGCCGGCGTATAATAGCGCGCGGTCGTCAGCTTGAGCGCGGCGTCTCGGCCGAGCGGAAGCAGCGACTGCACGCTGCCCTTGCCGAAGCTGCGCTCTCCCATCACCACGGCGCGGCGATGGTCCTGCAACGCGCCTGCGACGATCTCGCTGGCAGAGGCCGAGCCTGCATCGATCAGCACGACGATCGGGACGTCCTCCGCAATGTCGCCGCGGAACATGGTTTCGGCTTCGTACGATATCAATTCGCCCCGCGCGCGTCCGCGCTGCGACACGATCTGCCCGTCGGTCAGGAACAGGTCGGACAGCGCCACGGCCTCGTCGAGCGAGCCGCCCGGGTTGCTGCGCAAGTCCAGCACCAGCCCGTTGATCCGGCCGCCTGCCTGGCGCTGCAAGTCCTTCCAGGCTGCAAACACGTCGCTGCCGACGTCGCGCGAAAACTCATTGACCATGATATGGCCAATCGCACCGTCTTCGAGTTCCCAGGTCACCGGCTCCAGCTCGATGACGCCGCGTGTTACGGTGACATCGAACGGTTCGTCACGGCCGGGACGGAAGACAGTCAAATCGATGCTGGTACCCGATGGCCCGCGCATCTGCGCAACTGCCTCGTCGAGTTCCAGACCGACGATCAGCTTGCCATCGAGATGAGTGATATAGTCGCCCGCCTTGATGCCCGCCTGATCGGCCGGGCTTCCGCGGAAGGGCGAAATGATCTTTACCGCGCCGTCTTCGCTGACGACCGAGAGGCCCAGTCCGGAGTAATTGCCGTCGATCATAGTCTCGAGCCGCTGCAGATCCGACCCGTCGAGATAGGCGGAATGTGGATCGAGCGCAGCGAGCATGCCGGAGATGGCCCCGTTGATCAGCACATCGTCTTCGACCGGCTCGACATAACTGGCTTTAACCCGCTGATAAACAGCGAACAATTTGGCGAATTCGGGGCCGGAATTGGCTTCGACCCGGGCCATGCTGGCAGTGGTGGCAGGCACCAGCGCCACGGCAGTGACGAGAGCGGCGGAACGCAGCAACGCGGCGAGTTTCATTTCGGTTTTCACTCCAACGACCTTGGTCAGTCTATCGCGAATGGCGTGTGAATGAAAGGTGAGCCGAACACTCGGACCCTCGCCAGCTCTTCGTGCCGGCTGTCCCAGCGTGGTTCGCTATCGGATTGCCGACAACGGATCGATCGCCCGTCTGCCGCGACGAAGCTCCCATCCCACCTCGGGCCAACTCGACGAGGCACGTCCGATCGGCGTTCCCGTAACGACCTCCTGGCCTGTTGCGACCAGCGCGGTTGCAAGTCCGGTCACGAGGCTTGTGCGATTGCCTGTGTGAGTGACGATCACGATAGTGCCATATCCCTCGTAGGGACCTGCAAATGCAACGCGTCCGCTTGACGGCGCAATGACGAGCGCCCCGGGGGCAGGACGATAGGTCACGCCGGGCTCGCCACCACCGAAGCGCGATGCGACCCGGCCATCGACCGGTGGCATGAAAGCTTTCGGGTTCGCAAGCGTGCTCGGGACTGGCACGGATGCGTCCAGGCCTGCGACCAGGGCATCGAGGCTGTCGGCCTGCTGCGCCAGTTCGCGGGCACGCAGCGCTTCGCGGCTGGCAGCCCCTGTCGCACGGGCAGCGCGCACACGCTGCGCATCTGCAACCGCCAGCAATTCGCGGCGGCGCGCAGACAAGTCCTGCTCGGCCTCGCGTCGCTCTGCCAGACGGGTCCGGACCTCTGCCTCCAATGTCCGTGCGCGGATCAGTTCGCTCTGCAGGCCTGCCGTTTGTCGCTCGATATCCGGCAGCGTCGCAGCCAGTGTTGCGCGCGTCAGGACGACATTGCGAAGACTGCCCGGCTGCAGCAATGCGAAGGTCGGCGGTCTGCGAGACATGCTTTCGAGCGCTGCCGTAAGTCCGGCAAGCGGCGCCCGGCGCTCGGCCAGATCGGTCGACAAGGCGCGTCTTTCGCTGGATATGAGCGCGAGCTCTGCCTGCACGCTGGCGATACGGGCCTCGGACTGCTGGACACGGGCTGCAAGCGCCGCTGCCTCGCGCTGTGCCTGGCTACCTGCCGTCTCTGCTTTCTGCGTTTCTTGTTCCAGCTGCTCGGCACGAAGCCGTGCGTTGCGCTGTTGCGCGCGTGCTGTCGCCAAGCGCTCGCGCAGCTCCTGTGTCGACGCATCGACTTCGGATCGTTGTGCGGTCAGCGGCGAAGCGCCTTGAATCGCAACGAAAAGTGCGAAAAGCGCAGCAAGCAGGAGGGGGACGAGGCGGTTCATGACGTCATTGCTCTTCGCATCGGTGATGCCGCATCAACCGCTGCGATGATAGGGGTGGCCAGCAATTATCGTGGTCGCGCGATACAACTGCTCTGCCAGCATGGCGCGCGCCAACAGATGCGGCCACGTCGCCTTGCCGAAGGCCAACAGCAAATCGGCATTGCTTCGCTCTTCCTCGGGGTGTCCATCCGCGGCGCCCAGCACGAAGCGGCATTCCCGTATGCCGTCATCGCGCCAGCGTTCGAGTATGGAGGCCAAATCTTCCGAAGCCATGTCTCGCCCGCGTTCATCGAGCAGCACGGTTTTAAGCGGCGTCACAGCTTCGGGAATGCGTCCGCCACTTTCGGGCAATTCGGTGACCCTGATCGGCCAGGTGAGGCGTTTTTCGTAACGCGCCACCAGCTCTGCTTCGGGAGAGCGAGCGATCTTGCCCCGGGCAATAATGTGAAGGAGCATGGCGTTCGCGCGCCAGCAGCCGTTAGGCGTTGCCCACTACAGGAGGTGCATCGCCAAAGGCCCACATGCGCTCCAAATTGTAAAAGCTGCGCACTTCGGGGCGGAACAGATGCACCACGATATCCCCTGCATCGAGCAAAACCCAATCGGCCTGCGGCAGTCCTTCGAGCTTCACCGGCCCATATCCGTTCTGCTTGAGCTTCTCGGCGAGCTTTTGCGCAATCGAAGCGACTTGGCGGGTCGAACGCCCCGAACCGATTACCATGTAGTCGGCAATCGAGCTTTTCCCGTCGAGATCGATGGTCACGACATCTTGCGCCTGATCGTCGTCAAGCTGTGCAAGAACGAAGTCCAGAAGCGCCTGCTTGTCCGTATTAGCCATGCGTGTGCCCGGCGCACCCGAGGAGTCGGATGCTGTCTGGTCTGTGTGCGCCTGCGTCATGAAGTATGTGTCTGCTCCTCGTGTGTGCATCGATGAAGATAGGCAATGTCGCCCGGTAACACAACGGATGGGTTGCCTTCGCTATTCCGATATACGTCGATGTGTGACCTGATCGCGCCCGGTTCGGTGCGCGTACCGGCTTGCCCAGTCAGGGTTATCTTGGCGAATGGCCGTCGCCGACCTCGGGTCGGGATCGAACCGCAGCATGATCACGGCAGGCGCATCGATCTGCTGCGATGCGCGATACGCCGCGGCCGACACCGTGTGTCGCCGAAGCAGCGTCATGGCCGGACTTGTCCTAGCGGCGCGATCATGGCCGGGCCTCGCGATGACGGCGATAGGCATCTGTTGCGTGATAGTGCGCCATCGCTTCCAGCGGTGAAATTGCGCCAGATTGTCCGAACCCATCAGCCACACGAACTCGATTTTCGGAAACCGGCGGGCAAGCGCCCCCAGCGTATCGACTGTGTATCGCGTCCCCAGCTCGCGCTCGATCGCCGTGACGCGGATCGGAGCGCGCTTTGCTTGCTCGGTCGCGGAAAGCACGCGGGCCTTGAGCGGCGCCATACCACTGCTGGATTTCAGCGGATTGCCTGGAGAGACCAGCCACCAGACCTCGGAAAGTCCCAGCGCCTGCTTGGCAAAAAGAGAAATTCTACGGTGCCCGCCATGCGCCGGATTGAAGCTGCCGCCCAGTAGGCCGACGCGCCGCCTTGGATCCTTCATGCGAATCGGTCGAGCTTCCGGAGCGGCATGAGCGACGCCTACCAACCAGTGAAAGTCGTGTCAGCCCATGGGATCGTTCATTTTCAAGCCCCTTGATGGTTAAAATTTGCGTAATTTTTGATCGCGGGATTCTGCGGATGTTGCCCGTCGACGAAACGCTTTGCCGCATCAGCCGCTCCATTCATGGATTCCGGGGGAACCAGGGTTCGATTTTATTAACTTTTGCGCCTACACTCGGCCCAAGGGATAAAAAGACCAGGGGACGGGTCGCTTTGCATACTGATCATGCCAATACCGGCTGGAAGAGCCGTATCGACGAATGGTTCACCGACCGCGAGTTCTTTATGCGCTCGCAGGGTCAGGTCCGCTTCATCACGATCTCGGCGAAAGTGCAGAAGGCGGCTGCTGCAATCGCTGCCGTCGTCGCGCTTGTATGGGCCGCGTCGCTGGGCGTGGCTGGCTACGCGCAGTTTTCTGCGTCTGCAGATCGCAACGATCTGATGAACCGCGAAGCCAAGGTAGCGACCTCCGAAGAGCGTCTGGCCGCATATGGCGACGACCTGGAAGCCGTCAGCGAAGATCTCGATCGGCGCATGGAATTTATCGAAGGCGTAGCCGAACTGCTTCCCGACGACATGAAGGTGTCGAGCGCCATCAGCGACAGCTCCGGCGAAGCGGCGGCTACTATCGAGAAAGTCAGCGCTGCCTTCCCGCAAGCCACCGAACTTGCTCGCATCGAAGCGCGCCAGCTCGCTGTGGTCGAAGGCCTGACGCGCTATGCCGACTGGCGTGCACAGCGTGCGGCCGAAGCGCTGGAAAAGCTGCAACTCAACCCCGAGGTGGTGATCCGCCGGTCGGAACGTCAGGCGATGGGTGGTCCGCTCGAAGGACTGGCTACCGATGCCAAGGGCAATATCGATCCGCGTTTCGAACGTCTCGGTCTGTCGATGGCGCGCATGTCCGCGCTCGAGCAGGCACTTCAGGGCGTTCCTCAGCTGTCTCCTGCCGCTGGCGCCGTGACATCGAAGTTCGGCTATCGCCGCGACCCGTTCAACCGCCGCGCCGCCATGCATAATGGCATGGATTTTCGCGGTGCCACGGGCGCTCCGATCTTCTCCGCTGCCAAGGGCCGCGTCAGCTTCGTCGGCTGGAAGGGTGGCTACGGCAAGACTGTCGAGATTACCCATCCCAACGGCGTCATGACCCGCTACGCCCATATGTCGAAGTTCAATGCCAAGGTCGGCGACACGGTCGCTCCGGGCCAGGTCATCGGCGCCATCGGCAGCACCGGCCGTTCAAGCGGCCCACACCTTCATTTCGAGGTCCGTATCGACGGACGGGCCGTCAATCCTCGCACGTTCCTGGAGACTGCGCCCAATGTTCTCGAAGAAATCCGCCGAGCTCCCGAGCTCGCCCATGCTTCCCACTGATTCAGGACGCAAAGCTCCGATGGCTTCCAAAAGCAATTCCACCTTTTCGGTCCTGGGATCGGACCTTACGATCAAGGGCGACATCAAGGCATCCGCCGATCTGCATGTCGATGGCAATGTCGAAGGCGATATCGCCTGCACCAGCCTGGTTCAGGGCGAAACAAGTCACGTGGCTGGCGCGGTCGAGGCTGAAAGTGCCCGTCTGGCAGGTAAGGTCGATGGGTCGATTTCGGCTCGCGAACTGGTCATCCTGAAGACCGCGCGGATTACCGGCGATGTCTTCTACGATGCGCTGACGATCGAGCAGGGCGCACAGGTCGAGGGCCGGTTCGCGCATCGCGATCCGAAGAAGTCCGCGGCGCAGGCTCCGGCTGCGGCCCCGTCGGAACCGCAGCTCAAGGTCGCGCAGTAAGCGTGCCTCTCAAGCGGACCTAGTCCGTTCCATCAAGTTCCGCGCGCAGGGCCTTGCGGTCCAGCTTGCCGATGATCGTCTTGGGCAGTTCGTCGCGCAGGACGACTTCGGCGACGCGTTCGTGCTTGCCCACGCGCGCGTTCAGCCATTGGGTCAGCTCGTCCGGAGTTGCGTCGGCCTCCGCTTGCAATACGACATAGGCATAGGGCCGCTCGCCCATCCGATCGTCGGGCCGCCCGATGACGAGCACCTCTTTCACGGCTTCGTTTGCCAGCAAGACATCCTCGACCTGGCTCGGAAAAACCTTGAACCCGCCGACCGCGATCATGTCCTTGATGCGGTCGACGATTTCCAGGAAGCCGTCTTCGTCCATCACCGCGACATCGCCGGTGCGCAGGTAACGCTTACCGTCGCGCTCGACGAAGGTGTCGCCGTCGGTGTCGGGGCGGTTCCAGTATCCGCGCATGACCTGCGGACCATGGACGGCAAGCTCCCCCGGCTCGCCGTCGGCTGCCAGCTTGGTCGGGTCCTCCTTGTCGAGGAAGACGACCTCGGTGCCCATGATCAGCTGTCCGATCGTGCCTTTTTTGCGCACGCCATCGTACGGATTGGCCGATACTACGCCCGAGCTTTCCGTGAGGCCGTATCCCTCCACAATGCGCACGCCGGTGACTTCCTCGAACTTCGTATGCACGGGCGCGGGCATCGGTGCACCGCCCGAAATGCAGACCTTGATCGAGGACACATCGGTCCTGGCGAGCTTGGGATGGTCGAGCAGTGCCTGATACATGGTCGGCACACCGGGAAAGCCGGTCGTTTTGTATTTGGCGATCGTGTCGAGGACCTGTCCCGCCTCGAAGCGCGGCACCATGGCGATGGACGCTCCGGTCACCATCGCATGGTTGAGCAGGGCGGTATTGGCGAACACATGGAAGAAGGGCAGCGCCCCCATGAAGACTTCGGATGCCGGATCGCCGAACGGGTTGAGGCCCGCCACTTGCTGCGCATTCATCGACAATTGCGCGTGACCCAGCATCGCGCCCTTGGGCCTGCCGGTGGTGCCGCCGGTATATTGGAGCAGCGCGATGTCTCGCTCGGCATCGATAGTCGGAAGCTTTGTCGAAGTGGGATCGCCCAATGTATCGGACCAGTCGAGCACGCGGTCGTTGTGCTCGACCTTGGCGATTTTGCTGCGGCCAAGCGTCTTGAGCGCCATGCCCTTGTACCATGGCAACATCGAAGAAAGCTGCCCGACCACGAGCGTCTCCAGCTCCGATTGCTCGAGCACCGCACGTGCGTTTCCAAACAGTTCGGGCACATCGAGCGTAACCAGAAGGCGCGTCCCGGAATCGGCGACCTGCCATGCCAGTTCCTCGACCGTATAGAGCGGCGAGAAGTTCACCACGACGGCGCCGGCCATCATCGCGCCGTAATAGGCCGAGGCGTATATCGGCACGTTGGGCAGGAAGAGCCCGACGCGATCGCCCGGCTCGATACCCTTGGCGATCAATCCTGCGGCAAACCGCTCCGCCTCGCGCCAGATCGCGCCATAGCTGTAGCTGCGCCCCAGAAAGTGCAGGAATGGCGCGTCGGGATCGCGGCTCGTGGTCCTGAAGAGCAGGTCCGGCAGGCTGGCAGGCGTGAATTGCGCATCCCAAGGCGTGGGATGGTGGTAGGCGTAGCTATTGACATCCATGTAAACGGAATGGCCCATCCCCGCGCAAAGGCAAGAGAAAATGCCGGGGCTGGACGGTTGCGGGACGGCACGTCGCCCCGCAACCTGATCAAAAAAGCCTGTTAGCCCTCGGTCGGCGCTTCGCCCGCTTCTTCTTCAGCGCGCTTGGCCGTCAGCCATGCTTCGGCCTCGGCCTCTTGGGCAGCTTCAGCCGCAGCCTTCTCATTGGCATCGCGTTCGGCGCGCAGCTCTTCGATCAGACGCTCGCGATCGGTGCCGCCGGCAGGTGCTGCGACTTCTTCGCCCTCTTCGGGCTGGGGCAGGTTCTTGGCAGCCTTGGCGACCACGGCATCCAGCTCGCGCTGCGAACACAGGCCAAGCGTCACCGGATCCTTGGGCTGGATGTTCTGGATGTTCCAGTGGCTTCGCTCGCGGATCGCGCCGATGGTGTTGCGCGTCGTGCCGATCAACTTGGAAATCTGCGCATCCGAAATCTCGGGGTGATTACGCAGCAGCCATGCAATGCCGTCCGGCTTGTCCTGACGCTTGGACACCGGCGTGTAGCGCGGCCCCTTGGTGCGCGTGACCTCGACCGGCGCGCGCTGCATCTTCAGGCGGTATTCGCCGTCCTTCTCACCCTTGGCAATCTCATCCTGCGTCAATTCGCCCGAATGCAGCGGATCGCGGCCCGTATACTTGCTGCCCGCCAAATCGTCGGCCATCGCCTGGACTTCGAGGATATGCAGGCCGCAAAACTCGGCGATCTGCTCGAAGGACAGGCCAGTGTGATCGACCAGCCATGTGGCAGTCGCATGCGGCATCAGCGGGGTGGGTTGGTCGGCCATGAAAAGCGCCTTTTCCTGAAGATACAAAATAGAAGGGCCGCCCCTTACCGGAGCGGCCGTTGCAGCCTGTGTAGTCCGGCGTCACGATTTGGGCAAGCGAATGCGTCGTCAGCGTACCTTCAGCACGATCTTGCCGATATGCTCGCCAGCTTCCATGCGCGCATGCGCCTTGGCAGCGTCTGCCAGCGGGAACACCTCGTCCATCACCGGAGAAATGGTCCGGTCTTCGAACAGCGGCCAAGCATGGTTGTAGATTTCATCGGCGAGTAGCGCCTTGAACTCGTCGGTGCGGGGGCGCAGGGTCGAGCCGGTCAGCATCTGCCGCTTGCTCATCAGCTTGGCCATGTTGATCTCTGCCTTCAGCCCGCCAAGCACAGCAATGGTGACATGGCGTCCGTCCTCGGCAAGGCAATCGAGATTGCGCTGCACATAATCGCCCGACACCATGTCGAGCACGACGTCAACACCCTTGCCGCCTGTGAATGCCGAAGTCTCGGCAACGAAATCCTGTGTCTTGTAATTGATCGCAAGGTCCGCGCCCAACTCACGGGCAGCCTTGCATTTTTCGTCTGTGCCGGCGGTCGTCACCACGCGCATCTCGAAAGCCCTGGCCAGCTGGATCGCCATGGTACCGATGCCCGACGTGCCGCCATGCACCAGCAACGTCTCGCCATCGGCGGCAAAGCCTCGCTCGAACACGTTGTGCCACACGGTGAACAGCGTTTCGGGGATCGCCGCCGCGTCCGCCATATCCATGTGGTGCGGCACGGAGAGGCAATGCGCAGCATGCGCCACGCAGTATTCGGCATAGCCCCCACCGCTCACCAGCGCGCAAACCTTGCGATTGAGCATTTCGGGCGGCGCGCCCGGATCCGATCGCGACGACCTTGCCCGACACTTCCAGCCCCGGAATCGGCGAGGCGCCGGGGGGCGGCGGGTAGAAGCCCTGCCGCTGGATGACGTCGGGGCGGTTCACGCCCGCATGGTCGACTTGGATCAGGACCTGGTTTTCGCCCGGCTGCGGCACAGGAAGTGTCTCGGGCCGCAGCACGTCCGGCCCACCCGGCGCATCGAAGCCCATGGCCGTCATCGTTTCGGGTAGGTCTGTCGCCACGCTGTGTCCCTGCTGCAATCCAATGCGCCCGCGCCCGCCCTAACGTTCGCCGCGGTTGACAGCAACCGGGCCGCGGTGGAATGTCCCGAGGTCATGGAAGACGAGAGACCCCGGCCCAAGGGCGATCACGCCAGCCACCTCGCGAGCGAGGACCTTGCGCCCTATTCGCAGGAAGAGCTGGACGAGCGTATCGTGCTGCTGGAGGCGGAGATCGAGCGGGTCCGCGCCCACCGCGACCAGGCGGCAGCGCACCGGGATGCGGCAGAAGCCCTGTTCGGGCGAAAGTCCTGAGCGCCGGGATGATCGGGCAGCCTCTTCCAATGCGCGGCGCCCATCCCATATGTTTTCATACAGCTTGGGCTAACCTGATCGGGTATAGCCTGTCCCCCTCTCGCACCCCCTTTTCCCAGCGAGACTGCCAGAAAGCGATAGACGACAATGCCCAGTTTTGCCGCGAATCTTGAAAAGACCCTCCATGGCGCACTGACCGACGCTGGCGAGCGTCGTCACGAATATGCGACGCTGGAGCATCTCCTGCTGGCGCTGATCAGCGACGAGGATGCCGCCGCAGTGATGACCGCCTGCGGTGTGAACACGGGCGAGCTTGCGGCCGTGGTCAAACAATATCTCGAACAGGAATACCAGGCGCTGACCGGCGAAGAAGGTGCCGACCCGCAGCCGACTGCAGGGTTCCAGCGCGTGATCCAGCGCGCCATCCTGCATGTGCAATCCTCCGGTAAGGACACTGTCACCGGTGCAAACGTGCTTGTCGCGCTGTTTTCCGAGCGTGACAGCTATGCCGTCTATTTCCTTCAGCAGCAGGACATGAGCCGGCTGGATGCCGTCAGCTTCATCAGCCACGGCATCGGCAAGGGCGGCAAGCAGGTCGATGGCAAGGCGCCGCAGGGCGCTTCCGATGGCCAGACCGGCGAGCAGAATGCCGAAAGCGGGAAGCCTGCCGAGAAGAAGGAAACCGCGCTCGACCAGTTCACGGTCAACCTCAACGCGCGTGCCGAAGACGGCAAGATCGATCCCCTGATCGGTCGCGGTCCCGAAGTCGACCGCACGGTGCAGATCCTGTGTCGCCGCTCGAAGAACAACCCGCTGTATGTGGGCGATCCCGGCGTGGGCAAGACCGCGATCGCGGAAGGGCTGGCGCGCAAGATCGTCGAAGGCGATGTGCCCGAAGTCCTGATGGATGCGGTCATCTACTCGCTCGACATGGGCGCGCTGCTGGCCGGTACGCGCTATCGCGGCGATTTCGAAGAGCGGTTGAAGCAGGTCGTGTCCGAGCTCGAGGACATGCCCGAGGCGATCCTGTTCATCGACGAGATCCACACGGTCATCGGTGCCGGTGCGACGAGCGGCGGGGCGATGGACGCGTCGAACCTGCTCAAGCCTGCGCTGTCGAGCGGTGCCATCCGCTGCATCGGTTCGACGACCTACAAGGAATTCCGCAACCACTTCGAAAAGGATCGCGCTCTGCTGCGCCGGTTCCAGAAGATCGATGTGAACGAGCCGACGGTCGAGGATACCGTCAATATTCTCAAGGGCTTGCGCTCCGCATTTGAAGAGCATCACAAGGTCAAGTACACGCCCGACGCGCTCAAGACTGCGGTCGAGCTGTCGGCACGCTACATCAACGACCGCAAGCTGCCCGACAAGGCGATCGACGTGATCGACGAAGTCGGTGCCATGCAGATGCTGGTTGCCCCGAGCCGCCGGAAGAAGAAGATCACCGCTCGCGAGATCGAGGCCGTGATCGCCACCATGGCGCGCATTCCGCCGAAATCGGTCAGCAAGGACGACAAGAAGGCGCTCGAAAACCTCGAACGCGACCTGAAACACGTCGTCTTCGGGCAAGATGCGGCCGTCAACAAGCTGGCAACAGCCATGAAGCTCAGCCGCGCTGGCCTGCGCGATCCGGACAAGCCGATCGGCTCCTTCCTGTTCTCCGGCCCCACCGGCGTCGGCAAGACCGAAGTCGCGCGCCAGCTCGCCAGCATCATGGGCATCGAACTCAAGCGCTTCGACATGTCGGAATATATGGAACGCCACTCGGTGAGCCGCCTGATCGGTGCGCCTCCGGGCTATGTTGGTTACGACCAGGGCGGGCTTTTAACCGATGCGGTTGACCAGAACCCGCACTGCGTGCTCCTGCTCGACGAAATCGAGAAGGCTCACCCGGACCTGTTCAACATCCTGCTGCAGGTGATGGATAATGGCCGCCTGACCGATCATCACGGCAAAACGGTCGACTTTCGCAACGTCGTCCTCATCATGACGACCAATGCCGGCGCGTCCGATATGGCGAAGCAGGGTATCGGCTTTGGCGATGTGTCCAAGGAAGATGCGAGCGAGGAAGCGGTGAAGCGCATGTTCACGCCGGAATTCCGCAACCGTCTCGATGCCATCGTGCCGTTCGCATATCTCGGCAAGAACACGGTCGCCCGCGTCGTCGACAAGTTCATCCTCCAGCTCGAACTGCAGTTGGCCGAACAGAATGTCGATATCCAGTTCGATGCCGATAGCCGCGCCTGGCTGGCCGACAAGGGTTATGACAAGCTGTATGGTGCACGACCGATGAGCCGCCTGATCCAGGACAAGATCAAGCAGCCGCTGGCCGAGGAACTATTGTTCGGCAAGCTGGCCGACGGCGGCGAAGTGTCGGTGACGATGAAGGATGGCAAACCGTCCTTCGAGCTCACTCCGGCTCCCCCAAAGGCTAAGCGCAAACCGGCAGCCAAGAAGAAGGCGGCGCCGAAGAAGAAGCCCGAGGCAGACGCCAGCGAGGGCAAGGGAAGCGACAGCAAGAGCTGATCGGACTTTCCTTTGAACATACAAACGAAGGGGTCGGCGTTTGCCGGCCCCTTTTTCGTCTTGGTCGTGAGCGCGCTTGCTCCCCCTCGCCACTCGGCATACAGGTTTGCCCTGTCTTGGGCGCTGGGGGGCCGCATGTCCGTTCTGGAAATACGCAATCTGGTCAAGCGCTTCGGCGATGTGTTGGCGGTGGAAGATCTGTCCTTCTCCGTCGCGCCGGGCGAAATCTTCGGCTTTCTCGGAGGCAATGGCGCGGGCAAGACGACGACCTTGCGCATGGTCCTCGACATAATTCGCCCGACGTCCGGCACCATCTCGGTCCTCGGCAGTGCGCCTGACCGCCGACAAGCCGCAGCCATCGGCTTTCTGCCCGAAGAGCGCGGCCTGTATTCCGGAATGAGCGCCATCGACACGATCGTCTATTTTGGCCGGCTGAAAGGTATGGGCGCGGCCGATGCCAGAACGCGCGGGATGGAGCTTCTGACCCGCTTCGACCTGGCCGAACGCGCCAAGAGCGACATTGGCGACATGTCCAAGGGCATGGCGCAAAAGGTCCAGCTGGCGACCTCGCTGGTGAACCAGCCGGAGCTTCTCATGCTGGACGAACCGTTTTCCGGCCTCGACCCGGTCAATCAGGGCCTGCTCGAAAACGAGATCCTGCGCGCGTCGGAGCGCGGTGCCGCAGTAATCTTCTCTACCGATGTCATGCAACATGCCGAGCGTCTGTGCGACCGGCTCTTGCTGCTGCGCAAAGGGCGCAAGCGGTTCGAAGGCACGTTGGACGAAGCGCGCGCGCAGTTGCCTGCAAGCCTCGTTGCCGTTGCCAAAGCCGACTTGTCGCAACTTCCCGGCATCCGAAGCGCGACTGCCTCGGCTGGTGCGGATGGCTGGCAGGAGTGGCAGGTCGCGCTCGAGCCAGGTGTCCAGCCGGAGCAGGTGCTCGAACACTGCTCGTCCAATGGCGTGGCCTTGCGCCGCTGGGACGAGCACCGCGCCAGTCTGCACGATGTCTTCGTAGCTCTGGTCGGTGACGAAGGAGTGCAGAAATGATGACCAATGTCCTGCTCGTCGCCAAGCGCGAGATCCGCCAGATCCTTGCAATGAAGAGCTTCTGGCTGACCCTGCTTATCCTGCCGATCGTCCTGGTCCTCGCGTCCGTTCTGCCGAGTACTCTGGCCGACACCGAGCCGACCCGCGTCGCATTGATCGACCGGTCGGGCGGTACGGCAGCGCAAGCCCTGCAGGCCCGTTTCGCCGAGGACGAGGATCGCATGACCTTGCGGCGGCTGTCGCGTTACGTGCAGCGCTACGAACTCGAAGCTGCGGCGCCGGACGCGCCCTGGGCCCAGCATGACCGCTGGTACACAGCCCAGGACATCGCCGCCTTCCGGCAGGCGGGCGGCGTCGATGCAGCAATCGAGCGGATTGACGCCGTGCGCGACGAAGGCACGCCGGAATTCGAGCCCGAACCGCCGATGTATGCGTTCGTGGACGAGCCCGATGTCCTGTCCGGTCTGGATGGCGAAGCCTTCGCCGAGGCAGCGCAGGACCTCTTTGGCAGCGAAGCCGACGACGCTCCGGAAATCATCGTTCTGATCGGCGAGAACTACCCTGCCGACCCACGCATCGGTCTGTACGCGGCCAACCAGCCGAGTTCGGGTTTCGTCGAACCGATGCAGGAAACGCTCACCGGCGACCTGCGGACGCGATTGCTTGCCGAGCGTGGCATCACGGGCGCGCAAGCCACTGCGATCCAGAGCGCGGTACCAGCCATCTCGGTCAGCACCCCGCCGCCCGGCGACGGCGCGCGCGAGGCTCTGCTGGTGCGCTCGATCGTTCCGCTGGCGCTGTCCTATATCCTGATGATGAGCCTGATGCTGTCGGGTAACTGGATGCTGCAAGGCTCGGTCGAGGAGCGGTCGAACAAGCTGCTCGAATCGCTGCTCGCCTGCATTCGGCCCGAAGAACTCATGTACGGCAAGCTGCTGGGCAGTCTCGCGGTCGGCCTGTTGATGATCGCGGTCTGGGCGGCCTGCGCTGGCGTCGCGGCGTATATGACGCAGGGTGTCATTTCAGATATGATCCGTCCCGCGCTCGAACCCATTTCCTCGCCCGGCGCGATCTTCACGATCCTGTATTTCTTTATTGCCGGCTACATCGGCATTTCCGCGATTTTTGTCGCCATCGGCGCGATGGTCGATTCGATGAGCGAGGCACAGGGCTACCTTATGCCCGTCTTGCTCGGCATTCTTCTGCCCATCACCTTCCTTTTGCAGAGCATCCTTGCTGGCAAGGACGGGCTGATGGTCGAACTCCTGACCTGGATTCCGCTGTGGACGCCGTTTGCGGTGCTGGCGCGGCTGGGCATGGGGATCGAGACTTGGGTGCTTTTCGGTACCGGCATCCTGCTGGCAGTCACGATTGCCATACAGATGGTCTTTATCGGTCGCCTGTTCCGCGCCAGCCTGCTCGCAACCGGCCAGAAGCCGACCTTGAAGCGCTTGCTGGAGCGGTTCCGCAAGCCTGCCGAAGCAGCGTAACGGGAACGCATCGCGCGCCGCTCGCTTGAATTGGCGATGGCGGCGCCCTTTTCCTGGATCAAACCCGAACCGCACGGGATCTACATCGCCCCGGCCGATGCCTGGGTAGACCCGAGCCATGCGGTCGACAACGCGCTGGTCACACACGGCCATGCCGATCACGCGCGCGGAGGGCACGGCGATACGGTGGCCACGCCCGAAACGCTGGCGATCATGGAATTGCGCTATCGCACCGGAGCCGAGGACGATGCGGGCGAAATCCCGCACAAGGCGATCCCTGTCGAATATGGCGAGACGATCCGGCTGAAGGGCGGGGTCGATGCGACATACATCCCGGCAGGTCATGTGCTGGGCAGCTCGCAAATCCTGCTCGAACATGCGGGCGAGCGGATCATCTGCACCGGCGACTACAAGCGCCGCGCCGATCCGACCTGTCCGCCGTTCGAAGTCACGCCCTGCGATGTCTTCATCACCGAGGCGACTTTCGGCCTGCCGGTCTTCACGCACCCGCCGATCGAGGACGAGATGGCCAAGCTGCTCGAGCGGCTGGAAGCGCATCCAGACCGCTGCGTGCTGGTCGGCGCCTATGCATTGGGCAAGGCGCAGCGAGTTATCGCGGAGCTGCGGCGGGCAGGCTACAAACGCCCGATCTATCTGCATGGCGCGATGGAGAAGATGTGCCGGCTGTATGAGGAGCATGGGGTCGATCTGGGCGAACTGAAGCTCGTTGCCGATGCCACGAAGGACGAGATGCGCGGCCACATCGTCGTCTGCCCTCCCGGCGCGCTCAACGACCGCTGGTCCCGCCGCCTGCCCGAACCGATTACCGCCATGGCAAGCGGCTGGATGCGCGTTCGCCAAAGGGCACGGCAGCGCAATGTCGAATTGCCGCTGGTCATCTCCGACCATGCCGATTGGGGCGAGCTGACCCGCACGATTCAGGAAGTGAATGCGCAGGAAACCTGGATCACGCATGGACGCGAGGACGCGCTGCTGCGCTGGTGCCAGCTCCATCAACGCCGCGCTCGTGCGCTTGCCATGGTCGGCCGCGAGGAAGAAGACGAGTAGCGGTGGAAGAGTTCGCCGCCCTCATCGATGCGCTGGTGTATACGCGTAGCCGCAACGAGAAGCTGCGCCTGATCGCCGAGTATCTGCGCGCCACGCCCGATCCGGATCGCGGTTGGGCGCTGGCGGCATTGTCCGACGGGCTGGATTTTCCGGCGGTCAAATCCTCGACCATTCGCAATCTTCTCAAGGACCGCATCGACCCGGTGCTGTGGACGCTCAGCCGCGACTTCGTGGGCGACACGGCGGAAACTGCCAGCCTGCTATGGCCCGCGCCCGACACGCCGCCCTCTCCGCCCTCGGTCAGCGAGACGGTGGAGATGCTGTCGGGCATGTCGCGCAAGTCTGTCGTGACCGAGCTTGGCCACCTCCTCGACCGACTAGACCCATCGGGGCGCTATGCGCTGCTCAAGTTAGCTACGGGCGGTATGCGCATCGGCGTATCCTCACGCCTCGCCAAGACGGCCTTCGCGCAGGCGTTCGATGTCGAAGTCGACCAAGTCGAGGAGTATTGGCACGGGTTGAAGCCGCCTTACCCGGAGCTTTTCGCATGGGCTGCGGATGGCAGAAGACCCGCCGGACATCGACAATCTGCCCACCTTCCGCCCCTTCATGCTCGCCCATCCGCTCGAAGAGACGGTAGTCGATCTGAAGGACTATGCTGCCGAGTGGAAATGGGACGGTATCCGCGTGCAATTGGTGCGCGCTGGTGGCGAAACGCGGCTGTTCTCGCGCTCGGGCGACGACATATCCGCCACCTTCCCCGAATTGCTCGACGTGCTGCCGATGAATGCCGTGCTCGACGGCGAATTGCTGGTGCGCGGCACCACGCAAGGCGGCGAGGCGGGCGGTGCGGCAAGCTTCAATGCGTTGCAGCAGCGGCTGGGCCGCAAGGTCGTATCGAAGAAGATGCGCACCGACTTTCCTGCCTTCGTCCGGCTCTATGACGTCTTGCTGCTGGAAGGGGACGATTTGCGGCCCCTGCCTTGGGCCGAGCGGCGCGCGCAGCTGGAAACGCTGGCACCGCGTTTGCCGGACTCTCATTTCGATATCAGCTCCGTCGTCGAAGCCACTGATTTCACTCACCTTGCCGAGATCCGCGAAGGCAGCCGCGAGGACGCGATCGAAGGGCTGATGCTCAAGCGTCGCGACAGCCCCTACATTGCCGGGCGGCGCGTGGGATACTGGTACAAGTGGAAGCGCGACCCGCTTCTGGTCGACTGTGTGCTCATGTATGCCCAGCGCGGCAGCGGCAAACGCTCGAGCTTCTTTTCGGACTACACGTTTGGCTGCTGGAACGGCGATCCGGACAAGGGTGCGGACTTGTTACCCGTCGGCAAGGCATATTCTGGCTTCACCGACGAGGAGCTGAAGCAGATCGACCGCCATGTTCGACAGAACACGATTAACCGCTTCGGCCCCGTGCGCGAGACCGAGAAGAAGCTGGTGTTCGAAGTCGCCTTCGACAGCGTGCACGAGAGCAAGCGCCACAAGTCCGGCCTCGCCATGCGCTTCCCGCGCATTCATCGCATTCGCTGGGACAAGCCGCCGCACGAGGCCGACCGGATCGACACATTGCGCGGCCTCGTTGCCGACTGACGCCAGACTGCCACTTACAAGGACCCGATTATGAACCTGCACGACCTGCTCATCCCGCTCTACCGCAACATGCTGCGCGCAGTGGGCGGGATGATCGACAAGGCTGCGGCCATGGACGAGGGTGACGCCATGCTCGCAAAGCAGCTTGCGCCCGACATGCTGCCGCTATCGAGCCAATTGCGCTTCGTCGCGAATATGCCTGGCGAAGCGCTCGCGCGGCTGACGGGGCGCGACTTCCGCTCTCACGAAGACGACCCGGCCGATCTGGCCGAAGCGAAGACCTGGATCTCGCAAACCCTGCTGCTTCTGGACGCTGTCGGCGAAAACGACTGGCGCGCGGCAGACGAGGCTTTCGATCTGGAACTGCCGAACGGTATGGCCTTCCACCTGACGGCAGAGGAATATGCGCGCGACTGGGTGCTACCGAACTTCCTGTTCCACACCAGCATGGTCTACGCGATCATGCGCAACAACGGTGTCGAACTGGGCAAGGCGGATCTCATTCCGCATATGGGCCGCTACATGAAGAGCGCAGCCTAAGCTTTTGATCTAAAGCTATTTAACGGCTTCGACCGCCGCTTGGTGCGCCTTGGAGTTCTCGACATAGTGCGCGACACCTATACGCATGCCGCCAATCGCGGCGTCGCTTAAGTCCTTCAGTTTTTTGGCCGGCCGTCCCGCCCATAGCTCGCGCGGGGCCATGACCTTGTTCTCGGTCAGCATCGCGCCCGCTGCCAGCATGGCGTCACTGGCGATGACGGCCTTGTTCATCGCAATTGCGCCGAGCCCCACGAAACCGCGGTCCTCGATACGGCAGCCGTGTAACATGCACATGTGCCCGACCAGCACATCGTCGCCAATGATGAGCGGGCTTCCCTCGGGATCGCCGGGCCGTTCGGGATCGCAATGGAGCACGCTGCCGTCCTGGATATTGGTCCGCTCGCCGATGACGATGCGGCTGACATCGGCGCGCAGGACGCAATTGTACCAGACCGAGCTGTCCGCCCCGATGGTGACATTGCCCACGATGGTGCAACCCGGCGCGATGAAGGCGCTTTCGTGGATGGATGGCGTCTTGCCGTGGATCGGAACGATGGTCACTCCGGGGCGGTCGGTCATTGGGTCTGCTCCCATTCTTCGCGGGTGATGGCGTGGACGATGTTCGGATTGAGCTCCGGTCCATAGCGCGGATCGGTGAAGTCCAGATCCTCGCGACGCGCCATGCCCAACCGCTTCATCAGCCCCCAGCTTGCGGCGTTGCCATCGACCGTAAGCGCTACGATTTCGTCCGCGCCAAATTTCTCGAAGCCGAGCCGGAGCGATGCGATCGCCGCTTCCTTGGCATAGCCATGCCCCCAGGCATCCTCGCGCAGGCGCCAGCCGACTTCCATCATACCGAAGACCGTCTCGCCTTCGACATTCGATCGCTTCAGGCCGCAAAAGCCGAGCAATTCGCCGGACAAGTGCCCGCCATCGGCCTTGCGCTCGCATACCCAGAAGGTGTGGCCATGCATGCGGCGATAGCCTTCCACCCGCTCCCGCGCGCCATCCTGCACCGACCGGTCCGCCACGCCGCCCAGCCAGCGCATGACGGCAGGTGTGTTGGTATGACGCCAGAACGGCTCCCAGTCATTGGCGCGCCAGTCCCGGAGGATCAGGCGCTCGGTCTCGTGACGGAAGTCAGGCACCCAGCAGCCGTGCCGCCACGGGCGCGTGGTAGGTCAGGACCCCGCTGCACCCTGCGCGCTTGAATGCGACAAGCTTTTCCATCAGCAGACCGTCGCGGTCGCCTACGCCTGCCGCCGCACCCGCCTCGATCAGAGCGTATTCGCCGCTGACCTGATAGGCGAAGACCGGCACGCCGAACTCCTGTTTCGCGCGCCAGATGACGTCGAGATAGGCGAGGCCCGGTTTGACCATGACGCTGTCCGCGCCTTCCGCGATGTCCAGCGCGATCTCGCGCATGGCTTCATCGGCATTGGCCGGATCCATCTGATAGCTTTTCTTGTCGCCCTTCAGCAGTCCGCCGGAGCCGACTGCATCGCGGAAAGGGCCGTAAAAGGCCGAGGCGTATTTCGCGGCGTAGGACATGATCTGCACATTGGCGTGCCCGCCCATCTCCAGCGCCATGCGAATCGCCTTCACCCTGCCGTCCATCATGTCCGATGGCGCAATGATGTCCGCGCCCGCTTCGGCCTGGTTGACGGCCTGATCGACCAGCACGGCAACCGTGTCGTCATTGAGGACATATCCCGCCTCGTCCACCAGACCGTCCTGCCCGTGGCTGGTGTACGGATCGAGCGCCACGTCGGTGAGGATACCGATGTCGCTGCCCGCACGCATCGCGCACAGCCTTGATCGCGCGGCACATCAAATTGTCGGGGTTGAGCGCTTCGTCACCTCCCTCGCTGCGTTTATCGGCAGGCGTGTTCGGAAAGAGCGCGATGCACGGGATGCCCAGCTCGACCGCTTCCCTGGCCCGCGCGGCAATGCCGTCGATCGACCAGCGCGAGACACCCGGCAGACTGTCGACCGGCTCTTCCACGCCGCTGCCCGAGGTGACGAAGAGCGGCCAGATGAGGTCGGCAGGGGTCAGTACCGTCTCGCGGTGCATCGCGCGGCTCCAGCCGTGGGCGCGCGTGCGGCGAAGGCGAGTGGCGGGATAGGCAGCGTGGCTCATGGGTGCGCAGCCTTGCCGCAAGCTGCACGCGGGCGCAATCGCTCAGCTGACCTCGCGCGGGCGATCCAGCTTGTCGATTTCGCGCGCAGGCGCTTCTTGTGAAACTTCGTCGGCTGTCGGCGTCAGTTCGGCCAGCGCCGCGCCTTCTTCCACATTGCGCAAGGTGCCCATTGCGCTGCGGAAGCGGGTCAGTTCCTCGCCCGACAGCTGTTTGCGCGTAACGAAGCTGACCGACGTCGGGTTCACATGGCGACCGCCGCGGTACATTTCATAATGGAGATGCGGCCCGGTCGAAAGCCCGGTCGAGCCGACATAGCCGATGACCTGCCCGCGCTTGACCGAGGCACCACGCTTCACGGCGATCCGGCTCATATGACAATAGCGCGTATCGATGCCACCTGCGTGGCGCAGTCGCACGGCATTTCCACATCCGCCCATGCGGCCTGCACCCGTGACCCGTCCATCGGTAACCGCCACGATCGGTGTGCCGTGCCGCGCCCTGAAGTCCACGCCTGCATGCATGCGGCGGTAGCCAAGCACCGGATGACGGCGCATTCCGTAGCGCGAAGACATGTGGCCCGGCACCGGCGCGACCAGTCCGCCGCGTTCTTCGCCAAGCCCATCGCTGGTGAAGAAATCGTCCTCCGCACCCCAGCGCATCAGCTGGACTGGATTGCGCGTTCCACGCTCCAGCCCCGCAAAGAGCAACTTGCCCGCCTGCCGTTCGCCCGTGGCGGCGCGGCGGTGCGAAACGATGATGTCGAAGGTATCGGTCGCGCGCACATCGCGTTGCAGGTCGATTTGCCCGCCGAGCGCCTTGAGATAGGCCTGAACCGCACTGGAAGGCGCACCCGCAGCACGGGCGGAGCGATACAGGCTGTCGCCCACCGTCCCGCGAATGCGAAGCGGTGTTTCGTCCACGCGGATGATCCGGCGTGTCAGGTTCAGCGGGCCACCTTCGCCCAGACGGCCCACACGCAGTTCGAGATCGAAACGCGGGCGGAAGTTCATGGCATCGAGCGGACGCGGTGCCCCGGCTTCGGCGCGGCGACCCAGCGTGATGTCGATCTTCGTGCCAGGCTCGATCTCGGCAAGCGGGACCGCGTTGCCCACCAGCCGCTCGACCCGGTCGGCTTCGGTTGCGGCTACTCCGGCACGGCGCAGGGTACGCGCCAGACTGTCGCCGCGAGCAAGAGTTGCAAGCATCTGCATCTGCGGGCGCTCGGGCGCTTCGGCGAGCGGGCGGACCAGCCCGGTCGGGCCCATGCGACGCCCCGTGTCGGCGCCCAGCGCAAGCGGCATGATGGTCTGGCTGCGGTATTCGGCGCGGATTGCCTTGTCGTCCGGCAGCGGTGCGGCGGCCTCCAGCGGGGCAAAATCCGGCCAGAAAGCCAAGGCTACGATGGACAGGCCGACGAGAGTGCCAAGTCCGCGAAACCAGCGTCCCGATCCGATGTCCGCGCCAAGATCCGGCGCGAGGTCGATCTGTTCGATGCGGTCGTAAATTCGCGACCGCAGTGAGCTTGTTGCAATGGGCGCGCCATGCGCGGTCGCCGACGCGCCGCCCAGCCCGGCAACCGTCGCTTTCGCACCCTTCGGTTTCTTGTCGATGGTCAGGACCACCCGCATCCCCGATACATTTCCACCGCTTCGCATTGAAGCCCGATTGCCCGTCCGAGGGCCGTGTCGCGTGTTTTGCTAGGAAAACAAAGTGAAAATCCGCTTAACCGCGCGGCGAGACGCTCGCAGAGGGCGGTAATCGGTGGTTGGCACGCGCCGTGCGGTTGCACATGAGCTGTTGCAATGCCACCTGTCAGGGCGTGACAGACACCGCGATCAAGGCGGTCCTCGGGCCGACGAATACCGGCAAGACCCACCTCGCCATCGAGCGAATGTGCGCGCATTCCAGCGGCGCAATGGGCTTTCCCCTGCGCCTGCTCGCTCGCGAGGTTTACGACCGCGTGGTCGCAATCAAGGGCGAGAAAGCGGTTGCTCTGATCACGGGCGAGCAACGGATCGAGCCACCCGATGCGCGCTATTTCTGCTGCACGGTCGAAGCCATGCCGCAGACCGCCAACCAGCGCGCTTTCGTGGCGCTGGACGAAGCGCAGCTTGCCGCCGACCGGGAGCGCGGGCACATCTTTACCGACCGCCTGCTCAACATGCGGGGGCGCGAAGAGACGATGTTCCTCGGCGCGGCCACACTGGGCCCGCTGGTCGAGGCGCTGGTGCCGGGCGCGGAACTGTCCGAGCGGCCCCGCTTCTCGACCCTCACGCATATCGGGCCGCGCAAGCTGTCGCGGCTGCCTCCGCGTAGCGCCATCGTCGCCTTCAGTGCAGAGCAGGTATACGCCGTTGCCGAAATGCTCAGGCGCTTTCGCGGTGGCGCGGCTGTGGTGATGGGCGCGCTATCACCGGAAACGCGCAACAAGCAGGTAGAATTGTTCCAAAATGGTGAGGTCGACTATATCGTCGCCACCGATGCCATCGGGATGGGCCTCAACCTCGACATCAACCACGTCGCCTTTGCCGGACTGACCAAGTTCGACGGCGTGCGCATGCGGCGACTATTCCCTGCAGAGATGGCGCAGATCGCAGGTCGCGCCGGACGTCATCAGCGCGATGGCACCTTCGGCACACTCTCCGGCATGGGCAGCAAGTCTTCCGTCGCGCCCGAGTTCACCGAAGAAGAGATCTATGCGATCGAGGAGCATCGCTTCGCCCCGATCACGAAGCTCTACTGGCGCGAGCCCGAGCCGCGCTTCGGCTCGATCGACCAGCTTATTGCCGATCTGGAACGCCCGCCGCAGCACGAGGCACTGCGGCTTGCCCCCGAAGCGATCGACCTGGCAACGCTCAAACGCCTGTCCGAGGAACCGCTGGCCAGGGACATTCGCGGGCCCGGAACCGTTCGCCGTTTCTGGGAGGTCTGCTCGCTGCCCGATTTCCGCGCGCGCGGTCCCGACGTCCACGCCCGCTTCGTCGCACGGCTGTGGCAGGATTTGCGCGGCGGATATATCGGGGCGGACTATGTGGCAGCGCGCATCTCCGAACTCGACAACACCAGCGGCGATATCGACACGCTGCAGGGCCGCATTGCCGCCATCCGCAGCTGGGCGTATATCTGCCAGCGACCCGACTGGGTTCTCGCACGCGACGAAATGGCGGCGCGCGCCCGTGGCGTGGAAGCCAAACTGTCGGATGCGCTGCATGCACGGCTTACCGAACGGTTCGTCAATCGAAGGACGGCAATCTTGATGAAGTCACTGGGACAGGACGCCTCGCTCCTGCCGATCACACTGGGCGATGACGGCACGTTGTCGGTCGAGGACGAGGCGCTGGGCCGTGTCGAAGGCTTCCGCTTTCTGGTCGACCCTTCGGCCAATCACGAAGACCGCAAGATGCTGCTGGCCGCGGCCGAGAAAGCCTTGCCACGCCTGTTGGGCGAGCGGGCCGAAGCGCTGGCCACCGGCGACATGGCGGCAGATCGAGCTGTCGAAGGGCGCTCTTCGGTGGAAGGACCAGATCCTGGCACGCATCGAACACCGCGATGGGCAGTTTGCGCCGGTCATGCAGCCTTCGCGAGAGGTCGCAGCTTTGCCGGACAAGCCTCGGCAAACGCTTATGAAAGCCCTCGATGACCACCTCGAAAAACACCTCGAGCCGCTGGAGCCGCTACGCCGGATGCATATTGCCTCGGCCAACCCGGAGGCAGGCAGCCAGGCGCGCGCCTTGTTGCTGTCGCTGATTGCCGGGCATGGGTTTGTCACGCGGGAAACGGCAGGGATCGAACATCTGCCCAAGGAAATGCGCCCCTTCCTGCGCAAGATCGGAGTCACTTTCGGTGCGCTCGATATCTTCGCGCCCACTCTGCTCAAGCCAGCTCCACGCCAGCTGCTGCATCGGCTGGGTATCGACAAGCGCGCACTGCAGGAAGCCATGCTGCCGGTGATCCCGGATGCCAAGCGGTTGCCGGCGGGCTATCGCCATGCCGGGTCGCAGGCAATCCGTATCGATCTGGCGGAGAAGATCTTCCGCGCAGCGCATGAAGCGCGCAACAAGGCCGACAAGAGCCGCAAGTTTCGCCTCGACCTCGCGCTGCCAGTGTCGATCGGTCTGGAAGCGAAGAATGCAGAGCGCTTGCTGGGTCAAGCCGGATTTCGTGTCCAGCGCGCTCGCCCGCTTCCCGACAGGTGCTTACGGTCCGCCACGTCCCGATGCGTGGGAATGGCGCCCCTCGCGCCGCAAGCAGCCGCAGCGCCGGGATCAGCGCCCTGCCCGTGCGCCTGAAGGTAGCGCCTTTGCCGGTCTTGCGGAGCTCATGAAGCAGGGATGAGGTCTTGCGCATAGATCGCCTGCTGTGCTGCCTGCGCTTCACGCGCACCCGCAGCGCGGCACGCGCACTCATCGAGCGAGGCCATGTCCGCCGCAATGGCGAGCGTGTCCTGCGCTCCAGCCGCGAGATAGGCGTCGGCGACGTCCTGACCCTGCCGCTCGGCAAATCGGTCAAACTGGTCGAAATATTGCAGCTACCCGAGCGTCGCGGCCCCGCGCGCGAGGCGCAAGCCTGCTATCGGGAACTTGACCAATCCTCGTGAATAGCCATAGCAGCGCGCAAACAGCGCAATAAACGGATCAGGGAACCTGCACTGCCATGACCTATGTCGTCACCGACGCCTGTATCAAATGCAAATACACCGACTGCGTCGAAGTGTGTCCGGTCGACTGTTTCTACGAAGGCGAGAACATGCTCGTCATCAATCCGTCCGAATGCATCGACTGCGGAGTGTGCGAGCCGGAATGTCCGGCCGAGGCTATCCTGCCCGATACCGAGGACAATCTGGAAAAGTGGCTGGAACTGAACACCAAGTTCAGCGCCGAATGGCCGAACATCACCAGCCAGAAAGAACCGCCTGCCGAGGCCGACGCGCACAAGGGCGAAGAAGGCAAGTTCGACAAGTACTTCTCGCCCGAACCTGGCGAGGGCGATTAAGCGATTGCCCGATGACGCGGCCGATATCGACGCGCATTCCGATCGCAAGGATGTCCCTCCGGACGATAACGACAGCTGGCTAGGCGCCTTCAAAAGCGCTTACGCCGAAACGAACCGAGACAACGCAGGCATCGTCGCCGCCGGCGTTGCCTATTTTGCGTTTCTGGCGCTTGTCCCGCTGCTGGCAGCCATGGTCATGGGGTACGGTCTGTTCGCCGACCCTGCGACCGTATCCAGCCATACACAGGCGCTGGCAGGTAGCCTGCCGGGCGATGCGGCGGATCTGATCATCGGCCAGCTCGAAGCCGCCACCCAAGCGGCGACCGGCACGAAAGGGCTCGGTCTGCTGGTCGCACTCATGGTCGCCATTTTCGGCGCGCGGGGCGGTGCTAACGCCCTGATCAAGGCGCTCAACATCGCCTACGATATCGAGGACGAGCGCAGCTTCTTGCGCAAGAACGCCTTGGCCCTGCTCATGACGCTCGGCGCCATCATCGGCCTTGTGCTCGTCGTGACGACAGTAACGCTCGTCAGCGTTTGGGAAGGAGTGGGCGGACGAATTGCCGGCTTCCTCGTCACCTTCGTCTTCGCCACCTTTGGTGCTGCCATTCTTTACCGCATCGCGCCACACCGCGATCCGCCCAGCTTCCGGTTCCAGATGCCCGGAGCCTTGTTTTTCGCTGCCGCCATCGCACTTCTTACGGCCCTGTTCAGCTTTTACGTCGCAAATTTCGGTACCTATAATGCGACATACGGTTCGCTGGGCGCAGTGGTCGTGCTGCTGACCTGGCTGTATTTGGCGGCCTATGCCTTGCTGTTCGGTGCAGAGCTGAACGCCCCTTCCGAACACACGGTCAGCGTACGCATGTAGGCTGGCAGGTTGCGCGCCGAAACCGATTCGCAAATCGGGCCAAACTGTGTTATATGCGACCGCAACTGCACGGGTCGCACCTGGTGCAGGAACGAGAATTGAAAGGTCCGCACCCTCCCGCATCGCTGACAACCCGACACGGCCGCGCGTCTTACGGACTCGCGGCAGGCCAGGATATGGCGCTGCATCTGACACATCACCTGCGGACCCGACGAAAGGACAATGCATGGCAAGCAAGGCCGAAGACGCCTTCGACGTTGGCGATTACGTAGTATACCCCAAGCACGGTGTCGGCCGTGTGATCGAGCGGCAGAGCGAGACGATCGATGGTATGGACCTCGATCTGTATGTGCTCCGCTTCGAGAAAGAGCGCATGACCCTGCGCGTTCCGGTCAACAAGGTGGAAGCGATCGGCATGCGCAAGCTGTCGAGCGACAAGAAGCTGAAAGAGGCCATGGAGACGCTCAAGGGCAAGCCCAAGGTCAAGCGCACCATGTGGAGCCGCCGCGCACAGGAATACGAAGCGAAGATCAATTCGGGCGAGATCGAACTGATCGCCGAAGTGACGCGCGACCTGTTCCGCCCGGACGACCAGCCCGAGCAGAGCTACTCGGAACGCCAGATTTTCGAAGCGGCCTCCAGCCGCTTGGCGCGCGAGCTTGCCGCAATGGAAAAGACCGACGAGCCAACCGCGCTTGAAAAGATCCTCGACGTGCTGCGCGAACATGCGCCGCAGTACTACAATAACGAGGAAGAAGAGGCGTAAGCCTAGCCCCCCCCCGGACCAAACAGATTGGGCCGCTCGAAAGGGCGGCCTTTTTTGTAGCTTGTAGATGCGCCGATGGTGTATTACAGTAATAACACGCAATCACTTTCAACGAGGAGGTTTCAAATGTTGCACAAGGTTATGAAGACAGTAGCCCCGGTTGCCGGACTTGCACTCGGCGCGATGCTTGCAGGCTGTAGCGTCGATATGGGCACAGGCGGTATGGACGGCGTTACATTGGCCGAACTGGATGTCTCGGCCGAAGCCCCGACAGGCGTTGCACTCGTGGGGCCGGACAACATTTCGGTCAGCCGCGGCGACAGGTTCGACGTCGACGTTACAGGCGATGCCGATGCCGTCGATGCCGTTCGATTCGAACTGGATGGCGACACGCTGAAAGTCGGGCGCATGAAGAATGCAGGACGTGATCTTGGAAAGGCTCAGGTCCTGGTCGTTTTGCCAAGTCTGCGCACGATTGCGCTGGCCGGTTCGGGTGACGTCGTATCCGATCACTTCGATGGCGATGGGGAAGTGTCTATTGCAGGATCGGGCACTGCCAGGCTCGGGCAGATTGCCACGCAGAAGCTTGAGGTAGCTATTGCCGGATCGGGCAGCGTCGAGGGCGAGGGATCGACCGACACGCTCGAGGTCAGCGTCGCAGGATCGGGCTCCACGCGGCTTGCCGGCCTGAAGGCAGGTAATGCGGATGTTTCCATTGCCGGCTCAGGCGATGTGGCCTTCGCATCCGACGGTAAGGTCGATGCCAGCATCATGGGATCGGGCGATGTGGCAGTGACCGGCAATGCGACATGCACGGTCAGCGCGATGGGCTCTGGCAAGCTTCGCTGCAGTTCCGGCAGCTAGTCGGGCGTGAGTGGCGGCTCGGCGCAGGCGATCGTTGATCGCTGCGCCGATGCCGTCATGCGGTACGGGCGCAACGGCGATGCGCGGCTTGTCGGAAGCTGCGGCCTTGTGGAGGCAGGCGTAAAGCCGTGACGCTGCCTCGTTCAAATTCCCCTCGGGCGAAAGCGAGCTGTCGCCTGTAAACATAGCAAATCCGATGAAAAATTCGTCGGGCTCGGGGTCGGTGACGTCGAGACGGACAGGCTTTCCCGGCGCATAATGGCTGGCCAACTGGCCGGGCGCCTCGATCCCGTGCTGCGCGGACTGCTCCCCGATAACGATTGGTCCCGGGCGAAGCAGATCGATCGATCCGTCCTCTCGCACCGCGACGATTGTCGACTCCAGTCCAGTCTCGCAGGCACCCGCATCGACGACGGCATCGATCCGCCCGTCCAGCGTAGCCAGCACATGCGCTGGCGATGTCGGGCTGACAAAGCCGCTGCGATTGGCCGACGGCGCTGCGAGCGGCACGCCCGACAGGCGCAAGATGTCCTGCATAACCGGGTGGTTGGGCATGCGAATGGCGATGGTTTCGAGGTTGGCCGTCACTGCGTCTGCAAGCGCTGCGTCATTCCGGCGCGGCAGGACCAAGGTCAATGGGCCGGGCCAGTGCGCCTTGGCCAGGTCCAGCGCCTGTGCGGAAAACCGGGCGAGCTTTGTTGCGGCATCCAGCGACTTTACATGCACTATGAGCGGATTGAATGAAGGCCGCCCCTTCGCCTCGTAAATGCGCGCCACCGCTACGCCGTCGTCGGCCCGCGCGGCCAATCCATAGACCGTTTCGGTCGGCACGGCGACCAGCCCGCCTTCGCGCAGCAAGTGCGCGGCGCGCGCCAGACCCCTTTCGTCCGCTTGAAGCGTTTCCGTAGCGTATTTGCCGCTCATGCCTGCGCGCTATATGCGGCCCGAGACAAAGCCAAGAGGAAGTCACGTGACCTACACCCCCGCCACCCAGGACCAACTGCTCGCCATCCGGGTCAATGCCGGCATCGAAGAGCTGGCGCAGAGCGAGAAATTTGCCGCCGCAGAGCCTGACATGGTCGAGGCCATCGTGGAAGGCGTGGGCCAGTTCGCAGCTGGCGAGTTCGCACCGCTTAACCGCGTAGGTGATCTGGAAGGGGCGAAGCTGGAAAACGGCGTGGTGCGTCTGCCGGACGGCTACGAAGAAGCATATGCGCACTATGTCGAACAGGGCTGGAATGCGATTGCATCGCCCGCCGATTTCGGCGGCCAGGGTCTGCCCTTCACGCTCGCCTGCAATGTGCTGGAGAACCTTGGCACAGCCAATATGGCGTTCAACCTGCTACCCATGCTGAGTGTCGGTGCGATCGAGGCCTTGGAACACCATGGTTCGAAGGAACTGCAGGACAAGTATCTGCCCGACCTTGTCAGCGGCAAATGGTCCGGCACGATGAATCTGACCGAGCCGCAGGCAGGCTCCGACGTCGGAGCGCTCCGCTCTACCGCTCACCTGATCGAGGACGGCGAGCATGCGGGCAAGTACCGCATCAAGGGCCAGAAGATCTACATCACTTGGGGCGAGCACGAGCTGGCGCAGAATATCATCCATCTTGTCCTCGCGCGCCTGCCCGATGCGCCGGAAGGCAGTCGCGGCATCTCGCTTTTCATCGTGCCCAAGTATCACGTAAAGCCGGACGGCACGCTCGGCCCGCGCAACGATGTGCGCTGCGTCAGTCTCGAGCACAAGCTGGGCATCAACGCCTCGCCCACCTGCGTCATGAGCTATGGCGACAATGACGAGTGCATCGGCGAGCTCGTCGGCCAGCCGAACCGCGGCCTGGCAGCCATGTTCACGATGATGAACAACGCGCGCATCAATGTCGGCAACCAAGGCGTGCAGATCGGTGAACGCGCGACGCAACAGGCGATGGATTATGCCCGGGAGCGCGTGCAATCAGCGCGTGCTGGGTCGCCCGACAAGTCGCCTGTATCGATCATAGAGCATCCCGACGTGCGCCGCATGATTTTGCGCATGAAGGCGCTTACCGAAGGCGCGCGTGCCCTGCTTTACTATACGGCCGGACAGGTCGACCGCGGCGTGCTGGGTGACGAAGCTGCGAAGAACCGTGGCGAAGTGCTCACCCCTCTCATCAAGGCCTGGGGCACGGACATCGGCACCGAGGTCGCAAGCCTTGGTATACAGGTTCATGGCGGCATGGGTTTCGTCGAGGAAACCGGCGCAGCGCAGCATTGGCGCGATTCGCGTATCGCACCGATCTACGAAGGTACGAACGGCATCCAGGCTGCGGACCTTGTGACGCGCAAGCTGGGGCTCGACAATGGCGAGGCGATCCTTTCGCTGACCGAAGACATTGCGCGGGCCAGCACCAACGAGCCTGCGCTCTTTGCGCTCGCGGGAGACTGCGCCGCCGTTGCGCGCTGGATGCGCGAGGAGGCGAGCCTCGACGATAGGCTCGCCGGTAGCGTTCCGTTCTGCACCATGCTGGCTGTCGCGGCGGCCGGCTGGCAGCTTCTGCTACAGCGCGACGCGGTCGCAAGGGGTCAGGCCCCATCGCTCGCCCGCACAAAGCCTGCCAGCGTGCATTTTTTCCTCGAGCGCATCGTGCCCGAGGCAAGTGGTCTGAAGGCGGCCGCCAGCGCCGGTGCCGATACGCTATACGAAATCCCGACGCAGGCGCTGCTCGGTTAGTTTGCAGGCACTTCGCGCGCGTAGTCGTCTTCGCCGAATGTCGCGCGCTGCCCGCGCAGTTCGCGCTGGGGCGGCAAGCTTTCGCCGGACAAGCGCTCGATGGCAGCTTGCGGCGAAGCGCCCGGTGCCGACACACGCCAGATGATTCCCGCCGTATCGTCGCTGACCAGTAGCGAGCCGTCGCCAGCCCATTCGACCCAGGTCGGGCGTCCGCGTGTGTCGCCATTGTCCTTGAGGAAGCCGGTCAGAACGGGCACGGGCTTGCCCTGCGGATTGCCGCGCGCATCGAAGGGGACATAGACCACGTCATAGCCCGACGGCGGCTTGCGATTCCACGATCCGTGCTGCGCGACGAACGCACCGTTGGAGAAGGTCTCTCCAAGCGCTGCGCCCTCCTTGCTGAAGACGAGGCCCAGCGCAGCCACATGCGGACCGAGTGCATATTCGGGGCGCCGCACATAGTTGATGTAATCGGGCATCGGGGCCTCGACCCGGCGGTCGAAATTGTCCCCCCAATACACCCACGGCCAACCATATTGCGCACCTAGCGGCACATTGGTGAGATAATCCGGCACGAGATCACTGCCGAGCATGTCGCGCTCGTTGACCGTGGTCCACAAATCACCCGACCAAGGGTCGAAATCCATGCCGTTTGCATTGCGCAAGCCACCTGCGAACTGGCGACGCCTACCGCTTTCCAGATCGATTTCCCAGATCAGTGCGCGGCCTTCTTCCGCTTCCATGCCCTTGTCGCCGATATTCGTATCGGACCCGACAGCGACATAGAGGCGGCCACCTTCCGGATGGAGTTCGAGATTGCGCATCCAGTGCCCGCCGCCAGGGGCAAGATCGGTTATCCGGCGAGCCTCGCCCGAAGGACCATTTGCGCCCAGCGCATACGGGAAGGCCAACACTTCGTCGTGATTGGCGACGTAGAGCGTGCCGTCCTCCCACGCGAGGCCGGACGGCGAATCCAGCCCGTCGATCAGCACGCGCCGCGTCTCGGCTACTCCATCGCCGTTGCTGTCACGCAGCAAAACGACCTGGTTCGGAGAAGGTCCTTTGGCGCCTGCCTTGCTCATCAGCTTGTCCGAGATCCAGCCCATGAGGCCGCCGCCGCCCTTGCTGGGGGAGCGTGTCAGCGAGACGAGGATATCGCCATTCGGCAAGGCGTACAGCGTGCGTGGATGCTCCAGATCGGCTGCAAAGCGCTGCACCTGCAGGCCTTCTGCAGCGATCGGCACTTCATCGTTGCCCCAACCCACCGGATCGGCGATCGCGACTGTCGGGATGGACTCCGCGTCCGGCTCCTCCAGCGTAGGGTCGGTGCCCACGACATCCTCGAAGGGCACATCCGCAATGTCTCCGCGCAGGGCGAACCAGGCGAAGATTGCCAAAGCGAGAAGGAAGACGAGCAGGCCGAGGCCGATTTTCTTGACTAAGCTCATGGGCGACAGTGTTACGCCAGGCCTTGCGCGGCTGCAACGGCTCTTGCGCAGCGATGTCATCGGCCTACATGGCGCACCGATGTACGACTTTCGCCCCCCGTCCGATACGCCCAAGTCCAAGGTCTACCGACTGCTTGCCGAGGCTGCCGATGCGCTGACGGCGGGAGAGGCCGATGCGGTTGCGAACATGGCCAATATCTCGGCCTTGCTGTGGGAATTCCTGCCGGACGTAAATTGGGCCGGTTTCTATCGTGTTGTCGACGGGGAGCTGGTGCTGGGGCCGTTCGCCGGCCGCCCCGCGTGTATCCGCATACCTCTGGGCACCGGCGTGTGCGGGACAGCTGCGGTTACGGGACAAACGCAGCTTGTCGATGACGTTCATGCGTATCCCGGGCACATCGCCTGCGATGCTCAGACGCGCTCCGAGCTGGTCGTGCCTGTAATGTCTGGCGGACAGGTGACAGCCGTGATCGATCTCGATAGTCCGAAGCTATCTCGCTTCGATGACGAAGATCGTCAGGGAATAGAACGGCTTGCGAGACTTTTGGCAGACCGCGTCTGAACTAGAGATCGCCCCCGGTCAGGCGTTGGCAAATCAGATCGAGCTGATCGAGCGTCCGATAGCCGATCGTGACTGTACCGTTTCCGGGCGCGCCTTCTGTACGAATTTTGACGGGTAGACCCAGGAACTCTTCAAGGTGTCCCTGCACAGCTGCGATGTCTGCATTGTCGGCAGCATCCAGCGCTGGGGCTTTTTTCGCATTCGCTTTTCTTTTCGGGCCGTCACCGCGGGCCAGCCGCTCCACTTCACGAACCGACAGGTTATCGTTGACCGCCTTGCGCGCGATCTCCACCGCATTGTCGTTTCCGATCAAGGGCTTGGCATGACCCATGCCGAGCGATCCCTGTGCGAGGAAGTCGAGAACTTCGTCGGGAAGCGCCAAGAGGCGTTGGAAGTTCGCAACATGACTGCGCGACTTGTCGACCAGTTGCGCGATCTCTGCCTGTGTCATGCCCTCGTCCTCCGAGAGCTTCTGATAGGCGCGCGCTTCTTCGAGAGGGTTGAGATCCTCGCGCTGCAGATTTTCGATCAGGGCGAGCGCCATGACCTCGCGCTTGTCCAGATCGCGGACAATGGCCGGTATGGTGTGCAGGCGCGCACGTTGCGCTGCCCTCCACCGCCGCTCGCCCGCTACCAGTCGAAAACCTTTCGTGCCTTCTCGAGTGACGATGATGGGTTGAATGACTCCGCGCTGCGCGATCGACGCCGCAAGCTGATCCAGCGCATCGTCGTCGAAGCGTGTGCGTGGCTGCCCGGGCAGTGGCGAAATAGACCCGACCGGGATGTCGTGGAGTCCACCCGCGTGGGAATCGATACCGATAGCAGCATCGTCATCTCGGTCACTGCTGGAAAGCACCGGTTCCTCGCGCTGGATTTCGCCCATAAGGGCGCCCAATCCACGGCCCAGTTTCTTTTTACGGTCTGTCACAGCGGTCATGCGGCTTTCCTCTTTTCTGGCAATCGTCCGATAAGTTCGCGCGCAAGGCCAATGTAAGCCCGGCTGCCCGGACAGTTGTGATCGTACACCAAGGCCGGCAAGCCATGGCTTGGCGCTTCGGACAGGCGAACGTTGCGTGGGATGACGTTATCGAAAACAAGTTTGCCGAGACAATCGCGTACATCGTCAGCCACCTGATCGGTCAAGCGGTTGCGCCTGTCGAACATGGTCAAGGCGATCCCGACAATTCCCAAGTCGGGATTAAATCGCTCCTGGATTCTCTCGACGGTTTGCAACAATTGGCTCAACCCCTCCAACGCAAAGAATTCGCACTGCAATGGCACCAGGAGAGTATCGGCGGCAGCCAAGGCGTTCAGCGTCAAAAGCCCGAGCGATGGAGGGCAATCAATAAAGGCGACATCGTAACGGTTGAAACCGGTTTGCTGGCCTTTTAGAGCGGACTTCAGTCGGTCCGTGCGCTTTTCGACGCTTACCAGCTCTATTTCTGCCCCGGAGAGATCCTGCGTTGCGCAAACGATATCGAGGTTCGGAATTTCTGTCGGTTGGGTGACCTTGCTGAGCGGCTCCTGTCGCACGATCAGATCATAGGTTGAGCTCTCACGGGCAGCCGCGCCTATGCCCAATCCGGTCGATGCGTTCCCTTGCGGATCCATATCGACGAGAAGTGTCCGCCACCCAGACGCTGCCATTGCTGTCGCAAGATTGATGGCTGTCGTTGTTTTTCCAACGCCGCCTTTCTGGTTTGCAATGGCTATAACGATCACGAACCACTCCTTTCGGGTCGACCTTGCCCCACAATGATCTTCGCGTCACGATCTGTCAGCGATTGTTCCACGTGAAACATCTTCGCGACGGCGCGCGGCATCTTGGCAATTTCCTCGCCCGCCGTCCTACCTTTCGGCAGAATCCAGATGGTGCTTTCATGGCTAAACCGGTCTGCGAGCCCGACAAGTTTACCCAAAGGCGCAAAGGCACGAGCTGTGATGACATCGGCTTGGCTGGTTCCAACAAGTTCCAGCCGGCGACCTTCGATACCGCAGTTGGGCAGATCGAGAACGTTTGTCATCCGAGCAAGCCAATCCACGCGACGTCTGCGCGACTCAACGAGCGTCACGAGGGCATCGGGACAGCATATCGCAACAACTAGGCCCGGAAATCCGGCACCGCTGCCAAGGTCCAGCCAGCTGCCGGTCGGATTGGAAGCAAGCCGAACGATCTGAGCCGAGTCGGCAAAATGGCGTGTCCACACGTGCTGCAAGGACGCCTGAGAGACCAAATTTTGACTTTTATTTTCAGCCGTCAGCAGTGTCGCCAACTGCTCCAATTTCTCGACAGCACCTTCGCCCGCGAGCGCTTCGATGAATTCTCGCGCTTCCTCCTCTGTCTGGATCATGCAGCCGCCGCCTGCTCCAATTGACGCGCTCTAACCAAGAGGGTCGCCAAGGCGGCAGGTGTTACGCCTGGCACTCGACCTGCGGCGGCAAGTGTCGCGGGCTTCGCCGCAGTCAGGCGTTCGACCATTTCGTTCGAAAGGCCAGGGATGCCTGCGTATGGAAAATTCGACCCAAGAAGCAATTGCTCGCCAGCCTTTAGATCGCGCAACTCGGCCTCTTGGCGCACCAGATACGGCTCGTACATGATGTCTTCCGCCATCTCGACTGTCAGATCGTCAGATGGATCGAGCTCGTCTGCATAAGCTGCCAGAGACTTCAGATCGATTTGTCCGCCCTTCAGCCACTCGCGAACGGGCTTGGTGCCACGGTCTGCACTTGCTGCAAGTCCGTCCTGAATGAGGTCGGACGCAGAAACCTCGGCTTCGAAAGCCTTGCGCACCTCTTCACGCCGCAAGTGGCGCTGCTCGTACCAATGCGCCCTATCGCTACCGACCAAACCAGCTTCGATACCCAATCCTGTCAAACGCGTGTCCGCATTTGCAGCACGCAGCCGCAACCGGTATTCTGCGCGCGAGGTGAGCATGCGATAAGGTTCGCTCACACCCTGTAGCGTCAGGTCATCGATCATCACGGCGATATAGGCGTTGCTGCGGTCCAGCGCGGCCGGTTCTCGGCTCGATACGTGAGCTGCTGCATGCATCCCTGCCATCAGACCTTGCGCAGCGGCTTCTTCGTACCCTGTCGTGCCGTTGATCTGGCCCGCACAATATAAGCCGGGCATGTCGCGCACTTCCATCGTACCATGCAGCGCGCGCGGGTCGATATGGTCATATTCAACTGCATAGCCTGGAACAATCATCTCGACCCGTTCGAGGCCAGACATGGCCCGAAGCATTTCGTGCTGCACGTCGACGGGCAGACACGTGCTGATCCCATTGGGATAGACGGCATGCGTCGTCAGCCCTTCCGGCTCGAGGAAAATCTGATGTCCGTCCCTGTCGCCGAACCGGTGGATCTTGTCCTCGATCGATGGACAATATCGCGGACCAGCGGCATCGATAGCGCCCGAAAATAGCGGAGAGCGATGGAGGTTTTCCCGGATTATATCGTGTGCCGCTGCAGAAGTGCGCGTAATGGCACAGAATACCTGCGGGTTTGCGCGGCCTGAGGACAAAGACGACATGGTCCAGCGCTCGCCATCCGAAGGCTGCTCGGCCAAGCGCGCCCAATCGATAGTCCGGCCGTCGAGCCGCGGCGGCGTTCCCGTCTTGAGCCGAGCCATCGGCAAGTTCGCTTCGCGCAGTTGCGCGGCCAGCACATGAGCGGCGTTTTCGCCGATGCGACCGCCCGTAAGTCGCTCCTCACCGCGGAACAGGGTGCCCCCCAGAAATGTACCGGTGCAGAGGATCACAGCCTGCCCAAGCAAGCTCGTACCATCGGATAAAACGATACCGCTGACCCTGCCACCTCGATGCGATAACCGAGCGGCTTCACCTTCGATCAAAGTGAGGTTGGGCTGCGCTGCGATGTGGCCCTGTATGTATTGGTGAAAGAGTGTCCGGTCGGCTTGGACCCTTGGCCCCCAAACCGCGCTTCCTTTCGAACGATTGAGCATCCGGTAATGAATGGCAGCGTGATCGGCTGCTTTCCCGAGCACCCCGTCAAGGGCGTCGACTTCACGAACAAGATGGCCTTTCCCAAGCCCGCCGATGGCAGGATTGCAGCTCATCGCGCCAATGGTTTTCAAGTCGAAGCTGACAAGCGCGACGGATTGACCCATGCGCGCTGCAGCGCATGCCGCATCGACACCGGCGTGCCCGCCTCCGATGACAATGATGTCGAACGTCTGCATCACGCGGCTTCTAAGTCTGCGCCTCTCAATTTCAAGGCCGATGTTCCACGTGGAACTATTTGCCGATGCAGAACCGGCCGAATATATTGTCGAGTACCTCTTCAGTCGACGAATGTCCTGTCAACTTGTCGAGCGACTTTCGGGCTAGTCTGAGCGCCTCTGCAATGGCAAGAGGATCAGCAGTCTCCTCGAAAGAGCGTAGGGAAGAACACGCGTCCTGAAGAGCATCGGACTGCCTTCGATTGATAGTCGTTGCAGTCGCAGAAGGTGATTTGCGTCGCCCTTCTGCAATGAGATCGGCGATCAAAGCCTGGACCCCCTCTTTCGTTACTGCCGAAACCAAATGCCGAGGGTTCTTTTTCTTCACTCCCTGTGCATCGGCAAACGATTCAATCTCCCAAGAGCTCGGCGGCCCTTCTCCCTCCGGTCCGAGCCACAGTACAACATCGGCTTCTTCCGCCTGCTTGCGCGCTTTCGAAATACCGATGTTCTCGATGTTATCTGACGAATCGTCCCTGATCCCCGCCGTATCGATCAGCACAAAGGGTATTCCCGCCAATGCCACCGGCCGCTCGATCACGTCTCGCGTTGTCCCTGCCTGGTCAGATACAATAGCCGCGGATTCATCGAGTAAAACATTGAAAAGGGAAGATTTTCCGGAGTTCGGCGGCCCTGCAAGAACGACGCGGATACCTTCGCGCAAACGTTCGGCGCGAGGCTCGGCGAGGACACCGTCCCATTCGCTCGCCAATTCAGAAAGCTCAGCGAAGAATGTGTCGCTCAAGGAGGTGACATCATCTTCATCATCGAAGTCCAGCACAGCTTCGACGCGCGCCGAGAGCATCAGCAATCGCGATCGCCAATCGGCAAAGCGTTGCGACAGGATCCCGGAGGCCGACTGTTGTGCGACGCGTCGCTGTAGATCGGTTTCCGCTGCAAGCAAATCGCCAAGCCCTTCTGCTTGGGCCAGATCGATCCTGCCGTTCACGAATGCACGGCGTGTGAACTCGCCCGGCTCTGCATGGCGGACACCGTCGCATGCTTCCAACGCGTCTTCGACTGCAGAAATGACCGCACTACCCCCGTGGCAATGGTATTCGGCAATGTCATCACCGGTCGATGTGTTGGGACCCGGCAACCAAAGAACCATCGCTTCGTCGAGCACGCCGCCGTCTCGATCGCGCAATGTGCGCACGCTGGCCCGGCGCGGTTCAGGTAAGGATCCGCATAGCTCCTCGGTAATTGCGCTCGCCCGTGGCCCGCTGATGCGGATGACGGCAATGGCCGCAGGAGGCCGTCCGCTGGACAAGGCGAAAATCGTATCGGTCATGGCGTGAAGCAGGAAACGTCAATCGGAGGATGGTTTGCTTTTCTCGGACGAAGTCTTCGCTGCCTGCGCACCTTCCATGAAGCTCTGAAAAAGCTTGAAGCCTGCCTGACCCATGGGTGCCAATTGCTTGGCATACTCCTGCAATTGATCGGTGCTCGATACGCCCTTCATCGCCTTGGACATCATGTCGACGTAGATGTCATTGGCTTTGCCGACATCGGGCAATCCCATGAAGGCGCGCGCCTCTTCAGGCGTGCAATCGATTTCGACATGGACCTTCATGGCGCTTCCTCCGTTACGCTTGGTGTCGTCTCCATTTGGGGGGACGGATGAAACTGCACAAGAGGCGCCATGTTGGTGCGCCGTAAAGGAGGGTGACGATGGGCGAGATGGTGAGACTGGACACGCTGGACAAATCGGGCAGCTTCAACGCGTATTTTGCGCGGCCGAAGACTACGCCGAAAGCGGCTATTGTCGTCATCCAGGAAGTGTTCGGCATCAACGCCGGCATCCGGCGCAAATGCGACAAACTGGCCAATGACGGCTATCTGGCTGTCGCACCCGACCTTTTCTGGCAGTTCGAAGACGGCATCGAACTCGATCCGGATGTCGAGGACGAGATGGCCAGAGCGCTCGATCTGTTCGGTAAGTTCGATCAGGACCAGGGCGTGCGCGATATCGAAGCGGCTATCCGCTACGCGCGATCGCAAGGATGCGCGAAGGTCGGCGCGGTAGGATACTGTCTGGGTGGGCGATTAGCCTACATGACCGCAGCTCGCACCGACGCCGATGCATCGGTTGGATATTACGCGGTCGGGATCGACAATCTGCTGCACGAGAAGCATGCCATCGCCAACCCGCTGATGCTGCACATTGCGGGCGAGGACGGCTTTGTCGACAAGGCGACGCAGAAGGCGATGCACGAAGGTCTGGGCGACCATCCGAAAGTCACGCTGCATGATTATCCCGGGCAGGATCATGGTTTTGCCACGGAATTCGGCAATCGCCGGAATAACGACGCTGCAGAATTGGCGGACCAGCGTACGGCGCAATTCTTCGCCGACCATTTGGGATAAGGCGGCCCGTCAGGCGCGAAGAAATGTGTCCACTTCGCGAAGGACATCGGCCCCGCCGTCCTTATCACCAAGGATATCGCGCAATGCCTCCTGCGCAGGCTTGGATCCGAACGAGATGAGTCGTTTCATTTCCCAATCGGGAAACCAGCGCTCGTCCGCGGGTTCGCGCAGGACGATCTCGAGTGAATGATGGCGCGGGTCGTTCTCGATAACCGCAATCAGACCTTCGATGCAAAGGGCAGGTCCCTCGATCATCTGAAGGAATCGGTCGGCATCGTAGAGAAGAAAGCCTGTAATATCGCGCGCGGGATTGTTGCGCTGCGATGCATCGATGATCGCGAACACATCCTTTGCACTTGTGCCGCTGGCGGCCGTGCTGCGATATAACAGGCGTTCCAAATCTTGACGCTTGTCCGGATCGCCCTGTCAGCGCCCGGCCAGCTACCTCCCTACTGGTTCATGTTTGCGAAGAAGTCCTCGTTGGTTTTGGAATCCTTCATCTTGTCGAGCAAAAACTCCATCGCATCGATCGTACCCATCTGCATCAGGATACGACGCAGGACCCACATCTTGGACAGTTGTCCCTGATCGACCAGCAACTCTTCCTTGCGGGTGCCGGACTTGCCGACATCGAGAGCCGGGAAGATACGCTTGTCGGCGACCTTGCGGTCGAGGACGATCTCGCTGTTGCCGGTGCCCTTGAACTCTTCGAAGATAACCTCGTCCATGCGGCTGCCGGTGTCGATCAGCGCGGTGGCGATAATCGACAGCGATCCGCCTTCCTCGATGTTACGCGCCGCACCGAAGAAGCGCTTGGGCCGCTGCAGGGCGTTGGCATCGACACCGCCGGTCAGCACCTTGCCCGAGCTGGGCACGACGGTGTTGTAGGCACGGCCCAGACGCGTAATCGAGTCGAGCAGGATGACGACATCCTTTTTGTGCTCGACCAGGCGCTTGGCCTTTTCAATAACCATTTCAGCGACTTGCACATGGCGGTTCGCAGGCTCGTCGAAGGTCGAGGAAATAACCTCGCCCTTTACGCTGCGCTGCATGTCGGTGACTTCTTCGGGTCGCTCGTCGACCAGCAGCACCAGCAGGAAGACTTCCGGATGATTGTCGGTGATCGCCTTGGCGATGTTCTGCAGCAGCACGGTCTTACCCGTGCGCGGCGGCGCGACAATCAGCGCGCGCTGGCCCTTGCCTTGCGGCGAGATGATGTCGATCACGCGCGCCGACTTGTCCTTGACCGTCGGATCGAGCGTATCGAGGTTGAGCTTCTCTTCGGGATAGAGCGGCGTCAGATTGTCGAAATTGGTGCGCGTGCGGACCTGGTCGGGATCCTCGTAATTGACGGTCGTCAGGCCGGTCAGCGCGAAATAGCGCTCGCCTTCCTTGGGCGCGCGGATCTGGCCCTCGACCGTATCGCCCGTGCGCAGACCCCATTTGCGGATCTGGTTGGGCGAGACGTAAATGTCGTCCGGCCCGGCAAGATAGTTCGCTTCGGGAGAGCGCAGGAAGCCGAAGCCGTCCTGCAGCACCTCGATGGTGCCGATGCCCATGATTTCCTCGGTATATTCCTCGTCATCCGCCAATTCGCGCAGGATGCAGAACATGAGGTCCTGGCGGCGCATGGTGCCGGCCGCCTCGACGCCCAGCTCTTCGGCCATGGCCACGAGATCGGCAGGAGGTTTTGCTTTGAGGTCTTTGAGATGCATTATGTAAGTCTCTGATATTCGAAATCTAATGGAATGGCCGGCAGGTCGATGGGCTTGGAGAAAGCGGACCTTGTGTGCGGCTTGATTGCGCACGATGCTCGCCGGTCGTTGAAGGTCAGATAAAATCGGGCAGGCGCTGCGTCAATCGGGAATGCGCATTGCCGGGCCGCATTATCAGAACGGTTTGACGACAACCAGTACCACGATCAGTGCCAGCAGTATGCCCGGCACCTCGCCAATCATGCGTAACCGTCGCTCGGTCAAAACTCGTTCGCCCGCTGCCATGCGCTTGGACTGGGCAACGAGATAGCCGTGGAAGCCGCTCAGGGCGACGACAAGCAGCAATTTGGCATGCAGCCACCCCTCACCCCATGCGCCGAGCGTTTGGGCCAGCAGCAGGCCTAAAATCCACGTCACGATAAGGCTGGGTGTCAGGATGATCTTTCGCAGCAGTCCCATGCGCTTCGCCCAAAGCGCCGATTCATCCGATCCAGGCGCGGCGGGGTGCAGGTAGATCATCTGGCGCGGCAGCATGAAGAGGCCGGCCATCCAGAAGACCATGAAAATGATGTGGCCTGCCTTGAGCCAGAGATACATCATGGACAGCACACCCTGCATGGCCGCGATGTAGCGAGGCTGGCGGGGCAAAATCACCCCTTGCGCCCGCGCACGGCCGCAATCAGTCGCTCGACATGCGCAATCGGCGTTCGCCGGTCTATGCCATGGCCCAGATTGAAGACATGCGGGCGGTCCGCAAAGGCTTCGAGGATCGTCGCAACGCGCCGCTCCAGCTCGTCCGATCCGGCCAGCAGCAGCAAGGGATCGAGATTGCCCTGCACCGGCATGCCATCGGGCAATTCGCGCGCCACCCAGGCCGGATCGAGCGTCTCGTCCACACCGACAGCCTTCACGCCCGTCTCGCGCGCATAGGCCGGCAGCTTCTCGCCCGCGCCTTTCGGAAAGCCGATGATCGGCGTGCCGGGATGTCGCTCGCTCAAGGCCGCCACGATCCGCGCATTGGGCGCGATGACCCAGCGCTCGAATTCGTCGGGAGCGAGACTCCCTGCCCAGCTGTCGAACAATTGCACAGCCTCCGCGCCCGCATCGATCTGGCCGCACAGATACGCGATCGTCTGATCACGATTGCATCGATAATCGCCTGCAGAGCGCCCGGATCGCGATAGGCCATTGCACGCGCCTCGTGCTGGTCGCGGCTGCCCTCGCCCGCCACCATGTAGGTCGCCACGGTCCAGGGGCTGCCGGCAAAACCCAGCATGGTCACATCCTCGCCCAGCCGTTCACGGCACAGACGCACGGTCTGGTAGATCGGCTCGTAGCGCGAGGGATCGCGGGTCAGCGCATCGAGCGAGGCATCGACCAGCCGCGGCGACAGCTTTGGGCCCTCGCCCGCCAGAAACTCCAGATGCTGGCCCAGCGCATGCGGCACGATCAGAATGTCGGAAAACAGGATTGCCCCGTCGAAGCCGAACCGCTCGATCGGCTGCAAGGTGACTTCGCATGCCGCCTCGCTGTCGTAAGCCATAGCGAGAAACCCGCCCTTCTCGGCGCGAAGCGCGCGGTATTCGGGCAGATAGCGACCGGCCTGCCGCATGAGCCACAGCGGCGTGCGCTCCGATCGCGAACCGTTCAGCGTGTCGAGAAGAAGTCCGGGCATGCGTCTAGGAGTTCCAATAATACTTATAATTTATAAGGTTTGATGGAGTCTGTTGGCCCTGTGGATATCGGGGACAAGCGGCTCCTGCCCCATTTGCACCGCGATGTGAAGGAAAAGCGGAGCCTGCGCGACTCGCCAACGGGCATGAGTCGAGTCAAACTTGTCCCCACTGTCCGCCCCTTGCGCAAAACTTGCTTCTTGCTGTGCGGGAATCGGGCCTGAGCTTGGCTGGTAGCGGGGAGCGAATTCATCACCGAACTTGTCGCCAGACCTGTCCCGTGGTTTATGCCAGCGCTGTCCACACCCCCCGAACCGAGGCCCGTCATCGCAGACCGCATCCATCTTCACCTGCTGTCCGACAGTACCGGCGAAACGCTGGAAATGATTGCCAAGGCGGCGCTGGCGCAATTCGACGATAGCGATGTCATGCGCCATTTCTGGCCGATGGTGCGTTCGAAGCAGCATCTCGACCGGATCGTGCCCGAACTCAAGGCCAACCCGGGCCTTGTCCTGTTCACGCTGGTCAATGCCGATGCGCGCGCGCGGCTGGAAGAGGCATGCGCGAAGCACGGTCTGCCCGCCGTCCCCATCCTCGACCGGGTGACGCAGGCTCTGGAGCAGGCCCTGGGGCAGGAAGCGCATGGACGGCCGGGCCGGCAGCACGCGATGGACAAGGCCTATTTCGAGCGGGTCGAGGCCATCCAGTTCACCATCGCACATGACGACGGTGTCGGTTGGGAGAACTGGGAAGAGGCCGACATCGTGCTGGCGGGCGTATCGCGCAGCTCCAAGACGCCGACCAGCATCTACCTCGCCAATCGCGGATACAAGGTCGCCAACATCCCGCTGGTGGTCGAAAGCCCGCCGCCGCAAAAGCTGTTCGAGCTGAAGAACCCGATGGTCGTGGGCCTGACGACCGCGCCCGAACGGCTGGTGCAGATCCGGCGCAACCGCTTGCTGACACTGAACGAGAAGACGCAAACGGCCTATGTCGATAACGAGCGGGTGAAGAGCGAAGTGACATTCGCGCGCCGCATGTTTGCCGACAATGGCTGGCCTGTGATCGACGTAACGCGCCGCTCGATCGAGGAGACGGCCGCTGCGGTGATCAAGCTGTGCGGCGAGCGCAAGCAACGCGCCACGAACGAGTTCGAGGGAGTGAACGCGATATGAGCGGGCTGGCGGGCGCAGGCATCGTTCTCGCGTCGAACAGCGCGTCCCGCAAGGCCATGCTGGAGGCGGCAGGCGTCGCTTTCGAAGCGTGCGGCGCCGATGTGGACGAGCGCGCCATCGAGACGGAGATGGAGGGTGCGGAGCCTGCCGAGATCGCGCAGGCCCTGGCAGCGGCAAAGGCCGCGGCGGTGGCACGGCAAGCGGATGGGTGCTGGGCAGCGATTCCCTGGTCGAAGTCGACGGTCGCCGGTTCGACAAGCCGGAAAGCCGCGAACAGGCGGCCGAACATCTGCGGTCTTTTCCGGGCAAGGTGATGACGCTTGCACAGCGCTGCGGCGCTGGCGAAGGACGGGCAGATCGATTGGGTCGGGCGCGGACTTTGCGCGGCTGCGTGTGCGCGAGCTGTCCGAGGACTTCATCGAGAGCTATCTCGACGCAGAATGGCCTGCCGTATCATGGTGCGTCGGCGTGTTCCGGATCGAGGGGCCCGGTGTGCAATTGTTCGACAGCATCATGGGCGACCAGTTCACCGTTCTCGGCATGCCCTTGCTGCAAGTGCTCGGCGCGCTGCGGGAGCGCGGAGTGCTTTGCCGGCGTGACGCGTTACGCCGAAGTCATCGGCGATCCGATTGCGCAGTCGAAATCGCCGGTGATCCACGGGTTCTGGATCGAGAAGCTGGGACTGGATGCGAATTACCGCGCTACGTCACGTCGAGCAGGCGAGAGCTTGGCGACTATTTCGCTGAGCGGCGAGCGGACCCGGACTGGCGCGGATGCAACGTCACCATGCCGCACAAGCAGGCGGTCGATAGCGCATGCTCGACCGGCTGGATCCGCTGGCCAAGCGATCGGTGCGGTAAACACCGTTCATTGGGCGCCGGACGGCGCGCTGGTCGGGACGCAATACCGACGTGGCCGGCTTTCTCGAACCTTTGCACGAACTGCTGCGAAGCCAGCACTATTTCCGCATGGCGCGCGTGCTCGGGACGGGCGGCGCCGCGCGCGCCATCGTTGCCGGCCTGGCCGACGAGGGTTTCACGCTGGTCTGGCGGGACGCAATCCCGACAAGGCGCGCGCCATGCTCGACGAACTCGCCAAGGGCGAACACCACGCCGCCCCGCTTGCTCATTTTGCGGAGGCGACGGATTTCGCCTTCGACGACCGCGATGGCTGCTGCGACCTCATCGTCAACGCCAGCCCGCTGGGTATGCGCGGGCAGCCGCCGCTCGCCTTCGACTGGAGCCATGCGCCGCCCGGCTCCATCGCTTACGACATCGTGACCGATCCGGTCGAGACGGACTTCCTCACAGGCCGCGCGCAAAGCGGGCTTCGCAACGATCGACGGCCTGTCCATGCTGATCGGACAGGCCGCCGCGGCCTTCGCATACTTCTTCGGCGTCGAGGCACCACGCCAATACGATGCGGAACTGCGTGAGCTGCTGACGTCATGAGCCGGCCCGCGAATCATCGGGCTGACCGGCTCCATCGGCATGGGAAAATCGACCGTCGCGGCGATGTTCGCCGAAGCAGGGCGTGCCGGTCTTCGATGCCGATGCCGAAGTGCGCGCCATGCAGGGACCGGGCGGCGCATTGGTCGCAGCGATCGAGGCGGCCTTCCCGGGCAGTACCGGACGATAACGGCGTGTTGCGCGATGTGCTGGGCGCAGCAGGTCTTTGGCGATCCGGATGCCCTGGCCAGGCTGGAAGCGATCGTACATCCGGCCGTAGCGGAACGCGCGACGGGCTTTTCTCGATGACAATGCACGACGCGCCGATGGTCCTGTTCGACATCCCTCTCTTGTTCGAAAAAGGCGGTCACGCGAGCGTGGACACGATCGTGGTCGTTTCTGCCCCTGCCGAGATCCAGCGGGAGCGTGTCCTTGCGCGCCCCGGCATGACACCGGAGAAGTTCGAGCATATCCTCTCGATTCAGACCCCCGATGCCGAAAAGCGCGAACGCGCCGATCACGTCATCGACACCGGCCAACCGCTGGAGCAGACGCGCCGCGATGTCGCCCGCCTCGTGCAGCGATTGCGCAGCGAAATGTGACGCGTCGATCTGCCCCTTGTAATCCGGCGCGGTGGGGCCGATAGATTACGCGATGCGGGAAATCATCTTCGATACCGAAACCACCGGCCTCGATCCCAAGACGGGCGACCGGATGGTGGAAATCGGCTGCGTGGAACTGGTCAACCTCGTGCCGACGGGCGAGACATTCCACGCCTATTACAACCCCGAGCGCGACATGCCGGCCGGCGCGGAGGCGGTGCATGGCCTGTCCGTGCCTTCCTGTCGCAAAAGCCCTTGTTCCGCGACACGTTCGAAGACCTGCTCGAATTTATCGCCGATTCGCCGCTGGTGGCGCACAATGCAGGCTTCGACTTCGGCTTCCTCAATGCTGAGCTCGAACTGATCGGGCAGGCGCCCGTGTGCATGACGCGCATGATCGACACGGTGCGCATGGCGAAGAAGAAGCATCCTGGCGCCAAGCTGAGCCTCGATGCGCTGTGCACCCGCTACGGCATCGATCGCAGCCACCGCGTCAAGCATGGCGCGCTGCTCGATGCCGAATTGCTGGCGCAGGTCTATGTCGAGCTGAAAGGCGGGCGGCAGATCGGGTTGGGTCTTGCCGACGATACCAAGCCGCAGGAGGTAGCTCGCCGAACTGCGGCCGTCCGCGCAAGGCACCTGCGGGTCCGCGCCGCGAACCGCGCCCCCATGCGGCAAGCGCGGCGGAATTGGCTCGGCACCGGGAATTCATGGCGACGATCGACAACCCGCTCTGGGGTTGACCGACAGGACAAGCATAGGGCGCGCACGAAGGAGAACGAACATGGATATCCGCGTTTCCGGACATCAGATCGACACCGGCGCTGCCTTGCAGGAGCACGTCGAGGACCGGCTGCAGGGCATCGTCGAGAAGTACTTCAACCGCGCGCTGTCCAGCCATGTGACCTTCGGGAAGGCGGCGGGCGGGGCGTTCTCGGCCGATATCGTCACCCATGTGATGCAGGGCCTCATCCTGAAGGGTCACGCACAGGCGCATGACGTGCACCAGGCCTTCGACCATGCCGCAACCAAGATCGAAAAGCAGCTGCGGCGCTACAAACGTCGGATCAGCGATCGGCACGAACAGGCCGACCACGCCATGCGCGAGCAGGAAGCGGCCTATACGATCTTCGCCGCACCCGAGCCCGAAGAGGCCGACGCGCCTGCGCCCGATAGTCCACCCGTGATCGCCGAAACCAGCGCCATGGTTCCCGAATGCTCGGTCGCCGATGCGGTGATGCTGCTCGACTTGCAGAATGCCAATGCGGTCTTCTTCAAGAACGGGGCGAGCGGGGCGCACAATATGGTCTACCGCCGCGCCGACGGATCGATCGGCTGGGTCGAACCGCGCGCCTGAAAGCAGCGCTGAACCATGTCGGACACCACCTCCTCGAGCGGAGCGCAGCGCCATTGGACAGCGCTGGAGCGGCTTTATTCTGCTGCGCCTATCAACGCGCAATACGCGTCTGCCTTGTCCATCTCCGAAGAAGGCAAGGCGACGATCAGCTTCGATGTGACCGAAGACGTTTTCCACGCGGCAGGCGCGGCGCATGGGACGATCTATTTCAAGATGCTCGACGATGCGGCCTTTTATGCCGCGAATACGCTGGTGACCGACCGTTTCCTGCTCACCACTTCGTTCAACCTGCATTTTACCAAGCCCGTGCGCGAAGGGCGTCTCGTGGCAGAGGGGCGCTGGGTAAGCGGACGGCGGCGGGTATTCGTCGCCGAATCGCGGCTGGTGGACGAGGAAGGCGACGAAGTCGGCCGCGGAACAGGCACTTTCATGAAATCGCGCATCCCTTTGTCGAGCCTGCCCGGATACTCAGAATGAGTGAGGATGCCACGGCTGCCCGCGCATCTTGAAGTTGCGGGGCTCATTAGGTTGGCACAAGGCCTCGGCGCCTTCGGCACTGTGCTCCAGAAGGGCGAACGCGACGCTGGAACGATCGTCGTGTTAACCACTCATGGTGGTCAAGAAACGCAGATGTGGGAGCGCATGCCGCAGCTCGACGGCTCTCGGATATTCGTCAAAACCCGAGAGCAGGATGCTGAAAATCCTGGAGAAATAGATGAATACGTCGCGCGCCGAAAGTCGCAGGATCCCGACTGCTGGTTCGTCGAGTTGGACGGTCCCGATGTGGAACGATTAATCGATCCGAGCCGCGATTAACTTGACACAGTTGCAAATGAGACTATTTGCCTGTCCCGAGCTTCGATGCGCAGGCGGTCGGAATGGCAATGGGGTCGTTCGACTAGCACGCAGACGGGGAGACAGCGGCAGGTCTTAAAAGGGATCGCGACTATCGGATGGCCCACGCATGGGCCCATGATCATCGACCTGCGACAGCTGCTCACCGCCCAGAAAAGCGGATTTAATGCGAAAGACGATTATCGGCACCGCGGCGCTTGCCGCGACGATGCTTACTACCTTTGCCATGGCCCAGGAAACCGAGGCCGAGGCTGGCGCCCTTCCGGAAGAAGCGGCACCCGAACTTACCCAGGACACCTCTGCCCCGCAGGCTGCCGAAGAGACCATGCCGGTCTTCGTCAGCGGCGAAGTGGTACAGGAACTTCCCGAAGAATCCACGCCCGAATTGACCGGAGATGTCCCCGCAGCCGAAAGCCTGCGTGAACTGGTCTCCGATATTGCCGCGCCGCAGGAAATGACGGACGAGATGCGCTGCCTTGCCGGCGCCGTCTATTTCGAAGCGCGCGGCGAACCGCTTGCCGGCCAGCTGGCCGTGGCGCAGGTCGTTATCAATCGCTCCGGATCGAACCGTTTCCCGTCGAGCTATTGCGGCGTTGTTTACCAGCGCGCGCAGTTCAGCTTTGTTCGCGGCGGCACTATGCCGCGGATCAAGACCGGCTCTGCCGCATGGGCACGGGCCAAAAAGATCGCTCGTATTGCCCATCAAGGACTGTGGGACAGCGAGGCTCAGGATTCGCCTGTATTTCCACGCGACCTATGTAAGCCCACGCTGGGCGCGCAAGAAAACACGCCGCGCAGCGATCAAGACGCATATTTTCTACCGCTGATCGGTAGTTGCTGGATCAGAAGGGCCGTTCGCATTCTTGCGGGCGGCCCTTTTTCGCATCAGTCGCCTATTTCCACCCAGACGGGCGTATGGTCCGATGACTTTTCGCGTCCGCGATATTCCTTGTCGACACCGGCGCTCGTCATGCGGTCGGCCAGTTCGGGCGACAAGCAGGACGTGATCGATCCGGAAACCGTGGTCGCGCTGCCACGCGCCCGCCTGGTAGTCCCAGAACGTCCAGATCCCGCCGCGCGGGTTGAGCGTGTCGATCGCGTCGGTCCAGCCATCGGCCAGCATGCGCGCATAGGCATCGCGGCTTTCCGGTTGCATCAGTGCATCGCTCGCCATCGCCTTGGGTGACCAGACGTCCTTGTCTTCCGGGATGACGTTGAAGTCGCCCAGCACCACTGCAGGCACCTCTTCCTCCCATATCGCAGCCATGCGCGCGCGCAGCTTCTCCATCCACGCGAGCTTGTAGTCGAACTTGGGCCCGGGATGCGGGTTGCCGTTAGGCAGGTAGAGGTTGCAGATGCGCACGCCGCCGACATCCGCCTCCAGATAGCGCGCCTGCTCGCCCTCGCCTTCGTTCGGGCCGTCGATGCCAAGACCCCGCTGGATTTCGACCGGCCTTTCGCCTTTCGCGAGGATGGCGACGCCGTTGAAGCTCTTCTGACCGTGCCAGATCGCTTCGATAGCCGATCTTCTCGAAGTCTTCCGCCGGGAAGCCCTCGTCCATCGTCTTGATTTCCTGCAGGCAGGCGACGTCGGGCTGGGTTTCCTCCAGCCATTCGATGAGACGCGGTAGCCGCGCCTTGATTCCGTTGATGTTGAATGTGGCGATCTTCACTCGGGCAAACCTCTCAACCGTTCGCCCTGAGCTTGTCAAAGGGCCGCACTTCACGTCGTACGTGTCGCTAGAAGAAAAGGCAGGGCTTCGACAAGCTCAGCCCGAACGGATCAGGGGAACTGCGCTTATATACCGAAGCTGGAGCCGCAGCCGCAACCGGCCGCCGCATTGGGATTCTCGACCCGAAAAGCCGCGCCACCGAGCGATTCGACGAAATCGACCTGGCTTCCGGCCACCAGATCGAGGCTGACCGGATCGACCACCAGGCGCACCCCGTCGGTCTCGCTCACGGAGTCGCTCCGCATCCGCATCGGGCGCGAGCGCGAATTTGTACTGGAAGCCCGAGCAGCCCCCGCCCTCGACCGACAGGCGCAGGATCGCAGGACTGGCCTGCTTGTCGGCAATAGCTGCGACGCGCTTGGCTGCGGCAGGTGTCAGGGTGAGCATTTCGGCCATGCAGGCAATGTAAGGTGTCTTGCTGCGCGTCTCAAGCGTGAGCGATATAGTCGCGCATGGCGTCGGCTTCGTGCTGGACCTCGTCCATGCGCGATTTGACGAGGTCGCCGATCGAGATGAAGCCGCACATGCCGTCGGCATCGACCACCGGCAGGTGACGGATGCGGCGCTTGGTCATCAGGCCCAGTGCCTGGTCGACCATCGTCTCGCGCTCGACCGTGATAGCAGGCGATGTCATGACCTCGGAAATTGTGCGGTCGAGACAGACAGCCCCTTCGCTTGCCATGCGGTAAATCACATCGCGTTCGGAAAATATGCCGACCACCGCATCGCCGTCGAGCACGGGCAAGGCGCCGATACGCTTTTCGGCCAGGACGGTAACTGCATCGCGCACGGGCACATCCACGCGAACCGTGATGACATCCGATGCCTCCCGGCCTGCGATAATATCGTCGATCTTCATACGCCTCTCCTGCTGTCGCCTCGCAAGGTCAGAATGCCATCTTTCGCGTCCGTTGGCGAATCGGTTTACGATGCGGCGTTGATTACTGCGCCGACGCGCGCCAGATGGGGCGCATGGCCAACCATTCCCCGCTCGACGATCCGGAATCCGCCGCGTACGCCTGGGCGCGATACAGGCGCATCATGCGGTTTCTGTTCCTGCTGACAGTGGGCCTCGTCGCGATTGCGATGGCGCTGATCTACAAGTTCGAGGACGTCAGCGTGCATTTCTACATCGCGGTCGCGCTCGGCATCGGATTTACCATGCTGGTGGCCGGCGCGCTGATGGGGCTGGTGTTTTTGTCGTCCGGGACGGGGCACGACGAAGCCGTCGACAACACTTTGCCCGACAACGATCCCGACAAACCCTAGTCGTCGCGGCTGCGAAGACGGTATTCCTCGACAGGGACGCCGCCGATCAGGTGCCGCTGGATGATCGCTTCGAGTACTTCTTCGTCGCAGGAATGGTACCAGACGTTTTCGGGCCATACGACCGCGATGGGTCCCTGCGCGCAGATCTGCAGGCAGTCGGCCTTGGTGCGCTGCACCTGTCCGCCGCGACCCACTAAGTTCAATTCTTTCAGCCGCCGCTTCAGGTAATTCCATGCGGCCTTACCCTCATCGCGCGAGCAGCATTTCTGCTTGTCGCTGATGGCGCACAGGAAAATCTGCCGCTCAGCCGTCTCGCCGCCGATCTTGGCGAGCGCTTTCTCCGCCTTTTCCAGACCCTTCTTACTCATCCGGTTTTAGCCACCGGTCGAGCCAGGCGAAGACAGTGTCGTGCCATTGCAGCGAGTTTTTGGCGCCCAGCACCCAGTGGTTTTCATCCGGGAAGACGAGCAGCTGGCTTGGAATGCCTCGCTCCTGAAGGGCCGTGAAGCTGGCGAGGCCTTGCGTATAGGGCACGCGGAAGTCCTTCTCGCCTGCGATGACCAGCATCGGCGTTTTCCAGTTCTCGACATAGTTCACCGGGTTCCAGCGCTCGTAGAGCTCGCTGTTCTCGGCATAGCTGCCGCCGAAGTCCCAGCGCGGAAACCACAGCTCTTCGGTCGTGTAGTAGAAGCTACGCATGTCGAAGAGGCCGTCATGCTGCACCAGGCAGTCGAACCGGTCGGGCCAGTTGCCGGCGATCCAGTTCATCATGTAGCCGCCATAGCTTGCCCCCATGGCGCAGGCGCGGCTGCCGTCGATCTGGCTGTCCAGCTCCAGCGCGGCGGCGAGGCCCAGCTGCAGATCCTCCAGCGGCTTGCCACCCCAGTCGCGGTTGATGCTGTCGGTGAAGGCCTGCCCGTAGCCGGTGCTGCCGTGGAAATCGACCGAGACGACGGCATAGCCCTGGCTGGCGACGACGCGCGGGTTCCAGCGGCTGGACCAGCCGTCGTTGAACGAGCCCTGCGGTCCGCCGTGGACGTAGAGGACGACTGGCATCGGGCCGTCATGGTCTTCCAGCTTGGTGATCTGGCCCCAGACCGTCTCGCCGCCCGCGCCAGCGAAGCTGAAGCGTTCGACCACCACCGGCGCAAGCTTGCCGACGACTTGTGCGGCCGCCTGCGTCAGCGGTTTGGCCTGTCCCCAGTCCTTCGACAGGAACAGCTCGGCCGGCGCACCGATCGAGTCGCGGGTGAAGATCATATCGCCGCCCGACAGGGGTACGACGTTACCGATGCGCGCTTCGTTGCCGGCCATCAGGTCCAGCCGCTCGACCGTGCCGGTGCGCGGGTCGATGCGGAAGGCGGGCGTGTCGAGCACGTCCTGCGCGGTGCCGACCAGCCAGCGCGAATCGGGCGTCCAGGTGAGCGAGTAGAAGCTGCGGTCGAAATCTTGTGTGACGGGCGTGGTGACGCCGGTCGTCAGATCGCGCAGCATGACAACGCGGCGGTCGCTCTCGTAGCCCGGCCGCGCCATGGCGACATAGGCGAGATACTGGCCGTTAGGCGAGGGCGCGGGCAGCGCGTCCAGCGCTTCGTTGTCTTCGGTCAGATTGATCGGCGGCGCACCGGACAAATCGTTCCACCAGATATCCCAGTTCACATTGGTCGGCTCGGCAGCATCCGCTTCGCGAGCGGCAAAGTAGATCCCCGATCCGTCCGGCGCCCAGGCAATATCTTCGCCGCCGCCGAACGGCATGGTCGGCGTGTGGCCGGTCGGCCCGCCTGCACCCTGCGCGCCGTCGAGTGCGATCCCCGCACCGGTCGCTACTCCGTCAATCAGCCGGAAGGCGAAGACGCGGTTGAAGGTGCCGGGTTCGACCCAGGTGTCCCAATGGCGATAGAAGCCTGCATCTCCTTCGTAGAGGCGTCCGGAGCCAATCTTTTCTTGCCGTTGCGTACGCGATCTCGTTGCAGTCGAAGTCGTTGCAAGAGCGCTGGAGGCTGGCCCAGACCGCGATACCTGCACCGTTTTCCGCGACCGAAAAGCCATCCACGCTGCGGAGGAAATCGGTAACTTGCTGACGTGCGCCTACTGCGCCGTCCGCGCCCAGCGTCGTGCGCCACACCTGCATCGTGTCGCCATCCGCATCGCTGTCGATGTAATAGAGATATCCATCGCCGCCAAAGCGATGTGCTCTGCCGCCAAGCGTCACTTCGACACTGCGCGCATCCACCATTTCGAGCGAGCGAAGGTGCAGCGTCGTGCTGCGGTCGTAAGTCTCGGGATCGGTGACGGTTATCGGGAATACGGCAAGCGTTTCGTCGCTCGATACGCTGGCCCCGCCAAGGCGCGGCATGGTGATGAGGTCTTCTGCCTGCATCGCCCCACGCGCGTCCTGCGCGATCAGCGGAGTGGCAGTGAGCGCTAGCGCGCAGGCGAAAGGGGACGCGGCCCAGATGCGAGGTGACATGACCGGAAGCTGTAGCGCGGGTCGGTCCGCCACGTAAGAGGCGATTAGCGCTTCTTGCCTGCGATGCGTGCGATCTCGGCCTTGACCAGATCCTCGACCATGACCGGCAGATTGTCGTCGAGCCATTTTGCCAGCATGGGCTTCAGCATCTCGCGCACAAGCCCTTCGAGGGATGTTTCGCCCTGCCGCACGATCTGCGGCTGCTTGCCGGGCTTGGCCATCATGGTGAGCGCGGCGAAGTTCTGCTGCATCGCGCTACGCGTGGCATCCGCGATCAGGCCGGCATCGGTCTCTTCGTCGTCCTCGCCCAGCTCCTCGCCATAGACCGCGTCGAGCGTGGCATCGTCTTCGATGATCAGTTCTTCGCCAAGACCTGTGCCCAGCTCCAGCACTTCTTCGGCCTCGTCCGCATCGGCTGGTTCGGCATCGCCGATGACCAGCGGCCGCTTGCGGGCAGGCGCGCCGCCCGCCTCGCTCGCGTCGCGTGCGATGACTTTCTTGATCGAGTCGAGAATTTCCTCGACCGAGGGTTCGCCCTGGTTCTGCATATCGAGCGGTCTTATCAACTCTGCATCGACTTGCGAAGAGCCAAGCTAGGGCGTGTCTTGAGGACCGATAACCGGCGGGATGTCGGCTGTGGGTGCCGCGACATCGCGTGTACTGGTGGTCACTGTCTGCGGCTCGGGGTCGCGGTCCCAGTCCCAGATGCGGCCCGAAACGCGGTTGTAATTGTCGAGCGGGTCGTAGAGCACGCCCTCGTCGCCCAGCCCGAGATCGCGCGCCTCGGCGCGGCCCATGGCGGCAAGCAAAGAGAATCCCGCAACATAGGCGTTGCGCCGCGCGGTCACGAGCTGGACGCGTGCCGACAGCAATTCCTGCTCCGCATTGAGCACATCGAGGATGGTTCGATTGCCGATCGATTGCTCGGCGCGCACACCTTCGAGACTGAGCTCGGCAGCGGAGACGGCGGTGAGCGAACTTTCGATGACTTGCTGCGCTGCTCGATAATTGGAGAAGGACGAGCGCACTGCGGCAATGATTTCGCGTTCGGCCGCGACGATCTGCTCAAGTGCTGCGCTTTCGCGCGCTGTCGCCTGCCGCTGGCGGGCAGCAGGCAGGCCGCCCTGGAAAATGGGTATGGAAACGCGCACGCCTGCACTGGCCGTGGTCTCGGTTTGAGACAGGCGCGGATCGCCACCCGCCAGTGTGCCGAAGTAATCGTTGTAGTCGAGACCGGCGAAGGCGCTGACATTGGGCAGGCGGCCCGATCCGGCCACCTCCACGTCATAGCCTGCCGCCTCTGCTCGCTCGCGCGCGGCGATCAGGTCCGGATTATTATCCAGCGCAATATCCACGGCCTGTCCGCCGGTGGCTGGCAGGTTCGGCAAAGGGGGTGGAGGCTGCAGGTCGTCGGGCGCCGAGCCGGTAAGCTGGATATATCGCTCGCGCGCTTCAATCAGTGTCGCTTGCGCGGTCTGCAAATCGCTTTGAGCAAGGGCGAGGCGCGATTGCGATTGCGCGACATCCGTGCGCGTCAGGTCGCCGATTTCGAAGCGGTCGGACGTCGCCTGGACATTGACACTCAACACATCGACCTGGTTGCTCGAAAGGCTGACCAGCGCCTGGCCGCGCAACACGTCGAGATACGCCGCCACGGTCTGGCGGAAAATGGCCGAACTCGAGCCCACGCAGATCGGCCCTTCCCGCCTCCACACGCTCCTTGGCCGCGCGGATCGAGTTCTTGATGCCGCCACCTGCATAGAGCGGCACGACGAGGTCGGGGCCGACCTGCAGCACGCGCTCGGTCGGGGCGAAAGAATTGGGAGAGGGCTTGATGAACTCGATATACTGGGCAGTGGCATCGACACTCGGCAGACCCTGCGACCGCTGGATTTGGACGTTCTCGTCCTCGGCCCGCTGACCGGCACGCGCTGCCTCGAGAGTCGGATTGTTGAGGTAGGCATCGGTCAGCGCTTCCTGCAGCGTATCTGCCTGCGCGCCCGTGGCTGTCAGCGCGAACGCCGCCACGCTTGCACGAAGTGCCAGCTTCCCGATTACCCCTCCCGCGTGCATTCAGAAACTCCAGCTTTCCGGCTTGTCGAACGCGCCCATCCGCGGAATGCCCATCTCGGCGAGCGGGACGAGGGCGAGCGCCTTCGCAGCCTTGCGCCCGGTCGCGAGCCGCGTGACGCCGCGCTCGACCAGCCGGTGACGATGCGTCCGTCCTCGCGAAGCAGCTTTGCGAAATCCGGCCGGCACATGCTCGATCGCGCCATCGACGCAGATGAGCGAGAAGTCGCCCTTGCGCATGGTCAGCGCCTTGTCCGCCGATACCGTGGTGACGCTTGGCGACCAGCGGCTCGATCAGCGCGGTCAGATAGCCGCTGCCGCCATCGACCACGAGGACATCGTCATCGAAACCGGGCCGCGCTTCGGCCAGCAGAGCGCCATGAAACAAGGGAGCGGGCAGATAGCCGCCATCCTGAAGCCTGATCGCCCGATCGACATAGGCCGTTCCTTTTGCGCCTGCGGGCACGAAATCCTCGCGCGGGACCACGCCCATGCGTTCGAGCACGAAGGGCTCGTTCACGCCGCTGGTGCGCAGCTGGCTGTCGATCATCGCCTTGCGCGCGGCGGGATAGTCGATGGAGGCGAGAGTGGTGCTCATAGAATTCCAGTGTATTGCATCCATAACACGCAGGTGCAAGCCCGGTGTTTCGAAGCCATTGCTTTAAGCGCAAGCCTCTTTGTGTCCAAGCGCTTTGACCGATGACGCCTGTTGCGCCTATCGGACAGCGCAAATCTGCAACATGGGAATGCGCAGCGATGAGCGACATGACGATCATCCGGGAAGACGATCTGATCGAAAGCGTGAAGGACGCGCTTCAGTATATCTCCTACTATCACCCGATGGATTACATCCGCGCTTTGGGTAAAGCTTACGAGGCGGAAGCCGGCCCGGCCGCTAAGGACGCCATCGCGCAGATCCTGACCAACAGCCGCATGTGCGCCGAGGGGCACCGGCCGATCTGCCAGGACACCGGCATCGTCAACGTATTCGTGCGCTGGGGCATGAACTGCCGCCTGGACACGACGCGATCCTTGCAGGAAGTCGTCGATGAGGGCGTGCGGCAGGCCTATAACCACCCCGACAACAAGCTGCGCGCCTCGATCCTCGCCGATCCCGCCTTCACCCGCCGCAACACGCGCGACAACACGCCGTGCGTCCTGTCGGTGGAGATGGTGCCGGGTGACACCATCGATATCGACGTCGCGGCCAAGGGCGGTGGCAGCGAGAACAAATCCAAGTTCAAGATGATGAACCCGAGCGACAATATCGTCGAATGGGTGGTCGAGCAGTTGCCGAGCATGGGTGCGGGCTGGTGCCCGCCCGGGATGCTGGGCATCGGCATCGGCGGCACGGCAGAACACTGCATGAAGCTCGCCAAGCTGAGCCTGATGGACCCGATCGATATGGGCCAGCTCAAGCAGCGCGGGGCGCAGAGCGATATCGAACAGCTTCGGATCGACATTTTCGACGCAGTCAATGCGCAGGGTATCGGGGCGCAGGGGCTGGGTGGACTGTCCACGGTGCTCGACGTGAAAATCCTCGATGCGCCGTGCCATGCGGCGGGCAAGCCGGTTGCGATGATCCCCAATTGCGCGGCGACGCGCCACGCGCATTTCACGCTCGACGGATCGGGTCCGGCCTATCTCGATCCGCCAAGCCTCGACGAGTACCCAGACGTCACCTGGCAGCCCGATGCCGCGGCGCGCAGGGTCGATCTCGACAATCTGACGCCGGAGGAAGTCGCCAGCTGGGAAGACGGGGACCGGCTGCTCCTGTCCGGCAAGATGCTGACGGGTCGCGATGCCGCGCACAAGCGCATCAACGACATGCTGGCCAAGGGGGAGGAACTGCCCGTCGATTTCAAGGGCCGCGCGATCTACTACGTCGGTCCGGTCGATCCGGTCATGGGCGAGGTCGTCGGACCGGCTGGACCGACCACGGCGACGCGGATGGACAAGTTCACCGAGACCATGCTCGATCTCGGCCTGCTCGCCATGATCGGCAAGGCGGAGCGCGGCGATGATGCGGTCGAAGTCATCAGCCGCTTCAAGGTCGCTTACCTGATGGCGACGGGCGGGGCAGCATACCTCGTCAGCCGCGCGATCAAGGGCGCGAAGGTCGTGGCTTTCGAAGATCTCGGCATGGAGGCCATCTACGAGTTCGAGGTGCAGGACATGCCGGTAACCGTCGCGGTCGATGCGCGCGGGAATAATGTGCACAAGCTCGCCCCAGCCAAATGGCGCGCAAAAATCGCGTCGGGCGAGGTCACGCTGCCGCTTTAGCCCATGAGTTCGACCAACAGGCATGCCGCGTCGATGGCGGCGCTGGCATGACCGGCCCGTTGACGGCACATAGAGTGCCGCTTTGAATACCGATTCCCTCAATCCATCGCGCGCCGACCGGGTGCCCGCCAAGACGATCCTGCTGTCGATTCTCGGGCTGTGGGTCGCCTATTTCCTGCTGATCACTGTGCGCGGCGCTGTCGTCGGCCTGGAACTGCAGGACGAGCTGCTATGGCGCCGCCTGGTGGTGGCTCTCGCCGGCGGCGGCGTCACCATTCTGCTGTGGCAATTCCTTCGCTTGTTCGACGATCGCAGTTTAGCCGCCAGAGTGGGCATCGCCATTCTGGCTGCCATTCCGGCCTCGCTCGCCATCGCGCAGATCAACAATATGATCTTCGCGCCTATCGAGGATCAGGTGCGGCAAAAAATCGGCGAGCAGCGCGGCCTGACCATCCGCCGAGACGAATCGGGCAATCTTCTCCTCGACGTGCCGGCGCCGGTCGCGAGCGACGATGCGCAGACCACTGCGCCGGCCTCTATCGTCATCGAACCCGCCCCCACCAGAGCGGATTATTGGCGGCGGCTGACCGATCTTGCCCTGTCACGGTATTTCCTGCTGCTGGCTTGGGCCGCCCTTTATATCGCCATCGTGGCCGGTGCCCGCGCTCGTGCTGCCGAGCGGCGCGGCGAGCGGTTTCGCAGTGCAGCCAAGGCGGCGGAACTTCGCTCGCTGCGGTATCAAGTCAACCCGCACTTCCTGTTCAACACGCTCAATTCGCTGTCCTCCCTGGTGATGACCGGCAAGTCGGAGCGGGCAGAGGAAATGATCCAGTCGCTCTCGCGCTTTTACCGCCATTCGCTCGACGATGCCTCGACAGGCGATGTCAGCCTTGGCGACGAGATCGACCTGCAGGAACACTATCTTGAGATCGAGGCAGTGCGGTTCCCCGACCGTTTGCGGGTGGACGTCGACCTTCCGCGAGAGCTGGAAAACTATCACGTGCCAGGCATGATTCTCCAGCCGCTGGTCGAGAACTCGGTCAAATACGGCGTGTCGGCCAGCAACCGTCCGGTCACCATCCGCATCCGCGCGCATCAAGACGACGAGCAGCTGGTGATCGCCGTGTCCGACGACGGTCCGAGCATGCCCAGCGGCAAGGGTGGCGGATTTGGCATCGGCCTTGCCAATGTGCGCGACCGGCTGCAGGCGCGCTTCGGCTCAGCCGCGTCGGTCACGTCCGGCCCGGGGGATGTCGGCTACAGGACCGAACTCAGAATACCGATGGTGAAACATGGCTGACGACGGCTCGCAAACGCTGCGCACGCTAATCGTGGACGACGAACCACTTGCTGTGGAGCGTATGCAGGTCATCTGCAGCAAGATGGACGATCTGAATGTCGTCGGCACGGCGAGCGACGGCGCGCAGGCGCTTCGGCTGGTGGAGGCTCTGTCGCCCGATCTCGTATTGCTCGACATGACCATGCCCGAAGTCGATGGCCTCGCGGTCGCCCGAAAACTGGCCGACCGGGAGCAGCGACCCGCCATCATCTTCGTGACCGCACACGACAATTACGCAGTTGAGGCCTTCGATCTGGACGCGGTCGATTACGTGCTGAAGCCGGTAAAGGCCGACCGGCTGGAACGTGCGATCCAGCGGGCTCTTGCGCGCAAGGGCGAGGGTGGCGGCGAAAAAAGCAAGTGGCTCGAAGAACTTTGGATCCCGCACCGCAGCGAGCTTATCCGCATCGACACCGAGGAAGTGTCGCGCATCGATGCCGAGCGCGACTACGTTCGCCTGCATGTCGAGGATCGCAGCTATCTGCTGCTTCAGACGATCGCGGGTCTCGAAAAGCGGCTCGACCCGGCCAAGTTCATCCGCATCCACCGCTCAACCATTCTGCGCAAGGACCGTATCAAAGGCTTGAGACATGACGGACTCGGCGTGTGGTCGGCAGAGATGGACGACGGCGAACATCTGCGCATCGGCCGGACATATCTGCGCAATGTGAAAGCCATGGCAGGCCGCTAGGCTGCTCGTGAGAGGGTAGGGCGACAGGTCCTCAGCTTGGGGATTGGGACTTGGGGGGCGTGACAACCTGCCGCCTGTCACGATGTGTACCGAAGCCTCACGCGGATCAAAGCGCGGCTCGACAGAAGATGCATCCACGGAGGCGATCGTCGCCGACGCTCGACGAATGGCAATTGGCATTCGGCAGACTGCGCACCTATCTTGCAAAGCATGATCCTGCTCTTGCTGTTCGTCCTGGGGATCGGCAATTTTGCCGTTCACAAGGCCGTGCTCGAAAGCGGGCATCCCATGCTCGACGCGCTGCCGAGCTTTTACCGTTCCGGCGGCGGGCGTTTTTCGCTGTGGTTCGAGTTCTTCGTCCTGCTGGCGGCCATGCTGCTCGCGGGCAACGGCTATCCCGGTATGGCCGTTGCCTATGGCATTTACAGCCTGTTCAACTTCGGCACTGCCTGGCTCGTGCTGACGCACCGTCTGTAACTTCGCAGTGGCCCGCCTTGATATCTCTCTGCTAGCGGTGCGCCATGTCGTCTGAGCATCGCCGCATTTTCCACCTTTCGGATATCCATTTCGGTCTGGAGGACGTGCAGGCGCTCGCATGGGTCGAGCGCGAGATTGCGCGCCAAAACCCCGATGCGGTCGCCATTACCGGCGATCTCACCATGCGCGCCCGGCACCGCGAGTTTGCTGCCGCGACGCGCTGGATCAACTCGCTGGATGTGCCGGTAACGGTCGAGGTAGGCAATCACGACATGCCCTATTTCAACCCGGTCGAGCGATTCGTCGATCCCTACCGCCGGTTTCGCGGTATGAAGGACAAGGTCGAGCGAGAGATCGATCTGGGCGCTTTGGCTATCGTCCCGCTGAAAACGGCGGTTCGCGCGCAGCCGCGGCTGAACTGGTCGAAGGGCTGGGTGACCGATGCCGCTCTTGCATCCTGTCTCGACGCAATCGATGCACTGCCGAAGGGCACGCGCGCGCTGGTCGCCGTGCATCATCCTTTGCGCGAGGTGGGCACGCAAGGGACGGCGCTGACTCGCGGGGGTGACAAGGCGCTGGCTGCTCTGGCGCAGCGCCCGGTCGAAGCTGTGCTGTCTGGCCATGTCCACGACGCCTTCGATATCATGGAAGACACACCGCACGGGCCCGTCCGCATGATCGGGGCAGGCACGCTGTCGCAGCGTACACGTTCGACGCCGCCGAGCTTCAACGAGCTCGAGTGGGACGGGCAGCGCTTGCATGTCACCGTTCGCAATCTCGAGCAGGTAGACACGCCCGACATGCAAATCGACGATGTGCCGGAAAACGCGTTGCCTCCGCGCGGCGAGGGGGAAGCTGTCGCGCCGGTCGACCAGGTGCCGGCAGTCGACCCTCCCGTGCATTAACCCATCCCGTTAACGCGTCCCTAAGGGTTTCTACGCAGGCTTTGCGAACGAAGTTCTCGAGGGAAGCGCAATGGAATTTTTCAAAGCGGTGCCATTGGGTGGCATTCTCACATACATCGTAGCACTGGTGGTCGGCAGCCAAGGATCACGCGGCGGGCAACTGTCGATCTTTCAGGCCGAGATCTTCCAATACGATGTCTGGTGGAGCTGGCCGCTGTTCTTCGCGGGTACCGGCCTGTCATGGGGCCTGATGGTGATGCAACGCTGACGGCAAGACCGCACACGGCAAAGAAAAAGGGCGGCCCCGAGAGGACGCCCTTTTCGTATCCAGCGATGTAAGGACGCCTTAGCGCTTCGAGAACTGGAAGCTGCGGCGAGCCTTGGCGCGGCCGTACTTCTTACGCTCGACCACGCGGCTGTCGCGGGTGAGGAAGCCGGCGGCCTTGACCGTGCTGCGCAGGGCAGGCTCGTACTTGGTCAGTGCCTGGCTGATACCGTGCTTCACGGCGCCTGCCTGACCCGACAGACCGCCACCGCGAACGGTTGCGACGACGTCGTACTGGCCCTGACGTTCGGTGATGGCGAACGGCTGGTCGATCACGAGGCGCAGCGTCGGACGTGCGAAATACACTTCCTGGTCCTTGCCGTTGACGGTGATCTTGCCGCTGCCCGGAACCAGCCACACGCGTGCGGTGGCGTCCTTGCGCCGACCGGTGGCGTAGGCACGGCCCTGGCTGTCGAGCTCCTGCTCGCGCAGGGGGACTTCGGCCTTGGCGGCGATGTCTGCCGAATCGCCCTGCGGTGCGTCGCCGGCGATGTCCTTGAGATCGGCGAGATCGGACACGGTTTCGTTCTTGGTTTCGTCAGCCATTATCCAACAGCCTTGTTCTTGCGGTTCATCGAAGCAACATCGAGCGTCTTGGGCTTCTGCCCGTCATGCGGATGCTCGGTGCCGGCGTAGAGGTGCAGGGCGCGCATCTGGTCGCGGCCCAGCGGCCCGCGCGGGATCATGCGCTGCACGGCCTTCTCCAGGACGCGCTCGGGGAAACGGCCTTCCAGCACCTTGGCCGGAGTCGTTTCCTTGATGCCGCCCGGGTGACCGGTGTGCTTGTAATAGATCTTGTCGGTCATCTTCTTGCCGGTGAACTTCACCTTGTCGGCATTGATGACGATGACATGATCGCCGCAATCGACATGCGGCGTGTAGCTTGGCTTGTGCTTGCCGCGCAGGATATTGGCGATAATTGCCGCCAGACGGCCAACGACGAGGTTTTCCGCGTCGATGATGTGCCAGTCCTTTTCGACCTCTGCCGGCTTGGCCGACTGGGTCACTTTCGTGATAGCCTTCATGGCTTTTCGTGTCCGTTTTCTCGAGTTGTCGCGCCCCGCGAAGGGACGCAAAACGATGGAACGGCCCCGAACAGAGCCGCTCGATGCGCGCCAAATGGCGGCGAATGCGTGATTCGTCAAGCTTTCCCGCGGTTCAGCGAGGCGGTAAAATAGTACCGCGCAACGGTTCGAGTAAGGCTTTGAGCCGTCAGGCGTCGGCCAACTGCCTTTTTGAGACAGCGTCCTTCCTCGGCTTCCGGCGACGCGAGGGTCTGCGGCGCGATCCGTGTTTGGCCAGCACGGCTTCCGCTTCGGCGCGCACCTCCGGACGGCGGCGAACGGCGTATATCGCCTCGCGCGCCTCTTTGACCGCCTTGGCGTGATCGACCAGCGGGTCGGGATAATCGAGGCTGCACTCGTGCTTCCAGGGCTCGTGGATTGCCTTCGTGGGGCAATCGGCGAGTTCGGGCACCCACTGCCGGATATAGTCGCCGTCTCTGTCGTGATCGCGACCCTGCTTGATCGGGTTGTAGATGCGCAACGTGTTGATGCCGCTTTCCCCGCTCTGCATTTGCGATTGCGTCCAGTGGATGCCCGGGTCGTAATCGGTGAACAAGCGCGCGAGCACAGTGCCCGCATCCTGCCAGCGCAGGAACAGATCGTAGCAGGCAAAGCTCATCAGCATGGCGCGCATGCGAAAGTTGATCCATCCGGTCGCGCGCAGTTGGCGCATGCAGGCATCGACGAACGGAAAGCCGGTGCGCCCTTCGGCATAGGCCTTCAGCAGCTTCGGGTCGGAAGGCGGACGCATGCCTTCGTAGGCCCGCACGGCGGGCCGCCACTCCAGTTCGGGGTCGGCCTCAAGCTTCTGAATGAAGTGACAATGCCAGTGCAGCCGCCCGATATAGGCGCGCAGGGACGCGCGCCACGCCTTGGCTTCCTCGCTTGTGTCGTCCTTGAGCTCCGCCTGACGCTTGCGCGTTTCCTGATAGCACCGTTTGATGGAAATCGCGCCCACGGCAAGATAGGGCGACAGGCGCGAACAGCCCGCCGCACCCAGTGTGGGGGAAGACATGTCGGTACGATATTCCTGCCCGCGTTCATGAAGGAAGCTGCGCAGGATCTCGACCGCCGCTGCCGTGCCGGGCTCGGGCTTCCATTCGACCGGATCAGGGGCAAGCCCTAACGTCTTGGCCTCGGGCAATTCGCCGCCGAAATTCTGCCCGGCCCATTGCACATCCGGCACCGGCAGCAGCGGCTTCTCCATCATCGCATCCCACATCTTCGACCATCTGTCCCGGTTCAGCGACGATCCGCGCCATATGCCGAATTGCATGGGCTCATCGAAAGCGATCCCGTGCTCGCGGCACCAGCGGCGCACGGCGATGTCTCGCTGGAAGGTCCACCAGTTTCCAGTTTCCTGATGCGCGAGGAGGCGGAACTCGCCGTGTTCGTCCAGGATGCGCTCGAGAGCTTCGATGACCGTGCCGGAATGGATGCCGAGCGCGCCGCCGCTCGCGGCAATGTCATTGCCCAGCGCCGTGACGCAGCTTGCCCACCAGTCGTATTGCCGCCCGCTGGTGTCGTCGCCGGACCAGTACCCGGGCTCGACGACGATAAGCGGCAGGACCGGTCCGGCCTGGCTGGCCATGGTGAGGGCGGCGTTGTCGTCGACACGCAGGTCGCGCTTGAACCAGACGACTTGCAACATAGGCGAAAGCTCCAAAAGCCCCCCGCCATATCAATCGTCAGCCGCTTGGTGCGGTTCCCCCGATGGACCCGAGCCACTCGCTCGTCGCCTTTCCGGCCATGCAAGGCCAGCCGAGGACGGCCGGTGCCTCGTAAGGGTGGAGCTCTTCAAGTCGCGCGATGGCAACTTCGAGCACGGAAGCGTGGGTTTTCAGGAGCGTCGGGCACTCGGCACCCTCGCCGCGCTCGCCGTTCCACTCGAAGACCGAGGCTATCGGTGCGCCGATATTGATGCAGGCTATAAGGCCTTCGTCGAGCAGAGCCTTTCCGACTGCCCGTGCCGCCGCCTCGTCGGGAAATGGACAATAGATCAGCGCGCTCATGTCCGCTGGCCGATGGCATGCGCGCCCCAGACATAGGCCGCGACGAGCAGCGCTCCGACCAGCTGGTGCAATACGGCGAGGTGGAAGTCGACGCCGGTCATGACCGTCGCGATGCCGAGCAGGATTTGCACGCCGAACGCGGAATGGATGGCGATCGATGCGGGGCGCGACACCGGCTTTACGGCGCGTGCCATGACGACAAGCGCGGCAACGGCGACCCATGCCCACCAGCGGTGCATCCAGTGAATGAGATAGGGGTCGTGCGTCGCGGCCCAGAAAAGCCCGCGCGATGTGTCGAATTCAGGGATGAAGCGCCCTTGCATCAGCGGCCAGCTGTCCGAGGCAAGGCCGGCGTTCAAGCCCTGCGACCCAGGCGCCGAGCAGAAGCTGGATGAACAGGATGACGCCCGCCCAGACTGCGACGGCCTGCATTGAGGCTGGCTTGGCGTTGCCTCTCGCCAAAGTGCGCAGGTCGAGCGCGGTCCAGATCAGCCCGCCCAGCAGGATCAGCGCAGTGCACAGATGTATAGCTAGGCGGAAATGGCTGACATCTGTGCGATATTCGAGGCCCGAGGCGACCATCCACCAGCCGAAGCTCCCTTGCAGGCCTACCAGCGCTGTCAGCGCGAACAGCCGCCAGAAATATCCTTGCGGGATCATCCGGCGCAGCGCGAAGAGGGTCAGCGGCACGGCCAGCGCCAATCCAATCAGGCGACCCAACTGGCGGTGGATCCACTCCCACCAATAGATCGTCTTGAATGTCTCCAGCGTCATGCCGGCAGGACCGTTGATCTCGATATATTCGGGAATCTGCTTGTACAGCTCGAACTCGGCTTCCCAGTCCGCCTGGCTGAGGGGTGGGATCGCGCCGAGTAGAGGCTTCCACTCGGTGATCGACAGCCCGCTTTCGGTCAGGCGCGTGATTCCGCCGACGGTGACGATCACCACGACCATGAACGCAACGATGAACAGCCAGTTCGCAAGCAGTGCGGGACGGGCTCGAGGGGAAGTGTCTGACATGATGCGCCCTGTGTGGGGACGCCGCGCGCCAAGGCAAGTGCAAATGCGTCAAGCGGCGTGCTGGCCCGAGCAAACGACCAAATGCATCGCAAATCGCAACTTGCTCTTGTATCAGGTGATACTATCACATATCTAGCTTGGCATGTTACAACGCGCCATCGAACCGATTCGACAGCGGCTGGACCGTATCGGTATCGGCCTGTCGGGCCTGTGCGCGTTGCATTGCCTGGCCAGTATCGTGCTGGTATCCGGCCTCGGTATCGGGAGCGAGTTCCTCTCGCCCGACTTCCACAAATGGGGCCTGCTGGCCGCGACCTTGATTGCCGCGGTTGCCATCGGCTGGGGCGCGCTGCGCCATCGCCTGGCCACGCCCTTCGTCGTCGCGATGACCGGCCTGACCTTCATGGGCGGCGCGCTGGCCATGCCGCATGGGTACAAGGAAGCGGTGATGACTATCATCGGCGTGGCGCTGGTCTCGCTCGGCCACGTGCTGAACCTGCGCCATTGCAACTCTGCCGCTTGCAAGGAACGCTGCGCAGACTAAGTGGCTGGGCATCATGACTGCCCCCCTCTCCCTGACCGTCAACGGCGAAGCTCGCCGTACCTCTGCCCGCACGATCGCCGACCTTGTGCGCGAGCTGGAGCTCGAACCGGCCAAGGTCGCGGTCGAGCATAACGGTACGATCGCTCCGCGCAGCGAGCTGGAGAACCAAGGCTTAAGCGATGGCGACACGCTCGAGATCGTGCACTTCGTGGGTGGCGGCCAAGACGACGACACATGGAGCGTGGCTGGCCGCACCTTTACATCGCGGCTGATCGTCGGGACGGGCAAGTACAAGGACTTCGAGCAGAACGCCGCTGCCTTGCAGGCCAGCGGTGCCGAGATCGTCACGGTCGCGGTGCGCCGCGTCAATGTCAGCGATCCCAAAGCGCCCATGCTGACCGACTTCATCGATCCCCAGCAGGTCACCTATCTTCCGAACACGGCTGGCTGCTTCACGGCGGACGAGGCGATCCGCACGCTTCGTCTGGCCCGCGAGGCGGGCGGCTGGGACCTGGTCAAGCTGGAGGTGCTGGGCGAGGCTAAGACGCTCTACCCGGACATGCGCGAAACGCTGAAGGCGACCGAGGTGCTGGCTAACGAGGGCTTCCACCCGATGGTCTATTGCGCCGACGATCCCATCGCGGCCAAGCAGCTGGAAGAGGCAGGCGCGGTTGCCATCATGCCACTGGGCGCCCCGATCGGCTCGGGATTGGGCATCCAGAACCAGGTGACCATCCGCCTCATCGTCGAAGGTGCGAGCGTGCCTGTGCTGGTCGACGCAGGCGTAGGCACGGCTTCCGATGCGGCCGTGGCGATGGAATTGGGCTGCGACGGCGTGCTGATGAACACCGCCATCGCCGAGGCGAAAGACCCGATCCGCATGGCCCGCGCCATGAAACTGGCCGTCATGGCAGGCCGCGAAGCCTATCTCGCCGGACGCATGGGCCGCCGCAGATACGCAGACCCGAGCAGTCCGCTAGCCGGTCTTATCTAAGCAAGCGCACCGTTTGTTAACCATATTGGCGGAGAAAGTGATTCGAACAGGGAAATCGAATCATGACCGTCACCACAGCTGCTTCCATGACCATCTCCGAAATGCGCGAGTTCGCGAGCTTCACCGCTGCCGAACAGCGCTATATCCGCCGGAGCCTGGACATCGGGCTGGGACGCAACGATGCGTTTCGTATCTGGGGACGGACACAAGGCGAGACTGCCGCCATCCGCAGCCAGTACGTCGCCTATCAGGATCTGAAGGCCCTGCGCAGCGCCATTCCCGGAAGTTCCGGCTTCGACCAGACCGAAGGCTTCATCGGCAAGATCACGCGCGTCGCCGCTTTCGACCTCGCGCAGGAGCGTATCGAATGCTTTTCCGCCTTCCGCTTCCTTTATGAACGCCTGCTCGGGGCCGACGCGCGCCCGTGGCTGCCCAGCGCCTTCTGCGCCGCCGCCGCGTTGCCGCAGATCCGCCCGGAACGCCGCAAGATGCTGCTGCAGAGCCTGAGCGAAGCCGCTGCGACCGCACCGGGATGGTCGGATCGTGCACCAAGCTTCTACCCGGAATTCATCGAGGAACTGGCTGCGTAGTTTTCTCCAGCGAACCGACGGAGGTCGGTTCCCAGGGCAAAAACTTAACTCCGATACAATCCGTCGAGCCGCTCTCCGTAGCGATCCTTGATTTTGTGGCGGCGGATTTTCATCGAGGGGGTCATTTCCTCGTTCTCGATGGTGAAGCCTTCGTCCGCGAAAGCGAACTGGCGGACCTTTTCGATGACCGACAGGTCCTTGTTGACCCGGTCGACGGCCTTGCGCACGGCACCGCGGAATTCGGGGTCATCCTGTAGCGACGCCATGTCGAACTTCTTGCCGTTGTCCCTGGCCCATTCGACCGCCCATTCGGCATCGGGCACGATCAGACCGACGACATAGGGGCGCTTGTCGCCCGCGACCATCGCCTGCCCGATCTCGGGCTGCAGCGTCAGCATGCCTTCGACCTTTTGCGGGGCGATGTTGTCGCCCTTGTCGTTGACGATCATGTCCTTCTTGCGGTCGGTGATGACGATGCGGTTCTTGTCGTCGAGATGGCCGATGTCGCCCGTGTGCAGCCAGCCGTCCTGGATCGTTCGCGCGGTTTCCGCCTCGTTCTGCCAGTAGCCATGCATCACCAGCTCGCCGCGGCACAGGATTTCGCCGTCATCGGCAATCTTGACCTCGACCCCGCGCAAGGGTGGGCCGACCGAGTGCATGGCGATGCCGGCCGCCGGACGGTTGCAGGTGATAACCGGGCCGGCTTCGGTCTGGCCATAGCCCTGCAGCATGGTCAGACCCATCGCTTCGAAGAAGATGCCGACTTCGGGATTGAGCGGCGCACCGCCCGACACCATCGCCTTGATCCGCCCACCGAACTTCTGGCGGATTTTGGGCTTGAGCAGTTTGCCGACGATCAGGTCCTTCAAGCCGTCGCCGAACTGCCGCTTCTCGTGGCGCGGCGCTCGCCGACTTCGAGCGCGGTGTCCATCAGCCGCTCGGCCAGCCCGCCCTGCTTTTGCACCTGCTTCATGATGCGCGTGCGCAGCACTTCGAACAGGCGCGGGACCACGACCATCAGGGTCGGACGCACTTCTTCGATATTGCTGGCGAGCTTTTCGAGGCCTTCGGAATAGTAAATCTGCGCGCCGACCGCGATCGGAAGATATTGCCCGCCCGTATGCTCGTAGGCATGGCTGGCGGGGAGGAAGGAGAGGAAGCGTTCGTCTTCCTCGACCCCGAAATCCTCGATCAGGACTTCGGCAGCGCCTGCGACATTGCACAGGATCGCGCCGTGATGCTGCATGACGCCGCGCGGCGCGCCGCCGGTGCCGCTGGTGTAGATGATGCAGGCAGTGTCGCCTCGGCCCACCTTGGCAATGCCGTTCGTCGACCGCAGCGCGCGCAGCCTCGGCATCGCCCTGCGATCAGATCGTCCCACTGATGGAAGGAGAAGCTGCCGGACTGGCGACGGTGCAGATCCTCGATGCCGATGACATGTTCGGCAATGCCGGTAGCCTGCAACGCCCCGTGCAGCGGGCCGAGCAGCTTCTCGGTCGAAACGATGACCGCGCTCGCGCCCGAATTGTCGAGGATGTGAACGTGATCGCGCTCGGTATTGGTGATGTAGGTCGGCACCGTGATGCAGCCGGCCGCCATGATGGCGAGATCCGCGATGCACCATTCGGGCCGGTTTTCGGACACGAGACAGACGCGGTCGCCGTCCTTGAGGCCCAGCCCGCGCAAGGCCTCGGCCAGCAGGCAGATCCGCCGCGCCGCTTCGTCCCAGCCGATCGTCTGCCATTCGCCATCGCGTTTCGCGCCGAGGAAGGGCGCATCGCCCTTTTCATCGGCGCGCTTGAGAAACAGTTCGACCAGATTGTTGGCCGAATCGATATCCGACAGCACAGGCACAGCTCCCTTGTGTGTTATCCTTGTCGCGCGACCAACGTTGGGCGGCGGTGTAAGCTCCCGCAAACGCTACGGCAAGCGAGCGCGCGCGATGTTCCTCAGGGCAGTTCCAGCTGGCCGTCGAGCCTTGGATCGCGTGCGCTTTGCCAGACGTCATCGCGTCGCAGGACCGCTCCACCCTTGATCGGCGCAGCGCGGATCAGCAGCTCCTCGTGGCCGAGCGCCTTGAACGCTTCTGCCTGCACTTCGAGCCACGTGCCTTCTTCCAGCATCACGCGGTCGCCGAAAGCCATGAGGAAAGGCAGGGCCAGAGCCCCCTCCGCATCGAGATCGAAATCGATCGCGCCGATGATCGCGCGCGCCGTCGTCACCGGGATGGTGCTGCCGCCTGCCGCGCCGACGGCCATGAACGGCTCGCCATTCGGATCGTAGACGATAGTCGGCGACATGGAGGAGCGCGGGCGCTTGCCGCCTTCCACGCGGTTGGCGACCATGCGCCCGTCGACTTCGGGACTGCGGCTGAAATCGGTCAGCTCGTTGTTGAGGTAAAATCCGCCCACCATCAGGCCCGACCCGAAGGCGCTTTCGATGGTGGAGGTGTAGCTGACCATCGTGCCGGCGCTGTCGACGACGGCAGAAGTGCGAGGTGCCGCGCTCTTCCGGCTCGTCGCCGTCGGCCAGCGCTTGCGGTGCACCGCGCGGCGTGCCGGCGGTGACTTGGGCAATGCGTGCATCGGGCGAAATGAGCGCGCTGCGCGAGGCGAGATAGTCCTTGTCGAGCAGCCCTTCGACCGGCACGGTCACGAAATCGCTATCGGCCAGGTACAATTCGCGGTCGGCATAGGCGAGGCGCTGTGCTTCGAGAAACAGGTGCCACGTCACCGGATTTTCCGCGCCCAAGCTGCGCAAGATCGAACCGTTCGAGCTGGCCGAGGATTTGCTGCACCGCAATGCCGCCCGATGTCGGCGGTCCCATCGAGCAGACCCGATAGGCGCGATACATGGTGCATACGGCGTTGCGCTGCTTGGCCTTGTAGCCCGCCACATCGGCGAGCGTCATCGCGCCTGTCTTCGGCGTGTCGGCAGCAATCGTATCGGCGACATTTTGCGCGTTTTCGCCTGCGTAGAAAGCCTCGGGACCCCGCGCTGCGATGTCTTCCAGCGTCACGGCCAGCGCTTCATTGCGCACCAGCGTCCCCGCGGGCAGCGGCTCGCCATCCGCACCGTAGAATAATGTGCGCGCCATCTCCGACCGGCCGCCTGTCGCGCGTGACCGGTCGAGCGAGTTTTCCATGCGCGGATTGATGTACGAATCCGTCGCGCGCCAGTGCGATGGCGGGTTCGAAGAGGTCGGCCCAGGCAAGCTTGCCATGTGCTTCGTGCGCTTTCGCAGCCAGCGCGATATTGCCCGGAACGCCGACACTCAGCCCGCTCTGCACCGAATCGCGAAAAGAGGGCAGCTTGCCATCCTCGTCGAAAAACCAGTCGGGCGTTGCACCTGCAGGAGCCGTCTCGCGGCCGTCATAAGTCGTGACATCGCCATCCGCCTCGCCCCGCACGAGGAAGCCGCCGCCGCCGATGCCAGAGCTTTGCGGTTCGACCACCGTCAGTGCCAGCATCACGGCAATCGCCGCATCCGTGGCCGAGCCACCTTGCGCCAGTATTCGCTCGCCCGCCTCCTCGGCACGAGGGTCGGCAGCGCTGACAGCTCCCCTGATGGGATAGGGTTCTGCCTCGATAGCGGCATCTTGCAGCGTCGCGCACCCGGCAAGGGCGAAGCGCGAGCGACGAGACAGCGTGGTAATCTTCAGCATGGCACGCGTGCTATTCGGTTCCGACCGCCTCGGCAATCGTGGAAAAGCCGTCGCGTTTCATCAGCCGCTCCAGCCCGCGCGTGATCTGTCGTGGCAGGCCCGGCCCGCCATAGACCATCGCGCTGTAGAATTGCACCAGGCTCGCGCCTGCGCGGATGCGCTCCCACGCATGCTCGGCAGTGGCGATCCCGCCGACACCGACCAGCGGCATTGCGCCGCCCGTCGCCTTGCGAAAATCGCGCACGCCGCTGGAGCGCCAATTCGCGCAAAGGCGCGCCGGACAGACCTCCCGTTTCGCCAGCATGATGCGATCGCATGCTCGGGCCGCGAGATGGTCGTGTTCGATACGATCAGCGCGCCAAGCTGCTTGTCCATCGCGATGCGCGCAGATCGCGTCAATATCGGCGGGCTCCAGATCGGGGGCCACCTTGAGAAAGACCGGCGGACCGTCGCTGCCCCTGACGGCAAGCACCGCGTCGAGCAGCGCCACCAACGCACCTTCGTCCTGCAATGCGCGCAGGCCCGGCGTGTTCGGGCTGGAGATATTGACGGCCAGATAGGTCGCGAGCGGCGCCATCAGCTGCGTCATCGCGGCATAGTCGGCGATGCGATCGGCACTGTCCTTGTTCGCGCCGATATTGATACCGAGTACGCCTGGACGATGCGCGCGAGCTTCTAGGCGCCGCGCCGCCGCTTCGCCGCCCCCGTTGTTGAAACCCATGCGATTGATGACCGCGCCATCCTCGACCAGTCGGAACAGGCGCGGCTTCGGATTGCCGGCTTGCGGGCGCGGGGTGATGGAGCCGACCTCGGCAAAGCCGAAGCCGAGGCCCAGCAGCTGGTCGGGCACTTCGCCATCCTTGTCGAAACCTGCCGCGATGCCGACAGGGTTCGGGAAGCGGATGCCTGCGATCTCGACAGCTAACGGGCCGGGAGCTGCCGGCGGGCGTGCAGGCATAGCCTTGAGCGCCTTGATCGTCAGGACATGCGCACGCTCGGGATCGAGGGCGAAAAGGGCGGGCCGGGCGAGGCGAAACAGCATGGCGGAGCGCCTATGGCCGAGCTCCCCGACCCAAGTCCATCGACACGCGCCGGAGGTTAAACCCGGCCCTCGATTGTAAATAACCGCCAAAATGGACCAAACTGCGCCGGATGTCGCGTGCATACAATTCAATGATACATCATTTGATTATTTCGACTCCTGCGACCCGAAGGGCTCGAGGCAGCATTGCTACGAGTTCTCACCTATAGGGGCGGTTCCTTCGCGGGGCCGCCCTTTTTTTGCGTTGCGCCGACGCTGCCGTTGTATGCACCTGCCGTCCGCTGGACATCGCGCCATGATTTCGCCACCCTTGCACGGTGGTCGCACGAGAATGGAGCTGGGTCGACGCGATGGGCGAAGCGGTAAACGATGCGCAAGCAGTCGCGTTCGATTGGGTTGCTGCGCCTGCCGATCTCGCACCTTACGTGAACTCCCTCTAGATTATGCAGGTCGGCGAACCAGCCGGTCGAGGACATGATGCCTGCCTATTCCGGCCAGTTTTGCCTGGTCATTCGGGCGGAGGCACGATGTCTTTCACGACGGGCGCGTGCAGGAAACTTCGCATCCTGTTTCCTGCTGGGCACGCTCACCCGGCCCAACGATTTACAGTCGAACCCGGCACGCCTGGTCGTCGGTGCCTCGATCAACAATATCGGCTGGGCGTCCTTCGTGCAGGCAGCCGCCGACGCAGGTGAAGGACCGCGCTTACAAAGCCAGAACTGCTGCCCGAGCATCTGCAAGACGCCTTGAGGACATCGGCAGCGCACCGAGGTCCGGATAGATCGACCCAATGCCGAAGCGCGCAGACGAGTTGGCGGCCAATCATCCGCGACGGACTGGAGCCATTATCCGAACGCCACCAACAGGTCATCACCGAGACGCTGCGCTGGCTGTCTGCCTCGTTCAAACCGCAGATCGCCGACCTGCTCGAAGCGCTTCCCTATTCCGAACGGCAAGTGCAGCGCCTTGTTGCGCAGTTTTTCGGTCAGACACCGGTCGGCCTGATCCGCAAATTTCGTGCTGTACGGGCCGCCACCTTGCTGACGATGGACGAACTGGACCCTGCGCTCGAAGCGCAGGTGCGCGACTCGTTTTACGATCAGGCGCATATGATCAAGGAAATACGTCATTTCGTCGGACAAAACTCCGCGACGCCTCCAACCCGATGTGCGACTTCGGTCGTCCGCGAAACGCTGGGTGAGCCGGGGTATGGCGCAGTCGACCTGTTCGGCGGCAACGAAGATGGCAAAGCGTAGTTGCTAACGACTCGCAACTAACGGTTTTCCGTTGAAAAACGACTGACCGAGGCATAGCTGGATAATCGGAACGATTTAGTCCGATTATACATCATGCGCCTTTCGAACCTTGCAGACTATGCCGTCGTCACGATGAGCCAGGCGGCCCGCCATTGCGGCGGGGGCAGGTGTCAGCGCGTCCGAACTCGCGGCGGAAACCGGCCTTCCTGCGCCCACCGTGCAGAAGCTGGTCAGCAAGCTGTCGGCGGCAGGCCTGCTGCGATCGGTACGCGGAGCAGGCGGCGGTCTGCAACTGGCGCGCCCGGCAGCGGCGATCACGTTGGCCGATATCATCGAGGCGGTCGAAGGACCGATCGCGCTGACCGCATGTGTCGAAGGCACGGATTGTTCGGTCGATCATGATTGCCGCGTGCGGCCGCACTGGCCGCTGGTGAACGAAACGCTGCGCAGCGCACTGGCCGGCATCAGCCTGGTGCAACTGGCGCAGGAAAAGGAACTCGCGTGAACGAGCAGGTCAGACATCCAGGACGCAGAAGCTCGTGAAGCTGCCGCCAAGGCTGCCGATTACGAGCACGGCTGGTCTTCGGACATCGAAACCGAATTTGCGGAAAAGGGTCTGAACGAAGACACCGTCCGCTTCATTTCGGCCAAGAAGAACGAGCCGCAATGGATGCTGGACTGGCGCCTCAAGGCGTTCCGCATGTGGGAGACAGATGGAAGAGCCGGACTGGGCCAAGCTCGGCTATCCGAAAATCGATTACCAGAACGCCTATTATTACGCCGCGCCCAAGAAGAAGCCGGAGCTGGGCTCGCTCGACGAGCTCGATCCCGAGATCAAGCGCGTCTACGACAAGCTCGGCATTCCGCTGGGCGAGCAGGAAGTGCTGGCCGGGCGTCAAGGGTGCCCGCAAGGTCGCGGTCGATGCCGTGTTCGACAGCGTCATCGTGGCGACCAGCTTCCGCGAGGAATTGAAGCGCGCAGGCGTCATCTTCCTCTCGATCAGCGAGGCGATCCGCGAATATCCCGAGCTGGTGAAGAAGTGGCTCGGCAAGGTCGTGCCGCAGCGCGATAATTACTTTGCCACCCTGAATTGCGCGGTCTTTTCCGACGGCACCTTCGTCTACATTCCGGAAGGCGTTCGCTGCCCGATGGAGCTGTCCACCTATTTCCGCATCAATGCCGAGAACACCGGGCCAGTTCGAACGCACGCTCATCGTCGCCGAAAAGGGCAGCTACGTCAGCTATCTCGAGGGCTGCACCGCGCCGATGCGCGATGAGAACCAGCTGCACGCCGCCGTGGTCGAACTGGTCGCGATGGACGATGCCGAGATCAAGTATTCGACCGTCCAGAACTGGTATCCCGGGCGACGAGAACGGCAAGGGCGGGATCTACAATTTCGTCACCAAGCGCGCGCTGTGCCAGGGCGACCGTAGCAAGATCAGCTGGACGCAGGTCGAAACCGGCAGCGCGGTGACGTGGAAATACCCGTCATGCGTGCTCAACGGCGAAAACAGCGTGGGCGAGTTCTATTCCGTTGCGGTGACCAACAACTACCAGCAAGCCGATACCGGAACCAAAATGATCCACAATGGCAAGGGCAGCCGCTCGACGATCATCTCCAAAGGCATCTGGCGGGCAAGTCGAACAACACCTATCGCGGCCTCGTGCGCGTGGCGGCCAATGCCGACAATGTGCGCAACCGCACCGAATGCGACAGCCTGCTGATCGGCGATCGCTGCGGCGCGCACACCGTGCCCTATATCGAGGTGAAGAACCCGACGGCCCAGATCGAGCACGAGGCGACCACCAGCAAGATCAGCGACGACCAGCTGTTCTACGCGCATGCAGCGCGGCCTGGGCGAAGAAGAGGCGATGGCGCTGATCGTCAACGGCTTTGCCAAGGACGTGATGAAGCAGCTGCCGATGGAGTTCGCCGTCGAAGCGCAGAAGCTGCTGGCGATCTCGCTCGAGGGGAGTGTGGGGTGATGGATAGCCAAGATGATTTTGCTGTTTCGTTCGAAATTGATGGTGAAACGCTTTTCCCTGAGGTGACCGGTCTCGTTTTCATCCCACGAGTGGGCGACATTGTGCGGTGCGACTATCTTCAAGGTAAAAAGGTTATTTTCCGCGTCGAAAGATTGGACCATCACCTTTCTAACATCGGACACGATCTCTTCCAGCAAGTCACCATAGTTGGAAACAGATTGTGACCGACCGCAAGACCCTCCAGCTTCGCGATCCGTCCGAAACCGCCGACGCCGCGCCCGCGATCAAGAAGAAGGGTCGCGGATGGGAGATTTCGGAGAAGCGGCTCGATGCGCTCCACGAACAGGCGCGCGACATGCGGCGGCACTCGACCGAGGCGCACAAGGCGCTGGCGACGAAGTTTGCCGGCGCGAATATGGGTCCATTCACCTTCAGTCGCCACGCGGTGGTCGGCAGCGCGATCGTCGATTTCAACTGCCACAAGCTGGGCATGGCAATCATGATCGACGAGGACGGACAGGACGATGCGCTCGCCAAGCGCCGCGACAAGAGCCTCGAATCGGTCGGCATCCGCGTAATGCGGATCGCCGCCAAGGACATACTCGAGAATATGGACGATGTCCTCACCCGCATCACCCTCGGCATGCGCAAGCGCATCGAGGACAAGAAACAGGCGCGCCGCGAGCATCAACGCAATTCCACGCCACGGGAGCGCGTGTGATGCGCACCGCCGCCAAATCATTAGTCTAGGAGATCCTTCATGATTGTCAGCTTTGCTGCCTCTATAAGCTTGCTGTTTGCACAACAGGGCGGAACAACTCTCGAAGCCGCTTATGCGCAGGAAGGGTGGTCGCTCGAATACCCCGTTCTGATCGGAGGGTTCGTGGATAAATATAAAGTTTGCCTGCGATCGGGATTCTATAGAATCGAGATCCGGTACGGGCTTCGAAACTCAATATCGCAAAGATATACCGCGCTGCGCTGAGATTGGAGCGCAGATGGAGACAAGCAGCAACGCCCTTCTGGCAAAGCGCGGCAGGGCCGAAGATTTCGATGCAACAAAGGTCGCGATGGTGTTCGAGCAAACCCGCCAAATACATATCGAACGCGGCGCCAGTCTCGACCGTGCGTCAACCAGCGCGATCGTGGCCGCACGAAAATATTTGGGAACCGAGACCGTTCCGGACAGAATTTGCAAAAAGGTGGTCGCCGATGCCCGCGCCGAGCAAGAAGAACTGCTTGCTACGCATGACGAACGACTGCGTGAATTGCACAGCAGATCCGACCTTACCGATGACGAGCGTCTAGAAATGCAAGAAATGTTCCGCGCTCTCGAGCGTGCGGTAGCGAAAGTACGCGCCGAGCTCTCCCGCTGTCCAAGCGCGTATTATGCTACGACGGAACTGCCCGCTGATGTAGAGGGGTCGTGAGGATTGTCATGCTAAAAATTGACAACCTCACCGCCGAGATCGACGGCAAGCAGATCCTGAACGGACTGAGTTTAAATGTGGACGCGGGCGAGATTCACGCGATCATGGGCCCCAATGGTGCGGGCAAATCGACCCTGTCCTATGTCCTGGGCGGGCGTCCGGGTTACGAGGTGACCGGCGGATCGGTCAGCTTCAACGGGGTGGACCTGCTCGATATGGAACCGCATGAACGCGCGGCGGCGGGCCTCTTCCTGGGCTTTCAGTACCCGACCGAGATACCCGGCGTATCCAACGTCCAATTCCTGCGCGAAGCGCTCAATGCGCAGCGCGCGACGCGCGGCGAAGACCCGCTGGGCGGTGGTGATTTCCTGAAGCTCGCCAAGGAAAAGGCCGCGCTACTCGATCTCGACATGGACATGCTCAAGCGGCACGTGAACGTAGGCTTTTCGGGCGGCGAGAAGAAACGCGCCGAGATGGTCCAGATGGGCATTCTCGACCCGAAATTCGCTGTCCTCGACGAAACCGACAGCGGCCTCGACATCGACGCGCTGCGCGTGGTGGGCGAAGGCATCAACCAGATCATGCGCCAGCCGGACAAGGGCGTGCTGCTGATTACGCATTACCAGCGCCTGCTCGACGTCGTGAAGCCCGACCGTGTCTCGATCCTCGCGCAAGGCCGCATCGTGCGCGACCGGCGGACCGGATCTGGCCAAGCGGCTGGAGAGCGAAGGCTATGACATCGTGATGGGAGAGCCGGCATGATCGGCTTCCTCGCACTCGCCTTTGCGCAGGCCGCATCGGTGGACCAGGCCAAGGTCGGCGAGCATGTCGCCGCAATCGAAGAGAAGATGGCCGAATGGGACGGCGGCCTGCTGAAACGCGAAGGCAATGTGGTGTGCCAGACGCGCAAATCCTCCGGCGACGACGCAGCCGACGCTATCCGCTGCGCTGCCATGCTGCAGTGCTATGCGCCTTATACGGCACGGCTCGATGCCATCGCCGAGTCCGATGCGCCGATCGAAGAGCGCCGCGCGCAGATGCAAGCCATCGGCGAGAAGGTGAAGCCATGCATCGCGTCCTCCTCGGCAAAGGCGGTGCAGCGACTGGCCGAATACCGGGCGGCGCGCTGATGGCGTCAACTCCGCTTCCCACCCGCAAGGACGAGGCGTGGCGCTATGCCGCGATCGAAAAGCTGCAGGCCGGCGCGCTCGACGACATGGTCGCAATCGACGTTGCGGCTGGCGAGACGCGGCGTAAAGTCATCGTCCTAAGCGACGACAATTGCGACGAAAAAGCCGTGCAGCGCCTCACCGTGCAGGTCGGCGAAGGTGGCCGTTTCGAGCTGTTCGGCGTCATTGCCTCACGCGATTATGCCCGCATCGACGTCGACGTCACGCTGGCGCGCGGCGCGCATTTCGAGATGGGCGGCATAACCGTTGGCGGCCGCGACACGGTGCGAGAATTCGTGACCCGCACCGTCCATGCCGAGCCGGAAGGCACGAGTAACCAGACCGTGCGCGCAGTCCATTGGGGCAAGGGCACCGGCAACTTCCTCGGCGAGATCGACGTCGTGCGCCACGCGCAGAAAACCGACGCGGCGCAGGACTTCAAGGGACTGCTGCTGGAGAAGGGCGCGAGCGTAAATGCCGTGCCGCAGCTTGAAATTTTCGCCGACGACGTAAAATGCGCACATGGTGCAACGGTCGGACAGCTGGACGAGAAAGCCAGCTTCTACATGGCTGCGCGCGGCCTGCCGCCCGAGACGGCGCGGCGTCTGCTGGTGCAGGCCTTTATCGGCGATGCGCTGGCGGGTCTGGAGGATGCCGAAGAGCAGGAGCGGCTGCTGCATGTAGCGCTCGACAAGCTGGATGCGCATTTATGAGCGTCGCCGAACTGACCAAGATCGCCAGTCGCAAGGCGGACTTCCCGGGCATGCGGACGCCCGATGGCTCGCCGTGGCATTTCCTGGACACCGCGGCCTCCGCCCAGAAGCCGCAAGCGGTCATCGATGCCATGAGCCGTGCGCTTGGCGAGGACTATGCGACGGTTCACCGCGGTGTCTACTCGCGCTCGGCGCAGATGACGCAAGGGTATGAGTCGGCGCGCAAGCGGGTGGCGGAGTTCATCGGCGCGACGAGCGAGAACGAAGTCGTCTTCGTGCGCGGCGCGACCGAGGCGATCAATCTGGTTGCCTCAAGCTGGGGCGGCACGCGCATCGGTGAAGGCGACCGGATCGTTCTTTCGACGCTAGAGCATCACTCGAATATCGTGCCTTGGCAGCTACTTGCAGAGCGCACCGGAGCGCAGATCGAAGTCTGCCCGCTGACCGAGGACGGCCGGATCGACCTCGGCGCGCTCGAAGCCATGGTCGGACCGCGAACCAAGATGGTTGCGTTGGCGCATGTCTCGAACGTCCTGGGTTCAGTCCTTGACGCGCGCAAGGCGGCAGACATCGCCCATGCGGTGGGCGCGAAGATGCTTGCTCGACGGATGCCAGGCCGCACCGCGCATGAAGCTCGACATGGCCGCGCTCGATTGCGACTTCTATGCCTTCTCCGGCCATAAGATCTACGGCCCGACCGGCATCGGCGTCTTGTGGGCGCGCGAAGAGTTGCTCGACCAGATGCCACCTTACCAAGGTGGCGGCGCCATGATCGAGACGGTGACATTCGAAGGCTCGACCTTCGCGCCGCCACCGCAGCGGTTCGAGGCGGGTACACCCATGATTACCGAAGCGATCGCCCTTCATGCGGCTATCGACTATGTCGACGCGATCGGTCTCGACCATCTGTTCGAGCATGAGCGCAGTCTTGCTGCCGATCTGCGCAGCCAGTTGCGCGCCCGTAACGATGTCACGCTGTTCGGGCCGGAAGAAAGCGCTGGAATCGTGTCTTTCGCACTCGACGGGGTTCATCCGCACGATCTGGGCACCATATTGGATGAAGAAAACGTCGCCATTCGGGCAGGCCATCACTGCGCACAGCCGCTGATGGAGCATCTCGGCGTACCGGCCACGGCCCGCGCCAGCTTCGGCCTCTACAGCGACGAAGCCGACATTGCTGCCCTGATGCGCGGCATCGACAGGACACGAAGGATATTCGGATGAACAAGCCGTCCGACGAGAAGGAATTTATCGCCGCCCCTTCGCCGGCGGATCAGGTGGTCGATGTGCAGCCCGCCAAGCCGCCGCGTGCGCGCGTGTCGGATGCCGTCGATCCGCGATGAAGCGCCTGCCGCCAAGCTGGAGCGCAAGCGCGACTATCTCGAAGGCTTTTTGCAGAAGCAGCCCGAGCCGGATGCCCTGACCGGCGCTGGCGGCAAGTTGCAGCAGGACGTGATCGACGCGCTGAAGGAAATCTACGACCCGGAAATTCCGGTCAACATCTACGATCTTGGCCTGATCTACGGGGTCGAAGTCGATGACGAGAGCGACGTGATTGTCACCATGACGCTGACCACACCGCATTGTCCTGTGGCTGAAACCATGCCCGGCGAAGTCGAACTGCGCGCCGCCAGCGTGCCCGGCGTGCGCGATGCAGAGGTCAATCTCGTGTGGGATCCGCCATGGGGGCCGGACAAGATGACCGACGAAGCGCGCCTCGAACTGGGGATGCTGTGATGGCCGACACGAAGATCCGCCCTGCGCCCAAGGCCGCCGTCATCCTTACGCCGCGCGCCGAGGACCGTATCGCCGAACTGATGACCAACGCGCCGGACGACGCCATCGGCGTCAAGCTGTCCACCCCGCGCCGCGGCTGCTCCGGCCTTGCCTATTCGGTCGATTATGTCAGCGAGGAAGCGAAGTTCGACGAGAAAATCGAAACGCCCGGCGGTGTGTTCTACATCGACGGGGCGAGCGTCCTTTACCTCGTGGGCAGCACGATGGACTGGGTGGAAGACGACTTTTCCGCCGGATTCGTGTTCGAAAACCCCAACGCCAAGGGCGCTTGTGGCTGCGGCGAAAGTTTCATGGTCTGAGCCAACACACGGTTTCAAAGAAGGTCAGCTTCACTTCGACCTGCGAAGCGCTGCTCGGGATCGAGCTGACAAGTGGCAAGCGTCCCCGAGGTCCACCCAATCGCCGTAACCGCCGGAAGCCGGTCTCTCCGTTCCTGTCATCCCGCCTCGAGGTCCGCTGCATGCACTCTCACACACGCCGCCCGGTCCACATCCGCACCATCGCTGGCTCGCCGTGCCTCGACATGCGTGGCGCTAGGCTGTGCGCCGGGGCGCAGCGGGTAAAGAAACACATCTAGCACGCAGGGTGCGCCGCTGAACTGCAGCTTCACCGCGTCGCCTTCGCGCACCTGCAGGCGTGGTGCTCCGAACAGATTGGCCAGCGCGGTCGTGTTCCGGCCGATGACATCCTCCAGACCGGGCGCGTTCATGACCGTCGGTGCGATAAACCCGCCCGACGATGGTGCTGCCACGACAGGCTGCTGAGGTGGAGGGCGCGTCGATACTGTGGGGCGCTCGGCCGGCGGTAAACCTTCGGGCACGCTGACGCAGGCCGACAGGCTCGCGGCGAGCAGCATAAGGGCGGGCAGATTACGCATGCTCTTTCGTCCCATGAACGAGATGAGTCGCTGTGGCAGCGCCAATCACAGGCGCAATGAGATTGACGAATGGCAGGCTAAGCATACCGGCCACGACACCGCCAAGCGCAAAGCGCCGACCTGCCCCGACAGGCGGTCGGTCCCCGTCGCCGCGATGCCGCATCCAGACCATATCCTGAAGTTCGCGGCCCAGAAGCAGTGCGTTAACGGCCCAGAACAGAAGTGCCGTGCCTACGCCCGTCACCAGCAAGGCGATCGCGACAGGCAATGCCAGCAGATTGAACGCCAGTGCGCGCAGGGTCGAGCGGGTACCGCGCCGCATCTCCTCGGCGAAAGGAACGGAGCGCGCTGTTCCGACAACGTGGGGATAATGCCGCCCTTCTACAGCGCGCACGACGTCCTCGGCGAAGAATTGCAGCACGAACAGTGCGACGAAGCGGAAGAGCAGCCATCCAGCCAGGACGATGATGAGGGCCACCAGGAGGGCACCCAGGCCCTGTACCGCTTCCCACTCGTATCGCTCTGCCAGCAATTGGAAGCCGAACGTCAGCAGTGCGCCGAGCGCGATGAAGATCGCCAGCGTGATGGCGAGGCTCTTGACCAGGATCCCGACGATCGCCCGGTCGCCCAACTGGCGAAACGACAGGGCAAGGGCGCGGGCGAGCGACATTGCGCAGGGCATAGCGCTACGACAGGTGTGGGGCCACACAATCCTGCGCTTGGCCTCGCGCACACGAGCCGCTACCCGCGCGGCACACGAATTACCGGAGATGCAAATGACCGACCCCCGCTACGATGTTGTCGCCATCGGCAACGCCATTGTCGACGTGATGGCACCCTGCAGCGACGAGCTGATCGAGGAGCTGGGCCTGGCCAAGGGCGGCATGACCCTGGTCGATACCGATCGGGCGGGGGAGCTTTACGATGCGATGGGCCGCGCGACGGAGATTTCCGGCGGTTCGGCAGCCAATACGCTGGCGGGCATGTCGGCGCTGGGCGCGCAATGCGCTTTCATCGGACAGGTCGCCAAGGACCAGCTCGGCGACATCTTCGCGCATGACATCCGCGCCGTCGGCATCGATTTCGACACACCTGCCCGCGACGAACAGCCGCCTACCGCGCGCTGCCTCATCTTCGTGACGCCCGATGGCGAGCGTACGATGAACACCTTCCTCGGTGCCAGCCAGTTCCTCCCGCCAGCCGCGCTCGACGAAGAGCTCATCGCCAGTGCGGGCGTGCTCTATCTCGAAGGCTATCTGTGGGACCCGGAAGAGCCGCGCAGTGCCATGCGCCGCGCCATCGAAGTCGCGCGCAATGCCGGGCGCAAGGTCGCTTTTACGGCATCCGAAAGTTTCGTCATCGACCGCCATGGCGACGATTTCCGCGCGCTGATCGAAGAGGGCCAGATCGACATCCTCTTCGTCAACGAACACGAACTGGCGACGCTGACCGGCGAAGACAGCTTCGAGGCCGGGCTCGATGCGCTCAAGGACAAGGTCCCGACGCTCGTGGCCACGCGCAGCGCAGATGGTGCCGTCGCCGTCCAGAACGGCGAGCGCGCGCAGGTCGCTGCCGAGCCGATCGACAAGGTGGTCGACACCACCGGCGCAGGCGACCTGTTCGCGGCAGGTTTCCTCACCGGCCTCACGCGCGGCGAGGATCTGGAAACCTGCCTGCGCATGGGTGCAATCTGCGCAGGCGAGATCATCAGCCATATCGGCGCGCGGAGTGAAAAGGACCTGAAGGCCTTGGTCGCCGAAAAACTGGGCTGAAGTCCTGCCGGAAAGGTGCGTCCGCCCGCAAATTAGTGTAGCCTGCTCAAGACTTTGACAGGGACACTATCCATGCGATCGACACTTTGCGCCATCATCGCCCCGCTTGCCGTGGTGGCATCTCCCGCCATCGCGCAGGAGGCGGAAGGGTACTGGACCGGCACGCTGCAGATCGGCGCGACCGAGCTGCCGGTCGGCTTCAACGTGGAGCGTGGCGAGGACGGTGCGCTGACCGCGACGCTAGACAGCCCCGCGCAGGGCAGCTTCGACATTCCAGTCGACAGCGTGTCGGTAGAGAACGATACGCTGACGGCCACCATCGCAGCACTGTCCGGACAGTACCAGGGCACCTGGGACGCCGAAGCGCAGAGCTGGAACGGCACGTGGACGCAGGCCGGACAGGTGTTCCCTCTGTCTCTAACGCGCGGTGAGCGCCCCGACCGTGCCGCAGCTCCGCAGCCCGATCCCCTACCCACCAATTGGTCGATCCCATCCGACGACACGATCGCCGACATGCTCCAGACCCGCATCGCCGAACGAGACGGCGCGGGCTACGTTGTTGGTGTCGTCGAGGGCGACAGCGCACGTGCAATTGTGGCTGGCAACGGTTTCGACGAGAACACGATCTTCGAGATCGGGTCGATCACGAAGGTCTTCACCTCGCTCATCCTTGCGCAGATGGTGCTGGACGGGACTGTATCGCTCGACGATCCGGTAGCAAATTTCCTGTCCGATGGGGCGACCGTGCCAACGCGCGCCGACCAGCAGATTACCTTGCGCCACCTGTCGCAGCACAATTCGGGCCTACCGCGCTTGCCGGACAATTTCGCGCCCGCCAATGCAGCCGATCCTTACGCCGACTACACCGAGGACGACATGCTGGCCTTCCTCTCCAGCTACGAGCTGTCCCGCGATATCGGCAGTCAGTTCGAATACTCGAACCTGGGCGTCGGGTTGCTCGGTTATGCCTTGGCGCGAGCAGAGGGCACCGACTTCGAAATGCTTTTGCGCAATCGCATCCTGGACCCGCTTGGCATGGACGACACGGGCATCACGCTGACAGACGAGCAGCAGGGTCGCTTTGCCACTGGCCATGACGAATATATGCGCCCGACCAGTGCATGGGACTTGTCAGTGCTGGCAGGCGCAGGCGGCATGCGCAGCACTCTGGCCGACATGACCACTTTCGCCAATGCCGCGCTCGACCCTGCATCGCCGATTGCCGACGAAATGCAGCTTACGCTTGCCGAAGCACGCGATGTCGGCGGGGCGACGATGGGCTTGGGCTGGATCGTCGGGAAGACCCCGAGCGGCCTGATTGCTTCGCATGGCGGCGGGACTGGCGGCTTTCGCACGCATCTCACCCTGCAACCGGCAACGGGTCGTGCGACGGTCGTGATGACCAACGCATCGGTCGAGCCGTCGGCTAGCGATATCGGCAGGCACCTGCTCGTCGGCGCGCCGCTGAGCGAAGCCGGACCGGTGCCCGAAGCTCCTGCGACCATCGACCGCAGCGAAGTGACTCTGAGCGAGGCCGAACTCGACCGCGTGGTCGGCACCTACCGCTTCGCGCCGGGTCTCGAGCTGACCATCGAGCGCCGCGGAGCGCTGCTCTTCGCCGCCATTACCGGACAGGGCGCGTTGCCGATCTTCCCCAGCTCTCCCACCCGTTTCTTCTACCGCGCGGTCGAGGCGGACATCCTCTTTGCCGAGTCCGAGGGCGAGATCACCGGCGCTGCCTTCACACAGGACGGCCGCATGTCTGCGCTGACCAAGGTGGAGTGAGGGGGCTAGTGCGGGCTCGTTCTGGCTGAACTGATTACTCCTCCCCGCCGATGATTGTCTCACGGTCGACCGTTTGTGTGTAGTTAGAGATTTCCGTCACACCTTCCGCATCCGTAACCGTTTTCTCGACCACGATGGTTCGGCGCCTTACAGGACCGCCTGGCTCGGCCTCCAGTGTTATTGTAACTGTTCCATCGATCACCAACGCGTTTGCTTGCGCGATCGCCTGCTCTTCAGTGAGCTCCTCTCCCATTATTTCAGCTACGATAAGTGCGTTTTCGGCAGCCTCCCGACGCACATATTGATCGTCGAGAGGCTGCGTAGCTCGATATTGTCGTTTGCCGTCTTTTGTGTTTGAAAACACAAACACAAACGGATCACGCCCGAGGGGAAGCTTTACGTTCGCTCCTTCGAAGTCACCAAGCGGCTGAATCTGCACCGTTGCCAACAAGCCAAGCGCGTCTTCCGGATCGCAGTCGATGCGAAACACATTCCAGGTAAAGATATGCTTTCCGCAATCTTCGAGAGTAAACCCGGCCTGTTCGAGCCACGCGTTTCGCCGCGCGATCATCTCGTCGCGGTTGAGGAGTTCGTTGTGTGAGGCCGATCGACGAACGCGAAAGGGATACTGCCAGTCAGAGGAATGACGCTCCTGTCCATGCTCTTGTGCGATATCGTACTCAATGACGGCACCATCCGGCCCGCCCCTGATGACACGTTCCGTGTAGGTGTTGTGTCCGCTGGACGAACCTGAGCCGGTATCGGATCGGCTTTCGGTTTTATAGCTCACCTTGACGCGATAGATCTGGTGATCTTGTTCGTCGATGTTCTCATCCGCCAAAAGCGGCTGCGGGATCATCGCAAGAAACGCCGCCATCAATGTGACTTTCAGCGTCTGCATCACCCATGCTTCTCCCGCCGCACTTCGCGCTGCCCGATGTCGTGACGATAGAAGCCGTCGGGGAAGTGGATCGCGTCGACCGCTTCATAGGCCGCCGCCTGCGCCTCGGTCGCGGTTGAGCCCTTGGCCGTTACGTTGAGCACCCGGCCGCCGTTTGCGACCAGCCTATCGCCCTCGCGCTTCGTGCCTGCGTGGAAGACCTTGGCGCCCTTCGCCTCGGCTTCGCGCAGTTCGATCGTGCCGCCTTTTTTCGGCGTGCCGGGATAGCCTTCTGCCGCAATCACCACTGTAAGCGCAAAGTCTTCCGACATGCGCGGAGGCGCCACTTCGCCCAGCCGACCTTGCGCACAGGCGAGCATCAGTTCGACCAAGTCGCTTTCCAGCCGCATCATCAGCACCTGGCATTCGGGATCGCCGAAACGCACGTTGTATTCGATCAGCTGCGGCCCGTCCCTCGTCAGCATGAGCCCTGCATAGAGCACGCCTGCATAGGGCATGCCGTCCTCGCGCATGGTGCGCACGGTGGGCTCGATGATTTCGCGCATCGCGCGCTCGCGCAGTTCCGCCGTCAGTACCGGAGCGGGCGAGTAGGCACCCATGCCGCCCGTGTTCGGTCCTTCATCCCCATCGCCTACGCGCTTGTGGTCCTGCGCCCTGGCGAGCGGGACGATCGTCTCGCCGTCGGTCAGGGCGAAGAAGCTGGCTTCCTCTCCGGTCAGAAACTGCTCGATCACGACTTCGCTGCCCGCACTGCCGAACTTGCCATCGAACATGTCCGAGACCGCTTCCTGCGCCTCCTCGCGCGTTTCGGCGATCACCACGCCTTTGCCTGCCGCCAGCCCATCGGCCTTGAGGACGAAGGGCGCATCGAACTGTTTGAGCGCGCCCCATGCCGCCTCCAGCGACGTACAGCGAACGAAACGGGCGGTGGGGATGTCGGCGCGCTGGCATAGCTGTTTGGTGAAGCCCTTGCTGCCTTCCAGCTGTGCGGCAGCCTTCGAGGGGCCGAAGGCGTCGATCCCGGCAGCACGCAAACTATCCGCCAACCCTTCCACCAGCGGGCCTTCGGGGCCGATCACAACGAGGCCGACCGTGTTCTCGTCGCAGAACTTGACGATGGCGGCGTGATCGCTGCTATCGAGGGCAACGAGGCTCGCGCATTCCTCCATGCCCGGATTGCCCGGGCTTGCCCACAGCGTGTCGCACAAGGGCGATTGCGCCAGTTTCCATGCCAGCGCATGTTCGCGCCCGCCGCTGCCGAGCAAAAGGATATTCATGGCCGCCGATTTCCCACCCGATGATGACACTGACAACTTGGTAGCGAAGGGCCGCCCCGGCGACAACGCCGAGCCGCTGTCGGTCAGCGAGATTTCGGCCATCCTCAAACGCACGGTGGAGGACCGCTTCGGCTTCGTGCGGCTGCGCGGAGAATTGTCGGGCGTGAAGCGCGCGACTTCGGGCCATCTTTACGCTGCACTCAAGGACGAGAAGGCCGTGATCGACGCGGTCATGTGGCGCGGCAACACACAGCGCCTGCCGTTCCAGCCGGAAGACGGACTGGAAGTGGTCGCGAGTGGGAAGCTGACGACCTATCCGGGGCGCTCGAAATACCAGATCGTGGTCGAGCGGATGGAGCTGGCGGGCGAGGGCGCGCTTCTGGCGTTGCTGGAGAAGACGCGCGCGCGGCTGGCGGCAGAGGGACTGTTCGAGGAAAGCCGCAAGCGCCGCCTGCCCTTCGCGCCGCGCACGATCGGGGTCGTAACCTCGCCTACCGGCGCTGTGATCCGCGATATCCTCCACCGGCTGGCCGACCGCTTCCCGACGCGCGTAATCGTGTGGCCGGTCCTGGTGCAGGGCTCTGGTGCGGCGGCGCAGGTGGCAGGTGCGGTGCGCGGATTTTCGTCACTGCCGCAGGGACATGACGACCGTCCCGACCTCGTCATCGTCGCGCGCGGGGGCGGGTCGATCGAGGATTTATGGAGCTTCAACGAGGAAGAGGTGGTGCGCGCCATAGCCGAATGCTCGATCCCGACGATCAGTGCAGTGGGGCACGAGACCGACACAACGCTCGCAGACTATGCCGCCGATCGCCGCGCGCCAACGCCTACTGCTGCGGCGGAAATGGCCGTCCCGGTGCGCGCGGAGCTTTCCGCCACGCTGGCCGATGTCGCTGCGCGGATGAAGCGGGCGATCCTGCGGCCGGTGCAGTTGGGGCAGGAGCGGCTCGCGACCCGCGCCGAGCGGTTGCCGACGCCCGAGACGCTTCTGCAACCGCAAGGTCAGCGGCTGGACGATGCGGCAGAGGGGCTGCGCGCGGCCTTGGCTAAGCGGGCCTCCCTGGGGCGCGAGAAGCTGGGCGAACAGCGTCTGTCGCCCGCGCTCCTGACGCGCCGGTTCAAGCGAAGCGGAGCGTGGCCTTCGCACCGTTCGCCTCCATCGCGCTCTGGTCGAGCGGCCTCTGACGCAGCGCGCACAGCGGCTCGACGCCCTGGCGCGGCTGATGATCTCGCTCGATCCCGATACCGTGCTCAAGCGCGGCTATGCGCGGGTGATGAGTGCAGACGGTCCGGTGACGGACAAGGCAACTGCCGCAAAGGAGGACGCGCTCACGCTAGTCTTCCGCGACGGCGAGCTGCCCGTCGTGCAGGCAGGCCGTGCGCCTGCTCGCAAGGCTCCGCGCCGCAGTGCCCAGGGAACGGCGCCCGCGCAGGATGATTTGTTCGGCTAGGCTCAAGCTGCTAGGACAGGCCCCATGCTGATGAAAAAGAATTCCGGCTCCTCGGGCGAGGCGAAGCTGCAATACGGCCATAACGGCTTTCGCGTGGTGCGCGCGGGCAATCACGTCTTCTGCGCGGCCAGCGGCGTGCCGATCCCGCTTGAGGAACTGCGTTACTGGTCGGTCGAGCATCAGGAGCCCTACGCCACCGCGCAGTTGGCGACGGAGCGGTTGAAGCCTTGAACTTGCGGCTCGCTGCCCTGCTGCCCGCGCTGGCGCTGGCAGCCTGCGTCGATGTCCCCGAGCCGTACGTCGCACCGGTTTTACAAGAGGCCGAGCCGGCTGCTGTGGCCGCACCTGAGCCGGAGCCTGCGCCTACACCGGCACCGATCCGCACGCAGACGTTCGAAATCACGCTTGGCGAGGGCAAGCGGACGCAAGGGGGCTGGATACGCGGCGCGGTGCCGGATGGCACAAAGACGGCGACGCTTGGCGACACAACGCTGGTCTTCGATCTGGACGGCAATTTTTTTGCCGCCTTCGACCGCGACGCGCCCGGGCTTGTCGTTATCAATGCCGTTCACGAGTTAGGCTTTGAAATACAGCAGCCGATCCAGATCACCCCGCGCGATTGGGACATCGAGCACGTCAATGTCGCACGACGTCCCTCCGGTAGCAGCGAGGAATGGTGGGCTAAACGCGAGCCGGAGTGGCTGGCGATCAAGGCTGCGCGTGAACAGGCGACGGGTGCGCAAGGCTGGCGTCAGGACTTCGTCTGGCCGGTCACGGGGCGCATTTCGGGCCGCTTCGGCCGCCAGCGAATCTATCGCGGCGAGCCGGGGAGCTATCACTCCGGCCTCGACATTGCCGCGCCCACCGGCACCGGCTTCGTCGCGCCGGCGGATGGGGTCGTGGTACTCGCGCGGAACGGGTTCAGCATGGAAGGCGGAATCATCATTCTCGACCATGGCGCAGGGCTCAACAGCGCCTTCATCCACTTGTCGCGGCTGGACGTGGCGGAGGGCGATCGCGTCACGCAGGGACAGCGGCTAGGCGCCGTTGGTTCCACCGGGCGCTCCACCGGCCCGCACTTGCATTGGAGCCTGGTGTGGCAGGACAGCCGCCTCGACCCGCTGCTTTTCCTGCCGCCAATGCCCTGAGCCGGACGGCAAAAGGCGCGCGAAGGTTGTCCCTCGCGCGCCTTTTGCGTGTTCCTGACAGCGCCTGAGCGCCGCGGCTTTACGAAGCGGCAGCAGCCTTCTTCAGCTCGCGCTTCACCTTGAGCGCGTTGGCCGACAGCTTCTCGTCCTTGGTCTTCAGCAGCCAGTTGTCGAGACCGCCATTGTGCTCGACCGAGCGCAGGCCGTTCGTCGACACGCGGAACTTGAAGCTGCGATCCAGCTTTTCGCTCAGCAGCGTGACATTCTGCAGGTTGGGCAGGAAGACCCGCTTGGTGCGGTTATTGGCGTGGCTCACATTGTTGCCGACCTGGCGGCCCTTGCCGGTGAGTTCGCAGATGCGCGACATGGTTTTTCTCTTCGTTTCGAATGGGCGGGCGAGCGTCCGAGGTCCGCAGATGCGGGCGCGGGGCTCATTATTCCCGGAAAGCGGCGCGCATAGCCGTGGTCGTACGAATCGTCAAGCGCGTTGCGCGCGCGCAACGCTGGGTCTAGCGAGGCGGGCACCATGTCATCCTGGTCCCTGCCCCTACCCATGCAGCGCGCGCTCGAACTGGCCGAGCAAAGCGCGGCTGCGGGCGAAGTACCGGTGGGCGCGGTCATCACGCGGGGGGGCAAGATCATAGCGGAAGCGCACAATGCGCCGCGCGAAACCTGCGATCCCACCGCGCATGCCGAAGTGCTCGCCATCCGGCGCGCAGCCGAGGCGCTGGGGCAGGAGCGCCTGATCGCTTGCGAGTTATGGGTCACCCTGGAACCCTGCGCCATGTGCGCTGGAGCGATCGTGCATGCGCGGCTTGGAAAGCTCTACTACGCCGCAAGCGATCCCAAGGGCGGCGCGGTAGAACATGGCGCGCGTGTGTTCGACCACCCGCAATGCCTGCACAAGCCGGAGGTCTATTCGGGCATGGGCGAGGTGCGGGCCGCAAACATGCTGCAGGAATTCTTTGCCGCACGGCGATAATCCGGGCTTTGCCGACTGGCTCGCATGCAGACACTTCGCCCCGGAGCCGGCCGGGCCAGCAAATACAATTAGGTATCTGCGCCAATCAGTGCTAACAGGGCTTTGCTGACGTCGAAATTTGCGACGGACTTCGGATTTTGACGACCGCCGCTTGCTCTTTGTAGCCCCGGCGTAAACCAGACGACGACTTCCTTTCATATGACGATTTTTTGCACGACCGCTGCGCATGTTGCGTGGCGGCAACTCCATGCGTTCTTGAAAGGAACCATCATGAGCAAGACCGGAACCGTAAAATTCTTCAACACCGACAAAGGCTATGGCTTCATCCAGCCCGATGACGGCTCGAACGACAGCTTCGTCCACATCAGCGCCGTCCAGGCAGCGGGCATGCAGTCGCTCGATAAGGACCAGCGTCTCAACTACGAAGTCGAGAACGGTCGTAACGGCAAGGAAAGCGCCGTCAATCTTTCCGCTGCCGACTAGGTAGCCAGCCATCACCCCCTTTCGCGCGCTTGGGAGACCCGGCACGCGAAAGGGGCACTGTACCTGACCTTCAGCGACGAGAGATACGAGATGAGCCAGACATTCGAATTCTACGACGCGCGCGCGCGCGAAGCCGCTCTCGAGGCCAAGAAGGCCACGCTGGACAATGTCAAAGAGCGCAATCTACGCGCTGAGAAGACCTGGCGAGGGCTGGCAAACCACGCGCGCAAGGTCGCAGTCGGTCGTGCCAAGGCCGAGCAAGAGCGTGAAGATCGCCGCATCGCCGAGGCAAGCGCTGCCTGACCCGAGGGCGTAATTGCCCGCCTATTCGCCCATGTGACCCGCCCGAACGCGGCTACAACCCCCGCCAAATTCTACCGGCTCGTCATCTTTCGACCCGAACCTGCGCCGATCGCATGCGGTCGGCATGAACCGCTTGTCGTAGCAAAGCCGCAACTCCTCCAGCCAGCCGCGCTCGTCCAGATGGACTCCGATAGCCTCGGGGAACCAGCCGGGATTGCCGTCTGCCATGCGGGTGCGGATCGTACCTGCGGTCAAATCGTCTTCACGGCTGATGCGGACGAAGTCTGGCCATTGCAGGCCGTTATACAGGATTCGCGTAACCTTGAGGTAGGTGGCGGGGCGGCGCGTCATGCAGCTGCCGTGCTTCTCCCATTGGCGCGCGATCAGGCGGGCATCGGGGCTGATGCACAGATTCTGGCGTAGCTCGGATGCGCGCATGTCCGTCCCACCGCACCATTGCGGCCAGCTGCGTCCGCTATCGGGCCACAGTCCGTGGACAATAAAGCCGAAGCGTCCCTCGCGGCCCGAACACTGGCGGGCATGACGCGGCTGGCTTTCGCGGAACCGGCAGAATTCCGGCGCCCAACTGAGTGCCAGCGTATAGCCGGTCACGGGCAAGCGGCGTGGGGTCTCATTCTCGATATCCGGCACGCTGACACTGCGCGGCAGGCTACACTGATAGCTTTGTGCCAGAGCCTGCGCGGGCAAGGCCGAGGCGAGCGCGGCCGCTGCGAGGGCCGCACGCCGCCTCACTTCAGGTCGACGCCGCCATCCATGTCGGGCTTTTCGCGCTTGTCTGCGCGCTTTTCCTCGAACCACGCCTTCGCGTCAGGTCGGAACAGCATGTAAATCGCGACGACAGCCATGATGGTGCTGACGATACCCGCAATTTGCACTGTGCCGAAGTTGCCCGCCGTCATCCCGACGAGAATCGATAACACACTATAAGCTGTGAACAGCGCCAAGATCCATTTGACGAACTCGATCCTGAGTACCGAGATAAGGAACCACAGGGCCAGGCTGATGGCCGTGCCGAAGGCTACGCCGCCAATGATCGCCGTTGTCGACACGCCGCTGTCGAGCGCGATGCCGTCTTCCGCCATCTGCCGATTCATCTCGGCGGCCACACTGTCCCAGCCAAGCGCCAGACCGATCAGGCCGACCACTATCGAACCGAGGTAGAAAAGGTCGAACTTACGTATGGATTCAGGCTTCGCCATGATGATCCCCTCCTTCAGGTGCAGTATGCGCGCAGAGGGGTGCCCCAGTTTCAGACCGGGGTAAAGTCCAGACCGATGTCTGCGGCAGGCGCGCTTTGCGTGAGGCGCCCGACAGAGACGTAATCCACGCCCGTCGCGGCCTTGGCGTAAATTGTATCGAGATTGATGCCGCCGCTCGCTTCGGTCGGAACGCGGCCATCCACTATGGCGACCGCCTCGCGCAGCACGTCCGGCTCCATATTGTCGAGCAGGAGGCGAGTAGCGCCTGCCTGTAGCGCCGGCTCGATCTGGTCGAGCCGGTCGACTTCGCAAATGATGTCGGCAACGCCCGCCTCGACGGCGCGGCGCACAGCTTCGCCCACGCTGCCCGCGACCAGCACGTGGTTGTCCTTGATCATCGCTGCGTCCCACAGGCCCATGCGGTGGTTCGCCCCGCCGCCCATGCGCACGGCGTACTTCTCGAGGTGGCGCAGACCCGGGATGGTCTTGCGCGTGTCGAGCAGGGTGCAGTCCGGATTGTCCATCGCGGCGACATATTGCGCGACCATGCTGGCTATCCCGGACAAGTGCTGCACCGTGTTGAGCGCAGCGCGTTCGGCAGTCAGCATGGCGCGGGCATTGCCCTCCAGCCGCATGAGGTCCGTGCCGGCAGGCACGCTCGCGCCTTCATCGACGAGGATATCGATGCGCATGTCGGGATCGAGCTTCTGGAAGAACGCCTCGGCGACCGGCAGGCCCGCCACATGGATCGCATCGCGCGTGTCCATGACGCCTGCAAAACGCGCATCGGCGGGGATGACGCTCTCGCTGGTGACATCCCGCCCGCCTCCGGGGAAACCCTCGCCCAGGTCCTCGGCGAGTGTATCGCGGACGAACCTTGCGAGATCGAAGCTTTCAAGATTGAACAAGGGCAATCTCCCGTTCGTGCTGAGCTTGTCGAAGCACTGCTTTTTCTTCTGGTGCAGTGCTCAAAGAGAAGGGCAGCCCTTCGACAAGCTCAGGGCGAACGGGTTATTGAGGTTAGTGCACGAACCTTGCCACCACATCCCGATAGGAGCGCGACACCTTAACTTCTGCGCCCGAATCCAGCACCAGGAAGCACTCGCCATTGGTATGTGGTTTTACCTGCCGCACCTGGTCGAGGTTCACGATGGTCGAGCGATGCACACGCTGGAAGGTGCGCGGGTCGAGACGGCGCTCGAGATCCTTCATCGTCTCGCGCAGGATCAGCGAATTATCGCCGGTGTAGATGCACATGTAGTCGCCGGCAGCCTCGATATGCTCGATCGTGTCGACTTCGACGCGGAAGATCTGGCCGCGGTCTTTTACATTGATCAGCTTTTCATAGCGGCCTGCCGCTTCCGCATCGTCGCCCTCGATATCCTGCGCCGCCTCGGGCGCGACTTCGGCCAACACCCCGCGCAGGCGTTCGGCATCTTCGCTGCTCTTCTTTTCGGCAAGACGCTGGCGTACGCGCTCGATGGTGTCGGCCAGCTTGTCCTCGTCCACCGGCTTCATGAGGTAGTTCACGGCATTGGCTTCGAAAGCGCGGATGGCGTGTTCCTGGAAGGCCGTAACGAAGACGAATAGCGGCGGGTCGATTTCCATCACGCCTTGCACGACGGAAAAGCCGTCGAAGCCCGGCATCTGGATGTCGAGAAAGACCAGGTCGGGCTTTTCGGTCTTGATCGCGCGGATCGCCTCGCGCCCGTTCTGGCAGGTGCCGATCACTTCAACATCTTCGTGCGCCTCCAGCCGAAGCTGAAGCCCCTGGATGGCGAGTTTTTCATCGTCGACGAGCAGCGTGCGAATGGTCATGGAGCGCTAGATACCTTTGCGGACATATTTCCCTGTGTAACGCGCGCATCGCTGCCTTGTTTCAGCGCGGGTGTCCCCATGCTTGCGGCAGGCGGCGCGTCATCTTCGGCGAGTTCATGCGGAATCTCGATGACGACGGTGAAACCGCCGGTGGCCGGACTGCGGATTTCGAACCGGTGATCGTCGCCATAGGCCTGCGCCAGCCGGTCGCGAATGTTGGCAAGGCCTACGCCGGTCGAATTGCGCCGCTTAGGGGTCGCCATCACGGCAGGCAGATCGTCCGCCACCCCTCCGACATCGATGCCCGGCCCGCTGTCGGACACGGTAATGCGCAATCGCGGACCTACGATCTGAGCAAGCAGCGAAATGGTCGCCCCGTCTTCTTGCGGGCTCACCCCGTATTTGATCGCATTTTCGATCAGCGGTTGCAGCAGCATGGAGGGAATTTGCGCCTCGGATGCGCGCTCTTCCACGCGGAATTCGGTCTGCAGGCGCTCCTCGAAACGCATTCGCTCGATCTCGAGATAGAGTTGTAGCGTCTCCACCTCCTGCGCCACCGTCACCTTGCCGCCCGGCTGCGTGACCAGCGTATGGCGCAGGAAGCTGGACAGGCGCGTAAGCATGGCATTGGCCGGCTCTGTCTGCTTCAGCAGCACCAGCGTGCTGATCGAATTGAGCGTATTGAACAGGAAATGCGGGTTCAGCTGATACCGCAGCATAGCCAGCTGCGCGCTGGTCGCCTGCGCTTCAAGCCGTTCCAGCCGGTCGGTCTGCTGTTCGACCTGCAGGAAGAAATTGATGGCGTAATAGAGCGCCGACCATGCGCCCAGCAGCGTAAGGTCGAAAAAGTAGATGCCGATCAGTAGCCGCACAAATCCGGTTTCCGCCGTCGGGCGCGTCAGGCCCAGCACCCAGCTGTCGATGAAGGCGAAGATACCGACCGCGATCGCCAGCGCGATGGCTGTGCCGCCCCATGTCACCAGCGGTCTTTGCCGGATCAGGTGCGCGTAGACCACCGAAAGCACGAGGCTGATCGAAAAGCCGGTAATCGAGGCGATCAGAATGACGAAGAAGAACTCGAGCGGCTGGCCGTTGGCGAATGCCGACATCGCGCGCAGCAGAGCGCTGCCGCCCCAGCCGATGAACTGCAGGTTCCAGAACGCCTGGTTCTTGTTGTCGAAAAACGGCGTGGGGTTGAAGGGGAGCACAGCCATCGTTGCCGCCATCCCTAGCATTTGCGCGGCGCTTTGCCAGCAGCTACGATGCGCAGCGGAGGAGCAGAGCCGATGAACAAGCCCGAGACCATCGCCCATTCCGTGGTCGAACGCGCCCGCTTTCGCGAAATGAAGGAAGGCACGAAGGAGGACTGGGAGCTGATCGGCGGCGAATACCGCGCCTTTGCCAAGGGGCTGCCCGACCGCGTGCTGGAGCATCTCAAGCTGCTCGACGGAGATTTCGGCGGCTTTCCCGTCTGCCGGCTGGAGCATTCGCTACAGACCGCGACGCGCGCGCATCGCGACGGGCGGGACGAGGCCTACGTCGTCATGGCGCTGCTGCACGACATCGGCGATACGCTGGGCAGCTACAATCACCCCGAAGTCGCGGCGGCGATCCTCAAGCCCTTCGTGAGCGAAGAATTGCACTGGATCTGCCAGAATCATGGCGCGTTCCAGGGCTACTACTATTTCCACCATCTTGGCATGGACCGCGATGCGCGTGACGCGTTCCGCGCCAATCCCCACTACGATGCCTGCGCCGAATTTTGCGAGAAGTACGACCAGGCCGCTTTCGACCCCGATTACGACAGCGAGCCGCTGGAATTTTTCGAGCCGATGGTCCGCCGCGTGATGGCAAGGCCGCTCGCCTCGATGTACGCCAAGGCAATCGAGGAGTGACGCCTCAGCCGTCGCCGAGCACGATGCGCGCCATTTCATCGTAGCCGACCGCGCCTTCGAACACCTGGTCTTCGAAAATCCAGCTTGGCGTGCCGGTGAGGCCAAGCGCCTGCGCAAACTCGTCATTGCGGACCAGCTCTGCAGTGACTGCTTCGGACTGGCTGAATTCCAGCGCGGCATCCATGTCGATCCCTGCCTGACGCGCCGCTGCAGCGACCGTCTCGGGCGAGGGTGAGCCGAGATCGAACATAGCGTGGTAGAAGGCATCGTACTTGCCCTGGTCTGCCGCGGCGAGCGCCATGCGTGCGGCAGGTTCGGTGTTGGCGAAGGTCACCCGTTCACGCACCACGACCTTGAGATCGGGGTCTTCGGCAATCAACCGGTCGACATCGGCCACGCTGAGCCGACAAAATCCGCAGGAATAGTCGGTGAACTTGACCAGTATTTTCGAGCCCTGCGGATTGCCAAGCACAGCGCCCACGAACGGTTGGCGTACATCGTCCGATACATTGGCGAGCGCATTGCTGGCCTCCTTGGCGCGGTAGGCATCGGCCACTTCGGGCAGGATCTCGGGATTGGCGACGAGGTATGCGCGTGTCTGCGCATTGCCCAGTCCGCTCAGCGACCAGATCGCCGCACCCGCAAAGCCGGCCACCAGCGCGATGGCGAAAGTCAGCAAATGTCTGGTCATGTGTTGCGCTTGTCTCTCAACGCCGCCGCTGCCGTTGTTCGCAATTCGCGCGGTCCATCTCGCACAGCATTTCCATCAGCGCGCGTGCTTCGGCCGCCACATCCTGGGCGCGTAGCCAGTCGGGCGAGCCGTAGGGCAATCCAGCCTCTGCCGCCTGCGCACTGCGCAGCGCCAGCGGATACTGCCGCCGCATGATCTGCTGTTCCGCGCTGGCTAGGCGGGCGCGCGGCATGTCCCCGCGCGCCGCATAGACCACACCCAGCTGGTACCAGGCGAAAGGATTGTACCGATCGCGGCCCACGGCAGCGCGCAGCACCTGCTCTGCCTCATCGTAGTTTGCCGTGTCCTCGGTCGCAATTAGCGCATGGCCCAGCATCGAGGCGATCAGCGGCTGCGAACGGCTGATCTCGGTGGCCTTGCGCAAAGGGTCGAGCGCTTCGCCGGGTCGCCCCGATTCGAGCAAGACCTGCCCTTTCAGCTCGAGCAAATAGGCATCCTCGGGATCGCGCGCGATCAACTCGTCCGCTGCTGCCAGCGCATCGGCGACCCGCGCTTCCTTGTGATAGGCATAGGCGCGTGCGATCAGCGCAGGGGTCGAGGTATCGTCTTCGGGATAGTCGCGATAGGTTTCCCAGGGCTCGGCGACATAGCCGTGCAGTTTGGCCTTCACCCGCTGGAAGTCGCGCTCCCAGTTTTCGTTCAGGGGTGCATCCCACGCCGGATCGACCACATAGGTTTCGCGAAGTTTTGCGATACGGTCGCCTGACAAGGGGTGTGTGCGGCGGAAACCGGCCTCGTCGTTCTGGCTGATGCCGCGGCGAACTTCCTGGTTGAGCAGCTTGCCGAAGAAGGCGAGCGAGCCCTTGCCGGTAATGCCGGCCTTGCTGAGATATTCCGCGCCTGCTGCATCGGCGCTGGCTTCCTGCGTGCGGCTGAAGGCGAGAAACTTGCCCATCGCTGCCTGTTGGCCTGCTGCCATGATACCCATCGCCGCTTCGCCGCCGCCAGCCAATGCCGCGCCGATGCCCGCAATCAGCGACAGGATCGAAATATTGGCCGCCGTGCGATATCCCTCGCCGATGCGGATGACATGTCCGCCGGTGATGTGGCCAAGCTCGTGTGCGATTACGCCTTGCACTTCGTTGGCGGTGTCGGCGGCATCGATCAGCCCGCTATGGATGTAGACGACCTGTCCGCCCGCAACGAAGGCATTGATCGACTGGTCGTTGATCAGGACGACATCGACATTGCTCGGCTCCAGCCCCGATGCCTCGATAAGCGGGGCGGAAATTTCGTCGAGAAACGCCTCGGTTTCCGCATCGCGCAGCACGGATTGCGCCGCGGCAGGCTGCGCGGCCATCGTGAACAGGGCCAGAAGGCCAGCGAATTGGGAGAGGAAGCGCATGTGGGCCAAGCTTTACCGCGCTGCCGCCTGAACCGGGTCTGAAACCTGCGTGTGCCGTGCCATGAAATGCGTGACGCGGTCGAACACCTGCGGGTCGCGCCGCCAAGGATTGGTGAGCGCAAGCAAGGGGTCGTTATGCGATGCGCCGGGCAGATAGAGCGTTTCGACCGGAGCGCCCGCTTCACTCAGCGCCTTTTCCAGCCCGCGCGAGTTTCGGATACGCACGACCGTATCCGCCTCGCCATGGACCAGCAGCATGGGCGGTGCATCCTTGCGCGCGAGATTGACCGGCTGGCTTTCCGGGCCCGCGCCGACCGTCTCGAAGGCGTCGCGGCTGCGGATCGTATCGAAGGGATAGAAGTCGAACGGACCGGATATCGGCACCAGCGCGGCAATCGCCGACTGCGGCACTCCGCGCTTGGCAAGATACCTCTCGTCCATCACGGCCTGCACGATGTTGTACGCGCCTGCCGAATGGCCCGACAGAACGATGCGCCGAGGGTCGCCGCCATAATCCGCGATGTTCTCATACACCCAGCGGATTGCGTCCGCCGTATCCTCGACCATCGCAGGATAGCGGCCTTCCTCGTTCATCCGGTAACCGCCGAGCACGGCGACGTAGCCTTCCGGCGCGATATTGCGCGGGATGAAGCCGTAGTCGTCCGGATCGCCATGCGCCCAGGCGCCGCCGTGGAAGAAAAGGAAGACGGGCAGCGGTTCGTCTGCGCCCTCCTGCCGATAGACGATCACACGCTGTTCGTGCGCGGGGCCGGTGCTGGCCGTGTGGACGATCTCCACGCCCGAAGTCGGTCCAGCAACCCGGTCGATCGTGTCGAGCACGGCCGGTGCGTTCTGCCGCAGCGCCAGCCACAAGCCGAGCGCGGCCAGAAGCGCAATGCCGAGGATGATAGCGAGAACCCACATGATCCGGCGCGTCATTGCGCAGGCTCGACCGATCCGGGTTCGCCCACGGCGGCCACGATGCTGTCCGCCTCGTCATCCTGCGCCAGTCCGATGGAGGCGAGGAAGGATTGGCCCTCCGCATAGCTTTCGCCCAGCCACAGCGGGATGTTCGCCGCCTTCAGTGCGGCTTTCGCCGCGAGCTCCTCCGGGCTCATCGCCTCGCCCACCTTGCGGATGAAGACGGCGCGGACGCGGTCGGGATTGTCGACTGCGATAGCGGAGAAGGCAGTGAGGTCGCCTTGCGAATCGTCGCCCAGCAGCGCGAACTTGATGTCCGGATAGGTCGCCAGAATGCCCTCGATCGCCGTGCGCTTATGCGCTCCGTGGCTCGACTTGCCGAAAGTCGCCTTGTTGAACCCCCAGTCGCGCAGCATGATCGGCCCCAGCGGCAGGCCGCGCCCGCGCATGTAGGTGACCAGATAGGAAAACAGGTTCCACGGGCTCGACGACACGTAGAAGAACGGACGGCGCGATGCGCGCTGGTGATCGCCCGTATGGCAATCGCCCTCGGCATGGCCCGGATTGCCGCCCAGTGCATTGTAGAACAGGTCTGCGCCGGGAACGAGGATGCGCTCTTCGGGCATCTGCATCAGCACGCGGCGCCAATTGCGCATAACCGCGCGAAAGTTGCCGGTAATGCCGGTCTCGATGATCGTGTCGTCGATGTCCGAAATCATCGCCAGTTGCGTGTTCGTGCCGGGTGCGAGGACATGGCCATCGACGCTGTGATCGCCCGTGCCGTTCGACCAGTGGAAGCTCACCGTCTCCCACTGCGGAGTTTCCTCGTAAGGCCAGTCGCCTTCGAGCGGCACGTCGAAGCGCACGAAGCCTTCCTTGTCGCTGACGGCGCTGTGGCGCTGCGCCTGGCCGCCGGGCGATTTCAGCTCCAGTTCGACCTCCAGCCCCTCGACCTCGTGGCTGGCGAATTGCGAGACCATCGTGCGCATCGCGCGCCACTTGCTGCTCTTGGCAAACTCGCCCTTGCGCGAGCGGAGCGCGCGTACGGTGACGAAGAGGCGCTGCCTGTTCCGGTAACCGAAATAGGGCTGGATGCGGACGGGTGCGGTGGGGAGAAAGGGCATGGCGCCCTGCGCTAGACGCAGGCTGCCCTTCCGCTCAACCCTTATTCCTCTTGTGCCCCTTAGCCAAAGGCAGCGCCGCGGCTGGCAAGCTGCTGCTCTGCGCGGGCGAGCAGGTCTTCGTCATGCGGCACTTCGCCGACGACTTCTGTCTCGCCATTGCGGTGACGGCGCACCATGACCAGCGCCAGTTCCGGACCGGTCACGGCAAGCTCGCCGACAGGCAAAGGCGTGATGGTTGCGGCACCGGAGTTTTCGCTGGCAATGACGGCCTTGATACTGGCGTCGAACGCGCGGCCCACTGCTTCATACAGCGCGCGGCGGCCCTGATCCTGCGTGGTGTTCGCCGCCTCGGCCAGTTCGTTCACTGCGGCCAGCAGGCCGTGGAGCGTTTCGGGCTGCGGGTGCGCCGGTTCTGCAGCGCTCTCGTCTGTCACCCGGCTCGGGAGCAGCCCCGACCTCCTCTTCGACTGCGGCATCATCGTCAAAGCTTGCGAATTCGGCGAGTTCGAAAACGTCCTCGTCTTCGTCCTTGTCCGACTTTTCTTCCGACATCTCGACAATTTCGAGGCTGGTGGCGATCAGGCCGACCGGCTCGGGCTCGTCTTGCACGTCCTCCACGATGTCCGACGCTTCCAGCACCAGCTCGACCGGCTCTTCATCGTCGTCGAACACTGCGCTGTCGTCCAGCTCGAAGATTTCCGCCTCGTCAGAAGGCTCTTCGTCTTCGACAACCGTTTCGACGGCAGCGAGCGAAGGGATTTCGAAGACGGCTTCCGGCTCGGTTTCGACCGTCTCTTCGATGTCCGGTTCATGGGCGAAGCCGACAGGATCGACCTCTTCCTCGACAATCGGCTCGTCGTCGATCGCTTCGATGTCGAACACCGGCGGCGTGTATTCATAGAAACCCTCGGGTTCTGCTTCGACCTCAGCCTCGGTCTCAGCCTCGGTTTCGAACGCCACCTCTTCCTCGCCTGCCTGCTCGTCCTCGTCCTCGTCATAGGCTTCGGGCGTCAGCAGCGTGTCGACGGGCGGAGCCTTGGGCTTGAAGAGCGGACGCTCATCCTCTTCTTCGTCGGCCTTGCCCATGCTGTCGGACAAAGTGGCCAGGTCGACCGTCTTCTTGCTGCGCGCGCCTGCGTTGACGAGCGACAGCAGGCGGCTGTTCAGATCGATATCCGCCAGCGGGTTGACCAGATCGTCGACATCGTCCGCGATATCCTCTTCCTCGTCCCACTCGGGCAGGCCGTATTCGGCTGCGATGGAGCTGGGCGTCGGCGCTGCTTGCTCTTCCTTTGCGGGCGCGCCGCCGATGGGGTTGCCGAGTGCGTCCACGTTGCGGTCGCGCTTGGGCGTGTCGCCATCGTCGGCGGGAGTGTAATAGGTCACGGGCGGTTCCTCGTCGGCTGTGCCAAAGGTCGGCACGGGCAGGTCGGTGTGGGTGGTTTCGGTATCGGCCTGGTCGGTAAAGCCGAGCACGGACGAGCTCGCCCATGCAGGCGGCGCTTCTGGCGTGTCATCGACGACCGGCGCAGCCTCGGCTTCGGCTACCGGCGCGAAGGGAATGACATCGGCACTCGGGCCTTGCGCGTCCATTGCAGCGTCGATTTCTGAAAGCAGTGCTTCCGCCGTTGCCGCATCGGCCACTTCTTTCCAGTTCACGACGGCATAGACGAAGTCGATCGTGTCGAGATCGCTGGAATAAGGCAGCAGAACGCCGCGATAGGCGACGGTGCGGCCCTGCGCGTTGATCGATTCGGCTTCGAAAGTGACCGGCGCCTGCCCGGCGATGACTTTCAGGTAATTGTCCGCCACCTTCGCCAGCAGCGAGCCGGGCGGAATTTCGCTCAAATCCTCGATCGCGTCGGCCGCGCGGCATTCGGCCTGCAGCTTTGCACCGATGAACTGGATCGTTGGCGTCCCGCTGCCAGTCGAAAAATCGAACAGCACCGAATGCGGACCGAAATCCTCGATATTCTCGGGCTCCAGCGCTTCGATATGCGGCAGGTCCTGGTCACCCAGATCGGCGACCCAGTGGTTGTAGGCGCGCACCTGCATGCGGCGTTCGTCCTGGCCGACAGGCGAAGGCGGCGGGTTGGAGTGCACAGTGTCGTCGAAGGCGTCGTAAGCGCCATCGTCTTCGCTGCCAAACGATCCGAAATCCGATCCGAACCTGTCCATTCTTGCCTCGTGCCCCCAGCCATAAAGGTGTTCGAGGCACAGCTATGCGCGAGGCATGCTAAAGAAACAGTTAAGGATGATCAGCCTCACGCGCGCCTGACGAGCGAGCGGCATGCGTTCAAAGCATGTAGCGCATCTTGATCGTCATATCGTGATGCTGGCCGCCGACTTCGAACACGGCATCGTCGAATTTGGGCGGCCCCATGCGCACCGGCGCATCGCGCGAGAAGCCGAAGCCTTCGCGCGGCATCATGCCCAGTGCGCGGTCGGCCTTGCCATTGCCGTTTTCGTCGTGGAGCAGCGCGATGGCATAGCTGCCCGGCCTAACGTCCTTGAACGTCAACAGCAGCTTGCCTTCGTGCGCCTTGACGGTTGCGGAATGCACTCCGTCGACGCCGCGGCACTTCGGGAAGCTTTTCTTGGTGGACGTCATGCAGGCGCGCACGACGCCGTCTGCATTACGCAAATTCGTCACGGTGATCGTCACATCGCCCAGCTTGGCGACCGGCGCAGGCATGTTGGCAGTCTCGGGAGGTGGCGCGCCGGCGCTCAGGGACAGCCACAATGCCGGAAGGATCGCATACCGCTTCATATGTTCTTGCTTAGCCCTCTGTCGGTGCCGCACAGCCTGTCCCAGAAACGGAAATACAGCCCGTAATTGCACCGGTATTCTTCGTGATGCCGTTGATGGTGGCTCGCCGTTATCAGCCAACTGCCTAATGTCGAATTAACCAGACGGCGTGGAAACATCTCCCAGCCCATGTGATTGGTCACGCCCATGACGGTCATGATCAGCAGCACCAGGCCGAGCATGGCGATGTGGATCGGCACGACAAACACCAGCAGTGGGATGACGATAGCGCCGGTCAGCGCCTCGGACGGATGGAAACTCATCGCGGCCCAGGCGGTAGGCGGGCGGCTGGCGTGATGGACGGCATGCATGGCCTTGAACCAGCGCGGCCGATGCATCACCCGGTGGGTCCAGTAGAACCACGTATCGTGGATGAAGAGATAGACGAGCACCGAGACCGGAAGATACCAGAGCGGCATGTCTGTCCAGCTTTCGTAAATCCGCGTCCAGCCGCGCTCCTGCCAGCCCCAGGCGACCACGCCTGCCGGAATGCCGTAGATCGCGGCAGAGGCCAGCGACCAGCCGATCTCGCGCTTTATCTGGCCGCCCAGTTGCGCGTGATAGCCCGGCAGCCTGCGTCCGGTCAGCCATGCAAACAGCCCGCTGGTCGCGAGGTATCGCGCAGCGACGATGGCCGTCATGGCAAGGGCAGAGAAGGCAAGGGCAGTCCACATGGGCGTTGCGGGCAGCTATGCAGCAAGGTCCCCCGCGCGGACAAGCAATTGTGTTATTCGATGCGTCCCCAGGACGAGCAGTGCGGATCGGATGCAACAGTCGCGCGGCGCATGGCCGTGCGCGCCATGCGCTCTACCTCCAGCTTGCGGCGGGCCGCGGCGAGCGGGTGAAGCGGGGCGGGGCGCACCACTTCGCCATCGTAGCCATCGGCCACCACGATGCCGCAGCAATCGGGCCGGAAGTCCTCGTTCTCCAGCACTGCGCGGTCGAGGTCCGGTGCCAGGCCCCAGTAGAACCGGTCGCAAAAGTCGAGATAGTCGGGCCACTTGCCATCGCCCAGCAGGTCGCCGCGTTGCACCTTGACCTCGACGATGACGATCCGGCCCTTGGGATCGACGCCCATCAGATCGGCACGCCGACCGTTGCGCAGCGGCATTTCCGCCAGCAGCCACACGCCATTGCGCGCAAACAGGCGCTGGATCCCGCGGCACACGCTGGCCGCATCGGTCCCGGCCGGACCTTCGGGCAAGTCCGCAGCTTGGGCACCGGGCGCATCGACAAGGTATGAATCGCTCATGCGCGCTCAACTGGAACATTTGCAGAACGCGGTCAAGCGGGTGTTTGTGTTGGATATCAGTGCGTGAAAGCCAATGCGACGATAGCCGAGCGCGCATTGTAATATTCGCGCCACAGCTGCAGCGCCGCAGCAGTCGTATCGCGGCCTTGCTCGGCAAGCGCGGACAAGGCGCGCAAACCCGGCTGCATCAGCGCGGCAAGGTCCTCGACAGCATCGGCCACCAGCGCGCGGCGCGTGTCGTCCAGCTTGCCTGCGCGGCTTGGCAAGTTCGGCGACGTCCGCGCCCAGCTCTTCCTCACCCAGTTGCGCCAGCTGTGCTGCGGCGCGACCGGCCTGATGCACAGCGCTCCACTGCTCCTCGAGCGTCGCGGCTCGCCCTCCATCGCGCCCGACAAGCGGGCTGGAAAGGCGGGTTTCGAAATCATGGGACAGCGCGTTCATGCCGTCCGGCATAGGACGCTGCTGCTTGCCAAATCGCTAAGG
>CAWCRK010000005.1:0-11552 GCA_963797965.1 uncultured Alphaproteobacteria bacterium | reverse complement strand
TAAGGAAGCCCTTCAAGGCCTCGCTGCGCGCCCGCGCTGCGGCCACGAAAAGGTAGCCGAGTGCGATTGCGCCGGGCAGATACGCCAGGTGGTAGAGCGTTCGTCCCCTGAAAATCGGCGATGTAGGATAACGGCATCACAAACGCTGCTGCGGCGCTAAAAACACCGCTTGTCTTCAATGCGCGGCGCAAGCGGTGGTTTAAGACTTCCGGCTCGAAATAGCGCAGCCCTATCGGGGCCAGCATGGAAATGGCCAGCGCCATCGACCCGTAGTTTAGGATCGTGCGTCCCCAAAGCCCCAGTCCGGGCCAGACAAGGAACAAAAGCGAGCTTGCCGAAGCGACATAAACGGCAATGATCAGACTGAATATGGCGTGATACAGCGCGTCGCGGTTCCTGGTCGTCGCATGCATCACCCCGCTCAGCAGTGCGACGATCAACAGCATCCCGAGGCACATGGCAAACAGGACGCTGTGGGACACCTTGGCGGTCTGCGTATGCGGCACGTCGACCAGTCTGAGCTCGGTCGCGATAAGATGGTTCTGCGGCGCGGAGACCCCGATGTACAGGCGATCGATGCGGGTCAGGTCGACATCGAGAGGGACTGCGTATTGGTTGCCCGGCGCCCAGTTCGCGACCATGTCCTGCGCGCTGACGGTCGTTTGGAACTGCACGCCGTCGCGCGCTGTGCCGATGACCTCGATCCGGTCCATCGGCGCGGCCATCCCGACGAGCGCCACGTTTTGCTCGATCGAATTCGGCACGGTGTGGCGTAACCAGATCTGGCGGGCCGAATGGTCGACAAGACGATCCTCGCCGCAATGCCAGTCGTTCGATGCGCGCGCCTGCGCAAAGGTCATCGCTTCCTTGCTGGCGAGATGACACGAGCTCTCGAACAGGCGCACATCCGTTTCCTGCGCGCGCGCCCTTTCCGGCAGGCTGACGAGCGTCAGGCAAAGCAGGAGGAAGGCAAGCACGCGAACCATGGGACTGCCTTACCCGTCCCTGGTTAAGGCAACCTTTGCAAGCCGCATATTCACTTGCCTTTCATCCTGCGCAGATTATATGCGCGCGACCGCTGCCCCAAGGGGAACAACCGCTAGGCAGCCCTTGTCACGCATCAAACCGTTTTGGGGGTCCCTTGAATTGCACACCTTTCCCGACGCCCGGTCCGTAGTACGCGCTCTCGCGCCCGACGAACCCGTCATTCTCAACCGTCCGCACGCGGCCACGCGTGCGGCGCGCTTCTTCGTCGAGAAATTCCCCGGACGCTCGCTCTATGCGGTGAAGGCCAATCCTTCGCCCGATCTGCTGCGCGTGCTGTGGAATGCCGGGATCACGCATTACGATGTCGCCTCGATCGCCGAAGTGCGGCTCGTGCGCGGCATCCTGCCCGAAGCGGTGTTGTGCTTCATGCACCCGATCAAGGCGCCCAGCGCGATCCGCGAGGCCTATCGCCTCCCACGGGGTAAAGACCTTCAGCCTCGACAGCGTCGAGGAACTCGACAAGATCGTCGCCGCCTGCACCGATGATGCCGGCGAGCCCGCCAGCGACCTGCGGCTCTGCGTGCGGCTGCGCGTATCCTCCGAATTCTCCGAGCTCAGTCTCGCCAGCAAGTTCGGCTGCGACCTCACCGAGGGCCGCTGCTGCTCCAGCAGGCGCGCCAGCACGCGACTGGCTCGGCGTCTGCTTCCACGTCGGCAGCCAGGCGATGAGCCCCTTCGCCTATGTCCAGGCGCTCGACCGCACCCGCGCGGCGATCGCCAGGGCGTCGGTGGTCATCGACATGATCGACGTCGGCGGTGGGTTCCCCAGCGTCTATCCCGGGCTCGAGCCGCCCGCTCGAAGACTATTCACCCATCATCCACCAGCACTTCTACGCGCTGCCGATCGCCTACAACGCCGACTGTGGTGCGAGCCCGGCCGCGCGCTTGCGCCGAATATTCCTCGCTGGTGGTCAAGGTCCAGAAGCGCCGCGGCGAGGAACTCTACATCAACGACGGCGCCTATGGCGCGCTGTTCGATGCTGCGCATGTCGACTGGAAATTCCCGGTCCGCGCGCTGGAGGACGACCTCATCAAGCCCGCCAGCAGATTCGCCTTCTACGGCCCGACCTGCGACGATGCCGACTACATGCCCGGGCCCTTCGCGCTGCCCGAGGACATCCAGGCCGGCGACTTTATCGAGATCGGCATGCTGGGTGCCTATGGCGCGGCGATGAAGACCGATTTCAACGGCTTCGGCGCGACCCAGAGCCTGATCGTCGAGGACGAGCCGATGGCCAGCCTCTACGACGGCAGCCGCGCCCGCAAGGTCAGCGACAATGTGGTGAGCCTGCGCTGATCCCAGCGTTCGGGACGGGCGATCTCGCGTTTGATTTCAAAGCTTTCGGAACGATAAACAGCACCACCCGCTGTTGAAGTGCGCACGTCCGCGCTAGCAACAGGAGAATTATTGTGGCCGAAATTCCGGTGGAAAAGAAATCGTCGATGACCTGGCTCTGGGTTTTGCTGGCCGTCATCCTCGCGGCCCTGTTGATCTGGTGGTTCGTGGCGGCTGACGATGACGCCGACCCCGTGGTCGCCAATTCGGCAGAGACCGAACTGGTCGCAAGAACCCAGACCCCGATCGCCGCAGATGCGATGCCGCTGACGCTGGCCGCCATCGTGTCTGAGCCCCAGTCCTACATCGGGCAGGAGTTAACCGGCGAAGTCGGTGTTGCCGGCCCGCTGACCGATCGGGGCTTCTGGATCGAAAACGACGGTGCACGGATGTTCGCGCTGATCATCGACGAACCGATGGAAGTCCCGCTGGACATCAACGCCGGTCAGACCCTCCAGATTTCCGGTGGCACGATCCGCGCAGGCGGTGAAATGACCGAAGTCGAAGGCGCTCCCCTCGATGCCGATACCCGCGCAGTGCTCGCCGAGCAGGACGCGTTCCTGATCGTCGACGAAGCGCGCATCGAAATCCTCGAGCGCAGCTAATTCATTCCCAGAAAGGAATTCCCTATGAACAACGATGACCGTTTCGGAAAACTCGAGGCGCTGGACGCCTGGCAGCTTGTCGATTACGAGCAGGATATTAGGGGCCGCGAGGTCCTCTCGACAACCGGTGCAGCCTACGGGCGGATTGAAGACCTGTTGGTGGACAAGGACAAGGAACACGTCGCTGCCGTCAAATTGACCGATGGACGGCTCGTGGCCGTCGACGAATTGTGGATCCACGCCGACGATGTCGTCTACCACGACGATCTGGCAGCGTCGCGCGTACACTACACCAGGGTCCGGGCCCGCTAGTCCGGCTCGACCGCTTGTATGTGAAGCACGAGAGGCAACGTTCCGGAAGGGGCGTTGCCTCTGTCGTCGGTTTGCGGAACCGAGCCGCCGAAACGGGCGCGCCCTGCCAAAGCGCAGCAGCCCGTGTCGCGCCGATTTGGAGGGGCCGGTCAGCCGTACTCTGCGCGGTGCTTGTCCAGCACCGGCTTGACGCGGGCCAGCGCCGCGCCGACGCGTTCGGGAAACTCTTCGGGTCCCAGTTCCAGCACGCCCTCGTGCGCGGCGGCGATGCGGCGGGCGTGGGCCCCACGATCCCGAGCCCGATGGCCCATTCGCGGAACGCGTCCGCAGCACCCGCTTCAGGGATCGAGCGCCTTTGCCAGGGTCGGGTGGAAGGAGAGGCGCCGGTTCATCGGCAGCAAGCTGAAGGGAAATCCCTTGTCGAGATAGACGAAGGTATCATCGACGTGGATCGTGCCAGAATGCCTATGCAGCGCCAGCACGGAGGCGAAATGCACCGCCTCGTCGTCGCACACCAGCGGCATCCCGCGCGGCACCGAGAAATCGAAATCCTCGGCGAATATTTCCGCGAGCGCATCCTTCTCGCAGCCGATGTCGTGCAGGGGGACTGCGGCAGGTGCGTGTGGTGTCGCGCCGTTCCGTAGAGCGTCAGCATCGGGATAGGCCCGATGCATCCATTCGCAGTGCAGCGTGTGGAACGGATGCAGGTTGGAGATGGCGTCCGCCGATTTCCCGCCATCCGTCAGCGCGCCGACCTGTGCCTTGATACCGTCGGGCAGGGTGTAGCTGTCGAGAAAGACGGACACCGGCCGCTGGTCCGCCGCACGAGCGCGCAATGCGTGCCGATATCCAGCAGGCCGCCGATCTTGAATTCGCCCCGCACGGACCAGAAGCCGTCCGCCAGTTCGACCAGTTTCTCGCTCATGCCAAGTTCCCTTTCACGCGTGTGCTCTGCTGCGGTTGGCGTCGATGGGTCGATCAGTCCGCAAACCCAACGAACCGCGTCGCTTTTTCCAGCGGCTTGCGGGTGCTAACACCGCGTTGGCCGGAAATTCCGTCGTCGGGCCAGCCCATGGCGACAGCTTTCATGATCACCTGATCTTCGGGGATGCCTGCGTGTTCGCGCACGACCGGGCTTTGCATGATGCCTTGCGAGTTGATGACGCAGCCCAAGCCCGCGCGACCATGCAGCGTTGACGAGCGCAGTGGTGACCGCGCCGCAGTCGAAGGCGGTGTCGTCGCTGCCGGACAGTTCGCGGTCGTAGGTCACGATGACGCAGACCGGCGCGTCGAACTGGCGGAAACCGCGCAGGACCCAGTCCTGCCGTCCGTCCTTGTCGTCGCGTTCGATACCCATGGCGCCGAACAGCTGCTTGGCGACGCCGATCTGGCGCTCGCGGTGGACACCGGCGAAGGGCTCGTCCGCGACGGAACTCGCGGCTGTCGGGTTCACCTGCCAGAATGCGCTCGGTGTTGCCCTTGCGGATGCGGTCGAGCGGCTCGCCGGTGATGACGTGGAAATGCCAGGGCTGCGTGTTCATCGAGGTGGGCGAGCGCATGGCCAGCGCCAGTACTTCCTCGATCAGCTCGCGCGGGACTGGCTTGTCGAGATACCCGCGGATCGAGCGGCGCCCGGTCACGACTTCGTCGTACGTCTTCCGGGTCCCGCTCATCGTGAAATCTCCTGGTCCTGCCCGCGCGCTAGCGCAACGGCTGGTCCGCGCAAATACTTGCGGACTCAGGCGGCCTCGGCCAGCTCCATGTCCAGCCGGTCCCAGATCTCGACCAGCGCGTCGACCAGTTCGTCCATCATCGCCTCGGTGTGCGCCGGGCCGGGGGTGAAGCGCAGGCGCTCGGTGCCGCGGGGCACGGTCGGGAAGTTGATCGGCTGCACGTAGACGCCGTATTCGGCGAGCAGGATGTCGCTGATCTTCTTGGCGCGCACCGGATCGCCGACCATCAGCGGCACGATATGCGTGGTGCGAGTCCATCACCGGCAGACCGGCTCGCGCAGCATCGCCTTCAGCATGCGCGGCGGCGGCCTGCTGCGCGTCGCGCTCCTCGCTCGAAGACTTGAGGTGCTTGACCGCGGCGAGCACGCCCGCGACCAGCACCGGGCTGAGCGAGGTGGTGAAGATGAAGCCGGGCGCATAGGAGCGGATGCAGTCGATGATCGCGCTTGTCGGCCGCGATATAGCCGCCCATCACGCCGAACGCCTTGCCCAGCGTGCCTTCGATGATGTCGATCCGGTGCGCGGCCTCGTCGCGCTCGGAAATGCCGCCGCCGCGCGCGCCATACATGCCGACCGCGTGCACTTCGTCGATATAGGTCAGCGCGTTGTACTTGTCGGCCAGGTCGCAGATCGCGTGGATCGGGGCGACGTCGCCATCCATCGAATAGACGCTCTCGAAGGCGATGACCTTGGGCGTGTCTGCGTCTTCGGCGGCCAGCAGTTGCTTCGAGATGCGCGAGATCGTTGTGGCGGAACACGCGCTTCTCGCAGCCGGAATTGCGGATGCCGGCGATCATGCTGGCATGGTTCAGCTCGTCGGAGAAGATCACGCAGCCCGGCAGCAGCTTGGCCAGCGTGGAGAGCGTCGCATCGTTGGAGACATAGCCGCTGGTGAACAGCAGCGCGCCTTCCTTGCCGTGCAGGTCGGCCAGCTCGCTGCTCCAGCTCGACGTGGAGGTGCGTGTTGCCGCCGATATTGCGCGTGCCGCCGGAGCCTGCGCCGACATCGTGCAGCGCCTCTTCCATCGCCTCGATCACCTTGGGATGCTGGCCCATGGCGAGATAGTCGTTGGAGCACCACACCGTGATCGGCTTGGGACCGTTATGGCCGTGGAAGCAGCGCGCATTGGGATACGCGCCCTTGTTGCGCAGGATGTCGATGAAGACGCGGTAGCGGCCTTCAGCGTGAAGGCGGTCGATCGCCTGGTCGAAGATCTGGTCGTAATTCATCGTCGCATAATGCCGTTGTCGGCACCGCCAGCGGCGGCCAGTTATGCCGGACGACATAGGCAGGAAACGGTTCGTTTGCCACCGCGATCTTTGCGAACAACTCGCAGGTTCAGAAGCGTTCGAGCCTGTCGTATCCCGTGCCGCTCGAAGGCAGGAGCGAGGCGCCTGCAGTCATCCAGCATCGCCGGTCGTCACAGCGCGGCTGCGGCTCGAAGACGCCAAAGCTCTGCCCCTTGAGCAGGTGCGCGATCCGGCGTGCGATGCCGTCCGCACCGTCGCACGAAGGTCACGTCGTCGCCGAAAGCCTCGCGCAGTTCGTCGCGCAGAGCAGAGGAAAATGCGTGCAGGCGAGCACCACCGTGTCGATGCTGTCGCCGCCGTGCTGCAGGACCAGTCCTGCAGCCGCGCTGGCAACCTCGTCCGCGCTGACCGTGCCGCCGCGCAGCTTGCGTCTCGCCCAGCGCCACGAGGTCGTGGCGCCGTGGCGCAGCAGCTTCTTGCCCTCGGCGTGAGTCGCGCTCGAGGTCGTCGACATAGGCTTGGCGGATCGTCGCCTCGGTGCCGAGCAGCCCGAATGACGCCGGTCTTCGTCATTGCGCGGCGGGCTTGATCGCCGGAACGGTGCCGACGATCGGCATTTCCAGCACCTCGCGCACCATGCCCAGCGCGATGGTGCGAGGCGGTGTTGCAGGCAATGCAGATCAGGCGCGGCTGGTACCGTTCCGCCATCCGGCCCAGCAGCCCTGCCACGCGCGCGGCGACCTCCGCCTCGTTCTTCGCGCCGTAAGGCAGGCCGGCCATATCGGCGGCGTAAATCACCGGCGCATTGGGCATCAGTTTGCGCAGCTCGGCCAGCACGGTTAGCCCGCCAACGCCGGAATCGAACATCAGGATGGGCGCGTTGCTTGGCAAAGGTCGCGAAATCCGTTCGGGCCGAGCTTGTCGAAGCCCTGCTTTTCACTTAGGGCTACCGCTGGAAGAAAGTGCCGCGCTTGGACAAGCTCGGCGCAGAACCGATGGGAGTGTGAGTATGGAATTCGGCACCGATATCACCATCAATGTGCTGTGGGCGGCGCTGCTGGGCTACGCTTTCGGCTCGATCCCCTTCGGGCTGATCCTGGGCAAGCTCGCGGGCAAGGGCGACATCCGCGAACGGGTCGCGGCAATATCGGCGCTACGAACGTGCTGCGCACCGGCAGCAAATGGCTGGCTGCAGCGACGCTGCTACTCGATCTGGCCAAGGGTTTCGTGCCGGTCATGATCGCGTGGACACTATTTCCGGACGATGTGGGCTGGACCGCGCTGTTCGCCGTGATCGGCCATTGCTTCCCGGTCTGGCTCGGCTTTAAGGGCGGGAAGGGCGTGGCGACCAATGCCGGCGTCGCTTTCGGCATCGCGACGATCCTTGGCGCGGTTTATGCCGGTGTGTGGATCGTCGTGCTGGCCATGACCCGGATCAGCTCTGTCGCCGGTATGTCGGCGGTCGTGGCGACTGCTGGCGCGGCAGTGTATTTCGGGTGGTTCTCGATGGCGCGGGTCCTTGTCGCCATCGCCGTGTTGGTTGTTGTCCTGCACCGTGAGAACATCAAACGCCTGTTCGCCGGCACAGAGCCGAAAGTCGGCGCGAGCAAGTGATGCCACAGCCCGATCCGGCACCTGCGGCGCTGTCGCAAGAGGAAGCGTTTGCGCGCATCCGCCTGCTGCGCTCGCCCAACATCGGCCCGGTGAGCTATGCCATGCTGCTCGCTCGGTTCGGATCGGCTGCAGAGGCGCTGGAAGCGTTGCCGGACCTTGGCCGGAAGGGAGGTCGGCAATACCGGGCAGTCGCTTCCGACCGCATCGAGCGTGAGATCGACGCGGTGCGTAAGGCCGGCGCGAAGTATCTGTTTCACGACCAGCCGGACTATCCGCACCTGCTTCGCCAGATCGACAGCGCGCCGCCGATCATCACCTATCGCGGCGACCTGTCGCATGCGGCGCGGCCCTGTGTTGCGATGGTGGGCGCGCGCAACTCCAGCGCCGCGGCGGTCAAGCTGGCGCGCGACTTTGCGAGCGGGATGGCACAGACCGGGTTCACCGTCGTGTCCGGCCTAGCGCGCGGGATCGACGGCGCGGCGCACGAAGGCGCCTTTCCGAGCACCATCGGCGTCATCGCCAGCGGCATAGACATCGCCTATCCGCCGCAGCATGCCGACTTGCAGGAGCGGATCGCAAACGAGGGACTGTTGATCGCCGAACAGCCGCCCGGCACCGAACCGCGCGGCAGCCACTTCCCAAGCCGCAACCGCATCATCGCAGGGCTGGCGTCCGGCACGCTGGTGGTTGAAGCAGCGGTCAAGTCCGGCAGCCTCATCACCGCACGACTGGCCGGCGAGGCAGGGCGCGAGGTCATGGCGATTCCCGGCAGCCCGCTGGAGGCGCGCAGCCACGGCTGTAATCACCTCATCCGCGAAGGCGGAGTGCTTGTGCAATCGCCCGAGGATGTGGTGGAACTGCTGACCGGGTTTGACGGCCAGCCGCGCTCGACTTTCCGGGAGCCAGTCGCACAATTCGATTTCTCACATGAGGAAATGGCCGAGGCTGAGCCGGCCGACATCGCCTCACTGCTAACCACCGCGCCGGTCGCCATCGACGAACTCATCCGCCAGTCAGGGACAAGCGCAGCGGCGGTGCAACTGGCGCTGCTGGAGCTCGAGATCGCCGGACGGCTGGAGCGGCATGCTGCGGGGCGGGTGAGCTTGGCTTAGCGACTGATATTGGGTGGATGTCGGATAGCCTAGTTTTGGGAAACAACCTGTCTTAAACTGACGTTTGATCGGAGTAACCCTTGGTGATTCCTTACAAATTTGATGCCTGTGCAATCAGTCGGGCACGACCTTGATTAAAATGAAGCTCGGGCGCTCTCTTTTTATTGCAGCGGTCGTTTGCGGACCTGTATTACTGTTCCTAGGCTGGTATTTCCTGTCACCTCGCTTCGCTATCTCACAACTTAGTGACTGGAGCACCGCGTCGCAGGACCTGACCGCACTTTACGATCGCGCCAGAGTGCGATCGAGCTTCGAACAGCAGATGTTGCCGCAGGTCGAGACCTATCCACCTCCTTTGACAAAACGCATTATTCTGGATGCGATGACCGATCCAAAAGCAATTAGAGCCTTCGTCGTCGAACCTTATGGAGATTGGCAATTCGCCGCGGCTTTGGGCCTGCCCGAGGAGCTTAGGTCTAAGGACCCGACGGAAGTGATGCCTCGATTAATGGAAACAACAGAAAATTGGGAGTTTGAGCGAATAGGGATTGATGAGTTTGTCGCTTCTCCTTCTGATCGTGGTGACCAGCAAGGCAACTCGTACAAGTTCGAGCGAGAGGGTTTGCGCTGGCGTCTAGTCAGCATCAAACTGACGACAAACATCAGGTAACGGCGCACCGTATGGCAGCGTCCGAATTCGGGTCGTTAGCGGTCACACCCATTCCCACCCGCAACAATCCCGCTTGACGCACAAGAAACCCGAACCCCATTTTCGCGCGTATACGCATACGTACACGTAAGGGACTGCTTCCAACCTCATGCAACTGGTTATCGTCGAATCGCCTGCCAAAGGCGAAGACCATCGAGAAATACCTCGGCAAGGACTTCAAGGTTCTGGCCAGCTACGGTCATGTCCGCGACCTGCCGCCCAAGGATGGCAGCGTACGGCCGGACGAAGATTTCGCGATGGACTGGGAGCTCTATCGCGACAAGCAGAGCCGCTTCAAGGAAATCAGCGACGCGGCCAAGAAAGCCGACCGGCTGGTCCTTGCCACCGACCCCGACCGCGAAGGCGAAGCGATCAGCTGGCACGTTCGCGAGCTGCTGGCCAAACGAAAGCGCTGACCGACAAGAGTCGACCGCGTAATGTTCAACGCCATCACCAAGACTCCGTGACTGAAGCGATGAATATCGCGCGACAGCTCGATCAGACTCTGATCGACGCCTATCTGGCGCGCCGCGCGCTGGACTATTTGGTCGGCTTCACCTCTCGCCGGTTTGTGGCGCAGCTGCCGGGCGCGACGCTCGCGGGACGTGTGCAGTCCGTTGCGCTACGCCTGATCGTCGACCGCGAAATCGAGATCGAACACTTTAATGCGCGCGAATACTGGTCGGTCCTCGCCAAGCTGGAGCAGGACGGGACCGAGTTCGACGCGCGGCTGGTCAAGTTCGATGGCAAGAAGCTTCAAAAGCTAACACTGGGCGACGAGGGCAGTGCCAAGGCGGCGAAGAAGGCGGTCGAGGATGCTCGTTTCACGGTCGAAGAAATCGAGACCAAGCCACTAAAACGCAGTCCTGCCCCACCGTTCACTACCTCGACGCTGCAACAAGAGGCCGCGCGCAAGCTGGGCTTCTCCGCCAGCCACACCATGCGCTGCGCCCAGTCGCTCTACGAGGCGGGCGCAATTACCTACATGCGTACCGACGGTGTGCAGATGGACGGCAGTGCGATCGATGCTTGCCGCAAGGCCATCGCCAATCGCTATGACGCTTATTACTTACCTGACAAGCCGCGCTTTTATGCGTCGAAGGCAAAGAACGCGCAGGAAGCGCACGAGGCAATTCGCCCGACCGACTTCAGCCGCGACCGCGCTGGATCGGGCGACGAGGGCAAGCTCTACGACCTGATCTTCAAGCGCGCGATGGCAAGCCAAATGGCCTCCGCCAATCTCGAACGCACCACGATCACGTTGCGCGACGGTACCGGCCAGCACGAGCTGCGCGCGACCGGCCAGGTGGTGAAGTTCCCCGGCTACTTTGCGGTCTATCAGGAAGGCCGGGACGAGCCGTCGGACGATGACGAAGACGGCATGCTGCCTATCGTCAACAAGGGCGACAGCCCGCTTAAGAAGGCAGTCGAGGCGAACCAGCACTTTACGCAGCCACCGCCCCGTTTCAGCGAGGCGAGCCTGGTAAAGAAGCTTGAAGAGCCGGCATCGGGCGACCCTCTACCTACGCCTCCACGCTTCAGACCCTGCGCGATCGTAACTACGTGCGAATGGAGAAAAACCGTTTCTTTGCAGAGGAGTCCGGGCGACTTCTGACAGCATTTCTGGAGCGCTTTTTCGAGCGTTACGTGTCGTTCGACTTTACCGCCGGAATGGAGGACGAGCTCGATACCGTGTCCGACGGGCGCGAGGAGTGGAAGAAGCTGCTCGCCGACTTCTGGCGCGACTTCAAGCCGAAGACGGAAGAGGTCATGGACAAGAAGCCCTCGGAAGTGACCGAGGTGCTGGACGAGTTCCTGTCCGATTATCTCTTC
>CAWCRK010000004.1:0-13997 GCA_963797965.1 uncultured Alphaproteobacteria bacterium | reverse complement strand
GGGCGCCGCCCAAGCGATAAGGAAGCCCTTGATGGCTTGGCTGCGCGCCCGCGCCGCAGCCATGAAAAGGTGGCAGATTAAAACTACGCCGGGCAGATACAACAAGTGGTAGAGCGTTCGTCCCTGAAAGTCAAAATAAAAGGATATCGGCATCACAAAGGCTGCCGCGGCGCAGAATGCACCGTATGTCTTCATCGTGAGACGCAGGCGGTGGCTCAACACTTCCGGCTCGAAATATCGAAGCCCTATCGGGGCCAGCATGGAAAAGGCCAGCGCCATCGACCCGTAGTGAGGATCGTGCGTCCCCATAGCCCAGTCCGGGCCAGACAAGGAACAAAAGCGAGCTTGCCGAAGCGACATAAACGGCAATGATCAGACTGAATATGGCGTGATACAGCGCGTCGCGGTTCCTGGTCGTCGCATGCATCACCCCGCTCAGCAGTGCGACAATCAGCAGCATCCCGAGGCACATGGCGAACAGGACGCTGTGGGACACCTTGGCGGTCTGCGCATGCGGCACGTCGACCAGTCTGAGCTCGGTCACGATTAGATGGTTCTGCGGCGCAGAGACACCGATGTTCAGGCGATCGATGCAGATTCAGGTCGACATCGAGAGGGACTGCGTATTGGTTGCCCGGCGCCCTGTTCGCGACCATGTCCTGCGCGCTGACGGTCGTTTGGAATCTGCACCCCGTCTCGCCCCGTTCCGATGACCTCGATTACCGGTCCATCGGCGAGGGCCATCCCGACGAGCGCCACCTTTTGCCCGTTCGAATTCGACACAGCATGGCGTAGCCAGATCTGGTGGGCCGAATGGTCGACAAGCCGATCGTCGCCGCAGTGCCAGTCATTCGATGCGCGCGCCTGCGCAAAAGTCATCGCTTCCTTGCCGGCGAGATGGCACGAGCTATCGAACAGGCGCACATCCGTTTCCTGCACGCGCACTTTCCGGCAGGCTGACGAGCGCCAGGCAAAGCAGGAGGAAGGAAAGCACGCGAACCATGGGATTGCCTTACCCGTCCGTGGTCAAGGCAACCTTTGCAAGCCGCATATTCACTTGCCTTTCATCCTGCGCAGATTATATGCGCGCGACCGCTGCCCCAAGGGGAACAACCGCAAGGCAGCCCTTGTTTGATAACAAACCATCCAGGGGGCCCCTTGAGTTGCACACCTATCCTGATGCCAAGGCTGTAGTCCGCGCCCTCGCGCCCGACGAGCCTGTCATTCTCAATCGACCGCACGCCGCCGCGCGCGCCGCCCGCTTCTTCGTCGAGAAGTTTCCGGGCAAGTCGCTCTATGCGGTGAAGGCGAATCCGTCGCCCGATCTGCTGCGCATTCTGTGGGACAATGGCGTCACCCATTACGATGTGGCCTCCATCGCGGAAGTGCGCATCGTGCGCGAAACGCTGCCGGAAGCCGTGCTGTGCTTCATGCACCCGGTCAAATCGCCCGGCGCGATCCGCGAGGCGTATCATCGGCACGGCGTGAAGACCTTCAGCCTCGATTCGTCAGAAGAGCTGCACAAGATCGTCGAGGCGACCCGCGGCGATGATGGCGCGGCGGCGACCGACCTGCGCCTATGCGTCCGCCTGCGCGTCTCGTCCGAACATGCCGCGCTGAGCCTTGCGGCCAAGTTCGGCTGCGACCTGACCGAAGCGCCTGCACTGCTTCAGGAAGCGCGGCAATATGCCGACTGGCTGGGCGTATGCTTCCACGTCGGCAGCCAGGCGATGAGCCCGTTCGCCTATGTCCAGGCGCTCGACCGCACGCGCGCCGCGATTGCGGAAGCCTCGGTGGTCATCGACATGGTGGATGTGGGCGGGGGCTTCCCGTCGGTCTATCCCGGCATGGATCCGCCGCCGCTCGAAGACTATTTCAAGATCATCCACCAGCACTTCTACGCGCTGCCGATCGCCTACAACGCCGAGCTGTGGTGCGAGCCGGGCCGCGCGCTGTGCGCCGAATACTCCAGTCTAGTGGTCAAGGTGGAAAAGCGCCGCGGCGAAGAGCTTTTCATCAATGACGGCGCATACGGCGCGCTGTTCGATGCCGCGCATGTGGACTGGAAATTCCCCGTCCGGCGCTCGGGGACGACCTTACGAGGGCCGAGACCGGCTTTTCCTTCTACGGCCCGACCTGCGACGATGCCGACTACATGCCCGGACCTTTCGCTCTGCCGGAGGACATCACGGCGGGCGACTATATCGAGATCGGCATGCTGGGCGCCTATGGCGCGGCGATGAAGACCGACTTCAACGGTTTCGGCGCAGCCATGCGCATCGTGGTCGAGGACGAACCCATGGCCAGCCTCTACGACGGCAGCCGCGCACGCCCCGTGGCGGACAATGTGGTGAGTTTGCGCTGACGATTGACCCAGGCCTTCCTCTGTATTAAGGCAGTAGCACAGAGGGAGGGTTCCGCGAATGAGATGGTTGGTTGGATCGGCAGCTCTCGTGACAATGCCATCGGCTGTTTTGGCAAATGATGATGCAGATGTGCAGCCTGAACCGATAGAGGTGATGGTGGTGGGCACCTATCACTGAGCCAATCCCGGCCGGGATGTGGTAAATATGGATGTGGATGACGTGCTTGCGCCCAAGCGGCAGCGCGAAATCCAGAACCTTGCCGATGCGCTGGCCCAATGGAATCCAAGCCGAATTGCGGTAGAGAACGTGGCCGAGCCACCGGCGCTGTTATTGTCCGATTACGCGGATGCTGAGAATTTGTTGCGCACATCGCGCAACGAAAGCGTTCAGCTTGGCTTTCGGCTTGCTGCCATGATGGGACACCACGAGGTTTACGGTTTCGACGAACAGTCCAGTGAGGGGGAGCCGAACTACTTCCCTCTAGGTGCTGTCCAGCAATTTGCCGAAGCGAATGAACAGATGCATATTCTTAGAGTCTGCAATAGCCACTGTGCGCGAATAAACGCAGGCTGAGCAGGCCAACCTTCCGGTGATCACTATTGCTGAAAGTCTGCTTCCTCACAATGATGCAGAGCGTCTCGCTGCGCAGCATGACAATATCTATTATTCAATGCTTTCAATTGGTGACGGTGACAGTCAGCCGGGCGCGGAATTGAACGCCTATTGGTATATGCGCAACGCCAAGATGTTCGCCAAGATCGACATGATTGCCGAGCCGGGGGACCGGGTGCTGGTGATTGTCGGAAGCGGCCATGCGACATGGATTCGCCATTTTGTGCAGCGGATGCCGGGCTACCAATTGGTCGAGGCTGAACCATATCTACGCGCAGCCATTCTGGCCGATCAGGCCGCGCGCGAAGCTGCGCAATAAGTAGCCGCGAGACGGCTCAACGCGCGCGGCGGCGGCATGCCGATGTCGTTCGGGTGTGGGATGCGGCGTGGGATCATGCGCGGGCGCGGGCAGAGGCTGAGATGACCACCCGCGCGCTCGGCGGGGTGGCAGTGCCGGTGAACAAGTCGCGACCTTGCGCAAACACGATGCGCGCTATCTCCACACCCATCTCGGCTCGATAACGGATCGAGGAGGATCCGGCCGCCGTTCAGCGCGCAGGGCACTTCGACGAATTGCTTGCTGCGATGGCAGGGCACGAAGCGCCGGAGGGCTTTAAAAAGGCCGTGCACTCTACCCGCCGCGATGTGGCCGAAGTGACCGACACGCCCCCGACGTGCGAAGAGTATACGATCTGGGCGCGCAGCGAGGCGCTGTCGGAATGCCGGGATGCGGACGACTGGGAGGCCGAGGACGGTGCGATGACAAAGGCCGGACGGTCCGCTCGCAAGCGCTGAGAGGCATGGAAGGCGGCAAGCGCCCTTCTGTTGGAGAAGGTGCTGGCAGGGCCCGAAAAGCCCGGAAAACAGAGGGCCTTGGACACTGCCACATCTGTCAAAACTTCTTGTGATCGGGGAGCCTGATGCCTCCGTTACGCGTCGTCGAAGCCTACGAAGTTCGCCGCCTCGTCCACGCTTTTGCGCTCGCTGACGACGGCGTTGGCGGGGAAGTCCGGGTCGGGCCAGCCCATGGCGACGGCTTTCATGATGACCTGGTCTTCGGGGATGGCGGCGTGTTCGCGCACGACGGGGCTTTGCATGATGCCTTGCGAGTTGATGACGCAGCCCAAACCGCGCGACCATGCGGCGTTGACTAGAGCAGTGGTGACCGCGCCGCAGTCGAAGGCGGTGTCGTCGCTGGTCCCGAGTTCACGGTCGTAGGCCACGATGACGCAAACCGGCGCATCGAACTGGCGGAATCCGCGCAGGACCCAGTCCTGTCGTCCGTCCTTGTCCTCGCGCTCGATACCCATGGCGGCGAAGAGCTGCTTGGCGACACCGATCTGCCGCTCGCGATGGACGCCGGCAAACGGCTCGCCCCGGCGGAACTCGCGGCTGTCGGGTTCACCGGCCAGAATGCGGTCGGTGTTGCCCTTGCGGATGCGGTCGAGCGGCTCTCCGGTTATGACGTGGAAATGCCAGGGCTGCGTATTCATCGAGGTGGGCGAGCGCATGGCCAGCGCCAGTACTTCCTCGATCAGCTCGCGCGGGACGGGCTTGTCGAGATACCCGCGGATGGAGCGGCGGCCGGTCACGACTGCGTCATACGCATCCGGGTCGATATCGTGAAAAATATTGGTCATACCCGCTCGCTAGCCGAACTGGCTGGCCGCGCCAAATACTTGGGATCAGGCAGCCTCGGCCATCGGCATTTCGAGACGGTCCCAGATCTCGACCAGCGCAGCGACCAGTTCGTCCATCATTTCTTCAGTGTGCGCAGGGCCGGGGGTAAAGCGCAGGCGCTCGGTGCCGCGGGGGACGGTGGGGAAGTTAATCGGCTGCACGTAAACGCCGTACTCGGCCAGCAAAATGTCGCTGATCTTCTTTGCGCGGACAGGATCGCCGACCATGAGCGGGACGATGTGGGTGGTGCTGTCCATGACCGGCAATTCGGCGGCGCGCATCTTGTCCTTCAGCGCGGCGGCGGCGGCCTGCTGCGCCTCTCGCTCCTCGCTCGAAGACTTGAGATGCTTGACTGCCGCGAGCACTCCCGCGACCAGTACCGGGCTCAGCGAGGTCGTGAAGATGAAGCCGGGCGCATAACTGCGGATGCAATCGATCACGCGCTTGTCGGCGGCAATGTAGCCACCCATCACGCCGAACGCCTTGCCCAGCGTGCCTTCGATAATGTCGATCCGGTGCGCGGCCTCGTCACGCTCCGAAATCCCGCCGCCATGCTCGCCATACATGCCGACCGCGTGGACCTCGTCAATGTAGGTGAGCGCGTTGTACTTCTCGGCCAGATCGCAGATCGCGTGGATCGGGGCGACGTCGCCATCCATCGAGTAGACGCTCTCGAAGGCGATGACCTTGGGCGTGTCGGCATCCTCGGCGGCCAGCAGCTGCTCGAGATGATCGAGATCGTTGTGACGGAAGACGCGCTTCTCGCATCCGGAGTTGCGGATGCCGGCAATCATGCTGGCATGGTTCAGCTCGTCCGAGAAGATGATGCAGCCCGGCAGCAGCTTGGCCAAGGTTGAAAGCGTCGCATCGTTGGAAACATAGCCGCTGGTGAACAGCAGCGCGCCATCCTTGCCGTGCAGGTCGGCAAGCTCCTGCTCCAGCTCGATATGCAGGTGCGTATTGCCGCCGATATTGCGCGTCCCGCCGCTGCCTGCGCCGACATCGTGGAGGGCGGTTTCCATTGCCTCGATGACCTTGGGATGCTGGCCCATGGCGAGATAATCGTTCGAGCACCATACGGTGATCGGCTTGGGACCGTTATGCCCGTGGAAGCAGCGCGCATTGGGGAACGCGCCCTTGTTGCGCATGATGTCGATGAACACGCGGTAGCGGCCTTCTGCGTGAAGGCGCCCGATGGCTTCGTCGAATATCTGGTCGTAATTCATCGTCGCATAATGCCGTTGTCGGCACCGCCAGCGGCGGCCTGTTATGCTGGACCACATAGGCAGGAAACGGTTCGTTTGCCACCGCGATCTTTGCGAACAACTCGCAGCTTCAAAAGCGTTCGAGCCTGTGTATTCCGTGCCGCTCGAAGGCAGGAGCGAGGCGCCTGAAGTCATCCAGATCGCCGGTCGTCACAGCGCGGCTGCGGCTGAAGAAGCCAAAGCTTTGTCCCTCGAGCAGGTGCGCAATGCGGCGTGCGATGCCGCCTGCACCGTGCACGAAGGTCACATCGTCGCCGAAAGCCTCGCGCAGCTCGGGCGCAAGCAGAGGAAAATGCGTACAGGCCAACACGACTGTATCGAGGCTGTCACCGCCGGGCTGCAGGACCAGTCCTGCTGCCGCGCTGGCAACCTCGTCCGCGCTGACCGTGCCGCCGCGCAGCTTGCGTTCGCCGAGCGCCACGAGGTTGTTCGCGCCGTAGCGCAGCAGTTTCTTGCCCTCAGCGTGAGTGCGCGCGAGGTCATCGACATAGGCTTGGCGCACCGTAGCATCGGTACCGAGCAGTCCGATGACACCCGTTTTCGTCAACTTGCGCGGCGGGCTTGATCGCCGGGACGGTGCCGACGATTGGCGTCTCCAGCACTTCGCGCACCATGCCCAAAGCGATGGTCGAGGCGGTGTTGCAGGCAATGCAGATCAGGCGCGGCTTGTACCGTTCCGCCATCCGACCCAGCAGGCCCGCCACGCGCGCGGCCACCTCCGCCTCGTTCTTCGCGCCATACGGCAGGCCGGCCATATCAGCGGCGTAAATGACCGGCGCGTTTGGCATCAGCTTGCGCAGCTCGGCCAGCACAGTCAGCCCGCCGACGCCGGAATCGAACATCAGGATGGGTGCGTTGCTTGTCAAAGGTCCATATCCGTCCGGGCTAAGCTTGTCGAAGCCCTGCTTTTCACTTTAGGGCTATCGCTAGAAGAAAGTGCAGCGCTTGGACAAGCTCGGCGCGAACTTAGATGGGATGCGAGAATGGAATTAGGCACCGATATCACCATCAATGTGCTGTGGGCGGCGCTGCTGGGCTACGCCTTCGGCTCGATCCCCTTCGGGCTGATCCTGGGCAAGCTCGCGGGCAAGGGCGACATCCGCGAACAGGGTAGCGGCAATATTGGCGCTACGAACGTGCTGCGCACCGGCAGCAAATGGCTGGCCGCAGCGACGCTGCTACTCGATCTGGCCAAGGGTTTCGTGCCGGTCATGATCGCGTGGACACTATTTCCGGACGATGTGGGCTGGACCGCGCTGTTCGCCGTGATCGGCCATTGCTTCCCGGTCTGGCTCGGCTTCAAGGGCGGGAAGGGCGTGGCGACCAATGCCGGCGTCGCTTTCGGCATCGCGACGATCCTTGGCGCGATTTACGCTGGAGTATGGATCGTCGTGCTGGCCGTGACCCGGATCAGCTCTGTCGCCGGTATGTCGGCGGTCGTGGCGACTGCTGGCGCGGCAGTGTATTTCGGGTGGTTCTCGATGGCGCGGGTCCTTGTCGCCATCGCCGTGCTGGTTGTTGTCCTGCACCGTGAGAACATCAAACGCCTGTTCGCCGGCACAGAGCCGAAAGTCGGCGCGAGCAAGTAATGCCACAGCCCGATCCGGCACCTGCGGCGCTGTCGCAAGAGGAAGCGTTCGCGCGCATCCGCCTGCTGCGCTCGCCCAATATCGGGCCAGTGAGCTACGCCATGCTGCTCGCGCGGTTCGGAACGGCGGGAGAGGCGCTGGAAGCGTTGCCGGACCTTGGCCGGAAGGGAGGTCGGCAATACCGGGCAATCGCTTCCGACCGCATCGAGCGTGAGATCGACGCGGTGCGTAAGGCCGGCGCGAAGTATCTGTTTCACGACCAGCCGGACTATCCGCACCTGCTGCGCCAGATCGACAGCGCTCCTCCGATTATCACCTATCGCGGCGACCTGTCGCATGCGGCGCGACCCTGTCTCGCCATGGTGGGCGCCCGCAATTCCAGCGCTGCGGCAGTGAAGCTGGCGCGCGACTTCGCGAGCGGGATGGCAGAAGCTGGCTTTACGGTCGTATCCGGCCTGGCGCGCGGAATCGACGGCGCAGCGCATGAAGGCGCTTTCCCCGGCACCATCGGCGTCATCGCCAGCGGCATCGACATCGCCTATCCGCCGCATCATGCCGACTTGCAGGAGCGGATCGCCAGCGAAGGCCTGCTGATCGCCGAACAGCCGCCCGGCACCGAACCGCGCGGCAGCCATTTCCCTAGCCGCAACCGTATCATCGCTGGCCTTGCCAGCGGGACGCTGGTGGTCGAGGCCGCGGTAAAATCCGGCAGCCTCATCACCGCGCGGCTGGCAGGCGAGGCGGGGCGCGAGGTCATGGCGATCCCCGGCAGCCCGCTCGAAGCGCGCAGCCACGGCTGCAATCACCTTATCCGCGAAGGCGCCGTGCTTGTCCAATCGCCGGAGGATGTGGTGGAACTGCTGACGGGCTTCGATGGCCAGCCCCGCTCGACCTTCCGCGAACCGTCGGAGCAGTTCGACTTCGAGCCGTGCGAAATGGCCGAGGCCGAACCGGCGGACATCGCCTCGCTGCTCGACCACCGCGCCAGTGGCCATCGACGAACTCATCCGCCAATCGGGCGACGAGCGCAGCGGCGGTGCAACTGGCGCTGCTGGAGCTGGAGATTGCCGGACGGCTGGAGCGGCACGCGGCGGGGCGGGTGAGTTTGGCCTAATGATCGATAATGGGTGGAAAGCAGATTTTAGATCACCTAAGCTGCGTATGATCGGAAGCTCACAACGAGCCGTCTGACCGCGCCTGAAGCTTTTCTTGCTCGCCTGCGGCGGCTGGCGCCGGAGTTGCGCGCAGAAGAAGCGCTAGGAGAGTTTGCAGCAGTGGCCTCCTACGTCTCCGACGAAGGTCACCGCATCTTCAGCTTTTGCCTGGATGGCCTTCTGCTCGCCCCAGACTGTAACATCCTCAGGTTCGTCCCTTACTGGAAATCGAAAGCCCAAGTTATTATGGGATCGAAGAGCTAATGCGGGAAAAGTCCGGTCGAATGTCGAATGAGATAACTCTGGCACTTCGAGATGGAACATCGCTCGCAATAACACTTGAAACACCTTCCGACCGTTTCTCGGAGCGCCTTAAGATCGGCCAACTAATCGAACAACGGTTTCGACTGGCAACGCTGACCAAGAGTAAGCGGCGATTGTCAGCAATCGGTCCGTTTCCGGACGTCCCCATTTTCATTCTACAATCCCGCTTGACGCCCCCGAAACCCGAACCCCATTTTCGCGCGTACATACACGTACACACGTAAGGGACCGCTTCTCACCTCATGCAACTGGTCATCGTCGAATCGCCGGCCAAGGCGAAAACCATCGAGAAATACCTCGGCAAGGACTTCAAGGTTCTCGCCAGCTACGGACATGTCCGCGACCTGCCGCCCAAGGATGGCAGCGTGCGGCCCGGACGAAGATTTCGCGATGGACTGGGAGCTCTATCGCGACAAGCAGAGCCGCTTCAAGGAGATCAGCGACGCCGCCAAGAAGGCCGACCGGCTCGTCCTTGCCACCGACCCCGACCGCGAAGGCGAAGCGATCAGCTGGCACGTCCGCGAGCTGCTCGCCAAGCGCAAGACGTTGCCCGACAAGGTCGACCGCGTCACGTTCAACGCCATCACCAAGGCTGCTGTGACCGAGGCGATGAAGTCGCCCGCGAGAGCTCGATCAGCCTCTGATCGACGCCTATCTCGCGCGCCGCGCGCTGGACTATCTGTATGGCTTCACGCTCTCGCCGGTGCTGTGGCGCCGCCTGCCCGGTGCGAAGAGTGCGGGCCGCGTGCAGTCGGTCGCGCTGCGCCTGATCGTCGACCGCGAGATCGAGATCGAACACTTCAGGGCAGACGAATACTGGTCCGTCCTCGCCAAGCTGGAGCAGGACGGGACCGAGTTCGATGCGCGGCTGGTCAAGTTCGACGGCAAGAAGCTCCAAAAGCTGACGCTGGGCGACGAGGGCAGCGCCAAGGCGGCGAAGAAGGCTGTCGAGGATGCGCGCTTCACGGTCGAGGAGATAGAGACCAAGCCACTAAAACGCAGTCCTGCCCCGCCGTTCACCACATCGACGCTGCAACAGGAGGCCGCGCGCAAGCTGGGCTTCTCCGCTAGCCACACCATGCGCTGCGCACAGTCGCTTTATGAGGCTGGCGCAATCACCTACATGCGTACCGACGGCGTGCAGATGGACGGCAGTGCGATCGATGCTTGCCGAAAGGCCATCGCCAATCGTTACGACGCGTACTACCTTCCCGACAAGCCGCGCTTCTATGCGTCGAAGGCAAAGAACGCGCAGGAAGCGCACGAGGCAATTCGCCCGACCGACTTCAGCCGCGACCGCGCTGGATCGGGCGACGAGGGCAAGCTCTACGACCTGATCTTCAAGCGCGCGATGGCAAGCCAGATGGCCTCCGCCAATCTCGAACGCACCACGATTACGCTGCGCGACGGCACCGGCCAGCACGAGCTGCGCGCGACCGGTCAGGTGGTGAAGTTCCCCGGCTATTTCGCGGTCTATCAGGAAGGCCGGGACGAGCCTTCGGATGATGACGAAGACGGCATGCTGCCTATCGTAAACAAGGGCGACAGCCCGCTTAAAAAGGCAGTCGAGGCGAACCAGCACTTTACGCAGCCACCGCCCCGTTTCAGCGAGGCGAGCCTCGTAAAGAAGCTTGAAGAGCTCGGCATCGGACGACCCTCTACCTACGCCTCTACGCTCCAGACCCTTCGCGATCGCAACTATGTGCGGATGGAGAAAAACCGTTTCTTTGCAGAGGAGTCCGGGCGACTTCTGACAGCATTTCTGGAGCGCTTTTTCGAGCGGTACGTGTCGTTCGACTTCACCGCCGGAATGGAGGACGAGCTCGATACCGTGTCCGATGGGCGCGAGGAATGGAAGAAGCTGCTCGCCGACTTCTGGCGCGACTTCAAGCCGAAGACGGAAGAGGTCATGGACAAAAAGCCCTCGGAAGTGACCGAGGTGCTGGACGAGTTCTTGTCCGACTATCTCTTCCCCGAACGCGCCGATGGCAAACACCCGCGCCACTGCCCGCTTTGCGAGACCGAAGGGCGCGAGGATGGCCGGCTGGCGCTGCGCGGTGGCCGCTTCGGCGCCTTCGTTGCCTGCGCCAACTATCCCGAATGCAAGTTCACCCGCCAGTTCGCCAAGCCCGGCAGCGAAGGTGACGATGGCGCGAATGATGGCGTCATGGGCGAAGACCCCGAGACGGGCCTGCCGGTCGAGCGCAAGACGGGTCGCTTCGGCCCATACGTCCAGCTGGGCGAGGGCAAGGATGCAAAGCGCGCCAGCATTCCGAAGGATCTGGAAGACTTCGATCTGGAATGGGCGCTGAAGCTTTTAGGTCTGCCCCGTATCGTCGGCGCGCATCCGGAGACGGGTCTGGAAATCGAAGCCGCGATCGGTCGCTACGGGCCTTATCTCAAGCATGACGGCAAATACGGCAAGCTGTCGAACACGCGCGAAGTCTTCGAAGTCGGCATGAACCGCGCTGTCGATATCCTCGCGCAGGCCGCCAACCGCAAGGGCGGCGGGAGAGGGCGGGCCGAACCGATCAAGACGCTCGGCGAACATCCGACCAGCGGCGGCGAGATGAAGGTTATGCCGGGCCGCTATGGCCCCTATGTCACCGACGGCACGACCAATGCTACGATCCCCAAGGACATGAAGCCCGAAGACGTGACCGAAGCGCAGGCGATCGAACTGATCGATGCGCGTGCTGCAAAAGCGCCGGCGAAGAAGAAGCGCAAGGCTCCGGCCAAGAAGAAGGCGGCGCCGAAGAAGAAGGCTGCGGCAAAGAAGAAGGCCGACTGATGAGCAAGGAGCGTTTCGAGCGGCACAAGCAACCCTGGACGGGCGAGGAGGCAGGCCAGCTCCGCACCCTCGCCGGCAAGGGTCAGGGCCTCAAGCAGATCGCCAAGGCGCTCGGCCGCAGCGAGGAATTCCACCAAGGACTTCGCCAAGGCGAACAAGATTAAGGTGGCGAAGAAGCGTTAGCTACCCCTTCCAATCCAGCCCCATCTCCTCGAACATCTCCTTGTCCTCGCTCCACCGTTCGTCGGTCTTGACGTGCAGGAAGAGGTGGACCTTTTGGCCTAGCAGTTCGGAAAGTTCCTCGCGCGCGGCGGTGCCGATTTCTTTTATGCGGCTGCCACCCTTGCCGAGGACGATGGCGCGCTGGTTGTCGCGCATGACGACGATCTGCTGGTGGATTTCCACGCTGCCGTCCGGCCGCTGGATGTATTTCTCGGGTCGCACCGCGCTGTCGTAGGGCAGTTCCTCGTGCAGCTGCTTGTAGAGCTGTTCGCGCGTGATTTCGGTGGCGAGAAGGCGCTCGCTGGCGTCGGAGACCTGATCTTCGGGATACATCCACGGGCCTTCAGGCATCAGCTTGGTAAGCGCGTCCTTCAGTGCGGGAACGCCGTCACCGGTCAGCGCGGAAACAAAGTATACTTCCGTGAAGTCGACCTTCTCGCCCAGCTCCTGTGCCAGTGCGAGCAAGGGTTCTTTCTTCGCCTTGTCGACCTTGTTCAGCACCAGGATTTTGCGTTCCGGCCTGTTGGCGAGGGCTTCGACCAGCGGGTCCAGCTCGTGGCGGCGCTGCTTGATCGGATCGACCATCAGCAACACCGCATCCGCGCTTTCCGCACCTTCCCACGCTGCGCTGACCATGGCCCGGTCGAGCTTGCGCTTCGGGCGCGAAGATGCCAGGCGTATCGACCAGCACCATCTGCGTATCGTCATGCAAGGCGATCCCCAGCATCCGTGCCCGCGTGGTCTGCGCCTTGGCGCTGGTGATGGCGACCTTCTGACCGACCAGCTGGTTGACCAGCGTGGACTTGCCCGCGTTCGGCGCGCCAAGGACGGCAACGACGCCGCATTTGGTTGTCGTGTTCGTCACCCATATGTCTCCATGAATTTCTTCGCAGCCGCTTTTTCCGCCTCGCCCTTGCTGTTCGCCGTAGCGGTCGCATCGCCGACGCGATGGACGCTGACGCGCACGGTGAACTTCGCCGCATGGTCGGGCCCGGAGCGGTCTACAACCTCGTATTCCGGTGGCTTGCGTTGATTGCCCGCAGCCCATTCCTGCAGCGCGCTCTTGGGGTGCTTGCTCTCGCCGGCGCCGCTTTCGAGGGCCGGGCGCCACAGCTGCTGGACGAGCTGGCGAGCAGCCTCGAATCCGTTGTCCAGAAACTGCGCGCCGAGCAGCGACTCCATGACGTCGCCGAGGATGTTGTCGCTATCGAGCCCGCCATCGACGCGCGCCTGCTTCGAGACGCGAATGTGGTCGGCGACCGAAATGCCGCGCGCTACTTGTGCGCACATCTCGCGACTGACGATTGCATTGAGACGCTGGGCGAGCTTGCCTTCGGGCGCTTCGCTTTCGCCGAACAGCCAGTGGGCAATGGACAGGCCCAGCACCCGATCGCCGAGAAATTCGAGCCGTTCGTAATCGCCCTTCTCGCCCATGCTGCCGTGGGTCAGCGCACGCTTCCACTTCGCCTCGTCGACGACTGTGAAGCCGGTCGCCGTAAGCCAGCTGCGTGTTTCATCGGGAAGCTCGCTCGATATGTCGCTGCCGATGCGGTTCCAGCGTGCGGCGGTGAACCACGACCAGGGCAACAGCCACTCTGCGCTGCCGTCGGTCGAGAAGAGGACCATGCTGGCCCGACCGACAACAAGGTCGGCATCGACCAGCCCGACGCCGCCACCCGGCTGAGCCACCACGCGGCTGTCGAGTGAGTTGTCGCGATTGTCGCCGAGGAAGAAGATCTTGCCGTCCGGCACGACGATTGGCCCGAAGTCGTCATTGCGATTGGGGCCGAAATCGATGGTCGGATAGCTTTTGCCCGAGGACAGCGTTTCGATGACCTGACGATACCGACACGTCGCCTCGCCGACGAGAATGCCGCCGTCGGGACGGCAGGCGGTGTTTTCACTCATCGGGATTCGTCGACATAGCTGCCACGCCGCTGGACGAGCGGCTGGCCGTTGAGAATGACCGTCCCTGCGCGAAGCTCCACCGTGTC
>CAWCRK010000003.1:0-38303 GCA_963797965.1 uncultured Alphaproteobacteria bacterium | reverse complement strand
GGAGCCGACGGTGCCGTCGCCTGCGCATTGATGTGCAAGCGCGACTTGACCTAAATAAGCCGACTACTAAAGCCCGTCGCGATGAGTGAAGAACCTCAAATAGAAATTTTGGCGGCAAGTTCGGCCGGGGGGCATTTCGACCAATTGATGCTGCTGCGCGATGCATTTGGCAATCACCCAACGGCCTTTGCTTCTACCGACCCCACTCAAGCCCAGCATTACGGTATCGCAGACTGTATCGAATTGTTCGATGCCAATCAGCACACGCCGAATGCTCTTCTGCGCAGCTATCGGCAGACCGGACGACTGGTGGCGCGGCTGCGCCCTCGAATTATCATCAGTACCGGTGCAGCGCCGGGGTTGTTTTGTCTGCTGCATGGTAAGCGGCACGATGCCTATACGATCTGGATCGATAGCGTCGCGAACAGCACCAAGATGTCGCTCAGCGGCCGACTTGCCGCCTTCTTTAGCGACGAAGTGCTGACGCAGCACAAGCACCTGGCCAAGGGCTCGATTACCTTTGCGGGCAGGGTCATATGATCTTCGTCACCGTAGGCGGCCAGCTGCCGTTCGACCGTCTGATCAGGAATGTCGACGAATTATGCGGACGGCACGGTTGGAAGGGCATGGCCCAGATCGGCACGGGCAATTACACCCCCAGAAATCTCGATCATGTCCGTTTCATTCCAAAGGACACGATGCAAAAACGCGCCTGCGAGTGCCGTGTAATTGTCGGTCACGCCGCAATTGGCACGATCCTGACTGCGGTCAAGGCGGCCAAACCGCTGATCCTGGTAGCGCGCCGCGCCGATCTCGGCGAGCATCGCAACGAACACCAAAGTGCGACAATCCGAGAGTTCGCTGATGTGCGTGGGCTGTATCACGCAGAAGACCAGAACGGGCTGGACGAACTGCTAAGCCGCGACCTGAGGCCCATAGATCTTGCCACGTCGCCTGAACGGTTGCGACTGATAGAACATCTGCAAAGTAGATTTGCGCAGCGCTTGCAACCGCAAGGACGGCTGGCGAACGTAGGTTCATGAGCGCGCTGCGCACCTTGTGGCTGCATATCGGTCATGAGAAGACGGGCAGCACTTTCATTCAATCGCTGCTGCGCGCGAACACAGATGTGTTGGCCAGCGAAGGTATCACCTATCCGCTGATTGGCGACGAGGATCCCGCATACAGGCCCACACACCACGTCACGCCTTCGGGAAATGGGCGGTACGTGTTTCGCACCAAGCAAAGGGCCAAGAAGCATTTGAAGATGCTGTCCCGAAGTTTTGCCCACGACATAGTTCTGAGCAGCGAAATGATGTTCGACCAATTGCTCGAATGGCATTCGGATGATCTTGTCCGAGAATGCGCGGGTGCCGGGTTCGAGCGCGTTGCGATCCTTCTTTTTGTCAGGGCACCGGCGGCACATGCCGCCTCGACTTGGCAGCAGAGAGTGAAGGGGTGGCAAGCCGAGACGCGCGATCTCGATCAATGGGTGCGTGAAGTCTATGATACGCCTGCCAAGGTCGCTCGCTTTCTGACAGATGCAAACAATTGCGATGGGCTAGAAGTCACTGTTCGAAGTTTTGATTGCAATCGCCCATCCCTCGCGAATGTCGTTGCAGCGTGGTTAGGGCTTAAGGACGCAGCGCTCGTTCCACCGGCCGAGCGGATTGCCAATCGATCGCTGACTTCCGGCGAAGTCGCGCTGCAGTTGGCGCTTAATCGAACGGGCAAATTGAGCCTGCGCAACTTAGGTCACGCCTTGGTCGAGGGAGAAAGTGCACCTCCCGGCGAACCGCGGCGCGCGCGCAACGATGCCAATCAGGCGATGCTTGAGCGACTGTCAGCGCCGATGGACGAGGTCGATCGCTTCTTGCTGCCGAAAGAGACCTACGATCGCGGTCCGTGGTCGCCGTTCGAAGGCGAAAAGCCGCTGGAGTTTAATGACGAACAAATGACGATCATCGCTCACTCCATGGCAGAAGCGGCGAGGAGCGGCCGGTTCGCAAATTCGCGCCGACGTATTTTGCGAAGGCTGCGTTTGCTCCGCCACTGACGGTTGCACTTGCGACCTGTGGCGACTACCCGCGACATAGCAGGGATTGTCCGGCATTAGGCCGGGTCGACGCAGGACGATCATGAACGCCACAGCAAACGCTGACCATGAGCCACCATACGGCCAGCATGCCGTGCGTCGGTTTGCAGGCGGCACAATTACAGGTGCAAAAGCGTCGTTCCTGACGCTGGTCGCCTATGCCCTGTCGATCGCAGTCCTGCTGTATATTTTCACCTTCAATTTTCATCCGACTGAGTACCGGCTCGCCTTCGCAGCGATGATAACCGCGGGGTACGGTGCGCTATTTGTCCTTGCAATCGATGGGCGAAAGCCCGGACCGATCTTATGCATTGTCGGGCTGCTTGGCATGACGATGGTGGAATATTTCAACGGTAGCGCGGCCGATGCGGAAGTAGGTTTTGCGGTGATCCGCCAATTTTCATCGCTCATCGGTTACGCAGCCTTTCTGCTGGTCGCTCCGCTTGTTTTGTCAGCACGCCAGTTGACGGGCCTGGGGCTGGTGCTGTGCGCCTGCGTGGTGTTGGTCGTATTCCAGGTTTTCTATCACGAACCGGTCGAAGTGAGAGGCGCGTATCGGGTCGGGTCGGTGACGGGTGGTCTCGATCTGATGCACCCGAGTGCCTACGCCGTGGCTGCCTTGACCTTGATGTGTGGATTTTTTGCATTCACTCGCAAGTTCAATCCCCGCCTTGGCCAAACGATGCTGCCGTTCTGGGCGGTGCTCGCATTTTTGCTCCTCATTCTTCTCGAAGGTATCGGGGTGCGAACCATCTTCTTGATGCTTGCATCCTTCTTGTTCTTCTACCTGATCTTCTCCCCGCGCAATCGGACACTCATCACCTGGGCGGTTCCGATCGTGTTGCTGCTATTTCTGTTCCTTGCGGTCTATGTCGTCGACAAGTCTTTTTGGCTGAGCAACGTCGAGGTCGGATCCGGACGGGTCGGTGCTTATGTTCAGCGGCTCGAGATTTTCGGCGCACGCGGGTTTCAGGAGCGTATCATGGGATCGGGTATTGGGTCCGACTATTTTTACGGCAAATATCAGTGGCGGCATGGCGAAAAGGATAGCCATAATGACTACCTCTCGATGCTGATCGAGCTTGGTGTTCTGGGGGTAGGCTTCTTCGCCCTCTACGCGGCCGGCCTCTTCATGATGTCCAAGGATCGCATAACCTTCTCGATGACCTGCATGATCCTGGTCGCGTCGCTTGTATCCAATTCAGCGCTTTTCCGGCCCAATTTGGGCGCTCTATTTGCAATTGCCGCCTTGGTCGGGCGATCTCTGTGGGTGGTCCATCGCGAAAGTTTAAGGGAGCGGGTCATGCGTCGGCAGGCGGCGCTCGTGCAGCGTTGGGCGCAACGGCCGCAGTCACCGTGAACTTTGCACTTATCAAGAAGATTCCGCTTATCAGGCGGTTGTTCGACGTACCTATGCTGCGCGCCGCGGACCCGGCTTCACTCCCGCGCATCGTGTATATGTATTGGGACCGTGGGCTCGATAACGCGCCTGAGATATGCCGCTTCTGCCGCGACAGTTGGCATCGCCTTAATCCTGGCTGGCAAATCGTCGAGTTGGATAGAGCCAGTGCGACGGACATCCTGGACCCCTCGGACTTGCCGTCCGACATCGAGCCTTGCCACTACGCCGACCTGCTCCGGCTCGAATTGCTAAGCCGCACGGGCGGCGTTTGGGCGGATGCGACCTTATTATGCCTGAAACCGCTCGATGAATGGCTGCCGATGAACCTGGCGCAGGCCGATGCCTTCGTGTTTTCAAATCCGGCACCTGATCGCCTGATCAGCAATTGGTTTATTGCTGCGCTAGACCAGAGCGAGGTGATCCAGCGATGGAAGGCCGCGTCCATGGGGTATTGGCGCGGCCGCAGACGGCCGCCTCGCAACTACTTTTGGCAACACGCCCTTTGGCAGCGTCTGGTCTTGCTCGATCGCAATTTTCGCGCGCATTACCGCTCGATGCCGCGGCTCAGCGCTGACACCTGTCAGCGCATGCTCTACGGCCTACGACGGGGTCATTTTAGCGACCGAGATTACAACCTTATCGCCATTTCACCTTTACAAAAATTATCGCACAAGGACGACATCGCGCCAACCCATGTCGAGAAAGTGTTGCGTCACGTCCGTGCCACCAAGGTTGCGTGCACCAAATGACTCGAGAGGGAGCTGTGTGCGATTGGCTATATATCGCCGGCTACGGTCGATCCGGATCGACGTTACTGGAGTCTTACCTGGCCGAGCACTACGATGTGTTGGGTGTCGGCGAAATTTATTTCCTCTGGGACCGGGGATTTCTGCATAACGAGTATGTCGCCTCCGGCATTCGATTCCATGAAAGCGCATTCTGGAAGGCCGTCTTGGGTGATGCTTTCGGAAACATCACCACCGAGCGAGCGCAGCGGTTTGACGCAGTGTTCAAGCAATTCCTTGGGGGCATAGTCACCGCCCGGCCGTGGAGCCGTGCCAGCGACGCCGCTTTCGACAAGTTCGGAGAGATCATGCAGCCATTGGCCTCCGCCATCCTGGCGCATGCGGATGGGCGCACCATCATCGATTCCAGCAAATATCCGATGTTCGGCGCAGCGCTTGCCAGGAGTGCCGGTGTCGACATCGGGCTGCTGCATTGCTTCCGCCATCCTGCTGCGGTGGCGCATTCCTGGGCGAAGATAAAGAAACGGCCCGAAGCGGGACCACAGGGTAAGCAATATATGGCCCGTTCGCGCTTTTTTGGGACATCGGCATTGCGCTGGAAAGCTTATAACACGCAGAGCGTCCGCTTGGCTCACGAGTATGGTTTGTCGCGAATTCTGGTGCCCTACGAAGAGTTTTGTCTGTCACCCGATGCGTATCTCCGTCTCATTAGCAAACGGTTTGGTCTGCGTGAAAGACGCGCTGGCGAAGATATCGCTTGGCATTCCGTGTCTGGAAATCCGGCAAGGTTCGAAGGTGGCCTGGATCGTATTAGGCTCGATAACGCCTGGAAGAAAGATATGGCCAAAACGGCACGGATCCTTGTACAAAGCGCCTGTGCGCGGCAGTTCGCCCGGCTGAACGCGCAAGCAGCGGCGCAATTCGATATGCGCGCAGTCCCTGCCAGTTCCAGCTGATGACGCATCCGTCACAACCGATCCAGGTCACCATGGTGAGCCCGGCTGGCATCGAGCATCCCGATGGCGGGATTACACAGCTTCTGTCCTACTTCATTCGCGGGATTCAGGGCGACGATCGCATAGATGTGGATGTGTACGTCACAAGAGCCCGAAGCGGCTCTATCGCGAAGCACCTTAGCAGCCTGAACAGGCTACTGCAATTTCGACGACACCTGCGTCGCAGACAAACGCAGATCGTGCATCTTCATGTTGCGCCTCGCGGTTCGACGTGGCGCAAAATGCTGTTCGCAACGGTTGCGAAAAGGGCGGGGTGCAAGATCGTGCTGCATCTGCACGGATCGGGTTATGACAAATTTTACGAAGGTCAGCCTGCCTTTCTGCGAGCCCGGATCCGCGGCTTTTTCCGTGCTGCCGATGGTGTGATTGCGCTTGGCGAACAGTGGCGGGCCTTCGTTGCCGATATCCTCGGTGTGGCGCAGCACCAAATCCACGCGATAAATAACGGCGTTCCGGTCGAACAGGCGGATGCAGAGGCCTGCGCCCCAGCAAAGCCGCCTGTCATTTTGTTTGCCGGCGCGGTCGGGCAGCGCAAGGGCGTCGATACGCTCATCGAAAGTCTGGGCAAATTGCCGTCCAAGAACTGGCGCTGCGACATCTGCGGCGATGGCGATCTGGAGCATTACAAAGACCTGCGACGGCGACACGGTCTGACCGAAGACGAGGTAAGATTCGTCGGCTGGCAAAGCGAAGCAGATCTCCGCAGGCGAATGTGCCAGGCTTACATGTTCGTCCTGCCATCACGGGCCGAAAACCAGCCGGTCGCTATCATCGAAGCTATGGCCTACGGTCTTCCGGCGATCTCGACGAATATCGGCGACATTCCCAACCAGGTCATCGATGGCGAAACCGGCTTCATAGTCGAGCCGACCGATGCGCGGTCCTTGACCGACCGGATTCATCGGATACTGGAAGACTTTCATCTTCGGACAAGAATGGGCCAAGCGGGACGCCGTCGGTTCGAGCAGGAATTTTCGCTCGTCCAGAACATCGACAAGACGATTGAAGTATACAGGAACCTCGCCGAATAACGGCGCTTGCGGCTGACAAACCAGGTGAACTGGAAGGATGGAAGATCGTGTCTCCGAGGTGCATCACACGCACTGCGACTGGAAAAACTTAACAGCGGCGAATGGCATCGCTGAAGTTTGAAGGAAAAGGGATGGGCGACTGTTTCCTTTGAGACACTGCGATGGTTTACGAATATTTAAGCGAGGAATTTTAGGAAAGATCTGCGTCTGAAGCGTTTTGTATCTGAGCGGCTGTCAGAGCGTGATTACGCATGGCGCAAATGCACTTGCATGGGCGCGACGATGAAAGAATTACAAGTTACCGGTTGAATTGATGGACGTTCAGGTGTAGCGAATCCGGTGAAAGCAAAAAGAATAAAGGAGCATGTGATGGTTTTTGGTAAGGTTATGGCTGGCGTTGCCGCCGCATCGCTGGCGATTGCGCCTGCAGCAGCTTCGGCGAACACGCGTGCCGATGCCGCAATGCCTGCAGTGCAGGCTTCGACCATTGGCATGGGCGACCGGGTCAGTGCTTCGGTTTCCGCCGAAGAGCGTCTGGAAGGTCAGGGCCTCATCCTCGCTGCGCTCGCACTTGCAGCAATCATCGCCGGCATCATTATCGCCGTCGATGGCGATGACGAAGACGATGACGTCGACGTTTCGCCCGGCACCTAATTTCTAGGTTTCAGGAAGGCCAGTGACCCTTGCGGTCACTGGCCTTTTTTTATGCGCTTTCTCCGTTTGACGGGGAGCACAGCTGGCGAGGCGGATCTTGGCGGGACGTGGATCGGACAGAGCGTACCTGGCTCGCATTCGTCAGGCTGGCGTACCATCCTTGGTCGTTGCGGTCCTGATTACTGCAGCGATTCTATTCGGCGGCGGCGGGCGTGGAGCGCCTATGGCCAACCTATTCGTCCAGGTCGTCGCCATCGGCATCCTCTTTGTGGCGCGGCACCAGATTGCCGACGGCTGGTCGAGTGCGTCTCTCTTTCTGCGCCTGGCCATACTCGCTGTCCTCGCGCTTCCTGTTCTCCAGATCATACCTCTGCCACCCGATGTGTGGCAGTCGCTTCCGGGCCGCGACATCGTCGAATCCAGCCTCGCCCTGGTCGGTGCTGAAAACACGTGGCGATCCTTTAGTGTCGACCCAGCCAACACAGCCCTGGCCCTGTCCGGTCTGATCGCGCCGGTCGTGCTTCTATTTGTTGCCCTTGGATCGGAGGATCGCAATCCTCAGCCGGTTCTCTATTTCGTCATCGGGCTGACGCTCGCAGTTATATTGCTAGGCGCCATACAGCTCTCGACGGGGGGAGCGATCGGATCGCTCTATCACTCGCGTGAGCCGGACTATTTGCTTGGCACATTCGCCAACCACAATTCGACCGGGTTGTTTCTGCTTATTGGTATGTGTTGCCTGATCGAATCAGTCTTCCGAGCCTCTGCGTCACGCGGTCAGGTGATCTTGTATGGCGCGATCGCGCTTCTGCTCTTCATCGCCGTCGTCCTGACCATGTCGCGCTCCAGCATCGCTTTGCTGATCGTGCCGCTGACGCTGGCGGGCTTTCGCGCATGGAAGTCAGGTGTATTTCAGCGCTTTGGCAAGGCTGCAATCATAGGTATCGTTGTCGGCGGGTTGGCAATACTGGCGGGCGGGCTCGCCTTGAGCAGCAACGAACGTGTCGCGGTATCTGTCGATCGCTTTTCCGTAATTGAGTCCACACGGGCGGAATTATGGACCGACTCGCTCGCATCTGCCCAACGATTCTTCCCTGTGGGAAGCGGAATGGGCACTTTCGACGAGGTCATCCAGCTCGACGAATCCCTCGAAACGATCCAGCCGCAACGTGCGGGGAGGGCGCATAACGATTACCTCGAGCTGGTTGTGGAAGGCGGGCTGCTTTCCGTATCTATCCTGTTCATTTGGCTTGCCTATATTGCCATAAGATTGCTGGGTAGTCGACATGCTACCGCTGTTTCGAAGCCTTTCATCGCCGCTGTGTCGCTTCTATACGTTGCCCAATCCGTGCTGGATTATCCGCTTAGGAGCCAAGCGCTGCTTTGCGTTGCAGCCATCATGATTGCACTGATCGAGATGGGCCGGCGGACCGAAAAGGGATGGGATAATGCCGTTTAAGTCGCCCTCTGTATTACTCTTGCTGTCGCTGCTGCTTGCAGCATGCTTCAAGCCAGCCGAGTCTTTGCCGACGGGTGCCGCGGCGTATGAAGTCATCCCGGCTGCCGACCCGAACGGCACGCGTACACCGTACAAGATCGGTCTGCTCGATGTCCTGTCAATTCGGGTCTTCCAGGAGCCCGACCTGAGTTTCGAATCGATACAGGTCGACGCGTCCGGTTCGTTCAACTTTCCATTGGTAGGAGAGGTCAATGCAGTCGGAATGACACCAATCGAGCTGAGCGATCAGCTCGAAGCCAGCCTTGGCGAACGCTATATTCGCGATCCGCAGGTGGTGGTCGGCGTCCTCAGCTCGGCGGCCCAGCGTGTCACCGTCGAAGGCAATGTGAGCCAGCCCGGCGTCTACGAGATCACGGGAAGCTCCTCTCTCTTGGAATCGATTGCCAGAGCGCAGGGCCTCACACGGGTCGCGGTTGTCGATGAGGTCGTGGTTCTAAGGACCGTTGACGGACAGACGATGGGTGCCGTTTTCGATCTGCAGGCCATTCGCGAAGGCCGTGTGGCCGATCCCGAAATTTTGGGCGGCGACAAGATCGTCGTCGGATTCTCCGCCTTGAAGGGCACATATCGCGACGTCCTTCAGGCAGGCTCTCTTTTCAATATCTTCCGGATCCTCTAATCTTATGAATAATCTAGGAAATCCGGGATTTGCAGGGTCGTACGCAAATCAGGGCAACACCGCCGCCCTCGACAATGCTGCGGACGAAAGCTTTTTCGATGTCGACCTGTCGGCGATGCTCGCCGCTATCCGGCGCAACATCATCTGGGTCGCCGCCATCATGGGACTCGCTCTGGCGCTTGGCGTCGTCGCGACACTGCTCGCCACGCCTCGCTACATTGCCAATGCCAAAGTGCTCGTTGAACAGGAAGCGGAGCAGATTATCGAGGGCTCCGACCTGACGCCAACCGTGGCGGCGCAGGACATCGAAAAATTCCTCCAGACGCAGGTCGACATCATCAATTCCCGCTCTTTGGCCGAGCGTGTAGTCGAAGCCGAAGGGCTGGATCAGGACCCGGCTTTTTGGGAAGCGATCAAGATCGACTTGCCGACCGAAGATGACTTGCAAGGTCGGTATGTCGGGGCCGAAGGTCTGGATGCACTGCGCCGTGACAAGGCGATCAGCCAAGTCATGGAGAACCTCACCGCCGTCTTGCCGGTCCGCAGCCGCTTGATCTCGATCGGCTTCGAGAGCACCGATCCCGTCATGTCGGCCCGGTTGTCGAATGCCATTGCAGAGAACTATATCGCCAGCAATCTGGATCGCCGGTTCGACAGCTCCGCCTATGCGCGTGAGTTTTTGTCCCAGCAAATGCAGGATGCTCGAGACAATCTGGAAAGGTCGGAGCGGGAGCTCAATCAATATTCGAGCCTGGCGGGTTTGATCCGCCTTCCTGGCCAAGGTGCCAATGCTGATCAGGAGACAACGCTTTCGGTCACCAACGAAACACTCCTGCGGCTAAATCAAGAAGCATCGGCGGCCACGGCACAACGCATCGATGCGGAAAAAGCGTGGCAGAACATTTCACGGCAGCCTGTCCTGTCGGTTCCGCAGGTGCTGCAAAACAACGCAATGCAGGCGCTGATTCAGGAGCGCAGTCGGGTCGAGGCTGCCCTTTCACAGGAACGCGCGCGGCATCTGGACGAACATCCCAGCGTTATCGCGCTGGTGGCGCAGCGTGATCGTCTCGATGCGCAGATCCAGGAAGTCGGAAACGGGATCAAGCAGTCGGTCCGCACGCAATACGAGACGGCACGCGACCTCGAACAGGCTTTGACGGGCGAAGTCACCCGCCTCCGCGGTACAGCCTTGTCCGAACAGGAACGGGGTGTCGAATACAATTTGCTCAAGCGTGAGGCCGAGAATAACCGGGTCATTTATGACACCCTGCTCGAGCGCTTCAACGAACTGACAGCGACAGCCGGGTCTAATTCGAACAACATCTCGCTGGTCGATCGTGCCGAAGTCCCGCGCAATCCATCATCTCCGAGCCTGCCGCTCAACCTTGCACTTGCCCTTCTGGCAGGCCTCGTCTTGGCAGGCAGCGTCGTGTTCCTGCGCGAATACTTCGACGACGTCATTCGCGCACCGGAAGATGTCGAACGCAAGCTCAACGTCCCCCTTCTCGGGTTGGTGCCCGAGGTCGAAGGCGACGTGTGGTATGCACTGGAAGATCGCAAATCCCCTATCAACGAGGCCTACCACTCGCTCGTGGTCAATCTCTTCCATACCACTGGATCGGGTCTGCCAAAACTGCTTGCGGTGACGAGTTCACAGGCGTCGGAAGGCAAATCGACCACATCCAATGCGATTGCCCGCGATCTGGCGCGCCTTGGAAAGAATGTCCTTCTGGTCGATGGCGATTTGCGTCGTCCGACATTGCACAAGCTGCTCGATCGGCGATCGCAGCCGGGCCTGACCAGCGTATTGAGCGGTCAAGCCGAACTTAGCGAAGTCATCGTCCAGGCCGAAGATCCGAACCTCTCGTACATGACAGCGCTACCAATGCCGCCCGATCCCTCGCTGATGCTCGGAAGCCCGATGCTGCCGGCACTTATGGCCGATCTGCGGGATCGATACGACGTCGTGATTATCGACAGCCCGCCCATGCTCGGCCTGTCGGATGCCGTCAGTTGGGCAACATTGAGCGATGGGACACTTCTGATCGTCGATGCATCCAAAGGTGCGCGCGGGACTGTCAAGGCTGCGATGCGCAGGCTCGAACTGGTCGGAGCGCCGCTGCTTGGTGCAGTTTTGACGAAATTCGACCCCGCTGCTACCGGTAAGAACACCTATTATTACGGTAACGATTATTACGCTTATGGGGACACCGAAGGTGCCAAGGCCTGAGCGCAAACCGTCCGTGTTCAGGACGGCCGCCTGGGCTGTCTCCGCGATTGCGCTGTTAGCCCTGGCGGTCGGTACACAGCTCGATTTCGCCACTGAGAAGAATGAATATCTAGCGGCGCAGGTGCCTGCGCTTTTTGCAAGCAAGGCCAGGATCGAAGCGACCGATCAGGCGCTCGATGGAAGCGCGGCAGATGTTGCGCTGCAGCGTGCAGAAGAGCTGGTCAAGGCTCGGCCTGTGCCTGCAGAAAGTTTGACGCGCCTTGCCCGGGCAGCGCTGCTCGTAGATCGCCAGACCCTTGCGAACGAAGCGCTTTTCGAGGCGGCCCGGCGCGGTTGGCGCGACCCGATCGCGCAAGTCGCCATCCTCGAAGGTGCTTTGCTTGTCGATGACTGGAGCGTCGTTGCGCAGCGCCTGTCGGCCATGCGCAAATTGCGTTATCCGCGCGAGCTGACGGATCGGCGAATGGCAATCATGGCCGAGCATCCGGAAGGCCGCGCGGAGCTCGTACGTCAATTTGGCCAGGACCCCTTCTGGCTTCAGCAATTTGCGTCCTACGGGCCCGAAATCCTTACTGCTGCGACTTTCGCCGGCTTGATCGATGAAGTGCTTCCCGATGTTGAGGCGGCGCAGCATTGCGCTGTCCTGCTCGAGGCAGCGGCCGCTCTTGTCGCAGCACATGAGGGAGCTCTGGCGCGTGACCTATGGCAGGTCGATTGCCGTCCCCAAGCATCATCGCCTGCGACACTTGCGCTTAACGCTCAGCTCGGCGACGAGGAGTTGTCTCCATTTTCATGGCAGTACCAGACCAGTCCCGGTCTTTCACGGCGTGTGACAATTGCCGAAAGCGCTCCCAAACTGACTTTTACCAATCGCGGCAAGATCCGACGCGTCGTTGCGCTAAAGCGCGCCGCGGTCCCCGCGGGCGACTATGTGCTACAGATCGCAGGCACGGATAGCGCAGGCTTGGCAGGAATTGTCGAGCCGCAAGTGCTGTGTACGGAAACGGCGAAGCCGTTAAATTTGCGACAGACACAAAGTGGGACATGGAGCCTGCAAATTCCCGACACTGGTTGCGAAGTGCAGCGTGTCCGAATAAGTGTTGGGACAGGAAAAGGCGAGATATCAGACATTTCGCTGACGAAGCTTTAGGATTGTCTCGAGCACTCAAAAGGTGAAGCTAGCGCTGTCATGCAGCCCAAACCAGTCATCGCCAGGCGGGAAAGGCCGTACAAGACATCGCTGCAGATGAAGCGAAGCCTGCTGCGTGCTGGACTTCTCCTCGTCGATATTTTCAGTGTCCTGGCCAGCTATTTGATGATGGGGTGGCTGTATCTGGGCAAATTTCCTGCCGACTATGCCCTCCTGCAAGCAGAGCTGATTATTCCGATCATGGTCGTCATCGGCCTGTACAATGGCACCTACTCGCTGACGTCGATCAGCAACCTGCGGTATTCCTTGTCGCGAGTCATCGCGACGGTGTTCGTTTCCTCGGCGCTGCTCATTTTCCTCGTCTATTTCCTAAAGGAATTGAGCGAAATTTCGCGCGTATTCCTGGTAGGCGGTATGGCAATGGCGGTTGTCGCCATGAGCGTATCGAGGTTTGTCTTTCGCAGCACGCTTGGCAAGGACTCCACCATTGGCCTTACCAATACGTTGGTCATCCACGACGACGGGCCGGAAATCGCGCTTAAGGACGCATTCCATCTCAATGCCGCGGCGCACGGTCTGCGCGCCGAAATGGACGATCCCGCCTCCTTGCACAATTTTGGCAATTACGTCGGCAATATGGACCGCGTCATCGTTTCATGTTGCCTCCAGTCGCGCCCACACTGGACCGCGTTGCTGCGCGCTGCAGGCGTGGATGGCGAAGTGGTATCGGAAACACTTGCGGACTTGCAACCGATTGGACTTCGCCGGGAGCACGGCTTCGTGTCGCTGGTCGTCTCGACCAAGCCGCTTGGACCGCAGCAGCGCTTTGTGAAGCGTGTCATGGATCTGCTAATTTCAACGATTGCCGTCATTGCCCTAAGCCCCGTGCTGCTTCTGGCAGCACTCGCAATCAAGCTGGAAGATGGCGGGCCGGTGTTCTTCGTTCAGCAGCGTATGGGCGAGGGCAACAAGTTCTTCGACATGCTGAAATTTCGGTCCATGGCGGTCGACAAGCTCGATGCATCGGGACAGGTTTCAACGCAGAAGACAGATCCGCGTATCACGCGTGTCGGCGCGTTCCTGCGCAAGACGAGCATCGACGAATTGCCTCAGCTTTTGAACGTGTTCAAGGGCGACATGAGCCTGGTCGGACCCCGACCGCATGCCTTGGGGTCGAAGGCAGGGCAGAAGCTTTTCTGGGAAGTCGATACGCAGTACTGGCACCGGCATTCGCTCAAGCCGGGCCTCACCGGCCTGGCTCAAGTCCGCGGCTTGCGCGGGGCGACGGATCTGGAAGACGATCTATCCAATCGTCTGCGTGCCGATCTGGAGTATATTTCTAACTGGTCGCCGATCAACGATCTGGTCATCATGGCGATGACATTGCGCGTTCTGGTCCACGAACGCGCGTTTTAGGATTTGCCGCCATCGCAGGACGCACGCGCTGCAAAATCCATCAGACGCTCGTATCGTTTTCCAGCGCCGGGATGCGAGAAGGTGCCGAGGCCGGACAGTAAACCGCGCTTCGGGCGGTTCAGCCAGAATTGCGCACCGCGTGCGAGGTCGTATCCAGCGCAATGCATAATTTGCGCCCCGATATGGTCGGCCAGATATTCCTTTCGCTTGCCGCGCACGTCGAATTTATCGGGAAACTGGCGAATGATGATGTGCGCCATCTCGTGCGCCATGACCAAGGCCAATTCGTCGGTGTTGCTTGCTTGCCGAACCAGTCCCGTGGTCACAGCGAGTTTTGCTTCATCGCTCCACGCCGATGCGTTCCGGTCCTCCACGAGGACCGTTTGAAAGGCACAAAGCTGGGTAGGGATGACCTCGACATGCACGACCTGACCGGCGCGCCGTAGTTCGAGAGAGACGGGCTGCAGAGTTGTCGAGGCAGACAGATAGAGAAGCGCCTCTGCCAGTGTCTCAGCTTCAAGCCCACCAAGTGACACGCTTACAGGCGTTCCGGCCAAACCGAGGACAACATCGCCCTCCTGCACGCCAGCGTCGTGCGCCGGTCCACCAGCGACCAGCGCCGAGACGATGGGAGCATCCGTTGCTATAGCGGGTGACGTATAAAGCCTGGGATGGTCCAATTGCCAACCGATGTCATAAACAAGCTCGGCGCATTGACTGCTCGCCGCTTGCCTTAGCGACCAGTCTATCTGCGTAACGAGCCCGATTTGATCGGAATAGGCCTCCAGCGGTTCACCAGCTCTTGCCTGCGCGCATATCGGCACGGATATTGCCAAGGCGGCGATTGCAGGGAACCAGCGGTAATTCATTTGAGCCTCATCGCGTCGGATGGATGAATAGCTTTGGAACGCCGCACATGCAGCCATGCAGCCGAATTATCGGTGCACCGAGCTGGATTGTGGGAAGTTCCGATGGTGGGCGTACCAAGGTTCGAACTTGGGACCCCTACGATGTCAACATAGTGCTCTACCACTGAGCTATACGCCCACACATCGAACGTGCCGGTCTTCCGGCAGGCGCGCCGTTTAGCGAGACGCTTGCACAGGTGCAAGCGCGAACTTGGTCACTGGCGACGCGCGCTGACTTGGTCTTCCAGCACACGCTCCACTTCGAGCACCAGGTCGCGCAGATGGAAAGGCTTCGAGAGGACTTTGGCTTGCGGCTGTTCGCGGCTTGCCTTGAGCGTCACGGCGGCAAAACCCGTGATGAACATGACCTTCGTGGCAGGACTGATTTCGTTGCATCGCTGAGCCAATTCGATGCCATCCATTTCCGGCATGACGATGTCGGACAGAAGCAGGTCGTATTCCTTGGCCTCAAGCATGGGTATCGCTTCCGTACCGCGATCTACCGAATCCACCTCGTATCCTGCCGCGCACAGGGCGCGTTCGAGATAGACGCGCATTGCCTCGTCGTCTTCGGCAAGAAGTATCTGGTAGGAAGGTTGATCCATCGGTGCGCTCCTAGTCGCGAGCTGTTTAAGAAACGTTTCCGGGCCTGTCATGGAAAATTGTGTGCATTCCCGTATTGGAACGGGCTCTGGACACTCTCGTCAGGCGCGTGCAACTTATTAAGGTCTGATCAACCCGTGATCGGGTAACAGTGTGCATGCGGATGTGCCTGGGTCGCATCGTTCGCCTATCTTTCTAGGAGAATACGGTTTTGTTGCGTCCGTTTGATTTCCGTGAGCAATCCAATCGTTTGAACACCGCCGATGAGTTCTGTCGCGCTGACGGCACCGCTGTTCGACACAAGCGACAAGTTCGCTCATCTTCACACTGCAGCCTGCGGGTGTCAGATATTCACGTCAATTGCGAATAACGGCAACGGAAGCGACCCGATCATTTATTCCGGCCCGGATATCGCGGCCGACACCAGCACCGACGTGTCGATATCGGTCGGAGACAGCTTCATCAGCGAGCTGGAATTTGTGGGCGACCGCGACTGGATCGCGATCGATCTGGCGGCTGGAGATAACTTGACGTTCTCCTTGTCGGGTTCAGGCGGCAATGCCTTGTCCGATCCTTACCTGCGCCTGTACAATGCCAACGGCGTTCTGGTGGCTGAGAACGACGATGGTGGCTCAGGGTTGAATTCCCTGTTGCGCTTCGTCGTTGACAATGGCGGCACCTACTACATCGAAGCGGCCAGCTGGGACAATCGCTATATCGGCGAGTACACTGTATCGGTATACGAAACGCCGCCGCTGGAAGAATTTACTTACGATCTGATCGCCGACCAGCTAATCAGCGGATACTGGGACGGACGAAGCCGCTCGTTCGACGTCACCAGTGGCCGCGTTACTTACGACATCAGCGGCCTGCCGGCAGCAGCGCAGTCGGTTGCGCTGGAAGCGTTGGCACTTTGGACCGATGTGACCGGTATCGTCTTCGTTTCAGTGACCGGGGGCGGACAGCTCCGCTTTCAGGACACGGACGAAGGTGCTTATGCCTCATCGACCCGGAACGGCTCGACGATCGTGTATTCGACAATCAATGTCGAAGCTTCGTGGCTCGACCAGTATGGCGGCGATTACAACCAGTACGCGTTTCAGACCTACGTGCACGAGATCGGGCACGCCCTCGGCCTCGGCCATGCCGGTAACTACAACGGCAACGCCAGCTACGGTTTGGACGCATCCTATCTGAATGACTCGTGGGCGACATCGGTGATGTCGTATTTCGACCAATCGGAAAACTATTTCTTCAGCGATCAGGGCTTCACCCGCGCCGCAGTCGCGACGCCGATGATCGCCGATATTGCAGCGATGCAGCAGCTATACGGCCTGTCCACCACCACACGGACGGGCGACACGGTATATGGCTTTAACAGCACGTCGAACCGGACCTTCCATGACGCGACGGCATATCCCGGTGTTGCCTTCACCATCGTCGATAGCGGCGGAAACGACACGCTCGATTACAGCTTTTTTAGTGGCGATCAGTTCCTCACACTCCGGACCGAGGAGTTCATGAATGTCAATGGTCGGACCGGCACAGTGTCGATCGGTCGCAATACCGTTATCGAAAACGCCATAGGCGGAGGCGGAAACGACCAGATTTTCGGCAATCATGTCGCAAACCTCTTGCGAGGTAACGCCGGTGACGATGTCATCGATGGTGCGCGTGGCGACGATACGATCGATGGTGGCTGGGACAACGATCGCCTTTTCGGCAGTTCGGGCAACGATACCCTTTACGGCGATAGCGGCGACGACATTCTCGTTGGCGGGTCGGGTTATGACTGGCTGTATGGCGGCGTAGGCAGGGACGAACTGCGCGGTGAAGGTGGTAATGACTTCCTCGACGGCGGAGGTGGTAACGACACGTTGTTCGGCGGCGAGCGGGACGACAAGCTTTACGGAAACAGCGGTGATGACATCATCCACGGCGATGACGGTAACGACCTGCTGGATGGCTCGTTCGGCTATGACTCGCTGTACGGTGGACGGGGTGAAGACGTCTTGCGCGGAGGCAATGGCAAAGACTTTCTGGACGGCGGGCGTGACGACGACACGCTGCGTGGCGGTGGTCGCGAGGACAAGCTTTTCGGCCACACGGGCAACGATCTGCTCTTCGGTGACGAGGGCGATGACAGGCTGGACGGATCGTTCGGCTACGACGATCTCTTTGGCGGATCGGGCAACGACTTTCTCAATGGCGGTGGCGGCAACGATTTGCTAAGCGGTGGGTCGGGCAACGACATCCTCTACGGCGAAGGTGGAATCGATTCGTTCTTCTTCGGCGAATTGGGTGTGGCCAACGCCGACCGAATCCGCGACTTCAGAAGCAGCGACGATGTCATCCTGCTGGACAGCGATGCGTTCTCCGCACTTTCCCTAGGCGTCCTGACGCAGGACGCGTTCTATATGGGCATCGAGGCGACAACGGCAGAGCATCGCATCATTTACAATGGCGTGACCGGCGAGATATTCTACGATGCCGATGGCAACGGTGCGCAGGAGATGGTATTGTTCGCCACGGTCGCACCGGGTACCTTCATGCGCGCCGACGATTTCGAAGTCGTGGACACCGGCTCGACAATTACAGCTCGCGGAGGATTGCTTTCCGACCTGACTGCGCAGGCCGAGTTCATCGCCTGATATTGTCGAACGACGGCAGGCTCGCTAGGTCTGCCGCATGGCGAGCTGCGAAGCCTTTTCTGGCAAGGACTACCGCACCGGCGGTACGATCCCGGGCACGGAAGGCTTCGCGTTCTCGTTTTCCGACACCGCATCGGCCTCGGTCCCGCTTCTGATCGCAACGCCCCATGCGGGGCGTGCCTATCCCGATGAAGTTCTTCGCACCATGCGCTCTGCGGATTTGGCATGCCGCAAGCTCGAAGACCGGTATATCGATCTTGTAGCGGACCGGCTTGTGCGGGAGACAGGGGCAGCTCAGCTGGTTGCGCACGCACCACGTGCATTGCTCGACTTGAACAGGGATTCGGCCGACGTCGACTGGTCGATGGTAGCCGGTAAAGCGCCAACGGATGTCGTAAGGAACGGGCAAAATCGCCGTGCCCGGTCGGGTCTGGGCCTGGTGCCGCGCCGGTTGCCAGGTCATGGAGATATCTGGAAGCAGCCTTTGGCGCGCGAGGGACTGGATGCACGCATCGCGCAGATACACACGCCCTATCACCACAGGCTAAGCGTCATGCTGGATGCGCTGCGCGACCGCTTCGGTGTGGCACTTTTACTCGACCTGCATTCCATGCCGCCCTTGCAGGGCCCGACGCCCGAATTGCGTGGGCCGGAGTTCGTCATCGGCGATCGATTCGGATCTGCCTGCGCGCACGGCCTCTCCGCAGCGGCCTTGGTTTGCCTGTCGAGAGATGGGCGCAGCGTCGCGCACAATCGCCCCTATGCCGGCGGGTATATCCTTGACCGCCATGCCGCGCCGAGACGGCAAATCCATGCGATGCAACTGGAAGTATGCCGAACGACCTATCTCGATGCGCGCATGGATCGGCCAAGTGCCAGGCTGCCAAGCTTGGTGCGGCAGTTGACCCGGCTGGCGCATGAGCTCGTGGCAACGGTGTATGATTTCGGCATCGGCCACTCCCTGAGGGATGCAGCCGAATAATAAACGGCCACCCCGCGCAGGTCGCGAGATGGCCGTCACTTTCACTGAGTAAGGCTACGATTAGGCGGAAGCGTTGACCTCGGCATTGGGCTTGGGAGCGGTGCCCTGCGCTGCCTGGCGTCCGAAGATCGTGCGCATCAGTTCAAGAGAATAGATGTGCGCGTGGATAAGCATGAGGATGCCGTTCTTGTGCCATTCCTCGAGCTTTTCCGAGGGCAGGTCGCGCAGCTTCTCCTGATCGACCATCTTAAAACCGCGATAGACGAACGGCTTTTCTTCGCCCTGCTGCTGGATTGCGACTTCGCCATCCATCATGATATCCGCATCCTTCAATTCGGTCAGGAAAGCCTGCGTACGCTGGGCAGACTGTTCGAACTGCTGGCAGAATTCGAGGACGCGCTTCGTGGCGTCGGTCGTGTTACCTTCGTCGTCGAACAGACGCTCGCCCTCGTCGAACTCGCCGATGGCGTCGCTGGACGGATCGAACATCAGCGAAAGCTCGTCGGCATCGGCCTTGAGTTTCGCAAGCATGAAGGGATAGCGGCGGATGTAGGCCGGGATGTAGACCTGCTCGGTCACCTTGCCAGCATCGTCGACGAAGGTGTTCACACCTTCGTTCAGGCCCATGAGCGCGAGCGGCAGCGGGTTTTCGCCGCTGGAGAAGACAATCGGGAAGTCACGCTGCGCCTGGACGAATTCGTCGACCGTCAGGGGAATTGCGTGCGCCTTGGCAAGCCAGGGCGCGCTGTCGATCTGCCTGCTGCGATGGTTCTTGTGATCGCGGCTGTTGAGCGGCATCAGGTCGTTGAAAAACAGGGGCAATTGGGGTTGCTGCGGCGCGCTCGCCATGGGTAGTCTCCGACAAAATCAAATCATACTGATGGGAAGGGCGGGTGAGGCATTAGCGGCCCCTTCCGCCGGATGCACGGGCCCTTACGGGTTTGCGCCATCTTTCGCAAGCGGGACCAACTTTCCCGGGTTGAGCAAGCCCTGCGGGTCGAGCGCTTCCTTGATGCTCCGCATGACCGAAAGCGCAACCGGATCGCCAAGCCGGCCCAACTCGTCACGCTTCATCTGGCCGATTCCGTGCTCCGCGCTGATCGATCCGCCCCATTCGGTCACGAGATCGTGCACATAGGCGCTGACAGATTTGCCTTCCCTTTCTTCCCACTCTCCGCGCGTGCCCCCTACGGGCCCGAGCACATGGAAATGCACATTGCCATCGCCCAGATGTCCGAAAGCGATCGCGCGCGTGCCGGGAAAGGCCGCTTCGACCTGTGCCGAGGCAGTGTCGACAAAGTCCGCCATGCGCGCGACCGGAACCGAGATGTCGTGCTGCATGGCCGGCCCCAGCGCGCGCTCGGCCGAAGAGATCGAATCGCGCAAATGCCAGAAGGCATCGGCCTGCGCCTCGCTTGAAGCGACCGTGGCATCGAGGAGCAGATCACACGCGAGCGCATCCTCCAGAATGGCCTGTGTCCGGTCTTGCAGGTCTACCTTGTCATCGGCCGGAGCCACGAATTCGATCAGCGCATTCCACAGGTAATTCTCGGTCAGTGGAGCACGCGCGCCAGGCACATGAGACAACACCGCTCCGAGGCTGTGCCGCGGAATGACTTCGAACCCTTCGAGGGAGGCTCCCGCCGCGCGTTCGCAATGCAACAGCAGTTGGCGCGCCTGTTGTATCGTGTCCAGCCCGGCCCAAATGACGGCTCGCTCGCCGATAGCTGGTATCAGGCGCAGGGTGGCAGCCGTGACGATGCCGAGCGTCCCCTCGGAACCGATCAACAGCTGCTTCATGTCGAAGCCACGGTTGTCCTTCTTCAGCGGCACCAGCGTATCGAGTGTGCTGCCATCAGCGAGCACGGCCTCCAGGCCCAGAACCTGCGCGCGCATGGTGCCATGGCGGAGCACCTGGGTGCCGCCCGCATTGGTCGAAATGAGGCCGCCGATCGTCGCCGATCCTTTTCCGCCGAGCGTTAGCGGAAAGCGCAAACTGTGCTCGGCCGCCGCATCGTGCAGGTTTTGCAAAATCACGCCTGCTTCACACACGACTTGCCCGGTAGCCGCATCGAGTGATCGGATGCTGTCCATCCGCCGCAGTGACAGCAGAATGGCCGTACCACCGTCATCCGGCGTCGCGCCGCCGCACATGCCGCTGTTTCCTCCTTGCGGGACGATAGGGACGCTGTGCTGAGCGCAAAGTCTGACCAGGCTAGCAACCTCTTGTGTGCTGGAAGGCGACGCAAGCCCGACGGCCTTGCCGGTGTAGCGTCCGCGCCAGTCCGTCAGCCACGACTTCATCAGGTCCGGATCGCGTGTGAAGCCGCGCGGGCCCAGGAGCTCTTGAGCCTGACCGATAAAGGTGTTGCCTCTCGCCATGTGGCGTCTGTGCCACAGGTTCACCGCGTTGGCACCTGTTTCGACAATTCACCCAATGCAATTAAGGCAGTATTCAATCGGCTGGCCGCAAGGGCTGTGCGACCGCTCGCCTTCGTCGCGGGTTTCAATTTCGCTATCCTGGAGCGTCTCCGCACCAATTGCATGCCCAGCCTGCCGATCTTGCTCGCGCCGATAGCGTTGTTGCTGCCGCTGGGATGGCATGTCGTGGATTCGAAAGCGGAAGCCCCGCAAGAAGGCGTAGCCCATCAGACCAGAGCATCCGAACGTGGTGTCGGAGGCGACCTTGTGTCGAGCGGCCGGCCCGGATCGCTTCCGGTCGTCGACAGCATTTCGCCATCGAGCGCGCAGCAGGTTCGAATCGAGCGACGGGTCATCCTGCGTATCTCGCCAGCCCGACAATCGCCGCGTCCTTCGCTGACGGCAACCGATGCGCCAGATCGCAAGGTACGCGTGGTGGAACGCGATGCCGGACCTTGCATCGATTCCGCGGGCATCGGAGCCGTTGCCGATCGCGGTGATCGCTTGCTGCTATTCATGCGCGATCGCCGTACCATCGCAGCGCGGTTGGAAAAGGGCTGTTCGCCAAGGGATTTTTACCGGGGTGCCTATATGGAGCGGAGCGAGGACGGGCGCATTTGCGTGCAGCGCGACCGTCTGATGAGCCGGGCCGGCACGAAATGCCAGGTGGCCAAGTTTACCGAACTGGTGGTCGAACCCGCGCAGTAACCGCGCTTTTCCTTGACTTTGGCGGCAATTTTAGCGAGGGGCGCCGGACTTGGGCCCGCATTGGTGCTTAGCCCAGGTGAACCAGTCACCGACATCTTGTACGAAGGGCCTTTGTAAGCCGCATGAATTTTGCCGATCTCGGCCTTTCCGACGAACTGCTGAAAGCCGTCGAGGAAGCCGGCTACACCGAGCCGACTCCGATCCAGGCGCAGGCCATCCCGCCCGTTCTGATGATGAAGGACATCATCGGCATCGCGCAGACCGGCACGGGCAAGACCGCCAGCTTCGTGCTGCCGATGATCGACGTCATGGCGGCTGGCCGCCGCCGCGCGCTCATGCCGCGCTCGCTGATCCTGGAGCCGACGCGCGAACTGGCGGCGCAGGTCGCCGAAAATTTCGAGAAATACGGCGACAATCACGACCTCAAGCTGGCGCTGCTGATCGGCGGCGTGCAGATGGGCGATCAGGTCAAGGCGCTGAACGAAGGCGTCGACGTGCTGATCGCCACGCCGGGCCGCCTGATGGACTTGTTCGAGCGCGGCAAGATCCTGCTCAACGGCTGCGAATTGCTGGTCATCGACGAGGCGGACCGCATGCTCGACATGGGCTTCATTCCCGACATCGAGTTCATCTGCTCCAAGCTGCCCGAACACGCGCCAGACGCATGCTGTTTTCGGCCACCATGCCGCCGCCGATCGAGAAGCTGGCCGAAAAGTTCCTGACCAATCCCAAGCGGATCGAAGTCAGCCGCGCGGCGACGACCAACAAGGACATCACCGCGTTCAAGGTGCCGGTCGAAAGCCGCCAGAAGCGCGAGACGCTGCGCTGGCTGCTGCGCAACGATCATGTCGAGACCGCCATCGTCTTTGCCAACCGCAAGACGACCGTGCGCGAGCTGAACAAGAGCCTCCAGCGAGCACGGCTTCTCGAGCGGCGAAATCCATGGCGACATGGACCAGTCGCAGCCGCATCAAGGAACTGGACCGGTTCAAGTCGGGCGACATCAACATCCTGGTCGCCTCCGACGTCGCCGCGCGCGGGCTCGACGTCAAGGGCGTCAGCCACGTGTTCAACTACGACACGCCGTGGCATCCGGACGATTACGTCCACCGTATCGGCCGCACCGGTCGCGCAGGGGCCAAGGGCCGCGCCTTCACCTTCGTCGCCGAGGAAGATGCCGAGGCGATCGACAATGTCGAGAAGCTGACCGGCAGCAAGATTCCCGGTCTTCGGCAAGAAGGATGTGCGGGTCGATCTCCCGAGCTCGTCTCACGCGCTCCGAAGCGCAAAGCTGCTCGAGCGAGGAAGCCTGCCAAGACGTGCGCGTGACGAGGCCCGCATCGACCGACGCGCCCGCAAGTCGCGACGACGACTGCCGCAGAGGCAGAGCGCGAAGCCGGCAGAGCAGCCGCGCGGGCGAACGAGGACACCGCTGAGCCGGTGCCAGCCGGCGAGTGGAACGGGCCGTGCCCGACTTCCTCGGCAAGTGCTTCCGCTACCCTCAGAGCTGTCAGCGCCAGCCTGACGAAGCTGTCGATCACGCGCTTGCGTGCCGACGTCCTCGAACTCGATCTCCAGCTTGTTGCCTTCCTGACCGATCCACGACTAGCCATAGCCGAACTTGTCGTGCACACCGCGCGCCGATGGCGATGTCGGTGCGCGGCTTGGCGGCGAAGCTGGCGGCACTGCGGTCGCTGTCGCGATGCGCGCTTGCGCAGGGCTCGTATCCGCGTTTCGAGCCGCACGCTGCCAGCCGGGCCGCGCGCTGCGCCGGTGCGCGGTCGCGGGTTGGGCGGCGCGACATGGGCGAAGGGATCGTCCCTCTCGCTCCAGTTGGCGCGCCACAGCGATGCGCCGCCGGTCATGGTGGTCTCGGTCTCGACTAGTCGTCGGGCAGTTCCTCGACGAAGCGGCTGGGGATCGAGCTGGTCCACTGGCCGTAGATGCGCCGGTTGGCGGCGTGCAGGATGGTGCAGCGCCGCCGGGCGCGCGTGATCGCGACATAGGCGAGGCGGCGTTCCTCCTCCAGGCTGGCGAGCCCGCCTTCGTCGAGCGCGCGCTGCGCAGGGGAACACGCCTTCCTCCCAGCCGGGCAGGAAGACATGGTCGAATTCCAGACCCTTGGCGGCGTGCATGGTCATGATCGTGACCTTCTCACCGTCATCGGCGCGCGTCATTGTCCATCACCAGGCTGACATGTTCGAGGAAATCGCCCAGCGTGTCGTATTCTTCCATCGCGCGGGCCAGTTCGGCGAGGTTTTCTGCCGTCCTGCGCTCTCGGCGCTGCGATCCTTCTGCAGCATGTCGTCGTAGCCGCTTTCGTCCAGCACCGTGCGCAGCAGTTCGGATGGCGTCACCTGCGCCGGCATGCTCGCGCCAGTGCACGAACTGGCCAGCAGGCCGACCAGCGTGTTGCGCGCGCGCGTGGGCAGTTCGTCGCTATCGGCCAGTTCCAGCGCGGCGGCGGCCAGCGGCAGGCCGGTGGCGCGCGCGCATGGCGGTGCATCGTTTCCAGCGCCTTGGCGCCAAGGCCGCGCTTGGGCTGGTTGTAGATCCGCTCGAAGGCCAGATCGTCGGCCGGCTGGGCGATCACGCGCAGATAGGCCAGCGCATCGCGGATTTCGGCGCGTTCGTAAAAGCGAAAACCGCCGATGATGCGGTAATTGAGGCCGATCTGGATGAAGCGGTCTTCGAACTCGCGCGTCTGGTATTGCGCGCGCACGAGAATTGCGACCTCGTCCAGCGGCGACTCCCTCAGCGCTCCAGCCGCTCGATCTCCTCGCCGACGCGGCGCGCTTCTTCGGGTCGCGTCCCACACGCCGATGACGCGCACCTTGTCGCCCGCTGGCAATTCGGTCCACAGCGTCTTGCCGAGCCGCTCGCTATTGGCGTTGATCAGGCCCGATGCGGCGGCAAGGATCTGCGGCGTGGAGCGATAATTCTGCTCCAGCTTGATCACTGCCGCGCCGGGAAAATCCTTCTCGAACCGCAGGATATTGGCGACTTCGGCCCCGCGCCATGAATAGATCGACTGGTCGTCGTCGCCGACCACGCAGATATTCTTGCGCGCCTGCGCCAGCAGCCGCAGCCACAGATACTGGACCTGGTTGGTGTCCTGATATTCGTCGACCAGGATGTATTTGAAGCGCCTGCTGATACTGCTCCAGCACGTCGCCATGGCTGGCGCAAGATGTTGAGCATGTGCAGCAGCAGATCGCCGAAATCGCAGGCGTTCAGCGCCTTCAGCCGGTCCTGATACAGCGGTAGAACTGCTGGCCCGTGCCATTGGCATAGGCCTCGTTCTCGACTGCATCGAGATCGGCCGGGTTCAGCCCGCGGTTCTTCCAGCGGTCGATCAGCCCGGCCAGCTGGCGCGCGGGCCAGCGCTTCTCGTCGAGATCATTGTCCTGGATCAGCTGCTTGAGCAGGCGCAGCTGATCGTCGGTGTCGATGATCGTGTAGTTGCTTGTCAGGCCGACCAGTTCGGCATGGCGGCGCAGCATCTTGGCGCAGATCGAATGGAACGTGCCGAGCCACGGCATGCCCTCCACCGCGTCGCCGATATGCCGCCCGACCCGCTCGCGCATTTCGCGCGCGGCCTTGTTGGTGAAGGTGACGCACAGGATCTCGCTCGGCCATGCGCGGCGCGTGGCGATGAGATGCGCCAGCCGCGCGGTCAGCGCCGCGGTCTTGCCCGTTCCGGCGCCCGCCAGCATCAGCACCGGCCCTTCGGTCGTCAGCACCGCCTCGCGCTGCGGCGGGTTCAGCATTGCGCGCATAAGCTGGAACATCGCCGGGCGGCGGGGCGAGATCGGAGGCGGTGGGGGCAGGCAAATCGGGCATTGGTGCCAGAACAGCTAGGGAACGCGCGGTCGCAGCACAAGTGCGGATCATCCCGATGGGCGGAACAATCCTTCCGGCCTCTGCGTAGGTGGGGCAATGTCCTTCACAGGAGAATTACGATGAAAAATAGTATCCTTTGCGGCGCTGCCGCTCTCGCACTCGTCGCTGGCCCCGCAATCGCACAGGATGCCGTGGCCATCGCCGATGGCGAGGATGTCTACGTTCTGACCGAAGAGCAGACGATTTTTTATGACGCGCTGGCCCTACGAGCGCCGCACGACCTATGACGCGTGGCCCAACGGGGTGAAGGAATATTACTGGACGCTCGACGAGCCGCAGGCGAACGGCTTCTGGATGCTGACCGATCCGCAGCGCGTGAGCATTTACGAAATGACGCCTGCCCAGCGCGCCACCGCGTGGCAGCAGATCAACGCGCAGATGAATGGCATGAACAATGCGTCGGACACTGGCATGACTGCTCGAACCAATTCTGCGACGACCACGCAACCGCGTTTCGTGCGCAGCGAAGTGACGCAGACGACCCCGGCCGGGTACAAATCGGCGGCGAATGGCGAAGAACTGCCGATCTGCTCTGCCGATCAGGAAGACAGATTGCATCAATGCCTGGGAAGCCGGCAAGCGCGGTCCGGGTGTGAACCGTCCGCTCGAATACTGGCCCGGACGTCCGGCCAGCGAGATCGACGAACCGCTTCCGGCCACCCGCCCGGAGAGCGACGACGACTGATATTTCATTGAAAACGCTGGCCTAAGGCCGGCTGAGCATATCGGGGGCGAGACTGCAAAAGCGGTCTCACCCCGAATCGTCCTATCAGCTTTTTACAACGCTTCTCGGCAGGCTGGTCGGTTGCCGGGGCGACTGAACGCGGCGAGGGTTGCCAGCCGGTCCGCATCGGCGCACTCATGATCCATCGCAGCTGCGAAACAGGTCGCGTTCGTCGCGCATGTTCTCGACGGGAGTAGAATATGCGTAAGACCTTTATGTACCTAGTCGGTGGTCACCTCGCCACGATATCCATACCGCTCATGGCGCAGGAACCTGTGCCCGAGCCGATACCCGATGCCGTGGGTGGCGGTACGCTGACGCCGGACCAGATGACGGCCTATGACAGTTGGCCGGAAGAGCGGAAAGCCACCTACGATGCCTGGCCGACCGATGCACAAGCCTATTTCTGGACCCTGACGCCCGACCGGCAGGAGGTGTTCTGGATGCTGCGCGACGAAGACAAGCTGGCCGTTGTCGCCATGGACGATACAGCTCGCGAAGAAGCGTGGGCAGTCATCGAAAGCAGGTTGGAGACAGCCACGCCCCCTCCAATGGAACCAGACGAGCCGACCGAGCCGGTCGAGCCTGACGAACCCGCCGAGCCGGTTGACCCCCAGAACTCTCAGACCGGATCGGCAACGGGCGCCGCGTCGGAGGCAAGCTTAAGGAGCGAGAGCTTCGCCTTTCCGACGCGGCGATCCGTGGCCAAAGCGAGACGCTTGACGTCGACATCTTCCTTGCTTCGCCGTCTCCACCGCGATCCACGTGCCAGAAGCGACCCATCCGAGCCGTGTCATCCGGTCGAGCGCAACATTGGCAGCGCCGGTGAAGTAAGGCGGGTCGAGCAGGATCAGGTCGTATGCGGACTTGGCCGGACCAAGGCTCATGACCGAAGCATGTTGCACAGTCGTCCGAGAGCGGGCGTCGAGCGCCGCAATGTTGGTCTTGATTGCCTTTACTGCGTCGGCTTCCTGCTCGACGAACAGGCAATGCGCTGCTCCGCGCGACAGCGCCTCGAGGCCCAGCGCGCCGGACCCTGCAAACAGGTCGAGCACCGACAGCCCTTCGAAGCTGCCGAGCCTGCTGGCCAGCATGTTGAACAGCGTTTCACGCGTGCGGTCGGCGGTCGGCCGGGTGCCATCGCCCTTCGGCGCGACGATCTTCCGGCCACGCCAGTCGCCCGCAATGATCCTCACGCGGTTTCCAGCCCCAGTTCGCGCTTGAAGGCCTTCACGTCTCCGCGGCGCAATTCAGTCGCCTGACCGCGCGGCAGATCGCCGAGATGAAACGGGCCGTAGCCGATGCGCAGCAGGCGGTTCACTTCCAGCCCGAGATGCTCGAGAATGCGGCGCACTTCGCGGTTCTTGCCTTCGCTCAGCGTCATCTCGATCCAGCGGTTGCGGCCCGATCCGCGCTCCAGATTGGCCTCGATCCGGCCGTAGCGGATACCATCGATCTCCACGCCCTCGATCAGGTCGTCGAGCTGCGTCTGCGCGATGTCGCCGAAGGCACGCGCGCGATAGGTGCGCGGTACGCCTGAAGCAGGCAGCTCCATGGCACGCTTCATTTCGCCATCGTTGGTCAGCAGCAGCAGGCCTTCCGTGTTGAAGTCCAGGCGTCCCACCGGCATCACGCGTCCTGCGTCTTTCGGCAGAGCATTGCGCAGCGCGGCGTAAATCGTCGGGCGACCCTTCGGATCGCTTTCCGCCGTCAGGAGGCCGGACGGTTTGTGGAAGGCGAACAGGCGCGTGTCCTCGACTTCACCGACGGGCTTGCCGTCGACCGTCACGCCGCGCAGGGATTCCAGCTTCACCGCAGGCGTGTCGAGCACTTTCCCATCGATCGCCACGCGTCCATCGGCGATCATCCGTTCGACCTCGCGGCGGCTGGCGATACCTGCGCGGGCAAGCAGTTTGGCGATCCGGTCGCCGGCTTCGGGAAGTCTGTTGTCGGCCATGTCAGGCGCGCCCCTACACGCAACGTCAACCCAGCGAAAGCCGGGATGACGGTCAGTTTGCCGCGCGTAGAGCCTCTTCGACCGTCTCGTGATAGCGGCGGATGCCGGTCTCCATCGTGCCCAGCGTTAGATGCGGCACTGCGCCCGATGCCAAACCCTGCTGACCCAGTTCGGCCGCGCGGAAGTCTTCCGAAGCAAACACACCGCCATCGAGCAACGCCCAGCTGCGCTCCCAATGCTCGCGGGCTTTGTCGGTCGCGGGGGCTTCGGGAATAAGCATGAAGTCCTCCACCAGCGTGCGGTCATGCGCTTGCGGCATCATCACCATGACATTGATGTAGTCGGGGCTGGGGATGATCAGCGCGCCGGGCATGCAGCTGATAGGCGAAGGTGATTACGCGGCGCATTTGCGCCATGTCGGTCAGGTCGATGCCGTCCATCTCCTCTGCCCGCCCGACGGCACTGCGTGAATGCGGGCCGATCATGTCGCCGCTGGTCACGCCGTCCTTGAAGAAGGGTCCGATGGTCTGCGCGTGCAGCCGGGTGACGTGATAGCTTTCGAGGAACGCATCCATGATGAGCTTCCAATTGCCCGCCACCTCATGCGTTTTGCGGCGGAACAGGACATGCTCGCCGAGGCCGAGTGCGTCGAAATCCTTGCCCAGTTCTCGCGCGTCGGAGAAGTCGGCATTGTCGGCTTGTGGTGCAAACCAGATCAGTCCGCCCGACTCCTCGCACGGCAATTCAACCAAGCCCATCGCGCTTTTGTCGAGGTCGGGAAAAGTATCGGGACGGGGCAGGGCGAGCAGGCGGCCGTCGGTCGCATAGGTCCAAGCATGGTAGGGGCAGACCAGCTTCTTCGTACACACCGCCTCGCCGCCCTCGACCAGGCGCGTTCCGCGATGGCGACACACATTGAGGAAGACATGAGCCTGTCCCTCGTTATCTCGCGTGACCAGCAGTGGTCGGCCCGTGCCATCGTGCGGCACTGCCATGCCGGGGTCGGGCAGGAGCGCGCTGGGGCACAGAATTTGCGGCAGCCGGTCGTAGATCGCCGCCTTCTCGCGCTGCCAATGGTCGGGATCGGTATAGACATAGGCCGGGACGGTGGATTGCTGCAGCCCGTCCGCCTTCCGCTCCACCGCGATGTTGCGCGCCAGCGCCAGCATGCCGTCGGTCGGCCTTCGCCCTTCCAGCACGCTGTTTGGAACTGCCATCGCCCTATCCCTTTGTCACTCTTGCGGGTAGTGTCGCAAAGATAGAACAAAAACGAAAGGACGTAAGGCGCATGGCCGAAGCGGTTGTCGAAGAGAAGAAGTCCGCATGGAAGGTCCTCGGCCTTGCTCTCACCAACCGCAAGACAGGCTTCATGCTGCTGTTCGGCTTTGCCAGCGGCCTGCCTTTCGCGCTTTTCCTGGGCACGCTGTTCGCCTGGCTGACCGAAGCCGAGGTCGACCTGGAGACGATGGGCATCTTCTCGCTCATCGGGCTGGCCTATGCTTTCCAATTCCTGTGGTCCCCGCTGATCGACAAGGTCAATATTCCAATCCTGCGCAAGCTTGGGCGGCGCAAACAGTGGATCGTCCCTGCGCAAGTGCTGCTGGGTGCGATCCTCATCACCATGAGCATTCTGGAACCCAGGACCCAGCTCGGCTGGTTCAGCCTGCTGGCAGGGATCGGCGCCTTCGCCAGCGCCACGCAGGACATCGCGATCAACGCGTGGCGCATCGACGTGGCGGATGAAGAAGCGACGATCGATATTCTCTCGACCGTCTACCAGATGGGTTACCGACTGTCCTCGCTGGTAGGGGGCGCCTTCGGCCTGATCATCGCTGCGCGGATCGGCTGGCCGGAAACCTATGCCCTGATGGGCGCCATCCTGCTCGGTGTCGGTGTCGTTGGACTATGGGCGCCGAATGCCGACGAAGATGCAGCAGACGTCGCCAATGAAAGCGACTTGCAGGTCCGCGCGCTTCGTTCCGCCGGAGAGCTTTCACCCCGGGTGCGTGGCCGCGCGCTGGCTCTGGTCGGGCTGCTCTGGGCCGGAGCTATCGGCACCGTGCTGACATTCATGATCATGTCGATGACCTATGCACCGGAAGATCGACCCAACCCAACCGAATTTACAGTCAATGTCGGCCCGTGGATCATCGTGGCAACGATCATCCTGCCCGCTCTGATCGCCGGCTGGCTGGCCGCGCAAAAGAAGCAGGGAAAGAATCTGCTGCAAGCCGACGAAGCACCCGCAACGGGAGGAGCCTACGCCATGGACCACCTCTATCGCGCGCTTGTGCTGCCACTGGTGGAATTCGTAGGCCGGATGGGCTGGTCGCTGGTGCTGATCCTTGCGGTCGTGCTGACCTACCGCATTTGCGACGCGATCTGGGGGACGTTCGCCTATCCGTTCTACCTCGGCGAGCTCGAGTATACGAATGACGACGTGGCGTTCGCCTCGAAGTTCTTCGGCGTTGGCGCGATCATTGCAGGGCTGGCGCTGGGCGGGCTGATGCTGACGACCATCGGACGCATGGCGACGCTGCTGATTGGCGGAGTGCTCGCGGCGCTGACGAACCTCTTGTATGCCGACATGGCTATCGGCGGCGCAAACATGCAGGCCTTCAGCGATGCTGTCGGCTTCACCTATCTTATCGAACAGGTGCCCGGCATTGGCGATGCGGAACTGGCCAAGCTGACCATCACCATCGCATTCGAAAACCTCGCCATCGGCATTGCCGGCGCGGCCTACATCGCGTGGCTGTCCTCGATCGTGTCGAAGAAGTTCAGCGCGGTGCAGTATGCGCTGCTGTCCTCTCTGACCTTGCTGGTCGGCACGCTGGGACGCGGCGCGCTGGGTGAGATGATCGAGAATCAGGGCTATTACGATGTCTTCATCCTGACGACGTGGATCGGCCTCGCGGCTGCGGTGCTGGTCTGCTTCGAGTGGTACCGTGAGAGCAGGGGCAAAAAGGCGGCGGGCATCGTTGCGCCGGAGGCGGGCGAGCGGGTGCCTGCTGAGTGATGCTCATACGCCGCTCGCCCTGAGCCTGTCGAAGGGCTGTCCTTTTTTTGAGCGCAGATCCAGAAGTGAAGTACAGTCCTTCGCCCAAGCTCAGGACGAACGGATCATTCGGGTAGTTCGTGATTGAGCCGAAGTACATCGCCAGCGAGATAAAGCGACCCGGCAATTAGCACAGGCAGTCCATCATCCGGCAGCGCGCGCAATGCCGAAAGGTACATCCACAGCCGTCCGCGCCTCGCGATCGAACTTATCGGCATCATGCCCGTCGTGACCGGGCACCGGGACAACGGTCAGGCTGGCGATAGCTTCACTGAGCGGCCCGACAACTGACCCTGGATTTTTCGCCTCAAGCATTCCGATAATCACATGCAGGAGCTGCCCCGCAAACCGATGCCCCAGCATCGCGCCAGCCGACGCGTTATGACCTCCGTCCAGCCAAATCTCGCGGTCGCCTGTCAGCGGACCCGGCGCGAGGCGCTGCAGCCGCCCGGGCCATTTGGCTGAGAGCAACCCTTCGACTATGGCTTCTCGCGAAACCGAGATGTAATCCTGATGCCGCAGCATGGCGATTGCCAAGGCTGCGTTCTCCGCCTGGTGCGCACCCGGCATGGCTGGCAGCGGCAGGGCCAGCTCTCCATGCCGGTCGGCATAGTGAAGACCGGCCGTCGTGGTGCTCATCGACCACTCGCGCCCGCGCATGGCTAGCGGGGCGCCGTGCTTTGCCACCGCCCGCTCAATCTCCAGTGTCGGCCCTTCGTCGTAAGACATCGTGACCAGAGAGGTGCCAGACTTGGTGATGCCCGCTTTCTCGAAGGCGATGCGCGACATCGGGTCGTCCGGAACGCCATCTTCCGGCGCGAGAAGGAAACGCTCGTGGTCGATGCCGAGCGCTGCAATCCCGCACGCTGCGACCTGCTCCGCCTCCAACACATTCGTCGCATCGAACCGCCCGCCCATACCGACTTCTACCACGCAGGCATCCGCCGGGACGCGGGCGAATTCGCTGTAGGCTGCGGCAATGGTGACCTCGAAGAAGCTCGGGTTCAGATCCTCGTCCGCGTCGAGAACTTCGGCGAGTATCTCGGCCAGCCGTTCGTCCGAAATCAGCTCGCCTGCGACCCGGATACGTTCGTTGTAGCGCACCAGATGCGGGCTGGTGGTCACATGGACCTTGTGCCCCTCCGCCTCCAGCATCGCGCGCAGGAACGCGCAGGTAGAACCTTTCCCGTTGGTCCCCGCGACGTGAAGAACGGGCGGCAGCTTGAGGTGCGGATTGCCGAGACGGTCGAGCAAGGTGCGGACGGTCTCCAGTCCCAACCGCCCATCGGGCACGCTCAGCCTCGCCAGCCGGTCGAGTTGCGCCTGCACGGCAGTGTTATCGGAGCGGGCGAAGTCCCGCATGGGAGGGGTCAGGCAGCCTCTGCGGGGGTGAGATAGTTGATCAGCGTCGCCAGCGTCCCGCGCAAATCGTCGCGGTGCACGACCATGTCCACCATGCCGTGCTTGTGCAGGTACTCGGCACGCTGGAAGCCGTCTGGCAATTGCTCGCGGATCGTGTCCTGTATCACGCGCTGACCGGCAAAGCCAATAAGCGCTCCGGGTTCGGCAATATGCACATCGCCCAGCATGGCGTAGCTCGCCGTGACGCCGCCTGTCGTGGGATCGGTCAGCACGACGATATAGGGCAGGTCAGCCTCTTTAAGACGCCGCGTCATGACGGTCGCCTTGGGCATCTGCATCAGCGACAGGATACCTTCCTGCATGCGCGCACCGCCCGCAGCGGTCACCACGATGTAGGGCGCGCGCAGGGTCAATGCTCGCTCGGCTCCCTGGCAGAAGGCGGTGCCCACTGCCATGCCCATGCTGCCGCCCATGAAGGTGAAGTCCTGCACGCCGACGACTGCCGGCTTGCCCTCGATGGTCCCGGCACCGACAAGAAATGCGTCCTTGTGCGGGCTCTTGGCGCGAGCCTGTTTCAGGCGATCCGTGTATTTCTTCGAGTCCTTGAAGCCCAAGGGGTCTTCGCGCACTTCCGGCACCGGCAAGGTCTCGAAACCCTCGTCGAGCAGCAGCGCCAGCCGCCGATCCGCGCCGATGCGGCCATGGTGATCACAGCGCGGGCAAACGTCCTTGTTGTCGGCATATTCCTGCCCGAACACCATCTGCTGGCAGTTCGGACATTTGACCCACAGATCCTTGTCCGTGGTGCGCTTTGGCAGCCACGAGATCGAGTTGCGAACGCGATTGAACCAGTTCATGCGGAAGCCTTTGCGGCGGAATGGACGGCCTTGGCAAGACTTGCGGTATAGTCTCTCAGCTTTTCCGGAGCGGTATCGCCATGTTCGCCGACCAACTCGACCAATGCCGAGCCGACGACGACACCGTCCGCAACCTTGGCGATGGCACCCGCCTGCTCGGGCGTGCGAACCCCGAAGCCGACTGCGATAGGGAGATTGGTCGAAGCCTTGAGCCTTGCCACCGCTTCCTCGATGGAGGTTTGCGCGGCCTGTTGCTTGCCGGTGATCCCGGCAACCGAGACATAATAAAGAAACCCGTCCGAGCCTTCGAGCACCTGCGGCAAGCGCTTGGCATCGGTCGTCGGCGTGGCGAGCCGGATGGGCGCGATGCCCTTGGCACGCAGCGCCGGGCCGAGCGCCTCATCCTCCTCGGGCGGAATATCGACGCAGATCACCCCGTCGACGCCGGCCTTGTACGCCGCGTCGGCGAACCATTCGGGCCCGCGTCGGACCATCGGATTGGCATAGCCCATTAGGACCAGCGGAACGTGAGGATGGCGCTCGCGGAACGCGGTGGCGATATTCAGCACATCGGCCGTCGTCGTCCCTGCGCCGAGCGAGCGCAAATTCGCGTTCTGGATCGCAGGGCCATCGGCCATGGGATCGGTGAAGGGCATCCCCAGTTCGATCACATCCGCACCGCCCTCGACCAGCGCGTCGAGATTGGCCGCCGTGTCGCCATCGCCTGCGGTGAGAAAGCAGACGAGCGCGGGGTGGGGCTTGGAGAAAGCGGCTGAGAGGCGGGTCATTTCCATTTCAGACTGATTGCCAGCGCGATGGCGGCGAACAGAGCGATCAGTCCATTCTCTGATCTCATCTCTTCAATACTGCGAAATCCGCCCCAAAGAATGGCTTGGGCAAGCAAGGAAAAAGCCGAGAAAAAGAGGACGATCACAAACCAATCTACGGCAAACTGTTTGAGAAGTTTCACATCTCCACTCCCAGCCGCTCGGCGACTGTAAAGATGTCCTTGTCGCCCCGTCCGCACAGGTTCGCTAGGATGACGCTATCCTTGGGCATCTCCTTCGCGCGCTTGGCCACGGCGGCGATAGCGTGGCTCGGCTCCAACGCCGGGATGATGCCTTCGGTGCGGCAGAGGAGCTGAAAGGCGTCCAGCGCCTCTTCATCGGTGATGGCGGTATATTCGACACGGCCTGAAGTCCTTGAGCCACGCATGCTCGGGGCCGATGCCGGGATAGTCGAGACCTGCGCTGATCGAGTGTCCTTCGGTGATCTGACCATCCTCGTCCTGAAGCAGATAGGTCTTGTTGCCGTGGAGTACGCCGGGGAAGCCGCCCAGCAGGCTAGCCGCGTGCTCGTCGCCGTCGAGGCCGTGTCCCGCTGCTTCCACGCCGAGCATCTTGACGTCGGGATCGTCGAGGAAGGGGTGGAACAGGCCCAGCGCATTCGAACCGCCGCCAATGCATGCGACAAGCAGGTCGGGCAGGCGGCCGATGCGGTCCTGCATCTGCTGACGCGCTTCCTTGCCGATGATGCTCTGGAAGTCGCGGACAAGCTCGGGATAGGGGTGGGGACCTGCTGCGGTGCCAATGATGTAGAAGGTGTCTTCCACATTCGCGACCCAGTCGCGCAGCCCTTCGTTCATCGCATCCTTCAGCGTCCCGCGACCGCTGATGACAGGCACGATTTCCGCGCCAAGCAGCTTTATGCGGAAGACGTTGGGAGATTGGCGGCGGACGTCCTCTGCGCCCATGTAGATGACGCAGGGCAGGCCGAAGCGCGCGCAGACGGTGGCGGTGGCAACCCCATGCTGTCCTGCACCGGTTTCTGCGATGATGCGGGTCTTGCCCATGCGTCTGGCAAGCAAAATCTGCCCGATGCAATTGTTGATCTTGTGCGCGCCGGTGTGATTGAGCTCGTCGCGCTTGAACCAGACCTGCGCCCCGCCGAGCGCCTCGGTCAACCGCTCCGCGAAATAGAGCGGGGAAGGGCGGCCCACGTAATGCTCCAGCAGGTCGTCGAATTCGCGTTGAAATTCAGGATCGGCCTGCGCCGCGCGGTATTCGCGCTCCAGATCGAGCACGAGCGGCATCAGCGTTTCGGCGACATAACGTCCGCCATAGTCGCCAAAATGGCCGCGCTCGTCCGGCTGGTTGCGATAAGTGTTGGGATTGCTCGCCATGCGCGTCCTTTGCCGAGGCTTGGCGGACAAGTCGAGTGCGGGATTGCTTTGCCCTCGACAAGGCCAGCTCTTGCGGCCATGCGCGCTGGCGAAATGAGTGACGATTACAAATTGCCGGATGACTGCAAGACCATGCGCGACGTGCGGATCGGCGTCGATTCGACCGACCGCGAACTGATGGCGCTGCTCGACCGCCGCTTCGGCTACATGCGCGCCGCCGCTCGCATCAAGACCGACCGCAACGTGGTGCGCGACGAAGCGCGAAAGGGACAAGTGATCGAGAATGCCGCGGGGGACGCGGAGGCACGGGGGCTACCGGCAAAGGAAATTGCAGAGCTGTGGAATCTCTTGGTGGAGTGCTCCATTGCGTTCGAACTCGAAGAGTGGGACGCCATCCGCCAGAAGAATTGATTCGATTGGAGAGGGCGGGATGACGGTACGCAAGAGCGCAATTCTGATCGGGGCGCTCGGTATGGTGCTGACCACAAGTGCGAGGGCAGAGAAAGGCCGCGATCCGCCTCTGGCTCCGTATCTGCTTAATGAGGGCCGCGAGACAGCTCCGGCATCGCTTGAGGACGTGATGGCGCAGAGCGGCGTCAAGACCCTCTCCTATCTTTCCATACAAGACGGCATGATCGGCGATGTGACCACCATCGGCGGAATTTTCGCCGATACGGGTACCGTCCCGTTGTTCCAGTCAGCATAGATCAGCAAACCGGTCGCTTCGCTCAGCATCCTGCGGCTGGCCGAACAGCGCGGCTTTGATATCGATGCCGATGTGAATACTTATCTCACCAGCTGGAAGGTCGATTACACCGGCATTGAAGATGCGCCGAAGGTGACGATCCGCCGCCTGCTTTCGCACCGGGCAGGCTTCAACGTCCACGGCTTTCCCGGCTGCGCGCCGGGCGAGACGGTGCCCGATACTGTTGGTGTGCAGAAAGGTGCCGGAAACACCGAGGCGGTGACCCTGTTCCAGGCTCCCGGCACAGGTTTTTCCTATTCGGGCGGCGGCTACACCGTGCTGCAATTGCTGGTCGAGGATGTCACCGGGCTGAGCTTTGCTGACTATATGGAGCGCGAAGTCCTCGCACCGCTCGGCATGACGGCGAGCCATTTTCGCGATGAACCCGGCGCGCCTCACGCTACTGCGAAGGCCGGCGACGGGTCAGACCACGAAGCGGCCTACCATATCTATCCTGGCAAAGCGGCCGCCGCTCTATGGACGACAGCGCCGGATCTTGCGCGGTTCCTGATCGCAGTTGACGCCATTGTCGAAGGCGAGCGCGCCGATTTGCTTTCGCCGGAACTGGCATCGCAATGGCTCGTCATTCCGGAGGAAGAAGGGCCGGAGACCTATGCATTGGGGTTGGGCGTGGATCGCGCAGATGCATACGAGGTGTTCCAGCATTCGGGATCCAACCACGTTACAAGAGCCTGATGTTCTACGATCGCGAATTGGACGATGGCTTCGTCGTGCTCGCCGATGGAGATCGGGGTTTTGTGGTCAATTCCATGCTCGCACGCGGCTTTGCGCTCTCGCGGGGCATTGGCTTTATGGGACAACGAACCTTGGTGCCGGTGGCCCAGAGCGCACAAGCATGGGAAAGCATAACGGGTGACTGGGAATTTCCTGATGGCCCGCTGGCGGGACGCCGGTTCCGCCTTTCCTCTACCTCGCCATCCGACATGCTGGCAGTGGAAATTGCCACCGGCGAAGAATTGCGACTGCTGGCCATTGGTGCGATGGAGTTCATCGACACCGACACTCAGTCCGCGCTGGTGTTCAAGGCAAATGGGGATAAAGAATCGGAAGCCGAATTCGCAGGACGCTTCCGAATGGTGCGCGTAGATTAGCGGTCGGGCCTGGGTCGGCGCTGGAGGCTTGACAGCACCCCGCGCAAGGTTCGCACCTCGAGGTGATTCCAGCCCGGTTTGGTCAGCACGCCGCGCAAGGTGCGACGGGTAGCATCTGCGCGCGGTTCGGGCAGGAAGTAGCCCTTTGGCTCCAGCATGCCTTCAAGATGCGCGATGAGGCCTTCCAGCTCGTCCTGCGGGGCAGGGGGAAGCATTTCCTCCTGAGTCGGCTGGACCAGGCTTTCGGTTTTC
>CAWCRK010000002.1:0-403668 GCA_963797965.1 uncultured Alphaproteobacteria bacterium | reverse complement strand
TCTTTCGAAATCGGCGGATCTAGCGAAATGTCGCTTTGGCGGTCATGGCCGTCACGCCGTCGCAACGGATGGCGTCGTACTGGCCGTCGCCCGACTTCTCCAGTCGAACCGGCTGTCCGCAAAACAAAGGAGCGTGGGCGCGGAATGCGAAACTGGCGAGCTTTCCATCTTGGGCGGCAAGGTCGGCAAGCTTGGCCGCGGTAAAGGGGCCATGCACGATGAGCGCAGGGTAGCCCTCGACGTCGCGAGCGTAGGGTAAGTCGTAATGTATCCGATGCGCGTTGCCGGTGGCTGCGGAGAAGCGGAAGAGATTGACCTCTTGGGGGGTCCAGCCGTGCATCGCGCGGTCATCCGGACACATCGGCAGCGTGACTGGCGCTCCGGGGTCGCGATAGACATAGGTCTGTGTCTCAATAAGGCAAAGCGCACCCGCTTGCTCGATGCGCTTCTCGACTGTGGCGAAGACAAGATCGCCGGATGCGCCCTGCTTGTGCGTCACGTCGGCAACACGGCTTGTCTGGACCGCGTCGACATCGGTCCTTAGCGGATGGTGGAAGGCAATCTCGCTCGCGGCAAACATGCGGCGTTCGAGCGATATGTCGGGCAGGAAGCCGCCCCTGCGCGGATGGCCGTCGGGCCCGATGTCCGCGTCGTCCGGCGAAGGAACGAAAAACGCCCAGTGTCCAAGTGCGGGAGGTCCCTCGCAATCGATCGCTTGGGCAAAACGCCGCAAGGCCAGCGGGTCGAGCCGCTCCTTTTCCGCTTGCTCGCGCCCGATGGCTTTGCGCCACTCTGCAACTTGCGCATGGGTGACCTCCCCCAAGGCTCAGGTGCCCTTGAAAGCCGCCTTGCGCTTTTGCAGGAAGGCCAGCGCGCCTTCGACTGCGTCCTGCGTGTTGCCTGCCTGCCGCTGTGCACCCGCTTCCGCCGCCAATGTTTGCGCAAGGCTCTGATCGAGGCCTTCGCGCATCGTCGCCTTCATCAGGCCTAGCGCCGTCGTCGGTCCGCTGGCCAACCGTGCTGCCAGCGCGCGGCCTTCGTCCTGCAGTGCATCGTCCTCGACGCACTTGTAGATTAAACCGATCCGCTCGGCTTCCTCTCCATGGATCTTCTCGCCCAGCATCATCATGCGCGTGGCGCGCGCGGTGCCGATCAACCGCGGGAGCATCCAGCTGGAACCGCCATCGGGCACAAGGCCGATATTGGCGAAGGCTTGCAGGAAATAGCCGCTCTTGCCGGCAATCACGAAGTCGGCGCTCAGCGCAATGGAGCAGCCGACACCGGCTGCCGGACCCTGCACGATGGAGACGACCGGGACGGGCAGCGAGGAAAGCGCTTCGATCATCGGATTGTAGTGCTGCATTAGCGAACCGAACGCGCGGTCGCCGCCGCTCACCGACATCTCGGCATTTGCGGCGAGGTCGGCACCCGAACAGAAAGCGCGGCCAGCGCCCTGCAGCACCAGCGCACGCGCATCGCCGATGTTACGGACGGCGGCGAAGAGTCTCGTCCGCCATTTGCGGCGGGCAGGCATTGAGACGGTCGGGGCGGTTGAGGGTCAGCGTGCAAACGTCGTCAGCGCTCTCGACCGTAATCATTTCGTAAGTGCTCATCCCCGTCTCTCCTCGCGCCATCGTGTTGCGGCAGCTTGTGCGCAAGCGGGTCTGCAAATGCAACCGATGTCAGTCGGGCCTATGCCAATGGTGCAGGCCATCGCCTCCGCGTGCGATCGTGCCGCTGGCGCCGACCGGCTCGACCTCACCGGATGTCAGAAAGTCGATCAGCGCACTTTCGCCGGGCACGTGAGCTAAAGTCCGCGCGCCGTCGCGTGTCCGCGCGACGATGACGCCTGACTTCGCCGATCCGTCCCTTGCATAGTGCACCGTGTAGGTCTCGATAGTGGCCGGACCTTCGTAATCCTTGTCTAGCAAGGGGATGTCGCCCCGCCGCGCATCGGCCTCTGCCTGATAGTCGAAGTCTTGCGGAAATTGCGCCTCGACCGGTGCGCCGCTCAGCACGATGGCGTGGTTGTGCGTGGCATAGCCGCCATTGGCGTAGAGCAGCCCTTTACCCTTGGTCCCGCGCAGGCGCAGCACCATCTCGGCCACGGCATGGCTCATATAATTGCCGATGGGTCCACCGCCGAAGGTCAGTCCGCCGAAAACCGTCGCAGGACGGTTGAGCGGCCAGTGCAGCACGCGGCGCGCCATTTTCGGGATGCACGGAAAGCAGGAGTAGAGCTCGACATGGTCCAGCTGCTCGGCGCTCAGGCCATTCAGAGCCATCGTCCGCTCGATTACCGTGGCGAGGCTGGGCGAGCCATCAAAGCCATCGCGCGCAAGAAAGTCGCTGCTCTCATGCGCCGCCGCGCCGTAGCCTACGTGGACGATGCGGTTCGCCCACACGCCTCGCGCGGTCGCTTCGGCGAGGCTCGTCACCAGGAAGCCTGCGCCTTGGTTCACGGACGAATTGGCGACCTGCAGCTTGGTGTAGGGAAAGGCGATCGGGCGGTTGTCCGCCGAGGGGTCGACGATTTTCTCGGCAGCGTGCGCCTGTTTCAGCCAGGCGCTGTCGTTGCCAGCGGCGACCTCGCTCATCAGCGACCAGATTGCGCCGCTTTCCGCCTGACCTTCGGCCAGCGTCTGCCCATAGGCCGCGCGGCAGGCGTTTTCGTACAGCGGGTAAACATCGGTCGGCACGACCAGCCCGTGGCTCTGCGCATAGCCGACCCGCTTGCGGTGCGATGCATCGCGCAGGGCGTTGGGCTTGTCGCCTCTTGGGCGAGGACGCTTGGCGGCAAGTTGTCCCGCGGTGCGCAAAGCCTCTCCGCCAACAACTGCGCACACCTTGGCCTCGCCGCGCGCGATGCGATTGGCTGCTTCGTGAAGTAAGAGAAGCGGACTGTCGCCATTAGGCATAGCAGTCTGCATCCGGTGCGCCGGATTGATGCCGAGCGCCTCGGCCACCGCTCCATCCACCGGATTGAGATGCGGCCATGCGAGTTGCGCCACGACGCTGAGCGAATCACAGTCCGCCAGCCATTCGCCACCCGCATCCTCATCCGCCCGGCGCAGTGCCGCGGCCATCAGGCCGACCGGATCGAGCCCGTCCTCGGGACGCTCGGGCCGGTCGTTGATCTGGCCGACACCGATGATGACAGGCGTGCGGATTGGGTCGTTGGCGCTCATGCAAAGCGGCCTAGCGAAAGCATCGCACAGATAGAAGGGAAGGGACTGGCTGGGGTGGCAGGGATCGAACCTGCGAATGGCGATACCAAAAACCGCTGCCTTACCACTTGGCTACACCCCAGCAGTCGGGCGCCCATATAGCGCCCCTGTTCGCAATGTGAAGCGCTGATGCGTCAGAGCGACTTGCCCTCGAAGTCGGCTGCCGAATGCCTCTCGCGCAGCTGCGTGTCCTCGTCGCCCCAGACCTTGCCGACGATGCGCCCGCGCTTCACGCCCGGACGCGCGCCGATCTGCTTGGCCCAGCGTTCGACATGTTCGTATTCGTGGATCGAGAGGAAGGTGCGCGCTTCGTTGTAGATCTTGCCTTCGACAAACGGCGCCATCCATGGCCATGCCGCGATGTCGGCGACGGTGTAATCCGCGCCGCCCAGATATTCGTTGTCGGCCAGACGCTGGTTCGCGACGTCGAACAGGCGCTTCGTTTCCATGGCGTAGCGGTTGATCGGGTATTCGTACTTTTCCGGCGCGTAGGCATAGAAATGGCCGAAACCGCCACCGATGAAGGGCGCGCTGCCGATTTGCCAGAACAGCCAGCTCAGCACTTCGGCGCGGGTGTGGTCGGTCGGCAGCAAAGCGCCGAACTTTTCCGCCAGATGCACCAGGATTGCGCCGCTTTCGAAAATGCGAATGGGCTTGTAGCCGCTACGGTCGAGAAGGGCGGGAATTTTGCTGTTGGGATTGACGCCCACAAAGCCGCTGGTGAACTGTTCGCCCTCGCCGATATTGATCGTGAAGGCATCGTACTCTGCGCCCGCATGGCCTGCTTCGAGCAGCTCCTCGAACATGATTGTCGCTTTTACTCCGTTCGGGGTGGCGAGCGTGTAAAGCTGAAAGGGATGGTCGCCGCTGGGCAAGTCCTTGTCTTCCCGCGCACCGGCAGTCGGGCGGTTGATGCTGGCAAACTTGCCACCGCTTTCCGTGTCGGGGCTCCAGACTTCGGGCGGGGTGTAGGTCGGGTCGGACAAGCGGTGTCTCCTTGCATGATGGGCGTGCAGTCCATCCCTGCCGGGACGAACCGTTCGTCGCAAGATGGGGAACGCGGGCGCGCATGCCACGGTTTGTCTGTTTGCCATGACGAAGCTCATCTATGTCGACGACAGCCTGCCGGGCATCACGCGCAAGGGTGCGGGCACGGGTTGGGCGTATTACGATCCGACCGGTGAGCTGATCAGGGATACAGCGGAGAAGAAGCGGCTCAATGCAATTGCGCTGCCTCCCGCCTATGTCGATGCGTGGTTCTGTCCTGCACCGAACGGCCATATCCTTGCGACCGGGATGGATGCCAAGGGGCGCAAGCAGTACCGCTACCACCCCGAGTTCCGCGTCCAGCGCGAGAGCGAGAAATTCGACAGCTGCCTTGCTTTTGGAAACCTGCTGCCCCTGGTTCGCAAGCGGGTGCAGGAAGATTTGCGCAGCCGCAAACTGACCCGCGACCGGGTGGTGGCGAGCGTTGTGCGCCTGCTGGACCTTGGGGCGGTGCGTGTCGGTAACGAAGGTTACGCCGAAAGAAACCAGAGTTTCGGTGCCACAACCCTGCGCCAACGCCACGCCGAAGTGACGGGCCGCACGCTGCGCCTGCGCTATAAGGGCAAATCGGGCATCATGCGCGAAGTGACGCTGACCGATGGCAGTCTCGCCACGGTGGTTCGCCGAATGCAGGACCTGCCGGGCCAGAACGTGTTCAAATATGTCGATGAAGACGGCGATGTTCAGTCGGTCGATTCGTCCGACGTGAACGCCTATCTCGAAGCCTGCATGGGTGAGCGGTACACGGCGAAGAATTTTCGCACATGGCATGCGAGCGTGATGGGCTACGAATTCCTGCGCTGCGCCGAAGGAAGCGTGCCGATCAAGGCCATGCTCGAACACGTTGCCGGGCAGCTTGGCAACACACCCGCGGTAACGCGCAAGAGCTATATCCATCCGGCCGTCATCGATCTCGTGGAGCGGCAGGAGGCTTGGCGTGACGGCGTGAATGTACCGCGCGCGACGCAGTGGCTGACGCGCGAGGAGCGCGGGCTGATTGCACTGCTCAAGGACGCGCCGAGCGCTGCGGAGCTGCTTGCCGCGTAACGCTTGCGTCGATTATCTTTTCGGGATAATCGACAGATTCATGCACCGTGCCGGAGAAAAGCTGAAAGCCTGGCGCAAGGCGCAATCCCCGCCACTTTCGGCCGAGGACTTCGCTGCGCGCTTCGGCTTCAAGACACAGACAGTGTTCGGCTGGGAAAGCAAGGGCCGGATCGCGCGGGCCGCAGCGCAGCGCCAGTTGGCAGAGCTCGGCATTTGCCAACCTGCCGATTGGATCGAATTGGCCACCGACACCACGAAAGACACCGACACGATGCCGGAAAGCGACACGCACCCGTTCAACGACTTGCACACGCATGGCTTCGTACGGCTGGCCACTGCCACGCCCAAGGTGCGTACGGCGGATGTCGCCTACAACGCGGAAGGCATTCTGGAGCAGGCGCGCACCGCGCATGAGAGCCATGTCGACATCGTCGTGTACCCAGAGCTGTGCCTGTCGTCCTATGCCATCGACGATCTGCACATGCAGACCGCCATGCTCGACGCGGTGGAGCGACATCTGGCGGACATCGCCGATGCTACGCGTGAATTGTCGCCCGTCCTCGCGATCGGGGCACCGCTGCGACATCATGGCCGCATCTACAATTGCGCCATCGCCGTGGCGCGGGGGCAGATCCTCGGCGTGGTGCCGAAGAGCTTCCTGCCCAACTACCGCGAATATTACGAGAAGCGCTGGTTCAGCCATGGGCGCGGTTGCGTCGGGCTGGAGATGCAGTTGTGCGGCCAGACTGTTCCCTTCGGCACGGACGTGCTGTTCGAAGCGGAAGGCATGCCCGGCTGCACCTTCGGCATGGAAATCTGCGAAGATTTCTGGGCCACCACGCCCCCAGGCATGAAAGCCGCTCTGGCTGGCGCAACCATTGTCCTCAACCTGTCCGCCTCCAACATAACCATCGGCAAATCGGACGAGCGGCACTTGCTCTCGCGCGCTAGCTCCTCGCGCGCCGTCTGCGCCTATGCCTATTCCGCAAGCGGTTACGGCGAGAGCACGACCGACCTCGCCTGGGACGGGCAGGGCATGGTCTACGAGCTGGGCGATTTGCTGGTCGAGAGCGTCCGTTTCGATCACGCGCCCGAACTGTGCGTGGCCGATATCGACACAAAGCGCATCCTCGCCGAGCGCATGCGCATGCAGACCTGGGGCGATTGCGCGGAGGCGGCCGGTCGGCCCGAGGACAGCTACCGCCGCATCCGTTTCCCCTTGCGCGGCGGCGTGCGCGATGTCGGTCTGAAGCGGCCCGTGCGCCGCTTCCCCTTCGTACCCAACCGGCGTGAGAAGCTGGACGAAGATTGCTACGAGGCGTTCAACATTCAGGTCGATGCTCTGATCCGGCGGATCGAGGCGACCCGTCCCAAGTCGCTCGTCATCGGCATCTCGGGCGGACTGGACAGCACGCACGCTTTGTTGGTGGCGGCGAAGGCGATGGACCGGCTCGGCCGTCCGCGCACGGACATTCGCGGCTACACCATGCCCGGTTTCGGCACCTCGGATGCGACAAAGTCCAACGCGTGGAAGCTCATGGACGCCTTCGGCATTACCGCCGAGGAAATCGACATTCGCCCCACCGCGCGTTTGATGCTGGAGAATATCGGCCACGCCTTTGCCGATGGCGAGCCGGTCTACGACACGACCTTCGAGAACGTTCAGGCAGGCCTTCGGACCGATTACCTGTTCCGTCTGGCAGGCCAGCATGGCGGATGGGTCATCGGCACGGGCGACTTGTCAGAGCTTGCGCTCGGCTGGTGCACCTATGGCGTCGGCGACCAGATGAGCCATTATGGCGTAAATTCCGGCGTGCCGAAGACGTTGATCCAGTATCTGATCCGATGGACGACCACGACGCACCAGTTCGACGAAGGCGTCGACGAAATCCTGCTGTCGATCCTCGACACGGAGATCAGTCCGGAACTGGTCCCCGCCGGAGAAGACGGCGCGATCCAGTCGACGCAGGCCATCATCGGGCCCTACGAGCTCAACGACTTTTTCCTGCACCACATCATCCGTTACGGCCAGAGCCCCAGCCATGTCGCTTTCCTCGCCTGGCACGCATGGCGCGATGCGAGCGAGGGGCAATGGCCGATCGACTTTCCCGACACGGCGAAGAACGAGTACGATCTCGGCGACATCGCCAAATGGCTGGAAAACTTCGTCCGCCGCTTCTTCGCCTTCAGCCAGTTCAAGCGCAGCGCCATGCCCAACGGCCCGAAGGTCAGCGCAGGCGGCGCGCTGTCCCCCCGCGGCGACTGGCGCGCGCCAAGCGATGCAGTAGCGGATGTCTGGCTCGACGATCTTAAACGGAACGTGCCGGAGAGTTGAGCTCCCCGGCACGTCTCGCTGAATGCGTGCAGGTCAGCCGCGATCGATGCTGAACCGTCCCGGACCGGCAACGAAGGCGGTGAACATGCCGCCTGCGATGGCAAGGTTCTTCAGGAACGCCGTGACCTCGGCATCCTGCGCAAAGTCATTGTGGAAGATGACAGCGGTCAGGACCGTAAAGATACCAAGCGCCAGCGCCGCATACCGCGCCTTGAATCCCACTGCGAGCATCAATCCCGCGCCGATCTCGAGCGCAACCGTGCCGAAGTAGACGAGTTCGGGCAGCGGCAGCCCCATCGCGGCGATGTAACCGACCGTGCCTTCCATCGCGCCGATCTTGTTGATCCCTGCAAGGATGAAGAGTGCGGCCAGTAGCATTCTCGCCACCAGAAGTAGTGTGTCGTGCCCGGTGTGATTGATCTGTGTGTCAGTCATTTCAATTCCCCTTTTCTCGTCCGCCGGTCAGGCAGCCAGCCGCTCCACCTGATTATGCGCCTCGGCGATCTTCTGCTCGCCGCCTTCACCCATGATGCCATCGGCGGCGACGATATCGGCGGTTTCAATCCCGATGAAGCCGAGGAAGAACTTCAGCCATGAGGTCATGAAGTCCATGTCGCTGCCAACCGGCGTGCCACCCGATGCTGCGGCGATATATGCCTTCTTGCCCGTCAACAGGCCCTTTGGACCGTTCGGCGTGTATTCGAAGGTTGTTCCGGCGCGGGCGACAAGGTCGGCCCATGCCTTGACCGTCGCGGGAACGGAGAAATTGTAGATCGGCACGCTGAAGACGATAACGTCGGCAGCCTTGAGCTCCTCGATCAGCGTGTCGGCGATTGATGCAAGCTCGTGGTGCTCGTCCGTGCGCTCGGCGTAGGGCGTCAGGTTCGCAGCGAACCGTTCCGCATCGATGAACGGAATGTCGTTCTTCGAAAGGTCGCGGACGGTAACGTCGGCACCGTGCGCGTCCTTCAGCTGGGCGACCAGCTTGGTGCCCAGCGAATTGCTCACGCTTTCGTCGCCGCGAATGCTCGATTTGATGTGCAGGATATTGGTCATGTCTATATTCTCCTTAAGCTGCGTCGACGAGGACGAGTTCGCTGTCCTCGAGCGCGGTGATGGTGATGCTGTCTTCTTTTGTGATGGCGAGACCGTCGCGGGCCTGCGCCTCGATGTCGCCTACGCGGATAGAACCGGTGGCGGGCACGAGGTAGAGGTGCCGTCCGGCATCGCTCGGAGTGTACGTAACGCTCTCGCCCGCCTTGACTGTCGCGCCGAGCACGCGGGCATCGGTGCGGATGGGCAATGCATCGTCATCGTTTGCGGCGCCACTGGCGAGGGGTACGAACTGTCCGGCGCGGTCGCCTTTCGGAAACTCGCGCGCGCCCCAGCTCGGCTCGCCGCCGCGCTCGCTCGGGATGATCCAGATTTGGAAGAGCGTCGTTTCATCGTCCTCCAGATTGTATTCCGAATGCGCCACGCCGCGCCCAGCGCTCATCACCTGGACGTCGCCGGCCTCCGTGCGGCCTTCGTTGCCCATGCTGTCACGATGCGTGATCGCGCCGCTGCGGACGTAGGTGATGATTTCCATGTCGTTGTGCGGATGGGTCGGAAAACCGGTCTGCGGGGCGATTGTGTCGTCGTTCCAGACACGCAACGCGCCCCAGTTGACGCGCGATGGATCATGATAGCCGGCGAAGGAGAAGTGGTGGTTGGCATCGAGCCAGCCGTGGTTCGCCTTGCCCAGCGTATCGAAGGGACGATGTTCGATCATGTGTGGTCTCCATTAAGAAGATGTGTCGTTGGACCAAGAGATAGGGCTGGACGGGTGTTCCGATAACTGCGATAAAACACGCCAAGATGTTCAGGAAATCAGAACAGTGAAGGTATTTCGATGAAGTTGGGCGAGCCAAGCCTCGACCAGCTACGGACCTTTATCACGGTGGCAGAGGAAGGCAGCTTCGGCGCTGCCGCACGGAAGCTGGGCCGCGCAGTGTCGGCCATAAGTTACGGCGTATCGCAGATGGAGGCGCAGCTCGGTCTGATCCTGTTCGAGCGCGAGGGATCTCGGCGTCCGGTTCTGACAGAGGCAGGGCGCGGCTTACTGGCCGAGGCGAAGTTAATTGCCGATGGTGCGGATACTCTCGTGGCGAAGGCGCAGAGCCTGCATGCGGGGCTGGAAAGCGAGGTATCACTCGTCGTCGATGTCATGGTGCCCGGCGATGCGACGGCCGCAACCTTGCGCGAGTTCCGCGCCATGTTTCCGTCTGTCGCGCTGCGCCTCCAAGTTGAGGCTTTGGGCGCGGTGGCTGCCTGCCTGCTGGAGGGGAGCGCAGGTCTGGCGATCGGAGGCCCGGTCTTGGCCGACCACCCCGAGCTGGAGCGGCAGGCGATCGGCGCGGTGGAACTGGTCCCTGTGGCGGCTCCCGATCACGCGCTGGCGCAAGAAGGTGTCGCGCCGGGAGAAAGCCGGAAGCATCTGCAACTGGTGCTGTCCGACCGCTCTCCGCTAACGGAAGGTCGCGAATTCTCCGTGCTGTCGCCACAAAGCTGGCGGCTGGCGGACCTCGGCGCGAAGCATGCATTGCTCAAGGAAGGCATCGGCTGGGGCAACATGCCGCGTCACATGGTGGCAGACGATATCGCGCAGGGTCGGCTTCTTTCGCTCGACCTGCCCGAAAAGCCTGGCACGGCTTACATTCTCAGCGCGCTGTGGCGGCGCGATGTGCGGCTGGGTCCGGCGACAAGCTGGTTGATCGACGCGATGCGCGAGCGGCTGGCGCAGTGCGACGACCCGGTTGGTCAGGCCTGACCGCGAAGCCAACGCTGCGCCGAAGCGACGTCGCCGAAGAATGCGATCGGCAAATCGCCGGCGATGCGCTTGTACTGCATCTGTAGCAGAGTCGAATCGGTGATGACGGCGAACCGATTGAGCCCGTAGGCTTTCGCATCGGCGAGGCTCCTGCCGATGGCTTCGGCGACCTCGCGCTGCTGCGTCACGAATTTCGACAGATCGCCCAGGGCGGCGAAGCTGCCGGGGCTTTCGATGAGCGGCTTTGCAGTGCCGCCCAGCTTGCGCAGAAAGTCGGACATCTCGTCGGTCGACCAGACACCGCCGATGGAAAAATGGATTTCGCGTCGGTCCTGATCGGCCTTGATGTCGAAGGATTGCTTGAGATCTTGCATGGCTGCCCTCTAGCGAAAATACTTTAAAATTCGCTTGCGCCGCTACGGCATGCGCGGGTCACCGAAGTTTGGTCACCCAGCCATGCCTGTCCTCGATCGTGCCCTTCTGGATGCCGGTCAGCCGTTCGCGCATCTTGGCCGTGATCTGACCGGTGCCGCCGCTGCCGATGGTGAAGTCGCCTTCGTGGCTGCTTACCGTGCCGATAGGTGTGACGACTGCCGCCGTGCCGCAGGCCATGGTTTCGAGCAGCTTGCCCGATGTCGCGTGATCGCGCCACTGGTCGATGCTGTACGGTTCCTCGCGCACGTCCAGCCCTTCCTCGCGCATCAGGGCGATCAGGCTGTCGCGCGTGATGCCGGGCAGGATTGTGCCCGTAAGCGGCGGAGTGACGACGCTGCCGTCCTCGAAGACGAAGAACAGGTTCATTCCGCCCAGTTCCTCGATCCATTTCTTTTCGACCGCGTCGAGGAAGACGACCTGGTCGCAGCCCTGCTCGATACCCTCGGCTTGCGGGACGAGGCTGGCGGCGTAGTTGCCGCCGGTCTTGGCCGCGCCGGTCCCGCCGGGAGCGGCGCGTACATAGTCGCGGCTGACCCAGATCTTCACGGGCTTCGCGCCGCCCTTGAAGTAGGGGCCGACCGGGCTGGCAATCAGGACGTATTTGTACTGCCGCGCCGGGCGAACGCCCAAGAAAGCCTCGGAAGCGAACATGAAGGGGCGCAGATATAGCGAGCCATCCGGATCGGAAGGCACCCAGTCGCGGTCTTTGGCGACCAGCTGGCGGATAGATTCGAGGAACAGCTCTTCAGGCAGCTCCGGCATCGCCATGCGCGTCGCGCTCTTGTTGAACCGCTGTGCGTTCTGCTCGGGCCGGAACAGGGCGAGGCTGCCATCGGCCTGCTTGTAGGCCTTCATGCCTTCGAAGATTTCCTGCGCGTAATGCAGTACCGCTGCCGCCGGATCCAGCGGTATCGCCTCGCGCGGGCCTAGCGTTGCCTTGTGCCAGCCTCCCTTGTCCGCGTCGTAGTCGATGACGACCATGTGGTCGGTAAACAGCTTGCCGAATCCGGGGTCCTGCAAAGCCTGCTCGCGCGTGGCGGACGGGACCGGGGTGGGGTGCTCGATATGCTCGAAAATCATGGCCGCGCGGTTAGTAAGTTGTGGCGGCGAGGGCAAGTTTCGTACTGCCAAATGTGAGAAGGGCAGCGACACCTTGATGATGTGCTTCCCCCAAACTCTTTTCCAAAGTGAGAAGGGTGGCTTTGGCCTTGGCCAAAACCACCCTTCGCATGGTCAGCGGCCGGTATGCCGCTCACGGTGCCTTACTCGGCGATGAAAATTACCGAATATGCTCCGCCAGGGTCTTCACCGACCTCGCTACTGAACCATGAGACATCGGATCACCTCCTTTCGAGCTTGTGAGCTAGACCGCCGCGTTTCACCGGGGGCCAAGACCTGCGCTTGCCGCTGATCTTGAGGGCAATGTGAGTCTTTCCTAGCCTCAAAACAAGGCTTGATTTTCAGGTTTTCCACGTCAGGATTAGCGCCCGCTGATTGTCGCCGAAAGGCCGTCAGCGGCAATCCTCGATCACCCGCGTAACCTCTGCCCAGGCGGGCAGGTAAAGGTTGGGCATTTCCTTAGTCTCCACGGCGAAGCGGCCCCTCGTCAGTGCCATCGCATCGAGCAGAGGATCGCGAGCTTGCAACGTGGCGATGGTAAAGCGAGGGCCTGCATCAGGCCCAACCCCCACCTGCGCGGCGAGCGTGCGGTCGGTCGTCTCGGTCCTTATCGTAATTGGTGCTTGACCTGTCTGCGTCGTACGAACGGAAAGCGTGATTTCAGACCCAGTGCAGTCGATCATGAATAGCGGGACGCTTGGAGCGATCCTGCCATTAGCTTCGCGTTCGACAAATGCCGCCTGGTCTGAAGAACCGCGCCACGCGCCGACCGTTTGCGGTGCGTCGATCCAATCGGTTTTGGAAGGTATCTGCACGACCTTCGGTGGAGGCGTAGCTTCCAGTACCGGCGATGGCGACGAGGCTTGCGCTTCGGTCGCCGGCGCAGGCGTCGAAGTCGGGGGCGGGCACGCAGGACGCGACGACCATGAGCCCCTGTAAGGCCGAGAACTGTGGCGATAGCGCGGTGCGATGCTTTCATGGCTAGACCAATGCTCGCTATCGGCTTTGTTTCCAATGGGAAAGAAACGCCGCCTAGATCAGATGCTCGTCGACCGCGGTCTGGTCGAAAGCCGCACCCGCGCACAGGCGCTGGTCATGGCGGGGCTGGTGTTCTCGGGCGAGCGAAAGCTGGAAAAGCCGGGTCAGCAGCTGGCCGAGGAAACGCCGCTCGACGTGCGCGGGCGCGACCATCCGTGGGTCAGCCGGGGCGGACTAAAGCTGACGCATGCAATCGAGCATTTCGATCTCGACCCGACCGGCGTAACGGCCATGGATGTCGGCAGCTCAACCGGCGGGTTTACCGACGTGCTGCTGACAAAGGGCGCAGCGCATGTCTTCGCGGTGGATAGCGGGACGAACCAGCTGGCGTGGAAGCTGCGGCAGGACGAGCGCGTTTCGGTGCTCGAACAGACCAGCGCGCGCATCCTGACGCATGAGATGATCGACCGGCCGGTCACCTGGGTCGTGTGCGACGCAAGCTTCATCGGGCTGGCCAAGGTACTCGAGCGACCGCTCGAACTGGCGGAAACCGACTGCCGCCTCGTCGCGCTGATCAAGCCGCAATTCGAGGTCGCGCGCGCAGGAAGTGGGCAAGAAGGGCGTCGTCTCCGATCCCGCCCTGCACGAGCGTGTGTGCGAGGAAGTGCGCGAGTGGGTAGAAGGGCTCGGCTTCGCCGTCCAAGGCATAGTGCGCAGTCCGATCACCGGGCCGGAAGGCAATGTGGAATATCCTGATAAGCGCACTACCGGAGCGGCTGATGTCATTGACCTTGCAGGCCGCCGCGCTCTAGGCGCGCGCTCGAGAGATATAACGGAGAGACGACTTGTCCGCCAATATTGCCGAAATGGAACGCCGCCGCGAAGCAGCCCGGATGGGTGGCGGCCAGAAGCGCATCGACGCGCAGCACGCCAAGGGCAAGCTGACCGCGCGCGAGCGGCTCGACGTGCTGCTCGACGAAGGCAGCTTCGAAGAGCTCGACACCTATGTCGAGCACGATTGCGTCGATTTCGGCATGGCAGAACCAGAAGATCCCGGGCGACGGCGTGGTCACCGGCAGCGGCACGATCAACGGGCGGCTGGTCTATGTGTTCAGCCAGGATTTCACCGTCTTCGGCGGCAGTCTGTCGAAGCGCCATGCGGAGAAGATCTGCAAGGTGATGGACACCGCGATGAAGGTCGGCGCGCCGGTGATCGGCCTGAACGACAGCGGCGGCGCGCGCATTCAGGAAGGCGTGGCCAGCCTTGGCGGCTATGCCGAGGTGTTCCAGCGCAACGTGCTGGCCAGCGGCGTGGTGCCGCAGATCAGCCTGATCATGGGGCCGTGCGCGGGCGGGGCGGTCTATTCGCCGGCGATGACCGACTTCATCTTCATGGTGAAGGACAGCAGCTACATGTTCGTCACCGGGCCGGACGTGGTGAAGACGGTGACCAACGAAGTGGTCACGCAGGAGGAACTGGGCGGGGCGGTGACGCACACCACCAAGACCAGCGTGGCCGACATCGCGCTTCGAAAACGACATCGAGACGCTGCTCGCGACGCGCGATTTCTTCGATTTCCTGCCGCTGTCCAACCGCGAGGACGTGCCCGAGCGCCCGACCGACGATCCGTGGGACCGCGAGGAGCCGAGCCTCGACACGCTGATCCCCGACAACGCCAACCAGCCTTACGACATGCACGAAGTGATCCGCGAAGACGCTGGACGAGGGCGATTTCTTCGAAATCCAGCCCGCCCATGCCGGCAACATCCTGTGCGGCTTCGGCCGGGTCGAAGGGCGCACGGTGGGCGTGGTCGCGAACCAGCCGATGGTGCTGGCCGGCGTGCTCGACATCAATTCGTCGAAGAAGGCCGCGCGCTTCGTGCGCTTCTGCGATGCCTTCGAAATTCCGATCCTGACCTTCGTCGACGTGCCCGGCTTCCTGCCCGGCACCGCGCAGGAGCATAACGGCATCATCAAGCACGGCGCGAAGCTGCTGTTCGCCTATGCCGAGGCGACCGTGCCCAAGATCACCGTGATCACCCGCAAGGCCTATGGCGGCGCCTATGACGTGATGGCGTCCAAGCACCTGCGCGGCGATCTGAACTACGCCTGGCCGACCGCCGAAATCGCCGTGATGGGCGCGAAGGGCGCGGTGGAGATCATCTTCCGCCAGGACCGCGACGATCCCGACAAGATCGCCGAGAAAACGAAGGAATACGAAGACCGCTTCGCCAACCCCTTCGTGGCGGCGCAGCGCGGCTATATCGACGAGGTGATCTACCCGCACTCGACCCGGCGGCGGATCGCGCTGGGGCTGCGGAAGCTGCGCGGCGAAGCAGCTCGAGAACCCGTGGAAGAAGCATGACAATATTCCGCTGTGAGTGAGCATGTCGACAGTCGATTCTATCTTGAGACTCGCATGGCCTTGCTGGATCTGCGATGGCTGATGGGCACTGGCTTTGCCGACTGCGTTCTCATCGATGAGCGCGGCAGATCATTCGACGATGTTGGTCTGGCGACCCTTCGTGTATCGATCTGGCTAGCGATTTCGTAGGCGTCGATGCTCCAATCTGAGAAATCGTTCGACTGGATCGAGGCGCTTATCGCGACATCGATGTGACTGTTGGACAGCTTCATGCGAACTAACTCGGCGATCGATCTTGCGCTGACGGTCATGCACATTCGCTAGGAACTCTATTGGATGATGAATCTGCAAATGAAACTCGGCCGTCTCAACCACATCGGCGTCGCCACGCCCTCGATCGAGGAATCGATGCGCTATTACCGCGATGTCATGGGCGCGACCTCGTTCCACGAGCCGTTCGATCTGCGAGGAGCAGGGGGTGAAGGTCTGCTTCGTCGATACGCCCGGCGAGAACGGCACGCAACGGCACGCAGATCGAGCTGATCGAGCCGCTCGGCCCGACAGCCCCATCGCCAAGTTCCTCGAGAAGAACCCCGCCGGCGGGCAGCATCATGTCTGCTACGAGGTCGAGGATATCGAGGACGCGCGCAACTGGTTCGAGGGGCTGGGCAAGCGCATCCTCGGCCCCACGCGCATCGGCGCGCATGGCACGCCGATCTTCTTCCTCCACCCCAAGGACATGATGGGCCAGCTGACCGAAATCATGGAAACGCCGAAGACGACGCGCACTGGTCGAATTAGGACCAGCCCCTTCAACCCGTTCGTGCTGAGCCTGTCGAAGCACTGTCCTTCTTTTTGGACAGCAGGATCGCTAGAAGTGAAGTGCAGCCGTTGGCCTTTGGCCAGCGTACGCTTCCAACAAGCTCAGGGCGAACGGAATAGATATGGCAAACGACAAACCCGACCTACGACGACTGGAAGCCCCTCGCCGACAAGGAGGTGAAGGGCCGCGACCTCACCTGGCACACGCCCGAAGGCATCGCCGTCAAGCCGCTCTACACCAGCGAGGACACCGAAGATCTCGACCCCGGCGTGCCCGGCATCGCGCCGTTCACGCGCGGGCCCTATGCCAGCATGTACACCGGCCGTCCGTGGACCATCCGGCAATATGCGGGCTTCTCCACCGCCGAGGAATCGAACGCCTTCTACCGCCGCAACCTGGCCGCCGGGCAGAAGGGGCTGTCGGTCGCCTTCGATCTTGCCACGCATCGCGGCTATGACAGCGATCATCCGCGCGTGGTCGGCGATGTCGGCAAGGCGGGCGTCGCGATCGACACCGTGCGCGGACATGGAAATCCTGTTCGACCAGATCCCGCTCGACACCATGAGCGTGTCCATGACGATGAACGGCGCGGTGATCCCGGTGCTGGCCTTCTACATCGTCGCGGCAGAGCGGCAGGGCGTGTCGCCAGGACAAGCTGTCCGGGACCATCCAGAACGACATCCTCAAGGAGTTCATGGTCCGCAACACCTACATCTATCCGCCCGAGCCGAGCATGCGGATCGTCTCGCGACATCATCGCCTACACCTCGGCCAACATGCCGAAATTCAACAGCATTTCGATCAGCGGCTATCACATGCACGAGGCCGGGGCGACGGCGGTGCAGGAGCTCGCCTTCACCATTGCCGACGGCAAGGAATACGCCAAGCGCGCGATGGAAGCGGGGCTGGATATCGACGCCTTCGCGCCGCGCCTGTCCTTCTTCTGGGGCATCGGCATGAACTTCTTCATGGAGATCGCCAAGATGCGCGCCGCGCGCGCGCTGTGGCATGATGTGATGGACGAGCTGGGCGCGCAGAACCCCAAGTCGAAGATGCTGCGCACCCATTGCCAGACCAGCGGCGTCAGCTTGCAGGAGCAGGACCCCTACAACAACGTCATCCGCACCACGGTCGAGGCGATGGCGGCGGTGCTGGGCGGCACGCAGTCGCTCCACACCAACGCGCTGGACGAGGCGATCGCGCTGCCGACCGATTTCAGCGCCCGCATCGCGCGCAACACGCAGCTGGTGCTGCAGGAAGAAACCGGCATCACCAATGTCGCCGATCCGCTGGGCGGCAGCTATTATGTCGAGAGCCTGACCGCCGCGCTGGTCGAGCGAGGCCGAGGCGATGCTCGCCGAAGTCGAGGCGGCGGGCGGCATGACCGACTATGTCGCCAGCGGCAAGCCCAAGGCGCCATCGAGAAGCGCCGCCGCGGCCAAGCAGGCCAGCGTCGACCAGGGCGAGACGGTGATCGTCGGCGTGAACAAATACCGCCTGCGAGAAGAAGACGCGATCGACACGCTCGACATCGACAATCACGCGGTGCGCGAGAGCCAGATCGCGCGGCTCGAGAAGGTGCGCGCCGGGCGTGACGAGGCGGCGTGCCAGGCGGCGCTGGAGGCGCTGGCCGAGGGCGCGCAAGCGCGAGCGGCAACCTGCTCGCGCTCGCGGTCGATGCGGCGCGCCACGAGCGACGCTGGGCGAGATTTCCGCCGCGATGGAAGAGGTCTTCGGCCGCTACGACACCATGCCGCAGCCCGGTGCAGCGGCGTCTATGCCGCAGGCCTATGCGGACGATCGCCGCTACGCAGCAGGTGGTCGACGGCGTGGAGGCGGTGGAGCGCCGCCTTGGCCGCAAGCCGAAGCTGATGGTCGCCAAGATGGGCCAGGACGGCCACGATCGCGGCGCGAATGTCATCGCCAGCGCCTTTGCCGACATGGGCTTCGAAGTGCTGTCGCGGCCCGCTGTTCCAGACGCCGGAAGAAACCGCGCGACATGGCGCTGGACAACGATGTCGACGCGATCGGCGCGAGCAGCCTCGCGGCCGGCCACAAGACGCTGATCCCCGAACTGATCGCGCATGCTGCAGCGACGCGGGCCGCCCCGACATCAAGGTGATCGCCGGCGGCGTGATCCCGCAGAAGGACTACGACTTCCTGCGCGATGCCGGGGTGCAGGGCATCTACGGCCCGGGCAGCAATGTGGTCGAATGCGCGGCGGATGTGCTGCGCCTGCTGGGCCACAACATGCCGCCTGCGGGTGAGGATCTGGACGAGGCGGCGGAGTGAGCTGTGGACGATACTGTGCAGGATCTCGCCGTCAATGCTTCGGCGCTCGCATCGATTGGCTATTGTTCGGCGCGGTCTTGCATCGTGGCGGTGATCGGGCATATGGCGACAACGTGTTCGATAGCTCCAACGGACTTTGATCGGAATGCGGATGGCGCCTTCTCGGCATTCGAGCGATCTGTGGCGATTTCGACAATGCAGAGCTGGCGTGATAGCTTCATGCGTCTGCTGATTCATCGACGATTGCTCGTGGTATCGCCAGCGTATCGCATCGATGCGACTTTCTGCATAGCATATCTTGCGAGATTCAGACCTGAATGACCCAAATCCGCACCGACTGGACCCGCGAGGAAATCGCGGGCCTCTTCGACCTTCCCTTCACCGAGCTGCTGTTCCGCGCCGCCACGGTCCACCGCGAGTACCATCCGCCCGAGCAGGTGCAGCTCTGCACGCTGCTCTGCATCAAGACCGGCGGGTGTCCGGAGGATTGCGGCTATTGCTCGCAGTCGGTGCAGGCCGATAGCGGCGTCGAGGCGACCAAGCTGATGGATGTGCGCGCCGTCCTGCAATCGCGCGGCGCAGGCGAAGGATGCGGGCTCGCCAGCGCTTCTGCATGGGCGCGGCGTGGCGCAATCCCAAGGACCGCGACATGCCCGCGATCGTCGAGATCGTGAAGGGCGTGCGCGCCATGGGGCTGGAAACCTGCATGACGCTGGGCATGCTGACGCCGAAACAGGCGGATATGCTCGCAGGAGGCGGGCCTCGATTATTACAACCACAATATCGACACCGGCCCGGAATATTACGAGCGGGTGATCACGCACCCGCAAGTTCGAGGACCGGATCGACACGCTGGAGAATGTGCGCGATGCGGGCATCAATGTGTGCAGCGGCGGGATCGTCGGCATGGGCGAAACGCGCGAGGACCGCGTCGGCTTCGTCCACACGCTCGCCACGCTGGACGCAGCATCCCGAAAGCGTGCCGGTCAACGCGCTGGTGCCGGTCAAGGGCACGGTGCTGGGCGATATGCTGGCCGACACGCCGCTGGCCAAGATCGACGATATCGAATTCGTCCGCACCGTCGCGGTGGCGCGCATCACCATGCCGATGAGCATGGTGCGGCTGTCCGCCGGGCGCGAGAGCATGAGCGAGGCGACGCAGGCGCTGTGCTTCATGGCGGGCGCGAACTCGATCTTCACCGGCGACAAGCTGCTGACCGCGCCCAATGCGGGCGACGACAGCGACGCGCGCGCTGTTCGCGAAGCTGGGGCTGACGGCCGCTGGCGGCAGGAAGAGCCGATGCGGGCTTGCACCGGCAAGCGGAACCGGCGGAGTGAATACGGGCGACACGCCCTTCATCCGGGACTGGCTCGCAAGGTACGCTAACGGGAATGGCTGTCGTGCGCTATGCGGAGTTGCGGCCACCGTACCGGCCGTTGCTGCACTGCGTGCTGTGGGAAGACGCTGCGTCGGCTGGTCATAAGGACGCCGATGCGGACTTGCGCAGTGCGATGCATCGGGCTCGCAGTAATCGCTGTGCCAGCGATGTCTGGCTGACCTGCCGCGATGCCGACATTGCGCGCTTGGTGAGCGGTCGATGTACGCGGTCGCGATGCACCGTCCTGATGAGCAGCTGTGGCTGAACTGACAGAGAGCTCGCAACTGCTGGCTGCGCGACTGCGCAATCAGGTTACGCGGAAGCGCAGACTACCGGAGACTGCTGATGTTCAAGAAAATCCTGATCGCCAATCGCGGCGAAATCGCCTGCCGCGTCATCAAGACCGCGCGCCGCATGGGTATCGCGACCGTGGCGGTCTATTCCGATGCCGATGCGCGCGCGCCGTTCGTGAAGATGGCGGACGAGGCGGTGCATATCGGCCCGGCGCCGGCAGCCGAAAGCTATCTGATCGCGGACAAGATCATCGCGGCGTGCAAGCAGACCGGCGCCGAGGCGGTGCATCCGGGCTACGGCTTCCTGTCCGAACGGGCGAGCTTTGTCGAAGCGCTCGACGAGGAAGGCATCGCCTTCATCGGCCCGCCTGCCAGCGCGATTGCCGCGATGGGCGACAAGATCGAATGCAAGAAACTGGCCAAGCGAGGCGGGCGTCAACGTCGTGCCCGGCTTCGTCGGCGAGATCGAGCGATACCGACCATGCGGTCGAGATCGGCGAACGACATCGGCTACCCGGTGATGATGAAGGCCAGCGCGGGCGGCGGCGGCAAGGGCATGCGGCTCGCCTAGAACGAGCAGGACGTGCGCGAAGGCTTCGAGGCGACCAAGCGCGAAGGGCTCAACTCCTTCGGCGACGACCGCGTCTTCATCGAGAAGTTCATCGAAGATCCGCGCCACATCGAAATCCAGATCCTGGGCGACAAGCACGGCAACATCATCTATCTCAACGAGCGCGAATGCTCGATCCAGCGCCGCCACCAGAAGGTGGTCGAAGAAGCGCCGTCGCCCTTCGTCACGCCCGAAAATGCGCAAGGCGATGGGCGAGCAATGCGTCGCGCTGTCCCAGGCGGTCGGACTATTACTGCGCCGGCACGGTCGAACTGATCGTCAGCGGCGCGGACAAGACCGGCGAAAGCTTCTACTTCCTCGAAATGAACACCCGCCTGCAGGTCGAGCATCCGGTGACCGAAGCGATCACCGGCATCGATCTGGTCGAACAGATGATCCGCGTCGCGGCTGGCGAGAAGCTGGCCATGACGCAGGACGATATCGGCATCGATGGCTGGGCGATCGAGAACCGCGTCTATGCCGAAGATCCCTATCGCGGGTTCCTGCCCTCCATCGGGCGGCTGGTGCGCTACCAGCCGCCGGTCGAGCCTGGACCGACGATGGCGCGGCGAACGGGCGGCGCGGCGTTGACGGCGTGCGCGTCGACGACGGCGTGTTCGAAGGCGGCGAGGTGTCGATGTTCTACGACCCGATGATCGCCAAGCTGGTCACCTGGGGCGAAACGCGCGACGAAGCGGCCGATCTGCAGGTCGCAGGCGCTCGACGCGTTCCGGATCGAGGGGCTGGGCCACAATATCGATTTCCTCTGCGCGATCATGCAGCATGCGCGCTTCCGCTGCGGGCGAACTGACCACCGGCTTCATCGCCGAGGAATATCCCGACGGTTTCGAGGGCGCGCCGCGTCCGACGACCTTGACGCGCGGTACTGGCGGCGGTCGGCGGGCGTCATCGCCACGGCCGATGCCGACCGCGCGCGGCGGATCGACCAGCAGCTCGACGGGCAGGACTATGCGCCGGGCGACTGGACGGTGCGGATCGGTGCGCGCGAAGAAGGCTCGACCACGCACGACGTGCGGCTGGAGAAGACGCGATCACGGTCGATGGCGAACCGGTGGTGCTCGAGATGCAATACACGCCGGGCGAGCGATGGTCGAGGTTGCGCTCTACGAAGCGGGTGCGGACGAGGACGCTGAGCCGCTCGACAGCTACACGATCCAGCTGGAGCCGACGCGCACCGGCTATCGCATGACCACGCGCGGCGCGACGCACGATCTGCGCATCCTGCAGACCCGCATCGCGCATCTGGCCGATCGCACATGATCGAAAAGGTGCCGCCGGATCTTTCCAGGATGCTGATCTGCCCGATGCCCGGCCTGCTGGTGAAGCTGCATGTGAGCGAGGGCGAGGAAGTCCAGCCGGGCCAGCCGCTCGCCACGGTCGAAGCGATGAAGATGGAAAACATCCTGCGCGCCGAAAAGGAGGCGACGATCGGCAAGATCAACGCGGGCGAGGGCGATCAGCCTGGCGGTCGACGAGGTCATCCTGGAACTGGAATGACCTGCTCGGCGCGAGCGTTAACCAAATTTGCGCGCAAGGAACGCTCGCATCTTTGCGCAACAATCGTGCGTATTGCAGCTGAATTAACTACGTTTCATGGTAAACGCGCTGGTAAGTTTTGCGAAACTCGCGAATCAGATGGCGTGTGGGTCGGACCACATTCATCATGCAGGAGCGACTGGCATGGCACGCAAAGGTACCGGGTTCTTCGATGCGAAGGGCCGCTATTACAAAACGCCGGAAGAGGCGACGATCAGCGACCTTGCCGGTATCCTCGGCAAGATCGGCGATGGCGAAAGCCTCGCACCAGGTCTTGCGCAGATGATGCTCGACCGCCGTCAGGAAATCGAGCGCCTGTTCTCCGAGCATGACACGATGATGGCCGAATTCCAACCGATCGGCAGCGGCAAGGTTACCCGCTTGCGCGCCTGATCAATACGGGAGGCTGGCCGCGTTTCTCCTGGTCGGCCAGCTTCCCGCGTCCGCTTTAATGCGCCTGCAGCTGCTCGTCCAGAAAGCAGCGATGTCGGCCATTTCCACATCGCGCGCCAGATAGGCTTCGCCAACCGCTGCGCAGCAGGATGAAGGGCAAGGTGCCGGCATCCATCTTCTTGTCGTGCAGCATGTGGTCGACGAGCTTCGCTCCATCGCATGCATGCCCAAGGCGGCAATCTCCGTCGGCAGCCCCGCAGCATCGACCGCAGACGTCACACGTTCGGCATCGGCCAGAGCTAGTTCTCCCCGCCGGGCCGAATAACGCGCTGCCAGCACCATGCCGAGCGCGACGGCCTCTCCATGCAGCAGCGCGTCCGAAAAGCCGGTCTCCGCTTCCAGCGCATGACCGAACGTATGGCCCGAGGTTGAGCAGCGCCCGCGCGCCGCTGGTCTCGCGCTCGTCCTCGGCCACGATCCGCGCCTTTGCCGCAACGCTGGTGGCGACGGCCTGTTCGAGCGCCTCGGGATCGAGCGCCAGGACCTTTGCGCCATGGGCCTCCAGCCATGCGAAGAACTGCCGCATCGCCCAGCACGCCGTATTTCAGCACTTCGGCATAGCCGGCGCGCAACTCGCGCGGGGGCAGGGTGCCAAGCGTGTCGAGATCGGCCAGCACCAGCGATGGCTGGTGGAACGCGCCGACGAGGTTCTTGCCCGCCGCGGTGTTGATGGCCGTCTTGCCGCCTACCGAACTGTCGACCTGCGCCAGCAGCGTGGTCGGCAACTGGATGAAGCCGCACCCGCGTTTCAGGATGGCGCAGGCAAAACCGGTGAGGTCGCCGACCACCCCTCCGCCGAGCGCGAGCACATGGTCGCCGCGCTCGACGCCTTGCTCGAGCAGCCAGTCGGTCAGTCGCTGCAATTCCGTCCAGCTCTTCGAGCCTTCGCCAGGCGCGACATCGTACCAGCGCGCGCTGCTTGCCGGCGGCCGCAAGCGACGCCTCGACAGTCTCGCCCCAATGCTCGCGCGGCATTGGCATCGGCGACCATCGGAACGATTGACCTTGCGCAGGAACGGTGCGGCCAGCTCTGCCAGTCGTGGCCAGCAAGCCGCGCGCAACATGCACTTCGTAGCTGCGGCCCGCCAGATTCGACCGGAATTACCGCCACGCCGAAAGCTCCGCCATAATGCGCTCGACTGCCGCGTCGTGCGGGCCGTCGTCGGTCACGCACATGGATCTGCGCCTGCGCGTAGGCATTGCTCGCGCTGCTCGTTCAGCCCGCGCAGGATGTCGCGCGGATCGCCGGATTTCAGCAGAGGGCCGCGTGTCCTTGCGCGACGTGCGCTCGACCAGCGTGTCGAGATCGCAATCGAGCCAGACCGCGATGCCGGTTTTCAGCACCAGTGCGCGCGTCTCGGCATCGGTGAAGGCTCCGCCGCCGGTTGCGATGACGCCGTGCCCTTCCTCCATCAGCCGCGCGATCACGCGGCGTTCGCCGTCGCGAAAATAGGCCTCGCCGTGCTGTTCGAAAATTTCGCCCACGCTGCGGTCGGCCGCGCGCTCGATCTCCTCGTCGACATCGACGAAATTGCGGTCCAGCGCCTTGGCCAGCCTGCGCCCGATGGTCGATTTGCCCACGCCCATCAGGCCCACCAGCACCAGCGGCTTGTCGGGCAGGGCGGATCGCTGGATCAGAGGACGGTCTTGCGCATTGCCGCTCGGCCTATAGATGCGCTAGGGCGCGGGCAAGAGACGTGGTTGCAAGTCGGGGATAGCGTTACGGTGGCGGTCAAACGGTCTACACTTGTCTGGGGCGGGACGGCTGCGCTGACGGCGCTGCTCGTGGCCGCCTATATCGATGGCGGGGAAGAGCCGGTGCGCCCGATCACGTGTGGACGTCGAATTGCCGGATGGCGCGCTGTGACTCGCGGTGCCTGGATGGCCGGGGCCGCCCTGGTCGTGACCTCTTCGATCGTGCTGGCACAGAACGCGCCCGAGAGCATACTGCCGTCGACGCCCGCGCCCGAACCTGCAGAGCAGGCGCCGCCGAACCCATCCGATCCGGATGGCGCGGTGGTGCAAGCTGTTCCGCAGGCACCCACACGCGTGGACACATCCGGCTTCGATACCTCGGACATTCCGTCTGCGCGCGAGCTGGAGCGTATGACGAGCGAAGAGCTGGACGATCTGTTCGGCCTGCAACCGCGTTACGACATACCGCCTGCCGCGCGGCGCTCGACGGAGACGATCGGGGTGATCGGTGCAGCGGAGGGCGGGTTGCCATCCGCGTCGCTTTCACGCCAACCGGCATCGCTGGTCCGGGCTGCTCTGGAAGCAATGGACGGGCCGGTCATTTCGCGCTGGGGGCATATCCTTCTGCGCCGCGCGCTGGCCAGCCGCCTCGAAGCGCCCGAGGGAATGGGCGACATCGAATTCGCCGCTCTGCGTGCCGCAACGCTGAACGCGATGGGCGAACATGCCGTGGCGCGTGCGCTGGTGCAGGATGTCGACACGTCGAACTACAACGCGGCTTTGAGCACGGCGGCTTTGGGTGCATATCTCGGCACTGCGGATGTCGTCGGCGCGTGCCCTATCGTGCGACTGGGCAATGTCGAGAGCGAGGGTCTGCGCTGGTCCATGTTCGAGGGCATCTGCTCGGCCTATGCGGGCGAGACGACGAGCGCGCAGAACGATTTGCGCCGCGTCCTTTCGCGTGCCGAGGAAGACCAGCGTATCGATGTCCTGCTGGCGCAGCGCTTTGCCGGGGCTGCGGGTCAAAGCCGCCGTGCGATCACGATCGAGTGGGACGGGGTGGAGGAACATGAACCCGTGGCGCTTCGCCATGGCCAATGCGCTGGGCGAGCCGATCCCCGAAGGCCTGGCCGACAATCTGGGTCCGTATTATCTCAAATCCGCAGCCGTCACTCCCGCCATCCCCGTGGCACAGCGGCTGGGAAGCGCGGATGCCGCCGCGCAGGCCGGCATCCTGTCGGCAAGCGCGATGGTGGATCTGTATTCGCAGCTCTACGCAAACCGGCAGGAGGAAGAGGACAGCGTGTGGCTGACCTTGGCCACGCGGTTGCGCGATGCCTATGTCGCGCCTGCGGCTTCGGACCGGATGTCCGCCATCCGCGACGTGTGGAGCGATGCAGATCCCGACTATGCGCGGCAGGTGCTCACCGCTTACGCCGCGGCGCGCCTGACGCCGAGCAGTGACTTCGAAGGTAATGCAGCAGACCTGATCGCTTCCATGCTGGCCGCCGGACTGGAGCGCGATGCGTTGCGCTGGAGCGAAATTGTGGACGAGGGCAGCGAGGCGTGGGCCTTGCTGCAATTTGCCGATCCGTCCGACAGCGTGACTGTCACGCGATGGTCAGATGGCGGACTTCGTAGCCGACAACAGCGACAGCCAAGAGCGGGATGCTGCTGGCCGGGCTTGCCGGGCTGGAGCGGATCGATAGCGGCGATGTGGCCGAGTATACGGACCGACTCGGCGTGTCCTTCACCGCACCGACCGCCTGGACGCGCATGATCGATCGGTGCTGCGCAGGCCGATAACGCCGCGCTGGTCGCCATCCTCGCCGGTCTTGGCATGCAGGGCGAAGGGTGGGAGCGGATGACCGCGCGTCATCTCTACCACATCGTCTCCGCGCTGCGCCGTGTGGGACTGGATGCCGAAGCGCGCATGATCGCCGCGGAGGCGGTTGCCCGGGCGTGAGCCGCTGCCGTCCCAGACGCGATCCAGGACTTACCTTGCCATGATGGCGGCAGAGCGCGGTGCGGCGCGCAACACGCTGCTCGCCTATGGCCGCGACCTGCAGCAGGCCGACGAGCTGGTAAGCGGACCGCTGGCCGAAGCGACCGGTGCGCAATTGGCGAAGCTGGCAGGCAACTGGTCCGACCTCGCGCCTTCGACGCTGGCACGCAAGATTTCCGCGCTGCGGCAGTTCTTCGGCTATTCTTGATCGACGAAGGCGTGCGCGAAGACGATCCGACGCATGCGCTGCCCCGTCCACAAACACGGCGGCCCTTGCCCAAAATTCTCTCGCATGAGGAGGTCGGCGCACTGTTCGCCCGGGCCGAGCTGGAAGCGCAGGCAGATACGCCCAATGCCGTTCGCCTGCTCGCCATGCTCGAACTGCTTTACGGCTCCGGCCTGCGCGCCACCGAACTGGTATCGCTGCCGCTGTCATGCCGTCCCGCGTGACGAGCCGTTCCTGACGGTCACCGGCAAGGGCGGGCAAGGCGCGGCTGGTCCCGGTCAGCACGCGCGCCAAGCAGGCCGTCTCTCGCATGGCTGAAAGTGCGTCCCCATGCGCCGCGATACCTTTTTCCCTCGCGGAACGGACATTTGACCCGGGTGCGGCTCCACCAACTGCTGAAAGAACTGGCCGTACGCGCGGATCTGTCTCCGGACCGCCTCAGCCCGCATGTCCTGCGCCATGCCTTCGCCACGCATCTTGCTGGAGGGCGGGGCAGATTTGCGTGCGCTGCAGACGCTGCTCGGCCATGCCGATATCGCCACCACGCAAATCTACACCCATGTCGATGCCGCGCGGCTGGTAAAGCTGGTCAACGAGCGGCATCCGCTTGCGCGCCGTGGCTCCAGCGACTAGCGCTTTTCGTCAATGGTTTCCTATCTCGAATTCGAAAAGCCGGTCGCCGAACTGGAGCAGCGCATCGCCGAACTGCGCGAGCGCGTCGGAAGGCGATGAGGTCGACATTTCGAGCGAGCTCAAGCGGCTAGAAGACAAGAGCGCCGAGCTGCTCGCCAGCACCTACCGTCGCTTTCGCCGTGGCAAAAGACGCAGGTCGCGCGGCATCCGTCCCGCCCGCATTTCCGCGATTATGTCGAGCATGCGTTCGAAGACTTCATCCCGCTGGGCGGCGACCGCGTCTATGGCGAGGACGAGGCGATCCTTGGCGGCTTTGCCAAGCTGGATGGCCGCAAGATCATGCTGATCGGCCATGAGAAGGGCAATGACACCGCCAGCCGTATTCGGCACAATTTCGGCATGGGCAAACCCGAAGGCTATCGCAAGGCAATCCGCCTGATGGAACTGGCCGGTCGGTTCGGCCTGCCGGTGGTGACGCTGGTCGATACGTCGGGCGCATTTCCCGGCGTCGAGGCGGAAGAGCGCGGACAGGCGGAAGCCATCGCCCGATCGACCGAGGCGTGCCTTGCGCTGCCGGTGCCCATGGTCGCAACGATCGTGGGCGAGGGCGGATCGGGCGGCGCAGTGGCGCTGGCCAGTGCCGAGCGCGTGCTGATGCTCGAACATGCGGTCTATTCCGTCATTTCGCCCGAAGGCTGCGCGTCGATCCTCTGGCGCACGGCGGAAAAGGCTCCCGATGCCGCAGAAGCGATGAAGATCACTGCGCAAAATCTCGAGACGCTCGGCGTCATCGACCGCATCGTGCGCGAACCCGTCGGCGGTGCGCATCGCGACCCTGTCGCCACGGCCAAGACGCTCGGTGAGGCGATCGGCGAAGAACTGGACAAGCTCGCTCCGAACTCACCCGACGAGCTGAAGCGGATGCGCGAGGAGCGCTTCCTGCAGATGGCCGGCTGACACTTCGGCTCTGTCATGGCGCGGGAACAAAGCGCGCCATGTCCCTGTTCTCCCAATAATAACAACCGGGCATGCGTGCTGGTGGGATTTAGCGCGCGCCTATCAAAAGGGAGTTCACCACATGCCGCGTATCAAAGCCCTTCATACAGCTTCGACAGCCGCTCTTGCCCTTGCACTGGGTGGCTGCGCAGCCATCGGCGGTGCTCCTGTTCCGGATGCCACTACGCCAATTACACAAAGCGAGGCGCAGATCGGGGCCGAGGCGCATCCGCAGCTTCTGCAGCAGTTCGGCGGTGCGATGACCGGGCCGCAGGCCCAGTATGTCGAGCAGGTCGGCAAGATCGATCGCCGTGCATTCCGGGCTTGGGCAATGCGCGCGAAAGCTTCAACGTCAGCATGCTCAACAGCCCGGTGAACAACGCATTCGCGATCCCCGGCGGCTACATCTACACGACGCGCCAGCTGGTGACGTTGATGAACAACGAGGCCGAACTGGCAGGCGTACTGGGACACGAAGTCGCGCACGTTGCCCTGCGCCATTCGCAGCGTCGGCAAAATGCGGCTCAGCGCAACCAGCTCCTTGGCGCAGCAGGCGCAATCCTTTCAGGAGTCCTGTTGGGCAACAACCCGCTCGGCCAGCAGCTTGGTCAGGCAGCGCTGCAGGCATCGCAATTGCTACACGCTCAAAGTTCTCGCGCAGTCAGGAGCTCGAGGCAGACGATGCAGGCATCCACTTACCTGACATCGCGCTGGCTACGATCCCACGTGCAATGGCCACGGTTCTGGCCAGCCTCGCAGCGCAGAACGCCTTGGATGCGCGCCTGCAGGGCCGCAACGATGCGAGTATCCCCGAGTGGGCATCGACGCATCCCGATCCTGCCAGCCGCGTCCAGACCGCTCTCGGAAAGGCGCAAGGCATGTCGGGCGTCACCAATCGCGATACGTTTCTCAGCCGGATCGACGGGCTGACATATGGCGACGATCCTGCGCAAGGGATCGTCGAGGGCAATTCTTTCATCCATCCCGTGCTGCGGCTTGCCTTTACAGCGCCGCAGGGGTTCTACATGGTCAACGGTACGACGGCTGTGACCATCAACGGACAGAGCGGGCAAGCGCAGTTCACGCTCGCGCAGTATAACGGCAATCTGCAGACCTACGTGAACAACGTGTTTGCAGGCCTGAGCCAACAGCAGCAAATCCGTCCTGAGAGTGTCCGAACCACGACGGTGAACGGTCTCCCGGCAGCGTTCGGAACCGCCCGGGTGCCAACGAACAATGGTCAGGTAGACGTGACGGTTTTTGCTTACGAGTTTGCGAATGACCAGGCGTACCACTTCCTGGCTATCAACCAGGCCGGTCGGTCGGGCACATTCAATTCGATGTTCTCGTCGGTGCGCCGCGTGTCGGCACAAGAAGCGGCCAATGTCGTGCCGAGGGTCGTCGATGTCGTGACAGTCGGCCGCGGCGATACGGTCGCCTCGTTGGCGCGGCGGATGGCCTATAGCGACGCGCAAGAAACGCGCTTCCGCGTCCTGAACGGCCTATCTTCCAGCGATACCGTGACGGCCGGCCAGAAGGTCAAGATCGTGGTGCGCGGTCGCTAGATCGCCCGCCTCAAGGTCGCACAAATGAAAAAGGCGGCGAGGGGATACCTCGCCGCCTTTCTTGTAAGCATATAGCTTAGTCGAATTAGCCGTTGTTGGCTTCCGACATCGTGCTGCTAACCTTGTTGAAGGTTTCTTCCAGCTGGTTACCCAGAGCGCCCATTGCGCTCATGGCAGCGACTGCGATCAGAGCAGCGATAAGGCCGTATTCGATAGCCGTTGCACCTTCTTCGTCGCGGCGCAGTTTCTTGAAAAACTTCATGTGTAGTCTCCTGGTTCAGTCTTCGGTACCCGACTCTCCCCGCGTCCTACGGTTCGAGCTATCGTCACTTGTGAAGCCGACTGATTGACAATTCCCTAATCAGTGCGACTTTTTGTTCCATTATCCGCTAGTCTTCAGTGGCGCTCTCGACCTTCGAACTGACGTTGTTCCACATCTCAATCGTCTCTTCTCCGAAGGTTTGGATCGCCCCCACGATCGCGAGGAAAATCATAGCAACGATCAGCCCGTACTCGACAGCGGTGGCACCCTGCTGGTCCTGCTTCAGCGATTTGAGAAACTGGATCATAAGAGTTGCTCCTTTCCGTCAACTCGTAGCTGACATCCGGAGAAGTAGTCGGTGAGGTGTTAAGAAATTCTTTCGTGGAGCGTCAGAAGTGGAAAATAACCCGACATGGACGTTGGTCGTCGCGCTGGCGCTTCTTGATGCGACCGGACGCTGGCTTATGCATCGACGCCCCGCGCACAAGCACCACGGAGGCTTGTGGGAGTTTCCGGGAGGGAAGGTGGAACCGGGCGAAATGCCCGCAGATGCGTTGGTGCGCGAGGCAAAGGAGGAGCTGGGTATTGTGCTCGACCCCGCGGAGCTGGATGCGGTGTGCTTCGCCCAAGAACCGCTCGATTACAGCCAGGCTCCCATTGTCATTCTTCTTTACACTGCGTCGCGGTGGTCGGGCACCCCTGCTGCACTGGAAGGTGGCGCTGTCGCCTGGTTCGCACCCGAAGACATCGCTGGTCTCGACAAGCCACCACTGGACGTCGCGCTTTCGCAACGGCTGTTTGCGATTACCGCCCTTTAGCTATTGCCAAGCCATGCCTGCCTGCTTATGTGCCGCCCTCCGACGCGCCAGTAGCTCAGCTGGATAGAGTACCTGACTACGAATCAGGCGGCCGGAGGTTCGAATCCTTCCTGGCGCGCCATAAAAAGCCCATGACCCACCCGGGTCGTGGGCTTTTTTGGTGGGCCGGGATCAAGGGTCGAGCAGGACGGACCTTAAGCGCCGGAGCCGCAAAGCGGCGGCGGCCTCTCTTTCCTGGCGCGCCAGTAACCTGTGCCGAACTACTCCGCCTGATCCTCCAGCGCATGCATATCGTCGTCGCTGAACCCGAAGTGATGTCCGGCCTCGTGAATCACGACATGCCGCACCAGATCGTCCATCCGCACCCCGGTCTCGCGCCATTCCGCGATCAGCGGCTTGCGAAACAGCCAGATTCGTGCCGGCATCCGTCCGCTTTCCCACACCGATCGCTCGGTCAGAGCTACGCCTTCGTAAAGTCCGGTCAGCTGCCATGGGTCGGATAAGTCGACCGAGGCCAATTGCTCGTCGGTCGCAAAATTTTCGACCTGCATGACAATCTCGCCCGTCTGCTCGCGGAAATGCTCGGGCAGGCCGGCCAGCACATCGCGCGCCATTTGCAGCATTTGCGCCTGCGTGGGTCCTTCTCGAGTATGCATCGTTGCAAATATGATGCGCGCAGCAGCCACCTGCAAGGTCATGGAACCGCGCACGCCGCTTCCTGTTATTTGTTAAACAGGAGGCGAGCCACATGGCCGATACACAAGCAATTTTCGACCGTCTGAAGCAGGATCACGACACGCATCGCGATCTTCTGGACAAGCTCATGCAGACCAGCGGCGCCAGCGCCGAACGCCAGCAGCTGTTCACCCAGCTAACCAAGGAATTGAAAAGTCACGCGGCTGCCGAGGAGCAGGCGCTGTATTCCACCATGATGCGCAAGCCGCCGACCACGGACGAGACGCGCCATTCGGTCGCCGAGCATCACGAGATCAACGAAGCGCTCAACGATTTGGCCGCGACCGATATGAATGCCGATGCGTGGCTGGAGAAATTCAAGGATTTCGAGCACCGTTATCGCCATCACATCTCCGAAGAAGAGGACGACCATTTCCCCGACTTCGCCAAGCATCTCGACGAAGACGACATGCGCCACATGCGCGACGTGTTCGACCGCCGGAAGCGCGAGGAGAAGGCAGAGGCCGAAGTGACGCCCGAAAAGAAAGAGGACGCCAAAGAGTAACATGGCGGGCGAGGGGGTAGACACGGACGGGGAGGCGCTTCCCAACACGAAGACGGTTTCGCAGCTGGAAGACAGCGTGGAGCCGGGCGTCTGGCGTTACGCCAAGGCCGACCGTGCGCGTGTCATCATCGATGCCGCCGACTATTTCTCCGTCATGCAGGCGGCGATGCTCAACGCAAAGCATCGTATCTTCCTGATCGGCTGGGACTTCGATACGCGTATCCACCTCGCCGAAGGGCGGAGCTGGTGGCAGAAGGGGTTCAAGGATAAATATCCAGCGCGCCTCGGCAGCTTCATCAGCTGGCTGGTGCGGCATCGACCCTCGCTCGAAGTCCGCATCCTCAAGTGGAGCTTCGGCATTTTCAAGTTCGTGGTGCGGTCGAACATGTGGTGGGACCTGCTGCGCTGGGCGCGGCATCGGCGCATCGATTTCAAGTTCGACAGCGCGCATCCGGTGGGTTGCAGCCACCACCAGAAGATCGCCGTGCTCGACAATTCGCTGGCGGTGTGCGGTGGCATCGACATGACGGTGAAGCGCTGGGACACGCGCGACCATCTGGCCGATCAGCCATTGCGCCAGACGCCGGACGGCACCGCTTACGAGCCTTGGCATGACGCGACGATGATGATGGAGGGCGAGATTGCCGGCGCGCTGAGCGAGCTGGGCCGCGACCGCTGGATCAGAGCAGGCGGCGTGCCCCTGCTCCCCATCCAGCAGCGCAAGGAAAGCCTGTGGCCGGAAGGGCTGGATGTCAGCTTCGAGAATGTCGAGATCGGCATTGCCCGCACCCGTGCTGCCTATCGTGACTGGGAGGCGGTCGACGAGGTGGAGCAGCTGTTCCTCGCCCACATCCACCGCGCCACGAAACACATATACGCAGAAAGCCAGTACTTCGCCTCGCGCGCCATCGCCGAAGCGATGCTGAAGCGCGTGCAGGAAGACGATCCGCCCGAAATCGTCATCGTCCATCCCGCCAATGCCGACGGCTGGCTGGAACAGCAGGCGATGGATCACTCACGGGCCGAGCTGGTCCGCTGCATCCAGGAGGCCGACCACAAGGGCCGCTTCACGATCTGGAACCCGTACAGCGATACAACGCCCATTTATGTCCACGCCAAGATCATGATCGTGGACGACGAGGTCTTCCGCATCGGCTCTGCCAACATGAACAACAGATCGATGGGGCTGGACAGCGAATGCGACGTGTTCGTCGATGCGCGGCGGAAGGGAAACGCGAGCTGCGGCGATGCTATCCGCGACATCCGCCTATCGCTGCTCGCCGAACATTGCGGGCTGGACGAGGACGACATGCCCGAATTGCTGGACCGTCATGGCTCCATGGCCGCGGTCATCGACCAGTCGATCACTCGCGAAGGGCGCAATCTCATGCGCTACCATCCGCCCAAGTTGAGCGATATCGAGGAAGAGATCGCGGAAAGCGGTATCCTGGACCCCGAGGATCCGGACGATATGTTCGAGCCATTTGCAAACGGCGGCTTATTTCGCAAAGGCACACGTCTTGCACGCATGCGCAACAAGATACGCAGGAAGGAAAAGCAGTGAGCAGCCTGGTCGGTCCCGACGAAGACAACCCCATCGGCAAGCCGCCGGTGCCCGATCACGTGCAGGATGCCATTCGCACGCTGATCGAATGGACGGGCGATGATCCGACGCGCGAGGGCCTGCTCGATACGCCCGCCCGGGTGGCGCGGGCGTGGAAGGAGTATTGCCTCGGCTATGCGGAAGACCCCGCCCTTCACCTCAGCCGCGTGTTCGAGGAAGTCGGCGGTTACAACGAGATCGTGCTGCTCAAGGACATTCCGTTCCAGTCGCATTGCGAGCACCACATGGCGCCGATCATCGGCAAGGCGGCGATTGCCTATCTGCCGAAAGATCGCGTCGTCGGAATTTCGAAGCTGGCGCGCGTGCTGCACGGTTTCGCCCGCCGCCTGCAGGTGCAGGAGCGACTGACCGCAGAGGTCGCCGACTGCATCTGGGACAATCTCAAACCGGAAGGTGTCGCCGTCGTCATCGACGCGCAGCACGCCTGCATGACCGCCCGCGGCGTACGTACGCCGGGCGTCGGCATGGTCACCAGCCGCATGATGGGCACTTTCCTCGAAGACCAGCGCAGCCGTAAGGAAGTGCTGAGCCTGATGGGCTACGGCTAAAAAGCTAGATTCGGATCAAGCCGAGCTTGAGACCGCGCACGACGGCGCCGATGCGGTCATGCGTCCCCATCTTCTCGTACAGCCGCTTGATATAAGTGCGGATTGTCTCCGGCGAGAGTGACAGGATTTTTCCGATATCCTGCGCCGTCTTGCCTTTGGCCATCCAGGTCAACACTTCGGTCTCGCGCAAGGAGAGCTGTTCGAAGTCGATCTCGCGATCCACGAGATTGCAAATCCGTACGTGGGCGAACTGAGCCAGGCCACGAACGAAGCCGACCTTCTCCGGATCGACCTCGGCGACCCGTCGTCCGAAATCGAATGAGGCATAGGCTTCGCGGCCTCTGGCCCCATAAAGAGGCATGCCGAAGCCATGGATGAGACCGGCCGCGCGCATGGCATCGAAATACGCTTCGTTCTCCGGGGTATTGGGGGCTGCGCCCATGGCATCCACCCATGTGATCGCCTCTCCGTGGCGAAAGGTCCGCTCCGGGATAGGATCGTGCATCCTGAACTCGGCGCGCTCGTACTCCTTAAGCCATTCCGGCTCGTATCCGTGGGAATAGATCACCGTACGCAGCGACACCGGCTCGTCGAAGATCGGCGAAAAATGATAGCTCATGCGCTTCGCTCCCTGTTCGAGACAGGCGTCGCGCACCAGTTCGAGCACATCCGTCATGCTCTCCAGATCGTCGATGATCTTCGCATAGCGCTGCATGGCGGACGTTTAACACGATTTCCGCATCGATGCGACTTTCGGCCTCTCGACCGTACATAAAAGCCCCATCTGGCTGATATGCCAGATGAGGCCGTGCATTACGCCGGAGCGTTTAACGAAGTTCTCTACATCTGCCCGAGCATGTGCTCCGCGCTTGAGACCGAGAAGTCGCCCGGCTGTTCGACGTTCAGCTGCTTCACAACGCCGTCTTCGACCAGCATCGAATAGCGCTGGCTGCGCTTGCCCATGCCGAAATCGGCAAAGTCCGCGCCAAGGCCCACGGCTTCGGCAAATTCGCCGTTGCCGTCCGCCAGCATGGTGATGTCTTCGCTGCCGCCGGACTGGTTCCATGCACCCAGCACGAAGGCGTCGTTGACCGAAGTCGCGACAATCTCGTCGACGCCCTTGGCCTTCAGATCGCCAGCCTTCTCGACATAGCCGGGCAGATGGCGGGCGGAGCAGGTCGGGGTGAAGGCTCCCGGTACGGCGAACAGCGCCACGGTCTTGCCGGCGAAATAGTCGCCCGACTGGACAGCCTCGGGGCCGTCGGCGGTCGCCTTGACCAGTTTTACGTCGGGCAAGCGGTCGCCCACAGCGATTGTCATTTGTTAAAACTCCTGTGTCTTCCCGTCCACACTCCCGACTTAGAACGATAGGCCGTTCTTGCAAGGTGATGGATGGTTAAAGCGCATTTACTCCGCGGGTTTAACTCTCGGTAAAATTTTGCACGCATGTTCTTCGTAGTGAGCACGGGACGCTCGCTCCGATCCAACGGGAGACCAGGACATGCATATCAAGAAAGCTATTGTTGCCGCCGCAACCATCGCCGCCATCGCAGCGATGCCGACACAGGCCAGCGCTGCCAGCCAGGACGAACAGGTTCGCAAGCTCGACATCATGCTGATGGTGACGTCGCTGCGTTGTCGCATGGGGCAGGACGACTTCCAGCCGCACTATCGCAAGTTTTCGGCCACGCACATCGGCGCGCTGAATTCGGCTGCTCGTCGCCTCGAAAGCGGCCTGGTCGCACGCCATGGCAAGAAGGGCGCCAAGCGCGCGCTCGATCGCATCAGTGTCGGCATGGCCAACCAGTACGGACAGGGACATCCGTGGCTGGGTTGTGCGCAGCTGAAGGAAATCACTCAGGATCTGTCGAACACCAAGGATCCAGCCGTGCTGGTCCAGGCCGCAGACGAACTGCTGGGGCCGGCGCCGCGCAGCGGGGGTCGCTGGGCACGACGGTAAGGCCTTTCGGGGTCGTATGGGAGAGCGAAGGGGCTAGCTTGCTCTCCTATCGATGAAAGGCTAGGGGCGGCGCCATCACTGGTGCCGCCCCTTACTTGTTGGCGCGGCACATTTTATTTGAAGATTTCGAAGGACCGCACGTGGCCCAATTCACCGATTACGTCATCAAGGACATCGCGCTGGCCGATTATGGCCGCGAAGAAATCCGCATTGCCGAAACCGAAATGCCGGGCCTGATGGCCACGCGCGAGGAATACGGCGATGCCAAGCCGCTGAAGGGCGCGCGCATCGTCGGATCGCTGCACATGACGATCCAGACCGCCGTGCTGATCGAAACGCTGGTGGCGCTGGGCGCGGAAGTGCGCTGGGCGACCTGCAACATCTATTCGACGCAGGACCACGCTGCTGCTGCGATCGCGGCGCAGGACATTCCGGTGTTCGCGGTAAAGGGCGAAAGCCTGGCCGAATACTGGGACTATGTCGGCAAGATCTTCGACTGGTCGAGCGAGGCCGATGAAGACCTGACCGCCAACCTCATCCTCGACGATGGCGGCGATGCGACCATATTCGCCCTGTGGGGTGCGCGCATCGAAGCGGGCGAGGAAATGCCCGAGCCGCAAAACGCCGAAGAGATCGAGATGCAGCGCGCTCTCAAGGAATTCCTTGCCAAGAAAGCCGGGCTATCTCACTCAGGTCGGTCAAGGCCATCAAGGGCGTTTCGGAAGAAACGACCACCGGCGTTCACCGCCTCTATCACCTTGCCAAGGCGGGCAAGCTGCCGTTCCCGGCAATCAACGTCAACGACAGCGTAACCAAGTCGAAGTTCGACAACCTTTATGGCTGCCGCGAATCACTGGTCGACGCAATCCGCCGCGCGACCGATGTAATGCTGTCGGGCAAGGTCGCCTGGTCGCCGGCTTCGGCGATGTCGGCAAGGGCTCGGCCCAGTCGCTGCGCAATGGCGGCGCGCGCGTGCTCGTCACCGAAATCGATCCGATCTGCGCGCTGCAGGCAGCCATGGACGGCTTCGAAGTCGTGACCATGGAAGAAGGCGTTAAGCGCGCCGATATCTTCGTCACGACGACCGGCAACGAAGACGTCATCACCGCCGAGCACATGAAGGCGATGAAGCCCATGAGCATCGTGTGCAACATCGGTCACTTCGACAGCGAAATCCAGATTTCCGCGCTCGACAATTACGAGTGGACCGAACTGAAGCCGGGCACCGACCTGGTGAAGTTCCCCGACGGCAAGGAAATCATCGTGCTGGCCAAGGGCCGCCTCGTGAACCTGGCCTGCGCCACCGGACACCCCAGCTTCGTGATGAGCTGCTCCTTCACCAACCAGGTGCTGGCGCAGATGGAGCTGTGGAACAATGCGGGCGGCTATAAAAACGACGTTTATGTCCTGCCCAAGAAGCTCGACGAGAAGGTGGCGGCGCTGCATCTCGACAAGCTGGGCGTGCAGCTGACCAAGCTGAGCAAGAGTCCAGGCGGATTATATCGGCGTGCCGGTCGAAGGGCCGTTCAAGCCGGAACACTACCGCTATTAAGCAAGCTGTGCAGGCGGCGCGCCGGACGGGCGCGTCGCCGTGCATCTCCAAGTATTCAGGTTGCATCAGACCTGCTGGCGCAATAGCTGGCAGGTGATGGAAATCTCACCCGCATTTGCTGCCGTCATCATGGTGCTGCTTGCGCTGTGGACGCTGGGCGCGATGTTCCTGATGGTGAAGGCCGGGCGCGAGACCGAAGGCGCCAAGGCTCACCGCAAGGCCGCCCGCCGCCTGTCGCGCATGATAGAGGACGGGCCGGCCATCCCGCTGCTGGTCCGCGCCGATGGCCGGATCGAGGCGCCCGACCGCTTCGCCCGCTGGATCGGGCTGGACAAGGTGCCCGAATACCTTTCCGAATTGGCCGGGGGAGAGGACACCGGCCTGTCCGAAGATCAGGTGGACGAACTGTCCGCGCTGGTCCGCCGTACGCAGAAGAGCGCCAAGCCATTCAAGCTGTCGCTACGTCCGCCCGGCTCGCGCAAGTCGCTTGCCATGCGCGGCGCCTTGGCCGACCCTGGCGTCTCGCCCAGCGGGGCGGCGCTGATCTGGGTGTTCGACTTTACCGAAACCGAAGACGAACTGGCCCGGCTGGGCGAGGATGCCGCGCGCGCCAAGGACGATTTCGGCGCGCTGGTCGGCCTGATCGAAGCCGCACCCATGCCGATGTGGTTCCGCGGCGCGGACATGCAGCTGCGGCTGGTCAACAAGGCCTATGTCGAAGCGGTGGGCGCGCCGAGCGCAGACCACGTCGTCGCCGATCAGATCGAACTGGTCGAACAGGTAGGCGGACGCAGCGCTGCTCAAGTCGCTCAGCAAGCCGCCGACCGTCGCCAGCCGATCGAACGCATCCTGTCCGCGACAATCGATAACGCCCGCCGAACCCTTCGCGTTACCGACCTGCCGCTGGCTGGCGAGGGCATCGCGGGATACGCTGTCGATATCGAGGAGATGGAAGAGCAGGCGCGCGAATTTCGCGCATTCCGCGAAGCGCAGCGCTCCATGCTCGACCAACTGTCCATCGGCGTAGCGCAGTTCGACGCGTCCCAGCGGATGACCTTTGCCAATCAGCCGTTTCACCGCGTATTCTCGCTGCCGCCGGGCGTAGTCTCGGAACGTCTGCCGTTCGAACAGATGCTGATGATTGCGAGCGAAAACGGACGGATTCCGGAAGTCCGCGATTTTCCCAGCTGGCGCAAGGAAGTGTGCGGCTGGTTCACAATGGATGAGCCCGAGGAGTTCGCCTGGCCGCTGCCCGAAAGCCAGCATCTGCGCATCGTCGCACAGCCGCTGCCCGATGGCGGACTGGTCATGATTGCCGAAGACCGGACCGAGCAGCTGCAGATGTCCGCCACGCGCGACACCATGCTGCGCACGCGCACGGCCACTTTCGACAGCCTGTTCGAAGCGCTCGCGGTGTTCGCGCCGGACGGACATCTAGAATTGTGGAACCGCGGTTTCCCCATCGCCTGGGGCCTCGACAGCGAGGTGCTGGACAACCATCCGCAGGCCGAACAATTGCTTGAAGCGATTGCCAAGCAGTTGACCGATCCGAAACAGGTGAGCGAAATCGGTCAGACCATCCGTGCCGCCACCCTCGACCGCAAGCCGCGCGACGGGCGGATCGAACTCGCCGACGGGCGCACGCTGACCTATGCGGGTGTGCCGCTTGCCCGATGGCAATGGACTGCTCACCGTGCTCGATGTCACGGCCTCCCAGCAGGCCGAGCAGGCGCTGCGCGAACGCAATCGCGCGCTGGAAGAAGCCGACGCAGTCATGACGCGCTTCCTTGCCAATATGTCCTACGAATTCCGCACGCCCGCTGACCTCGATCGGCGGGTTTGCCGAACTGCTGGGGCAAGGCGTGGCAGGCGAATTGTCCGAGCAGGCGCAGGAATATGTGCACGCGATCACGACCTCGGTCGGCAAGCTGACCGAGCAGATGGAGAACGTGCTCGACCTGTCGCAGTCCGAGGCCGGACTGATGCCGCTGCGCAAAACGAAGATCGAGCTGCTGCCCTTCATCGAGCAGGTCGTACGCAAGCGGGAAGACGCGATCCTCGGTGCAGGACTGACGCTCGACCTGAGGGGCAATGCCAGCAAGACGGTGGAGGCCGACCGCCAGCAACTCCAGCGCGCCATCGGGCAACTGCTCGACAATGCCGTCGCCAATACGCCGCGCGGCGGACGCATCCTGATCGACATTGCCAAGCGGCGCGGACTGAACCGCATCGCAATTTCCGATAATGGCACTGGCATGAGCCAGCACGAACTGGCGCGTGCGCTGGAAGGCATCCGCATGAGCCCCGACGGCAAGGGCATCGAGCGTCGGCAGGGCCTCGGCATCCCGCTCGCGCGGCAACTGGTCGAAGCGCATGGCGGGACGCTGGAGTTCCAGACGCGCAAGAACGCCGGGACCACGGCCACGATCACGCTGCCGTGATTGTCGAACTGCCCGATCTGGCGGCGATGGATGCTTACGGCGCGCGAATCGCGGCACAGCTTGCGCCCGGCGATGTCGTCGCGCTGACGGGCGGGCTGGGGGCGGGCAAGACGACGCTGTCTCGTGCTGTCATCGCGGCGCTGGGGCACGAGGGCGAGGTGCCGTCGCCGACCTTCACGATCATCGAAACCTACGACTACTTGCGCGTCCCGCTGGTGCATGCCGACTTCTACCGGCTGGAGCATCCTTCCGAGGCAGAGGAATTGGGTCTCGACGACTATCGCGACGGTGCCGCGCTGCTGGCCGAATGGCCCGATCATGCCGGTGGCTTCGCGCATGAGCCGACCTGTCTTTCGATTACGTTGGAAACGGTGGGAGAGGGCAGGCAAGCCATTGTAGAAGCGGGCAAGGCTTGGCAAAGCCGCTTGCCATGAACGACCTGCCCGATGGCCTGACCCATTTCCTTGCAAGCACCGACTGGGCCGCCGCCGCAGTCGACCCGCTGCCGGGCGATGCGAGCTTCCGGCGCTACTTCCGCCTCGGCCGCGACGGCCACACCGCCATGCTGATGCACGCGCCGCCCCCGCACGAGGATCCGCAACCCTTCCTGCACGTCGCGCGCTGGCTGCGCGAACACGGTATGCGTGCCCCCGAAATCCTTGCGCAGGACGCGGCTCAGGGCTGGGTGCTGACCGAAGATTTCGGCGACGACCGCGTGAAGGAATGGATCGACGATCATCCGCAGGACGAAAAGGCGATCTACTCGACTGCCATCGACGCGCTGATCGAGCTGCACCGCCTGCCGCCGGGGCCGTTCGAGCCATACGACATGGCTGTGTACCAGCGCGAAGTGGACCTGTTTACGGAATGGTTCTGTCCTGCCGCCGGTCTGCGAAGTGGACACGGATGGCTGGACCCGCGCGTGGGACGAAGCGCTTGTCCCGATGATGGAGCGCCAGCAGCCGGGCGTGACCGTGCTGCGCGACTATCATGCCGAGAACATCATGTTGCTCGAACCCGGAATGCCGACGGGCGCGCAGGGGCTCATCGACTTTCAGGACGCGCTGGTGGGCCATCCGGTCTACGACATCGTCAGCCTGCTGCAGGATGCGCGGCGCGACGTCTCGCAAACTTTGGAGGCGGAGATGCTCGACCGCTATCGCCTCGCAGCGCAACCGGACGAGACGTTCGAGGCCGATTACGCACGGCTCGGCGCACAGCGGAATGCCAAGATCGTCGGCATCTTCACGCGCCTTGCGAAGCGTGACGGCAAGCCGCGCTATCTTGGCATGATCCCTCGCGTCTGGGCGGCCATGGAGCGCGATCTGGCGCATGAGGCTATGACGCCCGTAGCCCGCTGGTTCGATGCCAACATCCCGCAAACCGTCCGCGATGCGCGTGGAGGCGGCATTTCGTGAGCGAGCTTGTCTCCGACACTGCCATGCTGATGGCGGCAGGGCTGGGCAAGCGCATGCGCCCGCTGACCGCCACCATGCCCAAACCGATGGTGCGGGTGGCAGGCAAGCCGCTGATCGACCGTGCGCTCGACCGGCTGGAGGATGCGGGCATCGCTCGCGCCGTGGTCAATGTCCACTACCTCGCCGAATCCATCGAAGCGCATATCGGTGAGCGGGCCGCGCCGACAATCGCCTTTTCCGACGAGCGTGAAGAGCTGCTCGAAACCGGTGGCGGCATGGTCAAGGCGACCAAGGCCGGGCAGCTGCCCGACCCCTTCTTCGCCTGCAATGCCGACAGCATCTGGCTCGACGGCCCGCGCAATGCCTTTCTCGACCTGTCCGATGCGTGGGATGCGGAGCGGATGGATGCGCTGCTGCTGGTCGTGACCCACGCCCGTGCGCGCAATTTCGACGGGACGGGCGATTTCTACATGGAAGCCGGCGGCCAGCTTGCGCGCAAGCAGCCGGACCGTATCGCGCCCTTCATCTACACCGGCATCCAGCTCGTCTCGCACCGCCTGTTGCGCGATGCGCCCGAAGGCAAGTTTTCGACCAACATCCTGTGGGACCGCGCGATCGAGGAAGGGCGGCTGTTCGGCGTCGCCTTCACCGGCACGTGGTACGAAGTCGGCACGCCGCAGCACATCGCCCCGACCGAGGCAGCGCTCGCGAGTGGCTGACGGGCAGGGCAGAGGCGCAGGGCCGAAGGTCTATTCCATCGCCGCCCATCGCGGCTTTGCCGATGCGCTGGTGGCGGGGCTGATCCCGCGATACTTCGACGACGATCTGGGGCTGGCGAGGCTGACGCTGTTGCTGCCGTCCAGCCGCGCGAGGCGCACGGTGTCCGAGGCGTTCGTGCGGGCGATGGGGCGGGACGGCACGGCGGGCATGTTGATGCCGCGCATGGTCGTGGTCGGCGATCTCGACCTCGACGAAGCGCTCGGTCCGCTGCTCGATCCGCTGGGCGCGAGCGACATTCCGCCCTCCATCGATCCGCAGCGCCGCCTGTTCGCGCTGGCCCAGCTGATCGCGGACGAGATGGGCGATAAAGCGCCCAAGGGTGCCACCCTCTTGCGGCTGGCGCGCGAGACGGGCGCGACGATGGACCGCCTGCTGATCGACGATGTCGGGCCCGAAGAGCTGCGAAACGAAGATGTCGTCGGCATCTTCCCCGATCTGGCAAGCCACTGGCAGGATTCGATCCGCCTGTTCGCCAATGTGCAGGCGCGCTGGCTGGCGTGGCTGGAGAGCCAGGGCGTCGTCGACACAGCCGCCCGGCGCAACCGTTTGTTCGACCTTGCTACGCGCACATGGCGCGCCGATCCGCCGCAGACGCCGATCATTGCCGCGGGCATCAACAGCGCCGCGCCCGCGCTCGCCCGCCTGCTGCGCACGGTGAGCGAACTGCCGCAGGGTGCGGTCATCCTTCCGGACTTCGACCTGACGATGGACGAGGCCGTGTGGGACGAGCTGGGCCGCGCGGGCGCCGCGCCGACGCCGGACGATACGGCCGTTTGCGCGCGGCGATGCGGTGACGCATCCGCAATACCATCTCAAGTTGCTGCTCAACCGCATGGGCGTCGCTCGCGAGGAAGTCCGCGCCTGGCATCGCAAGGGCATGACAGCCGCGCCGCCCGAGCGCAGCCATGCGATCTCCGCGCTGTTCCTGCCGCCCGAAGCCAGCCGGACGTGGATCGACCTGCCGCCCGAAAAGCGGCGTCTGACCGGCGTCAGCATACTCGAGGCGTCCGATCCCGAGGAGGAAGCGCAGGCCATCGCGCTGCTGGTGCGGGAAGCCTTGGAAGTCCCGGAAAAGCGCGTGGCGGTGGTCACGCCCGACCGGTCCCTGGCGCAGCGAATCATCCACCATCTCGACCGCTGGAACATCGTGGCGGACGATTCGGCAGGGCGACCTTTGTCGCACACTGCCGCGGGGCGCGCGTTCCTGCTGGCAGCGGAAGTCATGGCGCAGGGCGTGCGCGCGGTGCCGATCATGGCGCTGCTCGGTCATCCGTTGGTCGACGGCGGGATGGAGCGCGGGCGCTGGCTGCGGCGGCTGCGTCGGCTGGAGCGGGCCTTGCGCGGCCCGCGCCTCGCGCCGGGCCTCGAGCCCCCTCTCGGACGCAGTCGAGGCGATGGCGGGCGATCGCTACGACATGCCTGCATGGTGGGCGCTGGCCGAAGAGCACATCGTCCCGCTGTGCGAGCTCGACCGGGACGAGCGTATGCCGCTGGCAGACCTGATCGACATACTGGCCGCCAGCGCAGAGGGGCTGTGCGGCGAGAAGCTGTGGGCGCGCGAGGACGGGCGGTGCCTGTCAGCCTTCGTCGAAAGCTTTCGCCAGCACGCGCGCGACACGGACTTCGTCATCACTCCGCGAGACGTGGCCGCCGCCCTGTCCGACGCGATGGAGGAGCGCGCGGTACGGCCGCCCTATGGCGGACATGCGCGTGTGCAGGTGCTCGGCCTGCTCGAAGCGCGCATGAACCGCGCGGACCTCGTCATCTGCGCCGGGTTGAACGAAGGCGTCTGGCCTGCACGCGGCAACGCTGACGCGCTGCTCGCCCCGCCGGTGCTGCGTACGCTGGGCATTGCCGGGGCGGACTTCCGTATCGGCCTGTCGGCGCATGATCTTGCCGGAGCGCTCGGCGCGCCCGAGGTGGTGCTGACCCGCTCGATGCGCGACGAAAGCGGGCCGGCCATACCCAGCCGCTTCCTGCTGCGGGTGAAGGCACTGCTGGGTGAGCTGCTGCCACGCCGCACGGAAGGCGACACGCTGACATACGCCCGCGCAATGACCTACGCGCCGCGCGCGCCCGACTATCCGCGCCCGCGCCCCGATCCGAGTGTCAAGCAGCGCAATGTCGAAATCTCGGCCACCGCGCTCGACCGGCTGCTGGGCGATCCGTACCAGTTCTACGCGCAAAAGATCATGGGCCTGTCCGACCTGCCTGCGCTCGATGCGGAGCCCGACGCGCTGTGGCAGGGCAATATCGCGCACACGATCCTCGAACGCTGGCATCTGGCGCGCGAAACCGATCCGACGGTGCGTATCGGCGCGGTCATGGAGGCTGTGCTGGACGAGCAGCATGCCGATCCGCTGATCCGCGGCCTGTGGCAGCCGCGCCTGCAAAAGGCGCTCGAATGGATCGAGGATTGCGTCACCTCCGACACCGACCGGCACGTCGTCGCGGTAGAGAAGAAAGGCTGGATGCGGGTCGAGGACGTCTACGTCCACGGCATCGCGGACCGGATCGACCGTCTGCCGGACGGCAGCCTTGCCATCGTCGACTACAAGACCGGCAAACCGCCCAGCGCCGCGCAGGTTCAGCAGGGCTTTGCGCTCCAGCTCGGCATCCTCGGCCTGATTGCGCAGGATGGCGGGTTCGAAGGTCTGTCCGGCCCTCCCGGGGCCTATGAGTACTGGTCGCTGGCCAAGGCGCGCGACGATAACCCGCACGGCTTCGGCTATGTCGAAGTCCCGCTCAAGGTCGGCAACAAGCGCGTGGGCGTGGAGCCGGAGGACTTCCTGCCGCTCACCCGGGGCAAGCTGGGTGATGCGATCGGCAAGTACATCAAGGGCAGCGCGCCGTTCATCGCGCGCGAGAATCCGGACTATCCGGCCTACGACACGTACGACCAGTTGATGCGGCTGGAGGAATGGTTGCCTCGCCAGGGCGACAAGGACGCAGCGACATGAGCGGCAAGGTCTACAAGCTCACCGATGCGCAGGCGGCAAGCGTCGATCCGCACGAGAGCGTATGGCTGTCGGCCAGTGCGGGAACGGGCAAGACGCAGGTGCTGTCCGCGCGCGTGCTGCGCCTGCTGCTGGAGCCCGGCAGCGATCCGGCGCAGATCCTCTGCCTCACCTTTACCAAGGCGGGCGCAGCCGAGATGGCGGTGCGCGTCAACGAAGTGCTGGCCAGCTGGGTGCGGATGGATGCAGGCAAGCTGGCGACGGACCTGGAGCATCTCGGCGCGCCCATCGACCCTGCGACGCAGGACCGCGCCCGTTCGCTGTTCACGCGCGTACTGGATTGTCCGGGCGGGGGCTTGCGCATCGATACGATCCACGCCTTCGCGCAATATCTTCTCTCCGCCTTCCCGAGCGAGGCGGGCGTGCTGCCCGGCAGCCAGCCGATGGAGGACCGCGACCGCGACCTGCTGAGCCGCGACGTGCTGTCCGAACTGCTATCCACTGCCAGCCCGCACGTGTGCGAAGCGATTGCCGAGCTGAGCCGGCTGAAAGGACCTGACGCAGTCCTCGGCTGGCTGATGCGCTGTGCGCGTCACTCGCGGCTGTGGCTGCAACCGGGCTGGCAGGGAAATCTGCGCGACCCGGTGCGGCGGATGCTCGGCATCCCTCTCGATGCAGACGAGGGCTGGGTGGCCGAGGCGTGTTCGGACGAAGTGTTTCCTGTCGATGATGTGCGCGGCTTGCTGCAAGCTGTCGCTGGATGGAAAGCCAAGACTGCCGATCTGGTCCGCGACAATGCCCCGGTATGGCTGGCCGCTGGCCCCGCTCAACGCCTGGAGACGCTCGACTGGTTTTTCGAGACGGCACTGAAGAAGGATGGCGACCCACGCGTCCTCAAAGGCGCTGAGAAGAACGACCCATCGCTCGGCGAGAAGCAGGAAGCGATAGCTGCTGGCGTGCAAGCTGTCCGCGACCGCGCCGCCTTGCTCGACCTTGCCGCCTTCCTTGCCCCGCAACTCGAGGCCGGACGCGCCTATGCGAAGCTGTGGGAGGAGGCCAAGGCGCGCGAGGGCCTGGTCGATTTCGACGATCTGATCGAACGTGCAGCGCATCTGCTCTCCAGCGACAACATCTCCGCGTGGATCCGCTACAAGCTCGACCGCAGTTTCGACCACATCCTCGTCGACGAGGCGCAGGACACCAACGAAGCGCAATGGGACATCGTCCGCGCGCTCACCGACGACTATTTCGACGGCTATGGCGCACGCGGCGATGCGGTGCGCACGCTGTTTACCGTGGGCGATTACAAGCAGGCGATCTTCGGCTTTCAGGGCACCAGCCCGGAAAACTTCCGCAAGGCGCGCGACTATTTCAAGGCGCGCATGGATGCGATGGCTTTAGCTGCGCGCGAAGCGGGCGAAGACGATCTCGACCGGCGACTGCGCGAATACGATCTCGAACGCAGCTATCGCACCAACCAGACCGTCCTCAGCTTTGTCGACGACGCGATACGCGCCATCGGGCCGGAAGGGCTGGGGCTGGAAAAGAGCGACGGCGCGCATCTGGGCGACGACACGCCGGGACAGGTGACGCTGTGGAAGGAAGTCCGCATCGCCGAAGCGGACGACGATGGCGACGAGGAGGAAGGCTGGCTTGCCCGTCACGACCGCAAGCTGGCGGACAAGATCGCCGAGCAGGTCGCAGGGTGGCTCGACCGTGAGGGCGCCGGTTTCACGCTGGTCAAGCGCGGCGAGCGCCGCGCGCAGGCGGGCGACATCATGGTGCTGGTGCAGAAACGCCGCGAGCTGGCCTCGCTGATCGTCGCGCGGCTCTATGCCCATGGCGTGCCGGTGGCGGGCGTCGACCGATTGCGGCTTGGCAATCCGCTGGCGGTGAAGGATCTGATGGCCGCGCATACGCTTTGCCGCACAGCCGCTGGACGATCTGACGCTGGCGAGCCTGCTTGTTTCCCCGCTCATCGGGTGGAGCCAGGACGAGCTGCTGCAATACGGCTATCGCCCGAAGAAAATGCGGTTGTGGGAGCATCTGCGCAGCTCCGAGGATTCTCATGTCCTGCGCACGATGCACACCTTGCGCGAAATCCTGCGCCGCGCGGATTACGACACGCCGCAACAGCTGCTGCACTGGATGCTGGTCGGGCCGATGGACGGGCGGCGGCGGCTGGTCGCGCGGCTGGGGCGCGAGGCGAACGATCCGATCGACGAACTGCTCAATGCCGCCAATGCCTATGCCGCGACGCATGTGGCCAGCCTGCAGGGCTTCATCCGCTGGTTCGACGCGGGCGACGGCGACCTGAAGCGCGAGGCGGCCGAGGCAGGCAGCCAGGTGCGCGTGATGACGGTGCATGGGTCGAAGGGCTTGCAGGCACCCATCGTCATCCTCGCCGATGCGGCCATCCGTCCCGACACGGGCGGCGATCTGGCGCTGGAGGCCAAGCCGCTGGGTGCGGACGAGGCGCAAATCGTGCCGCTGCCCGCACTGACGACGGCGGAGCGGGTCGGCCCGGTGCGCGAGGTGGCGGAACTGGACGCAGCGCGCGCCATGCAGGAGCACTGGCGATTGCTCTATGTCGCCATGACGCGTGCGGAGGAGGCGCTGTTCATTGGCGGCTCGCTCGGCCCGCGCGATGCGAAGAGCGGGCCGCATGAAGACAGCTGGTACGCGCGATTGGCCAAGCTGTTCGAGACGGACGAGGCGCTGGACGATCCGATCTGGGGCGCGCGCTGGGAGGTGGGCGAGCGAGCGGCATCCGTGCCGGTTACGACCGATCCGCCCGCCGCGCCGGACATCGAACTGCCGGAATGGGCCACACGTCCGGTCGGCCCCGAACCGCGCCCGCCGCGCCCGCTCGCGCCTTCGGGGCTGGGCGAGGTCGAGGGGAGCGATCCGCCGTTGCCGCCCGATGTCGCTGCCGGTGCTGCACGGCGCGGGGTGCTGATCCACGCGCTGCTCGAGCGGTTGCCCGACGTGACGCAAGGCGAGAGGGCAGACAAGGCGCGCGAGTGGCTGGCGCATCACGCGTCGGACTTGCCGCAGGACGAGCGCGACGAGATGCTGGAGCGCGCGATGGACGTGCTGGCCGATCCGCGCTTCGCCGACATCTTCCAGCCGGGTGCGCTCGCCGAAGTGCCGCTGGCCGCGACGGTCGACGGGCAGGTCGTCATGGGCACGGCGGACCGCCTGCTGGTGACGCCGGACACAGTGACCGTCGTCGACTTCAAGACTGCGCGTCGCCCGCCGACATCGCTGGAGGACGTGCCCGAGCCGTCGCTTCTCCAGATGGCTGCCTATGTCGCCGCGCTGGAGGCGATCTATCCCGGGCGGCAGGTGGAGGCGGCAATCCTCTACACGCAAACCCCGCAGCTCATCGCGCTTCCCGCCGCATCTCTGGAGCCGCTGAAAGGGCGGCTTGGGCGGCGGCAGGAAAACTTTGCCCTGCCACCCGTTGAGTAACCGACCCGCGCGCCCGATATCGGGCCGCAACCACGAACACACGCATCAGGAGTACCCACATGGCCACCATCAACGTCACCGACGACGGATTTCAGAAAGACGTGCTCGACAGCGACAAGCCGGTGCTGGTCGACTTCTGGGCGGAATGGTGCGGCCCATGCAAGATGATCGCACCCGCGCTGGAAGAGCTGAGCGACGAGATGGCCGACCAGGTGACCATCGCGAAAATGGACATCATGGAAAACACCGGTGTGCCCGGAGAAATGGGCGTGCAGTCGATCCCCTATCTCGTGCTGTTCAAGGACGGGAAGCCGGCCGCCGACATGCGCGGCGCGGCGCCCAAGGGCCAGCTCAAGCAGTGGCTGGAAGGCGCGCTTTAGGCCGCACAAGGCAACCGCATCTTGCCTGAGCGCGCGATGCGGCTAAACGCGGACGCGCTATGAAGCGCACGCATCTGCCCCTTGAACGCGCTCCGGGTCTACGACGCGGCGGCGCGGCATCTCAGCTTCACCCGCGCGGCGGACGAGCTGGCGGTGACGCCGGCTGCCGTCGGGCAGCAGATACGTGCGCTGGAAGATCATCTCGGCACCGTGCTGTTCCGCCGGACCAGCCACGGACTGGAGCTTACGCAGGAAGGCGCGGCGGGGCTCGACCATTTGCGCGAAGGCTTCCTGAAGCTGGAAGAAAGCGTCGCGGCCATGCAGGCAGGCCAGGCGAGCGACAGCTACACGCTGGCGGTTCCGCGCGACTTCTACGAACACTGGCTGGCAGCAGCGGCTGGCGCGGTTCGCGCGTGACAACCCGCAAGTGAAGTTCACCCTCGTGCCGGACGAGGACGCGGAGTTTGCCGAGGTGAATCTCGACCTTGCGGTCCGACTGGTGGACGGTCCGGGCGATCTGGAGGGCGTGGAGCTGACGCCTGCCCGCAAGGTCACCGTAGCCGCGCCGGATGCGCCGGAGGTGTGGATCGACTGGGGCGCAAAGCTGCCCGAGGGCGCGCAGGCGCAGGTCACCGTGGCCAAGCCGGGCGAGGCCTTGAGCGGCGCGGTGGCGGGGATGGGCCGCGCGGTGCTACCCGAACTGCTCGCCGCGCGCGATATCGCAGCGGGGCGCTTGCAAGTGCTCGACGGCCCCCATGACGGCACGCGCGCCTATTGGCTCGTTGCTCCGACCCCGCAATGGCGCACGAAGAAAGTCCGCGCACTGGTCGCCTTTCTGACGGATGCGTGACGTTCCCACGCTGAGGACCGAGCGATTTACGCTACGCCCGTTGCGCCGAGAGGATGCTGCTGCTCTGCTTCCCACGCTGGGCGAACCGGACAATTGCCGCTTTCTGACGCATGCCGCCTTCGGCAGCGAGGAAGAGCTGTGGGGATGGTTGTCCGACCCGACATGGAAGGGACGCAGCTGGATAGCGGAGGACGCCAACGGAGAGGTCGTGGGCCGGTTCGTCGCCATACCTGCGCATCAGGCGGGCGTGGAGGAGATCGGTTACATCACGGTCGCGCACCGCGTGAAAGAGCGTATTGCCCGTGAGTGCACTTCGGCGATCATGCGCCAGCTGATCGAGGAAGAGGGCGCCCGTAAACTCATCGCAGAGGTGGACGTGCGCAACACCGCCTCCATCCGTCTACTCGAAAGTCTTGGCTTTATGCGCGAGGCCCTGTTCCGCGAGCACGAGACCACGCATATCGGCATGTGCGACGTGGCGATCTACGGATTGCTTGCCGCGGACTATGAATGCCCAAGCCAGGATCCGGTCAGTTTCCTGATGGTCAGACGGCGCTCTGCGGCACGACAATCAGCGCCGCCGTATTGATCGAATTGTGACATAAAGCGTCGCATTTCAGCGGAAGTTGCAGGGTGCACCGAATCAAGGGCAACCAGTGGACGACACGCTTTTTTTGTAAGGGCGCGACACGGATGTTAACATTCTCTACGAATTCGAGCACACCCGTCTCAACGGTTTTTCCGCACAAAACTGTGGTCTTAAAACGGTGTAAACCATACCGATTAGCCATGAATTGCTAAAAAATTGTGAATGTGAACCTCTGTAGTCGTGCGCAACGGAGGATTATGGGATGCGCAATTCATAGCACGACGTGTGGGAAGATACGGCCGGCAACGCGCTGGCGATCTTCGGCATCGCCCTGGTGCCATTCATTATGGTCATCGGCAGTGGCCTCGATTTGAGCATAGGCTACATGGCGAAAGCAAAGCTGCAGAACGCTTGCGACGCAGCCATACTCGCGGGTCGCCAGTCCATGGATGGTAATGCGTGGCTTCAAAAGAACGAGGACGAGGCACGCAAGTTCTTCGACTTCAACTTTCCCGCGAACACCCTGGGCGCGCAGAACCTGACCTTCGACGTTGCAAAGGATCCGGACGACAACGCGCAAATTCTTGGTAACGCGTCTGCGAGAATTCCAACATCGCTGATGTCGATATTCGGCTATGATCAGATCGACATCGCTGTCACGTGCGATGCGAAGCGCGATCTGGGGCACAACGACGTGCTTCTGGTGCTCGACGTGACTGGCTCGATGAACGATGCGCCATCGATCGGCGGAGATACGAAGATTCGTCGCCTGCGAAACGGTGCGTCAGGGCTTGTACCGCGCTCTTGATGATACGGCCAACGGGTCCGTTACTCGCTGATGGCATCGTGCCCTAATCGCATACGGTGAACGTAGGCCGGTCGCTGCATAACCGGGATATTCTGGTCAATCAGCTTTATGCCAACGGCACCGGTAACTGGTGGAATTTCAACTATACCGGCGAGCGGATTGTCCACATCAGCAATTCTTCGTGGAACAACGGCAACGGCAACGGCAACGGCGGCGGAGGCGGCGGATCCAATAACGGAAACCGCCAGGGCTTCCGGACCAGCGGCATCGCGTGCATCGAGGAACGCCCGACTGTCGGGAACGGCCACAATCCGATTGTCATCGAGGATTATGTCACCGATGCAGATATCGACGACATGGCTGCCAACGGCAACGATGCGGCCTTGCAGTTCGGTCGTTATGACCCGGCGGTTCAGAAAGGGCAGGTCCAGAACGGCTGTCCGTCCGAGGCGACCAAGCTGCAAACCTACATCGACGAGGCTTCTTTCAACACGGCGGTCAGCGCTGCAACGGCCAATGTCACCGGGGGCACCTATCACGATGTGGGAATGCTATGGGGAGCTCGCTTCCTGTCCCGCACGGGATTCTTCTCCGGCGAAAACCCGGTCGAAATCGGCGGCGTGCCCGTCAACGAACACATCGTGTTCATGACCGACGGGAAGTTGGACACTGGAGGACGCCTGTATTCGGCCTTCGGCGTCGACCAGTACCAGAATCGCATCAACTCGTGGGATTCGCGCAACGACAAGCACATCTCGCGTTTCGAAAGCGTGTGCGATCTGGTCAAATCGCGCGGAACGACCGTCTGGGTCATCGCCTTCGACGTGACCGACACCGACGAGATCGAGGATTGTGCCACCAGCGACGGGCATTTCTACACTACCGACGGCTCCGACCTTGAAGTGGTCTTCGATGAAATCGGGCGGGGCATCGGCAATCTGAGGTTGACACGATGAGCAGGTTTGCACGTGTCAAACACAGGTTGCGCCGGGATGTCCGTGGCGTGACAGTTGTCGAATTCGCCCTCATCACGCCGCCGATGCTGCTGTTGCTGCTGGGCGGACTGGAGATCGGATATCAGAGCTACGTCCGGTCCGTCCTGCAAGGAGCGCTCAACGATGCGGCCCGTACCGCGTCGGTGGAAAACCCGCAAATCTCGACGCCGGGCAACACGGTGGAGGAGAAGGTCGCGGGCTTGATCTCCGGGACGGTCAAGCACGTCGCTCCCAAGGCGACCGTGACCGTGACGCAGCAAAGCTTTTTCGAGTTTTCCAACATCGGCAACCCTGAAAAGCTGATGACCGATCATAACGGTAATGGCGAATTCGACGCCGCCGACGGGGATTGCTGGGAAGATACCAAGGAAAACGGCGTGTACGATACCGACACGGGGACAAGTGGCCGCGGCGGGGCCAACGACGTGGTGCTTTACAACGCCAGCGTATCCACCCCGCGCCTGCTGCCCATCCATGCCTTCATTCCGAGGATGGACAAGACGATCGATTTCACTGTGGAGACGGCGGTTCGCAACCAGCCCTATCAGGCGCTGCAGACTGCCCCGGTGCTATGCGGATGAGACATTTCAAGGCAATGATCGAGCGGGCCAGGCGCCACCCCTTGCGCAGGGACCAGGACGGCGTGGCGATGATCGAATTCGCCATCGCTGCGCCGGTGTTCTTGACCCTGACGCTGACCGGGCTGGAGCTGGCCAACCTCGCGCTCTCGCACCTCAAGGTGAACCAGATGGCGATGACCGTGGCCGACGATGCGGGCCGCGTGATGTCGGGCATCGACGAGGCGAACATCCACGAGGTCTTCACCGGAGCTCAGATCATCTCGGGCGGGCTCGACTTCAAGCCCCATGGCCGCATGGTCCTCTCCTCGCTCGAGCCGAACGGCCAGACGGGCGGCGACGAGGGGCAGGTCATCACCTGGCAACGCTGCTGGGGCGATCTGGACGTCGACCCGGCCTATGGCGAGGAAGGCGACGGCGCGGACGATGACTCGCTCGAGGATGGCATGGGCACCGGCGCCAGAAAGATCGTGGCAGGCGACGACACCGCGGTGATGGTCGTGGAAGTCAGCTACGAGTACCAGCCGCTGGTTTCGACCGGGTTCTTCGATCCGCCGACGATCCGCTACGAAAGCGCCTTCAACGTGCGCGGGCGGCAGAACAACGCGATCAGCAACACGCAGGGCCTCACCACCTTCACCTGCTAGCCCTGCTTTCCCGCCTTGCCCTCCAGCGCGAGCCGGTCGGCGAAGTGGCGGGACAGGGTGCATTCCTGGGTGTGATCCCCGCCAAGTGAAGCCGCGGGCAGAGAGGCCAGCACTTCGCGGCGGATGCGCTCGTAGACCGGGTGGCCGGGGCGGATATGTTCGGAATAGCGCTCGGGCCGGCGATTGCGCAGGAAGAACATCACCAGCGCCTCGTTATGCTTCACGCCATAGGTGATGACACCGCCATCGGGCGTGTGCTTCCACTCCGGCACGCCCTCGATCGCGCGGGCGAGCGCCGCGTCCTCGAGCCGGTCCACCCCGCGCTCGACCGCCTCGTCCCAGGCCGCCGCAAAGCCCTCCGCCCCGGGTTTGCTGCGCAATTTGTAGAGCGCCTCCATGCTCCTGCCGATATGCCGCGCCGCCTGCACGACGATGCCGGTGGACGCGAGCTTCGCAATGAACTTGCGCTGGAGGTTCGGCGTGATCGAATTACGCCGCGGCTGCTTGTGAAGATAGGGCGCGAAGTCGAGAAGCGGATCCCCCGCCTCGGGCTCCGGCGCGACATGAGCGACGGCGGACGTGGCCTGGCGGGGAGTGGCGCGGGTGGGGGTGGGGCGTTCCGATGACATAGCCCCGCACAGGATGCACATTCCGGCGGAGTAGGAAATTGGATTTTCGCTCGACAGAAGATCGACTAGCGCATGATGGAAGATGCGAACCCGGCTGAGTTGGTCGAGCGCAAAATCGATGGAAGTTTTAGTCATGCGCAGACAGGTGATTAAGCGCTATAGAGTACAAGAGGTGCTAAGCCTCCCAGGATTGGCGAGCGATTTCGACCCCGCTTTGATCGGCGTTCTGGGTACATCACGCACCATCTCGCAGAGGAAACTATTTCCTAAAGTTCGCATAATATGGCAGCGGAAGTGGCAGGCGCTCTAGTTTGCGAAATGCCGATATCTGGCCTAGACAAAGTTTCCGCGGCCGGCGGTTGGTGAAACCTGGTAATTTTCGATCGTGTTATCAATATCTTATTTGCTTGATCTGTGAGTTGAGAAAGACTGCCAAGATGCCCCTCCTGGGTGCAATTTTCTGGTTGGCGCCTTATGTACGTATGGATCTACTTGCGACCAAGGTCGCGTTGGAGGCATTATTAATGATTAAGAAGAAGCGCGAGCTTGCACGTGAAGGTCAAGTTGGATCAGGCAATGCCGTTCTCGATGCTGAGCGCGTTGTGCCTATAAACCGACCTAGCGGATTGGAGATTGCACCGGTCGACATAGCTGTCGTCGGTTTTATGGGGCGAGATTTCACAATTTCTGGACTAGCTACAATCATCGATATGAAGTCCGCGACATTAGATACAGCGGAGAATGTAATAGGCTTCAACAACGTTGATTTTGGACAGGCTTACCGAGAAACTTGCAGCCTCAGGCTGGGTCCGGAAACCGCAGGCCAGTTGGCTCTATCGCTGGTTCAAGCATTGAAAGAGTCTGATCTTGGATCATATCAGTCACTGTTGAAAAACTTAGAGCAGCAAGTTGGACTGGTAGAGGGGACGATGTGATGCAGGTTTGTCACTCCTCTTTTTCTTCATCAAAGAATTCATCTAATCGTTCGCTTATCGCGTCTAATTACGGCGCTAATTTAGCTGCGCCATTCGCTGTATTGGCGTTGTTAACCCCGTCACTTGGGAGTGCATCAAATGGGCAACCCGTTCTTACGGTTAGTCCCAAAGTCGTTAATGTCAAAGCTGCCGCATTTCATAAGGATGTTTTACAACGATTAGCTACATTGAACGAGATAGCTGAAGAAGACGACTTAGCTTTATCGGACGAATCAGAGAGACTATTAAAGGCTTTTGTCTTTCAGTTTTCGAACACATGCCCGAGTGTGGTAATAACCGATGGGGGTCACTTCAGGGCTATTTGGAGGAATGCGCAATCAGAACAGTTGGCTTTGATATTTCGAAGCGAAAGCGAGGTGCAGTTCGTTTTCTTCGCTAATGCGGAGGGCGAGATTAACCGCGCGACAGGCGTCTCTAACGTTCAACAGGTTCTACAGCTAATTAAGGCTCACAAAGTGGAGCATTTGCTAAAGGGGTAGCATATTGGGTGATGCGATAGGCGCTGATTGTGAGATTATCAGATACGCATCTGGAGGGCTCGTCGATGGCGATACAGTCACTGGAGGAGCGTTCAAACCTCGACCAGCCGACGAGGGGTGCTTGTCTGTTAATCGATTAGGTGTTTTTCATAACGATAAAGAGACAGACCTAGCTCGATTGCGAGAAGTTGTTGCGTCTTGGATGACCATTCGCAAGACTGGGCGCTTCGCTCAGATAACGGCAGCTGAGATAAAAAAGGTTGTCGAAGCCGCGGAGGCATCCTTCTTGCTTGAGACCGATGAGCGCACGAGAGAGGGGTGTATTGATGATCCGTCTCATGCGTTGGTTCACGGCATCCCATCTAGTGAGGATGATGGAGCTATAGCCCTGCGCGATATGATTGCATTGTCTGTGTCAGAGGTGCATCCCGCGTTAACATCCTAGCTTGCGTTGAAGTTGGGCTTGACTACCTCTTCGCAACTCCCTTGACCCATCCCCCCTCGCACACGATGTGCGTGGCCACCCGGTGGGGGAACCGCCTCGCGCGCATCCAACGCTGGCCAGATAGAGCTGAACATTGTCGGTTATGTCCCGGGGGCTTCCCCCCCCTTGTATTCCACCGTCCTACTCCCATATAACAGTTAGCTACCAGTCGCGATCGACGGTCCCGGGGGCCAGTTGCCCTCCCTTCTTTCCATTTCGCCTTCTAGCCCGCGCACAAGCGGTCGCTGATGAACGCCTGCGCGACATGAAAGGATGCATTTCCCATGACCCATTATGGCACCATCAAGAGCTACGACAGCGGCAAGGGCCACGGCATGATTACTCCTGAAAAGGGCGGGGACGCGCTGAAGTTCGAAAAGTCCGACCTCAAGACGGAATCCTCCGCTCCCGAGCAGGGCCAGCGTTTCGGTTACGAAACGAAGCAGGTCGGCGGCGGGCAGCCGCAGGCGATCAACCTGCGCCAGGAAGAGCAGGGTGGCGGCAAGGGCGACAGCCAGGGCGAACAGGCCAGCAAGCAGCAGGGCTGATCCATGACGATATCCCGGGCGCGCTCACTGTGCGCCCGGGCCGTTCTTCAAGCTCACACAGTTAACTAAGGCGGGTCGGGCCATGGATCTCAACGAATTACTGCACAAGCATCAGGTCGAGGTGATGAAGGCCGCAGCCGCAGGCGATGGTCCGGGCAAGGACGATCATTTCGCCAAGGTCGCCGTGTATGCCGAACGCGTGCGCGCGCTCAGAGGTGTGCATCCGCTGGCCGATACGTCCGCTGCGCCGGATGGATCGCCGGCCATCATCTATGGCACATATGCCGGTGAGACCGCCAAGCCTGTCGCAATCGAACCCGTCGCATCGTGGGAAGACGAAGGCGGGGCGGTACGTCATCCGTCTATCCCGCTTGCCGATGGTGTCGAGACGAAATCGGTATACGAATATCGCGTGGGGCCTTATGTCTACCAGGACCTCGATCTGGCAGTCGCCGAACACCTGCGACAACTCAGCGCCGAAGGGCCGGATGCGTCTTGACCCATTCCCCCTCCCGCACTATGTGCGCGGCCATCCGGTGAGGGAATCGTCTCGCGCGCATCCTACGCCGGTCAGATAGAGCTGAACATTGCCGGTTATGTCCCGGGGGCCTGTCGCTATATGCGATGAGGCTCTTTTCTATTGCAGCGGGGAAACCCGTTCGGGGCAGCCGTCAGAGTAACCCGGTGGCCGTGTGGGCCGATGGGTGGAGCGTTTCAGGCTCGTGCGAACAGGCCGCCCCGGTGCTTTGCAAGCGCCGCGTGCGTGGTCGCTGCACGGACCCGATCGTAACACTTGTCACCCGCTAGTCGTCACCATTCAACGGTGAAGAGAAAGAACTCATATGCCGACAATCAACCAGCTGGTCCGCAAGGGCCGCGTTCCGCAGAAGGCCAAGTCCAAGGTCCCTGCGATGGAGCAGAACCCGCAGAAGCGCGGCGTTTGCACCCGCGTCTACACGACGACCCCGAAGAAGCCGAACTCGGCTCTGCGCAAGGTGGCCAAGGTCCGCCTGACCAACCAGCGCGAAGTCATCACCTACATTCCGGGCGAAGGCCACAACCTGCAGGAACACAGCGTCGTGCTGATCCGCGGCGGCCGTGTGCGCGACCTTCCCGGCGTTCGTTACCACGTCCTGCGCGGCGTGCTCGATACGCAGGGCGTCAAGGACCGCAAGCAGTCCCGTTCGAAGTACGGCGCCAAGCGTCCGAAGTAAGGTTTTAGCGCGGTAGCGGCCCGCTCCCCCACCCGGTCACCCCTACGAGGGTAGGATCTTTGTGGCCGGGTGGGGGAGCGGGCTGGTGCCGCAAGGCCAGCATCGGATGTGCTGCCGCTCTCCGAAGGAGTTAGCAAACATGTCACGTCGTCGTCGTCCCGAAAAGCGGGAAATCCTGCCTGATCCCAAGTTCAACGATCAGGTCCTGTCGAAGTTCATGAACAACCTGATGTATGACGGCAAGAAGGCCGTTGCAGAAGGTATCGTCTACAGCGCGCTCGACACGGTCGAAGCCAAGGCGAAGGCCAATCCGGTCGAGATGTTCCATGCAGCGCTGGAACAACATCAAGCCGCAGGTCGAAGTGCGCAGCCGCCGTGTCGGCGGTGCGACCTATCAGGTGCCGGTCGAAGTGCGTCCCGAGCGTGCCCAGGCGCTGGCGATCCGCTGGCTGATCGCGGCGGCGCGCGGTCGTCCCGAAACGACCATGGCCGCGCGCCTTTCGGGCGAGCTGATGGATGCGGCGAACAACCGCGGCAACGCCGTGAAGAAGCGCGAAGACACGCACCGCATGGCGGACGCGAACCGCGCCTTCTCGCACTACCGCTGGTAAGACTTGGAGGACCGGGGCGGCGTCACGCGCACATTCCTACATGGGGGCAGAACCTCCGATATGCGCACGAGAATATCCATGGCCCGCGATATCCGCTGGAGCGGTACCGCAACATCGGCATCATGGCGCACATCGATGCCGGCAAGACCACCACGACCGAACGTATCCTCTACTACACCGGCAAGTCCTACAAGATCGGCGAAGTCCATGACGGCGCCGCGACGATGGACTGGATGGAGCAGGAGCAGGAGCGCGGCATCACGATCACCTCGGCTGCCACGACCACGTTCTGGTCCGCCGAAGATCCGGCTGCAGACCCCTTGGGTTCGCCCGAAGCAGCCCGCGAAGGCCAGCCCAAGCACCGCATCAACATCATCGACACGCCCGGCCACGTCGACTTCACGATCGAAGTCGAGCGTTCCTTGCGCGTGCTCGACGGCGCGGTTGCCGTTTTCGATGGAGTTGCCGGCGTAGAACCGCAGTCCGAAACCGTATGGCGCCAGGCCGACAAGTACGGCGTCCCGCGGATGTGCTTCATCAACAAGCTGGACCGCACCGGCGCCGACTTCTATTACTGCGTTCAGTCGATCATCGACCGCCTCGGCGCGAACCCGCTGGTGCTGTATCTCCCGATCGGCGCAGAAGCCGATCTCAAGGGCGTTGTCGACCTCGTCAACAACCGCGGCATCGTGTGGCAGAACGAAGATCTCGGCGCGAAGTTCGAGTACGTCGAAATCCCGGCGACCTGGCCGACAAGGCTGCCGAATATCGCGAAAAGCTGATCGAGACCGCCGTCGAGCAGGACGACGATGTCATGGAGCAGTATCTCGAAGGCAACATGCCCGACGCCGCCACGCTCAAGCGGCTGATCCGCAAGGGCACGATGGCGCGCGATTTCGTGCCGGTGCTGTGCGGCTCGGCGTTCAAGAACAAGGGCGTCCAGCCTCTGCTCGACGCGGTGGTCGACTACATGCCGAGCCCGCTCGACGTGCCGGCGATCAAGGGCGTTCTGCCCGACAGCGACGAGGAAGAACGCGTCCGTCCTCCGACGACGAGCCGTTCGCTGCGCTGGCCTTCAAGATCATGAACGATCCGTTCGTCGGCTCGCTCACCTTCACCCGCATCTACTCGGGCAAGCTCGCCAAGGGCTCGCGTCCTGAACTCGGTGAAGGACAAGAAGGAAAAGATCGGCCGCATGCTGCTGATGCACTCCAACAACCGCGAAGACATCGATGAGGCGTTTGCCGGCGACATCGTTGCGATTGCGGGCATGAAGGACACCACCACCGGCGACACGCTGTGCGATCCGGCCAAGCCGATCATTCTCGAGCGGATGGAATTCCCCGAGCCGGTGATCGAACTGTCGGTCGAACCCAAGACCAAGGCCGACCAGGAAAAGATGGGCGTCGCGCTCAACCGCCTGGCTGCCGAGGATCCCTCCTTCCGCGTCACGACCGATCACGAAAGCGGTCAGACGATCATCAAGGGCATGGGCGAGCTTCACCTCGACATCCTGGTCGATCGCATGAAGCGCGAATTCAAGGTCGAGGCCAATGTCGGTGCGCCGCAGGTGGCGTATCGCGAATCGCTCGGCAAGCCGGTCGACGTCGATTACACCCACAAGAAGCAGTCGGGTGGTTCGGGTCAGTTCGGCCGCGTGAAGCTGAAGGTCACGCCGGGCGAGCGCGGTCAGGGCATCGTCTTCGAAGACGAGATCAAGGGCGGTAATATTCCGCGCGAATACATCCCGGCGATCGAGAAGGGTATGCGCGAGCAGGCCGAAAGCGGCTATCTGGTCGGCTTCCCGATCATCGATTTCACCATCGAGTCTGTATGACGGCGCCTACCATGACGTCGACTCGAGCGCGATGGCGTTCGAAATCGCCGGTCGCGGCGCGATGCGCGAAGTGGCGGACCGGGCCGGCATCAAGCTGCTCGAGCCGATCATGAAGGTCGAAGTCGTGACGCCCGAGGATTACCTCGGCGACGTGATCGGCGATCTCAACTCGCGTCGTGGCCAGATCCAGGGCACCGACACCCGCGGCAACGCACAGGCTGTCGAGGCCATCGTGCCGCTGGCCAACATGTTCGGCTACGTGAACGAGCTGCGTTCGTTCACGCAGGGCCGTGCGCAGTACACGATGCAGTTCTCGCCACTACGACGAAGTGCCGGCCAACGTGGCGCAGGAGGTCAAGGAGAAGCTTGCCTAAGGCAGCTTCACCGTCTAGGGGCGGCGCCTGATTCAAGCGGGTGCCGTTTCCCCGCCGGAAATCCCTAATTTTAAGACAGAGGTTATTGTAAAATGGCGAAGGAAAAATTCGAGCGGAACAAGCCGCACTGCAACATCGGCACCATCGGTCACGTCGACCACGGCAAGACCACGCTGACTGCGGCGATCACCAAGGTCATGGGATTCGGCCGTCGATTTCGCAAACATCGACAAGGCTCCCGAAGAGCGCGAGCGCGGCATCACCATCTCGACCGCACACGTCGAGTACGAAACCGACAACGCGCCACTATGCGCACGTCGATTGCCCGGGCCACGCCGACTACGTGAAGAACATGATCACCGGTGCTGCCCAGATGGACGGCGCGATCCTGGTCGTGAACGCAGCCGACGGCCCGATGCCGCAGACGCGCGAGCACATCCTGCTTGCTCGTCAGGTCGGCGTTCCGGCGCTGGTCGTGTACATGAACAAGGTCGACCAGGTCGACGACGAGGAAATCCTCGAGCTGGTCGAACTGGAAGTCCGCGAACTGCTTTCGAGCTACGACTTCGACGGCGACAACATTCCGATCATCAAGGGTTCGGCTCTGGCCGCTCTCGAAGGTCGCGACGACGAAATCGGCAAGAACTCGATCATCGAACTGATGGACGCTGTCGACGAGCACATCCCGCAGCCCGATCGTCCGGTCGACAAGCCGTTCCTGATGCCGATCGAAGACGTGTTCTCGATCTCGGGTCGTGGTACGGTTGTGACCGGCCGTGTCGAAACCGGCATCGTGAACGTTGGCGACGAAGTCGAAATCGTCGGCATCAAGGACACCAGCAAGACGACCGTCACCGGCGTCGAAATGTTCCGCAAGCTGCTCGATCGCGGTGAAGCCGGCGACAACATCGGTGCCCTGATCCGCGGCGTTGGCCGTGAAGACGTCGAGCGTGGCCAGGTTCTGGCCAAGCCCGGTTCGGTTACGCCGCACACCGAATTCAGCGCCGAAGTCTACGTCCTGTCGAAGGACGAAGGTGGCCGTCACACGCCGTTCTTCGCCAACTACCGTCCGCAGTTCTACTTCCGCACCACCGACGTGACCGGCGAAGTCGATCCTTCCCGAAGGCACCGAAATGGTGATGCCGGGCGACAACGTGACGATCGACGTCAAGCTGATCGCACCGATCGCCATGGACGAAGGTCTGCGCTTCGCTATCCGCGAAGGTGGCCGCACCGTCGGTTCGGGGGTTGTCAGCTCGATCACGAAGTAAGCTTCGGCTGACTCAAAGCTTCGAAGGCCCGTTCTCCCGACAGGGGAGGGCGGGCCTTCTGCTTGTTGGAGGGGGCGTTGGACCGCCCGGGCGGCACGGTTCGGCGCGGGTCTCGACCGTCGGTTTCGCTGGGCGGAAATCGGGGGTTGCCAGATGTAGGACCTCTGCGTATATGCGCGCTCACCGACGGGGATTCGTCGCTTCGCGCGGTCCTCTTCAAAAGAATTCACGAAAGGTCGCCCGCATCCGGGACACCGGAGCAGTGCGGGGCTGGCCTTTCTTTTTGTTTGCGGGTCACCCGTTGGTCCGCTTGGCTCTTTCGCATCGGTAGTAGGTAATGGAAGCTCAGAATATCCGCATTCGCCTCAAGGCGTTCGATCATCGCGTTCTCGACCAGGCAACTGGCGAAATCGCGGATACGGCACGTCGCACGGGTGCGCTTATTCGTGGCCCCATTCCCATGCCGACGCGTATCGAGAAGTTCACCGTGAACCGCGGCCCGCACATCGACAAGAAGTCGCGCGAGCAGTTCGAGGTGCGCACCTACAAGCGGCTGCTCGACATCGTGCAGCCCAACGCCCAGACGGTCGACGCGCTGATGAAGCTCGATCTGGCCGCTGGCGTGAACGTCGAAATCAAGCTCGCTTAACCGTGGCGAGGTCGGCCGCTCGGTCCGGGCGTCGTTCGGCTGAGCGCGGCCTCGCCGGCGAGACAATGGGATACCGCCGGGCTTCGCGCCCGGGACTGCGTCCCCCGTCTCGTCTTTCGCTTACGGGAAGCGCACTTCAGCCCGGACGGGGCGATGCATCGCATAATTGGGCTGAGCAAGCACCTGCGGGATGGTCCGTGGGTGCCTCTGTTGAGGAGTTATGATGATGCGCACTGGCGTGATCGCAAAGAAAGTCGGGATGACCCGCCTGTTCCAGGAGGATGGACGGCACGTGCCCGTGACCGTCCTGTCGCTTGGAAGATTGTCAGGTCGTCGCTCATCGCACCGCGGACCGCGACGGCTATTTCGCGCGTCCAGGTCGGTTCGGGCGAAGCGAAGCAGAAGAATGTTAACAAGCCGCAGCGCGAAGCATTTCGCCAAGGCCGAAGTCGGCCTGAAGATGAAGGTCGCCGAATTCCGCGTCGACAGCGAGGAAGGCCTGCTTCCCGGTCGGTGCGCCGCATCTCGGCCGAGCACTTCATCGCCGGCCAGAAGGTCGACATCACCGGCCACACGCAGGGCAAGGGCTTTGCCGGCGCCATGAAGCGTTGGGGCTTCGGCGGTCTGCGCGCCACGCACGGTGTTTCGATCTCGCACCGTTCGCACGGTTCGACGGGTAACCGTCAGGATCCGGGCCACGTGTTCAAGAACAAGAAGATGGCCGGCCACATGGGCGACCGTCAGCGCACCCAGCAGAACCTCGAAATCGTCCGCACCGATGCCGACCGCGGCCTGCTCTTCGTCAAGGGCTCGGTCCCGGGCGCGAAGAACGGCTGGCTGCTGGTTCGCGACGCCGTGAAGGTGAAGCTGCCCGAAGACCTGCCGTTCCCCGGCGCGATGCGTCGCAACGAGGACGAGTTCGAATCGGAAGAAGCCGATGCCGGCCTGGTCGAAAGCGCCGCCGAGCACGAAGTCGGCACGGAAGTCTCGCCGAGCAGCAGGAAAAGCTGCTCAAGGCGCAGGAAGCCGGTGCCGATGCCGAAACCGGCGCTGCCGAAGACAACAACACCACGCCGACGTCGACGATACGACCGACGACGAGAACAAGGAGGGCTGATCCGTGAAGGTGAAGGTCCAGAAAATCGACGGCGAAGGCGTCGGGCGACATCGAGCTGAACGATGCCGTGTTCGGCGTCGAGCCGCGCGCCGACATCCTGCACCGCGTCGTCACCTGGCAGCTTGAAAACCGCCGCGGCACCGCACGCCCGACGCGCGAGCGTTCCGACGTGGCCCGCACCGGCAAGAAGTTCGGCCACCAGAAGGGTTCGGGCGGCGCTCGTCACGGTGACCGCGGCGCCCCGATCTTCATCGGCGGCGGTAAGGCGCACGGTGCGCGCAAGCGTGACTTCAAGCAGTCGCTCAACAAGAAGATTCGCGCGCTCGGTCTGAAGATGGCGCTGTCGAGCAAGGCGAAGGACGGCCTCGTCGTCGTCGATAGCCTGGAACTCAAGGACGCCAAGACCAAGGCGCTCAAGGGTCACTTCGACAAGCATGGCTGGATCGGCAAGGTGCTGGTGATCGACGGCGAAAGCGTGAACGACGGCTTCGCGAAGGCCGCCGGCAACCTGCCGGGCGTCAACGTGCTGCCGGCCATGGGTGCCAACGTCTACGACATCCTGAAGCACGACACGCTGGTCCTGACCAAGGACGCGGTCGAAAAGCTGGAGGCGCGTTTCAATGGCTAAGAAGCAGGACAATCGACGCGCGTCACTACGACGTGATCCTCGCGCCCCACATCACCGAGAAGTCGACGCTGGCTTCCGAGAACAACGCGGTTGTCTTCAAGGTGGCGGTACGACGCGACCAAGCCGCAGATCAAGGAAGCGGTCGAAGCGCTCTATGCGATCAGAAGGCAAAGGTCGTCGCGGTGAACACGATCGTAACGCGAAGGGCAAGACCAAGCGCTGGAAGGGCAAGCCCTACAAGCGCTCCGACGTGAAGAAGGCGATCGTCACGCTGGCCGAGGGCTCGATCGATCGACATCACGGAAGGTGTGAGGCTGACCATGGCACTCAAGAATTACAAACCGACCAGCCCCGCGCGCCGCGGCCTGATCCTCGTCGACAAGTCGGGCCTGTACAAGGGCAAGCCGGTCAAGTCGCTGACCGAAGGCAAGCGCAAGACCGGTGGCCGCAACAACAAGGGCCATGTCACCTCGCGCGGCATCGGCGGCGGTCACAAGCAGAAGTACCGCTTCATCGACTTCAAGCGTCGCAAGTGGGACGTCGAAGGCACCGTCGAGCGGATCGAATACGATCCCAACCGCACCGCCTTCATCGCGCTGATCAAGTATGACGATGGCGAACTGGCCTACATCATCGCGCCGCAGCGTCTGGCCGTCGGCGACAAGGTGATCGCTGGCGAAAAGATCGATACCAAGCCTGGCAACGCCATGCTGCTCGGTCAGATGCCGGTCGGCACGATCTGCCACAATGTCGAGATGAAGCCGGGCAAGGGCGGCCAGATCGCCCGTTCGGCAGGTGCTTACGTGCAGCTCGTCGGTCGTGACCGCGGCATGGTGATCGTGCGTCTGAATTCAGGGCGAGCAGCGTTACCTGCGTGCCGATTGCATGGGCACGGTTGGTGCGGTGTCGAACCCCGACAACCAGAACCAGAACCTGGGCAAGGCCGGTCGCACGCGCTGGATGGGCGTCAAGCCGCTGACCCGCGGTGTCGCCAAGAACCCGGTCGATCACCCGCACGGTGGTGGTGAAGGCCGGACCAGCGGTGGTCGTCATCCGGTGACCCCGTGGGGCAAGCCGACCAAGGGCGCCCGCACCCGCAAGAACAAGCAGACGGACAAGATGATCATCCGTTCGCGTCACGCGAAGAAGAAGAGGTAACGGCACATGGCACGTTCCGTCTGGAAAGGTCCGTTCGTCGATCTCAGCCTTCTGAAGAAGGCAGAAGACGCGCAGGACGCAAGCAGCGCAAAGCCGATCAAGACCTGGTCGCGTCGCTGCACGATCCTGCCGCAGTTCGTCGGTCTGACGTTCAACGTCTACAACGGCCACAAGTTCATCCCCGTCTCCGTCTCGGAAGACATGGTCGGTCACAAGCTCGGTGAATTCGCGCCCACGCGCACCTTCCCGGGCCACGCCGCCGACAAGAAGGGCAAGCGCTGATGAGCAAGCAGAAAGCTCCCCGCCGCGTCGCCGATAACGAGGCGCTGGCCGTCGGCACGACCATTCGTGGTTCGGCGCAGAAGCTGAACCTCGTTGCCGAGCTGATCCGTGGCAAGAAGGCCGAAGAGGCGCTGAACATCCTGGCCTTCTCGAAGAAGGCGATGGCCAAGGACGCCACGAAGGTGCTCGCCTCGGCGATCGCCAATGCGGAAAACAACCACGATCTCGATGTCGACGCTCTGGTCGTCGCCGAGGCTTCGGTCGGCAAGTCGATCACGATGAAGCGCTTCCACACGCGTGGTCGCGGCAAATCGACGCGCATCCTGAAGCCGTTCAGCCGCCTGCGCATCGTCGTGCGCGAGCAGGAAGAGGCGTAAAATGGGTCAGAAGAGCAATCCGATCGGTCTGCGCCTGCAGATCAACCGCACCTGGGACAGCCGCTGGTACGCCGAAGGGCGCGATTATGCCAAGCTGCTCGAGGAAGACATCGAGATCCGCAAGCACATCATCGAGAACGCTGCCGCAGGCTGCGATCTCGAAGGTCGTGATCGAGCGTCCGGCCAAGCTGTGCCGCATTTCGATCTATGCTGCGCGTCCCGGTGTCATCATCGGCAAGAAGGGCGCAGACATCGAAAAGCTGCGCACCGAAGCTGGCGAAGATGACCGAAAGCGAAGTGAAGCTGAACATCGTCGAAATCCGCAAGCCGGAAGTCGATGCCAAGCTCGTCGCGCAGGGCATTGCCGACCAGCTGATCCGCCGTGTCGCTTTCCGCCGTGCGATGAAGCGCGCCATGCAGTCGGCCATGCGTCTGGGTGCCGAAGGCATCAAGATCATGTGCGGCGGCCGTCTTGGCGGTGCGGAAATCGCCCGTGTCGAACAGTATCGCGAAGGCCGCGTGCCGCTGCACACGCTGCGCGCCAACATCGACTATGCCGAAGCCGAAGCGCTGACCGCTTACGGCATCATCGGCATCAAGGTGTGGGTCTTCAAGGGCGAGATCCTCGGCCACGACCCGACCGCGCAGGACCGTCTGATGATGGAAGCGCAGACGTCCGGCGTCCGTCCGGCTCGCTGATTGCAGGTATAGGAAAGAACCATGCTGCAACCGAAGAAAACCAAGTACCGCAAGGCCTTCAAGGGCCGGATCAAGGGCAACGCCAAGGGCGGCACCACGCTGAACTTCGGCTCCTACGGTCTGAAGGCGCTCGAGCCCGAGCGTATCACCGCGCGCCAGATCGAAGCGGCTCGCCGTGCGATCACGCGTCACATCAAGCGCCAGGGTCGTCTCTGGATCCGCGTCTTCCCCGATGTGCCGGTTTCCAAGAAGCCTGCCGAAGTCCGTCAGGGTAAGGGCAAGGGTTCGGTCGAATACTGGGCCGCTCGCGTGAAGCCGGGCCGCATCCTGTTCGAACTCGACGGCGTTGCCGGTCCGCTGGCTGCCGAAGCGTTCGAGCGCGCGGCCATGAAGCTGCCGATCAAGACCAAGGTCGTGGCCCGCCTCGGCGACACCTCGCACCTCGGAGGCGAATAATGAGCAAGATCGAAGATCTGCGCACGAAGACCGACGACCAGCTGGCCGAAGAGCTGACCGAGCTGAAGCGTGAGCAGTTCAACCTGCGTTTCCAGGCGGCGACCAACCAGCTCGAAGGTCCTGCGCGGATCCGCGAAGTCCGTCGTACGATCGCGCAGATCAAGACGCTGCAGAACGAGCGCGCGCCGAGCTGCCGCCACGAAAGAGAAGGCGTAAACCATGCCAAACGTATCCTGATCGGGACCGTCACCTCCGACAAGACCGACAAGACCGTGACCGTACTGGTCGAGCGCAAGGTGAAGCACCCGCTCTACGGGAAGATCATCCGCCGCTCGAAGAAGTATCACGCGCACGACGAAGCCAACGAGTACACGCTCGGCGATGTCGTGCGGATCGAAGAAACCAAGCCGATCTCGAAGACCAAGACCTGGAAGGTGATGGACCGCGTGACGGCAGGCGGAACCCAGGCGGTCGAGGCCGACCTCGAAGTCGAAGCCGCAGGCAACTGACGTTTTAGGAACTGCCGGGCGATTGTCCCGGCAAGCCAATGAGAAGGAACCGGATCGATGATCCAGATGCAATCCAATCTCGACGTCGCGGACAACAGCGGCGCAAAGCGCGTCCAGTGCATCAAGGTACTGGGCGGCTCCAAGCGCCGTACTGCATCCGTCGGCGACGTGATCGTGGTTTCCGTCAAGGAAGCCCAGCCGCGCGCGAAGGTGAAGAAGGGCGACGTTCACCGCGCCGTCATCGTGCGCACCCGCAAGGACGTGCGCCGCCCCGACGGCAGCGTGATCCGCTTCGACAGCAACGCCGCTGTGCTCGTGAACAAGAGCGAAGAGCCGATCGGCACCCGTATCTTCGGCCCGGTGGTGCGCGAACTGCGCGGCCGCGGCTTCATGAAGATCATCTCGCTCGCGCCGGAGGTGCTGTGATGGCGTCCGCAAAGATCAAGAAGGGCGACACCGTCGTCGTCCTGTCCGGCAAGGACAAGGGCAAGACCGGCACCGTCACGAAGGTCATGCCCGAAGGATGGCAAGGTCGTCGTCGAAGGCGTCAACGTCGCTGCCCGTCACCGCAAGCCGAGCCAGCAGAACCCGCAGGGCGGCATCGACCGCTTCGAAGCGCCGATGCAGATCGGCAAGGTTGCGGTTGCCGATCCCAAGGATGGCAAGCCCACCCGCGTCCGTTTCGAAGAGAAGGACGGCAAGAAGGTGCGCGTCGCCGTGAAGAGTCGGGGAGACCATCGATGGCTGATTACACGCCGCGCATGAAGCAGCGCTACGACGACGAAATCGTCAAGGCGATGACCGAGAAGTTCGGCTACAAGAACCGTCTCGAAGTGCCGCAGCTCGAAAAGATCACGCTCAACATGGGTGTGGGCGAAGCCAGCCAGGACAAGAAGAAGGTCCAGACCGCTGCCGAAGAAATGGCACTGATCGCCGGCCAGAAGCCGGTCATCACCAAGGCCAAGAAGTCGATCGCACAGTTCAAGCTGCGCGAAGGCATGCCGATCGGGTGCAAGGTCACCCTTGCGCCGCGAACGCATGTACGAATTCCTCGACCGTCTGGTGACGATCGCCATGCCGCGCATTCGCGACTTTCGCGGTGCTGAACCCGAAGTCGTTCGACGGCCGTGGCAATTACGCCATGGGCCTGAAAGAGCAGATCGTCTTTCCCGAAATCAGCTACGACCAGATCGACAAGGTTCGGGGCATGGACATCATCGTCACCACCACGGCGAAGACCGACGAAGAAGCGCGCGAATTGCTGCGCCTGTTCGGTTTCCCGTTCCCGGCTGAAAAGTCGGAAGAGAAGGAGGCGGCGTGAGCCGCTTCCGGATCGCAGGATAAGGAAGAGAGCTTAAGTCCAATGGCGAAACTGAGTTCGATCAACAAGAACGAGCGTCGCAAGAAGCTCGTCAAGCAGTATGCAGAGAAGTACGCGAAGCTGAAGGCGATCGCGAACGACGAAAGTCGCTCGACGAGAGCGAGCGTCTGATCGCGCGCCTGAAGATGGCCGAAATTGCCGCGCAACGCGAACCCGACCCGCGTGCGCAACCGCTGCGCCACCACCGGCCGCCCGCGCGGCTATTACCGCAAGTTCGGCCTGAACCGCATCGAACTGCGCGACCTCGGCAACAAGGGCCTGATTCCCGGCCTGACGAAGTCGAGCTGGTGAGGAACAGACAGATGGCTATGACCGATCCCCTGGGTGACATGCTCACCCGTATCCGCAACGGCCAGCAGGCGAAGAAGGACTGCGTCCTTTCGCCCGCGTCCAAGCTGCGTGCAAACGTCCTCGAAGTGCTTCAGCGCGAAGGCTACATCCGTGGCTACAGCGAAGATGCGACGGGCAAGCACGCGCAGCTGCGGATCGAACTGAAGTATTTCGAAGGCGAACCTGCGATCAAGCACGTCGCCCGCGTCTCCAAGCCTGGTCGCCGCGTCTATTCGGGTTCGAAAGAACTGCCGATCGTGCGCAACGGCCTTGGCATCACCATCGTCTCGACGCCCACGGGTGTGCTTTCGGACGACGAAGCGCGCGCCGAGAATGTCGGCGGCGAAGTGCTGGCGGAGGTGTTCTGATGAGCCGCATCGGCAAGAAGCCGGTAGCGATCCCCAGCGGGGTCACCGCCAATATCGAAGGCAACACGCTGAGCGTGAAGGGTCCGAAGGGCACCCTGTCGATGGGCATGTCCGACCTGATCGACTACAAGGTCGAAGACGGCGAGATCTCGGTCACGCCGGCCAATGACACACGTCAGGCGCGCAACCACTGGGGCATGCAGCGCACGCTGGTGTCGAACCTCGTCGAAGGCGTGACCGAAGGTTTCACCAAGGTCCTCGAGATCAACGGCGTTGGTTATCGTGCGCAGGCGCAGGGCAAGAAGCTCAAGCTGCAGCTCGGCTACAGCCACGATGTCGATCTCGACGTGCCCGAAGGCATCGAGGTGAAGACGCCCGACCAGACGACGGTCGAAATCAGCGGTATCGACAAGCAGGCCGTCGGCCAGTTTGCCGCCGAACGTCCGCCAGTGGCGCAAGCCCGAGCCTTACAAGGGCAAGGGCATCAAGTATCGCGGCGAGTACATCTTCCGCAAGGAAGGGAAGAAGAAGTAAGATGGCAAAGCTTTCTCTCTTCGAACGTCGCCGTCGCCGTGTGCGCACCGCTCTCAAGAGCCGCGCCGGTGGCAAGCCCCGCCTGTCGGTGCACCGCACCGGCCAGCACATCTACGCGCAGGTCATCGACGATGCTGCCGGCAAGACGGTCGCTCGCGCCTCGACGCTGGGTGGCAAGTCGTCGGGTGCGAATGTCGATGCCGCCAAGCAGGTCGGCAACGACATCGCCGCTGCTGCCAAGAAGGCCGGCGTGACCAACGTCGTGTTCGATCGCGGCGGGTTCCTGTTCCATGGTCGCGTGAAAGCGCTGGCCGATGCCGCTCGCGAAGGCGGGCTGGAGTTCTAATTATGGCTGACGACAAGAAAACCCCGGACACCAAGGCTGAGGAAACGAAGGCCGAGGAAACCAAGGCTGAAGACGCCAAGGTCGAAGAGACCAAGGCTGCTGCCGAAGCGACCGAAGCCAAGGCAGAAGAAGCGGCAGCGCCGGCTGACGTCGAAAAGGCTGCCGAAGTTGTGGAAGCCAAGACCGAGCCTGCCGTGACCAAGGAAGAGCCGGCGATTGCCGACACGCCTTCCGAAGCCGCAGCCAACCAGGACCCTGCCCAGGGTGCCGAAGGTCGCCCGCAGCAGCGTGGCGGTCAGCGCGGTGGAAACCGTGGCGGTAACGATCGCGGTCGTGGTCGTGGCGGTCGCGACAATCGTCGTGGCGGACGCCGCGAGGAAGAAGACGACGGCATCATCGAGAAGCTCGTCCACATCAACCGCGTCTCCAAGACGGTGAAGGGCGGTAAGCGCTTCGGCTTTGCAGCGCTGGTCGTCGTCGGTGACGGCTCGGGCCGCGTCGGTTTCGGCAAGGGCAAGGCCCGCGAAGTGCCCGAAGCCATCACAAGGCGACCGCTGCTGCGCGCAAGAAGATGATCCGCGTGCCGCTGAAGGAAGGTCGCACGCTGCATCACGACGGCAATGGCCGCTTCGGTGCCGGCAAGGTGACGCTTCGCACGGCGCCTCCGGGTACCGGCATCATCGCCGGTGGTCCGATGCGCGCCGTGTTCGAAAGCCTCGGCGTGGCCGACGTGGTGACCAAGTCGGTCGGCACGTCCAACCCCTACAACATGATCCGCGCCACGTTCGACGCGCTGACCGACCAGACTTCGCCGAAGTCGGTTGCGCAGCGTCGCGGCAAGAAGGTCGCCGACCTGCTGGGTCGTGGCGGTGCTTCGGAAGCTGAGGCCGAAGCCGACGCTGCGGCGGTGGTGGAGTAAGACAGATGGCGAAGAACAAGACCATCAAGATCAAGCAGATCGGTTCGCCGATCCGCCGCCCGGAAAGCCAGCGCAAGACGCTGATCGGTCTGGGCCTGAACAAGATGCACAAGGTCGTAGAACTTCAGGACACCCCCGAAGTGCGCGGCGCGATTGCGAAGATCCCGCATCTGGTTGCCATCGTCGAAGACTAGGTCTCCGGCGTACATCGATTGACGGGAGCGGCCTGCTGCGATAGCGGGCCGCATCCATTTTACAGCGCGAACAAAAGCGAAAGCGAGTGCACATGACTATGAAACTCAACGACATCCGCGACAATCCCGGCGCCCGCAAGGAGCGCATGCGTGTCGGCCGTGGCATCGGCTCGGGCAAGGGCAAGACCGCCGGACGCGGCCAGAAGGGCCAGAAGAGCCGTTCGGGCGTCGCCATCAAGGGCTTCGAAGGCGGCCAGATGCCGCTTCACATGCGCCTGCCGAAGCGCGGCTTCAACAACCCGTTCGGCAAGGATTTTGCCGAAGTGAACCTGGGCATGGTCCAGAAGTTCATCGACGCGAAGAAGCTCGACGCCAAGAAGGACATCGACCACGCTGCGCTGAAGGCTGCCGGCCTTGCACGCGGCGGCAAGGACGGCGTCCGCCTGCTGGGCAAGGGCGAGCTGACCGCCAAGGCCAAGTTCATCGTCGCCGGCGCGTCCAAGGGTGCGATCGAGGCCGTCGAAAAGGCCGGCGGCAGCGTCGAAGTCATTGCCAAGGGTGAAAGCGAAGCCGAAAAGAAGGCCAAGCGCACCGCAGCGAACAAGGCCAAGAAGGCCAAGTAAGTCCGAAAATTTCGGGGGCGGGGTTCGACATTCGTCGCTTCGCCCCCTATCTTTCCGGTCAGCGTCGGGACGGGCCGGCCGCAAGCTAGGATCGAACACGACCGATGGCATCACGCGCCGACAATTTCGCGAGCAATATCAGCCTCGCCAATTTCTCCAAGGCCACCGAGCTGAAGCAGCGCATCTGGTTCACCATCGGTGCGCTGATCGTCTTCCGCTTCCTGAGCTTCGTGCCGCTTCCCGGCATCGATCCGATGGCGCTGACGCAGCTGGTCGACCAGACGCGCGGCGGCGTGCTCGACATGTTCAACACGTTTTCCGGCGGCAGTCTCGAACGCATGAGCCTGATCGCGCTCGGCGTGATGCCCTACATCACCGCCTCGATCGTGGTGCAGATGGCCTCGGCGCTGCACCCCACGCTTGCCGCGCTGAAGAAGGAAGGCGCGTCGGGCCGTCAGAAGCTGAACCAGTACACCCGCTACGGCACGGTGTTCCTCTGCACCATCCAGGGCTGGTTCCTGGCAGCCGGCCTGGAAAGCTATGGCGCATCGAGCGGGATTCCGGCCGTCGTCGATCCGGGCATCATGTTCCGCGTCGGTGCGGTCATCAGCCTTGTCGGCGGCACCATGTTCCTGCTGTGGCTGGGCGAGCAGATCACCAGCCGCGGTATCGGCAACGGCGTGTCGCTGATCATCATGGCGGGCATCGTCGCCCAGTTCCCGACATTCGTGACCAATATGGTCACCGGCTACAGCGAAGGTTCGATCGCAACCGGCATCCTGCTCGGTTTCATCGTGATGGTCGTGGGCCTGATCCTGCTCATCTGCTTCATCGAGCGTGCGCAGCGGCGTTTGCTGATCCAGTATCCCAAGCGCGCCACGCAGCGCGGCATGATGCAGGCCGACCGTTCGCATTTGCCGCTCAAGCTGAATACCGCAGGCGTCATCCCGCCGATCTTCGCCAGCTCGCTGCTGCTGCTGCCGCTGACGATCACGCAGTTTGCAGGCAATTCGCTCGACACGGAAAGCAGCACGGGCGGCGTCTTGACGTCTGTGTTGCAGTATCTCCAGCACGGCCAGCCGCTGTATATGACGCTGTATGCCGTCGGCATCATCTTCTTCTGCTTCTTCTACACCGCCGTGGTCTTCAATCCTGAAGAAACTGCGGAGAATCTGAAGAAGAACGGCGGCTTCATTCCCGGCATCCGTCCGGGCAAGCGTACCGAGCAGTATCTCGATTACGTGCTGACCCGCATCACGGTGATCGGCGCCATCTACCTGACCCTCGTGTGCGTCATGCCCGAATACATGATCGCGCAGACCGGTGTGCCGCTGTTCCTTGGCGGAACCAGCCTGCTGATCGTGGTCAACGTGACTGTGGATACGATCAGCCAGATCCAGTCGCATCTGCTGGCGCATCAGTATGGCGATCTGATCAAGAAGGCCAAGCTGAAGGGCAAGCTGCGCTAAGGCAGAGAGCGCCAGGCTCACGACACCGGCAAGAGGACCGCTTCGATGAATATCATTCTTCTTGGCCCCCCGGGCGCCGGCAAGGGCACGCAGGCCCACCGCCTGGTCGAGCATCACGGCATGCAGCAGCTGTCCACCGGGGACATGCTGCGCGAACGCGCAAGGCCGATACCGAGCTGGGCCGCAAGGTTGCCGACATCATGGATTCGGGCAGCCTGGTTTCGGACGACATCGTCTCGGCCATGATCGACGCCAAGCTGGCCGACATGGGCCCGAACGTCGGCGCGATCTTCGATGGCTATCCGCGCACGGCAGCGCAGGCCGACCAGCTCGACGAAATCCTCGCCAAGCACGGCCGCAGCCTCGACCATGTGATCGAGCTCGAAGTCGACGAAGATGCATTGGTCGAGCGTATCACCGGCCGCTTCACCTGCGCCGGATGCGGTGCGGGCTATCACGACAGCTTCAAGCAGCCCCAGACCGATGGCGAGTGCGACGAGTGCGGCAGCACCGAATTCAAGCGCCGCCCGGACGACAACGAAGAGACCGTGCGCAAGCGCATGCAGGACTATCGCGACGAGACAGCGCCGATCCTTCCCGGCTATGAAGAGCGCGGCATCGTCTCGCGTGTCGACGGCATGGGCGAGATCGACGACGTCACGCACGCCATCGACGCCATCCTGACCTAAGGGCTGGCGTGAAGCGTCTCGGCATTCTCGCAGCAGCCGGCCTTGCCTGTGCCGGACCCGCGAGCGCGGAGGTTGTCGCCAGCAGCGAGACGGGCTTCGTCACCCAGGAAACCGCCGCAATCGCCGCACCGCCGCAGGAGGTGTGGGCCGCGCTGATAGAGCCGGCGAAGTGGTGGAACGACGCGCATAGCTGGTCGGGCGATGCGTCCAACATGACGATCGATCCGCGCGCAGGCGGGTGCTTTTGCGAAGTTCTGCCGGGCGAGGGCGCAGCACCGGACGGCAGCGTCATGCATGCCACTGTCGTACAAGCCGTGCCCTATGCTGCGCTGCGAATGCGCGGCGGTCTCGGCCCGCTCCAGTCGGAAGCGGCGACCGGTGTGCTGACCATCCGCCTGCAGCCTGTCGAGGGCGGCACGCTGGTCGAATGGGAGTACAATGTCGGCGGTCCGATGCGCTTTCCCATCGACCAGATCGCGCCTGCAGTCGACGCTGTCATGACGCAGCAGCTGCACGGACTGCGTGACTATCTTGGCGCGATGGAACTTGAGGAACGTTCAGCGCCAGCGGAGTAATCGAGTGCATCGTGCTGCACCTGCGCACAAGAGTTGACGGCGCAGGCGAATCCCACTAAGCGCGCGCTATTCGAAAGTTGCAGCAAGTCCGGCAGGTGGCAGCCCTTTGCGCGCCATCCGGGCTTTTTGCGTAGTTTACGCCTGCAATCCTAACGAATGATAGCGATGAGATGGGATCGCGCTCAATCGATCCTGTGGAGCATGGAGAAGTAAGTGGCTCGTATTGCCGGGGTAAACATCCCCACCAACAAGCGCGTGATTATCGCGCTCACCTATATTCACGGTATCGGTCGCACCACGGCCGTCCAGATCGCCGACAAGCTCGGCATCGATCACGCCCGCCGCGTGCAGGACCTCACCGACGAGGAAGTGCTGCACATCCGCGAGACGATCGACGAAGATCACATGGTCGAAGGCGACCTTCGTCGCGACACGGCGATGAACATCAAGCGTCTGATGGATCTGCGGTCCTATCGCGGTCTGCGTCACCGCGCCGGCCTGCCCGTTCGCGGCCAGCGCACGCACACCAACGCCCGCACCCGCAAGGGCAAGGCCAAGCCGATCGCCGGCAAGAAGAAGTAAGCGCGCCGGGGGTCATCCTCCGCCGCTTTTGCCTTCTTGAACATATAGAGGAATTCATACCATGGCACGCGAACCCGGCCGCGTTAGGCGCCGCGACAAAAAGAACATTTCGAGCGGCGTTGCGCATATCAACGCCAGCTTCAACAACACCATGATCACCATCACCGATGCGCAGGGCAATGCGATCAGCTGGTCCAGCGCCGGCATGATGGGCTTCAAGGGCAGCCGCAAGTCGACGCCCTATGCCGCACAGGTCGCCGCCGACGATGCAGGCAAGCAAGGCTGCCGAACACGGTGTTCGCACCCTCGAAGTCGAAGTGAAGGGCCCGGGTTCGGGCCGTGAAAGTGCGCTGCGCGGTCTTGCTGCCGTCGGCTTCACCATCACTTCGATCCGCGACGTCACGCCGATCCCGCACAACGGGGTTCGGCCGTCCAAGCGTCGCCGCGTCTGATCCGTCTTTGCCGGTGGCCTGAACTTCGGGCCGCCGGAACCCACATCGGACCGGACGCTCTGTCGATAGAGTACCCGGTCTTGCCCGCATCCACATCAGGGGAAATCCATGTCCGTCAACACCAAGAACTGGCAGGAACTCAAGAAACCCAACACCCTCGACATCAAGAGCGGCAGCGACAAGGATCGCAAGGCGACCTTCGTGGCGGAACCGCTCGAGCGTGGCTTCGGCCTGACGCTCGGCAATGCGCTTCGCCGCGTGCTGCTCTCGTCGCTGCAGGGTGCGGCCATCACCTCGATCAAGATCGAGAACGTGCTGCATGAATTCTCCTCGCTCGCCGGTGTGCGCGAGGACGTGACCGACATCGTCCTGAACGTGAAGCAGATCGCGCTCAAGATGGAAGGCGAGGGCTCCAAGCGCCTGCAGCTTTCGGCCACCGGCCCCGGCGAAGTGAAGGCCGGCGACATTGCCGTGACCGGCGATATCGAGGTGATGAACAAGAACCTCGTCATCTGTCACCTGGACGAAGGCGCGACGCTGAACATGGAACTGACCGCGGATAGCGGTAAGGGCTATCGTCCGGCTGTGCAGAACCGTCCGGCAGACGCGCCGATCGGCCTCATTCCGGTCGACAGCCTGTATTCGCCGGTCCGCCAGGTCAGCTACAAGGTCGAAAACGCCCGCGTCGGCCAGGAACTGGACTACGACAAGCTGTCCCTGACGGTCGAAACCGACGGCACGGTCACGCCGGAAGACGCCGTGGCCTATGCCGCGCGCATCCTGCAGGACCAGCTGACGCTCTTCGTCCACTTCGAAGACGGCATCCCGCAGCCCAGCTCGGCGATGATCGGCCAGGCTGCAGAGCCGCAGGAAAGCGACACCAACCAGCTCAACCGCTACCTTCTCAAGAAGGTCGACGAGCTGGAACTGTCGGTCCGTTCGGCCAACTGCCTCAAGAACGACAACATCATCTACATCGGCGACCTGGTCCAGAAGACCGAAGCCGAGATGCTGCGCACCCCGAACTTCGGCCGCAAGTCCCTGAACGAAATCAAGGAAGTGCTGTCGTCGATGGGTCTGCGCCTCGGCATGGACATCCCCGGATGGCCGCCCGAGAACATCGAGGAAATGGCCAAGAAGCTCGAACAGGAACTGCTCGGCTAAACGGGTTCCGGCGGCGCACCCGAAGCGCCGCCAGTACCGGGCTACCTGAACGGGCCCTCTACGAACAAGGAAGATTTGAAATGCGTCACAAGATTTCCGGCCGCAAGCTCCAGCGCAAGTCCGGCCACCGCAAGGCCCTGTTCCGCAACATGAGCGCTGCGCTCATCAAGCACGAACAGATCCTGACCACGCAGGCCAAGGCCAAGGAACTGCGCCCCTATATCGAAAAGCTGATCACGCTGGCCAAGCGTGGCGGCCTGTCGAACCGCCGTCTTGCCATGAGCAAACTGCAGGACGAAACGCAGCTGAAGAAGCTGTTCGACGTCCTGGCCGAACGCTATGCCGACCGTGAAGGCGGCTATACGCGCGTGATCAAGGCCGGCTATCGCGGTAGCGACGCGGCCGCCATGGCCGTCATCGAATTCGTCGACCGTGACGAAGACGCCAAGGGCCAGGACAGCGGCCCGGTGATGATCGACGAGGACGAATTCGAAGACGCGTAAGCGCCTCAAAAGAGACAAGCGAGGGGCTGGCGGTGCAATCCGCCGGCCCTTTTCTTTTGCGCGGATAATGGCAGAGTGCGCGCCATGATCCGCTCCACTATTCTGACAGCTGCAGCCCTGTCCTTCGCCGTTCCCGCCACCGCGCAGAGCATCTCGCAGTCGGAGCTTGACGAGCGATATGACCGGGCTCTGGCAGCGGGTTACAAAGCGCTGTTCGTGTGCGGGGCGCTTTCCAATACCGGTATGGCTTTGGGCCGCGATGACGAAAACATCCTTGCGTGGGAGCTCTCCGGTATCCAGCCGCCTCTGGACGTGATCGCGGCTGAATTGGAGCATCGGGTGCATCGCTTCGATCATGGCCGCGGACCGGTCTCGCGTGTCGATGTAAGCTGGGCAGACGATATGCCGCCTCGCGTGGCATGGCACACGGAAGATGGCGGCTGCAGCCTCCTGCCTATAGGAGCGACAGCCTTTCCGGATCGCTCGAGCGTTTCGTTCACCGATGCGGGTATTGTCTGGAACCAGCGCGAACTGTCTGACCCTGACCTCGCGCCGGTCTTCGAGCAGGCTTTCGGCAATCACTACGGCGCGAATGCGCGCACCACGGCGGTGCTGGTGAGAGGGGCGGGCGAGCATGATGACGAGCGCTATCGAGAGCCTTATTCGCCTTACACGCCCCAGCGCACATGGTCGGTCGCCAAATCCATCGCCGCCACCGTCGTCGGCGCAGCGGTGTATCGCGGCGAAGTCGATGTAAACGACAGTGCAGGCCTTGGCATCGACGAGAATGACCCGCGCCGCGCGATTACGATCGATCACGCTTTGCGCATGGCATCGGGCCGCTATTCGGATACGCCCGGCAATCGCACCGATCCGCTTTATTATGGCGGCGCGACAGTGGACGAGGTCGCGGTGGACTGGCCGCTTCTCCATCAGCCCGGCACGATGTGGCGCTATGCAAATAACGACACGCTGGCGGCAGTGCAGGCCATTGAGGATACGTTCGCGGCGCATCCGCCATCGCAGCTGTTCGAAATGCTGCGGATGGGCCGGACATATGCGGAAACGGATTGGCAGGGGAATTACGTGCTTTCCAGCCAGGTCTGGTCAACGGCCCGTGACCTTGCGAACCTGGGGCAGCTTCATCTGCAGGATGGCATATGGCGAGGCCAGCGCATTTTGCCAGAAGGGTGGGTGGACTATGTCTCCAGCCCCGCCGGCCCGCAGCCGGACAACACAGCCTGGGGCTATGGCGCGGGCTGGTGGACGATGGGCGGCATTGACGGCATTCCGGCAGACGCTTTCGCCGCCAGGGGCAATCGAGGACAATATATCGTCGTCATTCCGAGCGAAGATCTGGTGATCGTGCGGCGCGGCGAAGATCCTGCGGGCTCGCGCTTCGACATCGTCGCCTTCACACGGGACGTTCTCGCCTCACTCGAATAGTCGTTCACAAAACACGATACTTTTCTGAACGCCCGCTGTCGCCGGAATTCAGGCTAGTCTCAAACGCTCCTCTCTAGACCACGAATCAACCGAGGCATTCCCGCCCCGGTCGTAACCGAGGAGAGCCTCTTATGTTCGATAAAATTAATCCGTTCGCGAAGGGTGGGATCGCAGCGGCTACGGTCGGCGCGATGGCCTTGGCAGGAGCAACCCCCGCACAGGCACGCGACCGCGATGGCGACGGCATTTCCGCCGGCGACATCATTGCCGGCGCAGTCGTGATCGGCGGCATTGCCGCAATCGCCAACGCCGCCAGCCGCGACCGCGACCGCAGCTATTACCGCGGCGACCGCTATTACCGCGATGGCCGGTATTATCGCGACGGGCGCGACTATCGCCGCCACGCCTATCGTCACCGCGGCAACCCGCGTGCAGCGGTCGAGCGGTGCGTCAACGCTGCCAAGCGCGATGCGCGCCGCTATGGTGGCTATCGCTGGGCTCAGGTGACCGACATCCGCGATGTGAAGGACACCCGCTACGGCTGGAAGGTCAAGGGCCGCATCCTGGTCGAGGAAGGCCGCCGGTATGACCGGTATGACCGTTACGACCGCCGCGACTCTCGCTGGGGCGGCCGCGACGAGGGCAAGTTCACTTGCTACATCGAGCGTGGACGCGTGACCAATGTCGATTATCGCGGCTTACGTCGCCTGCGGTAACCCGCACAACAACACTTGCAAGAATGGCCCGGAGCTTCGTGCTTCGGGCCGTTTTTCGTGCGGTTCATGGTTCTTACAGGAAGCGCACGCCATGCCCACGAACATCGAAGGATTTGCGCAAGGGTGGGCGCGCGCTGACAAACGGGGACCGGCCATGCCGCGAATGACTTACGCTTACGCACCTCTCTTTCTTGCGACCGCCTCGATGGCCGTAAGCCCGCTGGCTGCTTCCGAAATGCCGCTGGCCGCTACACCGTCGCCCTTCGCCGAAATGACGGCGGGCGAGCAGATCGAGCAAGGCCAGACGGCCGAGCACCGCCGCTACCATCGCCACCGGCACCACCGCTATCGCTATCGCCGCGGACCCGGCCTTGGCGACGTGCTGGCCGGTGTGCTGATCATCGGCGCGATCTCTCACGCTGCACGCGCCGCGACGCGTGACGACCGCCGCGAGCGCGACCGCGATTACCGCCGTGACGAGCGCAGGAGCGACACGCGCGGTATCGATCGCGCAGTCGAGATGTGCGTCGAGGCCATCGAAACGCAGCAGCGTGTGGAAGCCGTGGAACGCGTCGACCGCACGGCGCGCGGCTGGCAGGTCGAAGGTCGCATTTCCGGCGGTGACGGCTTCCTGTGCCGTCTCGGCCCCGACGGGCGGATAGAGACGCTGGACTTCAGCGGCCGGCGCGATGTCGATGACGACCGCGGCGACAATGACGATCGCTGGGAAGACATCGACTACGACGAAGACCGCCGCGAGCGCGACGAGGACGACGGCCAGTGGGACGACGATCGCTACGACGCGGAATGGTCGCGCGTGGACCGCGATGCGCGGGTGCAGGCTGTCGAACGCGAGCCGGCAGACGAAGCGCCTATCGACGGCGATCTGGCCGAGGCAGAGGTTCAGGACTGGCCGGGCGAAGGCGCCTGATCACTCGTCGGGCGGCGTGTCTTTCGTGTAGGATGGCAGTGCCAGGTTGAGCAGGATGGCGGCAAGGCGCAGGGCGAAGCCCGCCAGTGCCGCCACAATCCAGACCCACCAGCGATTGACGTCGATCAGCGATCCGAGCGCGGTCAGGCTCGCCGACAGAGCGGCCGCCGTCACATAGAGCTCTGGCCGCATGAGGATCGACGGCCTGCCAGCCAGCACGTCGCGAATGATGCCGCCCGCCGTGCCGGTGATGACGCCCATCAGCACCGCAGGGACAGGCGGCACGCCGTATTGCAGTGCCTTGGCTGTTCCCAGAACGGCATAGGCTGCAAGGCCTGCTCCGTCGGCAATCGCAAGAAAGCGGCCCTCCCACCAGCGCACGGGCGTGAACCAGGCGAACAGGGCCACGCCCAGACAGATTGCGGCAACCCACGGGTCCGCGATCCAGAACACCGGCGCGTCGATCAGAAGGTCGCGGATCGTGCCTCCTCCGACGCCCGTGATCAGCGCGAAGAAGGACAGTGTGACGAGCGTCTGCCGCTCCTTCGCCGCCACCAGCGCGCCAGTCAGCGCGAACAGCGCCACACCGGCCAGGTCAAGCCAGTCGAGCACCGGGGTAAGGATCGTCTCGGTCAAGCGCGGGCTGCCTTCGCGCGCGATCGGCGGCGGAACATCAGGATACAGCCGAGCAACGAGCCCAATACGCCCAGCGCCGCAAAGCCGATCAGCAGCGGATGGCTGGTATCCTCGCGCGCTTCCAGGTCCATGATGTGCAGGCCCCACATGAAGTCGAAGGTGCGCCACCAGCGCGTGCGTACGGCCTCGATCCGGCCTGTTTCGGTGCCGACATAGACATGCGTGCCGTCCTGCAGCACGACTTGCCATACCGGCATCTCGCGGCGGAAATCGAGCGGCACCTCGTCCGCGGCGAAGCGCGTGGCCGATGCTACCTCGGCACCGCCGACGATGGCTTCCTCCACGATCATGCGCGCTTCGATCTCCGATAGCGGCGACATCTTGCTGCCATCGGCACGGAAACGGTCGCTGGTGCCGTCCATGTACGTGATGCGCGTCACGACCTCGCCGCGTTCGACCTGCGTGGCGACGCTGCGCACCGGCGCGGTGCTGTCGGACGGAAGCGAGACGGCGATGTTGGTGTCCCGAGGCAGAGCCTCCTCGGCAAGCTCTTTGCGAAGATGATTGCCGCGCACTTCCTCGATCGGCTTGGCGACCATGACCAGCCCTGTCACGGTCCACATCAGGATTGGCACGCCGACCAGCCAGCCGAGCCAAATGTGCCACTTGGCGAAAAGCCGCATCACGCTTTGTCCTGCCATATCGAATATTGCCGTCACACAGTCCGAGCGCGCCCTTACTGATTTTGGCGCTGTCGGCCTAGAGCCTTTGCTCTGTGCTTTTCAATCGTGCCGGGACCAGTGCGAGGGCTAATAAAAAACCTATGATGGAAGATGCTCCGTAGCCCGCCAGCGGGAGGGGGTAGTCGTTTGTCAGGCTGGCAAGGCTGAAGCCCGCATAGGTTGCGGCCAAGACTGATTGCCGCGCGCCGGTCGAGGAGGCTCCCACGCCAGAGTGCTACCACAGGAACGGCCAGTGCCACCAGGAGCGCGAGGCCGGACCATAAGCTGCGCGACCATACCATGTGCACGACGCCTTCCACGAAGCGTACCGGATCGGGAACGCCATTCGTGTGCCGCACAACTGCCCCTGCAAGGCAGAGCAACCCGATAAGACCAAAGCGCCAATCCTTGCCGACCGCTGCCATCGTCAGCCCCGCGAGCGAAAGCGCCAGAAGCGCCGCTGCGTCTGGTTGCAAGGTCAGGATCAAGGTGGCGATGGCGAACGTCAGGACGCCGGCAGGACCACCCTTCGCACATACGACGGCCAGAACAGGTACAGCGACGAGCCCCGTGTTAAGTGCGACTGGTCCGAGCGCTATCCAGCGGCGTATTCCATCTAGCTCGTGCCCCATAACAAGAGGTGCGGCCATCAATGCGAGAGCTGCCGACGCGATCCGACCGACCGCCTTTCCGCCGGTCGGTGCGCGTACAAATATGAGCGCCAACGTGCCGAGAATGAATGCACCAGCGTTGACCAGCAGATAGCTGTTGGGCGCGCCGAAGAACTGGAACACCAGAAGGCCAGCCAGAACAGGCGGTAGCGCGACGCTCAGCCGATGCAGCACATCTGGCAGATCGCGCATGCCTGTGCCTCGTCAGATGTGAATCGGCTTGCCCTGGACCGCCATTGCCGCTTCCTTCAGCGCTTCCGAATGCGTCGGGTGTGCGTGACAGGTGTAGGCGATGTCTTCGGACGTTGCGCCGAATTCCATGGCCTGCGTCGCCTGCGCGATCATCGTGCCCGCGACGGCGTTGATGCACCATACGCCCAAACACGCGGTCGCTTTCGGCCTCGGCGATGACCTTTACGAAGCCGTCGGGCTCGTGATTGGTCTTGGCGCGGCTGTTGGCCATCATCGGGAACTTGCCGATCTTCAGCTTGGCCTTGTCGCCGCCCATCTTTTCCAGCGCTTCTTCCTGCGTCAGGCCGACGCCGGCGAATTCCGGTAGAGTGTAGACGACGCCCGGGATGAGGTCGTGGTTCACGATGCCGGTCTGGCCCGCGATGTTTTCCGCGCAGGCAATGCCTTCGTCCTCGGCCTTGTGGGCGAGCATGGGGCCGGGCACGCAATCGCCGATGGCCCAGACGCTGGCGACGCTGGTGCGGAAGTCGTGGTCGACCTCGATCTGGCCGCGCTTGTTCGGCTCCATCCCGATCGCGTCGAGGCCGAGATTGTCGGTGTAGGGACGACGGCCAATCGACACGAGCACGCAGTCCGCCTCCAGCGTCTGCGCATCGCCGCCTTCCGACGGTTCGACGGTGAGCGTAGCCTTCTGGCCCTTGACCTCGCAGCCGGTGACCTTGGTCTTCAGCATCAGGGTCATGCCCTGCTTCTTGAAGATCTTGGCCGCTTCCTTGCGCACGTCGCCGTCCATGCCGGGCAGTAGCTGGTCGAGATATTCGACCACGGTCACATCCGCGCCCAGACGGTTCCAGATCGAGCCCATTTCCAGCCCAATCACACCGCCGCCGATGACGACCATCTTTTCTGGCACCTTTGCCAGCTCCAGCGCGCCGGTGGAATCGACCACGATCTGCTTGTCGTTGTCGACCTCCACACCCGGTAACGGGGTGACCGAGGATCCGGTGGCGATGATGATGTCCTTCGCGGTGACAGTCTCGTCACCCACCTTGACCGTGTGCGCGTCCTGGAAGGTGGCATGGCCTTTCTTCCAATCGATCTTGTTCTTCTTGAACAGGAACTCGATGCCTTTGGTCAGGCCGTCCACCGCATCCAGGCGCTGGTCGTGCATCTTGGGGAGATTGAGCTTGGCATTTGCGTCGATGCCCATTTCGGCCATCTCGCCATTGACGGCGGCGTTGTAGAATTCGCTCGCATGCAGCATGGCCTTGGAGGGAATGCATCCCACGTTGAGGCAGGTCCCGCCCAGCGTTGCGCGGCTTTCGGCGCAGGCGGTTTTCAGGCCCAGCTGGGCTGCACGGATTGCGGCGACATAGCCGCCCGGACCGGCACCGATGACGAGGACGTCGTAGTCGTAGGAGTGATCAGCCACCGATAGTCTCCGTCGGCGTGGTGTTTGTAGCATCGTTAGTGTCGGTACCCTTTTCGGTCGCACAGCTGTTGACGATGCCTTCGATATTTTCGCGGTTCACATCGGCGAGGGTCAGGTCCTCGTCGGCCCGGAACCTGTCGGCACTGCATTCGCACACTGCATTGATGCGGTCCGCGACGATGCCCGCGTTGTCGGCAAATTGCTGGCAGCGCTCTACGACGGCGGTTCTGACTTCGCCTTCGACGGCGTCACCGGCAATTTGCGTAGCGGCATCGCAGCCGGTCAAAGCGACCGCACAGCAGCTTGCGAGTAATAGTCTGGTCATTGGCCTTGTCCTCACAAGTCGATCAGCATCCGGGTCGGATCTTCGATTGCTTCCTTGATGATCTTCAGCGCGGTCACGGCCTCACGTCCGTCGATGAGGCGGTGGTCGTAGGACAGCGCGATGTACATCATCGGGCGCACCACGATTTCGCCATCGACCACCACGGCGCGATCCTCGATGCGATGGAGGCCGAGCACCGCGCTTTGTGGCGGATTGATGATCGGGGTCGACATGAGGCTGCCGAACACGCCGCCGTTGGAGATGGTGAAGGTGCCACCCTTCATGTCGTCCATCGTCAACGTGCCTTCCTTGGCGCGCGCGCCGAAGTCCGCGATGTCCTTCTCGATCTGCGCGAAGCCCTTGTCCTGTGCATCGCGGATGACCGGCACGACGAGGCCGTTGGGCGCGGACACGGCGACCGAGATGTCGACATAGTCGTGGTACACGATCTCATCGCCCTCGATATAGGCGTTGACCGCGGGCACGTCCTTCAGCGCGAGGCAGGCGGCCTTGGCGAAAAATCCCATGAAGCCGAGCCGGATGTCGTGCTTCTTGGCGAACATGTCCTTGTACTTCGCGCGCGCTTCCATGACCGCGCTCATGTCGCAATCGTTGAAAGTGGTCAGCAGAGCGGCTTCTTCCTGCGCGCCCTTCAACCGCTTGGCGATGGTCTGGCGCATGCGCGTCATCTTGACGCGTTCCTCGCGGCGCTCCCCTGCGGCTGCAGGGGCAGGCGAGGCGGCTTGCGCGGGCGCAGTGGAGGCAGGCGCCGGATCGCCCTTGGCCTTGGCGGCGGCCACGACATCTTCCTTGGTCAGGCGGCCATCCTTGCCGCTGCCCTTGATCGTGGACGGGTCGACACCGTGTTCGAGCACGGCGCGGCGCACGGCGGGCGACAGCGTTTGCGAGCCGTCCGACGCGGCGGCAGGCTCGGGCTGTTCTGCGCGCTTTTCTTGTCCCTCTTCGCGCTCCTGCTTGGCGCGTCCGGCTTCCTCGCCGGTGGCAGCGGGTGTGCCGCCTTCCGCGATGATCGCGATGACCGCGTCGACTTCGACCGTGTCGCCGACCTCGACCTTGAATTCCTGGATGACGCCTGCGACCGGCGAGGGCGCTTCGACAGCGACCTTGTCGGTTTCCAGGCTTACGATCGGTTCGTCCACCGCAACGGCATCGCCGACCTGCTTCAGGAATTCGCCGATGGTGGCTTCGGTGACGCTTTCGCCCAGCGTGGGGACTTTGACTTCGGTGGCCATGTCAGTCGGTGTTCCTTATCCGAGCCTCGATCAGCTGCAATTACTGGTGGCGTTGGCGGTGTCCCCGCCGTTCAGCCCGAGCGCGATGTTGACCAGCGCTTCCTGCTGGACCTTGTGGCGGCTGGCATAGCCGGTGGCTGGCGATGCGGCGACTTCGCGGCCGGCATAGCACGGGCGCATGCCGTCCTTGCCTGCCTTGGTCAGCGCGTCCTCGATCAGGCGGTCGACGAAGGACCATGCGCCGTTATTCTTCGGCTCTTCCTGGCACCAGACGACCGTCTCGAGGTTCGTCATCCGCTCCAGCCGGACGGCCAGCGGTTCGCCCGGGAAGGGATACAGCTGCTCGATCCGCACGACGGAGACATCGTCCGCGCCTGCCTCGTCGCGGCGCTGCATCAGGTCGTAGGCGACCTTTCCGCTGCACAGGACGAGCCGCTTGACCTTCGCATCGTCGATCTCGGTCATGTCGGACTTGATCCGCATGAAGTGATGCTCGTCCAGAAACTCGCCCGCGTTCGACTTCGCCAGCGGATGGCGCAGCAGCGACTTGGGCGTCATGATGACCATCGGCTTGCGGAAAGATCGCAGCATCTGACGGCGGAGCGCGTGGAAGTAATTCGCAGGCGTGGTGATGTTCATCACCTGCATGTTGTCGTTCGCGCACAGTTGCAGAAAGCGTTCGAGACGGGCGGAGCTATGCTCCGGTCCCTGGCCCTCGTAACCATGCGGCAGCAGCAGCACGAGGCCGTTCGCGCGCAGCCACTTGACCTCGCCGGCCGCGATGAACTGGTCGATCATGATCTGCGCGCCATTGGCGAAATCGCCGAACTGCGCTTCCCACATCACCAGGCTTTTGGGGTCGGCCATGGCGAAACCGTATTCGAAGCCGAGCACGCCATATTCGGACAGCGGGCTATCATAGACCTCGAACTTGCCATGCGGGAGCGTGCAGAGCGGGATGTATTTGCTCTCGTTCTTCTGGTCGAGCCAGACGGCATGCCTCTGGCTGAACGTGCCGCGGCCCGAATCCTGCCCGGACAGGCGCACACCGAAGCCTTCGGTGACGAGGCTGCCGAAGGCCAGCGCTTCGCCGGTAGCCCAGTCGATGCCTTCGCCGCTGTTGAACATTTCGCGCTTGGCGTCGAGCACACGGCCCAGCGTCTTGTGGATCGTTACGTCGTCGGGGACGGTGGTCAGCGTGCGACCGAGGCTGTCGAACAGCTTCTTGTCGATGCCGGTCTCGATGTTGCGCCGCGCGGATTCCGGATCGGCCGGCTTGTTCAGGCCCGCCCAACGCCCGCCGAACCAGTCGGCCTCGTCGGGCTTGTAGTCCTTGCTCGCAGCAAACTCTTCTTCCAGGTGCGAGGTGAACTCCGCGATCACGCCGTCGGCATAGCTCTTGTCGATTACGCCTTCGTCGATCAGGCGCGCGGTGTACAATTCGCTCACCTTGGGGTGCTTGCGGATTTCCTTGTACATCAGCGGCTGGGTAAAGCTGGGCTCGTCGCCTTCGTTATGGCCGAAGCGGCGATAGCACCACATGTCGATCACGATATCGCGGCCGAATGTCTGGCGATATTCGACCGCCAACTTGCAGGCGAAGGTCACGGCTTCCGGATCGTCGCCGTTAACGTGCAGGATCGGTGCCTGAATGCCCTTTGCCACATCGCTGGGGTAGGGCGAGGAGCGCGCGAATTGCGGGCTGGTCGTGAAGCCGATCTGATTGTTGATGACGAAGTGCAGGCAGCCGCCCGTGTCGTATCCGCGCACGCCGGAAAAGCCGAGGCATTCCCACACGATGCCCTGACCAGCAAAAGCCGCATCGCCGTGGAGCAGGACGGGCAGGACCTGTTCGTGCTTGCTCAGATCGTCGCGGATCGCCTGCTGCGCGCGGCTCTTGCCCAGTACGACGGGGTTCACCGCTTCGAGATGCGAAGGGATTGGGCACGAGGCTCATGTGCACATCGATACCGTCGAAGCTGCGGTCCGTGCTGGTGCCGAGGTGGTACTTCACATCGCCCGATCCGCCCACATCGTCGGGATTGGAGGAGCCGCCGGAAAATTCGTGGAAGATGACCTTGTACGGCTTGCCCATGACGTTGGCGAGCACGTTCAACCGGCCGCGGTGCGCCATGCCGTAGATGATTTCGCGCACACCCAGCTGGCCGCCGTATTTGATGACCGCTTCGAGCGCGGGGATCATCGACTCGCCGCCATCGAGGCCGAAGCGCTTGGTGCCGACGTATTTCTTGCCGAGAAACGCCTCGTATTGCTCGCCCCGGATAACGGCGGCGAGAATGGCGCGCTTGCCTTCGTCGGTGAACTGGATCGTGTCTTCGGGCGTCTCGAACTTGTCCTGGAGGAAGCGGCGCTCCTCCGTGTCCGAGATGTGCATGTATTCGAGGCCGACATTGCCGCAGTAGGTCTCGCGCAGCACGCGGAACAGCTCGCCCACCGTGACCCATTCGAAGCCGAACACGCCGCCGACATAGACCTCGCGCGCTTCCTGCCCTTCGAAGCCGTGCCAGGCCAGCGTCAGGTCGTCGGGTACGTCGCGATGCGACAGGCCCAGCGGGTCGAGATCGGCCGCCAGATGGCCGCGCACGCGGTGCAGACGCACCAGCAGCATGGCGCGGATGCTGTCGTCCGCTGCCTGCTCGATGGCCTTGGGGTCGAGCGCCTTGCCCGCCTTCTTGGCCGCATCGGCAACCACGGCGCGCATCTGCGTGGGGTCGAGCGCCGCGGTCAGGTCGGCGTCGCTGTCGACGACCTCGGCCAGCCACTTCGGATTGCCCCAGCTGGGCCCGGCTTGCGGACCTTCCTGGTCGCCCATCTCGGGCAGGAAGTTCTGGCTCTCGTTACCCATTGTCAGTCCTCATGAAAGAGGGAGCGCCTGAGTGTCAGGCCAGTTCCTTCAGCATCGCATCGAGCGTGGTGCCAAGTTCGGAAGGCGAGGGGGATACGCGGATGCCCGCGTCTTCCATCGCCGCGATCTTGTCGTCCGCGCCGCCCTTGCCGCCCGATACGATAGCGCCGGCATGGCCCATGCGGCGACCCGGAGGCGCGGTGCGGCCGGCGATGAAGCCGACGACCGGCTTTTCGCGGCCCAGTGCGGCCTGTTCCTTGAGGTAGGCAGCCGCTTCTTCTTCCGCGCTGCCGCCGATTTCGCCGATCATGATGATCGACTTGGTGGCATCGTCGTCGAGGAAGAGGTCGAGCACGTCGATGAAGTTGGTGCCGTTGACCGGATCGCCGCCAATGCCGACTGCCGTGGTCTGGCCGAGGCCGACCATGGTGGTCTGGTGGACGGCTTCATAGGTCAGCGTGCCCGAACGCGAGACCACGCCGACGCTGCCCTTCTTGAAGATGGAGCCGGGCATGATGCCGATCTTGCATTCGCCGGGCGTCAGCACGCCGGGGCAGTTCGGGCCGATCAGGCGGCTGTTCGAGCCGCGCAGCGCAGCCTTCACGCGCACCATGTCGAGCACGGGAATGCCTTCGGTGATGGCGACGATCAGTTCCATCTCGGCGTCGATCGCCTCGAGGATGGCGTCGGCTGCGAACGGCGGCGGCACGTAGATGCACGAAGCCGTCGCGCCGGTTTCGGCCTTGGCTTCGCGCACGGTGTTGAACTGCGGCAGGCCGATGTGCGTCGGTGCCGCCCTTGCCGGGAGTCACACCCGCAACCATCTGCGTCCCGTAATCGAGCGCCTGCTGCGTGTGGAAGGTGCCGGTGTCGCCGGTCATCCCCTGGGTGATGACCTTGGTGTTCTTGTCGACGAGGATGGACATTCAATAACTCCTAAAAGGCGGCGCCGATGATACGAATTTGCGGTTGATCGGACTGGGTGTCAGGAAATAATTGCAGCCCGCGGGAATTGTCTACGCCCCCAAACATCCAGATCACGCTGTCTTCCTGTTCCATCGGCTTTTGCTTAAGCAGTACTTCGAATGCGGTACGCATTTCTTGTTGCTGCTTTTGAGAAGCCAGCGTCGCTTCGACCACGCAAATACGGGAAACGCCGTCGCGATCAGCCGGGAAGGTTACATGGACAGGCAGGTTATCGGCGGAATAGCTGCCATCGTCATGCTTTTTCCAATTGGCGTTTCCATCGAAGCGCGAAGTATCAACTCCATTCTTGTCTGCCGAGAGGACGCATGAGGTGGCGCCCTCCATCACTCGTCCAAGCAACGGCGAATACTCCTGCGCGTATGAGGGCGATCCAACCATCGCGCCGAAATCGCGGTAGACAAGAACAGCTTACGCAAGGCTGCTATCCAGACCCCTGCAGGCCTCCAGCAGTTCCTCGACCGCGTCGGTCGAGACCTTGAGGTTGCTCTTTTCCTCGTCCGACAATTCGATCTCGATCACCTCTTCGGTGCCGCCTGCGCCGATCACGGTCGGCACGCCGACATACAGCCCGTCGAGGCCGTACTTGCCTTCGACATAGCTGGCGCACGGCAGGATGCGCTTCTGGTCGCCGAGATAGGCTTCGGCCATCGCGATCGCGCTGGTGGCCGGCGCGTAATAGGCCGAGCCGTTGCCGAGCAGGCCGACGATTTCGCCGCCGCCCTTGCGGGTGCGGTCGACGATTTCGTCGATGCGGCTTTCCGACACGCCCTTGATCTTGGCGAAATCCTTGACCGGGATGCCGTTGATCGTGGTGTAGCTGGTGACGGGAACCATGGTGTCGCCGTGGCCGCCGAGGACGAAGGCGTTCACGTCCTTCACCGACACGTCGAATTCCCAGGCGAGGAAGGTCGCGAAGCGCGCGCTGTCGAGCACGCCGGCCATGCCGACGACCTTGTTGTGCGGCAGGCCGCTGAACTCGCGCAGCGCCCAGACCATCGCGTCGAGCGGGTTGGTGATGCAGATAACGAAAGCGTCGGGGCAGTTGTTCTTGATGCCTTCGCCGACCGCCTTCATCACCTTCAGGTTGATGCCGAGCAGGTCGTCGCGGCTCATGCCGGGCTTGCGCGGAACGCCGGCGGTGACGATCACCACGTCCGCGCCTGCGATGTCGGCATAATCGTTCGAGCCGGTAATCTTGGCATCGAAGCCTTCGACCGGGCCGCACTGGCTGACAGGTCCAGCGCCTTGCCCTGAGGCATGCCTTCCGCAATGTCGAACAGGACGATGTCGCCCATTTCCTTCTTCGCGGCGAGGTGGGCGAGGGTGCCGCCGATCATGCCGGAACCGATGAGCGCGATCTTCTTGCGTGCCATATGTACGAGTGCGTCCTTCATATGCGCGCGGGACGAATGGGCCATGGACCGCTTATAGCGCGCGCAAGATGTCCCGCGAGGGTCCGCGCGCCCGGTGTTTCGCCTCGCGGACTAGGCCCGCGCCCATGCGATTGCAACCGGCAAAAGGTCGGACTGAGGAACTATCTTTGCAATTGGTTCGCAGTAGCAATAGGTGCTTGAAGCGCGCATGCGACACCCGATAGACGCGCTGTAGCATCCATCGTTCCGACTTAGCACCGGCTGAAGAATGCAGGCGCGGCTGGCGCGCCCGGCGCTATCCGATCAGGCGCGACGCCTCGTCACTGCGTGCAGATACGAAACGCTCCGCCGCTGCCGGATCGAGTTCCCCGCAAATGCCCAGCCAATAGGCGTAGTCCGCATCGCAGGCTGCCATTTCGGCGCGCGCGGCGTTGTCCAGCGCTACCGCCCCGGCCCGCAAGCCATGCTCGGCGAAGTGGCGCAAGGCCTGCTGTGTCGTATCGCTCATGAACATTCCCCCATCGTGATCGTTGGCGGCCGGGCCGGTCGATCCTCGCGTCAGGCACTTGGCAATGGGCGAGGTGGCGGCGTGGCGCGCAGGCGCAAATTTCACGGACATAAGCTGGGCGGCTCCCCTTGTTTTTATCGGCTGCAATGCAGCGTCCCTGCTTGGCGACGTCTTTAGCCTGCACCGAGCTAAACAAGCGTTCCGCAGCATGCTTGAAGATGTGTTAAATTGTTACGCAGGGCTTCGCGAAAGATGCGCCCTTGCCAGCCGGAAGCCGCGCGCGTAATTGTTCGCGCAGGGTACGGATCAAGGGAACGTTCGGTGTAATGCCGCGGCTGCCCCCGCAACTGTAACCGGTGAGGCGCGCTCCATCGTGCCACTGCGTTTTTACAGCGCGGGAAGGCGGAGCGCAGCCATCGAACCGGGAGCCAGGAGACCTGTTTCGAACCTGTCGTTCGGCCACGGGCGGGGTGTACCGATGGCATGCGGGGAAGAGGCAATCCCGTCTCCTCTCGTCATGAGCGGCATAGCTTATGACCGGAGGTTTTTGTGCGTTATCCCATATTGTTCCTGAGCGCCTCGGCGCTGAGCGTGTCCGCGCATGCGCAAGATGTAGGCGAGGAGGCACTGGCAGAGATCATCGCTGCACAGGATGAGGCTGCCGAACCTACGGCAGACGAACCCGGACAGGAGATCGTTTTCTGGCACGAACGGGTGGTCCCGATTACAGTCACTGCCAACGGGATCGGCACCTCCGTCGATGATACCGGACAGGCCATCACCATCATCGATGAAGACGAACTGGCCTTGGTCCAGGGTGCCGATCCGCTTGCGCGCCCTGCGCCGCGTGCCGGGCCTCACCGCTTCGCGAAGCGGCAGTGCCGGATCGCTGACCAGCGTCAACATTCGCGGTGCCAATGCAGAGCAGGTGCTGGTGCTGGTCGACGGCGTGCGCGTGTCCGATCCGGCCTCGCCTGCAGGTGGCTTCGACTTCGGCAACGTGCTGAACGGAACGGCGAGCCGGTTCGACGTGCTTCGCGGATCGAACAGCACCATCTGGGGCTCGGACGCGGTCGGCGGGGTGATCGACATATCGACCCGCACCGTCACCGGGGCGCGCGGCGTCATCGAATACGGCGCGCGTGACACGCTATTTGCGAGCGCCGGGGCAGGCGTTGACGAGGACGGCGTGTATCTCGGCCTCAACGGATCTTGGTACCAGACCGACGGGTTTTCCGCGGCGGCCGACGGCGAGGAAGCTGACGGCTTCGAGCAGTTCGCCCTGTCCGGCGTGACCATCATCGAACTGACGGACATTCTCGAAGCTCTTTGCCCATGCCAACTTTTCCGAAGGCGATCTGGAGATCGACGGCTTCTCATTCTCGCCGCCCTTCGGCCTGATCGACAGCGAGGACACGCAGAAAACTACGCGGCACTGGGGCGATATCGGGCTGGCCTATTACGGAAACGACCTGACCCTGCGCGCCAGCTACGCCTTGTCCGATACGGAGCGGGTCAATCGTAGCGGCTCCGGTTCAGAGACCTTCTCAAGCGACGGGAGAAACGAAACGCTGGCCCTGCGCGGCGAATACAGGCTGATCGGCGGTATCGCGTTTGCTTTCGGCGGCGAGCATGAGTGGAGCCGGTTCGACACCGTGTCCGACGATGGCGCCAGGACGAACACTACCGGCGTCTATGCCCAGCTTGGCGGGACACTCGGGCCAGTATCGGCGCATATTGGCGGCAGGCTCGACATGCCGGAGGACTTCGGCAACGAGGTCAGTTTCGGCGGCGATGTCAGTTACGATCTCGGCAATAGCTGGCGTCTGCGCGCGAGTGTTGGCGAGGGATACAAAGCACCGACGCTGTTCCAACTCTTCTCCGACTTCGGAAACGAGGCGCTGGAGCCCGAGCGCAGCACCAGTGTCGATTTCGGCATCGAGCGCGGCCGCCGCGGCGCCAATTGGTATTTCGCGCTGACTGCGTTCCGGCGCGACAGCGAAAAGCTCATCGGCTTCGAGACCTGTTTCGTGGCGAACCCGCCCGCGATCTGCGACGATGGCCGCTTCGGCTATTACCAGAATATCGGTGAGGCGCGCGCACAGGGCATCGAGGCGGAAGCGGGCTACGACCTGACCGACATGATCCGCGTGTCGGGCATCTACAACCTGATCGACGCAGAGGACCGTGCGACGGGCAATCGGCTCGCACGCCGCCCGCGGCATTCCGGCACGCTCGTCGCCGATTGGGAGAGCGAATTCGGCCTGTCGCTCGGCGCGGATCTGCGGATCGTCGGCGACAGTTTCGACGATGCGGGCAACACGACGCGGCTGGACGGATACGAACTGGTCGACCTTCGCGCGTCCATCGACATTACCTACGAGCTGGAGCTTTTCGGGCGCGTCGAGAACCTGTTCGACGAGGACTACCAGACCGTCGCAGGCTACGGTACGCCGGGCCGCGGCGTCTTTGCCGGGGTGAGGGTGCAGATGTGATCCGGACCGGGTCCGTCACGGGGCTCGCTCTCGCGCTGGCGCTTGCCGGATGCGGGGGTGCGCCGCCGCGCCAGGATGGTCCGCAACTCACCATTGTCAGCCTCAACCCCTGCACCGACGCGATCCTGCACGAGGTGGCCGCGCCGGGACAATTGCTGGCAATCTCGCATTACAGCAAGGATCCGGGTGCGTCCTCGATGGAGGCGGAGGATGCGGCGCGGTACCGCGCGACGGGTGGCAGCGTGGAGGAGGTGCTGGCGCTCGATCCGGATGTGGTCGTGGCGAGCACCTACTTGGCTCCTGCCACTCGCGCGGCGCTGGACGATCTGGGTCTGCGCGTGATTCAGTTTGGCGGCGTGGCGAGCGTCGAGGAAAGCATTGTGCAGGTTCGCCAGCTGGCGGCGCTGGCAGGGCAAGCGGACAAGGGCGAGATGCTGGTCGCGCGGATCGAGGCGGCGCTGGTGGAAATGCACTCGAGCGAGAACATCGAGGTGGTACTCTGGCAACCGGGCGGTATCGTTGCGGGCGAGGCTGCGCTGGTCAGCGATGTGTTGCGGCGCGCAGGTTTCGACAATTACGCGCAAGGACGCGGCATGCAGCAGGCGGACTATCTATCGCTCGAGCAAGTGCTGGCCGACCCGCCGGAGGTCCTGTTGGTTGCCGGTAACGGTGTGGGGCAACGGCATCCCTCTCTGGACGACATCGAGGCCATGCAGCGCGAGCCATTCGACACACGGCTGATCTACTGCGGCGGCCCGACCATCATTCGCGCGGCCGAGCGATTGGCGCGTATCAAGGCAGCGGCCCGGTGAACCGCGCATCCATCCTCTTTGCAGCCTTGCTAGTGGTCGCCGTCCCGCTGTCGCTCCTTGCAGGGCGCGTGTGGATCGACCCGGCAACCACGCCGAACGCCACCCTCATCCTCGCCGAACTGCGACTGCCGCGCGCCGTCCTCGCCCTGTGCGTCGGGGGCGGGTTGGGCGCAGCGGGAGCGGCGATGCAGGGCTATTTGCGCAATCCGCTCGCCGATCCCGGGTTGTTCGGCATCGCGCCGGGTGCTGCTCTGGGAGCCGTGGTGGCGCTGTGGTTCGGATATGCCGCGAGCCCGTGGTTGCTGCCGCTCTTCGCATTGGTCGGGGCGGGCGGAGCGATGGCGTTGCTGGCCGCGATAGCCGGGCGTACCGGAGGCATCGCGCTGTTCACCCTGGCCGGTCTCATGGTGGCGAGCCTTGCGGGCGCGCTGACGGCGCTGGCCATTAGCATGGCCCCCAACGCTTTCGCCATGAGCGAGATCGTGATGTGGCTCAACGGGGCGCTGACCGACCGCAGCTGGCGCGAAGTGACGCTGGCAGCGCCGCTGGTGGCGGTAGGGATAGCCGTGCTGTGGGCGGCAGGCCGCTCGCTCGATGCGTTGACCTTGGGCGAGCCGGTCGCGCGATCGCTGGGCGTCGACACGACGCGGCTGCTCTGGCTGCTGGTCGTCGGGGTCGGGCTGACCGTGGGCGCGGGCGTTGCGGTGGCTGGCATCATCGGCTTCGTCGGACTGATCGTCCCGCATCTAGTGCGTCCGCTGACGGACCGGCGCCCTTCGCAGCTTATCGTGCCGAGCGCGCTGGCAGGCGGGCTGCTGGTGCTCGTGGCGGACAGCGTGGTGCGCATCCTGCCGCTGGTAACCGAATTGCGTCTCGGCATTGCGCTGAGCCTGTTGGGCGCGCCGTTCTTTTTATGGCTGCTGCTGCGCATGCGGCGGGGGCTGGCGTGATGCTGGAGGCGAAGAACCTCAGTCTGGCCGGGCGGGTGAGCGATGTGTCCTGCGCGCTTTCCACCGGCGAGATCACAGCGATCTGCGGGCCGAACGGGGCAGGCAAGTCGTCCTTGCTGGAGCTGCTGGCAGGCCTGACCAAACCGGATAGCGGTAAGGTGCTGCTGGATAGCCAGCCACTCGCCAGCCAAGCGGATCGCCACAAGCGTATCGGCTACCTTCCGCAATCGGCGCAGGTCGCGTGGGATGTGACGGTCCGCTCGCTGGTCGAACTTGGCCGCATCCCGCATCGCGACAGCGCAGACGAACCCGTAGACCGCGCTATCCAAGCCCTCGACCTCACCGACCTGACCGACCGCCGCGCGCAGACGCTGTCCGGCGGCGAGGCGGCGCGGGTCATGCTGGCCCGCGTGCTGGCAGGCGAACCCGACTGGATCCTCGCCGACGAGCCGCTGTCCGCGCTCGACCTGTCGCACCAGATCGCGCTGATGCGGCACTTGCGCCGGTTCGCCGATGCGGGCGGGGGCGTGGTGATCGTAATGCACGATCTGGCGATGGCGATGAACCACGCCGACCGCGTGCTGGTTATGCAGGACGGCGCGCTGGTGGCCGATGCGCCGCCGACCCTCGCGCTGGACCCACAGCAGATCGAGCGGACCTGGGGCGTGCAAACGCAATGGCTGGGCGAGGAGGGCGCGCGGGCACTCGCGGCGTTGTAGTCCGTTGAGCGGGCATGTCCCGTGAAGACCTCGAAGCGCGCTGGTTCGAACTGACCCGCGAGAAAATGCCCGCCATGGCAGCAGAGCGCGGCTGGCCCGTGCGCTTCGACCATTGTTTCCAGCGCATCATGCTGGACAATGCGGTGGGCGCAAAGTGGCGCGACGTCATCGGCTCGCCCGCCTATCGCAAGGCGCCGGACGAGGTGCTCCAGCGCGCCGTCAGCCTTGCCGAGGATGTCATCGCCGGGTCGAAGGACCTGTCCGAACTGAACGACAACTCGCTCGCCTTTCGCGGCAAGCTATAGCGGTTCGCCCTCACCGCGCGCCGCCTGGTCGCGTGCGGTCTCTGCCGCTTCGGTCAGCGCCTGGCGATTGACCGTCATCATGCGCGGCTCGCCCGTCTCGTCCACCACCAGCCAGACCGTGCCGAGCTCGAAGAAAGCGCCCTGGTCCGGCTCTACTGTCATTTGCGACAAGTCGAGCCGCTTGAGCGTGTCGAGCATACGCGCATCGAACACCTCGTCGAACAGTGCGTCGATTTCATCGGCCGTCAGTTCGCGCCGCTCCCCACTCTCGGTGATGTAGAGCAGCGGGATGCCCACTCGCTCGAGCAAGCCCGCCCTGTTGCCGCTGCTTGCCGCTTCGCGCAGCGCGGCGATGGCCGCCTCGAAGCGGCTGGGCGTCGTGCCGGTCGCACAAGAAATCGCTCCGCCCTGAACGGCATCGTTTGCGCGGTCGAACTCGACAGCCGGATCGTCCTGCTCCGACCAGATCATGAGCAGGCAATTGTCGGGGCTTTCCTGCTTTCCCTCTGCCTTGACCGCGTCCAGCAGCGCCTGCTGCGGCGGCTCGTCTGAAAGCACCTGCTCTGCCACGACATGCTCTTCCTCGACAGCCGAGCACCCTGCCAAGGCGAGCAGCGATGCAAGCAAAACGGAGTAGCGCAGTCTGGTCATGGTGTAGCCGAATAAGTGACGACAGGTTCGTAGACAGAGCCCTGATCGCGCAGATGACTTTCGTACAGTATATAATGCTCGACCCGCCACGGGCCAAGGGACAGTCCACTGTGCGCTTGCAGATAGTCGGTCAGCGGTCCGGTCGCGGTGTTCAAGCGGGCAAGCGTGATATGCGGATGGAACTTGCGCTGTTCCGGTTCGATGCCGCACCGCTGGCATAGCCGCTCAAGGCGCCGTTGCAGACCTGAAAGCGGGTCGGACGGCGCGATTCCGGCATACAGCGTGCGCGCATGACCCTTGCGATCGAACGTCCCGCATCCGTCGATGGACAGGTCGAACGGCGCGAACGGCACCGACTGCGCAGCGTCGGCGAGATCGTCGGCCATGTGCGCATCGACCTCGCCGATGTAGCGCAAGGTCAGGTGCAACTGATCGTCATCCTGCCAGCGTGCGTTGTCGACGCCGTCCATCGTGTCGAGCAGCGCGTCCCGGATGTGGGCGCTGGGGCGGATGCCGAAAAACAGGCGGTGGGTCATTACGTCTTTTACGAGCAAGGGGCCGGCACAAGCCGAGCCCCTTGGTTGAAATTACGACTGCGACATCCGTACTTCGCGCGGATCCTCGTAGGATGCTTCCATGAAAATCTGGGCGCGTCGTTCGGATCGAAATCTCCAGTCCACGAGCGACCTTTCCGGCGGCATGGGTGTAGTCGAGCTCGGCCGCAATGCCTTCGTAATCGCCAGCGTCGATCGCAGCGTTCAGGCGCGGGCTCTCATTCTCGGAGACGTTGCCGATGCCGACGTTGTACACGAGGTCCACCAGCGCATCGAATTCGTGTTGGTACAGCGGCAGGTCGCCGACGAGCTGCTGCACGCCTTCTTCGGCTTTCTTCAAATCCTGGTCGAGAAAGTCGAGCACCTGCTGGTCGGAAATCCGGTCACCCACACGCAGATTGTCCTGCGGCAGCACCAGATGACCCACGCCCACGGTTGGGTATCCTGCCACGTCGCGGTAAACGGTGTAGCGCACACCTTCTTCCTCGATCAGCGCCTGCTTGAACTCGTCGCTCGACGACATAAGCGCGGCCGGCATGCGAACATCCTTGGCCGGGGGGATCGGCTTGGTCACGGCAGCAGCTGGCTTGGGCCGGGGCTTTTGCGGGGGCGGGCCGGTGAACGCGCCCAGGCTCATTGCACCGACACCCATCATCAGCGATGCACGCTTGCGCGCCGAAACCTTCGGCTTGACGCGATAGACGCGCGCAGCCGCCTGACGTGCCCGTTTAAGGTTCCTGCGGTGCTCGCGATAGGTGCGAAGGCGACTGAGCAGGCTGAGGGCGCTCTTTTCCTCGCCAGCCTTGGGCTTCTTGACCCATTTCTCGTCCTCCAGCGGGCGGTCCAGTTCCGCCATCAGCGCCTTCAAGCGCTCGCTCTGGATCGTGTTCTTCGTCGCCGGGCGGACGGGCTGTTCGTCCCTTTGCTCTCGCCCTTGTTTTGTCGTCGTATCGGACATGTGCGTTGAAACCTTGTAACTGTATCGGTCTGCCGGCCAAAGCGCGGATCGCGTGCCGGGAAGCCGCTTGCACCTGCTCTGCTTTTAGGCGGGGAGAGGCGGCCGGATATGTCTGAATAACGGTTCGCATGACCGATTAGGTCCACGCTTCACCGTTTATCGGCCACAGATGGCGGGTGGTCGCACTGGCAAACGGGCAGCGCGATGCTTGTATTTCAAAGCGTGGATTCCGATCTTGCGGAACATAGGCACGGCCCCGTTCGCTCCAACAGCACGGGCCGATGGCCGCCCCCTTGACCAAAGCGAACAATTCGGGAACACGCCGACCCCATGGCACTTACCAAGATATCCGTACGCGGCGCGCGCGAGCATAATCTCAAAGGGGTCGATATCGACCTGCCGCGTGACAGTCTGATCGTGATTACCGGCCTGTCAGGTTCGGGCAAGAGCTCGCTGGCGTTCGACACGATCTATGCCGAAGGGCAGCGGCGCTATGTCGAGAGCCTGAGCGCTTATGCGCGCCAGTTCCTCGAGATGATGCAGAAGCCCGATGTCGAGCATATCGACGGGCTGTCGCCTGCCATCTCGATCGAGCAAAAGACGACCAGCCGCAATCCGCGTTCGACTGTCGCGACGGTGACCGAAATTTACGACTACATGCGCCTGCTGTGGGCGCGGGTGGGCGTGCCGTATTCGCCCGAGACCGGTCTGCCGATCGAGGCGCAGACCGTGTCCAACATGGTCGACCGTGTCATGGCCTTGCCCGAAGGCACGCGGCTGTACCTGCTCGCGCCGGTCGTGCGCGGGCGCAAGGGCGAATACCGTCGCGAACTCGCCGAATGGCAGAAGGCTGGATACACGCGTGTCCGCATCGATGGCGAAATGTACGCGATCGAGGAAGCGCCCGCGCTCGACAAGAAGTTCAAGCACGACATCGAAGTGGTCGTGGACCGGCTGGCGGTGAAGGAAGGGCTGGAGACGCGGCTTGCCGACAGTTTCGAGACCGCGCTGAAACTTGCCGACGGACTGGCTTTTGTGGATCTGGCGGATGGCGTCGTCCCGGGTCGCGAGGACGAAGCGGCGAGCGGCGGCGCGATGAAAGGCGCGGGAATTCCAGCCAATCGCATCGTCTTCTCCGAGCGCTTTTCCTGCCCCGTGTCCGGCTTTACCATCGAGGAAGTCGAACCGCGCCTGTTTTCCTTCAACGCGCCGCAAGGGGCATGCTCGACTTGCGACGGGATCGGCGAGAAGCAGCTGTTCGACCCGCAGCTGGTCGTGCCCAACGAAACGCTGACGCTGAAGAAAGGCGCGGTGGTGCCGTGGGCCAAGTCCAACCCGCCGTCGCCCTATTACATGCAGGTGCTCTCCAGTCTGGCGAAGGCGTACGGCTTCGACCTGACCACCCCGTGGCAGGAACTGGGCGAGGAGAACCGGAACGTCATCCTGCACGGCACGAAGGGCAAGTCCGTCCCGCTCACCTTCAAGGACGGGCGGCGGCAGTACACTGTGAAGAAGGCCTTCGAAGGCGTCATCGGCAATCTCAACCGCCGCATGATGCAGACCGAAAGCGCCTGGATGCGCGAGGAGCTGGCCAAGTACCAGACCGCGCAGCCGTGCGAGACATGCCATGGCAAGCGTCTCAACGAGAAGGCGCTGGCGGTGAAGATCGCGGGCACCGACATCGCCACCCCCACCAAGATGAGCGTGGCCGATGCGAAGGACTACTTCCTCTCGCTGCCCGAACAGCTCAACGACACTCAGGCGCAGATCGCCGCCGCCATCCTCAAGGAAATCAACGAGCGGCTGGGCTTCCTCGACAATGTCGGGCTCGACTACCTCAATCTCGACCGCACCAGCGGCACGCTGTCGGGCGGGGAGAGCCAGCGCATCCGCCTCGCCAGCCAGATCGGCAGCGGGCTGTCCGGCGTGCTCTACGTCCTCGACGAGCCCAGCATCGGCCTGCACCAGCGCGACAACGACCGTCTGCTCGAAACGCTCAAGCGCCTGCGCGACCTCGGCAACACCGTCATCGTGGTGGAGCATGACGAGGACGCGATCCGCCAGGCCGATTACGTGGTCGACCTCGGCCCGGGCGCGGGCGTGCGCGGGGGCGAGGTGGTAGCGGCCGGCACATTGAAGCAGGTGCTGCGCAACAAGAAGTCGCTCACCGCGGACTACCTCACCGGCAGGCGCGAGATTACGGTGCCCGACATGCGCCGCACCGGCAACGGCCACCAGCTCACCGTCAAGGGCGCGCGGGCCAACAACCTGAACAACGTCACCGCCAGCATCCCGCTCGGCACCTTTACCTGCGTCACCGGCGTCTCGGGCAGCGGCAAGTCGTCCTTCACCATCGACACGCTCTATGCCGCCGCTGCCCGCACGCTGAACGGCGCGCGCATCGTTGCCGGCAACCACGACACGGTCACCGGCCTCGAATATTGCGACAAGGTGATCGAGATCGACCAGTCGCCCATCGGCCGCACCCCGCGCTCCAACCCGGCGACCTACACCGGCGCCTTCACCAACATCCGCGACTGGTTCGCCGGCCTGCCCGAATCGCAGGCGCGCGGGTACAAGCCCGGCCGCTTCAGCTTCAACGTGAAGGGCGGTCGCTGCGAGGCGTGCCAGGGCGACGGCCTGATCAAGATCGAGATGCACTTCCTGCCCGACGTCTACGTCACCTGCGAGGAATGCGGCGGCAAGCGCTACAACCGCGAAACGCTGGAGGTGAAGTTCAAGGGCCACTCCATCGCCGACGTGCTCGACATGACGATCGAGGATGCGGAAACCTTCTTCAAGGCCGTCCCCCCGATCCGCGACAAGATGCACATGCTGAACGAGGTGGGGCTGGGCTACGTCAAGGTCGGCCAGCAGGCGACCACGCTATCGGGCGGCGAGGCGCAGCGCGTGAAACTGGCCAAGGAACTGGCCAAGCGCAGCACCGGCCAGACGCTCTACATCCTCGACGAGCCCACCACGGGCCTGCATTTCGAAGATGTCCGCAAGCTCCTCGAAGTGCTGCACCGGCTGGTGGAGCAGGGCAATTCCGTGGTGGTGATCGAGCACAATCTCGACGTCATCAAGACCGCCGACCACATCCTCGACCTCGGCCCGGGAGGCGGCGTGCGCGGCGGGGAGGTTGTTGCGGAGGGTGTCCCGGAAGAAGTCGCTCTCAATGAGAGAAGCTACACCGGCCAATATCTGAAACCGCTTTTGGAACGAGCAAGCCGGGACAAGCCTGTCCTGAGCGAAGCCGATGCGTAGCAGCGGCGTAGTCGAAGGGCCGATGCTGGAGCGCTCAGAAGCAGCGCTAGCGGGAGCGCAGAAGGCCACCCAACAAAAAGGAGAGCGAAGGCTGCCCTGGCCTCTCGTCAAAAGTTCGAAATTCATGGTGGCGCAGTCGCTTGGAACATGCAGTTAGTTTTTCGATCAATTTGTTTCAGTCATCCCACGGATTATATGTATCGACACCCAAATTGGGTCTTCGTTCAATTACCGCTTCAAGCAAGTTGGGATGATAAGAGACAAGCCAATCTGATTTTCGATCGCTGCCGGTAGGAGAAAATGTAAAATAATTATTCAAACTATTATCAATGAAAGATAGCGTAGTTCTAATTTTTCCTCTCTCGAGTCGTGCGAAGACGTTTACTAATATTTCAGGTTCGAACTTGAGATTCGTGAGCGTATAGTCCCAGAAGCCTGTGCCCTCGACAAACGCATTGGGTGGACGACGGTTCAAAGGATCAGCAATGAAAAGTGTTGTGAGAGGCGTGACCAATTTGAGAGCAAATCTTTGTTCTCTATCAGAACGATCATGATTGAAAGAAGCCAAGACTAAATCATGTCCGATGTACTGACTAAATAGCAGGGGGCCTTGAGTTGAATAGCCGCGACCATCACCATCTTTTAGCCAGAATTTAAATGCCATTGGTATCTTTTTGACGGAGCGTCCATATTGTCTAGAGAGCTCTAACCAACTCCCATAACCCATTTCCAAAGTTTTTTCCTCGAAGAACCAAGGTTCCACAACTCTTGACGCTAACCGCATAATCAGGTCTTCAATCGGTTGGATTGGGTATCCTGCTGGGTAGCGGGCATGATGGTTATCCAAAAAATCCCAAACGCCGCTGCCCGCAGCTTTGATTTCAGCGTTTATGCCGAAGGGGGCATGGAGGCCCACACCATAGGATGATTCAGTCGCTGTTCCGTCAACTCCGAAAAAGTAGCATAGAACGCTTACATCCGGGCTATCCTGAAGTTTAGCTTCACGCAATATTTCTGAAATGGGATAGTAAATAAGTCCGCCTAATGTCCGTTGATAAAAAATCTTAAATATTTCACCTGAGAGCCGTCGGCTACCAGCCCATTGAAAAGAGTAATATCCTATCGAAATTGTCTTTTGCATCATCCCGCTAATGTGCATGTCGGCAAACTTGAATTCTTTCGGATATTGTACGTGAGGCAAAAGTATGGGTGAAGCGGTTCGAAGGTTTCGAACTAGCGCGACGTCAGAAATTAGGTGAATTGGGGCACCCGGTGTCCGCGCGGATAGAATAAGTGTCATTAGGCTACTGCGCTTTTATCTCATTCGGTTTTTTGACAATTCCTCGTGCTTACCTATACAACTATTTCAAATTGTTGCTATATCCGTTCAATCATTAGATTATTGGCGAAAGGGAACTGCGATTTTGCTGTAAGCACCAAATCGCACGCGTTATCTGAAATGGAATTCCGGGGATTGTACACTTAATTCAGCAGGAAGGCCCTCCCGGCGTCAACCGGCGTTCCCGCCCTCGACTACTTCCTGCGGTCACGGCCCCGCGCCCTCCGGCGCACTCCGCCCCATCGACCAGTTCTCTTGCATCCGCACCTTGGGGTTGGGGGCGCACCAGATTTCGCCGTTGGCGTCGAGCGCGGTGACCCAGAGGAGGTTGTGCTCCGGGCCGTAGTCGATCACGGCGAGCGCCAAGCCCTTGCCCCGGTCGATGACGGTCACGGGCAGCGGCGGACCCGCGTTGGGTGAACATGGGGCAAGCGATCCTGTGCGCGAGGGTCCGGACGCCGGTTTCTTCCCATAGGGATGGGCACCGGCACCTCCCCCTCCAACCCGCCGCCTGCGCAACCGGTCCCGATCCAGCATATGTTGAGGGCTGCGCGCGCCCCCATTTTCCTACTCGCACCCCGATGGGTATGTCGTCCGGTTCCCTTCATCACAACCGCTAGGTGAACCATGACCGCCATTGCCCCCATCGCTCCCGCCCCCACCGCCGATCCGCATGGGGCCGGACACACCATCTTCACGCAAGGCAAGCAGGCCGACTTTCTCGCACATCTGGCGACCTTCGGGAATGTGCGGCTCGCGTGCCGGGCGGCGCGGGTTTCGGCTCAGACGGTGTATCGGGCGCGGCGGCGCTCGCTGGGGCTGGCTCGGGCGTGGGATGCGGCGCTGCTCGCGGCGCGCCAGCAGGCCGAGCAGGTGCTGGCCGACCGCGCGCTGAACGGGTGGGAGGAGCCGGTGTACTATCACGGGGAGGAGGTGGCGCGGCGGCGGCGCTTTTCCGACCGGCTGCTGCTGGCGCATCTCGCACGGCTCGACAAACTGGAAACGCGTGAGGAAGTGGCCGCCGCGATCCCGCAGCTCGACGATGCGATCGAGGCGCTGCGCGATGGCCAGGAGCCGGACCTTGCCCAGCTCGGCAAATATATGTGGGACGTGGACCTGCTCGACGAGAACGGTTTTTACACCCAGGACCGTGTTCCATGTGTTCCAAGCTGTAGGGAAGAGCCGTGCGGGGAGTCCGACATGCCCTCAAGCAGCGGTTGCGAAGCACAGCCAGAGGCTGAACCGATAGGGCAGACAAAAAACTGGGAGGAGTCGGACGAGGACGAGGAGCTGGACGAGGTTTGCGGGGATGAGCGGGAGGGTGAGGACGTCTCGCCCTCAAGCAGCGGAGCGGCAGGGCAGACAGACGCGCCCTCACGTAGCGGAGCGGTAGGGCAACAAACAACCTTCCCACCCTGCGAGGAATGCGGCGGCCGCTGCAACGATCCGGATGCCGAGCTCACCGATGACGATTGCGACTACATCGGCCAGCGCCTCGAGCGGATGGATCGCGCGCGGCCCCGCGACGCGGACAAACCCTGCGACATCGCCGGCAGCGACCTGGCCGCCACAGAGCGCATCGAAACGCTCCAGCTCGAAGCCTTCGAGGCGGGCGTTGACGAATGGTGGCTGGTGGGCAGGGACGCCCTGTGACGGGGCCGGCCGGACGGGCGCTAGTCTAGGCGGGCGAGTTCCACCGTGCCGTGGCCGCGGCGCACCAGGCCGATTTGTTCGGCTGCGGCGCGGGACAGGTCGATCGTGCGGCCCGGGGTGAATGGCCCGCGATCGTTGATGCGCACGGTCACGCTCTTGCCGGTGCGCGGGTTGGTGACCTCGACCATGGTGCCGAAGGGCAGCGTCTTGTGCGCGGCGGTCAGGGCATGCATGTCGAACCGCTCGCCATTGGCGGTGAGGCGGCCGTGGAAGCGTTTGCCGTAATAGGAGGCGACGCCGGTGCCGAGCGAGGTGCTGGCGGGCGCTTCTTCGATCGGCGGATCGAAAGTGTCGAGATCGACGACGTCGCGGCCCGGGCTTGGGCGCCTCGGGCAGCTCGCGATAGGGGGCGAACTCGGCGGCGAAAGTGGGCTGGACGGTCGCCAGCGGCTCGCTTTCTTCGGAGTGACCGGCACTGGCCGGCAGAGCAAGCGCGGCGAAAAATGCTGCGCTGGTAAGCGTTCGATTGGCCATAGCTGGACCTCCCGTTCGGTTCGGGAGGATATAGGCGAGGGGGCCATGAGGAGTCGTTAACAGGGGCGGAACCTGCCTTGTTTGCGCCACAGTTGGTCGTGCTTCGGCGGGTGCGGTGGTGGAAAACAGCTTTCCTACCGGGCTGTCGGCGAGGCAGGACGCTGCACCTGGACCCGCTCTTTGACATCGCAAATCCGTCTAAAACGCGCCGCCCAACGCAAATGGGGCCGGCATCGCTGCCGACCCCACTCTCACCGATGTGTGGCTGTGTCCTTTGACCAAGGGTCGCGGGACGCAGACTTTGCATCCGATGTTTCCCCATCTCGACCTCGCCCCGAAGGACGCGTCGGTCAGGTTCCGTCACCGGCGCTCGCACCGGCATCCGGATCCACCCTCCGCTCGGCCCGGTCCGGCTGCGCCGCCTTCCCGAAAGAAGGTTCGCTTGCCTTACCCAGCCGCGCTTCAGCGGGCGGTTCCGCAGCCTGAAAGTCCCATGATGGCCGGTGCCTGTTGACGGTCACATCGTGTCCGGTCCGAAGACCTTGTCCGACGCCACCTTGGGCAACCGACCGGGACGATCCGGCCCGTGACTGGAAACCTTCGCGCTCCGCTCATCGATGTGCCGACTGTCGGGGGTGAACCCTCTGGTCGACAAATCTCCTGAAGCGCGTGGACAGATCCTGCCAGGCCTTCCCGGCTTACGGATTTCACCAACAACTTCAAGTCGTTAGACCTTCTATCGCCGAGACTTCCTCCGCCGTTCCGATGACTTGAAGCTGCGCCTGACGAGCCGATTCGGCAAGCGGACAAGCGGCTAGTTTTCCCCCGATGGCCCGATTGCTTGTGGACGAGAGTGGATAAGTCCACGGCTCGGCGCATCAAACACAACGCGGGCAGGGTGGCCGGAAAAATATTTGCCGCACAGCCAAGCCCCGCCGCGCAACAATCACCGATCCCGCTTGGCCAGCAGCCGCAGACGCAGCGCGTTGAGCTTGATGAAGCCTTCCGCATCCTGCTGGTCATAGGCGCCCGCATCGTCCTCGAAGGTCACATGCGCTTCAGAATAGAGCGAGTGGTCGGACTTGCGGCCCACGACCATGGCGTTGCCCTTGTACAGCTTCAGCCGGACGGTGCCGCTCACCTTCTCCTGGCTCAGGTCGATTGCCGCCTGCAGCATCTCGCGCTCGGGGCTGAACCAGAAGCCGTTATAGATCAGCTCGGCATAGCGCGGCATCAGCTCGTCCTTCAGATGCGCCGCGCCGCGGTCCAGAGTGATCTGCTCGATCCCGCGATGGGCGCGGGCGTAGATCTCGCCGCCCGGCGTTTCGTACATGCCGCGGCTCTTCATGCCGACGAAGCGGTTCTCGACCAGATCGAGCCGGCCGATGCCATGCGTGCGGCCCAGATCGTTCAGCGCGGCCAGCAGCGTCGCCGGGCTCATCGCCTCGCCGTTCAGCGACACCCCGTCGCCGCGCTCGAAACCGATCTCGATATATTCGGGAGCGTCGGGCGCGTCTTCCGGATGGTCGGTGCGCGAATAGACGTAGTCCGGCGTCTCCTCCCACGGATCCTCCAGCACCTTGCCCTCGGACGAGGTGTGCAGCAGGTTCGCATCGGTAGAGAAGGGGCTCTCGCCGCGCTTGTCCTTGGGCACGGCGATCTGGTGCTCTTCGGCCCAGGCGATCAGCGCAGTGCGGCTGGTAAGGTCCCATTCGCGCCACGGGGCGATCACGTGGATGTCCGGGTCCAGCGCATAGGCGGACAGCTCGAAGCGCACCTGGTCGTTGCCCTTGCCGGTGGCACCGTGGGCGATGGCATCGGCGCCGGTTTCGTGCGCGATCTCGACGAGGCGCTTGGAGATGAGCGGGCGGGCGATGCTGGTGCCGAGCAGATAGTCGCCCTCATACCGCGCATTGGCGCGCATCATCGGGAAGACGAAATCGCGCACGAATTCCTCGCGCAGGTCCTCGATGAAGATGTGCTTGTCCGGAATGCCCATGGCCCGGGCCTTGTCGCGCGCCGGCTCGATCTCCTCGCCCTGGCCGAGATCGGCGGTGAAGGTCACCACCTCAAGCCCACGCTCCACCTCGAGCCACTTGGCGATGACGGACGTATCGAGACCGCCGGAATAGGCGAGGACGACTCGTTTGATATCGGACATTGCAGACAAACCTTCACTAGCTTGCCCGCGCCGCTAGCAGGGGCGTGACGCTGTAGGCAATGGGAAGAGGTGTGCGATGGAATGGGGCGGATGGTGAATGTGCCTTGACCCGTGCGGGCGTCCTTGCGGGTTGTATCGTAATCCAGCCATCACGGCTGGTCCGTGCTGTGCCTCGACCTCGCCATGACCGCCGCCATTAGCATCGCCAGCCCGGAGGGCGTGACCGGCGTACGCCTATGGGTCGTGGCGCTGCCCTTCGTGGGCGCGGCGCTCGTGGGGTTCGGGCCGGTCTATCGGTGGGTACGGGGGTAATTGGGCGGGCCGTCGGCTTCACGCATTCATAGCGCAGAGAGAGGCGCATTGAATTTGTCGCTCAGTTCGTTGGGAAGTGGAGTGTCAACGCGGAGAGCGTCGCAGACCTTCTTGCAAAGTTCCATCTTTTTATAGGAGATGGAATTTGCAGTGATCTCATCGCTACTTATCGTGAAGTCGCATAATTTGAGTGATGGGTCGCGATAGGTCGTGCGAAGTAAATCTATCGGATAGACGTATTCGATTCCGTTGCCTTCCCACTCAATCCGTGAAGCGTCCGGCAGGCCGGCCGACGAGCACGCACGCTCAATTCCGGCCTGTTGACCGAATCATAAACCACGAATGTCCGTGTTCGATATGGGCTAAGTTGAATGTCGCCCAGTGTGGATGCCCAATACGCGAGCCTCTTTGCGATATCACCATTACAGGATTGAATGACTGCGCGAAGCCTAGGCAAGTGCAACTTCAGGACTGTTTCGAGGTATATTTGGTCCGTTTCGCCCTCGACGAAGCACACAGCGTCAGGAAGAAAGAGCTGGCTTAGGTCGTTTCCGAGAAGGCGAAACTGGATATCATGGAGCTCAAGAAACTCTGTACATTGTTTCGCCGAAATTAGGTTTCCATCTTTCGATACAACCAAATTATTTGTTGGCACCTCGCGATCCAAAAACAAATGCGAATGCGTACTAAGAATTATGTTTGGGTTGTGCGGAAATAGCGCCTCTTTTTCGTTTCCGCCAATTACAATGTCAGCCAGTCTCCTTTGTAAAGATGGGGATAAGCCGAGTTCAGGCTCGTCTATGGCTACGGACATGAACCGATCATCCATCAATGCGGCGAGTATACCTAGGAATAATCAAGTGCCGCTGGAAGTGACGCTCAAGCTATCTCCATCTATAGAGATGAATCGATGACTAAATTCATTACTCGGATCTTCCGACAATACCTCAGCTTTCGCACCGAACAAATCTTCGAATATGTCGAAGAGAGTTTTCCGGCGATTGTTGTCCAGTCGTGAGATAGCTGTTTGGCAGTTGAAAAATGACTGTTCATAATTGCGGTATTTACGTCGAGTCTCGTTTTTTTGCTGCGTGAACCAATTCAGCAGTTCCTAATCATTCCTCGAATACAGACTAAGATGATGAAACGAGTAGAAGCGATTGACGCCAATGTAGAGTTTCTTCGGGTCTTCGATCGCCTTTTTCAGGTACGCGGATTTTCCAGAATTGTTGCCGCCTGTAAAAACTACGAGGCGACCCTCAGCTGCACTGGGTACAATCTCGTTTACGCTCGGGTGGAAAGCGAGTTCGCTGAAAGTCTGAGCCATTCAAACATAAGCAGTCGCTTGCAAAAATTAGTCAATCCCGTTTTGCACCAACTTGTGGCGAAACCAAGCTTGGATCGATATTGCGCTTGAGCGTCAGAATACAGATCGACGCCTCAATATGAATTTTCCTAACTGGTTTCTAAAGCGTAATACCAAGACCGCTCTTTCAAACCGTCGATCCCCACCCACGCGGCCTCGCAAGCCACTTCATGCGCAAGAGAAGTTTTTGCTCCTAGACCGTGTTCCATGTGTTCCAAGCTGTCGGGGTAACCACCCACAACCCCAACATTCGTCCAACAGCCGATTACTCCGCCGCTTCGGCCCGTGCGAAGCGCCACTCGGGCACGTTGTCTTCGTCCGCGGCGCGCAGGCGGGCGCTTTCTTCCGTGATCCATTCGCGGGTCATGGGGATGGCGCTGCGGTCCTTAACGTAGATCAATTGCCAGTTGACCATATCGCCGTGGCGGAAGCTCTGTTCGGCGCCGGCGAGGTAGTAGAGCCACATGCGGTAGAAGGTCTCGTCGTACATATCGACGATCTGGCTGCGGTGCTTGACCGTGCGGTTGTACCATTCCTCCAGCGTGTGGCTGTAGTGGAAGCGCATCGCCTCCACGTCCATGACCTGCCAGCCGTGGCGCTCGCTCTCGCCGACCAGCTCGGACAGGGCGGGGATGTAGCCGCCGGGAAAGATGTAGGTGCGGGTCCAGGCGTCGGTAAAGCCGGGAGGGCCGGCGCGTCCGCAGCAATGGCTCATCATCACGCCGTCGGGCTTGAGCAGGCGGGCGGTGTGCTCGTAGAACTGCGGGTAATGCGGCGTGCCGACATGTTCGAGCAGGCCGACCGAGCTGATGCGGTCGAACTGGCCGGTGACATCGCGATAGTCGGTGAGCGAGAACCTGACCTTGTCGGCCACGCCCGCTTCCTCGGCGCGTTCCTGGCAGAACTTGATCTGGTCGGGGGCCAGCGCGACGCCGTGGACCTCCACGTCGTAATGGCGGGCGAGGTAGAGCGCGAAGCCGCCCCAGCCGCAGCCGATGTCGAGGATGCGCTGGCCGGGCTTGATGTGCAGTTTGGCGGCGAGATGCGCCTTCTTGTCGAGCTGCGCCTTCTCGAGCGAGGTGGTTGCCGGATCCTCGCGGTAATAGGCCATGGTGTACTGGCGGTCTTCGTCGAGGAAGCGTTCGTACAGCTCGCGGGTGAGGTTGTAGGTATGCTCGGCGTTCTTCCTCGCCTTGCCGCGCAGATTGATGCTGTCGGCCTTGGCGATGAGGGCCTGCGCGGCGGTGCGCAGCTTGCCCTTGGGCTTCAGGCTGCGGTCGCCCGGCTTGCCCGCCTGCTCGGTCACGAACAGGATGAGGTCGCGGATGTCGTGCGGCTCTTCGACCTTGAGCCAGCCCCACATGAACGCCTCGCCCGCGCCCATCTGCGGATAGCGGGCGATGTGGTTGGCGGCCTTCTTGTGGGTCAGCGTGATGCGGATGGGCGCGGTGGCGGCATCGCCCGTGCCGTAGTCGTAGGTCTTGCCGTCATGGTCGGTGACGGACAGGCGGCCATGCTTCACCGCGGCGTTCAGGAACTTGTCGAGCAACCACATTCTTGTCTCTCCCCCGGACGTGCGCAGGAGAATGGCACGCGTTGGCCCCGTGTCAATCGCGTGGTAAGCTTGCCCACATGGCAGAGGCAAAGACACAGATCACCGATGTCGACCCGGCGGACTTCCTCGCCGCGGTCGAGCCCGAGAAGAAGCGCGACGAGGCGAGGGAGCTGGACGCGCTGTTCCGACGGGTAACGGGCGAGAAACCGAAGATGTGGGGGCCGAGCATCATCGGCTATGGTGACTATCGCACCACATATGCCAGCGGGCGGGACGTGCATTGGCTGCGCACCGGGTTCAGTCCGCGAAAAGCGCGGCACTCGCTGCATCTGATGGGCGGATATTGCGATGCTGCGGCGGGCGAAAAGCGCGATGCGCTGCTCGAGAAGCTGGGCAAGCACAAGACCGGCAAAAGCTGCCTCTACATCAACAAGCTGGCCGATGTCGACATGGACGTGCTGGAGGAACTGCTGCGCGCGGATTGGAACGCGATGGCGCGGACCTATCCGGACTGATCAGATGCCGGCATACCACTGGTAACCGGCGCGGTCTTCCCAATAGCCTCCCTTGCCGGCGCCGATGTCGTCCAGGCTGGCGACCGCTTCGATGCCGGTGAGGTATTTGGCGTGCTTGTAGCCCAGCTGCCGCTCGATCCGCATGCGCAAAGGCGCGCCGTTGCGGATGGGCAGGGGTTCGCCATTCAGCTGATGCGCGATAATCGTCTGCGGATGGTAGGCATCGACCAGATCGACGCTTTCGTAATAGTCCTGCCCGTTCAGATTGTCGGCGCAGCGAAAGACGATGAATTGCGCCTCGGGCATCAGGCGCGCTTCGTCCAGCAGGAGCGAGAGCTGCGGCCCCGTCCACTCGCCGATCGCGCTCCACCCCTCGACGCAATCGTGGCGCGTGACCTGCGTGCGCTGCGGCAGGCGGCGGATGTTGTCCATGGAGAGACTGAGCGGCCGCTCCACCAGCCCGCCGACCTCGAGCCGCCAATCGGCGAACCCCGCCTCGGCCTGCGCCGGGTAGTCGCCATTCTGCGGATCGGTCGAGCCGTTGCCGCGAAAGAAGGGCGAGATCGCGCTGCGCGGATATTCGGGCGCCAGCGCCTCGCGGTTCGTCAGCAGGCGATGGGCGGACTTATGCCACCCCTCCGCTGCGCCGAGCAGACTCTCGACCCTGCATTGCGTGTCGGCGATCTTGTTGCAACCGGCGACGAAGGCCGCCGCCGGCGACTGCGAAGAACCCTCTACGCTTCATGACGCTTGCCTCCGGTAATCATGTCGCGGATCTGGCCGATCGGCCCGGCGAGAATGACCAGCAGGACATGCACGACGAAGAAGCCGACAGATCGCAAAGGCAGAAGATGAAGTGCAGGCTGCGCGCGGATTGCCGTCCGCCCAATAACTCGACCAGCCAGCCGAAGGTCGGCTCCATTCCCGGACTGATGGCGATGCCGGTGAAGATCATCATCGGCAGGAATACGCCGAGCACGAGCCCATAAGCGAGCTTTTGCAGGAAGTTGTATTTGCCGCCCTCGTGGTCGAAATTCAGCTTCAGGTGCTGGACGATATCGTTGCCTAGATCGCAGCCGGCTTCCACTCTTCCCGGTCGGTCGCGATATCGCGCTTGAAATGGCGATTTATCAGCATGGCGATCCACCGAACAGCAGCAGCAAGGCAAAGGGCCAGGCCATCAGGATGTGCCAGTCGCGCGCCACGGCGAGGCTGTAATAGCCCGGAATGGTCATCCAGTCGGGAAAGCGCGGGACGATCAGCCAGGCCTGATCGGGAGAAAAGCCCCAGTCGCCCCAATACAGGCGGCGATGCGCGTTGGAGATCGTCAGGCCCGACATGAAGAGGACGACCACGCAGACTAGATTGCCCCAATGCCACAGCCGGGTGCTCAGCGCGTGTCGTTTCATCGTCCCACTCCCTCGCGCGCAAGGTAAATGACATCGCGCGGCTGGCGCAAGAGATGTTGTCCACTATCGACATAGACGGTCTGCCCGCTGGCGAGATGGCCCTGCGCGAGGAACAGCGCGGCATCCGCGATCTCGCTCGCATGCGTGCGGCGTTTGAGCAGGTTCAGGCGATGCGAGACGTCGGCCTCTTCGCTGGTCTGGTCGTGGCTGGCGAGGATGGCACCCGGCGCGAGGCCGTAAACCCGGTCGTCCTCGCGCGCGGCGCCCATGGCCAGCATCGCGACTGTGGCATCGAGCGCGTGCTTGCTCATCGTGTAGCTGAAGAAGTCCGGATTGGGGTTCTGCAGCTTCTGGTCGGTCAGCTGGATGACGTGGCGGCCATGCGCGGCTGACGCCTTTGCGAGGTAAGCTTGTGCCATGAGGGCAGGGGACCGGGCGTTGATCTGCATCGCCTGGATGTTCGTCTCGGGATCGAGTTTTGTTACATCGTCCGGCACGAAAATGGAGGCGCAATTGACCAGGGCGCGCCAGTCCTGCAGCCGTCCTGCCAAATCACCGATCATCGCGACTGCGCCATCGCCATCGGCAAGGTCGCAACTTATCGTCTCGGCGCTCTCGAGACTTGCCGCAAGCGCTTCGGCCTCATTGGCGGAGGAGCGGTAATGGATGACGACATGCCAGCCCTCGACAGCAAACCGTTTCGCTATCGCAGCGCCGATGCGTTTGGCGCCGCCTGTGACGAGAACGGAGGGTCGCGTTTGGCTCATCGCGGGCAGGCATAGGCGCGCGTGGCCAATTAGGAAAGCGGCGCCGACACCACGTTCGGTGCCGACGCCGCTCTTGTCCCGTCCAAGGAATTACATCAGCGGCAGCGCAGGCTCCCGCGGTCGATCTCGCGGCCGATGACAGCGCCCACGGCACCGCCGAGGATCGCGCCGAGCACCTTGTCACCGCGACCTGCCAGCTCGTGACCCGCCAGCGCACCGACGCCGGCACCGATGACCAGGCCGGTCGTGCCATTGTCGCGCTTGCAGTAATAGCGTCCGTCGCGGCCACGCCACATATAGCTGTTGCGCGTGATGCGGCGCGGCTCGACGTAGTAGCCGCGGTCGTTGTAGATCGCGCGGTCCTTGGCGCGCTTGCCGTGCGCGGGCGCCCATGGCGGCGGGTCCGCAGCAGCCGGAGCGCTGGTGCCGATACCGGTGATGGCGAGCGTTGCAGCGCCGATGGCGATAGCAAGTTTCTTCATGTGACAGTCCCTCAAATCCGTTACCCGGGCGCTGTGTGCGCAGGCCGGAGACAACGGCGGCTGAATGAACGCGCTTAACCCGAAATTAGCGATGATCCGACTGTCCGCGCGCGACAAAGCGTTAGTCGTCGGCCTTCGCTGCTGCTTGCCGTCGCTTTGATGGCGATAGCGTTTCCAGATCGGCAAGGGCGCGCAATTCGCTGTTCTCGGTAGGCGTTTTCGGATCGAGCAATGCAGCGAAAGTGCGCGCGACTGTCCAGGTCGGATCACCCTCGGCCACGCGCTCCAGCACATCGCCCGCCTGCGCTTCGCCTTCCTCGATCACGCGATAATACCAGCCGCAGTTGTGCTGCGCGATGATGCGTTTGACCATGCCCTTGCGCCCGAACCGGTGCTCGATCTTCCAGCACGGCGGGCGCGGCTGGCTGACTTCGAGGAGAGCTGTGCCGAGCCGGAAGCGGTCGCCGATGCGCACCTTTTCCTCGGTATAGCCTTCGACCATCAGGTTTTCGCCGAAGGCCGCCGGACCTGCCAGCAAGTCGTGCCCGCCCAGCCACGCATCCCAGTCGGCGTAGTGATCGTGCGGATAGTGATGCACGGCCATGTGCGGGCCGCCGTGGTGCTTGGTGTCGGCCACCATGTCGCCTTCGATGCCGAAGCTGCGGATCGTGACCGGGCCGTCCACCGGCCGCTTGTCGATCGCGCTCATCTCAGCGCCGTTAAATGGCTGGGGCAGGCCGGTGCAGATGGCTGTCACTTTGGTCATCGGCAGGCAACTCCTACAGCTTGGAACACATGGAACACGGTCCAGGGGCAAAAAACCTTCGGGTCTGCGAAGGCCGGTTTTACAGGGATTAGGCGAGAGTTTCGAGCGGTCATGCCCGACTTGAAGCACATGCCGTCTGTGTAGGGAAGGGCGCTCAGCCGGTCCGCTGCACAGTCAGCGCATACCAGTCGCGCTGGACGCCATCGGCCCCTTCGCCGCGATAGCGCTGCGTATCGACCAGAGCGAAGCCTGCCTCGGCATAAGTCGCTTCGAGCCAAGCTTCGTCCGGAAGGTTCGTCAGGCGGCCCAGCGGATCGCGACCCTCGGCATCACCCAGCTTGTAGTTCGCAAAGTGGAGCCCACCGGGTCGCGAGCGCGCGTCGAATGCTTTCGAGCACGTGGGGCAAATCGGCCCGCGCGACATGGAGCAGACAGGCATGCGCCCACACCGCGTCATAGGCCTTTATAGCCTCCAGTTCGTCGAACCGCATGACTCGCGCGCCGACATCGAACCGCTCGTTCGCCTTGCGCACCATGGCGGGCGTCCCGTCGGTTGCGTCCAGCTCAAACCCGCGCTCAATGATGCGCGCCGAGTCCCGACCACCGCCGCAGCCAAGCTCCAGCACCTGCGCGCCGGGTGTCAGCCGGTCGAGGAACGCGTCGAGATGTCGGCTGGGCGCCTGCCCGAAACTTAGCGTGTAATGCGGCGCGTGCTTTTCGTAATAGGCGATTGTCGCCGGATCGGCGCTCACGCGGCCGTGGCTTCTGCCGCTTCACGATCCCGCTGGGCGCGGCTTTTCTTTTCTGCGGACGTTTTGAGCTGGCCGCATGCCGCATCGATATCGCGGCCGCGCGGGGTGCGGACAGGGGCGGAGATGCCGCCTTCGAAGACGATGTCCGAAAAGCGCTTCACCCGCTCGGGCGTGGAGCATTCGTAAGGTGCGCCGGGCCAGGGGTTGAACGGGATGAGGTTGACCTTGGCGGGCAGATTGTACTGCTTGATCAGGCGGACCAGCTCGCGCGCGTCCTCGTCGCTGTCGTTCTTGTCCTTGAGCATGACGTATTCGAAGGTGATGCGCCGAGCATTGCTGGCACCGGGATAGGCGGCGCAGGCTTCGAGCAGTTCCTCGATGCCGTATTTCTTGTTGAGCGGGACGATCTCGTCGCGGATGTCCTTGGTCACGGCGTGGAGCGAGACGGCCAGATTGACGCCGATCTCCTCGCCGCAGCGTTCCATTACGGGCACGACGCCACTGGTCGACAGGGTGATGCGGCGCTTCGACAGGGCGAGGCCGTCGCCGTCCATCACCAGCCGCAGCGCGCCCTTGCACGTTGTCGAAATTATACAGCGGTTCGCCCATGCCCATCATGACGATGTTGGTCAGCAGGCGGCCGTCCGATGTGTAATGTCCCTCGTCCTCGGCATCGTCGAGGCCGGACATCGATCCTTTCGGCCATTCGCCCAGCGCATCGCGCGCCAGCATCACCTGCCCGACGATCTCGCCCGGCGTCAGATTGCGCACCAGCCGCATGGTGCCGGTGTGGCAGAACCGGCAATTGAGCGTGCAGCCGACCTGGCTGGAAACGCACAAGGTCCCGCGGTCGGCGTCGGGAATGAAGACCATCTCGAATTCGTGCCCGTCGGCGGTTTTCAGCAGCCATTTGCGCGTGCCGTCGGTCGAATGCTGCGCCTCGACCACCTCGGGCCGCCCGATGACGAAACGCTCCGCCAGCCAGGGGCGCATGGTCTTGGCGATATCGGTCATGGCGGCAAAGTCGGTGACGCCGCGATGGTAGAGCCAGTGAAACACCTGCTTCGCGCGCAGCTTTGCCTGCTTTGGCGTCCAGCCCGGCCTCGGCGAACAGTTCGCGGATGCGGTCCTTGGGCAGGCCGATCAGATCCACGCGCCCGTCCTCGCGCGGCGTGATGTCGCGCGCGACGGGGACCGGGTCGATCTGCCCGGGGATGCTCATCAGTGTCGTATCGGCCATGGAAGCCGCGCATATAGTGGGATGCTGCGCGCTTGGAAAGACTGTGCGCAACAGGGCGTTGTCAATGCGGCAGGATTGTGCCGGTTCCGTCAACTCGTCGCTCAGTAGCGAATGTTCGTCGAAATCTTCCGCCTCGGTCGCTTTATCGACGCAGGACTACGGTTCGTCGACGAAACTGTGTCTTTGAAAACACAGCGCTTTGTTGTGCCAAGTTCATGAAACCGATGCCGAACAAATGCCGTTTGTACTCCCGACGCGCCGATCGGAGGATTGGTGCGGACAACAAAACGGAGAAATACTATGAAGTATACCGCAGCTTTTCTTGCCGCAGGCTCGATGATGGCATTGGCGACACCGTCGATGGCGCAGGATGAAACACCCTTCACCGGCTTCAAGGTAGAAGGCGTCGCAGGCTACGATGTCAGCCAAGCCGGTAGTTCGACAGATAACGAGGTCGATGAAGACAACGACCAGTCGATCGATGGCTTCCTCTATGGGGTCGGCGTAGGTTACGACTTCAATGCCGGCGGAGTGGTACTCGGCCTTGAAGCCGAACTGACAGACTCGACCGCAGAAACCGAGTTCACCGATGGCGACTTCGAAGGCTTCGGGTTCGGCAACGTCGAGACTGGGCGCGATCTGTATTTCGGTGCGCGTGCCGGCGTCCTCGCACAGCCCGACCTGCTGGTTTACGCCAAGGCCGGATACACCAACGCGCGATACAACATCAACGCATCCTTCGATGGTGAGGACTTCCGTAGCAGCATCGACACAGATGGCTTCCGTTTGGGCGCCGGTCTCGAATATGCGCTGAGCGGCAACAGCTACGCCAAGGTCGAATATCGTTATTCGAACTACGGCGATGCCGAAATCGACTTCGAAGGCGATGCAGCAGACGTCGACCTCGGTTCGATCGATACCGACCGTCATCAGGTCGTGGCAGGCTTCGGCTTCCGCTTCTAAGCTACAGTCACATCAAACAGTAAGGGCCGGAGGCGCATGTCGCTTCCGGCCCTTTTTCGTGTTTTTAGCGGATGTAGTGCTTGATGTCGCGTTGGTACGAGCGCGGACTTATCCGGGTTCATATTGGCGTAGGACACGGCGTTGCCGATGACGCGCATCACGTAATACCGCGTTTCGAAGTTCGACGGGATCTGCTCGGTCCAGGTGACCCAGTCGACAGCTCCGGTGCGCGGATCGCCGTTCAGCCGCAACCATTGGTTCACGCGGCCCGGACCCGCGTTGTAGGCAGCGAGGGCCAGCGGATAGGCGCCGTCATACCGGTCCATCAGCCGCGCGAAATGCGCGTCGCCGAGGCGGATGTTGTACAGCGGATCGCCGGTCAGGCTGGCGGACATGTAGCGAACGCCGACTTTGCCGGCTTCTTCGCGCGCAGTGCCGGGCATCAACTGCATAATTCCGCGCGCGCCTGCATGGCTGACCCGGGTGCGGTCGAATTCGCTTTCCTGCCGGGCAATGGCGTGCACCATGGTCCAGTTCGCGCCCGAATGCGTCGCGACTGTCGGAAAGCCGAGCCGTTCGAAACCGGCCTTGCCGCGCTCCCCGGCGACCATTCCCGCAACGACGGCCATCTCTTCCAGCCCGGTGTCACGGGCCAGCTGCGCGACGAGAGCCATCTCTTCCGGCGTTTCCGCAGCTTCTGCGATCGCTTCGAAGAAGGCGCGCTCGGTCCGCCAGTCGCGGCGGTTGAGCGCCATGGCGCGCAGGGCCTGCGTCAGCGGCTCGGCTTCGAAAGCCTTGCGTGTTTGCTCATCGGTCGTGGCAGCTGGCAACGCGGCGAAGGTCGGCATGGGCTTGCCCATCGCGCCTAAGGCCAGCTGTCCGTAATAATATTGCGGAAACGCGGCGGCCATGTCGTAATACCGGCGTGCCTCGTCCTGATCGCCTGCCTGCGCAGCGGCACGGCCGGCCCAATAGAAGCCTTTCGACCGGGTCAGCGGCGTACGCGCGCCGGTGCCATAGCGGTAGAACAGCGGCGCTGCCTGCGCCCCGTCGCGAAGCTCCCACAGCGCCTTGGTTCCGCCGAGCCACATGAGGTCGGTGTACTTGTCGCGCAGCGTGAAGCTGCCTTGCGAGATATCGGTGCCCGGCGCGAAGAGGTCGTCGACCTTCGATGCAATGCGCACCGCGCTGCGAGCGTCCGCTCCCTGCGCGACTGCCAGCGCCTCGGACACGAAGGCCGGTCCGCCGAAAGCAGGCGTTGCAAACTGCGCGCGGTTGGCGAGCAAGTTGATGGCGCTCGGCAGTTGGCGCGTGCTGCGATAGTGCTTGGCGAGATTGTAAATATAGCCGCTGTCGGCCAGCGCGCCATCGGGCACAGCCAATCCGGCCTCGCTCGGCGTGCTGCCCTGTAACAGCGCCAGCCGCGCCTGCGCCATCGGGCGGAAGGCAGGCGACGTGCGGATGATCTGACGCGAAGCCGCTTCCAGTTCACCTTGCCACAGTAGCGCATCCATGCGTGCGTCTTGATCTTCGGGCGACAGGGTCTGACCGAACAGGCCCTGCATATAGGCTTCTGCCGGCCCGCTCATCGCGCCGCCGCGCCATGCCTCGCGCGCCAGATCGGCAGCCTCGGGACGGCTCATCGCGGCGAGCGCCAGAGCATAGCGCGCTTTCGCGCCGTTCGACATCGGAGGATGCGCGTCGAAGAACGAGACCAGCGCCTGAGGCGTCACGGCATCGCGATCCAGCGCAGCTTCCGCGCGGCGTTGCAACAGGTCGGTCTTCGGAAACTTCGGATACTTCTGCACGAAACCCGAATATTCGGCGAAGCTGCGGTTGTCCGTCTTCGTCAGGTATTCCCACTGGTTCAGCGCGCTTGCAATGCCCGAAGGCTGCTGCGCGACCATCGCATTGCTGCTGTCGGGCCAGCTGGTGGGCGTCTGCGCACCGAGCGTGGTCGAGCCAAGCGCGGTGCCGGCGAAAAGTGCGAATGCGAGACTGGTATATCGACCCATGCTGGACATAGTGCCCGGCTCCTCCTTATCAGGCGCTGAATGCAAACCTTGCGAGGCAAGCGCACCATGCGTTTGCCCACCAGATACCAACGCAGAAGGCGCGTAAATGTTCTCAGGCTCCATTCCCGCTCTGGCGACTCCTTTTCGCGACGGAGTGTTCGACGAAGCCGCCTTTCGCAGGCTGGTCGACTGGCAGATCGAGACCGGCAGCAACGGGCTGGTGCCCTGCGGCACGACCGGAGAGGCCTCGACCCTCTCCAACGCCGAGCATCACCGCGTGGTCGAGGTGTGCATCGAGCAGGCGGCAGGCCGCGTGCCGGTGATCGCCGGATGCGGGTCGAACGACACGCGCAATGCGCTTTTGCACATGCAGTTCTCGGCCAAGGCCGGTGCGGCGGCGGGCCTATGCGTTGCGCCTTACTACAACCGGCCGAGCCAGTCCGGGCTCATTGCGCATTTCAGCCATCTGGCAGAGCACAGCGACCTGCCCATCGTTCTCTATAATGTGCCCAGCCGCACGGTGACCGATATCGAGGACGAAACCGTGGTGGAGCTGGTCCGCAAATTTCCCGACCGTATCGTCGCGATCAAGGATGCGAGCGGCGATCTCAGCCGTGTGGCCGACCACCGTATGGGGCTGGATCACGACTTCTGCCAGCTATCGGGCAATGACGAATTGTGGCTGCCGCATTCGGCGGCCGGCGGGGCCGGATGTATTTCCGTCACGGCCAATGTCGCGCCGAAGCTGTGCGCCGAGTTCCACGATGCCATTGCGGCTGCCGACCTGATCAAGGCGCGCGAGATCAACGACAAGCTGTTTCCGCTGCACTACGCCATGTTCTCCGACGCCAGCCCTGCGCCGGTCAAATACGCGCTCAGCCGCGTGCACGACTGGATCGAATGCGACGTGCGGCTGCCGCTGTGCAACGCAAGCGAAGAAAGCCGCGCCCAGGTCGACGAAGCGCTGGAGCACGCCGGGCTGATCTAGCGCCGCCGTCGCGATTGCCGACAGCTTGCCAGACCCTAAATGCCGCCTCACCATGGCCCGACCCAAACCCGCCACTTTCGACAAGCAGAAGACCGTCGCCGACAATCGGCGGGTGCGATTCGATTATCATGTCGAGGAGACGTTCGAATCCGGGCTCGCCTTGCAGGGGACCGAGGTGAAGGCGCTGAGGGCGGGCGAGGCGAGCATCAAGGAAAGCTATGCCGAGGTGCGCGATGGGCAGGTGTGGCTGATCAACGCCAACATTCCGGAATATTCGCACGGCAATCGCGGCAATCACGAACCGCGCCGTCCGCGCAAGCTGCTGCTGCATGCGCGCGAGATCGAGAAACTGTTCGGCGCGGTCGAGCGCAAGGGCATGACTTTGGTCCCGCTGTCGATCTATTTCAATTCGACCGGTCGCGCCAAGGTCGAGCTGGCCCTGGCCAAAGGCAAGCAGGCGCATGACAAGCGCCAGACCATCAAGGATCGCGACTGGCAGCGCGACAAGGCGCGGCTCATGCGCGAAAAAGGTTGAGCGCCTGACGAGCTACCCCCTTTCGTAACGCTTTCATGCTAACCACATCGGCTGTGATGGCGTTTTCTTCAGTTTCCTCACAGACAGTTCACTTGCGCTGTGCAAAGACGCGCAGCATGGCAGATGCGTGGCAATGACCGGTTTTCGCTCCAAGACCTTCATGGCGGACCTGATCCGCAAATATATGCCCACGCGCGAAGAGATGGCGAAGAACCGCTTTCTCAAGCCAATTGCACACCGCTTTCTGACGCCCGAGTTGTGGCGCTTTACCCGGCGCAGTGTCCCGCGCGGTGTGGCGCTTGGCCTGTTCGCTGCGTTCATCGTGCCGCTGGGTCAGATCTTCCTTGCAGCCTTCATGGCGTTGCCCGCGCGCGCCAACGTGCCGCTTGCCGCGCTGGTCACCTTCGTGACCAATCCCTTGACGCTGCCTTTCTGGCTCTATTTCGCCAATAAGGTCGGGCGCTTCGTCCTGAATATCGACGCCGCCATGAGCGCAGGTGCAGGCGAATTGGCCAGCGATGGCGGTGCGCTGGCGCGTTGGCTGGAAGTGGGCGGAGTGACGGCATTCGGCTTCCTCGTACTTGCCATCGTCACGGCAGGCGTGGGCTATCTCGTGGCCAGCTTTACCTGGCGCTTCGTCGTCGCGCGGCGCCGTGAGCGTCGGCTTGTGCGCATGACACGCCGTATGGAAGAGCGGCTGCAGGAGCAGGGTAAGGCCAAGTGAGCTTCGATACCGACACCGATGCAGCGGTGCTGCCGCCGGTACCGCTGATTTTGGGCATCCTGTTGGCATTCGGCGTGTCGGTCGGGCTGGTCTGGCTGGCGGCCGGGACATCGCTCGCCGCGGTGGCCTATGGCGGGGCATTGGTGGTCGTCGTTCTGACGCTGCTTCTCTTTGCGCGCTACTCGAACAAACCGCACGGCGAGACGCTATCGCAACTCGATTGGAGCGTTACGGCGGCTGCGATCGAAAACAGGCGCAAGGGCGTCGCCATAACCGATCGCGCCAATCGCCTGACGTGTACCAACTCAACCTACGAAGCCTGGTTTGCCGCCGACCTGCCCCCGCACGAATTGCCGCTGACGGCAGAAGCGAGTGCATCGATTGCCCATGCGGCGCGGCAGGCCTGGCGCGAAGGGCATGCAACCTGCGATGCCTTGACCAGCGCAACAGGCGAGGCTGCCTACGCCCTGACAATAGAGCGTGTAGGGCGCGCGGAAGATTATCTGGTCTGGCGTTTCGGCGAGATACTTCGCGAACGGAGCTATGACGGTATCGACAAGCGCCTGACCGGCGCGCTGGGCCAGGTCATGTCCCGGGCCGGCATCGAAATGGCACTGGTGGCGCCCGACGGCATCGTTCAGGCAGCGACACCCGGCCTTGCAAAGCGCGCCATCGGGGAGGAGGACACATCGCTGGTCGGCGAGGAATTCGTCCAGCTCCTTCGTTCCGACGACCGCGATCGGATATTCTTCGCTCGTGAAGGGCAGCAAGGATCGCCGCAGACATTGGTCCACGTCCCATTCGAGCTATCGGGAAGGAAGGAGTCCGAAGAAGCGCCGGCCTTGATGATGCTGATCGACAGCACAGTCGGCATCGGCGGACAGGGCAGCAGCAAGTCGGCAATCCCGCAGCTGGAGGCACTCTTGTCCGCACTCCCGCTCGGCCTTGCCCTCACCGACAGGGATGGGCGTTTCCAATACGCCAACAAGGCGTTTCTGCGCGCTGTCGAACGTGAAGAGCAGGGTCTGCCGCAGTTCCCGTCCGACCTCGTCGTGCGCGAAGACAAGGCCGCGATGGCCGACACGGTCCGCCGGTTCGGCAAAGGCGCGACATCGAGCGGCGACATGGCGGTGCGGCTGGCGAACGACAAGGAAGAGCCTGTGTCGATCGGCCTGGCAGGCGTGCGCGGGCTGGGCGAGGCTGCAGTGCTCCTCTCGATCAGCGACTCCACCGAAGAAAAGCGCCTGCGCCGCCAAGTCGCGCAGGCCACCAAGATGCAGGCAGTGGGCCAGCTGGCAGGCGGCGTCGCGCATGACTTCAACAATGTGCTGACCGCGATCATCGGTTATTGCGACCTCATGCTGCTGCGCCATACGCCAGGCGACAGCGACTATGACGACATTCAGCAGATCAAGGCGAACTCCAACCGCGCTGCCTCGTTGACGCGCCAGTTGCTCGCCTTCTCGCGCCAGCAGACCTTGCGGCCCGTCGTGCTGCAAATGCCGGACGTGGTGAGCGAGGTCAGCCAGCTTTTGAAGCGGCTGATGGGCGACAAGATCGAATTCTCCGTACGCCACGACCGCGAGCTTGGCCCTGTGCGCGCCGACCCGCAGCAGCTCGAACAGGTCATTATCAACTTGGCCGTGAATGCGCGCGATGCGATGCAGAGCAGTGCGGAGAAGCAGGGGAAACAGGACTGGAAAGGTCGCCTGACGCTGGCCACCCGCCGCGTGTCCGCGCGCGATGTGCGCAAGATGGGCATCGATATCATGCCGCCCGACGATTACACCGTGCTCATCGTGCAGGACACGGGCGGCGGCATCCCGGCAGGCGACGTCAACAAGATCTTCGAGCCGTTTTTCACGACGAAGGAGCAGGGCAAGGGCACGGGGCTGGGCCTGTCGACCGTCTACGGGATCGTGAAGCAGTCGAATGGCTTCATCTTCGCCGACAATGTCACCAATGCCAGCGGCGAGCCGGCGGGCGCGCGGTTCACCATGTATTTGCCGGTCCACAAGGGAGAGATGCCCGCCAACCAGCGCGTCGAGGAGCCCGACGAGGCCAAAGCCAGCGACTGGTCGGGCGGTGGCAAGCTGCTGCTGGTGGAAGACGAGGACATGGTCCGTGCCGTGGCAGAGCGGGCCCTGACCCGCGCCGGCTATTCGGTCGTGACGGCACGCGATGGCGAGGAGGGGCTGGCGCATGTTGCCAATGGCGATGTCGAGTTCGACCTGATCGTGTCCGATGTGGTCATGCCCGCGATGGACGGACCCGCCATGGCGCGCGCAATCCGGCGGGTGAAACCGGACGTGCCGCTCCTTTTCATGTCCGGCTATGCCGAAGAACAATTGCGTAACGAAATCGACATCGAAAATATGTTTTTTATACCCAAGCCATTCAGCGTTCAGCAAATCAGCGCAAAGGTATCGGAAGTGCTGCGTGCGCAGGCAAAGGTTGACGCCTGATGGCATCTTGCGGGCAGGCATGACAGGTCAGTCAGATGGGGAGCTGCTGCCGTGACAAATCCGCTTTCGTTATTGCCGCTGCTTCATCCGCCGGAGCTCTTGCGCTGGCAGTGCCTCTGGTGGCGCAGGACACGGCCGAAGCACTGGCCGATCCCGATGCCACTGCCCAGGGCGACGTTTCGATCACGATCTACAATGGCGGGCAGTCGCTGGTGGAGGACATTCGCCAGCTTTCCATACCCAGCGGCCGCACGCGCATCGAATTTCCGGACGTGTCCGCGCGCATTAAGCCCGAAACCCTGAGCTTTGCCGCAAACAATGTCTCGATCGTCGAGCAGAACTTCGATTTTGATCTGCTGACACCGACCAAGCTGATGGAAAAGGCCATTGGTCAGACGATAACGCTGGTGCGCACGAACCCTGCGACCGGCGTCGAAACGCGGGAACGCGCGACTGTCCTATCCACGGCCGGAGGCGTCGTCGTGAAGATCGGCGACCGGATCGAAATCCTTCGCGACGATCGCTTGCCGGTGCGCGCCGTCTTCGACCGCGTGCCGCCGAACCTGCGCGCGCGTCCTACCCTTTCCGTTATGGTCGATTCCAGCCGCTCGGGCGCGCGGCCTGCATCGCTGCGCTATCTGACCGATGGGCTCGGCTGGAGCGCGGACTATGTCGCTCTGTTCGATGACCGCCGGTATCTGCTCGACATGCAGGGCTGGGTGACGCTGACAAACCAGACCGGCACGACGTTCCACGATGCCGACCTGCTGCTCGTCGCCGGTAATCCGGCCACCGGCGGCAATCGCAATCGCCGCAGCTACAACCGCAACCACGCGCAAGACGGACTGGTTCGCCCCGGGACGCAGACCGCCAATCGCGAGCAGCTGGGCGATTTCTATCTCTATCCGATCTCGGGCGAGACGACGGTCGCAAACCAGCAGACCAAGCAGGTCAGTTTCCTCGATGTTCAGGGCGTTGCCGCCAACCGGCGCTACGCCCGGACCGTGGACTGGCTCGTGCGCGACGAAGATCCGGTGGCCGTGACCAGCTCGATACGCTTCAACACCTCGCGCGAGCAGGGGCTGGGCGACGCGCTGCCCGCCGGTACCGTCCGTTTCTACCAGCGCGACCGCGAAGGCTCGCCGCAGTTCGTCGGTGAGTCGCGCATCGGCCACACGCCCATGGGCAGCGAGCTGAGCCTGGTCACCGGCGATGCCTTCGACGTGTACGTGCAGGCTGAGGTCGAAGCACGTGACGAGATCAATCGCGCCGAGTGGGAGCGGTCCTATCGCCAGCGCGTCATCGTCGACGGCGAAGTGGTGCGCGAAGAAGAGATCGAGCGTGCAGTCAAATATTATCGCACGACCATGCGCTACACCTTCACCAATGCAAAGCCCGAGCCGGTCGATGTCGAGCTGTTCCAGAGCGGGCTGCACCCCTACTGGTGGGCGCGCGACTATCGCATCGTGTCCGAAGACGTGAAGGGCGAGCAGACGAGCATTCGGCACTCGCAAATGGACCGTGCGCGTGCCGGCCAATGGCGAACGCGTCGTGCGCGTGACCTTCGAGACCCGCTACTAGGGAGGGCCGCCATGCGACTGGCCCTTGCCATGCTGGCTGCCATTGCGGTGGCGCAGCCTGCTGTCGTCTCCGCGCAGGTGGCCGAGCGCGCGCGCATCTTCGCGTCCGAGCCGACCCACCACGCGGTGACGGTCTATCGCGATCCCGAACGCGAAGAGGGCGGACGGCTGGAGCGCAACTGGCCAAAAGGCTTCGCGATGATCAGCGAAACTCGCACGGTCACGCTCCCGCCCGGCCGCTCGACCATTCTGTTCGAGGGAGTGGCCGAAGGCATGGTGGCTGTCAGCGCCATCGTCACCGGCCTGCCCGGCGGGACAATCGAGAAGAACCGCAATGCCGATCTGCTCTCGCCCGCGGCGCTGGTCGACCGCTCGCTCGGCAATCGCGTGACGATTACCCGCACCAACCCGGCGACGGGCGTAGCGGCGAGCGAGGAAGCGATCGTGCGCACCCGCGCCGATGGCGGGCTGGTCCTGCAGACGCGCGACGGGTTCGAGGCGGTTCGCTGCTCTGGCCTGCCCGAGAAGCTGACCTTCGACGACGTCCCACGCGAGCTGTCTGCCGACCCGATCTTCAACATCGACACCTACAGCGAGACAGGCGGTACCTACGAAGTCACGCTGACCTATCTATCGTGGGGCTTCGACTGGGAAGCGAACTACGTCGCCTATTTGGGTGATGGCAACCGCGACGGCACCTTCGACATGCAGCTGATGAGCTGGCTCACCGTTCTGAACGACAATGGCCAATCCTTCCCCGATGCGGAAATGCTGGTCGTGGCCGGAAAGTTGCAGGTGGAGAGCGATCTGGAAGACCTCGCGGATGCGCCCGAAGCACTCCCGCTTCGTCTGACCTGCTATCCATTGGGGTCTTCGGCGACTGGATCGCCAGTGCCAGTTTACGGCGTCCCGCCTCCGCCGCCGCCTCCATCGCCAGCAATGATGGACGGCGAACAGATCATTGTGACCGGGACCAGATTAAGGCGCGAATCCAACCAATCGCTCAGTGCCCTGTCCGTCATTTCCCAAGAAGCGATGGCAACCGAAGAAAATCTCGGCGACCTCAAGCTTTATCGCGTTCCGCGCTCGGTGACCGTGTCCGCCAAAGGCATGAAGCAGGTCGCCTTTCTCAGCAAAGAGGCGGTGCGTTCGCGCTGGCTTTACGAGGCGAGGTGCGATTTCTTTGACCGGTATACCGATATCGCCGATCTCGAGGATATGAATGAGACCGGGATCAAACTGGTGACGGAGAACACGGAGGAGTTCGGGCTCGGTGCGTCCCTCCCGCTGGGCAACCTAACCATGTACGAGAACACGTCCGCCGGTCCGCAGCTGGTGTCCGATGTTTCGCTGCGGGACTTCGCCTACGGTCAGGACATCGAGCTTGATATCGGTACCAGTACGCAAGTCTACGCCCAATGCGCGCATATGGGGCAGGACGACCCGGAAGAGCGGGGCCGGCTATGGACCAAGATGCGCGCCATCGTGACCAATGCCAACGATGCACCAATCCGCATTCGCTTCGACTTCGGCAGGCCGGAGGAATGGGAAGTGCGCTTCCCGCGGCGCAAGGTCTACGTCAAGAATGGCCGCTTGATCGTCGAAGTCGAAGTCCCGGCCAACAGCACCTACGACAAGACATTCCGTGCTCGCCCGACCGAGTCCTACCTCGATTAGGTAAACGCCGCCGCCACTCCAAAAATTATTTCCGTTCCAGTCTTGTTCTTGTGGAACAAAGACAGTACATACCTTCGCAGTTGATGAGTTGGAATATGCTCTGGAATTGTAGGAAGGGAATGTGTCATGGCGGCCAATCTTAAGCTTGTAGGGGATAAGAAAGTGGACGCAGACCGTCAGAAGGCGCTCGACGCCGCGCTCTCGCAGATCGATCGCGCATTCGGCAAGGGCTCGGCGATGAAGCTGGGTCAGAAGGAAGCCATGAATGTGGAGGCAATCTCCACCGGCTCGCTCGGTCTGGACATCGCGCTCGGCATCGGCGGCCTGCCCAAGGGTCGCGTCATCGAAATCTACGGCCCGGAAAGCTCGGGCAAGACCACGCTCGCGCTGCACGCCATTGCCGAAGCGCAGAAGGCCGGCGGTACGGCGGCTTTCGTCGATGCGGAACACGCGCTCGATCCGGTCTACGCCAAGAAGCTGGGCGTCGATGTCGACGAGCTGATCGTGTCGCAGCCCGACACGGGTGAGCAGGCGCTCGAGATTACCGATACGCTGGTGCGCTCGAATGCGATCGACATCCTCGTGGTCGACTCGGTCGCCGCGCTGGTGCCGCGCGCCGAAATCGAAGGCGAGATGGGTGATAGCCACGTCGGCCTGCAGGCGCGTCTCATGTCGCAGTCGCTGCGCAAGCTGACCGGTTCGATCAACCGCTCCAAGTGCATGGTGATCTTCATCAACCAGCTGCGCATGAAGATCGGCGTGATGTACGGTAATCCGGAAACCACGACCGGCGGTAACGCGCTCAAGTTCTACGCCTCTGTCCGTCTCGACATTCGTCGTACCGGCCAGATCAAGGACCGTGACGAGGTCATCGGCAATTCGACCCGCGTCAAGGTCGTGAAGAACAAGGTTGCCCCGCCGTTCAAGCAGGTGGAATTCGACATCATGTATGGCGAAGGCATCTCCAAGATTGGCGAAATTTTGGACCTCGGCGTGAAGGCCGGCGTGGTCGAGAAGTCGGGCAGCTGGTTCAGCTACGACAGCGTGCGCATCGGCCAGGGCCGCGAGAACGCGAAGACGTTCCTCAAGGAAAACCCCGAGATGGCAAATAAGCTCGAAGCGGCCATTCGCGGCAAGGAGGATGAAGTTGCCGAAGTGATGATGACAGGTCCGGACGCGGAAGACTGATCCCATCGCTTCAAGCGGGAGCGTCTGCGGCCCAACGAGGCGCAGGCTTATGCCGATACTGTCCCCTCGGTGCTCCCGGACACCTGCAAGAGCCGGCGCTGTAGCCCCTCACGGGCCAAGGCGCCGGCTCTTCGCATTTCGGCACCGCATGTCCGCCGGTGGCCGCTTAGGGGCAGGGCTGGCCATGATGCGCCATGAGGCTTAGGGCACCGGCACCAGCCGAGGAGCCGCGCATGACCATCACTGTCCATCATCTCAACAACAGTCGCTCGCAGCGCATTTTGTGGCTGCTCGAGGAATTGGGTGCGAATTACGAGATCGAGAGCTATCAGCGCGACGCCGAGACGAATCTGGCGCCCGACAGCCTTGATCAGGTCCACCCGCTCGGCAAGTCGCCGGTCATCGAGGATAACGGCCGTGTTATTAGCGAAAGCGGCGCAATCGTCGAATATCTGTGCGAGCGGCACGGCGGCGCAAGCTGGCTCCCTGCACGCGACAGCGACGATTGGGTCGACCACCTCGAATGGATGCAGTTCGCCGAAAGCTCTTTCTTCGTGCCGGTCATGCTTAAACTTTATGCTGGCCGGCTCGGCGATGCCGCCGCGCCCATCATGCCGCGCATCACCGAACAGCTGACGGCACATGTTACCTACTCCGAGCGCGCGCTTACCGATAAGCTGCATTTCGTTGGCAACGACTGGAGCGCAGCGGACGTCATGATGAGCTTCCCCGCCGAAATTTCCATCATGCAGGGACTCGCGCCAGAAGGGTCAAATCTGCATCGCTTCGTCGAGGCCATCCACGCCCGCCCGGCATGGCAACGCGCTCGCGAGCGAGGCGGAGACTACTTCATCTGGTGACGCTTGCATGGGGCGCGGCGAAAATGTTGCGCCCAGTCCACACTTCGCCCCGAGCACCTTACAATCCCTGACTGCGTGCCCTTGTCGCTTGCCTTTCGTATCGCTCGTGGCAGAAGTCGCAATCACCGCGACATAGCGGGATCGTATCAAAGCCCAAGGGGGGTAACATGATTGGTTCTTTCAAAGCGCTGGCTCTGGCCGGCGCAGCACTCACGCTCGGCGCCTGCGCCAACAGCTCGCTCATGGTCGAGCAGCCGTATGCCGGCGACCAGCGCTTCGCCATGGCCCAGATCGTTCAGGCCGATTCGACCGTCGATGTCGATGAAGACAACAGCAGCTACACCGCGCGCAAACTCGAAGAAGCGCTGTTCGGTGGCGACACGCCGCTGTTCACCCGCGGCGAAGGCGTGGACGTGCGCTGGCGCTATGTCACCTTCAACGAAGGCAGCCGTGCCGGTCGCTACCTGACCGGCGGTCTCGCTGGCGGGTCGAAGATCGTTCTCGAAGTCGAATTCGTCGATCAGAGCGGCACCGTTCTTTCGACCGTTCGCGGCGAAGGTTCGGTCAGCGGCGGCATCGGTGGCGGTTCGAACAAGACCGGCATCGACAAAGCTGTCGAAAAGGTCGTCGACTATGCTGGCGAGAAGTTCGCCCAGCAGTAAGCCGACGCGATCACAATCGCGGCCCGCTTGCACTTCACGGTGCAGGCGGGCCGTTTCGGTTTGCGCAAGGCGCTGGGCGTCATTCCCGCTTGTCGCGCCTGCGCCGATTGCCTAACTGCGCCCGCATGACGTCGACCAACGATATCCGCCGCTCGTTTCTCGATTATTTCGCTGGCAGCGACCACGCCGAAATCGCCAGCGCGCCGCTCGTGCCGTTCAGCGATCCCACGCTGATGTTCGTCAATGCGGGCATGGTGCCGTTCAAGAACGCCTTCACCGGGCTGGAAACGCCGCCCGCACCGCGCGCCACAAGCTCGCAGAAATGCGTGCGCGCCGGCGGCAAGCACAACGACCTCGACAACGTCGGCTATACCGCGCGGCATCACACCTTCTTCGAGATGCTCGGCAACTTCAGCTTCGGCGACTATTTCAAGGAACAGGCGATCGACCACGCCTGGACGCTCCTGACCAAAGAATGGGGCCTCGACCCCGAGCGCCTGCTGGTCACCGTCTATCACACCGACGACGAAGCCTTCGACCTGTGGAAGGCACGCACCGGCTTTGCCGACGACAAGATCATCCGCATCCCGACCAAGGACAATTTCTGGGCCATGGGCGCGGATGGGCCGTGCGGGCCATGCTCCGAAATTTTCTACGACCACGGCGCGGATATCCCCGGCGGCCCTCCCGGCTCTCCCGACGAGGATGGCGATCGTTTCGTCGAGATCTGGAACCTCGTCTTCATGCAGCACACGCAGGAAGCGGACGAGATTGTCGGCGACCTGCCGCGCCCCAGCATCGACACCGGCATGGGGCTGGAACGCATCGCCGCCGTCATGCAGGGCGTGCATGACAATTACGACACCGACATCTTCAAGGCGCTGATCGGCGCGAGCGTTTCGATGACGGGCGTTGCCGCGCAAGGCGAGGCGCGGGCCAGCCACCGCGTGATTGCCGACCATCTGCGGTCCACCAGCTTCCTGCTCTCCGACGGCGTCCTGCCGAGCAACGAGGGGCGCGGATACGTGCTGCGCCGCATCATGCGCCGCGCCATGCGGCACGCGCATCTGCTGGGCGCGAGCGAGCCGCTGATGCATCGCCTCGTGCCCGAACTGGTCAGTGAAATGGGCGCGGCGTTTCCCGAACTGGTGCGCGGACAGGCGCTGATCCAGGAAGTGCTGGAGCGCGAAGAAACGCAGTTCCGCCGCACGCTCGACAAGGGATTGCGCCTGCTCGACGAGGCGACCGGCGACATGGCCGAAGGCGGCACGCTGGACGGCGCGACGGCGTTCAAGCTCTACGACACCTACGGCTTCCCCTACGATTTGACCGAAGACGCGCTGCGCAGCCGCGGTCTCAGCGTGGACAAGGCCGGCTTCGAAACGGCGATGGCCGAGCAGAAGGCTGCCGCACGCGCGGCGTGGAAAGGCTCGGGCGAAGCGGCGAGCGAGGACGTGTGGTTCGACATCGCCGACCGTCACGGCTCGACCGAATTCACCGGCTACACCGCCGATACCGGTGAGGCCGAAGTCATCGCTATCGTGCGCGACGGCGCCGAGGTCGATAGTGCTTCAGAGGGCGACACAGTCACACTTCTTACCAACCAGACGCCGTTCTACGGCGAGAGCGGTGGGCAGACCGGCGACGCCGGACGTATCTGGACGCCCGAGGGGTTCGAGCTTGCGGTCGAGACTACTAACAAGCCGCTTGGGCGTCTGCACACGCATGTCGGCAAGGTCGCCAAGGGCAGTGTCCGTGTCGGCGATGCCGTCCATCTCGAAGTCGATGCCGAGCGCCGCGACCGCATTCGCGCCAACCATTCGGCGACGCACCTTGCGCATGCGGCCCTGCGGGGAAGGTTAGGCGATCACGTGACGCAGAAGGGCTCGCTCGTCTCGGAAGACCGCTTCCGCTTCGACTTCTCGCACCCGAAGCCTCTTTCGCAAGACGACATCGCTGCGAGTCGAAGCCGAAGTGAACGCCGAAATCCGCGCCAACGAGGCTGTCGGCACGCGGCTGATGACGCCTGACGATGCCGTTGAGGCAGGCGCGCTGGCGCTGTTCGGCGAGAAGTACGGCGACGAAGTCCGCGTCCTATCGATGGGCCGGATGGGCGAGGGCGAACGAAACTACTCGGTCGAGCTGTGCGGCGGCACCCATGTTTCTGCCACGGGCGACATCGGCTTGTTCAAGATCGTGTCCGAAGGCGCGGTCAGCTCGGGCGTGCGCCGGATCGAAGCAATGACAGGCGAGGCGGCGCGGCAATGGCTGCTCGCGCGTGACGAGGCCGTGCGTGCCATCGCCGGTGCGCTGAAGACGTCGCCGGAAGATGCCGCGACGCGCGTTGCAGCGCTGGTGGACGAACGCAAGCGGCTGGAGAAGGAACTGGCCGAAACCAAACGCGCTCTGGCCCTCTGCGGTGGCGGTCCTTCCAGTGCCGAGAGCGCAGACGAAACGATTAACGGCGTGACCTTCTCGGGCCAGGTCATCGAAGGCCTGAACCCGAAAGAATTGCGCCCGCTGCTCGACGAGGCAAAGGCGCGTATGGGCTCGGGCGTGGCCGCCATTTGTGCAGTGAACGAGGGCAAGGCCGCGTTCGCAGCCGCCGTGACCGACGATTTGACCGACCGGTTCAGCGCAGTCGATCTGGTACGTGCCGGTGTCGAGGTTCTGGGTGGTAAGGGCGGCGGTGGCCGGCCCGATATGGCTCAGGGCGGCGGACCGAATGGCGATGCGGCGCAGACCGCGATCGCGACGGTCAAGGACATGCTCGCAAAGTAAACGCCCGGCCGGCGTTAACCGGTCGGGCGCCTCTCCTCTCTTCAGGAGATATCAGCCGTTGGGCGTCGGCTTGGTGATGCCGTCGGACCCGTGCTCGATGTCATAGCCTGCGCTGTCGCCGGGCGCGCCGCGCTGATCGGTCGGGGCCTGGTCCATCTGGACGTCGGCCACGTTCTGCGGCTTGAACTTCTCGTCGTTCGGGGTCGGCTTGGTCGGGTCTTGGTCGCTCATTTCGATCTCCTTTGCCCAACCAACGCGCGAGCGACCGGAGAGTTCAACCGTCCACCGTGCTGGAACGCAACTTTGGCGTGTATTGCAACGCGCCGTCCTCCTCGATCTTAGCGCGGAATTCGTCGCGCTTCTCGTGTATCGAGGCAATGACCGGACCCATGGCAACGCCGATGTCGACGAGCACGGCCTCGCTCAGCTGCAAGGTCGCCTCGAGCGTTTCGGGCACGGCATGGCTGGCCCCGGCGCGGTAAAGTTCGGCGGCGCGGTTTACGTCGCGGGCGCGGGCGACGATCAGGAGATCGGGGTGCTCCTTGCGCAGCTTGGTCACGAGGCGCTGTGCCAGTACCGGTTCGTCCATCGTCAGGACGACCGCGGTCGCATCCTCGATACCGAGCCGCTGGAGCGCGTCCCCGCGCGCCGCATCCCCAAACGTCGCGCGGTAGCCGCGCCGCTTTGCGCTGGCGATAAGATCGGCATCGCTGTCCAGCGCGACATAGGGCTGGTCATGCTGCTTGAGCATGTCGGCAATCAGCCGACCGACGCGGCCTGCGCCGATGATGATAACCTTGCGTTCGCCTTCGTCCTCCTCGGGCAATTCCGGCACCGGCTCCACGCGGCGCGCCACCACACGGCCGAGGCGCGCGAGCAGAGGGGTGACCGTGAGGCCGATGGCCGTGACGATCTGCCAGAATTGTGCCGTGCCCGGCTGGATCAGTAGCGCAGAACTGGCGGCGGCGAGCACGATGAGCGTTGTCTCGGACGGACTCGCCATCAGGATGCCGGTTTCCGCCGCCGTGCTGCGCCGCGCGCCCATCAGCCTCAGCAATACGCCGGTCAGGACTGCCTTGAATACAAGCACTGCGACGACGGCCAGCGCGATCATGCCGATGTTCTCGGCGATGGTGGCAAGGTCGATGCTCATGCCGACGGTGATCAGGAAGACGCCGAGCGCGAGGCCCTTGAACGGTTCCATGATGCTTTCGACCTCGCTATGGTATTCGGTCTCGGCGATCAGGAGGCCGGCAATCAGCGCACCGACGATAGGCGACAAGCCGACGGCAGCGGTGGCGAGGCTTGCGCCGATCACTACCAGCAGCGCAGCAGCCAGGAACAGTTCCGGCGACTTGGTGCGCGCCGCCTGAGCGAACAGACGGGGCAGGGCGATGCGTCCCGCCACCATCATGACCGCAACGACCAGCGCGCCCTGCCAAAGCGTCGTCAGCAAGCCTTCCCAGCCGTCCGACGCGGCGTTGGGGGCCATCGCGCCAAGGATGAACACGATCGGGACAATCATGATGTCCTCGAACAGCAGCATCGACAGCGCAGCACGTCCCACCGGACTGGTGGTACCGGAAATCGGCAGGACAATTGCGGTGCTGGAGAAAGCCAGCGCAAAGCCGAGCGCCAGCGCACCGATCCAGTACTGCCCCATCATCGACAGCACTACAGCTATGCACAGCCCGCCGATCAGCAGCTCCGCCGCGCCGAGCCCGAACACAAGGGTGCGCAGCTGCCACAGCCGCCTGAACGACAATTCGAGCCCGATGGCGAACAACAGGAGGATAATCCCGAACTCGGCGAAGATGTCGAGTGCCTCGGGATCGGATATCGTTATGTGTTCCAGCCACGGTCGCTCGAAGACCAGCTGACCGAGGCCATAGGGGCCGACAAGGATGCCGATAAGAATGAACCCGATAACCGGCGTAATGCGGAAGCGCGTAAACACCGGAATGACAAGCCCCGCCGCGCCCAGAATGACGAGCGCGTCGGACAAAGCGGGGGAGGCGATTTCACCGGCGGCCATGTCGGCAGCCTTACGCGGGACGCATTACGGTGTCACGAAGCACGTGCGCCTCATCCGCCGCCGGGATGCGCGCGGGCCGAGCGGTTCGCGGCGCGGACGCGGTTTGCCGGGATGCTTCCCATCTTCGTCCCATTCGATGCGATAGAGATCGAACCGGCGATCGGCGAGATTGCGTACCGTGCCTTCTGCGCGCGCCCATTGCAGGTCCGCAAGATTGATGTCGCTGATGGTCAGCGTCTCGACATTTTCGGTCGCTTCCGCCGCGATGCCATCGCGCGCAAAAGGGAAGTCGCACGGCGTCAGGATGCAGCTTTGTGCGTATTGGATGTCCATATTGCCGACATTGGGCAAATTGCCGACATTGCCGGACAGGACGACGAAGCACTGGTTCTCGATGGCGCGGGCCTGGCAGCAATACCGGACGCGGAGATACCCTTGCCGGCTGTCCGTGCAGAAAGGCACGAAAATGATGCGCGCGCCCTCGTCGGCCAGACGGCGCGAGAGTTCGGGAAATTCGCTGTCGTAGCAAATCTGCACGCCGATCGGACCGCAGTCGGTCTGGATGACCTCGACCGTGTCGCCGCCCTTGATGTTCCACCAGTACCGCTCGTTCGGCGTGGGATGGATCTTCTCCTGCGCATGGACGGACCCGTCGCGCAGGCAGACATAGGCGATATTGTGGATGTCGCCGTCGTCCATGCGGGTCGGATGGCTGCCCGCGATGATGTTGATGTTGTAGCGCATGGCCATCTCGGCAATGTCGTCGCGCAGGCGAGGGGTGTATTCGGACAAGGCGCTCGATCGCTTCGACGGGTGACAGCTCTTCCGGCTCGAAGCTGAGCAGCATAAGCGTGAACAGTTCGGGAAAGACGATGAAGTCCGCTTCGTAATCGCTTGCAACATCGACGAAATACCGCACATGGCGCATGAACTCTTCGTAGTCCGCAACAGCGCGCGCCTGGAGTTGGCAGGTCGCCACGCGGACCGCCTCGACCCCGCGCGGCAAACGCTTTTTCACTGGCTGGTCGCGCTCGACATAGGGGTTGCGCCAGACCATCATCACGGCATTTGCCATGCTCGCCTTGTCTTCGGGCAGATAGCCTTCGATGACGCGCGTCGGCTCGAACCCGTTGGCCAGCTGGAAGCGCAGGACGGGGTCGTGCAGCTTCCCCTCGACCACCTTGTCGAGATAGTCCTGCGGCCCTTCGACCCGGCGGCGGAAGCGGCGATAGTTCGGCATGCGTCCGGCAAAGACGATGCCGGTCAAGTCGCGGTCTTCGGCCAGAGCGCGCCGTTCCTCGTAAAGACGCCGCCCGATGCGCACGCCGCGCACCTTGGGATCGACACACATTTCGTAGCCATAGAGCCAGTCGCCGGTCGGATCGTGGCGGCTGCCATAACCGTTGCCGGTAATCTCGTCCCAGTCGTGGTCCTGGAACGCCAGCGCTTCGGCGAGCTGCATTGTCGCGCAATAGCCGACCACTTCGTCGTCGAGCAGGGCGACGAAGCAGCCATCGCGGAAATTGTTGATCTGCCCGCGGATTTCGCCGTGAGTATAGGCAGGCATGTCCTCGTAGACCCGCCGCACCAGACGCGCGATGCCGGGGATGTCCTTGATCATGGCATTGCGGACATCGAGCCGTTTCTGCCCGAATTTTTCGCTGCCCTTGCGCTTGGTGGCGCGCTTTTTCGTTGGCTGCTTTGCCATGTTACCTCGTCATTGCTGCTCATCAGGCAAGAAAAAACCGGAGCCGGCATTGGCCAGCTCCGGTCTATGCGTTTAACCGCACGGCAGGATGTAAGAAACCGTGCTCAGCCTTCCTTGGCCATTTCGACCTCAAGACCTTCGACGATGGCCTCGAAGAACTGCTCGGTCGTCATCCAGCTCTGGTCCGGGCCGATAAGCAGCGCGAGATCCTTGGTCATCTTGCCGCTTTCGACGGTCTGGATGCAGACGCGCTCGAGCGTTTCGGCGAACTTGACCACGTCCGGCGTATTGTCGAACTTGCCACGGTACATAAGGCCGCGCGTCCAGGCGAAGATGCTGGCGATCGGGTTGGTCGAGGTCGCCTTGCCCTGCTGATGCTGGCGATAGTGGCGGGTGACGGTGCCGTGCGCGGCCTCCGCTTCGACCGTCTTGCCGTCGGGCGTCATCAACACGGACGTCATCAGGCCGAGCGAGCCGAAGCCCTGCGCCACGATGTCCGATTGCACGTCGCCGTCGTAGTTCTTGCAGGCCCAGACGAACTTGCCGTTCCACTTCAGTGCGGCGGCGACCATGTCGTCGATCAGGCGGTGTTCGTAGGTGAGGCCGTGCTTGTCGAACTCGGCCTTGTACTCGGCTTCGAACACCTCCTCGAACAGGTCCTTGAAGCGGCCATCGTACTTCTTGAGGATGGTGTTCTTGGTCGACAGATACACCGGCCATTTGCGGTCGAGACCGTAAGCGAAGCTGGCGCGTGCGAAGTCGCGGATGCTATCGTCGAGGTTGTACATCGCCATGGCGACGCCGGGGCTTTCAAATTCGAACACGTCGAGATCGATGTTCTTGCCGTCGGCGCCCTCGAAAACGAGGCGCAGCTTGCCGGCGCCCGGGATCAGTGTGTCGGTTGCGCGATACTGGTCGCCGAAGGCGTGACGGCCGACCACGATGGGATCGGTCCAGCCCGGCACGAGGCGCGGTACGTTGTCGATGACGATAGGCTCGCGGAAGACCACACCGCCGAGGATGTTGCGGATCGTGCCGTTGGGCGAGCGCCACATCTGCTTGAGGTTAAACTCTTCGACGCGGGCTTCGTCCGGCGTGATCGTGGCGCATTTGACGCCGACGCCATGCTCCTTGATCGCATTGGCGGCATCGATCGTGATCTGGTCGTCGGTCTCGTCGCGCTTCTCGATCGAGAGGTCGTAATATTTCAGGTCGACGTCGAGATAGGGAAGGATCAACCGCTCGCGGATCCACTTCCAGATGATTTTCGTCATTTCGTCGCCGTCGAGTTCGACGACCGGGTTGGCTACCTTGATCTTGGCCATTGCTATCCTGTGCGTTCGAGGGATTTGGCCGCGCTTTAGCAGAGGAGCGGGTCAGGGCAAGCTTCGCCCAGCCGCGGCAAGGCCGCCAATAAGTGGCTTGAACTTGAGCGAGCCTGCGCTAGACATCGCGTCAATCTATGCCGATCGATCTCGCAAGATTGATTTGTGCTTCGGAAAGCAAACCGACACCCTCGTCAAGACTTGAGAACAGGGCCTCAAATGCAGGCGGGCATGACTATGAGTACAAGGACCGGCGATCTGGATCAGCCACTGGTATCCGTGGTTATTCCGATGCATAATTCCAGTGCGCATATCGCTAAAACCGTACAATCGGTACTCAATCAGACATATCAGAACCTTCAGATCGTCGCGGTCGATGACGCCTCAGGTGACGACACTCTCGACATTGTCTCCGCGATTGATGACCCACGACTGGAAATTATCCGGCTCGACACGAATGGCGGTGCCGGAAACGCGAGAAATATCGGCATCGACGCGGCTACCGGAAGGTTCCTCGCCCTGCTCGATTCCGATGACCTTTGGTATCCTGAAAAAATCGAAAAGCAGCTCGAATTCATGCGCTCCAGCGGCGCGACAATGTGCTATACCCGGCACGACCTGATAGACGCCAAGAACAGGCTTATCGGTAAAAGCGGTCCTATGGCGCACTGCGTGGATTACGAAGGATTGCTTCGCCATTGTTTCATCCGGACGTCGAGTCTTGTGATCGATACGTCTGCGCTTCACGCGCCTGTTTACTTCCCTCTTATTAGAAGGCGGCAAGACTTCGTCTTTTTCCTGCGGCTGCTAAAGGTTTTGGGCCGAGCCCAGCTGCTGAATCGCAGTTTGTGCAGCTATCGCCTGCATAGCGGTTCGGTCTCGTCCAACAAATTCAAGGTGATACCGTTTCAGTGGAACGTGTATCGATCGCAGGAGGGGCTCTCGCTCGCAAGATCCTCGCGACTGATGGTCGGCTGGTTCCTCAAGGCGGGAATGGTCAATGCCGACCGCGCTCTGCAATGGTTACGCAGCAAGCATCGCAGACCATGACAGGCACTCCAAGACATATTGCGGTTCTCGCACTTCGTCGGTCCGGGACGACCGCCCTGTGGAGCCTTTTCAGGCAGGATACGCGCTTCACATGTTTCGACGAGCCGTTCAGCCAGTTGCTGAAGGACTTGCCAAAAGACAATGAGAAGCGGACGCGCGCCGAATACATAGAATTGTACGAGCGCGATCCGGAACGCTTCCGCTCGCTTTATGCTCCGATCAGCCGCAAGGACGAGGTTGCGCGTCAGTTATCACAGGCGCAGGAGCGGTACCTGCGATACTTGCTCGAGGCCGGCCCAGTCGTCTTCGACACTACGCGTTGCATGGGCAAGATCCCGGCGTTGCACAATGTCATTCCCGATGCGGTGATGGTGCACTTGTTTCGCCATCCGACCGCCTTTGCAAGTTCCCACTTGCAGCCTTCGGACAGCTTGGATCCGCTCGGCGTTCGCAAACGCTGGAACGCTCGTACCGCCCTGACGCGCAGGGGGCGCTTCAATGGCTGGGGCATGGGGGAACTGGCCCGCGGACCTCATTTTGCGGCAACTTCAGCTTTGTCGGCCGACGTTGGCGTTAAAATGCCGGAGCCGACGGAACGCGTCCCGGCCTTCTACCGCCTGCTCGCCATCTGGCTTGCTGCATACCGGCTGGCCGAGCGCGATGGCAGGCAGTACTACGGCGAGCGCTTCTTATCGCTATCTTTCGAAGACCTTTGCTATAAGCCTGATGTCTGGATCGCGCGGATCCAGGATCTTGCGCAAGTAGGTCGGCTGTCGCTCGAGACTTCCCGGCTCAAGCAGGCCTCCAAGGGGCTGCAGCCCGGCGCCCCGCAATGGGCAGAGGGCGCGCGGTGGGTCGGCTTCAATGAGGAGGAACTCGATCGTTTCTTCGCGGTCGAGGCTACCGGATGAGAGGAGCGCTCGCCTCCAAATTGATGCGCATGGGCAGCATCGCCATCATCATACGCTTCGTATCGGCAGGATTGGGTTTCGGCCTTGTCTTCGTACTGTCGCAATGGATGGTAAGCGATGAATTCGGGCGATATGGATTTGCATTCAGTCTCGCTACGACCGCCGCCCTGGTCACCGACCTTGGCCAAAAGCGCCTCATTCTTCGCTCCCTCGCAACCTATGTTGAGCGCGGACGAGCCGATCTGATGCGAGCGGTGCTTCGTCACAGCCTGACAGTCACGGCCTTCGGCATTCTTCTAACCGTATCGGTGGTATGTTTCGGGGCGGTCGTAAGCGACTTCGAATTCTCTCTTTTTGCGACCATCCTGCTCGCGATTGCGATGCTGATCGCCGAATTTCAGGCAAATCTCTTGAGAGGTTTGGGGAGCCTGCTGGGTTCGGTTATGCCAAGGGAAGTGATCTGGCGGCCTGTTGCCGTTGCAGCGATGGCCATAGTGGGCGGCGGCGTTTCGATTGTGGTTTCCGCCGATGCTGCCATCTGGGCGTTGGCGCTTGCACTGGTTGCCATGAACATCGTTCAACTGGTTCTGTTCACGCTTCCGAGATGGCGCAAGGCGATTAGCGAAGTCTCGGCAAACCAGATGTCCTTACCTGATGACAGTAAGACATTAGCAGCTGAAAAATCGGCCTGGTGGCCAAGTTCTCTGCGCTTGTGGGCCGTTTCGGCCATGAACACCGGCATGTTGCCCTTGAGTGTCGTCATAGTCGGGCTGTTCGTTTCGGCAGCGGAAACCGGTGCGTTCTTCGCGGCGGTGCGGATCGCCGCGCTTATCGCTTTCCCGTTGCAAGGCCTGAATTTGGTCACGTCGCCTATGCTGGCCAGTGCCAACGCTGCCAATGATCCGGAGCGCCTGCAGTATGTCGCGAGCTTTACGGCATTATGGTCGACACTGGCGGCGTTAGCCGGCGCCTTGTTTCTTCTGATCTTCGGCCCCTCGATGCTTGCAAGTCTCAATCCGGAATTTGCCACGTCGGCGACCGCACTTATTATCGTCATGGCGGGATTTATTATTTCTTCGATGTGCGGGTCGAGCAGCCAACTCATGAACATGACCGGACATGACAAGGAATTCCTGCGCATTCTCCTGATTAGCAATCCTGTCGGGCTCATCAGCCTCGTCCTGCTAAGCTATCTCTATGGCGGGTTCGGTGCGGCAGTTGGCCTATTCCTACTCAAGGCAATCTGGAATATCGTTGTGGTGCTGTGGGCGCGAAGGCATTTGCGGATCGACCCGTCAATCCTGGCTTTCGTGGCCCGTCCGAAGGGCATCTCGGCATGAACAAACCGACATTCATCATTGTCGGCGCCCAAAAGGCCGGGACCACCAGCCTCTACGCGATGTTGTCCCAGCATCCCGAGGTCTTCATGTCCACGCCGAAAGAGCCGGGCTATTTCATCCGCGGTTTCCCTGACGAAGAGCGCTGGCAAACATTGAGACGCCCCGGTCCGGGCGGAAAGCTTCAGGACCTCGAAAACGTGGACATGGGCGTGTTCACCGCCGAAGCTTACGCTCAGCTGTTTGCTTCTCCGGAGGCCGGCGCAGCGACTCAGCGCGGAGAGGCGTCGACGCCCTATCTGCCTTCGCCATATGCAGCCGAGCGAATTTTCCAGACCTGTCCAGAAGTCCGGATCATAATCGTTCTGCGCGATCCGGTTGCACGGGCATATTCCGCTTGGGGCTACAATGCATCGCGCGGCAACGAATGTGCGGACACGTTCGAAGAGGCAATCGAACAGGAACTTGCCGGACAGCGCGATAAATTCGTCTATGGCTGGCGCTATCTCTACACTGGCCTCTATTCGCATCATCTTAAAAGATATTACGAACGGTTCGGCCGGGACCAGATCCTCACCTTAAAATTTGAGGACTTCCGGTCCGACAGCCAAATGGTGTTCAATCGCGTTTGCGAATTTCTCGACCTCCCGGCTCACGAGGTCGGCACCGGCAGCAGAGAGAACGTTACCGTCCATCATATGAGCAGGACGCTCGGTGCCATGCGCAATGCATTCGTCCAGCCCGGCATCGTCAAGTCTATCGTTAAGCCGCTCTTGCCCAGCGCGTTGCGAGGCAAGGTCAGGCGCGATGTGACCAAAGTGGTCGATCGTTATGCCAGCAAGCCCGAACCGATAGGCGACGCGACGCACGCTCGCCTTGTCAGGTATTATGCGGAAGACTGCCACAAGGTGCAGGACATGGTTTCGTTCGATATTTCGGACTGGGCTCCCATGGTGGCCGATGGAGCACGAAATGGCTGATGGGGTAATGCCTGTTTACATTATCGGAAGAGCGCATTCGGGTTCGACTATCCTGACCGTGCTCCTGCACGGACATCCCGACATCGAAGGGTGCGGCGAGATCCTCGATGCTCTTGCCCGCGGTCCGGAGGAGAGATGTTCCTGCGGCCAGCTCATTCGCGCCTGCCCGAAGTGGTCGAAGGTCTTCGAGGTTTACCGCTCGCGCACGGGGCGCGATCTGGACGATGACATTCCTGTTTTGTACAAACTTACGGATATTCGCGAGTTTCGGTCGGCTTTGGCCAGCAATCCCGATCAGCCTGACGACCGTTGGGCCTTCTATGCTTCGGCAACCCGCGCCTTGAATGCTGCCGTTGGCGAGGTCTTTGGCGTCGAAGCTTTCGTCGACAGCCATAAAGAATACACTCGCGGCCTGATGATGCTCAAATCGGATCCAAATGCGAAGGTGATCCACATCTATCGCGATCCCGACATCACGATCACATCTCATTATTATCGTCTGGGTACAGGCAGCCCCATAAAATTTCTGAAGCGCCTGTATCGTCCTGGGCTGATGACCTTCCCGTTCATGATGTTGCTTGCAGCTGGATGGTCGGTCGGCATCTTTGCTGCGGCTGTGATTGCGCGGACCTATCCCGACCGCGTTCTTCATGTCTCCCACGACAAGCTCTCGGCTAACCCGACCGTCGAACTTGAACGGATCGGACGATTCCTTGGCATAAGCATGGATGCAGTGACTCAGCGGATCGAAGCTGGCGAAGCGTTTGTTATTGATCACCTTATCGGAGGAAACGAATTCAAGCATGAAGGCAAGATGGCTTTCAATCCGCGCACCAAGGGACGCAGAAAAGCGCCTTGGTACTACCGGACGTCGGCCTGGCTGTTTGCCTGGCCGGGCGCGTTGGTGCGCCGCGTGGCGATCAGGCAGTCCTGAGCGGGTATGCCAGCTCGCGATATGTTGAGCAGGTCTATATGACGCGCGAGAAGCCTCTGAGATTGCTCCTTCTTGCGAAGGGTTTTCCGCCCGATATCGGCGGTATCGAGACATACTCCTTCGAAGTGGCACGAGCCTATGCCGATAACGGACATCAGGTGCATGTACTTACCTCACATATCGAGGAGCCTTTCGACCCAGCTGACCGCTTTGCGTGGTTTCAATCGATAAGGCAGAGCGGGCAAGCGCGCGTGGCTTTGGAAATGTTCCTCGCCCTTATCAAGCTGAGGCTTGGGGGTTATCGCCCTGACATCATTCACGCGACCAGTTGGCGCGTGGCTAGCGTCGCCCGGCTGGTGTGGCCCAAGGTCCGCATGGCCGTGACCCTTCACGGCAAGGAAGTTTTCACGATCTCCCGGACATTGAAGGCCGTCACCCGAAAGACGCTCTCGTCGGCGGACAGCATCGTATTCGTCAGCGACGCAATACGACAGATTTTCAACCGCGAGTTTCCCGGTCTCTCAAGCAGTACGGTCGTCGCTTGGAACGGAATTACCGAATTCGGTGAAGACGCAGTACAGCACCAACGCAACCGGAACGCGCTATTCACCGTCTGTCGCCTGGTCGAACGAAAGAATATCGTGGCCGGTATTCACGCATTGGCGATGCTGCGCGATCGCGGTGTCGAATTTTCCTACAGGATCGCCGGATCTGGGCCCGAAACGGAGAGCATCGAGCGCACCATTTCGGAATGCGAACTGTCCGATCGGGTAGTCATGCTCGGCTTCACTGAAGAAACTGATCTGCCGGGCGAATACCGCCGTGCGGCCGTGTTTCTCCATCCGCAGATCGTTGCTGCGGATGGTGCCGACATCGAAGGATTTGGAATTACCATTGCCGACGCAATGCAATTCGGCTGCGTGCCTGTCGCCGGCAAAAACGGAGGGCCGCTTGACTTCATCTCTGACGGAGTGACCGGTTACCTGGTCGACGGACACAATGTAGAAGCGCTGGCACAGCGCCTCGGAAGCTTGCTTGGCGACGGCACAACGCAGGATCGCATCGGCGATGCTGCAAAGATATTCGCCATTGAAAATCTGACTTGGGAATCACACGCCAAGACGGTGCTGTCGTCACTCGAGAACCGCTGAGACCGATCATGCCCGGCTAGGTCGTTCAGGAACGGCCAGCCCCTTTATTGATGAGCTTGCCGACGCGTTCCTGACCGCCGACATCGCCAATTCCTACATCGCGAGCGCCGCGTGATACCGAAATCAGCGTGCGCAGGCGACCGTTGACGAGTTGCAGATCGTCGAAGCTGGCATTCTCGAGCGCGCCGAAATTCAGTAGTGCAGGTGTCTCGACCTGATCATTGGCAAAGGCCCACTTCACGTTTTCGATCGACAGATCCCGTACGCGCTTCGTTGTGCTCCACAGGGTAGCGCTTTCGGGCATTGCAGAGGCATCCAGAGTGTCGATCGCTATTCTCGACGAAGCTCTCCGATTCCCGAAGAGCGATATGTTGGCGTCGCCGCCACCGGTGTGGGTAATCTCGATTTCCCCAAGGTAGGCGGATCTTCTACCGGTGAAGAGTACAATCTCGCTAACGTCTCCAGCCTTATTGAGCGTCGCAAGATTGCCGCGAACGCTCAGTCTCTCGATGTTCGAGGGATAGTCCATGTCGTTCCGCAACCAAACAACCCACTGCGTATCGAGACCGGTCGTCGGATTGGGCGCAAGATCTGTCACACTGCAATCGCGGATCGTGCCGCAGCTCAGAACGACCATGCCGGCATGCGCATAGCCTGAAAACCGCGTGCCTTCGATCAGGATGTCTGGATTGCGATCGGCATAAATCAAATGATCAGTATCGCTGTTCGCCAGCTCGCAATCGCGTATCGTCACCTCAGGTGCACGATTGGCGATGATGCAGCTGCGCACCGTGTCATGGATGTGGACGCGATCAATCAAAGTGCTGCGAGGGGGGCGATACCCTTTTTCATCGTCGTAGCTTCCAACGTTGATCCCGCCTTGCCTGAGCAAATGGCGGCGGAACACCTTTTTGCCTGCAGGCTTTTCGTCGGTATCGGATAGGTAGGACCTATAGCCGTCCGTGTGATCGAAGTGCTCACTGGCCGACCCATCATATTCGAAATCCGCGAACACGACATCGCCTGCATCGGACCTCGTAGACAAACCGCGGAACGCTTCGTCCGCCGGAGATCGTGGATTGCGATTGTCGAGCAGGCTGGCGAACGATTGCTCATGGACGAGCGTTTTTAGGCCGACCCGTCGATCGCCTTCCGATGCAACTTCTCCGCGTAAGGTCTGGTCCTTTGCAAGCCAGTTCGCAGTGTGTTCGTAAAATCCGTCTAGCACGGCAACACGGGCTTCGCTGTCGAGCATGGCCTGTAATACAAGCGTGTTATCGAAATGCGGGTGCTCGACTGCGCCGAACCAGCTCGCCTTTGCGAGATTGGGTAAACGCACGCCACCAACTGTGCGCCATTGATGACTGCTGCGTTTTAGGGCCGAACTACGCCGGATACCCTTAACCCAAGCGACGTTGCGCAAATCGAACAATTGCCGGTCGACAGGAGATTCGATGTCTTGCTCGAAAGTGATGACACAGCCGGGTGCAGGCAGCAGCATGCCACCGTCAAACAGCGTCTTGGCGGCAACCTTTATCGAGCGGGAAACATTCCAGATACCGCTTTCGACACGAACGGTCTCTCCAGGAACACTCTTCGCAAGTACGTCGGTGAGATCGCCTTCACTCTTGAACCCTGTGGCAGTCACCAGATTAGAAGGCATGACGACGGACATGGCGCAGATAGCGGCGCCTGCAAAAAGCAATTTTCTGCGGTCCATCTCCATATCTCCGGATGTCGCCTTTCTTCTTGCCAGCTGCATGATTGAGACGGCCAAGATATCTTACGTGCCGGACCAAGAAGCCGATCGCCTGTGTATTCTTGCTGAATGTTTTTCTTGGGAACCGCTTTGGGGGCCAGATGTGCAAGGGCCGACCTTGATTGCACCGATTACGGGGCGAGGTACCGGGACAATCGCCGCTTACGCTTCGCAGGCATGGCGAACTCGACTGGATTGGGCCTGTCTCCGTAGTACACAAGTTGGCTGGCCTTGATGAACAGCAGCAGTCCGATCCCCATTCCGATCCAGTCGTTGAGATCGAACAGACCCTGCGCGGACAATTGCGTGATTGCTACGTTGTAGAGAAGGATCGTCGTCGCACCAAGCATCAGGCTCTTCTCGGCGGAGCTCGCATTGGTTTGCACCAACCGTCCAAACCCCTGAGTGATTAACTTAATGAGGACGAACAACCAGGCAGAGGCGGCAAACAGGCCAAGCAATCCTGCGAAGAAATAGTCGGATAAAAAGAGATTGTGCGGGTATTTGTAGCCTAGTCCCGGCAGGTTGAGCGGGGTGCCCATTCCCGCACCGTAGAGTTCGGCGTTATCCAGCGCCATCAGGATACGATTGAGGTCGTTGAAGCGGGGATTGTCCATAAACTTGGCGACAGCTTCACCAAGCCCGTCCTGCGCAGCGATGCTCCAGGCCAGATATATGAGCAAGGCCCCGATCCCCATGAAAGAAAGATAGGCAAACACAAACCGCAGCCTCCGGTTTCCTTCGGCAAGGCTGTAGTAAAAGACGTGCGTGAGCAGGATGAGGCCAGCATACACGGTGACGCGATCGCTATATGCGATGATTATGCATAAGAAGGCATTCGCTGCCGCGAACCACGCCGCTGCGTTGCGCGCGGAACTGCAATTCTTGTTCAGCAGGCGATCGGCGAAGTGAAGATGCAATGCTGCAATCGCGGGAGTGATGATCGCGCTGCCAAAAGCATTCGTCGATCGCGGTGCGACTTCGGTAAAGAAGCTCGCCACGCCTTGAAGGCCAAGTCCCTGCAGGGCGCCTGTGAAATAGATCGCTTTCAATTGCTTGAGCTGCCCGCTGGCGATCGCTTCGACAGCGATAGCTGGGCTGAACCTGCCAGAGAGCGCGTGTCCTGCGAAGATCACAAGATGCAGCGAGATTGCGATACCTACCGAGCCCCATACGAAAATGTTTGCGAGACTGGTGAGCGAGAACCTCGCTGCCAGAACGCAGACTACCAATGTCGCCGCGGCGCTGGCGAAATCGACTATGAGGAAGGTCAGCCCGTCCATCACGTAGTCCGACCAAGCAAGCGAGGTGAGAAGAACCGCCTGCCTCAAAGCAATGCCCACGACGACGAACAAGACGATCTGCTTGGTTACCGGATCGGCGCGAAGTGCGAATGGAGCAAAGACGAGCACCATGGCAACTGCCAACTGTGTCGGTTTCAGAAAGCCGAGTCCGATCGCCTGCAAGGGCACAAAACCCAGGGGGAGCAAGCTGACAAACAGGATGAAGGCTCGCATAAGCCATATTGCCGTGCGTCGTTCGGTGCGCACGCCAGTCCGGCTTCGCATCAGTCCGTATGGCACCCCCGGTTGGCCGGACTGCCGGAGAGTGACTCCTGTCGCATTGTTCATAATGCTGCGAGTTCCTGCTGGAATTCCAATGGGCCGCATCGCCTCAGGTGCTTCGTTGCGTTATCAGTCGATCTTGCTAAGGGCGGCTTGAAACTCATCGGGCTTTGGCGGCCCGGTGGATGGAAGTTGCTTAGACGGGCGGGATATAGGCGGGGCTTGGTGCTGACAAGTGCAAGTTACCGATCGCGGAGCGTACTTATCGCAAGCGCGAAATCCGTTCATCGCAATTGCATTTAACAGCGACTAGATCGCACGGGATTATGACGGGACAGCGAATGCAAGGTCGATATTCGGCTGCACGACCGAGCGGCAGGTCGAGACAGATGTCCCAAGGGTTTTCCCTGGATCGCATTGGTGCGGCAATTGGATCGGACCGAGGACGGTTCGCGGCCTTCTGCATTTTTGTCGGTATCGTTGCGCTTACCGGGGGCGGGTCGCGTGCCGATATCCAGTCGCTGGTCATACTAAGACCAGCCGCCTTCCTGGCAACGATCTATGCGCTGTGGTTCATCGGCAAAAATGACCTGACCGGCATCAAGGTCCCGCTCTTGGTCGCGCTTGGCACGATTGTTATCGCGTTTCTTCAGCTGGTGCCTCTGCCTTGGCAAATCTGGACCGAACTTCCTGGAAGGCAGATCGTTGCCGAGATCGATGGTCTGTTAGGCATGGAGGGGCAATCGAGGGCTCTTAGCCTAGACCCGTCGAAGACCTGGAACACCGCCTTCGCAATGTTTGTGCCGGTGGCAGCCATGCTGCTGCTTGCCATCCAATCGAGCCGTCATTTACGCATGGCAGTGTATACACTGGCCGCAATCGCTGCGGCGAGCGCGGCGATCGGCTATTTACAGGCGATTGGACTGCGAGCGTTGCATTTTTACGCAGTAACCCACGATCATCATCCGGTCGGCCTGTTTGCCAACAAGAATCACCAGGCAGTACTGCTCGTTTGGCTGCTGATGACAGTTGCGTGGTTCACCACGCTCATCGATCCGGCTGCACGCAATGCAAAGATGCAATCTGCAATTGCGCTTGCCGCTATGTTCGTCATCTTCCCGCTCATTCTTTTAAGCGGCTCGCGAGCCGGGCTGCTGGCGCTCTTTCCAGGTTCGATGATCGCTCTGTGGCTGCTCTCGCGTGCCAATGTCTACCAACTCGCAAAATCGAAGCCATCACGCGCAAGACGTATAAAGATTGGTCTTCTGGTGGTTGGTATCCTAATCGCGCTTGCAGGAGTTTTCAGCGTGCTTGCGCTGTCGGACAGGCAGGCTGCCTTGTCCCGCTTGTTCGGTGCCGACCCAGCCGATGAGCTACGTTGGGTCTACTTGCCGATAATCTGGCAAATGGTTCAGGACTTTTTCGTGTTAGGAGCAGGTTTCGGTGCCTTCGCCGCAACCTTCAAAATGTATGAGCCCATCGACACGCTAAGCACGAGCTATCTCAACCAAGCGCATGTCGATCCTCTTCAGCTGGTGATAGAAGGCGGGCTGCCGGCGCTGGCTCTCGCCATCTGGGCCTGCGTTTGGATCGTGGCGAAGGTGTTCGCCTTGTGGCGGTCCGGCCAGGCCAAACAGCGCAATCTTGCCATCTATTATTTTTCGACAACAGGGTTGCTGTTGGCTGCAAGCTTGATCGATTATCCCCTTCGAACGCCAATCATGGCAGTCGTCTTCGCCAGTTTGACCGCCTATCTCGGAGTCTCATAGCGTCAGGATGAGTCGTGGCACGGCTCGTCAACCATCGGATAGCAATGGGCAGGGCAAGCAATGACGGGTCGCACCGCCGGAGCTACCTCGATGAGGATCGACATACTATGATTCGCAGTTTTTATTTGGTTGCACTGGCACTGGCTACCACCGCGTGCGGTGGCGGTGTGCCCGACCTTGGACAAGCACCGGGCATCGCCTATGTCGAGGCGGAAGCTATGCCGGCACCGACGAACAGGGACGGGCAATATGTCTATGCGCTAGGCGTGCTCGACAAGATTAATTTCGAGATCGTCGGCCTGCCCGACATGAGCCGCCAGCTCACGGTCGACGGCCAGGGTTTCGTATCGGTTCCCATCGCCGGATATGTTCCTGCAGCCGGTCTAACTCCCTCGGAACTGGCCGCCGAGATCGAGAGCCGCTTGAAAGAAGCCTACGTCCGTGATCCGCAGGTTCTCGTCAACCTCGTGGAAGCCAACAGCAATGTTGTGACACTCGAAGGTCAGGTGAAGCAACCGGGACTTTATCCCATTCGCAGCGCGACCACATTGTCGCAGGCGATCGCAGCTGCTGGGGGCGAGGATGATCTAGCGCGGATTTCCATCGTCATTTTGCAGCGCGAAGTGGACGGAGAGGACTATATCGGCCTCTACGACTTACGCGGCATCCGTTACGGAAACTATGCTGACCCGATGATCTATCCCGGCGACAAGATTGTGGTGGACGAATCCCGCAGCAGGCGCACACTCGACACCGTTCAAGGTGTAACGAACCTTTTGACCACGCCGCTCATCATTCTGTCTCGGGAACTCTGAGCCCTCGACGGCGGTAATTTGAGAGACCAATCAAGTGCAAACTGAGATCGACTCACCTGAACGCGGTGTCGTACCGATGCAGCCCGGTGATCAAGCGCCTTATGGGGCATACGATGAGGCGTTCGAGCCTTCCATTTTCGCGCGTCTCTTCAGGGTCGCTTGGAACAACCGGCTGCTCGTTGGCGTAATCTTGGGCCTTACGCTGGCCGCGGCGCTGGTGCTGACTTTGCTCGCTACGCCGCAATTCACGTCGACGGCGCGCATCCAGATCAATCGTGTCGAGGCCAATATCGCCGATATCCAAGGTGTCGAACCTTCGGGCGATACGCTTCTGTATGACGAATTCTATCGGACGCAGTACGCCCTGCTGGAGTCGGAAAGCCTGGCCGAGCGGGTGTCGAGAAGGCTGAATCTTCAGACGAACGAGGAATTTCTCGATGCATTCGACGTCCCGGAAGACGGAGAAATCGTCACAAGCAACCCGCGCCGGTCAATCGAAATTACATCGGATCTCCTTCTGGAAAATATAAGCGTCGATCCTGTGGTTGGATCGAGCCTGGTCGATGTCAGCTTTACCAGCCCTTCACGTCAGTTTTCGGCCAAGGTCGTGGCGGCCTGGATCGAGGAATATATTTCAGCCAATCTGGAACGCCGTTTCGAAGCGTCCAAGGACGCGCGCAAATTCCTAGAGAATCAACTCGCTGAACTGCGCGTCCGTCTCGAAGATTTAGAGCGCCAATTCGTTCTTTATTCCTCAGATAGCGGGATCGTTTCCTTGCCGACCACGGGCGGGCAGGGCGCAGAGCGCACACTTGCAGGAATTGACCTGGCTGCAATGAACGAGGCGCTGGTCCAGGCGCGATCCGACCGACTTGCCGCAGAAAGCGCTGCGCGTGCAGGGGTGCAGCAGCAAAGCAATCCGGTGGCAACAACTCTTCGCAGCGAACGCGCGCGTCTGGCTGGCGAGCGGGCCAAACTGCTGACCCAATTCGAACCCAGCTATCCGGCCGTCCAATCGCTGGACAGCCAGATTGCCGAACTGGACAGCGCAATCGATGCAGCACTCGGCACCAGCCAAGCCGATCTACAACGTGGTCTGCAGCAGGCAATCGACCGCGAGCGCCGCCTCGAACGGGAAGTTACCGGTTACAGGGCGGCTTTCAACGAAGAGCAGCGTGATACCGTGCAATACAACATCCTGCGGCGCGAGGTCGATACCAACCGCGAGCTCTATAACAGCCTCCTGCAGCGCTATAAGGAGATCGGCGTCGCCGGCGTTGAAGAAAGCAACGCGCTGCTTGTCGATTCTCCACGCATACCGATGGAGCCTTCGAGTCCGAATCTCGCACTGAATCTGGCGATTGGCCTTTTGCTCGGACTCGGTATCGCGGGTGCGGTGGTATTCGCCAAGGAAGAGATGGATCGTACGCTGCGTGATCCGGCGGATGTGAAAAACCGTCTCGGTCTCTCGCTTCTCGGCGTGATCCCGCGCTTGCAGGATGGCGATCTCTACGACGAGCTGGCCGATCCGAAGTCGGCCATGTTCGAAGCGTATCTGTCGGTTGGCGTCATGCTCGACATGGCAACATCGCATGGTTTCCCGCGCACCGTAATGACGTCGAGTACCGTGCCGAGCGAAGGAAAGACCGCAACCTCCTATGCTATCGCGAGCAGGTTGGCGGGTAACGGGCAAAATACCGTTCTCGTTGACCTCGATCTAAGAAACCCCTCGGTCAGCAAGAGGCTTGGGATCGCCAATGATCATGGAGTGGTGAACTATCTGACCGGTGAAGAAAATTTGGACGGTCTGATTTACAAGGAGCACGAGGAAATGCTCTCCGTGCTCAGCACCGGTCCAATGCCTCCCAATCCGGGCGAGCTTATCTCTGGCCCGCGAGTGGCCTCAATGCTCGAGCGTTTGCTTGACAAATACGATCATGTCGTGATTGACGCGCCGCCGGTACTGGGACTTGCCGATGCGCCGGTCTTGGGCACCCGCGTTGAAGGCGTTGTCTTCGTCATCGAAGCGAACCGGGCAGGGTTGCGCCAGATCAATAGTGCTATCGGACGCCTTCGCAGCACCGGCAGCAAGATTTTCGGTGCCGTGGTGACGAAGGCTGACGACCGCAATACGGATTACGGTTACGGCTCTGAATACGGCTATGGCTACGGTTATGGTCAGGGAACATCTTCCGCCGATGGCTGAGCCGCGACCGGGACCTGAAGACTCGCGCCTGCTGGCTCCTTGGATGAGACTTGCCCTCATCCCTCTTGGACTGATTGGCGCGGTTGCCGCCACAATTCATGCGGGCTCGGAAAACGGCATCAAGCCGCTTGCGGTTGGCGATAGTGTGAAGCTCAGCCTTAATAGCGAGACGCGTGCGCGGCTCGTCGATGCAAGATATCGGGCCGATTTGGCCCAGAACGTTGAAGCAGGATTGGAGAACACCGCCATCGCGCAAGAGATTGCCGTGGATGCGGAGCGCGCCTTTGCAACCCGGCCGCTTGATGTGAGTATGATCAGCGTGCTGGCAAGCGGCAAGGTGGCATCGCAAGATCCGGACACTGCCTATGCGATCATGCAACGATTGGCACAGCTCAGCCGGCGTGATTCCATCGCGAACCTTTGGCTTGTCAGGGAGTATGGCAACCGCGGTGAATTGCAGCCGATGCTGTCGGTGTTCGATCAGGCGATGCGAACGGACCGCGATGTACGAACCAATGCGATGCCCTCGTTTGTCGGGATGCTCGCCCTTGAGGAAGGGCGCCCAGTCATTCGGGACCTCCTTTATGCATCCCCCGCCTGGGAACCGGAGTTCTGGACCGAGTTTGCACGCAATCCTGCCGCCCTCGTTAGCGCTAGGGACTTCTTCGGAGTTGACGGATACGATTTGGCTTCGCTCGACGACGAGTATCGAGAGCCGATCTTCCGCGGCCTAAAACGTGCTGGACTTCTACGAAAGCTTATTCAGCCTTGCGACCGAGAAAGAGCAGAGGGAAGTCTCGGCTAGCGAGGCAGCAAAATTTCTATCGACGTCGGCGGACGATCCGTTCGGCTGGGAACTCACCTCCACAGGCAAGTACGTCACGCATCTCAATAGCGATGACCAGAGCTTACTTGTAAGTGCGGAACCCGGATCGTTCGGAGCGATCGCCGAGCGCTTGGTGCGGTTGAATGGGCAAACCGAACTCACAGTGTCGGTGGCGGAACCGCTGGGCGATGGTGTAAGGCTTGAGGGACGTTTGATCTGTGCAGATGAGACGCGAAGCATTGTTGGCCAGGCCATCTTGAACGAAGGTGCGCAGAACGGCCGAGGGCAAATAGCCGAACGAAGTTGCAATTTTGCCACGCTCACATTGATGCTGCAGGTCGAGTCGATACGACAAGATGTCTCGCTGAAAATCCTGGCCGCAGGTCTATCGTGATGCTTTCCGCGGTAGCGTGCGGGATTGCAGCGATTTGGAAGGTACAATGTGCCGGATAATCTGAGCGGGCGAGTAGTTCTATCGCGTATTCAGCAATCCAGTCGGAAACCAACAATTAACCTAGATGTCGGATACAAAGGCTCGTGAGAAGGTTAGAACTGGTGTGCGCACGCCTGCACAAACGCCTTGATTTCCTTTGGGATGGCCCATACACCGGGCTTTCAAACGCATGCGGCGCCTAACGGCAAAGTAAAATCCGATTCACAATCGTGGAGTATGTTTATTATGTTGAAAAAAACTGTTCTTGCCGCATCGGCTGCCGCTCTCGCGGTAGCTCCGGTCGCAGCACAGGCTGCTGACGCGGTTCAGATCGAGCGTGCAAGCGCCACCGCTGAAGAAACTGCTGAGCTCGGCGGCACCGCCCTGATTCTCGCAATTCTTGCTGCAGCTGCGATCATCGCTGGCATCATCATCGCCGTCGACGATGACGAAGATCCCGTCAGCCCGTAAGCTTCGCGCGTACTAAATTGAGAAGGGCCGGGGTCTCATGGGACCTCGGCCCTTTTTCTATGTTCTTAGCGAAGCATCGCCCCCAGCGCGGAATTCGTCGCGTGCCACTATGACAGTTGCGGGCGCGCCTTGCGACGGACCTAAGCCATACCTCCTGGTCTTGCCTCAGGGCTGCATCGACAACGCTGCGCACCTCGAGTGGCGCGGCGCTCGTACGGCGACCTGCGCAGAAGATTGCTCTTTAGTGCTGACGCTAGAATGCGCGTCAAAAGGCATTGTCGTGCGCAAGAACCCTGAACGTGCGCAATATGATCTTCACATCGCCCAAAAGGGACCAGCTGCCGACATATTCGAGATCGGCGCCAAGCCGCGCGCGCAGATGTTCCTCGCGAAAGGTGTTCCCGCGAAAGCCGCGTACCTGTGCCAAGCCGGTGATCCCGGGCTTGACGCTGTGGCGTTGCCAATAAGCACTATCGACTTCCCAGAAGAGACGCTCGCCAGCCTTGGACAGCTTGGCATGGGGACGCGGTCCCACCAAGCTCATATCGCCCATCATCACGTTGAACAGCTGGGGGATCTCATCCAGGCTGGTCCGGCGCAAAAACTCGCCGACCTTTGTAATTCGCGGATCATCTCTTTGTGTCGATTGCGACCCGTGAGCGTCCAACTGCTCGAGCCGCATTGTTCGAAACTTCAGAATTTTAAAGGGCCGGTTGTCGCGCCCGATGCGATCTTGGACGAATAGGACAGGCCCTTTCGAGTCGAGCCGGATTGCGATGGCGATCAGCAGCGTGAGAATCAGTAGGAAGGGCAACACCATAAGAACTACCGACAGGTCGAAGGCCCGCTTCAAAAACCGCTCATGCAAGGCCAACGGCCCCGAGGTCACAATCCCGCTCAAGCCGCTTTTTCTCATCCGCAGGCCGATCGGATTTATCTCATCGAGTTCGGGCAGCGAAATTTCGCTCGGAATACTGAGCGAGCGCATTACCGAGATCCAGGCCTGCCTGTCTTGCGGGAGGCAATGTATCAGCAGATGATCAAAGCTCTTGGTGATCAACGCCAATTTGGCGATCATCTCCGGATCGGATGCGTTGACCGATAAACCGTATACCTGCGCGTCGAGCCGCGTATTGTCGGCTTTCGATCTCATCGGCACGCCATCATAGATGCAGAGCGTCGAAAACTGACCCGAGGCCAAGTTTTTTCCCACCAGGTAAGACATCCATGCTCGGAAAGCGCAGATGCCCAATGCCGATGTCACTGTGACCGCCACGGTGACTACACGAGAGATATCCGGCGTCTTCGTAAGGAAGATCATAAAGATCACCACGGTCACCGCGGCCAGCAATCCCGTGAGAGCCGGGTAGATCGGAACGCCTGGACGGTCCGTGCCTGCTATTGTGAACGATTTGCGATTGAACGCGACGAGCACATAGATCGGCAAAAGCGATAGGGCGAGCATTCCAGAGGTTACCGGGGCAAGCCTTGCCGGGAGATAACCGAACGACCAAGCGTATATCGCAGCGAGCAAGATTGCCGTGTCTCCGAAAAGGAGCGCGAGCCTGATCCTGCTGCGGAATGCGCGCTTGGCGATAGCGTTTCTTTGAAACTCAGCTGCAAGCTGCTCGAACGGCTTGGCGGATTTTCCGGCCACTAGCCCTTCCTGCTGCACTGGGCGCAGTTCATCTTGCTTTTGGTGCTTCATAGTTATGTGACCCACGCCGAGCAATTGCGAACTCGCTTTCCGCCAAGTCCTGGGGAAACTGAGATAGAGAGACAACCTCGATGTCGCCCATACTCGTGATTCTTAAAGATTCCGAGAAGATCCACAACGCTTGATATAGTAGCTGTTCTATACCTGCGGCCGCACAATCAGCGTCCTTCATCGCAGATGCCGTATTTGTCGACGGCTATGGAATGTGAAAATTCAAGGTTCCGATGGTGGGCGTACCAAGGTTCGAACTTGGGACCCCTACGATGTCAACATAGTGCTCTACCACTGAGCTATACGCCCACACACGGAAAGTGCCGATTACTCGCCAGGCGCGCCATCTAGCGAGAGACCAACAAACGCGCAAGTGCCGGTCTGAACTAAATTTTTGCGCTGATCCTGTCTTCCAAAACGCGCTCGACTTCGAGCACCAGATCCCTGAGATGAAAGGGTTTGGAAAGCACCTTCGCCTGCGGCTGTTCGCGGCTGGCCTTGAGCGTCACGGCCGCGAACCCGGTTATGAACATTACCTTTGTACCGGGTGAAATCTCGTTGCAGCGTTGCGCAAGCTCGATTCCGTCCATTTCGGGCATGACAATGTCGGACAATAGAAGATCGTACGCATTTTGCTCGAGCAAAGGGATCGCCTCTGTCCCACGGTCGACAGCGTCTACTCCGTATCCCGCATTCCGAAGTGCGCGCTCGAGATACACACGCATGGCTTCGTCGTCTTCGGCAAGAAGAATCTGGTAAGCGGGCTTTTCCATACAGAGCTCCTAGTCCCGTTCCCTTTAAAAAACTATTGCCGATTTACCATCCCGATGCCGGACACCGGTCCCAAAACGAGATAACTTTTTCACGCTGCATGATCCGATTGCTGCAATATTAAGGTCTGATCAATCGGTCAGGCGGTAAAAGCAGATCGTCGGCTCGGGTTGCATGAGCCTGGCCTTGATGTACTCAGAACTGCATTACTTGAACTCCGGCCCTTCAGGATCGAAGGACGGAGTTTCGAAACGATCGTTTTTCACAGGCATGGATATCTCGGGAGGTCGCCTTGTTCCAGTTCGCGCTCGGTGAGTTTGATAGAGGAAGTCGGGATTTGACGGTGCCCGGGGACGCTCGTTTCGACGGCGCGTTGCAAACTTCGGTGTCCGGCATCCTTGAAGTTAAATTCAATCATCAGCATAATTCACACTGTGCTTGCGGGGTGGTGACGGCGGCATCCGACGTCGCAGACGGCGAAGATTCGGTCGTGTACGCGGGTGTAGACATTGCTGGCGATTCTTCGACCACGGCATCGATCGCGGTCGGCAGTTCGCTGACAAGCGACCTCTCGGCACCAGGCGATATCGACTGGATCAGGCTCGATCTCGACGCCGGTGACGAGATTTCGATTTCTCTCTTTGGCTCAGGCAGCAACGCGCTCTCTGATCCCTACCTGCGTCTTTATGATGCAAACGGCAATCTGATCGCCGAAAACGATGATGGCGGGCAAGGCTATAATTCGCTTTTGCGCTTTGCCTCAACTACCGGCGGGACCTATTACATTGAGGTCGATAGTTGGAACTCCTACTACGCCGGCCAGTATACCGTGGAGGTGTACGAAACTCCTCCGCTCGAGGTATTTTCTTTCGAACAGATCGCCGATCAGCTAACCGCAGGCTATTGGGGTGGCACCGAAAGGTCGCATGACATTTCCGATGGTGTAATCACCTATGATGTCAGCGCACTACCGACTGAAGCTCAAGCGCTCGCTATTGCAGCGCTCGAACTATGGTCGGATGTGACAGGTATCAATTTCGTTTCGCAGCCAGGCTCTGCCGATATCCGCTTCCAGGACACCGACAGCGGAGCCTACGCAAGCTCTTCACGGTCGGGCTCGAATGTCACATCGTCCGTTGTCAATATTTCGGCCGATTGGCTGGCGAGCTACGGAACGGCGCTCGATGGCTATTCCTTCCAGACCTATATCCACGAAATTGGGCATGCGCTTGGACTTGGGCATGGTGGCAATTACAACGGTAATGCGAGTTACGGACTGGATGCTCTGTACGCTAACGATTCATGGGCTACGACAGTTATGTCGTATTTCGATCAGCGCGAAAATTCTTACTTCTCCGAGCTGGGTTTCAACGTAGCCGCCGTCACCAGCCCAATGGTAGCCGACATTGTCGCTATCACTAATCTTTACGGATTTGGCGCAAGTACTCGACTTGGCAACACGACCTACGGCTTCAATACCAACTCCGATCGCGTCATTCACGATGCTACACAATACGCGGACACAGCGTATGCAATCGTCGATCATGGTGGGACCGATACGCTCGATTACAGCGGCTTCGCGAACGATCAGTATATCAATTTGACGCCTGAGATTTTCATGAACATCGGCGGCTTGACCGGGAACGTCGTGATCGGACGCGGAACCGTGATCGAAAACGTCCGGTCCGGGGCCGGAAACGACGAAATCGTCGGAAACGAGGTCGCTAACGACATTCGCAGTGGTGAGGGCAACGATGTCCTTAACGGCGGCGACGGCGACGATTACATGCACGGGGGCGCCGGAGACGACACTCTCGACGGCGGCGCGGGGCGCGACCAGCTCTACGGTGGCAATGGCGAAGACAATCTGACCGGCGGTACAAGCACCGATCGGCTGGCAGGAGGCGCACAGGCCGACGTGCTGTCAGGAGGAGGCGCTGCAGACCGCTTATTTGGCGGTGGTGGCAGTGATTTTCTCTTTGGTGGAGCGGGCGACGATCTGCTTTTCGGCGGACATTCGAATGACACCATCGTCGGTGACGATGGCGACGATACAGCCTATGGCGGCTTTGGCCTGGACGACCTCGATGGCGGGAAGGGCAATGATATTCTGCTCGGAAACCAGGGCGGTGACACCTTAAGGGGCGGGGAAGGCAACGACTGGCTTGAGGGCCACTCCGAAAGCGACCAACTCTATGGTGGCGCGGATAACGATGTCCTCAATGGCGGAAACGACCGTGACCAATTGACCGGCGGGGCTGGAGACGATTGGTTTTACTTCGACATCAAGGGTGACAACCATTTTGACGAAATTCTCGATTTCGGGAATGGCGATGACCGTATTCTCCTTGATGCAGCAAGTTTTGCTGACATCGGGCTTGGCCAGCTATCGGAATCGGCATTTGCTATAGGTACCGATTCGACGACTTCCGAGCATCGCATCATCTACGATCCGCAGACTGGGAATCTGTATTATGACGCCGATGGTGTCGGCGGTGCAGACAAGCGCATCTTCGCCAAGGTGGAGGCAGGAACGCGAGTGGACGCGGAGGACATATTTGTCGGTGACACTGAATCGGCGCCGCCGGATGTCGAGCTTGCGATGTTTGCTAGTGCCGACGCGATCGGCGGAGCCGAGTGGACGTCCGTGATCTGATGCGCGACTTTCCGCCGGTGTTTTCGGAAGGTTGGCTTGCAAGATAAGCACAATCACGCAAAATGTCTGGAATGGCTTTCAACCGCGGCGATTTTACAGATGCATGGCAGGTCGAGACGGGCGGATCGATAGAATGCTCTTCCGAGCCTGCATTTACCTTTCGATCGCATACCGTACCGCCGGTCCCGGTGCTGGTCGCCTCTCCGCATTCAGGCAGAGCCTATCCTTCTGAATTGCTTGAGAATGCGCGGGACCCAGATGTGCTCAGGCGGCGCCTCGAAGACCGTTACGTAGACAAGATCGCGCATCAGATTTCGGCTGAGCTTGGTGCCAGCCTGCTGGTTGCCAACGCCTCGAGAGCAATGCTCGATCTCAACAGGTCGGAGCATGACATCGACTGGGCAATGGTCGCGGAAGTGCCAAAGGATAAGAGGCGAGAAGTTCCGTCGACGCGACGGGCGCGAAGCGGGCTAGGGCTCGTACCGCGACGCCTTCCGGGAACAGGCGAACTGTGGCGCGGCCCCTTGCGTCTCGAGCGGTTGAACGCGCGCATCAACGGGATACACCGGCCATATCACAGCAAAATTTCGTCCGAGCTTGAACGTCTGCGCGAATTTTGGGGGTTTGCGATACTGTTCGACCTGCATTCAATGCCGCCGATCACGAGCCGGGAAGCTATCGAATTTGTCCTCGGAGACCGTTTCGGAGTGTCGTGTGCGCCAAGTTTGAGCTGCGATATCGAGAATTTCTTGCGAAGCCATGGTCGCCGCGTCAGTCGCAATCGGCCCTATTCGGGATGCTATGTGCTTGATCGGCACGGACGGCCTCGCAAGGGCTTACATGCGGTCCAGGTCGAGGTTTGCAGGTCGATCTATCTCGATAGCCGTCTGGATCGGACAACAGCGAAAATGCCTGCTGTCGCAACGCTGCTTGCGAATGCTCTCAGGTCGGCGCTGGCGGGCATGAGCGATGTCGGACTTGCCGCCGAGTAAGTGATTTATGTCACACGCTGGGGGTCTGTTCAGCAATGATAATGACTGCGTCGGCGGAAGCGGAGAAAGATTTTATCCCGGTGAAGAGCACGCATTGGCCTGGAAGGACGCTCTCACCATCTATCACACATTTCCCAGCATATAGGATCAGGATAGCTGGACCGTCGATTTGCGACGCTTGGAGTGAGGAATTGCGGGCATTCCACTTTCTTACCCGGAACGAGGGACTGTTAAACAGCAGTTCGCCGTACGCGTCGATGTGCTTTTTGTGCTCGTTATTGAAGGGGGTCGTGCAAGCTACCTCCAAACCTTTCTCGAGATGCAATTCGCGCCGACGGCCATAGTCGAACAGTCGGAATGTAACGTCGCTGTTCTGCTGAACCTCGATCAGTCCGACCCCTCCGCCGATTGCGTGCACCGTTCCAGCCGGGATGTAGAAAACATCACCGGCCTTGACCTCGTGCCACGCGAGAAGCTCCATGATCGAGCCGTCCGAAACAGCGCTTTTCAGCTGTTCGGTCGATATTTCTTCCTTAAAGCCGACAGCGATCCGGGCATCCGGTGCCGCATCGATAATAATCCAGCCTTCGTTTTTTCCGCCGGGTCCATGGCCCATGCGCTGCGCCTGCGCGTCGTCTGGATGGCACTGAACCGATAGCGGCTCGCTCGTAAAAATGTACTTGATTAGCAGCTGATCGAGTTCGGCGGGCGGTTCGAACCATATTTCGCCGATCTTGTCCTCGCCAGGATGGATAAAGGGCGCTGGCAGGCGCTCCACCCCCCAGACCTTTGAAACATAGGATGTCGGCAGTTTTCGTATCATCAGTGACCTGTGGCTGGCGTAGCTGCCGTCATCTCATGTGTGCCCGCGGTTTGCGGCTTGACGCACAGTCGTCGGCTTAGCGGGTAGCCAGCGGAAGAAAGTAGATTGGCAGTGCCTCCACCTTCTTGAGCAAACCTTAACGCGATCTGGATCCTTGGTCCTAGTCGCTATCCATGACCGCTCCGCTTCGCAGATTGAAGCGTGCCGACCAATCGGCTCGTCGATTTTCTGACAAGCTTCTCTCGACCTCGATCATGGCTACTTCCTCCGCGATCATGTCTCTTCGGTCCTGCCAGCTGTCATGCGTCCGCTTGCGGAAGATCCCGCCGCTGTGTCGGGGCCCCCAACGGTTGATCATTCGCACCGCAGCATTGGGGTCGTACAAGGCATTTGCCAATAGCCAAGGCATAAGGCGATCGGCCTGCCGCTCGGCCTGTCTCGTTCGCATAACCGGCTTTCCATCCTCGCCTTCGCTTCCGATATGGCCAAGCAGATTATGCGCCAACTCATGAGCGAGGATCGCCGCTAACTCATCGTCCTCATATTCGAGCCCTGCAAACTTTTCGCCGATCAGAATACGTTTTCCGTCCGCAGCAGCCTCCTTACTGTCGGATCGCAACTCGATGGTCGAAGAGCAGGCCTGGACCGCGGATATCTTCCGGGTTTGCATTGTGTCGGAAGCGTCACGCCAGCTCAGCTCGACGCTCCCATCCGATGCAGACCGGTCCAGCATGTCACGCAATCTCGCAGTACGCTGCCAGTCACCATCGACACTTCTCAGGTCGTCGACTGCTACGCCATCGATTTCCAAAAGCGTATCGTTCTGGCGGATCCCGGCAGCGAAGGCGGGTGAGAACGGCGAAACGGCTTGTATGCCTATGTCTCCGGTCAGACCGAATGCCGAGCGGATTGCGTCGGCCCTCGCGTAGGATTGTACGTCATGGAGCAGAATGCCGACTGTCATCTGCGATCGCTCGCAAAAGGCAGCGTTCGATGTGCTCAACCGGTAGAAAATGCTGTAAAGGCGCGACTCTTAGCCTGGAAGGCGCTCACTGCGCGCTCTAACGAAGCAATCTCCTGTCTATCGGGACCTACGCCCGCGGTAGTCGCGCATCCGGCAGAGGCTAGTCCCGAGACCAGCGCCGCTAACGCGATGCGAAAGATTTTGGGGGAGGGGCGGGTTTTGTCCGAATTCATCGGCCTTGGAACTCGTAAAGTCTGGGCAAAGACCCACCCAATCCATCCATTTTTTAATGTCTACGCGCTCGGCTGCTGATCGACTTGGGGAGCGGTGCCCTGCGCTGCCTGGCGTCCGAAGATCGTGCGCATCAGTTCCAGAGAATAAATATGCGCGTGGATCAGCATGAGGATGCCGTTCTTGTGCCATTCCTCGAGCTTTTCCGACGGCAGGTCGCGCAGCTTTTCCTGATCGACCATCTTGAAGCCGCGATAGACGAACGGCTTTTCTTCGCCCTGCTGCTGGATTGCGACTTCGCCATCCATCATGATATCCGCATCCTTCAATTCGGTCAGGAAGGCCTGCGTACGCTGGGCGGACTGTTCGAACTGCTGGCAGAATTCGAGGACGCGCTTCGTGGCGTCGGTCGTGTTGCCTTCGTCGTCGAACAGACGCTCGCCCTCGTCGAACTCGCCGATGGCGTCGCTGGACGGATCGAACATCAGCGAAAGCTCGTCGGCATCGGCTTTGAGTTTGGCAAGCATGAAGGGATAGCGGCGGATGTAGGCCGGGATGTAGACCTGCTCGGTCACCTTGCCAGCGTCGTCGACGAAGGTGTTCACACCTTCGTTCAGGCCCATGAGCGCGAGCGGCAGCGGGTTTTCGCCGCTGGAGAAGACGATCGGGAAGTTACGCTGCGCCTGGACGAATTCATCGACCGTCAGGGGAATTGCGTGAGCCTTGGCAAGCCAGGGCGCGCTGTCGATCTGCCTGCTGCGATGGTTCTTGTGATCGCGGCTATTGAGCGGCATCAGGTCGTTGAAAAACAGGGGCAATTGGGGTTGCTGCGGCGCGCTCGCCATGGGTAGTCTCCGACAAAATCAAATCATACGATGGGAAGGGCGGGTGAGGCATTAGCGGCCCCTTCCGCCGGATGCACGGGCCCTTACGGGTTTGCGCCATCTTTCGCAAGCGGGACCAACTTTCCTGGGTTGAGCAAGCCCTGCGGGTCGAGCGCTTCCTTGACGCTCCGCATGACCGAAAGCGCAACCGGATCGCCAAGCCGGCCCAACTCGTCGCGCTTCATCTGGCCGATTCCGTGCTCCGCGCTAATCGATCCGCCCCATTCGGTGACGAGATCGTGCACATAGGCGCTGACAGTTTTGCCATCCTTCTCGTCCCACTCTCCGGGCGTGGCCCCTTCTGGCCCGAGCACATGGAGATGCACATTGCCATCGCCCAGATGCCCGAAGGCGATCGCGCGTGCGCCGGGAAAGACCGCCTCGACCTGTGCCGAGGCAGTGTCGACAAAGTCCGCCATGCGCGCGACCGGAACCGAGATATCGTGCTGCATAGCCGGCCCCAATGCGCGTTCGGCCGAAGAAATCGAATTCGCGCAAATGCCAGAAGGCATCGGCCTGCGCCTCGCTTGAAGCGATCGTGGCATCGATGAGCAGATCACACGCGAGCGCGTCCTCCAGAATGGCCTGTGTCCGATCTTGCAAGTCCACCGTGTCATCGGCAGGAGCCACGAATTCTATCAGCGCATTCCACGGGTAACTTTCGGTCAGTGGAGCACGCGCGCCAGGCACATGAGACAACACCGCTTCGAGGCTGTGCCGCGGAATGACTTCGAACCCTTCGAGGGAGGCTCCCGCCGCGCGTTCGCAATGCAACAGCAGTTGGCGCGCCTGATGTATCGTGTTTCCAGCCCGGCCCAAATGACGACTCGCTCGCCGATAGCTGGTATCAGGCGCAAGGTGGCAGCCGTGACGATGCCGAGTGTCCCCTCGGAACCGATCAACAGCTGCTTCATGTCGAAGCCACGGTTGTCCTTCTTCAGCGGCACCAGCGTATCGAGTGTGCTGCCATCGGCGAGCACGGCCTCCAGGCCCAGAACCTGCGCACGCATGGTGCCATGGCGGAGCACCTGGGTGCCGCCCGCATTGGTCGAAATGAGGCCGCCGATCGTCGCCGATCCCTTCCCGCCGAGCGTTAGCGGAAAGCGCAAATTGAGCTCGGCCGCCGCATCGTGCAGGCTTTGCAGAATTACGCCTGCTTCACACACGACTTGCCCGGTAGCTGCATCGAGCGACCGGATGGTGTTCATCCGCCGCAGCGACAGCACAACGGCTGTGCCACCGTCATCCGGCGTCGCGCCGCCGCACATGCCGCTGTTCCCTCCTTGCGGGACGATAGGGACGCTGTGCTGAGCGCAAAGTCTGACCAGGCTAGCAACCTCTTGTGTGCTGACAGGCGATGCAAGCCCGATGGCCTTGCCGGTGTAGCGTCCGCGCCAGTCCGTCAGCCACGGGTTCATCAGGTCCGGATCGCGTGTGTAGCCGCGCGGACCCAGCAGCTCTTGAGCCTGACCGATAAAGGTGCTGCCTCTCGCCATGTGGCGTCTGTGCCACAGGTTCACCGCGTTGGCACCTGTTTCGACAATTCACCCAATGCAATTAAGGCAGTATTCAATCGGCTGGCCGCAAGGGCTGTGCGACCGCTCGCCTTCGTCGCGGGTTTCAATTTCGCTATCCTGGAGCGTCTCCGCACCAATTGCATGCCCAGCCTGCCCATCTTGCTCGCGCCGATAGCGTTGTTGCTGCCGCTGGGATGGCATGTCGTGGATTTGAAAGCGGAAGCCCCGCAAGAAGGCGTAGCCCATCAGATCAGAGCAACCGAACTTAGTGTCGGAGGCGACCTTGTGTCGAGCGGCCGGCCCGGATCGCTTCCGGTTGTCGACAGCATTTCGCCATCGAGCGCGCAGCAGGTTCGAATCGAGCGTCGGGTCATCCTGCGTATCTCGCCAGCCCGACAATCGCCGCGTCCTTCGCTGACGGCAACCGATGCGCCAGATCGCAAGGTGCGCGTGGTGGAACGCGATGCCGGACCTTGCATCGATTCCGCCGGGCATCGGAGCTGTTGCGGATCGCGGTGATCGCTTGCTGCTATTCATGCGCGATCGCCGTACCATCGCAGCGCGGTTGGAAAAGGGCTGTTCGCCAAGGGATTTTTACCGGGGTGCCTATATGGAGCGGAGCGAGGACGGGCGCATTTGCGTGCAGCGCGACCGTCTGATGAGCCGGGCAGGCACGAAATGCCAGGTGGCCAAGTTTACCGAATTGGTGGTCGAACCCGCGCAGTAACCGCGCTTTTCCTTGACTTTGGCGGCAATTTTAGCGAGGGGCGCCGGACTTGGGCCCGCATTGGTGCTTAGCCCAGGTGAACCAGTCACCGACATCTTGTACGAAGGGCCTTTGTAAGCCGCATGAGTTTTGCCGATCTCGGCCTGTCCGATACCCTGCTGAAAGCCGTCGAGGAAGCCGGCTACACCGTGCCGACTCCGATCCAGGCGCAGGCCATCCCGCCCGTTCTGATGATGAAGGACATTATCGGCATCGCGCAAACCGGCACGGGCAAGACTGCCAGTTTCGTGCTGCCGATGATCGACGTGATGGCGGCTGGCCGTCGCCGCGCGCTCATGCCGCGCAGCCTCATCCTGGCGCCGACCCGTGAATTAGCGGCGCAGGTCGCGGAAAATTTCGAAAAGTACGGCAAGTATCATGACCTGAAGCTCGCGCTGCTGATCGGCGGCGTGCAGATGGGCGATCAGGTGAAGTCGCTGAACGAAGGGGTGGACGTACTGATCGCCACGCCGGGCCGCCTGATGGATCTGTTCGAGCGCGGCAAGATCCTGCTCAACGGCTGCGAATTGCTGGTCATCGATGAGGCTGACCGCATGCTCGACATGGGGTTCATTCCCGACATCGAATTTATCTGCTCCAAGCTGCCCGAACAGCGGCAAACCATGCTGTTTTCCGCCACCATGCCGCCGCCGATCGAGAAGCTGGCGAAGAAGTTCCTCGACAACCCGAAGCGCATCGAAGTCAGCCGCGCTGCGACCACGAACAAGGACATCACGGTGTTCAAGGTGCCGGTCGAAAGCCGCCAGAAGCGCGAAACCCTGCGCTGGCTGCTGCAGAACGATCATGTCGAGACCGCCATTATCTTTGCCAACCGCAAGACGACCGTGCGCGAGTTGAACAAAAGCCTGCAGCGTCACGGCTTCTCGAGCGGCGAAATCCATGGCGATATGGATCAGTCCAGCCGCATCAAGGAGCTAGACCGGTTCAAGTCGGGCGACATCAATATCCTCGTCGCCTCCGACGTCGCGGCGCGCGGGCTCGACATCAAGGGTGTCAGCCACGTGTTCAATTACGATACGCCGTGGCATCCGGACGATTATGTCCACCGTATCGGACGCACGGGCAGGGCAGGGGCTAAGGGCCGCGCCTTTACCTTTGTCGCCAAGGAAGATGCCGAGGCTATCGACAATGTCGAGAAGCTGACCAAGGGCAAGATTCCCGTCTTCGGCAAGAAGGACGTGCGGGTCGATCTGGTGGAGCCTTCGAAGAAAATTGCTGACGAGAAGCCTGCCAAACGTCAGCGTGACGAGGCTGCACCGAAACGCGCCCGCAAGTCCGACGACACGCCGAAGGCAGAGCGCAAGCCGCGCGAGCCGCGTCGGCGCAACGAGGACAGTGAGCCGGTGCCAGCCGGCGAGTGGAACGGGCCGAAGCCCGACTTCCTCGAAGTTTCCGCTACCTGAGCGTCAGGCCAGCCTGACGAAGCTGTCGAGCACGCGTTTCGTGCCGAAGTCCTCGAACTCGATTTCCAGCTTGTTGCCTTCCTGACCGGTCACGCAGCCGGTGCCGAATTTGTCGTGCACGACCTGCGCGCCGATGGCGATGTCCGAGCGCGGCTTCGCAGCGAAACTGGCGGCGCTGCGGTTGCTGTCGGCGATGCGCTTGGGCGCAGGGTCGTATCCGCTTTCGACCGCACGCTTCCAGCCGGGCCCGCGCTGCGTTGCGCGGTTCGGGTTCGCGGCAGCGACATGGGCAAAGGGGTCTTCCGTCTCGGTCCAGTTCGCGCGCCACAGCGACGCGCCTCCGCTCATGGTCGTCTCGGTCTCGACGTAATCGTCGGGCAGCTCTTCGCTGAAGCGGCTGGGTATCGAACTGGTCCATTGCCCGTAGATGCGCCGGTTGGCGGCGTGGTACATGGTGCAGCGCCGCTTCGCGCGCGTAATACCGACGTACGCCAGCCGCCGCTCTTCTTCCAGGCTGGCGATGCCGCCTTCGTCGATGGCGCGCTGGCTTGGGAAGACGCCTTCCTCCCAGCCGGGCAGGAAGACATGGTCGAATTCCAGACCCTTGGCGGCGTGCATGGTCATTATCGTGACCTTCTCACCGTCGCCCGCACGGTCGTTGTCCATGACGAGACTGACATGCTCGAGGAAGTCGCCAAGCGTGTCGTAATCCTCCATCGCCCGGGCAAGCTCGACGAGGTTTTCTGCGCGCCCTGCGCTTTCGGCGCTGCGGTCTTTCTGCAGCATGTCGTCATAGCCGCTCTCGGCCATGACGGTGCGGAGCAGTTCGGACGGCGTATACTTCTCCGAGAGCTCGCGCCAATGCACGAACTGGCCGAGTAGGCCGACCAGCGCGTTGCGCGCGCGGGTAGGCAACTCGTCGGTGTCCGCCAGTTCCAGCGAAGCAGCGGCCAGCGGTGCCTGCGTCCTGCGCGCATGGCGGCGCATCGCTTCCAGTGTCTTTGCGCCAAGGCCGCGCTTGGGCTGGTTGTAGATGCGCTCAAAGGCCAGATCGTCGGCAGGCTGGGCAATCATGCGCAAATAAGCCAGCGCATCGCGGATTTCGGCACGCTCGTAAAAGCGATAGCCGCCCACGATGCGGTAATTGATACCGATCTGGATAAAGCGGTCTTCCAGCTCGCGCGTCTGGTATTGCGCGCGCACGAGAATTGCGACCTCGTCCAGCGGGGCTCCCTCAGCCTCCAGCCGCTCGATCGCCTCGCCGATGCGGCGCGCTTCTTCCGGTCCGTCCCACACGCCGATGACGCGAACCTTCTCGCCCGCCGGCAATTCGGTCCACAGTGTCTTGCCCAGCCGTTCGCTATTGGCGTTGATGAGGCCCGAGGCGGCGGCGAGGATCTGCGGCGTGGAGCGATAGTTCTGCTCCAGCTTGATGACCGCTGCGCCGGGAAAGTCTTTCTCGAAGCGCAGGATATTGGCCACTTCCGCTCCGCGCCAGGAATAGATCGACTGGTCGTCGTCGCCCACCACGCAGATGTTCTTGCGCGCCTGCGCCAGCAGCCGCAGCCAGAGATACTGGACCTGATTGGTGTCCTGATACTCGTCGACAAGGATGTATTTGAAGCGGCGTTGGTACTGCTCCAGCACGTCGCCATGCTGGCGGAATATGTTCAGCATGTGCAGCAGCAAATCGCCGAAATCGCAGGCGTTCAGCGCCTTCAGCCGGTCCTGATACAGCTTGTAGAACTTGGCGCCATGACCATTGGCATAGGCTTCGTTCTCGATCGCATCGAGATCGCCCGGGTTGAGCCCGCGGTTCTTCCAGCGGTCGATCAGCCCGGCAAGCTGGCGCGCGGGCCAGCGCTTTTCGTCGAGATCGTTCTCCTGGATTAGCCGCTTGAGCAGGCGCAGTTGATCGTCGGTATCGATGATCGTGTAATTGCTTTTCAGTCCCACCAGTTCGGCATGTCGCCTGAGCATACGCGCGCCGATGGAATGGAACGTGCCGAGCCAGGGCATGCCCTCCACAGCATCACCAATGTGCCGCCCAACGCGTTCGCGCATCTCGCGCGCGGCCTTGTTGGTAAAGGTAACGCACAGGATTTCGCTGGGCCATGCGCGACGCGTGGCGATGAGATGCGCCAGCCGCGCCGTCAGCGCTGCCGTCTTGCCCGTTCCGGCGCCCGCCAGCATCAGCACAGGGCCTTCCGTCGTCAGCACCGCCTCGCGCTGCGGCGGGTTGAGCATGGCGGCATAGGCCGGAACATCGCCGGGCGGCGGGGCGAGATCGGAGGCGGTGGGGGCGGGCAAATCGGGCATTGGTCCCAGAACAGCTAGGGAACGCGCGGTCGCAGCACAAGTGCGGATCATCCCACGGCCGGAACAATCCCTCCGGCCTCTGCGTAGGTGGGGCAATGTCCTTCACAGGAGAATTACGATGAAAAATAGTATTCTTTGCGGCGCTGCCGCTCTCGCACTCGTCGCTGGCCCCGCAATCGCACAAGATGCCGTGGCCATCGCCGATGGCGAGGATGTCTACGTTCTGACCGAAGAGCAGACGATTTTTTATGACGCCTGGCCCTACGAGCGCCGCACGACCTATGACGCGTGGCCCAACGGGGTGAAGGAATATTACTGGACGCTCGACGAGCCGCAGGCGAACGGCTTCTGGATGCTGACCGATCCGCAGCGCGTCAGCATTTACGAAATGACGCCTGCCCAGCGCGCCACCGCGTGGCAGCAGATCAATGCGCAGATGAATGGCATGAACAATGCGGCGGACACTGGCATGACTGCTCGAACCAGTTCTGCGACGACCATGCAGCCGCGTTTCGTGCGCAGCGAAGTGACGCAGACGACCCCGCCGGGTACAAATCGGCGGCGAATGGCGAAGAATTGCCGATTTGCTCTGCCGATCAGGAAGACAACTGCATTAACGCGTGGGAAGCTGGCAAGCGCGGTCCGGGTGTGAACCGTCCGCTCGAATACTGGCCCGGACGTCCGGCCAGCGAGATCGACGAACCGCTTCCGGCCACCCGCCCAGAGAGCGACGACGACTGATTTCTAACTGAAAATGCTGGCCTGAGGCCAGCTGAGCATACCGGGGCGAGACTGCAAACGCGGTTTCGCCCCGAAATCGTCCTACCAGCTTTTTACAACGCTTCTCGGCAGGGTGGTAGGTTGCCGGGGCGACTGAACGCGGCGAGGGTTGCCAGCCGGTCCGCATCGGCGCACTCATGATCCATCGCAGCTGCGAAACAGGTCGCGTTCGTCGCGCATGTTCTCGACGGGAGTAGAATATGCGTAAGACCTTTATGTACCTAGTAGGCGGTCACCTCGCCACGATATCCATACCGCTTATGGCGCAGGAACCTGTGCCCGAGCAGATACCCGATGCCGTTGGTGGCGGTACGCTGACGCCGAACCAGATGACGGCCTATGACAGCTGGCCGGAAGAGCGAAAAGCCACCTACGATGCCTGGCCCACCGATGCACAAGCCTATTTCTGGACCCTGACGCCCGACCGGCAGGAGGTGTTCTGGATGCTGCGCGACGAAGACAAGATCGCCGTCGTCGCCATGGACGATGCAGCCCGCGAAGAAGCGTGGGCAGTCATCGAAAGCAGGCTGGAGACAGCTCCGCCCCCTCCAAAGGAACCAGACGAGCCGACCGAGCCGGTCGAGCCCGACGAACCCGCCGAGCCGGTTGACCCCCAGACTCTCTAGGACCGGATCGGCAACGGGCGCCGCGTCGGAGGCAAGCTTAAGGAGCGAGAGCTTCGCCTTTCCGACGCGGCGATCCGTGGCCAAAGCGAGACGCTTGACGTCGACATCTTCCTTGTTCGCCGTCTCCACCGCGATCCACGTGCCGGAAGCGACCCACCCGAGCCGTGTCATCCGGTCGAGCGCAACATTGGCCGCGCCGGTGAAGTAGGGCGGGTCGAGCAGAATCAGGTCGTATGCGGACTTGGCCGGACCAAGGCTCAGGACCGAGCCATGTTGCACAGTCGTCCGAGAGCGGGCGTCGAGCGCCGCAATGTTGGTCTTGATCGCTTTTACTGCCTCAGCTTCCTGCTCGACGAACAGGCAATGTGCCGCGCCGCGCGACAGCGCCTCGAGGCCCAGCGCGCCGGACCCTGCAAACAGGTCGAGGACCGACAGCCCTTCGAAGCTGCCGAGCCTGCTGGCCAGCATGTTGAACAGCGTTTCACGCGTGCGGTCGGCGGTCGGCCGGGTGCCATCGCCCTTCGGCGCGACGATTTTCCGGCCACGCCAGTCGCCCGCAATGATCCTCACGCGGTTTCCAGCCCCAGTTCGCGCTTGAAGGCCTTCACGTCTCCGCGGCGCAATTCGGTCGCTTGACCGCGCGGCAGATCGCCGAGGTGAAACGGGCCGTAGCCGATACGCAGCAGGCGGTTCACTTCCAGCCCCAGATGCTCGAGAATGCGACGCACCTCGCGGTTCTTGCCTTCCCGCAGCGTCATTTCGATCCAGCGATTTCGGCCCGATCCGCGCTCCAGATTCTGCTTCGATGCGGCCGTATCGGATGCCGTCGATCTCAACACCCTCGATCAGGTCGTCGAGCTGGGACTGCGCGATGTCGCCGAAGGCGCGCGCGCGGTAGGTGCGCGGGACGCCCGAGGCAGGCAGCTCCATGGCGCGCTTCATTTCGCCATCGTTGGTAAGCAGCAGCAGGCCTTCCGTGTTGAAGTCCAGGCGTCCCACCGGCATCACGCGTCCTGCGTCTTTCGGCAGAGCATTGCGCAGCGCGGCGTAAATCGTCGGGCGACCCTTGGGATCGCTTTCGGCCGTCAGGAGGCCGGAGGGCTTGTGAAAGGCGATCAATCGCGTGTCCTCGACCTCTCCGACGGGCTTGCCGTCGACCGTCACACCGCGCAGGGACTCCAGCTTCAAGGCGGGCGTGTCGAGCATTTTCCCATCGATCGCCACGCGCCCATCGGCGATCATCCGTTCGACCTCGCGGCGGCTGGCGATGCCTGCGCGGGCAAGCAGTTTGGCGATCCGGTCGCCGGCTTCGGGAAGTCTGTTGTCAGCCATGTCAGGCGCGCCTCTACACGCAACGTCAACCCAGCGAAAGCCGGGATGACGGTCAGTTTGCCGTGCGTAGGGCCTCTTCGACCGTCTCGTGATAGCGGCGGATGCCAGTCTCCATCGTACCCAGCGTGAGATGCGGCACTGCGCCCGATGCCAGACCCTGCTGACCGAGTTCGGCCGCGCGGAAGTCTTCGGCAGCAAACACACCGCCATCTAGCAACGCCCAGCTGCGCTCCCAACGCTCGCGCGCTTTGTCGGTCGCGGGGGCTTCAGGAATAAGCATGAAGTCCTCCACCAATGTGCGGTCATGCGCTTGCGGCATCATCACCATGACATTGATGTAGTCGGGGCTGGGGATAATCAGCGCGCCGGGCATGAGCTGATAGGCGAAGGTGATAACCCGCCGCATTTGCGCCATGTCGGTCAGGTCGACCCCGGCTAGCTCTTCTGCCCGCCCTACAGCACTGCGTGAATGCGGGCCGATCATGTCGCCGCTAGTCACGCCGTCCTTGAAGAAAGGTCCGATGGTCTGCGCGTGCAGCCGGGTGACGTGATAGCTTTCGAGAAACGCATCCATGATGAGCTTCCAATTGCCCGCCACCTCATGCGTCTTGCGGCGGAACAGGACATGCTCGCCGAGGCCGAGTGCGTCGAAATCCTTACCCAGCTCTCGCGCGTCGGAGAAGTCGGCATTCTGGGCTTGTGGTGCAAACCAGATCAGTCCGCCTGATTCCTCGCACGGTAGCTCGACCAGTCCCATTTCGTCCTTGTCGAGGTCCGGAAAGGCATCGGGACGGGGCAGGGCGAGCAAGCGGCCGTCGGTCGCATAGGTCCAGGCATGGTAGGGGCAGACCAGCTTCTTCGTACACACCGCCTCGCCGCCCTCGACCAGACGCGTTCCGCGATGGCGACACACATTGAGGAAGACATGAGCCTGTCCCTCGTTGTTTCGCGTGATCAGGAGTGGTCGGCCCGTGCCATCGTGCGGCACTGCCATGCCGGGGTCGGGCAAGAGCGCGCTAGGGCACAGGATCTGCGGCAGCCGGTCGTAGATCGCCGCCTTTTCGCGCTGCCAATGGGCGGGATCGGTATAGACATAGGCCGGGACGGTGGATTGCTGCAGCCCGTCCGCCTTCCGCTCCACTGCGATGTTGCGCGCCAGCGCCAGCATGCCGTCGGTCGGCCTTCGTCCTTCCAGCACGCTGTTTGGAACTGCCATCGCCCTATCCCTTTGTCACTCTTGCGGGTAGTGTCGCAAAGATAGAACAAAAACGAAAGGACGTAAGGCGCATGGCAGAAGCGGTTGTCGAAGAGAAGAAGTCCGCATGGAAGGTCCTCGGCCTTGCTCTCACCAACCGCAAAACAGGCTTCATGCTGCTGTTCGGCTTTGCCAGCGGCCTGCCGTTCGCACTGTTTTTGGGTACGCTGTTCGCCTGGCTGACCGAAGCCGAGGTCGACCTGGAGACGATGGGCATCTTCTCGCTCATCGGGCTGGCCTATGCTTTCCAATTCCTGTGGTCCCCGCTGATCGACAAGGTCAATATTCCGATCCTGCGCAAGCTGGGGCGGCGCAAGCAGTGGATCGTGCCTGCGCAAGTTTTGCTGGGCGCGATCCTGATCACCATGAGCATTCTCGAACCCAACTACCCAGCTCGGCTGGTTCAGCCTGCTGGCAGGGATCGGCGCCTTCGCCAGCGCCACGCAAGATATCGCGATCAACGCGTGGCGCATCGACGTGGCGGATGAGGAAGCGACAATCGATATCCTCTCGACCGTCTACCAGATGGGATACCGCCTCTCCTCGCTGGTAGGGGGCGCCTTCGGCCTGATCATCGCTGCGCGGATCGGCTGGCCGGAAACCTATGCCCTGATGGGCGCCATCCTGCTCGGTGTCGGTGTCGTTGGACTATGGGCGCCGAATGCCGACGAAGATGCAGCAGACGTCGCCAATGAAAGCGACTTGCAGGTCCGCGCGCTTCGCTCCGCCGGAGAGCTTTCGCCCCGGGTGCGTGGCCGCGCGCTTGCTCTGGTCGGGCTGCTCTGGGCCGGAGCTATCGGCACCGTGCTGACATTCATGATCATGTCGATGACCTATGCGCCGGAAGATCGACCTAATCCGACCGAATTCACGGTCAATGTCGGACCGTGGATCATCGTGGCGACGATCATCCTGCCCGCTCTGATTGCGGGCTGGCTGGCCGCGCAAAAGAAGCAAGGAAACAACCTGCTGCAAGCCGACGAGGCACCCGCAACGGGAGGAGCCTACGCCATGGACCACCTCTATCGCGCGCTTGTGCTGCCACTGGTGGAATTCGTAGGCCGGATGGGCTGGTCGCTGGTGCTGATCCTTGCGGTCGTGCTGACATACCGCATTTGCGACGCGATCTGGGGGACGTTCGCTTATCCGTTCTACCTCGGCGAGCTCGAGTACACGAATGACGACGTGGCGTTCGCCTCGAAGTTCTTCGGCGTTGGCGCGATCATCGCAGGGCTGGCGCTGGGCGGGCTGATGCTTACGACTATCGGACGCATGGCGACGCTGCTGATCGGCGGAGTGCTCGCCGCGCTGACGAACCTCTTGTATGCCGACATGGCCATCGGCGGCGCGAACATGCAAGCCTTCAGCGATGCTGTCGGCTTCACCTATCTTATCGAACAGGTGCCCGGCATTGGCGATGCGGAACTGGCCAAGCTGACCATCACCATCGCATTCGAGAACCTCGCCATCGGTATTGCCGGCGCGGCCTACATCGCCTGGCTGTCCTCGATCGTGTCGAAGAAGTTCAGCGCGGTGCAGTATGCGCTGCTATCCTCGCTGACCTTGCTGGTCGGCACGCTGGGACGCGGCGCGCTGGGTGAGATGATCGAGAATCAGGGCTATTACGATGTCTTCATCCTGACGACCTGGATCGGCCTCGCGGCTGCGGTTCTGGTCTGCTTCGAATGGTACCGTGAGAGCAGGGGCAAGAAGGCGGCTGGAATCATCGCACCGGAAGCGGGTGATAGCGAAGCGCTAACAACGAAGGCGTTATGATTTACATCATTTCAGCTACTTTATCGGGCCTTCTCGCCTTTCTTGTTAGGAGCGCATTTCAGACAAGAATAAGAACGGCAGCTACCCCTGTATCGGTGATTGCCCTACCAACGCTGATCGTATTTGCGCTGATCAATGACTGGAATTCCGATGCTCTCTGGTTAGTGGGCGTTTTAATTGTCTGGTTGGTCGCTTTCTTCGCCGCGGTTTCAGGGGCTTGGTTAAGTCTGCGCTTAGAACGCTCACGCTAATCGAATTTTTCCCCATTGAGCCGCAGGACTTCGCCTGCAAGGTAAAGCGAGCCTGCGATGAGAACTGGGAGGCCATCGCCGGGGAGAGTAACTAGGGCGGCCGGAACATCGTCGACCTCCCGCGCATCCGGTCCGAAAGCGTCGGCGCGATGACAGTCGTGTCCCGGTACCGGGACGATAGTGATACTCGCTAGCTGCTCCGCAAGGGGTCCGACGATCGCCGCCGGATCCTTAGCGTCGAGCATGCCGATAATAAGATGCAGCCGCTTACCTCGAAGGTGTTCGCTTAGAATGGCGCCTGCTGACGGATTGTGGCCGCCGTCCAGCCAGATTTCTCGATGACCGGTCAGGGGGCCTCGGGAAAGGCGTTGCAGCCTGGCGGGCCATTCGGCTTCCCGAATACCGCGCGCCATCGCTTTTCGCGAAACAGACACATAGTCCTGGTGCCTGAGCATCGCGATGGCCAATGCTGCATTTTCCGGCTGATGGGGGCCTTGAAGGGTTGGCAGCGGCAGGGCCAGCTCTCCATGCCGGTCGGCATAGTGCAGACCGGCCGTCGTGGTGCTCATCGACCACTCTCGTCCTCGCATGGCGAGCGGAGCGCCATTCTTCGCCACCGCCCGCTCGATTTCCAGTGTCGGCCCTTCGTCATAGGCCATTGTGACCAGAGATGTGCCAGACTTGGTGATGCCCGCCTTTTCGAAGGCGATGCGCGAGATCGGATCATCCGGCACGCCATCTTCCGGCGCGAGGAGGAAACGCTCGTGGTCGATGCCGAGCGCCGCAATCCCACACGCTGCGATCTGCTCCGCCTCCAGCACATTCGTCGCATCGAACCGCCCGCCCATGCCGACTTCGACGACGCAGGCATCCGCCGGGACGCGGGCGAATTCGCTGAAGGCTGCTGCAATGGTGACCTCGAAGAAGCTCGGGTTCAGATCCTCGCCCGCATCGAGGACCTCAGCGACTAACTCGGCCAGCCGCTCGTCCGAGATAAATTTGCCTGCGACCCGAATACGTTCGTTGTAGCGCACCAGATGCGGGCTGGTGGTCACATGGACTGTGTGCCCCTCCGCCTCCAGCATTGCGCGCAGGAACGCGCAGGTCGAGCCTTTCCCATTAGTCCCCGCGACGTGAAGAACGGGCGGCAGCTTGAGGTGCGGATTGCCGAGACGGTCGAGCAAGGCGCGGACGGTCTCCAGTCCCAACCGCCCGTCGGGCACGCTCAGCCTCGCCAGCCGGTCGAGCTGCGCCTGTACGGCAGTGTTATCGGAGCGGGCGAAGTCCCGCATCGCAAGTATCAGGCCGCTTCCGCAGGGGCGAGATAGTCGATCAGCGTCGCCAGGGTCCCGCGCAAATCATCGCGGTGCACCACCATGTCCACCATCCCGTGCTTGTGCAGGTACTCGGCACGCTGGAAGCCGTCTGGCAATTGCTCGCGGATCGTGTCCTGGATCACGCGCTGACCGGCAAAGCCGATAAGCGCGCCGGGTTCGGCAATATGGACATCGCCCAGCATGGCGTAGCTTGCCGTGACGCCGCCTGTCGTGGGATCGGTCAGCACGACAATATAGGGTAGGCCCGCTTCTTTTAGCCGCCGCGTCATGACGGTCGCCTTGGGCATCTGCATCAGCGACAGGATGCCTTCCTGCATGCGCGCACCGCCCGCCGCGGTCACGACGATGTAGGGCGCGCGCAGAGTCAGTGCCCGCTCGGCGCCCTGGCAGAAGGCGGTGCCCACTGCCATGCCCATGCTGCCGCCCATGAAGGTGAAGTCCTGCACGCCGACGACTGCCGGCTTGCCCTCGATGGTCCCGGCACCGACAAGAAATGCGTCCTTGTGCGGGCTCTTGGCGCGAGCCTGTTTCAGGCGATCCGTATATTTCTTCGATGTTGGAGCCCAAGGGGTCTTCGCGCACGTCCGGCACGGGCAAAGTTCGAAACCCTCGTCCAGCAGCAGCGCCAGCCGCCGATCCGCGCCGATGCGGCCATGGTGATCACAGCGCGGGCAAACGTCCTTGTTGTCGGCATATTCCTGCCCGAACACCATCTGCTGGCAGTTCGGACATTTGACCCACAGATCCTTGTCCGTGGTGCGCTTGGGCAGCCACGAGATCGAATTGCGAACGCGATTGAACCAGTTCATGCGGAAGCCTTTGCGGCGGAATGGACGGCCTTGGCAAGAATTGCGGTATAGTCTCTCAGCTTTTCGGGTGCGGCAGCGCCGTGTTCGCCGACCAGTTCGACCAATGCGGAGCCGACGACGACCCCGTCCGCAACCTTGGCGATGGCACCCGCCTGCTCGGGCGAACGAACCCCGAAGCCGACAGCAACAGGGAGGTCGGTTGAAGCCTTGAACCTTGCCACCGCTTCCTCGATGGAGGTTTGCGCGGCCTGCTGCTTGCCGGTGATCCCGGCAACCGAGACGTAATACAAAAACCCGTCAGAGCCTTCGAGCACCTGCGGCAAGCGCTTAGCATCGGTCGTCGGCGTGGCGAGCCGGATGGGCGCGATGCCCTTAGCACGCAGCGCCGGGCCGAGCGCCTCATCCTCCTCGGCGGAATATCGACGCAGATGACGCCGTCGACCCCGGCCTCGTGCGCTGCATCGGCAAACCATTCGGGCCCACGGCGGATCATCGGGTTGGCATAGCCCATCAGGACCAGCGGAACGTGAGGATGGCGCTCGCGAAACCCGGTGGCGATATGCAGCACATCGGCCGTTGTCGTCCCTGCGCCGAGCGAGCGCAGGTTCGCGTTTTGGATCGCGGGCCCATCGGCCATGGGATCGGTGAACGGCATGCCCAACTCGATCACATCCGCGCCCCCCTCGACCAGCGCGTCGAGATTGGCCGCGGTGTCGCCATCGCCTGCGGTGAGGAAGCAGACGAGGGCAGGGTGGGGTTTGGAGAAGGCGTTGGAGAGGCGGGTCATCGCAAATAGACCGGAGTGAACTTAAAAATCATCGAACTCACACCGAAGGCAGCTGAAAATACTAAACTTCGCCAGAAACTACTTTCAAAATTGATCGCGTCTTCGAAACCAGCGTCCCAGGCGACATGAAAAATGATTGCTAGACCAAAAGTGACAAGGAAAAGCCTAAGAGCTTCGACAGCATTGTTTCGCCGATAAGTCACCTCTAGGTTTTCGTCCTTCTTTTCAGAGGGGTGCTTCAAATTTCCACTCCCAGCCGCTCGGCGACTGTAAAGATGTCCTTGTCACCGCGTCCGCACAGGTTTGCGAGGATCACGCTGTCCTTGGGCATTTCTTTCGCGCGTTTTGCCACTGCCGCGATGGCGTGGCTGGGTTCCAATGCGGGAATAATGCCCTCGGTGCGGCAGAGGAGCTGAAAGGCGTCCAGCGCCTCTTCATCGGTGATGGCAGTATATTCGACACGGCCTGAGTCCTTCAGCCACGCATGCTCGGGGCCGATGCCGGGATAGTCGAGACCGGCGCTGATCGAGTGGCCTTCGGTGATCTGCCCGTCCTCGTCCTGAAGCAGATAGGTCTTGTTGCCGTGGAGTACGCCGGGGAAGCCGCCCAGCAGGCTAGCCGCGTGCTCGTCGCCGTCGAGCCCGTGTCCCGCCGCTTCCACGCCGAGCATCTTGACGTCCGGATCGTCGAGGAAGGGGTGGAACAGGCCGAGCGCGTTCGAGCCACCGCCGATGCATGCGACAAGCAGATCGGGCAGGCGGCCGATACGGTCCTGCATCTGCTGGCGCGCTTCCTTGCCTATGATGCTCTGGAAGTCGCGGACTAGTTCGGGATAGGGGTGGGGCCCGGCAGCCGTCCCGATGATGTAGAACGTGTCCTCCACATTCGCGACCCAGTCCCGCAGGCCTTCGTTCATGGCATCCTTCAGCGTGCCGCGCCCGCTGGTGACCGGCACGATTTCCGCACCCAGCAACTTCATGCGGAACACGTTGGGCGACTGCCGCCGCACGTCTTCTTCGCCCATGTAGATGACGCAGGGCAGGCCGAAGCGCGCGCAGACGGTGGCAGTCGCCACGCCGTGCTGGCCAGCGCCGGTTTCCGCGATAATCCGCGTCTTCCCCATGCGCCTGGCGAGCAGGATCTGCCCGATGCAATTGTTGATCTTGTGCGCGCCGGTGTGGTTCAGCTCGTCGCGCTTGAACCAGACTTGTGCGCCGCCGAGCGCTTCTGTCAGCCGTTCCGCGAAATAGAGCGGGGAGGGGCGGCCAACGTAATGCTCCAGCAGGTCGTCGAATTCGCGTTGAAATTCCGGGTCGGCCTGCGCCGCGCGGTATTCGCGCTCCAGATCGAGCACGAGCGGCATCAGCGTTTCGGCGACATAGCGCCCGCCATAGTCGCCAAAATGGCCGCGCTCGTCCGGCTGGTTGCGATAGGTGTTGGGATTGCTCGCCATGCGCATCCTTTGCCGAGGCTTGGCTGACAAGTCGAGTGCGGGATTGCTTTGCCCTCGACAAGGCCAGCTCTTGCGGCCATGCGCGCTGGCGAAATGAGCGACGATTACAAATTACCGGATGACTGCAAGACCATGCTCGAAGTGCGGATCGGCGTCGATGCGACCGACCGCGAACTGATGGCGCTGCTCGCGCGGCGCTACGGCTACATGCGCGCGGCGGCGCGTATAAAGACCGACCGCAACGCAGTGCGCGACGAGGACCGGAAGGCAGAAGTGATCGCCAACGCGCGCGACGATGCGCGGGCTCGTCAACTACCTGCGGAAAATATCGAGCAGATCTGGGAGCTTCTGGTAGAAAGCTCCATCGCTTACGAACTGGTCGAGTGGGACCGGATCAGGTCTTAGGACCGCGCTGGAGCGACGATAGAACCCCGCGCAAGGTGCGCACCTCAGGTGATTCCAGCCCGGCTTTGTCAGCACGCCGCGCAAGGTTCGACGCGTCGCATCTGACCGCGCTTCGGGCAGGAAATAGCCCTTCGGTTCCAGCATGCCTTCGAGATGCGCCGATCAGCCCTTCGAGGTCTTCCTGCGGCGCAGGTGGCAGCAGGTCTTCCTGTGTCGGCTGGTCCAGACTTTCATTCTTCGACCACTCATAGGCACACAGGATCACCGCTTGCGCGAGGTTGAGCGAACCGAATTCCGGATTGATCGGAACAGTCAGGATTGCGCGGGCAAGCGCGACATCGTCGGTTTCCAGCCCTGACCGCTCCGGCCCGAAGAGGATCGCGCTGCGTCCGGAAGCTTCGGCGACCTCTCGCGCAGCTTCCTCCGGCGTGACCACCGGCTTCGTGACGCCGCGCTTGCGGACCGTGGTGGCATAGACATGCGCGCAGTCCGCAACCGCTTCGGCGGTGCTGCCGAAAACCTGCGCCTTTTCAAGCACTACGTCCGCGCCGGCTGCCGCCGGACCCGCATCGGGATTGGGCCAGCCATCGCGCGGGCTCACCATGCGCAGCTCGGTCAGTCCGAAATTCAACATAGCCCGCGCAGCCTTGCCGATATTCTCGCCAAGCTGCGGCCGGACCAGGACTATGACGGGCTTTCGCGCCTCAGCCGCGCTCATTCGCGGCTTCCTGCACGGTGCTGGCGAACTCCTCGAAGTCGCGCGCTTCGCTGAAGTCGCGATAGACCGATGCGAAGCGGATGTAGGCGACGCTGTCGAGTTGGCGCAGGCCGTCCATGACCATTTCGCCGATACGCTGGGAGGCGATCTCCGCTTCACCGGCAGTCTCGACCTGGCGCTGGATGCCGCTGACGAGCTGGTCGATCTGTTCCGGATCCACCGCGCGCTTGCGGCAAGCAAGAGTAATCGACTGCTCAAGCTTGCCGCGCTCGAAGGGTTCGCGCCGATCTCCGCTCTTGACCACCATGACCTCGCGCAGTTGCACGCGCTCGAACGTGGTAAACCGCGCGCCGCACTTGGAGCACTGGCGGCGGCGCCGGATCGAGGTCGCATCCTCGGCCGGGCGCGAATCCTTTACCTGGCTGTCATCGAAGGCGCAAAAGGGGCAGCGCATGGTGCGTCGTCAGGGACGCAGGCGCTTGTACAGCATATACCCGGCGCCAACCGCCAGGCCGACCGGCCATGTGACGACTGGCAAGATGCCGCCTGCGATCGCGCCGACCGCTGCGCCTGTCAGTAACCGGCTTGGTCGAGGGATGTTCGAGCCCTTCGCGTGTCATGGCCTTGATCTCGTCAGTCGCATCGGCGACGAGATTATCCTCCGGTTTCGGCTTTCGCGCTTCTTTTTCGAAGCGTGGTTTGGACGAGGACGTCTCGGGTCGATCGGTGCTGGGCTGGTCGGACTTCTGCGATCCTACATTCGCGCGATCGTCGGGTATGTTTGCCATATCGTATGTTCCTTCAGCGGCCGGGATAGACGGGGAAGGCGTCGCACAGCTTCGCCACTTCGCCGCGCACCGTCTCTTCGACTTGCGCGTCGCCCTCGGCACCGCAGCGCGACAGGCCGTCGACCACTTCGCAGATAAGCTTGCCGACCGTCTCAAATTCCGCTTCGCCGAAACCGCGGGTAGTGCCCGCAGGCGTGCCGAGCCGGATCCCGCTGGTCACAAACGGGCTGCGCGTGTCGTAGGGGATGCCGTTCTTGTTGCAGGTCAGCCAAGCGCGGTCGAGACCGGCTTCGGCGGCTTTGCCGGTGACGTCCTTGGCCGTCAGGTCGACCAGCATGGAATGGTTGTCCGTGCCGCCCGATACCACGCGCAGGCCATTGGCCTCGATGCTTTTCGCAAGCGCACGAGCATTGGCGACGACCTTTGCGGCGTAGTCCTTGAATTCCGGGCGCAAGGCCTCGCGAAACGCCACCGCCTTGGCAGCGACGACATGCATGAGAGGGCCGCCTTGCATGCCGGGGAAGACCGCCATGTTGATCGGCTTGGTCAGCTCCTCGTCGTTCCACAATATGATGCCCGAGCGCGGCCCGCGAAGGCTTTTATGCGTGGTCGAGGTGACGACATGCGCGTGCGGGACGGGCGAGGGGTGAACGCCGCCTGCTACCAGACCCGAAATGTGGCTCATGTCGACCATGAGATACGCGCCAACCTCGTCGGCGATGGCGCGGAATTCGGCCCAGTCCCAGGTGCGCGAATAGGCAGTGCCGCCCGCAATGATGATCTTCGGCTTGTGCTCGAGCGCGGTGGCGCGAACCTCGTCCATGTCGATCAGTTCGTCGTCCTTGCGCACGCCGTAGCTGACCGGATTGAACCATTTGCCGCTCATGTTGACCGGCGAGCCATGCGTCAGGTGCCCGCCCGAATTCAGGTCGAGCCCCATGAAGGTATCGCCCGGCTGCAGCAGCGCGAGGAAGACGGCCTGGTTCATCTGCGAGCCGGAATTGGGCTGCACATTGGCGAAGTTGCACCCGAACAGCTCCTTAGCGCGCTCGATCGCCAGCGTTTCGACCACGTCGGCGTAGTCGCAGCCGCCGTAATAGCGCTTGCCAGGGTAGCCTTCGGCGTACTTGTTGGTGAAAACGCTGCCGGTCGCTTCCAGCACGGCGGCAGAGGCGATGTTTTCGCTTGCGATCAGCTCGATCTTGTCCTGCTGACGCGCGAGTTCGCTGCGCACGGCATCGTGAATCTCCGGATCCGCCTCGGCAAGGCTGTCGTGCCAGAAACGGTCGGTCGGGGTGCGCGTGTCGGATTTGATCTGTGTAGCCATGGTCAGATGTCCGGATTGGAGAGTTTGTCGACGCGGCGCTGGTGGCGGCCGCCTGCGAAGTCGGTGTCGAGGAAAGCGGAGACGCATGCCTTGGCCATGTCCGGGCCGGTCAGGCGCGCACCCATTGCAATGCAGTTCGCATCGTTGTGTTCACGGGCAAGGCTGGCCGAGAGAGGTTCGGACACGAGGGCGCATCGCACGTGCGGATTGCGATTGACGCTGATCGAGATGCCTATCCCGCTCCCGCAGAGCGCGATGCCGCGATCCGCCGTGCCATCGGCCACCACGCCGGCCAGCTTGTAGCCGAAGTCGGGATAATCCACGCTGTCGGGCGTTTCCGGTCCGAGATCGGCGACCTCGTGGCCCTGTTCGATCAACCAGTCGCGGAGCGTGGTTTTCAGATCGATTGCGGCGTGGTCGGAGGCGATGGCGATGCGCATTCCTGCACCATAGGAGCCTGCCTCGTATTTTCCCACCCCGCGCCGTCATCTCTGCACACGAATTCTACGTAGCGTTCGTGGTAAATTTTTAAACAATGCGGGTTATCGCTGGCGGCTATGGATATGTCCGCGCATTCACAATTCGTCCCTGCCATCACCGAGCGTCTTTCCGCACGAGCGATGCAATCCGATTCGATCGATCGCATCCTCAACGCGGTGCGCACGCATCTCGGCACCGAGATTGCTTTCGTCTCGCGCTTTGTCGAGAACGACGAGAAGGAATTAACGCACGTGGACAGCGACCTGGACCTGCCGATGGGGCCGGGCTTTCGCGATCCCCGCGCAGACAGCTATTGCTGGCACATCGCGGAAGGGCGGCTCCCCGAACTGATCCAGGACCCGGCAGACCATCCGTTCACGGCGAAGATCGGCATGACCAAGTTGCTGCCAGTCGGATGTCATCTCAATACGCCGCTGCGCTTGTCGGACGGGACGCTCTACGGCAGCTTCTGCTGTCTCAGCCGCAAGCCCGACCGCAGCATGACCGAGCGTGACCTCGGTATCCTCAAGGCTTTTGCGGCCTTGGCTGTCGAGCAAATCGAGACCCATCTCGACACCGATTACCGCAACGAACGCATCGACAAGCGCATCACCAAGCTTATCGGCGACCGCGCGATGGACATCGTGCAACAGCCGATCCATTCGCTAAGGACCGGCGAGGCGGTCGGGATGGAATGCCTTGCGCGCTTCCCCGATGCGATGATGCGCGGGCCGGATCGCTGGTTTGCCGAAGCGGCCGAAATCGGGCGCGGGCTGGAGCTGGAGCTGCTGGCAGTCGAAAACGCGCTGACGAGCCTGAAGAAGGTGCCGAAGGGCGTGTATGTCTCGGTCAATGCGTCCCCCGACACGATCATCTCGGGCGCTCTGCACCAGGTTCTGGAGCGTGCGGGCAAGAAGAACATCGTGGTCGAAGTGACCGAGCACCAGCAGGTCGAGGACTTCGTCGCGCTGAAGAAGGCTTTGAAGCCGATCTCCAAATATGCGCGCATTGCTATCGACGATGTCGGGTCAGGCTATGCCGGCCTGCGTCATCTGGTCGATCTCGGTCCCGATATGCTGAAGCTGGATATGGCCCTCACGCGCGACGTGCATCAGGATTTGGCGCGCTGCGCCTTGGTCGGTGCCATGGTCCGCTTTGCCGAGGCCATCGGTGCGAAACTGATTGCGGAAGGCATAGAAAATGCCGAAGAAGCTGCCGTCCTGAAGCGGCTAGGCGTCGAGTTCGGGCAGGGCTATCACTACGCCCGCCCGATGCCGGTCGAAGATGCGGTCAGATATTTGAAGAGCGACGCGCCGAAGGCAGCCTGAACGCCATCGGCGCGCGCTCAGAAATTTACTGATCCAGGAACGAGCGCATCTTGCGACTACGGCTCGGGTGCTTGAGCTTGCGCAGCGCCTTGGCCTCGATCTGACGGATGCGTTCGCGTGTCACCGAGAATTGCTGACCGACTTCTTCCAGCGTGTGATCGGTGTTCATGCCGATGCCGAAGCGCATGCGTAGCACGCGTTCTTCGCGCGGTGTCAGCGAGGCGAGGACGCGGGTGACCGTTTCCTTCAGGTTCGCCTGAATGGCCGCATCGACCGGGATGATCGCGTTCTTGTCCTCGATGAAATCGCCGAGGTGCGAATCTTCCTCGTCGCCGATGGGCGTTTCGAGGCTGATCGGCTCCTTGGCGATCTTCATCACCTTGCGAACCTTCTCGAGCGGCATGGAGAGCTTCTCCGCCATCTCTTCGGGTGTCGGCTCGCGGCCCTGATCGTGCAGGAACTGGCGGCTGCAGCGCACCAGCTTGTTGATCGTCTCGATCATGTGGACCGGGATACGGATCGTGCGCGCCTGATCGGCGATCGAGCGGGTAATCGCCTGCCGGATCCACCACGTCGCATAAGTGCTGAACTTGTAACCGCGGCGATATTCGAACTTGTCGACCGCCTTCATCAGGCCGATATTGCCTTCCTGGATCAGGTCGAGGAACTGCAGGCCGCGGTTTGTGTATTTCTTCGCGATCGAGATCACGAGGCGCAGGTTCGCCTCGACCATTTCCTTCTTGGCGATGCGCGCCTCGCGCTCGCCCTTCTGGACCATGTTCACGATGCGGCGAAATTCGGGCAGAGCCATGCCGGTCGCACTGGCGATATCGCTTATTTCCGTGCGGATACGGTCGATCGCGTCGGCTTCCTTCGTGGCGAAGGCCGACCATTTCTTGTCCTTCTTGACGCGGTCTTCCATCCACGCATCGTCGAGCTCGTTGCCGATATAGGCTTCGAGGAAATCGACGCGCTTGACCTTGTGGCGTTCCGCCAGACGAAGCATCTGCCCGCCCAGCGCCGTCAGGCGGCGGTTGAAGGCATACAAGATTGTCGACCAGGAACTCGATCTTGGTCGCGTGGAATTGCACGCTCTCGACTTCAGCGGTCAGCTGTTCGGAGAGTGCTTCGTATTTCTTCTCCTTGGCAGGCGAGAACGCCTCGCCGCGGCCGAGTACTTCGACGCGCTCGATCTGGAGCTTCTCGAATTTGCCGAACAGGTCCTTGATCCGCGCAAAGCGTTCGATGGCATCGGGCTTGAGCGCCGCTTCCATCTGGGCGAGGGACATGGTGTTGTCCTCGTCCTCGTCGTCGTCCGACTTGGACGAACCTTCCTCGCCGTCTTCGCCGTCCTCGTCGTCGTCCGAATCTTCGTCGTCATCGTCGCGGATCGTGGGACCGGCGGTTTCTTCGGAGATTTCGCCGTCGTCGTCATCGTCTTCCGCATCGTCCGTCATCTTGTCGGGCGGCGGTTCCTTGGACAGCATGGCGTCGAGATCGAGGATCTCGCGCAGCTGCATTTCCTCGTTGTTGAGGGCTTCGGACCATTGAATGATGGCGTGGAAGGTGATCGGGCTCTGGCAAAGGCCCATGATCATCATGTCGCGGCCGGCCTCGATGCGCTTGGCAATTGCGATTTCGCCTTCGCGGCTTAGCAGTTCCACTGCGCCCATTTCGCGCAGGTACATGCGGACCGGATCGTCCGTGCGGCCATCGGTGCTGGTCTTCTTGGCGACGGGCTTCTTGGCCGCGTCCTTTTCCTTGGCGGAGGGCGCAGGCGCGATCTCCTCGACCTCGTCCTCCTGCTCGGCTTCCTCGTCGCTCTCGACGATTTGCACGCCCATTTCGGACAGCGCCGACTGGATGTCCTCGATCTGATCGGAGCTCATTTCGCCTTGCGGCAGCGCGTCGTTGAGCTCGTCATAGGTGACGTAGCCCTTCTTCTTCGCCTTGGTGATAAGCTTCTTGATCGATGCATCGTTGAGGTCGATCAACGGCGCGTCGTCTTTTTCGCCCGACTTCGATTTCGTCGCCATAAACTTGCGTTCAGTCCGTCTTGTCGCCTTCCGCAGCCTTGTCCGCTGCGGAGGAATTGGATGTATCACGAGCCGCAGTTGCGGCCTTTCGGCTTGCCATTTGGCCGAGTCGCGCCTCGAATTCCAGCTTTCGCTTCAACAATCTCTGTTGATCGGCGAACGCTCCTTCGGGGTCGGTGTCGAAACGCGCGGTAGCCTCAGCCAACGCGGCCTCGAGCGCAGGTCTTTCGACCAGCAACGACACGGCTTCAGCCAAATCCTCGCGCGCATTTACCGGGTCTGAGCCTTTGTCGAGAAAGGCGAAATGGGTGTTTGCCGGTGGGGCGGGCAGGCCTTCAGGGACGGATATGGGCGATTCGGGGACCGAATCAAGCATTTCCATACTTGCGAGAAGCGAATCCATGGCCGGGCCGACATTTCGGTCACGCTCGGCGAATTGCGAAAGCGCAGCTTCGTGGCGCGCGATTTCGCCTGGATAGGCTAGCAATCCGTGGATCACGGCAAGCGCAAGAGTGTCGCGCTGACCGCCGCCGATGGCCTGTTTCAAACGATTAGCGGTGGCAGCGGAAAGGGTAGGGACCGGCCCCTTGTTGCGCTGGTCCTTCCAATTTCCGCGCGGCTTGTTGGGACGCGAAGGGAAAGCGTGGGCGGAGAAGCGGTCGAGCAACTCACGGCGATAGAGGCTGCGGATGTCGGGATGCTGGATGGCATCGACATGGGCGAGAAGGCGGGCTTTCAAACCGGCCTTGGCCTCGGGCGTAATAAGCGGCTTGGCGTCGCGTTCGAAAATCCACAACGTTTCGATCAGGCTGGACGCGCTGTCCAGCAACTCGCGCATCGCCTCGGCGCCCTTGGCCTTGATCAAATCGTCGGGATCCTGTCCCGCCGGCATGCGCACTATTTGCAGAGAGTGCTCGGGGCGCAGGAGCGGCAGGGTGCGCTCGATGGCCCTCATGGCAGCGCGCTGCCCGGCATTGTCGCCATCAAAACAAAGGGTGGGGCACTCCACCTGACGCCACAGCAACTCGATCTGTTCCGGCGTCAGCGCGGTGCCAAGGGGTGCGACCGCTTCCTCGATCCCCGCATTCGCAAGCGCGATGGTGTCCATATAGCCCTCGACCACCACGAGGCGGCCCGACTTGCGAGCAGCCGGCGCGGCGCGGTGCAAATTGTAGAGCGTGCGGCCCTTGTCGAAGAGCGGTGTGTCAGGACTGTTGAGATATTTCGGGCCGTAAGCGTCATCGTCCAGGATGCGGCCGCCGAACGCGATAATCCGCTCGCGCGCGTCCTGGATCGGAAGCATCAGGCGGCCACGAAACCGGTCGTACGTCTCCTTGTCCTCGACCGAGATACGCATGCCGGCCTCGACCAGCATGGCGTCGGGGAAGGGCAGCGCGGCCTTGAGCGCCTGCCGGTCCGTCGGTGCGTAGCCGAAGCCGAAGCGTTCGATGGTCCCGGCAGAAAAGCCGCGGCGTTCGAGATAAGCGCGCGCCTCAGCCCCTTCCGCAGAGGCAAGCGTGTCCACGAAGAATTGCTGCGCCGCCGCAGTCACATCGTGCAGGCTGGCGCGCTTCTCCGCCCGCTGCGCTGCCCTCGGGTCAGGAGCGGGCACTTCCATGCCTGCTTCCGCGGCCAGCTCCTTTACCGCGTCCATGAAAGACAGGCCGCGCTGCTCGGTCAGCCAGCGGATCGCATCGCCATGCGCCTCGCACCCGAAGCAGTGATAGAAGCCTTTAGCATCGTTGACATAGAAGCTGGGCGTTTTCTCGTTGTGGAACGGGCAGCACGCCTTGAATTCCGCGCCCGCCTTCGTCAGCCGCACGGTGCGCGAAATGACCGCCGACAGCGTCGTGCGCATACGCAATTCGTCGAGGAACTGCGGGCTTAGCAAGGCATCCTCCGTAATGGGGCCGCACCTGCGACCACAGGCTTATTCGCCAGTTTCGTCGACCATCGGCTCGGCCGGAAAGGGCCCTGTGGCCGCCGACTGGTTGCCGTCCACCTCCAGCAGATAGGCTTCTGCCGGACCGGCCGGGGGGAGGACTGACTGCCACCAGAATGTCAGCGCCGTGCCGGGCGTCCATCCGTCGCCGCGGGTCACGCGCCAGATCAGCCGGCCGTCGTCGCTGGTGATGCCGATCGCGTCCTCGTCGCCCAAAGCCTCGCGCGCCTCGGCATTGATGTAGCCGACAGCGCGAGTGAAGCCATGAGCCTTCTCGGTCGTGCGGAAAAGCGTGGGCGGGTTCTCGACGGCTTCGGGGCCGTTGTCGGGCTGCGCCTCGCTCTCGTCGGCTTCGGCCAGCGTGATCCGGTGGACATAGGTGTAGATAGTACCTTCGGGCATTTCGTCCGGCACGCACTCGGTTTCCTCTTCCGGGCATGCCACGAAGCTCACCATCGTGCCGATTGCGCGACCGCCGGCCATCAGTGTCGTCTCGACCTCCGGGCCCTGCGGCCCGACGATCTTCGCGCCGAGCGTCGACAGGTCGAGGTCCGCCGGAGCCAGAGCTCGCGGCTGGGCCACGGTCGGCTCGGGCGTCGGTGTCTCTTCGGGCGCATCGCCACCGCAGGCGGCGAGCGCAAGGGGCGCGGCGAGCAGCAGCGCCCTCACGACAAGGCTTCCTTTACCCAACCGCTCGCCCGGCTCATGTCGAGGCTCGCCCCATGGCGCGCCTTCAGCTCGCCCATGACCTTGCCCATGTCTTTCATGCCCTCGGCGCCGGTTTCGGTCTTGATCTGCGCGATGGCGGCGCGGGTCTCATCCTCGCCCATCTGCTTGGGCAGGAATTCCTCGATTACGCCAAGCTCGGCGCGTTCCTTCGCAGCCAACTCGTCGCGCCCGCCGTCCTCGTACATCGCGATCGATTCCTTGCGCTGCTTTGCCATCTTGAGCAGCACGTCGGTGACCAGCGCATCGTCTTCAGGCTTTTTGTCCGCCGTACGCAGTTCGATGTCGCGATCCTTGATCTTCGCGCCGATCAGCCGCAGCGCGGCGGTGCGCTCCTTGTCCTTGGCCTTCATGGCGGTGACGGTTTCGGACTGGATTTTCTCGCGCAGCATCGTGTCTCTTTGCGTTAAACTGTGGATGGTTCGACTGCTCTTTAGAACAAGTGCCCGCAAAGCCAAGTGCAGTGCTTGACGGGAATCGCCGCGCACCCTAGCCGCTGGGACTTAGCACACATCGCTGGCAAACCTTACTTACCGGAGCGCCCATGGCCCTGTCCGCATCCTCGCACGCGCAGCCTCCCGAGGCGACCGGAGTCGTCGTGTTCGCAGACGGCACCTGCATCTGGGGGCGCGGCTTCGGGGCGAGCGGCAGCGCAGTGGGCGAGGTCTGCTTCAATACCGCGATGACCGGCTATCAGGAAGTGATGACCGACCCGTCCTACGACGCGCAGATCGTCACCTTCACCTTTCCTCACATCGGCAATGTCGGCGCTAACGAGGAAGACGTGGAAAGTCGCGGGCTGGGTGCAGTCGGACTGATCGTGCGGCAGGACGTGACGCGGCATTCGAACTTCCGCGCCAGGGACGAATTCGTCGCCTGGTGCGAGGCGCAAGGCAAGATCGGCGTATCGGGCGTCGACACCCGCGCGCTGACCCGCCGCATCCGCAAACATGGCGCGCCCAACGCCGTCATCGCGCACAACCCGCGCGGGGTGTTCGACCTCGACGCGCTCAAGCGGCAGGCGGCAGAGTGGAGCGGGCTGGAAGGCATGGACCTCGTGCCTGGCGTGACGCGAGAGGCGAGCGAGGACTGGCGCGGCGGGCACTGGCAGCTGGGCCACGGCTATGGCGAGGCGGAGGACGCCAAGCCACACGTCGTCGCAATCGATTATGGAGCGAAGGACAATATCTTCCGCAATCTGGTGCAGGCAGGGGCGAAAGTGACCGTGGTCCCCGCCCGCACCTCGCTCGACGAGATAATGGCGCTGGAGCCGGACGGCGTGTTCCTGTCCAACGGTCCGGGCGATCCGGCGGCGACGGGCGAGTATGCCGTGCCGGTGATCCGCGGCCTGCTGGAGCGCGACGTGCCGATCTTCGGCATCTGCCTCGGCCACCAGATGCTCGGGCTGGCGGCGGGCGCGAAGACCACCAAGATGTTCCAGGGCCACCGCGGCGCCAACCACCCCGTCCAGCGCGTCGGCGAGGATTGGGGCGAGAGCGAAGGATTGGTCGAGATAACGAGCATGAACCACGGCTTCGCAGTCGATGGCGAGACTTTGCCGGACGGCGTGGAGCAGACGCACGTGTCGCTGTTCGACGGGACGAATTGCGGAATTTCGATCAGGGGCAAACGTGCGTTCGGGGTGCAGTACCACCCGGAAGCCAGCCCCGGCCCGCAGGACAGCTTCTACCTGTTCGAAAAATTCGTAAGGATGTTGGGGTGATTATCCGCCAATTCGCATTCGCACCGGTAATTTTGTCGATGGTCAGCCTGATGGGCTGCAACGTCAGCAAGACCGAGAGTGCTGAAGAATGTATCGAGCGGTTCGAGAACGTCGGATCGGAAGTGATGGCAATGATCAAGGGCGAGCTCGTACCGACCTTTACCTACGAGATGTCGGCAAATAAGGCCGCTATCAACGCGCTGTATGAGCATACTCAGCCAATGGGAGCTCCTCATATAACCGTCGCAAATGGTGCGAATAGCCCTGCGTTGGACGCATTCTACAAAGCAGATGTTCCGCCGAACGGTGCGATCTTCGCGGGCGAAGATATCTCGCTGTATCGCATAAAGGGCTTAGCGGGTTCTCGCGATGAAACGATCGCCGCCGGTTGCCGCAGCGCGCCGGAAGAAGCGCGCCTGATACATATTGCCTGGACCCCCGACTACGCAGAGGCGAGCGATTAAATGCCCAAACGCACTGACATCTCCTCGATCCTCGTCATTGGTGCAGGCCCGATTATTATCGGACAGGCCTGCGAGTTCGACTATTCGGGCACGCAGGCGATCAAGGCGCTGAAGGAGGAGGGCTATCGGGTCGTCCTGGTCAACTCCAACCCCGCCACGATCATGACCGATCCGGAGATGGCCGATGCGACCTACATCGAGCCGATTACGCCGGAAATCGTCGCCAAGATCATCGAGAAGGAGCGGCCGGATGCAGTGCTGCCCACGATGGGCGGACAGACGGCGCTCAACTGTGCCCTCGACTTGGCGAACGACGGCACGCTGGAGAAATACGGCGTCCAGATGATCGGCGCGAATGCCGATGCCATCGACAAGGCGGAGAACCGTCAGCGTTTCCGCGAAGCGATGGACGCGATCGGGCTGGAAAGCGCCCGCAGCGGCGTCGCCAACACGGTGGACGAGGCTTATGCCGTGCTCGAACGTACCGGACTGCCGTCCATTATCCGGCCCAGCTTCACGCTTGGCGGGACCGGCGGGGGCATCGCCTACAATCGTGCCGAATTCGAGCGGATCGTGCGCGAAGGCCTCGATGCCTCGCCCACCAACGAAGTGCTGATCGAGGAATTGCTGCTCGGCTGGAAAGAGTTCGAGATGGAGGTGGTGCGCGACCGCAAGGACAATTGCATCATCATCTGTTCGATCGAAAACGTCGATCCGATGGGCGTGCATACCGGCGATTCCATTACGGTCGCCCCGGCGCTGACGCTGACCGACAAGGAATACCAGATCATGCGGTCGGCAAGCATTGCCGTGCTGCGGGAAATCGGTGTGGAAACAGGCGGTTCCAACGTACAGTTCGCAGTCAATCCCGAAGACGGCCGCCTGATCGTAATCGAGATGAACCCGCGCGTTTCGCGTTCATCCGCGCTGGCATCGAAGGCCACCGGCTTCCCCATCGCGCGCGTCGCGGCGAAGCTTGCCGTGGGCTATACGCTGGACGAAATCGACAACGAGATTACCGGCGCAACGCCCGCCAGTTTCGAGCCGACCATCGACTATGTCGTCACCAAGATCCCGCGCTTCGCCTTCGAGAAGTTCAAGGGCGCGAAGCAGGAACTGTCGACCGCGATGAAGTCGGTGGGCGAGGTCATGGCGATCGGACGCTGCTTTGCCGAATCGATGCAGAAGGCCTTGCGCGGGCTGGAAACGGGGCTCGATGGCTTCAACCGCGTGGCCGAGCTGGAAGGCGTCAGTCGCGAAAAGATTACCGCAGCACTGTCGCAGCGTACGCCCGACCGCATCCTCAGAATTGCACAGGCTTTCCGTGAGGAGTTTACGGTCGAGGAAGTGGCGCAAATCACCGGCTTCGACCCGTGGTTCCTGCGCCAGATCGAAGCGATAATCTACGAAGAGAATATGCTCGGCCACAACGGCCTGCCGCGCGATGCGGCGGAGATGCGACGGCTGAAGGCCATGGGCTTTTCCGACAAGCGCCTCGCCACGCTGGCTGTGCGCAGTGTCGGTGTCGCAGGCGGCCTGGGCGAAACGCAGGCCCGCCGTTCGGGTCTGCTGCACGATGCCCTTCGCGCCATGGCGGGCGCCACGTCCGAACAGGAAGTGCGCGCGCTGCGCCACAAGCTGGGCGTCACGCCGGTCTACAAGCGCATCGACAGCTGCGCCGCCGAATTCGAGGCGATTACGCCTTACATGTACTCGACCTACGAAGCCCCCAGCTTCGGCGAAGCGGAGGACGAGGCGGACCCGTCCGATCGCAAGAAGATCGTCATCCTGGGCGGTGGGCCGAACCGCATCGGGCAGGGCATCGAGTTCGACTATTGCTGCGTCCACGCCTGCTTCGCGCTGGCCGAGGCCGGGTTCGAGACCATCATGGTCAACTGCAACCCCGAAACCGTCAGCACCGATTACGACACGTCCGACCGCCTCTATTTCGAGCCGCTGACCGAGGAAGACGTGCTGGAAATCATGCGCGTCGAAATGTCGAGGGGCGAAGTTGTCGGCGTAATCGTGCAGTTCGGCGGGCAGACCCCGCTGAAACTGGCCGCCGCGCTGGAGCGGGAAGGCATCCCGATCCTCGGCACCAGCCCCGACGCGATCGACCTAGCCGAAGACCGTGAACGGTTCGCAAGGCTGGTCAACAAGCTCGGCCTGAAGCAGCCCGAAAACGGCATTGCCAAGAGCCGCGATGAGGCAGCCGCTGCTGCCGCGCGTATTGGCTATCCGGTGCTTCTGCGCCCCAGCTACGTGCTGGGCGGTCGCGCGATGGAGATCGTCGACAGCGAACCGCAACTCGACGACTACATCAACACCGCCGTCAATGTGTCCGGCGACAGTCCCGTGCTTGTCGACCAGTACCTTCGCGATGCCGTGGAATGCGACGTCGACGTGGTGGCCGACGGCAACGAAGTGCGCATTGCAGGCGTGATGCAGCATATCGAAGAGGCTGGCGTCCATTCGGGCGACAGCGCGTGCACACTGCCGCCTTACAGCCTCAACGAGGATATCGTTGCGGAGATGGAGCGGCAGGCAAAAGCGCTGGCCGAAGCGCTCGGCGTGCGCGGACTGATGAACGTGCAATTCGCGGTGAAGGACGACGAGGTTTACCTTATCGAAGTCAATCCGCGCGCCAGCCGCACTGTGCCGTTCGTCGCCAAGGCCATCGGTCGGCCGGTCGCCAAGGTCGCCGCGCGGGTCATGGCGGGCGAGCCGCTGTCCAGCTTCGAGCCGTTCGATCTCAAGCCCGACCACATGTCGGTAAAGGAAGCCGTCTTCCCCTTCGCGCGCTTCCCCGGATCCGATCCCGTCCTGTCGCCCGAGATGAAGAGTACGGGCGAAGTCATGGGTATCGACCGGGGCTTCCCCGCGGCCTTCTACAAGGCGCAGTTGGGGGCGGGTATGAACCTGCCGTCTTCCGGCAAGGTGTTTGTCTCCGTGCGCGACAGCGACAAGCAGGTGATTCTGCCTGCCGTGCAGAGCCTGATCGACAACGGCTTCAGCATCGTCGCAACCGGCGGGACGCAGAGCTTCCTCGAGCAGGCCGGATTGCAGGTCGAGCGAGTCAACAAAGTCGCCGAAGGTCGCCCGCATATCGTCGATGCGATGATCGATGGCGAGATCGACCTGATCTTCAACACGACCGAAGGCTGGCAGTCCCTGCTCGACAGCCAGTCCATCCGCGAAGCCGCGCTGGAGAAGAAGCTGCCCTATTACACCACCGCCGCCGGCAGCCTAGCCGCTGCGCTCGCGATTGCGGAGGTTTCCACCGAGCAGCTTGAAGTGCGGTCGCTACAAGACTATTATAGCTGACAAAGAACACAGCAGACGCAGCCTCCCGACATTTAACTGCCACACGACCCGCGACCCTGCGGGCAGGGCGGAAATTGCCGAACCGAGTCGGTCTGCAGCAAAAGGATCAAGGGGTTCCATGCAAAAAGTGCCGATGCTGGCGGAAGGCTATGAAAAGCTGACCGCGGACCTGAAGGAACTGCGCGCAGAGCGTCCGAAGATCGTCGACGCGATCGAGGAAGCGCGCGCGCATGGCGATTTGTCGGAAAACGCCGAATACCACGCGGCCAAGGAGCGTCAGGGCCAGGTCGAGGCCATGATCGGCGATCTGGAAGACAAGGTCAGCCGCGCCCAGATTATCGATCCCAAGACGCTTTCGGGCGACAAGGTCATTTTCGGCGCCACGGTGACGCTGCTCGACGAGAACGACAAGCCGGTCGTGTATCAGATCGTCGGCCAGACCGAAGCGGACGCAAACAAGGGCCGCATCAGCTACACCTCGCCCATCGCGCGGGCGCTGATTGGCAAGCAGGTCGAGGACGAGATCGAAGTCACCGTGCCGAGCGGCGACAAGTTCTACCTGGTCGAAAAGATCGAGTTCGTCTGAGGGTCAGGCCGACAGGCGGCCGTGAGCCGGTGCGATCTCGCGCACCATGGCCCAGTTGGTGATCTCCACGCCTTCGATCTCGAAGGTGCGTTTCTTCACCGCCGTGTAGCCAGCGCTTTCGAAGGCCGGCTTCGCCACCTCGCTCGCCTCGGTGAAGAGGTGCGGGATCGCATTGTATTTCGCGTACAGGGCTGCGGTGTCGAGCAAGCTCTTCGCGAGCCCTTCGCGCGTATGATCCGGATGGCAGTACAGGTGATCGAGGTGTCCGGTCGGCTCTAGCAGCGCGTAGGCGACTGGCTGGTCGTCCTCATCTGCCGCGATAAAGAAGAGCGAGCCTTCCTCGGCATGGCCTTCGTAATAGTCTGCGCCGGGATAGTGCGAAAGCCAGGCTTCGATCTGCTCTTCGCTGTAGGCTTCCGGTCCGATTGCAGCGATGGCAGCGCGGCCTAGGCGTTCCAGCGCCTGTGCGTCACCATCCTCGAATGATCGGATCGAATAGCCCATGGGACGTGTGCCTCAGCCTTCAGGGTCCAGCAGCTTGTGCAGATGGACGATGACGTATTTCATCTCGGCATCGTCGACGGTGCGCTGTGCGTTGCCGCGCCAGGCATCTTCGGCATCATCATAACTGGAATACACACCTGCAACGTGCAGGCTTTCCGGATCCGAAAACTGCATGCTGCGCGGATCGCTGACGCGGCCACCCATGACGAGATATAGGGTCTGCTTGGCTTCTTTTTCTTCCATCGCGCGATCTTTCCGGCTTGCTAGGGGTGTCGGTTGCGCCCCGCCCATAAGCGAAGCGGCGCGACAGGCAAGCCCGTCACGCCGCTATCGATGATTGGTTACGATCGGGTTTAAGAGGTCAGGCGCGCACGCATCTCGCGATAGGCACGTGCCGATTTGCGCTTGGCGCGGCGCTGGCTCGACATGACGCTGTCGGTCATCGAATCGAGACGGTAGCCGGCATCGCGCTTGACGCGGCGTGCCTGCGTTCCTGCAGCGTCGCTGAAATCCTCGAACTTGTCGCCGGCACCTTGGAACATGCCAAGGCCATAGGCGAGGGCTGCATCGGCGGCATAGGATGCCATCGAGCCGCCACGACGGCCAAGCTCGCGGCCGCGCTTGGTCATCGCGCCGACCGCAAGGCCGACTGCCAGTGCGCCAGCAATCGTTGCGACAGGATGCTTCTTGGCGAAATCGACCGCACTGTCGGCGACATCCTTGGCCTGCTCGCCGAAGCTACGCTCTTCGTGGCGCTTCGTACCGGCATCGATGCGGGCGCGGAGCTGCTGACGCTTCTGCTCGTCCGACAGCTCGCTGTCGGCGCTGATGGGTGTGACGTTGTTTCCGGCGTTGTCTGCCATGATAATCCTCGTTCAATGAGTGTTCGGGAAACCAACGGTTTTAGCGGCTGAAGCGTTCCGTCAGCCGGTCACGCAGGTCGGGCTCGCCGTCGTCATCGTCTTCCGGTTCGAGGCCGATAGCCGACAGGATCGGATTGCGCGCAAACCATACGACGACGGCAGCGACGAGCGCGGAAAGCGCGCCCTTGTGATCGCCCGCCATGTCGACGGCTTCCTCATACATGTCGAGCGCGCCTTCCTTGGCGCGATCGGCAAGACGGGCGCCGACGCCCTTGTGGGCAAGGTCCGCCTTGAGATGCTCGACGTCTGCGGTGAAGAGCGCCTTCGCGCTGTCGCGAAGGTATTTGTCCTCCAGCATCTGCGTTCTGCGATCAGCCATTGGACTTGTCCGTGAAAGCCTGACGGATGTCATCGATCTTGCTCTTCAGCATGAACAGCAGCACGGCGCCGCCGACCAGAAGCAGGAGAGTGACAAAGCCTGTGGCCAACCACGGCCCCATAACCGGCACCAACGCGATAACGGCACCGACGACCAGAGCAATCAGTGCCAGATGCAAAAAAGCGAACGCGCCAAGTCCGAAGACCAGCGCGCCTGTCGCCTTGTTTGCGGTGTAGCCTGCCCGGCTCTTCTGGAACGCGACCTCCGCCTGTGCATAGGTCTTGCCGTCTTCGTACAGCGCGAACAGATCGTCGGCGAGCGAAGGATCCATAGGGTCCGCAGGCTCGCCGTGATCGGTGTCGGCATCTGCCGTATCGGGCAGGTGATCGGGCGAACCGGTGAGATCCGCCCGATGATCGCTTTGCTGCTCCAGCATGCCTTGCCGCTGTGCTTTAACGGCGGAAAATGCGCGAGAGCATGAAGCCTGCGACGGCTGCGATGCCGATCGCGGTGCCCGGGCTGTTGCGTACGAAGGTCCGGCCGTCTTCGACCAGATCGTCGACGCTCTTTTCATCGAGCTTGGCGGCATAGTCTTCGAGAGCGACCGAAGCGCTGCGGGCATATTCGCCATATTTCGCGCCCAGCTTTTCATCGACCTGATGCGCGTTTTCGTTGATCGTACGGCTGAGCGAACGCAGGCCATCGCTGGTCTTTACCTTGCCTTCGGTCGCGAGTTCGCGGCCCTTGACCTTGGCATCGGCGCCATAGGCCTTGGCTTCGGCGACCCAGTCTTCGCTCTTGTCCTTGGCCTGACCGCGATAGGCGGCGGCACGTTCCTTGCCTTCGTCGCGCAGGGCGGCGGCACCGGCCTTGGCTTCTTCCAATGCGGCGTTGAAGCGGCTCTTGGCTTCTGCGCGATGCGGATTGACCGTGGTGTCGGCGGTGGGTTCGAGTGTCGTTGCAGTGTTGGTCACGGGAGTCATCTCCTTGTCGCCGTCAACCTTCGCCACAATCTTCTTGGGCTTCTTGGCTGCGGTGGTTTTGTTTGTGGTGGTGCGACGCTTTTTCGGTGCATCGCCATTCGTCATGTCGGCCATATATCGGTGTCCTTGCCCTCTTTTCGCTACCTCGCGTGGCTTGGTCCGATCGAACCGGCCTTCACTATTGCAACGCGGCTTGCGCGGGTGTGTTCCTGTGCATATTGCGCTGCAACGAACACGCCCTGATCGGCAAGGTGTCTTAGTTCATCGATACACAACCATTTCACGGAGACGAAACGCGCATGACCGCCATCATCGACATTCACGGACGCGAGATACTGGACAGCCGGGGCAACCCCACGGTCGAGGTGGACGTCCTGCTCGAAGACGGCAGTTTCGGGAGGGCCGCAGTGCCATCGGGCGCTTCGACGGGCGCGCATGAAGCGGTCGAGCTGCGCGATGGCGACAAGGACCGTTACCTGGGCAAGGGCGTGCTGAACGCTGTCGAAGCCGTCAACGAGCCGATTGCCGACCTGTTGATCGGCATGGACGCCGAGGACCAGCGCGACGTCGATTACGCGATGATCGCGCTCGACGATACGGACAACAAGGGCAAGCTGGGCGCAAATGCGATCCTCGGCACGAGCCTTGCGGTTGCGAAAGCCGCCGCCAATGCGCGCGGTCTGCCGCTGTATTCCTACATCGGAGGCGTGTCTGCGCATGTCTTGCCGGTCCCGATGATGAACATCATCAATGGCGGCGAGCATGCCGACAATCCGATCGACATTCAGGAATTCATGGTCATGCCGGTGGGAGCGGACAGCCTCGCCGAAGCCGTGCGCTGGGGCGCGGAGATTTTCCACACGCTGAAGAAGAACCTGCATCGAGAAAGGGCTGTCTACTGCTGTCGGAGACGAGGGCGGCTTTGCGCCCGACCTTGCGTCCACCCGCGATGCGCTGGATTTCATCATGCGCTCGGTCGAGCAGGCAGGCTTCAGCCCGGGCGACGATGTGGTGCTCGCGCTCGATTGCGCCGCGACCGAGTTTTTTGCCGACGGAAGCTACAATATCAGCGGCGAGAACATCTCGTTGTCGGGGCAGGAAATGGCCGAGTACCTGGCCAAGCTATGCAATGACTATCCTATCCGCTCGATCGAGGACGGCATGGCGGAAGACGACTTTGCCGGATGGGAGGCGCTCACGAAGCTGGTGGGCGACAAGGTCCAGCTGGTGGGTGACGACCTCTTCGTCACCAATCCTGCGCGCTTGATCGACGGGATCGAGCGCGGCCTGGCCAATTCGCTTCTGGTAAAGGTCAACCAGATCGGCACGCTGTCCGAAACGCTGCAGGCGGTCGATATTGCACACCGTGCGGGCTACACCGCCGTCATGTCCCACCGCTCGGGCGAAACGGAAGACGCGACGATTGCAGACCTCGCGGTCGCCACCAATTGCGGACAGATCAAGACCGGCAGCCTTGCGCGGTCGGATAGGCTAGCAAAATACAATCAGCTCATCCGCATCGAGGAAGAGCTGGGCGATGGTGCCGTCTACGCCGGGGACGCCTGCTTCGGCTGATTCTCGTTTTCGATTTCTTCTTCGACTTCCTCGACGACCTCTTCTTCGACCTCTTCCATCCGCTCCATGACCATTCGGTTTTTGCGGCTGAGCAGATATTGCCAGACGCCGACGGCATTGATGACAAGAAGCAGGGCGTTCTGGACCACAAGCGTGGTCGTGTCGCTTTGCCAGCCGGAAAACACCCAGGCGATCGACACGGCGCAGAAAAGGACGAAGGCGAAGCCGGTTATTCTACGGCTTATGTCGGCCGCGATCATGCCGGCAGCGATGATAGCGCCAATGGCTGCGAACCATTCGACCGGGCCGTTCACGAGTGTAAGTCTTTCATCCTGCCACCACGCGCCAGCCGCGCGTCGGTTCCTAAGCTGCGCTAGATGAAAGGCGCATCAGGCGCCGAAACGCTCCTGCAACCGGAGCAGGGCGAGCGCAGCCTTTGCCGCTTCTCCGCCCTTGTCCTTGCGCGTCTTGTCCGCACGGGCGAGAGCCTGCTCTTCGTTCTCGACCGTGATGATGCCATTGCCAATAGCAATGCCGTCCATGGTCAGCGCCATCAGGCCGCGCGCGCTCTCGCCCGCAACGATTTCGAAATGATAGGTCTCGCCACGAATCACGACGCCGATTGCGACGAAACCGTCGTATTTGCCGCTTTCCGCCGCCATCGCGACAGCGCCGGGGATCTCCAGCGCCCCGGGTACGGTCAACACCTCGACCGTATGCCCGTCCGCTTCCAGTGCAGCGCGTGCGCCGTCGATCAGCATATCGTTCAGGTGGTCGTAAAAGCGCGCTTCGACGATAAGGATGTTGGCCATGTGCTTACTCCGGGATCGGCATGTGATCGACGATGTTGAGGCCATACCCCTCGATCGCCACGACATTGGGCTGAGAATTGGACAGCAGGATCATGTCCTCGACACCCATATCGGCCAGGATTTGGGAGCCGATGCCCACATTGCGCTCCGCCTCGCTCTCGCCATAGCCGGCGGCCGGGCGACCGGTGATGATGACGATGACGCCTGACCCATGCTCACCAACCGCCTGCATCGCGCGTTGCAAAGTGCGCTTGCGCGCGCCCGGCTTGCCGAGGACATCGTCGAAGATCGAGATGGGATGGACGCGGGTAAGGGTAGGCTCGCCTTCCTTTACTTCGCCTTTCTGCAGGACATAGCTTTCGCTGCCGTCGATCTTGTTGCGATAGGTCAGCATGTGCCACGCGCCGCCATAATCGGAAGCAAACGTGTCTTCTGCCACCCGCTCGACCAGGTGATCGTGCCGCATGCGATATTCGATCAGATCGCGGATGGTGCCGATCTTCATGTCGTGCTTGCGCGCAAAGGCGACGAGGTCGTCCAGCCGCGCCATCGTGCCGTCGTCCTTCATGATCTCGCAGATCACGCCCGACGGATTGAGCCCGGCAAGCCGCGAGATATCGACGGCTGCCTCGGTATGTCCCGCGCGCACCAGCACGCCGCCATCGCGAGCGGTCAGCGGGAAGACGTGGCCGGGCGTAACGATGTCCTCGGGCCCCTTGCTCGGGTCGATGGCGACCGACACCGTGCGCGAGCGGTCCGCTGCACTGATACCGGTAGTCACGCCGGATTTCGCCTCGATCGAGATAGTGAACGCGGTCTGCATGCTCTCGCGATTGTCGCGGCTCATGGGTTCGAGGCCGAGCTCGGCCACACGTTTCGTATCGAGCGACAGGCAAATCAGCCCGCGCCCATACGTCGCCATGAAGTTGATCGCGTTGGGCGTCGCCATCTGTGCGGGAATAACGAGATCGCCCTCGTTCTCGCGGTCCTCGTCATCGACAAGGATGAACATGCGACCATTGCGTGCTTCGTCGATGATCTCCTGCGCACCGACGATGACCGGAGTTTCGTCGTTCGCTTCGAGGAAAGCTTGAAGCTTGCCAAGCGTCTCGCTCGTCGGATTCCAGCTTTCCTCGGCACACTCGCGCAGAGTATTGGCGTGCAAACCAGCGGCGCGGGCCAGGCCGGCTCGCGTCATCAATCCGGTGCCGACGAGGGTGCGAACTTTCTCGATTGTGTCCATGTCGACGCCGCTATCACATCGAAATGTGATACGCAAACATGGCGCACATTGGTGATCACAGAGCAAGTCGGAAGTTCGGGAAAATGGTGGACGCACTAGGGTTCGAACCTAGGACCCGCTGATTAAGAGTCAGCTGCTCTACCAACTGAGCTATGCGTCCACACTCACAGTCTTGCTGTGTCCGGCCCGGTGGTCGGGCGATCCTGCTGCTGCAGGGAGGCGCTCATATAGCGGCTGTTTTCGCGTTTGAAAGAGGAAATCTGCACTCAGGCGGCGTTGCGGCGGACGACCTGCTCCTGCCAGTCCTGGCGCAAAGCAATCTTTGCGCCGAATGCGTCGCTAACATTGTCGCGAATGTCGACGATGCGATCATGCTCCAGTGCTCGCATGACGGCGAAAATGCGCGCAAGTTCGATACCGGTTGCATCGTGAAGATCGAAGATCGTCGTGTCGTGACCGGCGGCGACACGCTCGTGCACCACTGTCATGAGTTGCGAGCATAGCTCGACGTGAGTGGTTGTGCTGCCATCACAGCAGTTATGCGCCGCAGACGCAGCGGAAAAGGCGCCTCGAGCGAAGCGTTCGATATCTGACATGTCGCGATCCGTTCGTTCGAGCTTATGAGGCCAGGGGGGAGGCCGCATTCGCGCTGTGTGTTTTCTAATAGTTCGGTATGATGCCGCCCGTATGTTACCCACCTTGGGGACACTTCGGCTGGTCGAGTGAAAAGTTGCTTATGAATCAACACTTTGGTGGAGGCTCGTCCGCAAACGTATACGTATACGGCACCTTGTAACAATGCCGTCAGCTTATCAGGAGGCCCGCCCTTGGCGCCTTGCGGTTCCAGCGGTGAACCATCATCAGCACCCCGATGCAGATCATATTCGTCATCATGGAGCTGCCGCCATGGCTGATGAAGGGCAGGGGAATGCCGACGACCGGAGCGAAGCCCATGACCATCAGCAGGTTGATCGCGATATAGAAGAAGATGGTCGCGACCATTCCGGCAGCGAGCAATTTCGAGAAGCGATCGTTTGCCGCGCGCGCGACCTTGAGCCCCCAGAACAGGATCAGTCCAAAGCAACCGATGACGAAGACACCGCCAGCAAAACCCCATTCTTCCGCCATTGTTGCAAAGACGAAATCGGTGTGGGGCTCGGGAAGGTAGTTGAGGTGGCTCTGCGAGCCTTCGCTGAAGCCTTTGCCGAACAGTCCGCCCGACCCGATGGCAATCTTCGACTGCGTAATCTGGTAACCGTCGCCCAGAGGGTCGTTCTCGGGGTCGAGAAAGGTGAGGACGCGCTTTTGCTGATAGGGTTGCAATCCGACGTAAAACGCAACCGGCAGCATCGCGAGTGCAGCCAAGCCCGTTAGAAGAAACCAGCGCAGTGGCAGGCCTGCCAGGAACATGACGACGAACCCGCCAAACGCGATGGCAAGCGACGTGCCAAGATCGGGCTGCAAAAGCACGAACATGATCGGTAAAAGAACGATGGCGCCCGCTGGCAGAAGCGCACGCCAGTTCGGGATCATCCCGACCGGTAGTCCGCCATAGTAGTGCGCAAGCGCCAAGACTGCTGCGGGTTTCATCAGCTCGGACGGCTGGATGCGTATCGGACCGGCCTCCAGCCAGCGCTGACTACCTCCCTGAACCTGGCCCAGCGCCTCGACGGCTGCCAAGAGCAGGAGGATGGCGATGTATCCGGGGTAGGTGAGCGCAGCCACGGTCGGCTTGTTGAAGCGCGATATGACGATGGCCATGACGAACAGGACGCCTGCACGCAGCAAATGACCTTTGGCGTAGGTGTCGAAATTTCCCGGCCGCGGCGGACGTCAGGACCAAGGCGCCGAATGCGATCAGACCAAACAGCGGAAAGAGCATCATCCACGGTTGTCGGGCAACCGCGGCGGGGACGATGCCACTCATCGAGCCCCTCCGCGCGTCGCATCGGGCGAAGGCGAGGGAGCGCGAGATCCCTGGTCGCGGGATGCCGTCGTCTGTTCGGCCAACTGTTCGGACTGACGCTGCGCCAGGCGAGCTTCCGCATCGACCTGGTCGAAAATCTGTTCGGTGCGCTGCGGGACCGGCTCGACGACCTCACCGGCTGCTGCGGCATAAGCGCGGTACTTGGCATCCAGCCGCGCCTGGGCATTACCACCCCACTGTTCTTCCAGCGGCCGAAGCGCTTCCAGCCCCTTTGCCGGATCGAACATGAAGGTCATCACGTCACGGGCAATCGGGTAGGCCGCGCCGGAGCCACCGCCATGCTCGATGACGACGGCGCCCGCGTATTTCGGCTTGTCGAAAGGCGCGAAGAACACGAAGAGGCCGTGGTCGCGCCACTTCCACGGTCCGGTCTTGCCGTCCGACACGCTGAGCGAGACGACCTGCGCGGTGCCGGTCTTGCCTGCCATTAGGACGTCCTCCAGCGGCAGGCGCGCCCGGCCTGCCGTGCCCGGGCCGTTGACCGTATCGCTCATCGCCTGGCGCACGTAGGCGATCTGGTCGGGCGTGAAGCCGAAATATTCGAATTCCGGCACCGGCGTATCCATGCGCAGGCGCGGCACGACCTTGTGGCCGGTCGCGAGGCGAGCCGTCATGATGGCCAGTTGCAGCGGATTGGTGAGGTAGTAACCCTGTCCGATCGAGGAGTTGACGGTGTCGTATGGCTGCCACTCTCGCTCGAACTTGCGCAGCTTCCAGGCGGGGTCGGGCACGGTGCCGTAGAACTGGCTGGTGACGGGCAGATCGAACTCTTCGCCAAGCCCTGTCTTGTGCGCCCACTCCGCCACCTTGTCGAAGCCGACCTGCTGCGCGAAGTGATAGAAATAGCTGTCGCAGGACTGGTAAATCGCCTTGCCCATGTCGACGCGGCCATGGTTGCTCCAGCAGTTGAAGAAGCGATTGCCGATACGGCGACCGCCGTTGCACATTATCGACTCTTCCGGCTTCACGCCTGCGTCGAGAAACGCCATGCAGTGCATCGGCTTGATGGTAGAGCCGGGCGGATAGAGGCCCTTGAGGACCTTGTTGCGCAGCGGCACCCGTTCATCGTCGCGCAGCATCGAATATTCGACGCGGCCGATGCCGGCAGAAAAGCTGTTCGGGTCGAAACTGGGCATGGAGGACATACACAGGATGTCGCCCGTCTCGCAGTCGAGCACGACACATGAGCCGCTTTCGAGGCCGATGCGGCGCGCGGCGTAATCCTGGAGCGGGCCATCGATGGTCAGGCGGACAGGTTCGCCCTGTTTGTCTTCGCGCGTTTCCAGATCGCGTACTATGCGGCCCGAGGCAGTGACTTCCACGCGGCGGGCACCGGGTTCCCCCTGCAGCTCGTCCTCGAACTGCGATTCCAACGCATCCTTTCCGATCTTGTAACCCGGCGTGATCAGGATCGGGTCGGCACGCTCTTCGTATTCTTCGGCGGATGCGGGTCCGACATAGCCGATGAGATGGCCGACGCTCGGCCCGGTCGGGTAATATCTGGAAAACCCGCGCTGCGGGACTACCCCGGGCAGGTCCGGCAGCCGAACGCTGATTGCGGCGAACTGGTCGTAATCGAGGCCGGTGGCGACCTCCACCGGCTGGAAGCTGCGCGCTTCCTCGATATTCTTGGCAATGTCGGCAACCGCATTCGGCGTAAGCTCGAGGATCGAGCCGAGAGCAGCCAAGGTCGCATCGACATCCTGCAGGCGGTCGGGAATGACATCGACGCGGAAGTCCGCGCGGTTCGAGGCCAGCGGCGCGCCGTTACGGTCGAGGATCCAGCCCCTGCGCGGAGGGATGAGCGACAGATTGACGCGGTTACTTTCCGATTCCAGCACCCAGCGTTCGTTTTCCGCGATGGCAATATAGGCCATGCGCCCAGCAAGGATCATGCCGATCCCGCCCATGCCTGCCCCGATTACGAAAGTGCGGCGATTGAAAGCGTTCTCCAGCGTAGTCTGGCTGACCAGATCGCGTGGCTTGCGCCCGAATTTCTTGCGCCCGAACAAGCCCATCTACAACCGCTTCCAGCGCCACAGCCGCCACAGATCGAGCCGCGCGACAATGCGCGAAACGATCGGGAAGAGGAGTATGGTGAGCAAGAGTTGGGGCACGATACCAATGAGCGATGCAAGTGTCGGAGAGCCACCCGAAAGTAGCCATCCGGCAAACAGGTAGATGATGACTAACATAGTCGCGCTTAACCAATCCTGCCAGAATGCGCGCCATGGCAGCCGCAATTCCAGCGCTTCGATGGCAAGCATGGTGAGCGACCAGGTCAGGATGGCAAAGCCGAAGGGTTGGCCGTTGTACAAATCGTCGAACAGCCCAAGTGGGATGCCTGCCCAAACCGGCAGCAAACCCGGTCGTACCAGCCGCCAACCCAGCAGCATGAGAAATCCGACTGGCGGGATGAGGGGCAGGGCGGCAGCGACCGTGAAAATCGGGACGAGGCTGCCGATCATGATCGACAGCCACGGCACCACATTTGCAACCAGGGGCGAGTGCGACCGATTGAGGCGACTGCCATAGGCATCGCTACGTGCCCGCGGATCCATCCGCTCCATCAGTCGCCCAGTTCCTCTTCGATGGGCGTCGTGGCACCCAGCGCTGCTTCGGGCTCGAAGATCGGCTCGACGGCCACGAAATCCGTTGCTGCCGGATCGCTGACAATGCGGGCAAGCCCACCGTCATCGGTCAGTTCGGTCACGATGGCGACGGCGATCCCCGGCGAGTAATAGCCTCCTGCCCCGCTGGTGACGAACAAATCGCCTTCCTTCAGCGGATTGATCCCAAGATTGATAAGCTTGATGCGAAGCATGCTGTCGCCGCGCCCTTCGGCGAAGGCTACGGTCTCGTCACCTGCGCGCCGGACCGGCAGAACGCTTTCGCTGTCGGTCAGGAGCAGGACGCGCGACGACACGCTGCCGGTCTCGAGGATCCGGCCCACGACGCCGCGCGCGCTGCGTACAGGCATTCCGACCTGGACGCCTTCGGACGTGCCTGCGCCCAGATAGGCGAAACGCCGTGTGCTCGATGAACTGGAGCCCACTAGTCGCGCGATGGCGACAGGCTTGCGCTCCTCGTCCTGCAGATCGAGCAAACCTTTAAGCCGCACGTTTTCCTGATGGACCGCCTCTGCTTCGCCCAGCTTGATGCGCGCCAGTTCCACCTCGCGCTTCAATTCGGCGTTCTTGGAGCCGGCGCGGTAGTAGCCGCTAATCGACTCCCATACCGACCGCGAACCGGACCGCGCCACGGCGACAGTCTCCGTCGCAGGCGAAGCGGCATCCTGCGCCGCGCTGCGTGGACCGCCGAACAGCGAAGGCTGAAAGAAAGAGAGAGCCAGCAGCACGGCACCGATGAGCGCGCCGACACCGGCCACGATGTAGCCGGTAAAGATATTGTATTGCGCCCGCTTCGAGTAGCTGGAGCGCCGCTGGCTGCTCGGCGCCATTGCGCGTCGTCCCCTGTATTTATGCCGTCATCAACACGCCGCGATAGACCGGATCTTCCATGGCGCGGCCTGTGCCGATTGCCACGCAGGACAGCGGATCCTCTGCAATTGTGACGGGCAGTCCGGTCTCTTCGCGCAGATATTCGTCCAGTCCACCGATGAGCGCGCCGCCGCCGGTCAAAACGATACCCTGGTCGACGATATCCGCCGCCAGTTCAGGCGCCGTGTTTTCCAGCGCGATGCGCACGCCTTCGACGATAGCCCCGATGGGTTCGGCCAGCGCTTCGGCGATGTGGCCCTGGTTGATCGTAATTTCCTTTGGCACGCCGTTCACGAGGTCGCGGCCCTTCAAGGTGATCTGCTCACCCACGCCGTCTTCCGGCGGGCGAGCGACGCCGTAGTCCTTCTTGATCCGCTCTGCCGTGGCATCGCCGATCAGGAGGTTATGGTGTCGTCGTACATAGGACACGATGGCCTCGTCCATCTTGTCACCGCCCGTGCGTACGGAGGTCGTGTAAGCCAGACCGCGCAGCGACAGGACTGCGACTTCGGTGGTGCCGCCGCCGATGTCGACGACCATGGAGCCGACCGGCTCGGTCACGGGCATGTCCGCACCGATTGCTGCTGCCATAGGCTCGAGAATCAGGTATACCTGGCTGGCCCCGGCATTCGAAGCAGCATCGCGGATCGCGCGGCGTTCCACCGACGTCGAGCCGGAAGGCACGCAGATCGTAATTTCGGGATAGCGCATCATCGAACGGCGACCATTCACCTTCTTGATAAAGTGCTTGATCATCTCTTCGGCCACGTCGAGATCGGCGATTACACCGTCTCGCAAGGGGCGGATGGCCTCGATCGTGTCGGGCGTCTTGCCCATCATCATCTTGGCATCGTCGCCGACTGCCTTGACGCGCTTCTGGCCGTTGATGAATTCCAGTGCGACCACGCTCGGCTCGTTCAGTACAATGCCCTGATCCTGCACGTAAACCAGCGTGTTGGCGGTACCGAGATCGATCGCCATATTCTGCACGCCGAATTTGAAGATGTTGTTCCAAAAGCCCATGGTGGTGTCGTAATCCGTCTGATGAGTTGCGCCGGAGCGGCATGTGGTCTGAACATGCCGCGCGCTCAAGGGGAAAGCGTGGCGAGGCCTTAGCTTTATTACGCGTACAATGCCAAAAATTTCCTTAGCGGCTGCGGGGGATACGCGAACGTATCGCCTCGGAATTACAGCGCTTCATCGCTATGGTGGCAATTACCGTGCCACAAATCCGTCGCCTCCCCGATGATCTGGTCAATCGCATCGCTGCCGGCGAGGTGGTGGAGCGCCCGTCGTCTGCGCTAAAAGAGCTGGTCGAAAACGCCATCGACGCGGGAGCTTCTCGCATCGCGGTGAAACTGGTCGATGGCGGGCTGACATCGCTCGAAGTCGTGGACGATGGCTGCGGAATGAGTGCCGACGACATCGCGCTTGCACTGGAGCGCCATGCGACCTCCAAGCTGCCCGACGAGGCCATCGAACGGGTAGCGACGCTCGGATTTCGCGGGGAGGCCTTGCCCAGCATCGCCAGCGTGGCGCGCTTCACTATCGAGAGCCGGACTGCAGATGCCGAGGATGGCTGGCGCAGGATCGTCGATCATGGCGCGACCGTTTCGGAAGGACCGGCCGCCTTGCCGCCGGGGACCAAGGTGCGCGTCGAGAACCTGTTCGCCAAGGTACCCGCCCGGCGCAAGTTCCTGCGCACACCGCGCAGCGAATATGGTGCGGCTATGGATGTGGTACGGCGGCTGGCCATGGCGCGGCCCGACGTCGCCTTCACGCTCGACCATGGCGACCGGCGGGTGTTCGGACTGCAGGCGGGTGAGGGGCTGGCCAATCGCGTGGCACAGATCGTCGCACGCGAACTCAAGGACAACGGAGTTGCCATCGATCTGGAGCGCGGCGCGATGCGGCTGTCCGGCATTGCGGGCCTGCCGACCTACAATCGCGGGATCGCAGATCATCAGTACCTTTTCGTCAACGGTCGACCGGTGAAGGATCGGCTGCTGACCGGCGCTGTGCGCGGAGCGTACTCCGACATGCTGGCGCGCGATCGCCACGCCGTGCTGGCGCTGTTCCTCGATCTGCCGGCCGAAGACGTCGACGTGAACGTGCACCCGGCCAAGACCGAGGTGCGGTTTCGCGATGCGCAGGCCGTGCGCGGCTTCCTGGTATCGGGCCTGCGCAGCGCTTTGGCCAGCGGTGACAAGCGCAGCGCTCAGTCACCCGATGCGTCGGCCATGTCGCGCTGGCAACAGGAGCCTGCGCCCGCGCTGCGCTCGATCTTCGAAGGTCGCGACTGGTCTGCGCCGTCGCCTGCGCGAGTGGCCGAGGCAGGGCCCGACTGGCGCGGCGCAGAGGCCGATGACATGGCGCAACCGCAAGGCCGCGCCGAGGAAGCTGCTCCGATTGGACACGGAACGGTCGACTATCCGCTCGGGATAGCGCGCGGGCAGGTGGCCGAAACCTATATCGTTGCCGAGGCGAAGGACGGGTTGGTCCTCGTCGATCAGCATGCGGCGCACGAACGCCTCGTGCTGGAGCGTCTCAAGGCTGCCGGAGCAGAAGATGCCGTCGCGCGCAGCCAGGCCCTGCTGATCCCCGAAGTGGTCGAACTGGACGAGACGAGTTGCGACCGGCTGGAAGAGGCGGCCGACACACTGGCATCGCACGGTCTGACGATCGAACGCTTCGGCCCCGGTGCCATGCTGGTCCGCAGCCTGCCGCACGCCATAGCGCGAACCGACCCGGCAAAGCTCCTGCGCGATATCGACGACGATCTGGCGCTCAATGGCGAAGCACTGCATCTCGGTGAAAAGCTCGACCTCGTTCTGGCGACGATGGCATGCCACGGATCGGTAAGGGCAGGGCGCGTCCTGCGCGTGGACGAGATGAATGCGCTCCTGCGCGAAATGGAGCGCACCCCGCGCTCCGGCCAATGCAATCACGGCCGCCCGACCTGGGTGAAACTGAGCATGGAGGATGTCGAGAAGCTATTTGGCAGACATTAGACTGGGCTGGCCTTCGCCTGCCTCCGGCAGCTTCTACTTTTGTGAGTACCGGAAATGGAGTGTCTGTTTACGACCTTTATTGCGGCTATAGCATTCTATCTCACGAGTACCCAAAAGCAGCCTCACGGTGCGTTCGCATACCGATAGAAACTATCCGATGGGGCGGTTTCGGTCATACTGGTTTGCGCGTTCATTACGGGCGGCCATGTCCGCCGTCCTGCGCAGACGGGCCGTTCTCGTCTTTTCGGTTTTAGCTCCGTCGATCCATTCGAGGATGCCGCGTCGTACGGATTTCGGAAATCGCTTGAAGTTTGCCTTGGCATCTTTTCGGCTGTTCAGCATGTACTCAAGATCGGAGGGAAGCTCACCAGCCTCAATCTTGTCGAGCGCTTTCCACGATCCGTTGTCCTTTGCGAGCGAGATGGCTTTCAAACCAGCTGGCCGCATTCTTCCTTGCTCGATTGCGCGTTCGGCGATCCGCTTGTTACGTGCCGACCAGTTGCTGCCTGACTTTCGAGGACTGAGACGATGCATCGTGCGCTGCTCGTCAAGCGCGCGCGGCAGACTGTCGATCCAGCCCCAGCAGATCGCTTCCTCGACAATCTCATCATAGGCCAGGTAATGCTCGGAGCATTTCTTGTGATGGATCAGCCAGATGCTTTGTGTCTGATGATGATGCACCGCGAGCCAAGTTCGCAGCTCGCAGCGGCTACGGACCTCGACCTTTTCATGGTCGCTCACCCTTGTCCCGGAACGTAGGTGCCGAAAGTCCACTCATAGCCCTCGGGATCCATGCACCGGTATCGACGCGTCCCGAAGTCGGTATCCTCGGGCCCGTAGACGATCCTGGCGTCGGCAGCCTTGGCTTTCTCGTAATGCGCGTCGACATCATCGACCACGCAGTAGGTGCCTCTGGTCGGCGCCTTGCCGGTATCCCCGCGCTGTTCATCGCGTCCGGTGCCCATCATGATGCAGCCATCGCCGAACCGCATTTCGCCGTGCATGAGGTTGCCATCATCGCCATCATAAGCGGCGACGGTCTCGAACCCAAAGGCGGTCCTAAGGAAATCCATCGCTGCATGGGCGTCTTGATAGCCAAAGTAGGGAATCATACCCGGACGGTCATCGTTTGTTCCTGTCGTTCGGTAAAATCCAAAGACGTAATCATATTTTGTTTCAGAACGATTGAAAACCTTCAGGCGGAAGCGATGTCCGTAATTTCGCGGTCGACGAAAAAAGCGGATAGGCCGCTAACCACCCCAATTTCTGACGAAGCGCATATGTTTTGCGCTGCCAAAATTTTGACGTCACGCAAATTCGTTAAGCGCATCACCAGACCGTATGCTTCCATGTCTCTAAGTCACGGCGCTCAGTACGGACAAGGTCGCTGAAACAACTCGACTACACGAACCCTAGCCGGACTCCACCCGGATCGCGAGTTCGGACTAGCCCGTTCGACACCATCTCCAGCACCAGATCGCCATCCTGGTTGAAGGTGCGGTTGCGGGATTTGAACAGGCCCATTTCGGGTCGCGAGGCGCTGCGACGCTTTTCCAGCACCTCGGTCTCGCAGCGTAGCGTGTCGCCCGGATAGACGGGCCGTACCCAGCGCAGGTTGTCGACACCGGGCGAGCCGAGCGAGGCGGTCGCTTCGGTCTTCATGTTTTCGACCATCATCCGCATCGTCATGGCGCAGGTGTGCCATCCGCTGGCGGAAATCCGCCCGAAATGCGTTTCCGCCGCGGCCTCGTCATCGAGATGGAATGGCTGCGGGTCGTACTTTGCAGCGAAGTCCATTACCTCGTCGCGCGTGACCTCGTAGGTGCCGAAGCTGCGTGTGGTGCCGACTTCGATGTCTTCGTAGTACTTCATTTCGCCTTCGATGCGTCAAAGCGATGGGCGAAGCAACAACCACGAGCGCATGCCAAGATGGTGATTGCGTCGTGGCGCGCTTTGAGAGGGTCGGTCTCCCCGCGCGTCAGGCCCTGAACGCGGGTACGCCGTCTTCCAGCTCGGGGATGATTTTGTACCGTGCCTGGAACGCGCTGTAGATGCCGAACAGAAGCAGGCCGATGGCAGTCAGCGTGAAGATGATGCCGTCACCTGCAAGGCTCGCCACCGCATCGCCGAGCGTCTTTACTTGCTCGGCACCGCTGGACATGAAGCCGGCCTTGAACAGCGACCAGCCGATGACGGTGTAGACCACCGCGCGGGCCAGATAGCCCGCAAGCCCGAGCCAGCGCGTGAAGTCCGGCGCCTGCGCGCTGATGCGCTCCATGAATTCGAAGGTCACGCCCTTTTTCGCCTGATAGATCGCAGCAACGAACAGCGCGACGCCGAGAAGGCCGAGCACGACACCGCCGAATTCGAAGCCGAGCACGCCGCTGGCCGCCTGCTGTGCTCCGCCACCGCCGCCGCTTCCCGATGACGAGCCGCCAGTGTCGGTTGCGTAACGGAAGGCGGAATAGGCGAGCGCGATATGCGCGATGCCGCTTCCTGCGTGACCAAGCCGCTTTCCCCAGCCCTTGGCATCGGAACCGTTATTTTCGATGTCGAATAGCGGGGAAGAAAAGCGGAACAGCGCATAGGCGAACAAGCCAACGACCATCAGCCACAAGATTGCGGTTCCTGCCGGGAAGTCTTCGATGGCCTTGAAGATGCCTTGCGTCCCCTCGGCAATCTTCGACGCGCTGGTCAGCGCGATCAGTCCCAGGGTGAAATAGAGGATGGCGCGCGACAGATAGCCGACGCGCACGAACCAATTGAACTTCTCGGACTTGTCTACCACCGTGCTGTCTCCACCTGTTTTGTGGGCTAACGGCAGGGCAGGGCCATCTGTTCCGACAGACGGGAAATCACGCGATTGTCAGGTTCGCCGGGCCCGCTTCGATGACAGCGCTTGCGCGCCTGGACAAGGACGCTTCCTTCGAGGTGACCGTGTCGAGCACCATGTAATCGGTCTTCCACGCCTCGCGCGTCACATCGCAAATACCAAAGCCGCGCTGGTCGTTGATGAAGCGAAGCTGCTCGTTATTGGCCAGCATTGTATCGCTGCCGCGCCGCTGGTCCTGGCCATCGCCGCCACTTGAGATAGACGTGATCACGCATTCCGCCGCGACCGGTTCGTCTTCCGAAAGCAGCAGGCCGGCATAGTTCTGATGCTCGTCCCCGGTGAGGACGACTGCGTTCGGGACTTTCTCCAGGCGCTTCATCAGACGGCGACGCGGCGCGTCATAGCCTGCCCAGCTGTCGAGGTTGTATGCCAGTTCGGGCTGGTCGTCCCACACGCTGCGGTTGAGCGGCATCATCATGACCTGCTGTGCGATCCCGTTCCAGTGCGTGTCCCTGCGCATCAGGTTCGCATCAAGCCATCGCTCCTGCGCCTCGCCGAGCACTGTCGCGTCCTTGTCGTAGACGTCCGGACAGGGTTCGACGCCCCACCGGTCAGCGCAGGGCTGGTTGCTGCGGAAGCTGCGCGTGTCGAGCACATTGACTGCCGCAAGGTTACCGAAGGCGAGACGGCGGTTGCCGGAAATCTGGCCATTGCTCGGCAGCATGGAGCGGCGCACGGGCATGTTTTCGTACCATGCCTGCATCGCGCCTTGCCGACGCAGGGCGAAGACGTCCGTCGGGATATCCTCGTTTTGCGAAAAGTCCTGCACCCAGTTGTTGTCGATCTCGTGATCGTCGAACGTCGAGATGAAGGGATGCGCGGACCGGGCGGATTGCAGGTCGAGGTCGAGCAGATACTGCGCGTAATGCTGGCGGTAATCGTCGAGCGAGTAGATCTCCCGCAAGCGATGCTCGCGGATTTTCGGGATCGGCAGTCGCTCCGGGCTGTAGCGATAGTCGTAGCCGTATTCGTAGATGAAATCGCCGTAGTGATAGACGAACGCCAGCTCGTCCTCGCGTGCCAGCTTCGCGAAAGGCGGTGTAGTATCCGGCCTCGTAGTGCTGGCAGCCGCACACGCCGAAGCGCAGGCGGTCTGCATCCGCTCCGGCAGCGGGCAGGGTCCGCGCACGGCCCGTCAGCGAACGGTCGCCGCCGATGTAGAAGCGGTACCAATAGGGCCGATCGCTCTCGAGCCCGGCGACTTCGACGTGGACGCTGTGTCCGAGCTCGGGCCTGGCAACGGTCTCGCCTTGCGCAGCGATGGAGCCGAACCGGCTGTCATGGCCGATTTCCCAGCGGACGGGCAGAGCAGAGGTCGGCACGCCGGCATGGCGCTCGAAGGGATGGGGAGCGATGCGCGTCCAAATCACGAACCCGTCGCTCGACGGATCGCCGGACGCCACGCCTAGCTTGAACGGGTATTCGCGAAACCAGCTTTGCGCGCTAAGTATGGCGGGTGCGCCGATTGCGGTGACGCTCGCTGCTGCGGCGGTCGTTCGGATGAGCTTGCGGCGTGTAAACATCGATGGCGATCCTTCCGAACTGTGCCGTGCGGCTACGCGGCCTTCAGTCTTGGTCAGACGTTGAACTTGAACAGCAGGACATCGCCGTCCTTGACGAGGTATTCCTTGCCTTCCTGCCGCAGCTTGCCGGCCTCGCGTGCACCGGCCTCGCCGTTCAGGGCGATGTAGTCGTCATAGGCGATGGTTTCGGCGCGGATGAAGCCGCGTTCGAAGTCGGTGTGGATTTCGCCGGCGGCCTGCGGAGCCTTGGCGCCTTCGGGGAAGGTCCATGCGCGCGATTCCTTCGGGCCGGCCGTGAAGAAGGTGTTGAGACCGAGCAGGCGATAACCCGCCTTGATGACGCGGCTGAGGCCGCTTTCCTCGAGGCCCAGCTCGGCAAGGTATTCGGCGCGATCTTCCTCGTCCATGGCCACCAGCTCGCTCTCGATGGCAGCAGAGACGACGACGGCCTGCGCACCCTCGGCTTCGGCCTTGGCAAAGACCTTTTCCGAGAACGCATTGCCGGTCGCGGCATCTTCCTCGCCGACATTGCAGACATAGAGCACGGGCTTGGCTGTCAGCAGCTGTGCCTGACGCAGCACGCGCGCCTCTTCCTCGTCGTTCGGCTCGGTCAGGCGAGCGGGCTTGCCATCGCGCAGCAGGGCGAGCGCCTGTCCCAGAACGCTGGCCGTGATCTTCGCTTCCTTGTCGCCAGCCGTCGCGCGCTTTTCGGCGTTTGGCACGCGCTTTTCGAGGCTTTCGAGGTCGGAGAGCATAAGCTCGGTCTCGACCACATCGGCATCGGCAATCGGGTCGACATGGTTGGAGACATGCTGGATGTCGTCGTCCTCGAAGCAGCGCAGGACGTGGACGATGGCATCGACCTCGCGGATGTTGCCGAGGAATTGGTTGCCCAGACCTTCGCCCTGGCTTGCACCTTTCACGAGGCCCGCGATGTCGACGAAGGCAAGCTGCGTCGGAATGACCTTGGCCGATTGCGCAATGGCGGCGATCTTGTCCAACCGCTCGTCCGGCACGCTGACCTGGCCGACATTCGGCTCGATCGTGCAGAACGGATAATTGGCCGCCTGCGCCGCCTGTGTTTCGGTCAATGCATTGAACAGGGTGGACTTGCCGACATTGGGCAAGCCGACGATCCCGCAACGGAAACCCATCGCAAACTCCGGATGAAAAACTGGTGCTGCGCCCCTTAGCGGCGCGCGATGCGACTGGCTAGGCTGCTGGTGGCTCGTCATATAGTCCGAGCCGGTCGAACTCGCGAAACACGTAACGCACCGCCCAGATATCGTACACGGTGTGCGCCAGCATTACGGCGAACAGGCTACCGGTCCAGTCGTAGACCACACCCAGAAGCGTGCCGATGGCGAAAATAAGTACCATGACGACAGGCGAGGCAAGATGGACGAGGGCGAAGATTAGTGCGGCTGCCAAGATCGCGACCGCTTCCGGCGCATAATCGCCCAGAACTGTCTGCAATCCGCCGCGAAACAGCGCCTCCTCTCCGGCACCGGCAGCAAGGGAAATAAAGACGATTAGAGCAGGGGTAGGGCGTCCAAGCGCAAGGTAGGTGGGCGCCTGCTTGCGGATCAGCCTTTCTCCGACTGCCGGGAACATCTTCCAGATGGAAGCCATGACTCCAATGAGAAATCCGCCGACCGCCAAGCCGATTGCAAGACCTGGCAGATCGATCGTCACGAAGTCGCCAAGCTGCCTTCCGGAGTAGAGCCAAAGACCGACCCCTCCAGCCAGGAAAAGCCCCAGCTGCAGGGCCATCATCGCGAGCACCTTGCCTTCCGACATCGGCCCTTCGCCGCTAGCGTCGCTCATCAGCGGTGTCCCGACCGACTAGACGTTGTGGACAGCCTTGATCCACGGGCCATACGGGCTTTCGCCAAGCCACCCGACCTGCGTTTTAGCGCTGACTTCGTTGATGGCGATCTGCGGTTTGGCGCCGGGATGGACGGGCTGGCGAAGCGGGCGTGTGCCGGGCGGCATGCCGATGATGCTGGCGACGGCGCGCGGGATGTCCATCGGATCGGTTTCTCCGCCACCGCCGGACCGTGCGCGCAGCTGTTCGATCATCGCGGTGTATCCCGAGGTGTGCTTTTCCTCGGCCCGTTCAAGCAGGCCCATGGTCAGGCGGTTCGCGTTCTCCCAGATTTCGGTGGGATAGCCGCCGGGCTGGATGATCGTCACGTCGATGTTATGCGGCACCAGCTCGTAAGCCATCTGCTCGCTCATCGCTTCCAGAGCGAACTTGGTGGGCGAGTACTGCCCGAAGCCCGGCAGCATCACGCGGCCTAGCTGCGAAGTGACATTAAAGATTTGCCCCGAGCGCTTGGCCCGCATGCCCGGCAGGACGGCGCGGGAAAGGCGATGAGGGCCAAATACATTGGTGTCGAACAGCAGCTCGGTCGCCATCATGTCTTGTATCTCAATCGGTCCCGCTGTCGAGATTCCCGCATTGTTGACCAGCACATCGAGCCCGCCGCCAGCGATGCGCTCCGCTTCGGCCACTCCGGCAGCGACTTGCTCGTCATCCGTCACGTCGATTTCGACGACATGAAGGTCGAGCAACTCGGCTTCGGCAAAGGCACGCAGCTCGTCCGCTTCCGGGCGGGGCAGATTGCGCATGGTGGCAAAAACCTTGGCGCCGTTCTTGGCGAAACTTTCGGCCATCAGGCGCCCGAAGCCCGACGAAGAGCCGGTAATCAGGATCGACTTGCCTGCAACTCCTGCGAAGGGCCGATACATACGCGTCTTAGACGAAGCCGTAGCCGTGGAGAGCACACCTGTAGCGGCTGCTCCGGCCAGCAATGTGCGGCGATTGATGTTCGGCATGTGGGTCTCTCCTCGTTCGTTGCGCGTGCAGATCAGTCCTGCATACGAAGCGCAACATCGTTCATGAAGCGCGCATCGTCGCCTTGCGCAAGCCATTCCGCCTCCGCGCCCATCGCGCCGAGCATATCGGCGAGCGCGTCCATTTCACCCTTGGCGTAATTGCCTAGCACGTGGCCGTTCACGCGCTCCTTGCTGCCCGGATGCCCGATGCCGATACGCACGCGGCGAAAGTCGGGGCCGAGATGCTGGTTGATGGAGCGAAGGCCGTTGTGACCTGCCAGCCCGCCACCACGCCGCACCTTCACCTTGAAGGGCGCGAGGTCGAGTTCGTCATGGAAGACCGTCAGCGCCTCGATGTCGAGCTTGTAGAAGCGCATCGCCTCGCCGACGGACTGGCCGCTTTTGTTCATGAAGGTTGCGGGCTTGAGCAGGATTACCTTCTCGGTTCCGATCCGCCCTTCCTGCACCCAGCCGGAAAACTTCTTCTGCACCGGACCGAAGCCATGGATTGCGCCAATCGCATCAAGCACCATGAAGCCGATGTTGTGCCGGTGCATCGCATATTGCGGGCCGGGATTGCCAAGTCCTGTCCAGATTTGCATATTTTGCCCTTAGCACGCTGCGCGTGCCCCTCAAGCGCCGGGCACGACGCGTCCGCGTCGCTTGGCTACGCCGCAGTGGCGGCAACGCGCAGTCGCGCTTTGGCTGCCGCGACCATGAACCGGGCCGGCGGAGGCCCAGCAAGGGCGACCGCCCGCCCGCAGCGGGTCCGGCTTGCCGCACGTCTAGCGAGGACGCACCGACGGAGGTCGGTGCGCAATACAAAGAACGCCGGCCTCTTTCGAGACCGGCGCCTTGGTGATGTCTCGCAAGAGAGTCGAGCTTACTCGCTCTTGGCTTCCTGCTCGTCTGCAGCATCGTCGTCCGGACCCTGCTCGGTCGCGGCAACGCCGTCTGCCGGTACATCTTCCTCGGTGCTCTCTTCTTCGCTCTTCTTGAGCGCGGACGGAGCGACCAGAGTGGCGATGGTGAAGTCGCGGTCGGTGATGGCGCTTTCGCTGCCCGCCGGAAGCGTCACTTCGCTGATGTGGATCGAATCGCCGACTTCCTTGCCGGTGACGTCGATTTCGATTTCGCCCGGAATCTTGTCGTTTTCGCAGACCAGTTCCAGCTCGTGACGGACCACGTTGAGAACGCCGCCCTTCTTGAGGCCAGGGCTGTCTTCTTCGTTGATGAAGATCACCGGGACCTGGACTTCGATCTTGCCGCCCTTGACCATGCGGAAGAAATCGACGTGTTCGGGGCGATCGTTGACGGGGTGAAGCGACACGTCCTTGGGAAGTGCTTTGATCGTCTTGCCGCCCAGATCGATCTCGACGACCGAGTTCATGAAGTGGCCGGTGCCAAGCTGGCGGACCAGCTCCTTGGCTTCGACGTGAATCAGGGTGGGTTCTTCCTTGCCGCCATAGATAACGGCGGGGACACGGCCTTCGCGACGCAGTGCACGGGAGGCTCCCTTGCCAGCCCGTTCGCGCGTCTCGGCCGGAAGTGTCAGAGCATCGCTCATGTCGCTTACCTTTCGAAATGCATTGGTTTGTAAATCCGGTCCGCCACGCCTCCAGGGATGACCATGACGCCGGAGCGGCGCGCATAGAGGGACAGAGCCTTGATGGCAAGGCCTGTCAGCACGCGAAAAGGTCCGGCTGGTTCACCCGGCCGGACCTCTGGAAAACAAGTGCGCTTATCGAACGGTCGCGACGTCCATGTCGACAAGGTAGTCCTGCACGCTCTTCTCGCCCGCAAGATGACCTGCGCCGACAGCCATGAACACCGTTCCAGGCTGATCGAGGCGATTGTCGATCCATTCTGCCCAGTTCTTGTTGCGAGTGTAGAGCAGGCGTTCGGCCAGAACGGGGTCTTCAAGGCCCTCATTCATCATGTCGGCAAGGGCATCTGAATCCCCCTCCAGCCATTCTGCCACCATCGAATCGACGTAGGACTTGATGTTGTCGACCTGGTCTGCAGTCTCGAGAAGGTACCGCAACTGCGTTTCTTCCGGCATGCCGTCGAACACGTTGAACTGATATTCGACCGTCTCCAAAGCTTCGCGCTTCGTTTCCTGCGCAGCCATCTTTTCAAGCGCTTCTTCGACCCCGCTTTCGATTTCGTAGCCGTTCTGCATCAGCGGTACGATAGACAGGGTAATTGCCGCCAACCATGGCTTCATCTGGTCGAATGCAGCAGCAGGCAGGCCGATTTTGCCCAAGGCGGCTTCATATCGAGCGCGCTCGTCGTCGGACATCAAGGATCGCAAGGTACGACCGTCGGACAGCATTCCGCCCGACATAAACATCTGCTGGCTTTCCGGGGTCGATGCCGCACCGGGCATGAGTTCGGTAACAATGCTGTCGGAGGACGCCAGTGCATTGCTGATCCGGGCGTTGGTCCATTCGGTGTTCGCAGGCAGAATGTGGATCGTCCCGAACATGTAGATCGTCGTATCCTCGTCCGCGACTTTCCAGAGCGCAGGACCCTCGCCATCGATACGCTCGAGAGTTGCCGCCGTATCGAGCGATACATCTGCCGCCTCGGTTCCATCCATCGGCACCGTCGCACATCCCGACAGGGTTGCGCCCAGCGCGAGCGCGGACAGCGAACCAGCCAGAATTTTCTTTACGTTCTTCATTTCAATTCTCCAGATCGGTTCAGGTAGTCAAAAGGGAAGTCGGTCGCGAAGCTTTGCATAGACGAAGGCTGCGATCATCCCGATGTATGCGAGTAGGAACACTCCAAGCGCATGGGGGTACGGTGCAAATCCGCCAGCGTAGAGCATGACCCAGATCGGATAGCCGGCAATAACGGCGATCAGGCCGCCCGCCATTCCGATAAGATTTTGCTCACGCAGCAACTCGTCGATCTGGGTAAAGCCCCAGATCGGCAGGACGACAAAAGCGAAGATCAGCGCCGCTGAAAAGACAAGCGCAAGCGTCGGGTCCAGTGAAAGATTGGCGAAGTCACGTGAGAAAAAGCTGCCTTCGCCTTCCTCGGTCATCGCGAGGAAGAAGCCGAGCAGACCGCCCAAAACCGCCGAAAAGAGCATGTAATAGATCTTCTTCCTGCGGCGGCGGCGGGTGTTCGCCTCTCCCGGGTTGCGTTCCATATGGTCGGTCACGGGATCAATCCTCCTCGAAAATGAATATCTGTTCGATCGGCATGTCGAACAGGCGCGACACGCGGAATGCGAGCGGCAGCGACGGGTCATGCTTTCCCGTCTCTATCGCGTTTACAGCCTGGCGCGACACATCGAGGCGGCCCGCCAGCTCGGCCTGACTCCACTCGCGTTCGGCCCGCAAGACGCGAAGGCGGTTCTTCATCTGGTCAACCGCCAAGTGCTGCGACAGACTTGGCGAGGATATTGCCGAAGGCGTAGCCGGTTCCACCCAGCAAGACGTAAAATTGCCAGCGCGTCAGCTCGATTGCGTTGTTAAGGAATTTCATCTGCGTTCTCCTTGCCTCGGCGCGAAAAGGTTATGTGCGCCTTCCATAATGTAAGGTTGTCCTGACTATATGTCGCGACTCGAAGACTATGTCAACATGTCCTGACATTTTGTCGGGACTGCCTTCCGTTTATCCCTCGCTGCGATCCTGCGCTTGACCCCCCCAATCGCCTCCGCCATTGCCCCGCGACATGGACCGTAATCCGCGCTCATCCTTCCAGGACATGATCCTCGCGCTACATGATTTCTGGAGCGCGCAGGGATGCCTCATCCTGCAACCCTACGACATGCGCATGGGGGCGGGCACGTTTCACACTGCGACCACTTTGCGCGCGCTGGGGCCGGAGCCCTGGAATGCGGCCTTCGTGCAGCCGTGTCGTCGTCCGACCGACGGTCGCTATGGCGAAAATCCGAACCGGCTGCAGCACTATTACCAGTACCAGGTGATCCTGAAGCCGAGCCCGCCGGACATCCAGGACCTGTACCTCGCAAGTCTGCGCGTGATCGGCATCGATCCGCTTAAGCATGACATCCGCTTTGTCGAAGACGATTGGGAAAGCCCGACGCTGGGCGCGTGGGGGCTGGGCTGGGAAGTCTGGTGCGACGGGATGGAAGTCACGCAGTTCACCTACTTCCAGCAGATGGGCGGGTTCGACTGCAAGCCGGTTGCAGGCGAGCTGACCTACGGGCTGGAGCGTCTGGCGATGTATATCCAGGGCGTCGACAACGTGTACGACCTCGACTTCAACGGTCGCGGCGTTTCTTACGGCGATGTGTTTCTGGAAAACGAGAAGCAAATGTCGAAGTGGAACTTCGAAATTGCCGACACCGATGCCTTGTTCGACCTGTTCAACAAGGCCGAGGCGGAGTGCAGGAACGCGTTGGGCGCGGGAGTACCCATCGCCGCATACGAGCAGGCGGTGGAGGCAAGTCACATCTTCAACCTCCTGCAGGCGCGCGGAGTGATCAGCGTGCAGGAACGCGCCAGCTACATGGGCCGGGTGCGCGACCTCGCGCGCGGAAGCTGCGAGGCGCATATGGAGAAGGAAGCGCCCGCCTGGGCCGAGAAATATCCGGAGTGGTCGAAATGAGCGGCTCCGACTTTCTTCTCGAACTGCGCAGCGAAGAAATTCCCGCCCGCATGCAGGCTGGCGCGCGCGCCGAGCTCGAGAAGCTGTTTCGGCGCGAGATGGATGCTGCTGGTGTCGCGACTGGGGAGATCACCGTCTGGTCCACACCGCGCCGCCTTGCGCTGATTGCCTGCGGCTTGCCCGATGCAACCGAGGCCGTGAGCGAAGAACTGAAAGGCCCGCCGGTGGGCGCACCCGATCAGGCGATCGAGGGCTTTTGCCGCAAGGCTGGCGTCGACAAGAGCCAGCTCGAAACGCGCGACGTGAAGGGCAGGGCGACCTACTTCGCCGTGAAGAACATGCCCGGCCGTGCGACGAAGGATCTGCTGGCCGAAGCGATCCCTGCGATCATCCGCGACTTCAGCTGGCCCAAGTCGATGCGCTGGGGCGCAGCCTCGATCAGCACCGAAGTCCTTGCGCTGGGTACGCCCGCTATCGGGCATCGTGGCACTTCTGGGCGACGAGGTGGTCGAATGCGAGGTGCATGGCGTCACTTCCGGCGCGGTCACGCTGGGCCATCGCTTCCACCATTCGGGCGACATCACCATCGGCAATGCCGACGATTACGCGATGAAGCTGCGCGCCGGCCATGTCATCGTCGATCACGAGGAACGGCAGGACCTGATCCGCTCCGGCGCGGCCAAGGTGGCGAGCGAGGCCGGCCTCAAGCTGGTCGAGGACGAAGGTCTGGTCGTCGAGAACGCTGGCCTGACCGAATGGCCCGTCCCGCTGCTCGGCCGGTTCGAGGAGGATTTCCTCGAAGTCCCGCCCGAGACGATCCAGCTTACAGCGCGCGTGAACCAGAAGTATTTCGTGTGCGAAGACGAAAAGGGCGAACTCGCCAACGCCTTCATCTGCACCGCCAATATCGAGGCGGAAGACGGCGGCGCGCGCGTGGTGGATGGCAACCGCAAGGTCCTCGCCGCCCGCCTGTCCGACGCGCGCTTTTTCTGGGACGTCGACCGCAAGAAGACCCTCGCCGAGCATGCCAAGGGGCTGGAGCGGATCACCTTCCACGAGAAGCTGGGCACGGTCGCCGACAAGGTCGAGCGCGTGGCGAAGCTGGCCCGCTGGCTGGTCGAGGAAGGTATCGTCAAGGATGCCGACCCGGACATGGCCGAACAGGCCGCGCGCCTCGCCAAGGCCGACCTCGTCACCGAAATGGTCGGCGAATTTCCCGAACTGCAGGGCCTGATGGGCGGCTACTACGCCCGCGCCGAGGGCCTGCCCGATGCCGTCGCCGACGCGATCCGCGATCACTACAAGCCGGTCGGGCAGGGCGACGAAGTGCCGACTGCTCCGGTGACGGTGGCGGTGAGCTTGGCGGACAAGCTGGATACGCTTTTCATTGTTTGCCTCGATCGAATTCCGACAGGTTCAAAAGACCCCTTTGCGCTGCGTCGGGCCGCTCTTGGCGTCTTGGCGCTCAGCTGAACAATGGACTTCGGTTTCGATGAAGACCGCATCGATGCGGTCTTCGAGATAGCGTTCGCTTCGGCTTGGAAACGGCGATTCTCGAAGTGCCGATCGATCATGTCCGAAAGGACGTTCGATTCCGTGAATCATGGCGCAAAGCGGGCACTCGTCTGAATTCTCGTAAGCTACAAGGGTTGATCCGTAGTCAGAGCAACTCCTGCCAATCTGCGAATGTCTGGGCGACAGGTCAGCAAATTTTAGCGAAGGCCGTAGTCGACCGATAAAGCTAATTGCTGAAGTTCTTCGCCGACCGCCTCAAGGTCCAGCAGCGCGAAGCTGGCGTCCGCCACGACCTGATCGACGCCGTCTTCGCGCTCGGCGGCGAGGACGATCTCGTCCGCCTGCTCGCCCGCGTAAAGGCGCTCCAGTCCTTCATGGACACCGAAGACGGCGCCAACCTCCTCGCCGGGTACAAGCGTGCCGCCAACATCCTCAAGAAGGAAGACTGGCACGGCATCGAGGGCGAAATCCCTCGCACCGGCGAGGAAGACCCGCTGGCGCTGGTCGACGATCCCGACATGAAGGCCGTCATCGACGCCAAGATGTCCGAGCGGCATGCGAAAGAGCTTTCCTACACGCCTGAACCGGCGGAAAAGGCGCTGATGGATGCGCTCACCCAGGCCGAGCCCGCTGCTGCCAGGGCCATCGACGCGGAAGACTTCTCCGCCGCCATGGCTGCGCTTGCGTCCCTGCGCGCTCCGATTGATCGCTTCTTCGACGAGGTGACGGTCAACGCGGATGAGGAAAACAAGCGGCATGCGCGGCTCGACCTGCTTGCACGCTTCCGTGCTGCAGTGCACAAAGTGGCCGACTTCAGCCGCATCGAGGGCTGACCGTTTTTGACGCATGGACCGTGTTCCATGTGTTCCACGGTTCAGACAGACAGGGAAAAGAATGAACGATACAGTCTTCACCTTCGGCGGAAATGCGCCGCATACGAATGCGCGGCAGAAGGACAAGACTGTCACCGGCGGCAAGGGCGCGAACCTGGCCGAGATGGCGAGCATCGGCCTGCCGGTCCCCCCCGGCTTCACCATCGCGACCGAGGAATGCCTGAAATATCTTGCTGGCGGCTCCGACTTTGCGGAAAAGTTGCGCGGAGACGTGATGGCCGCGCTCCGCCACGTCGAAGAGACAGTCGGCAAGGGCTTCGGCAATGCCTCCGATCCGCTGCTCGTCTCGGTCCGTTCGGGCGCGGCAGTGTCGATGCCCGGCATGATGGATACGGTTCTGAACCTCGGTCTGAACGACGAAACGGTAGAAGGCCTTGCCAACACCTCGGGCGATGAACGCTTCGCCTGGGACAGCTACCGCCGCTTCATCCAGATGTACGGCGACGTCGTGCTCGGCGTCGATCACGGATTGTTCGAAGAAGCGCTCGAAATCGCCAAGGAAGACAATGGCTACTACGCCGACACCGAACTGAGCGCCGAGGAATGGAAAGCGCTGGTCTCCGAGTACAAGTCCATCGTCGAAAACGAGCTCGGCAGACCATTCCCGCAGGATCCGGTAGAACAATTGTGGGGCGCGATCAGCGCCGTCTTCGACAGCTGGGACACCGAACGCGCGAAGATCTATCGACGCCTCAACGACATCCCGCACGACATGGGCACCGCCGTCAATGTGCAGGCCATGGTGTTCGGCAACATGGGCGACACCAGCGCCACCGGCGTTGCCTTTACCCGCGACCCCTCGACCGGCGAAAAGGCCTATTACGGCGAATGGCTGGTCAACGCGCAGGGCGAGGATGTCGTCGCAGGCATCCGCACGCCGCAATATCTGACGAAGGCCGCGCGCGAAGCGGCAGGCGCCGACAAGCCGAGCATGGAAGAGGCGATGCCCGAAGCGTTCGACGAACTGGCGCGCCTGTTCGACCTGCTGGAACGGCACTACGACGACATGCAGGACATCGAGTTCACCGTGCAGCAGGGCAAGCTCTGGCTGCTGCAGACCCGCAACGGCAAGCGCACCGCCAAGGCCGCGCTCAAGATGGCGGTCGACATGGTGGACGAAGGGCTGATCGACGAGAAGACCGCTATCCTGCGCGTCGATCCGATGGCGCTGGACCAGTTGCTTCACCCCACGCTCGATCCCGATGCGCCGCGCGATGTCATGACCACCGGCCTGCCGGCGTCCCCGGGTGCGGCAAGCGGCAAGATCGTGCTCGACGCCGATACGGCAGAGCTGTGGGCGGGGCGGGGCGAGAAGGTCATCCTCGTGCGTGTGGAAACCTCGCCCGAAGACATTCACGGCATGCACGCGGCGACAGGTATCCTGACGGCGCGCGGCGGCATGACGAGCCACGCGGCCGTGGTTGCGCGCGGTATGGGCCGGCCTTGCGTATCCGGAGCATCGCAGGTCTCGATAGCAAGGGAAGGGCGCACGCTTACCATCGGCACTCGCGAGTTGAAGGAGGGCGACGTCATCACGCTCGACGGCAGCAACGGCCAGGTCATGGCAGGCGAAGTCGCGACCATCGAGCCGGAGCTTGCAGGCGATTTCGGCACGCTGATGGAATGGGCCGACAAGCACCGCCGCATGCGCGTGCGCACCAATGCGGAAACAGAAGCCGACTGCCGGATGGCGCGCCAGTTCGGCGCCGAGGGTATCGGCCTGTGCCGGACGGAACACATGTTCTTCGACGCCGACCGCATCAGCGCGGTGCGCGAGATGATCCTTGCCGATGACGAGTCTGGACGCCGCACTGCGCTGGAGAAGCTGCTGCCGGAACAGCGTGCGGACTTTATCAAGATTTTCGAGGTGATGACGGGCCTTCCCTGCACGATCCGCCTGCTCGATCCGCCACTCCACGAATTCCTGCCGCACGGCGATGCCGAATTCGAGGACCTGGCGTCGGCCACCGGAAAAAGCGTCGACCAATTGAAACGCCGCGCGGGCGAATTGCACGAATTCAACCCCATGCTCGGCCATCGCGGCTGCCGCCTTGGCATGACCTATCCTGAAATCTACGAGATGCAGGCGCGCGCGATCTTCGAGGCAGCCTGCGAGGTTGCGAAGGCCAGTGGCGAAGCGCCCATTCCGGAAGTGATGATTCCGCTGGTGGCGACGCGCAAGGAACTGGAACTGCTCAAGGTGGTGGTCGACCGCGTGGCAGGCGACGTGTTCGAGGCTTCGGGCTGCACGGTCGACTATCTCGTCGGGACGATGATCGAGCTGCCACGCGCTGCCTTGATGGCAGGCGAGATCGCAGAAGTGGGCGAGTTCTTCAGCTTCGGCACGAACGACCTGACACAGACAACACTGGGTGTCAGCCGCGACGATGCGGGAAGGTTCCTGACCGACTACGTCGACAAGGGCATTTTCGCCCGCGATCCCTTCGTCAGCCTGGATGTCGACGGGGTAGGTCAGCTGGTCGAAATGGCCGCCGAGCGAGGCCGGGCGACACGCAGCGACATCAAGCTCGGCATTTGCGGAGAGCATGGCGGCGACCCGGCCAGCATTGCGTTTTGCGAGCAGGTCGGGCTCGACTACGTCAGCGCCTCGCCATACCGCGTGCCTATCGCAAGACTTGCTGCGGCGCAGGCGAGCTTACGTTAGTCTTTCCAGCCGGTTAATGTCAAAATCTCGAAGGTTTCGATGACCCGTCCGCGGTCATTGGCAGTCTGCTGGAACGATGCGCGGGCCCGCTGGAGAGCGTCCTTGTTCAGCGGTGGCGGCGCACTGGCCAAAGCCGAAGTCAGACCTTGATCGCGCAGGTCTGAAACAAGTCTGTCGAGCGAGGAATAGGCCACCTCGACCGTATGACTGTCGACCACCTGACGCTTGAACAGCGCACGCTGCATGAGCGCCGACCCGGCGGCCGTATCGACCAGCGGATGCATGCGGGCAGCAGGCCGGTCGGGCTCGGCAGCGATCATGGCGCGGCGCAGATTGGCGAGGCTTCCGGCACCGATCAGGGAAGCTAGGAGCAAGCCTCCGTCGCTCAGCGCGCTTCGCAAGTGAAGCAGCGCGCCCGGAAGGTCGTTCACCCGGTCCAGCGAGGCGAGGCTGACGACAAGATCGAACGGGCCACCCGATACCGGCTGTTCCTCGTCGATCGTGCGGACGGTCTCCTCGACCACCTCCGCACCCCGTCCGCGTAAAGACAAGGCAAGAGTGCCGGTCAGATCGCCGATGACCAACACGCGTTCAGGCTGAAAGCGCATGAATTCCAAGCGGTCGAGCACATCCTCGACCAGATCGTCGAAGATGTACCGCGCCGCAGCACGCTGCGATTGCCGCACCAGCGCGCGCCGAAAGCCTGCCTTGCGGCGGTCTCGATCGAAAATGCGCGGGGGTGTGCGCCCTGTCATGAACGTCCTTCCATGGGTCGTCTCCACTGCCGCGCTTGCCAGCGCCTGACAAGCGGTGCACCAAGAACTGATGGGGATGGTCGGGTCGTTAGGAAAAGTCGTGAAGGAGGGCGCGGCACCGCTCGTCAACCTCGTCTATCCGCCGCGTTGCCCGGCATGCGGCGATGCGATCGGCGAGCAGGGTGGGCTTTGCGCCATCTGCTGGTGCGATCTCGTCATTCCCGGCGATCCGAGCTGCTCTGCTTGCCAGCGTCCGTTCGGCGACAGCGGACCGACCGACGACATGCTGTGCGGGCCCTGCATGCAGCACGCACCGATCCACGACGGCATTGCTGCTGGCACGCTCTACAACGACACGTCCCGTAAGCTGATTCTGGCTCTCAAACATGGCCGTCGGATCGCGTTGGCGCCCTTGCTCGGTCGTCTGATTGCGGCGCGCGTGCCAGCAACCGACGAGGAGCGCCTCATCGTGCCGGTTCCCCTGCATCGCACACGCCTGTGGCAGCGTGGCTTCAATCAGGCAGCCTTGCTGGGAAGACAGCTGGAGAAGGCCGGATGCGGACATTTGCTTGTTGACGCTCTGGTCCGCACGAAGCGCACGCCCAGTCTTGGCGGAAAGAGCGCCAAGGCGCGAGCAAAGCTGCTGTCCGGTGCCATCTCGATTCGTGAGCCGAAGCTTGTCGAGGGGCGACATATCCTTTTGACCGACGATGTGCTGACCAGCGGGGCGACGACCTCTGCTTGCGTAAAGGCGCTGAAGAGGGCCGGGGCGAAGACCGTGACGATTGCCTGCTTCGCCCGCGTTCTCGACGAGGCGATACCGAACGCCACAAAGTGAAACGCCCGAGATCCGAAGATCCCGGGCGCCACGTGACGAAAGTCAACGGACCTGTCTTGCGACACCGTGCAGCCCCCCAGCATGCACGTATGGTCCTATCCCTCATCGTTATCGGATGCGCCGCCCGGTTGCCCCCATGGGCGGCTGCGTATCCGTCCGACCGATCTAGACGATCTTTCGATGGTCTTCGATCAGGCGGGCAAGCCACGATCGACTTGCAAGGACTTCATCCCGCAAAAAGCGCATTCATCAAACAGGCTTTTCACGCTACGCCGGATTTTGGATAAGCCTTGTGGCGGTCCTGCAACATCGTGTCGCATTTTTACAATGAGAGAAATCCAGTGTCCGAAAATAGCCAGGATCGCGAGAGCGGATTGCAGTTCGAGCCTAAATTCGATGCAAACGGTCTGTTGAGCGCTGTCGTCCAGCATGCCGAGAACGGCACAATCCTTATGGTCGCATTTATGGATAGGGAAGCTGTGGACGCAACTATGCAAACCGGCGAAGCCCACTTCCACTCCCGGTCTCGAGGCAAGCTCTGGAAGAAGGGCGAGAGTTCCGGCAACGTCCTGAAGGTTCAGGAAATGCTGGTCGACTGCGACCAGGATGCCATCGTTCTTCGCTGCCTTCCTGCCGGTCCTACCTGCCATACGAGTGCGACGAGCTGTTTCTACCGCGTGCTGGAGGACGGCTCTCTCCGCCACGTCAAGACTTGACGCTTACGTAAGCGTTGAGTAGTCTGAGCAGCATGACAACGCAGCTCTCTCGTGCCGACAGTGATCGCCGCCATGCGGGGGCGCATCTGGACCGACCGGACAAGCTGGCTCGTGAGCAGTTCTCCATCTCTGACCTGACTAGCGAGTTTGGCTGCACGGCGCGTGCTCTGCGCTTTTACGAGGATGAGGGGCTGATTGCTCCCTCTCGCGTCGGCCTGACCCGCATTTATTCGAAGCGCGACCGCGCGCGGCTGGCGTGGATCATGCGGGCCAAGAATGTCGGCTTCTCGCTGACCGAAATTCGCGAGATGATCGATTTGTACGATCTCGACGATGGCCGCGCTGAACAGCGCCGCGTGACGCTCGAAAAATGCCGCAAGCATGTGAACAAGCTGAAGGCGCAGCGCGCCGATATCGACAGCGCGATCAAGGAACTATCCGACTTCATTGCACTCGTCGAAGAACAGACCGACTGACCTTACCGATACCCTACCAAGGACCACACCATGCCCACCTATACTGCTCCCACACGCGACACGCGCTTCATCATCAACGAGGTTCTGGACCTTGCCAGCTATGGCAATTTGCCAGGCTTCGAGATGGCGACCGACGACGTGACCGATGCGGTGATCAACGAAGGCGGCAAGTTCGCGGCAGAGGTGCTGGCGCCGCTCAACCGCATCGGTGACGAGCATGGGTGCGTGCGGCACGAGGACGGTTCGGTGACCACGCCACCCGGCTTCAAGGAGGCCTTCCAGCAATACCGCGAGGCAGGCTGGGGCACGCTGAGCCACGCGGAAGAGTTCGGCGGGCAGGGCATGCCGCACGTCCTCGGCTTCGCGATGGAAGAGTATATCTCGTCCGCCAACCAGGCTTTCGGCATGTATCCGGGCCTGACGACCGGGGCAATCAGTGCGCTGGTCGCAAAGGGCTCGCCCGAGCAGCAGCAGATGTACATCCCGAAGATGGTGTCCGGCGAGTGGACCGGCACTATGAACCTGACCGAGCCGCAGTGCGGCACCGATCTCGGCATGATCCGTACCAAGGCCGAACCGCAGTCCGACGGCAGCTACGCCATCACCGGGACCAAGATCTTCATCTCCGCCGGCGAGCACGACATGGCGGACAACATCATCCATCTCGTTCTGGCCAAGACGCCGGGCGCGCCGGACAGCACCAAGGGCATTTCGCTCTTCGTGGTGCCCAAGTTCCTCGTCAATGACGACGGATCGATTGGTGATCGAAACGGCGTCGTCTGCGGCTCGATCGAGGAAAAGATGGGCATTCATGGCAACTCGACTTGCCTGCTCAATTACGACAGCGCCAAGGGCTGGATGGTCGGCGAGGAGAACAAGGGTCTCGCCGCCATGTTCATCATGATGAACGCCGCGCGTCTCGGTGTGGGCATCCAAGGCCTGAGTCAGGCGGAAGTCGCCTACCAGAACGGCGTGAATTACGCACTCGACCGCCGTCAGGGCCGAGCGCTCACCGGCCCGGCAGAGCCCGAGGCGCAGGCCGATCCGATCTTCGTTCACCCCGATGTGCGCCGCATGCTGATGGACGCGAAGGCCTTCACCGAAGGCATGCGCGCCCTGTCGCTGTGGGGCGGCCTGCTGGTCGATCTGACGCACAAGGCGCAGACCGAGGAAGAGCGCGAGGAAGCCGACTTACTGCTCGGGCTAATGACGCCGGTGATCAAGGGCTACGGCACCGACAAGGGCTACGAGATCGCGACCAACATGCAGCAGGTCTATGGTGGCCACGGCTATATCGAGGAGTGGGGCATGAGCCAGTTCGTCCGCGATGCCCGTATCGCCCAGATCTATGAAGGCACCAATGGCGTGCAGGCGATGGACCTGTGCGGCCGCAAGCTGGCGCAGAAGGGCGGCGCTGCCGTGCAGCTGTTCTTCAAGCATGTCGGCGAAGAGATCGCTACGGCCAAGGAAATCGATGAGCTGAAAGGCATGGCTGAGCAGCTCGAAAAAGCGCTCGGCCAGCAGCAAGCCGCGACCATGTGGTTCATGAACAACGCAATGCAGAATCCGAACCACCTGGGGGCCGGCGCGCATCACTACATGACCATGATGGGTATCGTGACGCTGGGCCTGATGTGGCTGAAGATGGCCAAGGTCGCGCACGCTCGTAAGGGCAGCGCAGGCGAGGACGCGGCATTCTACGAGCAGAAGCTGGCTACCGCCCAATACTACATGGACCGCTATCTGCCCGACGCCGGCGCTCTGCGCCGCAAGCTGGAAGCGGGCAGCGACAGTCTGATGGCGCTGAGCGAAGAGGCGTTTGCGACGGCGGCGTAAAGCACCATCGCAGCATCACGCTGCCAGATTGAACGATGAGCTTTGACGCGGGGTACCCAATCATCGGGTATCCCGCGTCTTGCGTCGATTTTCAGAGTTCAAAGCGCCGTTGCGAAACGAGCGACGGCATTGCGAGTAGGAAAATCGGACGGCTGCTTGTGGGGTGGAAAACGGACGAGCTGCTTAAACTCACCGAAGCGGCAAAAGCGGAAGTACAGTTATGAGCGCGTTCTATTCTGCGTCCCTTCCCCAGGTGTGATATACAATGCAGCTCCAGGTTCCGGTACGTTGGCTGTGTGCCAAACGCCCGGCGGCACTATGGCAAAATCTTGCTGTCGCAGCAGGATGGAAGTTTCCTTTCCATCCTCATCTAGAATGAGCTCTAATTCGCCGCTCAATTGCAGAATGAATTCCGCTCCAAGCGGATGCCGCTCCCAGCTATCCCAGTCAGTAGCACTGTCGATCAAGCTAACGAGGCGGCCCGGTGGCAATTCGGCAATCCCGCTCTGCCAGAAATCATCGTCAATACGAAGGGGGACGCAACCACCATTTTCGGTAAGCTGGGCGAAGTTTTCCCTTAGGCGAAATGCTTGCAAAGCGTTCTGATTATTGTTGCCAGGATCGTTCATCATATGCCTTCACGCTCCTTTTCGGGGCAAGGGTCCGCCAAGTTCGCTCGACGAACGGAGACACTTGGTCGAGGCTGACCGTAGCGAGCCGGGCAAGCACAATGTCGTAGCCCGCGTAATGGGCCTCTATGAAAAAGACATTGGGCGTTCGAGCGATCAGCGCGTCCCGTTCATCTGGATCGACACCTTTTAGGACGATGCTGTCATCAGAGATCCGGTGACGGGTAAGAAGCGCCTTGCCGACTTTTAGAGACGGCTCTCCGTAGGAATGCGAAAGCTCGACCCCGTCAAAGGTTCTCGCAAAGTCGACGACTTCATTCCAACTCGCCATTCGTCATGACCCTCTGAATAGCAATAGCAGTGTCCGCTTTTCAGGAAAACAAGCTTCTTTGCGAACGGCTGACATCGGGTCGTTAGCTGCCACTCGACATTTTCTTACTCCACCGGCAAGAAATCCGGCACCGACAGATACCGCTCGCCCGTGTCGTAATTGAAGCCCATGAACCGAGTGCCTGCGTCCAGTTCGGGCAGCTTCTTCGCAATTGCCGCCAGCGTCGCACCGCTCGAAATGCCGACCAGCATGCCTTCGGTCGCTGCGCAGCGTCGTGCCCATTCCTTGGCGTCCTCCGGATCGACCTGGATCGCGCCGTCGATGGCCTGGGTGTGCAGATTGTCGGGGACGAAGCCTGCGCCGATGCCCTGGATCGGGTGAGGGCCGGGCTGGCCGCCGCTGATGACGGGGGAGCCTGCGGGCTCGACCGCATAGGCCTTGAAGTGCGGCCATGCCTCTTTCAGCACTTCCGCGCAGCCGGTCAGGTGGCCGCCCGTGCCGACGCCGGTGATCATTACGTCGATGGGCGTATCTCGGAAGTCTTCGAGGATTTCCTGCGCGGTGGTGCGCGTGTGGACCTTGTAATTGGACGGATTGTCGAATTGGCTCGGCATCCATGCGCCCTCGGTCTGCTCGACCAGCTCGCTAGCGCGGGCGATGGCGCCCTTCATGCCACCTTCCTTGGGCGTCAGGTCGAAGGTGGCGCCATAGGCCAGCATCAGGCGGCGACGCTCCAGGCTCATGCTCTCGGGCATGACGAGCACCAGCTTGTAGCCCTTGACCGCCGCGGCCATGGCGAGGCCGATGCCGGTATTGCCGCTGGTCGGCTCGATGATCGTGCCGCCGGGCGTGAGATTGCCGGCCTCTTCCGCGTCTTCGATCATGGCAAGAGCGATGCGGTCCTTGATCGATCCGCCGGGATTGGCACGCTCGCTCTTCACCCAGACCTCGTGGTCGGGGAACAGGCGCGACAGGCGGATGTGCGGCGTGTTGCCGATGGTCTCGAGGATGGATTGGGCTTTCATGGGATACGCTCCTGGAGCTTCTCTTCGGGGGTTTGATCAATCAATTCGTCAGGCGGATCGAAGGTCCGCGTCTTGCGCAGGACCGGGAACAGGCCCGTCCACGCGGCGACGGTGACTATGGCCCCCACGCCGCCGCTGACCACGGCGGCGACGGGACCGATGGCGTAGGCGAGGCTACCGGAAAAGAAGTCGCCGAATTCGTTGGAGGCGCTGATGGTCAGCAGGCTGACGGAGGAGACGCGCCCGCGCTTTTCGTCCGGTGTGTGCAGCTGGATAAGCGACTGGCGGATATAGACGCTGAACATGTCCGCCGCGCCGACGATGAACAGCATGGCAAGGCTGAGCGGCATCGACTTGGACAGGCCGAAGACGATGGTGGCGAGGCCGAAGAGCGCGACCGCCCACAGCATTTTCGGCCCGACATTGGTTTTGAGCGGGCGGAAGGAGAAGAACAGTGCCGTCAGCGTCGCTCCCACGGCAGGCGCCATGGCCAGCTGCGCAAGGCCGGTCTCGCCGACTTCGAGCACGTCACGCGCGTAGACCGGGAACAGCGCCGTGGCTCCCGCAAGGAACACGGCAAACAGGTCCAGCGTGATTGCGCCCAGAACCATCTTGTTGCGCACGACGTAGCGCAATCCTTCCACCATCGCGTGGACGGGTCGCTGGTTGATGGCGCGCGGTGGTTGCGGCACCTTGCCGATGAAGGACAGGGCGGTGATCGAGACGCAGAACAGCCCCACAGCGGCGATATAGGGCAGGGCGGGTAATACGGCGTAGAGATATCCGCCGAGTGCCGGCCCCGCGATCATGCCGACCTGCCACGATATGCTCGACAGCGCGATGGCGTTGGGCAGGATCGCTTTGGGCACAAGATTGGGGGCGAGAGCGGACAGCGCCGGTCCGGCAAACGCACGCGCTATGCCGAGCAGCACGGCGATGCCGAAGATCCACGGGATCGACACCGCATCGCTCCACGTCAGCCATGCAAGCAGAGCGGCGCAGACTAGCTGTAGCAGCACGGTCAGCCGCCCGAGGTTGCGCCGGTCGAAATGGTCCGCGGCCCAACCGGAAAACGGCGTCAGCAGGAAGAGCGGCACGAATTGCAACAGCCCGATCAGCGCCAGCTGCCCCGATGCCTCCGCAACGCTCATGCCGCCGTCGCGCGCGATATTGTAGGTCTGCCAGCCGATGATCAGCATCATCGCATACTGCGCCAGCGTCATCGTCAGCCGCGCGGTCCAGTAGGCGCGGAAGTTGGCTATGCGCAGCGGCGATTGTTCGGTTGCGGGAGCAGTGTCGGATGTCACGCCCGAACGCATGGCAGGCGCCCCTCCGCTTGTGAAGAGACGCCTGCTTGTCTGTGTGCAATTCTAAATTTGGAGCGGCGTGCCTTAGCGCCGTTTGCGCAAGCGCGGATTGGGCTGGAGCGTGTCGATCAGCGACATGAAATCGTCGACACGGATGATGCGTTCGAATTGGAAGCCGGCGCGATTGTCGCGGCACCAGATGCAGTATGCCTCGATACGACCGATGACGGGCAGGCGGACCACGACGCGTTCGCCGCGTGACACATTGTCGGCATCGTCGATCATGAAGCCATTGGCCGAAAGGTTCGCGATATGCATTCGCATGTCGCCGCGGCTGTGATGTTCCGCGATGACCGGATGGTCGACCGGATGGCGCGCCATGCGGCGCTGGTCTGTGACGCTGAGTTGTGCTCCGGCGCTCATGCGATGTGAACCCTTGTCTTTTTTCGTTACCGAACTCCTATGGGTCGCAAAGGCGAATATTTGGTAAACCGGAGATGTACGAATTGACGAAGGGCCGATCGGGCAAGCGCGTTTAGCGCGTTATGATGGCGTGTTTTTTCTTGCCGAAAGAAAGGCGCAGCTCATCACCCTCGCCGGGCACGACGACATGGCCCGCGTCGGTGACGGCGTCGCCATCGATGCGCACCGCGCCTTCGGCCAGCTTGCGTTTCGCCTCCTTGCCCGAGGCGCAAAAACCGAGCCCAGTCAGCACCGCGCCGATGCGCATGCCTTCGGCGCCGACGGCAAGGCTCGGCAAGTCTTCTCCCAGCACCGCCGCCTGCAAATGTTTCGTCGGCCGTCCGTGCGGCCGCTTCTGCAGCTTCGGCACCGCGCACCAACGCCGTGACTTCGTTTGCCAGCCGCGTCTTTGCCTCGTTGATCTCGGCGCCTTCTAGCGCTTCGAGCTTCGCGATCTCGTCCAGCGGCACATCGGTGAACAGACGCAGGAAGCGCCCGACATCGCGGTCGTCGACATTGCGCCAGTACTGCCAGAAATCGTAGGCCGGCAGCGCGTCTTCGTTGAGCCACACCGCGCCCGCCGCCGTCTTGCCCATCTTCGCGCCATCCGCTGTAGTCAGCAACTCGGTGGTCAGGCCGTACAACTCGCGCCCGTCCATCCGGCGCGCCAGCTCCATGCCATTGACGATATTGCCCCACTGATCGCTTCCGCCCAATTGCAGGCGGCAGTCGTAGCGCAGCGCCAGCTCGCGAAAATCGTAGGCCTGCAGGATCATGTAATTGAATTCGAGAAAGGTCAGCGGCTGCTCGCGGTCGAGACGGCGCTTGACGGATTCGAAAGACAACATGCGATTGACCGTAAAGTGCGGCCCGACATCGCGGAGCAGGTCGATGTAGCCCAACTCGCTGAGCCACTCGTCATTGTCGACCATCACCGCATCGGTCGGCCCGTCTCCGAAGGTGAGCAACCGCTCGAACACGGTGCGGATGCCGGCGATATTCGCGGCGATATCTTCGCCCGTCAGCATCTTGCGGCTTTCGTCCTTGCCCGACGGATCGCCGACCTTCGTAGTGCCGCCGCCCATCACAACGATCGGCTTGTGTCCGGTCTGCTGCAGGCGGCGCAGCATCATGATCTGGACCAGGCTGCCGATATGCAGCGAAGGTGCCGTTGCATCGAAGCCGATATAGCCGGGCACCGTCTGCCGCGCAGCAAGGGAATCAAGCCCTTTCGCATCGGTCACCTGGTGGATATACCCGCGCTCGTCGAGCAAGCGCATCAGATCGGATGAATATGTCGTCATGTCGAGCGGCGCGCTAGCAAATGGAGGGGGCTTTGGAAACGCACGAACTTGTCGCGCACGGTGCCTATCCGCCGCGCGGCGTGTCGGCAATCCATGCGCGGATCGTGTCGCGTGATGCGAACTGGCTGCGGCTGCGCTGGCGGATCGAGGGCTCGCGCGAGATGGTGGTGCCGGCTTTCGCGGGCAAGGGCAGGGCGGACGAGCTCTGGCGCACGACCTGTTTCGAGCTGTTCCTGAAGCCTTCGGATGGTGAAAGTTACAGCGAATTCAACCTGTCCCCTTCCGAACGCTGGGCCGCTTACGACTTTGCCGCGCGCCGCGACGGGATGACCGACCGCCCGATGCCCCGCGAGCCGGAATGCACCATGCGGCAGGGGAGCAGCTTCGCCATCTTCGATGCGGCTATCCCGGCGGCGGGCCTGCCCGCTGCGCCTTGCGACGTCGGACTGACCTGCGTGCTGGAGGAGGAGGGCGGCACCAAGAGCTACTGGGCGCTGTGGCACTCGTCTCCGCAGCCTGATTTTCACGATCCGGCTTGCTTCACCAAGCGGCTTGCGGCACCGACCGCGGCATGAAATTCGGTATCGATCGACTGCTCGCCGACGACGCGCTGCGCGCCGAACTGGAGGGTCGCCGCGTTGCCCTCATTGCGCACCCTGCCTCTGTAACCGCCAATCTCGACCATTCGCTCGACGCGCTGATCGCCCGCGGCGTGAATGTAACCAGCGCGTTTGGTCCGCAGCACGGTCTTAAGGGCGACAAGCAGGATAACATGGTCGAAACCGCGGACGAAACCGATCCGCGCTACGGCATTCCCGTCTTCAGTCTTTATGGCGAGGTCCGCCGACCCTCGGGCCAGATGATGTCCAGCGCGGATGTCTTCCTGTTCGACCTGCAGGATCTCGGCTGTCGCATCTACACCTTCGTCACGACGCTGCTCTACCTGCTCGAAGAGGCGGCGAAGAGCGGCAAGTCGGTCTGGGTGCTGGATCGTCCGAACCCGGCAGGCGGCGTGGTCGAAGGCACGCTGCTCGAGCCGGGGCAGGAAAGCTTTGTCGGCGCCGCGCCGATGGTCATGCGGCACGGCATGACCATGGGCGAGATGGGCCGGTGGTTCGTCGACCACTTCAAGCTCGATGTCGATTACCGCGTGGTTGAAATGGAAGGCTGGCAACCGGGGCGCGCGCCCGGGTTCGGCTGGCCCGAGGACCGCGTGTGGATCAATCCCAGCCCCAATGCTGCCACGCTCAACATGGCGCGCGCCTATGCCGGTACGGTCATGCTCGAAGGCACCACGCTGAGCGAAGGGCGCGGCACGACCCGTCCGCTCGAAGTGCTTTTCGGCGCGCCGGATATCGATGCAGGTGCCGTCAAGGATGAGATGCGGCGGCTCGCGCCAAGCTGGCTACGGGGCTGCGCCTTGCGAGAATGCTGGTTCGAGCCGACCTTTCACAAGCACGCAGGAACGCTGTGTAACGGATTGATGATCCACGCAGAAGGCCCGTTCTACGATCACCATGAGTTCCAGCCATGGCGCTTGCAGGCATTGGCATTTAAAGCCATCCGCAGGCTGTATCCAGACTACCAGATCTGGCGCGATTTCCCCTACGAATACGAGCTCGACAGGCTCGCAATCGACGTCATCAACGGCGGCCCGTCCTTGCGCGAATGGGTCGACGACAGCGGCGCCGAACCGCAGGACCTCGACGATCTGGCATCACGCGATGAAGAAGACATGGCGCGAAACGATTGCGCCGCATCTGATCTACGGCTGATCGTCCATCCGCCTGATCGGCGACACCAGGCTGACCAGCACGAAGCTGATCATCATCAACAGGTACCAGCTGCCCAGCTTGGCGAGACCGACCATCTCCCACTCCTTCTCCTGCCCGGGATAGGTCCAGGCATTGGCAAAGGTCGCGATGTTTTCGGCAAACCAGATGAACAGCGCGACGAGGCCGAAGCCCAGCAAAAGCGGCATCCAGCGATGCTCGCGCCAGTTGCGGAAATGCACGCGCGTCTTCCAGAAAAGCAGCGCCGCTGCCGCGAACAACAGGTAGCGAATATCCGGCAACCAGTGATGCGTGAAGAAATTCGCGTAGATCGCGATGGCCAGCAGGTAGGTCGTCCAGCGCGGTGGATAAGTGGTGTAGCGAAAGTCGAAAATGCGCCAGACACGCGCGATGTAGCTGCCGACACTTGCATACATCAAGCCGGAAAACAGCGGCACACCGCCGATCTTGAGCAAGGCGGCTTCAGGGTAGATCCACGAGCCGACCGCCGTCTTGAACAGCTCCATCACAGTGCCGACGATGTGGAAGACGAGGATGACCTTCGCTTCGTCCCAAGTCTCGAGCCGGAAGAGCAGCATTCCCGCCTGGATCGCAAGCGCAGCAAGGGTCAGGAAATCGTATCGGTGCAGCACTGCATCGTCCGGGTAGAACAGATGCGTGACGAGCAGGAGCGCGAGCAGGAGCCCGCCGAACAGGCAGGCCCACGCCTGCTTGAACCCGAACAGGACGAATTCGTAAAGCGAGAGGCGCCAGCCAGTTCCGGGATCGAACCGCTCGAGGTGCTGGCGAAATCCCTCGAACCGTGTGTGCCGCACTGCTGTTAGCCCTGCTTGCGGCTCAATTCGCGCATCGCGTCGTCAAGCCCGTCGAGCGTGAGTGGGTACATGCGATCATTGACCAGTTGCTTCATCACCTTGGTCGACTGTGAGTAGTTCCACTGCTTTTCCGGCACAGGGTTAAGCCAGACGGTCGCGGGATAGGTGTCGGCTACGCGCTGCATCCAGATGGCGCCGGCTTCCTCGTTCATATGCTCGACGCTGCCGCCCGGATGGGTGATTTCGTAAGGGCTCATCGCCGCATCGCCGACGAAGACGACCTTGTAGTCGTGGCCGTACTTGTGGAGGATGTCCCAGGTCTTGGTCCGTTCCTGCCAGCGTCGGCGGTTGTCCTTCCACACGCCTTCGTAAAGGCAATTGTGGAAGTAGAAAAATTCCAGGTTCTTGAATTCGCTGGTCGCGGCGCTGAACAATTCCTCGGTCACCTTGATGAAGGGATCCATCGACCCGCCGACATCGAGGAAGAGCAGAAGTTTCACCGCGTTGCGCCGTTCGGGCCGCATGTGGATGTCGAGCCACCCCTGCTTGGCCGTCCCGTCAATCGTCGCGTCGAGATCAAGCTGGTCGGCAGCGCCTTCTCGGGCAAAGCGGCGCAGGCGGCGCAGCGCCATCTTGATATTGCGCGTGCCCAATTCTTTGGTGTTGTCGAGGTTCTTGAACTCGCGCTTGTCCCACACCTTGATTGCGCGCTTGTGCTTGCTTTCGCCGCCGATGCGCACGCCTTCGGGGTTGTAGCCCGAGTTGCCGAACGGCGAAGTGCCACCCGTACCGATCCACTTGTTACCGCCTTGGTGGCGCTTCTCCTGCTCCTCCAGTCGCTTCTTGAGCGTCTCCATGATCTCGTCCCAGTCGCCCAGGCTCTTGATCTTTTCCATCTCTTCGTCGGACAGGAATTTCTCGGCGACCGCTTTCAGCCAGTCTTCGGGCACATCGACCGGGTTCTGGCCGTAATCGGTCATGATGCCTTTGAAGACTTTGGAGAACACCTGGTCGAACCGATCGATAAGCCCCTCGTCTTTCACGAAGGTTGCGCGCGAGAGGTAGTAAAAGCTCTCGGGCGTTTGCTCGATCACGACCTTGTCCAGCGCTTCGAGCAGGGTGAGATGCTCCTTGAAGCTGGCGGGAATGCCGGCGGCGCGCAATTCGTCGACGAAGTTGAAGAACATGGCGGACGCCCTAGCGCGGGGCCGCGGTGTGCGCCAGTGCTCAACCTTAACTGAGCGCTAACCATTCCTGCGTAAAGCCACGGCGAAGGAACCAGAACAAAGGGTTATCGCGATGGAAATGAGCACAATCGATGCAAGGGGAGCATCGGCGCTCGACCGGATTCCGGAGGCGTGCGGCAAGGTCACGGTGGGTTGTAGCGACGTGGCAGGCATCGTGCAGGCCGTCATCGACAGTTCGGGCGTACTGCGCGCCGAGCATATCGAACTTCAAGGAACGGTGCGCGAGCTGGAAGCCGACCAGCGCAAGGTCGCCGAAGCCAGCGACGAAGCCCGCATCTTGTCGGCCCGCGCGATCGAGCGGCTCAATATGGGCACGAGCCAGATCCAGTCATCCCTCAGGCAGATTACCGAGCTGCTGGACCTTGTCGAAACACTCGCAACCCACGTCACCGGTTTTGCAGCCGCGATGGATCAGGTGAAGCGGTGTTCGCAGGACATCGAACAGATTGCCGAGACGACCAACATCCTCGCGCTGAATGCCACCATCGAGGCAATGCGCGCCGGCGAAGCGGGCCGCACTTTTGCCGTGGTTGCGAACGAAGTAAAATCGCTTGCCGGTGAGACCCGCAAGGCGACCGATGAAATAAGCGACGTGATCGAAACGCTCGGCACCGAAGCTTCGACAGTCATCGAGCGGATCGAGGCGGGGGCCAAGGCGTCGAACGAAGCAAAGACTTCCGTCGCCAGCATCGATGCGACCATTGCCGGGGTCAGCCAACTGGTCGAAGAAGTCGATAGCCAGAACGACCAGATCACGCGCGCCACGGGCATGATGACCGAACATGTCGATCGCGTGTCGCAAGTTATCGAGAGCTACGATCGCGCGGCGAATGAGAACGAGCAGCGTCTCGAAACCGCGCATGAGCGGATCGAGGACCTCGAACTTACGGCCAGCGAAATGTTCGACCGGATCGTGAAGGCAGGCTTGTCGCCTCAGGACAGCCAGCTTGTACAGCGCGCCATGGATCATGCGAAGAATCTCGCGAAGATCGCCGAAGACGCAATCGATGCCGGCGAAATTACGATGGATGAGATTTTCGACCAGAATTACGTTCCGGTCGCAGGGACCAATCCGCAGCTTTATCGCACCAGGCTCAGCGATTGGGCCGACCGCAACTGGCGCCCGGTTATCGACAGCGTGGTGGCCGAGGGCGGTGCTGTGAAGATGTGCTCACCCGCCGACCAGAATGGGTTCCTGCCCACGCATGTTTCCGAGCGATCGCGCACGCCGACCGGTGATATTGTCCATGACACGACCTATTGCCGTAACGGCCGCATCATGCTCGAGGCGATCGACAAGGTCGCCAAGAAGAGCACCGACGATTACATGATGGCCGTGTATCGCCAGGAAGGAGACGGCACGAATTATGTCGTCGTGCGCAACGTCTACGTCCCGCTCTATATCAAGGGGCGCCGCTGGGGCGATAGCGAGCTGGCGTACAGCTTCCGCTGATCACAAAGTTTCGTCACGAGGCCGGCCTCTTCTTGCAAGAGAGCCGGCCTTTTTCGTCGAAAGGCCGCGATCAGGTCTGCCGCCGCGCCATGAAGGCGAGGCGCTCGAACATCATCACATCCTGCTCGTTCTTGAGCAGTGCGCCATGTAGCGGCGGGATCGCGCTATTCGGATTGCTGTCCTGCAGGACGTCGAGCGGCATGTCCTCGTTCAGCAGCAGCTTCAGCCAGTCGAGCAGTTCGCTGGTGCTGGGCTTCTTCTTCAGGCCCGGCACGTCGCGCAACTCGTAAAAAATCTCCATTGCCTTGGTGACAAGGGTTTTCTGGATGTTGGGGAAGTGCACCTCGATGATGTCGCGCATCGTGTCGCGATCGGGGAACTTGATGTAGTGGAAGAAGCAGCGGCGCAAGAAAGCGTCGGGCAATTCCTTTTCGTTGTTGGAGGTGATGACCACGATCGGGCGTTCCTTCGCCTCGATCCGCGTGTGCGTCTCGTATACGTCGAAGCTCATGCGATCGAGCTCCTGCAACAGGTCGTTGGGAAATTCGATGTCGGCCTTGTCGATCTCGTCAATCAGAAGGACAGGAAGCTGCTCGGACGTGAAGGCCTCCCACAGCTTGCCCTTCTTGATGTAGTTCGAAATGTCGTGGACGCGCTCGTCGCCCAGCTGGCCATCACGCAGGCGGGCAACCGCATCATATTCGTAGAGGCCCTGCTGCGCCTTGGTGGTGGACTTGACGTTCCATTCGATCAGAGGCGCGTCGATGGCCTTTGCAATTTCATGCGCAAGGACGGTCTTGCCCGTGCCCGGTTCGCCCTTGACCAGCAGCGGCCGGCGCAGCGTTACGGCGGCGTTGACGGCGACCTTCAGGTCGTCGGTAGCAATGTAATCCTTGGTGCCTTCGAAGCGGTTCAAATCGGCCGTCTGGTCGGACATGAGTTTTCCCTTGCAACTTGACGCAGGCGTTACGGGGAGGGCACGCGAAGGGCAAGGGGGCGTTGATGTCCTGCCTTGAAGCCGACTCGCGAAGGAGCGCCGATGCCGACTCAGAACCTGACTATCCGCACGCCTGCCGGTCACGAGCTGACCGGATCGCTCGAATTGCCTACCGGACTGGTGCGCGGCGCAGCACTCTTTGCACATTGCTTCACCTGCACGAAGAATAGCAAGGCGGCAGTGACGGTCACGCGCGCTCTGGCTCGCGAAGGGATCGCGACCATGCGGTTCGACTTTACCGGGCTGGGCGGGAGCGGAGGCGACTTCGGACGCTCGGGCTTTGCGACCGATGTGGCTGATCTGGCAGCGGCCGGGCAGGATCTGATCGAGCGGTTTTCCGGCCCGATCCTGCTGATAGGGCACAGCCTTGGCGGAGCAGCGGTGCTGGCGGCGGCTGACGAGCTGGGCAGGGACAATGTCGCGGCCATCGCCACGATAGGCGCGCCCTCCGACGTGCCGCATGTGCTGCACAACATCGACGGCGATCTCGAACAGATCCGTGAGGAGGGGCAGGGCACGGTCAAGATCGGCGGCCGCGAGTTCACGCTGGGCCGCGAATTTATCGAGAAGGTGGAAAACACGGATCTGCTGGCCGAGGTCGAGCGGCTGCGCAAACCGCTCATGTTCCTGCACGCGCCGACCGACGAAATTGTCGGGATCGAACATGCGGGCGCGCTGTTCCAGGCGGCAAAGCATCCCAAGAGCTTCGTCAGCCTCGAAGGCGCGGACCACCTGCTGCTGAGGGAGGAAGACGCGCATTTCGTTGCGAGCGTCATCGCGGGCTGGGGCCACCGCTACCTGCCGCTGCGCGACGATTGGCCCATGCCGGAGGAAGGCATCGTCGCCTGCACGGGGCATGGGAAATTCGGCACAGAAGTGCACACGACCAGCCACCGCTTTATTGCCGACGAGCCTAAGAGCTACGGCGGGGACGACACGGGTCCCACGCCTTACGACCTGCTCAATGCCGCGCTTGGCACATGCACCGCCATGACGATGAAGATGTATGCCGATCGCAAGGAATGGCCCCTAGAGAAAGTCGACGTCGCCGTGACGCATGAGCGCAAGCACGCCGAAAAATGCGACCATGTCGAAGCGATGGAGGAAGGCCGCCAAATCCAGGCACTCAATCGCCGCATTGCAATCCGTGGCGACAAGCTCAACGAAGAGCAGCGCGCAAAACTGCTCGAGATCGCCGATAAATGCCCGGTCCACCGCACGCTGGAGGGCGAGCTGCATGTCCATACGCAGATGGACGACGATGTGATCTAGGCTAGCAGCGCCAGTGCCGTGATGCCGAAGAAAAACAGCAGCATTCCTGCTGTCGCGACCTGCCAGGCGCGCGAGGCAGAGTGCATTCCGCGCTCCCAAGTGTGGTGCCAGATGAAACCGCTCGCCAGCATTGCCGCGCCGACCGCGATGGCGCGCGGCAGGTCCAGCAATCCCCAGAACAGCCACGCGACCGCTGGCTGCGCGATGACCTGCATGAGCAAAGCGCCTGCAAACCACACGATCGGGATCGGGCGATAGGCTGTATCGCTCGCATACCAGTCGGGCAGGGCGGTGTCGGTGCGCGCAATCCGGCGGTCGCCGGCCATCACGTCGCCCTCGGCAGGCTCTTCGCGGAACTCGTCTTGCTCAGGCATCGATCATGTCCCGGTCCATGTCGCCTGCGTTGTTCTGGATGAAGTTGAAACGGTGCTCCGGATTGCGGCCCATGAGCTGGTCGACCAGTTCCTTCACGACGGCGCGCTGTTCGAATTCGGCGGGAAGTGTGATGCGCACGAGGCTGCGGGTGCCCGGGTCCATCGTGGTTTCGCGCAGCTGCTGCGGGTTCATTTCGCCAAGCCCCTTGAAGCGGCCGACATCGACTTTCTTTCCCTTGAAGACCGTCTCTTCCAGCTCGCGGCGGTGCTCGTCGTCGCGGGCATAACGGCTCTCCTTGCCAGCAGTCAGCTTGTAGAGCGGTGGCTGCGCCAGATAGAGCCGTCCGTCGCGCACGATCTCGGACATTTCCTGGAAGAAGAAGGTCATCAGCAGCGTCGCGATATGCGCGCCGTCGACATCGGCATCGGTCATGATGATGATGCGGTCGTAGCGCAGTGCCGAGGGGTCGCAGTCCTTGCGCGTGCCACTCCCCATGGCAAGCGTCAGGTCGGCGATTTCGCTGTTGGCGCGGATCTTGTCGGCTGTGGCGCTGGCGACGTTGAGGATCTTGCCGCGGATCGGCAGAATCGCCTGCGTCTTGCGATTGCGGGCCTGCTTGGCGCTGCCGCCGGCGCTGTCGCCCTCGACGATGAACAGTTCGGTCTCGCCGTCGCCTTCACCGCTGCAATCGGTGAGCTTGCCGGGCAGGCGTAGCTTCTTGGCGTTGGTCGCCGTCTTGCGCTTGATTTCGCGTTCCTGCTTGCGGCGCAGGCGCTCGTCCATGCGCTCCATCACCTGGCCGAGCAGTGCCTTGCCGCGATCCATATTGTCGGCGAGGAAATGGTCGAAGTGATCGCGCATCGCGTTCTCGACCAGCTTGACCGCGTCTGGCGAAGTCAGGCGATCCTTCGTCTGGCTCTGGAACTGGGGATCGCGGATGAAGACGCTCAGCATGACTTCCGCGCCGACCATGATATCGTCGGCGGTCAGGTCCTTGGCCTTCTTCGTGCCGGTCAGTTCCCCGAAGGCGCGAAGCCCCTTGGTCAGCGCCGCGCGCAGGCCTTGCTCATGCGTTCCGCCATCGGGTGTCGGGACGGTGTTGCAATACCAGCTGGTCGATCCGTCGGAATAAAGCGGCCAGGCGATGGCCCATTCGACGCTTCCCTGCCCGACGCCGTTGTCCTGCGCAAATTCCTGCTTCCCGGCGAAAGGCTCTGCCGTCACGCACTCGCGCCCGTCGATCTGTTCTGCGAGGTGGTCGGCGATTCCGCCTGGGAACTTGAAAACCGCTTCTGCCGGTACGTCCTCGGAGGCCAAAGCCTCGTCGCACTTCCAGCGGATCTCGACACCGGCGAAGAGGTAGGCTTTCGAGCGGGCCAGCTTGAACAGGCGTTTCGGATTGAACTTGCGATCGCCGAAGATGGTCTTGTCGGGCACGAAGGTCACGGTCGTCCCGCGCCGGTTCGGTGCAGCGCCGATTTCCGCGATCGGCCCGGTCGGTGCGCCTTTCGAGAATTCCTGCGCGTAAAGCATCTTGTCGCGCGCAACCTCGACCCGCGTATGGTCGGACAGCGCGTTGACCACGCTGACGCCTACGCCATGCAAACCGCCGCTGGTGGCATAGGCCTTCCCCGAAAACTTGCCGCCCGAATGCAGCGTGGTCAGGATGACCTCGAGCGTCGACTTGCCCGGATATTTGGGATGCTCGGCCGTCGGAATGCCGCGTCCGTTATCGCTGACAGTGACCCGATTGCCCTTGTCCAGCCGCATTTCGATCCGGCTGGCATGGCCGGCCACCGCCTCGTCCATCGCATTGTCGAGCACTTCGGCGACGAGGTGATGCAGCGCGCGGTCATCCGTGCCGCCGATATACATGCCGGGACGCCGCCGAACGGGCTCCAGCCCCTCCAGCACTTCGATAGATGAAGCGTCATAGTCGCCGGATGAGGTCGGCGTGTTCTCAAACAGGTCGTCGGACATGCATCCTAGCTAGTGCGGCTGACCCCTGCTCACAAGGCGGGGCGAAGCACTTATCCGACCGTCAGAAGCCCGAAGGTGCGGGCGAGACGACACTCATGGTGCCATCGCCGACGCGGCGCACCTCCATCGCGCGTTCCAAGACACCGTTGCGCGCAAATCGGAATGGGCCGTCCACACCGTCAAAGCCACCGGACTGGAACAGGATCTGGGTCGGGAACGGCGCGCCGAACTGCCAGTCGCGCGCGGCACGCAGGGTCAGCAGGACAGCATCGTAACCGAGTGTCGAGACACGGTAAGGCTGGCCGCCGAACCGCTCGTTATAGCTGCGCACGAAGCCGCCATAGCGCCCGTCGCTGACTGAGGAGAACAGCGCACCGCGCAAGGAGGCGGCGTCCAGAACGTCGCGATCTCCGCTCCAGCGCTCCGTGCCCAAAATCCGGATGCTGCCGCTGCCCAGCGCATCTGCGCCGCGGATCGAGTTTGTCCCGCTGTCGGCAATCAGCAGCGTATCGAAGCCGCCGCGCTGGCCAAGCCGCTGAGCCGAGCTGACGACCGAGGTGTTGCTGCGCGCATACCGTTCGCGCGCGACCAGCGTGCCGCCGAACCGTTCGAGCGAGGAGCGCAGGCCTGCTTCCGCCCGGTCGCCATATTCGCCATCTGGTGCGAGGATCGCGAAATTGCGCGCGCCGCTCTGGCGGACATGGTTCACGCTGCGAGCGATGGATTGTTCGGGCACATGGCCCATGACGAATACGCCCGGTCCAGCCACGCTTGTGTCGTTGGAGAAGCTGATGATGGGCACATTCGCCGCCGCCGTCACTCCGCGCACGGCGGTGACATTGGTGCCTAGCAGCGGGCCGAGCACGAGCGCGTTGCCGTCTGCAACGGCGCGAGATGCCGCCGCACGTGCGCCCTGCGCAGTGTCGTATGTCGTGATGCGAAGGTTGTTGGCTTCGGTGTCGAGGATCGCCATGGTCGTCGCATTGGCGATCGACTGACCGACTTCTCCGTTCTGGCCCGACAGCGGCACCAGCAACGCGATACGGTGCAGGTTCTCGTCCTCGGGCAGGTCGGTCCCGGTAGGCGTCGGCGCAGGCGCAGGGACATTTCCGGTCGGCACGTCCGCGCCGCGCGGGATGATCGCACAGCCCGACAACATCAGCGCGCCTGCCGCTGTCATGAGCGTCCGCCGGTTCACAAATCCGCCCGTCATCTTGCCGCGTCCCCTTGCAATGTTCATGAGTGTCCGGGTGACACAATCGACCCCCGAACCTGAAGCCAGCCTTACACCCGGTCTCTACCTCGTTGCCACCCCCATCGGCAATCTGGGCGACATCACGGTGCGTGCGCTCGACGTGCTGCGCCGCTGCGACGGGGTGGCGTGCGAAGATACGCGCGTGACCGGCAAACTGCTGAAGCATTTCGGCATTTCAAAGCCGCTGTGGCGCTACGACGACCATAGCGAGCATCGCGACCGCGGGCGGTTGGTGGAGTCGATGCGCACGCGCGCGGTCGCTCTGGTGAGCGATGCAGGGACGCCAATGGTGTCCGATCCTGGCTTTCGGCTGGTGAACGACTGCCGGGCGAAGGGCATCGAGGTAACCAGCCTGCCTGGGCCGTGCGCGGCAATCGTCGGGCTGACGCTGGCGGGACTGCCGAACGACCGGTTCCTGTTCGGCGGCTTCCTGCCGAACAAGGACAAGGCGCGGCGCGACGTGCTGGAGGAACTGGCGGCGACGAATGCGACGTTGATCTTTTACGAGACCGGCCCACGCCTCGTAAAATCTCTGAATGCCATCCGCACACTTATGCCGGAGCGGGAAATCGCCGTGGCGCGCGAATTGACCAAGTTGCATGAAGAGTGCCGACGCGGGCTCGCAGACGGACTGATCGCTTACTACGAAGCAAACCCGCCGAAGGGCGAGATCGTGTTGCTGATCGGCCCGCCGCAGGCCCATGCGCCGAGCGATGCCGACGCGGACGCCATGCTGCGCGAGGCCTTGGCGACGATGAAGGCCAGCAAGGCGGCGGGCCACGTGGCAAAAGCGACCGGGCTGGATCGGCAAACACTCTATGCGCGCGCATTGGAGATGAAGGGCGGATGAAACGCCAGCTTGCCGAAAAGCGCGGGCGCTCGGGTGAATTGCGCGCGGCGATCTGGCTGCGCGCGAAAGGCTGGCGGGTGCTGGACACGCGGGTAAAAACACCGGCTGGGGAGATTGACCTTGTGGCGCGGCGCGGCAGTCTCGTTGCTTTCGTGGAGGTTAAGTGGCGCGCGAAAAAGGCGGAGCTTGATCACGCCATCGACCACCATCGCCTAACGCGCGTCGCGGCCGCTGCCGAGGCCGTTGCGTATCGCTATCTCGAAGAAGGCGACGACATGCGCATTGATGTCATCCTGCTTGCACCCGGCTCGCTTCCCCGCCACATCGAGAACGCGTGGCAGCCGTAGGCGAAAACCTAGAAAGCCGTTCGGACTGAGCTTGTCGAAGTCCTGCTTTTTCTTCTAGCGCTAGTCCGAAGTTGAAGGACAGCCCTTCGACAAGCTCAGGGCGAACGGAAACAGTCAATGGCACTTCGTATTGCAGTCCAAATGGACCCGCTGGTAAGCATCAATATCGCGGGCGACAGCTCCTTCGCGCTGATGATGGCGGCGCAGGAGCGGGGGCACGAGGTCTGGCACTATGACGTCCAGTCGCTCGCGTGGCAGAGCGACGGGTCGCCGCAAGGCCTGATCACCGCGCATGCTGCGCCAGTGACGGTCCAGCGGGTCGAGGGCGATCACTTCCAGGCTGGCGAGCGGCGTCGTATCGACCTTGCCAAGGACATCGATGTCGTCCTGATGCGTCAGGACCCGCCGTTCCACCTCGGCTATATCAGCGCCGCGTTGCTGCTCGACCGGCTGAAAGGCACCACGCTGGTCGCCAACGACCCGCGCGAGGTGGTGAACGCGCCGGAAAAGATGTTCGTCCTCGATTACGCGCGCTTCATGCCGCCCACGATGATCGCGCGCCATCTCGACGATCTGAAGGCATTCCAGCAGAAGCACGGATCGATCGTGGTCAAACCGCTTCACGGCAATGGTGGCAAGGCGATCTTCCGGCTGGACGAGGACGGCACCAATCTTTCCGCGCTGAGCGAAGTCTTCGACATGACCTGGCCCGAGCCGCACATGCTCCAGCCATTCCTTCCCGAAGTAGCGCAAGGCGACAAGCGGATCGTCCTGGTCGACGGCGAATATGCCGGTGCAATCAATCGCTTCCCGGGAGAAGGTGAGTTCCGTTCCAACCTGGCTCAGGGCGGTCATGCAGAGAGTGCAGAGCTGACCGATCAAGAACGCGAGATATGCGAGGTTATGGGTCCGGAGCTGAAGCGCCGCGGCCTGGTCTTTGTGGGTATAGACGTCATTGGCGGCAAATGGTTGACCGAGATCAACGTCACCTCGCCCACCGGGATCGTTGCCATCGATCGCTTCAACGGCACCGACACGGCGGGCCTGATCTGGGACGCGATCGAGCGGCGTCACGCCGCGATGTAATCAATCCTGCTCGCGTGGGTGGGCGTTGCGATAGGTGTCGAGCAGGGCGGCGGCATCGACCTGAGTGTAGATCTGCGTCGAGCCGAGGCTCGCATGGCCGAGCAGTTCCTGCAGGCTGCGCAAATCTGCACCAGCGCCGAGAAGGTGGGTGGCAAAGCTGTGCCGCAACGCATGAGGCGTTGCCGTATCGGGAAGGCCTAGCGCCTTGCGTGCCTGCGCCGTGGCTTTCTGCACCGCGCCTTGCGACAAAGGGCCGCCTTTGACCCCGACAAAGAGCGGATGGCCCGGGCGCATGGACCATGGGCACTTGACCACATAGTCCTCGACAGCTTCTCTTACGACTGGGACCAGCGGCACGATCCGTTGCTTCGAACCCTTGCCGAGAACCCTGAGCGTATCGCCCAACGGCAAATCGCTGCCGGTCAACGACAGCGCCTCCGAAATGCGCAAGCCCGCGCCGTAAAGCAGCAGCAGCACAGCCCGGTCGCGAGCGCCGACCCAGCCTTCTTGCGCCAATGCCTCGACTGTTTCAGCGAGGCCCAAGGCGTCATCGGGCGTCATGGGACGTGGCAAGCCCTTCTTCAGTCGCGGCCCGCGCAAACGCGGAGGTTGGGCCTCGGTCTGACCTGACTGCATCTGCGCAAAGGCGATGAATGCCTTGAGCGAAGACAGTTCGCGCGCGATCGAGGCATTGCCGAGGCCGTCCTCGCGTCGCGACGCCAGATGCGCGCGGACTTCGCCGGGCGAAAGCTGCGCGATGCGGTCGAAGTCCTCGGCCTCAAATGCAGACGTCAAACACTCCGCCGCCCTGTGATAAGCCCGGACTGTGTGTGGTGATCGCCGCTGCCCTAGCGCAAGATGGTCGTGCCACGCCTGGAGCATGTCCTGCCGGCTCATGACGTCACGAGCTCTGCCTGCACCAGCTCGCCCAGCAGCGCGTCGAGAAGCGGCATTCCCGCTTCGGTCACGCCGATGCGCTCGCCTTCGGTCCAGACGAGGCCGAGATCGCCGTAGAGCTGTGCCTTGTCGGCCGCGATCAGCTCTTGGCGAACGCGTCCAAAGCGCTTTTCCAGGTCGGCGAGATCGACACCCTCGGCCAGCCGCAGACCCATCAGCAGCGCTTCGGAGGCTTGCTCGGATAGCGAGAGGCGCCGCGTTTCCACCAAGCCGTCGCCTTGCTCGGCCACGCTGCGCAGGTAGTTCTCCGGCTTTTTGTGCCGCAAGGTCGCGACACCGCCGCGCCGTCCATGCGCGCCGGAGCCGATGCCGATATAGTCGCGGTAGCGCCAGTAGGTCAGATTGTGGCGGCTCTCCTCGCCCGGCCGCGCGTGATTGCTGACCTCGTATGCGGGCACCCCCGCTGCCGACGTCATCTCGCGGGTGAGGGCGAACAAGTCGGCCGCCGGGTCGTCCTCCAACGGCACGAACACCTCGCGCCGCACGTCCGTGGCAAAGCGCGTCGATGGCTCGATCGTCAGTTGATAGAGCGACAGATGCGACGTTCCGATCGCCAGCGCTTCGCCCAGTTCCTGACGCCAATCCTCCACCGTCTGTCCGGGCCGTGCGTAGATCAGGTCGATGGACACGCGGTCGAAGAGGCTCTGCGCCAGCTCGGTCGCCCGAAAGGCTTCTTGTGCCCCGTGTAGTCGCCCGAGGAAGCGGAGCTGGTCGTCCCGCAGCGACTGCACACCCAACGAAACGCGGTTGACACCTGCAGCTGCCAGAGCTGCAAAGTTCGCGGCCTCCACGGATGACGGATTGGCTTCCAGCGTGATCTCGATGTCGGGCGCAAAGCCCCAAAGCCGCTCCGCCTCGTTCAGCAATGACGCCACGAGGGCGGGCGGCATGAGAGACGGAGTTCCACCGCCAAAAAAGATACTTAGCAGAGGTTCTTCACCAGCGGTCTGAGCATGCTCCGCGCGCATATCCGCCAGCAGCGCGTCCTGCCATGCCTCGACATCGATCCCGTCGCGCACATGGCTGTTGAAGTCGCAATACGGGCATTTCGACAGGCAAAACGGCCAGTGGATATAAAGCGAGCGCGCCATGGTGTCGGCGTTCTACAGCCCTGCGCGACAAATGCGAAGCGCCGACTAGCCGAACTGCTCGGCCACCAGCTTGGCGAAGGCATCGGCGCGGTGGCTGATGGCGTGCTTTTCCTCCGGCGCGATCTCGGCGAAGGTCAGCTCGCGGCCCTTCGGCACGAAGACCGGATCGTATCCGAAGCCCATTTTTCCGCGCGGCGGCCAGGTCAGCGTGCCCGGCGCGATGCCTTCGTACACCGCCTGCTCGCCATCGGGCCAGGCGAGCGCCAGCACGCAGTGGAAGGCGCAGGAGCGGTCCACATCCGCACCGCGCTCCTGCAACATGCCCTCGACCTTGCCCATCGCCATGTACCAGTCGCGGCCTGGCGCACCTTCGAAATGCTGCCGCTCTGCCCAGTCTGCGGTGTAGACGCCGGGTCGCCCGTCCAGCGCTTCAACCGACAGTCCGCTATCGTCGGCAAGCGCAGGAAGCCCCGACGCCTCCGCAGCTGCCCGCGCCTTTAGCAGCGCATTCTGCACGAACGTAGTGCCTGTTTCGGGCGGCTCCGGCAGTCCGAGCGAGCCTGCGGAAATGCACTTCACGCCATACGGATCGAGCAGCGCGGAGATTTCCTTGAGCTTGCCCGCATTATGCGTGGCAATCACGAGGCTGCCCGAACCGATGCGACGTGTCATGCGCGCACAGCCTCGTCCTGAGCCTTGAAGATCTCTGCGCAGCCCATTTGGGCGAGGCGCAGAAGGCGCAAGAAAGCTTCTTCGTCATAGGGCGCGCCCTCGGCGGTGGCCTGCGCTTCGGCGATCTTGCCGCCTTCGAGCAGAACGAAGTTCGCATCGGCGTCGGCATTGCTGTCTTCGGGATAGTCGAGATCGAGCACCGGCGTGCCCTGATAGATACCGCAGGAGATAGCGGCGACCTTGCTGGCGATCGGATCCTCGACGATGTCGCCGGACTTCATCAGCCCGTTCACCGCCAGCCGCAGCGCGACCCACGCGCCCGAAATCGAGGCTGTGCGCGTGCCGCCATCGGCCTGGATGACGTCGCAATCGAGCGTGATCTGCCGCTCGCCGAGCTTCTTCATGTCCACCACGGCGCGCAACGAACGGCCTATCAGCCGCTGAATTTCCTGCGTCCGCCCGCTCTGCTTGCCCTTGGCCGCTTCACGCTGTCCGCGTGTGTGCGTTGCGCGCGGAAGCATCGAGTATTCGCCCGTGACCCAGCCTTCGCCCTTGCCGCGCAGCCATGGCGGGATGCGTTCTTCGACGCTGGCGGTGCACAGCACGCGGGTCTCGCCGAAGCTGATGAGGCAGCTGCCCTCCGCATGTTTGGTGTAGCCGGTTTCGATGGTGATAGCGCGCATCTCGTCGGGCGCGCGTCCGGAAGGTCGCATCATTTTCTCCAATGCAGTCGAATCTCGACGGCGGGCGTTACGCGTTTGCCCCTTGAGGCTGCAAGTGCGCAGGTTAAGTAGGATGCATGAATTCTCCGCCGCTCAACGATCTGACCGACCGTGCACGCGATATTTTCCGGCTTGTCGTCGAGGGCTATCTCGAAAGCGGTGCGCCGGTGGGGTCGAAAGCTTTGGCGGGAGAGGGCAAGGTCAACCTTTCGCCCGCTTCCATCCGGTCTGTACTGGCGGAACTGGAGCAGCGCGGCCTTCTCGCAGCGCCGCACACCAGCGCGGGGCGGATGCCGACCGATACGGGCCTGCGCCTGTTCGTCGATGCGATGATGCAGGTGGCGGAGCCGACGGCCGAGGAGCGCGCCGCCATCGAGCAGCGGATGACCGAAGCCTGGGCCGATCGAACGCGCGCTCGAGCAGACAAGCGCACTGCTGTCAGACCTGTCGGGCGCGGCGGGGATGGTCATGGTGCCGCGCCGCGAGCCGCGTCTTGCGCAGATCGCGCTGACCGCTCTCGATGCCAACCGCATCCTCGCGGTGCTGGTGGGCGAGGATGGACATGTCGAGAACCGCGTCTTGTCGCTGACGGTCGAAGCGCTGGGCACTTCGCTGGAGCAGGCGAGCAACTACCTGACCGCAAGGACCGCGGGCCGAACTCTGGCTGAGGCGGCGCAAGTCGTGGAGCGCGAGCTGGCCAGCGGCCGTACCGCGCTGGACGAGGCCAGCCGCGACCTGGTGACGCGTGGCATTGCGACCTGGACTGAAGACACGGCGCAGCGTCCTGTGCTGATCGTGCGTGGGCAGGCAAACCTGCTCGACGACGCAGCCTTGTCCGACATCGAACGCGTCCGCTCGCTGCTCGACGATCTGGAAAACACGCAGTCCGTTTCCTCACTACTCGAGAGCGCACGCGAAGCGGAGGCCATGCGCATCTTCATCGGCAGCGAGAATCGGCTGTTCGCGCTTTCCGGCTCTTCCGTGATCGCCGCGCCCTATCGCGACGGGCAGGGAAAGGTCGTCGGCGTACTGGGGGTCATCGGTCCCACTCGGTTGAATTACGCGCGGGTTGTCCCCATGGTGGATTTCACGGCCCGATCGCTGGGCAAACGCATTGGCTGACAAGGTTACCAAGTGAACGACGAGACGACGAACGCACCGCAGGATGCGGCTGACGACGAGGTGGCGCGCGAGATGGAAGGCGTGCCGGACCATCTGCGCGACGATGGCGAAGAGCCCGAAACGGCGGAAGAGGCGCTGGACGATGCGCTGGCCTCGCTGCGCGGCGATCTGGAGGCGGCCAAGCAGGACGTGCTCTATGCCCGCGCGGAAACGCAGAATGTGCGCCGTCGCATGGAAAAAGACGTGCAGGACGCGCGCAATTATGGCGCGACCAACTTCGCGCGCGACATCTTGAGCGTAGCCGACAATCTGGCGCGTGCGCTGGATGCGGTGCCCGCCGAACTGCGCGAGGACGAGAAGCTGAAGGGCTTTGTTGCAGGCATCGAGGCCACGCAGCGCGAACTGGACAAGGTTTTCAACCAGAACGGCATCACGCGCATCGCCGCCAAGGGCATGCCGCTCGACCCGAACCAGCATCAGGCGATGATGGAAGTTCCGACCGACGAGGTCGAGGCGGGCACCATCGTGCAGGAAATGCAGGCTGGCTACATGATCAAGGATCGTCTGCTGCGACCGGCCATGGTCGGCGTGGCGAAGAAGCCGGACTGACAACTGACGACGGAGGAGCGCGTGGGGTTGAGAATAATCGGTACTGCGCTGCTCGCCTCCTTGCTTACGGTCGCGCCGGTGTCGGCACAGGACAGCGCGGACGATCAAATTGCCGCGCTCGGTGAAGAATTTCGTACCGGTAGTCTGGCCGATTATGGCCTGACCGAGACGGAAAGCGGCGCGATCGAGCCGGGCGACCGTTTGTGGTCCGTGACGCCCGCAGTGCAACAGGCGAGGGCGGCGCGTTTCGCGGAAATCCTCGAGCGATTGAATGCGATCGACACCGGGTCGTTGTCCGACCGGGCGAGGACCGACGCGCTGGTCCTGCGCACCTTGCTCGAAGAACAGATCGGCGATGCCCGCTTCGCCGAGTGGGAGATGCCGTTCAACAGCGACAGCAACTTCTGGACCTACCTGAACGCTAGCAGCGCCTTCGGCACGGTGGAGCAGTACGAAGACTACATCGACCGCATGCGCGATCTGCCGCGGCTGTTCGACGAGCATATCGCCAACGCCAATGCCGGTCTGGCTCGCGGCTTCAGCGTACCGCGCGTGACGCTGAAAGGGCGGGACGTCTCGATAGCGGCCTTCGTAGTCGACAATCCTTCCGACAGCCCTTTCTTTGCGCCGTTCCGCGACATGCCGGACAGGTTCTCAGACGCTGACAAGATGCGCTTGGTTGAGGAGGGTCGGGCCGCCATCGACCAGTCGGTCACGCCTGCTTATCGCGAGCTTCTTGCCTGGTTCAACGGCGCGTACCTCCCGCAGACCCGCACGACACTGGGTGCGAGCGAGTTTCCCGATGGCGAGGACTATTATGCGCAACAGATCCGCCAGTATACCACGCTCGACCTCACGGCAGAGGAAATTCACCGGATAGGCCTGTCCGAAGTGGCGCGCATTACCGCCGCGATGGAAGCAGCCAAGGACGAGGCCGGTTTCGACGGTACGCTCGACGAATTCATCGCCTTCCTGCGCACCGACCCGCAATTCGTGGCGGACACGCCGGACGAGCTGATGGGAGTGGCAGCTTACGTGGCGAAGCGGGTTGACGACCGCCTGAGCGACTATTTCGGACTGCTGCCCCGCTACCGTCATGGCCTGCGCCCGGTCGATCCGGCCATCGCACCGTTCTACACCGCCGGACGCGGCGGTCTGGAATTCTGCCAGATCAACACACATGACCTGCCCTCGCGCCCGGTCTACAACATTCCTGCGCTCACCATGCACGAATGCGCGCCGGGCCATTCCTTCCAGGCCGCGCTGGCGCTGGAGCAGGACGCCTTCGCGCCCTTCCGCAGGCAGGTCTATTTCTCCGGCTTCGGCGAGGGGTGGGGGCTCTACGTCGAGTATCTCGGCAACGAGATGGGTATCTATCGCACGCCATACGAGCGGTTCGGCCAGCTATCCTACGAGATGTGGCGAGCGGCCCGGCTGGTGATCGACACAGGCATCCACCAATACGGCTGGAGCCGCGAGCAGGCGATCGACTATCTTTCAAGACACACCGCGCTGTCCGACCGCGAGGTCGAGGGCGAGATCGACCGCTACATCAGTTGGCCGGGTCAGGCGCTCGCGTACAAGCTGGGCGAAATGACCATGCGCCGCGTGCGGGCGAAAGCCGAGGCGGAGCTGGGCGAAGCCTTCGACATCCGCAAGTTTCATGATGTCGTACTGGCGTTGGGCTCCGTCCCGCTGCCGGCGCTCGAGGATCGGATAGACCGCTTTATCGCGGAGGGTGGCGAAGGGCTGCCGGGCGTGACTTACGAATTAAGCCTCCGCGGCCCCCGGAAACCGCACCAGCATATCGTACGCCTCGACACCCGGCGCGCCGGCGAGCTTCACACCATTGCGCAGCCAGAACGCGTGCTGGACGATCATTGCCTGCTGTTCGATGCCGTACCGTTCCAGCGGCCACCCTGGCTTGAGCGCATAGTCGTATTGCGCCCAGGGCATGCGGCGTGTGACGAGATACCAATCGCCGCGCGTCTGCGTCTGCCAGACATGGACCATCTCGTGGATGAAAAGGCCCTGTCGGATGACGCTTTCGCGGGAGAAGTCGTCGCAATAGGCTTCGGAGCGCGGGTGGAAATGCAGGTGTCCGCGCGGCGCCATGGTCACGCGCGAAGGCTGAAAGGGAAACCACTTACGCCGCCGGATGGTCACGCGGCTGTAATCGATGGCGGTGCCGAACACACTGCGCGCCAAGGCGACCTCGCCCTTGGTAAGCGGTCGTTCGCCACCAGCGGCGCAGCGAACCGGTGTGTCGTGGCTGTCGATTTCGAGCGGGTCTCTCAGCGCGCGTCGCCTGCCGACTGGATCGTCGCGGTGAAGGGGTGGCGCTTGCCATCGGCGGTGACGAGCGTGCCCTCCGCTTCGCCGCCCGGCGCGAAATCGGGACCAAGATCGAAAGCCATCAAGTGGAAGCTGCCGGGCTCGAAAGCCAGCGAGCCGCCCGGCTGAATGGTCTGCGGCTCGGCTTCGCCCATCGTCATCGCGCCATCCGCCATCTGGCTAAGGTGGAACTCGGTCTTGCCCGCACCCTCCAGTTCACCGCTGACGATCTCGACCGCGTTGTCGCTGCCGTTGGTGATGTCGAGATAGACCGCGCCGGGGTTGCCCGACACCGATGGCAGAACGAGGCGGGCGTTCTCGATCGTGACCTCTCCTGCCTCTTGCGAACCCTCCGCTGGGGCATCCGATGTCCCGCATGCCGTAAGGGCAAGCGGCGCGGCAGCGAGGAGCGACATGGCGGCAAGTGTTCGGATCATCAGGGCGTTTCCGTATCAGAAAAGGATGCGCAAAAACTAGCGGCCCGAGTCTCTTGTGCCAAGCAAAACCGCACCTATATCGCGCGAGTAACACACCGTTTGCATCGAGCCGCCGACCGGTCATGCCAACTTCGTGGGTGATCAGCCGAGCGGTGTCCAACATATTGAAACAGATGGGGAAACCATGAGCAAAGTTATCGGTATCGACCTTGGCACAACCAACAGCTGCGTCGCTGTCATGGACGGCGGCAAGCCCAAGGTCATCGAGAATTCCGAAGGCGCACGTACCACGCCTTCCATCGTCGCTTTCACCAAGGATGGCGAGCGACTGATCGGCCAGCCGGCCAAGCGCCAGGCGGTCACCAATCCCGACAGCACCCTGTTCGCAATCAAGCGCCTGATCGGCCGCCGGTTCGACGATCCCATGACCAAGAAGGACATGGAACTCGTCCCTTACGACATCGTCAAGGGGCCGAACGGCGATGCGTGGGTCGAGGCTGGCGGCGAGAAGTATTCGCCCAGCCAGGTGTCGGCCTTCATCCTCCAGAAGATGAAGGAAACGGCCGAGGAATATCTCGGCGAGAAGGTCGAGAAGGCGGTCATCACCGTTCCGGCTTACTTCAACGACGCCCAGCGTCAGGCGACCAAGGATGCCGGCAAGATCGCGGGCCTCGAAGTCGAGCGGATCATCAACGAGCCGACTGCGGCTGCGCTTGCCTATGGCCTCGAGAAAAACGACGGCAAGACCATTGCCGTCTATGACCTTGGCGGTGGTACTTTCGACGTCTCCATCCTCGAGATCGGCGACGGCGTTTTCGAAGTGAAGTCGACCAATGGCGACACTTTCCTGGGCGGCGAAGACTTCGACAGCGCAATCGTCGAATGGCTGGCCGACCAGTTCAAGAAGAAAGAAAACATGGACCTGCGCAGCGACAAGCTCGCTCTGCAGCGCCTGAAGGAAGCGGCCGAAAAGGCGAAGATCGAGCTCAGCTCGGCGCAGACCACGGAAGTGAACCTGCCCTTCATCACCGCGCGCATGGAAGGCGGATCGTCCACTCCGCTGCACCTGGTGGAAAACATCAGCCGCGCCGACCTCGAAAAGATGGTCGGCGACCTGGTCAAGCGCACGCTCGAGCCGTGCAAGAAGGCACTGGCCGATGCGGGCATCGACAAGGGCGGCGTGGACGAGGTTATCCTCGTCGGCGGCATGACCCGCATGCCCAAGGTGCGCGAAGTGGTCGAGGAATTCTTCGGCAAGAAGCCGCACACCGGCGTGAACCCCGACGAAGTCGTGGCCATGGGCGCTGCCATCCAGGCCGGCGTTCTTCAGGGCGACGTCAAGGACGTGCTGCTGCTCGACGTGACTCCGCTGTCGCTGGGTATCGAAACGCTTGGCGGCATCATGACCAAGATGATCGATCGCAACACGACGATCCCGACCAAGAAGAGCCAGACCTACTCGACTGCCGAGGACAACCAGCAGGCGGTGACGATCCGCGTGTTCCAGGGCGAGCGCGAGATGGCGGCCGACAACAAGATGCTCGGACAGTTCGATCTGGTCGGTATCCCGCCCGCACCGCGCGGCGTGCCGCAGATCGAGGTCACCTTCGACATCGACGCCAACGGCATCGTCAACGTGTCGGCCAAGGACAAGGGTACCGGCAAGGAGCAACAGATCCGCATCCAGGCTTCGGGCGGCTTGTCCGATGCCGACATCGACCAGATGGTGCAGGACGCGGAGAAGTTCGCCGACGAGGACAAGAAGCGCCGCGAAGGTGCCGAAGCCCGCAACCAGGCCGACAGCCTTGTCCACGCGACCGAAAAGCAGCTCGAAGAGCATGGCGACAAGATCGACGCATCGCTCAAGGGCGAAGTGGAAGAGAAGGTCGCAGCGCTCAAGACCGCGCTCGAAGGCGACGATGCGAGCGACATCAACGCCAAGGCCCAGGATTTGTCGCAAAGCGCGATGAAGATGGGTCAGTCGATCTACGAGGCTGAGCAGGCGAACGCTGCATCCGATGCGCCCGAAGGCGGCGATGCCGGAGCGGACGCTGGTCCGGAGGAAGAGGTGGTCGACGCCGAATTCTCCGAAGTCGACGAAGACGCGAAGAACTAAGGCGCCTGATGAAACACTCGCCCCCACCGGTGCCACCGCGCATCGGTGGGGGTTAGGTTTTGGGCAGGGGACAGCATGTCAGCGACAGAAATCGACTTTTACGAAGTGCTCGGCGTCGCTCGCGATGCGGACGGCGGCGTTATCAAGAGCGCCTATCGCAAGCTCGCGATGAAGCATCATCCGGACAAGAACCCGGGCTGCTCCGAAAGCGAGGCGAAGTTCAAGGCGATCAGCGTCGCCTATGACTGCCTGAAGGACCCGCAAAAGCGCGCGGCCTACGATCGATACGGCCATGCCGCTTTCCAGCAGGGCGGGCCTGGCGGTCCGCAAGGCGGCGCGGATTTCGGCGATATCGGCGATATTTTCGAGACGATATTCGGCTCGGCCTTCGGCGGCGGAGCCGGCGGCGGTGCGCGCGTTCGTCGCGGAGCGGACCTACGCTACGATATGCAGATCGGGCTGGAAGAGGCGTTCCACGGCAAGTCGACCGAGATCGAGATCGAAGTCAGCAAATCGTGCGAAACCTGCGATGGCTCCGGTGCGAAGCCCGGCACGCATGCGCGCACCTGCAATCTGTGCGGCGGGCGCGGCAATGTGCGCGCCAAGCAGGGGTTCTTCGTCGTCGAGCGGCCCTGTCCCAATTGCCATGGCGCGGGCGAGGTCATCACCACGCCTTGCAACGATTGCCGCGGGGAAGGGCGCGTGGATGTGCCGCAGACCCTCAAGGTCGATATTCCGCCCGGCGTCGACACCGGGACCCGCATCCGCCTGTCGGGCAAGGGCGAGGCTGGCCCACGCGGGGCGCCTTCGGGCGATCTCTACATCTTCGTCCACGTTCGCGCTCACGAGATTTTCCAGCGCGAAGGCACGACGCTGGCGACACGCGTCCCGATCAGCTTCACCAAGGCTGCGCTGGGCGGGTCGATCGAGATACCCGGCATAGACGGCGAGGAGCTGACGCTGGAGATCCCGGCCGGTATCCAGTCGGGCAAGCAATTGCGCCAGCGCGGCGCGGGCATGCCGGTCCTGCAGGGTCGCGGTCGCGGCGACATGGTGATCGAAGTGGCGGTCGAAACACCGACCAGGCTTACCAAGGAACAGCGCGCTATCCTCGAACAATTCCGCGAGACCGAGACGGGCGACGAATGCCCGCAAAGCCAGGGCTTCTTCGACAAGATCAGGACGGTGTTCGGGGCCTGAGCCGCTGGGCTGCTCGACAGCACATATTTCCCCGACTAGCGTGCTGCGTGAAAGGGGATTTGCCATGACGATCAGATATTGTGCTGCCGGTGCCGCCGCGTTGGCTCTCGGCATGCCTGCTGCGGCTCAACGCGACTTCAGCGAGGTCGAGATCGAGGCAGAGGAGATCGCGCCCGGCATCGCCGTGCTGTTCGGCGCTGGCGGCAATATGGGGGTCAGCCATGGCGAGGACGGTACGGTCCTGATCGACGACCAGTTTGCGCCGCTATCGGACAAGATTCAGGCGGCAATCGCCGGTTTGGGTGCGGAGCCGGTCGGTTACGTGATCAACACGCATTGGCATGGCGACCACACCGGCGGCAATGAGGCGTTCGGAGAGGCAGGCGCTACGATCTTCGCGCACCATAATGTGCGCACGCGCATGTCAACCGAGCAGCGCCGAGGCGAACGCGTCACGCCGCCGTCCCCCGATGCCGCGCTCCCGGTCGTCACCTACGAGCAGGGCGTGCGCATTTCACATGAACGGCGACACGATCGACGTCATGTTCGTCGGCGGCGGGCACACCGATGGCGACAGCGTGGTGTTCTGGCGAGAGGACAATGTCGTCCACATGGGCGATCTCTATTTCAAGATTCCCGGCTATCCCTTCATCGACACTGCATCGGGTGGCAATGTGCTTCACGCGATGACTTCGCTCGACGCGGTGATCCGCCTGATCGACGACGAGACGAAGGTCATTCCCGGACACGGTCCGATGTCGAACAAGGCCGAACTGGTCGCATACCGAGCGATGATCGGTGATGCTGTCGACCGCATCCGCGCGCTGCGCGATGGCGGCAGTACGCTGGAAGAGACGGTCGCCGCAAAACCGCTGGCGGACTTCGACCGCGGCGAAGGTTTTATCGGTCCGGACCAGTTCGTGACGGCGGTCTACGAAAGCCTCGAAGCGAGTTAGACCAAGCGCTCCTCGATCTCCGTTGCAATTCCGCCCAACAGGGCGGCATCGCACCGTCCGGCCGCGCGCTCTTCTTCGATGATGGCGAGAAATGCGCGGCGTTTGAACTGGCGTACGAAGACCTCGTCGGGCGCTTCGTCGACAGTCGAAATGACGAGGTCGATCATCCGTTCGGCACCGTGCAGGCGGCCCCACAGGTAATCGTTCTCGCGGTAGGCCCGGCTGAAGAACGCGCCGAAATTGTAAAACTCGATCCCGCGCAAGGTCGCGTGCGTGCCGCCGTCCCGGATGCTTTTGGCATCGTCCGGGCTGATGCGGTCGACCTTGACCGGGTCGAATTCGGTCAGCCCTTCGTTGCGCAGCAGCGGCAGGGTGGCGACATCGTAAAACGGGAAGCCGAGATAGGCGAACAGCATCCGTCGCCGCAGATTGGCGGGCATGGGCTGCATGGCTTCGGCCAGCAGGCGCTCGGCTTCGTTGTCGGTCTCGATCAGCAGGCGCTTGCCTTCGATATGGTCGAGCACCGCGCCCGGATCGGCCATGACGTTTCTCGCGATATCGGCAAATTCCTCGCCAAGGGAAGCGGCGCTTTCCTTCTCGAAATACAGCGCGAGGATGCGGAAGATCGCATCGCGTCCGACTTCCAGTGCCTCGTCGGGGATGTCCGGATCGGCCTCCCAGTCGCGCGCAGAGCGGCGGGCCAGCAGGCGCAGGCGGCGGATGCGAAATCCGATGTCGTGTTCGCGCAGGAAAGCGATGGCTTCGGGGGTTGCGCCTCCGCTTGGCAATGACAGCGTGCTCAGACCGCGCCGCGCCAGTTCGCCGCGCAGTACGTCTTCGATGGGCGCGGGGTCGGGCAGATGCAGACCCGGCGCCGCTTCCCAGACCAGCCGCGCGATGCGCGTGACGATACCGCTGAGCTTGGCCTGCGCGTAGCCCTGAAAAGCATAGCCAGCCTGTTTGGCAGCCGCATCCTGCGCCTTCTGCCGCCATGCGGCGAGCCGTCTCACTGTCGGTTTGTCGAGAAACAGCGTGCGTCCGAAGAGGCGCTCGACCGTCGCCTCCACATCGGGGCGAAGCGCGGCGACGATGCGGGTCAGCCTCTCGGCCTCACGGCTTTGCTCCTCCAGCTGCTCCAGATTGTCGCGGATCGGCTGCTCGCGCGGGATCGTGGAAAGCGAGCCGAAGATGGCAGAGAAGAACCCGACCTCGCCCCTCTCGCGCTCGCGCCGGGCGGAGAAGCGGTCAGGGCGTGGATCGACATAAACGAAGCGCCGGTCCACTTCGCGCTGGGCAGGGCGCCCGCGCAGGGCCGCCATCGCGCCCGCAAACGGTTTGTTGACCAGCACGGACCCGTCGATCAGCGAAACGCTATCCGTGTCCTCTCGCATGACGTGGATCGGCATGATCCGTTCGAGAAACGCATCGCGGGAATGCCAATGGCGATCGGTAGCTTCGGCAAGTCGGTCGATCTCGTCCAGCTGTAGCGGCGGAAATGCGCCCGGAAAGCTCGCCGTTGCACGCGCCGCCAGCACCAGTTCGAGCGGGTCGGCCAGATCCTCGCCGCCTTCGCGCGGGGTCTTGCGCCGGATGGCGATGGGCATGCGATGTTCGGTATCCTCGACCACGGGCGGGCTGTTGAGGTGCAGCAGCTCCAGATGTCCGTGAAAGTCGGTCGCCGTCACATACAGGTCGAGCGGGTGGCCCGGCGGCAAAAGCGGTCCCTCGATGGTGCTGTCGGCCATGGCGCTGAACGCGCGCTCCAGCAGCTTGGAAAAGCCGAGCCCGGAAAAGGGCGGCTCGAACCAGCGGCCACGGATCAGGTGTGAGACCTTGCGCCGCACTTCGCCGCGCGTTTCGGGGGCGACTTCGGTGCTGATTTCGTTTCCCGGGCGGTTCAGGAGCCAATTGGCGAACGGCTGCGCCCAGATCTTGCCACCCGACCAGCGCAACCGCGCATCGGGATCGGTCAACTGGTCGACATCGGCCGTATCCAGCCACAGCTCGGTCAGCGGTTCGAGGCTTTGTCCGGAGAAAATAGCCTGAGCGAGGAAGACGGCATTGATCCCGCCCGCGCTGGCACCGCTCATGATGTCGGGGATAACGCGCAGCTTCGTGCCGGATCGATCCTCCAAGGCGATCAAAAGATCGCGATAGACGGAATGGACGCCGCCGCGGTCCGGGCCGTCCGCATGGTAATCCCGGCTCGCGCGGGCCAGCTGCCACAGTTCGCGCGTAACGCCGTGCATGTAGACCGCCAGGCTGACCCCGCCATAGCAGACGAGCGCGATCCTGAGTTCCTTCTGCCGCATCGCTGCCGACTGTGCACATCCGCCAAGCCAAAGGCAATTGCGTTCCACAAATGTTCTGCTAGAAAACCGGGCATGGCAAAGCCCAAGAAACGCTACGTCTGTCAGGCCTGCGGGTCGGTGTCGCATCGTTGGCAGGGCCAGTGCGCCGATTGCGCGGAGTGGAATACGCTGGCCGAAGATGCCCCCGCGACGGTGTTCTCGCTCAAGCACGATCTGTCGAGCGGTGGGCGCGCCGTGCAATTCGTCGATCTCGACAAGCCCGGCGAAATCCCGGTCCGGCAGAAGACCGGACTGGCCGAATTCGACCGCGCGCTGGGCGGCGGGCTGGTGCCGGGCAGCGCGATCCTGATGGGCGGCGATCCGGGTATCGGTAAATCGACGCTGCTGTTGCAGGCCGCCGCCAAGGTTGCGCGCGAAGGGCACAGCGTGGCCTATGTCAGCGGCGAGGAAGCGTCGGGGCAGGTGCGGATGCGCGCTGCCCGGCTAGGCCTGTCCGATGCGCCGGTGAAGCTCGCAGCGGCGACAGGCGTACGCGACATTCTGACCACGCTGGGACAGGGCGATCCGCCCAAACTGCTGGTCATCGATTCGATCCAGACCATGCACTCCGATACTATCGAAGGCGCTCCCGGTACGGTCAGCCAGGTGCGCGGCTGTGCGTTCGAGCTGATCCGCTACGCCAAGGAAAACGGCGTGGCTCTGGTGCTAGTTGGACATGTGACCAAGGACGGCAACATCGCCGGGCCGCGCGTGCTCGAACACATGGTCGACGTGGTCATGAGCTTCGAGGGCGAGCGAAGCCATCAGTACCGCATCCTGCGCGCCTTGAAGAACCGCTTCGGCGCGGTGGACGAGATCGGCGTTTTCGCCATGGCGGGCGACGGGCTGGAAGAGGTCGAGAACCCGTCCATGCTGTTCCTGTCCGGCCGTGATCAGCCGCTGGCGGGCAGCGCAGTCTTTCCCGCGCTCGAAGGCTCGCGCCCGGTGCTGGTAGAAATCCAGGCGCTGATCGTCCGGTTGCAGTCAGGCGCGACTCCGCGCCGCGCAGTGGTCGGTTGGGACAACGGCAGGCTCGCCATGTTGCTGGCCGTGCTGGAATCACGCTGTGGCCTCTCTTTCAGCTCTGCCGAAGTGTATCTCAACGTCGCAGGAGGGTACCGCCTGTCCGACCCGGCAGCCGACCTCGCCGTCGCCGCTGCGCTGGTGAGCGCGCTTGCCGACAAGCCGCTGCCCGACCGCAGCGTGTGGCTGGGCGAGGTCAGTCTGGCAGGCGAAATCCGTCCCGTCGCACATGGCGCGATCCGCATGCGCGAAGCGGCAAAGCTGGGCTTCAGAAAGGGTTTCGGACCCAGGGACAGCAAGATCGGTTCGACCGACCTCGATTATCAGGGCATCGCACAGCTGGCCAACCTCGTTGACCGCGTGATGAGCAATTAATAAAGCACAAACCCGGTTCGGGATAATGTGCGTATATGACGGGGTTCGATCTTCTGGTTTTGCTAATCGTCGGCGTCGCAGCCGTCGGCGGAGTCATGCGCGGGTTCCTGCAGGAAGTTCTGACGCTGCTCGCCTGGCTGCTTGCAGCTTTCGCGATCCGCTACCTCCATTCCCCTCTGACCTTGCAAATGCAGGAATACATCGGCTCGAGCGTCACGACCTCGGTGCTGGCATTCACCTTCCTGCTGCTCATTCCCTACGCTGCCATGAAAGTCATCGCGAACAACGTCGGCAAGGTATCGCGAAATTCGGTACTGGGTCCGATCGACCGCGTCCTGGGTTTCGGATTTGGCGCGCTGAAGGGCGTCCTGATCACGGTCATCGCATTTTCTGTGCTTGTGCTCGGATACGACAACGTGTGGGATTACCGCGGCCGACCGGTCTGGATCACGACAGCAAACACCTACGAATTCGTCGATGCAGGCTCGCGTTCGCTGGTCGAGGTGCTTGCGCAGAGGCGTTCGACACTGCGCGGCGAAAAAGCGGCAGAAGACGCGGCGACGGAGTGACTGGCGCCGACAGCTCCGTCCTTTACTCGCCCGCACTCCTCGCATTGGCGGTCGAGTTGGCCGAAGTGCCATTCGACGGCAGCGCGCCGATGTACGGGAAGGCGATATCGCGCACCTGCGGCAGTCGCGTCGAGTTGAGTGGCACCTACGATAATGACAGCGGATTCGGCGACATCGGCCTGCGGGTGTCGGCCTGCGCCGTGGGCCAGGCGTCCGCAGCTATCTTCGCGAAGTGGATCATCAACAAGTGCGCTGACGATGTCGAGCGGGCATACAGTGATTTGAACGCCTGGCTGGACGATGCTCGGTCGAAGTCATCCATTCCAAGGCTTGCTTTGCTCGATCCGGCGCGCACTTACCGAAGCAGGCACGAGGCTATCCTGCTGCCGTGGAGAGCGGCACGCGACGCGCTTTGCAAGGCGAAGCAGGCAGGCTAAAGCGCGCTGCGGTGAGAGGCAGAGGGGACATCGCAGCATCATGACAGCGCAAGCCGCAGTACCGCAGCGCGAGCCGACCGAGAACGAGATCAAGCTCGTCATCGGCGCCAGCAGTGCCGGCACCGTATTCGAATGGTATGATTTCTTCATCTACGGCACGCTTGGCTTACATCCTGAACGGATGCCGTTCTTCCGAGTCGACAACGAGACCCTGGGCCTGTTGCTGGTCTGGTCGACTTTCGCCGTCGGTTTTGGCTTCCGGCCCATCGGCGCGATCCTGTTCGGTTTTCTGGGCGACCGGCTGGGACGCAAATACACCTTCCTCGTCACCGTTACGCTGATGGGCATTGCCACCGCCGGGGTCGGCCTGATCCCGACCGTCGCGACCATCGGTATTGCCGCCCCGATCATCGTCATCATCCTGCGCATCCTGCAGGGACTTGCGCTGGGCGGCGAATATGGCGGCGCTGCCATTTATGTCGCCGAACACGCGCCGCCGGAAAAGCGCGGATTTTACACCAGTTTCATCCAGGCAAGCGTCGTCGGCGGTTTCGTGCTGTCGCATCGCTGTTGTGATGGCCTGCCGCGTTCCTTATCCCCGAGGACGACTTCGTCGCATGGGGCTGGCGCGTGCCGTTCCTGCTCTCGATCATCCTGCTGGGAATATCGCTTGTGGATGCGGCTCAAGCTGTCCGAAAGTCCGGTCTTCCAGGCGATGAAGGAAGCGGGCGAGACGGCGGACAATCCTTTCGTCGAAAGCTTCACCTATCCCGGCAACAAGAAGCGCATCTTCGTCGCGCTGTTCGGCGTGACCGGCGTCCTGACGACGATCTGGTACACGGCCTTCTTCTCAGCGGACTGAGCTTCCTGCGCGGGCCGATGCGTGTCGACAATCTGACGGTGGAACTGATGCTGTTCTGGTCCGGCCTGATCTCGATGGGTTTCTACATCGTGGTCGGGAAGTGGTCGGACCGGGTGGGGCGCAAGAAGCCGATCATCATCGGCGCACTCGCCGCTCTCGTATTGCTGTTCCCGGCTTTCTGGGCGCTGGGCGAGCCTTGCCAACCCCGGGCTTGCCGAAGCGGCGGAGCGCAACGCGATCACAGTGACCGGTCCAGCAATGCTCGACCGATCCCTTCGCCGAACTGTTCGACCGCGAGCAGAGCGATTGCGGCAAGGTACTCGAAACGCTGACCGCCTGCGGAGTGCCATACGATCTGGAAGAGGGCGACACGCTCGGCATGACGGTCGGGGGCGAGGCGGTGGCGCTGGACCCGCAATGGTTCGAGAGCGGCACCGCTCGCAGCGACGGCATCCGCGCCGCGCTTGGCGAGTACGGTTTCGACTTCGCCAAGCAGCAGCCCAGCACCGCCAACATCCTCGGCATTTCGCGCAATCCTCCTCGGCCTCGGCATGCTGTCGGCGCTGACCTATGGTTCGGTTGCCGCTCTGCTGTCGGAGATGTTCCCGCCGAAGATCCGCTACAGTTCGATGTCGATCCCCTATCATATCGGCGCGGGCTATCTCGGCGGCTTCCTGCCGCTGATCGCCGGCGTCATCGTGGCGAGCACCGGCGATATCTATGCCGGTCTCTGGTACACCTGGGTGGTCGTGGCGATCGGCGTTGTCGTCGCATGGTGGGGCCTTCCCGGCGGGCCGCCGCGCGATTTCGAGAGTCCGGCGATGCGCCTGCCGTCAGCCCCGCGACGCCGTGACCGATGCTCCTCCGCCACTCTGCGACTGGACATCGATACCGATGCGCTGGCTGACAACTGGCGCACGCTCGATCGCGATGTCGGGCAGTGCGCGCGCCGGAGCTGCAGTCAAGGCGAATTGCTATGGCCTGGGCGTCGGTTCGCTGCCTTCCGGCGTTGCGCGAAGCAGGGCTGCCGCGATTTCTTCGTCGCGCACTGGAGCGAAGTGGCGGCGCCTCGAGGCATGTCCCCGCCGGCGAGATCGCCGTCCTGCATGGCCTGCTCGAACGCCGTGGATGCCGCCTATGCGCGGGCATCGGGCGCGGTGCCGGTCATCAACTCGCATCCACCAGGCTAAGGTCTGGCGCGAGAGCGGAGCGGGGCCGTGTCACCTGATGGTCGATACCGGGCATCAATCGACTGGGGGTTGCGCTCGACGATCTGTCCGAGCCGGTCGTCGCAGGCGCTCGAAGTCGCACGTGCTGCTCAGCCATCTGGCCTGCGCCGACGAGGACAGCGCCATGAACGCGCGCCAACTCGCGCAGTTCGAACAGGCGCGGCACGCTGATCGCGCACCGCCAAGCCAGCCTGGCCAACAGTGCCGGGATCGCCTTGGGCCAGGACTACCACTTCGATCTGACGCGGCCGGGCCTCGCGCTCTACGGCGGGGTGCCTCGCGCCGGAATTCGGACGGGACGATCCGGCAGGTCGCGTATCCGAAAGCTGCGCATCATCCAAACGCGCAGCATCGGAGCGGGGACGGCGTCGGCTACAACGCGACGTTTACGGCGCCGCGCAACATGCGGATTGGCGTCGTCTCGCTCGGATACGCCGACGGTATTCTGCGATCTTGGCGCGGGGCGCACTTCGTCAGCGAGGGGCGCGCGCTTCCGATCCTCGGCAAGGTTTCGATGGACATGATCGTCCTCGACCTCGCCGCGGCACCGGATATCGCAGGAAGGCGACTGGGTCGAGTTGCCGTACGACCTTGCCCGAAGCGCGCAGGCCGAACGGGACTGTCGCAATATGAACTGTTGACGGTTCTGGGAAATCGCTTCCTGCGCTGACGCTGGCATGTTGTGCTGCAACTTGTGCAGGTGCTAAGGCGCGGTGCAACGCACAAACAGGATGCCCCACCATGGCCAAGCGGACCGCCGAAGGCGAACCGATCATTATCAAGAAATACGCCAACCGGCGGCTCTACAACACCGACACTTCAAGCTACATCACGCTGGACGATCTGGCGAAAATGGTGCGCGAGAATGTCGATTTTCACGTGTTGGATGCCAAGACGGGCGACGATATCACGCATGCCATCCTGACGCAGATCATCGTCGAGGAGGAAAGCCAGGGCTCGCAGCAGATGCTGCCGGTCAGTTTCCTGCGCGACCTGATCTCGATGTACGGCAATTCGATGCAGACGATGATGCCGAGCTATCTCGAGGCGAGCATGGCGAATTTCCGTAAGAACCGCGAGCAGTTGCAGGACGCTTTTGCCAAGGGACTTGAAGCCAATCCGCTGGCGAAGATAGCCGAGGCGAACTTGAAGATGATGCGTTCCGCCGCGGAGGCATTCGTGCCGACCAGCGCCAAGCCGAAAGCGCCTGCGAAGCCAGACACGAGCGACGAGCTTGCCCAGATGCGCGAGCAAATGGCGGCGATGCAGAAGAAGCTCGACGAGCTGAGCAAGTAGCCCTTTCGAACACCCGTTATCACCCGTTCGTGCTGAGCTCGTCGAAGCACTGTCCTTTTTTGCGATCCCCGCGCTAAAAGCGAAGTGCAGCCCTTCGACAAGCTCAGGGCGAACGGTATGAATGCTCTCAGCTGCGAAAACACCGAGGTGAGATACGCAATGTCAAACATCCGCCATGCCCTGCAATCCCGCCGTGCGGACGATTTTGCCGCCTGGTACCAGGAAGTCATCTCCGCTGCCGAAATGGCCGAGGAATCGGGTGTGCGCGGCTGCATGGTCATCCGGCCATGGGGCTATGGCATCTGGGAGCGGATGCAGCGCCTGCTCGACGACCGGATCAAGGCGACCGGGCACTCACAACGCCTACTTTCCCATCTTCATCCCGCTGTCCAATTTCGAGCGCGAGGCCGAGCATGTGGAAGGTTTCGCCAAGGAAATGGCGGTCGTCACGCATCACCGCCTGATCGCGGGCAAGGATGGCGGACTGGTGCCCGATCCCGAAGCGAAGCTGGAAGAGCCGCTCGTGGTGCGCCCGACGTCGGAAACCATCATCGGCGATGCGATGGCGCGCTGGGTGCAGAGCTGGCGCGATCTGCCGCTCAAGCTCAACCAGTGGGCCAATGTCGTGCGCTGGGAAATGCGCACCCGCATGTTCCTGCGCACCAGCGAATTTCTCTGGCAGGAAGGCCACACCGCGCATGCCGAGGAGGCCGAGGCGAAGGAACATACGCTGACGATGCTCGAAGTGTATCGCGCCTTTGCCGACGAGGATCTGGCGCTTGCCGGTGATTGCGGGCGAAAAGCCGGAGAACGAACGTTTCCCGGGCGCGGTCGAGACATGGTCGATCGAGGCGATGATGCAGGACGGCAAGGCGCTGCAGGCCGGGACCAGCCATTATCTCGGCACCAATTTCGCCAGGCGAGTGGCATCAAGTATCAGAACAAGGATGGCGGGGAGAGCCTGTGCCACACGACCAGCTGGGGCGTGTCGACCCGCATGATCGGCGGGGTCATCATGACGCATGGCGACGACGACGGCCTGCGCGTGCCGCCTGCCATTGCGCCGCAACAGGTCGTCATCCTGCCGATGCTGCGCGACAAGCCCGAGGACGAGGCGCTGATCGAATATTGCGAGACCCTGCGAGCTACGCTTGCCGCTCAGCACACGCTGGGCGAGCCGTTACGCGTCCTGCTCGACACGCGGCCCGGCAAGGCTGCGGCCAAGCGGTGGGACTATGTACGCAAGGGCGCGCCCATCATCATCGAAGTCGGCGGCCGCGACATGGACAATGGCGTGGTGTCGATGCTGCGCCGCGACCGGCTGTGGGACGCGGAGACCGGCAAGCCCGCGTTCGAGACGCCGACGCGCGAGGTTGCGGGTCAGACGATCGCAGACGTGCTTGGCCGACATGCAAGCCAGCTTGCTGACCGAAGCGCAGCGAACGCCGCGATGCAAACATCACGCGCGGTGTCGACGGACTTTGCCGAGGTCGAGAAGCACTTCGCAGGCGCCAAATATCCGGGCTGGGTCGAGGTGCAATGGTCGAAGCCTACCGGCGAGGAGCTGGAACAGGTCGTCGAGCGGCTGAAGGCGCACAAGCTGACCATCCGCAATGTGCCGATGGATGCTGCGCCGGTGGATGGTGTGTGCATCTTCACCGGCAAGCCAGCGGTCGAACGCATCATTCTGGCTAAGGCTTACTGACTTGCGCTGACGCGGGCTTTGCAACAGACAGGCGAGCATGAGAAACATCGTCCTGCTTGCCGCCCTCGTCGCCACGCCTGCCATCGCGCAGGAAACCGATCCCGCACTCGAAGTGTCGCAAGAGCGGCTGCGCGCCGATATGGATACGATCGTGGGCTTCGGCACGCGTCATACGCTTTCCAGCCAGACCGATCCCGAGCGCGGCATCGGCGCGGCGGTGAATTGGGCGCTCGACGAATTTCGCCGCATCGGCGCGCGCTGCGACAATTGTCTGGATGTCCAGTCAATCGAGCGCGTGGTCGAGGCCGACGGTCGCCGCATTCCGCAGGACACGCTGGTCCGCAACGCCGTTGCCATCCAGCGCGGCACCGAGCGTCCCGACGAAATCATCATCGTGCAGGGCCATTACGACAGCCGCGTGACCGATCCGCTGAACGGTACGGACGATGCGCCGGGCGCGAACGACGATGGCTCGGGCAGCGTGATGATCCTGGAGGCTGCGCGCATCCTGTCGCAGCGCGAATATCCGTCCACCATCGTCTACGCGCTTCTGACGGGCGAAGAGCAGGGGCTGTACGGTGCGCAGATCCTGGCAGATTGGGTCGAGGCCGAAGGGCTGACGGTCAAGGCCGTGCTGAATAACGACATGATCGGCAATTCCTGCGGGTCGCGACGGCTACTGCGATGCGGAGCATGTCCGCGTGTTTTCCGAAGGTCTGCGCGCCGACTCCACGCCGCGGTTGCGCGCACTTCAGCGGCGCTTCGGGGGCGAGAACGATTCGCCCGGGCCGCAATCTGTCGCGCTGGCTTGCCGATCTGGCCGAGAAGCACTCGGATGGAATGCAGGTTCGCCAAATTTGGCGGACCGACCGCATGGGGCGGGGCGGGGACCAGATCCCTTTCCTCGACAAAGGCTATCCTGCGGTGCGCATCACCGTGGCGGTCGAGGATTACGAACACCAGCATCAGGACCTGCGCGTCGAGGACGGCGTGACCTACGGCGACACGGTTGACGAGATCGACTTCGATTATCTGACCCGCGCCTCGCAGCTTAATATCCGCGCGCTCCATGCGCTGGCGAATGCGCCGATGCCGCCAAAGCCGACGGCCGATGCTGCGGTCCGGGTCGATACCGAGGTATCCTGGGAAGCCGTACCCGGAGCAAGCACCTACGCGGTTGCCAAGCGCCGGACGGACGAGGCCTATTGGCGCGACGATGCCACGATTGTTTCCATCGACGGGCCGACAAGCGCCAACGCTGCCGCCGTCGAAGAGGGCCGCAAGTTCTCGACTGTTCAGAACCTTAGGGGCGATGACTGGCTATTCGGCGTTCGGGCCTGCGCGTTCGGATCCTATTGCTCGCCCTATGCCAGCGCGGTGCCTGGCGGCGCCTTCGAGCCGGTCGAGCAGCCGGAGGATGACAGCGAGTAACGCCGTCCCCATATGGGGCGCATGACCAAACAGAACAAAGGGAAGCCGCAAGGCCTTCCAACCAAGAACAGATACTCGAATTCATCCAAACCTCAGACCGCCCGGCCGGAAAGCGTGAGATCGCAAAGGCATTCGGCATCAAGGGTCAGGAAAAGATCGCGCTGAAGAAGCGCCTCAAGGACATGGCCGAAGACGGCCTGATCGACGGCCGCAAGACCGCGTTCCACCGAATGGGCGGCCTGCCCAAGGTAACCGTGTTGAAGGTCGATGCGATCGAGGACGGCGAGGCCATAGCCGTGCCCGAAAGCTGGTCGCCCGACGCGCCGGACAAGCCTCCGCGCATCGTCGTCAAGGAAAGCAAGAAGGTTGCGGCGCTTAAGCGGGGCGACCGGTTCCTTGCGCGTACCGAGGAGCGCGGACAGGGCTGGATAGCCCACCCGATCAAGAAGCTGCCTGCACGCACCGAAGGCATGATGGGCGTGGTGGAGCTCGATGGCGGCGGCAAGCCGTGGCTCGCCCCGGTCGACAAGCGCGTCCGCAACTCCGCCCCCATCGGTGATCTTGGAGAGGCGAAGGAAGGCGAACTGGTGCTGGCCGAACGCATGGGCCGATCCGCCAATGCCAAAGTCAAGATCGTCGAGGTGATCGGCGATCCGCTCGCACCCAAGAGCTTCAGCCTCATCGCCATTGCCAAGCACGGCATTCCGCACATCTTTCCGCAGGAAGCGCTGGCAGAGGCGCAAGCTGTCGTCGACCTGCCGTTGAACGAGGACAAGCGCGAGGATCTGCGCGATGTGCCCATCGTGGCCATCGACCCTGCCGATGCGCGCGACCATGACGATGCCATCTGGGCCGAACCGGATGGCGAGGGCGGCTATCGCGCCATCGTCGCCATCGCGGACGTGTCATACTACGTGCGGCCCGGCGGCGCGCTGGACAGGGAAGCGCGCAAACGCGGCAACTCGGTCTATTTCCCCGACCGCGTCGTGCCGATGCTGCCCGAAATCCTGTCGGCGGACGTCTGTTCGCTGGTCGAGCAGGAAGACCGCGCGGCGATGGCGTGTCACTTGCACATCTCGCCCGAAGGGCAAGGTCACGAAGTGGCGTTTCACTCGTGCCATCGTGCGATTGGCAGCGAACATCGCCTATGAGGATGCGCAGAAGGCCATCGACGATGGCAACGCGGACAAGACGCTGACCGATCTGTGGGGCGCGTGGAAACTGCTTGTTCAAGGCACGCAACGCTCGCGATCCGCTCGACCTCGAACTGCCCGAACGCCAGGTGCGCCTGAACGACGAGGGCCAGATCGAGGAGATCGCCGTACGCGAACGGCTCGATGCGCACCGCGTGGTCGAGGACTTCATGATCGCCGCCAATGTCGCGGCGGCAAAGGCGCTGGAGGAGAAGGGCGCGCCGGTCGTCTACCGCGTCCACGAGACCGCCGAGCCGCGAAAAACTGATCGCCTTCAAGGAATATCTCGCCAGCCAGGGCCGCGAGCTCGCGATGGGCCAGGTCATCACGCCCGGCCTGTTCAATCGGATGCTCAAGGACATCTCCGAACCGGCCGAAAAGGCGCTGATCATGGAAGCGGTGCTGCGCAGCCAGACGCAGGCCTATTACGGACCTGCCAATGCGGGGCATTTCGGGCTGGCGCTTGGCTCCTACGCGCATTTCACATCGCCCATTCGCCGCTACGCCGATCTGCTGGTGCACCGCGCGCTGGTCGATGCGTACAAGCTCGAACAGCCCAAGCCGAAGGGCGACATTCCGGACAGCATCCGGCCTGTCCGACCGCGACCGCGACGGCGCTGGGGCAGATCACCGACGCCATCAGCCAGACCGAACGCCGCGCCATGGAAGCGGAGCGCGACACCATCGACCGCTATGTCGCCGCATGGCTGTCGGGCCGCGTGGGCGAGATCTTCGACACCCGGATTACCGGCGTGCAGGGCTTCGGCTTCTTCGCGACCATCGACCAGCTGGGCGGCGACGGACTGGTGCCCGTTTCGACACTGGGGCGGGAATATTTCCGCTACGACGAGGCAGCGCGAGAACTCGATCGGTGAAGACAGCGGCACGACCTACGCTGTCGGAGACAGGCTGAAGCTGAAGCTTGCCGAAGCCAACCCGCTGACCGGCGCGCTCAAGTTCGAGCTGCCCGATGCGGACGGCAGCGCTATCGACACGCGCGGCGGCCGACCGCAGCCCAAGCGTAAAGTTCATCGCAAGGGCAAGGGGGCGCCGCGCCAGACGCACGATCAGGGACAGCGCGGTCGGCCCGGCAACATCCGCCACCAGGGACGCGGTAAACGGCGCTAGGCGAGCTCGTCCAGTCGATCGCGGCTGAGCGATCCGGGCACGATATACAGCGGGCAGGGCAGATCGTCGGCGCGCGCGGCAAAGTGCGTGACCAACGGGTCCTTGCCCCCGTCGACCGCCGTGCCGAGCACGAGTGCGGCGATGGATCCGTGATCGACGACGTATTTCGTGATGACATCCGCCGGCGATCCCGGACGAACGGCGATGACCGGCATTTTGCCCATTTCGCCGAAAACATTGCCCGCCGCGTTGTTGGCCATGACCTCGGCCCGCTCGCGCGCTTCCTGCTCGATGGTTGCCTGCACGCCGCCGAAGGCGTTGAAGGTCTGCTGCGGCACCAATGCCAGGATATGCACCGATCCGCCCGTCTTGCTCGCGCGCAGCGAGGCAAAGCGCAGCGCCTGCTTGGCTTCCTCGGTCTCGTCCATCACCACCAGGTAGATACGCACGGCCAACTCCCTCTCCTTGGAGGCAGCGCTACAGGCTAATCCGTATTCTGCGCAAGAACCTTGCGGGTACGCGCCAAATTGGCCAGAGGTTCGCGCATGTGAATTTGCGCCCCGCGGCGCTTACAAGGGACCCAGCGTTCGACCCATGCCCACGCCGATCAAGATGCCCGCCCTGTCCCCGACCATGGAGGAAGGCACACTCGCCAAATGGCTGGTCAAGCCGGGCGACACGGTGTCCGCCGGGCGACATCATGGCCGAGATCGAGACCGACAAGGCGACGATGGAATTCGAGGCGGTCGACGAGGGCGTGATCGCCTCCATCGCGGTCGAAGAAGGTACTGAAGGCGTCAAGGTCGGCACGGTCATCGCGATGCTCGCCGAAGAGGGCGAGGATCTGGAGGAAGCGGCCGAGGCAGCGCCTGCTGGTGGGATGAGGACGACAGCCCGCGAGCCCGCAGAAGAAAAAGACGTCGACCCAGCGAAAGCTGAGACCGCTCCCGAGCCAACGCAGACGCAACCGAAAGCGACCCCAGCTTCCGCTGGGGAGACGGAAGGAGATCGCATTAAGGCATCCCCCCTCGCGCGCCGCATTGCCGAGCAGAAGGGCCTCGACCTCTCCACCATCACCGGCTCCGGCCCGAATGGCCGCATTGTGAAGGCCGATGTCGAAGACGCGAAGCCCGGCGCAGCGCCTACAAAACAGGAAGCAGCACCCGCTCCGGCGAAAGGCTCGGTCACCCGCCAACGATCTCGACGCGCCCTACGAGGCCGAAAAGCTCAACAATGTCCGCAAGGTCATCGCACGCCGCCTGACCGAGGCGAAGCAGACCATCCCGCATATCTACCTCACCGTGGACGTCCGGCTCGACGCGCTGCTCAAGCTTCGCAGCGAACTCAACGCCAGCCTCGAGGCGGACGGCATTAAGCTGTCGGTCAACGACCTGCTGATCAAGGCGCAGGCCCGCGCGCTTGCAGCGCGTGCCGGCCTGCAATGTCAGCTTCCAGGGCGAAGAGCTGTTCCGCTATTCCCGCGAGGATATTTCGGTCGCAGTGGCCGCGCCTTCGGGCCTCATCACACCGATCATCCGCGATGCGGGCCGCAAGGGCCTCGCGCAGATCAGCACGGAGATGAAGGAGCTGGCCGGCAAGGCCCGCGATGGCAAACTGCACCCGCACGAATATCAGGGCGGCACAGCCTCGCTGTCAAACCTCGGGATGTTCGGCACCAAGCAGTTCGACGCCGTCATCAACCCGCCGCAAGCGATGATCCTTGCGGTCGGCGCAGGCGAGCAGCGTCCGCATGTGATCGACGGCGCGCTTGACGTGGCTACAGTCATGAGCGCCACCGGCAGCTTCGACCACCGCGCCATCGACGGCGCAGACGGCGCGCAATTCATGCAGGCCTTCCAGCAGCTGGTCGAAAACCCGATGGGGCTGGTGGTTTGACGCCACGCTGCCTCATCCTGACGGCAGCGCTTGGCCTGACCGTAGCGTGCGGCGAAACCGAGGACCGAGACGCAAACGCGCCGGCACCGATCGATCGCACTGCTCATGTGGCCGAGCAGCCGGTCATGATCGGCTTCGACGGGCCACGCTTCAATGCGTGCGGGCGCTATGGCCGCGTCACGAACCTCGCCTTTGGTGAGACGGCTCTGGCCGTACGCACCGCGCCGGCATCGAGCGCGGCGGAAGTGGACCGTCTCGAAGAAGGAACGCGCGTTGCGATGTGTCAGCGGACCGGCGGGTGGATCGGGATAGTCTATCCGCACGCAGCCTCGACCGAAGATGCGCCAAGCGTGGACGGTGAGGGGCAGGACGCTCCGCCGACTCCCGACCTCAGCAGTTGCGGCATCGCTGCGCCGATATCGGGTACGCGCGCCTATGACGGGCCTTGCCGGTCTGGCTGGGTCAGCGAGAACAACATTCGTCTGGTCTCGGGACGCCAGTGACGGAGCGCTCTCTCATGATCCGCGTCGACTGCAATGCCGGCCGATACCAACCCCTATGGCGGGGTATTCGGCGGCTGGCTGATGAGCCAGATGGCACTGGGCGCAGGTGCGCTCGCCAGCCGGCACGGGCAGGGCAAGGCGGTGGTCGTCTCGGCCACCGATTTCGCCTTTCCGGGCGCGATGCAGGTGGGCGACGAACTGTCGGTCTATTGCGAGATCACCGCCACCGGCAATACTTCGCATGACGGTCGAAGCAGAAGCGATCGCACGCGAGCGCAACGGCACGGCAGAAACGAAAGTGGCAAGCGGCATGTTCAAGTTCGTCCTGCTGGACGACGACGACAAGCCCCGCCCGATCCGCATGGCAGCCGAAGCGGCGAACCCGGTGCCGGAGAACGATGCGTAATTGCTATCCTACAGTCCCACGGTTTGGCAAGCGGGCCGCAATGATTTCCGCAGTAACGCTCCCGAATACCTATTCCGTTTCCCCTCGCACGCCCGAGCCGCTTCTTAGCGCCAGCACCGTGTTCCACCCGTTCCATCCTGTCGGACCAACCGAAGGCTAATCTCAATGGCAAACCAATACGACGTCATCGTTCTCGGCTCTGGACCCGGCGGCTATGTCGCGGCGATCCGCTGTGCGCAGCTGGGGCTGAAGACGGCCATCGTCGAGCGCGAATTGCTCGGCGGCATCTGTCTTAATTGGGGCTGCATTCCGACCAAGGCGCTGCTGCGTTCGGCCGAGATCATGCACTATGCTCGCCATGCGTCGCGACTATGGGCTGAAGATCGCGGGCGAGATCGAGGCGGATCTGGACGCCGTCGTGAAGCGCAGCCGGGGCGTCGCCAAGCAGCTCAACCAGGGCGTCACGCATCTGATGAAGAAGAACAAGATCGCCGTGCACATGGGCGAGGGTACGCTGACCGGCCCGACCAGCCTGACGGTCAAGGGCGAGAAGGGTGAGGAGAAGCTTACCGCCAAGCACGTCATCGTCGCCACCGGAGCGCGGGCGCGCGACCTGCCTTTCGCCAAGGCGGACGGAAAGCGCGTGTGGACCTATCGCCATGCCATGGTGCCCAAGGAAATGCCGAGCAAGCTGCTGGTCATCGGATCGGGCGCGATCGGGATCGAATTTGCCAGCTTCTACTCCGACATGGGCGTCGATGTTACCGTGGTCGAGATGCTCGACCGGATTGTGCCGGTCGAGGACAAGGACGTGTCCGCTTTCCTTGAAAAAAGCCTGAAAAGACAGGGCATGACAATAATGACCGGAGCCGGTGTCGAGGATCTCAAGGTGTCGGACGGCGGCGTGAAGGCGAAGATCAAGGACGCGAAGGGCAAGGTATCGGAGACCGACTTCTCGCACTGCATCGTGGCCATCGGCATCGTCCCGAACACCGAAGGGGTCGGGCTGGACAAGCTGGTCGAGATGGACCGCGGCTTCATCCAGATCGACGATTACGGCCGCACGAAATCAAAGGGGCTGTGGGCCATCGGGGACTGCACGCCCGGCCCGTGGCTGGCGCACAAGGCAAGCCACGAGGGTGTCACCTGCGCAGAAGCCATTGCTCAGGAACTGGGCAACAAGGACGTCCACCCGCATCCGCATGGACCGCATCAAGCATCCCGGGCTGCACCTATTGCCACCCGCAGATCGCCAGCGTCGGCCTGACCGAGGAAAAGGCCAAGGAAGCGGGACACAAGGTCAAGGCCGGCACCTTCCCCTTCATCGGCAACGGCAAGGCCATCGCGCTGGGCGATCCGGAAGGCTTCGTGAAGACGGTCTTCGATGCGGATACGGGCGAACTGCTCGGCGCGCACATGATCGGCGCCGAAGTCACAGAGATGATCCAGGGCTTCACGATTGGCAAGACGCTGGAAACGACAGAGACGGAGCTGATGAACACCGTGTTCCCGCACCCGACGATCAGCGAGAGCATGCACGAGAGCGTGCTGGCGAGCTTACGGTCGGGCGCTGCATATCTAGTGTCTCGCAACAAAGACAAGCGTTCGGGCTGAGCTTGTCGAAGCCCTGTTCTTTTTTCTTTTAGCGCTAAGCCAGAAGTGAAGTGCGGCCCTTCGGATTCGAAGACAGCGCGAAGCGCCACCGGCTCAGGGCGAACGGACAGAGGGTAGCGACAGGATAGCGTAGTGACAAGTTTTCTCACCCTAGCCTTCCTTATCCTCGTCGCGGGCATCGTCGCGGTGCCGCTTGCCAGCCGTTTCGGGCTCGGTTCCGTGCTTGGCTATCTCCTCGCCGGTATGGCCATCAGCCCGGTCCTTCGCGGCATGGAAGCCGATGTAGACGCGCTGCAGGTCTTCGCGGAATTCGGCGTCGTCATGATGCTGTTCATTATCGGGCTGGAGATGGAGCCGCGCCGTCTATGGGCCATGCGCGGCAAATTGCTCGGTCTCGGGGGAGGGCAGGTGCTACTCAGCACTCTTGCAATCGCAGGCATCGCGCTGATCGATGCGCAGCCGTGGCAGACGGCGCTGGCGGTCGGCATGGTTCTGGCGCTGTCCTCGACCGCGATCATCGTCCAGACTCTGACCGAAAAGAACCTTATGCGCAGCGAGGGTGGAGAGGCCAGCTTCTCCGTCCTGCTGGTTCAGGATGTCGCTGTCATTCCGATACTCGCGCTACTGCCGCTGCTTGCCATGCCCGACCTCTATTCTGGAGCATCGGGTCACGATGGCGGCCACGGACATGGCGGTATCGACCTGACTGCCAGCATGCCGGTATGGCTTGCAGCGTTGTCCCGCACTGCTGCCGTCGCCGCAGTCATTGTCATCGGAATCTTCGCAATCCGCCCGATGTTCCGCTACATCGCTGCAGCCAACTTGCGCGAGCTATTCACTGCCGCGGCGCTGGGCGTAGTCATCGGTATAGCGCTGCTCATGTCGTTGGTCGGCCTGTCGCCTGCCCTGGGCGCATTCGTGGCTGGCGTGGTCCTTGCCACCAGCGAATACCGGCACGAGCTGGAAAGCGACATCAACCCCTTCAAGGGCCTGTTGCTTGGCCTGTTTTTCATCACGGTCGGTGCCGGCATCGACTTTGGCTTGGCGAGCGAGATGTGGCGCGATGTGGTCTTCTGGGCTGCCGTCACCATCATCGCCAAGTTCGCGGTGCTGCTGCTGGTCGGATGGCTGTACGGCCTACGCAGGCAAGCGCTTTGGCTGTTCAGCCTCAGCCTGCCGCAAGCGGGCGAGTTTGCATTCGTGCTTATAGCTTTCGCGGTGGGCAACGCGGTCCTGCCCCAGGCGCTGGCGGATCTTGCTTCTTCTGATCGTTGCCCTGACAATGCTGGTCACTCCATTGCTCTTCATCCTTTACGACAAGGTCATAGCGCACGCCTATTGCACCGAGGGGCAGGGCCGCGAGGCGGACGCGATCGATGAAGAAAACCCGGTCATCATCGCCGGGCGGGGTCGCGTCGGCGGCATCGTCGATCGCATGATCCAAGCGGCGGGGTTTGCGACGACCGTCATCGATTACGACAGCAGCCAGCTGGAAATCGTGCGCAAGTTCGGCTTTCGCACCTATTTCGGCGATGCAACGCGGCCCGACCTGTTGCACTCCGCAGGCATCGAGAAGGCCAAGCTGCTGGTCGTCGCTCTGGACGAGCGTGAGCAGATCGATCGACTGGTAAAATATGTCGTAAAAAATTTCCCTCATGTGCATGTCACGGCTCGCGCGATCGACCGTAACCATGTCTACGAAATGTGGTCATACGGGTGCCGTGATATCATCCGCGAAACGTATGACAGCTCGCTGCGCATGGGCCGCTCGGCGTTCGAGGCGCTGGGTATGGATCGCCAGCAGGCCACCGCCGCGCGCGACGCGTTCGAGGAGATGGACCGGCGATTTATGCCGGCAGTCGCGAACCTTTACGACCCCAGCATTCCCTTTCAAGATAATGATGAGCTCATCGCGAAGGTGAAGGAGTTGCGTGCCGAATGGGATCCTATCCTGCGCGAGCAGATGGACGACATTCTCAAGCGCAGACCCTGAATACGCTTTTTGCCGCAAAGCCTAGTCGGTTGGTCGACTAGACTGGTCCCATGAGGGCTGCATTGCGTTGTTTGGCTGAGGAGCCAGACAATGGAATTTGAAATTCACGACGAGCCGCAAGGCATGGACGAAGATACCGAAGCCTATCGCGACGGTGGGATTGTGGAAGATCACATAGCCCTCCAGAACCAGTCGAGCGTCGAGGCGAGCGATTATCCGGCGAGCGAGCGGCGTGCGCAGTCTCTGGTAAGGTCAGCGCAGCCGGAGTAAGCGGCAGAAAAACAAGGTGAGATTGCGCTTCGCACGCCTTCGCTTCGCTACGGCTCCGAACCCGGTGAATTCTCTGCCGCACCGCGATCCGCCAAGCACCACCGCCTTTGTCAGCGTAGATTGGCGGACAGGGTGGGGATTCGAACCCACGAAGGACTTGCACCCTTGCCGGTTTTCAAGACCGGTGCATTCAACCGCTCTGCCACCTGTCCGCGCGGCACGAGCGGCTAGACAATGGTGGCCGGAATGTCACGCAAGATCTCTGCGGCACCCGCACTCTGTTCATGCAAGAAGCCAGATTGACATCGACTATTCAGCTTCCCTCTGCGACTGACGGGTGATGAACTTACGTAAATCTTTGCTTACTTTAGCAGCGGCCACGATGATGTTACCTGTCGTTCCCGCTGCTGCGCAGGACATGTCCTTCGATGCTTACCTCCAGCTGCTTATGGCGCGGGCCAGGGCGGAGGGAGTGAGCGAAGCAACGCTGCGGCGCATGACTGCCGGTCTCGAACCAAACCAGCGCGCTATATCGCTTGATCGAACGCAGCCTGGATCGTCATCGGGCCCCGGCTATCCCCCGTTGGCCCCATACATCGCGCGTCATGTCGACGACGCGCGCATCAATGGCGGACGCCGCGAGTATCGCAATTATCGCAATGCCTTGGCCGCTATTGAGCGCGAGTATGGCGTTCCGGGCGAGATCGTCACTGCGATCTGGGGACACGAGACGGCCTATGGCCGGGTCAAGGGTGGCTTCGACTTGTCACAGGCGCTTGCCACGCTGGCATGGGAAGGCCGCCGCCGCGAACTGTTCTCGTCCGAATGGGTCGCGCTGATGAAGGTGGCCGACAAGGGCTATTCGCGCGGTGAGTTGAAGGGCAGCTGGGCCGGTGCATTCGGTAATCCGCAATTCCTGCCGAGTGTCTATCTGCGGCTGGCGGTGGACGGCGACGGAGATGGCCGCGCCGACATCATGAACAATGAACGCGACGCGCTCGCATCTATCGCCAATTATTTCCGCGATGCCGGCTGGAGGCAGGGCCAACCATGGGGAGTGCGCGCTTACGTGCCCTCCGGCTTCGACGTGGACCGCTATCGCACAAAGATCGAAGCGCCCGTATGTGCGCGCGTTCATGCGCGCCACAGCCAATACAAGACGGTCGGAGAATGGCGCGAACTCGGTGTCCAGCCACAGCGCCCGCTCTCGAGCGATACGCTTGTGTCGCTGTTCCAGCCCGACGGACCGGGCACGACGGCGTGGCTGCTGACCAGCAATTACCGGGTCATCCTCGAATACAACTGCTCGAACTATTACGCGATGAGCGTTGGTCTGCTGGCGGACGAGATCGCCCGATAGCGGTAGCGATGTCGAAAAGCGTCAGGCAAGGCTCGCCACCGGGCATCGCAATGCTATAGCCGCTCCTCCACACTGGTCTTGGGAGAGCAGCGCCGGCAAACTCGGCGTCATCGGATCGCTTGAATAGTTTATTGCGCCTCGTTCCACTTGCGTTTCTGCTGGCTCTGCCAGCCGCCGCATCGGCGCAAGAGCGCGCACCGCCAAGCGCGCAGGATGCTCCGATCGCCTTTCTGTACGACGTGACCAGCGGACAGATCCTGTTCGAGCGCGAAGCCGACAGGCGCTTCATGCCTGCATCCATCACCAAGGTTATGACTACCTTCCTTGCATTCGAATGGATGGAGCAAGGCCGTATTGCGCAGCAGCAGGTATTTACGATGCAGCCCGAGCTGTGGCGCGATTGGAACAATGTCGGATCCACCATGTTCCTGCCGCACGATGCGCGCGTTACGGTGGATGACCTGTTGCATGGCGTCACGACGGTTTCGGCCAATGACGGGGCCGCACTGCTCGCTGCCGGTGCCGCTGGCTCGATCGAAGAGTGGGTAGCCGCGATGAATGGAAAGGCGACAGAAGTTGGCATGGCGGACAGCCACTTCGGCACGCCCAATGGCTGGATGGACGAAGGCCGCACATTCACCACCGCGCGCGACCTCGCGACCCTGGCAACCCAGATGGTTCGCCGCCATCCGACCAAATATCGCCACTACGTCGGCCGGCGCAGCTTTACATACAACGACATTACTCAGCCGAACCACGATCCGATCAGCGGCGTGGTGCCCGGCGCGGACGGCATCAAGACCGGCTTTACCAATCAGGCAGGGTTTGGCTTTCTGGGCTCGGCAGCGCGCGATGGCAGGCGGCTTGTCATGGTTGTTGCTGGAAGCGAACGCTCGCGGACACGCGACACGGCGGCGCGTGACTTGCTGGAATGGGGATTTGCAGCTTTCGACCAGAAGCGTCTCATCGCACCGGACATGCCTGTCGCATACGCAAAGGTGCAGGGCGGAACATCGCGGCAGGTGGCGCTCATGGCACCGCGTGGCGTATATGCAGACTTCCCCCGCGGAGGCGAAGCAGAAGTCGAAATGCAGGTGACGTATGACGGACCGCTACGAGCGCCAGTCAGGGAAGGCGCGCAAGTGGGCACCTTGATTGTCAAGCTTTCGGGCATGCCAGCGTACTCGGTGCCTCTCGTGGCGCGCGATGACATTCCGGAGGCCGGGCCTGCTCGCCGCGCGATAAACGGATTGCTAGGGTGGGTCTCCCCGTGACGCGCGGCAGGTTCATTGCCTTTGAAGGAGGGGAGGGCGCAGGCAAGTCGACGCAATCCCGGCTTCTATGCGAGGCTTTAGAGAAGCGCGGCACGCCGGTTATCGCCACGCGCGAGCCGGGCGGCACGCCGGGCGCGGAAGCCATTCGCAAACTGCTGCTGCATCCTCCCGGGGAGGGATGGGGTGCACGTGCCGAGGCGCTGCTCTTTGCCGCGGCGCGCTCGGACCATGTCGAGCGTCTGATCGAGCCATCACTCGCCGCCGGGAAGTGGGTCATCTGTGATCGCTACGTGGACTCCAGCCGCGCATACCAAGGTGCTGCGGGCGCGCTGGGGGACGAGCAAATTACCGCACTCCATGCGATCGGAAGCGGCGGCATGCTTCCCGACCTCACGATCTTGTTGACCGCAGCCGAAAAGGACGCTGGCGAACGATTGAAGGCGCGTGATGGCGACGCCAATGACGCGATCGGAGGCCGTTCCGCAAGCTACCACCAGTCCGTCAATCGCGCTTTCCTCAACTTCGCGAAGAACGAGCCCGAGCGGTTTGCGGTCATCGACGGCTCAGACACGCATTGATGAGGTGCACGACCGTATCATGGAAGCGATTGCGCCGCTTATGGGCGAATTAGGCCAATGACGCCAGATGGTCGGCCACGGCGCTGCCTGGGAGGCTTGGCGTCACGCCATGCAGGGCGAGCAGGATGCATCACGCCTGGCTGCTTGCAGGTAAGCGGGGGCTGGGCAAGGGGGGCTTCGCGCGCGCTGCCGCTCATGAGCTGCTGGGTGCCGATGATGGAGGCGATCATCCCGACATCATCACGCTCACGCATGGCCCGAAGAACAAGGAAGAGGCAAAGAAACGCGACGCCGGAAAACCGTTCGAGCGTGCTCGCGGAATCAAGGTCGAGCAGGTGCGGCAGGCGCAGCAGCGCCTCGTGACTCGGCCGACACTAGGCGACAAGCGCGTCATCATCATCGATCCGGCGGACGACATGGAGAAAGGCGCATCGAATGCGCTGCTCAAGAGTTTGGAGGAGCCGCCTGTCGGTACCTATTTCCTGCTCGTCGCGCATAGTCCCGCGCGGCTTCTGCCGACCATCCGCTCGCGCTGCCGTGTTGTGCGCTTCCCGACGCTCGACGATGCTCAAATGGGCAGCGTGCTGGACAGCCTTGCGCCTGGGGCAGACGTAGCTGCTCGACAGGCCGCCATTGCTGCGGCGCGCGGATCGCCCGGCGTTGCGCTGACCTTTCTCGAATACGACCTCGGCAAAGTATCTCAGATCATGCAGCGCATTCTGAAGGAGGGCGATCCGGGTCACAGCCTGCGCGGCCAGTTGGCAGGCGCAATCGGTGGAAAGCAGGACATCCCGCGCGTGCAGGCCGTGCTCAGCCTAGCGCGCGGCATTCTCGCCGATCGGATCGACGGAGCGTCGGGAAATCCCGAACCTCTCATCGACAGCCATGCCGAACTCGTACGCCTGTCGGGCGAGCAGCCGACCTTCAATTACGATCCCGGGCTGCTTGCCATGGAAATCGGCACCTTGCTCGCGCAGGCGCGCGGCGCTAGCGAACGCGTCGATGTCTGACCCTTTCTACATCACCACAGCGATCCATTACCCGAATGGCAAGCCGCATATCGGCCACGCATACGAAACGATCGCGGCCGACGTCATCGCGCGCTTTCAAAAGCTGATGGGCCGCGACGTGCGCTTTCAAACGGGTACGGACGAACACGGATTGAAGATGGCGCAGAAGGCGCGCGATCTCGGCACAGCGCCGCGAGAACTTGCTGACGAAATGTCGCAGGCTTTCCGTGACTTGTTTGACAGACTTGACATCGATTACGATGTCTTCATCCGGACCACGGACGAAGAGCATCATGCCGCCAGCCAGGCCATCTGGAAGGCAATGGAAGCGAAGGGCGACCTGTACCTCGACCGCTATGAAGGTTGGTATTCAGTCCGTGATGAGGCCTATTACGACGAGAAGGAACTGGTCGAAGGCGAGGGCGGTAAGAAGCTGTCGCCGCAAGGCACGCCGGTCGAATGGACCGAGGAGGAGACATGGTTCTTCCGCCTGTCGGAATATGCCGAGCCATTGCGCGCGCTGATCGAAACCCCTGGCTTTCTTGAGCCGGCCAGTCGCCGGAACGAAATGCTTGCCTTCATCGATGGCGGGCTGAGAGATCTGTCTGTCAGCCGCACCAGCTTCGATTGGGGCGTGAAGGTGCCCGGCCATGACGACCACGTCATGTATGTCTGGGTAGATGCGCTGACGAACTATCTCACCGGTCTTGGCTATCCGGACGGTGGCGAGACCTGGGACAAATTCTGGCCTGCCAGCCTGCATCTGATCGGCAAGGATATCGTGCGCTTCCACACGATCTATTGGCCTGCCTTTCTCATGAGCGCGGACCTGCCGGTGCCACAAAGTGTGTTCGGTCACGGCTTCCTGCTCAATCGGGGGGTCAAGGAGTCGAAATCTGCCGGCAACGTCACCGATCCGAACGAGCTGATCGACCTGTTCGGTGTCGATGCCTTGCGTTATTTTCTTATGGCCGAAGTCGTGTTCGGCAAGGATGGCACCTACTCTGCCGAGGCCTTGGTGACGAAAGCCAATGCCGAGCTGGCGAACAGCTTCGGCAATCTGGCGCAGCGCACGCTGTCGATGCTGCACAAGAACATGGACGGGAAGCTGGAGCCGTTCACGACGGCAGAATGCAGATAAGACGCTGCTCGCGACAGTGCGCGAGGCTTGCCGGGACGTCTTGCCGCGCGAGTTCGAGGCGCTCAATTTCAGCGTCGGAATCGAGGCCTGGATGCAGGCAGTCTTCGCCTGCAACGCCTATGTCGACGAACAGGCACCCTGGACGCTGAAGAAGACCGATCCGGAGCGGATGAAGGCCGTTTTGCAAACGCTTTTCATCGCAATCCGCGATCTGGCCATTGCCATCCAGCCGGTCGTACCTGTGAAGGTCAAGGGCCTGTTGGACCAGCTCGGCGTAAGAGCCGACGGGCGTCGTTATGCCGACATCGGCGATCGCGCATGGTTCGACGCGCTGGCGGCAAATGGTCACACGATCGACAAGCCCGTACCGATCTTCCCGCGTCTCGAGTTGCCCGAAGCGGAGCCGGCGTGATGCTGGTCGATAGCCATTGCCATCTCGAGTATAAGGGCCTCGTCGAGCAGCAGTCCGATGTCCTTACTCGCGCCGAAGACACCGGCGTTTCGGCCATGCTCAACATCTCGACGAAGCAGGCCGAATGGGATCAGGTCGTCGGCACCGCTGCGGCCCGTTCCAATGTCTGGGCCAGCGTCGGCATCCACCCGCACAACGCCGACGAACACGGCGAACTTACGCGCGAGGAGCTGCTGCAGGCGACGCAGCATCCGCGTGTCATCGGGATCGGTGAGACCGGGCTTGACTACTATTACGACCATTCGGATCGCGCGGCGCAGCAGCGGCTGTTCCGCATGCATATCGATGTCGCGCGTGAAACCGGCCTGCCGCTCATCATCCATACGCGCGATGCCGAAGAGGATACGCTGGCGATCCTGTCGGACGAGAAGGACAAGGGCGCATTTCCCGCGCTGATCCATTGCTTCACCGCTTCGGCCGATTTCGGAAACGCGGTACTCGAGCTCGGCCTGTCGATCTCGCTCTCCGGTATCGTCACATTCAAGAACGCGAAGGATCTGCAGGAAGTCGCGAAGGACATCCCGCAGGATCGTCTGCTCGTCGAAACCGACAGCCCCTTCCTCGCGCCCGTTCCGCATCGCGGCAAGACCTGCGAGCCAGCCTATGTGCGCGATACGGCGGCATTTCTTGCCGATTTGCGCGGTGAGACGCTGGATGAGCTGGCTGAATTTACTACGCGCAATTTCTACGCGCTGTTCAGCAAGGCGGCGGCGTGAAACTCATCATGCTCGGCTCCGGCACGTCGGCCGGAGTGCCGCGGGTTGGAAATGATTGGGGCGAGTGCGATCCGAACGAGCCGCGCAACCGGCGTAGCCGCGTTTCCGTCGCGATTGAGAACGACGCAGGCCAGCGTGCGCTCATCGACACGTCGACGGACTTGCGCGCACAGTTGCTCGCCAACCGTATCGACAAGGTGGACGCCGTTTTCTGGACCCACGACCACGCGGACCATTGCCACGGCATCGATGATCTCCGCACGATGCGCTACGATCGCAGCAATCCGCTGCCCGGTTTCGGAAGCAAGCGAACCTGCGACAATCTACGACGCAGAATTCGACTACATATTCGCAGGACAGTTCGGCTATCCGACGATTGTTGATTTAAAAGAAGTCGCACAAAAGCAAATGGTTGCGGGATTTATCTATGACTTCGTCGAAATGCCGCATGGTCCGGTCACGAGCACCGCATTCCGCTTCGAGGCCGATGGAACGTCGATAGTCTACGCCACCGATTTCAGCGAAATCACGCAGGACATGGTCCGCTGCTTCAAAGGCTGCGACATTTTGGTTGTCGATTGCCTGAGAGAGCGTCCGCACCCGACGCATGCACATCTGGAAATGGCGTTGGAGTTGGCAAAGCGGTCCAAGGCGAAGCAAACCGTGCTCACGCATCTCGACAAGTCGATGGATTATCGGCGTATAAGCGCGAAGGTGCCGAAAGGCGTCGCGGTCGGATATGACGGCCTGGAGATCGAAATGTGAATTGGGATGGCGGAACGATTGCCTGGGCAGCGATGATGAGTGCGCTGGTCGTGGCTTATGTGGTGAACATGCGGCGCGATCCGAGTCTTAATGGTACGCGGATGGTCAAGGTGGCGCTCATTTGGGCCGCGATCATTCTGGGTGGATGGTTTCTCGTTCGCGTCCTGACCGGGATGGACTAAACACCATGCGTCGCACCTTTACTTTACATAATATATATTATCAACTTTGCGGTAGTGTCATAGTGAGTGCCGTATATCCCCCTCTTCCGGCGCACCGTCGTGTCTGAGCAAACTGACCGTCTTTTACGCATCATGGCTCGGCTGCGTGATCCGGAACGCGGCTGCGAATGGGATGTCGCGCAAACTTTCTCGACAATCGCGCCTTATACGATCGAAGAAGCCTACGAGGTCGCCGACGCCATCGAGCGCAGCGATATGCAGGATCTGCGCGGCGAGCTTGGTGATTTGCTGCTGCAGGTCGTATTTCACGCCCGCATGGCCGAGGAAGCCGATCATTTCGCCTTCGAGGACGTAGCCAAATCCATCGCAGACAAGATGGAAGCGCGCCATCCGCATATCTTTGGTGAGGAAGGTGGCGTCATGGATGCGCAGCGTTGGGAGGACCTCAAGGCCGCCGAGCGTTCAGCCGCCGGTACGAAGGGAGCCCTGGAAGGCGTTGCCAAGGCTCTGCCGGCACTGCTGAGGGCGCAGAAGCTGCAAAAGCGTGCAGCACGCCACGGTTTCGACTGGCCGGACACGAATGGTCCACGTGCCAAAGTCATAGAAGAAATACAGGAGCTTGCAGACGCATCTGGACAGCAAATCGAGGAAGAGGCGGGCGATTTTCTTTTCGCTGCCGTCAATCTGGTTCGGGCCTACGGTGTCGATGCCGAGAGCGCGTTGAAGGCGGCCAATGCCAAGTTCGAGCGGCGCTTCGCTGCAATGGAGGAACTGGCAGGCGGTGACTTTGCCGAGCGCACACTCGAAGAGCAAGAAAGCCTTTGGCAGGAAGTCAAAAGCAGTGAGAAATCAGTCCGATAGGCTTTCGAACTGACCTTCTTCCTTAGGATTTAGCCGGACAACGAAGCGCCGCTGCGGCTCGGTCCCCTCACCCACTTCTTCTTCGCTGACAATATCGCCATGCGCATGCAGCCAGGCAATTCGGCGGCCGTCGCTAGCCGGCAGAACGAATTCGCGGACACGCGCACGCGATGTCAGCATCGCACCGAGCCGTTCAGCCAGCGCATCGATCCCCTCGCCCGTCTGCGCCGAAGCCACGACGACATCGTCTCGCTCCTCTGCGAGCGACTTGGCCTCTTGCAGGCTCTCAGGCTCCAGCAGGTCGACCTTGTTCCACACTTCGAGGATCGGGATCGACGGCTCTCCCCCTTCCCCGTCCAGCACATCGAGATCGGTGAGAATGCGAAGGACTTGTGCCTTTTGCGCCTCTGCCGACCTGTTCGAAATATCGCGTACATGACAGATGACGTCGGCCGCGGTTACTTCTTCCAGCGTTGCCCGGAAGGCGGCGACCAGCTGTGTCGGCAGGTCCGAGATGAATCCCACCGTATCGGAAAGGATTGCCTTCTCGACACCCGGCAGCGCGATTGCGCGCATGGTCGGATCGAGGGTGGCGAAAAGCAGGTCCTCTGCCATCACGTCCGCGCCGGTTAGCCGGTTGAACAAGGTCGACTTGCCCGCATTGGTATAACCAACCAGTGCGACGACGGGCCATGGTGCCCGCTCGCGCCTTTCACGATGCAATCCGCGCGTCTTGCGGACCTGCTCCAATTCCTTGCGCAGGCGTCCCATGCGCTGGCGGATCATCCGACGGTCGGCCTCGATCTGCGTTTCGCCCGGCCCGCCGAGGAACCCGAAACCGCCGCGCTGCCGCTCGAGGTGGGTCCAGCTGCGCACCAACCGGCTTTGCTGATAGTCCAGATGCGCCAGCTCGACCTGCAAACGGCCTTCTGCCGTGGCCGCCCGCTCGCCGAAAATCTCCAGGATGAGCCCTGTGCGATCGATGACCTTGCGCGCCAGCTTTTCTTCGAGATTGCGCTGCTGGATCGGGCTGAGCGCGCCGTCGACGACGACCAGTTCCGCTTCGTTCTGCTCGCAGGATATGCGGATGTTCTCGACCTGCCCCGATCCGAACAGCGTATTCGGCTTCACATCGCGCACCGGCACGATGAAGCTTTCGGCTATGTCGATCCCAATCGCGAGCGCCAGCCCCTTCGCCTCGGCGAGGCGGCTCTCCGCGCCCAGATCGTAGGCGATCGAGCGGATGTCCGGGCACACGACAAGGGCGCGCGCGCCGCGCGTTACTTCGCCCAGCAGATCATCGTCGAAACTCAGTGGTCGTCCTCGTCGAGGTCTTCACTCAGATCGACAGGAGTGGCGGGTTGGATAGTCGACACGGCATGCTTGTAGGCCAGCTGCACAAATCCATCGCGTTCGAGCATCGTGCAGAACAGATCGTAAGCGGCGATGCGTCCTTGCAGCATGACGCCATTCACGAGAAACATCGTCACCTGAGCTTCCGCCTCGCGCACACGGCTGAGGAAGACATCCTGCAACAAGCGCTGCTTCGCGCCGGAGCTCTGGCTGGAAAACTGCTCGGCATCGACAGGCTGGCCGGGCATAATCGTGCTGATGGCGTGCTTGTAGACAAGCTGCGACTGCCCGTCGCGGCGCAGCAGGATCGAAAAATTGTCGAACCAGGTCACGATGCCCTGAAGCTTGACACCCTTCACCAGAAAGACGGTGACTGGCGCCTTATCGCGGCGCAAATGGTTGAGAAAGGCATCCTGCAAGGACGGCTGCTTGCTTTTTGCAGGCTCTTTCATCTCGGGCTTAGGTCGCGCCGATAACGTTCGTTCGCCAGACATCTTGCGTGTCTCCTGTTTTTGGCGGCCCCTTGTTTGTGGAAGCGCCGCGATCTGGACGCTCCCACCGCGTCCGGGTTTGCGGACATCATATCCGTCAATGCAACGCAGTTGGCGGATAACAGTGCCCAAAGGCAACGGATTTGATGGCGAGACGCCATCTGGCTGAAACAAGCTTACTTGCGATCGCCCATTTTGCGGTCTGCCATGCCGAGCAATTTAAGCTTTCTGTGCAGTGCCGATCGCTCCATCCCGATGAAGCTGGCAGTCTTGGAAATATTGCCCGAAAAGCGCCGGATCTGGATGGCGAGATACTCGCGCTCAAAGCTTTCACGCGCTTCGCGCAAGGGCGCGCCCATGAGCGCGGCAATTCCGCCATTCCCGTCGGTCTTTCCGCCGGCGACTTCTTCGGACAGCATCTCGGCCTCGACCGTCTCAAGCTTATCACGCGGGGTGAGAATGATCGTGCGCTCGACCACATTGCGCAACTGGCGCACGTTGCCGGGCCAGTCATAGGCTTGCAAAGCGGCCATGGCTTCTTCGCTGATGGCAGGAGGGCGGATGCCTTGTTCGGCAGCGTAGCGGGCGAAGAAGTATTCCGCGAGCGCCGGGATGTCGTCCCGACGCTCAGCCAACGAAGGGATTTCCACCGGCACGACATTCAGCCGGTAAAACAGATCTTCGCGGAAATTCTTCTCTTCCATCTCGCGCGCCAGATCCCGCGCGGTGGAGGATACGACCCGCACATCGACGCCGATCTGGCGTGTTCCGCCGACACGCACAAAGCTCTGTTCTGTCAGCACGCGCAAGATCCGGGCCTGAGTGGAGAGAGGCATGTCCGCCACCTCGTCCAAGTAGAGCGTACCGCCATCGGCGGTTTCCAGTAAGCCGGCACGCACCAGCTTGCCGTCAGCCTCTTCCCCGAACAGCTCTTCCTCGAACCGTTCGGGCGTGATCCGAGCGGAATTGACAATTACAAAGGGCTTGTCCGCGCGAGAGGACCAGCTGTGCAGCAATCGCGCCGCCACCTCCTTGCCTGATCCAGCCGGGCCGCCGATCAAGATGCGGCTGCCTGTTTGCGCAACTCGCTTCAACGTTGCGCGCACCGCGTTGATGACTGCCGAGTTGCCGGTGAATTCTCCTCCGTCAGTCGAGCGTTGTCGCAGTCGAAGATTCTCCCGACGCAGTCGTTCGGTCTCCGTGGCCCGCTCGACCAGATGCAGAAGGCGCTCTGCCTCGAACGGCTTTTCGATGAAGTCCATCGCCCCGCGGCTGACCGCACTGACCGCCGTATCGATGTTGCCGTGTCCCGAGAAGATGATGACCGGCAATTCAGGTTCGCGCACCTTGATGGCGTCGAGCACTTCGAGCCCGTCCATCGGGCTGCCGTGAAGCCAGACGTCGAGCAGAACAAGGCTTGGACGCTTCTCGTCTACCGCTTCCAGTGCGGACGTGCTGTCTCCGGCGGTGCGGCATTCATAGCCCTCGTCGCTGAGCACGCCGGCCACAAGTTCGCGGATGTCGCGCTCGTCGTCTACGATGAGGATGTCGAGGGCCATAGTCAGGTACCAATTCTTTCTTCGGGGGTAGCGTCTGTTGTCTGCCGGGCAGTTTGAGGATCGCGGGCGAAGCGCAGGACGACGCGCGTGCCGCCATGCTCTACCGAGGAGAAACTGAGCTCTCCGCCATGTTCCTCCACGATCTTGTTGACGATTGCGAGGCCGAGGCCCGTGCCTTTCGCGCGGGTCGTCACATAGGGTTCGAGGATACGTTCGCGATCCTGCGGCAGGCCGATCCCGTTGTCCATAACCGCAACTGTCATCGCCTCGGGCGTCTCTGACACCTCGATTCCGATCCGGCCGCGATAGTCCAGCGGAGCCTGCGCGGCGCGTGCCTCGATCGCTTCTGCGCTGTTCTTGAGGACGTTGGTGACAGCCTGTCCAAGCTGGTGCCGGTCGGCCTGGATGATAAGCGGCCCGTCCAATTTGCTGGTCAGGCTGTAATCGATCTCCGGATTGGCGACTTCCTGCAAAAACAGCGATTGTCGGATCAGGTCGAGCGCATCTTCCGGCCGGAACATCGGTTTGGGAAGCCGCGCGAAGCTTGAAAATTCATCGACCATCTTGCGCAGATCGCCGACCTGCCGGACGATCGTGTTGGTCAGCTCGTCGAATAGCTCGCCATCCTGTTCGATCTGCTTGCGATAGCGGCGCTTGAGCCGCTCGGTCGCAAGCTGGATGGGTGTCAGCGGGTTCTTGATTTCATGCGCGATACGGCGCGCAACGTCTGACCAGGCGGCTTGGCGTTGGTCGAGCAACTGGCGGGTAATGTCCTCAAAGGTGATGACGTGACCCTCGCCCTCGCGCACCAGCTTGACGGCAAGCGTCATCATCTCGCCCTGACGCGTGTGGCCGACCACGCCGCGTTCCAGCCCGGCGATGACCATCGCGGCGATTTGCGGAGCCATGGCATCGAGGGTTTCGGGCGCTTCGTCGCTTTCGCCGCCTTCGAGCAGGATATTTTGCGCGGGAGCATTCATCAGCAGAACGCGGCGGTCGCCGTCGATCGTGATGACTCCGGCACTGACGGATTCGAGCACGGCCTCGATGAAGCTGCGGCGGTCTTCCAATTCCTTGTTGGCGTTCACCAGCGCATCTGTCTGGCGTTCCAACTGCGCGGTCATGCGGTTGAAGGCGCGATTGAGCATCCCGATTTCGTCTGCGCCGGTACGCCCCGCGACACGCATGCCGAACTGCCCCGCCCCGACCTTGCGAGCGGCCAAAACGAGATCGGTCAGCGGCTCCACCTGCCGGTCGGCGAAGCGCAGGGCGAACCATACGGCGATGCCGACGAGTGCGAGGCTGACGAAGAAGAGTGCCACGTTGAAGCGAAGCTGCAACGCCCGCGCGCGCTTGGTCAGTTCCTCATACGCCGAAGAAACCAGCCGTGCGCTTTCCCAGCTGCGAAAGCCCGATGCCTCGGCATTGCGGGAGGTGTAGAGATAGATGCCCGCCTGCCGGTCTATCGGTGCAAGGGCCTCGATCCGCTCGCTACTGCCGCGTATGGCGACCGGCTCGCCGCTGCGCAGCCCGTCGAGGCTTCCTTCGGTGAAAGCAACCGGATCGCTGCCCTCGCCGATGTTGTACAAAACCGCAGTGCGCGCGCTGCCGTCGGGCAGGGTCTGCATGATCGCGCTTTCGGATACTTCTCGCGGCTGGGCCTGATATTCGTAGACCAGCATGAAATCCGGATCGGTTACCGGCACCTGTTGCAGAATAGAGCGCATGTCCATCGCCATGGAGATGGTCTCTTCACCCAGATCGAGCTGGTTGTCCTCGTAATAGGCGTCCGCCAGTTCGTTCGCGTTCTCCATCAAGCCGCGCGAATTGTCCGAAAACCAGAAATCGACGCCCGACTGGAACAGGATCGCCGCGAAGGCAGCGACCAGCAGTGTCGGAACGGCCGCGACCATCGAGAAGAAGAACACCAGCCGGACATGCAGGCGGGCCGTGCTCCCCGCCGCGCGACGAAGTGCAAGGCGTCGACCGGCCAGTACAAGCAGGGTCATCGCCGGGATCAGCGTACCGATGAGCAGCACGGCTACCTGTGTGCTGGGAAGCAGGCGCCCATCTGCCGGTGCCGTCGTGAAGGCGGCCCAGGTTGTCGCGACCATGGCGAGGAACGCCACAACCGCGGCAAGTTCCACCAGTGTGAAGAAATTCGCACGGCGCGAGGCGACGACGAACTTGCGCCACCACCGCGGTGTCGATCTGGTGAGGGGTGCGGCCTGCGTCGCCATCGTGGCGGCCTTACATCGCACCTGTTGCATTTTTGCAAGCCTAGATGCGGCGAAGCGAGGTTTTGCGCGCGTTCGCTGTCAGAGAGCAGCGCTGTGGTCAGGCCGCGCGGCGGTGCAGGAACGGCTCGTAAAACCGCTCCAGTTCGCCAAGGACTTCAGCGGCATCGTCAAGAAAGTTCACCCGGTTTCGAAACTCTGCCGACCCGTGCATGCCCTTGGTATACCAGCCAAGGTGCTTGCGTGCGATTTTCACGCCGACATCGATGCCATACAGGTCGAGCATGTCGCGATAGTGCTCCTGCACGACCTCGAATTGCTCGTCGTAGCTGGGGCTGGCGACCGTCTCGCCTGTTCGCCACCAGTGCATAACCTGGGCCAAGAGCCAGGGCTTGCCGTAGGCCCCTCGCCCGATCATCAGCCCGTCCGAACCCGACTGGTCGAGCGCCTTGGCGGCATCGTCGATGGTGCAGATGTCGCCGTTTACGATAACGGGGATCGACACAGCCTCCTTTACCTTGCGGATAAAGGCCCAGTCGGCGCTTCCCTTGTACATCTGATTGCGCGTGCGGCCGTGCACGGTGACCATCTTGACGCCAAGGTCCTCGGCAATACGCGAAAGCTCGGGCGCGTTCAGGTCGCCATGGTCCCAGCCCATGCGCATCTTGACCGTCACCGGCACGTCCACTGCCTTGACCGTCGCTTCCATCAGCTTGGTGGCGAGCGCGACTTCCTTCATCAGCGCAGAGCCTGCCAGCTGCCCGACGACCTTGCGGACCGGACAGCCGAAATTGATGTCGATGATGTCCGCGCCGTTGTCCTGTTGCAGCTTTGCGGCTTCACCCATGCTGTAGGGATCGCAGCCGACCAGCTGCATCGATACCGGCTCTTCGATCGGATCCCATGCAGCCTTCTGCACCGACTGGCGCGTTTCGCGGATAGCCGCTTCGCTGGCAATCATCTCGGTGACGTTCAGTCCCGAGCCGTACTTGCGCACCAGCTTGCGAAACGGCAGGTCGGTCACACCCGTCATCGGCGCGAGCACGACGGGCGTGTCGATCGTCACGTTGCCGATGTGGATCGGCTGCGGCGATGCCGGAGGAGAGGGTTGCGCGGTCATGTCGGAAATGATGGCCTGTGGCGTGTCCACGGAACATACTGCGTTGCAGTGCAAATCTCAAGCCGCTAGCTGCGCAGCGCAGACATGGCCGACACTCCCGCCCTTCCCCCTTTCGCCGCCATCGTTGTCGCTGCCGGATCCGGTATCCGCGCGGGACAGAGCGTTCCGAAGCAATTTGCGAACTGGCGGGGCAAGCCGCTTGGTGCGGCATTCGGTTGAGAAGCTATTGGCGGCGGGTGCGTCGCCTCTGGTGGTCGTCATTCCCGAGGGTAGCGACGAGATGATCGCTACCGCGCTGGCCGGTCTGTCGCGATGGCAGGCAGTGGTCGGCGGTGCCACGAGGCAGCAATCGGTTGCACACGGACTCGCCGCTCTCGAGAACGCCGAGCGAGTGCTGATCCACGATGCGGCCCGTCCCGATGTGCCACTCGCCGTCATAAAGCGCCTGATTGACGCTTTGGACGCGTATCAGGGCGCGATACCGGTGCTCGAGGTTGTGGACAGCCTCGTCATCGCAGGAAACGGTCGAATGGCGGGGACCGCAAAGCGCGAAGAACTACGCCGCGTGCAGACGCCGCAAGCCTTCCGCTATGACGCCATCGCGACAGCGCACAACGAATGGACCGGCGAGAAGACGGCTGGCGACGATGCGCAAGTCTTGCGGGCCGCCGTTGGCGAGATAGCGTTGGTGCCGGGCGATGAGAGACTTAAGAAAATGACGTTCGCCGACGACTTTACAGCCGACCTTCCCGCTATGCGCGTGGGTACGGGATACGACGTTCACAAGCTGAGCGATGGCGAGGAGCTGTGGCTTGGCGGCGTCAAGATCGAGCATGATCGGGGGCTGGCAGGACACAGTGATGCGGATGTGGCTCTGCATGCCATTGTCGACGCGCTGCTCGGTGCCATCGCTCAGGGAGACATCGGCAGCCACTTCCCGCCCAGCGACCCTCAATGGCGCGGTGCGGCCAGCGACCGCTTCCTGGCGCATGCCGCCAACCTGGTTGCGGAGGCCGGCTACCGGATCGGCAACATCGACCTCACGATAATTTGCGAAGCTCCAAAGATCGGGCCGCATCGTGACGCCATGCGGGCAACGAATTGCAGAGATACTTGACGTCGAGCAAAGCTGCGTGTCCGTCAAAGCGACAACCACCGAACGCCTGGGCTTTACCGGCCGAAGCGAAGGTATAGCCGCGCAGGCCGTGGCAACTGTGATAAGGGCGTAGATTATGGACGCGCTGCTCCCCGCCGATATCGACGATCTCGCCCGGAAGGTCATCGAGGCCAACATCGCGCAGACCCGCAAGGTTGTCCTGGCGGAAAGCTGCACCGGCGGCCTTGTCAGCGCGGCGCTGACCGAAATTCCCGGTTCGTCGGCTGTTCTCGATCGCGGCTTTGTCACCTATTCGAACGAGTCGAAGATGGAAATGCTGGATGTCCCGCTCGACATTATTGAGACATTCGGTGCCGTGTCGATTGCCTGCGCCTGGGCGATGGCGAAAGGCGCTCTCGCGCGCAGCCAGGCCGATGTCGCAGTGGCGATCAGCGGGGTAGCCGGACCGACGGGCGGCACCGCGCTCAAGCCGGTAGGAACGGTGGTCTTCGCACGTGTCATTCGCGGTCAGGAAGGGGAACCGGAAGGGGAACTCAAGAAGTTCGATGCCGGATCGCGCGCCGATATACGCCGCGAGGCTACGATCTGCGCGCTCGACCTGCTCATGCCTTAAGCCTCGGCAGCGGTCGCGCTGTTGCCGTATAGCTCGTCCGCACGCTCCTCGAATGCCTGCATCAGCTTGCGATAGGCGCGATCGAAATACTGGCCGGCAAGCGCTTCGAAGACGGCGCTGCGAAAGGCAAACTCGACATAGAAGTCAATCTCGCACCCGCCACTGGGCAGCTCGGTAAACTTCCAGCGGTTGTCGAGATCCTTCAAGGGTCCGTCGATATAGGCCACTTCGATACTCTCGGGCCGCTGCTTCGTGACGCGCGAGGTGAACTTCTCGCGGATCGCCTTGAAGCCGACGACCATGTCGGCGTCCATCTCCACCTCGCTGTCGCTGCGCACGCGCGTGGCGATAACCCAGGGAAGGAAGTCGGGATAGCTCGCGACATCGGCCACGAGGTCGAACATCTGTTCGCGGCTGTAAGGCAGCTGCCGCGTCTCGCGAATGCTCGGCATCAGGCGTTAGCCCTTGCCTGCTCCTTCGCCAGCCGATCTTCGCGCGCCGCCTTCATCACGGCGAAGTCGTCTCCTGCGTGATAGCTCGAGCGGGTCAGCGGGCTGGAGGCTACCTGCAGGAAGCCCTTGGCGCGCGCGATCGAGCCGTAAGCGGCGAAGGCTTTCGGCGTGACGAAATCCTCGACCGTGGCATGCTTCGGCGTCGGCTGGAGATACTGGCCCATCGTGATGAAATCGACATCGGCGCTGCGCATGTCGTCCATCACCTGGTGCACTTCGAGACGCTGTTCGCCAAGGCCGAGCATGATGCCGGACTTGGTGAAGATCAGGGGATCGTGGCTCTTCACCTCCTCTAGCAGGCGGAGCGACGCGTAATAGCGCGCACCGGGCCGGATAGTCGGGTAAAGGCGCGGGACGGTTTCGAGATTGTGATTGTAGACGTCCGGTCCGGCCTCGCAGATCTTCTCCACGGCAGGGCGCATCTTGCCGCGAAAGTCTGGCGTCAGGATTTCGATCGTTGTGTCCGGCGTCTCGCGGCGCAGCGCCTTGATGACCTTCACGAACTGGTCTGCACCGCCATCGGGCAGGTCGTCGCGATCGACGCTGGTGATGACGATATGCTTCAGGCCCATCTGACCAGCTGCGATGGCCACGTTTTCCGGCTCCATCGGATCGACCAGCCGCGGCATGCCGGTCTTCACGTTGCAGAAGGCGCAGGCACGCGTGCAAACATCGCCCAGTATCATGACCGTCGCATGTTTCTTGTCCCAGCATTCACCGATATTGGGACAGGCGGCTTCTTCGCACACGGTATTGAGCGACAAGTCGCGCATCAGCTTGCGCGTCTCGTGATAGCCCTTGCTGACCGGCGCCTTGACCCGGATCCAATCGGGCTTGCGCTGCCTTCTGGGCGGCGTGGCGTCGGGCTTCGGCGTGGAGGACAGGTCGTTCATTGCGCTGCTGCATCTAAGCGGCGCAACGCTCGCCCGCAAGCCGTGGATAGCTATTCCCCCTCCCTCTTGGCACCGACCCGCACCGCGCGTAACGGATGAGCCATGGACGCGGCCACACTTCAGACCTTTACCTCGCCAGTAATCCTGTTCTTCGTGCTGGGCATGTTGGCGGCCTTTGCCAAATCCGAGCTGACCATTCCGGAGTCGCTCGCCAAGGGCATGTCGCTCTATCTGATGGCTGCAATCGGGCTGAAAGGCGGTGTTGCCGTCAGCGAGTCTGGCGTAAACGCGACCATAGCGCTGGCACTGCTGTCCGGGATTATGGCGAGCTTCCTGTTGCCTCTGCTGGCATTTGCTCTTCTCAAAGGCTTCGGCAAGCTCGACCAGCTGAATGCAGGCGCGGTTGCGGCGCATTATGGGTCGGTCAGCGTGGTGACCTTCGTAACCGCCGTCGAGATTTACGAACTGCGCGGTACGCCGCCTGGCGGTTACATGGTCGCGGTGATGGCGGCGATGGAGACGCCTGCGATCCTCACCGGATTGCTGCTGGCGAGAAAGGCATTGGCGGGAGACGATCCGCAGGCACGCCGCGACACGAGCGAATTGCTGCGCGAAGTTTTCTTCAACGCGTCGGTCGTGCTGCTGCTCGGAGCCTTTGCCATCGGGGTAATTAGCGGAGCGAGCGGCTTTGCCGATGTCGCCCCGTTCTTCGAGGCAGGCTTCAAGGGCGTCTTGTGCCTATTCCTGCTCGACATGGGATTGATCGCAGCCCGGCGCCTGATGGATGCGCGAGCGATGACATGGCGGCTGGCCGTCATTTCCATTGTGCTGCCGCTAATCAACGGGACGTTAGGCGCGCTGCTGGGCACCGGCATCGGTCTCGAAGTCGGCTCCGCGGCCGCGCTCGGGGTGCTGTGCGCCAGCGCCAGTTACATTGCAGTGCCAGCGGCGATGCGGCTTGCCCTGCCCCAAGCCGATCCGGGCATTTACCTGACTATGTCGCTCAGCGTGACCTTTCCCTTCAACATCCTCATCAACATCGGCCTGATCGGCGCGCTGGCGACGGCGCTGGCGAGCGGGTAGGAAGTCCGAATGATCGAAACTGTCATCCGCAAGCGTATTGAAATTTTGACCGACAAGGCGCTCGTCCGCCGCGTGACAGATGCCATCGACCGTGCAGATATCACCGGATGGACCGTGACACCCGTCGATTCGGGCAAGGGGCGCGAAGGCCACTGGCGGGAAGAGCGTGTCACGGGCTCGGACAGAGTATTCGTCCTGACCATTGCCTCTCAGGAAAAAGCGACCGCTCTGGCCGAGGGTCTGGCACCGATCCTCTCGAGCCACGGCCTGCTGCTGACCATGTGGGATGTCGAAGTCATTCGGGGCGAGCGTTTCTGATCGATCGCTGGTGACGACGCGTGCCGTCGGCTTGCGTCGCTCGCCGCGCCCCGCCATTGCCGTGCGATGCCTGACCGCGACCTGAAAAACATCGCCCTGCTCATCGATGCAGACAACACCACGCCGAGGGGTATCGATCCTGTCCTGACCGTCATGGCCGAGCTGGGCCAGGTCAACATCAAGCGAGCCTATGGCAATTTCGCGAAAAGCAATCTGTCGAAATGGGACAAGATTTCTCACAAGTACGGCATCCTGCCACAGCAGCAGTTCGATCTGACCGCAGGCAAGAATGCGACCGACATGGCGATGACGATAGATGCGATCGATCTGCTCTACCAAGGCAAGGTCGATGGGTTCGGTATCATGAGCTCGGATAGCGATTTCGCCCCGCTCGCCACGCGGCTGAGGCAGGATGGCATTCTTGTCTACGGCTTTGGCGAGCGTAAGACTCCCGACGCCTTCAAAAGCGCCTGCACCCGCTTCATCGACATCGAAGCGCTCATCAAGGGTGCCGCCGACGAAAATGGTGATGGCGGCAAGACCAAGGCCACTGACAAGGACCCGATCGACGAAGACGTCGTCGACCTTCTAGGCAATGCCTGGAAGGCTGCCAGCCGCGACGAAGACGGCTTTGCGCAGATGGGCGAAGTCGGAAGCCTTGCCGGCAATCGCTCGTCGTTCGACGTGCGCAACTTACGGCTACAAAAGGCTGTCCGATCTGTTCGACTCGCTGGACGAATTCAAGGTCGAACGGCGTGACAGCGGGCTGTGGGTCAAGCGCTTGCGCTAACGCCGAAAGAAGGCGGCGCGAAGCCGAAGCTCCACGCCGCCGTCTATTCAGGTGGCCGTCGCTTACAGACCGGACTTCTGCGCAGTGTAAATCGCCCACAGATTGGCAACATCGCGCCGCGCGCCTTCGACCTTCTTGAAGGTTTCGATGGCCTCGGCATACTTGCCCTGGTCGTACTGAGCGATGCCAAGACGGGTAAGGACCAGAGGCGTTTCCACGCCGCTCATTTCCAGAGCGCGTGCATAAAACTCTTCGGCCTCTGCCGGCTGGTCGTAGCTGAGGAAGGTGTCGCCTGCCACGACCAAGGTCTTCAGATCGGCGTTCGGCTGCCGCGCATCCTTGGCGAAGGAAGGAAGTTCGGCCCGGTCGGCATCGACGCGGCCGGCTGCATCCGCGCGCGCTTCGGTGAGGAAGGGATCGGACCCGTCAACGAGGCCCGCAGCGGTGCCTTCATCGATGACTGCGACGACTTCACCGGGGAAGCGGCGCGGATCGAGATTTTCGACGTATTCTGACAGGACGCGGGCATCGTTGTAGATACCGGTACGACGCGCCAAGCGAAGCAGATCCAGCACTTCCGCATTCGCGAATTTGTTTGAATTCAGCGTCACGATGACTGCGTCGCCCCACACTGCGTCCGATGGGTAGTCGGCTGCGAGCCAGCCGATGAACCGGCCAACTTCGCTGTTAACGTCGTTGTTATAAGCGTAACTGAGGCCCGACCGTATCCACGATTCCGGAACCGGCTGGCCTGCCACTTTCCGAGCCTCGATCGTGTCGGCAAGATAAGCGACGCCTTGCGCGTACTGCTCCTGCTCGAAATACATCTCGGCAATCATTTGCGGCATCTGATCCGGGCCGATCGTTCGCGAAGACCCGTCATTCATCGACGCCTCGAAACTGTAATTTGCCGCAATCGCTCCTTCGAGAGCTTCTCGCGCAGCTTCGATGTCATCCTCATTCCGGTTAAGCTGATAAAGGGTCACGTAGACGCCGCCTACACGCTGGGCATCAAGCTTTCCGCTGTCCAGCATCATCTGTAGACCGGCAAGCTGCATGGGCGTATCGTCCAGTTCGCTGCCGACGCTGTATTGAAGCGAACCGGCAACGTTCTTTTCATCACCACTCTGGACAGTGGCCAGGATGCCGGGCAGCATGGCTTTGACAGCCGCGTAATCGGGCGTCTCCGACTGCAGGATCTCATTCGCAGGCGTGTAAACCGCGATGAAATCTTTCGAATATTCCGGCTTCTGCTCGTCCTTCTTCTTCTTTTGCGCATGAGCGGGCTGTTCAAGCGCGCTAACTCCGAGCGCGCCTGTCGCTGCGAGGACCAGTGCCATGGCGATGGCAGACGACGGTCGCGAAGATCTGGCTAGACGGGTGAAAATCATACGGAAACTCCCAAACAAAAGTATGTGCACGTCGATGGCATAACCCATACCGAAACGAATGGTTCAGGCCATGCCGCGGGTTTGCGCGTGTTGCAAATATAGTGGCGGATCGTCGGTGAATAGCGATTGAATGGGCGCGGTTCCGAAGGTCCCGGCGAGGCGAAGCACACCTTCTGCCGCGATATGTGGAAAAATGTTGGAATTCTCCGCAAATTCGCGTGCCGAAAGGTGGCATAACATGCCGCAAATCCCTACATCTCAGGCTGCGAAAATCCCATGGCTACCGTTTGAAAGCGAACTGTTTTGGCTGATGACATCGACACGATAGAAACCCCTGCCTCCCAGCGGCGAAGAACACACCCGCATCGACATCGTCGAGGAGATGAAGACCAGCTATCTCGATTACGCGATGAGCGTGATCGTCAGCCGTGCGCTGCCCGATGTGCGTGACGGGCTGAAGCCGGTGCACCGCCGCATTCTGTACGCCAGCCGCGAAGGCAATTTCGTGGCCGGACGATCCTACGTGAAGAGCGCGAAGATCGTCGGTGACGTGATGGGTGACTACCACCCTCACGGTGACGCCGCGATCTACGATGCTCTTGCCCGAATGACGCAGGACTGGTCGTTGCGCGTGCCGCTGGTCGATGGTCAGGGCAATTTCGGGTCGATGGACCCCGATCCGCCCGCCTCGATGCGCTACACCGAAGCGCGGCTGGCTCGTGTTGCGAACACCTTGCTCGACGATCTGGACAAGGAAACGGTCGATTTCGTCGACAACTATGATGGTCGTAAGCAGGAACCCTCGGTCCTCCCGGCCCGCTTCCCGAACCTGCTCGTCAACGGCGCGGGCGGCATTGCCGTCGGCATGGCGACCAACATTCCGCCGCACAATCTGGGCGAGGTGATCGACGGCTGCTTCGCCTTCATGGAAAACCCGGCGATCACGAGCGAGGAATTGTTCGAGATCATCCCGGGTCCGGACTTCCCGACGGCGCCCCTGATCCTGGGCAAGTCGGGCGCCCGCGCCGCCTATACCACCGGTCGCGGCTCCATCCTGATGCGGGCCCGGCACGAGATCGAGGAACGTCGCGGCGATCGTCGCTCGATCGTGCTGACGTCGATGCCATTCCAGGTAGGCAAGAGCGGTCTCGTCGAAAAGATCGCAGAAGCCGCGAAAGACAAGCGGATCGAGGGTATCTCCGACATTCGCGACGAATCCAGCCGCAAGGGTGTACGCGTGGTCATCGACCTCAAGCGTGATGCGTCGCCGGAGGTCGTGCTCAACCAGATCTGGCGCTATTCCCCGGCGCAGGCCAGCTTCCCGGCCAATATGCTCGCCATTACCGGCGGTCGGCCCGAAGTACTCAGCCTTCGCGAATTCATCCAGGCGTTCATCACCTTCCGTGAAGAAGTCATCACCCGCCGCACCAAGTACGAACTGAACAAGGCGCGCGACCGGGCGCATATCTTGCTCGGCTTGGTGGTGGCTGTGTCCAATCTGGACGAGGTCGTTGCGATGATCCGCGGTGCCCCCTCCCCCGCCGAAGCGCGTGCGCGCCTGCTGGCGAAGGAATGGCCCATCGGCGATATCGCGCAGTATATCCGGCTGGTCGAAGCAATCGAACCGAACGCGGAGCAGGACGGCGGCACCTATCGCCTGTCGGAGCGCCAGGTGAAGGCCATTCTCGACCTGCGCCTGCATCGCCTGACTGCTATGGGCCGTGACGAGATCGGCGACGAGCTGAAGGAGCTCTCACTGTCGATCGAGGAATACCTGTCGATCCTGGCCGACCGCGTGAAGCTGTTCGGCGTGATGCGCGAGGAGCTCGAAGAGATCAAAGCGGCCTACGCGACGCCGCGCGTGTCGGAGATCGCGCCGGCATGGGACGGGATCGAGGACGAAGACCTCATCGAGCGCGAAGAAATGGTCGTGACCGTCACCCATGGCGGCTACATCAAGCGCACGCCGCTCGATGCGTTCCGTGCGCAGGCACGTGGCGGCAAGGGCCGTAGCGGCATGGCCACGAAGGACGAAGACGCGGTCGTCGAAATGTTCGTAACTTCGACGCATAACCCCGTGTTGTTCTTCACGAACACGGGGCGCGTTTATCGCCTGAAGGTGTGGAAGCTGCCAGAAGGCGGGCCGCAGACCAAGGGGCGGCCGATGGTCAATCTGCTTCCGTTGGGAGACGACGAACGCGTTACCAACGTGCTGGCCCTGCCCGAGAACGAGGAAGAGTGGGCCAAGCTCAATATCGTCTTCGCGACCGAGCAAGGCATGGTGCGGCGCAATTCCATGGATGCCTTCACCAATGTGCCTTCGAACGGAAAGTACGCCATGGGCTTCGTCGAAGGCAGTAACGACCGTCTGATCGGCGTCGAACTGCTGACCGAAGACCAGGAAATCTTCCTCGCATCGGACAGTGGCAAGGCCATCCGCTTCTCCGCAACCGACGCGCGTGAAACGAAGAGCCGCACCGGGATCGGCGTGCGCGGAATGAAGCTGAAGGATGGCCAGACAGTCGTCTCGATGGCCGTGCTCGACGCTGGCGAGCGAGACACCGAAGTGCGCGATGCTTATCTTCGGGCGGCCGCCTGGAAGAACAACGATAATGAGAGCGAGCTGGAGGCCGGAAAGGTCGCCGACATGGCGGTCGAGGAGGAATTCATCCTCACGTTGACCGCGCGCGGATACGGCAAGATCTCCTCGGCCTATGAATACCGCACGATCGGCCGTGGGGGGATGGGTCTGACCAACATCGGCGAGCCGTCCAGCAATCCGGACCGCAACGGGCCTGTGGTTGCCAGTTTCCCGGTAAAGCATGGCTCTCAGCTGATGCTGGTGACCGATCAGGCCAAGCTCATCCGCCTGCCGATCGAATTCCGGCACATGGTCGACGGCGGCTTCGAAACGCATGAGGGCTATTCGGTGTCCGGCCGTGCCTCGTCGGGCGTTCGCATCTTCAACGTGGCCAAAGGCGAGAATATCGTCGGCGCCGCTCTGATTGACGAGACCGAAGAGCCGGAAAACGAGGCGGAAGAACTGGTGCAGGACGAAATCGCCGCGCGTGGCGGTGGGCTAAATCCGACGACGCCCTACACGACGCCGCATTCGGACAAGAACATCGAAGACGAACCGGGCGGCTAGGACCTAGTTTTCGCTCGGCAAGTCGCCGCGGATGGTCTGGATGACACCGGTAACGATCAGGAACTGGCCGGCAAAATATGTCGGCCAGACGATCCATTCGGCGATGGCGGGTGCCAGTGGCCCTGCCTCGCGCGCCACGAGCACCAGGTCGCTTATGACGAAGAACACCGCGCCCAGTCCGGTGCGATAACGCGGAAAGCGACTTGTCCATGCACCAGCGGCCATCACGCCGACTAACGCTGCATAGACTGTTGCGAGCCACCAGTTTGCCTGCGGATAGCTGAGCATGCCGGCGATGGCTGGAGGCGCGGCGACGAGGGCAATGGCGAGCGCAATCTGGCTCCCCGAAAGCCGTGCGCGTCGATTGGCGGCGTAAAGGTAGAGGGCGATGCAATGCGCAATCGCGAAGAGAACGCCGCCGATCAGGAAGCTAAATTCCAGGAGCACATCGGCAAGTGCACACACGGTCATGACGAGTGCGATCAGCAAGCCGTCGCGCCCCGATCCACGATGCAAAGCATACAGCGCGAGGAAGGCGACACCGGCCCCTTTCCAGAGCGCCAGCCAGCTGCCGCCGACCTTCCCATCCATGACAAAGAAATAGGTTATGCCAAACAGCAGGCCGAGCAGAAGATACGGACGATTGTCGATCAGTGCGCGGCGCGGCATCGTATCATCCCCCATGAACCGCCGACGGCCCTAAGCGGTAATCCTCGGATTGAAAAGCGACCATCGCTGTAGCAGCTTGACAGCGCATAGCGTTCCTGTATTTCTGTAAACACAGAAATGAGAGGCGGTGACCGCGATGGAGAACATCAAGCGCAGCGATCTTGTCCGGAGCATCCGCTGGAAGGATCTCACCACCATGAAACCGGTCGACGGCTGGCGTGAAGGCGCCATCATCCTGCCCTGGCTTGGGCTTAGCCTCGCTCTCCTCGCCAACGACAGGTTGCTGTTCGCCGCTCCATGCGCCTTCATGTTCTTCCTGACCGCCTTGCGACTCAACCACGAAGCAATCCATCATAATCTTGGCTTCGGTCCGCAGGGCCACGCCCGCGTTATGCATGGTTTGAGCATGCTCATGTTGCTGTCGAACCATTCTGTCGCATTCAACCACCTGCGCCATCACAAGCATGTCGGAAAGGCCAGCGATCTGGAGGGCAAATGCGGGCGCATGCCGGGTTGGAAAGTGCTGCTTTATGGGCCGCTATTTCCGCTCGAAACCCATCTGGCCGCCTGGCGTGAGGGTGGAAAGCGGCAGCATCGTCTGATGCGTCGAGATTTGGCGCTTAATCTCGTCATCCCTGCACTTGCCCTGTTGCCAGGACTGGGTTTCTTGTGGATGTGGGTCGCGCTGATGGTCGTCGCGCAATGCCTGACCGCATTCTTCGCCGTGTGGATCACCCATCACGGATGCGAGGACGACGACGTGCTGATGGCGCGTAGTCAGCGCAATCGAATGATCAATCTTGTCAGCTACAACATGTTCTTCCATCTCGAGCATCACCTGTTTCCCGCCGTCCCGGTAAGCCGGTTGCCCCTTCTTGCCGAGCGATTGGATGTCGCCTTTCCGAAGGTCCGCGCGCGTATCAAGCCCGTCGTCGGTCTGGCCTGATTGGCATCCCGCGATTGAATGCGGACGCGCTATGCCCTAGCTGCGCTGCCGCATGGCACATGACGTTCACATCATCGGCGGCGGCTTGGCCGGAAGCGAGGCAGCATGGCAGCTGGCTAAGCGCGGCTTCACGGTTCGGCTGTCCGAGATGCGGGGTTCGGGCGAGACGACCCCAGCCCACCAGACCAACGGCTTGGCCGAACTGGTTTGCTCGAACAGCTTCCGCTCCGATGACGACACGAAGAATGCCGTGGGCCTCCTACACCACGAGATGCGGCGGCTCGACAGTCTCGTCATGCGCGCAGGCGAAGTCGCCCGCGTTCCGGCAGGCAGCGCCATGGCCGTCGATCGCGATGTCTTTTCCGCCGAAGTCGAACGCACGCTGCACGAACATCCGAACATAACAGTAGTGCGCGAGCGGGTGGATACCCTGCCCGACGCCGGCACCACGATTGTCGCGACCGGCCCCCTGACGGCCCAGGCGCTCGCCGAAAGCATTGTCGGCGCGACCGGACACGATCGGCTTGCCTTCTTCGATGCCATCGCGCCCATTGTTCACCGCGACAGCATCGACATGTCGAAGTGCTGGATCCAGAGCCGCTGGAACAAGCGGACCGAAGCTTCGAACGAGGATGGCGACTATATCAATTGCCCCATGACGAAGGAGCAGTACGAGGCTTTCCACCAGGGCCTGATGGACGGCGAGAAGACCGAATTTCGCGAGTGGGAGGCGGACACACCCTATTTCGACGGCTGCATGCCGATCGAGGTGATGGCATCGCGCGGTATCGAAACGCTGCGCTATGGGCCGATGAAGGGCGTCGGGCTCGACAACCCATACGACACGAGCGAGGAGCATCCGCAGGGCCGCTGGCCTTACGCGGTCGTGCAACTGCGACAGGACAACAAGCTGGGCACGCTGTGGAACATGGTCGGCTTCCAGACGAAACTTAAATATGGCGCGCAGGTCGAGCTGTTCCGGACCATCCCGGGCCTAGAGAATGCGGAGTTCGCGCGGCTTGGCGGCCTCCATCGCAACACTTTTCTCAATTCCCCGCTCGTGCTGGATCGCCAGCTTCGCTTGCGTGGTGCCGAGCATATCCGGTTTGCCGGCCAAATTACCGGATGCGAAGGCTACGTTGAAAGTTCGGCGGTCGGATTGATGGCCGGCATGATGACGGCGCACGAGATGTCGGGTCGCGAGTGGTCGGCCCCGCCGCGCACGACCGCTTTCGGCGCGCTGCTGTCACACATCACTGGCGATGCCGAGGCGGACACGTTCCAGCCGATGAACGTCAATTTCGGTCTCTTCCCGCCGCTGCACGACGTCAAAAAGAAGCAGCGCAAGGAAGCCTACACCTCGCGTGCCAAGCAAGATTTCGGCGAATGGCTGGAGACGAGCGAGGCCGTGCCCGCCTGATCAGCAGGCGCAGCGTCTGCTGTTCGTCGGTTTGGGCTTGGTGGAAGCGAACTCTCCGGGCGACAATTCGCGGTCGCCGTTCTCATCCGCACCTTCGAACTTGTCGACAGTGGCGTGCGCCCACTCTTCGAAAGTCAGCAAATTGTTGCCGTCCGTATCGAGCTTGCGGAAGGCGTTTGTGCGTGTCGACAGCATTTCGGCCCGGGTGATCCGCCAGTCGCGGTTGCGGTCGTAGCGGAAGAAGCGGCGCTGCTCCTTGCTCAGCTCGCTCGCCTCGGGCGGTGCCGGCCCGGTCAGATCGGTCGTGTCGGCTTCGGGCAAGGCCATCGGGTCGAACGGCGGAGGTGCGAAGGCCATCGGATCGGGCGGAGGCGCTGCGTCCTCGACCTCGGCGCGGCCCTGCCACCAGAACATGCCGAGCGCCATGACGAGAAGCGTCACGATGCTGCCGCTGACAAATGACTTCATGTGCGACCCCCCGAACAATCGCCACGATGTATACGATCAGCGCCCGAATAAGCCAAGCCGCATGGCAGCAAGCGGACTCAACCGATCACCGAGCAGTGCCATTTCAGGACGGCTCAAAGCGCGTCGGGACAACCCTCCGATCAAAGCGAGCGATCGTAGATTGCGAGATAGCTTAGGAAGACGGGGAAGCTGGCCGAGCGCATTTTCGTATCCAGCAAGGCGCAATTCCGCGCAGGCCCAGCACCGGCCATGCGTGTGCGCTGCATCGGCTTCCTTGGTGCCTGCCATACTGGCGAAGGCCTTTCCGTAAGCCAGACAAAGGGTGTCGACGACTGTGTCCGGCCAAGGCCGGTCGCCAAGCAGTCCTTCCCATGCATCGATGATGCCGATCGGCCCATCGAAATGAGGCCGCCACCCTTCGATAAGCCGGCCCAGAAGAGGGTCGACGGGTGCGGCGGACTGCGGGTTTTGGGCCTTTCGCAACTCATCTCGCCACCATGCCAGCCGCAGCTGGATAAGCATGATATCTTTCGACAGATTGACGACGCGTGCCAGGTAGTGATGCAGTCGGAGCAGCGGGTCGAGCCTTGGCTTCAGCGACGAAGGTGTGAAGGAAAGGACAAGCCGCCCATAGTCCGGCAAGTCGTAGGCCTCGGTTCCATGCATGATTGTGCTGTTGCTTGGGAAACAGCTCACAAGTCAACAAATGTGGCAAGTTCTGAAGAAATTAAGGACAGCAACGTCGGTAAAGGGCTGTGACATGAGACGATAGTCGGCACACAAGGCACAACATCCTTGCACCGATCGCTCACATCAGCATTCGTTCGATATCGTCCCGCTCAAACCCTTCTCGGAAGGCAACTGCAGGTTCCGGTCGTCTCGAATGATGAATGCTGCTTCTTCTCGGAACGTGATATCGCCAGTGAACGCATTTGAGAACCGAGATTTGAAATCGAAAATAACCTCGACGAACATCACAGCTTCCCCTGCGGGTGCTGCCACCCGATTGGCGCCACGTCCCATCCCCGTGTTTTCTTCACCATCCAAGCCATTTTCATCGCCGTCATTGCCATAGGCACTGTCGGCATCTTTACTGCCTATACATCGTTGCCAATGGATGAACTGTCGATCGGAAATCGGGTCGTATTCAAGGCTGCTAATTATTACTCGACCGTTGTCCCCAAGGTCCAGATCGGCGCCTTCGATCAAAGCGCCCTCAAGAACGATGGCGACGTCGTCCTCGGTAATCGTCGGAATCACCGCGCCATTGTCCGTCTGACCGAGACGTGAGGCATTGTCTGCAACAGACAAGGTAATTTGGCTGACCTTCATCTTTGCTATAGCAAGATTGGCAGTCTCGAAGCCGAACAATCCCAGTGTTATAAATACCGGCGCCACGACCGCAAATTCAGTCAGTGCGATGCCGTTGGACTCGTTGCGTAGCGAGCGTGCGAAAGTTGACAGTGCTTTCTTCATTTTAGCCATGCTTTCCAACTTAATTGCCTAAGTGCAGACGCCAGCAGAGCTGCCATAATTATTCTGTGCGCTAAACGGCTGATTTTTACGAATAAACTTTGTCGAGAGCTTGCGCTCAGCGCCAGCGTTGTCCAAAAATGGGATAGCAAACAGCGGCTTGTATGTTGTCGTTACCGTATAGACGACCACGTCGTTTGCACCCCCGTTACCCGTCACGCCGATATCAGCGTCCCACTGTCCGTTCCGGTTTTCGTCGACGTAGTTTTCGTCCTCGTTGCAAGTGCCATCACTGTTTTCATCGTTCCACTTTTCCGCCCGCGCGACGTCGTTAAAGTTGAAATAACTGGTGCGGTTGGTCGAAACGATAGCATTTGGCGCCACGCGACGAACGAGAGCCGTGAGCCTGGCATCGGCTTCTGCAGGATTACCTGACTCCAATGATGCCTCTCGCGCTACCGCTTGAGCTGCTCCATTCAATACCGACTGCGCATAAGTACGCTGCCCGATATCCATCATGCCCAAGAGCATAGTGATGAAGATGACGGCGACCAGACCGAACTCCATGACGGTAGCGCCTACTTCGTCGGTACGAAGCTTCTTTGCCAACTTCGGGAGTTTGTTTATTTTAAGAGCGCCGGTCATTGCGTAATCCTCAGCTCGCCCACATTCTTGGCAATTTCTTGGAAAGCCTTGTTCAATTCATCCGCGTCCGTGGCTACGAAACTGCTTTCGCTGGACGCGCAATCATTGAGGTCGCCTGTCAGAGAGGTGGTGAACGCGATTACCCAAATGCGAATGCCTTTGGCTTTGGCTGCAGAGCAAACGGCTAGCAACCGCTGGTCGTGTCTGTCGTTATTGTTGTTCCAGCCATCATCGGTGACACGCCGGTCATGCCATTCAACGCCCCAAGCACTTTGTCTGTAACTTGTGCTCGTCTCGCCGTCCGTCATGAAGATGATATGGCGCGAAGTCTCTGCCCCATTATCCGCCGCTTCGTTGACGTTGGCTTGGAATAGGCCTTGCGGGGAAGACAGTCTCGCGCCCCAGATCATTCCAATCGAGTGATACGTACTGCCCGTCGGTGTGAGTGCCTCCGCATAATCATCAAACTCATCTTCGGTCATCTCGGTGAGAAGCTGTGCTCGGATAGGGCAAGAGCTGCCGACATGTATTCCATAATCGCTTTGCGAAGTGGAAGTGAGTCTGTTTTTAGCGGAGTTCGTTCGCACATATGCCACCTCAGGCCACATCGGTCTCCATCTCGTGGCATCGGAGCTGGGCACTGAATCGATATCAAGATCGTTCAACCCAGATGGCGTGAAACCAAATATCGAGGAGTAATCGATATTGCCCGAAGCAACCGTATTGCGCTCCTCGATGCAGCCGGCCCAGGTTGAACTCTGCTCGGACCCTCCATCGCCGGTTACCGTCGTGACTGCGCTGCCACCTTTGTAATCCGACACATCGTAATTCACGTTTTTGTAAATATATTGATCGAATACCTTCACGATTTCTTTTTTGAAAATCGGCTCTTCAGTCGAAGTTATTGTAAATAAATAATCACGAGTGGCGGTTCGGCTTTCGATCCAATGATTGTTTCTCGACTTTCGATAGCACTGGTATTCAGTGCGCTCCTGTGGAATTGTCGTCACTAGTTCAGTAACGCGATTTCCGTTGCTATCGACAAACTGGTTCGTGCTGGTGGTGGTGCTTCCGTTTTGCCAAGCAGTGTTTTCGGGAAGATTATTTTTACATTTCGAGTTTTTGCCCCAAGAGCCTCGATAGTCGGTCCATTCCGAGTTGTCCGGATTTCCGATGGAGTCATCGCGCTTTATCGAAGGCGGCCCGTAGGACTCGATTTCGTCAGTATCGCGTTCTTCGTCGATGTATTGGGCTTCCCGCGACTGAATATCCATGCTTCCGACGAGCCAATCGGATGCGAGCAGGCCCCCGACGTTTACGGTTTGGCTGTATGGCACAAAACCATACCGAACACGCGCATTCGAGGTTGCAGTCACAGTAGCGAGACTGTCGTAAAAATTCTTCATGGCATTTTCCAAGGCGTCGATGCGCCTCGTTGTGTCACTACCACTGATGTCCCAATCCATCGATCCGGTGGTATCGAGCACCATGACCACGTCGGCATTGCCCATCGAGAGGCTTGCTGAGCATGATACTGAAATTGGAATGGAATTAAATCCAAATATGTTCATCACCACCGTTCTAACGGCAATGGAGGCCGAACCGGTGATTGTTTGCCCGTTATCGGTGGATGTCGGCATGAAGCTTGGCGCGGTTACGTCCGGAACACCGCTGAAATTGACATTGAAGAAATTCGTCGCCGCCTGCTGAGCTGCGTCGTCGAAGCCGTTTGTGGTCACAGTCTTCCGGCCGGCGAGCACGCCCGCATCGCAGGCGTTCTGCAAACGGTTTTGAGCCTGATACGCGCGTGCCATGTCGACGCCTCCGCCGATCAGGCCTGCCAGCACGAGAATTCCGACAGCTGTGAGAGGGAAAACACTTCCGTCTTCGCTTCGCCACAGTCGCGCAGCGGTACATGAAAGATTTCGCATCGATTACTCGCCTCAGACAAACTGATGAGGCTGTGACACTATCGCGTGAATTCCTAAGACTTTGCTAAACGGCAGGGAAAGATCGGCATAGGCGCTTAGACCTGTTTAGCGCCTGTAAGTCACGTTTTTCACCGCCCTTACGATCTTCGGCGTGTCTATCAGTGCCAGCTTCTCGAGGTTGGCGGCATAGGGCAGCGGCACATCCTCGTCGCAAACGCGGGTGACCGGCGCGTCGAGATCATCGAAACCCTCTTCCATACAGATCGCCGCGATTTCCGAAGCGATCGAGCAGGTCGGCCAACCTTCCTCGGCGACGACAAGGCGGTTGGTCTTCTTGAGGCTCGTCAGCACGGCATCCTTGTCGAGCGGACGTAGCGTGCGCAGGTCGATAACTTCGGCTTCGATGCCCTCGCCAGCCAGTTCTTCAGCGGCTTCCAGAGCAAGCCCGACTGCGATCGAATAGGCGACGATAGTCACGTCCGACCCTTCGCGCATGATGCGTGCCTTGCCGATCGGCAGCACGTGGTCGTCCAGTTCGGGCAATTCGAAGGTCCGGCCGTAGACCAGCTCGTTCTCGAGAAAGACCACAGGGTCCTCGCAGCGGATGGCAGCCTTGAGCAGGCCCTTCGCGTCCGATGAATCGTAAGGCGCGATGACGATCAGGCCGGGAACGCTGGCGTACCATGGGCCGAAGTTCTGGCTGTGCTGCGCGCCTACGCGGCTTGCAGCAGCGTTGGGGCCGCGGAAAACGACCGGGCAGCGCATCTGGCCTCCCGACATGTAATTCGTCTTCGCAGCAGAATTCACGATGTGGTCGATCGCCTGCATTGCGAAGTTGAAGGTCATAAACTCGACAATCGGGCGCAGACCACCCATCGCCGCGCCTGCACCGATGCCGGCAAAGCCGTATTCGGTGATTGGCGTGTCGATAACACGCTTGGCACCGAACTCGTCGAGCAGGCCTTGCGTGACCTTGTACGCGCCCTGGTACTGCGCGACTTCCTCGCCCATGACGAAGACACGCTCGTCACGGCGCATTTCCTCGGCCATCGCATCGCGCAAAGCCTCGCGCACGGTGATACTGGCCATGTTCGTGCCGTGCGGAACCTCGGGATCGGATACGTCGGTCTTCTTCTGCGGACGGGCGATCTCGGCAGTGCTGCCCTCCCCCGACGCATCGGGACGCCCCACATCCTTGCCTTCTCCCGGCACGGGATCGGCAGGAGCAGCTTCGGCAACATCGCTCACATCTTCGCCATCCGCGGCGAGCATCGCAATCACTGTCCCGACGGCGACATTCTCCGTGCCTTCCTGCACCATGATCTTGCCGAGCGTGCCTTCGTCGACCGCCTCGAATTCCATCGTGGCCTTGTCGGTCTCGATCTCGGCAATGATGTCGCCGGCTACAATCTCGTCACCTTCCGACTTCAGCCATTTCGCGAGCGTGCCCTCCTCCATGGTGGGCGACAGGGCGGGCATCTTGAGTTCGATAGCCATGGCTCAGTACTCCTCCACCAGGACATCGGTGTAGAGTTCGCTCGGGTCCGGCTCGGGCGAGTTTTCGGCGAAGTCCGCCGCTTCGCTGACGATCTTGCGGATGTTCTTGTCGATGGCTTTCAGGTCATCTTCCGCCATGCCTGCGTCCACCAGCGTCTTCTTCAAGCCTTCGATCGGGTCGCGATGCTCGCGCATATCCTGCACTTCCTCGCGCGTACGGTACTTCGCGGGGTCGGACATGGAGTGGCCGCGGTAGCGATAGGTTTCGCACTCCATCAGTACCGGTCCCTTGCCGTCGCGGACATGGGCGAAGGCGATCTCGGCAGCCTGTCGCACTTCGAGCACGTCCATGCCGTTGACCTTCATGCCGGGGATGCGGAAGGCCGCGCCACGGCGATAAAATTCGGTCTCGGCGGAGGAGCGGCTGACGGCCGTGCCCATGGCATACTGGTTGTTCTCGATGACGAAGACGATCGGCAACTTCCAAAGCGCCGCCATGTTGAATGTCTCGTAGACCTGGCCCTGGTTCGCCGCACCGTCGCCGAAATAGGCAAGGCACAAGCCGCCATCGTCATTGTATTGGTGTGCCAGCGCCAAGCCGCCCCCCAGTGCTACCTGCGCGCCGACGATGCCATGGCCGCCGTAAAACTTATGCTCGGTCGAGAACATGTGCATCGACCCGCCCTTGCCCTTCGAGATGCCGGCCTCGCGCCCGGTCAGCTCGGCCATGATGACCTTCGGGTCGATGCCGTACGCAAGCATGTGGCCGTGATCGCGATAGCCGGTGATCACGCTGTCCTTGTCGCCGTTCAGCGCGGACTGCAGGCCGATGGCGACTGCTTCCTGCCCGATGTAGAGATGGCAAAACCCTCCGATCAGGCCGAGCCCGTAGAGCTGCCCCGCGCGTTCCTCGAACCGGCGGATCAGCAGCATCTGTTCGTAGAAATGCTGCATCTGCTCCGTCGTCGCGTCAAAGCGCTTATTCGCCTCGAACGCATCCTGCAGCGATTTCAGGGCAAAATCGGTGTCGTCGGCGGCTTTGTCAGCAGCCTGTGCGGGGGCCTTGGCCAAGTGCATTTCCCTTTCGCTCTATGCGCGTACTCTCTTGCCGCGCGTATAGGCATACCGCCGCACGCAGCGCAACGCCGCACGCGGCCTGCATACGAAAACGCTCTTGTCAGGTCAGGGAGCCCGCACATGGCGGACCGGCTCAGTCGTCCAGCTCGACCACGATCTCGTGGGGATGGACAACGTTCAACTCGCTGCGCAGCAATTCCATGGCGAGATCGGGATCGACCGCTTCCGGGTCCATCAGTTCGACACGGTTGGCAAGAGCCGCACGCTCCTTGTTCACCGCCTCGAGATGCGCCGCGCGCTTGTCGAGCAGGCGCAAATTCTCGCTCCAGGCGAGAAGGCCGGTCGGCCCCGCGATTGCCAGTCCGCCTATGACGAGCAGGCCCGCGATCGCCAGATTATGCGGCGCGCGCGGCTTGCGAAAACGGCTTGCTGATATCCTCCGGCCCATTGGTCTTCAGAATCACAGTTGCTCCTGAATCGCAAGCGTTAACTACTGCGTCTGCGGCAATCGGAACGGTGACGCCTGTTGAGCGGTTGAAATCTTGACTCATTGCCTTCGTATGCATAAATGGTTTCGATTGAAACTAAAAGCGTTCTGGAGATACACGGTGCCCGACCTGTTTGAAAATCCGATTGGCCTCGACGGCTTCGAATTCGTCGAGTTTTGTTCGCCCGAGCGCGGCCAGATCGAGCCGGTGTTTCAGGCCATGGGCTTCACTCACGTCGCAAACCACCGCTCCAAAGACGTGCAACTCTGGCGCCAGGGCGGCATCAATCTGATCCTGAACTACGAACCGCGCAGCGCCGCATGGTATTTCGCCCGTGAGCACGGCGCGAGCGCTTGCGGCATGGGTTTTCGCGTTCGCGACGCAAAGCATGCTTACGAAGAACTGCTCAAGCGCGGTGCCGAGCCGGTCAGCGTAGACACCGGCCCGATGGAACTGCGCATTCCGGCGATCCGCGGTATCGGCGGCGCCATCGTCTATCTAATCGATCGCTATGCTGAACAAGGCGAAGATGCGCTGTCGATCTACGATATCGATTTCGAATATCTGGACGGCGTCGAGCGCTGGCCCGAAGGCGCTGGTTTCAAGGTCATCGATCACCTTACACACAACGTCTACAACGGTCGCATGAAGTACTGGGCAGATTATTACGAGACGCTCTTCAACTTCCGCGAGATCCGCTTCTTCGACATCAAGGGCGAATATACCGGCTTGACCTCCAAGGCGCTGACCGCGCCGGACGGAAAGATCCGCATTCCGCTCAACGAAGAGGGCGATGGCGGCAAGGGCCAGATCGAGGAGTTCCTCAAGGAATTCAACGGCGAAGGTATCCAGCACATCGCATTGATCTGCGACGATCTCCTTACCTGCTGGGACAACCTGAAGGACTTGGGCGTGCCCTTCATGACCGCCCCGCCCGAAACCTATTACGAAATGCTGTCCGAACGCCTGCCGGGCCATGGCGAGGACGAGAACGAGCTGAAGATGCGCGGCATCCTGATTGACGGCACCACCGAAGACGGGCAGCCGCGGCTGCTGCTGCAGATTTTCGCCGAAGCGCAAGTCGGACCGGTCTTCTTCGAATTCATCCAGCGCAAGGGCGATGAGGGGTTCGGTGAAGGCAACTTCAAAGCCCTGTTCGAAAGCATGGAGCGCGACCAGATCAAGCGCGGCGTTCTCGACGTTCAGGAAAAGGAACCGGCGGAATGAGCGAATTGGCCGATCATCCCGTGAAGCTGGGCGGTGTCCACCACGCCGCATACCGCTGCAAGGACGCGAAAGAGACCGTCGAGTGGTACGGCAAGGTGCTCGGCATGGACTACACCACGGCCTTTGCCGAGGACCATGTACCCTCTACCGGCGCGTACGATCCGTACATGCATGTTTTCCTCGATGCGGGGAACGGCAACATCCTCGCCTTTTTCGAGCTGCCCAACCAGAAGGACATGGGCCGCGATGAGAACACGCCTGCGTGGGTCCAGCACCTGGCGTTCCGGGTCGAGAGCGAGGACGAGCTGCGGAAAGCGAAGGACCATGTCGAGAGCCTCGGCATCGACGTGCTTGGCCCGACGCATCACGGCATCTTCAAATCGATCTACTTTTTCGATCCGAATGGCCACCGCGTCGAGTTGGCTGCGGATATCGGCACCGAAGAGCAATACGCCGAGCTCAAGCGCGTCGCGCCGATGATGCTCGACGAATGGAGCGAGACCAAAAAAGCCCCTCGCCACGCCGACTGGCTGCACGAAATCGCGCGCCAGGCGCACGGCAACGCGTGATTCTTCGTGGTTAGCGCCGCTTAGGCGTTCTTCTTAGCGGTTGCGGAACTCGCGGTATGAGATACCGTTGCCCCCGGAAGGGAGCGACTGTTGAATTATATCGAGACACTGCGAGATCAACTGCAGGAAATGGGTGAGGGTTTTGTCGAAACTCTACCCAGTCTTGCGATCGCTCTCTTCATCGTATTGTTGACTTGGATCGTGGCGCGTTTCGCGGTGCGGATATCCGACATGATTGTCGGTCGAACCGAAATCCGCACGAGCCTCAAGAACCTCGTCGATACGATCGTACGCCTGACGATCTGGGTCATTGGCCTGTTCATAGCTGCCGTCATCGTCATGCCCGACCTCACGCCAGCCAGCCTGCTTGCGGGTCTGGGCATCGGCGCGGTCGCCATCGGCTTTGCCTTCCAGGACATCTTCGAGAATTTCTTCGCCGGCATCCTGATCATGCTGCGGGAAAAGATGCGCATCGGCGACATCATCGAGTGCGAAGGCATCACTGGCAAGGTCGAGCACATCACCCTGCGCGAGACGCACGTCCGAAAGCTGTCTGGCGAATTGACGGTCGTCCCGAATTCGATCCTGTTCAAGAACCCGGTCGAAATTCTGACCGATCAAGAACAGCGTCGTCATGACGTGGTGGTCGGTGTATCCTACGACAGCAATCTCGATCATGCTGCCGACGTCATCCAGCGCGCGGTCGAGAATGTCGACGATGTCCTTGCCAGCAAAGGCATCGACATCTTCGCGCAGGAATTCAATTCAAGCTCGGTCGACTTTCTCGTGCGCTGGTGGGCGGGTGCTTCTCCAAGAGCCGGCTGGGAAAGCAAGGACAAGGTCGTGCGCGCCATCAAGTCTGCGCTGGACGAGGCGGGTATCGAGATCCCCTTCCCTTACATCACCCACACGTTCAAGGAGACCGTACCGGTCAGCCGCCTTGGCGATCAGATGAACCGCACACCCTGACCGCACCAGTCCGAGGAGAGGACCGCATATGGACATCCTGCGCACGCCGGAAGAGCGCTTTGCCGGCATTCCCGACTATCCATTTGCGCCCAACTGGTTCGAGGTCGATCTCGGCGATGGACTGACTGCACGTAAGCACTACGTCGACGAAGGGCCCAAAGATGGCCCGCCGGTGCTGCTGTTCCATGGCGAGCCGAGCTGGTCGTTCCTCTATCGCAAGATGATCCCGATCCTGGCCGATGCAGGGTTCCGCGTGCTGGCCCCGGACCTGATCGGTTTCGGCAAGAGCGACAAGCCGGACGACATTGCCTTCTTCACCTACGCGAAACATGTCGATTGGCTGACGCAGTGGCGCGCGGCGGTCGAACCTCGTCCTGCTGCTCTGTTCTGTGCAGGACTGGGGCGGATTGCTGGGCCTGCGCATGGTCGCGCAGCAGCCGGACCTGTTCTCCTGCGTCGTAGCCAGCAACACCTTCCTGCCCGCCGGCGGCACGCCCCCGCCCGCTTTCCTCGCATGGCGCGAATTCGCGCGCACCTCGCCGGATTTCGCGATCGGGCCGTTGCTCGACCGCGCGACGCAGACACCGCTGAGCGAGGCGGAGATCGCCGCATACAACGCGCCCTTCCCGGACGAGCCGTACAAGGCCGCAGCACGTGCCTTCCCGTCGCTCGTCCCGGTCGAAGACGGCATGCCCGGGGTGGCGGACAACAAGGCCGCCTGGCCGAAACTTGCGGCCTACGACAAGCCATTCTTACCTTGTTCGGCGAGGAGGATCCAATCACGAAGGGCGCGGAAAAGCACCTTATCGAGCGGATTGCCGGGGCAAAGGGCCAGCCGCACCGCACGCTGAGCCCTGCGGCCACTTCTGTCAGGAAGACCAGCCGCAGGAATTGGCACAGGGCATCATCGACATGGCTCGCAAGGCGGGGCTGCTCGCCTGACTTCAAGGGAAGCTGGTGCGCCCGACAGGATTCGAACCTGTGGCCCCCAGATTAGGAATCTGGTGCTCTATCCGACTGAGCTACGGGCGCCCCGGCCGCGATCTATAGCGGCTGCGGGGCGCAGGGCAATCAGTTGAGTTCGTCGGGCTCGGCGATCGGGAAGAGGATCGGAGCGACAGCCACGCCTTCGGCAGCGAGGTCTTCGGCCTGCTTGCGCGTGGCCTTTCCATGGATCGGCGCCTCGTCCTTCTCGCCATAGTGCTGCGAGCGCGCTTCGTCGGCGAACTTTTCGCCGACCCATGTGCTGGTCTCGAGAGCTTTGGCCTGCGCTTTCGCAAGGGTCTTCAGCGCTTTTTCAAGCTCCGGCGGCAATGGTTGGTTCGAGATTTGCGATTGGGAGCTTTTGTCCTGCTCGACGGTCGCATTGCCCTTTGCACTGACAGACGGAGCCATGGGCAACTTTCCGACAGTCCCGCTGTCGCATTCCGGACAAGTGACCAATCCGCGTTCCTGCTGGCGGTCGTAGTCGGCAGACGAGCCGAACCAGCCTTCGAAGCGGTGTCCGCGGTCGCAATGGAGGTCGTATACGATCATTGCGCGCTATTTGGCGATCGGACGGCGATTGGCAAGGCTCGGCACCTGCGCGCGGACTTCAGCGATCCGGTCCAGATCGATGTCGACTATCCCGACCCCCGGCTCTTCCCCGCCCATATCGAGCAGGACTTCGCCCCACGGATCGACGACCAGGCTGTGACCGTAAGTCTTGCGTCCATCCTCATGCTGACCAACCTGCGCAGCTGCGACCACGAAGGCGCTGGCCTCGATGGCGCGGGCACGCAGCATGACGTGCCAGTGCGCGTCGCCGGTCGGCTGCGTAAAGGCGGCGGGCACGGCAATCGTGTCGCAAGATTGGTTGCCCAAAGCGTCGAACAGCGCCGGAAACCGTAGATCGTAACATACGGTCAGACCAAGTCGTCCGACCGGCGTATTCTCGACCGTCACCACCTCCCTGCCCGGCTCGTATGCGGCGCTTTCCTGCCATGTTTCACCGTCCTGCAGCTTGACGTCGAACATGTGCATCTTGTCGTAGGTGGTGACGCGCTGATCGTTGGCGGAGATGTAGACGCTGCGGTTTGCCCATTTGCCTGACGCTGTCCTGATCGACAGCGATCCAATCGCAAGATCGATGTCGGACATCTGCACGATGCGCAGTTGCCCGCTCCAGAAGGTCTTCAGGAGCCGCACTATCGATCCACTCGCTGGCCCGCTTGCGATTGCGATCGAGCAGCAGCGACATTTCAGGCGTGAAAAGTACCTCCGCGCCCTCGGCGTTGGCGCGGGACAGACCTTCCATAATCGCAGCGTAATTCGCCTCCGGGTCGATGCCCGAAGTCATCTGCAGGACGGCAATGCGCGGCATTCAGCCTTCCAGCAGCGCTTCGAGCTTCCCGGCCCGCTCCAGCGCAGCCAGATCGTCCGACCCGCCGACATGTGTATCGCCGATAAAGATCTGCGGGACAGTGCGTGCTTGAGGTGCGCGCGAGAGCATCTCCTCGCGCTTCGGGCCGCCCATGGTGATATCGTGCTCGGTGTACTCCGCGCCCTTTTCGTCGAGCAGGCGCTTGGCGCGGAAGCAATAACCGCAACCCATTTTGGTGTAGATGTCGATTTGCGGTGTCATGCGTGTTTCCTGAATTGATGCCTGAGCGAGATAGGAGGCGAAAGCGACGCTTGAAAGGGAAAACGGCCTTACTATCTCGAACCTGTCGCTGCATGTTTCAGCGATGCGGGAGTGCCGATGACGGGCTCCCACCATGCATTTTGCTCAAGTGAGGATTTGTACTATGAACCGTTTTGACACCACACCCTATCGCCGCTCCACCGTCGGTTTCGACCGTCTGTTCGACCTGATGGAACGCCAGGCACGCAATGCCGGTGGCGATAATTACCCGCCCTTCAACATCGAACGCCGCGACGATGACGAATATCGCATCACTCTGGCGGTCGCCGGTTTCCGGGCGGAAGACCTCGACATCACCGCGCAGCAGAACCTGCTGACGATCCACGGCCGCAAGCGCGACGATCAGCCCGAAGGCGATATGCTGCATGTCGGCATTGCCAATCGCGGTTTCGAGCGGCGTTTCGACCTTGCCGACTATGTCCGCGTCGATAATGCCGATCTGAAGGACGGCATGCTGGTCATCGACCTGGTGCGCGAAGTGCCGGAAGCGATGAAGCCTAAGAAGATCGCGATCGGTGGCCTCAAGCCGCTGGAAATCGTCAAGGACGACAGCGACGACACTGCTGCAGCCTAACAATCAGATCGCAGGCTAAAGAACGGCGCTCCTTTGCGGGGCGCCGTTTTTGTTTGTCTGAAACGATTGGGGGTAGCGCCAGAGACGCTACCCCCGCGGCGCATAACGCCGCCAAGCCTCGGATTCGGTCGTCCGGGTCGCAGAAGACGACCGGGTTCGAGGCAAGTGCCCACTGCTCGTCCAAGCAGCTTCGAAAACATGGCGACTCTCCCGTGACCGGTTCGAGAGTCGCCAATTTCCTGCCGCAATTGTGTCAAAAGATAAAGTCGATGGCATGGCTGGGGACTTGCCCCGTGTCGACTGCCTACAACTCAAGCCAAAGCAATGGCGTGAAAACAACAAGTTAGCTGTCTCAGCTTGCTGAAAATAATTTATACCAGCCGGGCTTGTTCGAGTGCGGCGCCGATGAAACCGGCAAACAGGGGATGCGGGTCGAACGGGCGGGATTTCAAGTTCCGGGTGAAATTGCACGCCGACGAACCATGGATGGTCCGGTCGTTCTACGATTTCGGGCAGAAGACCGTCGGGAGACATACCCGAGAATATCAGGCCCTGTCTCTCCAGCGGCTCGATATAAGCACCGTTGACCTCATAACGATGGCGATGACGCTCACTGATGTCCGTGGAGCCGCCGTAGATAGTGGAGACATGACTGTTGGCCGCCAGCTTCGCGTCGTAAGCGCCGAGCCGCATGGTGCCGCCCAAGTCGCCGCCTGCTTCGCGCGTTTGCAGCCCTTCCTCGGTCATCCACTCGGTGATGATACCGACGACGGGCTCGTTTGTAGAGCCGAATTCGGTTGAGCTGGCCGCATCGAAACCGGCACTGCGCGCACCCTCCACGCAGGCCATCTGCATACCGAGGCAAATGCCCAGGAACGGTACCTTGCGTTCTCGAGCGAAGCGCACGCTGGCGATCTTGCCTTCGCTTCCCCTCTCGCCGAAACCGCCCGGCACGAGAATGCCGTGCAGCGGCTCGAGCTGCGCTGCGATGTCGCTGTCGTCCTGCTCGAATACTTCGGCATCGATCCATTTGACATTGACGCGGACGCGATGCGCCATCCCGCCATGGACCAGCGCTTCGTTCAGCGACTTGTACGCGTCCTGCAGACCGACATACTTGCCGATCACGCCGATCGTGACTTCGCCTTCCGGGTTGGAATGGCGATCGACCACATCGTACCAGCGGGACAGGTCGGGGTCGGGCGCATCGGTGATGCCGAAGCCTTTCAGCACCTGCGTGTCGAGACCCTCGCCATGGTATTGCAGCGGCACCGAATAGATTGACGGCGCGTCGAGCGCGGGGATGACGGCTTCCTTGCGAACATTGCAGAAATTCGCGATTTTCTGACGCTCGTTGTCCGGGATTGGATGCTCCGCGCGGCACAGCAGCACGTCGGGCTTGATCCCGAGGCTGGCAAGTTCGCGTACCGAGTGCTGCGTCGGCTTGGTCTTCAGCTCGCCGGCAGCAGCGATATAGGGGACAAGCGTGACGTGCACGCTGAGAGACTGATCCGGCTCCAGCTCGTTTCGCAGCTGGCGGATCGCTTCCATGAAGGGCAGGCTTTCGATGTCGCCCACTGTCCCGCCAATCTCGCACAGGATGAAATCGTGATCGTCCTGCCCGTCGAGCGCAAACTGCTTTATGGCATCGGTGACGTGCGGGACAACCTGCACCGTGGCGCCAAGATAGTCGCCGCGCCGCTCCTTGGCGATGATCTGCTGATACACGCGTCCGGACGTGATGTTGTCGCCCTGATGCGCCGATACGCCGGTAAATCGCTCATAATGGCCAAGATCGAGGTCGGTCTCGGCCCCGTCGTCCGTCACGAAAACTTCGCCGTGCTGATAGGGGCTCATCGTCCCCGGATCGACGTTCAGATAAGGGTCGAACTTGCGAATGCGGACATTGTAGCCGCGCGCCTGTAACAGCGCTGCGAGCGATGCCGCCATGAGACCTTTGCCGAGCGAGGAGACCACGCCGCCGGTGATGAAAATATACCGCGCCATGGGATTTGGGCCTTAAGCGTGCGACGTGAGTCGGCGCAAGAGCGAAGGCGAAGCTGTCGGGCCGCTATCCCCGATGGACGCCGGATTTTGCGACGAAGCGTTACTCGGCGAGCGGGTCGGCGTTCGGATCGGTAGCCGGTTGCGCAGGGGCAGGAGCCACACCCGGTCCACCGAGCGGATCGTTCTGAACGGGCGTGACATTGCGATCGAGCGTCGATTCGATCTCGCCCGAGCCCGTGCCGCCAGCCGCCATCGCCGCCAGTGCGATCGACAGCGCGACAAAAGTCACGGCCAGCCACTTGGTCGAGCGGGTCAGAAAGTCTGCCGCACCGCGTGCGCTCAGCATGCCGCTGGGGCTGCCGCCGATACCCAGGCCGCCGCCTTCACTGCGCTGCATGAGGATGGTTGCGATCAGTCCTGCGGCAACGATTGCCTGAACGACAGTGAGAAATAGGAACATGGCAGTATCGATGTCTTTCGATTGAAATTCGCGCCTGCGCATCTAGTCGCGCAGCGCCGAAACGGCAAGGATCAGGCGTCTTCGGCTTCCGATGCGGCGACCACAATGCCGAGGAAGCTTTCCGCCGATAGGCTCGCTCCGCCGACCAGAGCGCCGCCCACCTGGGACGTCGACAAGATTTCGCGAGCGTTGTCCGGCTTGACCGATCCGCCGTAAAGGATTCGTACCTGCTCCGATATCTCGGCGCCGAAAGTCTCGTCAAGCAGGCCGCGGATCGCGGCATGCATGGCAGCGATATCCTTCGTCGTTGCGGTTTTGCCGGTGCCGATGGCCCAGACCGGTTCGTAGGCGACCGTCAGCCGCTCAGCCGGATCGTCGAAGCGCGACAGGCTGTCGCGCAGCTGGCCGAGCACGAAATCTTCAGCCCCGCCCTTCTCGCGCGTCTCCAGGCTTTCGCCGCAACACAATATGACACGCAGACCTGCTTCCAGAGCGCTGTCGATCTTGGCATTGATCAGCTTTGCCGTCTCGGCATGATCGGCGCGGCGCTCGCTATGGCCGAGGATGACGAACTTTGCTCCTGCATCGGCAATCATGCTGGCAGAGATGTCGCCCGTATGCGCGCCTTCTTCGCCAGGGTGGCAGTCTTGCGCGCCCACACCGATCTGTTCCGCCTCGCGATGCACGCCGTGGATCAGCGTATAAGGCGGCGCGATAGCCACTTCGGCCTTCATGTAACGCTGCGCTGCACGGTCGATTGCACGCGCTTCCGACAGCATTGCGCGCGTGCCGTTCATTTTCCAGTTGCCAACGATGTAGGGCCGTTCGGCCATAAAAAGGTCTTTCGTTTATCGGGGAATCAAAGCGCGATTGGGAGACGCGCTATATAGAGGCTGTTTCGCGCTCCGCTAGACGTGCGGGGACAGAAGGTCAAAACCGGCACACATCTGTTGCGAGGCGGACGCAGGCTGGATAAAGCGCGCTGTCCCTCATTGGCTTGCACTTCGACCGAAAGGCCCCGGCATCCACTATGCTCACGTTCTTCCGTAATTTCTTCAAGACGAAGATCGGCCTGTTTCTCGCGCTCGCTTTTCTTGGACTCATCGGTTTCGCCTTTGCCAGCATGGATGTGTCGAACACCGGCACGTTCGGCGGTGTGGCAGGCGGAGATAGCGTTGCTGTCGTCGGCGATGAGAAGATCGGCACCGCGGAGTATTTGGAGGCCGTCAACGACGCTTACCGCGACGCTCGCGAGGAAAATCCCGAACTGACGATCCAGCAGTTTCTGGCCGACGGCAATCTTGAGCGGGTGCTCGACAGGCTGATCGACCAGAACGTGCTTATTGAGTGGAGCGAAGCGAACGGCTTTCGCGCCGGGACGAATTTGGTCAACTCCGAAATTCGACAGATTCCTGCAGCGCGCGGGCCAAGCGGCGATTTCGACACGGCAACATACAATCTGTTCTTGCGCACAAACAGCCTGACCGATGCCCAGGTTCGTCAGCAGATACGCACAACTTTGTATTTCCAGCAGGCCTTGCTGCCCGGCGTCTACGGCAGCAACAGTTCCCGACAGCGTTGCGCGAACCTATGCCCAGAGCTTCAAGGAGCGCCGCAGCGGATCTGTGGCTACGATCTCGTCCAGCCTGTTCGCACCGACAGGCGATCCGACCGATGCGCAGTTGAACGAGTTTTACACCGAAAACCGATCGCGCTTCGTCCGCCCGGAACGCCGGACGCTGCGGTATGCCACTTTCGACAGCAGCACCCTTGGCGACACCATCGAGCCGACCGATGCCGAAATCGCGGCGTCCTACCGCGAGAACGAGGCGCGGTATGCTGCGCGTGAAGTTCGCAGTTTCTCGCAATTGATCGTCCCGACACAGGAAGGCGCCAATGCCATTGCGGAACGAGTGCGCGGTGGTCAGACGCTGACACAAGCGGCGGCCGCTGCAGGTTTCAGCACGACTCAGCTGGACAATCGCACGCGTGCTCAGATCCGGTCCAGCGCGAGCGAGGCAGTCGCGCAGGCTTATTTTGCCGCAGCGCAGGGCGAAGTGACAGCACCTGCGCGCAGTTCTCTCGGCTTTCATATCGCGCGGGTAAGCGCAGTCGACAGCCAACCAGCTCGCACCCTGGCCGAAGCGCGCAGCGAGATCGCCGATGTGCTGCGCGAGGAGAAGCGTCAGCGCGGAATTGCCGAACTGGCAGTCAGCATTGAGGACCGGCTAGTTGACGGAGCGTCCCTGACCGCCGTCGCAAGCGAGCTCGACCTCGAGTTGCAAACCAGCCCTGTTCTGACGGCTGCAGGCCGCGTTTACGGCACCGACCAGCCGGGACCACGGGAGCTAGCGACCGTGTTGGATTTCGCTTTTCAGGTAGACGAAGGCGAACCGGAAATCGGCGCATTGCCCGACCAGCAGACCTTTATCGTATATGAAGTTGCAAACATTACTCCATCCGCCGTCGCGCCGCTGGCGCAGATCCGAGACCAGGTTACCGCAGAGTGGCGTCAGGTCCGCGGCGACGAACGCGCCGAAGCCGCCGCTACGCGGATCGTAAAGCGCGTAGAAAAGGGGCAAAGTCTCGCCGAAGCTGTCGCAGCCGAAGACGTGTCCTTGCGCGCACCCGAAGTGGTCGACTTCAGCCGCGAAGAACTGGCCCGCCTGCAAGGTACGCGCGTCCCTGCGCCGATCGCGTTGCTGTTCAGCATGGCTCGGGGGACGGTCAAAAAGCTGGAGGGCGGCCTCGACCAGGGCTGGTATGTCGTCGATTTGGACAACATCACGCTGGAAGAATTGGAAGAGAATGATCCGCTCATCGCACAGGCGCGCACCCAGATCGGTCAGGCCTGGGGCAACGAATATGCGGAGCAGCTGATTGCGGCAATGCGCGAAGACATCGGCGTCGAGCGCAACGCCAACGCCATTGCCGCCGTGCGTCGCCAGCTTCTTGGCGAGACGAACTGAGGCCAAGCGTGACCGGCACGCTTGAGGGACTGGAACAGGCCGAGATAGCGCTTGCCGAAGGAAGGCCCGCGCTTGTCTGGCGGCGCATCGTCGCCGACACGGTCACGCCTGTGGGCGCCGCGCTTCGGCTCATGCAGGAAGGGCGCGGAGACTTTCTGCTGGAGTCGGTCGAGGGCGGCGAAGTGCGCGGTCGGTATTCGCTCATCGGGCTCGACCCGGACCTGGTCTTCCGCGCCATGGGCGATGCGCCGCAGATCAATCGGCACTGGCAGACGAGATCCGACGCCTTCGAAGATGCATCGGAAGGGACACTAGCAGCTTTGCGCAACCTGCTCGACGAATGCCGTATCGACGTGCCGGAAGGACTGCCGCCCGCCCTCGCCTGTCTGGTCGGATACTTCGGCTATGAAACCGTCGGCCTTGTCGAGACACTTCCCGAACCTGGCAAAAGCCTGCTCGACCTGCCCGACATGCTGTTCGTGAGACCCCAGCTGATCCTGGTCTTCGACAGCCTTGAAAGATGCGCTCTTCTGCATCGCGCCCTTGTGGCCGGGCAAGCCCGCTGCTGAATCTGCTGTGGCGCGGGCAGCGGAGCGCATCGATACGGCGCTCGCCCGTCTTGATGCGCCAATCACGAGAGGCACTGTGGTCGCCGAGACTGATGTGGTTGAGCCCGAGGCGCAGATGGCGCCGGAAGACTACGTCTCGATGGTCGAGCGCGCGAAGGACTATATCGAGGCGGGGGACATCTTTCAGGTCGTTCTGTCGCAACGCTTCACCGCGCCGTTCGAGCTACCTCCGCTGGAGTTGTACCGCGCGCTGCGCCGGGTGAACCCCTCGCCCTTCCTCTATTTTCTCGACATGCCCGGCTTTGCAGTCGTCGGTTCGAGTCCGGAGATTCTCGTCCGAGTCCGAGATGGCGAAGTGACCGTGCGACCTATCGCCGGAACGCGCCCCCGCGGCGCGGATAGCCGCACGGACGAAGCGGCTGCGACCAGCCTGCTCGCCGACCCGAAGGAACGCGCGGAGCATCTCATGCTCCTCGATCTCGGTCGCAACGATGTGGGCCGTGTCGCGGCGCGCGATACCGTGGAGGTGACAGACAGCTTCACGGTCGAGCGGTACAGCCACGTCATGCACATCGTCAGCAATGTCGTCGGGCAGCTCGACCCGTCGAAAGACGCAATCGACGCGCTGTTTGCCGGCTTTCCCGCTGGCACCGTAAGCGGTGCGCCCAAGGTGCGAGCGTGCGAAATCATCGCAGAATTGGAGCCGGCCGCGCGTGGACCTTATGCCGGGGGAGTTGGCTATTTCGCACCCGACGGCTCGCTCGATAGCTGCATCGTCCTGCGCACCGCTGTGCTGAAGGACGGCATAATGCATGTGCAGGCAGGTGCGGGCATTGTCGCGGACAGTGATCCGGCTTACGAGCAGCGCGAATGCGAGGCCAAGGCAGGTGCCCTGTTCGCCGCCGCTCGCGAGGCAGTACGTTTGGCGCAGGAGCCCGGATACGGACAATGAAATACGCCTGCATCGCTCTGTCCCTGTTATTTGTCACAGCCTGCGAACCGGCCGCCGAGGGCGAGCCTGTCACACGCACGCGGATCGACGGCGGCGCGCAGCCCGTCGAGACGGCATCGCCGATCGAGGGCGCCTCGGGCGCAACGGCGGTCGAAAGCGCCTGCCGCTCGATCATATTCGAGGACAGCCCGCTGACGCACTGCTTGGCGACACCGGCGCGGCACAGTATCGGCATGGACCTCGGCCCGGCCAACGGCGCGCCCTTCAGAAGCCTGACCGCCTTTTCCCGCACACGGAATGGCGCGCGCATCGCCTTCGCCATGAACGGCGGCATGTATGACGACGAAGGCAAGCCAATCGGCTATTACGTCGAGAATTCACAGCGCCTGCAGACGCTGAACACAGCAGCGGGCGAAGGCAATTTTCACATGGACCCGAACGGAGTCTTCTTCGGGTCGAACGGGGTATGGGAAGTCCGCACCACGCGTGATTTCCTCGCCAATGTGACCGATCGCCCGCAATTCGGCACCCAGTCCGGCCCGATGCTGGTCATAGACGGAAAGCTGCATCCAGACATCGCGCAGGATGGCGAATCCCGCCTCGTCCGTAACGGGGTCGGTGTCGACGAGCGAGGACGCGCGCATTTTGTCATCTCGAACGCGCCGGTCAGCTTCGGCAAGCTCGCCCGCTTCTACCGAGACGAGCTGGACGTACCCAACGCGCTCTATCTCGACGGCAATGTCTCTGCCCTTTGGAACCCTGCCACCGATCGCCTCGACACCGGCGCGCCCATCGGACCGATCGTTTACGTGACCAAGAAGGACAGCGCCGAGTGATCACGCTACGACCGCAAGCTCTATCCCGAGATCGAGCCATACGAGACCGGCATGCTCGATGTCGGCGAAGGACACTCGCTTTACTACGAGCGCGTCGGCACGCCGGGTGCCAAACCCGCGGTCTTCCTTCACGGTGGCCCGGGTGGCGGCATGTCGCCAACGCATCGTCGCCAGTGGGATCCGGACCTCTACGACGTTTTACTGTTCGACCAGCGCGGCTGCGGCAAATCGCTACCGTTCGCGGAAATCGAGAACAACGACACGTAGCGCATCGTCGCCGACATCGAAAAACTGCGCGAAATGTGCGGCCATGAGGCATGGCAGGCCTTCGGTGGCAGCTGGGGGGCTACACTAGCGCTCGCCTATGCGCAGACACATCCCGACCGCGTCACCGATATTGTTCTGCGCGGGGTCTTTCTCGCCCGGCAGAAGGAAAAGGATTGGCTGTATCGTTACGGTGCGAGCGAGATCATGGCCGAGCAGTGGGACGACTTCTCCGGCCTGATCCCGGAAGACGAGCGTGGCGATCTGGTGCAGGCCTATTACGACCGCCTGACGTCCAAAGACGAAGCGACCCGCCTCGCCGCCGCCCGCGAGTGGTCGTTGTGGGAAGGCAATGTCGCTACCCTGCTGCCCGACGAAGCGCTGCTCGACACCTTTGCCGACCCGTCCAAGGCCGTCCCCTTCGCGCGTATCTGTGCGAAATTCTTCCTCGACGATTTCTACCTCGACGAAGCGCAATTGCTGCGCGACATCGACCGTATCCGGCACATCCCCGGCATCATCGTGCAGGGACGCCACGACATCTGCACTCCGCCCACTTCAGCTTACGAGCTCAAGCAAGGCATGGCCCGAGGCAGAGCTGTGGATCATCCATGATGCCGGCCACTCGGCAGGCGAGCCCGGCATTATCGACGGTCTCGTTCGCGCGACCGACAAGCTGGCGGGAAAGCGATGAGCGGCAATCGTCATCCTCGTCATCGACAATTACGACAGCTTTACCTTCAACCTCGTCCATTACCTGATGGAGCTGGGCGCCGAGGTCGATGTCGTGCGCAATGACGCCATTACGGCTGATCAAGCGATGGCGCGCGATGTGGCGGGTTACCTCATTTCTCCCGGCCCGCGCACGCCGGACGAGGCTGGCGTCAGCCTCGAACTTGTCGCTGCATGCGCGGCGCTGGAAAAGCCATTGCTTGGTGTGTGTCTGGGCCATCAGGCCATCGGCCAGCATTTCGGTGGAACGGTCGTGCGCGGCGGGCTGATGCACGGAAAGACAAGCGCGGTCAGCCATGACAACACCGGCGTCTTCGCAGGCCTGCCCTCGCCCTACAATGCAACGCGCTACCACTCGCTGGTGGTCGAGGAGATCCCGGACTGCCTGATCGTCAACGCGACCAGCGAGACGCCCGGCCTGGATGGATCGAGCGTCATGGGCTTCCGGCACAGTCAGCTTCCGATTCACGGCGTGCAGTTTCACCCGGAGAGCATCGCGACAGAGCACGGGCACGCCTTGCTTGCCAACTTTCTTGAAATCTGCGGCATAGAAGTCAAAGCAACCTGCATGATCCAGCTTCCCGACGCGACCGCCCACCTTACCGAAGACGAGGCGCATGAGGTTTTCGGCCGCATCCTGGACGGCGGGGCAAGCGACGATGGCATTGCGCGCTTCCTGACCGAAATGTCCACGCGCAGCGAGACGGCAGAGGAGATTGCCGGGGCTGCACGCGCTCTTCGCGAACGTCTGATCCCCATCGACGCGCCCGAAGGCACGGTCGATTGCTGTGGCACTGGCGGCGATGGACACCACACGCTCAACGTCTCGACGGCCGTCAGCCTCGTGGTCGCGGCTTGCGGCGTGCCGGTAGCCAAGCATGGCAACCGCGCGGCCAGTTCGAAATCGGGCGCGGCGGACACGCTGGAGGCGCTGGGCCTCGACATGGAAGCGGCGGGGCGCACTGCGGAAAAGACGCTGGCAGAACTCGGCATCTGTTTCCTGTTCGCCAAGAACCATCATCCGGCGATGGGCCGCATCCAGCCAATCCGGCAGAAACTCGGTATCCGCACGATCTTCAACCTGATGGGTCCGCTCTCGAACCCGGCAGGCGTGACGCGCCAGCTCATCGGGATTGCAAGGCCGGCCTACGTGCCGATCTATGCGCGGGCCAAAGCGCGATTGGGTACGGAGCGCACTTTCATCGTCTCGGGCGACGAAGGGCTGGACGAACTGAGTCTCGCCGGGGGCAATGAACTGGCCGATGTCACAGGCGACAGCTTCGAGATGCGCCGCGTCATCGCAGTGCAGGCGAACATCCAGCACGCGCCGGTAGAAGCCATTCGCGGCGGCGATCCGGCTTACAACGCAAAGGCGCTTGAAGCGCTGCTGGACGGCGCGCCCGGATCGTACCGTGATGCCGTCTTGTTCAACGCTGCGGCAACATTGATTGTCGCCGACCGGACGGATGACTGGGTCGAGGGCGCAGAGATGGCTGCCGAAGCGATCGACAGCGGCCGCGCGCGCAAGCTCATGACCGACTGGATCGCACTGGCCAAATGAACAAGCTCGACGAAATTTGCGCGACGAAGCGCGACGAAGTGCGCTGCTCGGCAAAGCGTGCTGAGCATCGGCGACCTCGACGCAGATGGCTGCCGGGCAGACCGCCCCGCGCGGCTTTCAGGACGCATTGTCGCGAGCTCAGCAAAGCGGCTTCGGTCTGATCGCAGAAATCAAGAGAGCGTCCCCATCCAAGGGATTGATCCGAGAGGATTTCGAGCCTGCCGAACATGCGCGAGCCTATGCTGCAGGCGGTGCGGCCTGCCTGTCCGTCCTGACCGACGCGCCCTATTTCCAGGGGCATGAAAATTACCTCATCGAGGCGCGTGCCGCCTGCGATCTGCCTGTTCTGCGCAAGGACTTCATGGTCGATCCCTGGCAAGTTGCCGAAGCGCGCGCGATGGGGGCCGATGCGATCCTGATCATTGTCGCCGCGCTGGAAGACGGCCAGATGGCGGAGATCGAAGCGGCTGCGCTCGACCGCGGTATGGATGCGCTGGTCGAAGTGCATGACGCGGACGAACTGGACCGTGCGGCCAAGCTTTCCTCGCGGCTGATCGGGGTAAACAACCGCAATCTCAAGACGTTCGAAACCGATCTTTCCACTACGGAGCAACTGGCCACCCTCGCGCCGGAGGATGCGCTGTTAGTCGGAGAGAGCGGCATTGCCTCGCACGACGACTGCCTGCGCTTGGCACGCGCCGGCGTGCGCAGCTTTCTAGTAGGGGAAAGCCTGATGCGTCAGGCGGACGTCGAAGCGGCGACGAGGGCCTTGCTTCATGGCGAATGAGCTGTCCCACCTCGACGATAGCGGAGCGGCTCGCATGGTCGATGTGGGCGGCAAGAGTGAGACCAGGCGTGTCGCGGTCGCTGAAGGTCGCATCGTCATGACGCGCGCGGCACTCGATGCTCTGTGCCATGCGCAAGGGCCCAAAGGGTGACGCCATGGCTACGGCGCGGATCGCCGGCATTATGGCCGCGAAGAAGACGATCCGAGCTGATCCCGCTTTGCCATCCCCTCGCACTAAGCTCGGTCACGGTCGAATTCGACGTGGAAGCGGACGCGATCCGCGTCGAAACACAGGTGGCACTTACTGGCAGGACGGGCGTCGAAATGGAGGCGCTGACGGCTGCCAGTGTGGCGCTGCTCACGCTTTACGACATGGGTAAGGCAGTCGACAAAGGGATGCGGATCGAGGGCGTTCGGCTCCTCTCCAAGACCGGTGGCAAGTCGGGCGACTGGCGCGCGCAGGACTGAAACGGGAACGTCTGTTCCGCATCCTGCCGGAAAACCCACGCGATTGCTTGACTTGCCGGCCGTAGTTGCCTAATTGTTCCACATTCGTTCACGTGTGTGGACAGGAATCATGAGGAGCCCCCTGCGATGCTGACGCCAAAGCAGCACGAGCTGATCCGCTTTATCCAGCAGCGACTGGAAGAGACTGGTATTTCCCCGTCTTTCGAAGAAATGAAAGCTGCGCTCGACCTGAAGAGCAAGTCGGGCGTGCACCGCCTGATTTCGGCGCTGGAAGAACGCGGATTTATCCGCCGCCTGCCCAATCGCGCGCGTGCGCTCGAAGTCATCAAGCTGCCCGAAGATGCGGTGACGGGCGCGTCCCGCCCTGCCCCGGTCGCAGCGCCCACCGCCGACAATGTCGTATCGATCGACAGCGCGCGACCGTCCGCGCCTGCGCCCGCGAATGACATTATCGACGTGCCCTTGCATGGCCGCATCGCAGCCGGCGCCCCGATCGAGGCGATTGAGGGTCAGAGCTCGATGCCAGTACCTGCCGCGCTGCTCGGCCCGGGCGATCATTATGCGCTCGAAGTCAGCGGCGACTCGATGATCGAGGCCGGCATCTTCGATGGCGATTTCGCTTTGGTGAAGCGTACCGATTCGGCCCGCGACGGGGAAATCGTCGTGGCGCTGGTCGATAATGAGGAAGCGACGCTGAAGTACCTTCGCAAGGAAGGCCCGTCGGTTCGCCTGGACCCTGCCAATGGCAGCTACGAGCCGCAGGTCTACGATGCTGGCCGGGTCAAGGTTCAAGGCAAGCTCGCCGGCCTCCTGCGACGCTACCACTAAGTTTGCAGTCTTTAAATAGGGGCGCCCGGCAGTGGGCGCCCCTTTTCTCGTTGTCGGCGCCAAACTATCGAGTGGCGCCCCGCCACCAGCCATGCACGCCTTGGCTGTCGCCGACCGCGACGATGCTCTGGTCGGCAAGGTAGACAGAGAGCCCGCCCCGATCCTCGAGGAAACGACGATCGGCCTTCAGCCAGCGCGGACGGCAGCTTCTTGGCAACCAGCGGTCGGCGATGACGATGTCGGACAGCTCGCACGCCGCAGCCAGTTGGCGCTCGTCGATATGCTCGCGGCTTCGCGCGACCAAGACATGCCAAAGCTCTCCACCTCGCTCTAGCGGCAGGCTGCAGAAGTCGGGACTGCATCTAGCCGATGGCCATGCCTCGATATTCAGTGGCGCTGCTTCGGTGCCTGCGAGCTCGACCAGATTTTCACGGGCATAGGATCCCGCCGAGTCACGCAAGACGAACAGCCGGCCATCTTCAGCCACCAGTCCTACATCGCGGCCGTCACGAGTGATGAGCAGGTCCGGAGCCTTGGTAGTCGCAAGCATGGCCACGCCGATCGCAACCGGAACGAGGCCCGCCAGCCGGGCTCTGCCTCGCCAAAGGGCAAGCCATAATCCACCTGCAACGAATACGAGAACAGTACCTAGGCCGATATGCGGCACAAGCTTCACTGCGCCCGGCTGTTCTGCGGTGACGTGGGCAATCGCGAGTAACAGATCGAGCGATTGGCCTACGAGAAACCAGACCGGCGCGCCGAGCCCGACGAGATCGAGCAGCAATGCGATCGCAATCAATGGCATGGACACGAAGGTCACAAGCGGGATCGCGATAACATTGGCAAACGCGCCGTACAGCCCAGCCCGGTGAAAATGGAAAAGGACGATAGGCGTCAGCGCGATCTCGATGACGAGCCCGGTAACGAAGAGCATGACGACACGCCGGCCGAACCAACGCACCCACGCTTCCTCACGCGGCGCGAGGAAGGCGCGCACTGGTGCCGCGTTATGAAGCGCTACGATTGCCAGGACGGCGGCAAAGCTCATCTGGAAGCTTGGTCCGACAAGCGACTCTGGCCAGAGCAGCAGGACGACACCCGCAGCTACGGCCACCATGCGCAGGGAAAGAGGTTCTCGTCCGAGCGCAAGCGCTATCATGACCAGCACAGCCCCGATGCAACTGCGCACCGTCGGCACCTCAGCCCCGGTCAGCAAGGTGTAGCCGATACCCACTCCCGCGGCGATTGCCGCTGCAACCAGTGGCAATCGCACGCGCAACGTCAACCACGGCCACAGCGCCAGAATTTTCAGAGCGAGAAAGTACGCGGCCGCGATGACTGCGCTGACGTGAAGCCCGCTGATAGACAACAGGTGGGTTAGTCCCGCATCGCGCATCGCATCGTCGTCGGCTTCGGCAATCGAGCCACGATCTCCACTTGCAAAGGCCGCAGCGATTGCGCCCGACGAGCCGCCAAGCTGATCGCGCACGTGCGACGACAGGAAGCGCTGCACGCGAGCAATTGTGCCGTCCGAGCCAGGCGCGGCCTCGATCAGCTCGATTTCGCCCGCCAGTGAGCCCGTCGCAGCATAACCATCGAACCACGCGCGGCGTGCAAAATCGTACGCTCCCGGAAGCAAGGGCGGCGATGGTGGCATGAGCCGCGCGCGCAGACGGACTCGTGCGCCTTCCTCCAGTCCTGTGAAGTCTTTCGCCTCGGGGACGTTGACTCGTACCTTGATCGACCGCGCCGCTTCGGCATCGCGCGCTGCCAAGATCAAACGCACGCGCTGCTGCGATGGCTGTTCCTCCCGCTCGAGTATGCGCGCGTCGAGATACATCATGGCGGGACGCTCGATCGGTTCTGCGCCGATCAGCTCCGATCGTGCCCAAACCACAGCCATGCCGCACGCAAACGCGATGCCTGCCGCGGTCACCGCAAGGCGGATATTGGCACGGCCATCGTCGCCTCTCCAGACGGCAATTGCACCGAGCGCTAGCAGAGTTGAGAGCGTCATGATTGCAAGCCACTGCCATGAAGAGCCGAGCAGGAACCAGGCACCGATTCCGCTCGCGAAAAACACCGTCAGCCATGGTCCGCGGTCGAAGCCTGCCGATGCAAGAAACCGCTCTGCCAAGTCGCCGATATGGCTCGCCACCGGCCAAGCGCACCGGCGGTGGACTTTGCTTCGCGCATGCGCCAAGGGCGCTGCACTGCAGCATCGGCGCTCCCGTCCCCCTCGCCGAATGGAATGAGTGGCGTCCCCCGCGTCGCCATAAGCGCATTTGAAAGGAAGCATTGGAAATGGCAAGCGAAACCGGCGGACAGGTCGTTACCAGGTTTGCCCCCTCGCCCACCGGCTTCCTGCACATCGGCGGCGCGCGCACTGCGCTGTTCAACTGGCTCTTTGCCAGACACCATGGCGGGAAGTGCCTGCTGCGCATCGAGGATACGGACCGCAAACGCAGCACTCAGGAAGCGATCGACAAGATTATCGACGGGCTCGATTGGCTTGGCCTCGCCTTCGACGAGCCGCCCGTGTTCCAGTCCGACCGGGCTCAGCGGCATGCTGAGGTGGCTCACATGCTGCTGGAGGCCGGACACGCTTACAAATGCTTCGCGACACCCGAAGAACTCGAGAAGATGCGCGCCGAACAGCGCGCCAACAAGCAGCCGATGCGCTACGACCGTCGCTGGCGCGACCGGGACGAAGCCGAAGCCCCGGACGGCGCGCCCTTCGTGATCCGGTTGAAGGTGCCGACCGAGGGCGCGACCGTCATCCAGGACGCGGTCCAAGGTGAAGTGACCGTCCAGAACGCGGAAATCGACGACTATGTCCTGCTACGCGCGGACGGCACGCCGACCTATATGCTGGCGGTTGTGGTCGACGACCACGATATGGGTGTCACGCACATCATCCGCGGCGACGATCACCTGAACAATGCTTTTCGCCAATTGCCGGTCATCCGCGCAATGGACGCAATCGAAGGTGGCTGGCCCGATCCCGTTTATGCGCACGTGCCGCTCATTCACGGTTCCGACGGCGCGAAGATGTCCAAGCGGCATGGCGCGATCGGTGTCGAGGCGTATCGCGACGAGGAAGGTATCCTGCCGGAGGCGCTGTTCAACTACCTTCTTCGGCTTGGCTGGGGCCATGGCGACCGCGAGGAGATCACGCGCGATGAAGCCATCGAGCTGTTCGACCTGGACGGCGTGGGCAAGAGCCCGTCGCGCTTCGACATCAAGAAGCTGCAGAACCTGAACGCCCATTACATTCGCGAGGCGGACGATGCTCGCTTGGCGCAATTGGTCGCAACCAAGGTCGATGGCTCGGTTGATCTTTCATTGCTGGAGCAGGCAATGCCAGCGCTCAAACCGCGTGCCAAGAACGTCGACGAACTGGTTGAAGGCGCGGCATTTCTCTTTGCCCAGCGCCCGCTGAACATGACCGATAAGGCGGCCGCCCTTCTCGACGACGAGGCGCGCGCCCGTCTTGGCGGGCTTTCGAGCCGCTTGCATCAGGAAAATGACTGGACAAGCGAGGCGCTCGAAGCCACTACGAAAGCCTATGCCGAGGAGCTTGAATTGGGCCTTGGCAAGCTGGCGCAGCCTATGCGGGCCGCGCTGACGGGCACCACAACCTCGCCCGGAATTTTCGACGTACTGGTCCTGCTGGGCAAGGACGAGTCCCTCGCGCGGATCGACGCGCAGGCCGCGCCCGCAGACCGATAGGAACCGACTGGAGAACACCGCGTGGCCGACAAGCAGGCAACTCTCGAACTCAACAATCAGAGCCAGGACTTCCCGGTCCTCGAAGGCAGCGTCGGCCCCGACGTCATCGATATTCGCAAGCTGTACGGATCCACGGGCAAGTTCACTTACGATCCCGGCTACAAATCGACTGCGAGTTGCGAGAGCGCGCTGACCTATATCGATGGCGAAGAAGGCGTTCTGCTGCATCGCGGCTACCCAATCGGGCAGCTGGCCGAGCATTCCAGCTTCATGGAGGTCGCCTATCTCCTGCTGAACGGCGAATTGCCGGACCAGACCGAGCTGGACGACTTCGACTACACCATCACGCGGCACACGATGCTGCATGATCAGCTGCGTCAATTCTACCAAGGCTTCCGCCGGGATGCGCATCCCATGGCCATCATGTGCGGCGTGGTTGGTGCGCTGTCTGCATTCTATCATGACAGCACGGATATTTCCGATCCCGAGCATCGCAAGATCAGCAGCCATCGCCTGATCGCGAAAATGCCGACGATAGCGGCGTGGGCCTACAAATATGCGATCGGCCAACCGTTCATGCAGCCGCGCAACGATCTAAGCTATACCGGCAACTTCCTGCGCATGACCTTTGGCGTGCCGGCGGAAGAGTACGAGATCCATCCGGCAATCGAAAAGGCGATGGATCGCATCTTCATCCTGCACGCGGATCACGAGCAGAACGCATCGACTTCGACGGTCCGTCTGGCAGGTTCGTCGGGCGCCAACCCGTTTGCCTGCATTGCGGCAGGCATTGCCTGTCTCTGGGGCCCGGCACATGGCGGCGCCAACGAAGCCGCACTCAACATGCTGCAGGAAATCGGCTCGCCCGACCGGATTCCGCACTATATCGAACGTGCAAAGGACAAGAGCGACCCGTTCCGCCTGATGGGCTTTGGCCACCGTGTGTACAAGAACTACGACCCGCGCGCGACGGTGATGCAGCAGACGCTGCGTGAAGTGTTCGAGGCGCTGAACGTCAACGACCCGGTCTTCGAAACTGCGCTACAGCTTGAAGAAATTGCCTTGAATGACGACTACTTCAAGGAGAAGAAGCTCTTCCCCAATGTCGATTTCTATTCGGGCATCATCCTGAATTCGATCGGTTTCCCGACAACGATGTTCACGGCATTGTTCGCTCTTGCCCGCACGGTGGGATGGGTCGCGCAGTGGAATGAAATGATTTCCGATCCGGGACAGGTCATTGGACGTCCGAGGCAGCTTTACACCGGCCCGACCGAGCGAAACTACGTGCCCATCTCCGAGCGCTGATGTGTCTTTTGCGCTGAAGTGCATCGGATTGGCGCTCGCGCTGTCGGGTGGACTTTGGACGCTTCAAGGTCTCGGCATCGTCACATGGCCTGCGGACAGTTTCATGCTGGCCGAAACGCGCTGGGCGCTGATCGGGGCGGTTTCCTTTGTCGCAGGCATCGGCCTCTTCAGGTGGGCTGATCGCAAACCTTAAGGGACATTTCGCTAGGTGCTGGCCGAGCGTGCGGGAACGCTGAGCGTAAAGCGGGCGCCCTGGCCCGGCGCACTTTCCACTGTCAGGTCGCCGCCCATCGCCCGTGCGATCCGGCGCGAGATATACAAGCCCAGCCCCGACCCGCCATCGTCGCCTCGTCCAAGACGTTCGAATTTCTCGAAGACCTTCGCTTGCTGACCGGCATCGAGTCCATGCCCTTGATCTGCGACGGTAATGCCCGCCCGCTCACCCTCCAGCGTCAGCCTTATCCAGACACGGCTGCCCTCCGGCGAATATCGGATGGCATTGCCGATAAGATTGAGCAGCACCTGCAGAACCCTGCGGAATTCAGCGGTCGCGTAAAGCGCTTCGCCTTCTGCTGGAGCTTCGAGGGCTATCTGTCGTTCGGCAGCACGAACGCCCAGGATGCCGCACGCCCGCCGCGCGACATCTGCCAGGTCGATCTGGTCGGGTGCCGTACTGAAGTTTTCGTCCTCGACGACTTCCAAGTCGGCAAGGTCGTCGATCAAGGCAAGCAGATGTTGTCCGGCACTAGCAATGTCGACCAGCGTAATCGCTGTACTCATCCTTCAGCGGTCCAGCCAACCGGGTGCGGATGGTTTCGGCATTCGCGATGATGCGATTGACTGGCTGCCGTAGCACTGGTGTCAAATCGCGGCCGAGCGATGGAGCTACGGTTTCGGTAGCCAATGGAAGGCCCAATGGCTCATTTGCCTCGAGAAAGACTGTCATTCCGACACCATCGTCCATGCTTGCAGACCAAGTGCGACTTGACCCCGAAAGGCGATATAATGTGTCGGTCCCGTCGGATGCTTCTGCCGAGCCCTTGTTTGCCGTGGCGAAGTCGGACCACGAGGCCATCTTCCCGTCTCGAAATTGGGAAACTGCATGCTGCAAGTCAGGGGCGTCGGTATCTATCGACAGTATGCGCCCGTCCTCATCGGCCCTGACGGTACAATCGGCCAACTCGCGACCGATCTCGGCAGAATACCTCTTCCCGGCAGCAGCAAGTCCCGCAGTGTGACCTTCTACTTGCCAGTCGGAAATCGCGATGTTGCAGCCGGATGCACCCCCTTCTTGGGGAACAAGCTTAGCCCATGCAGAGATCGTGTGTTGCGATCGTGACCGCACGAAACTGTCGGGATAAGGTCAGACCGGTATCACGCGCTTCATTCACAAGCGCGAGCAGTTCGGGTACAGCCAACGTCTGACCAGGTGTGCCGCCGCAGGAGCGATGCAGCTCTAAGAGTGCGTCGTCCGCTTCGACCAGTCGGTTGCGGTCATCCAATCGCCCATACACTGTCGACATTTCAGCAGACATCACGAAGACCCGATCGCATGATTTGCATCGGCAAGTACGCTTTGTGCTGTTTCAACGGTTAGGTCTTCCCAGAAAAAGCCCGCAACCGGAATGTTCAATAGGCTCAAAGTCTTGTCGATGTCGTTTGCGTCACAGCCTGCTGCGCGAAGAGACAGTGCGATACGCAGCTTCATGTCGATTAGCCAGAGAAAGTGTCATTGCCTCCCGGTCTTGTCCGCTCGTAACCGCAAGGTTTGTCAGAAACAACGACAGACCTGAATCGAGCGGGGCGAATGCAGCATCGCGCAAGCTGTCCGGCATCATCCTCAGCGCTCGAAGCAGCAAGGCGGGGCGGCTGAGGCTTTCGTCATACTTCTCGCGAATTGCGCGCTCCAGCCTTGCATAAGCTTCGACATTTTGGCCAGTGTCCACATTCCGTCCAAGCTTGAGCAATCGATCGAGCAATGAGGGTGGCAGATCATCCAAGGACACAGCCATCCGCTGTTGTTGCCTGACAAAACGCGATTGCGCTGTCAGCAGCTGCATTCCCACACCCGCTAGCGTCGAGTCCGAGGAGGCAATGATCTGCTGGAATAATGGCGGAAGGACGGGATCGAGCGAATGATCGCTCTGCAGGCTCTTGATGACCTGCCACTCGGCGGCAAGTGCGTGACAGTATTCTACGATGCTTCGGGACTCGCATAACTGCGCTACAAACAGGTCGCGGTATCGCGCAAGATCCTCTGGCTTCAGATAAGCGTCCTCCCTACCAAGAACCTGCTGCGCGAGACCGACGAGCATCCCCCGCGTTCTTGCGACAATCTCGTCGCTCAGAATGGTCTGCTCGCCCGAGGTCAGAAGATGAGACATTACCGGCGCTGCACGGCCAAGGATCGCGTCCTGACGTGACAGTTCTACCGCCCAGTCCGCAGCTGGTGGCTTCGCGTCTACGTTGCTGGCCAACTCCGACTTCATCTGAACACTATTACCATGACACGGTTAAGTGGCCGTTAGCCTTTTCGGAACTGGGGAAAAAAGCGGCTGGCCAAGGCCATCAGGGACACCAACATGGCTGCATGGTGAGACCAATTCATGATGGCCGCGCAGGCCAAGAATCGAACTGAGCAAGATCCTGTCCTGATAGGTGTCACGCCAAGCGTCACTCGCGTGTTGCGATCCCAGCCTCAATAGTCCGATCAAGACAACAGGCACGAACCAGCGGGCCAATCCTTCAAATGGCGAAGCTGCTGCCAAAAGCAAAACCAGGACGCCGTCCATCAAGGCTGTCCGCGTGAACTCGTCGGGTGTGTTCGACGATAGCCTCGGCACCTTTCGATCAACGCGTTGGCTCAATGCTGCCACTTCCCCCGCCAATGCAGCAAGACACACCAGTAGAAAGCCGACAAACGGCATGTCCACCCATGCACAAAAGAGTGCGCCAACAAGGCAGATCATCACCGTTAGCGAAGCGAATATATGTACCGGTCGCCCCAAGAGGTCTCGCGCCAGCTTCGCGGCAATACGCTCAGCTATGGCTAGTCCTGGCGCACGAAACGAGATCGTCCGTCGTTCGGCCTCGACCAACGCTGCTTCCCGCTCTTTCAGGGCGTTGCGGTCGGCTGCCCAATGCCAGCGCGCGTTATCGACAAGGTCCGGCGGTAGGCGAACAAGATTTGCGCCATTTTGCAAGGCGATCCGCACCAACGTCGAATGTATGTCGATGTCTTCGGGGAATTCGCTGAGAGCTTCGATGTCTGCGCCGGTGATGGTCGCAACACCTGCCCACTGCACATCGCGGCTCAATCGTTCGAATGCGGGACTTAGCGGCGTCGAGGATGCGAACCCTGCAATCGACGGCTCATTGCCGAGATGCGCTAAAACAGCCGACTTGTCCGGCAAGACGCCCCGCGCAATCAGAAGAACTTCGTCATCGCGACTGACAGCCTCGACCAACTGTTCAGGTCGAACGAGCTTTCGGAAGGGCACTGCCGATTGTTCGGCACTCTGCCGCACGCGCTCCAGAGTAGGCGAAGTCTGATCGACGATACAGAAAACCGCATCGCATTCCATCGCAACCGCGGTGTCGATCTGGTGCTCTATGACGGTTGCACCAGCAAACTTTGTGAAAGCCGGGTGCGCCGCCCCTTCTTCCACGCCGTCAGATTTCGCCGACAATAGCGCGATGCGCAAACCTTCCCCTCCTTCTCTTTATTGCTCTCCAACCAACGACCCTTTGTACATCGCTAGGCCAAACGGACGAGCATTGCAGGAATTGCGACGTTTGAATGGTTAATAGCAGTTTGAGAAGCCTAGCTATGTGATATGATGGTGCAATGGCCAACAAATCTCATATCGCCGTTGTCGAAGAACAAAAGCTGGAGGCGGGTCATGACCTGTCACAGCCGCCCGAGCAAGTCGATCACTTCGGCGACGAAGCAGGCGGCGACGATTGGTATGAGGACGAAGCTCAGTCAAGCAATCGAACCTGGGTTGCACCTTCTCTCGCTGTGCTCAAGATCATCGCCTGGTCCGTCTTCTTCGGCCTAGCCAACAGCTCGGCCGTCCTCAGCGGACCAGATACGCAACAGATTGTTCGCCTGATCGTGGATTGGGCAGTGCCTGTCCTGTTGGTCGTCGCCCTCTTGATTCTGTTCAACCGGACCTCGACCCGCGAGGCGGTGCGGTACGGACAGATCGCTCGGACATTGTCCGAAGAATCCGAAATGCTCGAAAGACGCCTGGTCACCGTCAATCGTGAACTCAGTCTGGCTCGGGAATTTCTCGGCAGCCAAGCCCGCGATCTTGAGTATCTGGGGCGCAGCGCATCGGAACGCATTTCGGAACACGCAGATCGCCTGCAATCCCTGGTCCACGACAACGGTCGCCAGGTTGAAACCATCGCGCTGACCAGCACCAGCGCGCTCGATAACATGGAGAAGCTGCGCGACAATCTGCCAGTGATTGCCAATTCCGCAAAGGATGTTTCCAACCAGATCGGTGGTGCCGGTCGGACGGCGCAAAGCCAGCTTAGTGGCCTGATCGCAGGGTTCGAGCGTCTCAATCAGTTCGGCGAAGCCAGCGAGCGTCAAGTCGCGTCTCTGCGGTCGAGAGTCGACGAGGCAATCGCAGCTTTCACCGGTCAAGCCGACGAGTTGCAGTCTATAACAGCAGAACGCTTCTCCGCTCTTGCAGAAGGCAGCAACATCATCCGTGAGGATCTGCAAAAGCACGAAATCGAGGCGCTCGCGGCACTCCAGGCTCGGAGCCTTGCACTGCGAAGCGAACTGGCAAATGTGCATCAGCAGGCGGGCGAGGAAGAGGCGCAGGCGCTTTCGGACCTGCGCTCGCGCATCCATGCATTGCGATCGGAAGCTGGCGAAGTCGGTCAGACGACTTCGCGACAGTGAAGCTGCTGCTGTCGATGCCTGGCGCGGACAGATCGACAGCCTGCAAGAGCGGCTCACTACGGCAGTGGCGGAAGTCCAAGAGCTCGATAACGCCGCGCTCGATACTGCCAATGCCAAGCTGCACGCGTTGATGGCCGAAGCGGAAGGGATCGACGCGCGTATTACCGAGCGCCATCGCCTGTTCGAAGAAGACATGAACCGCCGCGCGGCAGCTTTGTCGGCTGCGCAGGACGAGGCTTCTGCTGCGCTCGAGATGAGGATGGCCGAACTGGACGTTGCGATCGGCGAACGACGGGCCATGCAGCGCGAACAGTTGACTTCCATGGCGACCGAGGGAGAAGAGCTTGGGCAGCGCATCGGGGCCTTGTCGGATGTCTTCGGCGCCGTTGCCGCACAAGGGCACGAAGCGCGCGAGTCGCTGACCGGCGGCATCGATGCGCTTAGTGCGCAACTGCGGGAAAGCCGCGAGGCATTGACCGGCACAGATCAGGAGATTGCGCGCTTGACCGACGCCAGTGTTCGACTGCTCGAACTCATACAGGCAAGCGCGAAACAAAGCAGCGACGTCCTCCCCGCTTCCATGCAGGCATCGGAAGCTCGGCTTGCGGACATCGAACAGCGGGCGATCGATATTCACGGCCTGCTCGACCAGGCCGGTTCAGCGGGCGAAAAGCTCGCTGCCCGACTGAACGATGTCGAGGCGCGGACGCAGTCGGCAATGACCGGCTTCGACGCATTCCAGCAGGACGCCGACGGTCATGCCGCGCGGCAACTGGAAAGCGTCGAGCAACTACGTGCCGGTATCGCCGCCTTGTCGAAAGACAATGAAGCACTGGCGCAGCGTGTGCAGGGCGAACTCGCCGACGCGGTCTCGGTGCTCGAAGACCGGGCTCGCACGGCCCTCGCGGCCATCGAGGGTGATCAGGCCGACCGCATTTTAGCGCTTGCCGAACGCATCGGGTCGGAAAGCGCGGCACAAATCGACAAGGCTTTGACGGACAAGACCGGCGATGCGCTGGCCCAACTCGACGAAGCGCGGGAGAGGTCGAACGAGGCTGCGCGCGAGATGACGCAATCGCTACGCGATCAATTGGGTCGCCTGAACGAACTGACCATCAATCTGGAGTCGCGCATCGAACATGCACGCGACAAGGCGACGGACACGATCGACGGTGACTTCGCGCGGCGTGTCGCGCTCATCACTGAGAGCCTGAACTCGACTTCCATCGACATCGCGAAGGCCCTGTCGAGCGACGTCACCGATACGGCCTGGACCAGCTATTTGCGCGGGGATCGAGGGATCTTCACGCGCCGCGCGGTTCGACTGCTTGATAACTCGGAAGCGCGAGAGATTGCGGAATTGTACGATCACGATGTCGACTTCCGCGAACACGTCAATCGCTACATCCACGACTTCGAGGCGATGCTGCGCACGCTCCTGTCCACGCGAGATGGCAACGCCGTGAGCGTGACCATGCTGTCGAGCGATATGGGTAAGCTTTACGTCGTCCTGGCTCAGGCGCTCGAACGGCTGCGTCAATGACGCAAATCTAGGGCGTGGTCGGACCCCAAAGGATCAGGTCCTCGGCCTCGATCCAACCATAAGCATAATTCAGAACATACAAAGTCGTAGCGATAACGGCGAGGATGGTCGCCCGCTTGGCGACGAGGCCGGGGGCGAAGTTGACCGGCGCGCTATCCGCTTGTCCTGCGATTTTGGCGTCGCCGGTCTCGTCGGGCGTACGGATGCCGAAGGGTAATGCGACGAAGGCGCACATGACCCAGAAAAGCACGTAGATCGCCAGGATCGAGGTCCACTCCATCGGCAGCGACATGTCGCTCAGTCCAAGCCATTCGTCGGGCAGGATGACGCGCACTTGTGGTCGTTTGCCGGACCAGCGCTGTGCCGCGCGCCGTGCAGCGAGACGAGCGGCTTCATGCACGGAAGCGCGTGAGCGCGCGTCGCGACCTTTCAGGCGCCCGATGGCTTTACCGATGTCCGCGACCGCTTCGCGTACGAAGTCGTCGTAATCTTCGTCGAGCGGAAGGCCGAGACTGTCGATGATCGGGTTAAGCTTGTCGTCGAGTGCGACGATGATCACGCCTTCCTGCATGATGCGGCGGCGCATGACGATGCTGTCGCCATCTGCCGGAGCGATGATGTCGCCGTCCAAGACAAGCCGCCCTGCCCGAACTTGCGCGATCACACCTGGCGCGCCTGGCGCCAACCGCACGATGTCGCCATTCTGCTGAACGACAGCATCGGGGATGCCGTTCGCTTTGCCAAGCCGCGCCTGCTCTTGCATGTGCCGCATTTCGCCATGGACCGGCACCAGCACGTCCGGCCTCAGCCAGCCATAGAGTGCTTCCAGCTCAGGGCGCCCAGGGTGGCCGGAAACATGGATCATGGATTGACGGTCGCTGACCATCACCACGCCCATCGTCGCAAGCTTGTTCTGCACTGCACCGATAGCGATCTCGTTGCCCGGAATCTGTCGACTGGAGAACAGGACGACATCGCCCGTTACCAGCTCGAGCGGATGATTGCCCTCGGCGATGCGGGCCAGCGCCGCACGCGGCTCGCCCTGTCCTCCGGTGGCGATGATCATGATGTCGCCGCGGGGCAAAGACATGGCCGTGTCGAAATCGACCGGTTCGGGAAAGTCTTCGAGATAGCCGTTATCCTGCGCCACCGCGATGATGCGGTCCAATGAGCGGCCTGCCACGCAGATCTGACGGCCCGGTTTCACGCGCGACCTCGCCGAGCGTATGCAGCCGGGCGACATTGCTGGCGAAGGTCGTGACGAGAATGCGCTTGCCGATGTGCCGCTGGGCTTCTTCGAGCAGGCCCTTGTAGACAGCGCCTTCCGAGCCGCTGGGCGACGGATTGAAAACATTCGTGCTGTCGCAGACGAGCGCGAGCACGCCCTCATCGCCTATCTCGGTAAGCTCTTCTTCCGTCGTCGGTTCACCGATGATCGGGTCTTCGTCCAGCTTCCAGTCGCCGGTATGGAATACGCGACCATGCGGCGTTTCGATAAGCAGCGCATTGCCCTCCGCGATCGAGTGAGCGAGCGGCAGATAGTTGATGCCGAAGGGTCCGATGTCGAAGCTGCCGTGGTCGTCCTCGATGACGATGACGTCCACCTGGTCCAACAGATCGGCCTCCGACAGCTTGCGGCGCACAAGGTCGGCGGTGAACGGCGTTGCATATATCGGGACGCCGAGGTCTGCGGCAAAGTAGGGCACCGCACCGATGTGATCTTCGTGGGCATGGGTGAGGACAATGGCCTCGAGATCTTTCGCGCGTTCCTCGATGAATTCGAGGTCGGCGAAAACGAGGTCCACGCCGGGATATTGTCCGCCTGAGAAGGTCATCCCGAGATCGACCATCAGCCAGCGCCCCTGGCACCCATACAGGTTGACGTTCATCCCGATCTCTCCCGACCCGCCAAGGGCCAGGAAAAGCAGTTCGTCTTCGGGTTGGTAGTTCTTCTTCAAGCTTTGGCCCTCTGGGCAAGAATGGCGAGACCGTCGAGCGTCAGATCGCTATCGACCGCGTCGAACAAGTCTGTGTGTTCGTCGAACAGCAGCGCGAGGCCGCCTGTGGCTATGACTTTACAGGGCCGTGCGATCTCTCGCTTCATACGCTCGATCAGACCTTCGATCATGGCGACATAGCCCCAGAATACGCCGATCAGCATCTGCTCTTCGGTGTTGCGGCCGATGACGCTGTCGTCGTCCGGTTTCTCGATTGCGATGCGCGGAAGTTTTGCCGTATTCCCGACCAGTGCATCGAGGGAAAGATTGATACCCGGAGCGATGATGCCGCCCTTGTAGGTGCCGTTGAAGTCTACCGCATCGAACGTGGTCGCGGTACCGAAATCGATGACGATCAGGTCGCCATCGTAGCGGGCGTGCGCGGCCAGTGCGTTCAAGGCGCGGTCGGCACCGAGCGAGCTGCGGCTGTTCGATGTCGAGCTCGAAGCCCCATTCCGCGCCGCCATGCCCAGCAATCATCGGCTCTATTCCGAAATACTTTTGCGACAGGACCGTGAGATTGTGGATCGATCGCGGCACCACCGAACCGACAATGATGGCGTCGATGGCCTCGCGCGAATAGCCCTCCATCTCGAGCAACTTCATCAGCCACACGGCATATTCGTCACCGGTCCGGCGCGGATCGGTGGCAATACGCCAGCGCGCCTTCAGCTCCGTGCCCTCGAACAGCGCGAAGACGACATTGGTGTTTCCCACATCGGCTGCGAGCAGCATAGTCTAGCCCCTTTCACCAATCAGCATGACATCCCCCGCATGAACGACTGTCTCGGCGCCGCCATCGAGGCGCAGGCGAAGCGCGCCTTCCTCTGTCAGTCCAGCGAACGCCCCGCTCATCGGTTCCTCGCCGGGCGGATGGACGCGCAGCGGCGTGCCGATGCCATGCGCGCGGGCAAGCCATCGTTCGATCGTCGAGGCCAGCCCCTCTGAGCGCCATCGCGCCAATTCGCTGGCAAGCTGGGCTGCAAGACGACTGGCGAAAGCATCGCGATCGGGTGCGCCGCCGAACTCGGCCAGCGCGACCGTCTCCCTGCCTTCTATTACAGGAGCGGACGCAAGGTTTACACCCACTCCTGCGACGATGGCCTCCCCTTCTCTCTCGAGCAGGATGCCGGCGACTTTCGCCTTGCCCACGAGCAGGTCGTTCGGCCACTTGAGCGTGAGGGTTGTGGCTGTATCGTTCAGTGCCGATTTGACGGTTTGATGTAAGGCCAACCCAAGGCTCAGCGCGAGCGTATGCGCGGCGGGATCGCTGGCTGCCGGTCGCAGGACCGTCGAACCCATGAAATTGCCTGAACCATCGGACCAGTTGCGACCCTGCCGCCCTCGCCCCGCGGTCTGGCGATCCGCGACAAGCCACTCGCCTTCGGGAATCTGCTCTCCTGCGCGCAAGCGGGATAGCAGGTCGGCATTGGTGCTGCCGGTTTGCGGAACGTAGCTTATCAAGCGGGCGCGAAGACGCTCGACGCGGCTGTGTCGGCGAGAGAGCCGAGCCAAGGCGTGAGGAAATAGCCGAGCGGCGAGATAACGAGCACGCAAAGCGCGAGCACCACCCAATGCTGCATCGGCGCTGCTGCAGGAGCAGGCCCGCGCGGCTCGTCGAAGAACATCACCTTGATGAACTTGATGTAATAGAATGCGCCGATGACGCTGGCCGCGATGCCGATAGCTGCGAGGATGATCATGTCGGCTGAAACTGCCGCCTGGAACACCACGAACTTGCCCCAGAAGCCGAACAGCGGAGGAATGCCGGCAAGGCTGAACATCAGCGCAAGCAAGCACCAGGCAAGCGCCGGGCTGGTGGTCGCGAGGCCCGAAATGTCGTCGAAGGTTGCCAGCGGAGCGCCCTGCGCATCGCGCAGCATAAGCAGCGCCACGAAGCTTCCGATAGTCATGAAGACGTAGATCGCCAGATAGACCATGACTGCGGAGACGCCCTGCGGCGTCGCAGCGGCCAAACCGATCAGGACGAAGCCGACATTGTTGATCGAGGAATACGCAAGCAGACGCTTGAGGTTCTGCTGGCCGATTGCCCCAAGCGCGCCGACTACGATGGATGCTAGCGCGGCGAAGATGACGATTTGCTGCCAGGCCACCACCTGCTCGCCGAAAGGTCCCACGGCAATGCGGACGAGCATTGCGACCGCCGCGACCTTCGGGGCACTCGCGAAGAATGCGGTAACGGGTGTGGGTGCGCCTTCGTAAACGTCCGGTGTCCACATGTGGAAAGGCACGGCGGCGATCTTGAACGCCATGCCGGCCAGCACGAACACGACACCGAAGATCGCGCCCGTCGAAAAGTCGAGCGCGAATGCCGCGCGGATGCCATCGAAGGTCGTGGTGCCGGAAAAGCCGTAAACAAGGCTGATGCCGTACAGCAGAATACCCGAAGCCAGACCGCCGAGAACGAAGTACTTAAGCCCTGCTTCGCTCGACTTGTCGTCACCCCTCGCGAAGCTGGCGAGGACATAGGATGCAAGGCTCGACAGTTCGAGGCCGATGTATAGTGTCATCAGGTCGGTAGCCGACACCATGATGCCCATGCCGACCGCATTGAAAACCACCAGCACCGGGAATTCGCCGCGATACTGGCCACGTGCCTCGAAGAAAGGTCTCGCGACGATAAGCACCGCGATCGTGGCAAGATAGATCAGGCATTTTGCCAGAACCGCGAAGCTGTCTGTCTCCAGTAGCGCGCCAAAGGCATCGACTTCGCCACGTCCGAACAGAGAGGCTGTGAAGATCAGCGCGCCGAACAAGGCCGCCACTGCGGCAATGGTGATGCCGCGCGCAGCCGTCTTGCCCAGCCATGCAGTCGCGAGCAGCAGGACGAGGCCTGCAACGCTCAGACCAATTTCCGCGCCGGTCAGGTAGAAAGAGGTAGCGTAGTCCATCAGTGCGCCCCCTCCTCGTCGCCGCTATATTCGACATAATTAGCGGACTGACCGCGCGGCTCGTTTACGTCGAGCGCGCTGTCGTAGCGCGGCGCAACGCTCGCCAGACGGGTTTCAAGTGCAGCGATGTCCTGACGCATGGGGGCTAGGAAGCTTTCCGGATAGACGCCCATCCACAGCACGGCGGCTGCGATCGGGGCAAGCATGGCCCATTCGCGGGCGTTGAGATCGGGCATGGCGGCTGCATCCGGGTTGGTCTGCGGACCGAAAGCCACGCGGCGATACAGATACAACATGTAGGCAGCGCCGAGGATGATGCCGGTAGTGCAGACCAGCGTAACGAAGGTCGACACTTCGTAGATACCGGCCAGTGCGAGGAACTCGCCGACGAAGTTGCTCGTGCCCGGCAAGCCGATGCTGGCCATTGTGAACAGCAGGAAGAACACCGCGTATTTCGGCATGTTGTTGCTCAGCCCGCCATACCGCGCGATCTCGCGAGTATGCAGGCGGTCGTAGATGACGCCGACGCACAGAAACAGCGCGCCCGACACCAAGCCATGACCGAGCATGACCATCATCGCGCCTTCCAGACCCTGCACGTTGAAGGCGAACAGACCCACCGTCACAATCGCCATATGCGCGACGGACGAATAGGCGATGAGCTTCTTCATGTCCGATTGCACTAGTGCGACGAGCGAGGTGTAGATGACCGCCACCATCGACAGCGCGAAGACCAGCCAAGACAGGTCCGCACTCGCATCGGGGAACATCGGCAGGCTGAAACGGATGAAGCCGTAGCCGCCAAGCTTCAGCAAGACGCCTGCAAGGATGACCGAACCTGCCGTCGGTGCCTGAACGTGCGCATCGGGCAACCAGGTATGCACCGGCCACATGGGCATCTTCACCGCAAAGCTGGCGAAAAAGGCGAGCCAGAGCCACAGCTGCGCTCCGGTCGGGAAGTCGTAACGCATCAGATCGGGTATGCTTGTGGTGCCGGCTTCGTTCACCATCCACAGCATGGCGATCAGCATCAGGACCGATCCGAGCAGGGTGTAGAGGAAGAACTTGTAGCTCGCGTAGATGCGGTTGTCCCCGCCCCACACGCCGATGATGAGGTACATCGGGATGAGCCCTGCCTCGAAGAAGATGTAGAACAGGAAGATATCCTGCGCTGCGAAAACGCCGATCATCAGCACTTCCATCAGCAGGAAGGCTGCCATGTACTCGCCCACGCGCTTCGTGATCGCGTCCCAGCTTGCAAGGATGCAGATCGGCATGAGGAAGACGCTGAGCATGATGAGCATCAGCGCGATGCCGTCGATACCCAGAGCGTAGCTGAAGCCTGCGAACAGCTCGGCGCGCTCGGTAAACTGCCACTGCGCGCCGCCGATATCGTAATTGAGCCAGAGCAGGATGCCGAGCGCGAGGGTTGCCAGCGTCGTGAACAGCGCGGTCATGCGCGCAACAGATGCCGACAGGAACAGGCACGCGATTGCGCCCGCCATCGGCACCGCCAGCATCGTCGAGAGGATGGGAAATTCCATCAGAACAGCACCCAGGTGACGATGGCGACCAGGCCAAGCAGCATGACCAGCGCGTAATTATAGACATAGCCGCTTTGGAACCGCTTGGCTCCGACAGCGCCCTTCTCGACGACCCATGCGACACCATTCGGACCGAACCGGTCGATCGTACCGACATCGCCGAGCTTCCAGAATTGGCGGCCCAGCCAGAAAGACAGGCACGACGAAGAGGTAGTGGTACAACTCGTCGAAGTACCACTTGTTGAAGAAGAACCTGTAGATCGGGCCGAGCTGCTCCGCTGCCTTGCCGGGGATCGACGTGTCGCGGATGTAGGCCATCCATGCGGCCAACAGTCCTAGTAGCATGACGAAGGTGGCGGTCAGCTTCACCCAATAGGGGACAGCGTGCAGGCGGTGGATCAGATCTTCGTTGAAGTAGATCGAGCCTGCCCAGAAAGCGCCGTTCAGTCGCGCCGGACGACCCGTCGATGAAGGCGTCCTTGAAGACGAAGCCAGCAAAGACAGCACCAAGCGACAGGATGCCGAGTGGGATCAACATCGAAATCGGGCTTTCGTGGGGATGGTAACCACCCGTTCCGGCATTGTAATTCGGTGACGGGACCGCGTGGGTCACATCATCGCCTGCGTCTTCCTGATGCGCATGATTATGCTCGTCCGGTTCGTCGTGTCCGTCGTGGACAGCGTGCTGGATATGCTCGCTATCGGCCCAGCGCGGCTTTCCCCAGAAGGTCAGGAACATGAGCCGCCAGCTGTAAAAGCTGGTCAGCAGCGCGGCCAATGCGCCCATCCAGAAGGCGAAATTGCCAAGTTCCGTGCCCCGCGCGAAGGCGGCTTCCAGAATGGCGTCCTTCGAATAGAACCCAGCAAAGCCGAAGACGTACAGCACACCGACCCCGGTGATCGCGAGTGTGCCCGCCATCATCGCCCAGAAGGTCAGCGGTATCTCCTTACGCAAGGCACCGTAATACCGCATGTCCTGCTCGTGGTGCATGGCGTGGATGACCGAGCCTGCACCAAGGAAAAGCAGCGCCTTGAAGAAGGCGTGCGTAAACAGGTGGAACATAGCCGCGCCATAGGCGCCCACGCCTGCCGCGAAGAACATGTAACCGAGCTGCGAACAGGTCGAATAGGCGATGACGCGCTTGATGTCCCACTGCGTCGTGCCGACCGTCGCGGCGAAAATGCAGGTGGCGGCGCCGATGAATGTTACGATGCCGAGCGCGACCGGCGCTGTCTCGAACATAGGCGACAGGCGGCAGACCATGAATACGCCCGCGGTAACCATCGTTGCCGCATGGATAAGCGCGGACACCGGCGTCGGACCTTCCATGGCGTCAGGTAGCCAGGTGTGCAGGCCGAGCTGTGCCGACTTGCCCATCGCACCGATGAACAAAAGGATGCACAGAACGTCCATCGTGTAGACGCGCATGCCCAGGAAGCCGATCGTCGCGCCGCTCATTTGCGGCGCCCGCTCGAGAATTTCGGGGATCGAAACGGTCCCGAACACCCAGAACGTGCCGAAAATGCCGAGCATGAAGCCGAGATCGCCGACGCGGTTCACCACGAAGGCCTTGATGGCTGCGGCATTGGCAGATGGCTTCTTGAACCAGAACCCGATGAGCAGATAGCTTGCCAGTCCGACGCCTTCCCAGCCGAAGAACATCTGGACCAAATTGTTGGCAGTCACCAGCATCAGCATGGCGAAGGTGAAGAGCGACAGATAGGCGAAGAAGCGTGGCTGATCCGGGTCTTCGTCCATATAGCCCCAGCTATACAGATGGACGAGCGCGGACACCGTGTTGATGACCACGAGCATGACCGCGGTCAGCGTGTCCACGCGCAGGGCCCAGTCGAAGGTCAGGTCGCCCGATTGCACCCACGTCATGACCGGAACGACGGTCGCTTCCGCAGTTCCGTTTACGAAGCCGAGGAAGATCGGCCAGCTCAGGATTGCACTGATGAACAGCGCGCCGGTCGTTATCGACTTCGCGAATACGCTCGGCGCGCTCTTGTTGGTGAGACCGGCGACGATTGCTGCGAGCAGCGGCAGGAAGACGATGAGCAGGATGGAGGTCTGCATGGTCCTCTTATCCTTTCATCTGGTTGGCATCGTCGACCGCAATCGTGCCGCGGCCACGGAAGTAGATCATGAGAATTGCCAGTCCGATGGCTGCTTCTGCCGCAGCGACTGTCAGCACGAACATGGCAAACACCTGTCCGACAAGATCGTTCAGAAAAGCGCTGAAGGCGACGAGGTTCAGGTTCACCGACAACAGGATGAGCTCGATCGCCATCAGGATGACGATGATGTTCTTCCGGTTGAGAAAAATACCCAGCACGCCGAGCACAAACAGGATCGCGCTGACGATCAGATAGTGTTCGATGCCGATCATAGCTCGACCCCCTCGCCCACAGTCGGCTGCTTCATCACCGTCGCCTCGTTCGGGTTCCTGCGGACCTGCTTGCCGATGTCCTGCTGTCCGCGCTTCGATTTGGAGGGTCGATGGGTCAGCACGATGGCGCCGATCATGGCAACGAGCAGGATGATGCCGGCGATTTCGAACAGGAAGATGTAGCGAGTGTAGAGCAGCGCGCCGATCGCGGCGGTGTTGCTGTCTACCGTCTCAGGCAGCGCGGCGGTCGGAGCAGTGCCGAGGTCTAGCGCACCCACGCGGTAAGCCCCGATGCCGAGTACCAGTTCTGCCAGCAGAATGAGCGCGATCACAATCCCGAGCGGGAAGTTTTTAATGAAGCCTGCCCGCATCGCGGCGACATCGATGTCCAGCATCATGACGACGAACAGGAACAGCACGGCGACTGCGCCGACGTACACGATCACCAGCAGCATCGCGATGAATTCCGCGCCCACCAGCACCATCAGGCCCGCCGCGTTGAAGAAGGCGAGGATCAGCCACAGCACCGAATGCACCGGATTGCGCGACGTGATGACCATCACGGCGGCGGCAATCACGATGATCGCGAACATGTAAAAGGCGAAGGTCTGGATCATGGTGCCCCGGTTAGCTTGCGGCGCGGTTAGCGATAGGGCGCGTCGGCTTCAAGGTTTGCGGCGATCGCGCGCTCCCACTTGTCCCCGTTGGCGAGCAATTTGGCCTTGTCGTAAAGCAGTTCCTCGCGCGTTTCGGTCGCATATTCGAAGTTCGGACCCTCGACCACTGCATCTACCGGGCACGCTTCCTGACAGAAGCCGCAGTAAATGCACTTGGTCATGTCGATGTCATAGCGCGTGGTACGGCGGCTGCCGTCTTCGCGCGGTTCGCTCTCGATGGTAATGGCCTGCGCCGGGCAGACTGCCTCGCACAGCTTGCAAGCAATGCAGCGTTCTTCACCGTTCGGATAGCGCCGCAATGCATGTTCGCCGCGGAATCGCGGGCTAAGCGGGTTCTTCTCGAACGGGTAGTTGATCGTCACCTTGGGCTTGAAGAAGTACTTCAGCGTGAGGGCATGCGCCTTCACGATTTCCCAAAGGGTGAACGACTTGATGAAGTGAGCGACGCTCATGTGGCGGCTCCAAAGTGACCGGTGGCCATCAGCCAGCCGGAAATGAGAACGACGAAGAACAGGCTCAGCGGCAAGAAGACCTTCCAGCCCAACCGCATCAACTGGTCGTATCTATAACGCGGCACGGTCGCCATGACCCAGCTGAACATGAAGAAGAACATGAACATCTTGCCGAAGAACCAGACGATGCCCGGGATATCGAACCACGGGATCAGATCGATGTCGAGCGGCGGCAGCCAGCCTCCGAAGAACAGGATCGTCATTAGTGCGCACATCAGCAGGATGTTGGCGTATTCGCCGAGCCAGAAGAGCGCGAAGCTCATGGACGAATATTCGGTCTGATAGCCTGCGACCAGCTCGCTCTCCGCCTCGGTCAGATCGAACGGCACGCGCTGGGTTTCAGCCAAAGCCGAAATGAAGAACATGACGAAGATCGGGAAAAGCAGGATGTTGAAGAAGTAGCCGTTTACAATGCCGAAATCCGTGTCCTTGCTGCGCCAGAACTATCTCGGTCAGATTGAAGCTGCCCGCATACAGAATGACGCCGACCATGATGAAGCCGATGGAGACTTCGTAGCTGATCATTTGCGCCGATGCGCGCATTGCGGAAAAGAACGGGTATTTCGAGTTGGACGCCCACCCCGCCATGATGATGCCGTAGACCGACAGCGAACTGACCGCGAAGATGTAGAGCAGGCCGACGTTGATATCGGCGAGCACAACGCCGTAGTCGAACGGGATAACCGCCCACGCGATAAGCGCGACCGTAAATGTCACGATCGGCGCAAGGATGAAGATGCCTTTGTTTGCAGCGCTCGGGATAATGGTCTCTTGCAGGAAGACCTTCAAACCGTCCGCGAAGCTTTGCAGTAGGCCGAATGGTCCCACCACATTCGGTCCGCGCCGCAGATTGATGGCGGCCCAAACCTTGCGGTCGACGTAGATGATCATCGCGACGGCCAGCATGAGCGGCAATGCGATGAGCAATATGCCCGCAAGCGTCGCAACGCCCCATGCCCACTCGTAATTCATACCAAGGGATTGGAAGAAATCCGTCATTCCGCAGCCTCCGCCAGTACGCCGCTATGGAGCAGCTCAGCCGAGCAGTGCTGCATGGTCTGGCTGGCACGTGCAATCGGGTTCGTCAGATAGAAATCAGCGATGGGATAAGCGTTGATTACGCCCTCCGCCTTTGCCTTCGTGCTGCCTACCGGAAGAGCGCCGAAATCCGCCAATCCTTCTTCGCCCAGCGCGGGTACCTCGGCAATCATGGCCGACTGCAATTGCGCAAAGCTGTCGAAGCCGACGTCGACTTTCAACGCGTCGGCAAGCGCGCGCAGGATAGTCCAGTCTTCGCGGGCATCGCCCGGTGCAAAGACGGCTTTCTCGGCGAACTGCACTCGGCCTTCGGTGTTGACATAAGTCCCGTCCTTCTCGGCATAGCTGGCGCCGGGCAGGATGATGTCGGCCGCATGCGCGCCGCGATCGCCGTGATGGCCGATATAAACCTTGAGCGCATCGGCGAAGGGCTCGAAATCCATCTCGTCGGCACCGAGGCTCAGGATGACGTTGGGCTTGGCTGCGACGATATCCGCCATGCCGCCCTTCTGCGCGAAGCCGAGCATCAGGCCGCCCATGCGTGCCGCAGAGAAGTGCAGGACGTTGAAATCCGCGCCCCACCCGCTCGCCAGCGCCATGGCCTTGCCATGCGCGCCCTTCAGCCCTGCCCCGCCGACGATCACCGCGCCGCGTTGCGCATTGTCAAAGGCTTCCGACACTTCGGTTGGCAAATCGTCGAGAACGCTCAGGTCCATACCCAGGAAAGTTGCCGCGTAGGTCGTCTCCCATTCGGGACCGACCACGAAGACCTTGGCGCCGCGCTTTACTGCCTTGCGGATACGCACGTTGACCAGCGCCGCTTCCCAGCGAATGTTGCTGCCCACGATCAGGATCGCGTCGGCATGCTCGATGCCTTCGAAGGTCGAATTGAAATTCACCGCAGCGAGGTTGGACACGTCATAGTCCATACCCGTCTGCCGGCCTTCGATGAGGTCCGAACCACACGCTTTCAGCAGGCCTTGGCAGCGAACATGGTCTCGCAATCGACCATATCGCCTGCAATTGCGGCGATGCTCTTGCCCGGCTTGGCTTTGGCGATGGCCTTGAACGCTTCATCCCAGGTCGCAGGCTGCAGCTTGCCGCGCTTGCGCATGAAAACCTGGTCGAGACGCCGCTTGCCAAGGCCATCGACCATGTAGCGCGCCTTATCGCTGAGCCATTCCTCGTTCACGGCATCGTTCACGCGCGGCAGGGCGCGCATGACTTCGCGGCCCCTGCTGTCGAGCCGAATATTCGAGCCGACCGCGTCGGACACATCGATGCTCAGCGTCTTCTTGAGCTCCCACGGCCGCGCTTCGAACGCGTAGGGCCGCGAGGTGAGCGCGCCGACCGGACACAGATCGATCACATTGGCGGAAAGCTCATGCTCGACCGCCTGTTCGAGATAGGTCGTGATCTGCATATCCTCGCCGCGGCCAACCGCGCCGATCTCGTCTACGCCGGCAATTTCCTCGCTGAAGCGCACGCAGCGGGTACAGTGGATGCAGCGGGTCATGACCGTCTTAATCAGCGGCCCCATGTATTTCTCAGTGACCGCCCGCTTGTTCTCTTCGTAACGCGTCGCTCCGCGACCATACATCATCGACTGGTCTTGCAGATCGCATTCACCGCCCTGGTCGCAGATCGGACAGTCGAGCGGATGGTTGATAAGTAAAAATTCCATCACGCCTTCGCGTGCCGTCTTCACCATCTTGCTATCGGTGCGTATTTCCTGCCCATCGGTGGCAGGCAGGGCGCAACTCGCCTGAGGTTTGGGCGGCCCCGGCTTCACCTCCACGAGACACATGCGGCAATTACCGGCAATGCTCAGCCGCTCATGATAGCAGAAGCGCGGGATCTCCTTACCTGCAAGCTCGCAAGCCTGCAGCACAGTCGCTCCGTCCGGAACCTCGATTTCCTGTCCGTCTACGGTGACTTTAGGCATTAATCCGTTTCCGCTTGCTGCGATGGTCCGGCCGCGAAGCCGTTGAAATGGCTGCGGGACCACATTCCATCCGCGACCATCTGCCTGACCATGGAGGTGCTTAGCCCCGGGTCTTCTTCCGCTTCCAGACAGACGAGGACGGTGGGATAAAGCTTTTCGAGCAAATCGCTCTCGTTGCTGGTGCCCGGCGTCGAGTTCGAGCAAATCGTGGGCCGTGGCCGCGTCACGATACGAAATGCAATCGGCAACCTCCGCGAGGGCCCCGGTCCTCGGATTACCGGATTTCACAGCATACCGTTGCGCAATAATGGTCGGCGCGGCGGGATCGCGAACGGGCGCAGACTTGTTCGCGTAGAGATAAGCCTCTTCGGCAACCAGATTGCGCAAGGTCGAATAGCGCATGCTGGCATAGACCTTGTACTGCGATCCCTTCATGGCCCGCCCAAGGCAACGACCGAAGTCGATCTCGTCGAAAAACTTGTCTGCCTCGACCGCAATCTCGTCAAAGTCTATGCGTTCGAAGTCGCTGTTGACGAGCAGGTCGTCAAGCATCTCTCGTTCGCCGTAATAAACGCATTTGGCGAGACGTTTCTGCATCTGGCGCGCGTCGCTCTGACTGGCTGTCTCCGGTTCCTGCCGGAAGCGAGAGCCGGTCTGAATATCGGGGCGCAGAAAACGGTCGCGATCCCGTTCGAAATCATCTTGCGTATCCTGTGCGAACGTCGGTGCTGCCACGACGAGGGCCATTACTGCAGTTAGACACCTTATCATTCCGCGGCCTCCGCAAACTGGGCATTGTGCTCTTCGATGCGGCGCTCCAGCTCGGGGCGGAAATGCCGGATCAGGCCCTGGATCGGCCAAGCCGCCGCATCGCCGAGGGCGCAGATGGTGTGGCCTTCGACCTGCTTGGTGACTTGTTGCAGCATGTCGATTTCCTCGATCGCCGCATCGCCGGTGCGCAGTCGCTCCATCATGCGCCACATCCAGCCCGTGCCTTCGCGGCAGGGCGTGCATTGGCCGCAGCTTTCGTGCTTGTAGAAGTAGCTCAAGCGGCTGATTGCGCGGACGATATCGGTCGATTTGTCCATGACGATGACCCCTGCCGTTCCTAGACCGGAGCCGAGGTCCTTCAGGCCGTCGAAGTCCATTGGCGCGTCCCAGATCTGTTCGGCCGGGATGAGCGGTACGGAGGATCCACCCGGAATGACTGCGAGTAAATTGTCCTTGCCACCCAAGATGCCGCCGCAATGCTTCTCGATCAGCTCGCTGAACGGGATACTAAGCGCTTCCTCGACCACGCAAGGTTTGTTCACATGGCCGCTAATCTGGAAGAGCTTGGTGCCCTTGTTGTTCTCGCGCCCGAAGCTGGAAAACCACGAAGCACCGCGCCGCAGGATGGTCGGGACGACGGCGATGCTCTCGACGTTATTCACCGTGGTCGGGCAGCCGTAGAGGCCAGCGCCCGCCGGAAACGGAGGTTTCAGACGAGGCTGGCCCTTCTTGCCTTCGAGACTTTCGATCATCGCGGTCTCTTCGCCGCAAATGTAGGCGCCTGCGCCGCGGTGCAGGAATACGTCGAAGTCATAGCCGGACTTCGAGGCGTTCTTGCCGATCAGGCCCGCATCATAAGCCTCGTCGATAGCGGCCTGAAGCGTCTCGGCCTCGCGGATGTATTCGCCGCGGATATAGATGTACGCCGCCCTTGCGCGCATGGCGTAGCCCGCGACCAGTGCGCCTTCGATCAGCTTGTGCGGATCGTGGCGGATGATCTCGCGGTCCTTGCACGAACCCGGCTCGGATTCATCGGCGTTGATGACGAGGAAGCTCGGTCGGCCGTCCTTGCTTTCCTTCGGCATGAAGGACCATTTCAGGCCGGTCGGAAAGCCTGCGCCGCCGCGTCCGCGAAGCCCCGAAGCCTTCACCTCCTCGATGATGTCATCGTGCCCGCGCGCGATCAGCGACTTGGTATCGTCCCAGTCGCCGCGCTGCTGCGCAGCCTTCAGGCCCCAATCCTGGAACCCGTAGACATTTGTGAAGATGCGATCCTTGTCGGCAAGCATCAGAAGCCTCCCCCGAACACCACGATGGCAGCGACAATCAGAATTGCCACGAGTGCCACAGTCTTGACGATGCCCTTCAGCACCTTCCACGCGATGACCACGCCGACGATGGCGAGTACGATAGTGAGCCAGTCGGCGCTCATTTCCACTCTCTCCGGTAATCGTGATTGGCGTCGACCATTTCCCTCAGCGTCGTCGGACCGCCTTCGGGTTCGCTGGTGCGCTTGCCTTTAATCTGCGTGCCGGTCTTGGGCTGCTCGCCCGCTGCCAGCGCGTCCAGAATGGCATCGAGGCGCTCGGGCGTCAGGTCTTCGTAATTGTCGTCGTTAATTTGCGCGACGGGAGCTGTGGCGCAATTTCCGAGGCACTCGACCTCGGTCAGCGTCCACAACCCGTCGTCGGAGATGCCGCCCTTCATCATACCGCGCTTCTTGCAAGCCTCGAATATCGCGTCGGAACCGCGCAGCATGCAGGGCGTCGTGCCGCAGACCTGGACGTGGTACTTACCCACCGGCACCATGTTATACATGAAATAGAAGCTGGCGACTTCGAGCACGCGGATGACCGGCATGTCGAGATAGGCGGCGACATATTCTATCACAGGCAACGGCAGCCAGCCCTGCGTATTCGTTTCCTCGCCGACCTGGCGCTGGGCAAGGTCGAGCAGCGGCATCACTGCCGATTTCTGGCGTCCCTCGGGATAGCGCGCAATCGCCTTGTCCGCACGCTCGCGGTAGCTCTCGGTAAACTCGAAAGCACCCCAGCGCTCGCGCAGCTCGGGAGTATCGGGTGCTGGATTACGGTCAGCCATTAGCGATCACACTCCCCGAACACGACGTCGATTGCGCCCAGGATGGCGGTGGCATCGGGCAGCATGTGGCCCTTGCACATGAAGTCCATAGCCTGAAGGTGGCTGAAGGCCGTCGGGCGGATCTTGCAGCGGTAGGGTTTGTTCGAGCCGTCGCTGACGAGGTAGACGCCGAATTCGCCCTTGGGGCTTTCGGTGGCGACATAGACTTCGCCCGCAGGCACGTGGAAGCCCTCGGTGTAGAGCTTGAAGTGGTGGATCAGCGCTTCCATCGACTGCTTCATCTCGGCGCGCTTGGGCGGGGAGACCTTGCGATCGACGCTGGCGATTGGTCCGGTCGGCATGTTGCGCAGGCACTGCTTGATGATCTTCGCGCTCTCGTAAACTTCCTTCACGCGCACCACGAAGCGGTCGTAGCAGTCCGAATTGGTGCCGACGGGAATGTCGAATTCCATCCGATCGTAGACATCGTAAGGCTGCGACTTGCGCAGGTCCCACGGAATGCCGGCAGCGCGGATCATCGGGCCGGAGAAGCCCCAGGCCACGGCATCGTCCTTGCTGACCACGGCGATATCGACATTGCGCTGCTTGAAGATGCGGTTGTCGAGCACGAGGCTCATCGCATCGCCGAACAGTTCGGGCAGGCGCGTGTCGATCCATTCGCCGATATCGACCAGCAGCTTTTCGGGCACGTCCTGATGGACACCGCCCGGGCGCAGATAGGCGTGGTGCATGCGCGCGCCGCTCATGCGCTCGAAGAAGTTCATGCAGTCTTCGCGGATCTCGAACACCCACAGATTCGGCGTCATCGCGCCGACATCCATCACGTGCGCGCCGATATTCAGCATGTGGTTGCAGATGCGCGTCAGCTCCGCGAACAGCACGCGGATATACTGAGCGCGCTCCGGCACTTCGACATTGAGCAGCTTTTCGATGGCGAGGACGTAGCTGTATTCCTGCGCCAGCGGGCTGCAATAGTCGAGCCGGTCGAAATACGGCAGCGCTTGCAGATAGGTCTTGTGCTCGATCAGCTTCTCGGTGCCGCGATGCAGCAGGCCGACATGCGGATCGACACGCTCGATGATTTCGCCGTCCAGCTCCATGACCATGCGCAGCACGCCGTGCGCCGCAGGATGCTGGGGTCCGAAGTTGATCGTGTAGTTGGTGATGACCTCGTCGCCGGTGGTGGGCGATTCTTCGATCTGGAAAGCCGAACTCATGCGCAGTTCCAATTGCCGGAGTAAGTGACCGTCTCGCCATCGGCGGAGGTGACGGCGAGGTTGGCGGGACGCGACGCATCTTCGCCATCTGCGGGCGCGATCTGCACTGCCACACCATCGCCGCTGAACGTCGTACCACGGCGTATAGCGGCAAGGCCGCCGGGTTGCCCGTCGAGCATGGCCAGCTCGCCACCGACGCGGATGACCGCTTTGCCGGAAAGCGTGGGTTCGGCCATGGCCGCGGCCATCAGTATCTCGCGATTGCCCTCCATGAATGTGCAGCCGCCACTGCGGGGCCCGAACTCGACCCCACCGACATCGCCTAATTGCTGTAGCTGCGTGACGTCCGCTGCCTCTGCGATGGTTGCTCCCACGACGTTGGGCGCCTCGGTTGGCCTGAACGTCCCCTGCCTGCGCATTGCCTCCGATGCGCCCGGCAAAATCATCCGCGCTTTCCTGCACATCAGCAGGCTCCGAGGAGCATGCCGCAAGCGCTAGCGTGCAAAGAGACAGGGCCAAATGCGTTCTCACGACTCGTCCTTCTTACGCTCGGGTTCGGTCGCCTCGGCAGTGTCTTTTGCATCGCCCTGCCGTTCGGCGCGATTCGGACGGTCTTCGGTCGCGTTGGGAGGAGGCGCGTCAGGGCCGCCGTCTTTTTCCGCCGGAGCTGCTGCACTCACGCGCTCGGCTGCCTTCAGGTCCGTCTTGAGTCCGGCACCAGTCTCCGACGTATTGTCGGTCACCTTGACCTCGTTGACCGGAGGCATGTCCGCCTTTTCGTCACCGGGGAGGACGTAATCCGCACCCTCCCATGGCGAAGTGAAGTCGAACTGACGCAGGTCCTGGGCCAGTTCGACCGGCTCGTACACGACGCGCTTCTCGTCCTCGGAGTAGCGCAGCTCGACATAGCCGGTCAGCGGGAAGTCCTTGCGGAAAGGATGCCCTTCGAAACCGTAATCGGTCAGGATGCGGCGCAGGTCTGTGTTCCCGTCGAACAGCACGCCGTAGAGATCGAAGACCTCGCGCTCTAGCCATCCTGCATTCGGCCATAGTGTCGTGACGGTCGGGACCGGCGTGTCCTCGCTGGCAGTGCACTTCACCATGATGCGGCTGTTCTTCGTCAGGCTCAGCAGCATGTAGACGACTTCGAACCGCTCCGGCCGCGAGGGGTAGTCGACCCCGGCAATCTCCATGAGCTGCTGATAGTCGTGCTGGTCGCGCAAGATTTCGAGCACAGTCGCGATTTGCGCGCGCTTTACGTGCAGAAGCAGTTCGCCATGCTCCTCATGCGCTTCGACCAGATGCGCGCCAAGGGCCGTGGACAGAGTGTCCTTCAGCCCGTCGATACGCGTGTAGCGCGGTGCGGAATGCAGTGTCGCCATTGCCCGCCCCTAACGCTCGATCGTGCCGCTGCGGCGGATTTTGCGCTGAAGCTGCATAACGCCGTAGAGCAGCGCTTCCGCGGTCGGAGGACAGCCGGGTACGTAGATATCGACCGGCACGATCCGGTCGCAACCGCGCACGACGGAATAGCTGTAGTGATAGTAGCCGCCGCCGTTTGCGCAGCTGCCCATCGATATGACGTATTTCGGCTCCGACATCTGGTCGTAAACCTTGCGCAGCGCCGGGGCCATCTTGTTGCACAGCGTGCCTGCCACGATCATCACATCGGACTGGCGCGGTGACGCGCGCGGAGCGACGCCGAACCGCTCCATATCGTAGCGCGGCATGTTCACGTGGATCATTTCGACCGCACAGCAGGCGAGACCGAAGGTCATCCACCAGAGCGAGCCCGTGCGCGCCCACTGGAACAGGTCCTCGGTCGAGGTGACGAGGAAGCCCTTGTCGTTCACCTCGGTCTGGAGCGCGTTGAAGTAATCTGCATCGGGATGACGCACCTCACCGGGCCGGGCCGTAGGCTGGACAAGTGCATCGCGTCCGTGCGGAGTGGAAGTCATCTGGTCGGTCATATCAGTCCCAGTCGAGGGCCCCCATCTTCCATTCGTAAGCCAGTCCGATGGCAAGGATGCCGAGAAATACCATCATCGATATCCACCCTGCCCAGCCGGTCACGTCCAGGCTGACTGCCCACGGGAACAGGAAGCTGGCTTCCAGGTCGAACAACAGGAACGAGATGGCCACGAGGTAAAAGCGCACGTCGAACTGGCTGCGACTGTCGTCGAAGGCGGGAAAACCGCACTCGTACTCGGAGTACTTCTCCGCCGAAGGCTGGTGCGCCCCGGTCAGCCGCGACACGCCCATCGGGAGAAACACGAACAGCGCCGACAGGCCGACGGCGATGAACAGGAAAATCAGTATGGGCAGGTATTGTTCGAGATCGACCACTGTCATTGTCCGCATAAGGCTTTGCGTGCGCCTCTAAGGCCCCTGCCCCCTTGGCGCAAGGGCAAGGCCGGGTCACTTTCCCGCGAAATTTTCACCCTTTGTTGCAACCGGCGGACCGATCGCGGTCGCGCTACTTCAGCATCGTCTTGATCGTCTTCTTCGTCGTCGCGCCATAGGGTGGCTTGAAGCCGCCCAGCTTGGCGACATCGATCTTGGGCTGCGTGTAGATACTGCGTGCGTGGCTGAATTCGCGGAAGCCTTCGACGCCGTGATAGCTGCCCATTCCGGAGGCGCCGACGCCGCCGAAGGGTAGATCTTCCATCGACACGTGGAAAATGACGTCGTTGACCGTCACTCCGCCGCTGATTGTCCGGTTCAGCACCTTCTCGCGCTCGGCCTTGTCCTGACCGAAATAGTAGAGGCCCAGCGGGCGGTCGTTCTCGTTAACGTAGTCGATCGCATCGTCGACGCTCGTGTAGGTTTTCACCGGCAGGACTGGCCCGAAGATTTCTTCCTGCATGGCCTTCATGTCGTCGGTGACGCCCTTGAGGATCGTGAGCGGCATCTTGCGCGCATTGCTGCTGCCGAAATCCTCGTTGGCGGGATTGACCTCGATCACTTCCGCGCCCTTGTCGCGCGCATCGGCGACCATATCCTGCAGGCGGTCGAAATGCCGGTCGGACACCAGGCTCGCGTAGTCCTCGTTTTCCAGCATGCTCGGATACATATTCGCGGTGCCTTGCCAGACGCCGTGGATCGCCTCGTCCTGCTTGGATTCGGGCACATACATGTAATCGGGCGCGAGACAGATCTGTCCCGCATTCATCATCTTGCCCAGCGCGATCCGCTCGCCAGCGGTGGCAAAGTCGGCGCTTTCGCCCAGGATCACGGGGCTCTTCCCGCCCAATTCGAGAGTCACGGGGACGAGGTTTTTCGACGCCGCTTCCATCACCTTTCGGCCCGTGGGCGTCGATCCGGTGAAGATCATGTGGTCGAAATCGAGTTCTGTGAAGGCCGCGGCAACCTCCGGGCCTCCTGTGAACACAACGCACTCGTCCGGGCCGAAATATTCCGCGACCAGCTCCTGCATCATGAGACTGGTCTTGCCGGTAAACTCGCTCGGCTTGATCATTGCGCGATTGCCCGCGGCGAAGACCTGCATCAGCGGGCCGAAGGTCAGATTGACCGGAAAATTCCACGGCGAGAGGATGCCGACGACGCCTTTGGGCTCGTAGCGGACCTCAGCCTTGGCGCCCAGCAAGCCGAGCGGAAACTGAACGTGACGCTTCTCCGGCCGCGACCATTTGTCGACGTGCTTCAGGCAATACTTGCCGAAATTCACCGTGCCGACGATGTCGGTCAGCATCGACTGGTCGGGAGAGCGGTTGCCGAAGTCCGCGCTCATCACCTTGCACAGATCGTCGGCATGCTCTTTCAGCAGGGCCATGGCGCGCTTGATACGGTCCTTGCGGACGGCCAGCGGCTCGGGTCGCGCCTGGGTGAACATAGCGCGCTGTTTGCGAAGAGCGTCCTGCATTTCCACTTTGCGATCTTCGGCCATTCAGCTTCTCCCAAGGTCTATGTTGCGCCGCAGCAGCGCGCGGCCTATCTCGCGCACAGCTATTCCAGACAACGTTATTATTCACAAGGACCACCAACGCCCATGACCCAGTTCAGTGCCGCCGATCCCGTCGTCATCCTGTCCTATGCGCGCACGCCGATGGGCAGCATGCAAGGAGCGCTTTCCGACGTGTCGGCAACCGATCTCGGCGCGACTGCGGTCAAGGCGGCGGTGGATCGTTCGGGCGTGGCTGCGGACAAGTTCGACCGGACCTATATGGGCTGCGTGCTACCTGCCGGACTGGGCCAGGCACCGGCGCGGCAGGCATCGATCAAGGCCGGGCTGCCCAAGTCGGTGCAGGCGACCACGGTCAACAAGGTCTGCGGCAGCGGTATGCAGACGGTCATCATGGGCGCAGAGGCGCTTGCCAGCGGGACCATCGACTATGTCGTGGCAGGCGGCATGGAGAGCATGACCAATGCCCCGTACCTTCTCAAGAAGCACCGCAGCGGCGCGCGCATCGGGCATGACACGGCGTACGACCACATGTTTCTCGACGGTCTGGAAGACGCCTACGAGGAAGGCCGCGCGATGGGAACTTTCGCGCAGGACACAGCGAACGAGTATCAGCTGACCCGCGAGGACATGGACGATTATTCGATCGAATCGCTGCGCCGTGCGAACGCGGCCATCGACAGCGGAGCGTTCGCGGACGAAGTCGTCCCGGTCACGTTCTCGACCCGCAAGGGCGATGTGACGGTCGAGCACGACGAGGCGCCCGGGCGCGGCAATCCGGACAAGATCCCGCAGCTCCGGCCGGCCTTTGCGAAGGATGGCACGATTACTGCCGCGACATCTTCGTCGATCTCCGACGGTGCAGCCGCGGTGGTTCTCACGCGCGAAAGCGTCGCCAAGGATAACGGTCACCAGCCAGTTGCCAAGATCGTCGCCATGGCCGCCCATGCGCAGGAGCCGAGCGAGTTTACCGTCGCCCCGGTTGGTGCAATCGAGAAGGTGCTCGAGAAGGCGGGCTGGTCCGCCGACGATGTCGAGCTTTGGGAAGTCAACGAAGCCTTCGCTTGCGTCGCGATGTTCGCCATGCGCGACATCGGCATCCCGCATGACAAGATCAACGTCAACGGCGGCGGCACGGCGTTGGGCCACCCCATCGGCGCGAGCGGCACGCGCATCATCGTGACACTGCTCAATGCCCTCAAGCAGCAGGGCAAGAAGCGCGGCGTCGCCAGCCTGTGCATCGGCGGTGGGGAAGCCACGGCGGTCGCGGTCGAGATGCTCTGATTTTTCGGACCCTTCCCCGCCTTACCTGCGTTGGTGCGGCGAAAGGGGAATAATGATGAAGAAGTTTCTTGTGATCGCCGCCTGCGGAGCGCTTGCTGCCTGTGGCTCGAACGACGCAGACGAGAACGTCGACACGGTCGACACGACCGTCGACACGCAAGCCGGCACAACCGACACTGCTTCGGCGGGTCAGATGGCCGGCGCGTACGAGATGACGATGGAAGACGGCACGGTCGTTCGCCAGCAGATCAACGCCGACGGCACCTATGTCGACACGGATCTCGAAGGCAACGAGGTCGCTCGCGGCACCTGGCGTCAGGAAGGCAGCCAGCTGTGCTACGATGTCGAGGGTGCTACACCCGAAGAGTGCTGGACCGGCGGCGCACCGGGCGCGGATGGCTCGTTCGAAGCGACGGCCAACGACGGTCGCACGGTGACGATCCGAAGGACCGGCAACACGATCTGATCGGCGCGAAATAGCAATTCGAAGGGCGGCCCGCGGGTCGCCCTTTTTGCTGCGCTAAACCCTACGGAGCGCCGGCACCCCACAAGCGGTTTTGCCGAACCCATCCCTTGTGCTCTCCGACAGAAAACTGGCACCAGCCGTCCTCGCATGCGCCAAGCACTCCAATGACACCCGGTTCCGCGCGCCATTTCAAGTCGGCGCCCGCTTCGTGATCGTCTCGAATTGCGGTGGGGCTGTCTCCGGTTACGATCGCGCCCCTCTCGGGACTGAGCAGCCGACTGGCCACCCAGCCTTGCGTACCGTCCGGATCTTCGATCAGTCGCCATCCGTCCAGGACGCGAACGACCTTCACCGGCAACCCTTTGCGGCGATAGACCCAGGCAATCTTGTAATCCGCGCTTGGCCCGACGCGCATATTGATCTCGCTCGACCGAAGTGTGGCCCAATAGGGAACTTCCCGGTCTTGCGCCGCCGCAGGCAGAGCGAGCGACACAATGGCCATTAAAGCGAGAGCGAGGCGGAGTATCATTGGCGCAAGTCCTAAGTGCATCTTTGCATGGAAACAACCACGCTTGACCGCAACCTTCGCAAGGGCGTAGCGCGCTGTGCCATGAGCGAGGAAACTCCCAATCTGGCATCGCCACAAAAGCGCCTGAATCACACCCCGCGCGTTGTGGTGACCCGGCGGCTTGGCCCGGCAGTGGAAGACCGGATGAACGAGCTGTTCGAAGTCCGGTCCAATGCCAGCGACATGCCGCTGACCCGCGAGCAATTGGCGCAGGCGATGCAGGAGTGCGATGTGCTCGTGCCCACGGTGACCGACCGCATCGATGCAGAGCTTTTGCAGCAGGCCGGACCGGCCCTCGGTCTGATAGCCAATTTCGGAGCGGGCACGGAGCATATCGACCTCGATGCCGCAGCTGAGCGGAAAATCCTCGTCACCAACACTCCTGGCGTATTCACCGACGATACTGCCGACATCGCCATGGCAGGCATCATCGGCGTGCCGCGCCGCATCCGCGAGGGTGTCGAACTCGTGCGGTCGGGAGAATGGACGGGCTGGGCCCCCACGGCAATGCTGGGATCGAGCCTGGGCGGAAAGACTCTCGGGATCATCGGCATGGGCCGGATCGGCCAGGCTGTTGCGCACCGCGCACGGGCATGCGGATTGCAGATCGCCTATCACAACCGCAAACGCTTGCCCGAGGCGGTCGAGCGCATTTTCGGCGCGCGCTATGTGGCCAAGCTGGACGACTTGCTGGCTGAGGCGGACATCGTGTCGCTGCACTGTCCGTCGAACGATGCCACCCGCCACCTCCTCGACACTCGCCGGCTTGGCCTGATGAAGCGCGGGGCAAGCCTCATCAACACGGCCCGGGGCGATCTGATCGATCAGGAAGCGCTCATCGCCGCGCTAGAGAGCAGACATCTCGCCGGTGCGGGTCTGGACGTCTATCCGGACGAGCCACATGTCGATGAACGCCTGATCCGCCATCCGAATGTGATGACCCTCCCCCATATCGGCAGTGCGACGCGCGAAGGACGGGAAGACTCCGGCATGAAGGTCGTTGCTAACATTCGGATGTGGGCCGATGGCCACCGACCGCCGGACCAGGTGCTCAGCGCTCTGGCCTAATCGCCTTCCAAAATACGCTCGACCAATTGGGCCACGGTCGGAGTGAAGTTGTTCGAGTAAAACGGGTCCTGCTTGAACTTGTAGGCCGCATGCCCGGCGAAGGCGAGATTGTCGTCCGGATCGCCGCCATGCGCGATGTCTTGCAGGGTTTTCTGGATGCAGAAACTGCGCGGATCTGCGAGGCGACCGGTCGTGTGGTTGTCGTGGTCTTTCCAGCTGGAAAACTGGCAGTGCGACAGACAACCCATGCATTCCTGCTGGTCTTGCCGGATTTGCGCAGCACTTTCCGGCGTGACGAAGACGACCGTGTCTTCGGGCGTTTTCATCGGCTCGGTGAACCCTTCGTGCATCCAGGATTGCGCCTTGCGCTGATCGCCTGGGTGGACGAAGAAATATTTCGCCTTTCCGTGATCCATCAGCGGCACAGTGCCCTCTTCCTCATCGCGCTTGAAGATCGGAATCTGCCGTTCGCTGCGGTGGATCAGGTCGTAGAGAAACGGCGTCTTGACCGCGCTGGAATAGAATCCTGTCGGGCTGAACTTGTGCAGCAGCACGTCGCCCGGCTCGACCGTGCGGAGCATGTCTTTCCAGATCTGCGGAATCGGACTTTCATGCGTCAGCAGCGGACGTGTGCCGAACTGGAATGCGATCTGGCCGAGTTCGGGATTGTCGATCCAGTCGTTCCAGTCGCGCAAGAACCAGACGCCGCCGGCCATGACGATGGACACGTCCTCGCTGACGCCTTCCTTGCGCATCGTGTCGCGCAGCGCCTTGACGCGCGGGTACGGGTCTTCAGGCTTGGTCGGGTCTTCGGCGTTGGATAGCCCGTTGTGTCCGCCAGCCAGCCACGGGTCTTCGTAAACCACGGCAGCAAGCCACTCGGGGACCTTCGAATAGCTGCGCTTCCAGAGGGCGCGGAAGGCGCGCGCGGAGCTGACGATGGGCAGATAATGCGTCTTGTGATGGGCAGCGATTTCGGCGAGCTTGTAAGGCATCCCGGCGCCGCAGGTCACACCGTCGACCATGCCGGGGCAGTTTTCGAGCACACCTTCCAACACGCGCTGTGCACCGCCCATTTCCCACAGGACGTTTACGTTGATGGCGCCCTTCCCATCGGCGATTTCATAGGCCCGGCGCACCTGTTCGGTACCACCGTCGATGCCGTAGCGCACGAGCTGTTCGAACCGCTCCACACGCGTTGCTTGCGGATAGACCTGCGGGATCGGGTTGCCGTCGTCGTCGTAGCTGTCGGCGTTGACGCAGCTGACCGTGCCGATACCCCCCGCTGCTGCCCACGCGCCGGAACTCATGTGGTTGGTGGCGGAGACCCCCTTACCGCCTTCAATCAGAGGCCAGACTTCACGTCCAGCGTAAACAATCGGGCTTAAACCCTTGAAACTCATGCGAACCTCTCTCGTGTATGTGCCCCGCCCTGGCGGAGCTATCCCTGCTCGACGCTGTTGCTGCGGCAGGTTTCGATCTCTCCAGGCTCGGGCCTCCTAGCCGCTGCCTTGAACTGTGCATAGTAGCCTGCGAGCTCAGGCGCATCCTTGAAGGCAACCAGCTCGTACCCTACGCGCCTGAACTCGCAGGAGAGCAGAAGCGGGTCGATGCCGTGCTGGTCGGTCGGACGGTCGACATCGACCACGATGACTTGTCCATCCTCTCGCAAGGCCGGCCACATCCGCCACAGAAACTCGTAAGGCTGTTCGATCTCGTGGTACATATGCACCATAAAGATGCGGTCGAAACTGTCTTTTGGAAGACGAGGATCGGCAAACTCTCCGCGCTGGATCGAGACATTGTCCAGCCTGTAGCGCTCGACGCGGCGACCCAGGCGGAGCAAGGCGTCTTCGTCGATGTCCTGCGCCAGAACGCGCCCTTCATCGCCAACGCGCTCGGCCAGGCGAACGGTGTAATACCCATTGCCCGCGCCGATATCGGCGACCGTCATGCCCTCGGTAATTTCCGCAAGATCCATGACGGTCCTGGCCTCCCCGCGGCTATCGCGCTGGGTTTCGGTGCTGAATTGGTTCGAGCCAAGATCGGAGACCGGCCTGTCCGGATCGGGGAACGCCGAGCGCTCTTCTCCTTGCGATGTGCATCCCGCAAGAGCGACCATCGCCATGCCGAGAAGGCTCAGCCGCGAAGTCACTCGGCGTCCTCCACCTCGACCGTCTCGCCGGTCACCTTCTGTGCGAGAGCTGCGGAGATAAAAGGATCGAGCGCTCCATCAAGCACATCGTCCGGCGTCGGCGACTGAACTCCGGTGCGCAGGTCCTTGACCATCTGGTAGGGCTGCAAGACATAGGAGCGTATCTGGTGGCCCCACCCGATGTCGCTCTTCTCCTGATATTCGCCCGAGGCGGCCGCTTCACGCTCTGCCATCTCGCGTTCGAACAGGCGCGCCTTGAGCATATTCATGGCAGTGGCTTTGTTCTTGTGCTGGCTGCGATCGTTCTGGCTGGCAACCACGATGCCGGTTGGCTGGTGCGTGATGCGCACGGCGCTGTCGGTCGTGTTGACATGCTGGCCGCCCGCGCCGCTGGCACGGTAGGTGTCGATCTTGAGGTCGGACGGGTCGATTTCGATCTCGATATCATCGTCGATGACCGGATAGACCCAGACCGAGCTGAAGCTCGTGTGCCTGCGCGCGGAGCTGTCGTAAGGGCTGATGCGGACGAGGCGATGCACACCGCTCTCGGTCTTTGCATAGCCGTAAGCGTTCTCGCCTTTGAGCAGCAGCGTGGCGCCTTTGATACCCGCCTGCTCGCCTGCCTGGTATTCGACTGTTTCCACCTTGAAGCCGCGGCGTTCGGCCCAGCGGCTGTACATGCGGAAGAGCATTTCGGCCCAGTCCTGGCTTTCTGTCCCGCCAGCCCCGGCGTGTATTTCAACGTAGGTGTCGTTCGAGTCTGCTTCACCGGATAGCAAAGCCTGCACCTTGTCCCGGTCCGCGCGATCGGCCAACGATTGCAGGCTCTTCAGACCGTCAGCAACGATTTCGTCATCGCCCTCGGCATCGCCCATCTCGATGAACTCGACGGCATCGCCCATCTCGCTCTCGATCTCGCGCACCGTGTTGATTGCTGTCTCGAGCCGTTTCTGTTCCTGCGTAATAGCCTGAGCCTGCTTCGGATCGTCCCAGAGCGTCGGATCCTGCACGCGTGCATCGAGCTCGTCGAGCCGCCGAAGCGCACGCTCCCAGTCGAGCGACTGACGCACAAGGGCAAGCGCAGCTTCAATGCGATCAAAATTGGCCTGCCCTTCGGCACGCATGGCAGATATTCCTTATTCGTTCGGCTCGCTCACCTAGCGCGCAGGTGGCGATTGTAAAGCGAGGTCGGATGCACCGACAAGATCGGTCAGTAGATCCCGCCCTGATCCTCGACAAAATCTTCCGGCTGCTCCGGGGCTTCCTGCCTCTGGTTGCCGCGAATGCCTTCGCGAGCGCGATTGATGAGGGCCAGGATCTCGCTGCGCCGCGCCGCAAGCTCGTCCGAACGGGTCGAGCGTGCAGGTTCGGTATCCGGTTTGAAGGCTTCCCAGATCACCGCAGCCTTCGGCTCGTCGGTCGGTTGGCCATCGAAAACGCGCTTGCCGGTACGCCGGTCGATTTTCACCATGCGGATACCAGGCGGCGCGAGGAAATCGCTTGTAACCCAGCGATCGCGTGTCGCTTCGACGAAACGCTTCATGATCGGCGCGGCCGTGTTTCCGCCCTGCACCCAGCCGCCAAGATTGCGAGGTTGGTCGAATCCGACATACATGCCCGCCACAATATCCGGCGTGCCGCCGACGAACCATGCATTGGTAGGACCGTTTGTCGTGCCCGTCTTGCCGAACATCGGCAGATCGAGGCTACTCAGCCGCACTGCCGTGCCGCGCGTCACCACGCCTTGCAGCATGTGCACCACCTGGAACGCCGTGCGCGGGTCGAGCACCTGCCGTCCACCCGGTTCGAACCGAGGCATGGGCTGTCCATCCCATTCGGCCATATTGCAGCCATCGCAATCGCGCCGGTCGCTGCGATAGATGACCTTGCCCCGACGATCCTGCACGTAGTCTATGACCGTGCCGTCGTGCTGCCGCCCCCAGTTCGCGAGGGCCGCATACCCATTGACCATCTTGGCCACTGTGGTGTCGCCGGCCCCGAGTGCGAAAGAATAGAACGGATCGTAATCGCCAATCCCGAGCCGGCTGATCGTTTCGGTCACGTTCTCCATGCCCGTGTCGTCGGCAATGTGAACCGTCATGAGGTTGCGGCTCTGTTCGAGGCCCCAGCGCATCGTATGCTCGCCACCACCGCCGCCACCGAAGTTGCGGAAACATTTCTCGCCCAGCTGTGCACCCTGCCAGACGCAGAAGGTCTTGTCGGGTACCATGGTGGCTGGTGTCATGCCATTGTCCAGCGCTGCGGCGTAAACGAAAGGCTTGATCGTCGAGCCGGGCTGACGTTCCGCCTGCGTGGCACGGTTGAAGCTGCCAAGCCTCGCGTCGAAGCCGCCCTGCATGGCAAGCACGCGTCCGGTTTTCGGCGAAGCAGCAAGGAGCGCACCTGAGATTTCCGGAACGCCGCGAATGCGGTAGCCTTCGCCTGACGGTGCGACCGCAATGACATCGCCGACCTTGATCGACGTTGGAGCGCCCGAAAGTGCGTAGTCTTCGCCATCGGTCAGGCCGACTTTCGGCGCCGACCCACCTTCGGTCACAACACCGATCCGCCAGTCTTCGTAATTTATCGAAATATTCGACGAGCGCAGCTGCCCATGCAGATCGCCGTTTTCCGGGTTCAGCGTGGCGACTGGCCCGGTGAAGCCCCTGTTGCCATGATACGATAGCAATTGTGCGCGCAAGGCATCGCGTGCGGCATCCTGAAGCTCGGTATCGAGCGAGGTGCGCACCCACAAGCCGCCAGCGTAAACGCTGTTGCCGCCATCTTCGGCCGTCTCGCCAAACTCGTCGATCAGTTGGCGACGGACCTCTTCGAGGAAGTAGCCGGCGTCGGCGGACCGTTCCGCGCGCTGCTGGACCAGTCCGAGAGGCTGCGATTTTGCCGCCGCTGCTGCCGACGGCTCGATAAAGTCGTTGGCGACCATCTGGTCGAGCACGAAATTGCGCCGCGTCAGTGCCAGCTCTTCATACCGCGCGCGACCATAGCGCTCCGGCGCCTTGGGTAGGATCGCCAGAAAGGCAGCCTCGTGCAAATCGAGTTGGCCAATATCCTTGTTGAAGTAGGCACGCGAGGCGGCCTGCACGCCAAAGCTGCGGCGGCCAAGAGCGATTTCGTTGAGGTAGAGCTCGAGAATTTCCTCTTTGGTCAGGACCTCTTCGATACGCTGTGCGAGGATCATTTCCTTGAGCTTGCGCGTCACGGAATATTCGTCGCCCAGCAGCAGATTTTTCGCGACCTGCTGGGTAATCGTCGAGCCGCCGACTGCGCGCTCGTCCGAACCGTATTTCGTCGCGTAGTCGATGACGGCATTTATCGTGCCGGTGAAATCCACGCCGCCATGCGTGAAAAAGGTCTTGTCTTCTGCCGACAGGATCGCATCGATCATGACCTGGGGAAAATCGTCGTATTGCAACTGTACGCGTCGGTCGCGTGCGTAGGAGTGCACCACTTCGCCATCGATCCCGCGCACGACCGTGGGCAGCGGCGTCTCGTACTCCAGCAGCGAGTTGGCTTCGGGCAGGTTTCGCGCGAGCGCTGCCCAAGCAATGACCAGCAAAATCAGCCCGATACCGGCGGCATACGTCACCACCCGCAAACGACGGCTCTCGTGCCAGTTCGCGCGCATCCACGCGAGAAAACGGCTCGGATCTCCGGTCAGCCGTTGGCGAATATAGTCAAGGTCGGGAGGTGCGTACATGTTCTGAGCGACTCTTTAGCATCGACTTGTCCGCAGATGAAAGCACTTGTGTCAGCGCGTATCGACCTGATTGAAGTATATTCGCGCCGCGCGAGCGACGGCGCGGGCAAAGGCCACTTGTCCTTCCTCCGAGGCAAGGCGCGCCGCGTCTGCCTCGTTCGAAATGAAGCCGCTTTCGAAAAGTACGGACGGCACATCGGGCGCGCGCAGAACGGCGAGCCAAGCCGAGCGGCGCGCCTGGGGGTGGAACGCGATTGTGCCGCGCGCTTCCTGCTCGATAAGGTCGGCAAAACGCTCGGAGCGCTGCTGCGTGCGTCGCTGGGACAAATCGACGAGAATCTCGCTCACCGTCGCGCTCTGCTCGGAAAGGTCGACCCCGCCAATGACGTCGGATGCATTTTCCCGAGCGGCAAACAGGGCGGCCGCACGGCTCGATGCGGCGGCCGAAAGCGTATAGATGCTGGCGCCTGCCACTTCGCCGCTCTCGCCTGCACTATCGGCATGAATCGACAGAAATAGGTCCGCATCCAGTCGCTGCGCGATGCGATAGCGTTCGTTGTGGAGCAGGTAAGTGTCGCTGTCCCGCGTCAGGGCGACTCGGGCAAAACCCTGCCGCTCGATCTCTGACCGCAAGGCTTCCGCCAGATCGAGAACCAGCTGCTTTTCCAAGTAGCCGCCCGCCGTCGCGCCGGGATCGAAGCCGCCATGGCCCGGGTCAATGACGATGAGTGGCAGATCGTCTGGTCCGATGACATCCGGCAACTCGACATCGGCGGTCACCTGCGAGAGCGCGACGCGTCCTACGAAGCCATCGCCCATTCCGGGAGATTTCGCGACAATCGCCCAAACGCCAAGACCGAAGATGGCCAGCACGGCAACCATGAGAGCGGCAAGGCGGAGTGTGCTGGGCATCGTGCCTGCGGATTAGATGTAACCGCATGAGAAGCGCAATATAGTTGCCGAGACCTACCCACGGTGCTAGCGCATCGAACAGCCGGAGAGAGGTGCCCCGACACACGCGACATTCGCGAGGAAGGTCGGCACCGGTCAATCCGGACCGTCGCTCCCATCCCGGGAGCGGCCAGACGACACAGGTTGATGCAGGAAACCATCTCCACCCTTCGCACCCGGATACCGCAGGCGTCTCGCCATGCGTCGGGTGAGCGGCGGCGTGTACCGACACGCGGTGGCTTTCCAGCAGACACGATATCCCGGCACTTCGAATACGAAGCACGCCGGTTCCAGAATGCCGCAAGCCCCGTGTGGGCAAGCGGACATCCCACAATGACGCGCGAACACGATGGCGGGCTCGCCCCGCCCCTACGCGCATGGAGACTTATCAATGGCAACGCGCATGCTTATCGACGCGCGCCACCCGGAAGAAACGCGGGTGGCGGTCCTCAAGGGAAACCGGATTGAGGAATTCGATTTCGAATCCGCCGACAAACGGCAGATCAAAGGCAACATCTACCTCGCGAAGGTAACAAGGGTCGAACCTTCGCTTCAGGCGGCATTCGTCGACTTTGGCGGCAACCGTCACGGCTTCCTGGCTTTTAGCGAAATTCACCCCGACTATTACCAGATCCCGAAAGAAGATCGGGAAGCGCTGCTCGCCGCAGAGGCAGAGGTAGCAGAAGAAGAACAACGTTTGCGCGCCGAAGAGGAAGAGCGCGGCGAATTGCCCGGCGAAGAATACGATGCCGAGGACGAAAGCTCCGAAGCGCTGGCCGAGGACCTTGCCGAAGATGGTCTCGAAGAAGTCGACACCTCCGACAAGGACGATGTCGCCACGATCGAGGAAGGCCAGCTCGACGCCGATGACGATGGCGACGACGACGAAAACGACAGCGACGAAGACGAGGACGACAAACGCGGGGGCCGCGGCCGCCGCGGGCGCGGTCGCCGCCAGGGTCGTGGTGGTCGCACGCGCGCAAAGGAAGTCGACGAAGCGCGCGCCAAGCGCATGGCGCTGCGTCGCAAATACAAGATTCAGGACGTCATCCAGCGCCGCCAGGTCTTGCTGGTGCAGGTTGTCAAGGAAGAGCGTGGCAACAAGGGCGCCGCGCTGACAACCTATCTCAGCCTTGCGGGTCGGTACACAGTCCTAATGCCCAACAGCAGCCATGGCGGCGGTATCAGCCGCAAGATCAATTCGGCGAGCGACCGCAAGCGATTGAAGCAGGTCGTCAGCGATCTGAGCCTGCCGAAGACCATGGGCCTGATCGTGCGCACAGCCGGCCTCTCGCGCACCAAGACCGAGATCAAGCGCGACTTCGATTACCTCGCCCGGCTATGGGACGAAATTCGTGAGAAGACGCTCGCCTCGGCCGCACCTGCCCTGATCCATTCGGACAGCGACCTTATCAAGCGCGCCATTCGCGACATCTACAATCGCGAGATCGAGGAAGTCGTCGTCGAAGGCGATGAAGGCTACAAATCCGCCAAGGCCTTCATGAAAATGTTGATGCCCAGCCACGCGCGCCGGGTGAAGCAATATGCCGACCCGGTGCCGCTGTTCCAGCGCTATGGCGCGGAAGACCAGCTCAAGGCGATGTACGATCCGGTCGTCCAATTGAAGTCGGGCGGCTATCTGGTCATCAATCCGACCGAGGCGCTGGTGTCCATCGACATCAACTCTGGCCGCTCCACCAAGGAGCATAATATCGAGCAGACCGCGCTCCATACCAATCTGGAGGCCGCCCGCGAGATCGCCCGCCAGCTGCGCCTGCGCGATATGGCCGGACTGGTCGTGATCGACTTCATCGATCAGGAGCATCACTCGAATACCCGCAAGGTCGAGCGTGCGATGAAAGACGCGCTCAAGAACGATCGCGCGCGCATCCAGGTCGGGCGCATCTCCAGCTTCGGCTTGATGGAAATGAGCCGCCAGCGTTTGCGCACCGGCGTGCTCGAAGCGACGACACGCGACTGCCCGCATTGTGACGGCACCGGCCTCGTCCGCACGGCAAGCTCCGCCGGTCTGTCGGCGCTCCGCCTCATCGAAGAGGAAGCTGCACGCGGCAAGGGAACGCGGATCCGACTTGCAGCCAGCACGGAAGCAGCGGTCTATCTGCTGAACGAGAAACGGGCCGAACTCGTCGAGATCGAGGAACGCTACAATGTCAGCGTCGAAGTCGTGCCCGAAGGCGAGGACGAAGGCGCCAAGATGACGGCGTCCAGCCACGGGCCCAAGCCCAAGGATACGCCGAAGTTTGAAGCGCTGGTCGACGACGACGAGGACGACGACGAGACAGGACGAGGATGTCATCGACGAGGCGGAAGAGAACGATGAGGACGACCGTCCCCGCAAAAAGCGTCGCCGCAGGCGTGGCGGTCGTGGCCGCAACAAGAAGCGCGACGACAACGCAGATGGCGAGAGCGACGAAAGCGAGCCAAGCAAGTCGGAAGAAGACGAGCAGGAAGACAAGCCTAAGCAGCGCCGCCGCCGCGGTGGCCGAGGTCGCGGTTCGCGCAAGCGCGAGGATGCCGGAGATGTCGAGGTAACTGCAGAGGACGCGGCAAAGCTTGAGGAAGTCTCCAAGCAGGTGGTCGAGGACATGGCCGTTGTCGCCGGTCCGGAAGACACGCCCGAGACCGCCGAAGCAGCTGCCGAGGAAAAGCCGAAGAAGCGCGCTCCTCGCCGCAAGAAGAAGGCAGAGGACGCGGAGGTCGATGCCGACGCTGCCGAGGCCAAGCCCAAGCGGACGCGGAAGAAGAAGGACGCTGAAGAGACCGCGGTCGAAAAGCCGAAACGCACGCGCCGCAAGAAGGCCGACGCCGCTCCTGCCGAGCCCGCGGAAAGTGACGCCGAGGCCAAACCTGCCAAGCCCAAACGCACTCGCGCAAAGAAAGCGCAAGCCGAAGTCGCCGAGCAGGTGAAGGAAGACATGGCCGTCGTCGCCGGTCCGGAAGACACGCCGCAGACTGCTGAAGCGCAAGCCAAGTCGCCCGAGGACGACGGCAAGCCGAAACGCGGATGGTGGCAGCGCACCTTCGGCGAATAGGTTGAACAGGGATCGCCAGCCGCTGCAAAGCAGCTGGCGGTCCCTTTCTATTCGCGTTTCCAGCAAAGCTCGGACCAGTTCGAGATCGCTTCGCTTGTCGATATCGACGGCGGCCAGACCGTCGGGAGCGGGCACCAGATGCGCCCTCACGCCGATTTTTACGCCAAGCCGCGATAGCCCCTCGGCCAGTGTCAATCGTCGCAGCAACATAGCCAGCAGCGTGCCCGGACCAAGCCGTGCAGCGATCTTCCACGGCTGTTTGCGATGCGCTTCGACCATCGACCAGGTGTCGAGAGCGCGCCTGGCGTCCGGCCTCGCCAGATAGAACAGATTGCATCCCGACCAGCCGCCATCGGCAAAGGTTAGGTATGTCCTCCGGTTGCCGGGAACGGCCTGCTCGACCAACTCCCGCTGCGCCAGCATAATCGAAAGATCGGCGTCGGGTGGCGTGTGCTGGATCAGATGCCCAACCCAATTCCCCTGCAGCAAAGCGTGGTCGCTCGTCGTCACGACCAGCGGCGCGCCGGTCGCATCGAAAGCATCGGCCACACTTGCGCTCGGCCCTGCCTGGGGCGCAATCACCTTCGCGCCCAATTTTTCGGTCAGCGCGACCAACTCCGGATCGTCGCACGATACCAGTATGTTTGCGATCCCACCGTCGCGAAGAGCGCTGACCACTCGCTCCAGCAAAGTGCGGCCGTTGAGCTCGATCAGCGCTTTGTGGGACACGCCCATTTCATGAGCGAAGGGATCGCCGCCCGGTCTCGTGCCGGCGAGGACCAAGGCGGCAGGCGAGGTCACCCGGCCTGCTCTTCACGAACAATCTTTCGCAGCGCATAGCGGGTCGCCAAACCCATCAGAATCGAAACAAGCGCCGCCCAGCCCGCGACGCTCCAGGCGATTGCCATCACGCCTGAAGGAGCCGCCAACACGATGGCGACGGCCAGCACGACGGCGCCGATCGCGCGAATGATGAGTGGATATTGCGCATGCGCGGTCGAGTAGAGCATCGGCTCGAATGCCACCGCAGCCAGTCCGAGCGACGCGGCGACCGACACGGGCACAAGGATGTCGGCCGACTGCAGGAATTGCGCGCCGCCCATCAGCAGCATAATTTCGTCGCCCAGAACGAGCGCAAGCAAGACAACGACTACCCCCCGGCGCTCGACAGCATCGTCACTTGCCGGACCATCGTACGGAATTCGCTGGCATTGGTGTCGACCCGCGCCATCACGAACTCCGGGAGCGCAGCGCGCGCGACCATATTAGCCACTCTCGCTACGCCCAGGGCCAGCTGGTCGGCGAGGCGATAGAGCCCGGCAGCGCTCGTACCGAGGAAGTAGCCGACTGCCAGAAGCGGTCCTTGGCGTGTCAGCGCATCGAGCGACGTTGCGCCGTAAGTGATTGCGAGAAACCTGCGCAGTGCCCGCTCCTCTCGCAAGGCGGACAGCGGGTTGCGAAAGTTCGACCAGCGAAGAGCTTCCGGCGCCAGTCTGTAAGCCGCCAGCCAGTACAGCGCACCGACCAGAAGATCGAACAATGCCCATGCGAAGAGGAAGCGTCCGACGCTTGCGCCAAGAGCGAGAATGATCAAACTCGCGATCAGCCGTCCGGCAGGCATCACTGCTTCGACGTAGGTGCCGATGTCGAACCGGTCCAGAACACGTACAACGCCGGTCGGTGTCGTCATACGCGACCACAGCATCGCGCACGCAAAGGCAAAGCCCATGTCGATATAGGCCGGGTTAAGGTCGAGCAGGCTGCCGAACCCGTAATAAACAACCGCGGCGATGACACAGCCCACCGCCGCTCCGAATGCATCGATCGAGCCGCACAGCCAGGTCAGATTGCCAAAGGATCGCCAGTCGCGGTTGCGAACGTGCTCTGCACCGAAGCGCACGACCGTCTGCCAAGTCTCGAACGTCGCCAGCGCGCACAGCAACTGGCCGGTTGCGAAGATCAGCGCGAAGTGCCCGAAGTCCTTCAGGTCCAGCGAACGCGCAAGGATCGCGAGATAGGCCAAGCTGCAGACGGCGGCGAAGCCCTTACCGCCCAGCAACCAGCCCAGATTGCGCAGGATGTTCGCAAAGCCCGATCTCTCGGTGCGTGCAGGGTCCGGCGCAGGCATGCGCGCCCTTTGAACGAAGGGATGCTTGCAATCAATGGCATGCGCACCTTTGCTTTTGTGCGGCGCTTTGCATAACGCTGATCGCGTGGCGCGCGTGCTGTTCCTCTTCAATCACGATGCCCCGCATCAGGTTGCGCACCTTGCCGGCGTGGCAGGCGCGACGGCAAGGCTTCATCCCGAACTGGATTGCACCGTCGCCTATGCGAGCGAGCGTATTCGGGAGCAGGTGGTCGATCTGGTCGGCGAGGAGGCAAATCGGTCGCTAAGCTTCGTGCACTTGGCCCTGCCCGCTTGGTCGCGGTCCCTTGCTGCCATCCTCGATCGCATACTGCCAGCCACGCGCCTGCTGCGATTGCGAACCAATCTAAACCTTTTTCGAGAGACGGATCTTGTCGTCTCGACGGAACGGACCTGCCTTCGCACCAAGCGTCACCTGTCGCCCGAAGAGACTCCTCTCTACGCCAAGATTCCGCATGGCGCTGGCGACCGCAGCGTTGCGTATCATCCGGATTACAAACTCTTCGATCGCGCATTCGTCGCGGGTCGGAAGGTTGTCGATCAATTGGTCGAGCACGGTGTGCCGCGAGAGAAAGTGACCGTGATCGGCTATCCCAAGTTCGAAACGGTCGATCTGAATGCCAAGCCGCGGTTTTTCGATAACGAGCGACCCACCTTTTTCTACAACCCGCATTTCGATCCTCATCTATCGAGCTGGTACGACGCTGGACCGGACCTTTTGCGATGGTTTGCCTCGAAAGAGGGTCAAAGGTTCAATCTGATCTTCGCGCCGCATGTCATGCTGTTCCGCAAGCAAACCCACGTGTCGCCCGAATACCGCACGGCACGTCGTCGGCCGGATGTACCACCGGAAGCTATGGCGGCCGACAACATCCTCGTCGATGTCCATGGACCGCGCCTGTTCGACATGTCCTATACGCTGGGTTCCGACGCTTATATCGGCGACGTATCGAGCCAGGTGTACGAATTCCTTGTCCGCCCTCGCTCCGCCTTTTTCCTCGACTGCCGCGACGCGGCGCGTGAGGGGGACGACGAGTGGCATCACTTTTGGAAAGCCGGTCCGGTAGCGCGATCGGTGAGTGAACTTACCGGACTGCTCGGTGATTATCGGACCATCGGCGCACGCCATGTCGACGATCAGCGGGAACTGGTCGATTACACCTTCGACATCTCCGCTACCCCGGCATCCGAACGTGCTGCCGACGAAATCGCGCGCTGGCTTGCGGAAGTGCAGAAATAGGGCGTCAATGCGGATCGCCTATCTCATCAACTCGATGGAAGGCGGCGGTGCACAATCGCCTTTGCCTGAGATTATTGCGTCGCTCGAACGAAATGGCGCCGAGGTCGAGCTGTTCGCCCTCGCAAGAAAGGACGGCGGAGCGATCCCTCGGCTGCGCGAGCGAGGCGTAAAGCTCAACATTCACTCAGGGCCGCTGTCCGACCACTTGGGCGCGTATCGCTGGGCATCGCAGGCAATCGAGCGCACCCGTCCCGACGCGCTCATCACGTCACTGACGCGCGCTACGCTGATTGGGCAATTCGTCGGTCGATCGCTCGGCGTGCCCGTCGCAAGCTGGCAGCATAGCGCAGATGCGAAGCCCTGGAACAGGCGCTTGCTGCGTTTGCGAAGGAAAGCGAGCGACCTGTGGATTGCGGATAGCCGAAGCGTTGCCCGCTACGTCCAGCAAACCCTTGGTGTGTCATCCGACCGCGTGATGACATGGTCCCTGTTCGCTGCCGACCCGCATGCTACTCAGGCAACAGAGTGGGAGCCGATGCAGACGCTGCGTATCGGCACGATGGGTCGCCTGCATCCCAGCAAGGGATACGACGTATTGATCGATGCGCTCGCGCAGATTGAGCAATCCGAAGAGCAATTTGCCACCCTTTCAGGTCACTATTGCCGGGAGCGGACCCGACGAAGCCCAGTTGAAAGCGCTGGCTGCCAGCGCGGGTCTGAAGTCGCTTACCTTCAACGGGTTTGTCGAGAACCCGCGTGATTATCTCGCTTCGCTAAACCTGTACCTGCAACCATCGCGGCGAGAGGGATTTTGCATCGCCATGCATGAGGCAATGCAGGCCGGCCTGCCGGTAATCGCGAGCGATGTGGGAGAGATGCCCTTGACGATCGAAGAAGGGGCGACGGGTTGGGTCGTACCAAGCGACGATGTGGACGCTCTTGCACAGGCTCTGCGTGCCGCACTCCGCAATCCGCCCAGACTGGGCGAGATGGGTCGCGCTGGGCGGCAGTATATCCTGAAGCGCTTTACTCCAGAGCAGTTCGAACGATGCGGCGAGGAAGTTGTCTTGCGCCTTCGCGAGATTGCTCGAGCCTAGCCATCCGGTCGGATCACTTTCCACCCGTGCCGGTCCGCCTTGCGGCGCTTCGCTCGGCTATTCGTGACGAAGACGGCCTCCCCGGCATGAGACAGGAGCGGTTCGTCGGCGAAGCTGTCGCTGACCATTCGCTCTATCGGCATATCACCGCCGCTCCAGTCGAGGACACGCTCCAGCTTCTCCGTCCCGTAGCAGTTTTTGACGATGATCGCTTTTCCGTCCCACACGGTGCCGATGACATGCTCGACACCAAGTTTCGCGGCGAACGCCTTGGCGTAGAACTCGAACGCTGCGGTAGCGATGATTACGGTGCGGCCCTCTGCGCGATCGGCTTTCAGCATTGCAACGACCGTCTCGTTCCAGCCGCCCCTGGCCAAGTGGGCTTTGGCAAACGCACGACCGACCGTCTCCAATCGGTCAAGCGACGGACGGCCCAGCATCAGCTGCATCCCGCGTGTTTTGAGTGTCGTGCGATCGGACAGCCCGAGTTTGTAGCCCAGCATCAAGGCGATCCAGAGCGGAAGCAGAAGCAGGCGCGCGGGCGCGATCTTGCGCGCCGCAAAGATGAGAAAGGGTGTAAAAGTCGCGCGGCGCACGAGCGTTTTGTCCAGATCATATATTGCCAGCGCCATCGCGCGCCGCCTGCCATGTGCGCGCCTGTCTCGCAAGAAGCGCGCGCGATGTCCGCCGAAGCCTTGCACCGCTCGGCATAGCGGCTAGATAGGGTGCGAACCGAGACAGGACCTCGAACAGACATGGCGACTTTCACTCTTCCCAAGAACTCCAAGATCACCGGCAAGGGCCGTGCGCACAAGGCCGATGGCGGCGCAAGGCGTCAAAGTCTTTCAAGATCTATCGCTACGATCCCGACACAGGCGAAGAACCCGCGCTACGACACGTTCGAGATCGATCTCGACGATTGCGGCCCGATGGTGCTCGACGCGCTGTTCAAGATCAAGAACGAGATCGATCCGACGCTGACCTTCCGCCGCTCCTGCCGCGAAGGCATCTGCGGTTCGTGTTCGATGAACATGAACGGCAAAAACGGCCTTGCCTGCACCACCGCGATCGACGATCTGAAAGGCGAAGTGCGGATCACACCCTTGCCGCACATGGAAGTCATCAAGGACCTTGTCCCGGACTTCACGCATTTCTACGCGCAATATGCCACCATCCGGCCCTGGCTTGCAGACCGTCTCGCACCACCCCGAGCGGCAAGGAGCGGTCTGCAGATCGCCGAACAGCGCGAGAAGCTCGACGGGCTCTACGAATGCATCCTGTGCGCCTGCTGCTCGACCGCCTGCCCCAGCTATTGGTGGAATTCGCGACAAGTTCCTTGGCCCTGCCATCCTGCTTGCAGGCCTATCGCTGGCTGGCGGACAGCCGCGACGAGATGACCGGTGAACGGCTCGATCAACTCGAGGATCCGTATCGCCTTTATCGTTGCCACACGATCATGAATTGCGCGAACGTGTGTCCCAAGGGTCTATAGCCCGCCAAGGCTATTGCCGAAACCAAAAAGACTGATGGCCGAACGGCAATCTGATACGAGTGGCCACGACGACCGATAACGTTTTTCGAGCACCGGCCAGATCCGGACAATCCGGGCTGGCACACTGGAACCTGAAAGACGACACGCTGTTCAACGGCGCGGTGATGGGCAAGCTCATCACCCGCACCGAGGACGATGGACGGCAAGCTCGCCTGCGGATGTTTCCGGAACGGCGGCAGAAAACCTGCAAGGCGATCATTCATGGCGCGGTGACGCTGTCGCTGATCGACATATCGCTGTTTACCGCCATGCATACGCTGGGAAGCGGGAATGCCGGCCCGTCGGTGACGCTGGAATTGTCGACCCAGTTCGTCGGCTGCGGGCAAACCCGGATCGTCCGCTCGATGCCGTGGTCGAAATCGTGCGTGAGACGGGCAGTCTGGTCTTCGTGCGCGGCAAAGTCGTGCAGGAGCGAACACACGGTCGCCTGCTTTTCCGGAATCGTGAAGAAGATGCCTCCGAAATGACCGGGATGCTCGCGCGCTACGAAGCCTCGATTCCAGCAGGCGAACTGCGCGCCGATCCCGACCAGGCCGCGCAGTCGAACGGCTGCGACGTCTGCAGAAGGAGCTGGAGGCAACACCGGCCGGGCGGTCTTGTTGCGCGCATTCCTCGGGCGAAGCCGGATCTGCCCGCAGGCGTTTACATGTGGGGCGGCGTCGGGCGCGGCAAAGTCCATGCTGATGGACCTGTTCGTCGAAACGTTGAAGCATCAAGCCCAAGCGCCGCGTGCATTTCCATGCCTTCATGCTGGAAGTCGACCAGCCTCATGATCGCGACCAGCGCGAGAAGGCTGAGCAGAGATCCCATCGTCGCGGTCGCGGCCATGCTGGCGGAGCGATATCCGCTGTCTTGCATTTCGACGAGATGGTCGTCACCAACACTGCCGATGCCGCCATCATGGCGCGCCTCTTCACGGCGCTCATTGTGGCGAGCAGACATGTCACTATCGTCACACCAGCAACCGGCCTCCGCGCGATCTTTACAAGGACGGCCTGAACCGCTCGCTCTTCCTCCCGTTCATCGACCTGATCGAGCCGGAACTGGAAGTCGTGCCCGCTCAACGGGCCGACCGACTACCGGCTCGACCGGATGGGCGAGATCGAAACCTGGCATACACCGCTGGGCGACGAAGCCACTGCGCAGGTGCGCGAAGTGTTCTTCCGCCTGACCGACTACGAACCGGAAGATGCCGCCAATGTCCCAGCGGCGAGCTTGATCTTGGCGGCGGGCGCACCCTCCATGTCCCGAAAAGCCTGAAGGGCGTTGCTGTCTTCAGTTTCAAGCGATTATGTGTCGAGAACCGCGGCGCGGCTGACTATCTCGCTCTTGCGCGCGCGTATCACACTGTCATCATTGTCGGCATTCCGCAGCTTTCGCCCGGAGATCCGCAACGAAGCGATCCGGTTCACCAAGCTGATCGACGCGCTGTACGAAAACCGTGTAAAGCTGTTCGCTACTGCCGCCGCGGAGCCGGAAGACCTTGTACGTCGCGGGCGATGGATCGTTCGAATTCGCCCGCACCGTCAGTCGCCTGAAGGAAATGCAGAGCCACGACTATATGGCACGCGGTCACGGCCAGACATACTAGGCTGCATCGCGCCGCGCGCTGGTCTCGAAGAAGTTTATCATCATCGATAGCGTCTGGCGCAGCGTCCGCTCCTGGTCGTCCAGCCTGCGTTCCAGCATGGCAAGCCGCTCCTCGATTTCCTCCGAATGACGATTGGAGGGCGTTTGCGCGATGCTCGCCAATTCCTCGCGTAGGTCGGCGATCACCTCGTCGCGCTGAGCGAAGGCCTTCTCGATCGCGTCGATCTGCTCGTCCATGAGCGCAGCGTTTTGATTGCCGTCACTACTCGGAGGTGCCGAAGGCCGGGCTTCAGATTGCGGCACATCCGCTGTGACTCGCCCGTTCAGCTCGTCGACGATCCGCGCGGCAAGCTGCGTGTCGATCACGGCGCGCTCTTCCATGGCGCTGCGCATCAGCGCACGTGACATGAAGCGATTGACGAGCCTTGGAACACCGCGCGTTTCCGCCTGTATGATGGGCCAAATATCCGGTTCGAGCGCCGGAGAGCCATTCCACCCGGCATGTTGCAGCCTATGCGTCACATAAGGCGCTATTTCTTCCGGCTGCATAGCGTCCAGATGATGCGTGGCAATGACCCGCTGGCGCAGCTGCTCCAGCTCGTCCCATTCGGACAGAAGCTGCCGGAACTCGGGCTGGCCGAGCAGCAGCATCTGCAAAAGCGGTTGCGCGCCCAAATGGAAATTCGACAGCATGCGCAGCTCTTCCAGAGCGCCGACGGTCAGGTTCTGCGCCTCGTCGACCACGAGCAGGACCTTGCGCCCGGCCCTCGCCTCGTCCTGCAAAAAGGTCTCGATAGCGGCCAGGGCGCTCGCTTTCTCGCCTGCCTCGACATCGAGACCGAAACTGTGAGCTGCCATGGCGATCATATCGTCTTCGCCCAGCGCGCTGGTGACCACCTCGCCAATCGTGACGCTGCCCCAGTCGAGGCGGCTGCGCAGATGGCCGACGAGCGTGGATTTCCCCGCTCCGACCTCGCCGGTAATGACGATAAATCCTTCGCCCTGCTGAAGACCGTACCCAAGGTAACTCAGTGCCTTCTTGTGCGTCACGCTTTCGAAAAAGAACGCAGGGTCGGGCGTCAGCTGGAAAGGCCGCTCGGTCAGTCCGTAATAGTATTCGTACATCGGCTCTTCCATCGTGCACGGGTCGGGTGCGTGCACCGATACCCAAAAATGGTGCCTAAATCGTTAGGCACGTCGTCTACACCAGCATTTCTGCCGCAGGCCCTTGGCCGAGAAAAGCGCTGGGCGAGGCACTGGCGCCGTAGGCACCCGCACAAAAGATCGCGACGATGTCGCCGACTTCGGCTCTTGGCAGATGCGCATTGTCCGCCAATCGGTCGAGTGGTGTGCACAGGCAGCCGACGATGTTGACTTCCTCTTCGGGTTCTGCGGCGAATCGTGTGGCTATGGTCACAGGATAATTGCGCCGGACGACTGTGCCGAAATTTCCGGATGCAGCGAGCTGATGGTGCAATCCGCCGTCGGTGACCAGGAAGGTTTGACCGTGACTGGTCTTCCTGTCGACGATCCGCGTCAGATACACGCCCGCCTCGCCGACCAGGTAACGTCCAAGTTCCAGATAAAGATCGGTGTCCTTGAAGGTATCCGACATGGATTGAAGCGTCGAAGACAGCGCCTGCCCGATGTGCGCGATGTCGAGCTGCTCGTTGCCGTGAAAATATGGGATTCCGAACCCGCCACCCATGTTGAGCTTGGGCAAAGGGACGCCAGCCTGTTCCGCCAGGCGTTTGGCCAGAAGCAAAGTGTTCGTCTGTGTTTCCACCAGCGCAGCCGCATCGAGAGACTGGCTACCGGCAAAGATGTGGAAACCTTGCCACTCGCAGTCGGAGCCGAACAACTTGCGCGCGAGTGAGGGCACACGGTCAGCATCGATGCCGAATGGTTTGGCGCCGCCCCCCATCTTCATGCCTGAGCCCTTGGTTTCGAAGTCCGGATTGACCCGAATGGCCAAGCGCGGCTTCCGGTCACATCGCGAGGCGATCGCCAGTGCCCGCTCGGCCTCGTTCTCGCTTTCCAGGTTGAGCGTTACGCCCTGCTCGATAGCTGCCTGAAGCTCTTCGTCACGCTTGCCCGGCCCCGCGAATGAGACGCGAGAACCCGGTGTGCCGAGCGAGCGCACAAGATCCAGCTCGCCTCCGGATGCTATATCGAGGCCGTCCACAAGGCCTGAGACAAATTTTAGCAATGGAGAATAGCTGTTTGCTTTGATTGCATAATTCAGCTTCATGCGTTGCGGCATCGCGGCTCTCAAATCCGCTATCCGCTGACCGATCATCGCTGAAGAATAGACGAATAAAGGCGTCCTGCCTGCGTCGCCTACCAACTCGCTGGCCCGGCGCCCATCGATTGCCAACTCTCCGTCAAGCGAACCGAACCCTTTGGGAATTGGACCGAGCGGCTTCATTGGGACACTTCCTTCACCAGCCTTGCGCGGTCGATCTTGCCATTAGCGTTGACGGGCAGGCGATCGCGCCAGTGGTATTGATGTGGCTGCATGAAATTCGGGAGACTCGCCGCCAGGCTTTGCCGTAACTGCGTCTGCCCTTCTTCGCTCACGCTTTCCTGTGTGACGACCAGATGTATCGCTTGACCGAGCCGGTCGTCGGGCACTCCGATGGCGACAGCCTGACCGACCAAACCCGTTCCGGTGGCGGCATTCTCGATCTCCTGCGGGCTGATACGATGGCCAGAGCTTTTGATCATCGCGTCCTCCCGCCCCACGAAATACAACAGGCCGTCGCTTTCGCGCCTGACGGTATCGCCAGACCACACTGCCATCCCTCCGTATGTGGAATGTACCGGTGCAGGTCGGAACCGTTCCGCTGTGCGCGAGGGGTCCTGCCAATACCCTTGCGCGACGAGCGGCCCACAATGCACCAACTCACCCTCGGCAGTCTCGCGTCCTTCAGGATCAACGACCAAAACCTCGGCGAAGGGGACGGCTTTCCCGATCGATGTGGGATGACGATGCAAGAGGTCCGGGTCCAGATAAGTCGAGCGGAATGCCTCTGTCAGGCCGTACATCGCGTAGATTGCGGTATCTCCGATCCGACGACGCAAATTTGCGATCAAGGCAGGGGTCAGGGCGCCGCCACTGTTCGTGATGCGACGCAGCGATCGGACCGCTTCGTCAGTCCAGTCGACCTCCGCCAGCTGCACCCACAGTGGCGGGACGCCCGCCAGGGTGGTTACCTTGTGCTTGCTGCACGCTTTCACGACATCGCGTGCGAAGAGATAGTCCAGCGGCACGACCGTTCCGCCTGCAACCCACGTGCTCAGCAACTGGTTTTGCCCGTAGTCGAAACTGAGCGGCAGGACCGCAAGAGTTTTGTCGTCCCTTTGCAATCCCAGGTAAGACGCAACGGAGACGGCTCCCAACCAAAGATTGGCATGTGAAAGCATGACGCCCTTGGGTCTGCCTGTGGAGCCACTTGTGTAAAGGATCGCAGCAAGCGCATCAGGCTCCCAGCTTGAAGGTGGCATCTCGGGCGCTGTTTCTGTCAGGGGCCAGATGTCCAACTCATCGAACAGCGACACTTCATCCGCCACGTCACCTTTCTCTAGTGTGCCAAGCCTCGCCGCGTTGCCTGCCAGGATGATCGCGCCGCTATCGTTGACTATATGCGCCACCTGCGCCCGCTTCAGCAGCGGATTGATAGGCACATGGACAACACCGGCTCTTGCCGCTGCAATCGGCAAAAGACAGGTCATCAGGCCCTTGGCAGCCCAACTTGCCACGCGGTCGCCTGGCTCGGCGACGGTGCTCAGCCAGCCGGCCAGTCTCGAGGCGCTCTGGCGTAGCGCGTCGTACGTCAGTGCCTCCTGTTTGGTGACAAGCGCGACATCGTCTGCGCGGCCACGTTCTATGACATGATCGATGGGAGATGGATCGGACGACGGATTAGCGGTCATGGCGGCGCCACCTATCCCCACTTGTTCGCCGGGATGCAAGGTGCCGGGCAGGCTCGCTGTCTTGCGCCTGAAAGCCGCCATCGCTAAGGGCGTCACCGCGTATCGGCGCAGGAGGGATACTACTTGGACATGTCCACGCAGCCAGTTGAAACCGACCCGGAAGACGCGGCTCGCTCGTCGATCGATGCGCTGTTGCGAGCGATCATTGCCGAGGTCCTGTCGCTCGATCCCGCTCGCGTGGCCGAATTCGGTCCGGAGACTGGCTTGTTCGGCTACCTTCCCGAGCTCGAACTCCATGGCCGTAGCGACGCTTTTTACCGCGATGGAAGATCGCTTCGGGTTTGTTATCGTCGACGAAGAAGTCGACGCTGACATGCTCGAGAACTACGGAGCATTGCTGGCATTTGCGCAAAGCAAATGCGCCGAAGATTAAAGGCTACCGCGTGAAGTAGCTGGTGAGTTCGACGTGTGTCGACCAGCGAAACTGACCGACCGGACGCAGCTGCTCTAGCCTGAAGCCAGCTTGCACAAGTGATGCGGCGTCGCGGGCCCAGCTCGATGGATTGCAGCTGATGTAGGCCACCCTCGCAATTTTGCTTTCCGCAATCTGTCCGATCTGTGCCTTCGCGCCGGCGCGTGGCGGATCCAGCAGCACGGCGTCGAACCGGTCGAGTTCTGCGGCAGTCAAGGGATTGCGAAAGAGGTCGCGATGCATCGCGTGAACCGGCAGCCCACGCGCAGTCGCAGCACTCTTGCAGGCAAGATGCGCATCGAGCGAGGCCTCCACAGCGAGGACCTTCGCCGAGGTTGCCAATTGAAAAGCAAAGGTCCCTATACCTGAAAACAGGTCGGCAATCGTAGTCGCACCGGCAAGGTAAGTCTGAGCATCCCTGGTCAGCACAGCTTCGCCATCCGGTGTTGGCTGGCGGAATGCGCCGATCGGCAGCCCTACCGGTGTGCCGGACAAGGTCACGGTCACCGGCTCCGGCTCCCAGACAATCTCTGCGCCAAAGTCCCGATCCACGGCCAGCCGGGCGAGCGTGTTTGCTCTGGCAAAATCACGAAGCGCTTCATCAGGCTCCAGGCCGGTAGTCCAATCACCCTTGATCGTGCAATCGACCCCTTGGTCGCTGCGCATCAGAAGGCAATCCATCGGCCCTTTGCCAGCATGGCTCGCAATCAGCTTGCGCAAAGGGGCGACCAGTTTGAACAACTCGGGTGCCAGAATATGACACTCGCGCATGTCGACGATCCGATTGCTGCGCCCTTCCCGAAAGCCAAGCACCGCGCCTTGCGCTGTCCGCAGGCCGTGTAAGACCGCTCTTTGACGGGATTCGAGAGGCGAGAGATATGTCTCGAGCATCTCACCGACATGAATCTGTTGCGATACAGCCGCATTGGCGACCCGATCGGTCACAAATTGCAAGAGCGCCGTGTCGTCGGCGTGTTGTAATTGGCAACCGCCACACGGTGCGAAATGACGGCACGGAGGGTCCTGATGATGCGGGCCTTTGATAATCGTCCCGGCAGCCGCAAGCGTATCGCCTGTGACGGCGCCGGCGACATGCTTGCCATCGGCCGTTACGCCATCGCCCTTGGCCGCTATCCGGATGATAGGTTCGGTCATCGTAGGGCCGATACCGATTGCAGGCACAGGGACCCGGCGGTCAGGCTCGTGTTCAAGATACGCCGACTTCGTGGGCGACGCGTCCCATCACGTCGGAGAGCAGACTGGCCCACCGTGCTTGTCCGGCCTCGCTGGATATCTGGTCCTGGCGGATTTCTATTGTGCAATATGGAATTCCGTTGCTTTCCGCATGCCTGTCCATGGTCGCGTTAAGCTGCTTTCCAGAATACGGCTCGTTGTCGCCGACTTTCAGTCCTTGCTGCGAAAACATACGGATAGCATGACGCGCTGCTCGCTCATCGTTGTTGTAGAGAAGGGCCACCTCCCAAGGGCGTTCCGATGCATCGGTCGACAGCTTTGGCGTAAAGCTGTGCAAAGCGACGATCAGCTTCGGTTTCAGATCACGGATCAGATCGGCAAGTGCTGCATGATACGGCCGGTGAAAGCGCGCGAGCCGTGCCTCGACATTTGCGCCGATGTTGCCGGGGATCAGGCGGCCGTCACTCGATGTCGGTACGACGCCGTCATCCTCTTCGGTTCTGTGCAGGTCGCAGATCAGCCGGCTGACGCACGCGATGTGTGCCGGCATCCCGTGACGGCGCGCAAGCCTGTCCGCAACACCTTCTACGCCGATGTCGACCGCGATATGCGTGTCCAGCTCGGCTGACGAAATGCCGAGGTCGATGTCTTCAGGCACATGATTGGAAGCGTGGTCGGCGACGCATAACAAACCGCCTTGCCTAGCATCCTCGACGCCGACTTGCCGGAATGGCAAATTGTCGATCATCATCGTAATCGTCCCCCCATCTGCCACCACGTGTCGTGCGATGTGCGCAGCTCGGCAGCAGCGGCATCTCGTGCAGCCTCGGTGTCGAATAGGGCAAAGCACGTCGCCCCGGAACCGGTCATCCGCACCAGCCACGCTTCTGTATGTCGCAATGCATCGATGACCTCCGCAATCTGCGGGACAATGCCAATGGCCGGCTGTTCCAAATCGTTACGACCTTCCAGCGCGATCGAACGCGAAGTGCCATCCGGGAGCGGGCCTCGGTCGACACCGTCCCACGCTGCAAAGACACGTCCGGTCGACAAGGGTTTGCGAGGATTGACGAGCAGGACGGGCATGCCCGCCAGACTGTCGTCATGTCGGGCAAGGTCGGTACCCGTTCCTCGACCGATGCATGTGCGGCTCTCGACACAAGCGGGCACATCTGCGCCCAAACGCTCGGCCCTGTCGCGCCAGTCGTCCGGCAATCCATAAAGGCTGCGAACCACTCGGAACACCGCTCCCGCATCTGCCGAGCCGCCGCCCAGTCCAGCGGCGACCGGCAAATTCTTCTCGAGAGTGAGCGAAAGTCCGTCCGCTCTTGGCAGTTTGCCAAGTGCATGCATCACGAGATTGTCGAACGGGTCCTGCAGCGATCCTGCAAACTCGCCGCCGACATGCAAGCAGTCCTGCTCGGCCCGTTCGGCGATCAGCGTGTCGCCTCGGTCGACGAAGGCGAAGAGCGTCTCCAGCTCGTGATAGCCATCGTCCCGTCGCCTGCGCACATGCAGGGCAAGGTTGATCTTTGCAAAAGCCGTTTCGCGCACGCGAGTGTCCTGACGCCTGCTCCGCGTCACATGTTCGGATAGTTCGGACCGCCGCCGCCTTCGGGCGTGGTCCATTCGATGTTCTGGTTCGGATCCTTGATGTCGCAGGTCTTGCAATGGACGCAGTTCTGCGAATTGATCTGGAACCTGGGCTCGTTCGTGTCCTCGTCTACCAGCCATTCGTAGACGCCCGCCGGGCAGTAACGGGTCGAAGGCCCGCCATAGACGTCGAGTTCGCTCTCACGTTGCAATTCGCGGTCGAGGACCTTGAGATGTACCGGCTGGTCTTCCGCGTGATTGGTGTAGCTGTAGGCGACGTTGGTAAGCCGGTCGAAACTCAGCGTGCCATCTGGCTTGGGATATACGACCGGGCGATGCAGGTCGGCGCGCTCCAGCATCTCGTGATCGCGGTGATGGCCCATAGTGATGGGCAATCCGATCTTCAGCGTGCGCATCCACATGTCGATGCCCGCCAGAACCGTACCGATATCCTCGCCATACTTCGCAACGGCCGGTTGTGCGTTCTTCACTTTCTGCAGTTCGTCGGCGATCCAGCTTTCGCGCAGCGCCGTGTCGTACTCCATCAGCTCGGTGTTCTCGTGACCGGCTGCGATGGCTGCAGCGACGCTTTCGGCCGCCAGCATGCCGCTCTTCATCGCGGTGTGCGTGCCCTTGATGCGAGGCACGTTCACGAAGCCCGCCGCACACCCGATCAGCGCGCCGCCCGGGAACGCGAGCTTTGGCACAGACTGCCAACCACCCTCGTTGATGACGCGCGCTCCATAAGCCACGCGCTTTCCACCCTCGAGCAGCTTTGCAATTTCGGGGTGATGCTTCCAGCGCTGGAATTCCTGATAGGGCGAGACGTACGGATTGCGGTAATCCAGCGCGGTGACGAAGCCGAGCGCCACCTGACCGTTTGCCTGGTGATAGATGAAGCCGCCGCCCCACGTGCCGGTTTCGCTGAGCGGCCAGCCCTGCGTGTGGATGACCTTGCCCGCTTCGTATTGCTCGGGATCGACATCCCACAATTCCTTGACGCCAAGGCCATAGACCTGCGGCTCGCAGTCGGCCTCCAGATCGTACTTCGCCTTCATCTTCTTCGTGAGATTGCCGCGCGCCCCTTCGGCAAACAGCGTGTACTTCGCCTGTATCTCCATCCCCGGCTGATGATCGCCCTTTGGCGAGCCGTCCTCGGCTATACCCATGTCCTGGGTGACAATGCCGGTGACGGCACCTGCATCATTGGTCATCACTTCGGCAGCGGGGAAGCCCGGGAAGACCATCACGCCCAGCGCCTCCGCCTGTTCGGCGAGCCAGCGACACGTGTTGCCGAGCGAGGCGGTGTAGTTGCCGTCATTCGACATGAAGGGCGGGAGGAGAAACTCAGGCAAGTCGGACTTGCCGCCTGCCGACAGGACCCAATGGTGATTTTCCGTCACCGGAGTTTCGGCCAGCGGGCATCCCTGATCGCGCCATTCGGGCAGCAATTCGTCGAGGGCCTTGGGATCGACAACAGCGCCGGACAGGATGTGCGCGCCGATCTCGCTGCCCTTTTCCAGCACGACGACTTCGAGATCCTCGTTGATCTGCTTCAGCCGTATTGCCGCCGAAAGGCCTGCCGGGCCGCCGCCGATGATGACGACATCGCAGGGCATGGATTCGCGTTCGCTCATTTCTCTCTCTTTTCGTCGCTACAGCTTTGGTTTGCCTTGATTGCTGCGCAGTTTGAGGTCAAGACCTAGGGCGCAAGCGATGATGACCGACACGACCCGCGATGCCAGCGCTGCGACGGCTGCCGAGATGCTCGAAGCGTCGTTCGCATGGTGGCGGGATGCAGGCGTCGACAGCGTGTTTCTCGATACCCTGTGGATTGGCTGGCACCGGCAGCGGCCGAAGTCCCGGACCGGCAGCCAGTCGCGAAAAGCACGCCGCAGGAGCCAACGCCGTCCCCACTGGAGCGCGCCTTCGGCTCGGTCGAGCAAGCGCGCCCGACGGCGCTTTCTCCGGAATTGCCAGCGGACCTTGCCGCGTTCCAGAGATGGTGGATGGAAGACCCATCGCTTCAGACCTTCACCAACAATATGCGTTCGGCACCAGAAGGCAGCGAAAACGCGCGGGCCATGGTCTTGATCGCAGAGCCAACGGGTGACGGCACATCGCTGCTCGCACCTGATCAGGACAGGCTCGTGACATCGATGCTGCGGGCAATGGGTTTGAGCCGCAAGGATGCCTATCTGGCAAGCGCTCTGCCTGCGCCGGCATCTATGCCGGACTGGGGCATGTTTGCACAAGACGGCCTCGATGCAATCACAAGGCACCACATCGCGCTAGCAAAGCCGGAGCGATTGCTTGTCTTCGGAAAGCCGCTGGCTGCCTTGCTCGATATCGATGCACAGGCTGTGCGCGCTCCGGCGACACTCGATCTGGCCGACCGGCAGGTGCCGCTCCTGATTGCACCCGACCTTGCGCAATTGGTGCGCTCTCCCGAGCGGCGGCGCACATTCTGGAGCCGTTGGCTGGACTGGACCGCATGAAACACAGCACACTCACCAAACTGGCCCTCGGTATGGCCCTCAGTGCGACCTTCGCAACGCCTCTGGCCGCACAAAGCGAGAGCGTTGCACACTTTACCCGCTCCCAGGCGCAAGCGGTGCCGAGCCTGTTGTCGACCGAGGACCGTCGTTACTACACCTCGCTGTTCGATGCGATCGAGAGCGACAACTGGACGCGGGTCAAGGTCTTGCTGTCGGAGCGCGGCGAAGGGCCGCTGCACGGCTCGGCGCTTGCTGGCTATTACCTCGACCCGGACAGCCCGCGCATCGAGCTGTCGCGCATCGAGGATTGGCTGCGTCGTTATCCCGGCCACTGGCAGACGGAGGGCATGGTCCGTCTCGGCCAGACTCGTGACCTGGCCTTCGTGCCCGACCTTCCCCGCGCCAACGCGATGGTGCGACAGCCCGGCATCACGCGCCGCAAGCGTCCGGGCACGGTGCGCGACGGGACGATGCCCGATAGTGTGCGATCCGCCATACTCGACCGGATATCGAACGACGATCCCGACGGTGCCAGGGTGTTGCTCGATGGCGTAGACGCCTCGCTCTCCGCTCAAGCGCGAGCGGAATGGCGGCAGCGCGTGGCATGGAGCTACTACATCGAAAACCGCGATGCCGAGGCTTACGCCATGGCGCAGCAAGTCGCCCAAGGGTCCGGCCCTTGGATTGCCGAAGGTGACTGGACGGCTGGACTTGCTGCATGGCGTCTTGGCGACTGTTCGCGTGCGGCTCAGTATTTCGACACCGCATCTCGCGGCGCAAGCGACAGCGAACTGAAGGTCGCTGCACATTACTGGGCTGCGCGGGCCCTGATCCGGTGCCGTGAGCCGGGCGCTGCGGCTGCTCACCTGCGCGCTGCCGCTCGTTATGACGAGACGTTATACGGAATGCTCGCGGCGGAGCGATTGGGGACCGATCTTCCGAACGATCATGCTGCGCAAGACTTCACTGCTGCGGACTGGCGCAGCCTGTCCGGCGAAGCGGCTGTGCGCGAAGCTGTCATGCTGGCAGAGATCGGTCGGTCCGACCTGGCGGATGACGTGCTGCGCTGGCAGGTGCGGTATGGAAATCCGCGACACTACCAGCCGCTCACTCGTCTTGCGCGCGCACTTGGTCTCGCCGGGGCGCAGACGTACATGGCCTACAACGCGCCGCGCGGCACCGCAGCGCCTCCGAACCTTCGCTGGCCTGTCACTTACGAGCAGCCGCAAGGTGGATGGCGCGTCGATCCCGCCCTCGCCTTTGCGCATGCCTTGCAGGAGTCCAATTTTCGCGAGCGTGTAGTCAGTCCGGCAGGAGCGATTGGCCTCATGCAGATCATGCCGATCGCTCGGCGGGAATACGCGGCTTCCATCAACATGAGTGCGGGTGCCGACCTGAAAGACGCACGCACCAATCTGGCTTTCGGGCAGCGCGCTCTGCAAGCTTTGGCACAAGCAGGCTATACCGGGGGTGCCCTGCCGAAGGTCATGGCGGCGTACAACGCGGGTCCGACGCCTGTTTCGCGTTGGACCGGCGAGGTAAACGACCAAGGCGATCCGCTGCTGTGGATGGAGTCGCTGCCCGATTGGGAGACTCGCGGTTACGTGAATATCGTGATGCGCAATTACTGGATGTATCTGCGACAGGCACAGGCCAGCGCGCCGAGCCGCGTCGATCTGGCCGAAAACGAGTGGCCACGCTTTCCGGGTGCGCGCTGATGTCGATTGACGAGAGTCGAGAGTTCAAGCCGGTTCATCTGGCACTGCTCACCATCTCCGACACCCGCAAGCTTGCCGATGACACATCCGGCGACATCCTTGCCCAGCGGATCGAAGAGGCTGGGCACCACCTAGCTGCGCGCGAGGTCAGCCGCGACGATCGGGAAGAAATTGCAGCGCACCTGCACCGCTGGATCGACGACGAGCAGATCGATGCAGTCATCACGACCGGAGGCACGGGCCTGACGGGCCGGGATGTGACCCCGGAAGCGCTCGATCGGGTGAAGGACAAGGACATCCCCGGCTTCGGCGAAATGTTCCGCTGGCTCAGCTTCGACAGCATCGGTGTGAGCACGATACAAAGCCGCGCATGCGCAGTGATCGCGCGTGGCACCTACATCTTCGCTCTGCCCGGCTCGAACGGCGCGGTGGGGGAAGGGTGGGACAAAATACTTGTTCACCAGC
>CAWCRK010000001.1:0-1159638 GCA_963797965.1 uncultured Alphaproteobacteria bacterium | reverse complement strand
CTAGCGCGCTTATGGTTCGCACATGGATTGGTTTGGAGTTTTTAGACGCAATCCATTCCACTCCTAGAACCTATTTGGATAGCCTGTCGGTTTCAGTGTCGCGATCCTCGCCTCCCCAGCATGGGCTTCAATAGGTCCGACAACCAATCTTCTATTGCTAGAACCTTATGTCGAGCAATATAGTCCCCATTAGGACCATCGCCGCAGGATGGGAACTGCCAAGCATGAACGGAAAAGCCTCCGGATAGGTGACCTGTCCATCCCGACAGTGAAAGCGCATAGGTCCCTTTCGACGCTTTGATTAGATGTTGTTTTAGGCGACTGCGTAACGTCCGCTTCCTCGATCCCGTAGCGCAGGAACTTCCCACATAGAGAACTGGGCCTACATCATTGTTGTCTTGTGGCAGTTTCAAATCGTCTCGGCTTTTAGCCTTGAAGAAAGCATCCTTGAATGCTGCAAGGTCAACATCTCGATCTGCAATAATGATGTAGATGCAACGATCTCGGTCAATCTTCTCGGGGTCAGTCAGTCTTTCGATCGCGTTATTCAACTCCGTCAATGTTGCACCGAACCTAACGCGCTCGGCACCAAGTTTCTTAGGGCAAGGGCTGCTCTCGACCATCTCGGCCAGCGCATGCAGTTTCGCACCCGTTCCAGAGGCCCATAGGGTGGCATCAGGGATCAATGCGTCAGAACTCATCACAGCCGTCCTATTCGTCAGACACATCCCGAATGCGCCGACACCGCCGCCGCAAATCCTAACATGAGGTTGGCCAGCGTCTGCCTTCCGGGATCAGCGATGTTCTGCTCATCGGCGATTTCCTGTGCAACTGTTGCAACGGTCTGCCAACTTTGATGCCTGAGCACGAGCCGGGCAGCAGCATCATCGAAATGACGTTTGTCTCGTTCGATCATGCGGGAGAGCATCTTATTGATTTGGTTCGGTCGAACCTTAGCGATGAAATTATCCGGTAGTCTGCCGGGAGGGGTGGCCCCAAGCTGATCAAAGGTCGCCAAGGCCTCGCTTTCGGGGGTGATGTAGAGCAGACCAATCTGATCGCGCCGCCCAGTTAGTTTTTCCTCTGCCACCATGAGCGCGAGATATTTGAGAGCCTGACCCGGCCAAGTTTTCGAGCCTAGCTTGAGTTCGACGCCGACAAGCGATTGCTTACCGACATAGAACGCATCCTGCTGCGTGGTGTTGCTGTTTGCGAAACCCGAATAACGCGTGGCAATCTCACGACCGAGCCTTAGGAATGGCCCCGGATCGTCGAAGCCGAGCGGTGCAAGGAAAAACTTTTGGATCGCTTCATCCGGAGCGATACCGAACGTGATGTCGAATATGTGATTAAGCGGCTCTTCAAGCCGCCGCATCCGTTCAGCGTTCTCGGCGGCGGTTCCCTTCCGAGTGTAGATCGAACCGCCATTGCGAACTCTGTCTTCCGGGATTGAGATGACCCCATTACCGTGCTGCAATTCGGCCTTGGGGATCGACGCCAGCCCCAGTAGGCTTGGGTCCCAGTAAAATTGATCGACTGTGTCCCAGTATTTGTCTGCCCAACCCATTCTTGCCTCCCTTCGTCAAAAGCCTCGTAAGGGCCCGAAAGGGTATGGACCACCCTTGATCATAGGGGTTTGTATAACCGTAAGACTTCACTCGTAGTCAGCACGGACCATCGGCACGTCCTCGATGCGTGTAGTCCACGCTGGCGACTTACTGTCAGCGCGCATCTTCCATTTGCGGTGAAATCCTTGCGTAGCAGGGACGACTGTCATTCGCCCATGCTTGGAATTAACGGCGTCCATCGCGTTCATCAGACGCTCTCGCTTCTCCAAATCGACGCGATCCTCAAATAGGGTAACCGGGCGGCGATCTTCGGGCAGTAATTCCTCAAACATCAGGCCCGCTTTCGTATACCCGAACCCTTCGCGGTGGATTTGCTCGACCGCGCGACGCGCCGTTGCAACCAGTTGCAAGCTATCCTGCGTCATCGGGTGCAGGTTCATCATTTGGCGCGCATAGTGCTGCGGGCGATCCGGTTTGTGTTTGTTTGTATGGAAGAACACCAGCATACGCGCGGCGACCAAGCCGTGCTCGCGCAGCTTTTCGCCCGCCCGCATCGCATACTGGCAGATCGCACCCATTAGCGTTTCGCGGTCAGTGACAGGCGTTCCGAAAGAACGAGTGACGGCCATCCCTTTTCGCTCCGGTGCCACGACTTCGACCATCTCCGAAGGAACACCGTTTAACTCCGCGACCAGCCGCTCCAGCACGACCGTGCCTAGACCACGGGCCTGACGCATTGGCATGTCGCGTAGTTGTGCGGCCGTCACTATTCCCAGACCGTCCAGCTTCTGCTTGGTTGCCCGTCCGACGCCCCAGATGTCTCCGGTCGAGAAGCGATCCATGATATATCGGCGGATAGCCTCGTCGCGCATGTCAGCCACACCATCGAAGATCGGGTTCTTCTTCGCTGCTGCGTTACCTAACTTTGCGAGTGTCTTGCTAGGCCCGATGCCGACACAGGTTGGGATCGTCGTCCAGCGAAGGATCTGCTGGCGGAGCCGCTGACTGTGCTCGACCAGATCGAGATGCTCGAACCCGGAGAAGTCGAGGAAGGTCTCGTCAATAGAATAAATCTCGAAGTCCTTCGCGAACCCGTCTGTCGCGGCGAGGACCCGTCGCTGCATGTCGGCATAAAGAGTGTAATTCGACGAGCGCACGGCGATGCCGTGGCGCTTGACCTTATCCTGTATCAGATGGATCGGATCGCCCATCTTAATGCCTAGTGCTTTTGCCTCGGATGACATTGCGATGGCGCAGCCGTCATTGTTCGAGAGCACGATGGTGGGCACCCCATGGAGCGACAGGTCCATGACCCGTTCTGCCGAAACATAGAACGAATTGCAGTCACATAGCCCGATAGGGCCAGTCATCGGTATTTCCGGGCGAGGGCAACCACCACGCCCCAAATTTCGACATTGTCATCGACCAGTGTGTGGCGATGGCCATCACTTTCGGGAACGAGCCAGAACCGCTTGTCTTTCGTCCGCAGGCGGGCAAGCTGTCGCTCCCCATGCACAACAGCAACGACGATGTGTCCGGCACGAGCATTCACCGCCCGGTTCACGAGCACAATATCGCCATCGTTAATGCCAGCCGCACGCATCGCCCATCCGGACACCTTCATGGGATAGGATGCAGGGTCATCTCGTAGCCACGAGGCTATATTGAGTGGCTCGTCTTGCTCGCCGTCGGCCGGAGAGGGGAAACCTGCCGGAACTCGCACAAGCATAAGCGGCACGCGGTGCTGCGGAAGGGTGAGGTCGATCTCGGCGAGTTGCGTTCCCATTGACGACGCCAAATGTCCGAGCAAGTTATGGCAGGCAAGAACAAAATTGGAACATTCAGGGCTGGCCTGTGGGTAAGGCACTGGAAAAGATGCCTAAGCACTGCACTTCAAGATGCGCTTACGAGCGGAGCAAGCCTTTCAACATTGATGGTTGCCCCAATAGCGCAACCAAATCGCAGCATTGCCGCTCTGCACCATCCGACAGTTCACGTCGCCCGACCGGGGCGAAACGCACCACGCGGCAGTGCGGCTGCCATCCGCCGATCCGTCGGACACGCAACGCATCGTTGGCCCTTCAATCTTGATGTGACCGTGTCGCAAACGACCTGTAGGGCGGCCAAGGTATGAGACTAAGGCGTCTCTGGCCGTTTCCCCGTCGGCATCGGGGCAAGGATGTCTACGGCGACAAGTTCCATCAAGTTCGCGAGCCGCGATGCCTGACAGACGGACGCGCGGCCCTTCCTCGCACCAGATTGGCCCATCACCGTCCGAAACTGCGATAGGCGTGCAGTCGAAGGTTTGTCCGGTCGGAACGACAGCGGCTTGAGCAAATATGAGGGCAAACAACATTAAATTGGTCTATCACCACCTAACTATCGACGCACCCATGGATCGAGGGTTCGCTCTATCGTCAGGTCACCAGACCAACCGGCACATAGCGCCCTCGCTTCGTCGGGCTCGCCTTTCGTCCAAACTTCCTGCGTGTCTGCCGACAGCAGCACCGGCATGCGGTCATGAACCTTCGCAGCCTCACCAATAGCGTCCGTCATTACCATGCTGTAACAGCGACCCCACTCGTCGCTATCACGCCAGATGCCAGCACATGCAAAAACTTCGGTATCAGGGCGGCTCAACCAAGTCCGGGTTTTCAAACCCTTCCTGCCTTTCGGCCTCGGCCCACGAAGATAGAGGGATCAAGCACCGACGCTCGGCAAAGCTAGAGCGCCACATGTAGCTGTCGAGTTTGTCTGTTCTGGCATTGTTGACTGGTTTAGGTTTGAGCGACTTTCCGGTCCGTTTGCTTTTCAGAACGAGTGGGAAGCCCCATACCATTGCGGAAAGTTCGCCGTCAGCAACCCACTAGGCCAGGGTAGCCGGGATACACTTCGGTTGCGACATTGGGGAGCGTTTCAATGTCAGCTTTGAACAAACCTGCAACCTCGGCGGCGCTGTTTGAGAGACGGTAGAGATTGCACATAATTGGCTCCCTAAACGACCCAAGGCTACGAAAGAAAACCCAGTGTTCTCGCTTGATCCTTCGCCTTGTCTGGCGCTTTTTCCGGAAGCCACCATGTCTTCGATTGTCGGTCCCAGCGAGCACCTAACTTCTTGGCCTTATCCTTGTCACCAATCGAGACGTTTAGGGAAATGCGCTCTTCCGGTGGCTTACGCCGATCTTTGTTTCGCTTATTATCTATAGCGGTGAGGGCATTAACGATGCTCGTATCATTTAGCGGACGCAGGGCGGTTTCCTCCGCCCATTGGGGCGGCTCGATTTCGACGCCATGTCTTGTAGGTCCCAGCCGTATCGAGCGATACTAGCCCGTCTCGCAGTTCGCCGTCGAGGCTGTAGATGTCCATCACAACAGAGGGATTACCATAATAAGGCAGCGGCTTCGTGACCTCGCCCATGCCAACGATGCGAGCGCAAGAGACTTCCCAAGTGGTTCGCCGGACCCAGATGCCAAGACCTCCAGCGTCGTCCAGCATCTGATAGACATTGCGTCTGTTGTCGTCTTTCCAGCTATTGTTCTTTGCCACAGCTAGTTCTCCTGCTCCCATCACATGACGTGAAGAAGTCCGCATTGTCAAAATGCTGCAAAATTGAGGGTGGCCTGAGATGAACCAGAGTGAACTTAACAGTGCGCTTGTCGTCCCGCAAAGTCCGGAGGAAAGCCCAGAAAGACCTAGACCACACTTCGCACTCTCCTAGGATTTCTTAAAGTTTTCAATTGGAGGAGGCAGTCATTGAAAGTCGGCTACGCTCGAACATCTACAGTTGATCAGGTGGCCGGGATGGAAGCCCAGCATGAGCAACTCGTTGCAACGGGTTGCAACAAGGTGTTCGCCGAGCAGGTCTCATCGGTCGGAGACCGTCAGCAGTTTGAACGGGCTCTCGAGTTCGTGAGAGAAGGCGACGTCCTTGTAGTGACCCGGCTCGACAGGCTCGCTCGCTCAACCGCTGATCTCCTGCGCATCCTCACGGTTTTGGAAAAGAAGAGCGTCGGACTTTTGGTTCTAGACTTTGGCGGAAGTGAAATGGACACCCAGTCGCCGACCGGGAAGTTAATGCTGACGATGTTCGGTGCTTTAGCGCAGTTTGAGCGTGAACTCATGCTTGTTCGTCAGCGCGAGGGGATCGAGCGCGCCAAAGCGGCGGGTAAGTATCGTGGGAGGGTGCCAACAGCCCGCCGTAGGCTCCCAGAGATGCGCGAAATGGCCGAAGCGGGTCTTTCCCCTCCGGAGATTGCCAATCGGCTCAATCTATCGCGTGCGAGTGTATACCGTCTTTTAAAGGAGGATCGCTCGTGACCGAGCCAGCGGAAGTCTTCGCCCGGATCACAGCGAAGTCGGAAGACTTGCAAGGCGTGGCAGTTAAAGATCAATCCGGCGACCAGCCGCCCGAAGGGACTGCCATCATTGCGCTAGGGATTTGCTACGGGTTGCACCGGGTCCGCGACCTTCTGGACGAGGTGGAATGCTCGTCCGAGCGTCCCAGATGAAACGGCTTCCTGCAGACGTCCTGCTAGATCGCAAAGTCGAGGCTTTGATTTCAGACGGCTTCGCCCTGCCTCGGTGGGGCTTTGCGATCCCCGGCCCCTACAACGGCGCGACGGGCGAAGAGCGTGTCTACGCGTGGCAGAAAAACCAGATCGCGTGGCGGCTAGGCTGGCTTCCTCGAAATCAGACCTGTTCGATCTGCGAAATCCGGTCAGCAGATCAAGGTCATCAGGAACTGTATCAACGGCCCTTCGCGCTTATGCCCGTATGCAGATCATGCCATGTCCGACTACATCGAAGGTTCGGTAATCCTGATCGTTGGCAGGCATTCGTGGATCAGCTTCCGCCAGAGAATTGGGCAAGGGTGCTCCTGCCCGAGCAATTGGATCGCACGAATGCGATAAGGCTTGCAGCCGTGACGGACTGGCTGGCTGCGCTTACTGCTTTTTCGGAGGCTCGGCGAGTAGCGCGGTGATCGACACGTCGAGCGCCAGCATGATGCGCTCGATGACGTCGATGGTCGGAGCGCGCTTCGCATGCTCTATATGGTTTAGGTAGGTTCGGTGAATGCCGATCAGCGCCGCGAAGTCATCCTGCGACATTGCGCGCTCCTGCCGCAGCAGCCAGATATTCTTTGCAAGGTTGTCGCGTAGGCGCATCGTAGACGATGGACCACAACATCACAATCCGCGCACCCGACCATCGTCTACAAAGACCTTTGCGACATCGCTCCGATCTCTTAGGGTAGACTATCGGATACATGTCTGGTGGGTATAATCACCATGGTCGTAAGCGTATCTAACTGTTGTCGGAGGTTCTGAATGAAGATTTTTACCGGGTGCGTTTTCGCCGTTTCGATTACGATAGGCGCTACAGTCGTTTACGCCGAGCCTGCCTCTAGTCCGGTTTATGTCGAATGCGATGACGGCGCGCGCAATGCAACGCGCATTGTGCTTGCACTGGACGAGAGCAACAACACGGTCGGCGTTGTGGAGTGGGGCGACTACACTGTCGTGGCTGTGAGCGCAGTCAGCTTCGGTCCGGACAAGGTGATGTTCACCTCCGAGCGCAGCACCGGGTTGCAGGAGTATTTCAGCGTGTCCCGCATAGACGCGTCTGTAACGAAGACTGGCAGTAGCATGTTCCCGGACAGTGCGTGGCACTTCAAGGGCTGCAAGGTCATCGAGGCGCCAACTTCTCGGGCCTTCTGACCGCGGACGCGCATGAGGTCTGCACCCGACGCTGCATTCAGCCACGCGCAGACCGTGATCCGTCAGCCACAATTAGGATTGTGACAGTCAGATCACGGTCTGCGCGCCTCTGAAAGGTCATCGGGTGCAGACCGCTTTCTTGCTCATGTTAATTTCCATGGTCCTCGGCGAGTGCAAAAGACCGCTGCACAAGTTCTGCTATTTCGCGGCCAGTTTTTGAGAGCGTGTAGCGGCGCACCATGCCGGGTCGATAACGTCGTTGCAGTTTTATTATCTCCAAAACCTCAAGATCAATGAGACGATTTATAAGGGTTGATAGTGCACCACCATCTTCGTTAGACAAATCGACGCCTCCGGTGGCAAGTAACCTACCGAGGAAAGGGCCTGCATCCACCCCAGCCTTGTCTGCCTCGATTGCAACTGTTGCAAGCAGCATGGAGGCTTCGTGCAAAGTGGCGACCTTTGGCTCAGCGCAAAGATCGCAGAAAGCATCCCACTGACACCGCTTCTTCACGTCTTCGCGGAGGCTGTGCAAGATCTTCAAGAAAGCCTCATCGGTAGCATCCCCCAAGGTCTCTCTCAGGACGTTTCTAATACCCTTAGTGTATCGCGTCTCACACCGAATTCGCGAAGGCGTCTTTCCGTAGTATTTCTGTTGAATGGACGCAGTGAGGTCCAAGCCAATTACCTCGGTCCCAAGTCGCCGTTCACCGACCTCGTTTTGACCATAGCTGCGCCACGTCGAACCGGACTGTGCCGAGAGCACTTTCCTCGTAAGTCGGTCCAAGAGCGCAGGTGCTCCGGAGTGACGCCTCTCAAAATATAATTCAGCCGACCGGACGGTGAGATGGGACCAATCCATTCTCATTTCGCCAGTGTCTGATCCCGCCACTATCCTAGCGCTCGAACACCTTACCCGAAAATCACTATTCAGAGAGATTGCTTCACCAATCCATCGACGGAACTGGAGATCGTATACGTTCAAGAACTGGGAAAAATATTCGTTGCCCAACTTCCTTTTTGCGAGAGCGATGTCCGGTAGGTAATTGTCGTTCCCATCAATGCTCTGCAACTGTTGCAGCGAAAGCGAGGGCGCAAAAAAGTCAGATGGCGACATCTCTATCAACAGCGAAACGAAGTCGGCATCATCAGGCAGTTCAGCAAGCCGATGATGCAGTGTCCTAACCGGGTTGAGCGCCGCAAGAAGAGTGAGTTTTGGTGATTGCTTGTCTAACTGTGCTCGCAATGACGCATTGAACGTCCATTGTTCTTTATTACGCAACTTCACTCGGAATGTGTTGGAGGCATTCCGGTGCGGTGAAGTCCAAACTGTATCTTGCTCGGCCAATAGACGTCCGAGTGCATCAAATTGCCTTGGGCCGCTATCTTCGTCTCCTCGCAGCGCGAAAACTCCTTTTACGGAGAGGTCGACGCGGTCGATAAGAATATCATCGAGCGTCGGAGGATTAGACCGCGCCAATCCCTTCAATCCATTTTGGCTGCGTTGCTCTGGGCGGATATCCCACCGCATCCCACCTGTCATTGTGACCTTTGTCTCCCACCCTATCAATTATGCGCAGGGTTCATCTCTTCGGGTGAGTTAGAACGAGAGATTGGTATCCCGCAACCTATCAAATCCACACGTCCGACGCCACGCCAGTGGCCATGAATTGTCTTCGATAAACTGAATAAAAAACTGTTTGTTTTCTACACGTGTAGCTGCAACTCGGTTGCAATGAAAAGTTGTTGCATAGCTCATTTCTATGGTTAGATTTGGTGTCCAATTTAACGCGGACATTTCGATGGAACCTCTTCTTACAGCAACGCAAGTAGTCGAACGGTTTGGACTGCCTTCCAAGTCGACACTTCGCACGATGCGCGCGAATGGCTTGACAGCGGTAAGGCTTGGGAAGGCGTGGCTTTTCCAGTCCTCGGATGTCGAACAGTTCATTCAAGATCGGAAGGTGACAAGATGCCCCGCCGCAACAGAGGTCCCTATCTCAAATTCCTCAAAGAGAGATCGTGTTACTACATTTTCTGGAGCGAAGGAGGCGTCACACGGAAGCGTAGCACGAGCACGGCTGACATCCGAACGGCTGAAACGCACCTCGCAGACTTTATTCGGGGGCGGGAAATCGCAACGCGTCCTTCCGCCCCCAGCGCAGCAGAGGTCTACACAATAGCTGCGGCGCTTGATCTTTACGGCACCCTTCATGCTCCGCACGTCGCGGACCCCGCTCGAATAGCCTATGCAATGGAACCGCTTTTAGATTTCTGGGGTCAGAAAGCGGTCGGTCAAATAACAAAACAACTCTGTCGGGAATACGCGATGTGGCGCCCCCGCAGTGCGGGCACCGTGCGTCGAGAACTCACCACTTTAAGGGCAGCCCTAAACTTTGCTCACTCCGAGGGCAGATTGGATCGGGTCCCCGCAATCGAATTGCCGCCCAGCCCTCCCGGAAAAGACCGATGGCTTACGACGAGTGAAGCAGCAGCCCTCTTGAACGCGGCAAGGACCGCTCGCGCTGACGTGCGCCTCTATTTGCCCCTCTTCATACTCATTGCCCTCTACACTGGGGCGAGAGCCGGGGCGGTGCTTAATCTTCGATGGTCGCAAGTCGATCTTGCCTCTGCAAGAATATCATTTCGACGCACCGGGGAGCGAGCGACAGCAAAACGCAAGGTCCACGGACAGCCAATCCCGAAGAGACTGCTGACCTTTCTGCGTCTTGCAAAGCGAAGAGGGTCGGACATAGGCTTCGTAATCAACATCGATGGCCATAGGATCAAAGATATCGGAGGCGCGTGGGATGGAGATGATGAGAGGCGCGGCCATGGTAGCTTTGGAGCGGCGTGCAAAAAAGCTGGTTTGCAGGGAGTGTCACCCAACACGCTCCGACACACTTGCGGCACTTGGATGGCTCAAAGAGGCGTTCCTCTCTACTTGATTGGCGGGTGGTTAGGGCACAGTGACACCCGAACAACCGAACTTTATGCACACCATCACCCCGATCACATGCAAGCTGCGCTTCACGCGCTCGACCGAAGGTAGGTGTGACAGATATGTGGTCGCTACGAAAAGCGATAATCTCCTTACGGCTACAAGGAAAGCCACGGTCGTAATGCCAAAAGTGCCGCAAATCTGGGGTCGCCAAGCCCTCCGAAGGCAGAGGCCAGAGGTTCGAATCCTCTCGGGTGCGCCAGCTCTCCGCACACATTGCAACGGCCTTTCGGATTCGTATGGAATGCGAAGGCACTTTGTCACCGGTGGACGCGCTCGAGCTTTCGGGAAGGCCGAGCATGGGTCGTACGTTCTATAAGCCCTCGGCAGTTCGCCGGAGCTCTCTTCGCCATACCCCGTTTCGGTACCTTAGGACGCAATCGATACGGCTAGGGTTGGCATGTCGGCAAAGCGAACGTTCGCCCGGATACCTAATCGCAAGCCGCAGGACATGTCGCTGACGACTCGGTCAGCTAACGATGCTCTTCGACCATGGGAGAAAACAAAATTTTGGCCGTTCGACCGCTGGCATAGTGAAGTTTCGTCACCTTGCCGTCTGCGTTTCGCTCGAACCGTAGCCGCGTGCCGTTCCAGAACAGGTCGTCTTCCGCGATCATCTGCGCCTCGCCCACTCCGCGCATGTCGGTCACGCGGTAATCCGTCCCGCCAATGCGTTCGATCCGCAGGATCGCACCCGTTTCACCGTTGGTATAAGCACCCTCGACACTTTGAAGCCGCGCTTCGTCCAGCGGAACCGGCGCAAGGCGCTCGAACGTGGCGACCGGCTGGCTTGGGAGGAAAAGCTGAAATCGATAATCTTCAAGGTGAATCTTCAAGTCGGGGTTGCTGGAATAAGCGAACATGGCCCCTTCCTCATGTACCAGTTCGACCGGATCCCTCCCCGCAAGTTCCCGGTATAGCCGCCCGCCTCGCTCGGCGATGGTGATGATGCTTCCGCCCTCCTGCTCGTAACGTCCGACAACATCCCGGTTTGCGGGGCGGGGAGCGATGCTGTCCGGCCTTGCCGGGTAGTACGGACGTGACCCGAAATCGCCGCCTAGCAGCATCTCGGCAACGCGGTAGCCCAGGGGTACCACGCCGATCGTTGCGTTATTACCCATGACTAGGATGCTTAGGTCCTTATTAGGATACCGCAGCATCACCGCATTATAGGCGCCCGTCGACCCGAGATGAGATATGCGCTGCACCCCGCGATCCGTATCGTGTTCGAGGCCGAAGCCGTAGGAACCTGTAGCCGGTCTCGCCTGGGCTGCCTGCAAAAGCCGATCTCCGCCACGCTGCACCATCGCTTCGAACGCCATCTGGTCACGCAGCGTGGTCCATAAAAAGCCATCTCCGGTCAAATTGGCGAGATCGGGATTTTCGAACCAGTCGTCGAAGCGGTAGTAGGCCCGGGCCATTTGCGGGACTACACGACCGTAATCCTTGCGCCAGCCGGTGGAAGTCATATCGTAGCGCGCGAAGAACCGTTTTGCATGGTCTGCAAACTGCTCGTCCGTGACCGCGGCGACCAGCTCGGCCAGTAGTATGTAATTGCTGTTCGAGTAGAGGTGCCGGCTACCCGGCGCGAAATTGAGTTCTTCCTGCCTGGCCAGCAAGATTAGAGCGTCCTCGTTCGTGAGCGCGCGTTCGTACCATTCGATCCCCGACAGGCTCCACAGGTCATAGACATCTCGAATGCCGCTTCGGTGTTCGATAAGCTGGCGCACTGTAATCGGGGTATCGACAAGCGGCAGGGCGCCGGGAAGGTAGTTTCGAAAATCGCTATCGAGATCGATCTGCCCTGCCTGCGCCAGACATAGCGCCATCAGCGCGGTATATTGCTTTGCATTGGACGCGATGTTGAAGCGTGTCCCCTTCCCGATGGGAGTTGAATGGGATATATCGGCAAGGCCGCGATACTCTTCCAGCACGATTTCACCGCCGCGTACGATGCCGATCGCGAAGCCCGGCGCGCCTTCTGTATCGATCGCGTCGACCAGAATGCCGATCGCGGCGCGTTCTTTGCCGCTTAGGTCTTGTGCCTGCGCGCCTGTCGCCGCCAGACATGCCGCGGCTACCATCGCTATCCATCGCATGTCGGTCTTCTCCCGCCCAATTGTGGGAATAGGATAAAAAACTTGCGTCGCCTTGTCATGCCCTAGTCGGCGAATGCATCGGCTTGACCGTTGAAAGGCGCTCGTTCAGGCTCCGGATGACGCCGCCAACGCAAGTCGCCATCCCAGATCCTCGTCTGCTTGTTTGTTGTGAATGTCGCAGCTTTTCGAAAGAGTGATGGAATGTCGCTCTCTCTCAGAGGCCTTTTGATCGCTTTTCCAGTGGTGGCACTGATCATCGGGGGCATGGCACTTTTCACCTACAGGTCCGCCATCGCCGAATTTAGGGCCGACGCCGCGGCAGAGCTTCTGATTTCGAACGACGCGGTTGCAAACAAGCTTGCGCAGGACCTGGGGCTCGTGGCGGATACGCAGCGCAAGGCCGCCGAATTGATGACGGAGCGACTGCGCAGCGGACAGGGCGCAGCATTCGACACCATCAAGGCCATGGCGGGCGGATTACCGGGCGACATCGAAAGCCTGTATTTCTTTTCCCCTTCCAACGATTTGCTGATCCTTGCGCCTACCCGCGAAGACAGGCTGGAATTCTATCGCGAGGCGCCGGCGGAGTTCGATTTTCAGGATGCGGAATTCAGCACGATTACCTCGCCTCGCGAGAATCCTGCAGGGGACATGCGCTGCACGAGTCTCCAGCAACCGATCTATGATGATACCGGGCAGAACTGGACGACCGGATGCATGTTGCCTGTTCGCGTCAACTGGCAGCATCTGGGCGCGTGGGGCATCAGCATTCCGCTCGGCAATCTGACCCAGCGACTGCAGGCGCCCATCGGCGGCGCCACGACGGTAATCGTCAGCAGTGATGGCAAGCTCATCCATCACTCCGACCTAGCTCGAGGGAGTGTGGATGGCCTTGCGGCCAATATCGATCTGTCCGCGCTCGTAGAAAAGGCAGACTGATATGAACCGCCCCCACGCCAACCTCATCGCCGACCTGGCGCAGGACCTCGATCCTGTCCGGGTCCTTAAAACGCGCGATGGCATGCTGCTGACGGCAGGTGCCGCGCTGGCGAGCATCCTTGCGGTCGCACTGATCGACGGATTGTGGAAGGGTCCGCTGACCGGCGATGCCTCGATGCACTTCTATCTCGCCAATGCCATGTTGGCGGTATTCGGTGTTGCCTGCGCTGCCAGCGTGGTGCAAATGGCCAGCCCGGGCGTCGGCAATCGCTATTCGGGCGCCTACTGGTCGCTTGCCATGCTGGCCGTATTGCCGGTGGTCGCGTTGTTGACGCTGTTCACGCAAGGCGTGGCCGGTGAAGTGCTGGCCGACCCGTACGGTGTCGAATGTGCGCTGCATGGCTCTGCGGCTGCCAGCATAACTGCGCTGGCGCTGACGGCATGGCTGCGCCGCGGTGCACCGGTCGATCCGGCGCGTGCCGGCCTGTTGACCGGGCTTGCAGCAGGGGCACTGGGTAGCGCGGCCTATGGCCTGTCCTGCCCGGTCGATACGATGGGTCATGTGGCTTTCTGGCATATTCTGCCCGTCGGCATTGCCGGACTGGTCGGACGGATCGTCCTGCCGCGCATCCTGCGCTGGTAGGCTGCCTCGATGGCAACGAAGGGCCGTCCGTTCGGGCGGCCCTTTTTCGTTCCGGCGAGTAGTAAGGTGTAACCTTTTGCCGCGCCTGTTCGAATGGCTTTGTGACTACGCCGTCAAACACACTCGAATTCAAAAGGAAAACACCATGCGCAATACAACCCTCAACCCAGGTTCGCCGTTCGCCCCGATCTTCGGATCAATCCTCGCCAGCAGCTCGATGTTCGCACTCGTCGCAATCATGATGCCTTCGGTCAGCGCGATGATGTAAGCGGCTCGTCCTTCCCGAGCCACTTCGCGCCGGCCCTCTTTCCAGAGCGGCCGGCGCCTTCGTTTGCACCATCACGATACGTCAAAACTCGCCAATTGCTCAAAAAGGGATTAGGTCGCCATGTGAGCCGGCAATGGAGCGCGCCATCTATCAGTTCGAAGACCTTCCCACCGGCCCTGCCGAGACGGCGGGCGATGGCCGTGCGTGCACGGGCGAAGGGCGGTGCATCGGCGTCATCCTCAACACTCGCAGCCATCGGAACAAAGACCGCGAGCCGGACTTTGGCGACCGCGCGAACGTCACGCTCGCCCGCCCCCAGACCCGCCGCGATATCGCCCATGCGCTGGCCGACTTCGCCAGCCAGCCGATCGACCTTCTGGTCATCAGCGGAGGCGACGGGACGGTGCGCGATGTACTCACCATGGGTCAGGCTGTGTTTCAGAATGGCTGGCCCGAGATAGCCATCCTGCCACGCGGCAAGACGAACGCGCTGAACGTCGATCTGGGCAGCCCACGCGACTGGACGCTGGCGCAAGCGATTGCCGCTTTCGACGACCCCGATGGCAGGCGGGTCAAGCGCCGTCCGCTTGCCGTGCATGGCGCGAATGGCAGCGAACCGCCCATGCTCGGCTTCATCATCGGTGCCGGCGCATTCGCGCTGGGCGTCGAGGCGGGGCAGGACGCGCATAAGGCCGGTTTCTTCAACTCGCTTGCCGTCGGCGTGACCAGCGCCTGGGGCGTGGTGCAGGCGCTGTTCGGCAACGATGACAATCAGTGGCGGCGGGGCGCGGAGATGGAGCTGCGCCACCTCGATGGCGACGCACCCTTCGCGCGCAGCCCATACGGCGATCCCGCACGGCGCACGCTCATGCTGGCCTCGACGCTCAAGACCATGCCGATGGACATCAAGCTGTTCGGAAAAGAGCCCGGCCCGATCCGCATCGTCGTGCTCGACCATCCGCGGCGCCGCGTGATGGCATCGGTGCCTGCCGTGCTTGCAGGCTGGCACCCGCAATGGCTGGCAAGCGCTGGATTGCACCATCTCGTTTCCGAAGGCTTTTGCCTCAGCCTCGATGCGCCCTTCATCCTCGATGGCGAGCATTTCCCTGCCGGCACTTACCAGGTCGAACAAGGCCCCGAACTGACCTTCGTCGCCGGGTGAGTGCACCGCAGACCGGCACGGCTCTTGCGCGCAGGATTGCCGACATGCTCGCTCGCGATGTGCGTGAGGAGGTTGCGGTATTCGCTCAAGAACTGGCTGCGGAAAACGGCGCGCTCGCTGTGCTGTTCTACGGCTCTAACCTGCGCACCGGGTCGCTCGAAGGCGTGCTCGATTTCTACATCCTCCTGCCGGGCAAACAGCAAGAGCGCATCTGGCCGCGCGTTGCCTATCACGAGCGGGAGCACGAGGGCACGACGCTGCGCGCCAAGACGGCTACGATGAGCCTTGCGAAGTTTGCGCAGGCCGCGTGCGGAGACAGCCGCGATACGACGATCTGGACGCGTTTCGTGCAGCCGAGCGCGCTGGTCTTTGCAAAGAATGAGGTCGCGAGGGATGCGGTCGTTTCGGCCATCGAAAGCGCAGCGCGGACGGCAGCACGCTTCGCTGCTGTGCTGGGTCCTGACGAGGGGCGCGCGTCGGACTATTGGAAGGCGCTGTTCCAGGCGACGTATCGTGCCGAATTCCGGGTCGAGAAGGCAGGCCGTGAAAACGCGATCCTCGAGGCGAACCCGAAGCATTTCGACGGACTTCTGCGCTCGGCCTGGGATGCGGATAAGCTGCCTTACGAAGTCTCGGACGAGATCCTCAGGCCGAAGCTACCGGCCGCCGAAAAGTCCCGTATTGCGAGGCAATGGGCGCGGCGCGAGCGGCTGGGCAAATCGCTCAACATCGCGCGGCTGGCCAAGGCGACCACGACCTTCGAAGGAGCTGCCCGCTATGGGGCATGGAAGCTGGAGCGCCACACCGGCATCGCGCTGGAGGTCACACCGTTCCGCGAAAAACACCCGCTCTTGGCCATGCCGGGTGCGGCGTGGGAATTGTGGCGCGCGCGCCGCGATCAGCGGTAATGCATGCGGATGGAGATGTTCTCCACCCCGCTACCGACATCGAAACCGACCTTCTTGTAGCTCGGCTTGCCCATGTTGAAGATGTTGATGCTGGGATTGTTCGACATCGCTCCGCCATCGCCGAAGATGTCGGTTTTCCCATCGCCATCGACATCGTGGCGAACCGCGATCGCGTAGCGCCCCGAGGCCGGGATCGGCATGCAAAACCGCATGGTGCCTGCCTTGGCGGGCGCCTCCATCCGGTAGATCCAGCGCCCTTTCTCAAGCCAATCCTGCTTGGTCGCACGATACGCCTGCACACGGATCGTCCCCGTATTTTCGCGCACATCGGTAAGCGTGACGGCAACGGCCGGCCCATTGCCCGAAGCGCATTTGGCAGGATTGTTGGCGATGGTCTCGCGATATTGCGCTTGTGCAGGCACGCTGGCAGCTGTCGCCGCAAGAGCGATACAGGCGCATGCCGACACGGTCGCGAAAGTCTTGCTCATGGTAAGGCCCCAAATTTACGATGCAGGCAGATCCTGCGAAGTTTCACGCAGTTATGGGCGACCGGCACTGAATTGCGGCTGAACTGCGCGTTTTCAGTCGCTCACAATATGCCCGCGATCGAGCCGCACCACGCGGTCGGCAATTTCGGGCAGGATACCGCGATGCGCGATGGCGAGCACGGTAATACGCCGCGTCAGCGCATGCAGCGCGCTGGCGATCGCCTGCTCGCTCCCCGCATCGACGGCAGACGTGGCCTCGTCCAGCACGATGAGATCGGGATCGCGCAGCAGCGCTCTTGCAAGGGCAATGCGCTGTCGTTCACCGCCTGACAAAGCGCGCGCACTCTCGCCAAGCTCGCAGTCGAGGCCTCCGGGCAGGGTATGTACGAAGGTGGCAGCGGCGTCCTCGATGGCTGACACGATCTGCTGCTCGGTAGCCTTCGGAACGGCCCAGAGTAGATTGTCGCGCACTGTGCCGCCGAACAGGACGGGGTCTTGCGGGACATAGGCGACGCGCGAACGCCAAGCGCGCTGGCCCAACTCGTCGAGCGGTGTACCGTCGATGGCGAGCGTGCCGCTGTCCGGCACGAGCAATCCCGCTGCAACATCGGCCAGCGTGCTTTTACCCGAGCCGGATGGCCCGGTCAGAACGACCAGCTGCCGCGCTTCGATTGTCACGCTCGCGCCCGTCAGCGCTAGCCTGTCCGCTTCATGCGCGACGTGGATGTCGTGAAGCACCAAATCGCTCGTCAGGCGTGGTGCATTGCTAGCGGCGTCGGGCTCGACTCGCTCGGTGGCGTCTTCAATCAACTGGAGCGCTTCCGCGATCGCGGGATGCGCATGGGACCAGCCCTGTGCGCTCGACAGCAGCTGCCCGACCAGCGGCAAGGCACGCACGAAGACCGCAGCCAACGGCAAGAGGATGGCCAATGGCAGGTCGAGCGCATCGAGCGCAAACCATGCCAGCAGCGCCGCCAAGGCGGCGCCTGCAATTTGCAAACCGCCCTGCGCCAGCGCCGTGTCGCGGACGAAAGCACGCTCGCGCTGACGCAACTCGGCAAGGCTTCGGGAGACGGTATCGGTCGCGCGCGCCTCTCGCCCGAAGCTCTTGATGATGCGCAGGCTGGCCAGCATTTCGCCAAGGCTTGCGTATAGCTTGTCGTTTGCCCGCGAGAGAGCTTTGCCCATCCGCCGGGCGCGCCCCATGAAGGGCAGGAGGGCGAGTAGAAGCAGTATGCCCGCAGCGCCGATCGTGAGCGATGCCGATGGCGATATGGCAAGCGCCGCCACACCGAGTGCGAACAAGGCCAGTGCCAGTCGCACGAGGCCGGCGAGCAGTTCGGCGGCGTATCCTGCGCGGTCCATCGTGCCGATCAGCAGCGCCTCGATCGATGCGCGGCCATGGCGGGACAGCCAGTGCCACCGCGCTGCCAGCAACGCATCGGTTGCGCGCAGGCGCAGACCGTCGACAACGCTGGCCTGCACGTCCTGCGCGGTCAGCTGGCGCGCGAGCTCGGCCACTGCGCGGATTGCTACGAGCGCGACGAAGGCTATCAGCAGCGCCTCGATCGGCATGTCGGGTAGGGTCAGGTCAAACGGCAGTGCAATCGGCTCCCCGCCCAGATGCGCGAGTAACGGCACGAGCAGGACGAAGCCGAATCCCTCAGCCAGCGCGCAGAGCAACGACAGGCCGACAAGGCGCAAGGCATTGCGCGGTCCGGCAAGGTCCAAGAGCGAGGCGAGCGAGCGGCGCAAGCTCAAAAGTCGTTCCGCTGTTCGACATGCGACACGAAGGCCGCTGCCGTCAGCGCCCGGGTCAAACCGACTTCGCGCGGCAAACGCTCTCGCGGGTCGGTCGGCGTCGCTTCGGGCCAGTCCTCCAGCAAGTGGATCATCCTGTCGCAGTCGAGAATGCTGCTGAGCCGCGCGTGCGACTGGATGGCGCGAACCTGTTCGACCAATTCGCTTCGACGCTGGCCGAGCCGCAGATGCCAGTCGACATTATGCCGACCCTGGCGCGTATCGAGCCGCTGTTCCTCGGGCATGAGGCCGCGCGCCATTCGCCGGGCGAGAAAGCGATCGGTCCCGCCGCGCCGCAGCTGGTCGGTCGGCAAGCCGTGGCAGAATTCGATCAGCGGGCGGTATGCGGTCACATCGCGATGCGCCACGCCGTGCAGCCGCGCAAGGCCGAGGTCGAGATCCTCGCCGCTGTCGGCGCTGGCCCACATCAGGCGGATCGCCTCTTCGCGGCTGGCGGCGATGGGCGGCTCGTCGAATACCGACCGAGCGCCACGTTCCTGCCAGCTCTCGGCGGCTTTTTCGCTAAGCAGCGCGGCCAAGGGTGTGTCGGCGAACCGGTCGGGGTGAGCGACCTTGCGGATGGCTCGCTGCACACCATCCGGCAGGTTCGGCAGCACGCCCATCGATAGCAGGCGGCGTAGCGGGCCATGGCCATCGCTGTCCGGCATGTCGCGCACAAGGCTCCACGCGCGGCGCAAGCGAAGTCGGCGAAGCGCCTCTGCCGGTGCCCAGTCTGCATCGAGGCTGATGGTGAAATTGCCATGCAGTGCAGTTAGCACTCCGTCGCATCCGGCCTGGCGGGCAGTCTCGAAACAGCCATGGAAGCTGCCGATATTGCCTATGTTCGCTGTCGGCACGCGCGTCAGGGCCAGCAATTCGCGCAAACTGTGGTCGTGCCCACCTTCGCGCGGGTCAGGGAAGAGCGGACGCAGACGCGGATGCATGGCCGCAAAGGCGCGGACCTTGTGCGTCTCGTCGCCGAAGCGGTTGGCCGGTGCCGTACCGTCCCATTCAGGATGCGGCGCGAAGGTGACGCTGTGCAACTCGGCATCGGGCCTGACCCGCATAACAGCCGCCGCAGCAAGCGGACTGTCCAACCCGCCGGACAGCATGATGGCAGGTTTCGCCAGACCGTCGAGCGCGGCGCGGGCCGCGTCGTCCAGAAGGTCATGCGCATGCTCGACATAGCCTTCGTCACGCGCATGACGCACCTCCGGCACAGCGACGGGATCGTAATACCGATCTACCGCCCAGTGTTCCCGGTCTATCCGAACGCGGCTGCCGAGCGGAACCCGGCCGAGGCCCTTGTACCAGCCGACGGGCTCGCAATCGTGATGGTCGAAGGCCAGCTGGTCCGTCAGATAATCCCAGTCGATCGCTTGCGGCACACCGGCAGCGAACAGCGCTGAGAGCAGCGGTGACGCCACCACCTCTTCTGTCCTGGCGCTAAAATGCAGAGGGGGCGCGGTCCATGGCGAGCGGACAAGGCGTAGCCTGCCAGCGCCCTCGACGGTCATTGCGCAGTAGTGCCCCACCAGCCGGTCGTCTGCGTCATCGCCCCAGCGATCGAGCGCCGCGGCATAGATGCGCGACACGCCAGCATCCTCCGGCACTTCGAGCTGACCAGCAATATCTCGCCGGTTGTCGATCCGACCGGACAGCATGCTCGTGCGACCATCCGCTCCCGTCGCTGCCTCGCCCCAAAGGTCGGACGCGTCTTCCTGCGAATGCCGTCCAACCGGTTCTCCTGAACCTTGCAAAGCGCGCGCAATGGCGCTGCGCTCGGGCGGCGAGGTGCCACCGGGACGCCACAGCGCGGCAATCATGTCAGGGTGCCCCGAGCGATGCGCGCCCGGTCAGGACGAGCGGCGGTTGGGGCCGGACTGCAGACCGACACCGCGCGGACCGGCAATATCGCGCAGCGCGCCGCGACGATCCAGCACCGGGCGTTCCCAGCGGGGCTTACAAGCCTGGTCTGCTTTGTTACGGTCTGTCATCTCGTCACATCCTTTGACGCAGCACTTTACAGGGCGCTGCAGGCAAGGTCCAGCACTAGGCCACGCGCTCTATCAGGGCAGCCTTTTCCAGATCGTTAACCAGTGCGGCGACGTCGGCGGCAATCTGTGTTGCCTCGCCCTCGTGACGCTCTGCCATCAGCTCCGCGATATGCGCTTCGCTGCACGAGCCGTCGATCGCGTCCCACACGCTGCGCGCCGTGCCCGACAGGGAAAACAGCTCGCCCCCATCCAGATCGACGATCAGCACCTCTTCGCCCAGCGTGGTGGCGACGAAGTTTTCGGACCGTTTGCGAAGCGCGCTCATGATGGGTTTGCGACCTACCGTTGCGAAGGCACGATGCCAAGCGGGGTGTCCTCGGGGAAAAGCGAGTAAATCGCCTTGTGGACACTATGTCGGGGCCTGTACTTCCAAACGCCTGCCGACGCGCTCCGAAAGTTTCGTCATGACAACGCCTTTAATCGCTCCCTCCATCCTCTCCGCCGATTTCGCACGGCTGGGCGAAGAAGTGCGCGCGGTCGACGAAGCGGGCGCGGACTGGATCCATATCGACGTGATGGACGGGCACTATGTGCCGAACATCACCATTGGTCCGGCGGTGGTGAAAGCGCTGCGTCCGCATACGGACAAACCATTCGACGTGCATCTGATGATTTCGCCTGTGGACCAGTATCTCGAAGCATTCGCAGATGCGGGCGCGGACATCATCACCGTCCATCCCGAAGCCGGGCCGCACATCCACCGCACGCTGCAGGCGATCACAGCGCTGGGCAAGAAGGCCGGCGTCGTGCTCAATCCGGGCACGCCGGCCAAGATGCTCGATTATCTGATCGAGGAAGTGGACCTGGTGCTGGTGATGAGCGTCAATCCCGGTTTCGGCGGGCAGAGTTTTATCCATTCGCAGCTGAGAAAAATCGAAGCGATCCGGAAAATGATCGACAAGACGGGCAAGGACATCCGCTTGCAGGTCGATGGCGGCGTCGATCCCGACACCGCGCCGTTATGTATCGATGCGGGCGCGGATGTGCTGGTGGCCGGGTCCGCGACGTTCCGAGGCGGACCCGACAATTACGCTTTCAATATCGCGGCGCTCAAGGGCGCGTCATGACCGAGGCGGAGGAGGGCATCGCCGAGCATAAGGAGCGCATCGCCGCCCCGACGCGGCAGAGTGCGTTGCCATTGTTCGATGCGCCCGAGCCGCTTGTTACCGACGATGTCTCAGTTGAAGCTGCGCCGACGCCAGCGCCAGAAGCTGAACCGCTTCGCCCCGTCCAGCCAAGCTACGACCCGGAGCCGCTCGAGCCGCACCGCGCGCTGGTCCCCGCCGATTTCGCACTGCCCGATCCCGGTCCGGTGCACGCCGCCATGCGCTGGGCCTATCGCCTTGGCGTGCCCGCATCGGTCCTGTGCGCACCATTGCGCAAGCCTGCACCGGTTCGCCTGCTCGCCATGGTCGAGAGCCCGCTGGCAGGCGACCGCGCGGCGGGGATGCAGCTCAGGGCAGGGCATTTGCAGGTCGGCGGACTGAAAGCGCCGCTCGGCAAGCTGGACTACAAATCGCCATCGAAGCTGACCCCGCCATTTGCCCGGGCGCTGCACGGCTTTACCTGGATGCGCGACTTGTCGACCTGTGCCGCGCGCGGTCAGTGCACCGATGTCGCAACGCAGCTGTTCAATGCCTGGCTCAAGCGCAATCCGCAGCCGGGCAAGGGCTCGGCATGGAATGTCGAGACGGCGGGGCAGCGGCTGCTCAACTGGCTGGTCCATGCGCCGGTCCTGCTGCCGGGCGAAGGCACGCAGGCGCGCCGGTCGCTGCTCGATGCGATCGAGACGACTGCCCGCTGGCTCGACCGCCGGGTGGGCGATGCGGACAATTTACTGGCACAGGTAACTGGCTGGACGGCGATCACGGCGGCGGGATTGCTGCTGTCCGACGGCAAGCCGCGTCGTCTTTACGGCGAGGCCGGCTTGCTGCGCGCGTTGGGCGACCTGGTGAGTGAGGATGGCGGGGTGTTGTCGCGCAGTCCGTCCGCGCAGGCGCAGGCCATCGCGCTGCTGGTCGAGCTGCGCGCCTGTTACGCAGCTGTCAAGCGCGATCCGCCGCCAGCGATCGGCGCCATGCTCGCCCTGCTCGTGCCTGCGCTGCTCGCGCTGCGCATGAGCGATCGCGGGCTTGGAAGCTGGCAGGGCGGCGCGGCCATGTCGGCAAGTGCGCTCGATGCGCTGGTGCTTGCAAGCGGGGTGCGCGCGAGGCCGATGCTGGATGCGCGGGACTGGGGCTACCACAGGGTACGCGCGCGAGACGGCGTGCTGGTCATGGACGGCGCGCCTCCGCCCAAGCCCCGCCACGCGCGCCATGGCTGTGCCTCGACGCTAGCCTTCGAGTTTTCGCATGGGGCGCAGCGAATCATCGTCAATTGCGGCGGTGCGGAACTGGCCGGGACGCTGGTGCCCGCGCGTATCGAGCAAGGGCTGCGCGGCACCTCGGCGCATTCCACGCTGACGCTGGACGAGGCGAACTCGACAGCGATCCTGCTGCATGGCCAAATCGGCAAGGGTGTGGAAGAAGTCGACTTCGCGCGCGACGTCATCGAGCGAGACGGCATGCGCACCACGCGGTTCGAAGCATCGCATAATGGCTACGCCGCGCGGCACGGACTGGCGCATCGCCGCGTGCTGACGCTGAGCGACAGCGGCGAGGATGTGCGCGGCGAAGACCTGCTCGAACCGACAACGGCCAAGGGCAAGCGCGGCAAGATTGCCTTTGCCATCCGCTTCCATCTTGGGCGCGGCATCGAGGCCAAGCTGACCGATGATGCGCGCGGGGTGCATCTGGGCATGCCCGATGGCGCGTATTGGCAATTCCGGCTAGGCGCGGCGGGCGACGAGGTGCAGTGCCTTGTCGAAGACAGTATGTGGGTCGACGGGCATGGCCGCCCGCACGCAACGCAGCAGATCGTGGTCGAAGGCATGGCCGCACGCGGCGGCGACCGGTTCGTCTGGCTGCTCAGGAAAATGGGATAATCGAGTGACTGACGTAACGATCAAGCGGGCGCTTCTCTCGGTGTCCGACAAGACGGGCCTGGCCGAGCTGGGCAGGGCGCTGGCCGACAAGGGCGTGGAGCTGGTTTCCACCGGCGGCACGGCGCGCACGTTGCGCGAGGCGGGGCTCGAGGTGAAGGATGTGTCCGAGCTGACCGGCTTTCCCGAGATGATGGATGGACGCGTCAAGACGCTGCATCCCAAGGTTCACGGCGGCCTTCTGGCCGTGCGCGACAATGCGGACCATGCCGCCGCGATGGACGAGCATGCCATCGGCGCGATCGATCTGGTGGTCGTCAATCTCTATCCGTTCGAAGCGACCGTCGCCAAGGGCGCGGACCGCGACGAGATCATCGAGAACATCGATATTGGCGGCCCGTCCATGGTGCGCAGTGCGGCGAAAAACCACCGCTACGTGCACGATCGTGACCGACCCGGCGGATTACGATACACTTGTAGGCGAACTGGACGCTGGCGGAGCGACCTCGCTCGACTTTCGCCGCAAATGCGCGGCCAAGGCGTTCGCCGCCACAGCAGCCTATGACAGCATGATCAGCCAGTGGTTCGCCTTTGCCGATCAGGGCCAGACCTTTCCCGACATGCTGGCAGTGAATGGCAAGCAGCCGGTGACGCTGCGCTATGGCGAGAACCCGCACCAGCAGGCGGCGCTTTATACGCCCGTCGGCCCACATGCTCGCGGCATCGCTCAGGCAGAGCAGCTGCAGGGCAAGGAGCTGAGCTACAACAACTACAACGACGCCGACGCCGCGCTGGAACTGTGCGCGGAATTTGCCGATGGCGATCCGGCCGTCGTCATCGTCAAGCACGCCAACCCATGCGGCGTCGCGCAGGCCGGCAGCCTGTCCGAAGCGTGGCAGCGCGCACTGGAATGCGACAGCGTATCGGCCTTTGGCGGTATCGTGGCGGTCAACACCGAGCTGGACGAGGTCACGGCGCAGGCGATCTGCGAGATTTTCACCGAAGTCGTCATCGCCCCATCGGTCAGCGACGCAGCGCGCGAGGTCTTCGCCAGGAAGAAGAACCTGCGCCTGCTGGTGACCGGTGACCTGCCCGACCCACGCCGTGCGGGCTTGAAGATCAAGCCGATTACCGGCGGCCTGCTGGTGCAGACGCGCGACAATGGCGCGATCACCGAGGCTGAGCTGAAGACCGTCACCAAGCGTGCGCCGACCGAGCAGGAGCTGAAAGACTGCCTCTTTGCCTGGACCGTGGCGCGTCATGTCAAGTCGAACGCCATCGTCTATGCCAAGGACGGCGCGACGGCAGGGATCGGCGCAGGCCAGATGAACCGGCGCGATTCCAGCCGCATCGCCGCGATGAAGGCGGCAGAAGCTGCGGAGAAATATGGCTGGGACGAGAGCCGCACGGTCGGCAGCGCAGTAGCATCCGACGCGTTCTTCCCCTTCGCCGACGGCCTGCTCGCCGCAGCAGAAGCAGGTGCGACCGCGATCATCCAGCCGGGCGGATCGATCCGCGACGAGGAAGTCGTTGCCGCAGCTGACGAGCAGGGTCTGGCGATGGTCTTCACAGGGATGCGGCACTTCAATCACTAAGTTCGCGGCTCGAGTTCAGATAATCGGGGGCCAAGCTGAATAAATAGCAACTGCGGCATTAAGTATGTCGCAACCGGTCGGCGTGTAACCAAATGGCTTAGCGCGACGAAAGACCCTTCATGACCCTCTTCAGATCAGACCTCACCCGCAACCTCGGCATCGGCTTTCTGGCCGGAACCGTGATGGTTGCGATGTCCAACAATGAACTCGTCATCGCACTGGCCGCCATCATCGCATGAAGCGCCTGAGCGCCCTTCTCGTCGCCGGCAGCCTTGCGCTGACCGCGGCATGCCAGCAGCCCGCGATCGCTGCCGACAAGGTGGTCGAGGCACCGGCGGCTGCGCGCATTGCGAAGGAAGGCAGCGGGCTCAAGACCGCGATCTTTGCAGGCGGCTGTTTCTGGGGCGTGGAAGCTGTATTCAGCCATACCAAGGGTGTGACCAGCGCGGTGTCCGGCTATCACGGCGGCACCGAGCGTCAGGCGGACTATCGCCTCGTTTCGTCCGGCATGACCGATCATGTCGAGGCGGTGAAGGTCGTCTACGATCCGAAGGTCATTCGCTATGACCAGCTGCTGCGCATCTTCTTCTCGGTCGTCATCGATCCGACGCTGAAGGACCGGCAAGGACCGGACCGTGGCGCGCATTACAATGCAGAGCTGATACCGCTGTCCGCTGAGCAGCGCACGGTTGCCGGCAGCTATCTTGCGCAGCTCAAGAAGAGCGGCAAATGGAGCCGCCCGATCGTCACCGCGATCGAGCCGGCCAGAACCTTCTACCCGGCTGAAGACTATCATCAGGACTTCGCCGCCAAGAACCCGCGCCATCCCTATATCGTGCGCTGGGACGATCCCAAGGTCGCTGCCCTGAAGCGCCTCTATCCGGGTGTCTATCGCGCGAGCTTCCGTCCAGGCTGATTTGGCGCGACTGACTTGCACGCGGGCCGCGCGAGGATTACCTCGGCGGCCATGGCACAGCACGCACACGCACATACCGAACATTCCGGCGAAGACCTGATCGACGCCGCGCGCCACACGCTGACCGATTCGGGCGAGCAATGGACAGGCATGCGCCAGTCCGTGTTCGAGGAACTGGCTCGGCATGAAAAGCCCGCCAGCGCTTACGACATCGCGGACAATCTATCCGCCTCGCGTGGCAAGCGGGTCGCGCCCAACTCGGTCTATCGTATCCTCGATCTGTTCGTGCGCACCAATCTGGCCAACCGGATCGAAAGCGCGAACGCCTATCTCGTCAACACGCACCCCGGTTGTCGTCACGATTGCATCTTCCTGATCTGCGACGATTGCGGGAAGGCCACGCATATCGACGACGACCGCGTGACCGGCGCCTTGCGCGAAGCGGGCAAGGATGCGGGCTTCACCGATGTGCGTCCGGTCGTCGAATTGCGCGGCCTGTGCGACGACTGCGCTGCCTGACCGCGCCGACCGGCGGTGCATGGTCATCGATAAAGCGTTCATCGACAGTTCGCTGATGCATGTGTAATGCATTCGCTATGACTACACGACCCGAAACGCCCCTGCTCGATACCGTCAACTCGCCTGCGGACCTTCGCAAGCTCGAGCAGAGCCAGCTTCGCCAGCTGTCGGACGAGCTGCGCGCCGAAATGATCGACGCCGTCGGGACGACCGGTGGACACCTGGGTTCGGGCCTCGGCGTGGTCGAGCTGACCGCGGCGATCCATTATGTGTTCAACACGCCGGAAGACAAATTGGTCTGGGACGTCGGGCACCAGTGCTATCCGCACAAGATCCTGACCGAACGGCGCGACCGCATCCGTACGCTGCGGCAGGGTGGCGGCCTGTCCGGCTTCACCAAGCGCGCGGAGAGCGAATACGATCCGTTCGGCGCGGCGCACTCCTCCACCTCGATCAGCGCTGCGCTCGGCTTTGCGATGGCGAACAAGATGCAAGGCAAGCCGGGGCGGGGCATTGCGGTGATCGGCGATGGCGCGATGAGCGCCGGCATGGCCTATGAAGCGATGAACAATGCCGAGCAGGCGGGCAATCGCCTGGTCGTCATCCTCAACGACAACGACATGTCGATCGCGCCGCCGGTGGGCGGCCTGTCCGCTTACCTGGCGCGCATGGTGTCGAGCAGCGAATATCTCGGCCTGCGTTCCATGGCGTCGAAAGTCGCCCGCAAGATGAGCCGCCGCGTCCATTCGACGCTCGACAAGGCCGAAGAATATGCGCGCGGCATGGTGACCGGCGGGACCATGTTCGAGGAGCTGGGCTTTTACTATGTCGGGCCGATCGACGGGCACAATCTCGACCACCTTATCCCCGTGCTCGAGAACGTGCGCGACAGCGAACAGGGCCCGGTCCTGATCCATGTCGTGACGACCAAGGGCAAGGGCTATGCCCCTGCCGAAAACAGCGCCGACAAGTATCACGGCGTCGCCAAGTTCGATGTCGTCACCGGCGAACAGAAGAAGTCGAGCGGCGGCCCGCCTGCCTATCAGAACGTCTTCGGCGAAACGCTGGCCAAGCTGGCCGATGACGACCGCGCATCTGCGCCATCACCGCCGCCATGCCGAGCGGGACGGGCGTCGACAAATTCGCCAAGGCGCATCCCGACAAGGCATTCGATGTCGGCATTGCCGAACAGCACGGCGTGACCTTTGCCGCCGGGCTGGCCGCGCAGGGCATGCGTCCTTTCGCCGCGATCTACTCCACCTTCCTGCAGCGCGCCTACGATCAGGTCGTGCACGATGTGGCGATCCAGAACCTGCCGGTGCGCTTCGCCATCGACCGGGCCGGACTGGTCGGCGCGGATGGCTGCACGCATGCCGGCGCCTTCGATGTGACATACCTCGCCACGCTACCCAACTTCGTCGTCATGGCCGCTGCCGACGAGGCCGAGCTGGCGCATATGACCTATACCGCGGCCGAATACGACGAAGGCCCGATCGCCTTCCGCTATCCGCGCGGAAGCGGCACGGGCGTCGAGATTCCCGAGCAGCTTCAAAAGCTGGAGATCGGCAAGGGCCGCGTCGTGCGCGAAGGCACGAAGGTTGCGATCCTCTCGCTCGGCGCGCGTCTGGAAGAAGCCAAGAAGGCCGCCGACCAGCTCGAGGCCAAGGGTCTGTCGACCACGGTCGCCGACATGCGCTTCGCCAAGCCGCTCGACACCGATCTGATCGAGCAGCTGATGCGCAATCACGAAGTCGTGGTGACGATCGAGGAAGGCGCCATCGGCGGCCTTGGCGCGCATGTCCTGACCTTCGCCTGCGATGAGGGCTTGACCGATAACGGCCTCAAGGTGCGCACGATGCGCCTACCCGACATTTTCCAGGACCAGGACGATCCGGCCAAGCAATACGACGAAGCCGGGCTCAATGCCCCGCACATCGTCGACACGGTGCTGAACGCGCTGCAGTACAACAGCGCCGGCGTGGAAGAAGCGCGGGCTTAATTCGTAGGTCCATGCGTCGCGATACCGGTCGGCACGACCGTGGCCTGCGCGACGGCGACCAGCACCGGAGCGCTCGCTTCGTCCTCCGACCATACATCGGCCCGGACGACGACCTGACGCTTTCCCGCTTTGACGACGGTCCCCCTGGACCGCAGGCGCGCGCCCTTTGCAGGTGCGAGGAAATTGATCGTGTAGCTGCCGGTCACTACATCGCCGACGGCAGAGCTTGCGGCCCAGGCGCAGGCATTGTCCGCCATCAGGCCGACGATTGCACCGTGCGCGAATCCGTGGTGCTGGGTCATCTCGGGCCGGACCTCCATAACGATCTCCGCAACTCCGTCCCAGCAGCGTTCCGGCTGTAGCTGCAGAAAGTTCGAGAAGCCGGAACGTCCGACGGCCACCTTCCGCATGTACTCGAGCACTTGCTCTTCATTGTCGAAACCCGGCCGCGCCATATAGCTCTCTCCTAAAGTCTGGAAACGAGACTTAATCGATGGACTTTGCTTATCGACAGGTCAAGTCTAGAAGTGAGACTATGGACCGCTTCCGTCCCTCCTCATCGCCATGCCCCGTCGGGCGTGCATCGCGGCTCTTGGGAGACCGATGGGTTCTGCTCATCGTCCGCGAGGCGTTTTTGGGAGCGACGCGGTTCGAGGAATTCCTGCCCAACACCGGCATCAATCGCGCCGCGCTGACGACGCGGCTCGCAGTGCTGGTAGAATACGGAGTGCTGGAGCGGGATCCGCCGACCGGACGTCGTGCCGAATACCAGCTGACCGATGCGGGCAAGGCGCTGTTGCCGCTGATCGAGACCCTGCGCGAGTGGGGCGACACCTATCTGCCGCCGGCTGCGCGCGAAAATTCTGCGGCAAATTAAGCAGGTGAACTAATCGCCGTCATCGCGCGTTCTCCCCGCATGAACGCGCCGTTTCCCATGTTCGACGATAAGCCTGCCGCGCGGGTGCAGGTTCCCATGCGCGGACCGCGCAAGCCGGTGCGGCGCTGGCAGCCCAAGAGGGTCGTCATTACGAAAGCGGCGCGCGAGTACGCGCATGGCATGGCGATGGCGGAACGGTGTGCGAGCGCAGGGATCGAGGTGCAGGAGCTCGAGGGCAATGCCGTGCGCCTGCCGCGCCACGACGATCCGCGCCGCGCCTATGCCGAGGCGAAGAACACGCTGGCCATCGCCGTTGCACCGCCGTCCAAACTGCGGTTGCAGCCCATTGCGCCCAGCGCCGACTGGCGGATCGACCTGGCCGAGGGGTGCCCTGCGCATTGCAACTACTGCTACCTTGCGGGATCGCTGTCCGGCGCACCGATCACCCGGGCCTATGCCAACATCGACGACGTGCTGGCCGCAGCCAAGCGGCGTCTGGGCGAGGGGACGATAACCTCGCGCTCTGCCGCGCGCGCGCACGAGGGCACGACTTACGAGGCCAGCTGCTACACCGACCCGCTGGGCATCGAGCATCTGACCGGCAGTCTCGAATATGCCATCCGCTGGTTCGGCGACTGGAATGCCGATGCGCAACTGCGCTTCACCACGAAATTTGCAGATGTCGATCCGCTGCTTGGCCTCGAGCACAACGGTCGCACCCGCATGCGGGCGAGCGTCAACCCTGCCGCCTATGCGCCCTTCGAAGGCGGGACGGACAAGGTTGCCGACCGGCTCGACGCGCTCGCTGCCATGGCGCGCGCCGGATACCCCGTGGGGCTGACCATCGCGCCGATCATCGCGGCAGACGGGTGGGAGCAGGCCTATGGCGCGCTGATCGAGGATGCGGCAGCGCTGCTGACCGGCATCGACGGACTGGACCTCACCGTGGAGCTCATTACGCACCGCTTCACCAAGGGATCGCGCAAGGTGTTGCAAAGCTGGTATCCGGGCAGCAAGCTCGACATGAGCGACGAGCGGCGGACGATCAAGCGCACCAAATTCGGTACCGAGAAAGCCGTCTACGACCGCGACACGATGAGGGCGCTCAAGACCTTCTTTCATGAAAGGGTAGAGAACACGCTGCCCGGTGCGCGCATCCTCTACTGGACCTGAACGATACGCCCCTTATCAGAAGCGCGCCTGTTTACCGGCGCTTGGCGGACAGTCAGAACTTGATCGAATAACCTGCAGTCAAGCGCAGGCTATCGGTATCGACCGTGTCTACCGCCACGCGCCAGAAGGCATTTCCATCAGCACGAAAATCAGCTCCCAAGCCGATCATGATATCGCCGGCGGTGGTGTCCACTCCGTCATTTTCATCGAAAAAGTCGCCGAAGTCGAAGTCGATTTCCTGATAGCCTAGCCGCGCGAAGAACAACGTCCTGCGCCTGTCCCCGACAAGCTTGCCGATACGCGCATTGACGCCGTATTCCGCGTCGATATCGCCAGTGCCGAGATTGGCATTCCCTTCGACGCCTACGACGAGGCCTCCGGCTGTGGCCGTGTCGTAGCCGACCCTTGCTCCGATGATGAATCCGTCTGCCGGACCATCGAAATTGTGATAGCCGACGGTAGCGCCGACATGCGGGCCTTTGAATGCCGCGGCGCCCTGTTGCGCCATTGCAGGAGTGGCTGCGAGAGCGGTCATCGCGGACAGCGCACCGAGGAAAAGAAAGCGGGTCATGAATTTCGTCCTTCTCTTTCGGCTCTGGCGAAAGACATCGGAGCTTATATTTAAGATTATCTGAACCGGCTGAGATATCGCTTAACCGAATGGTCGTTCGCAGGGCGAGTTTTTAAAGCCAGCCCCACAGTCCCGCGGGTATGCCGCTCGCGTGAAGGTGCCACCATATAATGGCGAGCCATAGCGCCAACGTGATCGCCCAGAGTTCCAATCTGATGCTCGGTATGCGCGAAAAGCGTGGAAGAAAGCTGGTGCTTGCCTGCCACTCCAGCCACGCTTCGCCCATCTCGCGTGCCTTTCGCCGGTCCTGCAGCTTCGCGCCCAGCAAGGCGAGAACGGCAATGGCCGAGGCGACAATGGTCGTGCGCCAGCTGTAGAGTAGCACGAGATGTGAGGCCGCCCACAGCGCGAAGCCCCACATCATCGGATGGCGGGTGAGACGGAAGACGCCCTCCGGCTCGGCGCGCGCGGCTGCCTCGGCACCGGGCAAGGGCATCGACGGATTGCGCAGCGTGAGCGAGCCGAGAAACAGGAGCAACGCCAGAAAGCTCAGGATCGACGTGACGATCTCGCCTGCCAGTCCGGTACCCGGCAAGTCGCCTGTCGGGCTGTCGCCAAAAGCCAGCCACATCCACACGATCGCGGCCACTGCGACGGCGTTATAGACCAATTGGAACCCGCCTGCGCCGATTGCCTTTTGCAACGGCGCACGCAAGGGGTGGGAAAGCGCGAAATGCGTGCCGACCAGCGTCACGGACGCGGCAGTCAGCGAGAGCAGCGCGCTGTCCATTACTCGATACCGAGAAGCTCGACCTTGAAGACCAGCGTCGCGCCGCCGGGGATCGGTCCCTTTCCGGTCGGCCCGTAAGCGAGGTCCGCCGGTGCGACGATCTCGAACGTGTCGCCCACCGCCATCATCGGGATGGCTTGCTGCCATGCAGGAATCAGGCGGCCGAGCGGGAAGGTGGCGGGTTCGCCGCGCGTGTAGGAGCTATCGAACTCTTCGCCATCGATGAACGTCCCGGCGTAATGCACCGTGACTTCGTTGTTCAGCCGTGGGCGTGGCCCTTCGCCGTCACCCGCCACGCGCCGCCAGTACAGCCCGCCATCGGCATAGCGCCAGCCGTCCTCGGCCTTGAGCGTTGCGAAGTAGCTCTGCTGCGCGCTCATCCAGGCGATATCCTGCGAACGGTCGGCCGGGTCGTCCTGCGCCACCGCCGCGCTGATTGCGACAGCCACGCCGGCAGCGCCGAGGGCTAGAAACATGCTGCGCATTCCCGGCTCCTTACCAGTCATAGGCCTTGGGCAAGTCGCTCTCGTCGAGATCGCGGTAGCGGTCGCGCAGGCGGCTCTGGTGGTTTTCGAGCGGCTGTTCGACCCCGTCGATGAAGACGCGCACCGGCGTCGAGCCGACTTCGAGCGGGTCGTCGTCCCAGATGACCAGATCGCCCATTGCGCCCGGGCTCAGCACACCGGCAGGCGTATCCCCGCCAACGATCTGGGCAGGGACGGAGGTGATGGCGGCAAAGGCTTGTCCCCAGCTCAACCCGTCGGCGCCCGGCACTCGGGTCAGCGCGACGAGATTGCCGGCATACTGGTTGAGATTGCGCGGGTTCTCCATCGCAGCAGCGTTGATCGCCACCTTGACGCCGGCCTTCACCATGCGGCCAATGTTCGACTGCGTGCTGGCGATCTGGTCGAAGCCTTGCGGCAGGTCATCCAGCCCGTCGGCGATGACCGGCACGCCGGCCGCCGCGATGTCGCCGGCCACCAGCCATCCCTCGCTCGCGCCGAGCAGCACGAGGTCGAGGCGCGGAAATTCGCGCTTCAGGGCCAGCGTGGTGCGGATGTCGGAAGCGCGTTCGACATGGACGAACAGCTTCTGCTCGCCGCGCACGACCGGCACTAGCGCGGCTGCATCGAAACGGGTCAGCAGCACGTCGGACATCAAGTCGATGTCGCGCCCTGCCAGACGCGGATCGATGGGCAAGTCGTCGCCCGTGCGCAGATCGCGGGGTCGGCCTGCGCCTCCCGGTATGCGCGAGTTTTCGCCGAGCGAGGTCGCTTCGCGCAGAGCATTGCGGAACAGGGCGTGGGCCGAGGCACGGCTTCCCCCCGAAACGCGTGCGCCGCCTTCGCCAAGGTTCACGGTCTGGAAAGCACGCGGCCGCACGACCGCATCGCCATCCGCGCCAAGGTCGATAATCGCGCCCTGGCCTTCGAAGATCGATCCGGTCGAGGACAGCACGGCTGCTGCGCGCGTCACGCCTGCGGCGCGGTGAATCGCGATGTTCTGGTTCATCGGATTGATCGCGGGCGACACATCGAGAGCCGCGCTGAAGGGCGAGCCCGAAGCGCGTGTATCGTTCGATTCGCTCACCGCGCCGACATCCCACAGGCCGAGCGTCGTGACGACAGCGAAAAGGCCGGGCGTGACCCAAGCGCCGTCGACGTCGACCACCGTGTCGGTCTCGAAGCGTTCGACGCCGGAAGTCGGCCCTGCATAGGACACGCGGCCATCCTCGATAATGACGACGCCGTTCGCGATCGGCTCGCTACCGTCTCCGGTCGCGACGGTTGCATTGGCGATCACCATATCCTGCGCCAGGGCAGGCGTTGCGGCGAGAGCGAGGGCGCTTGCGGCGAGTGTCAGAGCGCGCTTCATTTCACATCTCCTTCGCCGGGCTGGCCGAGCTCGAAATCGCTGACCGGCCTGCGCTTCCTGTCGTTCGCATCATACATCAGCGCGCCGTCGATCCAGACCTTCTCGGGCCGGGAATAGACGCTCAGCGGATCGCCGTTCCACAAGACGACATCGGCCATCTTGCCCGGCTCGAGACTGCCGGTCATGTCGTCGATGCCCATCGCCTTGGCGGCGTTCAGGGTAATCCATGAAATCACCGTTGCATCGGAAATGTCGATGCCCACACGGCGACCCGCGGCCTGCGCCTTGGCAGCTTCCTGGTTCAGGCGCTGGATGTCGTTGGCGCTGTCGGAATGGATGACCACGCAAGCGTTCTCGCGCTGGAGATATGCCGCGTTTTCGAGGATGCCGTCGTAGGCTTCCATCTTGAAGCCGTACCAGTCGGCCCAGATCGCGCTGCACACGTCGTTTTCGCGCAGCAGGTCGCCGATCTTGTATGCCTCCACCGCGTGGTGAAAAGCCGAGACGCGGTAACCCATCTCCTTGGCCATATCCATGACCAGCGCCATTTCGTCGGCGCGGTAGCAGTGGTTGTGGACGAGAATGTCGCCTTCGAGCACGCCCTTGAGCGTTTCCTTGGCAAGATCGCGTTTCTTCCCGTCATAGGCCCGCGCGTCGAGCCATGTCTGTCGATTGACGGCGAAGTTGCCCATGCGGGTCGAGGGCATGCGGCCGCGATTGCCGTAAACGCGCTTGGGGTTTTCGCCGCAGGCCATCTTGAAGCCATAAGGCGCGCCGGGGAACTTCATGCCCTGCACCGTGCGCGCGGGCACGTTTTTCAGCGTCGCGCTGCGCCCGCCCATGAGGTTGGCCGAACCGGGCAGGATCTGCAGGCTGGTCACGCCGCCATTGGCGAGCGCGCGCGAAAAGCCGGGATCCTGCGGCCAGACCGAATGTTCGGCCCAGACTTCGGGCGTGGTCGGGCTGGTCGCTTCGTTGCCGTCGGAATGCGCTTCGACCGAAGGTGTCGGGTAGTCGCCAAGGTGCGAGTGAATGTCGATGATGCCGGGCGTCACGAACTTGCCGGTCGCATCGACACGCTCGTAGCCGTCGGTAGAGAGACCAGCTTCGCCGATCGCGACGACCTCGCCATCGCGGAAGAGGACGGTGCCGTTGTCGATGCGACCGCCTGCGCCATCGTAGACGACTGCGCCCACCAGTGCCGTAGGGCGACCGGGATAAGGGCGATAGGTGCTGTTGAATGGTGTGCGGTCGTCAGCGCCTTTGGGCGCTTCCCACGCAGTGTCGGACGACGCGGATGCGGTATCGCTGCGCGCGTCGGCAGTGGCACAGGCGGCCAGCGAAGCGCTAAGTGCGATCAGGCTGAATAGTCTCAAGGCAGGTCCCCCAAAGTGAACGGGCCGGAGCATTGCTGCCCCGGCCCGTATGGTCAATTGCTTTGTGAAGGCGATCAGCCCTGAGGGCGCGTTTCGGGATGCACGCCGGCACCCTGCGCTTCACCCGGACCTTCTGCCTGGCCCAGCAGGTCGTCGCCGACCGTATCGTCGGCGAGCTTGTCGAGGTGCATCAGGCGCTTCACCAGCGGGCTGATGACGGTCACGAACAGGCCGATGCCGACAGCCACGAGGCCCATGGCCCAGTAAACTTCCAGCGCGGCTTCGCGTGTCATTTCGCCGCCTTCGCCTTCACCCATGAGCGAGCCCATGAAGCCTGCGACATAGTTGCCGCCTGCCGTGCCGAAGAAGAAGGCTGCCATCATCAGGCTGGCCATATGGCGTGCCGACAAACGGTTCATGGCCGACAGGCCGACCGGCGACAGGCAAAGCTCGCCCGTGGTCGACAGCAGGTAGAACAGGAACAGGAACAGGACCGGCGTCAGCAGCGCGCCGCCTTCGCCCGTCACGCTGAACTGCTGCGCACCCCAGACGAAGACCACGAAGGCCAGACCCATCTGCACGATGCCCAGACCCATCTTGGCGATCGCCGACGGCTCCTTCCCGGTCTTGGCCATCCACTGCCACAGCGCTGCGAACAGCGGAGCCAGAAGGATGATATAGATCGGGTTGATCGACTGGAAGAAGGTGGTCGGGATGCCGCCACGATCAACATGACGATCGGTGTACAGGTTCATCGACCCGCCCGCCTGTTCGAACAGGCCCCAGAACAGCGGCATGAGCAGGATGACGAAGATCATCGCGAAGACGCGGTCACGGGCATAGTTTTCCGTCCGCTTCGCCTCGCCAAAACACGCCGCGATGACGAGTGCCAGACCTACGATGCCGACGATGTTCGAGACAGGGCTGGTGCCGTTCTGGAAAATCATCAGTGCAGCGGCCGCCAGCAATGTCGCCACGCCGCCATAGAAGACGGTCTTGGTCGACCCTTCGCTGGCGCGGCCGTTTTCGCCCGGGAGCGTGTAGAGCGCCTGCTGCAACACATAACCCAGCAACAAAATGCCCGAGATCAGCAGGATCCAGCCCACCGCTTCCTGGAACTGGATGAGTCCCCAGATCACGGCCACGCCGACCAGACCGACCGCATAGAGCATCCACTCGAAGTTGATACCGGCGATCTTTTCCTTGAGCTTGGCGGGAACCGGGCTTTCGCCATTGCCACGAAGGAGCGGCTTGCCGAGCACGAAGACCAGCAGGCCGAGAAGCATGCCGAAGCCTGCCAGCCCGAAGCCCCAGGCCCAGCTGACGGTCTCGCCGATATAGGCGGCGATCAGCACGCCTGCGGCAGCGCCCAGGTTAATTCCCATGTAGAAGATGGTGTAGGCACTGTCGCGGCGGATGTCGGTGCGCGGATAGAGCTGCCCGACCATCACGGAGATGTTGGCCTTCAGGAAGCCCGAACCCACGATGATCAGCGCCAGAGCCAGCCAGAAGATGTTGACCGTCGGATCGTTGGCATAGCCCGAACCGTCGCCTTCGAAGGCCATGAAGAAGTGACCTGCCGTCAGCAGTACCGCGCCGAACAGCACGGCCTTGCGCTGACCCAGATATTTATCGGCCAGCCAGCCGCCCAGAACCGGCGTGATATACACAAGGCTGGTGTACGCGCCGTAGATCAGATTGGATGAGCTGTCATCGAACAGCCAGTGCTTCACGAGATAGAGCGTGAGCAAGGCGCGCATACCGTAATAGGAAAAGCGCTCCCACATCTCGGCGAAGAACAGCATATAGAGGCCCTTGGGATGGCCCAGCACCTCTTCTTCGCGGCGGGTGATCGCCCATGCGCCGATGACGAGAAACGCTGCCAGAACGACGACGGCAATCGCCGCTGCCCAGTCGGCATAATTCCACAACCCGATGTCTTTTATATCTGTCATTGAAGTCTTCCCCGATACCTCGCGCGGCTAGCTTCCCGCGCGCGATCCTTCCCGTAAAGGCGCGCACCCTAGCGCCATCGTGGCCAAAGAAAAGGGCGATTATGCGCGACTTCACCGATTGTCCGGAACCTTGCGCGCTCCGCTGTATTATGGCACTGACGCACTTTGAGCAGGTCGCCCATCGCGCCACGAGGAAAGACAATCATGAGCCAATCGTCCAAACCCGTCTATCTCAAGCTACGCGACCAGATCGCTGCGGCGATTATCGACGGGCGTTACGCAGAGGGTGAAATGCTGCCATCGGTGCGCGCGCTTGCCGCTGAACAAGGGGCCAATCCGCTGACCGTGGCGAAGGCATATCAGCAGTTCCAGAACGATGGCCTGGTCGAGGTCCAGCGCGGCGTGGGTATGTATGTCGTGCAAGGTGCTGCACGCATCTTGCGCGATCGCGAGCGTGAGCAGTTCCTCAGCGACGAATGGCCCGAGATCCGCGAGCGGATGGACCGGCTCGGCATCGCGCGCGCCGACCTGTTTTCCGACGCCTGAACATCGGTAGGCGGAACCCGACGCACCGCTTACGTCTTGACTTGGCGAGGGAAGGTCTGTCTTGCACCTCCTATATCAATTGATAACGGCGCAGTGCGTCGCTCGGGTCGCGTAAAGGATTGCAATGTCGGCTGCCGCTTGTCGGTCGCCAGCAAACAAGGAATACGTCATGATCCGATCGGAACTTTTGTCCGAACTTGCCGAAGCCAATCCCGATCTGCGGGTCGAGGAAGTCGAGCAGGTCATCGATATCTTTTTCGACGAAATTACCGAGCGGCTTGCCGAGGGTGGGCGTGTCGAGCTGCGCGGCTTCGGCGCGTTTTCCACACGCGAACGCCAAGCGCGCCAGGGCCGCAATCCACGTACGGGCGAACAAGTCGAAGTCCCCGCCAAGCGCGTGCCCTATTTCAAGCCCGGCAAGGAAATGCGCGAGCGCCTCAACGAGGGCTGATACGCCCCGCTTCTCTACATCCACGATTGATACCCGGCGCTGCACACATTAGGCACGCGCCGTCCGGACGACACGCGGCGGGTGTGGCGGAATGGTAGACGCCGGGGACTTAAAATCCCCTGAGCTTTGCTCGTGTGGGTTCGAGTCCCACCACCCGCACCAACATGCATCAGGCGTCGCTGCACGGGTTAGCACCGTATTAACGCGTAGAGCTTTATCAAACAGGCTGACAGGCAACCGCGTCCATAAGCGCGGTGTCGGTCGGGCATCATGCCCACGCTATCTAGGGGTTGCAGCGAAATGGATTACTCGGTCGGACTGGCTCAGGAACACGAGCAGGACGAGGATTTCGGAGGGCAGGAAAAGCGCAGTGACGCTCGCTTCACCTCGCTCATCAGGGCGGCGAAGCTCGTGACGTCGCAAGGTGAATTCATCTGCGTCATCCGCGATGTCTCCGCGACGGGCATATCGCTGCGCACCTTTCATGCCGCTGCCCGACACCAAGGGCCTGAAGACTGGAACTTCAGAACGGCGAAACGTACGACCTGACCGAGATCCGCAAGACCGACAACGAAGCAAGCTTCCGCTTTGCACAGCCTGTCGTGGTCGAACGCCTGATCCGCGAATCCTGGAATTTTCCAAAGCGCCAGCTGCGGCTCAACATCCGCCTTCCGCTAACACTGTCCAGTCTGACCGGCAGCACGAAGGCGGAAACGCTGAACGTGTCGCAGCAAGGCGCGCGTATCGAATGCGACATGGATTTCGCAATCGACCAGCCCTTGCGCGTCGCCTCCGATCAATATGGCGAAACGCGCGCCAAGGTGCGCTGGCGCAAGGACAAAATCTACGGGCTTGTTTTCGACAACACATACTCGCTGCGCGAATTTGCGATGCTGGCAGCGGCATCGCAGTGTCCGGCCTTGCTCGAAAATTGAGCAATCAGCATTTCTGCGAGCGTAATTGCGCCGCGCGTTAGCGTCCTCTTAACCATTTTCCTTCACTCCCGGTCAGGCGAAACACACCGGGGGTATCAATGACCAAGACCAACACCACACTGAACGTCGATGTCGCTATCATCGGCGCAGGTCCTGCAGGCCTGACGGCAGGCTATTTGCTGACCAAGCAGGGCAAGAGCGTGGCAATCATCGAGAAGGACGACACTTACGTCGGCGGCATCAGCCGGACTGTCGAACACGAAGGCTATCGCTTCGACATCGGCGGGCATCGCTTCTTCTCGAAGTCCCAGCAAGTGGTGGACCTGTGGAACGAGATTTTGGGCGAAGACGACTTCATCCAGCGCCCACGCATGAGCCGCATCTATTACGAGGGCAAGTTCTACAGCTACCCGCTGCGCGCCTTCGAGGCGCTGTGGAACCTCGGCATCCTGCGCTCGACTGTCTGCATGGCGAGCTACCTCCAATACAAGCTCTTCCCCAAGAAGGACGTGAAAAGCTTCGAGGACTGGACCGTGAACCAGTTCGGTCACAAGCTCTATTCCATCTTCTTCAAGACCTATACCGAGAAGGTGTGGGGCATGCCCTGCGACGAAATGAGCGCCGACTGGGCAGCCCAGCGCATCAAAGGCCTGTCGCTCTGGGGTGCAGTCACCGATGGCCTGAAGCGTAGCCTCGGCCTCAACAAAAAGCCGAACGACGGTCAGGCGGTCAAGACGCTGCTCGAAACCTTCCGCTATCCGCGGCTTGGCCCTGGCATGATGTGGGACGCGGCGCGCGACAAGATTCTCGCGACCGGCAAGGGCCATGTCATTATGGGCCACGGTCTCAAGCAGCTCGCGAGCGACGGCAGCGGCGGCTGGCGCATGAGTGCGACCGGCAAGGACGGTGAAATCGTCGTTGAAGCCAAGCACGCTATCAGCAGCGCTCCGATGCGCGAATTGTCCAAGCGCTTGCACCCGCTGCCCGCCAGCACGTTGCAGGCAAACGACCTCAAGTATCGCGACTTCCTGACCGTCGCCCTGATGGTCGAGGGCGAAGACCTGTTCCCCGACAACTGGATCTACATCCACGACAGCAAGGTGAAGGTCGGCCGCGTGCAGAACTTCCGCAGCTGGTCGCCGGAGATGATCCCGGACGAGGACATGGCCTGTGTGGGTCTGGAGTATTTCTGCTTCGAGGGTGACGGATTGTGGTCGATGGAAGACGACGATCTGGTCGCACTCGCCACCGACGAGATGGAAATACTCGGCCTTGTCGATCGCAAGAAGGTGAAGTCCGGCGCCGTTGTCCGTCAGGAAAAGGCTTACCCCGTCTACGACGAGGATTACGCTGCCAATGTCGACGCCATGCGCGCAGAGCTGGAAGAGAAGCATCCGACGCTGCATCTGGTAGGTCGCAACGGCATGCACCGTTACAACAACCAGGACCATGCGATGATGACCGCGATGCTGACGGTCGAAAACATCCTTGCCGAAGAACGCATCTACGACACATGGTGTGTGAACGAAGACGCGGAGTATCACGAAGCTGGCGACGAGGGTGCAGAAGCGAAGCTGCCGAGCCGCCCGGTGACGGAAGACCAAGCCGCTGCGCTCAATTCGATGCGCGACGTGCCGACACGACTGACGGAAAGCGACCGCGAAGCAGCGTGAAGACTGATAGCCGAATGCAGAGAGGGGCATCATGTCTGCAATCCTGTCACAGCTGCATCGGATTCGTCTGCTGCGCTACGGCTGTGCCAGTGTCGCAGCGTTGGCGGTCGATATGGCGTCTTCCTGGCGCTTCTCGCCGTTCTGTGCCGGCCAGCTGGCGTCGGCCCTGGGATATTGTGTCGGACATTATCACGCACTGGCTCTTTTCCAGTCGCACCGTATTCACCGACAGTGTCGCAGAACGCGGACCAGCGCGTACTCGTCAAAAGGTGCTGTTCGTTGCGTCAGCGCTTGATCGGTCTCGCCTGACGATAGCCATCGTCGGTGCCGGCGACACGGCCGGTATCGATCCACGCTGGCCAAGATATTCGCCATCGGCGTCAGCTTTGTCGCCACGTGGCTGCTACGCAGTAGAATTGTGTTTCGCGACAGCGTCTGACATGCATCACGACCGCCGCCTTGGTAGCGCTCAGTTTCCCGCAGCGCGCCTGACGCTCGCTTGGGCTGCCGTATGCGCGATCCTGTTGCTAAGCGCTGCATCGCGCCTGCTTGCCGGTCAGTTTCCCGATCCCGATGATGTCTTGCGCCTTGTGCAGGTTCGCGATCTGCTCGCAGGGCAAAGCTGGTTCGACCCTGTCCAATATCGCATCGATCCGCCCGAAGGAACGCCGATGCACTGGTCACGGCTGGTGGATGCGCCCCTCTACCTTGTCATCGCGATGCTCGGCCCTCTGGTCGGTCAGTCGGCGGCCGAGACGGTTGCTGTCATCTTTGTTCCACTGCTGACATTTGGAATTGCGGCAGCGGCGATCGCACGTATTGCGTGGCGTTTATTGGGGGACCAGGCCGCCATATTTGCAGTGCTGACATGCGGTTTCCTGCCCTCGCTTCTATTTCAGTTCCAGCCGCAGCGAATCGATCACCATGGCTGGCAGATTGCCAGCATCGCCGTCGCATTGTGGGCGATCAGCTGGCGCGGCGCGACAAAGGGCGGTTTTCTGGCGGGCATCGCAATTGCATTCGGCTTGTCGATATCGCTCGAAGTGCTGCCGATGGCTGGCGCGTTTGGCGGCGTCCTGTTTCTGCGATGGTGGTTCGAGCACGCGCAGCGCGGCTGGCTCGTGACTTATCATGATCGGACTGTCGGCAGGCCTCGCCGGCTTCTACCTTGTCACGCGAGGCCTGCTGACGACCGAGTATTGTGACGCAATAGCGCCCGGCCACATCGCGTTCTTCGCTGTCGCCGCTGCAGGCACTTATGCTGTGTCGAAGGCGCGCCGGCTTCGCAAATTCGGGCTTCTCCTTCTGTTCGGCCTGGTCGGAGCAGCTGCGGCCGGTGCCTTCGCAATCGTCACGCCCGGCTGTCTTGCGACCCCGTTCGCACGGCTCGATCCTCTGGTGGATGCAATGTGGTACCGCAAGGTGGCCGAGGGACAGCCGCTTTTCGCAAAGGGCGCGGCAGACGCTGTGCCGGCGATGATCCAGATGCTGGCGGCACTGGGCGCAACTGTCGCCCTGTATCTGCGCGCACAAGGCTGGACGCGCCGCTGGTGGCGCGATTACGTGCTGTTATTGCTTGCAGCGATAGCCTTGTCCTTGATGGTCGCGCGCTCGCTTGCCTTTGCGTCCATTTTGGCCGCCATACCGCTAGGCTGGCTGGCCACACAGTTGCTCGACAGGTTTCGCAGGTCGCGCGCTGCCTTGACCAAAGAAGGCGCGGTTGTCGCAGTCATCGTCCTGCTAGCGCCGACGACGCCAGTGATGCTCGCAACGAGGTTCGCGCCGAGCGACCAGGCAGAAGCGGCAGGCCAGACCAATGTCGCCGACCCGAGCTGTCTGATTCGCGAAGAAGCCGTGCGGCTCGGGACCTTGCCGCAAGGCACCGTCTTTGCGCCGCTCGATATCGGTCCGACGATACTGCTCAAGACCGAACACGCCGTGGTCGCCACCGGCCATCACCGGGCAGAACAGGCCATGGCGGACATCATCCGCGCCTTCACGGCAGACGAAGAGACTGCGCGCCAGATCGTCGCAACGCATAACGCCGATTACATCGCTACTGTGCGCCAACCTGACACGAGCCTTCGCTTTACGCTTTCGAGGCGCCGGATGGACTTGCATCAGGCTTCGCGAAGGACGGCCTCCTGAATGGCTCGAGCCTATCAATCTCGAAGGAGCATCGGAGACCTTCCTTCTTTACCGCGTGCTGGACTAAGCCGCGACGAAGTCCATCGCTACGCCGTTGATGCAGTGACGCTTGCCGGTCGGCTTGGGACCGTCCGTGAAGATATGGCCCAGATGCCCGCCGCAATCGGCGCAGTGCACTTCGGTGCGCGGGTAGCCGATCTTGTAGTCGGTGCTGGTCCCGACCGCGCCGGGCAAAGCCTTCCAGAAGCTGGGCCAGCCGGTGCGCGAATCGTATTTGGTTTCGGAAGAATACAGCTTGTTGCCGCAGCCTGCGCAGACGAACGTGCCCGCGCGCTTTTCGTCATTGAGCGGGCGAGGTATAGGGCCGCTCCGTCGCCGCTTCGCGCAGCACGCGGAACTCGGCGCTTGTCAATTTCTTGCGCCACTCGCCTTCGCTCAGGCGAATGGGAAAATCCCTGGCCTGCGCCTCGGTGCCGCCACATGCGACAAGCGCGGATGTGGCTACTCCGCATCCGGCAAAGGCAAGAACGGAACGGCGGCTGGTGCGATGGTTTTCCATGATCACCGACTACCGTAAATCGCCTGAACCCGCGCAAAACAGCATCAGAATTCGCTGACCTGCACGTCCATCCTGCGATAGCCATGCACGAAATTGGCGCGCACGCGCTCGATCTCTCCGACCACATTTACGCGCATGCGGCGCGCGTGCATCTCTTCCAGAAGAACCCGCAATTGCAGCTCTGCCAGCCGCGCACCGACGCAGCGGTGGATGCCATAGCCGAAGGCGATGTGCCGCCGCGCATTCTCGCGCGTGATGTCGAGCTTGTCCGGGTTGTCGAACACCTGCTCGTCGCGATTGGCGGAGAGGTACCACAGCACGACCTTGTCGCCTTTTCTGATCTGCTGGCCGAAGACCTCGGTATCCTGCGTGCAGGTGCGCCGCATATGCGCGAGCGGCGTCTGCATGCGCAGAGTTTCCTGGACGGCGTTGGGGATCAGGTCGGGCTGGCTTTCGAACAGGTCGCGCTGGTCCGGGTTCTTGTCGAGCTGGTAGACGATCCCGCTCATCGAGTTGCGCGTTGTGTCGTTTCCGCCCACGATCAGTAGCACCAGATTGCCCATGAATTCCTCAGGGCGCATGTGGTTCATGGCGTCGGAGTGGATCATCATCGAGATGAGATCGTCGCCCGGCTCCTGCATCCTGCATCCGCTCCGCCCAGAGCGACTGGAAATAGGCCGCCATTTCATGGAGGAAGCCCCAGCGCATCTCGTCGAGCGAGCGCACGCTGGCCAGCTCCGTATCGCCCGCCCAGTCCGACCAGAAGGTCAGCAAGCGGCGGTCTTCCCATGGAAAGCCGAAGAGCAGGGCGAGCATGCCGGTGGTCAGTTCGATCGAGACCCGGTCCACCCAGTCGAAGGTCTCCCCGCGCGGCAGGCTGTCGAGCAGTTCGCCGGTGCGCTGGCGGATCTCCGCCTTCCATGTCGGCCATCGCCGACGGCGTGAACTTGGGCGCGACCGTGCGGCGCTGGCCGGTGTGCTCGGGCCGGTCCATGGCGATGAACATCGGCAATTCGCGCCGGTCCACGCCGCTGGTGGCGATCTCTTCCTCGCTCAGGCGGTTGAGGATGGTGATGCCGCCATATTCCCAGCTGGACGAGAAGATCTCCGGCAGCGATTCGATGTGCTGGATCGCCTTGTGCTGCACCACGGCCCAATACGGTCCGAAAGGGCTTTCGGGGATGTAATGCAGCGGCCCGGCTTCGCGCATTTCGCGGAAGATCGGCTGCCAGGTATTGTCGGCGTAGATATCGCTCCGGCTGACGTCCCAGGGATGCGGATGAGCCAAGCGCTCTTCGGGATGCTGCGTGAAATGCTCTTTCAGTGCGGCATAGGCAGTGGGCGACTGCCGGCACTCCGGGCGGCTGACGGCGGCGGTGGCCATAGGCTCTCTCCTCATGCGCGACTCCCTAATGCCGGGGCCGCTGCTCTCTCGCTTGCATCCTGCCCTGACTGACACTCGTGTCAACAGTACGTTGCAAAAGAGAACCTAACCGCGCGGTCACACGGAAGATTGCAAGGAGGCGACACTTGTGGCGGGACAGTCCGGGTCAGGCAGCCTTCTTGCGCCTAAACAAGCCCAGCAAACCGCCGCCCTGCTTTCCGGATTTCATCACCTTGCGCCTGAACAAGGTCGCGCCGGCCTTGATGAAGATGGCAACGCAGATCGCCTGCCACGCGATCGCCACGCCATGGACCCACAGCTCGTCGAACTGCGCCGCGCGCGAGATCATGGTGAAGGGCGAGGACAGCGGGAAGATTGCCGCAGTCAGTTCCAGCCTGGAGCCGACATCGGTCGTGGTCACTGCGGCGAGGAAGAACACCATTACCTGCGCCATGGTGATCGGCATGGACAGCGTCTGCACCTCGCGCACCGTGCTCGCCATGCCGCCGATGGTCAGGAATATGGATCCGAGCAACAGGTAGCCCATCGAGAAATACACTACGCCGAGAATCCAGAAGAGCGGCCATCCAACAGCCGGTTCGGGCAGGCTTGGCAGTGCGTCGCCGGCCAGCGCAACGATCCCCGCGCCGACCAGTGCCCAGAGCGTGATGCCGACGAAGCTGACTGCGAGCGTGGCGAACAGCTTGCCCACGAAGACGGCATCCATGGGGATGGAAGCGGCGAGAACCTCGATGATCTTGTTGGCCTTCTCCTCGACGAGGTTGGACAGCACCATGCCGGCCAGCAGCATCATCAGCAGGAATAGCACCAACTGGCCTGCCTGCGCCGTGCTGACGCGGCCACTGCGCGCGGCTGCGGCAGTGTTCTGGAGCGGTTTCTGGGCGATTGCCGGGAAACTGCTCGGCGTCTCGCCCGCGGCCATGGCGGCGAGTAGCGTTACCGGCCCGTCCCACCGGTCGATCTGGCGCTGTGCGCCGAGCAGCACGGGGTTGGCAAGGTCGCCGGTCAGCACGACGGCGACCGCGGGATCTTTCAGCAACGCTTCGGGAGCGAAACCGTCCGCGCCAGCATCGCCTTTCGAGACCGCACGCACTTGCGGCACGCCATCGATCGATCCCCGCGCCGTTTCGGCCGCTGCGACGATTGCCGCATTGTCGGCCTCGGACATGACGACGGCCACCGTGGTCGCGGCGATATCGCGTTTCACCGTCCCGCCGATGCTACCGGCCATCGCGCTGACCACTACGGGAAACAGCGGGCCGAGAAGGAAGAACAGGAAAGCGCGGCTCATCAGGATTGCCTTGAAGTCGCGGGTAGCGACGACGCGGGCAGCCTCGAAGAGCGACAGGCGCGACGCTTCGGTCGTGGGGCTCATTGCACCTTCTCCGCTTCGAGTTCGCGGGCCGCGGCTTCGCCTGCGATTTCCACGAAGGCATCGTGGAGGCCGGCACGTTCGATCGACAGCGAGAGTATCCCCGCTTCGCCTTCGATCAGGCGCTTCAGCATGGCCTCGATCCCGTCATCGGGCAGCGGGAATTGCCAGAAATGGCCGCCGCCATCCTTGGGGTTGTGACGGGCATCGGCGGGCAATGCGCTGCGCCATTCGCCGTCTGCGCTCCGCGTCTCGAGCAGCACCTGCGCCGCAATGCGATCTCGCGCGGCGTCGACGGAGCCTGCGTAGGGCACCTTACCGCCCGCGATGATGGCGACATCGTTGCACAATCGTTCGGCGTGGTGGATCACGTGGGTGGAGAAGATGACGGTCGTGCCGCGCTCAGCCAGGCTGCGGATCAGCACTTCCAGCTTGCCCTGGTTGATCGCGTCGAGCCCGCTGAAGGGTTCGTCGAACACCACCAGGCGCGGTTCGTGCACCAGCGTGCCGAGCAGCTGCACCGTCTGCGCCATGCCCTTCGACAGCTGGCGGATCTGCCGGTCGATGGCATGGGAGAGCCCGTGCGCTTCCATAAGCTCACGCCCGCGTTTTCTGCCGACATCGAGCGGCAGCCCGCGCAGCGCGCCCATGAAGGCAATCGCCTCGTCGCACTTCATCGCAGGATAAAGACCGCGCTCTTCCGGCAGATAGCCGACCCATTTCGCGATCTCGTGCGGGCGGTCGTGTCCGAACATGCGGCGCACGCCCTCGTCCGGATCGATAATGCCGAGCAGCATCCGCAGCGTTGTCGTCTTGCCGGCGCCGTTGGGCCCGAGAATGCCGTAAATCGCACCCTGCGGTACCGCGATATCGACGTTTTCGACTGCCAGCGTATCGTCGAAGCGCTTGACCAGACCCTTTGCCTCTATGGCGAGGACGTCGGTATAGCTATCGAAGGTCGTTTGATCGTACATGCGCGACATGTGGTTTCCGGCTCAATTGGGTCGGGCTTGGATTAGCCGTCAGCCATGAACAGGAGCGTCAGGAAGTTTGGTTAACGCGGCAGCCTTGAGCGACCTGCAGGAGGACTTGCGCCGCGAGGCAGCGGCGCTCGGCTTTGCGGCCTGCGGCTTTACGTTGGCTCATGGCGATGCGGCTCGCGCAGAACGGTTGGAGCAATGGCTGGGCGAGGGGCGGCATGGTTCGATGGAATGGATGGAGACGCGCAAGAAACAGCGCGCCTCTCCGCAAGGCCTGTGGCCGGAGGCGCAAAGCGTCATCGCGCTCGGCATGAGCTACGCTCCCGATGTCGATCCGCTGGCGCTGGAAGGCGATACGGAGCGGGCGCGCGTGTCGGTCTATGCGCAGGGGCGCGATTACCACGACGTTGTGAAGAAGGCGCTCAAGGCGCTGGCACGCTGGCTGATCGCGCGCGCGCCGGAAAGCGAGCTGAAGGTCTTCGTCGATACTGCGCCGGTCATGGAGAAACCGTTGGGAGAGGCGGCGGGGATCGGCTGGCAGGGCAAGCACACCAATCTCGTCAGCCGAGAGCATGGCAGCTGGCTGTTCCTCGGCGCGATCTACTCGACCCTGCCTTTTGCGCCCGATACGCCGCACCGCGACAATTGCGGGTCGTGCCGCGCCTGCCAGGACGCCTGCCCGACCGATGCCTTTCCGCAGCCCTACCGGCTCGATGCGCGGCGCTGCATTTCCTACCTCACGATCGAGCACAAACACGCCATCCCGCACGAATTTCGCGAAGCCATGGGCAACCGTGTCTACGGCTGCGACGATTGTCTGGCGGTATGCCCTTGGAACAAATTTGCCGATGCGGCGCACCGGCACCTCAAGCTGGCACCGCGCGAAGAACTGACCGCACCTTTGCTGCGCGACTTCCTGGAATTCGACGATGCGGGGTTCCGGCAGTTCTTTTCCGGCTCGCCGATCAAGCGGATCGGCCGCGACCGGTTCGTGCGAAATTGTCTCTATGCGGCCGGGAATAGCGGGAATGCGGAGCTTGCGCCTTTGGTTGCAACCTTGTGCGAGGATCCCGATCCGGTGGTGGCGGACGCGGCGTCATGGGCTCTGGCGCGGCTCAGCCCATCTCCTTGAGCGCAACCTCGGTATCTGCCAGCAGCTCCGGCTCGATTTCGGCGCGGTTCATCACCAGCTTGCGTCCCTGCGCATAGTCGCGCGTGTTGTTGACGCAGTCGAGCGCCACCACCCGGCCTTCCTTCAGGTAGATCAGGCTGAACTTGCGGCTGTCCGGATCGCCGCGCAGCACACGCGCATCGTGGCCGCTGGCTATGCCGACGGTTTGCAGGCGCAGATCGTACTGGTTCGACCAGAACCACGGCACGGCATCGTAATCCTGCTTGTCGCCCATAATCGCGCGGGCGGCCACGCTGGCCATGTCGTTCGCGTTCTGCACCGATTCCAGCCTGATGACGGCGTTGTCGGCATAGGGGTTGGGATGCGCTGCGCAGTCACCGATGGCGTAAATATCGTCGAGCGAAGTGCGCCCGTATGTGTCCACGTCCACCCCGCTCGTGCCGGCCGCGCCTGCTGCGATCAGCGGTCCGACCGCGGGCACGATGCCGATGCCCACAATAACGATGTCGCAGGCCAGCGTCTCGCCGGTCGACAGGGTCACACCGGTTACGCGCTCCCCATCGCCTTCGATTCGTTCGATTGCGGTTTCGAGGCGGATGTCGACGCCGCGCTCGCGGTGCTGGGCTGCGTAGAAGTTTGAGATTTCCGGCCCGGCGACACGTGCCAGCACGCGGTCCTGTTGTTCCACGACCGTCACGTGGCAGCCTTGCTCGCGCAGGACTGCCGCTGCCTCCAGCCCGATATAGCCGCCGCCTACCACGACGGTGCGACACGCGCCGCCGGCCATGTCGGCCTTCAGCGCATCGGTATCGCGCCGCGCGCGGATGGTGTGAATGCCCGCCAATTCCGCACCGGGGCAATCGAGGCGACGCGGATCGCCGCCGCCTGCCCAGATGAGCTTGCGATAGGTGACGCTGGTGTCGTTCGACAGCGCCAGCGAGTGCCGCATCCAGTCGACCTCGTTGACGTTCGCGCCGAGGATCAGGTCCACATTCCGCTCTGCCCAGAAGGCTTCGGGGCGGATGAGAATCTTCTCGAAGGACTTCTCTCCCGCCAGATATTCCTTGGAGAGCGGCGGGCGTTCGTAGGGCGGATTGCGATCGCGGCTGATCATGGCGATCGGTTGGTCGTGACCTGCCTGGCGCAAGGCGATGGCCGCCTGCGCCCCGCCGTGGCCCGACCCCACGATGACGACATCGTAATGCTTCATAGCGCGTTACGGCTGGCCGCAAACAGCGCGGCGGTCAAGCGTGGCGAGACCGCGCACTGCTCTCATCTCGCCAGCAGATTGCGTGCCATGCTGGCAATCTGCGCGAGCATGGCGGGCGCGATCGGCGACTGGCTCTGCGCGCGTTCGACCATGGTGCGGAACTGGCCGATGGCGACTTCGTGATCCTTTGCCCATGCTTCGACCACGCCGGGCATGTCCTTGGCGGCATCCTTGCGCCGCGCGAGCCGTCGCAGAAGTTCTACGCGCATCTGCTGGAAATCCCGCGCGAGGCCCGAGGTCAGCAGACGCTCCCACACGTCGGATGGGTTCATCTTGGCCGCCGTGCTCTGCGCCCAGTCGATGCCCAGCATTGCGCCGATTTCGGTAAAGCCGCGTGTAATCATCTTGGCATCGATACCGGTATCGCTCGCCAGCTTGGCCAGGCCGACCGATCCGTCGAGATCGAAAATATGCGTGACTTCGGCGGCCAATGCGTCGGGCGCACCCGCGGCGAGGAAAGTATCGTGCAACTGGCCCGACTGCACCTTGATCTCGCTGCCCAGCAACTGGTCGGAAGACGTGATCAGCACCTTCACGCCCTTACCCAGTTCGCGGACCATCTCTTCGGGGGAAACGCGCCCGCCCGCAGTCCGCAATACGTCGGACATCAGATTGGCGGTGGCAGCAGCCAGCCGGTCGAACAGCATGATTCGTGCTGTTTCATCCATCTTCGCCGTATCGATCTTCGCCCACAGACTGCGCAGGTCGAACAGGTGCACCACGGCCACGAAGGCGGCAGCGACCTGACACAGCTCGACGCCTTCTTCCTCGGCCAGTTCGAACGGGTGAATGATGCCCAGCCGGTTGACCATCGCATTGGCCAGCTTGGTCGCGATGATTTCGCGGCGCAGGCGGTGACTGAGGATCTGCTGCTTGAATTTGCGGTGCATCGGCTCGGGGAAGCTGCGGATCAGCCGGTCCTCGAGCGTCGGATCGTCGGGCAGGCCGCTTCCCTCGATGGCATCCTGCAGCACCAGCTTGGCGGACGATAGCAGCACCGCGAGTTCTGGGCCGGGTCAGGCCCATGCCGTCCGCCGCGCGCCGGTTCAGCGTCTGGTTGTCGGCCAGCCCTTCGGTCTGGCGATCCAGGTCGCCGCCCTTTTCCAAAGTCTCGATCAGGTGGATCTGCGAGGACATTGCGCGGTCGCCGCCCAGCTTGGCGATGGACAGTGCCAGCGCCTGCAAGCGGTTGTCTTCGAGCACCAGTGCCGAGACCTCGTCGGTCATGTCCTTCGAGCAACTCGACGCGCTTGGGCTCGGTCAGCTTGCCTGCGCGCTTGGCCGCGGCCAGCGCGATCTTGATGTTGACCTCGTTGTCCGAGCAATCCACGCCTGCCGAATTGTCGATGAAATCGGTATTGCAGCGCCCGCCATTGAGCGCATACTCGATGCGTCCGGCCTGCGTCGCGCCAAGGTTGGCGCCTTCGCCGATGACGCGCGCGCGCACGTCCTTGCCGTCGACGCGCAGGGCATCGTTCGATGGGTCGCCGACCTGGACGTTGTTTTCGGCAGAGGACTTGATGTAGGTTCCGATGCCGCCGAACCAGATGAGGTCCACCGGCGCCTTCAGGATGGCGGAGATAAGCTGGTCGGGCTCGATCTGCGCCTGGTCGATGCCCAGCACCTTCTGCATCGCCTTGGACAGCTTTATGGTCTTGGCATCGCGGGCGTAGACGCCGCCTCCGCGCGAGATCAGGCTTTCGTCGTAATCTTCCCAGCTCGAGCGCGACAGTTCGAACAGGCGCTTGCGCTCCTTCCAGCTTTTCGCCGGATCGGGATCGGGGTCGAGGAAGATGTTTCGGTGGTCGTACGCAGCAACCAGCTTGATCGCCTTGGACAAGAGCATGCCGTTGCCAAACACGTCGCCCGACATGTCGCCGCAGCCCACGACCTGTGTCGGCTCGGTCTGCACGTCGACGCCCATTTCCAGGAAGTGGCGCTGCACCGATACCCAGCCGCCCTTGGCGGTAATGCCCATGGCCTTGTGATCGTAGCCCTTGGAGCCGCCGGATGCGAACGCGTCGTCGAGCCAGAAATCGCGTGCTTCCGCGATGGCATTGGCGATGTCGGAAAAGCGTGCCGTGCCCTTGTCCGCAGCGACCACGAAATAGGGATCGTCGCCATCGAGGATGACCACGTCTTCGGGGTGCACGACCTTGTCGTCGATGATATTGTCGGTGATCGACAGCAGGCTGCGGATGAAGACTTCGTAGCTCGCCTGCCCCTCGGCAGCCCAAGCATCGCGGTCGATTGCGGGGTTGGGCAGTTGCTTGGGATAGAAGCCGCCCTTTGCGCCTGTCGGCACGATCACGGCGTTCTTCACGCGCTGCGCCTTCATCAGGCCCAGCACTTCGGTGCGGAAGTCGTCGCGGCGGTCGGACCAGCGAAGGCCGCCGCGCGCCACCGGGCCGGCGCGCAAGTGGATGCCTTCGACGCGGCGCGAATAGACGAAGATTTCGCGCCAGGGGATCGGCTTGGGCAGGCCGGGCACGAGCGAGGAATCGATCTTGTATGCCAGCGCCTCGCCTGCCGCAGGAGCGAAGCTGTTGGTGCGCAGGATCGCCTCGATGAGCGAGCGGTAGAGGCGCAGCAGGCGGTCGTCGTTGATCGCCTTCACGCGTGACAGGCCGCGCTTGATCGCGCCGCGCGCATGCTCGGTGGCTTCCTCGCGGTCGCCGTCGAAATTCGGGTCGTGGCGCGCGGTGAAAAGGTCGATCAGCGCGCGCGTCACGTCCGCATTCTTCGCCAGCGCATCGACGACGGTGTAGATGGTGAAGCCCATCCCCGCCTGCCGCAAATAGCGGTAGAATGCGCGCAGCCAGTCGGCCTCCGCCGCTTCCAGTCCGACTTCGGCGACCAAGGCGGTTGAACACGTCGTTCTCCGCCTGCGCGTTCAGCACAGCCGAAACCGCTGCCTCGATGGCAGGTGCGCGGTCGGTCAGATCCTCGGCGTCGACCCCGGGGGCCAGTTCGAGTGCGAAATCGTGGATCGTGCCAAGTTCGCCGTCCCTTAGTTCGGTGGGCATTTCGGACTGCACGTGGAAACCGAAATTCTCGAGCACGGGCACGGCGTCGGACAGCGGCAGGCTGCCATCGGCCTGATAGAGTTTCAGGCGCAGGCACGCCGGATCGTCGCGCTCGCACAGATAAAGGCGCGCGCCGCGGTGGGGTGCGTCTTCTGCCTCGTCATCGGCATGGATGCCCAGGGCGCGCAGGCGGGCAATGTCTTCCGCGGCCTCGCGCGGGCCGAAGCGGGCGCGGTAGGCGGTAGGAAAGTACTCGGCAAAACGCATGGAGAGAGCAGCCGCCCGTCCAGCTTCGATCTCAGCGCCTTCAAGTGCAGTCAGTTCGTTCTCGACCGCCTCGCTCCAGCCGCGCAGCAAGGTCTGCAATTGGTGTTCGAGCGCAGCTTCGTCGGGCGCGCGTGCGCCGTCGCGAATGTCGAGCACGAAGCGCAGCATGGCAAGGTTGCCGCCTTCGACCTCCAGGCTCCAGTCGAGCAGGCGCGCCGTGGCGTTCTCTTCCAGCAGCGACTTGATCTGCAGGCGGACCTGCGTCGCCAGCATGTCGCGCGGTAGCCAGACGAAGGCGAACAGGTGACGGGCCAGCGGCGCCTCGACCAGCGCAAGGCGCGGGCGGGGCCGATCGACCAGCGCCATCATGGTAGTGGCGACGCGCTCGGTATCTTCCTCGCTGAAGCCGATCATCAGATCGTGCGGCAGCGTGGTCATCGCATGGACGAGCGCCTTGCCGGCATGGCCGCCTTCGTCGAAATTGAGATTCTCGCGGATGTTGTCCAGCCGGCGACGCAGCAAGGGCACGGCGCGCGGCGGTGCGGCAAGCGCGGCACTGGTCCAGACGCCTGCATGCACCGACAGTGCCGTTATCTCCTTGCCCTCGCGCACCGGCACGACGAACAAGTCGAGTGGGACGCGGCGATGGACGCGGCTGATGTGATTGGCCTTGATGATGAGCGGGTTGCGCTCGTCGCCGTGCTTTTCGAACCATTTGAAGGCGCGATCGTAACTGGCATCGACCAGCAATTCCGGCTCGTTCGCACGGCAGATGCCCAGCGGGTTTTCGACCGTACCGTCGCGGTGGCGCACCAGATGGCCGAGCTGGGTCAACATGCCCGAATCCAGCCATTCGAGCAGCTTGCCGCCTTCCTCGTTTTTCGTCCTTTCCGCATCGGCCTGCATTGCCGCTTGCAGCTTGGGCCAGTCGGTAACGGCCGCGCGGACGTCTTCCATCGCCAGGCGCAGGTCTTCTTCGAGCTTGCGGCGCTGCTTGGCATCGACGCGCGCGGTTTCGATGTAGATCATCGATTCCCAATAGGCCTCGTCCGGCTCGCCCTCGAAGACGCTCGACAGCTTGCCGTCCTTGGCGCGCTCCACCGGGACAACAGGATGCACCAGCCGGTCGATGGCAATGCCCAGCGCCGCAATCGCGTTCGAGGTCGAATCGACCAGGAACGGCATGTCGTCGTTCACGATGGCGATCCGGGTGTAGCGATGATCGTCGGTGACCGATTCGATGCGCATCGCCAGCTCGCCGAATGCGCGGCCCTGCGCGGTATCCAGCACGTATTTTGCCGCTTCCTTCAGCCGCTTGGGCTCGAACGGCGTGTCGCCCGGCAGGATGGACTCTTCCATGTGCTGCACCAGCGCAGTGGTCATGGCGGAAGCGGTGGTAGCTGGCTTGGCGCCGGTCTTGGAACCCATCTGGGGCCTCTCGTCTCGCGCTACGATGCCGTAGCGTCTTGTGCGCCGGACCCGTGCCCGACAGTGCTCGTCAGCGCGGTTAGGCGCGTTGGCAGGCAAGGGCAAGAGAGTGCGAGAGGTGCGCGCGCAATCCTATGCGCGGTGGCGGTGCCCGGCGTTTACCGGAAAGGCGCGAAGAGCAGGCATCGCGCGCTCCAGGCTGTCGATGCGATCCTGCGGATCGAAGGTCGGCCCGGCAAAGATGATCTCGTCCGCCTGTGTGCGATCGAGGAAAGCGGCGACTGCCTTGGCGCAGTCTTCGGGCGTGCCGATGGCGCTGGCTTGCCCGATATGGTCGAGCATGGCCTTGGCGGGCGCAGGCAGCGTGTCGCGATAGCCTTCGACTGGCGGTGGCAGCTTGCCCGGCGTGCCGGTGCGCAGGGCGACGAACGCCTGCATTTGCGAAGTGGCGAGCAGTTCCGCTTCCTCGTGGGTGTCGGCGCAGAACAAATTCATCGCGGCCATTGCATGCGGACGCTCGCACGCCTCGCTCGGCACGAAGTCGCGGCGGTAGACGGCCAGCGCGCTATCCAGGTGATCGGGCGCGAAGTGACTGGCAAAAGCGTAGGGCATGCCGAGCTGTGCCGCGAGCTGCGCGCCGAACAGGCTCGATCCCAGCATCCAGAACTCGGGCGTAGCACCGCGTCCAGGCGTCGGATGGATCGCGCCTTCGCCAGCCATCAGTGCTTGCAGCTCGACCACGTCGTGCGGGAACATCTCGGCAGCGCGGTGCAGATCCTTGCGCAGTGCGCGCTGCCATTCGGGGCCGGCTCCCGGCGCACGTCCCAGCCCGAGATCCACACGGCCGGGAAACAGCGCGTCGAGCGTGCCGAACTGCTCGGCAATCTGGAACGGCGTGTGATTGGGCAGCATGATACCGCCCGAACCGATGCGAATGGTCTCGGTCGCATTGCCGATATGCGCGAGCACGACCGATGTCGCGCCGCCCGCGATGCCTTCCATCGCATGGTGTTCCGCGACCCAATAGCGCTTGCAGCCGACACGTTCTGCAGCCTGAGCGAGCGCGGTGGCGGCCTCGAAGGCTTCGCCGATAGTGCCGCCTTTGCGTACGGGTACAAGGTCGAGGACGGAATAGTCGGTCATTCCTCGATTGGCGTCGTCAACTGCTGCAAGTAGCCTTCGGCCCGCGCTGCTTCGGGCGAACCGGGCGCGAGATCGACGACGGAGTTGAAGCTCGCCTTCGCATCCGCCTCGCGCCCTGCCATCGCCGCAATAACACCGGCCTCCAGACCGACCTTGGGGTCGGTCGGCGCAAGCTGGGCCGCGCGTTCGATCTGGGTCTGCGCTCCGCCCAATCGCTCCATACGGCGCGAGAGGGTTGCCGAGAGCAGCCAGCTTTCCGCGTCGAGCGGATCGGCCTCGCGCGCCTCGTCCAGCGCGTCGGAGGCATCCTGCAGCCGTCCGGCCCGGACCAGTACGCGCGCCAGATCGACGCGCAGGTCCGCCGCAAGCGGTCCGTCCTCTGCGGCCAGCGCCATGCCGCCTGCGCGGTCGAGCAAAGGCAGCGCGGCCTCCGCATCGCCATCGGCCAATGCGGCGTTGCCCGCCATGGCGGCGAGACGCGCGGCATAGGTCAGATTGTCCTGCGGTGCTTCGGCGCTGGCCAGCTCGAAAGCGCGCCGCGCCTCGTTCATTCGGCCAAGCTTCACCATCGCGAGACCGAGACAATGCGCGCTTTGCGCTGCGTCGAGGTCGGTAGTGCTGTTCTCGCGCCACCCTTGCGCCATATCGAGCGCGCGCTGCGGGGCAGTGGTGGTCAGGCGCAGGCAGGTGGCAAGGTCGTAACCGCGAATTTGCACTTGCGCAGGACGGTTCTGCAGCTCGTCGGGCAGGCCGGGAAAGGCATCGACACTCGGGTCCGGTCCAACCTGCGCGGCAAGCATTGCAAAGGGCAGCAGAAGATCGATCACGTCTCGTCCAGTTCGTTGCAAAGGGCCGTTACGGTGCGCAGCAGCAGGGCGATGTCCTGCGGCCGCGACAGCCGGTGGTCGCCATCCTTGACGAGTGTGACTTGAACATCGTCCGAACGCAGCACCTCGGCGAGCTTCATGCTGATGGAGTAGGGCACATCCCGGTCGCGCTGGCCGTGGAGGAGGCGCACGGGTGCGGATATGTCGACAGTCCCGTTCAGCATCAGCTGCGCCTCCGCATCGGTGAAGAAGCCGGCATAGGTCGGCGTCGGCTCGGGTCCGTAGGGGTTGTTCTTCGAACACCGTCTCGCCCGAAGCCAGGGCGGCGCGCTGCGTTGCGTCATAACCCCATTGCGTGAAGTCGGGCGCAGCGGCGATGCCGACAATGCCCGCCAAACGATCGCCGAGCGCGAGCGCGACGAGCAGCATCAGCCAGCCGCCCATCGACGAGCCGACGAGAACGACTTGCTCGATCCCGCGCGCCTCGATCAGCGCCAGCACCTCGTCCCGCCACCGCGACAGCGTACCATCGGCGAAATCACCTTCGCTACGACCGCAGCCCGAATAGTCGAGCAACAAGCACGCCCGGCCATCTTCGCGCGCCCGGTCGTACAGCGCGGTGGCCTTCGAGCCGTCCATGTCGGACATGTAGCCGGGCAGGAAGACGAGGCATGGCCCCGAGCCCGCGGAATGTCGAAACGCGATTTGCCGCCCGTCCGGCATTGCGTGTAAGTCGATGTCGCTCATGACGTGCGATGTCGTTCACCGCGCGAGGCGATGCAAGAGATTAGAAGATGTCGAATTCCTCGACGTCCGGATCGCTCTTGCACGCGCTTTTTAGCGCCTGGAATTCGGTATCGGTCAACACGGGCCGGAACGTGCCGCCCTTTGCTGCTTCGCGATAGGCCTTGGCACGTTCGACCGGATCGGGGTGGCTCGAGACCCAACCGATGACGGCGTTCTGCTCGCCCTCTTCCTCGCCGCCGATGCGCTCGAAGAATCGCGCCGCGCCGAGCGGCGACACCTGGCTTTCCGCCATCCGGTCGCGCGCGTACTGGTCGGCTTCGCGTTCCGCATCGCGCGAATAGCCCATCGCGGCGAGGCCGAAAGCAGTCTCGCCTACGCCCGAATTCGCACCCGACAGCAGGATCGACAGGCCGAATTGGCGCAGCAGCGCGGTCATCACATGCCGCTCGCGCACATGGCCGACTTCGTGGCCCAGCACGCCAGCCAGCTCTTCGGGCGTTTCGGCATCCTGCACCAATCCGTCGAACAGCAATACCTGACCGCCCGGCAGAGCGACGGCATTGACCATGTCGATATTGGCGATACCGGCGCGCACCTTTTCGCTCCTCGGGATCGACAGCCGCGAGCATTTTCGCCAGCGCGGCATCGCTTTCGGGCGTGTTGCAGACGCGGTTGCCCAGGTCCCCGACCAGCGCATCGCCCAGATTGCGCTCCCAGCTTTGCGGTATGCGCGGGCCGAGCCACTCGGGCGCGGTCATGAACAACGCGACGGCGGCCACACTGACCGCTGCGAAGATGGCAGTCGCCTTGCCAAGGCCGAGCCGGTCAATCCAGGCGCCATAGGTCTGGCGCTGCGGCATATGTGCGGCGATGCCAGGCGGCAGATTGCCGGGCAGGATCAGACGGAAGTCGGGCTCGCTCGCACGGCGATAGACGCGTTCTCCGGCGCGCTCCTCGCCATATTGCAGGTCGGACAGCGACAGGCGGACATCGCCGGTCGAGGCATGCAGCGTCAGCGTATCCCCGCCCGACCAGCTCGCCATGCCTTCATGGCGCACGGCGCTGTGGCCGTCGTACCATTGGGCAGGCGACTGGAAGGCAGGGTCGCTCATGCGGCTCAGATCGCGCCGATGTCGAAGGCGTCGAGCAGGCCTTCGCCGTGCCGCGCAGTCTTGGTGGTCGACTGGGTCAATTCGTCGAGCCGGATGTCGCCGCCCGCTTCCATATGCGTGATGAAGAACTTCCAGTGGCGATAGCTCAGGAAGATATAGCCGACACCCAACGTCAGGACGACGAGGAAGAAGTCGCCAAGATACAGCTTGATCCAGTCCATCGTCGACGCTTCGAACCCGAAGTGCAGGTCTTTCCATTGCGTCGCGCCGACGACTTCGCGGTAATATTTGGCGTAAAAGGCCGCAGCGATCAGGCCGAGCAGGAAGAACCAAGTAAAGAGCGCAATGACGATACCGACGCCGACGCCGATGCCGATCCCGGTTTCGCCGCCGGCAACGGATCCGATGCCGCCCCCTGTTGCCGCTGCAACGCCCAGGGTGACGAACAGCAGGATCGGAGCAAGGTAGAACAGGAGATAGCGTCCGAAGATACTGCCGCTTTCGGCTTGAGCTTGGAACTGGTGCGGGCCGAAGCTCATCTTGCTCCAGCGCTCGTTCCAGAGGTTCGTCATCGACCATGGCACGAGGAGGCCGAACACCAGCTGACCCACGAAGGTCTTCCACATGTAGGACCAGCCGTATTTCAGGCCCTGATCGTCGCTACCGCCGCGAATGCCGCGCCAGCGTGTGCGCGCAAGGCGATAGCGCAGCGCCCGGAAGCGTGCGACGCCGGTGAGGTAAAAGATCAGGATGACAGGCAGGACACCGAGCGCAATTCCCAGTCCTTCCTGCCCGCGCATGATGAGCGCCTGACTGACGAACTGGATGCCGAAAACCGGCAGTGCGAACAGCGCCAGCACGATCAGGAAGCCGAAAAACAGTTCCTTGCCCGTCCCGGTCCATTCCAGCCGTTCGTCGACGAAGCGGCTATGCGCCCACAAGTACTGCCGCTCGCGCGTGGTCGCCCAGAAGCGGTAAATGCCCAGCGTCACGATGGTGAGCAGGAGGTTCGGAAAGGCGATCTTGGCGAAGTCCTGCCAAGTGCCGTCGAAGCCGAATGCACTTTCGGCCTCCATACTCTCGTACTGCGTATTCATTGGATGCGACCCCCCCGGATCGTATTTCTCAAAGTCCGTCCGCGCGGGAACATGCGGTGCGAGGGGTTGCCAAGTCAAGACAATCTGCGGTTACCCGCGGGTGAAGATCTGTTTGAAGCTTTGCCATATTGCGCTTTACGCTTGTCATCGACGCGTCACGCGGCGCAGGCAGAGCCGACGTTGAGAGAGCGAGAGAAATCATGTCACTGACCGCGCCGCCACAATCACCACGACTTCCTGCGCTCGATCGCCGCAAGCTGCTGAAAGGCGGGACGCTTGGTGCAGGCTTGTTGGCCGCGCCGCTCGCCGCGCAGGGTACGAGCACGGGCTTTACGCATGGCGTCGCCAGCGGAGAGCCGGGCCAGTCGAGCGTGCTGCTGTGGACGCGCTTTGCCGCGGCGCAGGACACCAGGCTGACATGGGAAGTGCTGTCCGACGATGCCAACCGCCGCGTTGTCGCCAGCGGCGACGTGACAGCCGCACCCGGCAACGATTTTTGCGCCAAGGCGACGGCCACGGGACTTGCGCCGGGCAGCTGGTACTACTTCCGTTTTACCGCCCCCGACGGCTCGCAATCCGACCTCGGCCGCACGCGGACGCTGCCCGACGGGCCGACCGCGCGCTGGCGCATGGCGGTGTTCTCCTGCTCGAACATCGGCTTCGGCTGGTTCAACGCCTACCGCCATGCAGCCGAGGCAAACGACATTCGACTGCGCGCTGCATCTGGGCGACTATCTCTACGAATATCCGCAAGGCACCTATCCGGGCGAGCGTGAGACGCTGCCGGGCCGCGCGCTGCTCGACCCGCAAAGCGAGACGGTTTCGCTGGCCGAGTACCGCGCTCGCTACGCCACGTACCGCGCCGACCGCGATTTGCAGCGCCTGCACCAGCTCTACCCGATGATCGCCGGATGGGACGATCACGAAAGCACCAACGACAGCTGGGAAGGCGGGGCACAGAACCACCAGCCCGACAGCGAGGGCGACTGGTCGGTGCGCAAGGCCGCCGCGATGAAAGCCTATCGCGAATGGATGCCCGTGTCGGACGAGCCATGGGCAGCCTACGACATTGGCGATCTGGCAACGCTGTTCCGGCTGGAGACGCGGCTGTCGGCCCGCTCGCAGCAGTTCGATTACGGCACTTTGCTGCGCGGCGCAGCCTCACCCGAGGAGGCGATGCGCCGCCTGACCGCCTTTCGCGATGGCGACTATGCCGACCCGTCGCGCGAAGTGCTCGGCCAGCGCCAACAGGCGTGGCTGTCGGGCGGGATGAAGCGCTCGGTCGGTGAGGGCAAGGCGTGGCAAGTGCTGGTGCAGCAAGTGCTGATGGGCAAGCTGGCCTCGGCTACATCGATCACGGACAATCTGCCCGACACGCTGCCCGACTATATCCTGCGCCGCGTCCGCTCGGGCGCGATGGCGAGCCGGGCGGAGCTGCCGCTCAACATGGACGCATGGGATGGCTATCCCGCTGCCCGCGCGCGCCTATTCGAGGCGGCGCTGAATGCAGACGCCAATCTCGTCAGCCTGGCAGGCGACACACATAACGCCTGGGCCTTCGACCTGACGCATGAGGGCAGGGCCGCGGGCGTCGAGTTCGGCGGACAGTCGGTGACTTCGCCCGGTTTCGAGAACTTCCTTCCCCAGCTGGCGCCCGGCGACATCGCGAACGCACTCGTCGCGCGCAATCCGGAGCTGCGCTGGATGGACTCTTCGCGCCGGGGCTACATGGCGGTCGAGCTGACGCCGGACGAGGCAAGCAGCGAATACCGCTTCCTCTCCGGAGTGCGCGACAAGGACGCTGGCGTGGTCGCCACCAAGCGCATCGTGACGCAAGCGCGGCGCCCGCGCACTCGCCATGGGTTGAGCAAAGCGCCTGCTGCCGCTATCTGGCATAGCCATGACGCAAACGCGCATCACGACGACAACTACCACCACCTCGGGCGACCGGGGGCGGGCTGTCGTAATCTGACGCGACGCACCGCCGCCCGGGCTTTCGGGTGGCGCAGCGTTCCTCCCGAAATCGCCGATACATTGAAACGCTGCTTCAAGCGCGGGGCTGTTCATGCCATGGGCGGCGTCGCGAAATAACGGACGATACGATGACCGAGCTTCTCAAGATCAGCCTGCCCGATGGATCGGTGCGCGAAATGGAACCCGGCAGCACGCCTGCCGATGTTGCCGCCGCGATCGGCCCGGGCCTCGCCAAGGCTGCGCTTGCCGCGCGCGTGGACGGCGAACTGCGCGACATCAATCGCCCGTTCGAAGGCGATGCGCGAGCTGGCGCTGGTCACCAGCCGCGACGAGGACGATGCGCTGGAACTGGCGCGCCACGATTTCGCGCATGTTCTGGCAGAAGCGGTGCAGTCGCTGTGTCCCGGCACGCAGATCACCTTCGGCCCGGCGACCGACGACGGCTTCTATTACGACGTCAAGGCGCCCGAGGGCCGCGAGCCGTTCAGCATGGACGATCTGCCCGCGATCGAGGAGGAAATGCGCCGCATCATCAAGGCCGACAAGCCGCTGGTGCGCGAAGTCTGGCCGCGCCAGCAGCTGATCGAGAAGTGGGAAGCGGAAGGCGAAGTCTTCAAGGCCGAATGGGCCAGGGAACTGCCCGAGGGCGAGGAACTGACGGTCTATCACTCAGGCGATCCCGCCAGCGGCGAGAAAACCTGGCTCGACATGTGCCGCGGCCCGCATCTCGCCAGCACCGGCAAGCTCGATCCGCAGGCCTTCAAGCTGATGCGCGTGGCGGGTGCATACTGGCGCGGCGACCAGAACAATGCGCAGCTGACGCGCATCTACGGCACCGGCTGGCTCAACAAGAAGCAGCTCAACGCCCATCTCATGCGGCTGGAAGAAGCCGCCAAGCGCGACCACCGCAAGCTGGGCCGCGAGATGGACCTCTTCCACCTGCAGGAAGAGGCGCATGGCAGCGTCTTCTGGCACCCCAACGGCTATCGCATCTGGCGCGAGCTGGAAGCCTATATGCGCCGCAAGATGGACGCAGCCGGCTATCGCGAGATCAAGACGCCGCAACTGATGGACGTGCGCCAGTGGGAGCAGTCCGGCCACTGGGGCAAATATGCGGAGAACATGTTCGCCGTCCCCGACATAGTGCCCGAAGTCGAAGGGCTTGGCGACGACAATGACGGCAAGGGTGCAATCCGCAGGTCGCCGCGGATGCCGACTGGATGGCGATCAAGCCGATGAACTGCCCGGCGCATGTGCTGGTCTTCAAGCAGGGCATCACCTCCTATCGCGACCTGCCGATCCGGCTGGGCGAGATGGGCTGCTGTCACCGCAACGAACCGCATGGCGCGCTGCACGGCCTGATGCGCGTGCGCCAGTTCACGCAGGACGATGCGCATATCTTCTGCACGGAAGACCAGGTCGTCGAAGAAGTCCGCGCCTTCTGCAAGCTGGCCTCGGACGTCTATCGCGACTTCGGTTTCAGCTTCGCGATCAAGCTGGCGCTGCGGCCCGAAAAGCGTCTCGGGATCGGACGCGGACTGGGACAAGGCCGAGCAGGAATTGCGCGACGCGGTCGACGAAGCGGGCATGGCGAACGAGGAGTTCGGCTGGGAAGAACTGCCCGGCGAAGGCGCGTTCTATGCGCCCAAGCTCGAATGGCACCTGACCGACGCGATCGGCCGCACCTGGCAGGTCGGCACGATCCAGGGCGACCGCGTGCTGCCCGAACGGCTCGACGCGACCTATATCGGCGAGGATGGCGAAAAGCACCGCCCGGTCATGCTGCATCGCGCGATCTTCGGCTCCTACGAACGCTTTATCGGCATTCTGATCGAGCACTTCGCCGGCCGCCTGCCCTGCTGGCTCGCCCCGATGCAGGCGGTGGTGGCGACCATCGTTTCCGATGCGGACGACTATGCGAAAGAGGTCGCAGCAAAGCTGGAGGCGGCAGGCATTCGCGTCTCGAGCGACCTGCGCAACGAGAAGATCAACTACAAGGTGCGCGAACACTCGCTCGCCAAGGTGCCGCATCTGCTGGTCGTCGGCAATCGCGAGGCGGAGGAAGGCACTGTCGCCATCCGCACGCTCGGCCAGAAGGACCAGCGCGTGATGAGCGTGGACGAGGCAGTCACCATGCTGCGCGACAGGCAATGCCGCCGGATTTGCGGGGTTAATCGCGCGATGCGAAAGCGTTGGTGGCTGGCCCTTGCCGGGCTGGCGGTCCTCGGCTTGGGCATGCTGACGCTCGGCTATTCGAACGCCCGCGCCGACCCGATCGTGCGCGAGGCTTACGTGCCGGTTGCGGATTGGCCGGTAGACGAACCGCCGCTTCGTGTTCTCTCTATCGCAGATGTACAAGTCGCCGGGCCGGACATGCCGCCGGAACGTGTCAGGCGCATCGCACGGCAGATGAACCGTCTGTCGCCGGACCTCATCGTCGTGCCGGGAGACCTCATCAGCGAAAAGAGGGCCGCGACCAGGCATTACACCGAGGCCGAAACAGCCGCGCCGTTCGCGGACTTCGAGGCGCGGCTCGGCATGGTTGTCGTGCCGGGTAACCACGACCACTGGGTCGATTTCGGCATCCTTGGTCGCAGCGCTCGAAAGTCATGGCATCACCGTGCTGCAAAACGAGGCAGTGCGCCGCGGCCCGGTGCTGATCGGCGGGATCGACGACGAATACACAGGCCATGACGACATCCCCGCAACCTTTGCCGCACTGGACAGGCTAGGCACTGCACCCGTCCTGATCGTGACCCATACTCCCGACGTGGTGCCCGACCTCCCACGCGGTGTGGCCGGAGTATTCGCAGGACATACGCATTGCGGGCAGATTAGCTTCCCCGTCATTGGGCCGATCACGACGCTTTCGAAATATGGCGACCGGTTTGCGTGCGGCATGGTGCGCGATGGCGAGCAGACCGTGTTCATCGGTGCAGGCCTCGGCACAAGCCTGATACCCATCCGCTTCGGCGCGCCGCCAGATGTATGGCTGGTGACGTTCGGCCCGCCGCAGTGATCGAGTTCGACTATTCCGCAGCGCAGATCGCTGCTGCTCTCCTCGCAGCGCTTGGGTCTGCCTTCATCCGCGGGCTGGCCGGTTTCGGCATGGCAATCATCCTTGTGCCGATCCTGGCGCTGGCCTTGTCGCCGGTCGATGCCGTGCTGACGACGAACGTGCTGGCCGTGCTGCTGGGACTGTCGGAGATCGGGCGTTTGCTGCGCGGAGCCGAGCGATCCGCGTGGACCATTATCGCCCTGATCGCCGTGACCACGCCTCCCGGTCTCTACCTGCTTACCGTCACCACTCCCGGCGCGGCGCGCGTGTTCATCGCGCTGATTGCCGTGTCGGCCTTCGCTGCGTTGTATCTGCCGCGCAAGGACGAGCCGACGCATGGGACGGCCACCACGGTCGGCGTCGGTGCCTTGAGCGGATTGATGACGGGCTACGCCGGGATGCCCGGGCCGCCGGTTGTGCCGTACTACGTGGGACGCGATATCGCTCGCGAAGTAGCGAAAACCTCCATGCTGCTGATCTTCACTTTCGCTGCGGCAATCGGGCTGGGCAGCGGGCTGGCGATCGGTGTGTTGAAGGCAGAGCAGGCTGTGCTGGCAGCGATACTGTTACCCGCGGTGGTGCTGGGCAACTACGTCGGCAACAAGGCGTCGGGACGCATTGCGGACGCTACCTGGCGTATCAGTGTCGGATTGATCCTGGGCGGAGCTGCGGTGGCAGCGATCCTGCGCGTGATCTAGACAGGCAGGAAAGGTCCGGCGAGGACCAGCGCCATGCCGCAGCCGGTGACCAGCGCCACGCGCGTATACTCGCCCAGCGCGATGGCCGGAACGTGGCTGCGAGCCTGAGAATACGCGAGGGCAATTGCTTTGGCCATGCGCCGCAGTCTCGCGGCAAAACCCTAACGAAGCGTTAAGTTAACCCTCAGGCCGAGGGCATTTGCTGGCTGGCGCAGTGAAATCCGCCGCCGCCCGCCAACACAGCGTCGGCGGGCAGGCCGATGGTGGCGCGGTCGGGGAACAGGGCCGCAATGGCCGCGACGCCTTCCTCGTCGTATGGGCTGCCGAACGTCGGCACCACCACGAGATGGCTGGTGATCGCAAAGTTGGCGTAGCTGGCAGGCTCGACGCGGTCGCCGCTGGTGATGCGCCCGGGCGAGGGAATTTCGACGACGGCCACGCCTGCCGCCTCGGCGCGGGCCTTGGCATCGGCGTAGATCTGCGCATTGGGATCGTCGCTACCCGTCGCGCGCGGCAGGGCGAGCGTGTTGGCGGCGACGAAGCGGGCGAGATTGTCGACATGTCCGTCGGTGTGGTCGTTGACAAGGCCTTCGCCCAGCCACAGCACGCGGGTGAACCCGAGGTCCCGCTTAAGGCGCGCCTCGATGTCCTCGCGCGATAGCTGCGGATTGCGGTTGGGGTTGAGCAGACACTGCTCGGTCGTCACAACGAGGCCGGTTCCATCGCCGTCGATCGCGCCGCCTTCGAGGATCCAGTCGGTGGATTCGAGCGGCAGTCCGGCGTCCTCCGCCAGTTCGGCCCCGATGGTCTGGTCGCCCTCCATCAGATATTTGCCACCCCAGCCGTTGAAGGCGAAGCGCCGCGCGGCACGTCTGCCATCATTATTGGAGAGGACCAGCGGCCCGGTGTCGCGCAACCATACATCGCCGTAGGTCCGTCGCTCCAGCTTGACCGCGCCGCTCTACCAAGTCACGCGCGCGCTGCTCGTTCGCCGCATCACGGACCAGAAGGCGCACGTCCTGACCGCTCTCGGCCACGGCATTGGCAAAGGCAGCAATCTGCTGCTGCGCGCGCGGCAGGACGTCGGGCCATTCGTCCGCATCATGCGGGAAACCGATCCACAGCCAGTCCTGCGGTGCCCATTCGGGCGGCATGGTAGAATGCGGCGTGTCGTTCATGCGGGGCGAAGTGGCCTTTCGGATCCGATGGCGCAACGAAAAAGGGGACGCCTCGCAGCGCCCCCTCGTTTGATGCAAAGTCTGAGCGGATCAGGCGTCGGCCAGATCGCCCTTACCCTTCGATGCGTCCTTGCCGCTCGCCTTGCCATTGGCCGGAAGCGCCTTGGGTGCGCTGTCCTGCTTCGGCTCGGCCTCGACCTGCTCCTTGGATGCAAAACCGCCGGTCTGCTCCGCCGGGCCCTTCACGAGGCTGTTCAGGCTCGAGCCGTCGAGGCCCAGCTCCTTCATCAGCCCGTCGAGCACCGGTGCCTGCGCACGGTAGGCGAGTGCTGCGCTGACCGCGTCGGTCGCAAGATTGCCCGACCCGCCGCCTGCACCGGCTGCGCCATTGGGCGCGCCCTTGCCGCCGCCATTGGTAAGCCCGTCGACCTGGACGATCTTGATGCTCTCGATCGCCTCCATCGGCTTCGCGCTCTCGCGCACCAGGTCCGGCAGGACCTTGAGCAGGGCCAGCTTGGTCTGCAGGCTGATCTGGCCCGAGGACAGGATGTTTGCCGCCTCGTTGATCGCCTTTTGACCGGCTGCCTCCACCTCGAAGCGGACGCGGGCAGCTTCTGCACGCAGCTTCTCGGCCTCGGCCTCACCCTGCGCTTCGAGACGCAAGGCTTCGGCGCGGTTGGTCGCAGCGTCCTTCTCGGCTTCGGCTTCGACCTTGACCGAGATGGCGTCGCGTTCGGCCTGCTTGCTCGCCTCGATCAGCTGGATACGCTTGTCACGCTCTGCGATCTCGGTCTCGCGGCTGGTTGCGACCTGCTCTTCGGCAGCGACGGCCTTGGCACGAGCCGCGTCGGCTTCCGCCTTGGCCTGGCTTTCTTCGCGAGACTTGTTCTGGACTGCGATCTGCTGCTCCTGACGAGCGATTTCGAGTGCGCGCTGCTGGTCGATCCGCGCCTCTTCCACGAGACGGTCGGCCTCGATCTGCTGCGCGTCGACCTGCTTCTTCGCTTCGATCTTGGCGGCATCGGCCTCGCGCTGGCGTTCGGCCTGCTCGCGGGCGATCTCCGCCGATCTGCGCGGCACGGCGCACTTCGACTTCACGTTCCTGCGCAAGGCGGGCGTATTCCTGGTCACGCCCGATCTCGAAGCTTTTGGTATCGGCTTCGAGGTTCTTCGTCTCCATCTGCACGCGCGTGTCCTGCTCGATGTCGTTACGCAGTTTCTTGCGCGCCTCGATCTGCTCGGTCAGCTTGGTCAGACCTTCGGCGTCGAAGGCGTTGTTAGCGTTGAAGTGCTCGATGCTGGTCTGGTCGAGCCCGGTCAGCGAGACCGATTCCAGCTCCAGGCCGTTCATGGCGAGATCGTTCGACGAGACCTGCTGCACCTTCTGGACGAAGTCGGCACGCTGTTCGTGCAATTCGTTCATCGTCATGCCCGCAGCCACGGAGCGCAGGGCGTCGACGAACTTGCCCTCGACGAGATCCTTGAGCATTTCCGGCTGCATCGTGCGCTGGCCCAGCGTCTGCGCGGCCATTGCGATTGCTTCGGCATCGGGCTTCACACGGACGTAAAACTCGGCCTTCACGTCGATCCGCAAGCGGTCGAGGGTAATGAGGGCCTCGCCGTCACGGCGGACGACCGAAAGCACAAGCGTGTTCATGTTGACCGGCATGGTTTCGTGCAGCACCGGCAGCACCAGCGCGCCGCCGTTCATGATGACCTTTTCGCCGCCGAAACCGGTGCGGACGAAGGCGGTTTCCTTCGAAGCGCGGCGGTAAAGCCGGGTGATCGTGAATGCGAAGATGAGGAAGAGGAGAAAGCCCCCTCCTGCGTAGACTGCGATGTTGGACAGATTTTCCATAGCTTCTCCTACTTGTTGACTGTGGTGCGACCTAGCCTGCCGTCGGGGACAGGCGGCGCTCGGCGAGCGCGGTCGCGTAGAATTGGTTGCCTTCGCGGCGGACCAGCAGGACGTGGTCACCCGAATGCAGTTCGCTGGCCTCTTCGTGCGGTTCGACCATCACGTGATGCGTCTGGCCATGGACATCCTTCACCTTGGCTCGGGCGGGCGATCCGGCGCGGGCTATGCCGTCCGTGATCTGCGCCCTTCGCCCGACGAGACTGGCGGTGCTGACAGCAGTCGTGTGATCCTGCGGCACGATTGCGCCCAGGGGCCGGGCGAGGATGCCCGTCGCCGGAAGCGCGCCGCCGCCTGCGATCAGGGCGGCCAGCCACACGTAGAGCGGCGAGCCGGTCAAGCTGTCCGCGAGGCTCTGCACGCCGATCCCGATCCCTGCGAACAGGAAGAGGTAGAGCGCCAGCCAGATCGTGAGCGGCACGCGCCCGATGCCGAGCAGGGTAAACAGCCCGTCGAGCGCGCCAGCTTCGATCGCGGAGTCGCCATCGGCATCGGCATCGATGTCCAGGCCGGCGTCTGCATCGAGCCCATCGGTCAGGCCGATCATCTGGGCAATCGCCAGAAGCAGCATGAACACCAGCGCTGCCGCGAACGGCATGTTGTACGGTTCCAGCAATGTCATAACGCCCCCTTTCCCGTGCGCAGGACAACACGGCTCCCGGCCAGTGCCGAAAGCCTATCGTCCTACTGTTTTATCCATGCCATTCACCTAGCAGAAATGGACGAGTTTGTGTAGGAAAATCGGACTTGGCACATACGATTTTCGCCCGCAATATGCGGGACTTGAGCCCGTTTGGGTCAGGCTGGCGTCACACGCAGCGGCAGGCGCTTGAGGCCGCCCACGAAGGTCGACTTCGACCGGGCCGGTTCGCCTGCCAATTTCACGGCCTCCACCCGGTCGAGCAGCGCTTCGAACAGGATGCGCATCTCCATGCGCGCCAGATGCAGGCCAAGGCACTGATGCGCGCCAGCTCCGAAGGCGAGGTGGCGATTCGGAGTGCGGCTGGCATCGAAGCGGCGCGGGTCGTCGAACTGGGTCGGGATCGTGGTTCGCCGCGACATAGCTCATCATGATCCAGTCGCCTCGAGCGATAGCCTGACCGCCAACCTCGGTGTCGTGAGCCGCGGTGCGCATGAAGTGCTGCACGGGCGAGGTCCAGCGGATCGCTTCTTCCACGATGCCGGGCAGCAAGGAGCGGTCCGCCCGCACCCGCGCCCATTGCCCGGGATCGCGCGCCAGGGCCAGCATCGCGCCTGCCGTGCTGGCGCTGGTCGTGTCGTGCCCGGCTGCCGCAAGGATGATGTAGTAGCCCATCATGTCGCGATCGTTCAGCGGCTCGCCGTCGACCATGGCATTGGCTATCGTGCTCGCGACATCTCCGGTGGGATTGGCGCGCCGCTCGGCAGTCAGCTTTGGCGAAATACTCTTCGAAGCCTTGCACCGACGCAGCGATGATCTGCGTCACCTGCTCGGGCGTCATCTGCGCAAGGCCGGACTTGTTCAGGTCCTCGTCCTGTCCGCCGAACATCTGCTGGGTGAGGAACAGCATGCGCTCCTCGTCTTCTTCCGGCACGCCGAGGATTTGCATGACGACATGCAGCGGATAGGGCGCGGCGACGGTGCTCACGAAGTCCACCTCGCCCTCGCTGGCCAGAAGGCGATCGACAGCGCCGTGGGCGATCCTGCGCATCTCGTCTTCGAGGCCGCGCAGGTTCTTGGGCATGAACCATTCCTGCGTCAGCTTGCGATAGGTCATGTGGATCGGCGCATCGAAAGTGACGAGGCTGGCGACCAGATGCTCGCTGCCGCCGCTGAACTGCTTGGCAAACGCGATGCCGTCCGACAGCGCGAAAACGACGCTGCGCGGATTGTTGAGGAAAGTCGCATTGTCCTTCGACATGCGCATCACGTCGTCATAGCGCGTGACCAACCAGAAGGGCGCATGTTCGCCGTCGGGCGCTTCGATCCGGGCGACGGGCGCTTCGGCGCGCACATGGTCGAAGGTGTCGAGAATGCCGTCCCAATCCGCATAGGCTGCCGGATCGATGACGGCGCGCGCGGTGGCCGGGATCGATGCGCAGTCATCAGCTGGCCTCCACGGCCTCCTCCGCACGCCGCGCATATTCGTCGCGCAGCTCGCGCTTGTAGAGCTTGCCGTTAGCTTCGCGGGGAAGTTCGGGCCGGAAGTCGAACTGCTTGGGCATCTTGATCTTGGACAGCTTGGGCGCGAGAAAATCGCACAATTCCGCCTCCAGCGCGCGTCCATCGTCCTTGGCCGCATCGCCCATGTCGACCGGCTGCACGACGGCCACGACCTTCTCGCCCGAAATCTGGGCAGGGCGCGCCGATCACGGCGGCGTCCATCACCTTGTCATGCGTGACCAGCAGGTTCTCGATCTCCTGTGGGTAGATGTTCACCCCGCCCGAGATGATCATGTGGCTCTTGCGGTCGGTGAGGTAGAGATAGCCGTCCTTGTCCAGATGGCCGATATCGCCCAGCGTCATCCAGCCCTTGGGATGCATGGCCTCGGCGGTCTTGCCGGGATCGTTGTGATAGGTCGGGATCAGCGCGTTCTCGAAGAACAGCAGCCCGTCTTGGCCTGCAGGAAGCTCGGTGCCGTCCTCGTCGCACACGTGAAGCGTGCCGTAGATCGCCTTGCCGACACTGCCGGGATGATCCAGCCAGTCTTCCGCCTTGATCAGCGTCATGCCGATGCCTTCGCTACCGGCATAATATTCGTTGATGATCGGCCCCCACCATTCGATCATCTCGCGCTTGATCGGGACAGGGCAAGGCGCGGCGGCATGCAATGCGCGCTGGTGGCTGGAGAGGTCGTATCCCTTCGCGCTCTTGCGGCTCCAGCTTGAGCATGCGCACGAAATGCGTCGGCACCCACTGGCTGTCGGTGACCTTGTATTTCTCGATCGTCTCCAGCGCGTGCTGCGGCTCGAAATGCTCCATCACGACCACGGTGCCGCCCAGCCTGTGCGCGGTGGTGCACCAGCCGAGCGGGGCGGCGTGGTACAGCGGGGCGGGCGAGAGATAGACCATGGATCCGTCCGCCGGCATGCCTGCGCCCATGACGGCCAGCCCGACGAGCGGGTTGGGCGCGAGGATGTCGTCGCTTTCGGGCGGGGCAGGCCGCACGCCCTTGGGCGCGCCGGTCGTGCCGCTGGAATAGAGCATGTACTGGCCCGGCGCCTGGTCGGCGATGGGCTCGGCGGGCTGCGCGTCCAGCGCCGCCTCGTAATCCTCCTCGCCTTCGCCGCCGACAATCAGGAATTCCATCCCGCTGCATCCGGCGCGCATGTCCGCGATGCGGTCGTCGAAGGCGCGGCTGGTGATGAGCAGCTTCACGCCCGCATCGCCCAGGATGTAGCAGATTTCCGGCGCGGTCAGCCGCGTGGAGACGGGCACCATCATCGTGCCTGCGCGCTGCGCACCCCAGACCAGCGGCAGGTAGTGGATGGTGTTCTCCATCAGCACGCCGAAATGATCGCCAGGTCCGATCCCGCGTGCGCGCAAGCAGCTGCGCGAAGCGGTTCGCATAGGCGTCCATCTCACCATAGGTCATCGTCTCGCCGCTGCCGGACATGATGATGGCCGGATGGTCGGGGCGTGCCTGTGCGTGGGTGATGGGATGCATGGGTTTTCGGTCCTCTCTCCTGCACCGGCGGTCCGCTTGGTGCGCAGACTCGTCCGGTTGCAGCGAGAAACCTACCCACTCAGCGGCGACGGGCAAGAAAAAAGGCGGCCGGGAAATATCCCGCCGCCTTCTGCCCGATGAGCAATGCCGGTAAAGCTTACTCTTCGTCGTTGCCGCCCTGGCCGCCTTCGCCGGTTGCAAGTGCAAAGGCGCGCTGCGCTTCGGATTCGACCATATAGGGAACCGGGTTCACAGCCTCGCCGTCGATGCGGACTTCGTAATGCAGGTGCGGACCGGTCGAACGGCCGGTCGAGCCGACATATCCGATCAGATCGCCCTTCTCGACCCAGGTGCCGTCTTCGACGACAATGCGCGACATGTGGGCATAGCGCGTCTGGATGCGGGCCCCGTGCTCGATCGAGACATACTTGCCGTAGCTGGAAAACCAGTCAGCCTTGGACACATATACCATCGGCCGTGGCATAGATCGGCGTACCGGTCGGCGCGGCCAGATCGATGCCCTTGTGACCCATGCGGCGCTTGAGCACAGGATGCGTGCGCATGCCGTAATCGCTCGTCATGCGGCCATCGTGGATCGGCATGCGCGAAGGAATGGAAACCGTCGAACGCTGCGCCGAGAGCGGCTGGTCCGGATTTTCCCAGCGGGCGAACAAGTCGGTAAATTCGGCATCGTTGCCCAGTTCGGCAGGGGCAGCGATGGCGGATGTATCGATCGCACCTTCGGCGGCATCGGTCTCGGCATGTGCTGGCGTAGCAGCCATCGTCAGTCCGGCAGCCGTAGCCACAATGGCAAGCGTGTGCTTGGTGATCATGCGATGTCCCGTCCGTCCGTTCGGCGCCTGTCAGAAGCGCTCTTTATCCCACTTCGCAAAACAGGCGTCCCGGCCCGATGCGACGAATTTGTCACTGCCGGAACCCCCCGGCGTCTTGTGAGTATGGGTTATGACGAAGAAGGTTAACTAAACAATACCGATATAGAAGTCCCGCGACAGACCGGCTGCTCGACGCGCTGAGTCGTTGAACGGCGGTTTCAACGCTCCCGAAAAGTGCAGATTGACCAAATTTCGCCACGATTTGTGCGGGGTCTCCTGCCGGTTTTCGCAAATTCGCAGAAAATGCTTGGTCCCGAATGCGACATGGCGGATTTCATCGTCAAGAATGCGCGCAAGGATACGCACACCATTTTCATCGCCCTGCGCGCGAACCCGCTCGAGCGTGGCCGGCGTCACATCCAGCCCGCGCGCTTCCAGGACCATCGGCACGATGGCGAGCCGCGCCGCGACATCGTGCGCCGTGTCCTGCGCTGCGCTCCACAGGCCGTCGTGCACGGGCAAGTCGCCGTAGTCGTAGCCGATTTGCGTTGAGCTTGCGGCGCAGCAGGGCGAAATGCATCGCCTCGTCCGCTGCGACGGAAAGGAAATCGTCGACGAACTCCTCGCCCATCTGAGCGCCGAACCGCCCGACCATGTCGAGCGCCAGGTCGATGGCGACGAATTCGATATGAGCAAGCGCGTGCCACAGCGCGATGCGTCCCTTCTCCGATCCGCCCTTGCCCCGCCGCGGGCATGTCGCGCGGCGGGCGCAGGTCGAGACTGGCAGGCCATTCGGGCCGGTCGGGCATGGGACAGTCGAAGGCGAAGGCGAGCGCGCCCTTGCGCCAGCCGCGCACCAGCTTGCGCGTAGCGAAGACCTTGGCCCTCGGATCGCCGGTCAGCAGCGCATCGCGGATCGCGGCAGAAAGCGAAGTCATGCGGAGCGCACGGCCTCCAGCACTTCGTCCGCATGGCCCTTGACCTTCACCTTGGGCCAGATGCGCAGGATCTTGCCGCTCTCGTCTACAAGGTACGTGCTGCGGACCATGCCCAGATAGGTCCGGCCGTACATTTGCTTTTCCGTCCAGATGCCGAGCTCGTCGGACAGGCCGCCCTCTTGCGCATCGGTCGCCAGCTCGACGGTCAAACCGTGCTTGGCGATGAAGTTGCGGTGCTTCTGTGCCGAATCCTTGCTGACGCCGATGACGCGCGCGCCCGCCTTTTCGAAGTCGGCTTTCAGGGTCGGAGAAGTCCTTCGCCTCGCTGGTGCAGCCGGGCGTGTTGTCCTTGGGATAGAAGAACAGCACGGCCTTGCGACCGGCAAGATCGTCGCGGGTCAGCGTGCCGCCATCGGGCGTCTCCATCGTGAAAGCGGGGAAGGTGTCGCCTTCGCTGCATTTGGTCATTCGTCCAGCTCCAATGGTTCGTCGAATAGGTGAGCCCAGCGCTGCGCGACCGATTGGCGCGCCTTCGTCAGTCGGTCCAGAAGGTCGTCGAAACCGTCGGCTCCGCACAGCCGGGCAAGGATTTCCTGCGAAGGCTCGGGCGGAATGGCCAGATCGGGCGCAAGCAGCCGCGTACCGACGAGGCAGCGGGTCAGCAAGGCGTGCGGTTCGCGCGAGGCCTCGAGGTCCGGTAGCTGACCCAAGGCTTCGTCGATACGGGGTGTCAGCGCCTCCCCATCGCGCAGCTGCAGGAAGTGCACGCAGAACTCGATGTCGACGAGCCCGCCGCGCAGCAGCTTCATGTCGAGCGGGCCTTTGGGCGGTTTGTGCGCGGCCATCTCGGCACGCATCTTCAGCATGTCGGCGCGCAAGCTGTCGGCATCGCGCTTTCTGGCAAGCACGTCCTGCAACACGGCTTCGACCTTCGCGCGCGGCCGCGCCGCTGCCGGTCAGCACTCTCGCCCGTGTCAGGGCCATATGCTCCCAGGTCCAGGCATCCTCGCGCTGGTAGCGGGCAAAGCTGTCGAGACTGACGGCCAGCGGGCCTTGCGCGCCTTGCGGGCGGAGCCGAGTGTCGACCTCGTACAGCGCGCCTTCTGCCGTCGGCACCGACAAAGCGGCGCTGACACGCTGCGCGAGCCGGTTGAAGTAATGCGTCGCGCTCAGGGACCGCTCGCCATCGCTCTGCGCGTCCAAGTCGCCGGTGAACACATACACGATATCGAGATCCGAGGCGTAAGTCAGCGACCCGCCACCCAGCCTGCCGAGCCCGAGCACAAGCAGCTCGCTGCCTTCGATCCGTCCATGTTTTCTTGCGAACTCTTCCTCCGCAGCCCTTTGCGCAGCGATCAGCGCGGCCTCTGCCGTGCGCGCAAATCCGCTGGCGATGTCGAGCGGGTCGTGTGCCGCGCCGATGAGTTGCACGCCCAGCGCGAACCGCGTCTCGCCCGTCACGATGCGGATGCGGTCGAGGCGGTCCTCGAATGTATCGCCGCGCTCGGAGCGCTGCATGGCCGCAAGCAAGCGACGGCACGCCAGCCGGCAGATCGAGCGCGCTGCGGTCGATCAGCGCATCGACCAGCGCAGGCCGCCGCGCGATGGCATCCGCCAGCGGCGGGGCAAGCGTCAGGCAGTCGGCCAGCAATTGCAGCAGGCCGGGCCGCGCTTCGAGCAGGCGGAACAGATTGATCGCGCTGCGCATGCGGCCGAGCAGGCTTTCCCACCGGGCAATTGCGCGCTCCGGATCGGCAGAAGCGGCAAGCGAATCGATTAAAACAGGACGCACTGCCTGAAAGGCTTCGACGGCGGCCGGGCTGCGCAAGGCCGGATAGCGCCCGGCGGTCCAGTCGGCGACGCGGGACGCCAGTTCGTCCGGCAGGATGGCCTTGGTCGGCTCGGCTTCGACATGCGGGCTGTCGGCGGGGATCGATACCTCGTCCTCGGCCAGCAAGGCGGTCGTATATGCGCGCCACCGGCTCGGTCAGCGTGGCGATATGCTCCAGCCACGCGGCGCCATCGGCAAAGCCATCCAGCCGCGCAGCATTGTCCAGCGCCTCTCCAGCGGGCAAGCGTATGCGTCTGGCGGTCTGCGACCATCTGCAAGTCGGTGCTCGATCCGCCGCAAGCCTTCGTAGCTCTCGCCCAGCACCCGTGCATCGGCAGGCTCGATCCGTCCGGTAGCTGCCAGCGCGTCGAGGCTCGCGCGCGTTCGCTTGCGCCGCAAGGTCGGGTCGCGCCCGCCGTGGATGAGCTGGTGCGTCTGCGCGAAAAACTCGATTTCCCGAATGCCGCCGCGTCCCAGCTTGACATTGTATCCCGGCGCGGGCGCTTTCGGCCCGGTCTGCTTCTCGCGAATGCGGCGGGTGAGGTGCCGCACCTCGTCGATCGCGCCGAAATCGAGGCTGCGTCGCCACACGAAGGGGCGCACATGGTCGAGAAAGGCCTCGCCCGCCGCAATGTCGCCTGCCGCCGCCCGGGCGCGGATGAACGCGGCCCGCTCCCATGCAAGGGCGCTGCTTTCGTAATGCGTGATCGCGGCATCGAGCGGGATTGCCAGCGGGCTGACCTCGCTCGCGGGGCGCAGGCGCAGATCGACGCGGAAGACATAGCCTTCGCTGGTGACTTCGGACAGCAGCCGCACGATCTCGCGGGCATAGCGCTGCGCCGCATCGCCCGGCTCGTCGCGCTTCCGGCGCGGCAATCGCTCTTCGTCGTAGAGGAGGATCGGGTCGATGTCGGAAGAATAGTTCGAACTCGCCCGCGCCATGCTTGCCCAGGGCCAATGCGATCAGTCCGTCCGTGCCCGCACCTTCGACCCGGCGGGTGATGGCCGTCTCTATAGCCCGGTGCAGAGCCCGGTCGGCCAGCAGCGAAAGCTCCAGCATGACCTTGTCGAGCGTGAACGCACCTGCGAGATCGCCGATGGCCACGACCAGCGCGATGGCGCGCTTTTCACGCCGCAGGCCGGTGGCGGTGTCCAGTCCCTGGCCCGACAGCTTCGCCTGCTTCAGCGCCTGTTGCGCATCGCCTTGCGCCAAGAGGTCGGCAAGCTCGGGATAATGCTCCAGACTGCGCGCCAGATAGGGCGCGTGTCCCCGAGCCCGCTCCAGCGCATGTGTCCAATTGGCATCCATCGGGGTGAGGCTCTGGCGCGTCGGGCCGACAGGCGCAAGGTTGCGCGTAGCCTTGGCTCGGTGCATGCATTGTTCGGGATCCGAAGAACGAGAATGGGTGCTTTCGACATGAAACGAGCGATTTTTTCAGGCGCAGTCGCGCTGACACTGAGCGCATGCAGCGTTCCGGGCGACGAGGTCGGGTCTGGCATGAGCGGGCTCGACATTCCCGACGTCGCCAGCGGGGATATTTCCGAAGAAACGATGAAGGCGATCACCGAACGTCTGTCTTCCGACGAATTCGAAGGCCGGATGCCGGGCACCAAAGGCGAGGAACTGACCGTCGCCCTGCTTACCGAGCGGTTCGAGGCGGCCGGGCTGGAGCCGGGCAACAACGGCAGCTGGGTGCAGCGCGTGCCGCTGGTCGAAATTACGGGCCGCGACTTCGCGCCGCTGACGCATTTCGGGCGGGGACGAGGACATGAGCCTCGACTTCGGCAGCGAATGGGTCGGCGTGACCTATCGCGAAGATGCGAAAACCACGCTCGGAGGACAGCGAACTGGTCTTTGTCGGCTACGGCATCAACGCACCCGAGCGCGGCTGGAACGACTATGACGGCGATGGACATGACCGGCAAGACCGCCGTCATCCTCGTCAACGATGCCGACTTCGGCACGGAGAGCCTCGACGGGCCCCTTCAACGGCAAGGCGATGACCTACTACGGGCGCTGGACCTACAAATACGAGGAAGCCGCGCGTCAGGGCGCTGCTGCCGCGCTGATCATCCACGACACCGAGCCGGCATCCTATGGCTGGAACGTGGTCGAAAGCAGCTGGTCCGGTCCGCAGGCCTATGCCCAGCGCGGCGAGAACGCGCCGCCGCTGACGATCATGAACGGCTGGGTGCAGAATGAAGTCGGCAAGACGCATCTATCGATGCAGCCGGTCTCGACTGCCACCGGACTTATGGCCTGCTGCGAAAAAGAAGGGTTTCAAGGCCGATGCCGCTGGGCCTGACTGCCTCGACCAGCTTTTCGAACGATATTCGCACCTTCGAATTGCAGAACGTCATCGGCATGCTGCCGGGCAGCGAAGCGCCGGACGAATATGTCATGCACACCGCGCATTGGGACCATCTGGGTCGTTGTACGCCTGCGCCCGATGGTGACGACATCTGCAACGGCGCGGTCGACAATGCGACCGGCACGGCTGCGCTTGTCGCCTTGGCCGAAGCGCATGCGAAGGCCGGACCGACGCGGCGCTCGCAGGTCTTCCTTGCAGTGACGGCAGAGGAGTCCGGCCTGCTGGGCGCCGACTAATACGCAGCCAATCCGGTCTTCCCGCTCGACCAGACGGTCGGCGGCATCAACATGGATGCCTTCCTGATTGCCGGGCCGAGCAAGGATGTGGTCGTGGTCGGCCCGGGCAAGTCGCAGCTCGACGAGTTCCTCGAAGAGGCGCTGACGGTGGACGGCCGGGTGGCGACGCCGAACCCCAATCCGGAAGCCGGCTACTATTACCGCTCCGATCACTTCGCCTTCGCCAAGCGCGGCGTGCCGATGCTCTATGTCGATGGCGGCGAGGATCTGGTCGAGGGCGGCATGGAAGCCGGTGCTGCGGTGGCCAAGGACTATCGCGAGAACCGCTATCACGGGCCGAAGGACGAATACGATCCGAACTGGGACTGGTCGGGCGTAATGGCCGATCTGCAGCTGTTCTATCGCCTCGGGCGGATGCTCGGCATGAGCACGAGCTGGCCCAACTGGAACGAGGGCGACGAGTTCAAGGCCACACGCGACGAGACTTGCGCCGAAGAAGGCGCAGCCTGCGCTCCGGCCTGACGCGGTACGCAAACAAGAAGGGCCGGTCTGCTCCGCGCAGGCCGGCCCTATTTCATATGTTGCGTTTGTAGTCAGCGCGCCAGCAGGCGCTCTGCGATGGCGCGGACATCCGAGCCCATATCCTCGCGCTCCAGCGCCAGAGCCAGCGTCGCTTCCACGAAGCCCGTCTTGCTGCCGCAGTCGTAGCGGTTGCCCTGGAAGGTCACGGCGTGGAACGGCTGGGTGCCGATCATGCGCGCCATCGCATCGGTTAGCTGTATCTCGCCGCCGGCGCCCTTCTCCTGGCCCTCCAGCGTGCGCATGACTTCGGGTTGCAGGATATAGCGGCCCGAGATGATCTTGTTCGAAGGCGCTTCGGCGCGCGGCGGCTTTTCCACCAGGCCGGTGACCTCGGTGAGGCTGTCCGACACGCTCTTCCCCGGCGCAATCACGCCATAGCTCGACACCTCTTCGTCCGGCACTTCGAGCACCGAGATCAGGTTTCCGCCCACCTCGTTATAAGCTTCGACCATCTGCTTCATGCAGCCGGTGCCGCCGCGATTGGCGACCATCAGTTCGTCGGGAAGCAGGATAGCGAACGGCTCGTCGCCGACGATGGCGCGCGCGCACCAGATGGCATGGCCCAGACCCATCGGGACTTGCTGGCGCACCGTAATGATGTCGCCCGGCGTCGCGCGAGTGGCATCGAGCACGCTCATGTCCTTGCCACGCTCGCCCATCGTCGTTTCCAGCTCGAAAGCCACGTCGAAATGCTCGACGATGGCCGTCTTGCCGCGCCCGGTGACGAAGATGATCTGCTCGATCCCCGCCTCGCGCGCCTCGTCGACCGCGTACTGGATCAGCGGGCGATCGACGATCGGAAGCAAGTTCCTTCGGAATCGCCTTGGTTGCGGGAAGGAAGCGCGTGCCGAGCCCGGCTACGGGAAAAACGGCTTTTTTGATAGGTTTATGCGTGCTCATGCGCGGCGGACTAGGTGGCTGCAGGGAACAGGTCAATCGCATGGTAATTGTGCAAGGGAAAGCGGGACAGTCGGGCCAGCAGCCTTGCTACGCCTGCACCGACGAATATAGCGGGGGACCATGGACAAACTCATCGTACGCGGCGGCACGCGGCTGACCGGCACCATTCCGATTTCGGGCGCGAAGAACGCGGCGCTTACACTCATTCCCTGCGCCCTGCTGACCGAGGAAGCGGTGACGCTGCGCAATCTGCCGCGCCTTGCCGATATCGACGGGTTCCAGCACCTGATGACGCAATTCGGGGTGAGCCATACGATTCCGGGCAAGCGACCCGAAGAATTCGGCCGCAATGTCACGCTGGAAGCGATGCGGATCACGAGTTCGGTCGCGCCTTACGATCTGGTGCGCAAAATGCGCGCCTCCATCCTCGTGCTCGGCCCGCTGCTGGCGCGCACCGGCGAAGCGACCGTGTCGCTGCCCGGCGGATGTGCTATCGGCAATCGTCCTATCGACCTGCACCTGAAAGCACTTGAGGCTTTCGGTGCGAATATCGAGCTGGCGCAGGGTTATGTGAAAGCCAGCGCGCCCGACGGCGGCTTGCCGGGCGGGGAATTCGACTTTCCCGGTCGTGTCCGTCGGCGCGACGGAAAACGCGATCATGGCCGCCGCGCTGTGTAACGGCACCAGCATCCTGCGCAATGCAGCGCGCGAGCCGGAGATCGTCGATCTGTGCAATCTGCTCACCGCGATGGGCGCGAAGATCGAAGGTATCGGCACGTCCGAGCTGACAATCCACGGCGTGAAGAAACTGCACGGCGCGACCTATCGCGTGATGCCCGACCGGATCGAGGCAGGCTCCTACGCCTGCGCGGCTGCGATCACCGGCGGCGATGTCGTACTGGGCGGGGCGGAGACAGGCGACATGGGTTCCACCCTGCATGCGCTGCGCAATATCGGCGTGACGGTCGAGACGGTCGACGAAGGCATCCGCGTTTGCGCCGACGGCAAGTTGCAGGCCTACAACCTTACCACTGCGCCGTTCCCGGGCCTTGCCACCGACATGCAGGCCCAGCTGATGAGCCTGCTGTGCAAGGCCGAAGGCACCAGCGTGCTGAAGGAAACGATCTTCGAAAACCGTTTCATGCATGTGCCCGAACTGGCGCGCATGGGTGCCGACATCGAGACGACCGGGCGCACTGCCATTGTAAAAGGGCCGGTCGAGCTGACCGGCGCAGAAGTCATGGCGACCGATCTGCGCGCTTCGATGAGCCTCGTCATTGCCGGGCTGGCAGCGAAGGGTGAAACGGTCGTCAGGCGCCTCTATCACCTTGATCGCGGATACGAGCGGCTGGAGGAAAAACTGCAACTCGTGGGCGCGGATATCGAACGGGTTGGCGACGACTAACATTTGTTCGCGGACCTTTTCGGGCCATGCGCGGTTGAGTTCGCACACCCCCCGAATGAAGGATTGCTAATAATGTTATTGAAACTCGCAGCACTCAGTGCCCTCGGCTACTTCGGCTATCGCGCCTACGAAAAGAACCGCACCGGCGAAAAGCGCGTTGCTTTCGCAAGCGGCGAACCGAATGGGTATTTCCGCAATGCCGGCGCGGAATCGACGGCATCGAAAGACCGGATGGACTCGCTCGACGAAGTCGCTCGACGAAACCTATCCGGCAAGCGACGCGACCGCGAAGTACTAAGCTTCGATAACACGATTTATGAGGGCGGCGGACTACGGTTCGTCGCCCTCTTCGTATGCGCCACCGGACGGCGCGCAGTGATGCGTCACCAGCCAGATGCGCAAGGCTCCGGCCAGTCCCGGAGGAGTGGCGCTCCGGATTCGCTCCGCGTCGATCTCGGCGATCAGTCGGCTGACCGGCATGGCGCGGTCTTGCGCAGCGGCGCAGAGCATGTCCCAGAACACAGGCTCCAGACTGATCGAGGTACGATGACCTTCGATACGGACCGAATACTTGCGCGGCGGGTGATAGGGCGGGGTCATCTCAGCGCTCTTTATAGGCGCGCACTCATTGAGACACGAATTTTTCGGGGTGGTCCTGACCGCAAGCCATCGTAAGCGTGATTGCCATGCCCGAAGGTCTCGACGCCCTGACCGACAAGGAAAAGGAAACGCTGCGCCTGATGGTGCGCGGCCACGATGCCAAGTCGATGGCGCGTGAGCTATCGCTGTCGGTTCACACTATCAACGAACGCCTGCGCGCAAGTCGGCGCAAACTGGGCGTGACCAGCAGCCGCGAGGCGGCGCGTCTGCTGTTGGAGAACGAGCAAGGTGTTGCCGAAAAATTTGTAGACGACGCTTTGGGGGATGCTCCGCAAGCACCACTAATCCAAGTCTGCCTCCATCACTCAACCGGCCCGCTCACGGGCACTCTGGATTGGAGGAATAGCCATGTTTTCGATCGCCCTTGTCGCAGCACTTGCTCTCGATGTCGCCCATTCGGACCGTCCGCGTTGGCGATCCGGCAACAGCCGATCGAAGACGGCACAGGTCGAGACATTCGAAGCTTCTGCGCGCGAATGGCTGGAACTGGTCGACGCATTCGACTGGGAAGCCAGTTTCGCTGCCGCCGGCCGAACCTTTCGCGATCCCAACAACGTCACGATGTGGCGAGAAGCCTCGCAAGATGCGCGCGTCCCGCTCGGCGCTGTATTGATGCGCAAAGCCCAGACAGTCGAGTTCGAGCAATCGGACCCGACCGATCCCGGCTCACACCAGCAAGCGAGAGTCGTCTTCGAAACCGACTTTGAAGCGCGTGATGGTGTCATGGAAACGGTCGCGCTTCGGCAGGAAGAGGGCCGCTGGAAAGTCGTCGGCTATCTGATCGACTAGGCTATCCGTCCGGCGGATCGACAATCCTTTTGTAAGGAACAAATGTTTTGGGGTTGGCATGCCATCGGTGTCGGCTACCTTCGCCCAATGTCAGATGTTTCTGCACTCAGCGCGAAAGAGAAGGAGAGCCTGCGTCTGCTCTTGAAGGGCCACGATGCAAAATCTGCCGCGCTGAGACTGGGTTTATCCGTACATTCCTACAACGAACGCCTTCGCACAGCGCGGCGCAAACTGTCGGTCACCAGCAGCAAGGAAGCGGCGCGGATACTGAGCTCTGCCGAAGAACAAAGGCCCAAAAAGCTTGGTCCCAAGGATTTACGGGATGATGTTCAGTCAGGCGGGATGCACCGTCCGTTGACATCGACAGCCGGACCAGCCGCACGTCCGCTGCGTTGGCAAAGCGTCGGTGCAATCGGAGGTCTAAGTATGCTTTTCATTCTTACAGCGCTCGCAACAACCATGCAGCCCGCGTCGGACGACGAGGCACAACGGGCGGCGGAAAAACGTGCGGCGGCGCAAGCCGAGAAAATGGCGGCCCAATCCGCCGAACTCGAACAGAAAGCCGCAGAAATCGACCGCGCCGCCCAAGCCCTGCTGGACGAGCGACGCATCGCGGCACTCGACAGTCAGGCTGCGCGCCTGGAGCAGCAGGCAGCCCGGTTGGAAGAGCAGGCGATTGCTCTGGAGAAAGCCGCCGAAAAGCGTGCCCGCGACGATCAGTCGTGACGGGTCGGGCAAGGCGGTGCGCGAGACACCGCCTTGCCGGATCAATACATGTGCTGCCCGCCATTGATGCTCATGGTGGAGCCGGTGACGAATTCGGCATGCTCGGACACCAGGAAGCTGACGCCGCGTGCGATCTCGCTGGCCTGGCCCAGGCGTCCGACCGGGATCTTGGCAACGATCTTCTCCAGCACCGGCTCGGGCACAGCGGCCACCATGTCGGTGTCGATATAGCCGGGTGCGATGGCGTTGACGGTAATGCCGAAGCGCGCGCCTTCCTGCGCCAGCGCCTTGGTAAACCCGTGAATGCCCGACTTGGCGGCAGCGTAATTGACCTGGCCGTATTGTCCGGCCTGCCCGTTGATCGAGCCGATATTGACGATCCGGCCCCAGCCGCGCTCCTTCATGCCGGCAAAGGTGGCCTTGGCCATGTTGAAGCAGCCGCCGAGATTGGTGCGCATCACTGCGTCCCAATCCTCGTAGCTCATCTTGAGCAGCGTACCGTCGCGCGTGATCCCGGCGTTGTTCACGACGATGTCGATTGCGCCATGCTCGTCCTCGATCCGCTTGCAGGCGGACTGCACGGCTTCGTGATTGCCGACATCGAACTTGGCCGTGGCCAGACCCGTCGCGTCCGAAAAGGCCTTGGCTGCATCGTCATTGCCCGCATAATTGGCGATGACGGTACATCCACGCTCGTCGCGCAAGCGTTCGCATATGGCGCGCCCGATGCCGCGCGTGCCTCCGGTGACTACCGCTACTCTTCCCATGTCGAAGCCCTCCCCTTCGTGTGTGTGACGAGGGATGTAAGCCTAGGGCGCGTGAAGAGGCAAAGACAATCCGACGATCGGATGACCTGCTCAATCGTATTCAAGGTCGGAAAGAGCCTGAAACGGCCCGATCAGAAGCGGATTTGTGTACCCACGTAGACGGCCTGGTCGTCTTCCATGCCATCGGTCAGCGGACCCAGACGGTCACGGTCCTGCTTGATTCGCACGCCTGCCGTCACGTCGAGATTGCGACCGAGGCGATAGGAGCCGCCGACATCGACCCGCTGCGTGCCTGCGCCTTCAAGCGTCAAAGGCGAGCTGCCTGCATTACCCTGCTGTTCGAGCGCGATGCGCGACTGGAAGCGGCTGGGCTTGCCGTCGTCATCCTTGTCGGAAGCGTAGGAGCCCAGATCGGGCATGTCGAATTTCTTGAGTTCTGCGCCGACCGAAGTGCCTGTCACGCTGCGCGCAGGCTGCGCAAAGCTTTGGAAGCCGCGAGCGATGCCGAGGTTGTAGCGGGTCGGCGCGACCGGCAGAGATGTATCGACAGGGCTGGCCTTGGCCAGCGGATCCAGCGTCGAGCGGCCCGAAAGTGTGCGCGCCGTGGCGGCATCCACCCGTACCGCGAAGTTCACCGTGCGCTCGCCGACCGGGGCCGGCTTGTTGGCAGGCGTGAAGCGCAAGGCATCTTCACCGACCAGTGCGGCGACCTTCTGCGCCAGCGCCGGATCGGCACCGGCTGGCGTGAAGGGGAGAAAGTCGAGATCGGAAACGGCTTCCGGAACCGAAGCCGACGACACGGCAAGACCCGCGCCCGGCACGGCCAATGCAAGACCGGCAGCAGCGATCATGGCGGGTGCGAACCGCCATTTGCCAGTGCTGTCAGCCTTGAAGGTCATCGAACGTCTCTATCCCACACTTCGCGATGTCCGTACCGATAAAAGGCCGCCATCGCTGAACAGTTCCCGAACGAGGTCGCAACAAACGACTCGTCCCAAGTGTTGAAAGCTAGGACGTTGGGCGAAGCTGCACCAGTTTTTCCACGAAGCGCGGCACCGATCGCTGCGCAGGTGTTGCGCGCAGCACACATCCCGATGCGCGATTAAGCACGCATTCACGCGAATGCCGCTGTCTGGCCGGTCACACCAATGCTTGCCCGCCAACGTGCAAGCCCTATAGAGCGCATCACGTTTTTCAGCCCGATCCCGGCCTCAAGGTATTTGTTATGACCCTTTCCGCATCGCTTCGTCGCCCTGCCACCTATGCCACCCTGGCGCTTGCCAGTGTGGGACTTGCGGCATGTGGTGGTGGCGACCGGCCCCAGGCCGATCTGGCCGCGGCGCAGGTGACGACCATCGGGGTCAATTCGTATCTCTGGCGCGCCAGCCTGGAGGCGGTGACCTTCGCACCGTTGCTGCAGGCCGATTCAGCAATGGCGGCGTGATCGTCACCGACTGGTATGCCAATCCGCAGAACCCGAACGAACGGGTGAAGATGACCGTCTCGATCCTCGACAGGGATCTGCGCGCCGATGCGCTGCGCGTGGCTGCCAGCCGGCAGGTCAATCAGGGCGGAAGCTGGGTCGATGCACCGGTGCAGGCCGCCACGGTCCAGAAGCTGGAAGACATCATCCTGACCAAGGCCCGCGAGCTGCGCCGACAGGCCATCGCGGGGTAAATTGCCGCCCGCGCCACGCACGCACTTTTCATCGCGCCTGAAATACGCAACAGGCGAGCCTATGACCGACACCCGTTTCGATCCGGCTGCCGCCGATGCACGCTGGCAGGCTGCCTGGGACGACCGCGCAGACCTTCCGCGCCGACAGCAATTCCGACAAGCCCAAGAGCTACGTGCTCGAGATGTTTCCCTATCCCTCGGGGCGCATCCACATCGGCCATGTGCGCAATTACACGATGGGCGACGTGCTGGCGCGCTACAAGAAGGCGACCGGGCACGAGGTGCTGCACCCGATGGGCTGGGACGCGTTCGGCATGCCGGCGGAAAACGCGGCGATGGAAAAGGGCGTGCATCCGGGCGGCTGGACCCGCGACAATATCGAGCACATGAAGGCGCAGTTGAAGCGCCTCGGCTTCGCGCTGGACTGGAGCCGCGAGCTGGCGACCTGCGAGCCGGACTATTACGGCCACGAGCAGGCGCTGTTCATCGATCTGTACGAAGCGGGCCTCGTCTATCGCAAGGAATCCGAGGTCAACTGGGACCCGGTCGACATGACCGTGCTCGCCAACGAACAGGTGATCGACGGCAAGGGCTGGCGCTCGGGCGCGGAAGTCGAGAAGCGCAAGCTCAACCAGTGGTTCCTCAAGATCACGGACTTTGCCGAGGAACTGCTCGAAGGGTTGGGAAGCCTCGAAAACTGGCCCGACAAGGTCCGGCTGATGCAGGAAAACTGGATCGGCAAGTCCAAGGGGCTGGAGTTCAGCTTCGACCTGTCCAATGGCGATAAACTGCCGGTCTACACAACGCGGCCCGACACGATCTTCGGCGCCAGCTTCGTGGCCGTGGCCGCCGATCATCCGGTGGCGCAGGCTATCGACAGCGACGAGGCGCGCGCCTTCATCGCCGAGTGCAAGCGCGGCGGCACGACCGCTGCCGAACTGGAGACGGCCGAGAAGCTGGGCTTCGATACCGGCATCACGGCGAAGCATCCGTTCACCGGCGCGGACCTGCCGGTCTATATCGCGAATTTCGTGCTGATGGATTACGGCACCGGCGCGATCATGGCGCGTGCCCGGGCACGACCAGCGCGACTTCGAGTTCGCGACGAAATACGGCCTGCCGATCCCGCGCGTGGTCGCCGCGAGCGTCGAGGAAGCCGACAAGCCCTTCGATGGCGAGGCCGAAGCGGGAGAAGGCGTGATCGTCAATTCCGACTTCCTCGACGGCATGAATGTGGAGGACGCCAAGCGCGAGATCATTCGCCCGCGTCGAAGAACAGGGCTGGGGCGCAGGCAAGACCGTCTGGCGCCTGCGCGACTGGGGCGTGTCGCGCCAGCGTTATTGGGGCACGCCGATCCCGTTCATCCACTGCGATGCATGCGGCGTGGTGCCTGCGCCCAAGGACAGCCTGCCGATCACGCTGCCCGAGGATGTCGACTTCCAGACGCCCGGCAATCCGCTGCTGCGCCACGCGACATGGAAGCATGTCGATTGCCCGAAATGCGGCGGCAAGGCGGAGCGGGAGACCGATACGCTCGACACCTTCGTCGACAGTTCGTGGTATTTCCTGCGCTTCGCCAGCCAGCCGGCGGACAAGCCCTTCGACCGCGAGGAAGTGGCGAAATGGCTGCCGGTCGAGCAATATATCGGCGGCATCGAACACGCGATCCTGCACTTGCTCTACGCCCGCTTCTGGACGCGCGCGCTGGCGCATATCGGCATGCTGGATGTGAAGGAGCCGTTCGCTTCGCTGTTCACGCAAGGCATGGTGACGCACGAGACCTATCAGCTCGGCGATGGCAGCTATCTCTCGCCCGACCAGGTGGAGAAGAACGGTGCGGACTGGGTACGTATAGAAGACGGCGCGCCGGTCACGGCTGGCCGCGTCATCAAGATGTCGAAGTCGAAGAAGAACGTCGTCGACCCCGACACGATCATCGACGCTTATGGCGCGGATGCAGTGCGCTGGTTCATGCTGTCCGACAGCCCGCCCGAGCGCGACTTGCCGTGGTCCGAGGCGGGAATCGAAGGGTGCAGCCGCTTCGTGCACCGCCTGTGGCGCCTGTTCGCGGCTTACGACCGACAAGCCGAGGGCGAGGACAAGGCGCTTGCGCGCAAGACGCACCAGACCATCGCCGCCGTGGCCGAAGATATCGAGGCGCTTGGCTTCAACAAGGCCGTCGCGCGGCTCTACGAACTGACTGCCGCCGTGGAGAAGGCCGGAGCGTCGGCCAGCCGCAGCCATGCGATCCGCAGCCTTGTCCAGATGGTCGCGCCGATGATGCCGCATCTTGCCGAAGAAGCCTGGTCGCAAATGGGCGAGAGCGGGCTGGTTGCCGATGCGCCGTGGCCAGAAGTCGATCCGGCGCTGCTCGTCGAGGACGAGGTGACCATCGCCATCCAGCACAAGGGCAAGCTGCGCGACACGCTCACCGCGCCCAAGGGTGCGCCCAAGGAAGATCTCGAAGCCATGGCGCTCGCCTCCGACAAGGTGCAGCGTTCGATCGACGGGGCCGAAATCCGCAAGATCATTGTGGTGCCCGACAGATTGGTGAATATCGTCACATGATGCGTTTCGCTATCCTCGCCCTCTCCGCGCTCGCCCTGTCGGCATGCGGCATGTCGCCCATGTATGCGGGCGGCGGCAGCGGCGAGGTTGCGCGCGGCCTGTCCGACGTCGACGTCGCGCCGATCCCCGGCGAGGCTGGCTGGCTGGTGCGCAACGAATTGCAGGACCGCCTTCGCACGAGCGAGGACGGCAGCGCGCGCTACCGGCTCGACATCCGGCTCGACGACAGTCTCGAAGGGCTGGCCGTGCTGGCCGACGACACGGTCAGCCGCGAACGCCGCACCCTGCGCGCGCGATACCAACTGGTCGATGCAGGCACGGGCGAAATCCTGCTCGACGCGACAGAAGGCTCCGATGCCGGGATCGACGTGGTGTCGAGCGAATATGCCACCATCGCGGCCGAAAACACCGCGCTCGAAAACCTCAGCCGCGAGATCGCCGACCGGATCGTGACCCGCGTCGCGCTCACCCTGCGCGACCGGTGAAGCTCCAGGGCAAGGACTTTCGCGGGCAAGGCGGCGGGCCTCGCAGCCGATTGCAAGGTCTTCTTCTTCTGCGGTCAGGACGAGGCCGGCGCCAGTGCGGCGGCCAGTGACCTCATCGCCAAACTTCCCGAAGCCGGAGAGCGGGTCGAACTGGCCGGCGCGGCAACTGCGCGCGGACCCCGCGCTGCTGGGTGACGAAGCCCGCTCCACCTCGCTCTTCGGCGGCACCCGCCATATCTTCGCGCGCGTGACCGGTGACGAGGCGCATGACGCGCTCAAGACACTTGCTCGACACGGGCGACATGGGCGCGGGCGATGCCTGTCCGGTCATCGTCGTCGCCACGTCCGCCACCGACAAATCGCGCACGGCCAAGCTGCTGGAAAAGCGCAAGGATGCGCGGTCGTGTCCTATTACCCGCCCGATCTGATGTCCGTGGTTCCCGCCGTGCGCGCCATGGGCGATGCGCTGGGCGTGCGGCTGGATGCCGCCGTGGCGCAGCGCATCGCGCAGGCCGCAGGGCTCGACGTGCGGCTGGCGCAAAGCGAGATTACCAAGCTGGCGACCTTCCTCGATGCCTCGCCCCAGGCCCCGCAGCCGGCTACCATGGAGCATCTCGACGCGATCGGTGCAGTCAACGAGGAAGAAGGCTTTGCCAGCCTCGTGAACGCCGTCATGGCGGGGCAGGGCAAGAGGGTCGCAAGCGAGATTGCGCGCATGAAGCAGATCGGGCTGAACCCGGTCGGCACGCTGCTGGCAGTCGAGCGGCGCGCGGCGCAACTGGCGCGGATCAGCGCGGCGCTGGGCAACCGCCGCTACGAGGACTTGCAGAAGGGCGAGAAGGCGCGCCTCGGCATCTTCTGGAAGGAAGAGCGCGAGATCGCCACCCAGTTGCAACGCTGGCGCGGCCCCAAGCTAGACCGGCTGGTAGAGCGACTTGTAGAGCTGCACCGCGAGCTGCTGGCCAATAGCCAAGCGTCCGAGTTATTGCTGGCGCAGGGGCTGACGGGCATCGCCCGCGTGGCCGCCTCGGGCAGGCGCTAGCCGGAGAGCCAGTCGCGCACGGCGGCTGTGCTGCTGGCAGTCTGCCGGGTGTCGCGGCGCAACAGGCTACGGGTAAGCGAAGCGGAACGCTGCATCAATTGGCCCATGCGCTGTACCTTCGATACCGGCTTCGCAGCCTTGTCGAGCGCGTCCTGCGCAACCTTTCCGCGCGCGCTGCCAAGTCGGAAAGACGAGAGCGCATAGGCATCCTTCCGCTGGTCGAGGTCCTGCACCATCAGCAGTTCGCTCCGGTCGAGAAGAGCGTCGGATGCGCGCACCGGGCATTGCGCCTGCTCCAGAAAGCCTACCCTCCGCCAGCGATCGACCAGCGCGAACACCAGCGCCGCGGGACGGGAATAGCCGGTGCGCTGCGCACGCTCCCAGAAGGCTTGCCAGTCAACCGATTTGCGCGCGCACCACAAGTCGATGTCGATCAGCGCGCCCGGACCGACATTGAGCAGATGCGAACTGGCAGCATGCACGACCAGGTGTGCCAGCATGTCCTGCGTTCCCGGCACCGCCGCCCCGAGCCGTTCCTCGTAGCGCGCATTGCCGAGAAACCTTTCATCGCATGGGTCCGGCATCGCCATATTCGGCACTGCCGGTCGCAGCCAGACATGCGCGTGAAGTTCGCATTGCACGCCCTCGGGCGATACAAGCGGGGGAAAGTGCGTCTGCTCCAGCGCGAACCGCTGGGCGTCCTGTTCGGATAAAGCGGGGCCTTCCCAGTCCGCCGCCAGCAAGGCTCCATACGCTCGCGGCGCATCGTCCGCTGCCACCAGCAGATCGATATCGCGCATTTCACGTAAGGCAGGCTCGGGCCAGACCGTCCACGCAAGCGCGCTGCCCTTTAGTGCGACTGCGCCGATGCCGTGCCCACTCAACACCCCGACAGCCCGCAGCAAGGCGCGCCGCTGCGCCAGAACCGCTATGCCATTCGCCTCATAAGCTTGCCGCCATGCCGCTCGCACAGTTTCAGGAGCTTGCGGTATTTCCTCCCGCTCTGACCGGTAGTGAAGGAACGGCTGCAAACGGTGCTGCTCGGCCATGGCATCGAGCGCCTGCCAGTCCTGCGCCGACAGGTCCCGCGCCTCATCCGCACGGTGCCCGACCAGCGCCAGCAACGCGCGCTCGATGCGCGCGCGCTTCATCAGTCTTGCGGGACGGAGAAGGTGCCGGTCACCCGCCCGCCGGACCCGGCCTCGCCGCCCGTCACGCCGGTCGAGCCGCTGGAACGGCCATCGATGCTTGAGACGCCGGTACGCAAGTCGATCACCAGCCGCCCACCGTTCAGTGTGTCGCCACCGCGGTTCAGGCGCACATTGCCTGCCATGGTGATGATGCGGCGGTTGAAATCGTAGACTGCCGTATCGCCCCGCGCGCGCTCGTTGCCGCGGCGAATATCCACCCCGCCGGTCGCCATGATCCGCTGGATCTGCAGGCTGCCCGCATCGGAATAGTTCACGATCGTGCGCGCGGCATCCAGGGTCAGGCCGGCCTGCGTGATCCGCACATTGCCCGACAGCACGACCCGATTCTGCCGGTCCTGCAGCTCGATCCGGCCCGCATCGTAGGACACGGGCGCGTTGGAATTGTGCGCCGCAATTGCCTGCGCGCTCAGTTGCATGCCGGCAAAGCCCGCCGCCGTCAGCGCGAAGCCTGCGGCAAATCCCTTGACCATGGTAGGCAGATATCGAGCAGTCATGGCATCCTCAGCTTTCCGGGCACCATACGCAGTTGCGCATTGCCCGTCAGGGTTATCCGGCGTTCCTCGAGGTCGGCGTCGAGCCGATCGGCGCGAAACGTCCCGGCAGGAATTGCGCCTTCGACGCCGCCTGCGCCTTCCAGCGTTTTCTCGCCCAGATCGAGCGACACGCCGCTGGCGCGCATCCGGTAGCCGTCCGCCGCCACCATCCGCATGGTGCCGTTCACCGAAACGATTTCCTCGTTGATGTCGTAGCGCCCACCGGGCGCCTCCACGCGCGCGGGGCCTTCATCCATCAGCATGCGCGCGACCAGATCGTCCATCCGCACGATGCCCTCGACGCTGGAGCGCTGCACGGCCTCGTCCGCCGTCAGCGAGAAGGGCCGACCCTTCGCATCCTGTCCGCGATAAAGCGCATTGTCGACACGCAGCCGCTCGTTGATGACGGCCACTTCGTTCCGGTCGAGCAGGAAGCTGATCTCGCCGCGCGGGGACAGGGGCGTGATGACCATGAAGGCCGCCACGACGCCGACGCCCACCGGCAGGACAAAAGCCAGAAACCGCACGAGCTTGTCGTGACTGCCGCCCGGTGCGGCGAAATGCTGCCGCTTCGAGCGAAGCTGCTTGGCCTCGTCGGTTTCGATGCGGCGTTTCCGGAAAACCATGGCGGCGCGTAGCTACTCGTTACGCCGAGGTGTGGCTGAAGATGTCGTGATCGTCCCAACCGAGAATATCGAGATGGGCACGGGCGGGCAGGAAGTCGAAGCAGGCCTGCGCCAGTTCGGTGCGCCCTTCGCGCTCCAGCCGCCGGTCGAGCTCTTCCTTCATCCGGTGCAGGAAGCGCACGTCGGACGCGGCATAATCCTGCTGCGCCTCGCTCAGCACCGGGCCGCCCCAGTCGCTGCTCTGCTGCGCCTTGGACATGCTTTCGCCAAGCAGTTCCTCGACGAGGTTCTTCAAGCCATGCCGGTCGGTATAGGTGCGCACCAGCTTGCTGGCGATCTTGGTGCAGTAACAGGGCGCTGCGGTGACGCCGAGGTAATACTCGATCGCCGCCAGGTCGAAGCGCGCGAAATGGAACAGCTTCAGCCTGTCCGGGTCGGCCAGCACCGCCTTCAGATTCGGCGCGTCATAGTCGCTTTCCGGCCCGAAGCGCACGAGGTGTTCATCGCCATTCCCGTCGCTGATCTGCACCACGCACAGCCTGTCGCGAATGGTGACGAGGCCCATGGTTTCGGTGTCGACGGCCACCGGGCCATCGGCCAGCACGCCTTCGGGGAGGTCTTCTTCGTGGAAATGCACTGCCATAGTCATGCGCCTTAGGCCGATTGGCTGTGAGTGGGAAGGGGCGAGTGCCGGGAGCCTTTCGCGCACGCAGGTCGTTCGTGTCTGGCAGACGGAGATGCCTGTGATCGAACTGATACCCGACAGCTGGAAGCCGGTGCTCGAACCCGTGCTGGCGAGCGAGAAGCTGCAGGCCCTCGATGCCTGGCTGGAAGCCGAGGAAAGCGCCGGCAAAGCCATCTACCCGCCGCGTGCCGACCGCTTCAGGGCGTTGGAGCTGACTCCGCTGGACGAGGTGAAGGTCGTTATCCTGGGGCAAGACCCGTATCATGGCCCGGGTCAGGCGATGGGATTGGCTTTCGCGGTCCACAGAGGCGTGCGCCTGCCGCCCTCGCTGCGCAACATCTACAAGGAGCTGGAGGCCGACCTCGGCATGCCCGCGCGCCGGGCACGGCGATCTGTCACACTGGGCGCGGCAAGGCGTGCTGCTCCTCAACACTTCGCTCAGCGTGGAAGACGGCAAGGCAGGGAGCCATGCCAAGCGCGGCTGGGAAGCGGTCACCGACGCCTGCGTCGCCGCTGTTGCCGCCCGCGATGAGCCAAGTGTCTTCATCCTGTGGGGCAACCACGCGCAGGCCAAGGCAGAGCGGATCGAGGGCCTGCGCGATGGCAGGCACCTCGTCATCGAAAGCGTGCATCCCAGCCCGCTGTCCGCGCGTCGCGGGTTTTTCGGATCGAAACCGTTCAGCCGCGCGAATACCTTTCTTGAAGAGCATGACCGCGGCGCGGTGGACTGGTCTCTGGAAGGCTGACTACCTCGGCAGAGTCGTCGCTCCCATAAGCGCTTCGTCCACCGCGCGGGCGCATTGGCGGCCTTCGCGGATGGCCCAGACCACGAGGCTCTGGCCGCGGCGCATGTCGCCGCAGGCGTAGACGCTCGGCTCGCTGGTGGCGTAACGGTCGGTGTCGGCCTTGACGTTGCCGCGCTCGCAAAGCTCGACGCCTGCGCGGTCCAGCAGGCCGCGGCGTTTGGGTCCGGTGAAGCCCATGGCGAGCAGGATGAGGTCGGCCTTCAACGTGAAGGTGCTGCCTTCCACCTCGACCATCTTGCCATCGACCCATTCGACCCGCACGCATTCCAGCCCGGCGACATCGCCGCCTTCCTCGACCACGCGCTTGGTCAGGACGGCCCAGTCGCGGTCGACGCCTTCCTCGTGGCTGGAGGAGGTGCGCAGCTTGACCGGCCAGTCGGGCCAGGTCAGCGCCTTGTCCTCGTGCTCGGGCGGCTTGGGCATGATTTCCAGCTGCGTGACGCTGGCTGCGCCCTGCCGGTTGCTGGTGCCCACACAGTCCGAGCCGGTGTCGCCGCCGCCGATCACGATGACATGCTTGCCGGTCGCGGTCAGGCTCCCGCGCGGTGCGGCGCGGACTTCGTCGTCGCCTGCATTGCGCTTGTTCTGCTGGGTCAGGAACTCCATCGCCAGCCGCACGCCGGGAAGCTCCGCTCCCGGAATCTGCAATTGGCGTGCCTCTTCCGCGCCGCCCGCCAGCACGACGGCGTCGAAGTTTTCGCGCAGCGCCTCGAAGCTGACCTCCACGCCGACTTCGGACGAGGTGCGGAATTGCACGCCTTCGGCCTCCATCTGCACCGCGCGGCGATTGATGAGGTGCTTTTCCATCTTGAAGTCGGGAATGCCGTAGCGAAGCAGCCCGCCGATCCGGTCCGATTTCTCGAACACGGTAACCGCATGGCCCGCACGCGCCAGTTGCTGCGCGCGGCAAGCCCTGCCGGACCCGAGCCGATCACCGCGACCGACTTGCCGGTCTGACGCTCCGGCAGTTGCGGTTTGACCCAGCCTTCTTTCCAGCCGTTGTCGATGATCGCGCATTCGATCGATTTGATCGTCACCGGCGCATCGACGATGTTCAGCGTGCAGGCCGCCTCGCACGGGGCGGGGCAGATGCGGCCGGTGAACTCGGGGAAATTGTTGGTCGAATGGAGGACTTCGAGCGCGTTCTTCCAGTCGTCCTCGTAGACGAGGTGGTTCCAGTCCGGGATGATGTTGTTCACCGGACAGCCGTTGTGACAATAGGGTATGCCGCAATTCATGCAGCGCGCGGCCTGTTTGCGCAGAGCCTCGTGGTCGTGCGGGACCGATGAACTCCTTGTAGTTCTTCAGCCGCTCTGCCGGATCGAGATAGGTGCCGTCCTCGCGTTCGAATTCGAGGAAGCCGGTTTCCTTGCCCATCTACCTGTCGTCCCGCTTAGTTCCGCCTGCGACCCATGGCGCTGGCATTCGTCGCGTTCGTCCTCGAGCATCTTCGAGCGCCCGCGCATAGTCGCGTGGCATGATCTTGCGGAAATTGCGCAGTTCCTGCGTCCAATCGTCCAGCAGTGCCTTGGCGTGCGCGGAGCCGGTGTGCAGCAGATGCCGCTCGACCAGCACCTTCAGCCGCTCCGCATCGTGGTAGAGTGGGTCGCCCATGCCCGGGTTGTCGACGCTGACCGCGCGTTGCTCGGGGCTGCCCCAACTTTTCTCCGCACCTTGTCCATCGCCCGGTTGCACATCGAGCAGATCGACCTGTGCATGGTTCATCCGCCGCTCCAGCGCGCCGTCGGGATCGTAGACATAGGCAATTCCGCCGCTCATCCCGGCAGCCACGTTGCGGCCCGTATCGCCGAGCACGCAGACCACGCCGCCGGTCATATATTCGAGCGCATGGTCGCCCGTCCCCTCGACCACTGCGACAGCGCCGGAATTGCGCACGGCGAAGCGCTCTCCGGCGACGCCAGCGAAGTAAGCCTCGCCTGCAATGGCGCCATAAAGCACCGTGTTGCCGACGATGATATTCTCGGTCGGGTCGCGCCCTGTATTTCCCGGTGGGCGCACCACGATGCGTCCGCCCGACAGGCCCTTGCCGACATAGTCGTTCGCATCGCCTGTCAGGCTCAGCGTGACCCCATGGGCAAGCCATGCGCCGAAGCTTTGTCCGGCAACACCGGTGAAGTCGATGCGGATCGTGTCGGCGGCAAGTCCGGCATGGCCATGCGCCTCGGCAATACGGCCCGACAGCATTGTGCCGACGGTGCGGTTCACGTTGCGGATCGAGCGTGTGAGTTGCACCGCCTGACCGCTTTCGATGGCAGGCATGCATGCCTCTATCAACTCGACATCCATTGCGGTGCCAAGGCCGTGATCCTGTTCCTGCGTATGGCGGGGAAGCTGGCCTTCCTTGAGCGGGACTTCGTGGAGGATGCGCGCAAGGTCCACGCCATGCGCCTTCCAGTGGCGGGTGACGCGGCGCATGTCGATCCGGTCCACGCGGCCGACCATTTCCTCGACTGTGCGAAAGCCCATCTCCGCCATGATCGTGCGCAATTCCTCGGCGACGAAGAAGAAGTAGTTGATGACGTGTTCGGGCGTACCGGTGAACCGCGCGCGCAGCACCGGGTCCTGCGTCGCCACACCGACGGGGCAGGTGTTGAGGTGGCACTTGCGCATCATGATGCAGCCCGCCGCGATCAGCGGGGCGGTGGCAAAGCCGAACTCGTCCGCGCCCAGCAGCGCGCCGATGGCGACATCGCGGCCCGTGCGAAGGCCGCCATCGACCTGCACCGCGATGCGGCTGCGCAAATCGTTGAGCAGCAGGGTCTGCTGGGTTTCGGCAAGGCCGATTTCCCAGGGAGATCCGGCATGCGTCAGGCTGGTCAGCGGGCTCGCGCCGGTGCCGCCTTCATAGCCGGAGATGGTGACGTGATCGGCCTTGGACTTGGACACGCCCGCAGCCACGGTGCCGACGCCGACCTCGCTCACCAGCTTGACCGAAATGCGCGCTGCGGGTTGCACGTTCTTCAGATCGTGGATCAGCTGCGCGAGATCCTCGATCGAGTAGATGTCGTGATGGGGCGGCGGTGAAATCAGCCCGACGCCGGGCGTCGAATGGCGCACCTTGGCAATGCGCTTGTCGACCTTGTGACCGGGCAGTTGGCCGCCTTCGCCCGGCTTTGCGCCCTGCGCCATCTTGATCTGGATATCGTCCGAATTGACGAGATATTCGGTCGTCACGCCGAACCGTCCGCTCGCCACCTGCTTGATCCGGCTGCGCATCGAATCGCCATTGTCGAGCGGGAGGAAGCGCTCCGGCTCCTCGCCGCCTTCGCCGGTGTTCGAGCGTCCGCCGATGCGGTTCATCGCGATGGCGAGGGTCGAGTGCGCTTCGTGACTGATCGAGCCGAAGCTCATCGCGCCGGTGCTGAAGCGCTTGACGATTTCGGCGGCGGGTTCGACCTCGTCCAAATCGAGTGGCCGCTCGGCTGATCGCAGCTCCATCAGCCCGCGAATGGTCAGCAGACGTTCGGACTGCTCGTTGACCGACTTGGCGAACTGGTCGTAATTTTCGTGGTCCCCGCCGCGCACGGCATGCTGCAGATTGGCGACGTTCTGCGGGGTCCAGGCATGGTCTTCGCCGCGGATGCGGTATTGGTAGATGCCGCCCACATCGAGCATGCCCTTGTAAAGCGGGCTGTCGCCGAAGGCCTGTGCGTGGCGGCGTACGGTTTCGTCGGCGACTTCGGCCAGACCGATGCCCTCGATCGTGGTGGCGGTGCCCTTGAAATAGGTGTCGACGAAATCGCTCGACAGGCCGACCGCATCGAAGATCTGCGCGCCGCAATAGGACTGGTAGGTCGAGATGCCCATCTTGGACATGACCTTCAGGATGCCCTTGCCGACGCCCTTGACGAAGTTCGCCTCGACCTCGGAAGCGTCCAGATCGGGCAGCTTGCGTGCGCGCAAGTCTTCCAGCGTCTCCAACGCCAGATACGGATTGATGCCTTCCGCGCCGTAGCCCGCCAGCGCGCAGAAATGATGCACCTCGCGCGCTTCGCCGGTCTCGATGACGAGGCCGGTCTGCATGCGCAGGCCCTGTCGCACCAGTTGGTGATGGACTGCCGCCGTCGCCAGCAGGGCTGGCATCGCTATCCTGTCCGGCCCCTGCGCGCGGTCGGACAGGATCAGGATATTGGCGTCGCCCAGCACCGCCTCGGTCGCGGCCCAGCACATTTCCTTCAGCGCCATGGCAAGGCCATCCGCGCCGGTGCTCGCATCCCAGGTGATGTCGATCGTCGCCGTGCGAAACGCGCCGTCCAGCGCGACCTCGACCGAACGGATCTTGGCCAGATCGCCGTTCGTCAGGATCGGCTGCGCGACTTCCAGCCGTTTGTGCGTCCCCGCCTCGCGGCCTAGCAGGTTGGGGCGCGGGCCGATCATCGACAGCAGGCTCATCACCAGATCCTCGCGGATCGGATCGATCGGCGGATTGGTCACCTGCGCGAAGTTCTGCTTGAAATAATCGTAGAGCAGGCGCGATCGTTCGGACAGCACGGCAATCGGCGTATCGGTGCCCATCGACCCGATCGGGTCTTCGCCATGCGCGGCCATCGGTTCGAGGAAGCGGCGTCAGGTCTTCCTGCGTGTAGCCGAACGCCTGCTGTTGCTTGAGCAAGCGGAATGTCGGACGGTCGCGATCTCGGACAGTTCGGGATCGATATGCTCGAGGTCCTCGAGCTTGTACTGCGCCTTCTCCAGCCACGCTTCGTAAGGTTCGCGCTGCGGCAAGATCGGCCTTGAGTTCGGCGTCCTCGACGATGCGACCTTCTTCGAGATCGATCAGCAGCATCTTGCCCGGCTGCAAGCGCCATTTGCGCGTGATGTCCTCCTCGGCAAACGGCAGCACGCCGCTTTCCGAAGCGAGCACGACGAGGTCGTCCTTGGTCGTGCACCAGCGCGCCGGGCGCAGGCCATTGCGATCAAGGCATGCGCCGATCTGGCGGCCATCGGTGAAGCACACGGCGGCACGGCCGTCCCATGGCTCGATCAGCGCGGCGTGATATTCGTAGAACGCGCGCCGCGCCGGGTCCATCAGCTCGTTCTTGGCCCAGGCTTCCGGGCATCAGCATCATCATCGCATGGGCGAGGCTGTATCCGCCGGTCAGCAGCAGCTCGAGCGCATTGTCGAGGCAGGCGGTGTCCGACTGCCCGTGCGGGATCAGCGGCCACATCTTGTCGAGGTCGGCGCCGAGCAGGTCGCTTTCCATCGTCCGGCGGCGCGCTTCCATCCAGTTCACATTGCCGCGCACCGTGTTGATCTCGCCATTGTGGGCCATGAAGCGATAGGGATGCGCCAGCCGCCAGCTGGGGAAGGTGTTGGTGGAGAAGCGCTGGTGGACGAGGCCGAAGCGCGCTGACGCAATCGGGATCGCGCAAATCGTCGTAGAAAGTGCCGACCTGGTTGGCGAGCAGCAGGCCCTTGTAGACGACCGTGCGGCTGGAGAAGCTCGGAATATAGGTCTCGCTCAGCCCGGCATGCCGTGCTTTTCCTCCAGCGCGGCCAGCGGGTTCAGCGTCTGCTTGCGGATGACCACCAGCTTGCGCTCGAATGCGTCCTGGTCGAGGCAATTTGTCCCGCGCGCGATAATGCACTGGCGGATGACCGGCATGGAGGCGATGACCGCCTCGCCCAGTCCGTCGAGCGTGGTCGGCACATCGCGCCAGCCGATGACGCGCTGGCCTTCCTTTTCGGCGAAACGTTCGAGCTGGCCCTGCACGAAATGCGCGCGCTTTCTCGGCTTGCGGCAGGAAGCACATGGCGATGGCATAATCGCCCGGCTGGGGCAGGTCGTGGCCGTTCGCTTGTCGCCCATTTGCGGATCAGCGGGTCGGGCGTCTGGATCAGGATGCCCGCCCCATCGCCCAGCAACGGATCGGCGCCCACCGCGCCGCGATGGTCGAGATTGGCAAGGATGGTCAGCGCCTGCGTGACGATGTCGTGGCTCTTCTCGCCCCTTGATATGGGCGACCATGCCGACGCCGCAGGCATCGTGTTCGTTACGCGGATCGTAAAGCCCGTGTCGTTGCAGGTCGCCGGGCTGACTGCATCTGCATGCGCCGAGTCGTCCTCCATCTGGCTCGTCCAGCGGGCAGGCTCCGGGCAAGAAGCCGACTCGTCATTGTGCGCGCAGAAGGCGCGCGCGAAATGTCGCGAAGAACCTCTCTTTGGCGACAATTTATCGGTTTGGCAACGCGTCTCGGCAAGTTAGGAAAATTGCGGAACAGTGCTAGAATTACGAAAGTGCCTGCTGCATTGCAGCAATTCCGCTGCGCTCAGTGCGGCGCGTCCCGTGGCCCAGCCGATCGAGCGCATTGCGCAAGGCGGCTGTGCGCCTCGATCGCTTCGGATCGGCAGCCGCCGCGCCGTTCGTTGCTCATCGGCATCGTATTCCTCATCGTCGTATTCTTCGGCATCGTAATCGTCTGCCGGAAGAGGCCGTACGTCCGGCATCCGGCGACTCGCTTCGCGGCGCAGGAAGGCGATGACCGGATCGTTCTCGTACACCTCGTCGGCCATGCTCGATCCGCATGGTCGGCCATAGGCGTGTTCGGCAGGCGCCATCGGCATTGGGCTGCGGCGGAGGTTCGCTGGCCGCCTGCTTCGCCTATCGCCGACCATCTCGCCGTGGGTTTCGAGAGCCGTCCTCGAGACGGCCCAGCAGGGCTTCGAGGCTCATCCCGTCCAGCCCTTCGGTCGATCCGTCTAGCCGGGACCGGTTTTGCTCGGTTCCGTCGGCGGCATCGCCATCGTCCGACAATCCGGCCGCATCGACCACCAGATACAGTGTCCTCCGTTTCGACGTCGACATACTCGTCCGCTCGTCGTGCTCCGGTTCGGGCAGGTCAGGTGCGCGGAATTCCCGCGTATCGGTTTCATCCTCGTCCGGTCCGGATTGCGGTCGGCATCTTCGTATTCGGCGTATTCGATGTCCTCCGCTTCACCGTCTGCCGGGGCGAAGGGGTCGGGTTCGGTGGCCTCGGCATCGACGACCCTCCCAGTCGTCGGCCGGCTCCGCCGATCTCCGGGAGGGGCATAGTCCGTTTCAGTTCGGCATAGACGCTGTCGAACTCGCTGGCCGAAGAAGCAGGCGCGTCGTAGTCGTCGGATACGGCCGGGGCCGGGGTGCCGTTCTCGTCCCTGTCCTCTTCGGAAGCAATCCCGTCTTCCGCCGATATCCTCGCTGCGCTGAAAAGACGCGGCGACGGCGTACTCGGTTCTGCGGTTTCTTCTTCGGCTTGTGCGTCCTGCATGCGTTCTTGCGCCGACGCCGGGACCCTGGTGCAAAGGCGCGCGGGCGGCTGCGATTCCGCGACACGATGCGCCACGGCCCAGCCAGCAGAGCCGCACCGAACAGCGCAAACGCGCCGCACAGTATCGGCAGGCCCGACCGCGCCCAGCGGGATCGGTGAAGATCGGCGAGACTGCGCGACAAGCCGCAAGACCGCGCGTCAGCCCTTCGTGAACGCCGGGCGGCATCAGCCATAGCCCGCCGCCGAGCAGCAGCGCGACACCACGCCGCCACTGACGGCGTCGAAACCAGCGTCTGGCCGGTCAGGCCACGCGTATCGCATAACTGTTGCCCATCGCGGCCTGTATTCGCCTCGGATTCCATCGCAATCGCACCGCGACATAGCGCTTGCGCGGGTCACAGGATGCCCGCTAACCATGCGTGCTTAGTGCAATCCCTGCCGTCGCGGCGCCCCGCCATGCCGTAAGCGGCAGGTATCCGGCGGTTGCGCGCCTTCGTCTCATGCGCCATCGGTCGCGGCGCACGCGCCCGCCGCGGGCGCAATGCAGGTTTAGCAGGAGAGAAGCATGACCCCCCAGGACGTAGCAGCCAAGGTCGGCGAAAATGTCGGCACCAGCGAATGGGTCGAAATGAGCCAGGAGCGGATCAACCAGTTCGCCGAAGCGACCGGCGATCACCAGTTCATCCACGTCAACGAGGAAGCGGCCAAGATGACGCCGTTCGGCGGCACCATCGCGCATGGTTTCCTGACCCTGTCGATGATCCCCTACCTCACCGCGAACAGCGACGTGCCGCGAGTCGACGGGATCAAGATGGCGGTGAATTACGGCGGCAACAAGACGCGCTTCATCATCCCCGTCCGCTCGGGCAAGCGCATCCGCGGTCACTGGAAAATGCTCGAAATGACCGAAAAGCGCCCCGGCCAGTGGCAGCAGACCATGGAGATCACCATCGAGATCGAAGGCGAGGACAAGCCCGCCCTCATCTGCGAATGGATGACGATGTATTTCGTCTGATCCCGTTTTCCTCCCCGGGAGGGTCAGGCAAGTTTAGCAATTCGAGGAATTACCCATGCGTGACGCAGTCATCGTTTCCACCGCCCGCACCGCCATCGGCCGCGCCTACAAGGGCGCGTTCAACGACACCAGGGCCCGACACTCGGCGCCTATTCGCTGAAACCCGCGATCGAGCGCGCCGGTATCGAAGCTGACGAAGTCGACGATGTGCTGTGGGGCGCCGCGCTCCAGCAGGGCACGCAGGCCGGCAACCTTGCCCGCCAGGTCGCGCTGCGCGCCGGTTGCCCGATCGGCACCAGCGGCATGACCATCGACCGCCAGTGTTCGTCGGGCCTGATGACCATCGCCACCGCGGCCAAGCAGGTGATCATCGACCGCATGGATGTGGTCGCCGCTGGCGGTCAGGAATCGCATCTCGCTCGTGCAGACCAAGGAAATGCGCGTGATGCCCGATCCGGAACTGATCGCGATGCACGGCGCGATCTACATGCCGATGCTGCAGACCGCCGAAACCGTCGCCCAGCGCTATGGCATCAGCCGCGAGGCGCAGGACGAATACGCGCTGCAGAGCCAGCAGCGCACCGCCGCGGCGCAGGAAGCCGGCCACTTCGACGACGAAATCGTGTCCGTCTCCACCACGCACAAGGTGCAGGACAAGGAAACCGGCGAAATCTCCGACGACGAAGTCACCATCGCCAAGGACGAGGGCAACCGCCCGCAGACCACGCTCGAAGGACTCGCCAGCCTCAAGCCCGTCATGGGCGCCGGGCACCACGATCACCGCGGGCAACGCCTCGCAGCTGTCGGACGGGTCTCGGCCAGCGTCGCTGATGGAAGCCAAGGTCGCCGAACAGCGCGGTCTGCAGCCGCTCGGCCGCTATGTCGGCATGGCGGTTGCAGGCACCGAGCCCGACGAAATGGGCATCGGCCCGATCTTCGCGATCCCCAAGCTGCTCAAGCGCTTCGACCTGAACGTCGACGACATCGGCCTGTGGGAACTGAACGAAGCCTTCGCCGTGCAGGTGCTCTACTGCCGCGACAAGCTCGGCATCGACAACGACAAGCTCAACGTCAACGGCGGCTCGATCTCGATCGGCCACCCCTACGGCATGACCGGCGCGCGCTGCACCGGCCACGTCCTGCTCGAAGGCAAGCGTCGCGGCGCGAAATACGGCGTCGTCACCATGTGCGTCGGCGGCGGCATGGGCGCAGCGGGCCTGTTCGAGATCTTCTGATCTCGCCTGAAAATCGAACAGCACTGGAAGGCGCTGGCGATCCTGATCGGGATCGCCAGCGCCTTCGACTTTTGGGATCATGTTTCGCGGCCCGGCCAGCCATTTGCCGAAGCCCCCTATGCGTGGTTCGGCTTCACCGCAGCTTCGGCGATAAGCGTCTGGCTTGTGGCTTTCGCGACCTCGCGATTGCTGGGCAGATTACCGATACCTCCGGTTGCGGCCGATACTGCAGGACATTGGTCTCGGGATTGCCGCCCATCTTCTGGTGAGCGGACCCCTGTGGGACCGCATCTTCTGGAATGGCGGACTGCACTTCGATGCCGTCGCGCTGCCCGTCGCTGTTTCCTGCATTATGTACCTGGTCTTCCGCGGAGCTTTCGCAGCCGCTGCGAGTTTGTATTCGAGGCGAGGCAGCAAGGGAGACGAGCAATGACGACGCGCTGGCCGCAACTCTACTACGAGAGCGATCGCCAGGTCATCGAAAGCCTGCACGCCTATCTGCAGGTTCTCGGCAAGCTGCCCACCCGCGCTCTACCCTGGTGCAATCACAGCTGGCACCTCGCCTTGCGCGTCGTCCCGCGTGGTTTTCGCACATATCCGGTCGAGATGGCTGGCGGCGAGGCAGAGGTTATCTTCGACTGCCTCTCCAGCGCGGTGGCGGTCGAGACATCGACCGGCTTTGCCGACGGCTTCGAAGTGACCGGCCAGACGGTCCAGCTCTTTCACGAACAGCTTTCCGAATTGCTCACGCTCGCCGGTGTCGACACATCGGTGTCAGGCACGCCCAACGAGGTCGAGGACGCTGTGCCTTTCGCCCAGGACAAGCGCGACCGGGCGTGGGACGGCGCGACCGTGCGTCGCATTCACCGCGCCTTTGCCGATGCCAACCGCGTATTCGAACGCTTCCGCACCGGCTTCGTCGGCAAGTCGTCTCCCAGCCATCTGTTCTGGGGCAGTTTCGATCTGGCGGTCACACGCTTCTCCGGCCGCACGGCCCCGCTGCACCCCGGCGGCTTTCCCAACCTGCCCGACGATGTGACGCGCGAAGCCTATAGCCACGAAGTCGCCAGCGCCGGTTTCTGGCTGGGCGGAGGCGGTGTCGATGAAGCGGCCTTCTATGCTTACGGCTATCCGAGCCCGGATGGCCTGAAGGACGCGGCGGTTCGAGCCATCCGATGCCTACTGGCATGACGAGCTCGGCGAATTCGTCCTGCCTTACGAGGCCGTGCGTGCCTCGGACGATCCGGATGCAGCGCTCTTCAGCTTCTCTGCAAACAACCTACGAGGCTGTCGCGAAGCTACAGGACTGGGACCGCGATGCGCTCGAAATCCCGCTTGGCCAATATGGCGACCCATACGATGTGAAGGCCCACCGCAGCGGCTGACTTGCCACTCGCCAAATGAAGGCGCATCATCGCGCACATGGGCATCATCGAAATCCTCGGCATTGCCGGAAGCGTCAGCCTGCTTGCGGGGTGGCGGCTGTATCTGAGCATCTTCGCTACCGGGCTGGCCATGCGGATGGACGCAATCCCGCTGCCCGAACATCTGCAGAGCCTCGATGCGCTGGCTAATCCGTGGGTCATGGGCATCGCCGCCATCGCTGCCGTGGCGGAATTCTTTGCCGACAAGGTCATGTGGCTCGACAGCGCGTGGGACGCCATCCACACTTTCGTCAGGCCGGTGGGCGGCGCGCTGCTCGCGCTCGCGATCATCGACCCGTCCGATCCGGCAACGCAGGTGGTCGCCTTCCTGCTGGGCGGCGGGGCGGCGCTGACAGCGCATGCGGGCAAGGCCGGTGCGCGCGGCGTGGTGAATGCCAGTCCGGAGCCTGTCAGCAATGTCGCGGTTTCGACGGCAGAGGATGTCGCGACGGTCGGGCTGCTCTATCTCGCCTACGAATATCCGGTGACGGCAGCCGGCATTGCGCTGGTGCTGCTGGTGCTGATCGCCTGGCTGATCTGGACTGCACGCCGGCTGGTCCGCAATTTCTTCAAGCGGACTGGGAAGGACGAACCGCCTCCGCCCGGCTGAGCTGGAACACCGCGAACTCCGCGCGCCAGTCGACACCCGCTGTCACTGGCAGTCCGTCCGAGAAGAACCATTCGCGCTCGATCCGCGCACCCTTGTCGCGCGCCAGTTCGCGAAAATCCTTGGTGGTGACATGGTGGATGTTCGGCGTCTCGTACCAGCTGACGGGGATCGCCCGCGTTACCGGCATGCGTCCGCCCAGAAGCAGTGCCGCGCGCGTGCGCCAGTGCGCGAAGTTGGGAAAGCTGACGAAGGTCTGGCGGCCGATGCGCAGCAGTTCGTCGAGCGTTTCGTCGGGACGCGTCGCGGTCTGCAGTGTCTGGCTGAGCACGGTGTAGTCGAACCCCTTGTCGGGATAGTCGGCAAGATCGCGGTTCGCATCGCCTTGCACGACCGACAATCCTTGCGCGACGCACCGCTCGACGCAGGCACCGTCCACATCCATTCCGCGCGCATCGACCTGCTTGTTGTCGCGCAAGGCAGCCAGCAGCGCCCCGTCGCCGCAACCGATATCGAGCACGCGGGTGCCGGGCGCGATCGCGTCGGCAATGGCGGCCAGGTCGGGGCGCAAGCTCATGCGATAAAGCCTTTCACCACCCGGTCGAGTGCGGGCACGTCGAGCAGGAAGCTGTCATGGCCGTGCGGAGCGGACAGTTCGACGAAGCTGACGGCTGCGCCTGCCGCGTTCAGCGCGCGCACCACGTGGCGGCTTTCGGAGGTGGGGTAGAGCCAGTCGCTGTCGAAGCTGACGAGGCAAAAGCGCGCAGGCGTGCCCGCAAAAGCATCGGCCAGCTTCCCGCCGCTTTCTTCCGCGAGATCGAAATAATCCATCGCCCGCGTCATATAGAGATAGCTGTTGGCATCGAACCGCTGCGTGAAGCCGCTGCCCTGGTAGCGCAGATAGCTTTCGACCTGGAAATCGGCATCGAAGCCGAAGCTCTTGGCCTCGCGATCCTGCAGCCCGCGTCCGAATTTGGACGTCAGCGCAGGCTCGGACAGATAGGTGATATGCGCTGCCATGCGCGCCACGGCGAGGCCGCTATCTGGCTGCGCGTCGCCCGCATAATAATCGCCCTTCTGCCAGTTCGGGTCGGCCATCACCGCCTGCCGTCCGACCTCGTGAAAGGCGATGTTCTGCGCGGAGTGGCGGCTGGTGGTGGCGATGACGAGCACGCGCTCGGCCCGGTCGGGCCAGTGCGCGGCAAGACTGAGCGCCTGCATCCCGCCCATCGACCCGCCGACCACCGCGTGCAGCCGCTCGATCCCGAGCGCATCGAGCAGGGCGACATGTGCGCGGACCATGTCGCGGATGGTGATGACGGGAAAGCGCATGGCATACGGCGCGCCGTCCGGTGCCGCGCTCGCCGGACCGGTCGAGCCCATGCAGCTGCCGATGACATTGGCGCAGATGACGTGGAAGCGGTCGGTGTCGATCGGCTTGCCGGGGCCGACCATCCGCTCCCACCAGCCGGGTTTGCCGGTCACCGGATGGGGCGTGGCGACATGCTGGTCGCCGGTCAGCGCGTGGCACAGGAGGATGGCGTTGGAGCGCTCAGCGTTCAGCTCGCCATAGGTCTGGTAGGCAATCTCGACGTGCGCAAGTTCGCCTCCGCCGTCGAGGGGCAGGGGATCGGGCAGTACGAGTGTGGTAGAGTTCGTGCTCAAACCTAGCTTGGCCTAAAAGAAAAGCAGTGCTTCGACAGGCTCAGCACGAACGGGAAAAAGTGCTTATCTCTTCCCCCGTTCGCCCTGAGCTTGTCGAAGGGCTGTATTTCTTTCATGCGGCAGAGCACAGATGTCAAAGCAAGTTCCCACAGATGAAACCCTGGATCGAGCAGATCCACGCCTATGTCCCCGGCCGCAGCAAGGGTGCGGACGGGCGCGCTCTGGTCAAGCTGTCGGCCAACGAAAACCCGCTCGGCTGCAGCCCGAAAGTGCACGAGGCGCTGGCAGGCGCGAATAGAGCCGCGGCTTTATCCCGATCCTGACGCGACGGCACTGCGCGAAGCCATAGGCGCGCTGCACGGCATCGATCCGGCACGAATCGTGTGCGGAACGGGCTCGGGCGAGTGCCTGCACGGCGCGGTGCAGGCCTTTGCCGGCCCGGGCGACGAGGTGGTATGCTCGCGCTACTCCTTCTCGCTCTACCCGCTGCTGGCCCACAAGATCGGGGCAAGCATCGTCTATGCCGAGCCACGCGATTACGCTGCCGATGTCGACAATCTGCTGGCCGCAGTGACCGAGCGCACGCGCGTCGTCCTGCTCGACAATCCGAACAATCCGGTCGGCAGCTTCCTGCCGCGCAGCGAAGTGGCGCGCCTGCATGCGGGGCTGCCCAGTCATGTGCTGCTGGTCATCGACCAGGCTTATGCCGAGTATCTGGACGGGGACGACGATGGCGGGAAGGAGCTGGCCGCCACGCATGACAATGTGCTGGTGACGCGCACTTTCGCCAAGGCCTATGGCATTGCGGGCGAGCGGGTTGGCTGGGCCACCGGCGCGCCGCATCTGATCGATGCGCTCAACCGGCTGCGCGGAGCATTCAACGTGACGTCGAGCGGGCAGCGCGCGGCTCTGGCTGCGCTGTCGGACCAGGCTTTCGTCGCCAGCTCGCGGGCCAGCAATGCGGAAGCGCGCAGCCCAGTTTGTGACCGCTGTCGAGGGCTTGGGCAATTACGGCCTGCGCGCGCTGCCGAGCGAGGCGAACTTCGTGCTGGTACTGTTCGAGGGCGCGCTGACCGCAAGCGGCGCGCTCGATGTCTTGGCGCAAGGCGGCTACGCCGTGCGGCACCTGCCGTCCCAAGGGTTGCCGCATGCGCTGCGCATCACCATCGGCACGTCTGAGCAAATGGACGAGGTTGCGGCGCTCCTGCGCGAAGCCGCCGAGGCGGCCTAGTCGTTCAGCGCGTTGATCGCGTCGAGCACGCGCGTCTCGATTTCCTCGCGCGGCAGGCCCGGAGGGATGGGTTCGCCGAAGCGATAGGTGATCGTACCCGGTTGCTTCAGCCAGCGCTGATAGACCGGCCCGCTATTCACCGCGACCGGCACGACCGGCAACTTGAGCATCTTGTAGAGGCCAGCGAAACCAGCCTGCAACGGTCGGCGCTCGCCATGCGGGACGCGGGTGCCTTCGGGAAAGATCACAAGGGGGCGCCCGTCGTCCGCCATCGCCTTTGCGCTGCGTATCATCCGCATCAGCATTTTCGCACCTTGGTCGCGCGCCACGGGAATCAGTCCGTACGCCAGTGCCGCACGGCCCCAGAGCGGAATGGCGAACAGCTCCTGCTTGGCGAAGACGGAGGGTGTATGGAGCAGGTTGGGCGCATCGATCGCCTCGAAGAAACTCTCGTGCTTGATCGCGTAAAGGACCGGGCCGTCCGCTCGAGAGCCTTCGACCACCGTATCCGCGCCGATCACATGCTTCAGCAGCCATCGCTGATATGCGCCCCACTCGCTCACCCGGCGGCGAAAAGCCGCGCGCGAGAACGGGATCGACAGCAGCGAGGCCGCGGTAATCACGAACGAGCCGAGGTAGAACAGCGGATAGAACACCGCATTGCGCAGCACGATCATATCAGGCGGCCCCGGTGTCGCCTTCGGTTACCGGCGCGTCTTCGGCCTCGATCTCCTCCACGTCGTCGCCATCGGGCAGGCCCTGCGACACTTCGGCGGCGAGCAGTTTGTTGTATTCGAGAAACAGCGTGGCAAGATCCGGGTGCGAGACTACAGCATCCTTCAGCACCGAAGTTCCGGCAGGTAGCGTGCTGGCCATCTCGCTATAGGCGCGGGCCATGTGCCAGTCGGTCGTGACGAGTCGGACGGAGGTGAACTCCTTGTCCTGCAGCCATTGCGCGACTTCGCCTGCATTGCTGCGCGTATCGACGGCGAGCTGGCCCAGTGTCACGCAGCAATTCATCAGGCGAGAGGGTACTTCGAACTGGTCGGCGAATTCGCCAGGTTTGACTTCAGGGTCGACGCCAGAGACGAACATCTCCTTCGCCATGCCGTCTTCGACCACTTCCAGCCCTCGCGCGATGCGGCCTGCACCGCCGGTCAGCACGACCACGGCGTCGGTTTCCGCCTTGGCAGCAGGCGCAGGCAGCGTGACAGCAAAGGCCAGGAAGCCGAATGCATAGATCAGCACGAGCGCGGCAACGATACGCAGGATCACAGCGTTTTCCGCAAATGTGAGAGCACAGTCATGCGCGCCGTGTAGACCGCAATCGCCACGGCGAAAAGCGGGACCAGCGCAATAAGCAGCCAATCGAGCGCAGACAGTGACCCTCCCGCAACCATTCCCGATTGCAGCGCTGCAAACTGGCGCGACAGCAGCGCGATCAGAGCGGCGCCCGCGACAAACCCGGCAAACCCGCCGACAATCGCATCCAGCATGACCGATCGCTGGAAGATGCGCGCGATCTGGCTGTCGTCCCCGCCCAGCAAGTGCACGATCTCCACCGTGTCGCGGTTCGTGCCCAGCGCATTGCGCGCGGCAAGCCAGACCGCGGCGCTGGTAATCAGTACGAGCAGTAGGACGAGCCCTGCCGCCATCCATGCCAGCGTCGACAGCGCCGTGGTCACCGGCGTGAGCCAATCGGCCTGCGCATCGATCCGCGCACCGGGTACGCGCTCATCGAGCGCCGCCTGCAACCTCTCATAGTCCTGCGGGCCGGCATCGCTGCGCATCGTGACTTCGAGCAAGGCCGGCAGCGGCAGTGCCTCGACCCCTTCGCTCGCCCCCAGCCACGGCTCCAGCAAGTCGGCGATCTGCGCTTGCGGCACGCGCGCTACGCTTGTCACGGCCGTGTCGGCCCCCAGTACGGCCTGCGCCGTCGTGGCCTTGGATGTCAGCTGTGTTTCGTCTGCATCGACGATTTGCACCACAGCGCTGTCTTCCAGGTCGCTGCGCACGCTCGACACGGTGTTGCCGAGCGCCAGCGCAAAGGCTGTCGCCACGACGCTCAGCATGACCATGATCGCGAGCACCCATGGCATCGGCCCGGACAGGCGCGTGCCGGGCAGCAGGCTTGCCGCGCGGTTGCCGCGAAACGGGGCAAGGCCGCTTTCGACCGCTTCGTCTATCGCCGGACGGCCGCTTCACCGCGATGTGCTTTCACGGCGTGGAGGATAGCGCAGCGCACCGGTCGGATCGGCCAGCATGCCCTTGTCAAGCCGCATGATCATGCTCTCGGGAACCTGGCGCAGCAGCTGGATGTCATGGGTTGCGACAACGACAGTCGTGCCCAGCCGGCCCAGCGCCTCGAACAGGCGCAGCAGTTTCACCGCCATCTCCGGATCGACATTGCCGGTAGGTTCGTCCGCGATGAGGATTTCGGGCCGCCCGATGACGGCGCGCGCGATGGCGACGCGCTGCTGTTCCCCGCCGGAAAGCGTCGCGGGCCGTGCCTTCGAGCGATGCGACAGCCCCACCCAGTCGAGCATGTCGGCCACCGGCTCGCGCAAGTCCGCCTCGCGCACGCCGGACACGCGCAACGGCAGCGCGACATTGTCGAAGGCAGACAGGTGATCGACCAGCCGGAAGTCCTGAAATACCACGCCCATGCGTTGGCGGAAGGCGGGCAGGCGCTCGCGCGGCAGGGTGATGACATCGCGCCCGAACATCGAAATGCCGCCGCGCGAGGGGCGCTGGGCAAGGTAAAGCAGCTTCAGCAGCGAGGTCTTTCCCGCCCCGCTGGCTCCGGTGAGGAAGTAGAACCGACCCGAAAACAGCGTGAAGGACACATTCGACAGGATCTCGCGGTCGGTACCGTAGCGCAGGCCGACATTGTCGAACTGCACGATCGCTTCCTCGCGCGCGCTCATGACGCATGCCCCGCGCCGGGATCGGTGTGCCAAAGTGCCGCCATCTCGCGGTTCGGCCTATAACGGGCCTTCGCTGGGGAAAAAAGTGCGCCAGACCTTTCGCGCACAGATACGCCGCTTGTGGGGATTCGCGCTGGCCTATAGGGCAGGCAGCGAAATGATTATCGCCTGCCCGGCCTGCAGCACGCGTTATGTCGTGCCCGACAATGCCATCGGCGTCGATGGCCGGACGGTGCGATGCGCCAAGTGCAAGCATGCCTGGTTCCAGGACGGGGCAAGCGCGGATGCCGTGGCCGAAAGCGAAAAGGTCGCGCCTGCGCCGCCTCCGCCTCCACCTGCACCGGCCCCACCGCCGCCACCTCCACCTCCTCCTCCACCAGCCCCACAAGCAGAGGAGCAGCAACGTAGGCCCGCCGAGCAGGATGCGCCCGTCGAAAGCGTCGGCAGAAGGCGCAGCTTCGTCCGTACGGAGGCCACCGAACCAGCATCTGCCGAGCCCGCAGCCGCTCCGCCAGGCGACTTCGACCAGACCCCGCCGCCGTCTTTCGCCGAACAGCGCGAGCCCGACTTCGATGGTCCGATGGACGAGGCCGGATACGACGAGCCTGCCACATCGCGCTTCGACAGCGCACCACTCTTTGGATCGCGGCGCAATACGCTCAAGCTCTGGACGATTGCGGCAGGCGTGTTCGCCTTGCTCGCGGCAGGGGCGGTCTTCGCCATGCAGCGCCTCGGCCCGCCCGACTGGTGGCCGATCGAGCAGCCGCTCTTCGGTGCCGCTCAGCCCGACCTCACTCTGTCCTTCCCGCCCGATGCCCAGCGCTGGCGCCAGCTCGAAAACGACAGCTGGATGTTCACCGCGCGCATCGAGATCACGAACAATGCCCGCGAAACGCGCGAGCTGCCACCCGTGCTGATCGTGATGCTGAACGAGCGCGAGGACCAGATCTACAGCTGGGTCGTCGAGCCCCCGCAAGACACGCTCGCGCCCGGCGAATCCATCGCCATCGACGAAGCGCGCACCGATGTGCCGCGCGCCGCCGTCTATGCCGATGTCGGCTGGGCCCCTTACTGACGCGACACTGCACGAAGGTGCTTGCCGCCCGCCGACCTCGCTGCTAGGGGCGCGCTCCTACCGGCGGGAGCGCGTGCTTATGGCACGACTTTCGCAAGCGGACTGTGTGCGGTCGTGGCGGAACTGGTAGACGCGCAACGTTGAGGTCGTTGTGGCCGAAAGGCCGTGGAAGTTCGAGTCTTCTCGACCGCACCAAACAGTCCCATCGGCAAGAAGGCCGCCCCACATCACTAGCTTTGTTGTGCCAAGAATGAACATCTTGGTCTGGTCCGGTTTGCTTTGTCCAGAAAGCTTGGTATCGGAACTTCCATATAGGGGGATGGGGGTCGCCGTTATATGGAAAGTGTTGTCACGGTCCTGCAATGGACTGCGCTTTTTATTGCAGTACTGATTGCAATTTCAAGTCTGGACGATCTGTTCGTCGATTTCGTCTTCTGGGCAGGCAGAATACAATGCCGCCTGCTCGGCCGATCCGATGTCGATCCGGTCGATACCGATGCGCTCATGGCCAAGGCGCAGCAGCCGATCGCCATCATGCTGCCGGCATGGCAAGAGGCGGACGTCATCGCCAGCATGATCGATCATGCGGTCGGCACGTTGGCCTACCGCAATTACACCATCTTCATCGGTACCTATGCCAACGATGCCGAGACGGCAGCCGAGGTCGACAAGATCTGCGCGCGGCACAAGCAGGTGCGGCATGTGCGCGTTCCGCATGACGGCCCGACCTGCAAGGCGGACTGCCTCAATCACATCGTCGCCGATATCCATGCAATAGAAAACGAGCGCGGGATCGAGTTCAGCGGGCTGGTCCTGCATGACAGCGAAGATGTGCTGCATCCGCTCGAACTGCATTTGTTCAATTATTTCCTGCCAACGCGCGACATGATCCAGTTGCCGGTCGTCAGCCTCGAACAGCGCTACACCGATTTCGTCGCGGGCACGTACATGGACGAGTTCGCCGAAAGCCATGCCAAGGACCTGGTCGTTCGCCAGCGGCTGGCGAAGACGGTGCCGAGCGCGGGCGTCGGAACCTGCTTCTCGCGCCGCGCGATCGCGGTGCTGGAGCAGCAAGGCGATCCCTTCAGCACAGCCACGCTGACAGAGGATTACGACATCGGCAATCGACTGGCGGCACATGGGATGTCGGCCGTAATGATGCGCTATCCGGTCGAATTCAGGACACGGCGCAGCGCCCTTCTGGGAATGGGGTCGGACCGCTTGGTGACCCTCGAGATGCCGCTCTGCGTGCGCGAGCATTTTCCGAACACGTTCAAGGCCAGCTACCGCCAGAAGGCGCGCTGGATCCTCGGTATTGCACTGCAAGGCTGGGCGCAGCTGGGGTGGAGCAAATCGGTCGTCGGCAACTACTTTCTGCTGCGGGATCGCAAGGCGCTGATCACGCCGACGCTGGCCATCCTCGCCTACGGTCTCATGCTCGCTTTTCTCGGCCTCAATATCCGGGCCGGAGTGACCGGAGGCGAGGCTGTCGCGTTCTTTCCCGACTATCCCTTTGCCATGCTGCTGGTGTTGTTCAATCTGACAGCCCTTGTGCTGCGGCTGTGCCAGAGGATGCATTTCGTCCGCCGCATTTACGGGTGGGGGCATGCGGTTATGTCCGTCCCGCGCTCGATCGTGGGAAGCTTCGTCAATTTTGCGGCGTCGATGCGCGCGCTGCGCATCTTTGCAATGGCCCGGCTGACCGGCACGCCGATCGCCTGGGACAAGACCATGCACCGCTTTCCCTCAAACGCGTGTCTGGGTCAGGACCGGCGACGGCTGGGCGAGATCCTCGTTTCGTGGGATGCCGTGACCTCGCCGAAGCTGGAAACGGCGCTGGTCGAGCAACAGTCGAATGGCTGTCTGTTGGGAGAAGTGCTCGTCGGCCATGGCGCGATCGACCCACAGACGCTGGCCGACGCTTTGGCCATGCAGGAGAGTCAGGCGCAAGGGGTGGATGCCCTGGACTTCTAGTCCGAAGAAGCGTGCCCATGCATAAGGCACTGCTGGCAGCGGCCGGCTGCCCTCGCTGTGGTCGTACCTGCCGCAGCGCAGGATAAGCCAACGCCGTTCGCGGCGTACGAAGCGGGGCGCTACGACGAGGCTCTGATCGGCGCGCAAGATGCGTTGGAGAGCGATCCGGACAATACGGTGTGGTGGGCGCTCATCGCCGAAACACAGGCCAGGCTGGCGCGGCATGGCGAGGCGGCAGAGGGCTTCGCGAGGGCCGCAGCGCTCGACCCGCAGCCAGCGCAGCGCAGCTATTTCTATCGCGCGCAGGCCCTGCAATTGGTCTACGCGGACCGGCATGAGGAGGCGCGCGGGGTCGTGCGCGGCGCCCTGGCCGATGCATCGCTGGAGACACGGAACTCGCTCGACTGGGCGATGGTCGCGATTGCGGCGCGCGACGATCGCTCGGCGCAGGACATCCTGTCGAACGAGGCCATGTATGCGGGGTTCACTCGCCAGACTGCGCTCGATGCGGGCTATAGCGCAAAGCGGCGCGGGCTGGATGACCGGGCTGTGCGCTTCTTCAAGACCGGACCTAGCGCTGGACCGGGAGGAGGCCGCGCCGCTCGATCCTGCCACGCGCGAGAACATACGCCGCGAAATCCGCGAGTTGACACGCGACTGGTCGTTCCTCGGCCAGATCGTCTTATTCGACAGCTGGACAATCGGCAGGCTTCCTGACCGCTCCGGGAAGCGACGATCGTGCCGTGCAGACCGGTGCCGAAATCTCGCGCCGCATCGGTGGCTGGCGCAACGGGCGGCCGATCAGCGTTTTCGCGCGGATATATCACTCGGATTTCCTCAACCGCGACGCGATGGTCGGCAATGCGACCCAAGGCTGGCTTGGCGTGCGCTACAAGCCATTCTCGGCGCTCAACCTCAATGTCGAGGGGAGCCGTCTGGTCGGTCTGGATGCCGACGGGATCGACGATTGGTCGCTGCGCGCCGCGATCTCGGGCGGCGAGGGGCTGGAGCCTGTCACGGGCAAGCGCAGCTATTTGTTCGCCAGCTACTATGGCGATGTGTCCTATCTGATCGACAACGACGTAACCTTCGGGCTGGCGGAGGGGCGCGCAGGCTATGCTTTCGTGCTGGGCACAGAGCCGACCACGCTGACGCCCTATGCCGTGGCGCGTTTGGATTACGACAGCGGCAGGCTCGCGGACGAGGCGCTGGGCGCAGGCATCGGCCTGTCCTTCCGGCACTGGTTCGCCGGGACCGACACCGTCGCGCCGCGCGCATTCATCGATATCGACTTGCAAGCGCGCGAGCGGATTGCAGGTGACGAGCGGGCCAGCGGCGTGCTGGCGACGCTCACTTTCGGGCGCTGAGGCTCCTCCGCGCTATCCGTGCGCGCCGAAGATGTTGGCGATGGCGGTCGAGATTCGCAGCGCTTGTGCATAGGCATCCTCGATCGGGTCGATGAAGTCCCGCCGTAGCGCGTCGTAATTCTCCCCGCCCGCGCGCGGATATTGCGCGTCCTCGTCCAGCGTAAAGGCGCTGCTGCCCGATGTGCTGGCCGGGAAGGCCCGCCGCATCTGCGCCAGTGCCTCGTCCACGCGCAGCGTAAAGACCATTTCCAGCACGTCGAAGCGGCTGATGTCGTTTGCGCGGCTGAAGGCCGGGACCGACACGGCCTTCAGAAACATATGCTGGAGCAGGGTGAGGCGCAGGGCCTGCAGAACGCCGATCATGCGCCGCATGTCCTCGCGCTCGGGATGCGGGTTCTCGTCGGGCACGAGTTCGAACAGGCGGTGCAGTTTCAGCGCATCGACCCGCAGACGCGAGGCGAGGCGGCGGAAGACGCCATTGCGGTCGTCCTGGATGAGGTACTCGGCCAAATCCTCGCAGGCGCGCGACAGGTGCTCTTCGGTCCCGCGATAGGGGCGGCTGGCCCAATAGGCGGAATTGAACAGCTCGCCATAGGCGGCCACCGTCTTGATGCTCGCCAGCGCGTTGGACGCGCGCACCAGCCGCATGATCTGCCGTCCGCGCGGCGATATGCGCAGCAGTTCGGCGATGTCCTCGTAATTTCCCTGCGCCGCGCTGCCGACACCGGCGATGACGTTCACTGGATAGCCCAGCTGCTGCAGGATCGCATTGTGCGGAATGGCGCGGATCTGCCGCAGGTTCATCTCGCGGTCGGCGGCCAAGTCCGACTGCCGGCGCGCCACGCGGCTGCCGGTGGAATTGAGCAGACCGAGGCCGAATGCGGTCACCGCGCGGGCATAGGTTCGGCTGGCCAAATGATCCTGCTGGTGATCCTTGATAGCGCGGTAGAAATCGAGGCTGAGGTCGGTACGGCGGTAAAAGGGGTCGGTCGGAGCGTCTGCCTCCAGCGCGGCAGGGGCCAGTTCGGCGATCGTCGATAGGGTGGCGAGCGCCAGCTCGGGCGAGGCGAAGAACAGATAGCCGTCGCCGCCCTGGAAGCTTGCCTCGGGCTCCAGCCGAATGCCCGCACGAGCGAAGCGCCGCCGCGCCCAAGGGCTGATCGGCCATTCCAGCCGGTCCTTGAAGCTGGAGGGATGCGCCCCGCGGCCCATGCCTTCGCCATGCGTGTTGAACACCAGCGCCGCGACATCGGTCATGCCGTTTGCGCTCATCGCATTGGCGAGCCGGCCCTGCAGCCGTTCGATGGCAAGGCTGGCGGGGATCTGGCCGACGAAGCGGCCCGCGTCGGAAAAGCCGGTCTGGATCGCGACACGTCCCCGCGTGCGCGCATAGGCCTGATAGGCGGGCTCTTTCATCAGCGCGTCGAGGAAGCGTCCGCCATGCTCCAGCGCGGTTTCGGTTTCGAACAGGGGCGAGACATCGACCTTGTCCGCGATGCCGAACAGCTTGGCGAAATAGAGCGCGGCGAGCACGGTGGCGGGCTGCTCGCATTCGGCCACCAGCATGCGGATCGGCGCGTCGGCATCCACATGCTTGAGGATTTGCGCCATGGCGAGGAACTGGCGAACCGCCGTGCTGCTTTCGAGCGCGAGCGAAGCGAAATTGGCCGATAGCGGCTCGGCTCCGTCCACCAACTCGCGCAGCACCGACAGCGCGCCCTGGCTGCCGAGATCGAGCGCCGGACCGTCCTCGATCCGAGCGCGAATGGCGTTGTGCAGCTGCTTGGCGTTCACGCGGAAGTGGATGTGTCCCATGCCGAGGCCATCGGCGCGCATGGCGGCGGCGAGGGTCTTGAGCGCGATGGCCTTATCGATGGATGCGCCGAGCGCTTCCTCCTCGAGCTGCGAGACGATTGGCGCGAGGCTGAGAAGTTTCGATTCGCTCTCTGCCGTCAGCCGGTTCGCCGCCTCGGACAGCGCTTGCGGGTCGGACAGATCGCTTGCGAAATCGGCGGCGCTCGACGCAGTGTGTTCGTGCGGCGGCTCGCAACTGCGCGACGAGCGGATGGCCTGCATCGATTTCGCGCAACTGATCGGCATAGCGCGCCAGCCGCTGCGCCTTTTCGCTCAGCCGGAAGGCGATCGAAGTGTACCAGGCGATGTCGGTCCGCCCGTCCATGTCGTAACCGACCCATGTGGCGAAGCGGAAGGGCAGCGGCTCCAGCTCGCGCCAACGCTCCGGCCACGAGGCTGCCGCGCATTCGAGCACGCGGGCGTTGATCGTATCGCGCGCATCCTGCCCGTTCGCCATCGCCTCCATCGCGCGTTGGTGTTCGTAGACGAGCGTAATGCCGTCGGGCGTGTCGTCCTCGCTGGCCTTGCGTGCCCGCAACGCGCGCAGTCTGCGCGGGCGTCAGCAGGAATGTCGGATGCGCCGTGAACACTGCGTGCAATTGCGGCTGCGACCAATGGTCGCGGAAGGCCTCGAACCCGCCATCGTCGGCACACAGCGCATCGAGCCGCGCTTGCGTGCCTTCGGTATCGACCAGCGTCGCCAGCCTGTCCGCGCGCGCATCGAGCGAGCGCTGCTCCAGCTCGTCCACCAGCGCCGCGATGTCCTCCAGCGACAGCTGACCGCTCTCCAGTTCGCGCGACAGGTCGTGCGCCAGCTGGAACACCGGGTTGAACAGCGGCGTCTCGCGCGTGCGTTCGTGCAGATCGCGCAGCCGCCCGGCAAGCGTGGCAAAAGTCGGCTTGTCGGTCGTCGGCACTTGGTCGCTCTCCTGTCTATCCCGCGGCCTTGGCCTACATGACGCAGGCAGGCCAAGTGAATAGGTCTGCGCGCTTTACTTGGGGCCTACTATTCTGCACGCCTTGGCAACGTTAACCAGTCACGCCAAGAGCGCGGTGAGACTTTGGTCTCCACACTCGAGCTGGGCAGCGAAAGGGCGACACACATGAGCGAATGGACCATCGGCATTATCGGGGGCTCGGGCCTCTATGCGATGGACGCGCTGAAAGACCGGCAGTGGATCGATGTGACGTCGCCCTTCGGCAAGCCATCGGACAAGATTCTGTGCGGCACGATCGGCCATGTGCGCGTGCGCTTCCTGCCCCGGCACGGGCGCGGGCATCCGATTATTCCATCGCACATCAATGCGCGGGCCAACATCGACGTGCTGAAACGCGCGGGGTGCACCGACATCCTTGCCATCAGCGCGGTGGGATCGCTTTCCGAAGAGCTGCCGCCGGGCCGTTTCGTCGCGGTCGACCAGTTCATCGACAACACCAGGGGCCGCCCCTCGACGTTTTTCGACAACGGCTTCGTCGCGCATGTTTCCATGGGCGATCCGGTGTGCGAGCGCCTGTCCAAGCGCGCGGCCAAGGCGGTCGAGGCGGCAGGCGGCGAAGTGACGCAGGGCGCCACCTATCTCGCGATGGAAGGCCCGCAATTCTCGACCCGCGCAGAAAGCAAACTGTACCGCCACTGGGGCGCGGAAGTCATCGGCATGACCGGCATGCCCGAGGCCAAGCTCGCCCGCGAGGCGGAACTGCCCTACGCGCTGCTCGCCATGGTGACCGATTGGGACAGCTGGCGCGAAGGCGAGGCGGCCGTCGATGTCGCCGCCGTAATCGAGCAGATGGGCAAGAACTCGCAGCTCGCCGTCGCCACGGTGGAGGCATTCTGCAAGGCGCTGCCGAAAAAGCGCACACCATCGCCCATCGACCGCGCGCTGGACGATGCCGTCATCACCGCGCCCGAAAAGCATGACCGCGAGCTGCTGGCCAAGCTCGACGCCGTGGCAGGACGCCTGCTGCGCGCGGGATGACCAGGCCGCTCGATCTGCTCGTCATCGGCGGCGGCATCAACGGCGTCGGCATCGCGCGCGATGCGGCCGGGCGCGGCCTGTCGGTCGAACTGGTCGAAAAGGACGATCTGGCCTCGCACACCTCGTCTGCCAGCACCAAGCTGGTGCATGGGGGCCTGCGCTATCTCGAGCATTACGAGTTCCGCCTGGTCGCAGAATCGCTGCGCGAGCGCGAGGTGCTGCTGGCCAATGCACCGCATATCATCTGGCCGCTGCGCTTCGTTCTGCCGCACGAGAAAACGATGCGGCCCAAGTGGATGCTGCGGCTGGGTCTGGCGCTTTACGACCGGCTCGGTGGCCGCAAGGTGCTGCCCAAATCGCGCGGTGTGGATCTGACCATAGCGCCGCACCGCTATATCCTGCGCGATCATTTGCGCTCCGGCTTCGAATATTCGGACTGCTGGGTAGAAGACTCGCGGCTTGTGGTGCTCAGTGCGATGGATGCGCAGGCGCGGGGTGCGACCATTTCGACCCGCACGCGGTGCACGGCACTGGAACGCCACGTGGATCACTGGATCGCGACAGTCGAGAGCGAGGAAGGCACGCGAACCATTGCCGCCAAGGCTGTCGTCAATGCGGCCGGACCGTGGGTGGACGACCTCGCCAAACTGGCACTGGGCGAAGGGACACCTGCCCATCTCCGGCTGGTCAAGGGCAGCCACATCATCATCCCGCGCGCCTATCCGGGCGAGCATGCCTATATCTTTCAGCAGGACGACGGGCGCATCGTCTTTGCCATTCCCTACGAGCGCGATTTCACGCTGATCGGCACGACCGACATGCTCTACGACGGCGACCTCGACCAGGTCGAAATCAGCGACGAGGAGCGCAAATATCTGCGCCGCGCCGCCACGCGCTATTTGCGCAGCGGCGTGACCGAGGAAGACATCGTGCACACCTATGCCGGGGTCCGCCCGCTCTACGAGGACAAGGCCGCTAGCAATTCCACCGTCACGCGCGACTATGCCTTCGAAATCGAGGCGGAAGGCGGCGCGCCGATCCTGTCGGTCTATGGCGGCAAGATCACCACCTATCGCAAGCTGGCCGAGCACGCCTTGCAGCGGCTGGCGGCGCATATACTTGTCCCGGAAGAGGGATGGACGAGCGATGCGCCGCTGCCGGGCGGCGATATGGCGGAAGCGGACTTCGCGCGCTTCCTGTGGGAGGCGAGCGAGCGGTACGACTGGCTGCCGCCCGAAACGCTGCTGAGGCTGTGCCGCGCCTATGGGACGCGGATCGAGACGCTGCTGGGCGATGCGGCCAATCTCGACGACCTTGGCACGAACTTCGGCGGCGACTTGTATGAGCGCGAGGTGGCGTATCTGGTCGAGCATGAATTTGCCCGCACCGCAGAGGACATCTTGTGGCGGCGCTCCAAGCTCGGCCTGCACTTGGCGGAAGACGCGCATGACGCGCTGGAGCAGTGGCTGGAGACGCGTCACCAAGCTTGATTGCGGCTTGATTGCGCGAGGCGCGAGGTTCACAGGACACGCGCCTTACAACAGACCATTTCCGGAGTCGCATGGCCCTGCACGATCCCGCTCCCACCTCGCCCTCCCGCCAGGCCGTTCGCGAGGCGTATCGGGCCGAAGAGAACGCCTGCGTCGCGCAGCGCATGGCGCAGGCAGATGCGGCGGAGCAATGCCATCCCGAGGCGGCCGAACTCGCGGCCGAACTGATCGAAGGCGCGCGTCGCCGCAAGGCCAGCGGCATCGACGCTTTCCTGCAGCAATATGGCCTCGCGACGGAAGAAGGCGTGGCGCTGATGTGCCTTGCCGAAGCGCTGCTGCGCGTGCCCGATGCGCGCACCGCCGATGCGCTGATCCGCGACAAGATCGGCGATATCGACTGGGCCGAGCATATGGGCGAAAGCTCCTCGACCTTCGTCAACGCTGCCACCTTCTCGCTGATGCTGACGGGCGAAGTGCTGGAGCGCCCGGAAGAAGCGCAGCACGGCATGGGCAAGACGCTGAAGCGCACCGTCACGCGGCTGGGCGAGCCGGTGATCCGCAAGGCGACATTGCAGGCGATGCGTATTCTTGGCGGGCAGTTCGTCTACGGTCGCACGATCGGCGAAAGCCTGAAGCGCGCGGCGCCCGAACGGGCTCGTGGTCTGACGCACAGCTTCGACATGCTTGGCGAAGGCGCGATGACCTATGCCGATGCGGAAAAGTACCGGCAGGCTTACGAGCAGGCGATCGAGCGGCTGGCGCGCGAGGCGAGCGGCGATGTGCGCACGTCGCCCGGCATATCGGTCAAGCTGTCTGCACTGCACCCGAAATACACGTTCCTGCACGGCGAAAAGGCAGTCGCGGACCTCGTGCCGATCCTGCACGATCTGGCCGCGCGCGCGCGCGAAGCGAACATCCACTTTACCATCGATGCCGAAGAAGCCGACCGGCTGGAGCTGTCGATGGACATCATCGAACAGCTGGTGCGCGACGACACGCTGTTCACCCGCGATGACGGCAGCGCATGGGAAGGCTTCGGGCTTGCCATCCAGGCCTATCAGAAGCGCGGCGAGCCGCTGTGCCAATGGGCCGCCGATCTGGCGCGCAAGCATGGCCGCAAGCTCTTCGTCCGGCTGGTGAAGGGCGCGTACTGGGACACCGAAATCAAGCTGGCGCAGGTCGGCGGGCTGGACGACTATCCGGTCTTCACGCGCAAGCTGGGCACCGATGTCAGCTACCTCGCTTGCGCGCAGACGCTGCTGGGCGCGGGCGATGCGATCTACCCGGCGTTTGCGACGCATAACGCCTATACCATCGGCGCGATCAAGGCTCTGGCGGCGACGTCCGACGCTCCGTTCGAGTTCCAGCGCCTGCATGGCATGGGCGAGGATCTCTACGACGCTCTGGCCAAGGTGGAGGGCAACGACCGCACCAATGTGCGCATCTATGCCCCGACCGGCACGCACAAGGACCTGCTTGCCTATCTCGTGCGCCGCCTGCTGGAAAACGGAGCGAATTCCAGCTTCGTCAACCGCATGGCCGATGCCGAAGTGCCGGTATCGGAACTGACCACCTGCCCGATCGCCGACATGCGCGCGCTCGACAGCTATCGCAATCCGGCGATCCCGCTACCTGCCGACATCTTCGGCCGCCGCGCCAATTCGGCAGGAGTCGACTTGTCCGACCCGCTGGTGCGCGAGCCCCTGATGGAGCGGCTCGAAGCGCTGGACGCAAAGAAGTGGCATGCGCTGCCGACCTTCCCCTCCGACGACGAGGGCGAGACAGCGCCGATCACCAAGCCGCACAATCTGGCGGAACAGGTCGGCACCCGCCGCGATGCGACGCCAGAGGAAGTGGCCGATGCAATCACGCGCGCGCAGGAGATCCAGCCGGGCTGGAACGCGCTGGGCGGTGAGAAGCGCGCTGTGCTGCTGGAAGAGGCCGCCAACCTCTTCGAAGAGCATACGGACGAGTTTCTCTCGCTCTGCCAGCGCGAGGCAGGCAAGACCCTGCCCGATGCCGTGCTCGAACTGCGAGAGGCGGTGGACTTCCTACGCTATTACGCGTCCGAGGCGCGGCGGCTGTTTGCCGAGCCGATCCCGCTTCCCGGCCCGACGGGAGAGGAAAACCGGTTGAGCCTGGCGGGTCGCGGTGTCTTCGCTTGCATATCGCCGTGGAACTTCCCGCTCGCCATTTTCATCGGACCGCCCGCTGCGGCATTGGCGGCGGGCAATACCGTGATCGCCAAGCCTGCCGAGCAGACCCCGCTGATCGCCGCACTGGCCGTCAAATTGTGCCACGAGGCCGGCATTCCGGAAGAGGCGCTGCAATTGCTCCCCGGCGCAGGCGATGTGGGCGAGTGGATCACCTCCGACCCGAGACTGGCAGGCGTCGCCTTCACCGGATCGACCCAGACGGCGCAGGCCATCAACCGCAGCCTCGCCGCGCGCGACGGGCCGATCGCTACGTTCATTGCCGAGACCGGCGGACAGAACGCGATGATCGTCGATTCGACTGCGCTTCCGGAACAGGTCACGCGCGATGTCGTCGCCTCCGCCTTCCAGAGCGCGGGCCAGCGCTGCTCTGCCTTGCGTGTCCTGCATATTCAGGACGAAGTCTACGACGACATGCTGGCGATGATCCGCGGTGCGTTCGAGGCGCTCAACATCGGCGATCCGGAAGATCTCGCCACCGATGTCGGCCCGGTGATCGACCCCGATGCCAAGGCCGCGCTCGAACGCCATGTCGCGCGGCGCAAGACGGGCGGGGCGACCGTGTGGCGCCGCGATTTGCACCACAGCGCGGCCAAGGGCTGCTTCGTCGCGCCGACGATCATCGAGATGGGCTCGATCCTCGATCTGAAGCGCGAGAATTTCGGACCGGTGCTGCATGTCGTGCGCTACAAGGCGCGCGATATCGGGCGGGTGATCGAGGAGATCAACGCGACGGGCTATGGCCTGACGCTCGGCCTGCACAGCCGCAACGACGACATGCGCGCCTTCATCGAGGCGCGGGCCAAGGTCGGCAATTTCTACGTCAACCGCAACCAGATCGGGGCGGTGGTGGAAAGCCAGCCCTTCGGTGGCGAGGGATTGTCCGGCACCGGTCCCAAGGCAGGAGGTCCGCACTATGTCGCGCGCTTCGCGACCGAGCGCGTCGTGTGCATCGACACGACTGCGGCGGGTGGTAACGCCACCTTGCTGGCGAGCTAGGTTTCGCTTTCGGTAACCGGCGCTGCCACGCCGCGCTGCTCGCCGAGAATGGCCCACGAAGCAAGGAACAGGCCTGCGACCAGCGGGCCGATGACGATGCCCGAAAGGCCGAACAGTGCGATCCCGCCCAGCGTCGTGACCAGGATCAGCCAGTCGGGAATGCCCGTGTCGCGGCCCACCAGTATTGGGCGCAGGACATTGTCGATCATCCCGATCAGCGCGACGCCCGCGATGACGACCACGACGCCTTCCCAGATCGCTCCCGTCGCCAGCAGGTAAAGCGCGACCGGCACCCACACGATGGCCGGGCCCACAGCGGGGAGGAGCGAGGCAATGGCCATGACGACGCCCAGCAGCAGGACGGACGGGATGCCGACGATCCAGAAGGTGATCGCTCCCAGCGCGCCTTGCACCAATCCGACCACGACCGACCCCTTGATCGTCGCGCGCACCAGCACGAGGAACCGCTCGCCGAGCCGGTCGGCAATGCTGCGGTCGAAGGGCAGGGCGGCCAGCACCTGGTCGGCGATCGAGCGCCCGTCGCGCAGCAGGAAGAAGCCGACATAGGCAGCGATGGCAAAGCCCAGCACGAAGCCGAACACGCTCCCGCCGATGGCGAGCGCCTGCTGTGCGATCAGGCCGAGGCTAGCCTGCACGAATTCGGTCGCGCGGCTTTGCACCTCGCCCAGATTATCGAGTCCCGCGCCCGCAAGCGAGCTCTGGATGTTGGACGGCAGCGCCGCGTAGACCTGCTCGAAATACATCGCCACATCGATCCGCCCTTCGCGGAAAGCGACGAACAGACGCGCGGCCTCGTCGACCACGGCAGAGCCGATCCACAAGGCGGGCAGGACCACGGCGAGGAAGATGACGGCCAGCGTCAGCAGCGCGGCCTGTGTCTCCTTCCCGCCGCGCCATGCAAGGAAGCGGCGGAACAGCGGCTGGAAGACGATGGCGGCCAGCACGGCCCACAGCAGCGCCTGGAAGAACGGCAGGATTATCGCCAACAGCGCCAACGACACGAGCGCAAGGAACAGCAAGAAGCCTCGCTCCTCCAATGCCGAAGCTTTGCCGTCGTCCATCAGCCCCCTCCCGAGCGCTTACACGTCCAGATTGGCGACGTTGAGCGCGTTGTCCTGGATGAACTCGCGGCGGGGCTCGACGACATCGCCCATCAGGCGCGTGAAGATCTCGTCGGTCACGTCGGCATCCTCGACCTTGACCTGCAGCAGCGCGCGGTTGTCGGGGTCGAGCGTGGTCTCCCAGAGCTGCTCGGCATTCATTTCGCCCAGACCCTTGTAGCGGCTGACCTTCAACCCCTTGCGTCCTGCGGCCATGACGGCATCGACCAGTTGCGTCGGCAGGATGATCGCACCGTCATCCGCAGCGACTGGTGTGTCGTCCGCAGCCTCGGCATCGTCGCTCTCGACCTGCTCTTCCGACGCAGCCGCCTCGCCTTTCACGAGGCGGACGGGCGATGCGTAGACCTCCACGCTGTCCTGCGCGACGCGGTGCAGCTTGCGTGCTTCCGCGCTGTCGAGGAAGCGACCTTCGATTTCGTGCACGTCGGTCACCCCGCGCCACACGCGGCGGAAGCGGACGTGGCCATCGTCGCCGAGTTCCGCCGACCATTCGGCTTCGGTGTCGCCCATCTGCAAATGCGCGGCAGCCTTGGACAGGGCAGCGCTGCGGTCATTCGTCTCGGGATCGAGCGCACCGGCCAGCGCCATCGCTTCGACGATATTCGAATTGTACTTGCGCGGCACGTAATCGAGGTGGTTGCGCACGGACAGCGCACGCTGGACCAGCGCTTCCAGCTCGCCCGATGCGCGCGCCCCGCCTGCCGTCTCCAGCATGCGGCCCTGCAGCCCGGCATCGATCAGATAGCGGTCGAACGCGGCCTGGTCTTTCAGATAGACCTCGCTACTTGCCGCGCGTGACCTTGTAGAGCGGCGGCTGGGCGATGAAGAGGTGCCCGGCCTTCACGATGTCCGGCATCTGGCGGTGGAAGAAGGTCAGCAGCAGCGTACGGATATGCGCGCCGTCGACATCGGCGTCGGTCATGATGACGATCTTGTGATAGCGCAGCTTTTCGAGGTCGAATTCGTCGCGCAGGCCGGTGCCCATCGCCTGGATCAGCGTGCCGACTTCCTTGGACGAGATGATCCGGTCGAACCGCGCGCGCTCGACATTGAGGATCTTGCCCTTCAGCGGCAGGATCGCCTGAGTACTGGCGGTCGCGCCCGTTCTTGGCCGAGCCGCCGGCGGAATCGCCCTCGACCAGGAACAGTTCGGCACTTGGACGGCATCGCGTTCGCGGCAATCGGACAGCTTGCCGGGCAGGCGAGGCGATGCTCATCGCGCCCTTGCGGCTCATTTCGCGCGCGCGCCGTGCCGCTTCGCGCGCGGCGGCGGCGTCGATCACCTTCTGGATGATCGGCTTGGCATCGTTCGGGTTTTCCTCGAGCCATTCGCCCATCTTCTCGCTCATCAGGGATTCGAGCGGCTGGCGCACTTCGGAGCTGACCAGCTTGTCCTTGGTCTGCGAACCGAACTTGGGATCGGGCAGCTTGACCGAGACGATGGCGGTCAGGCCTTCGCGCATGTCCTCGCCCGACAGGCTGACCTTTTCCTTCTTCATCAGGCCGGAATCGGTCGCGTAATTGTTGAGCGTGCGGGTCAGCGCGGCGCGGAAGGCGGCCAGATGCGTGCCGCCATCGCGCTGCGGGATGTTGTTGGTGAAGCACAGCACGTTTTCGTAATAGGAATCGTTCCATTCCAGCGCGACGTCGATGCCGATGCCGTCCTTTTCCGCGCTGACAGAGATCGGTTCGGCGACCAGCGCCTGCTTGTTGCGGTCGAGATATTTCACGAAGGCCGCAATGCCGCCTTCGTAAAACAGGTCATGCTCCAGCAGTTCTTCCGTGGCGCTTGTCGCGCAGCAGGATGCGCACGCCCGAATTGAGGAAGGCCAGTTCGCGATAGCGATGCTCGAGCTTGTCGAAATCGATAGTCGAGTCACGTTCTTGAACGTGTCGTCGACGCCATGAAGGTGACGCGCGTGCCCTTCTTCAGCCCGTTCTCGTCGCCATTGGAGGCGACCGGCGGCGCATCGCCGACGATCGCGCAGGCTTCGACCGCATCGCCATGCTCGAAGCGCATCCAGTGCTCCTTGCCGTCGCGCCAGATGGTCAGTTCGAGCCATTCGGACAGCGCGTTGACCACCGAGACGCCCACGCCGTGCAGGCCGCCCGACACCTTGTAGGCATTGTCGTCGACTGGTGTTCTCGAACTTCCCGCCCGCGTGCAGCTGGGTCATGATGACCTCGGCCGCCGACACGCCTTCTTCCTTGTGCATGTCGACGGGAATGCCGCGGCCGTTGTCCTCGACGCGAGACCGAGCCATCGGGGTTCAGTTCGATCAGGACGAGATCGCAATGCCCCGCCAGCGCCTCGTCGATGGCGTTGTCCGACACTTCGAACACCATGTGGTGCAGGCCCGAGCCATCGTCGGTATCGCCGATATACATGCCGGGGCGCTTGCGCACGGCATCGAGGCCCTTGAGAACCTTGATCGAATCGGAATCGTAAGCGTTCTTCTTGGGGGCGTTTTCGCCGCCTTCGGGGGTGTTCTCGTCCATGCCGAGTATATAGGCCGCACGGGGCCAAAAACCAACGCTTTACGCGCTGTTTTACCCACAGGCGGGCACGCGCTGTCACATCACCTGCGAGTGGGCGAAAGCGGTTGATTTCGCACAGGAAAGCGCGCATCGCCACGCTTCATGCTTTCGGTTCTCGACATCTTCCGGATCGGGATTGGTCCGTCCTCTTCGCACACGGTCGGGCCGATGCGGATTGCGCGGACATTCGTGCGTTCGCTGGGGCGGTCGGGGAAGCTGGCAAACGTGGCCCGCGTGCAGGTGCAACTGCAAGGTTCGCTGGCGCTGACGGGGGTGGGGCACGGCACGGTCGATGCGAGCGTGCTGGGGCTGCTGGGATTTGCGCCGGACAAGACGTGTCCGGACGAGGCGAAAGCGGCGCTGGAGCAGGTGAAGCAGGAAGGCCGCCTGATGCTGGGTGGCAAGCAGGACATCGCTTTCGACGCGGCGACCGATATCGACCTTGCCGGGCATATCATTCCCGACCTTCACCCCAACGGCATGATGCTGACGGCGCTCGATGCCAACGGCGAGCGTGCTGGCGGAGCGCACTTACTATTCCACCGGCGGCGGCTTCGTGGCGTCCGAGGCCCAGCTCAAGAGCAAGCCCAAGGACGACCGCATCAACGCCGGCATACTCGCGCCCTTCGACTTCGGCTCGGCGGAGGAACTGCTCGCCAGTTGCGAGGCGACGGACATGACCATCGCCGACCTCGTGCTGGCGAACGAGGACGCCTTCCGTCCGCGTGACAAGACGCTTGCCGGTCTCGACACGGTCGCCGCCGCGATGGACCAGTGCATCGATCGCGGGCTGACCCAGCGCGGCATCCTGCCCGGCGGTTTGAAGGTCGAACGCCGCGCCCCCGATCTGTGGGACAAGCTGTCCGCCAACCCGCAATCCAACGAGCGCGAGCAGCTGTTCGACTGGCTCAATTGCTACGCCATGGCGGTGAACGAGGAGAATGCAGCGGGCGGACGCGTGGTCACGGCGCCGACCAATGGCGCGGCCGGCATCATCCCAGCGGTCATCCGCTTCTATTGCGTCACGACCGACGAGCAGCCCTGCACCGACAGCCGCCGCACCTTCCTGCTCACGGCGGGCGCGATCGGCCTGCTCTACAAGCAGCGGGCCAGCATTTCGGGTGCGGAAATGGGCTGCCAGGGCGAGGTCGGCGTGGCCTGCTCCATGGCGGCGGGCGGGCTGGCCGCGCTGTGGGGCGGAACCCCGCACCAGATCGCCAGCGCGGCGGAAATCGGGATGGAGCACAATCTCGGCCTGACCTGCGATCCGGTCGGCGGGCTGGTGCAGGTGCCGTGTATAGAGCGCAATGCCATCGGTGCGGTGAAAGCGGTGAACGCCGCACGGCTCGCGCTGCATCGCACCGGCGCGGAAGGCACGGTCAGCCTCGACCAGGTGATCGAGACCATGCGCCAGACCGGCCTCGACATGAGCAGCAAGTACAAGGAAACTTCAGCCAAGGCGGGCTGGCGGTCAACGTCATCGAATGCTGACTCGACACCTGTCGCTCTCCCGGTAGGGTGCGCGGGTATGGGAGAGACAGACCACCTAGCCACGCTGGCAGCAGCCGTTCGGCTCCTTCTCAGACATCATCGCTGCCAATGCCAAGCGGTTGGGCGACCGGCCCGCCCTGCTGGATGACGCGGGCGCGCTGAGCTGGGCCGATCTGGGTGATAGGGTAGAGCGGATTGCCGCGCGGTTGCTGGACGACGGGCTGGTGCGCGGACAGTCAGTTGCGATCCTCGGCACGTCGAGTGCCGCCTACGCGCTGGTCTTTCTCGCAGCGGTCAGGGCAGGCGGGGTGGCGGCTCCGCTGACGACCTCCGCCAGCGCCGAGCAGCTTGCAGGCATGGCGGCAGACTCCGGCGCGCGGCACATCTTCATCGACCGCGCAAAGCTGGACGAGCTAGGCGAGAGCTGCTTCCCCGGCATGACGCGCATCGTGCTTGACGAGGAGCTGGACGAATGGATGGCGCCGGAAGGCACCAAAGCGCCGCCGGTTGACCACGCCCCGTCGGACCCGTTCAACATCATTTATTCATCCGGGACGACCGGCACGCCCAAGGGCATCGTCCATTCTCATGCGATGCGCTGGCGGCAATTCGCGAGCACGGCGGCAAGCTGGCTGGAGGCGGGCCTGCCGGTGCGCAGTCTGGCTTCGACCCCGCTCTATTCGAACACCACCATGGTCGCCTTCCTGCCCGCGCTGCTGGCAGGCGGCACAATGCGCGTGATGGGCAAGTTCGATGCGGCGCGCTGGCTTTCGCATGCCGAAGGTGACCGGACCACGATCACCATGCTCGTGCCGGTGCAATACCAGCGCCTGATGGACGCAGCCGAGATCGACATAACCGACCTGTCCGCACTGCAGCTGAAATACTGCACCTCCGCCCCCTTCGCGCCCGATCTGAAGCGCGAAGTGCTGCGCCGCATGCCGGGCGCGCTGATCGAGATCTATTCCATGACCGAAGGCGGCGTGGTCTGCCTGCTCGAAGCGCACAAGTTTCCCGACAAGCTGCACACCGTCGGCAGGCCTGCGCCGGGCAGCGAGCTCAAGGTGCTCGACGACGAGGACCGCGAAGTCGCAGCGGGCGAGGCGGGCCATATGGTCGGCCGCAGCCAAACAATGATGAGCGGCTACAAGAACCGCCCCGACCAAACGCGCGAGGGATACTGGACCGATCCAGAGACCGGCGAGGTGTGGCAGCGCATGGGCGATATCGGCCGTGTCGATGCCGACGGTTTCGTCGAACTGGTCGGGCGTGCGAAGGACATGATCATCTCGGGCGGTTTCAATATCTACCCGGTCGATCTGGAGAACGCTCTGCTGGCAGAGGACGACGTGCTGGAGGCTGCTGTCATCGGCGTCGCTTCGCGCAAATGGGGAGAAACACCGGTAGGCTTCGTGCGGCTTGCCGCCGATGCCCGCGATGTCGATGCGATCCGCGAGGCGGTGAACGCCCGGCTCGGCAAGACGCAGCGGTTGGCGCAATTGCATGCCATCGAAGAGATGCCGCGCAGCCATATCGGCAAATTGCTGAAGACGGAGCTGCGCAAGGAGGCAGAGCGACGCGGCCTTCCGGACTGATGCAGTTCAAGCCGCAGGCGTTCGAGACGCGGCGCGGACACGATTTGTCTGTGTCCGCAGCGGGCGTTCGAGACGCGGCGCGGACCTTGGGGGAGGGGAGAGGAGGTGTCGGCGGCCGCGTCTCTACTCGCTGCCATATCGCCTCCGGGGGAGCGACTGCCGTGCCTTGGAGAAAGCATCGGCGTCTCAGGCCGCTGGCCCGGAGGAAGGCGACGCCAGCTCGATTGGGACTGAGCTGCCGCCGTATCGTGCGCTGCGAATGGAATTGGGTGGGACTTCGCAGCGTCTGTGAGGTTGTTATAATGTTGCCGCATTGCGCACGAAAGTGAGAAAAGGTCAGCGATAGTTGCAAAATCCGCAAGTGCTGCCCAGGCCGCATCTGGACAGTCCAAATCCTCCGCCGTAAGCGCCGCTGATGGACGCAACGCACCCCAATTCCATCCTCATCGTCGACTTCGGCAGCCAGGTAACGCAGCTCATCGCCCGCCGCGTGCGCGAGGCCGGCGTCTACTCCGAGATCGCCCCCTTTTCCACGGCGCAGGAGGCATTCGACCGGATGCAGCCCAAGGGCATCATCCTGTCCGGCGGCCCGGCCAGTGTGAACGACGACGACCCACCGCTTGTCCCCGAAAGCTTTTATGATGCGGGCGTGCCGATCCTGGGCATTTGCTACGGCCAGCAGGTCATGGCCAAGCAGCTCGGCGGCGATGTCATCAGCCACGACATGGGCGAATTCGGCCGCGCCTTCGTCGAAATCGACAGCGAATGCACTCTGTTCGACGGCATGTGGAAGCCGGGCGAAAAGCACCAGGTGTGGATGAGCCACGGCGACAAGGTCGACAAGCTCGCCCCCGGCTTCATTCCCGTCGCCAGCAGCGAAGGCGCGCCCTATGCCGTCACCTGCGACGAGGACCGCCGCTTCTACGGCATCCAGTTCCACCCCGAAGTCGTCCACACACCCGACGGTGCCAAGCTGATCGCCAATTTCGCGCGCCATGTCTGCGGCCTCAAGGGCGACTGGACCATGGCCGAATTCCGCGCGACCAAGATCCAGGAAATCCGCGAGCAGGTGGGTGACGGCAAGGTCATCTGCGGGCTGTCCGGCGGCGTCGACAGCGCGGTGGCAGCCGTCCTCATCCACGAGGCGATCGGCGACCAGCTGACCTGCGTCTTCGTCGACCACGGCCTGATGCGCATGAACGAGGCCGAGCAGGTCGTCACGCTGTTCCGCGACCATTACAACATTCCGCTCGTCGCTGTGGATGCGGAGGAAAAGTTCCTCTCCGGCCTCGCAGGCGAGACCGACCCGGAAAAGAAGCGCAAGTTTATCGGCGGGGCGTTCATCGACCTGTTCGAGGAAGAGGCGAGAAAGATCGGCGGCGCGGATTTCCTCGCACAAGGCACGCTCTACCCCGACGTCATCGAAAGCGTCAGCTTCACCGGCGGGCCGAGCGTCACGATCAAGAGCCACCACAATGTCGGCGGCCTGCCCGAACGCATGAACATGGCGCTGGTCGAACCTTTGCGCGAACTGTTCAAGGACGAGGTGCGCGATCTGGGCCGCGAGCTGGGCCTGCCCGAAGTCTTCGTCGGTCGCCACCCGTTCCCCGGCCCCGGCCTCGCCATCCGCATTCCGGGCGAAGTCACGAAAGAACGCTGCGACATCCTGCGCAAGGCAGACGCGATCTATCTCGAGGAAATCCGCAACGCCGGATTGTACGACGCGATCTGGCAGGCCTTCGCCGTGCTGCTTCCGGTCAAGACCGTGGGCGTCATGGGCGACGGGCGCACCTACGACAGCGTCTGCGGCCTGCGCGCCGTGACCAGCACCGACGGCATGACGGCGGACGTCTATCCCTTCGACGCCAGCTTCCTGTCCCGCGTCGCCACCCGCATCGTCAACGAGGTCAAGGGCATCAACCGCGTGGTCTACGACTACACCAGCAAACCGCCCGGCACGATCGAGTGGGAGTAGCGCGGTGGACGCCGTCTGCATTCCTGCTTCGATCCCGCCAGAACTGTGCGCCATCGACGACGAGTTGAAGGCGATCTATCACAGCGCGGACAGCATCTGCATCTGGGTCTTCGCCACCCGGGAGGATCGCAATCGCTTCGTCGAAGAGAGCGCCGGAATGATGAAGGCCGAGCGCGAGGCGCTCTATGCGCGGGAGTACGCAGTCGCAGGCTGACGGAACTAGGGGGTGCGGCGCTTCGTTGAGCAAACGATCTGCCAACCCACCGGAGACATTCCATGAAAGCCGCCGCCAGCCTGCTCGCCGTGTCCGTCCTTGCCCTGACCGGCTGCGAGACGATCCAGCAAACCTACACCGAAGCAATTTCCTCGACCTACACCGCCGAACTGACCGGCGCGAACGAGGTGCACCAAGGCGATCCCGACGGCTCGGGCACGGCGGAGATCAGCTTCTCCGACGAGCTGACCCGCGTATGCTGGGACCTCAACAACCTCGAAAACCTCGCGCCCATCACCGGCGCGCATATCCATCGCGGCGCGGCCGGGACCGATGGCCCTGTCGTGCTGCCGCTCAAGCAGGCCACGGAAGGCGGCTGGCGCGGATGTTCCAGCGACACGGCCTGGGTGCAGGCGGCCTTCGAGGAAGGCATTTCGAACTATTATGTCAACGTGCACACGGCGGAATATCCCAAAGGCGCGATCCGCGGTCAGCTGACCCAGTAAGGTCTCGCATCGTCGCATGAGTGATGGCGCGTTCGACTTTGGCCCCGATCCGCGCACCGAGACCCTGCGCCGGTTGCAGGCGCTGCTGGTCCAGCGCTTCGGGCGGATCGAGCGCGCGGCGGCACAATGGCGTGCGCCGGAATGGGTGCTGGTGCAGGGCGTCATCGGCGCGCGCACGAAGTCGGAAGTGTCCAACGCGGCGACAGACCGGTTGCTCAAGCGCTATGGATCGTGGGAAGCGGTGGCTGCGGCGCCGCTCGAGGACTTGCAGGCCGAGCTTGCAACGCAAACCTATCCCAATGTTGCGGCGGAGCGGCTGAAGTCCAGCCTGTCTGCGCTAGTAGAACGGCGCGGGGCGGTCGATCTGTCGCACCTCGCCGAAATGGACACGGGCGAGGCGATGCGCTGGCTGGAGCAATTGCCCGGAATCGGACGCAAGATTGCGGCAGGCGTGATGAACGCCAGCACGCTCGACCGGCGCGCGGTAGTCCTCGACGGCCATCACACGCGCATCCTCCAGCGGCATCGGGATGGTGCCGCCCAAGGCGAATACCGACCGCGCTTTCGACGCGATCATGCCCGCCATGCCGCCCGAATGGAGCGGGGCGGACTTCGACGAGCACCATTTGCTGATGAAGAAGCTGGGCCAGACCTTCTGCCGTCCGACCGATCCGCATTGCGCAGAATGCCTCGCGCTGTCCTTCTGCCCGACCGGAGCCGAGCGTGCGGGAGCGCGCTGAGCCCTCATGTTAAGCGACGAACAGGTCGAGGACGTCTATCGCATCCTGTCGCGCGCCATGCCGGGGCGCACGCGCGGCGCGAAGGGTCCCAAAGGCCAGCCGAGCGCATTTCGATCCTGCATTTCCTGCATGCTGTCGGCGCAGTCGCTCGACCGGAATACGTCGCGCGCCACGCGGGCGCTGTTTCGCGCTGGCCACCACCCCGCGCACCATGCTGGCGCTGGATGACGAGCAGATCGCGGCCGCCATCAAGCCGTGCGGGCTCTACAACATGAAAACGCGCAATATTCGGGCATTCTGCACCGCGCTGCTGGAGCGAGCATGCCGGCAAGGTGCCGAACACGCGCGAAGGGCTGATGAGCCTGCCGGGCATCGGCCGCAAATGCGCGGATATCGTGCTTAGCTTTACCTTCGGGCAGGACGTCATCGCCGTCGACACGCATGTGCATCGCGTCTGCAACCGCATCGGGCTGACCGAAGCGAAGACGGCGGACAAGACGGCCCAGCAACTGGAAGAGCGCTCTCCCGAATGGGCCATGCGCGACGGGCATTTCTGGCTGATCCAGTTCGGCAAGCGCATCTGCAAGGCGCGCGCGCCCAAGTGCGATGTCTGTCCTGTCGCCAGGCTGTGCGAAGCTTACCCCGAGATCACCAGCTGAAGCCTGCTTCGACGGCCTTTCGCTCTGCGGGGGTAGACTGCCGTCCGAGCATGTCGTTGCGATGCGGAAAGCGGCCGAAGCGTGCGACCATGCGCCAGTGCGACTGCGCGAAGCTCAGCGAGCTTGGCACATGGCGGGCGAACATCTGCACCGACAGGCGCTGGTCGGCGATATGCTCGCTATGCATCAGCGGCATGAGGACGAACTGCTTTTCGTCGCGCGTGAAGCGGGACAGCCATCCGTTTTGCAGGATGTGGTACGTCAGGCCGAGCGCCAGATGATCGGTCGCATAGCTCGCCGGGCTGCCGCGATGGATGTTGCGCGGAATCTGGTCGAACAGCAGGATCGCTGCGAGAGCGGTTCGCGGACTGTCGAGGAAACGACCGGCGGGCTGGGTGCGGAGCGCTGCCCACAGATCGCCGAAGCGTCGTTCGAGCAACGCATCGACCTCCGGCCCGCCACCGAACCAGTCGGAAGGTGAAAGCTCGTGAAACCAGACGCGATTAAGCTCTCGCGCCCAGGGTCGTGTTGTGTGCACTCGCGCGGCTGGCGATCAGCTGGCGCTGGACTTCCGGTAAGGCACGAAATCGTCCAGCAGAACGAAGCCGGTGAAGAACCCGCCGAACCGATCGATCGTGGTGATCTGGTCTGTCCGGCACAGCTGCGTGCCGCTGAACCGTTCGATTACCAGCACATCGTTGTCGTCGAGATGACGTGCATTCCTGGTATAATTGACCCAGATCGTGTCGCCCTGGCGATAGACCAGCGCGGTGTCGTCGATGGTCTGGATATTGCGCGAAGGCAGGGTGCGAATGCACCGCTCGGGCTCACCGGCAACGCGTCCATCGAGCAGCTTGGCCAGCTTCTGCTCGCCCTTGGTCAGTTCGACCGGCTCGTCCGCATGCAGGGCGGGAGCGGCCAGCAGGCCAGCAGCGGCAACGGACAGGGCAAGGCGTTTCAACATGGCGAGTCTCCGATCGATCAGACTGTCTCTATACCATAACGGCTGAACGCACGCTGAGTGCCCTTACGCTGTGCCGCCGACGGTCAGCCCGTCGATCAGCAGGGTTGGCTGGCCGACGCCGGCCGGCACGCTTTGCCCGCCCTTGCCGCAGATGCCGATGCCTTCGTCCAGCGTCATGTCGTTGCCGATACCGGTCACGCGGGTCAGCACGCTGGGCCCGTCGCCGATCAGCGTTGCGCCCTTGATCGGGGCGACGACCTTGCCCTTCTCGACCTTGTAGGCCTCGGTGCAGGCGAAGACGAATTTGCCGCGATACGATATCGACCTGTCCGCCGCCGAAGCTGGTGGCATAAATGCCGTCCTCGACGCGGCGACAACAGTTCCGCCGGATCGTCCTCGCCGCTGGTCATGAAGGTGTTGGTCATGCGCGGCATGGGCGCGTGGGCGTAGCTTTCGCGGCGACCATTGCCGGTCGGTTCGACACCCATCAGCCGCGCATTGAGGCGGTCCTGCATGTAGCCTTTGAGGATGCCGTCCTCGATCAGCACGGTCTCGCGCGTGGGCGTGCCTTCGTCGTCGATCGAGAGCGAACCGCGCCGCTCCGCCATCGAGCCATCGTCGATCACGGTGACGCCGGGCGCAGCCACACGGTCGCCGATACGGCCCGAAAAAGCGCTGGTGCCCTTGCGGTTGAAATCGCCTTCCAGCCCGTGGCCGACTGCCTCATGCAGCAGCACGCCGGGCCAGCCGGGGCCGAGCAACACGGTCTGCTCGCCCGCCGGGGCGGCCACGCTGTCGAGATTGACCAGCGCCTGGCGCACCGCCTCGTCGATGCCGCGCATCCATGCGCCTTCGTCGAACAGGCGATCGTAGAGATAGCGTCCGCCCATGCCGTAAAAGCCGGTTTCGCGCCGTCCGTTCTGTTCGGCGACGACCTGGATGTTGAGCCGCACCAGCGGGCGGATGTCGCGCGCGATGAAGCCATCGGGCGCGCACGATCTCGACCACGCTCCAGCTCGCGAGCAGGCTGGCGGACACCTGCGCCACGCGCGGGTCCTTGGCGCGGGCGACGGCGTCGATCTTTTCGAGCAGAGCGACCTTCTCCTCGAACGGGACGAGGTCGAGCGGGCTGGCATCGGTATAGAGATGGCGATTGGTCCGCTCGGGCGGCGCGGCGAGCGTCCCCTTGGCCGGATCGAGCAATTGCAGCGTCTCGCCCGCGCGGCGGATGGCAGCGGCGCTGATTTCGTTGGCATGGGCAAAACCGGTCGTCTCGCCCGACACTCCGCGCAGGCCGAAGCCCGCATCGCGCGAATAGTCTGCGGTCTTCAGCCGTCCGTCGTCGAAACCGAAGGCTTCGGACGCGATGAACTGGAGGTAAAGCTCGCCATCGTCGCAGGACGACAGCAGACTGCGCGTCAGTGCGCCAGCTTCGTCGGGAGTGAGCTTGTCGCCGTAGACGAGGGCGTGCGGATCGAGAGTGGGAGAGGTCATCGCGCCCAATGTAGGCACGCAGCGACCGATTGACGAGCGGCATTACCGGTGCCCCGGGTCCGCCCCTTCGGAGATGTCGTACAGGGACGACTGGTCGACCCCGTCCGCGGGTCCGCCTTCCAGCACGAAACGCCGGTCGCAATAGCCGCAATCGACATATCCATGCTCGTCGATCTGCAGATAGACCTTCGGATGACCCAGCGCGGCGGCGCGATACCGCTTGCCCGCAACGAATGTCGGTCGCCCCGTCGCACCAGACGCGCTTGGTGAGAACCTTGGTGACTTCGGGTGGTGGCAAGCTCATGGGCTGCGCGTTAGTGAATTTTTGTTTGCGCCTCAAGCGCCGGCGTTCGCGTCCGCTCACTCGGCTATCCTCGCTCATGCGACCTGAAGGTCGCGTCGCTGCGGGCGGCCAGTCGGCCTTTGACTGCCGTGACCAGGAACCGGGCCGGCGGAGGCCCGGCAAGCGCGACTGCGCGCCCGCAGCGGGTGCGGCTTGCCGCACGTCTAGCGAGGACGAACCCGCGGAGGCGGGTTCGCAAACAAAGACTCTTCTCGGTTGCGCGCTCTCAACGAAATCGGCACATCGCCGCCCATGACCACGCCTCCTGCCATCCGGATCGACAATCTCGTCAAACGCTACGCCTCCAGCGGCCCCGGTGACGAGGGCAAGCTGGCATTGAAGGGTGTGAGCTTCGACGTGCCGCAGGGCGGCGTGTTCGGCCTGCTCGGCCCCAATGGCGCGGGCAAATCGACGATTATCAATATCCTTGCAGGACTGGTGCAGAAGACCTCCGGCAGTGCGGAGATCTGGGGTTTCGACATCGACGAGCAGACGCGCAATGCGAAGCGGTCCATCGGGATCGTGCCGCAGGAAATCGTCTTCGATCCCTTCTTCACGCCGTTCGAGGTGCTGGAAAACCAGGGCGGCTTCTACGGCATTCCCAAGGCCGACCGGCGCAGCGAGGAATTGCTTGCCGCCGTCCATCTGTCGGACAAGCGCGATGCCTATGCCCGCACGCTGTCGGGCGGGATGAAGCGCCGCCTGCTGATTGCCAAGGCCATGGTGCACTCGCCGCCGATCCTCGTGCTGGACGAGCCGACCGCGGGCGTGGACGTGGAGCTACGCCGCCAGCTGTGGGAACTGGTGGGCGAGCTGAACGATCAGGGCGTGACGGTGGTGCTGACCACGCACTATCTCGAGGAGGCCGAGCAGCTGTGCGACCGGATCGCCATCATCAATCATGGTGAGCTGATCGCCAACAAGCCGACGCGCGACCTGATCGGCATGGCGCGCGAGAAGATCGTTTCCGTCAGTGTCGACAAGGATCTGGCCGGACCGATCATGGAAGAGAGCTTCCTGAAGGCAGATGTGGTGGACGCGCGCAGGCTCGACATCACTTACGATCGCGACCAAACCAGCGCGGGACAGGTGCTCGCGCTGGTGCAGAGCCATGGCTACGCGATAGAGGACGTCACCACGCGCGAAGCCGATCTGGAAGATGTGTTCGTGCAGCTGACCGGCGCGAGCTGATTGCCGCTACGCCGGTCCAGCCGATGGCTCAGCCGAAGCTGCGCGGACCCAATCCGGCATCCTTGACCCGCAGTACGTCCCAGACATGCGGCTCGATCTCTTCCATGGGCGTCTTGCAATCGCGGCATTTGCACACGTGCGAACCGCCGGCCTTACGCATGTTTGCGTGATCGACTGTGTGACGTCCGAATGCGCAGGCGAGCAAACCTATTTTCATTATTGCGACCCTCCAAGTCCCGTAGCCCCCGAAACCCTGTCGAGTCGCAGGATTATCGTGGGCGCGCCATATTTTAACCTTCTTTCGGCGAAACGTTCTGTGCTTGCCGCGATGCGAGAGTCCCCCTCCCGCTTGCGGGAGGGGTTAGGGGTGGGCAAGGGTGTGTCATGCCGGATTGGAGGGACCGTAACACCAAGCGAGCGCGCGAACTGCGCAATCAGGCGACACCCGCTGAATGCGAGCTTTGGAAGTACCTAAGCCGCTCACAGTTGGGTGTAAGGTTCAGCCGCCAGATGCCGGTCGGGCCGTATTTTGCGGACTTTTTACGCCGCTCACGTGCGCTCATCGTCGAGATCGATGGCCATTCGCACGACGTCCAGCCGGAGAAAGATCTGAAACGCGATGCGCATCTGACGTCACTCGGCTATCGCGTGATGCACTTTTCAAACGCAGAAGTTCTCGGCAATGCGGAGGGTGTGATCCGTCAAATAGAGATAGCGCTTGCTTCGCCCACCCCCGACCCCTCCCGCAAGCGGGAGGGGAGTAAATGACCCATGATGTGCTTGTCATCGGATCTGGCGCGGCTGGGCTGACGGCGGCGTTGGAACTGGCGCAGACCCGGCGCGTGCTGGTGCTGGCCAAGGGGCGGCTCGACAGCGGGTCGACTGCCTGGGCGCAGGGCGGCATTGCGGCTGTGCTGGACGAAGGCGACACGTTCGAAAACCACATCCGCGACACGATGATTGCCGGCGCAGGGCTGAACGACCGGGAGACCGTGGAGTTCGTCATCGAGCGCGCGCCTGCCGCAATCGACCGACTGTGCGAGCTGGGCGTGCCCTTCAACCGCGAGGCGGTGGACGGCAAGGATCTGCACCTGACGCGCGAGGGCGGCCATTCGCACCGCCGGATCGTCCATGTAAACGATGCGACCGGCTGGGCGGTGCAGGCCGCGCTGCTCAAGGCGGCGGAGGAAAATCCGAACATCACGCTGTTGCCGCATCAGAGCTGCGTCGACCTGATCACGGGCCGCAACCAGGCGGAGTATTCCGGCTCGGGCCGCGTGTGGGGCGCCTACGCGCTGGACGAGGAAAGCGGGCAGGTCGTGACCCACATCGCGCGCGCCACGGTGCTGGCGGCAGGCGGGGCGGGGCGTGTGTACCTGTTCTCGACCGCCCCGCGCGGGGCGACGGGCGATGGCATCGCCATGGCATGGCGGGCCGGCGCACGCGTCTCGAACATGGAGATGATGCAATTCCACCCGACCTGCCTCTACAATCTCGAGGTCAAGAACTTCCTCATTACGGAGGCTGTGCGAGGCGAGGGCGGGCGGCTGTTCAACCCCATCACCGGCGAGCGCTACATGGCCGGCTACGATGCCGAGCGGATGGAACTGGCCCCGCGCGACATCGTGGCGCGCGCGAACGACGACCAGATCAAGCGGCATGGCCTCGACTATGTCCATCTCGATATCAGTCACCAGCCGCCCGAATTCGTGCGCGAGCATTTCCCCACGATCCATGAAAAGCTGCTCGGCCTCGGCATCGATATGACGAAAGAGCCGATCCCGGTCGTGCCGGCGCAGCATTACACATGCGGCGGCGTGAAGGTGGATCTTGCCGCGCGCACGGATCTGCCCGGCCTGTGGGCCGCGGGCGAATGTACCGAGAGCGGACTTCACGGCGCCAACCGCCTTGCCTCCAACAGCCTGCTCGAATGTTTCGTGTTCGGCGAGGCGGCGGCGCACGACATCCTGGCGCGGTGGGACGAGCTGGAAGAGCCGCCCGCAATCCTGCCCTGGGATGCAACCCGCGTGACCGATTCGGACGAAGAAGTGGTGATCAAGCAGACTTGGACCGAAATCCGTCGCTTCATGTGGAATTATGTCGGCATCGTTCGCACCACCAAGCGGTTGGAGCGGGCCGCCCACCGCATCCGGCTGCTTCGCGGAGAGGTCGAGGAGTATTACGGAAACTTCCGCGTCACGACCGATCTCATCGAATTGCGCAACCTCATCGAATGCGCCGACCTGATCGTGCGCAGCGCCTTGCGGAGGCACGAAAGCCGCGGGCTGCACTTCACGCTGGACTACCCGGAAACGGACGAGAAGGCGCGGGACACCGTTCTGATACCCTGACTGCACGCTGGAACCCATGAAAGGGACGTCATGCCCAAGACGATCGCCAATAACATTGAACTGCATTACGAAACACATGGCGACCCGGCCAACCCGGCCATGTTGCTCATCATGGGGTTCGGCGCGCAGTTGACCTTGTGGCCGGACGAGCTGGTGGACGAGCTTGTAGCGCGCAATTTCTATGTTGTGCGCTACGACAATCGCGATGTCGGGCTCAGTCACAAGTTCGACGGGGTGAAGGCGCCGGGCCTCGTCAAGATGACGTTGCTCAACAAGATCGGTGTCACACCGCGCGTGCCCTACACGCTGGCCGACATGGCTGCCGACGGCATCGGCCTGCTCGACGCGCTGGAAATCGAGCGCGCGCATATCGTGGGCGCCAGCATGGGCGGCATGATCGCGCAGCATGTGGCGGCCAAGTATTCCGAGCGCTGCCTTAGCTTCACGCAGATCTTCTCCACCACCGGCAATCCGAAACTGCCGCCTGCGCGCAAGGAGGCCTTGTCCGCGCTCATCACCCGTCCCGACAGCGAGGACGAAGAGGCATTGGTCGAGCACGGCGTCATGCTGGCGCGCACAATCGGCTCGCCCGGCTACCCTTCGACCGAGGAGCGGATGCGCGAGCGGGCGCGCGGCGGTGTGCAGCGCAGCTACTATCCCGAAGGCGGCACGCGGCACTTGTCCGCCATCATCGCCGACGGCGACCGGCGCGACATGCTGCGTTCCATCACCGTGCCGACGCTCGTCCTGCATGGCGAGGACGATCCGCTGGTGCCGTGCGAAGGAGGCCGGGACACGGCTGCATGCATCCCGGATGCTCAACTGAAAACGATTCCCGGCTGGGGCCACGACCTGCCGCTAGACCTGGTCGACGAGCTTGCCGATGCCATCGCGGGTCACGCCAAGAGCACAAATTCGATGTGAAACAGGGGGTTGGCCACGAGAGGGTTCTTGGCTGTTTCGCGGCAGGAAAAATCAAGCCGTCAAATCCGTCGATTTTGCCCTGTGCATAAATAAAAATTTCTGCATCCGGGCACATTCGGGCTTGCGCATTTCACGACCCCAGCTTGGTCCACGCGTCGCTGCGGTGCAGCAATCCGCAAAGCGGCAGGCAAGCACGATTCGCGGGGTGAAGATTGCATTTACCCTCTTGCGCCGAACCTCACTCTGATTCAGTATCTAGTGGTCGGGTGCTGGGGGGTACCTACTAGACCTTGCGATAACAGCCTTGGTCCGATCGTGGGAACCAAGCGGAATTGCGGCGGTCTGTGGAGAACTGTTGGAGAAGTTTTCGCGAACTTCCCGGCCGATCGATGCTAGGTGGGCAGGACTGCTCGCCGACTCGAACACATGGGGAACGGCGGACGCGCACAAGGCCGCCGTTTTTAACACGAACACGGTGGGACATGATGGATTTTAGAAGCGGAGACGAAGCGGCGATGGGACTGGATCTGGAAACGCAGGACGCCCCCAACGATACGGCAGACGCTGCCGCATCGCCCGCCAAGGACGTCGTCACCGAAAAGGCCGGCGAAGCGATGGCCGGTGCCATGGCGCAGGTCGCCAAGGCCGCTACGTCTTCCGACGAGAACAAGAAGGTGCTCGACCGTCGCTTCGATGTGAAGACGGACGAAAGCCGCGACGAACTGCTGACCGAGTTCGGCAAGGAAACGCTCGAAGATCGCTACCTGCTGCCGGGCGAAAGCTATCAGGACCTGTTCGCCCGCGTCGCCGACTATTTCGCCGACGATGCCGAGCATGCGCAGCGCCTGTACGACTACATCTCCAAGCTGTGGTTCATGCCTGCAACGCCCGTTCTGTCGAACGGCGGCACCACGCGCGGCCTGCCGATCTCCTGCTACCTCAACTCCGTGTCCGACAGCCTCGACGGCATCGTCGGCACGTGGAACGAGAATGTCTGGCTCGCATCCAAGGGCGGCGGCATCGGTACCTATTGGGGCAATGTGCGCGGCATCGGCGAGCCGGTCGGCCTGAACGGCAAGACCAGCGGCATCATTCCCTTCGTGCGCGTGATGGACAGCCTGACGCTGGCGATCAGCCAGGGTTCGCTGCGCCGCGGATCGGCCGCCTGCTATCTCGACGTCAACCACCCGGAAATCGAGGAATTCCTCGAAATCCGCAAGCCCAGCGGCGACTTCAACCGCAAGGCCCTGAACCTGCACCACGGCGTGCTGGTCACCGATGCCTTCATGGAAGCGGTGCGCGAAGGCGCCGAATTCGACCTCGTCAGCCCGAAGGACGGATCGGTCCGCAAGACGGTCGATGCGCGCGGCCTGTTCCAGAAGCTCGTTGAAACCCGCCTCGCCACGGGCGAGCCTTACATCGTGTTCTCCGACACGGTGAACCGCATGATGCCCAAGCATCACCGCGATCTGGGCCTCAAGGTCTCGACCTCGAACCTGTGCGCCGAGATCACGCTGCCGACCGGCATCGACCATTTGGGCAACGACCGCACGGCGGTGTGCTGCCTGTCCTCGCTCAACATCGAGAAGTGGGACGAATGGAACGGCGAGAAGCAATTCATCGAGGACGTCATGCGCTTCCTCGACAACGTCCTGCAGGACTATATCGACCGCGCGCCCGAAGAGATGGCCCGCGCGAAATATTCCGCCATGCGCGAACGCAGCGTCGGGCTGGGCGTCATGGGCTTCCACTCCTTCCTCCAGCAGAAGGGCATCGGCTTTGAATCCCCGATGGCCAAGGTCTGGAACCTGAAGATGTTCAAGCACGTCAATTCCAAGGCGTCCGAAGCCTCGATGATGCTCGCCAAGGAACGCGGCGCGTGTCCCGACGCCGAAGAAATGGGCGCGATGGAGCGCTTCAGCTGCAAGATGGCGATCGCGCCGACCGCGTCGATCAGCATCATCTGCGGCGGCACCAGCGCGTGTATCGAGCCGATCCCGGCCAACATCTACACGCACAAGACGCTGTCGGGCAGCTTCATCGTGAAGAACCCGTATCTGGAAAAGCTGCTCGACAAGAAGAGCAAGAACTCAACCGCGATCTGGAATTCGATCCTGGAGAAGGGCGGCAGCGTCCAGCACCTCGATTTCCTGACGCCGGAAGAAAAGGCGACTTACAAGACCAGCTTCGAAATCGACCAGCGCTGGCTGCTCGAATTCGCAGCCGACCGCGCGCCCTATATCGACCAGGCGCAGTCGCTGAACCTGTTCATCCCGGCCGATGTCGACAAGTGGGACCTGATGATGCTGCACTTCCAGGCGTGGGAGAAGGGCATCAAGTCGCTCTACTATCTCCGCTCCAAGAGCGTGCAGCGCGCAGGCTTCGCCGGCGGCGTGGAGGCGGACAATACCGCCGATGCGGCGAAATACGAGCTGGCCGCAGAGCAGACCGATTACGAGGAATGCCTCGCCTGCCAGTGAGGCTTTTTGTAGCCCCGACAAAAGAAGCCCCGCACTCCATGATCGGAGCGCGGGGCTTTCTTGTCTTCTATCGTGTCTTCCGGTTTATGCGTTGACCGGCTCGATATTCGGCATCTTCGCGCCTTCCTTCAGATACACGCGGTTGTCGGCAATCTTGTCGACGTCGCTCATCTGGAGGAAGTGGTGCATGCCGTCGGCGCTGTCGGTCTTGGTCAGCTTGATGCTGTCACCATCGACATGATCGACGATGCCGACATGCTGGCCCTTGCAGTCCGTGACTTCCATATGTTCCTTGATGCGTAGTTTCTCAAACATGTAAAACCCTTTGTTTCGAATTGGTTATGCTTAGTCAACGGGCGAGGCGAGGCATCGGTCCACGCTTCGTCGGGACTGGTGCACGGATCGGAGAGTCGGGCCGGAAAGGGCGCTAATCGGGCCCCGTGCGACGATACCAATAGAATGCCAGCGCGTCCTCGATGCCTTGGTCCAGATCGTCTGTATCATGCTCTCGCCGCCACTCGAGGTAATGTGTCACGGCAAGCGACTGAGTTGGCGTGAGATGCGACCAGCGCCGGGTCGAATAGTCGGTCCAGGTCGCCTCCTTACGCGGCCAGATGCGCGCGCCTTGCGTGAAGAGAGTAAAGCCGTGGGTGAGGTGGAAAACGGGGTCGCTGGTCCGCAACTGCCCGCGCAGGTCTGCGACCAGCCATGCCGGGAGGTAAAAACACGCGGCCTCGTCCGAAAGGAAAGAGAGCGCGGTCGCCCAGCCGTCGGCGGCCTGGTCGATCCACTCGCCATCGAGCGAAGTCCAGTCGTCCTTGTCGGCGAAGGCCAACTCCGTGTCATAGGGCTCGTCGCCCTGCCGGGAGTTGACCAGCGGATCGAAAACTTGGGTGCGCTTGGCCGGAAAGGCCTCGCATATCTCCGCAATCAGCGCATCGGTTGTTCGTGCCATCGCGCGAAGACGCCTTGGACCACCATGACGCGCAATACCGCCCTCAAGCAATGGGTGCGAATGAGGTCAAAGACCAACCGCTAGGGTCGAAAAATGACGCCCCGCCTACGAGAGACGGAGCGCCGGGGTTTCGCGAGACTTGCCCGCAAAAGGGGAAAACCGAACAAGTCCGCTTTAGCCCCGTACTGTGAAACTTGGTGTCAGCTCTTGCCCAGCGGCCTGTTCGCATCCGCGGCCAGACGTTCGTCGAGCTCCTCGGAAATCTCGCCCGGAATGGCGCGCTCGGCATCGATGCGCTCTTCCTGCGGCGAGCTCGGCATGTCGCCCTGCTGTTCGAACTGCGCATCGGCATCGGGCGAGCTGTCGAAGGACTGTGCCTCGGACTGCGCGTTGATGTTGCCCGACTGGTTCAGTTCATACTGGTCGTATTCGGGACGCGGGCCGCCGACCTGTGCGTCGAGCGCCTGCTGCTGGTCGCCCGGCTGACCGCCGATCGTGCCGTCTTCATATTGCTCGTGCTGGCGCTCGCGCTCGGTCTTTTCGATGCCGTGCCAGTTGCTGATCGAGTCCTGCGGTCCGGCGTTCTTGTGGACCGTGCGCTGATCTTCGGGTGCATATTCGCCCATGGGGAGTCTCCTTTTTCAGGAGATCAACGGGTGAGCCCGCCGCAGCGTTCCGCCGCTCGTCGTGCTTGTGGTGCATGTTAGGACACTATTCGCAAACGGGTTTCCAGAGCGCTGCGGATTTGGCATCGCAGCAGGCATGGCCGACAGCACGACTCAAGCCGTTCAAACCCCGAGCGCGCATCTATCCGTGCTCGATGGCTGGCGGGCCTTGTCGATCCTGGCCGTGATCGCTGGTCACTGGTTGCCGCTCAACGCGCTCGTCCCCGAAAGCAACAACGCGGCCGGCGCCTTTGGCATGGCGTTGTTTTTCACACTGTCCGGCTTTCTCATCACAGGATTTATGATCAAGCGCCCGGAGCCGGGACCGTTCATGATCCGCCGCGTCATGCGGATCCTGCCACTCGCCTGGGCAGCGATGATCGTCCTGTTTGCCTTCAGCATCGCTCAGGGCGGAGCAGGGGACCCCGCGACCCAACTCGTCGCCAACCTAGCGTTCTTCGCCAATCTGCCACCGACCCAGCTCTTCCTCGGAGGAGATCATCTGTGGAGCCTGTGTGTGGAGATGCAGTTCTATGTGCTCGTTGCGGCGCTGGTCTGGGCGCTGGGCCGCAAGGGTCTGTACCTGTTTCCTGTGCTGGCCCTCGGCGTGACGGCGCTGCGCATCATCGATGGGAAGACGATCAGCATCCACACATGGCATCGTCTGGATGAGATCCTGGCCGGGTGCATCCTGGCTCTCGTTTATCATGGCATGCTGGGCACCAGGGCGGTCGCGGTGCTGAGGCGTGTCCCGCTCTGGCCGGCGGTCGTGCTCGCCCTCGTGTGCACCTATTTCCTGTGGACCCCGCTCGCCTATGCGCGGCCCTATGCCGTTGCGCTGATGGTGGGGGCATCGCTTTATAACCTGCCGCGCTGGCTCGACCTGATCCTGTCCTCGGCACCGGCGCGCTACATCGCGCAGATCAGCTATGCGCTCTACGTGTTCCACATGATGTTCGCGGCCACCTGGCTGGGCAGCGGGGACACGACCGAAAAATACCTGAAGCGCCCCTTGCTTGCAGCGGCAACCTGGGCGGCGGCGCATGTCTCCACTTTCTACTACGAGCAGCGTTTTACCGATCTGGCGCGCAAGTGGACCAGCGCGAAAAATCAAGCGCCATTGCGTACCTACTGAAGCGCCGACGGACGGGCGGAGCGAAACTTTCAGACCGCGTGTCGGTTCCTCCCCAGATATTTCCCCTCCCGCGAATTGATTAGCGGTCGTTTCTCTTCAAAATATGCCTATAGTGAGTCGCTCACCCTTCGCCGGAGATACACAAGATGTCGTTGCTGGAAGCCCGTAAGACCTACAAGCCCTTCGAATACCCCTGGGCGTACGAGTTCTGGAAACGCCAGCAACAGATCCACTGGATGCCCGAAGAAGTGCCGCTGGGCGAAGACTGCCGCGACTGGGCGCAGAAACTGTCCGAGCACGAGCGCAACCTGCTCACGCAGATCTTCCGCTTCTTTACCCAGGCCGATGTCGAGGTGCAGGATTGCTACCACGACAAATACGGCCGCGTGTTCAAGCCGACCGAAGTGAAGATGATGCTGACCGCCTTCTCCAACATGGAGACGGTGCACATCGCGGCCTACAGCCACCTGCTCGACACGATCGGCATGCCGGAAAGCGAATATTCCGCCTTCCTCGATTACGAGGAAATGGCCGACAAGCACAATTACATGCAGCAGTTCGGCGTCGACAACGATGAAGATATCGCCCGCACGCTCGCCATGTTCGGCGCGTTTACCGAAGGCATGCAGCTGTTCGCCAGCTTTGCCATGCTGATGAACTTCCCGCGCTTCAACAAGATGAAGGGCATGGGCCAGATCGTGAGCTGGTCGGTGCGCGATGAAAGTCTGCACTGCGAAGGCATCATCCGCATGTTCCACGAATTCGTGCGCGAGCGGGACTGCCTGACCAAGGCCGTCAAGGAAGACATCATCGACATCTGCCAGAAGACGGTGCGGCTGGAAGACAACTTCATCGACCTCGCCTTCGAGATGGGTCCGGTCCACGGCATGACGCCCAAGGACATCAAGAAATACATCCGCTACATCGCCGACTGGCGGCTGGGCCAGCTCAACCTCGACCCGATCTACATGATCGACGACCACCCGCTGCCCTGGCTCGCCCCGCTGCTCAACGGTGTGGAGCACGCCAACTTCTTCGAACAGCGCGCCACCGAATATTCCAAGGGCGCCACCAAGGGCGATTGGAACACGGTGTGGTCGAGCTTCGACAAGCGCCAGAACGCCAAGGCTGCGAACGAGGAAGACGCGGGCGAGGACGACGGCCCGGGCCTGTTCGAAGACGGCGAAGGGGCAGTCGCGGCGGAGTAGTAACGAATGCTTGCTGGGCGCCCAATCGATGACCTCTGGAGGATTGTTGCGGCGGGTGGCGGACTAGAGTTTGACGCTAGCCGCTACACCACAGATCAATTGTGGCGTCTCGCTGCCGCAGCGAGTGGGAGTGGTGCGCGGCTGACATTTCGCAATATCGGAAATCGGTCTGCTAACGATCTTTGGAGATTAGCTGCTGCCGGCGGTGGAAACGTTCGGTTCGCAGATTAGGCTATGAAGCGAGAGGCGCGGCAGCTTCTAGAGAAGGCTCTGGATTCCGCGGTTGTCGCCGCTGACCACTACAATCGCTTGTGGGAGAGAGGGCGGAACGAGGCCGTCCTCATATTTTTAGATAGGGCCTTCGAACTTTTAATGAAGGCTATTATCGTTGAACGCGGCGGGAAGATTTCCTCAGACCGCGAGAACGAGCTTACGATCGGTTCCTCCGAAGCGTTGAGGCGTTGCGTCTCGAACGAAGAATTTCGTTGCATAACAGAAGAGGAAGCGATTTCAGTCCAGAATCTCAATCTGCTTCGGGACGCTGCTCAACATTACATTGTCGATGTGTCCGAAGGCCAGCTGTACATTTATGCACAGTCAGGCATTACGATCTTTAGAAAATTGGTCGGCGATGAGTTTGGCAATCAGAAAGCAGGTGAGGTGCCTGATCGCCTCAGTCTTGTTTCAAGCGCTATGCCGGATAGCTTCGCAGGCATGCTTGACGATGAATTCGAGCAGCTTCGAGAGATGCTGGCGCCCGGTTCGCGAAAACGATTGGACGCAAAGGCAAAAATTCGAGCGATGGCTGTTCTAGAGCGATCCCTTAGCGGAAGTGGCCGACACCATACCGAAAAAGAGCTCGATACTCTCGCGGAAAAAATTTCAGATGGCGACAGTTGGACCAAGATTTTTCCCGGGGTGAAATCTTTGCGGATAGACCCTGATGGAATTGATCGAGGACTCGTTCTTAGAATTGCGAAGAGTGACGCAGATGACGAGGGTGCGGTTACTCTAGTGCCTGAGGGTACACCGGGCGCCGCTGTCGTCGGTGTACGGAAAATCAACGATCTCAGTTACTACTCTCTGTATTTCAATAAGATGCTCGCGAAAATCCAATCCAAATATCCTGCACTCAATCGCAATGATGTACTAGGCATGATTGCCGATATCAGTCTTAAGGATGACCCGGAGATGTACAAAGAGTACAAGATGGGCAAGCAAACTCATAAACGATATAGCCCGAAGGCATTGGATCGGATGATCAATTTGTCAAAGACCCACCAAAAGGTCGCTGAATAGAATCTTCCACTGTACTCGCTCCAGGATTTCTGGCGGCAGTATACCTAATTCAGCAGGCGAGGCTCTCACCCCGCCCGCTTTTCTCACCGCCAGTAGTCCCGCCGTTCGGCGCCGTCATAGCGGCCCGCTTCATGCAGCAGCGCTTGAAATCTCGCTCCCGAACCGCAGGGGCGCGGGTCGTTCCGCCCGAGTTTCTCGAGCAGTTCCACTTCCCTGCTTGGGATGGTACACTTGCCGTGCTTCAAGCGTTAAATGAGCGTAAACCGCGAAGGTTTAGCTCCGCCGGGCATGACGAATGTCACCGACCTTAATCCGAAGAAGCCACGGAAGATCGGAGATACGATCTACACGGACAGTGGGTCGCGCCTTTCGCCAACGCACCGTGTCATCGATAGCGGCTGGTTCAAGCCTCTTATCATCACTCTCCCATTCGCGGCGTTTTTCCTCGTGTTCTTCTGGTAGATTCCAGCAGCAACTGACCTCGGCGCGGGTGGAGAGAAGTTTTTTGTTGCGCCTCAAGCGCCGGCGTTCGCGTCCGCTCACTTGGCTACGCCGCAGTAGCGGCGACGCGCAGTCGCGCTTTGGCTGCCACGACCAAGAGCGGGTCTTGCCGTCTGGCGATGATCCGTCGGCGGCCAGCCGACCGCAAGGGCGGAAGCGAAGTCGAAGACGCAGCTGGCCAAAGGTCACCTGCAAGCCCGCCCGCAGCGGGTGCGGCTTGCCGCACGTCTAGCGAGGACGCACCGACGGAGGTCGGTGCGAAAAGCAAGAACACCTCAACACCACTCCCTCTCCCCAACACCCCATCCACTCCCCTCGGCCAGCCCCGCCTCGACCATCGCATCCGCCAGCGCATCGGCCCCCCGCCGCGCTTCGCGTAACTCCCGGCCGTATTGGTCGCGCGGAGGCTCTTCGCCGCCGGTCCAGGTGAAGTCGCCCTTGGCCAGCCAGTCTCGCAAGGCCGTGCGCGCCTCTTGCGCCTTCGCCACTTCCGCCGCGCAGGCCCCGTTCAGCTCCGGCGCATCGTAGCCGGTGAGGCGGATGCGGCGCTGGCCTATGGCGAGCGTGTCGCCGTCGATCACGCACGGCCCGCGCCCGGCTTCTCCGCACAGGCGAAAGCTCAGGGAGACCGTGTCCTGCGGCTCGGGCGGGTAGAGGCGATCCTTCAGCACCAACCACGCGCCCAGCAGACCGCCAAGCAGCAGGTACCACTTCGCCGTGCGCCACACACTGGGTCGCTGCCTGCGCCTGCCTCCAAATCGTGCCGGTTTTGCCATGATCCGGCAGCCGACATAGCGGTCTGGCCAGTCAGCGCAATCGCTCCACTCGGCGCTTGGCAGGGAGCGTGTGCGCCTGTAATCCCCCGGTTCAGAACGGGACGGGGGACTTCGAGATGCGAATAATGGGAACAGCGGCTGCGGCCATGCTTCTGGCGGGATGCGCGACCAGCCAGCCGGACAGCGCAGGCATGAGCGACGATGATCTGAGCGCAGCGCTTACGCGGATGATGGCAAACAAGTCGCAGATGCAGGGCGATGATCTGGCAGCGGCGATCGAGGCGGCGTCGGCCTATCCGCTCGGATCAAAGGAAAACCCGGTGCGCGCCTCCGGCCCGCGTGGCCAGCGTGCCTATCTGGCGCGCCTGCGCTGCAGCGATCTCAGCACGCCGACATTCGGGCGCATCGGCTCGGCAGGCATGTCGCCCTATGACAACATCGTCGATAGCTATTGGGTGAAATGCGAGGGGCAGCGAGCCGGCGTCGAGCGAAGTGTTCCTCGACATGTATCACTCAGGCTATGCCGAGGATGAGGCCGTACCGGGTTTCGGCATCGCCGGCGGGCGCATGGTCGAAGACTAGATCGCCGCTTTCCTACCCGGGTGTGCGGCGGCATTGTACACGCCATGACGCACATAAAAACGGCCCGTGTCCCTCAGCGGATTGCGGGCCGTTTTGCGTGGACGGCTTTTTTCGCCCTGGACCGTGTTCCATGTGTTCAAGCTGTAGGACTGGCCCTCGCGCCGGTCCTAGAATTGTCCAACACGCCTATTCGTGTCCCCATGCGGGCGGCGGCGCCGGGACAGGAGTGCTCAGGTCGAACTCCACACGGAAGATGCGGGTGGGGTCGTTCGCGCGGGTCAGCTGGTAGGCGAAGCGCGCGTCTGGCATGCCGGCCGGGTCGACCTCGATCCGCCAGACATTGGTGGTCGAGGCATCGAGCCCCTCGCGCTCGAACAGGGCGATAGTCGCGGGGTCGACGGGGAAGTCGATTGCGCCTGTCAGCGTGCTTCCGCCGGCCTGCGCGGTTCCGCCGTACATGGTCACCTCGTCCGGCTTGCCGTCGGCATGGCGATGGTCGTGGCGCAAGACGAGCGGGCCCTCTACCGCGGAATTCAAGGCGAGGACTTGCTGCGGGTCCTCGATCAGCCAGGTGCGGCTCCGGTCCCAGCCGCCGGGCGCCTCGGCGTCCTCCATATGCAGGGCGATTGCGACCGGCGCGCCGTCCTCGCATGAGGCCCAATGCGCGATCATGCGCTTGCCCTGCCAGTCGGCATCGCGCGGGTCCTCGCTCACCAGCCGGCCTTCATAAGCCATGCCGCAATGCGAGGTGAGCGCGTCAAGGAAGGAGGCGCGGTCCAGCGGCGGCGTGCTGGCACACGCGGCGAGGAGAAGGAGGAGCGGGAGAGCTAGCAGTCTGGTCATGCGCCATGCCTAGCGCAGTGTGACACGGGGCGCTATCGCCCGCTGAGCAAATCCCAGAAGGCACCCGAGACATGGACCTGACCAAAGCCAGCGCCAAGGCGCAAACGCTGATCGAGGCGCTGCCCTATTTCCAGCGCTATGCCGGGCGCAGCTTTGTCGTGAAATACGGCGGCAACGCGATGGGCGACGAGACGGCGGCGCGCGAGTTTGCGCAGGACGTGGTGCTGCTGAAGGCGGTCGGCATCAATCCGGTGGTGGTGCATGGCGGCGGCCCGCAAATCGGCGCGATGCTGGAAAAGCTGGGCGTGGAGACCCGCTTCGTCGACGGCTTGCGCGTGACCGACAAGGCGACGGCGGAGGTCGCCGAAATGGTCCTGTCGGGCGCGATCAACAAATCGATCGTCGGGCTCGATCGCGCGCGGCAGGCGGCAAGGCCGTGGGCCTGTCGGGCAAGGACGGCGGGCTGGTCACGGCCCGCAAGCTGGAGCGCACCACGCGCGACCCGGAAAGCAATATCGAGCAGGTGCTGGACCTGGGCTTCGTGGGCGAGCCGGCGCATGTCGATACGACGATCATCGAGACGGCTCGCGCGGCAGGTATGATGCCGGTCATCGCTCCGATTGCAGCGGATATGACGGCAACACCTACAACATCAATGCCGACACCATGGCAGGCGCGCTGGCAGCGGCTTTGGGCTCGGCGAGGCTGTTGCTGCTGACCGATGTGGAAGGCGTGCTGGACAAGGAGGGCGAGCTGCTGACCGACCTTTTGCCCTGCCGACATCGCCCGGACTGCGGGACGAGGGCACGATAACCGGCGGGATGATACCCAAGCTCGAAACCTGCGTCAGCGCCGTCGAGGCAGGGTGCGAGGCGGCCGTCGTGCTCGATGGGCGCGTGCCGCATGCGATGCTGCTGGAATTCTTCACCGCGCGCGGGGCCGGCACGCTGATCAGCGCAAGGTAGGGGGTGGCGGCGCGCCTGCGGCTCTTGTAAGGGCGCCTAGGCTCGCTTCACACGCGTATTCCCAAGGCTAGCCGGAGCTTGAACCCAAGTGCTTTTGACCATCTACCAGATCATCCAGATGATCACGTCCATCTTCGTGATGCTGATCATCATCCAGTTCATCATCGGCCTGCTGTTCGCCTTCAACGTCGTGCGGCCAAATCCATTTCTCACGAGCTTTTATGACGGCATCAACACGCTGCTCGAGCCCGTGCTGCGGCCGATACGCAGATTGATGCCGAACACCGGCGCAATCGATTTCTCGCCACTGGTACTCATCATCCTGCTACAGATCATCCTGATCGTGCTGGAAAACATCATTTTCGCCGCATGACCGCCGAACGGATCGACGGAAAAGCGTTCGCGGCTCGCCTGCGCGAACGGGTGGGCGAGCATGCCGCGGCTTTCGAGAAGGCCGCCGGTCGGCAAGTGCCGGGCTGGCCGTGGTGCTGGTCGGCGAAGACCCGGCGAGCCAGGTCTATGTGCGGTCCAAGCACAAGGCGACGGTCGCTGCGAGCATGGAAAGCTTCGAACATCGCCTTCCCGCCGATACTGCGGAGGCGGACCTGCTCGCGCTGGTCGAGCAGCTAAACGCGGACGAGGCAGTCGACGGCATCCTCGTGCAATTGCCGCTGCCCGATCACATGGACGAACAGGCGGTCATCGCCGCGATCAGCCCCGACAAGGACGTCGACGGGTTTCATGTCACCAATGCAGGCCGCCTTGCTGTCGGGCAGAGCGGTTTCGTGCCCTGCACGCCGCTGGGCTGCATGATGCTGCTGACGGATCGGCTGGGCGATCTGTCCGGGCTGGAGGCGGTCGTCGTGGGCCGCTCGAACATCGTCGGCAAGCCGATGGCGCAGCTGCTGCTCGATGCAAATGCCACCGTCACCATCGCGCACAGCCGGACGAAGAACTTGCCCAGCGTCGTGAAGCGCGCGGACATCGTGGTGGCCGCCGTCGGGCGTGCCGAGATGGTCAAGGCCGAATGGCTGAAAGAGGGCGCGACGGTGATCGATGTCGGCATCAACCGCCTGCCGCCCGCTGAGGGCGAGGAAAAGGGCAAGCTCGTCGGCGACGTCGACTATGCCGGAGCGCAGGACGTCGCCGCCGCCATTACGCCTGTGCCTGGCGGGGTCGGTCCGATGACCATCGCTGTGCTGCTGCGTAACACGCTGGTTGCTGCTCATCGCAACGCTGACCTGGACGTGCCCGAGGGCCTGTGATGCGGCGCGCCCTGACTGTCCTGATCGCGTCGGTTCTGATCTCCGCCTGCATGCAGCAAGGCGGACCGAAGCCCAGCTTCAAGCGCGCGTCGCTCGAAGGGCCGGGACAGGCGCAACCAAGCCACATCGTCGCACGCGAGATCGCAATGTTGCAGCGCTCTGGCGAGATCGGACAGCTTCGGGCCAGCGCCGAATTCGCATGCCGCAGATGCGCTGGTCTTGTCCCGCGCGGGTGTGCTTCGCGCAACCGAATTGAGCTCCATGGCTGACGATCGGGCGGTTGGCGCCTTGGAATCCGCAAGACCGTCTGGCTGAGCTGCGATGGCCGCTTCGGCGTCAGCGAAGGCCGCTTTGCGAACGCCGAGGGGCTCGTGGGCGATTACGTCACGACATGGCGGTCGAGCCGGGCCTTGGGTGAATACACATGGCTGCACAATGCCGCATCGCTCGACGATCCGCAGCCCGCGCCGCGAGAAGAACCGGTCGAGCGTCCCGACACGATCGTGGTCAGTGCTCTGCGATCCGTCAAAGGCCATGTTTCCGACTGCCGAAATCAGCCGACCGCTCTTGCTCCGGCAGGCGCACCATACACCGAGACGCGATCGCCCGACGGCACGCTGGTATGGCGATGGGCTTTTGTGGACGGCGCGAGAATCGATCGAACTGGACGCCTGGACGCAAGACGGCTGGACGCGCGCGTATGAACGACGCTGGGCTGCGAACGGGGACGCATCGTGACCCAGCTTTTCCTCTCCGCCTTCATCACCCTGTTCGTGGTGATCGACCCGCCCGGCTGTGCACCGATCTACGCCGGGCTGACCAAGGGCGCGACCGCGGCACAAATGCGCAGCATGGCCATCCGAGCGACCTTGATTGCGGGTGTCATCCTGCTGGTCTTCGCGCTGTTCGGCGAACAATTGCTGGGGGCGCTGCATATCGACCTCGACAGCTTTCGCATTGCCGGCGGGTTGATGCTGTTCTGGATCGCTTTCGAAATGGTCTTCGAAAAGCGCACCCAGCGCCGCGAGGAACGCACCGAGAAAGTCGCCGCCACGCCGGAAGTGGAGGACGTGTCGATCTTTCCCATGGCCATCCCGATGCTGGCAGGCCCGGGCGCAATCGCGGCGATCATGCTGCTGATGAACGAGGCCAGCGGGCTGGAGCAAAGCCTTGTCGTGCTGGGCGCGCTGGCGGCTGTGCTGCTGCTAACCATGCTGGCACTGATGGTTGCGGGACCGTTAATGCAGCTGTTCGGCGACAAGGTGGAAGCGGCCATCACTCGCATCCTCGGCGTGCTTGCTGGCGGCACTGGCTGCGCAATACGTGATCGACGGCCTGCGCGGCAGTTTCGGGATTTAGGTTTTCGTATTTCTAAGCCGCATCCGCGGTTTCGTCCTCGCTAGACCTGCGGCAACCAGCAGCCGATCTGCGGACTGTTACTGCAACGTAACGATCTCGTCGCCATCGTCGCGCAGGGCGAAGAATTGCATGAGCTGGATCATCAGTTCGCACCGCTCGGATAGCGTATTCGCCTCCAACAGAGCCTGCTTGGCGGCGCTGTCGAAGGGCGCGATCTGGGCGACGCCGTTGATGAGCGTCTCGTCGTCCAGCCGTTCGACCGAATCCCAGTCGACCGAGTAGCCCTGCATCGCGGCAAAACGCCTGGCTTCGAATTCGAAGCCGGCACGTTCGACGCTGGCGAGTACCTCGTCCTTCGGGTCGTCGATCAGCTTCTGCCTCGACCTGGCGAAAGGCGGTCGTGACCTCCAGTTCGCGCAGGATGCGGAAGCGTTGCTCGCCTTCCAGCACGATGTTGTAGCGTCCGTCCTCCATCGCCTCGACATCGCCGATCCGACCGAGGCAGCCGATGTCATAGAGCACCGAGCCCTCGCCGCTGCGCTGCGGCTGGACCATGCCGATCAGGCGGTCCTTGGCAAGCGCGCTACCGACCAGTTCGCGATAGCGCGGTTCGAAGATGTGCAGCGGTAATTGCAGCCCGGGAAACAGGATCGCTCCGGGCAGCGGAAAGATGGAAAGGCGACGTCGCTTCGCTCATCCGAAAAGGATCTTCGACAACCGGCGGCGCGTGGCTTACCACCCATGGGTCCTCGAGACCGACGGCGCTCGAAGATGTCGAGCAGTTTGGAGCGCGCTGCGCCTTCGTTCCACTCGCGGTCCGCCTCGACCATGCCGAGCAGCTCGTCGGCAGCGGCATCGTGCTCGCCAGCCGCGAAGGCTGCTTCGGCATAGGCAAGCCGCGCGTCCATGTCTGCGGGGTTGCCTTGCGCCATGTCGCGCAGAGCCGCTAGTTCGCTGTCGTCGACCTTGTTTCCGGCCAGCTCCACCGCCGCCTTGGCATTGGCCAGCTGCGGATCGTCGGCCAGCGCAGGGTTCATCATCGCCGCATCGAGCGCGGCCTGAGCATCGGGCACGCGGTCGGCCTGGGCCAACGCGCGAATCAAGCCCGGCCTGCGCGGTCGCATTGTCGGGTGCCATGTCCACCACTTGCGAGAAGATGCCTACTGCCCGCTCTGCATCGCCATCGGTCAGCACCTGCTCCCCCATGGCGATGAATTGTTCGACCTGCTGCGCGGCCTGTGCATCAGCGCCGCCTGCATCGCCACCGACTGGCAGCTGCGACAGGATCTGGTCGAGCGTCTGCTTCAATTGGCTTTCGCTGCGCGCAGACGTCAGGTCGGCAACCGGCTGGCCCTGGAACATGGCATAGACGGTCGGGATCGACTGTACCTGGAACTGGGCAGCGATGAATTTGTCCTGGTCGACATCGACCTTTACCAGCATCACGCCCTTGTCGGCATATTCGGCTGCGACCTTCTCCAGCATCGGGGTCAGCGCCTTGCATGGCCCGCACCACTCGGCGAAGAAATCGAGGATGACGAGCTTCGTCATCGACGGTTCGACGACGTCCTGCTTGAACTTCTCGACTGCCTTTTGTTCGTCGATGCTCAATCCCATGCTCGCCACGAATACCGCCTTTCCTGTATATAATGCGTGCCGCCCATGTGGGCGCTTGATCGCGAATGTGAAGAGTAGCTGCAAGGCTGTCTCGCGGCCAGTGTGGCCTAAGCATTTTTCGCTTGCGGGGGCAGGGCGCCGTTGCTAACTGCGCGCTTCCCTACCGGGCCTCGGCGCCCGGCATACGCATTTGAGCGGGCGTAGCTCAGGGGTAGAGCACAACCTTGCCAAGGTTGGGGTCGGGCGTTCGAATCGCCTCGCCCGCTCCATTTTCTACGACAATTCGTCCTTCGCTCGGGTTTTGCCGCCAACAGCGCTATGCCGTTCGTCGTGCAGAAATGCATGTCTGTCGCGATTTTGGTTGCGCATAACCAGAAGAAAGCTATCGGACCGCGATATGTTGTATCAAACCAAACAAGCTCGCCGCGGCCTGGCCGTTTACCTGTCCCTTGGTGCGATGGCCGCAGCGATGCCGGCGGTCGCGCAGGACCGCACCGTCGATTCGCAAACGACCACGGTCGAGGGTGAGGACGACCTTCACAATCGCCGTATCGGATCGGACGGGACGATCGTCGTCAGCGCAGAGGCCCTGCGCGAACTCGACCTGCTGGCCGGTGCGACCGTGATCAGCGGCGAACAGCTGGACGAGAATATGGCCGGACAGCTGGGCGAAGTGCTCACGACAATTCCCGGCGTTACCGCCACCGGCTTCACGCCCGGCGCCTCGCGCCCGATCCTGCGCGGCTTTTCCGGCGAGCGCGTGAAGGTGCTGGTCGACGGCATCGGCAACATCGACGTGTCCAACACGTCCGACGACCACGCCGTCTCCATCGATCCGCTCACAGCAGAAGCCATCGAAGTGCTGCGCGGCCCGGCCGTCTTACTTTACGGCAGCCAGGCTATCGGGGGCGCGGTCAATGTTATCGACAAGCGCATCCCGCGCCGCGTGCCGGACGAAGCCGTCCACATCGACGCAATGGTCCGTGTCGACACGGCGGCCGACCTTCGCGAAGGTGGTGCTTCTATAGACGTGCCACTGGGCGACAGCTTCGTCTTCCACCTCGACGGCATGTACCGCGAGACGGACGATCTGGAAGTGCCCGGTTTCGTCCTGTCCGAAGGTTTGCGCGCCGAACTGCTCGAAGAGGCGGACGAGGAAGAGGCCGAAGGCGAGCTCGAGGAAGCCGAAGAACTGCGCGAGGCAGCCGAGCAGCGCGGCTCGATTTTCAATTCCGGCACCGAGACATGGGCGGCCAATGGCGGCTTTGCGTTCTTCCAGGGCGGCTCCAGCTTCGGCGTGGCCTTGGGCGTTTACGACACGTTCTACGGCGTCCCGATCCTGCCCGGCGCACACCATGAACATGGCGACGAGGAAGGGGGTCTGGTGAAAGTGCCGGATCTCGTCATGGCTGAGGGTGACGAAGAAGAAGGTCCCGAGACCGTCAGCATCGGTCTGCGCCAGTACCGCGCCGACTTTCGCGGCGACATCCTGCTGGGCGACGGGTTCTTCCAGCGGCTGAAACTGCGCACCGGCTATTCCGACTACACGCATACCGAGTTCGAAGGCGACGAGGTCGGGACGGTCTTCGATGTCGAGGGCATCGAGGCACGCGCCGAGCTGCTGCAAAACCCGAACGGAGCGCTACGCGGCTCGATCGGTACCCAGCTGTACGTCCGCGATTTCGAAGCGGAAGGGGCGGAAGCCTATGTGGCGCCGAACAGCACCGAACAGCTGAGCGTCTTCGCCCTGCAGGAATACGGCCTTGGTCCGCTGCAGCTGGAAGGTGCATTGCGGTTCGAGACGACCGATGTGGAATCGCGCACGCTGGGTGTGGAGCGTGACTTCGACGCGTTTTCGGGCGCAGTCGGCGTGAACTACGCGCTAACCCCGGACTTCCGTGCCGGCGTGAATGTATCGCGCGTGGCGCGCGCACCGAGCGCTGAAGAGCTATTCTCGAACGGCCCGCACATCGCGACGCAGCAGTTCGAAGTCGGCGATGTCGATCTGGCGAAGGAAACGGCCTGGGGTGTCGAGCTGTTCGCTCGCGGCAGCCTCGGACCGCTCGACGTATCGCTCGCCGCCTACCGCTCGTGGTTCGACGACTACATCTACCTTAGCGAAACGGGTGAGGAAGAGGACGAGCTGCCGGTCTTCGAATATTTGCAGCAGGGCGCGACCTACACCGGCCTTGAGGGCCAAGTGGCGTGGACCTTCATCGATACTCCGGGCTTCGACCTGACCGCAGACCTGCGCGGCGAGTATATCGAGGCAGAGCTGGACGATGGCTTCAATGTGCCGCGCATCCCGCCGCTCAGCCTAATGGGTGCGCTGGAGGCGGACACCGGCAACCTGACGCTGCGCGGCGAAGTCGAGTGGTTCGACGAGCAGACCGATGTTGCGCCGTTCGAGACCACGACCGATGGCTTCACCTTCGTCAACGCTTCGGCCATCTGGCGCCCGCTGGCGGAAAATCCGCTGCTGGCCGTCATCCTGAAGGCGGAAAACATCTTCGACGAGGAAGGCCGCCGCCATTCCAGCTTTACGAAGGACTTCGTGCCGCTGCCGGGCCGCAATTTCAGCGTCGCGGTTCGCATGAGCCTGTAAGGCCACAAGGAACATCGGCTGCGGCCGACGCGAACGCGCATGATGCCCCTCCCGCATCATGCGCGTTTTGCATTCGGTCGATGGCAGAGCCTCCTACGTCGAACGCACCCTGCATGCCGGCGTCAACTTGGCCAGCTTGAGCGAGAAAGACGGCGGGGGAATTTCATGGAGATCTTTCGGAATAGCGCGGTTGCAGCGGCTCTGGCCCTTGGGATCGCCAGCCCGTGCCTCGCGCAAGAGGCGCATACTCCAAACTTCGACGGCCTTGCGCCGCCGAGTTGCGACTATGGCGAACCGGCGGCGGACGCTCCGGCACAGCTGTCCCAGTTCGACTTTCTCATCGGGGATTTCACTATCGTCGGGCGTATCTGGCAGGGCGAGGAGTGGGGTCCGGTTATCGACAGCCCGCGCCCGCGTCTGGTCGGCCGGTACATCCTCGGCGGGACGGCGATTGCCGACGAATGGTACGATGTCGATCCCGGCCTGATGCCGGAGACCACGCGAGGCTTGACCACCCGCTTCTACGATGCCGATGCAGGTGACTGGAAAGTGGGCTGGATGGCCAGCAAGAACCCGCAGCCCACCGATCTGCGCGTGTCGATGGTCGATGGCGTACTGACCATGCGCACCGAGCATCCAGCCGAGCCGAACTACGATGCCTATTTCGAGCGCACGGGCCCGGACAGCTGGACGCGCACGGCGTTCCGCACGGAAGAAGACGGGTCGCGCACCCTGCTGTGGCAGGCGATCGCGACCCGCATCCCTTGCGAGTAATGCAGGGTTAGTCTTCGATCTCGAAGGTCAGGTGCGCACGCTCGCGCAGGCGCTCGACCAGGTGTTCGCCAAGGAAGGATCCGGGCGTGCCGACGCCGCCTTCGGCATCGCTGTCCAGCAAGGCCATGCCGGTCTCGCCAAGCATGCGGCTGGTCGATCCGTAGCCGGGATCGAACTTGCCCTTCACGCCGTAGCGGATCGTCTTGCCGTCCGGCCATTCGCCGATGAACAGCACGTCGTAAAAGCCGTTCTCGCGCTCTTCCTTGCTCGGGCCTTCGCCGGGCTTGGGCGGTTTGGCGCCAAAGGGGTTCTTGGCCAGTTCGACCATCGCATTCGCGGCAGCCTTGCCCGCTTCGCCCGGGCTGGTCAGCACCATCTCGTCATAGCGGAAGTCCTCGCCATAGGGGTGGCCGCGAAGAAAGTTCGTGCGGTGGACGTTCTTGGTGTTGATCGGCGCCATCACGAAGGGTGCGGCCCATTTGCCGGTCGACTGTTCGTAACGCGGGAGCATACCAGAAGGCTGGTCCGGCCCGTCGAAGCCGGGCGTCAGCGCGAAGGGATCGCGCAGCACGCCGATGACGCTGGTGTCTTTCATCGCCGCCTTCATCGTCGCGCCGAGGCTGGCTGCCGTGCCGCCCGAGAAAGTCCCCTGCATAGCGCGGACCCGGCCCCGTACGCGCGGAGCGGGCGAACCGTGTCGCTCCTTGGCCTCCTTCTGCAGCATCAGCACGCCCAGATCGAAGGGAATGGAATCGAACCCGGAAGAGAAACAAATGCGCGCCCCGCTGGCCTTGGCGGCCTCGTGATGCTGCGCGATCTTTTCCGCCATCCAAGCCGGCTCGCCGCACAGATCGGCATAGTCGGTGCCTGTCTTGACGCAGGCGGCCAGCAGATCGTCGCCGTAAAGCTGGTACGGGCCGACAGTCGTCAGCACGACTTTCGTGCGCTTGCACATCGCTTCCAGCCCTGCAGGATCGGAGGCATCGGCGACCACCAGCGGCGTATCGGTCGGCGCGCCGATCGCGTCGCGCACCTCTTCGAGCTTGTCCTGGCTGCGGCCTGCCATCGCCCATTTCGGACCGTCGTCCGACGACGCCATACTCGCGCACGAAATGTTCGGCCACGAGCCGTCCGGTATATCCGGTCGCGCCGTAGATGATGATGTCGAATTCGGTATCTGCCATGTTCGGTGCTCTCCTAGTGGATGAGCAGATGGCAGGTCGGGAGAGCCTAGCGCAAGGGGCGCTCAGATTTTAGGCAGCGTAACTCCGCGTTGACCCATATATTTGCCCGCGCGGTCGGCATAGGTGACCTCGGGCCGCTCGTTTCCCTTGAGGAACAGGAACTGGCACGCGCCTTCATTGGCGTAGATCTTGGCCGGAAGCGGTGTGGTGTTCGAAAACTCCAGCGTCACATGGCCTTCCCAGCCCGGCTCCAGCGGAGTGACATTCACGATGATCCCGCAGCGCGCATAGGTGCTCTTGCCAAGGCAGATGACCAGCACATCGTCGGGGATGCGGAAGTATTCCACCGTGCGGGCGAGCGCGAAGCTGTTGGGCGGAATGATGCAGCAGTCGGTCTGCTTGTCGACGAAACTGTTGCTGGCGAAGTCCTTGGGATCGACCACCGCGCTGTCGATATTGGTGAAGATCTTGAATTCGTCTGCCACGCGCGCGTCGTAGCCGAAGCTGGAGAGGCCGTAGCTGATCGTCCCGTCGCGCCTTTGGCTTTCGACGAAGGGTTCGATCATTGCGCGGTTGGTGGCCGCATCGCGGATCCATTTGTCGGAAAGAATCGCCATGGGTCAGCAATTACCGATGGCGCAGGTTCCGGCAAGCGGGAGGGGCGGATAATCCCCTCCCGCCTGACCGGCGCCATCATGCGGCGGAGAAGAAGCCTTCCTCTTCCCAGCGCTGGCGGTCGCGGTTGTAGCTGAACTCGATCCAGTCATACGCCAGTTCCAGCACGCGGGTCTGCGCGACGCCGAAACTGTCGGACGCGCCCTTGGTGAAGCGGATCGATCCGGTGTCGCCATCCTTGACGAAGCGGACGCGCTGGCCCTGCACATAGCCATAGTCGAACCCGCCAGACGGCACGCGCGCAAGCGTCATGTCGGCGATGATCCCGCTCTCCATGCGAAGGACGGAGAAAGGTGCGCTCGGCATGATCTCGCCCGATCCGGAAATGGCTGGCAGTTGCTGCCATCCATGCGGCCAGTAGCTGAGCGTGGGATCGTAATGCGCCTGCGTGACCAGCGGCATCGATACCGTATTGGGGCCGCCATCGATGACTCCGCCCCCTGCGCATTTTCCCTCGATATGAAGCTCGCACGAGGGATCGATATAGCCGTTCCAGAAACAGCCGATCCAGTGATGGCCCTGCTCCTGCGCGAAGGCGGTGCGGTGATGGCGCAGGCGGATGCGAATGTTGGAGGGTGGCAGCTTGTAGACGCCGTCGGGCGCATTCGGGACCGGCTCGGTGAGCGACGGCAAGCCATAGAATTCCAGCGCGTGCTGCGCGTTTTTCCTGTCGATCCAGGCATCTACTTCGAGTTCGGTATCGCGCAGTGCGAAGTTTTCGGCGCCGTTGAGATAGAGGCTGGCATCCACCAAACGGATCCGGCCTTTCACCCAGCTGCCAAAGCGCATCGAGCGGATGTCGCGAAACTCGCAATCTTCCAGCAGCGTCAGCGGCGGGGCCTGCGTCGTGTCGCGCGTGGGATAGCCGATCGTGTGGAACACGCCGTCGGTCGTGCCGCTGCCCAGTTCCATCGTATCGCAATCGTGCCAGGTGCAATTGCGGTAGACCGCGCGGATCTTGCCGATGTCTTCCTGCGCCTGCATGCAATCGCCGAAATCGCAATCGACGGCGAGAACCTCGCACAAGGTGCCGGGGTTGAGCGCGACACCGTTTGAAGTGTTGAACCGGCACCGCTGAAGCTCGAGACGCCCGACTGCATTGGATGCGCCGGACAGAAAGAAGATCTCGCCTTTCCAGCCGACCATGTCGACATCGCGGCAGACGATTTCGCCCACGAAGCAGTCCTGCGACCAAAAGCCCTTGTCGGAGATGTCCCAGCCATCGCCCGTATTCGGGTCCGCAGGCCATTGATACGCGCCGGTATGCGCGCGGTTGCCCTGAAACACGAGCCGGTCGAGTTCGAGGCACGCTATCGAGCGCGGCGCATCCCCCGGATCGCTCGCATCGCCCTGCACAAGCAAGCCGCCGCCGCGCCAGACAGACAGCGTGGCATCCTGCGGCGAGGTGGCAACCAGTTGGTAGTCGGTCTCGGGATCGGCTCCATCGAGAGCGCGAAAGTCGAACACGCTGCGCGTCGCTGCACAGCCGCGGAGTCGCAACGATGTGCGAACGACCAAGGGATGCCCGTCTTCGGCGCGCGTCACGCTCATGGGCGACGTGCGCACAGGACAATCGATGCGATATTGTGCGGATTCGAACCGCACTTCTGCTGCACCGGCTGCCTCGGCATAGTCGATGGCAGCCTGAATGGCCGGCTGGTCGTTGTGTGTGCCGTCACCGACTGCACCGCCTTGCTCGACGGAAAAGGACTGCGCTTCGGGCATCAACCGGAAGATGCGTCCGTTTGCCGTTCGGAAGACGAAGTTCGGATGCGCTGCCAGTAGCGCATCGTTGCACATAACGTCGCTGATATAGCTGGCCGCCCCGACACCGGGCTGCGCATAGCCGGTGGAATCCAGCCGCACGGTCTCGGCGCTGGGCGACCTTTCGGCAAGATCGCCGAAAAGCGCAGGGCTGGCCTGGATGGCGCGATTGGCAAGGCCCAGGGCGGGCAGGGCAAGCGCGCTCATTGGGCCAGCCTGTATGCGATGCTGCCCGCGGTGATGGTGCAGTGCAGCCAGAGCGATGCGCTCTGCTCGCTTTCCTGCCAGACCGGCTCGCACACATTCCCGGTAAAGATTCCCCATGCGCTGCCAGCCAAGGTCAGCGGGTGGAAGGTGGCACCGTTATCGGTCGATCGCAGGATCGTGACTGTGCCCTCCCAATCGCCCGACAAGGTGCAGTAGACAGGGGACATTGCCGCGGGCTCGAACGGTCCGACAACAAACAGGCCGGTGGTCTGACCTTCCAGCGGTGCGGGCGCCTGAGGCAGCTGTGATTCCACCGGAAGGGGCCGACCACGCGCGACGAGCGAGAGATTTCCAAAGTCGTCGTCGACACCGACCGCGAAGGCTGGCGCGTATCCGCCCGGTGTCTGGATAGGTATCGGGTCGCTCATCGATTTGGTTCCTCATGCTTTTCGAGTGAGCCAGATCGGTTAGTCATGAGTGGGCGAGTAGGAAAATAGTTTTTTGCTGACCCGAATGCTGGGCTAAGGCGCGGCGGTCATGAAGGTCGGCGTTTTTCATCCCGGAGTGCAGCACAGCCGCCAGACCGCGCTGGCGTTGCAGGATCTGGACAAATTGTCGTTCCTCGCAACCGGGCTGTTCGATCATCCACAAAGCCCGGCGCGGCGGGTGCTGTCCGCCTTGCCGGCGAAGCTGCGGGACCGCGCGGACAGGGAACTGTCACGGTTTGCATCGAACCGTCTCGATCCTGCGCTGGTTCGTGCCTTTCCCCGATACGAACTGCCCGAACGGCTGGCCTCCCGGCTCGGCGCGACGGCGTTGGCACACAGGCTCGATGCGCGCCTCAACGAAGCATTTGGCCGGAAAATAGCAGCTATCGCGCAGGACGAGCAGGTCGCTCTTTGGGGTTATGACGGATCGTCCTGGTCGGCATTCACCGATGCGCGCACTGCGCAGTGTCCAAAGATCCTCGATCGGACCATGGCCGACTGCCGCAGCTGGAATGCACAGCGCGCCCGATTGATCGAGCAAGAGCCGGACTGGTTTGCAGATGGCTCTCCAGCCTGGAGTGCAGAGCGCATCGCGCATGACGAACTGGAATATGCAGCAGCCGATCGCATCGTGTGTGGCAGCCCGTTCGTCGCCGAGACCATTGCCGGGCATTCGCAGGTTGACGGCTTGCAGGAGAAGCTGACGGTCTTACCCTACAGCTACGATGCAGAGCTGTTCGGGGCGCATCCCCCGGCGGACGCACCCGGACCGCACGATCCGGTGCGTTTTCTCTTCGTAGGGCAGGTGGCAGGCAGAAAGGGCGTCCGGCACGTGCTCGACGCTTTTATGCTGACCGCGCGTCCGGAGGCGAGCCTGACGGTTGTCGGGCCTGTCGTCGTCGACGACGGTCTTCTTGCCCCATACCGCGACCGCGTAACTTTCACCGGACCAGTGCCTCGGGCACAAGTGCCTGCCATTATGGCCCAGCATCACGCTTTCGTGTTTCCGAGTTACAACGAGGGCTCGGCCGTAGTTCTGCTCGAGGCCATGGCATCCGGCCTTGCCATCATCCAGACCAGGGCAGCAGGGCTCGGTGCGAGCGCGCAAAGCGGCGTCGTGCTGGACCGGCCCGACACACATGCGGTTGCGAGTGCGATGCGGTGCCCTGATCGACGACAAGGAAACACTGCAAGAGATGCGCCGCGCCGCCAAAGCCGAGGCAGCCAGATGCGACTTTGCAGCCTATCGCGCGAACATCGAACAAGTGTTGCAGGGCATGGGCATTTAGCCGAGCAGCCGCTCCATCTCGGCTTCGAACTTGTCGACCACCGAGGTCTTGGACCAGGCCCGCGCTGCACGGTCGCAGGCGCTGCGGCCCATTGTCTGACGATAGCCGGGGTGAGCCGCCAGGGCCTCGATCGCCGACACGATGGCTTCGGGCATTTCGGGCGGCACCACGATGCCGCAGTTCACGAGCTCGCGCGCGATACCGGTCCCCGACCGCACTGTCGCCACGACTGGCCGGCCGGACGCCAGCATGTTGCCAAGCTTGCTGGGCAGGACCAGATCGGCGGCGTCATGCAGCTGCGGGAGCAGATGAATGTCGGCAAGCGTCAGGAGGTCCCCGATACGTTCTTCGGGCTGCAGATCGCGGAACAACACATTGGTCAGGCCGTCAGCCAGCCGCTCCAGGTTCGCCCGGTTCGGCCCTTCGCCGGAAATGACGAACGCGATATCCTCGCGCGAGTGGAGCTGGCGTGCCGCCTCGATGACGACGTCGAGCCCCTGCTTGTTTGCGATGTTGCCGGAATAGAGCGCGACCGTCTTGTCCTCCAGACCCCATGCCCGCCGGAAATGGCCCGGATCCGCGCCATCCATAGCCTCGGCGTGATTGGCCCAGTTCCGCATCTCGGCGATGCGCTCGTCCGGCAGGCCTTTTTCTTCGAGCAAGTCGCACATCGGGCCGCTGATCGTGGTGACCAGATTGGCAGAATGTAGCATCCGGTCTTCGAACCGCGCTGCGGCGTCGGCAGTCCGGCTGTTCGCATCGATGAGGCCGGTAGCCAGCGCTGCTCCGACCTCGAAATCCTGCACATGCATCCAGAGCGGCACGTTGGCCCGCTTCGCCATGCGGACGGCAACCGGCGCGGCAATCATCGACGGGGCGACGGTGAAGACAAGCTCCGGCTGCAATTCGCGCCGGGCCTTGCGGGCAGCGGGATACGCGCTGCTGGCGAAGCTGGCATGGTGCGCCATACGCCGCGCGCCGGTCGGGTTGGAAGGGATGTAATGCGGACAGCGGTGCACCTTGACGCCATTCTCCACGCTCGTCTTCCAACGCCGCTTGAAGCGTGGGTAGAGTTTCCATTCCGGGTAGTACGGCTGCCCCGCAACGACATGCACCTGATGCCCGCGCTCGACCAGCGCCTCGGCAAGTCCGGATGTATAGGGACCGATGCCGATCGGTTCGGGTGCGTAATTCAGACCGATGATCAAGATGCGGCGCGGTGTCGCCATGTCAGGCGAAGCCCTCCGCACAGCCTGCCACTATCGATCGTCCCTGTCGCGTCACCCGCTGAGCCTTTCTGCGCGCCCTCGTGAGCGCCTTCTAGACACCGTGCCGCGTATCGCAACGCCTAGCTGTCTGTCACCCGGTCTCGACCTGCTTGCCCGTCGATTTCTCTTCCTCGATCAACCGTGCAGCTTGTGCCTCGAGGACCTTGTAGCGCGGGTAGTCCGGGACGTTGGCACGCAAGAATTGCGCCACTTGGGTCAGAACCTGCGCATAGCTGGCACCGGCATCGATCGGCGGACCGAAGCCGAGGCGTTTGTTGGCGATATCGACATAGGTCGGCACGATCGGCACATTTGCAGCACGCGCGATGTGGTAGAAACCCGACCGCCATGTACCATCGGACGTCCGCGTCCCTTCGGCAGCCATCACAAGCGCCAATTCGTCGCGCCGCGCAAATTCGTCAGCAACTTGCTGGGTTACATTGGCTGTGCCCGACCGGTCGACGGGCACACCGCCCATATCGAACATGAAATCGCGCATGAAGCCTTCGAACAGCGTATGCTTGCCCATGAAGCCTGGCTTGACGCCTGCCTCGTGCGTCGCGCCGATGAAGAAGACGAAGTCCCAGTTCGACGTATGCGGTGCGCCGGCGATGACCATCTTGGGCACGTCCGGCAGACCGCCGGTCAGCTTCCAGCCCCGCAATTTGTAGATGCCGAGGATGATGCGTCGCACGAAGCGGCTGAGCAGCGAGGGTTTATGGTGTGCTTGCATTCTCTCTCCGTCCGCCCGGCAATGGTTGCCGGGTCGGACATGGGGCGCGCTACGCGTCCGGATCAGCTTACGCCAGTGGTAGTCGGGCGCGCAGGTAAATCTTCGCGCGTGTCGTTAGCACCGTCACCGTCCAGATCGACAGCGGGCGCGCTTGCGACATCGCCGGTCATTTCGCCGAACAATTCCTCGTAATGGTTGATCGCGCGGCGCAATTCCTCGGTCGTCGCATCGCTCGAGCGCGACGCGATCTCGTGACCGGCCAGATAGTGCTTCGCGACATCGCCGTGGTCTACGGTCAGATCGGCATGACGCTTATCGAAGTCGGCCATCGGATAGCCACGTGTGTCCATGACTTCGGTCAGCAGGCGGTCGGCGCGGCTGACGGCTTCGACGGGGCTGTCGACGAACAGCGCCTTGGTGTCTTTCCATTCGCCGGTAAAACGGTCGCGCTCAGACGAGGTGAGCGGGCGAATATCGAAGCTTTTGACGCGCTCCTCGCGCTCGATCAGATCGGCTTCCGCCTCGCGCCGCTTGCCCTTGGCTTCCAGGGTCCGATCATACTCCTCACCGTAGCAATTCTTCAGATCCCTTGTGCGGTTACGTTGCATGAACAGCCATGCAAGCAATGCGCCGACGAGCAGCACGATTGCGACGATGGCTATGGTTACTTCCTGGCCTTCCACGAAAACTCTCCGGGTTCTCGTCCAAGCCCCCACATATGTACATCAAATGTTTATATCGCGCGGCGAGTTCCGCCGGTCACATGCGGAACACGCCGAATTGTGGGCGATCCGGGATAGGCGCTTCGAGGCAGGCGGCAAAGGCCAGACCAAGGACATCTCGGGTCTGGACGGGGTCGATGACGCCGTCGTCCCACAGGCGGGCGGTGGCGTAATACGGATTGCCCTCGTCTTCGTATTTCTGCCGGATCGGGGCTTTGAATGCCTCGGCTTCTTCGTCTGACCAGCTGTCCGCATCGCGGTGCACGGTAGCCAGCACCGACGCAGCCTGCTCGCCGCCCATCACGGAAATGCGCGCATTGGGCCAGGTGAACAGGAAACGCGGGGAATAGGCGCGGCCCGCCATGCCGTAGTTGCCTGCGCCAAAGCTGCCGCCGATGACGACGGTAATCTTGGGCACGGTGGCCGTGGCGACAGCAGTGACCAGCTTCGCGCCATGCTTTGCGATGCCTTCCGCCTCGTATTTCCCGCCGACCATGAAGCCGGAGATGTTTTGCAGGAACAGCAGCGGTATGCGGCGCTGCTGTGCCAGCTCGATGAAGTGCGCGCCCTTCTGCGCGCTTTCGGAGAACAGCACGCCGTTGTTGGCGAGGATCGCCACCGGCATGCCCCAGATATGGGCAAAACCGCAGACAAGCGTGCTGCCGTAATGCTGCTTGAATTCGTGGAACTCGCTGCCATCGACCAGCCGTGCGATGACTTCGTGCACATCGTAGGGCGCGCGCACGTCGTCGGGCACGATGGCGTAGAGGTCGTCGGCATCGAACTTGGGCGGGCGCGGTTCCTTGAGCGCGATGCTTTTCGCCTCTGCGTAATTCTCGCCGAGATGGCTGACGATATCGCGCACGATGGTGAGCGCGTGTTCGTCGTTTTCCGCCAAGTGATCGACCACGCCCGATTTCTTGGCATGCAAGTCGCCGCCGCCAAGGTCTTCGGCGCTGATCTCCTCGCCCGTTGCGGCCTTCACCAGCGGCGGTCCGGCAAGGAAGATGGTGCCCTGCTTGCGCACGATTACCGTCTCGTCCGACATGGCAGGCACATAGGCGCCGCCCGCGGTGCAGCTGCCCATGACACAGGCAATCTGCGGAATGCCACGCGCGGACATGTTGGCCTGGTTGAAGAAGATGCGCCCGAAATGGTCGCGGTCGGGAAAGACCTCGGCCTGATGCGGCAGGTTCGCCCCGCCACTAGTCGACGAGGTAGATGCACGGCAGGCGGTTCTCCTGCGCGATTTCCTGTGCGCGCAGGTGCTTCTTGACCGTCATCGGATAATAGGTGCCACCCTTCACGGTGGCATCGTTGCACACGATCATCACCTGCCGGCCCGAGACGCGCCCGATCCCGGCGATCATCCCCGCGCCGTTGATCTCGTCCTTGTCGTACATCCCGTTGGCAGCAAGCTGGCCGATCTCAAGGAACGGACTGCCCGGATCGAGCAGCCGCTCGACCCTCTCGCGCGGAAGCAACTTGCCGCGTCCAACATGACGTTCGCGGCTGCCTTCCGAGCCGCCGAGCGCGGCCGCAGCGACGGTCAAGCGTAAGTCCGCAGCGAGCGATTGGTTATGCTCGAAGCGCGCCTTGGCGTCGGGTGCCTCGCGGTCAAGCTTCGATGTGAGTACGGGTGCTGTCATTCGGAGGACTTCCACATTATGCTGCCCGCAAGTCCGAGCAGCGAAACCACAAAGGCCAGTCCAATCAGAGCGGTCAACATGCCGAGGTCAAAATTGCCCGAGTTGGATGACTCAGGGTCAAAGCTTTTCCCGAAAAAGCTGCCATAGAGCATGCCCGCACAACTACCCCAGCCTGCCACAAAAACAGCCCAGCGGGTGAGAGTCGGCTTCGCCATCAGGATCGCACCGGCAAGCAGCAATCCGCCCATGAAGAAGTCGTCGAGTACGAACATGATCGGACGCCCGACGCCCCAGCTACGGATAGCCTCGCCGATCATTAGCGAGAGCGCCAAGCCTGCGCCAAGGAAGCGGAGCAAGCCCAAACTCACCCCGCCGCCCCGATCAGTTCGCGCCCGATCAGCATCCGGCGGATCTCGTTCGTGCCTGCGCCGATGTCGAGCAGCTTGGCATCGCGCATGTAACGTTCCACCGGCCAGTCGAGCGTGTAGCCAGCACCGCCCAGCGCCTGCACTGCCTCGCCTGCCACGCGGAAAGCGTTTTCGGATGCGAACAGGATGACGCCCGCCGCATCGAAGCGCGTTGTCTGGTCGTTGTCGCAGGCCTTGGCTACGGCATAGGTATAGCTGCGCGCCGTCTGCATCGCGACATACATGTCGGCGATCTTGGCCTGCATGATCTGGAAACTGCCGATGGGCTTGCCGAACTGCTTGCGCTCGCGAAGGTAGGGGATGACCGTGTCGAGGCAGGCCTGCATGATGCCAAGCTGAATGCCCGACAGCACCACACGCTCGTAGTCCAGCCCACTCATCAGCACGCCGACGCCGCCGTTTTCCGGGCCCATCACGTTTTCTTCAGGCACGAAGCAATCATCGAATACAATTTCCGACGTCGGGCTTCCGCGCATGCCGACCTTTTCGATCTTCTGGCCGATGGAGAAGCCGTCGAAATCCTTCTCGATCAGGAAGGTGGTGATGCCTCGGCTCCCTCCCTCCGGATTGGTCTTGGCATAGACGACCAGCACGTCGGCATAGGGCGCATTGGTGATCCAGAACTTGGTGCCGTTGAGGCGGTATCCGCCGTCAACCTTTTCGGCCTTGAGCTTCATCGATACGACGTCCGAACCGGCGGCCGCCTCGCTCATGGCGAGCGATCCGACGTGCTCTCCGCTGATCAGTTTGGGTAGATACTTCGCCTTCTGCTCTTCGTTGGCCCAGCGTGCGATCTGGTTGACGCACAGGTTCGAATGCGCGCCATAGGACAGGCCGACGCTGGCAGATGCGCGGCTGACTTCCTCCACCGCGATAACGTGTTCGAGATAGCCGAGACCGAGCCCGCCATCTTCTTCGGCAACGGTAATGCCGTGCAGGCCAAGCTCGCCCATGGCTTGCCACAATTCGTTACGCGGGAACCAGTCCTGACGGTCGACCTTCTCGGCCAGCGGCTGGATCTGCTCGTCGGCGAAGCGGCCCACGCTTTCGCGGATCATGTCGGCGCTTTCGCCTAGCTGGAAATCGAAGTCGGGCGTCGCGCGCATGTGGGGTCCTCAGAGGTTGGGCGCCGAAGGTGCGGCGCAAATTTCATGGCGGCCCCTAGCCCAGCGATTGACGCGGGGCAAACGTGTCGAGGGCCTGTCGCTAACCCATTGCCCTCAAAGGCTTTGAAGCGGCCGGCTTATTCGCCTAGGGTCCCTTGGACGAGAGCGATGTACAGCAAGGAAAACATCCTGTGGCCCGCGGGTAAACAACCCGACCCGGCCTATTGCAGCGAGGACGAGCGCCTTGCCGTGCTCGCCGCGCATGGAATGAATGCGCTGGCAGGCGATGCGGAGCTGGAGCAGATCGTGCGCTTCGCTGCAAAGCTGTGCGATGCTCCTGTTTCGACAGTGACCATGGTCGAGGCCGAGCGGCAGACCTTTCTTGCGCAGGAAGGCCTCGAAATCGACGGCACGCCGCGTTCCGAAAGCTTCTGCGCACACGCCATGTTGCGCACCAGTCCGCTGGTCGTGACCGATGCGAGCCAGGACGAAACCTTTGCCGACTTTCCTTCCGTAACCGGTGAGCTGAACCTGCGCTTTTACGCAGGCTTTCCGCTAATCTCGACCGAGGGTGCGCCGCTGGGTGCATTGTGCGTTCTCGACACCAAACCCCGGCCCGGCGGCCTGAGCGATGTGCAGCGCGAGGGCATGGAGGTGCTGGCCAGGGCCGTCATGCGCCGGATGTCGCAAATGCGGCTCGGCCAAAGCGCGGAAAAAGCCGTCGAGCGCGGCGAAGAAGATCTGCGCGACATGATCGACAGCGTGCCGGGCATTGCCTGGGCAGGCGATAGCATGGGCAACTTCCGATATGTAAACGCGCGGTTTCGCGAAGTGACGGGCTTTAACGCACCGACCCGGGTCGAAGGGTGGCGGGACGTTATCCATCCTGAAGATTGGGACAGGACGATTGCAGCTTTTCAGCAGTCGGTCGAAAAGGGCGAATTGTTCGAAGACGAGTGGCGCATGCGGCTGGCCGACGGCAGTTACCAATGGATCCAGTCGCGCGCCGTGCCGGTGCTACGCGAAGGCCAGCCTGTGCGCTGGTTCGGCACGGTCATCGACATCGACAAGGCACATCGCCTGTCCGAGGCACGCGACCTGCTGGCAAGCGAGTTATCTCACCGGATAAAGAACATCTTTGCTGTCGTCTCCGGCCTCATCGCGCTGCGTTCGCGCGGCAAGCCGGAGGTGAAGGGTTTTGCGGACGAACTCAACGGTGCCATCCGCGCGCTGGGCACCGCGCATGACTATGTCAGGCCGGGCGACGGACGTGGAGCGGATCGGCTGCAAGGCCTGCTGAAGGATTTGCTCGCACCCTATGACGACGGGCGCGGCGGCAAGATCGTCATCACCGGCGACGACGTGGAAATCGGCGCGCGCGCGGCAACCCCGCTGGCGCTGATCTTTCACGAGCTGGCGACCAATGCGGCGAAATACGGAGCCTTGTCCGATCCCGAAGGCAGCGTGACCATCGACATTCGCAATGCCTGCGCGAGCGCGACCGATGTCTGCGTGAGCTGGAGCAAATCCTCGCCCAGCGCGTCCTCGACGCAAGGCGAAGAGGGCGAAGGCTTTGGCTCGCGCATGCTGCGGCTGGCTGTGGAAGGGCAATTGGCCGGCCGGTTCGAGCGTACCTTCTCGCCCGACGGTCTGGATGTCGAGCTTGTCATCCCTTCGGCTTCGCTCGAAGGGTAGTTTTGCCAAGGCGCGCTGTCATCCTTAAGGCTGTCCGACACGCATTTCGAGGAGGTACCATGCGCGCGCAGACAGCGACTTTCATCATCGTTCCGCTCTTTCTCGCAGCGTGCGCGCAGGAAAACACTGCCGCTGAACCGACAGACACGGCCACGTCCGAACCGAGCAGCGACAACCCCAATCTTCCAGCCGAATATTTGGAAACGGCGTGGCGCACCATGGCGGAAGATGGCGCTCGCTATGTGACCTATCTCGACAGTGACGGCACGTATCGCGATCTGCGCAATGGCGATGCGTTTCAGACCGGCACCTGGGCCTTCGCCGACGGGCCGAACGGCGGGCAATTGTGCTTCAATCCGGAAGGCGAAAATGCGCGGGAAAGCTGCTGGCAGCCCGAAGTCATGCGCGACGACAGCCTGTTCGTGCGCGGGCCCGAGGACCGGCGGATCGAACTGACGCGTGTGGAGTATACGCCAGCCGACGTGGTGGCCGAGGCGGATGACGCAGCCGCTGAATGAGCGAAGCTGCGACAACCAAGCTATCATTTCGTGCAGTCGCGAAGCGGTATGGCGACACGGTTGCCGTCGATAATGTCGCGCTGGAGGTCGAAGCAGGCCAGTTCGTCGCGCTGGTCGGGGCGAGCGGGTCGGGCAAATCCACGCTGCTCAAGACCGTCAATCGGCTGACCGAGCCGAGCGGCGGGCAAGTGCTGCTGGATGGGCAGGATGTCGCCACCTACCCGCTGCACGATCTGCGTCGGCGTATCGGTTATGTCTTCCAGTCGATCGGCCTTTTTCCGCATCTGGATGTCGCGCGCAATATCGCCATCGGACCGCGACTGGCGGGGCGGCAGCTTGCGCCCGACCGGGTCACAGAGCTGCTCGACCTGGTCGATCTCGACCCCGCGCTGGCGACGCGCATGCCGGACGAGCTGTCGGGCGGGCAGCGGCAGCGGGTCGGCGTGGCGCGGGCACTGGCGGGCGAGCCGGAACTGTTGCTCATGGACGAACCTTTCGGCGCGCTCGACCCGGTCACGCGCGATGCGCTGGGCGAGCGGGTACGCCGCCTGCATGAAAAGCTCGGCCTGACCACCGTCATGGTGACGCACGACATGGCCGAGGCGCTGCTGCTGGCCGACCGTGTGCTGGTGATGGATCAAGGCCGCATCGTTGCCGACGAACAGCCAAGAGCGCTGGTCGCGGGCAAGGGTGGAGAGATCGCACAAGCGCTCGTCAACGTGCCGCGCCATCAGGCGGAGCGGCTCAAGGAACTGGCGGTTTGAACGACCTGCTGCGCACGCTGACCGGGCTGGGCGACCAATTGGCCGCGCACGTCCTTTTATGCGCGGCGGCGCTGGCGCTGGGCATTGCGCTGGCACTTCCGCTGGCGATCTGGGCGCGGACGTCCGCCAGAGTGGCGCGGATGTCGCTCGGCTTCGCCAGTCTTGTGCAGACCATCCCGTCGCTTGCCCTGCTGGCGCTATTCTTCCCGATCCTGCTGTCTTTGCGCAGCGTCTTCGGCGAGGGGTTGCCAACGCTAGGCTTCTTGCCTGCCCTGCTGGCACTCGCACTGTACGCCCTGCTGCCGATCCTGCGGAACGCCGTCACTGCGCAGGACAATCTCGACCCCGGCGTGATCGAGGCGGCGGACGGTGTCGGCATGACCTTCTGGCAGCGGCTCCGGCTGGTCGAAGCGCCGCTCTCCGCGCCTTATGTCATGGCCGGCATTCGAACCGCGGCAGTCTGGACTATCGGCGCGGCCACCTTGGCGACGACCATCGGGCAAAAGAGCCTGGGCGACCCCATCTTCGCGGGCTTGCAGACGCAGAACTGGGTGCTGGTCCTTGCCGGATGCATTGCCAGTGCGGGGCTTGCGCTGGTGGCCGATGGCTTGCTCGGGCTTATCGAACGAGGGTTCCGGCTGCGCAGGAAAGCGCTGTGGCTGGGCGGTCTGCTGGCTGTGGCACTGGGTATCGGAGCGGCTGCCGCAGCGCAGTTCTCGGGCGGCAGTCAGCAGGAACGCATCGTCATCGGGGCGAAGGGCTTTTCCGAGCAATACATCCTCGCACGACTTATCGGACAGCAGCTGGAAGCAGACGGCATTGCGGTCGAGTATCGCGACGGGCTGGGATCGGCAGTGGCGCACAGCGCAGCGGCCAGCGGCGATATCGATATCTACGTCGATTACACCGGCACGATCTGGGCAAACCAGATGCAACGGACCGACACCGTTTCGCGTGACGAGATGCTGGCGCAGATCGAGGCCTGGGAGGCGGAGAACACGGGGATCGAGGTGCTTGGCCGACTGGGCTTCGAAAACGCCTATGGTCTGGCAATCAATTCCGAAGTCGCGCAATTCGGTTCATTCGCCTCCATCGCCGATGTTGCGCAGCGCGGGCAGGCCATGGTGATCGGGGGCGACCCGGAATTCTTCGAACGGCCCGAATGGATTGCGGTGCGCGATGCCTATGGCCTGCGCTTTGCCGAGCAACGCACCTTCTCACCCACCTTCATGTACAGCGCGCTCAAATCGGGAGAGGCGGACATCATCGGCGCCTATACGTCCGACGGACGGATCGAGGCGGACAACCTCACTATCCTCGAAGATCCCAAGGGCGCGTTTCCGAATTACGATGCCGTCGTCCTGCTCAGCGCCGACACGGCAAAGCGTGCGGACGTGGTGTCAGCAATGCAGCCCCTTATCGGTGCGATCGACGTCGACGCGATGCGCGAGGCGAATTACTCGGTCGATCGCGAGGACGACAAGCTCAGCTTCGAGGAAGCGGCGCGGCGATTGGCCGAGCGCGCCGGGCTGTAGTCAGCGCGCCCGCTTCCAGGTCTGCGTCTGGCAGAACGGGCCGAGACAACCCTTAACCTGAAGCGTGTTTGCATCGATCCGGCGCAGGATCGAACGATAGGTCTTGCCGCTCTTGGGATCGTAAATCCGCCCGCGCCAGTCCTTGCCCTCATCGGTGAAGCCGGTCAGCACCGGCATGCCCAGGATCTTGCGGTTGCGCAGTTTGGGATCGGTGTTGTTCACGTCGCGCTGGCTGGCGCCCTGCGGCGGAGCGACAAGGAACTTGGCGATCCGGCCACACTTGGATTTGCCGCAGTCGGTGATGGAAATGACCGCATCGCGCTCCTCGGTCACCCAGCGTCCGTCGACGGGATCGGCAGCGTGGGCGGGACTGGCAAGCGCGATAAGGGCAGCGGCGAAAACAAAGTGTCTGGTCAAGAACAGGTCCTTTTTGCCATCCGACTGTGGTCCATTGCTGGAGCGTAGATGAACCTTAGCCGAAGCCCGCGGGGATGGGTGCATTGGCTGGCGTCAGGCACATGACCTTGAACAGCGTGCCCATCTCGTCTCCATGCGTCAGCCGCCGATGCGCCGCGCCGAGCGCATCGGCGTGGGCGGGCTGCGATGTGGCGAGCATCTGCGCGCGCTGGCCCATGCCGAGAGCCTTGAGGAAGGCGCCCTGTTCCGCGGTGTGGACTTGAACGCCGATTTGCTTGGCGCCATCGCGCAGTGTCGCGAAGTCGACATGCGCGGTCAGGTCCATGTCCCCCGGAGCATGGAAGACGCCGACCTTCCGGTGGCGCTGCACGGCCTGCAAGGTCTCGCCCGTGCGAAACGCAAGATGGCCATAATCGATGAACAGAGCCGCGCCGCCCTGGCTCGCAATCGTTTGTGCGATCTCCGCAACCATCGCCGCCGCTGCGGGGCAGGTCTCGATGACGGTGCCGACCTCAGCATTCGCGAACGTGGTCCGGCACAGCCTCGTCCATGGGGTTGGGCCCTGCGGCAAACACGAAGGCATCACCGGAAAGCGCAACCATCCGCTCGCGCCAGCCCTCCTGCGTACGCACCAATTGCCGTATCGGCAGCGCATCGAGAAACTCGTTCGCGACCAGGAAGAGCGGGCGATCCTCCGGCAGACGTGTCCAGCGTGTCGTGAAAGCGCGCGTCACGCACTGCGTTCGACTGCGACCTTGCGCAACGCTTTCGATCCTTCCAGCAGGTGCACTTCGGGCCGCAACCCCTGGCTTGCCAGCGCCCGCAAGGCATCGCTCGCCAGCGTGCCTCGGCCCGGCCCAAGCTCGACATAGGCCGCGTCGTCGTACCCACCGCGCCGCCACAGGTCGGCGATCCACAGGCCGATCATCTCGCCGAACATCTGGCTGATTTCGGGCGCGGTGGTGAAATCGCCCGCGCTGCCCAGCGGGTCGCGGCTAGCGTAATAGCGCGCATTGCTCTCGCCCATATAGCGCGAGACGGGCATCGGCCCGTGCCGCTCGATCAGGCGGCGGAAGCGGTCGGCGAGGTCCGTTGCCTCGTCAGGCGCGCTCATGCCGGCTGGGGTTTGGCCGCCTGCTTGGTGCCACCGACCGGCGGGCGGGTTAGCGCGTAGATGACCACGGCCACACCCACAGCGATCATCGGCAGGCTGAGCCATTGGCCTTGGCTCAGCCCGGTCTCCACCACGCGATGCGCCAGATGCTCGTCCGGCGCGCGGAAGTATTCGTTGACGAAGCGGCCCACGCCCATGCCCACAGTGAACAGGCCAACAAGCAGTCCGGCACGATATCGCGCACGCGTCGACCAGAACAACGCGATCAGCACGATGCCGAGCAGCAATCCTTCCAGTCCTGCCTGATAAAGCTGGCTCGGGTGGCGTGCGACATCGCCGCCCGTCGGAAATACCATTGCCCACGCGACATCGCTTTCGACCGGGCGTCCATAACAGTTCGCCATTAATGAAGTTTGCGATCCGGCCGAGCATGTAGCCGATCGGCACATTGACCGCGATGTAATCGCACACCCGCAGCCAGTTGAGATTGTTGCGCATCGCCACCCATGTGATCGCCGCCAAAACGCCGAGCACGCCGCCGTGGAAGCTCATTCCGCCTTCCCACAGCTTGAACATGTCGGCAGTGCCGATCAAATCGGGACGATAGAAGAAGATGTATCCGAGCCGCCCGCCAAGGATCACACCCAGCGTGCAGTAAAAAAACAGATCGTCCGCATGCCGTTGGGCCATTGGAGCGCCGGGTGCCTTGATCATCTTCGACAAGTGCCAATAGGCCAGCAGAATACCGACCAGATAGGCGAGCGAGTAGTAACGCAGCTGGAAACTGCCGATCTCGAACAGATAGGGGCGCAGGCCCAGCTCCGCCCACTGAATTGCGTCCGATGCCGCCGCCGATGCGGCCAGTAGTGACAGCAAGATGTATTCCCCTTAGAGCATATCGCGAAGGCCGACATGCGCGACCCGTCTTGGTTTCGGCTTTTGGCATAGCAGGCTTGTTGGGGAAAGCCTGAGCTCGCATTTGCACGCCGGAATTGCCGGGGTAATGCGGTGCATGTGCCGCGCACGCTATGTGAGAGGACCTGACACAACTATGCCGACCGATCTCGACAAGGACATCCATCGTATCACCTCTGCCGTGACGTCCCCCGGGCAGATGTTCGAAACCGTCACCGTGATGCGCCGCGGGGTCGAGATGCCCGCCTTCAAGAACGCGCCGCCCAGCCTTGCGCATTATTTCGCGCACTTTGCGAACGAGAAGAAGGACGACCTCTTCCTCGTCGATGGCGACCTGCGGATGACCTTCGGCGAGGTCTACGGCGCTGCGACCTGCGTGGCGCATGGCCTTGCGACGAAGCACGGCGTCAAGAAGGGCGACCGTGTCGGCATCGCCGCGCGCAATTCGATCAACTGGATCCTTGCCTATATGGGCACGCTGATGGCGGGCGGCTGCGCCACGCTGCTCAACGGCTGGTGGACGGGCGAAGAGCTCGCTTACGGCATCGACCTGTGCGATTGCTCGCTGGTGCTGGCCGATCCGCAGCGTGCACAGCGCATGGAAGGACAGGACATTTCGGCACAGGTCGTCGTGTTCGATCACGGCACCCCGCAGGAAGGCCTGGCGCCGATCTGGGCGGAAGGCGACACGGCCATGCAGATGCTCGGCCAGATAGGGCCGGAGGACTTGGCGACGATCCTGTATACGTCGGGCTCGACCGGCCATCCCAAGGGTGCCTATTCGGACCACCTCGGCGTGATTTCGGGCACGATGAACTACGTCGCGCAAAGCGCGCTCATCCTGCAGATCCTGACCGAGCGCGGCCAAGCGCCGACCGTCCAGCCGAGCGCGCTGGTGGCTGTGCCTCTATTCCACGTGACCGGCGAAATCCCGCTGTTCCTGCAAAGCTTCGCGCTGGGCCGCAAGCTGGTGCTGATGCCGAAATGGGACGCGCGCGAGGCGCTGCGCCTGCTCGACGAAGAAAAGATCACCTACTTCGTCGGCGTGCCTCTGATGAGTTACGAAATGGCAACCCATCCCGAGCGCGACCAATTCGACCTGACAAGTTGCAAGAGCTTTGCCGCCGGCGGCTCTGCGCGCCCGCCTGAACACGTCAAGAAGATCAAGGACGCCTTCCCCGAAGGCTTCCCGTTGCTCGGCTATGGCCTGACCGAAACCAACGCGGTGGGCTGCGGCAATGTGAACGAGAACTACATGGCCAAGCCCGGTTCCACCGGCATGCCGTCCAAGCCGCTGGTCGACATGGCGATCATCGACGATGACGGAAACAAGCTGGCGACCGGCGAGACGGGCGAGGTCTGCATCCGCTCGACGGCCAATTTCCTGGGCTATTGGAAGAACGAGGAGGCGACCGAGGCGGCCTATACCGAGGATGCCTATTTCCGCACCGGCGACCTCGGTTATCTCGACGAGGACGACTATCTCTTCATCGTCGACCGCAAGAAGGACATCATCATCCGCGGCGGCGAAAACATTTCCTGCATCGAGGTGGAAGAAGCGATCTACGCGCATCCCGCAATCGCCGAATGCAGCGTGTTTGGCGTGCCGGACGAGCGGCTGGGCGAAATCCCGGCAGCGGTCTATTTCACGCACGAAGGCAAGGATCTGGAGCCGGGCGAACTGCAGGATTTCCTGCGTGAGCATATTGCTGCCTTCAAGGTACCGGCGCACGTCTGGCGCTCGAGCGACAATTTGCCGCGTCTCGGCACGCAGAAGGTCGACAAGCGCGCGGTGAAGAAGACCTACGCGGAAAGTATCAAGGCGGCTTGACCACTCCGGCGATCCCCGATCAGCGCTCGATCGTCGATCGCCGGGCCATCGCCGGACGCATCGACGCGCTGGTTGCCCAGCATGGCGAGCATGCACGCCAGCCTGTCGTCGATCTGCTGAAGGACGCGCTGGAGCAGGGCCGCGCCGAGATGGAGCGGCGGCTGGATGCGCGCCCTTCGGCCGGCCATGCCATTGCGGGCGGTTACTCTTTCCTGATCGACCAGCTTGTTCGCACGGTCCATGAATATGTGACGCAACACGTCTATCCGGCTGCCAATCGCAGCACGGGCGAACGGCTCGCGATCATGGCGGTGGGCGGGTACGGCCGCAGCGAGATGGCGCCGCACTCGGACGTCGATATCGCATTCCTGGTCGCCGAGCGCCGCAACAGCTGGTGCGAACAGGTGGTCGAAGCCATCCTCTACATCCTGTGGGATCTGGGGTTGAAGGTTGGACACTCCATCCGGACGCTGGACGAAGCGATCCGGCTTGCTCAGGGCGATCTGACAATCCGGACGGCCTTGCTGGAAGGCCGCTTCGTGTGGGGCGATCGCGCGCTGTATGACGAAGGGGAGCGGCGCTATACCGCCGAAGTGGTGCGCGGGAACGAGCGCACCTTTCTCACGCAGAAGCTGGCCGAGCGCAACGCGCGTCACAAACGGATGGGCGACAGCCGCTATGTCGTCGAACCCAATGTGAAGGACGGCAAGGGGGGCTTGCGCGATCTGCAAACGCTTTATTGGATCGGCAAGTTCATCCACCGTGTCTCCAGCGCATCGGAACTGGTCGATACCGGCCTGATGACCGAGGCCGAGTACCGCAGCTTCCGCCGCGCCGAACGCTTTCTGCTCGCGGTGCGCTGCCATATGCATGTGCTGGCAGGGCGCGCCGAGGACCGACTGACCTTCGACCTCCAGCGGCAGATTGCCGAGCGGATGAACTTTGCCGACCGGCCGGGCAAAAGCGCGGTCGAGCGCTTCATGCAATTCTACTTCCTGCAGGCGAAGCGTGTGGGCAGCCTGACCGGTGTTTTCCTCGCGCATATCGAGGACCAATTGGCTCGCAAAGCCGGTCGCAAGGGCTTTTTCGCCGGCTTCCAGCCCAAGCCGCGCATCGTGAAAGGATACCGCGTGTTCGGCGGCCGCATCGCCGCGCCCTCCGACGACTGGTTCGAGCGCGATCCGGTGCGCCTGATCGAAATCTTCCAGATTGCCGAGCAGGAAGAGCTCGAAATCCATCCCGAGACGATGCGGCAGGCCAGCCGCGACGCCAGATACATCGACCACGACGTGCGCGAGGATGCGCGCGCCAACGCGCTGTTCCTCGACCTTTTGAGTGGTCGCAACGATCCCGAAACCGTGCTGCGCTGGATGAACGAGACAGGCGTATTCGGTCGTTTCGTGCCCGACTTCGGCAAGGTCAACGCGCAGATGCAGTTCGACATGTACCACCACTACACTGTCGACGAGCATACCATCCGCGCCATCGGCCTGCTCGCGCAGATCGAACAGGGCAAACTGGCGGACGATCATCCGCGCGCAACGCGGCTCATCCACAAAGTCGCCTCGCGCCGCGTCGCCTATGTCGCCGCCCTGCTGCACGACATTGCCAAGGGGCGCGGCGGCGACCATTCGGTGCTTGGCGGTGAGGTGGCGGAGGAGCTGTGCCCGCGCTTCGGCCTGACGCGCAAGGAAACCGACATCGTCGCCTGGCTGGTACGACAGCACCTGCTGATGAGCCATACGGCGCAAAAGCGCGACCTGACCGACCCCAAGACCATCGAGGATTTCGTCGCAAAGGTGCAGAGCGTAGAGCGGCTGCGCCATCTGGCCATCCTGACAGCGGTCGACATCCGCGCGGTCGGGCCGGGGACGTGGAACAGTTGGAAGGGGCAATTGCTCGGCGAACTATACGACGCGGCGTCGGAACGCATGCGGCTTGGCCATATGCGTCACGGACGCGCGCAGAAGGTGGCCGCCAAGAAGGCGCAGGTTGCACGAATTGCTCGGCGAGCGTGCGACCCTGGTCGAGACTTGCGGCGCGGAACTCGGCGATGCGTACTGGATTGCCGAGCCTGCCGACATCGTCGCGCTTAACCTGGTTCACTTCGACGCGGCCCGCGCGATGGAGCACGAGCTGTCGATCCATTGCGAATTCTACGAAGCGCGCGGGGCCACGCTTGTCACCGTCATCGCCGCCGACCATCCCGGCCTGTTCTATCGCATTGCGGGAGGCATCCATCTTGCCGGTGGCAGCATCATCGATGCGCGCATCCACACCTCTCAAAGCGGATACGCGCTGGACAACTTCCTCGTGCAGGACCCGCAAGGCGCACCGTTCCGCGAAGAAGAGCAACTGGAGCGCCTGAAGCGCAATATCGGCGAAGCGCTTGCCACCGGGCTCGATCTGTCGCCGAAGCTTGCACAGCGCCCGCTTCCCAGCAGCAGCTCCAAGGCCTTCGTCGTCAGCCCTCAGGTCGCATTCGACAACAAGGCATCCAATCGCTTCACCGTCATCGAAGTCAATGCCCGCGACCGCCCCGCACTGCTGTATCGCCTGGCGCGCGTCTTGTTCGAGAGCCGGCTGGTCGTCCATTCGGCACATGTGACGAGCTATGGCGAGCGGGCTGTCGACACTTTCTACGTCACCGATCTGACCGGCGGAAAGCTCCTCGCAGGAGAGCGCCAGAGCCGCATCGAGGCGCGCTTGGTCGATGCGGCAAGTGATGCAACTCAGGCACGGTTGGAAGACGCCTAAGCGCTTTTCGTGGGTTGATTCTTGCCATCGCAGCCCGATTGGGCCACGGATTCTTGCGAGAGATTACCTTTAGGAGAGACCTGAGATGAAAACCACGCACTCATCCTTGCGCACGCTCGCCATGCTCGGCGCCGGCTTCACGATGCTGCCCCAGATGGCGATGGCTCAGGATGTCGTCCAGGAAGGCGACATGATCGACAACGCGGATGTCGATGATAGCGACATCATCGTCGTAACCGCGCAGGGCCGCGAACAGGTTCTGTCCGACGTGCCGGTCGCCATCTCGGCCGTTTCCTCCGAAACGCTGGAGAATTCGGGCACCACGGATATTCGCGAACTGAACCAGGTTGCTCCTTCTCTGCTGGTCTCCTCGACCGGTAACGAAGCAAACGGCTCGGCGCGTATTCGCGGCATCGGTACGGTGGGCGACAACCCCGGCCTCGAAAGCTCGGTCGCGGTCTTCGTCGATGGCGTCTATCGCTCGCGCTCGGGTAATGCGCTGTCCGAACTCGGACCGCTCGACCGGGTGGAAATCCTGCGCGGGCCGCAGGGCACGCTGGGAGGACGCAACTCCTCGGCTGGCATGATCTCTATCTATACCGCTCAGCCCGAATTCGATTTCGGGGGCTATGCGAACTTCAGCTACGGCAATTACGATGCAATCCGCGTCGAAGGCGGCGTGAATGCGCCACTTGGCGATACGATCGCAGCCCGCGTCGACGGCGTGTATTTCCAGCGCGACGGATTTTACAACGACGTCGTCAACGATGTGGATGTAAACAACCGCGACCGGTATCTGGTTCGTGCCCAGGCGCTGTTCGAGCCGACCGACGCACTCAGTTTTCGCCTGGTTGGCGACTATTCCAAGAAGGATGAAGCCTGCTGTGCCGCCACCTTCGTCCAACCGGACTTTGCGCCTTTCGCTCGCGTATCGGACGGTTTCGATCCCTTTACGCGTCCCGAAGTTGGCTCGCCTGCGCTGACCGATTTTGGCCCGGGCGGTAACCCGATTGCTGGGGTGCTGGCCGCCTTCGGTCAGGATACGCGCGCATTTACGCAGTCGACGTTCAATCGCGATATCTATGTGACGCCCGGTCGGTCCTATGCAGGGGAAACCGAAGATTACGGCGTTTCCGGCGAACTGAACTACAGCCTCGGTGCTGCCAATCTGACTTCGATTACCGCCTATCGCGAATATTCGAACTTTCAGGGTTCGGATACCGATTACACGCAGCTCGATGTCCTTTACCGCGCCCCCGGTCCGAATGCCGGTGCTCGCGAATTCGGCACGTTCACTCAGGAACTGCGCCTCAATGGCGAAGCGTTCGGCGACCGGTTTAACTGGCTGATCGGCGCCTTTTACGCGAACGAGAAGCTGGAAGTGCGGGACAATCTGCGCTTCGGTGAAGATTACGGTGCTTTCGTGAATTGCCGATTGGTTATCGCGGTCAATCCGGCGCTGCTCAATCCGGGCGAGGCGGACTGCCTCGGTGACAACCGCGCCTTCCTCGACGGAACGATTACGGGCACGGGCGCATTCGGACCGGCGACTCCGCTGATCCTTGCCGGGTTCGATAACCTTTCCGAGGTCAGCGATCTTGGCGGCACCGGCGACGTGTACAACCAGACCAGCGAAAGTTTCGCGGTCTTCACGCATAATATTTTCGCCATCACCGATCGCCTCGATCTGACCCTAGGCCTTCGTTACACTAACGAAACGAAGGATTTCGACGCGACCTTCGCGAACGACAACACGATCTGCCCGGAAAACCGCGCTCTGCTATCCGGTTTGCTGGCGACCCCGTTGGCAGGTCTTGCCGGCGGCCTCATCGCGCTGTCCTGTCAGGGCAACTCCACCTCGGAACTCGACGGTGTCTCGCTGACCGACACGCGCGACGAGGACGAATTCACCGGAACCGGTATCCTGAGCTGGAAGCCGATCGACGACCTGCTGGTCTACGGTTCGTATTCGCGTGGATACAAGGCTGGCGGCTTCAATCTCGACCGCTCGGCTCTCGGCAATCCGGTCACGCTCGATGTGGATGCTCTCGATCCGGCTTCCCTGCAGTTCGACGAAGAAACCGTCGACGCATATGAGATCGGCCTGAAGTATGCCGATCGCCAGTGGAGCCTTGGCCTTACCGCATTCCGCCAGGAGTTCAGCAACTTCCAGCTGAACACTTTCAACGGCTCGGTCTTCCTGGTTCAGAACATCAATGGTTGTGGCAACAGCCTGGATGGCGGAGATCGTGATGCAAGCGGTGCCACCGGCGCGTGCAATGCCGACGACATTACACCGGGTGTCGTGTCGCAGGGCTTCGAGTTCGAGGCCGGCCTGTCGCCGACCCGCAACGTCAACATGACGCTCGGCATCACCCATGCCGATACGCGCTATGCCGACGATCTGGTTGGCAGCGACCAAGGCGCGCCGCTCGATCCGGCGCTGCGTTTGCTGCCCGGCGACAATCTGTCGAACGCACCAGCATGGGTCGGTACGACCTCGTTCACTTGGACGCCGAATATCGGCATGTCGGGCATGAAGGGTCTTTTCTTCGTCAATGCGCGCATGACGGACGACTTCAACACCGGCTCGGACCTTTTGTACGGCAAGGAACAGGACAGCTACGTGGTCGTGAACTATCGCGTTGGCTTGACCAACATTGCCGACCGCTTTGCGATCGAAGGCTGGGTGCAGAACCTGTTCGACGAACAGTACACGCAGGTTGCATTCAACACGCCGTTCATCGCGCCGCAGCAGACCTACTCGGCCTTCCTCGCCGAGCCGCGGACATATGGTGTCACCTTGCGCGCCGAATTCTGAGGCGCCAGAGCTTAATTCATGAAAAAGGGCGCTTTCGGGCGCCCTTTTTTATTTAGGAGCCGCGCTCGCCGAACAAGGCGGTGCCGACCCTGATGTGCGTCGCTCCCAGCATGACGGCAGTTTCGTAGTCTCCGCTCATGCCCATGCTGCGCCCGTCCAGCCCGTGATCGCGCGCCAGCTTGTCGAGGAAGGCGAAGAATGGTGCGGCTTCGATGTCGGCCGGCGGCAGGCACATAAGACCGGCCAGCGGAATGTCGGCATCGCGTGCCTGCGTGATCAGGGCCGATAGCTCTCCAACAGGACAGCCGCCTTTCTGCGGCTCGTCGCCGACATCGACCTGGATAAAGCATGGCACCCGCCGTCCCGACTTGTCGAACGCCTTGGCCAGCGCCTTTACCAAGCTCGGCCGGTCGAGCGAGTGGATGCAGTCGAACAGCTGCACCGCGTCGAGCGCCTTGTTCGACTGGAGCTGCCCGATGAGGTGAAGCTGCGTCGCCGGATACGCCTCGCGCAGGGCGGGCCACTTCTCGGCCGCTTCCTGCACGCGGTTTTCGCCGAAGTGCCGATGGCCTTCCAGCAGCAGAGGCTCGATGGAGGAGGCTGGCCGCGTCTTGCTGACCGCGATCAGGGTGACGTCGCCCGCCTCGCGGCGTGCGCGCTTGCAGGCGTCCTCGACTGTGTGGAGCACGTCGCGAAGCGGAGAGTTCTGCCTTTTCCATCGTGCGCGCGCTATAGCGGCGGAATGCATGCGCGCCATAGCCCCTTGCCACTGATCTGGCTGCTGTCGGATGCGCGCAACGATGCGGGGCTGGAGGATGCGCTGCACCGGCTTCCTGCCGGATCGGGCTTCGTCTTTCGCCATTACCATCTGCCAGAGCAGGAGCGGCGCAGGAGGTTCGAGCAACTCGAAGGCGTGGCGCGAGAGCAAGGTCATCGCGTGGCCCTATCGCGCGCTGAGGGATGGGGCGAAGACTACGCTTACGGCAGCGCGCCGCCCGCGTCCGGCGTCCCCTGGCTGGCCACCGTGCACGATGGTGCAGAAATGGACCGCGCAATCGACGCTGGCGCGGTCGGCGTGTTCCTGTCGCCTGTGTTTCCGACACGCTCCCACCCGGATGCGCAGGTGCTCGGCGTCCACGGCTTCAGCGTTCTGGCACAGCGTTCTCCCATTCCCGTCATCGCGCTTGGCGGCATGACGGCGGAGCGTGCGGCTGAGCTCGACTGGCCGCGATGGGGCGCGATCGACGGGCTGGCGGGCGCGCAAGACGCTTGACCTTGCCCTAGGCGGGCAACCATACTCGCACCTCACGGACGGCAAGAGGGATTACCGATGGCATCGCGCGCAGGCGCCAAACCCGATTGGCGGGCGGCTTTTCGCCGTTCGCTGCGCCGTGCCGGACATATGGCGGGGGCAGGCATCCTGTTTGCGCTGCTGGTGTTCCTGACGCTGGCGCTCGTCAGCTATACGCCGACCGACCCCAGCGCCTCGACTGCCGCTTCGCCGCTACGGATCGGCAATTGGATGGGCGCAAGCGGAGCCTGGGCATCGGATCAGGCGTATCTGTGGTTCGGCTTGCCCGCGCTCCTGCTGCTGCCGTTGCTCTGGATCTCGGCGCGCCGTTTGTGGACCGGTGTGGAAGAGCCGGACGAAGAAGAAATACCGGGCCAGTGGTGGCGGCCCTTCGCGCTTCTGATGCTGGCCATGATCCTGCTCGGCAGCGTCATCGCGCTGCTGTTCGAAGGCAGTCCGGGACCGTTTCCCGCAGGCGGCGGTGGGACCGCTGGCCTGCTTGGTGCAGGGGCGATCGAGGCGGTCGCGACGCGCTTCGCAGGCTCCTTCTCCGGCTGGGTCATCGGCGCGCTCGGCCTTGTCGCGGCGCTGGGCGGCCTGGCGCTGGTGACGCGGGTCTTCGCCATCGACTGGGCGCAGTTCTTCACTCTTCCCGACATGCTCAAGCGCCGCGTCGAGGCGTCCGACATCGACATGCCGACCGAAAAGCCCAAGCCGCGCCGCATCAAGCGCTCCGAGGAGAAGGACGGGCCGGAAGACGACGTCGCTCCGCAGCCACCGCGCCGTGCGCCCGAAATCGCCGACCCTGTTGCTGCGGCCTCGCCTGCCAAGGCGGCCAAACCCAAGCAGCGCGACATGTTCGCCAACTACCAGCTTCCCAGTCATGAACTTCTGGCGGACGTGCCCGAACAGGCGGCAGTCAAGCTCGACAAGATCGCGCTGGAACGCAACGCGCGCCTGCTGGAAAACGTGCTCGACGATTTCAACGTGAAGGGCGAGATTACCGCGGTGCGGGCGGGACCGGTCGTCACCATGTACGAGCTGGAGCCTGCCCCCGGCATCAAGGCCAGCCGTGTGGTGGGCCTGGCCGAAGACATCGCCCGCAACATGAGCGCGATCAGCGCGCGAGTCAGCCCCATTCCGGGCAAGACGGTGATCGGCATCGAGCTGCCCAATGCCGACCGGCAGATGGTCAGCTACAAGGAACTGGCGACGTCCAGCGCCTTCGTCGACCACAAGGGCAGCCTGCCGATGATTCTGGGCAAGGACATTGCAGGCGAGCCGATCATCGCCGACCTGGCTGCGATGCCGCATCTGCTGGTCGCAGGTACTACCGGCTCGGGTAAGTCGGTCGGCCTCAACGCGATCCTGCTGTCGCTGCTCTATCGCTTCACGCCGGACGAGTGCCGCCTGATCCTGATCGATCCCAAGGTTCTGGAACTCAAGACGTACGACGATATCCCGCACCTCCTCAGCCCGGTGGTGACCGAGCCGGCCAAGTCGGTCCGCGCCCTCAAATGGGCGGTGGAGGAGATGGAAAAGCGTTACCGGATGATGTCGTCGGTCAACTCGCGCAATATCGCCGGGTTCAACGACAAGGTGCGCAAGGCGATCGAGAAGGGCAAACCGCTCGGCCGCCGCGTGCAGACCGGCTTCGATCCGGACACAGGCGAGGAGTTGTACGAAGAAGAGCAGCTCGATTACGAACCGCTGCCGCTGATCGTGCTGATCGTCGACGAATTGGCCGATCTGATGGTCACGGTCGGCAAGGAGATAGAAGTCCTGATCCAGCGCCTGTCGCAGAAGAGCCGCGCGGCGGGCATTCATCTGATCATGGCGACGCAGCGCCCCAGCGTCGATGTCATCACCGGCGTCATCAAGGCGAACCTTCCCACGCGCATAAGCTTCAAGGTCACCAGCCGGATCGACAGCCGCACCATCCTTGGCGAGCAGGGTGCGGAACAGCTGCTGGGCAAGGGCGACATGCTCTACAAGCCCAATACGGGCGCAGTGGTGCGCGTGCACGGCCCGTTCGTGGCCGATGACGAAGTCGAGCGCGTGGCCGACCATTGGCGCGAGCAGGGCAAGCCCGACTATGTCGATGCCGTCACCGAAGAGCCCGAGGACGGCGGCTTCAACTTCGAGGACGAATTCACCGCATCGGACAATCCGGAAGAGCGCAAATATCGTCAGGCCTGCCAGATCGTGATCGAGAACCAGAAGGCATCCGGCAGCTGGCTGCAGCGCCAGATGGGGGTCGGTTACAACACGGCGGCCAAGTGGATCGAGCGGATGGAAAGCGAAGGGCTGGTCGGCCCTGCCAACCATGTCGGCCGCCGCGAGATTTTCCGCGACCAGGATGGCAATCCCATCTAAAGGGCAGCGATGAGCGTAGCTTCCAATTCGCCCACTGCAGCAGACGAGGCCGATCGCACAGCGCGCTGGGTCTTCTCTCCGCTGGGCCGGCTGATTGCCCCGTTCCGCAGTTCATGGCGTGAAAAGGTCATGACCAGCGTGGATCACCCCGCTGTGGTGGCCAAGGTGGCGACCGAATGTCCTGCCACGCCGCGCTACATGCTGATGACGATGATGTCGGCCGGCATCGCGATCCTCGGCCTGCTGCTGTCGTCGGGCGCAGTGGTCATCGGGGCCATGTTGTTGTCGCCGCTGATGAGTCCGATCCTGGGCGTTGGCTTTGCGCTGGCGACCGGCAAGCAGAAATGGTTGCGCATCAGCGCGCGCTCGGTCGCAGTGGGCAGTGTTGCGGCCATCCTCTTCTCGGCACTCCTCGTATTCGTCTCACCGCTCGAGGCGATTACCGAAGAAATTGCGTCGCGCACCCGGCCCAACCTTCTCGACTTCCTCGTGGCGCTGTTCAGCTCGATCGCCGGCTCCTACGCGATGATCCGCGGGCGGGAAGGCACTATCGTCGGCGTTGCTATCGCGACTGCCTTGATGCCACCCCTGGCCGTGGTTGGGTTTGGACTGGCGACACTGAACGCGACGGTCTTTTTCGGCGCTTTCGGCCTGTTCCTGACCAACTTCCTGACCATCGCGCTGACCGCCACCTTGATGGCGCGCCTTTACGGTTTTCGCACCAGCCTGTCCAAGCGCCAGGGCTGGTTCCAGAACGTCGGCATCTTCTTCATTTTCGTCGCCATGGCCATTCCGCTCGGTCTGTCGCTGCGTCAGATTGCGTGGGAGGCCAATTCCCAGCGTCTGGTGCGTAATGTCATCCAGGCGGAGTTCGGTGACGACGCGCGGATCAGCGATCAGGTCATCGACTGGAACAGCGAGCCGTTGAGTGTGACGGCAACCGTCCTCACCCCCAATTTCGACACCCGCGCCAACGCCGATATCGAGGCCGAACTGCGCGAGGTTCTGGGCCGCGACGTCTTCGTCGATGTCGAGCAGTACCGCGTCGATGCCGATCCGGGCGCTGCCGAGCAGGCGGAACTGACCCGTGCGCGCGCAGCCGAGCGCGCTGCGGCGACCGAGCGTCAGGTGACCACGATGATCGACCGAATGGCAGTAGCGGCCGGTGTCACGCGCAACGAGGTGATGGTCGACCGCGATACGCGGCGCATCTCCGCCAATGCCAACATGCTCGATGGCTTGTCGCTCGAAGGCTATCGCATTCTGGAACGCCGCGTGGCCGCCGATGCGCCCGGCTGGACGGTCTATTTGCGACCGCTGCCGCTGCTCCTGCCGGCGATCACGCTGGGCGAGGACGGGCCGAATGCAGAAGGCAAGCGCGCCGAAGAGACCATTCGCTGGTCCGCGCAGCGAATAGGATTGCCACTCATCCTGATCGGTCCGGAGCCGCAGACACAGGCTTTGGCAACCCGTCTGCGAGAGGCGGGTGTGCAAGTCGCTGCGATCCAGACGGCTGAAAATGACCGGATCGAAACGCGTTGGGCTGCCTTGCCGCAATAAGTTTGCGCAGGGCCCGGCACGTGCTTGCAGGCCCCGCACTTCGGATGTAGCCGCGCAACCGAATAATTAAGGATTGATCCCATGCGCATCGGCTGCCCCAAGGAAATCAAGAACCACGAATATCGCGTCGGCCTGACGCCCGAAAGCGCGAAGGAACTGATCGTCCAGGGCAATGAGGTCTGGATCGAGACGCAGGCGGGTTGCGGCATCGACGCGACCGACGAGCAGTATATCGAAGCGGGCGCAAAGATCGTCGATACGGCGGACGATATTTTCGCCGAGTGCGAAATGGTCGTGAAGGTGAAAGAACCTCAGGCCGTGGAACGTGCCAAGCTGCGCGAGGGGCAAATCCTTTATACCTACCTCCATCTTGCGCCCGACCCCGACCAGACGCGCGAACTGGTCGAGAGTGGCGTAACGGCCATCGCCTACGAGACCGTGACCGGCCCGCGTGGTCAGTTGCCGCTGCTAAAACCGATGAGCCAGGTCGCGGGCCGCATGAGTGTGCAGGCCGGCGCGACCGCGCTGGAAAAGGCGCAAGGCGGACGCGGAGTGCTGCTGGGCGGCGTTCCGGGTGTCATGCCGGGCAAGGTCGTCGTGATTGGCGGCGGTGTCGTCGGTTTCAACGCCGCGCAGATGGCTGCAGGACTGGGCGCGGACGTGACAATTCTCGACCGTGATCCCGAGGTTCTCGAGAAAGTCGGGACGCATTTCGAAACGAGGGCGAGTACGCGCTTCTCGAACGCTGCAAACCTCTATGATTCAGTGACGCAGGCCGATCTGGTCATCGGCGCAGTCCTGATCCCCGGCGCAGCTGCACCCAAGCTCGTGACGCGCGAGATGCTGGGCGACATGCAGAAGGGCGCTGTGCTGGTGGACGTTGCTATCGATCAGGGCGGCTGTTTCGAAACTTCGCGTGCCACGACCCATGCCGACCCCACCTATGTTATCGACGATGTGGTGCATTATTGCGTCGCCAATATGCCAGGCGCGGTCGCGCGAACCAGCACCTATGCGCTCAACAATGTAACCCTGCCGCACGCCCTGCGCATCGCCCGCGACGGATGGAAGACGGCGATGGCGAACGATCCCCATCTGGCCGAGGGGCTGAATGTCCATAACGGCGAAGTCACTTACGAGGCCGTAGCGACGGAACTTGGATACGACTATCGTCCGACCGCGGACCTGGTTTCGAATGCGTAGAAGGTAAGCATCCATCCTTAACGGGATGGCAACTTGCATGGCGTAGGGCAGCCTCGGCGACAAACCTATGCGATGCATCGTCCACCTTCTGGCGAGCCTATGGCTCATGCTTCTCGCGGCTGTACCTGCCGTAGCGCAGGACGCGCGCCCAATCAGCGAGCCGGTATGCTTTTCAGCATCGAGCGACGCGGTTTCGATGAAGGACATGTTGCCTGCCTCATCGCGCTGGGAATGCGATGAGAAGGGCTGGGACAACACCCAAGCCCTGTCCTGGATCCGCTTCGATGCAAGCACGTGGGAAGGACAACCGCCGCGATACTTCTACACGCGTATCTCGCGCTTCCAGCATGTCGAAATTGCCGTTCTCGACACGGATGGCAGTGTGCGCAGTGCGACCTATCCGGAAGCCGCCGGCAAGCCTGTTGCGGCCGGACCGATCTTCGCTCTTCCGTTGCCGCCCATCACCGAGAAAACCGCCGCAGTCGTCGTCAAGATTGCGGCACCGCACAACGCCAACATCATTACCGAAGCCCGGCTGACGGACAGTTTGCAGAACGCGGACTGGTCGACCGGACAGTTGATGATCCTCGCCCTGATTCTGGGGATGCTGGTTTCTCCGCTGATGTTCGACGTGAACTTCTTTCTCGTTTTGCGCGAACGGTTCATCGTCATGCATGCCTACATGGCTTTTGCGATGGTGCTCTACGTGCTGTTTGCAGGTGGCTTGATGCCGCTGTTCCTCAAGACATCCGTCGCTGTGATGGCGGTCGGTGCAGCCCTCACATGGGTGATCGGCATATCGGCCTCGGCGTTCTTCATGCTCAGCTTCCTTGAGCGCAATGCGATGCCGCAATGGCTGCGGCAGACGGTTTACTGGACCGGCTGGTGGACATTGACCGTCATCGGCTTTGCTGCCCTGCAATTTCGCTGGACGCAGCCATTCGACAACCAGCTTTATTTCCTGGCCTTCATACCCGTCATTGCGATTTATGTGCTGGCGATTGCGACGGCTTTGTGGCGGGGCAGCAGGGCCGTGCGGTTCATCGCGGTAGCATGGGTCCCGCTGCTTATTGCTGCGGCAGAGCGGCTGGCGCGCGGTCTTGGACTCTATGCTGCGCCTTCGGTGCTGGACCAGGCGCTTTACATCGGCCTGGCGCTGGAAGTGAACATCGTCGTGCTGGGCGTGGCGGACAAATATCTTGCTATCCGGCGCGAACGCGATGGTGCCGTCGCCGATGCGCAGGCGATGGAGCGCATTTCGGAGCGCGATCCGCTGACCGGGCTGTTGAATCGCCGCGTTCTCGATCAGCGCTTCGCCGATTTCCGCAGCTCAGGCTACGACACCTTCGCCCTGTTCGACCTCGACCACTTCAAGCGCGTCAACGATCGCTACGGGCATGAAGTGGGGGACCAGGTCCTCAAGATCGTCGCCGGCGTGCTCAGTGCCGATCCCGAGATGGTCGTCATCCGCATGGGCGGCGAGGAGTTTCTCGTTCTCGCCAAGGGCAAGCATGCGGACCAGCGGATCGAGCGTATGCGACAGGTCATTCCGGTTCGTGTGGCACGCGAGGTGGATGTGCTCGATGCCATGCAGACCGCGAGCGTGGGCATGGTCACGCTCGGCGAGAATTTCGACGGTTTCTCCGACTTCGTCGACATTTATCGCAGCGCGGATGAAATGCTTTACGAGGCCAAAGCGTCAGGGCGAAATCTACTGGCCGGACGGGTATTCGAAAACAAGCCCAAACCTGTCGCACAGCCAGGTGCCCGCAAAACCGCGACTTAGGTTTCGCGAAAGGGCGCCAGCACGTCCGGCCGGACACGAACAAGTCTCTGGCTTTCGCGGTCCAGCATGGCCCAGGTCGTCGCAGCCGACACGATGGTGCGCGTGTTTTCGTCCCTGAACTCGACCCGACGCACCGAAGTCGCCCCGCGCGGCTCGCCCTCGATCCAGGTTTCGCCCGTCACGCTTTCGCCTGCCGCGATGTTGCCGCGATAGTCGATCTCGTGCCGTGTCACGACCCAGAAGAAGCGCTCCGCATCCTCTGGCCGCGCTGCCGCATTCCAGTGCGCAGTGGCTAGGTCCTGCAGCCAGCCGACCCATACTGTGTTGTTCACATGGCCCAGCTCGTCGATATGCTCGGGCCGGGCGGTAAAGGTCTGGCTGTAGCGCGCGCTCACTGCTCTTCCGTCAGGCCCATCTGCCACAGGATAAAGGCGTATTCCTCCGCGACTTCGTAGATCGAGGCGAAGCGGCCGGACTTGCCGCCATGGCCTGCACCCATATTGGTCTTGAGCAGCAGTTCGTTGTCGTCGGTCTTGTACTCGCGCAGCTTGGCGACCCATTTCATCGGCTCCCAATAGGTCACGCGCGGGTCGTTGAGGCCAGCGGTGACCAGCAGCGGCGGATAGTCCTGCGCGATCACCTGATCGTAGGGCGAATAGCTCAGGATATAGGCGAAGGCCTGCTTGCTCTCGATCGGGTTGCCCCACTCGGGCCATTCGCCCGGGGTCAGCGGCAGATCCTTGTCGAGCATGGTGTTGAGCACGTCGACGAAGGGCACATGCGCCACCACCGCGCCCCACAAGTCCGGGTCGGTATTGACGACAACGCCCATCAGCTTGCCGCCCGCCGATCCGCCACTGGCGCTGATTCGGCCACGCTGGGTGTAGCCGCGATCGATCAAGCCCTTCGGCAACATCGACGAAATCGTTGAACGTATTGGTCCGCTCGTTCATCTTGCCCTGGAGCTGCCAGACGCGGCCGAGATCATCGCCCCCGCGAATATGCGCGATGGCATAGGCGAAGCCGCGATCCACGAGACTCAGGCGCGTGGTCGAGAAGTTGGGCGGATAGGCGAAACCGTAGGCGCCATAAGCGTAGAGATGCAGCGGCCCGCCGGCTTCGCGGTCCTTGCGGCTGACGATCGAGACCGGAACCATCGTGCCATCGCGCGCTGCCACTTCGATGCGCTCGACCTGATAGAGGTCAGCGTCGTAGCCGCTCGGGATTTCCTGCTGCTTCAGCAGCTCCAGCTCTCCGCTGGCGACGTGATAGTCGTAGACCGAATCCGGCGTGACCATGCTTTCGTAAGTCAGGCGCAGCTTGTCCTGGTCGTATTCCGGGTTGTTCGACAGGCCGGTGGTGAAGCTGGCTTCGGTAAACGCAATCGGCTTGACCTGGCCCGGATCGGCATAGTCGCGCAACTGGATCTGGTCGAGGCCGCGCAGGCGCCCTTCGGTGACGTAGAAATCCTTGAACAGGCTGAACCCGTCGAGGTAGAATTCGTCCGACCCTTCGATCAGTGTGGTCCAGTTGCCGGGCGCATCGAGGCTGGCGGTGGCGAGCCGGAAGTTCACATGATCGTCGTTCGTATGGACGAACAGCGTGCCGTCGCGCACATCGACATCGTATTCGCGGCCGGTCTGGCGCGGGGACACGAGGATCTGCTCGCCGGTCGGATCGTCGGCCCGCACCAGCCGCACTTCGCTGGTCTCGTTGTCGCCGGTGGAGATAATCAGCCAGTCTTCCTGCGCGGAAAGGCCGGCGCCCACGCGAAAGCCGTCGTTTTCGGTCTCGCGGTACAGCTCGACATCTTCGGACAGCGGCGTGCCCAGCACATGCAGCGTCGCATCGTGCACGCGCCACTGGTCGTTCGCGAGGCCATAGACCACGGCAGTGTCGTTCAGCACCCATGTGAGGCCGGACAGCGTGCCCGGTATCTCGTCGGGCAGCATTTCGCCTGTCTGCAGATCCTTGAAGCGCGCGGTAAAGCGTTCCGACCCGTCGGTGTCGGACGAATAGGCGAGATAGCGGCCGTTGTTCGAGATCGAGAACGTGCCGAGGCGGAAATACTCCAGCCCTTCGGCCAGCTCGTTCTCGTCGAGGATCAGCTGCGCATCGCCGCCTGCGACCGGGCGGCGGTAATATTTGCGGTACTCCTTGCCCTCTTCGAACTCGGACCAGTACACGTAGTCGCCGCGGCGCTGGGGCACGGTCGAATCGTCCTGTTTGACGCGCGCCTTCATTTCCTCGAACAGCTCGTCGACCAATGGCTGCTGCGCCTTCATGCGCGCTTCGAACCAGGCGTTTTCGGCCTTCAGATGGTCGAGAACGTCCTCATCGTCGATCGTCGGGTACGACTGGTCTTTCATCCAGTGATAGGGATCGGAAATCGTGATGCCGTGATGGGTGTAGGAATGGTCGCGCTTTTCGGCGACGGGCGGAGAAGTGGGCGTGGTCACGGATGTCCCTTCGCGGTCCTGGGCTGAAAGCGGCGCAGCAAGCGCCAGCGATGCGGCAGATAGATATGCGGCAAGGCGAATGAAAGTCATGGCTCGTGTCTCCGTCCGTTCGCGCGGCGAGTGCTGGAAGTCTCGCGCGCTCTGCCCTACAAAGCGTGACACACAGTGACGCGCGCGAAGCCGCTGCGCAAGCGAAGGTTCTGCGACCGGCGGACCTACGCCGATGAAAGGGATGAAGACTGCCATGCTGATGCAAACCCATGAAGCCCGCCTCGATGCGCTGCGCACGGAACTGGAGAAGCGCGGGCTGGACGGGTTCGTAGTGCCGATTTCGGACGAACATATGAGCGAATATGTCGGCTCCTATGCCCAGCGGCTGCAATGGCTGACCGGGTTTGGCGGCAGCGCGGGCAGCGCGGCGGTGCTGAAGGACAAGGCGGCGATGTTCACCGATGGCCGCTACACCGTCCAGGTGCGCGAGCAGGTGGATGGCAAGTTGTACGGTTACGAGGACGTGCCCGCGACCTCTCCTGCCAAATGGTTGGCCGAGCATGCGCCGGAAGGTTCGCGGATCGGCTACGATGCGTGGCTCCACGGCATCGGTTGGGTCGAGGAGGCGGAGAAGCTCTTCGCCAAGCGCGGCATCCAGCTGGTGCCGGTCGACGGCAATCCGATCGACGCCGTCTGGGCCGACCGCCCGCAGCCTTCCGATGCGCCCGCGGTGCCGCATGACGATACATTCGCCGGACGCAACAGCGCGGACAAGCGCGCAGAGATTGCCGATTGGCTGAAGCGCGAAGGCTATGATGCGACAGTGATTACCGCGCTGGATTCGGTGGCGTGGCTGCTCAACATGCGCGGCACCGACGTGGCAAATACGCCGGTCGCGCTGTCCTATGCGCTGGTGCATGCCGATGGCACGGCAGAACTGTTCATTGCGCCCGACAAGGTCACGCCTGAACTGTCCCGCCATCTCGGCAACGCAGTGCACATCCGCGACCGCGCCGATTTCGAGCCTGCGCTGGCAGGGCTGAAGGGCAAGACCGTCGCGGTCGATCCCAACCATGCGGTGGCGGGCATTTTCCAGGCGCTGGAGACAGGCGGAGCCAAGGTCGTGCGCGACCGCGATCCTGCTGTCTTGCCCAAGGCGATCAAGAACGCCGCCGAGCAGCAGGGCCACCGCGATGCACAGGCGCGCGACGGAGCGGCCGTGGTCAAGTTCCTGCGCTGGATCGAGGAGAACGCTCCCTCCGGCGAGATCGACGAGCTGACCGCTGCCGCGAAATTGCGCGAGTTTCGCGGGCTGAGCGCGGATCTGAAGGATGCCAGCTTCGACACGATCAGCGCCGCCGGCGCCCATGCCGCCCTGCCGCATTACAAGGTGGACGAGGACAGCAACATCCCGATCCCGCCTTCAAGCATCTTCCTGTGCGATTCGGGCGGGCAATATGCCGACGGCACGACCGACATCACCCGCACCGTCTGGGTCGGCCCGGGCGAGCCGACAGCCGAGATGGTCGACCGCAACACGCGCGTGCTCAAGGGGCATATCGAACTGGCACTGGCGCGCTTCCCCGACCAGACGACCGGCGGCGCGCTCGATGCGCTGGCACGCATGCATCTGTGGCAGGCGGGCCTCGATTACGGCCACGGCACGGGCCACGGCGTCGGCAGCTATCTGTCGGTCCACGAAGGCCCGCAGCGCATTTCCAAGCCGGGCGGCGCGTTTCCGGGCACGGAGACGCCGCTTCGCGCAGGCATGATCCTGTCGAACGAGCCGGGCTATTACAAGCCGGGCGCCTATGGCATCCGGATCGAGAACCTCGTGCTGGTCGTCGACGCCGACGTTGCCGATAGCGAGGGCGACTACCTCGCCTTCGAGACGCTGACCCACGTGCCGCTCGATCGCCAGCTGGTCGACAAGAGCCTGCTCTCGCAGCGCGAGATCGACTGGTGGAACGATTACCACGCCAAGACGCGCGCCATCCTCGCACCGCAGTTGGAAGGCGACGATCTGGCGTGGCTCGAACGCGAGTGCGCTCCGCTCTAAGGCACGCTTGTCAGATCGCAAATGTTCACGTAACGTTCTGGCCGGTCGCGAGTCGTTCTTGAAGGAGCAGGACAATGATCGGTTACGTGACACTCGGTACAAACGACCTCGAACGCGCAGCGAAATTCTACGATGCCATCGCGGCAGAAATGGGCGTCGGGCGGATGATGGACTTCGAGACGTTCATCGCCTGGGGCAAGTGGGATGGCGGCGCGGGCGTCGCGGCGACCAAGCCGTTCGACGGCAAGGCGGCCAGCGTCGGCAACGGTACGATGGTCGCGCTCGAGGCGAAGGACCGCGACCAGGTGAAGCGCCTGTACGACATCGCGCTGGCCAATGGCGGCAGCGACGAGGGCGAGCCGGGCGCGCGGGGCGAGCCGGACGCCAACGGCATGGTCTTCTACGCCGCGTATTTCCGCGATCCGGACGGCAACAAGCTGAACGCCTACCTGATGGACAAGGTCGGCTGATCTGTCGGCCAGGTGAACTCGCCACGCAGTCTGCGACAATCCGTTACAATTCTCGCGCATCCCGGCATGAAGCTGCGACACGTGGCGACCTAGAACGGTGACACGAGCTGCGGCGCATATAACCCTCTCTCCCAAGTCCCCCGCGCCGCAGCTCTCCCTTTTGACGGAGACCTGAAATGAAAAAGACCGCCTTGACCCTGACCGCCGCTGCCATGGCCCTGACCGGCACGGTCGCCATTGCCCAAGACACGCGATGGCGCACGCCCCGACACCAATGGCGACGGCAATATTACCCGCGCCGAAATGTCCGCTCATGCAGACGCGATGTTCGACCGTCTCGATGCAAATGGCGACGGTGTCGTCGATGCAGGCGACCGCGCGATGCAACAGGCCGAACGCTTTGCCCGGGCCGATGCGAATGGCGATGGTGAACTGACGCAGGCGGAAATGCAGGCCGCGCGCGAAGAACGTCGTGAAGCGCGCTCGGAGCGCCGGGGCGACAGGATGGAGCGGATGTTTGCGCGTCTTGACCGGGACAATTCGGGCGGACTGTCGCAGGCCGAACTCGAAGCCGCTCGTGAAATGCGCGGCGAGCGTGCAGGCCGCCGTGGTGGCAAGCGGGAAGGCGGCATGCGGATGCTGCGCCGGGCCGACACCAACAACGACCAGGTGCTGACACGCGCCGAATTCGATGCGGCTCAGGAAGCGCGCTTTGCCCGCACCGATGCTGACGGCAATGGCGTCATCACGGCCGCAGAACGCGAAGCTCAGCGCGAACAGCGCAAGGAGCGTCGCGGCAACCGCCGGGCACGCTAAGGGCATTGCCCGCGTCTGGGGTCGCACGGTAGGACCGATCTCGATGATGGACACCGCCGTGCAACCCACAGTGCTGCTGGTCGATGACGAGCAGAGCTTACGCGAACCCCTGGCCGAATATCTGACCGGTCAGGGGTTTGCTGTGTCCGAAGCGGAAAGCGCAGCGGCTGCGCGTAGTATTTTGACCAAGACCACGCCCGATCTGGTCCTGCTCGACATCATGATGCCGGGCGAGGACGGCCTGTCGCTCTGCCGCCATCTTGTCGAGACGAAGCAGCTTCCGGTCATCCTGCTCACTGCCAAGGGCGAGGCGCTGGACCGCATTGTGGGCCTGGAAATCGGCGCGGACGACTATGTCACGAAACCCTTCGAGCCGCGGGAACTGGTGGCACGCATACGGTCGGTCCTGCGCCGCGCGGATCGCAGCGCGAAAGTGCCGGAGCCCGAGATGGCTTACCGCTTCGAAGGCTGGACGCTCGACCCCCTGAAGCGGCGGCTGACCAATCCGGATGGTACCCTCGTGCCGATCTCCACTGCCGAGTTTCGCATGTTGCGCGCCTTCCTCGACCATCCGCGCCATGTGCTCGACCGCGACCGGCTGCTCGACCTCGTGCAGGGCCGCGAGGCACATATGTTCGACCGTGCGGTCGACAATCAGGTGAGCCGCCTGCGCCGCAAGATCGAGAGCGACACGCGCCACCCGCGCTTCATCCAGACGGTGCGCGGCGGCGGCTATCGCTTCGCTGCCGGGGTCACACGTGTGGCGTGTGAAGGGTCGTGAAACGATTTTGGCCGTCGAGCCTGCTGGGGCAAGTCATGCTGGCCGTGGCGCTGACGCTGTTCATCGTGCTGGGCGTGACCTCGATCGCCGTCTCGAACCGCGAGGCGCAGCGTGCAGAGACGGAGTTGGCCAATACTCTCGGTCTAAGGCTGGTGGCGGCACAGCGCTTCGATCTGCCTGCGCGTGCGCGGCGGCTGGCGCGCAGAGGGGGGCGTTTCGCAGGCGCCGGCCTTGCCAGCGCCGATACGTTCGAAACGCTCGAGGTGGACCGTCCATTGCCCGATCTTGCAGAGCGGCTGGGCGAAAGCCTGCGCGGCAACGGTCGCGACTTCGACGAGCTGCGCGTGGTGGCGCGACCTGTCGAAGCCGACCCTGTGTCGCGGCGTTTCCTGCAACGTCAGGCCCTGAGGCGCGGGCTTCAGGACGGCAGGACACCCGAAGAAGTCGCGGTGGCGGGATTGCGGATCGGCGATAGCTGGCAAATCGCGCGCGCGCCGATCCGCCCGCCCAGCCCGCACGGCGCGCCCCGGCTTCGCCTTGGCTGCCGCGGCCCTGCTGACCGCGCTGCTCAGCCTTGTGTTGTGGCTGATCCTGCGGCGCATCACCGGCCCGTTGGCGCAGCTCACCCGGCGAACCGAGAACTTCTCCACCAAGCCCGTCCCGGCCGAACCGATGGATGCGAGCGGTCCCGCCGATGTTCAGCGCCTCATTACCGCGCATAATGCGATGGAAGCGCGGATAGGGGCGATGCTGCACGAAAAGGACGTGATGCTCGGCGCGATAGGGCATGATCTCAAGACGCCGCTGGCCGCGCTGCGCGTGCGGATCGAAGGGGTGGAGGACGACACCGCGCGCGCCAAGATGGCGCAAGGCATCGACGACATCACTCACACGCTGGACGACATCCTCTCGCTCGCGCGGATCGGCAAGTCGACGCAGCCGCCCGAAGTCACCGACCTGTCCGCACTCGCCGCCTTCGTGGTCGAAGAATTCGAGGACATGGGCCATGAAGTGGCTTTCCAGCCGGAGAAAATCAGCGCGCCCGTGCACGTCACATGGCTGAAACGGGGTCTGCGCAATCTCGTGTCCAACGCGATCCGCTATGGCGGCGATGCGACACTCACGCTCCGGCGCGAGGGCGCGGATGTGGTCTTCTGTGTCGACGATACCGGTCCCGGCATCCCCGAGGATCGCATCGCCGAGATGATGGAGCCGTTTACCCGCGGTGAGGCCAGCCGCAATCGCGCGACCGGCGGGGCGGGACTGGGTCTCACCTTCGCGCGCGCGGTGGCGCAGCAGCATGGCGGCGACCTGACGCTATGTAATCGCCCTGAAGGCGGCTTAAGCGCTCAGCTGCGCTTCCCTGCCCAGTAGGCATAGACCGAACGCTGTAGCCGCGCGACGTAGCGGGCGGCTTGTGGCCCGGTCCAATCGCCGCGATAATGTGTGCGTCCGGTCCACCAGCCTTGTCCCGGGCAATCCGTCGCTCTCGCGCACTACCAGCACGGCCAGCCCCGGCTCGCCGCGCAACGCGCCTTCCGCGTCGATGGCATCCAATGTCCGGCACAAGGACCGCATCTTGGGCCGCGAAAAGCGCAGGCCCAGCTGCCCGAGAATTTGCGAATAGCTCAGCGCATGGCGCGCCTTGGCCGCCGCAATCAGCAATCCGCGCACCCGCTCGACATCGTGAATAGCGGAGGCATCGCCTGCCTCCTCCAGCCCCGAGGCTTCCAGAAAGTCACCCAGCGCGCGGTCCACGGCGTTACCGCATCAAGCCGCCGACGATATTGCGCACGAAGGCGTTGAGCCCGGTACGCATCGGGTCGGCGCGCGACTTCTTGCCCAGCACGGCTGCAACCGCAATCGACGTCATCGAGCCCGCCGCTGCCTTCGCCGCAGCCTTGCCCGCCTTGCTCCACATCGAGGTCGTCTTGCGCTCGCGCTTGCGGACTTCTTCTTCGCCCTTCTCCTCGACCTCGGCAGCCGTCTTCGCAGCGTCGGCAGTCTTGGCGGCCAGCACTTCCTCCGCGCTTTCGCGGTCGACCGCGTCATCGTATTTGCCGTCGAGATCGCTGACCGAGTTGACGATCTTGCGCTCTTTCCCGGTCACCGGGCCGAGCCGCGATTGCGGCGGCTTTATCAGCGTGCGCTGGACGATGCCGGGCGCGCCATCCTCGTCCAGCGTAGACACCAGCGCTTCGCCGACTTTCAACTGCGTGATCGCTTCTTCGACATCGAGATCGGGATTGATCCGGAAAGTCTCCGCTGCCGCCTTGATCGCCCGCTGGTCGCGCGGGGTGAAGGCGCGCAAGGCGTGCTGGACGCGGTTGCCAAGCTGCCCGGCGATCTTTTCCGGAATGTCGATCGGGTTCTGCGTCACGAAATAGACGCCGACGCCTTTCGACCGGATCAGGCGCACGACCTGCTCGACCTTGTCCTCCAGCGCTTGCGGAGCATCGTCGAACAGCAAATGTGCCTCGTCGAAGAAAAAGACCAGCTTGGGCTTATCCGGATCGCCGACTTCGGGCAGGCTTTCGAACAGTTCGGCCAAGCAGCCACAGCAGGAAGGTGGCATAGAGTTTCGGGCTGCGCATCAGCTTGTCGGCGGCGAGGACATTGATGACGCCGCGCCCCTGCTCGTCCACCTGCAGGAAGTCGTCGATCTCCAGTGCAGGCTCGCCGAAGAACTTGTCCGCCCCCTGCGATTCAAAGCTCAGCAATTGCCGCTGGATCGCCCCGACGCTCGCCTTGGACACATTGCCGTATTTGCCCGACATGTCCTTGGCGTTTTCGTAGGTGAACTCCAGCATCGACTGAAGATCGCCCAGATCGAGCAGCAGCAGATTGTTCTCGTCGGCATAGCGGAAGACGATGTTCAGCACGCCTTCCTGCGTATCGTTCAAATCGAGCAGTCGGGCGAGGAGCAAGGGCCCCATTTCCGAAATCGTGGTGCGGATCGGAAAGCCTTGCTCGCCGTAGAGATCCCAGAAAACGGCGGCATTGTCGGCATAGGCATAGTCGTCCATGCCCAGTTCCTTCGCACGGCCTTCCAGCTTGTCGGCATGCTTGAACTGGGGCGATCCGGCCATGGCTATTCCGGACAGGTCGCCTTTCACATCGGCCACGAATACCGGCACGCCGTTGGCGGAAAAGCTTTCTGCCAGACCTTGCAGCGTCACCGTCTTGCCCGTGCCGGTCGCGCCTGCAATCAGCCCGTGGCGGTTAGCCTGGTCGAGCCGGAGGTACTGTCGCTCGCCATCCGCGCCCAGTCCCAGAAAAATCGTATCCATTGTCATCCTCGCCCTCGCGTTTTGTGGGGCGCGGTGTGGCGCAGGGGCATTGGCCAGGTCAAGCAATCGCTCGACTTGGGCGCACAGCGCTGTAAATGCTTGGCCCGAGATGGCGGGTGGACATCCTTTCCTGTTGCTGGACGATGCGCGCGCAAGCGGGGCAGCCGATGCCTTGCTGTACGAAACGCCGCACGAGGTGTTCGTCGCGCGGCGGCCCGAAGACGTCGAAGCGGTCCTCGCCAAGGCGGAGGCCGCGCGAAGGAGCGGCGGGGAGCTGGCCGGCTATATCGCATATGAGGCCGGTCTGGCGCTGGAGCCGAAGCTGGCCGGCCTTGCCGCGGCGAGAACGGGAGCAAGCGGGCCGCTGGTCTGGCTAGGCCTGTTCGACCCGCCGCAGCAGATCGCGGCAGACGATGTGCCCGACTGGCTTGCCGCCCGATCGCAAGGAACCGGCTCGATCGGCCCGCTCGAACCGCAAGTGTCGCAGGGTGCTTACGAAGAGGCGTTCGCACAGTTGCAGGAGGCAATCCGCGCAGGCGATATCTACCAGGCGAACCTGACGTTTCCGCTGGCGGGCAGTTATAGCGGCGATCCGCTCGGCCTGTATGCCGCGCTGCGTCCGGCGGCGAGCGCGGGCTATGGCGGTGTGCTCTACGATGGCTCGCACTGGCTGCTGAGCCTGTCGCCCGAACTGTTCGTCTCGCTCAAGGGCCGCGAGGCGAAGGCCAAGCCGATGAAGGGGACACGGCCGCGCGGCGCCAGCGAGGCGGAGGATGCCGCGCTGGCCGAGGAGCTGGCCGGATCGGTCAAGGACAAGGCCGAGAATCTGATGATCGTCGACCTGATGCGCAACGATCTGTCCCGCGTGGCGGAGCCGGGCAGCGTGAGGGTGGACGCGCCGTTTGCGGTCGAAAGCTATCCGACGGTGCACCAGATGGTGAGCCTGGTTCGGGCGCGTTTGCAGGAGGGCAAGGGCGCGCTCGATCTGGTGCGTGCGCTGTTCCCCTGCGGCTCGATCACGGGTGCTCCCAAAATCCGCGCGATGGAGCTGATCGACGAGGTCGAAACCGCCCCGCGCGGGCCGTATTGCGGGGCGATGGGGCGGATCGGAGCGGACGGGGATGCGGCATTCAACGTTGCGATCCGCACGCTGCGCCTGACCGAGATCGAGAATCGGCGCGGCAAGGCCGTGATGGGCGTGGGCGGGGCGATCGTCGCCGATAGCGAGCCGCGCACCGAATGGCGCGAGGCGCTGCTGAAAGGTGCTTTCCTGCGCAAGTCGACCGCCGATCATACGGCGCCACAATTCGACCTGATCGAGACCATGCGCTTTACGCCAGAGGAAGGCATTGCGCTGCTCGAAGCGCATCTGTCGCGCATGAAGGACAGCGCGCGCGAACTGGGCTTTGCCTTCGACCGCCACGAGGCGCGCAACCAGCTGCACGCCTGCTGCTTTCTGCTCGACCGCCCGGCGCGCGTCCGCTTGATGGCATCGCGCAGCGGAGCGATCGTGCTCGATGCGCAGGACATGCCGCCTGCCTGGCCGGAACCCGCGCGGTGTATCGTCCTGCCTCTGCCGGTCGATGAAGGGGACTGGCGCTTGCGGCACAAGACGACGGACCGCGGGTTTTACGACGCGGGCCGCGACGTGGCTGCCGGGAAAGGCGCGCAGGAGGCGTTGTTCGTGCGCGAGGACGGGCTGCTGACCGAGGGGTGCATCACCAGCATCTTCGTCGAGCGCGATGGCGTCTTGCTAACGCCGCCAACGACGCTGGGGCTGCTTCCGGGCGTATTCCGGCAATCGCTGCTGGACGTGGGCAAGGCGCGCGAGGCTGAGTTGCGTATCGAGGATCTGCAGGACGGCTTCTTCCTCGGAAATGCTTTGCGCGGGCTGATGAAAGCTCGTTTGCTAACGTAATAATCCGTTCGTGCTGAGCTTGTCGAAGCACCGCTTTTTCTTCAAGAGCAGTGCCAGAAGAGCAGTACGGCCCTTCGACATGCTCAGGGCGAACGGGAGTGGTTCGTACAAGGCGAACGGAAGTCTCGATGCAAACCATCCCCATCATCTTCGAAGACGGCGAAGCGCTGGTCATCGACAAACCTGCCGGCCTTCCGGTCGATCGCCCCAAGCGCGGCGGGCCCTGTCTCGAGGATCATTTCGAACAATTGAAGCTCGGCTTCCAGCGCGCACCTGCACCCGTGCATCGCCTCGATACCGACACCAGCGGATGCCTGCTGCTGGCGCGCAATCCCAAGGCCTTGAAACGCTTTGCCAAGGCCTTCGAGGAGCGGCTGGTGACGAAGCGCTACCTCGGCATCGTAGACGGCGTGCCCGATACCGACGAAGGCACGATTGAGCTGTCGCTGTCCAAGATCAGCAGCGCGGAGAAAGGCTGGCGCATGATTGCCGCGCGCAAGGGCAAGCCGTCGGTGACGCACTGGCGCGTCCTGTCGCAGCACGATGGCCGCGCGTTGCTGGAGTTCCGGCCCGAGACAGGCCGTACGCACCAGATCCGCGTCCATTGCGAGGCAGGGCTGCGCATGCCGCTGCTAGGCGATCCGGTCTACGGCAGCGGGAAGGGCGCCCCGCGCACCATGCTGCACGCAGCCGGCCTTACTGTCCCGCGCGAAAACAAGCCCGCCATCGAAGCTGTAGCACCGTTGCCGGGCGATTTTGCCGCGCTCGGCTTTGCAGATGGGTAAAATTGCCGACAGGGCGCTGGAGATCGCGGAGGAAAAATTCATCGCCTCCTCGGGCCCAGGCGGCCAGAACGTCAACAAGGTCGCCACCGCTGTCCAGCTGCGCGTCGATGTGTTCAAGATCGGTATACCACCCGACGCTTTCGAGCGGCTCAAGGACATTGCCGGAAGCAAGCTGACCAAGGGTGGCGAGATCGTGCTGACGGCCAACGAATACCGGACGCAGGAGCAGAATCGCGAGGCTGCGCGCGAGCGGCTGGTGGCGATGCTGAACGAGGCGCTGACCCCGCCCAAGGCGCGCGTGAAAAGTCGCATGAACCGAGTCGGCAAGACGAAGCGCCTGAAGGCCAAGAAAGTCCGAGGCGAGGTGAAGGCGGCACGCGGCAAGGTCAGCTGGTAAAGCGGGCTTCGCAGGCGCCGGATGCGCGCCGGTAACGCTTGACTTTCCCACCCGATTGCCACAAAGGGCGCGCCGGAACGGCGGTGCACCACGCGCCGCCCTTATCATTTTCGGCCTCTCGACCGCACGACACACGCGGCAGGCCCGCAACAGGATTTTCAGGAACACGCCATGGCGAAACCCGCAACCGTCAAGATCAAGCTCGTCTCGACTGCCGACACGGGTTTTTACTATGTGACGAAGAAGAATCCGCGCAACCACACGGAAAAGTTCGTCTTCAAGAAGTACGATCCGGTCGCGCGCAAGCATGTCGAATTTAAAGAAGCCAAGATCAAGTGATCTTCGGCTAAGCTGAATGCCGGGAACGCCCCTAGTTCAGTGATGGTTCAATGCTCCGATCGTAAACGCAGGAGCATGAGCACCTTGTCCATCTTCAAGACCCGTCCCGTCGCCTCTGCCCTGGCGCTAGCCATGGCGGTGGGCGTGCCCGCATCCTTCTATGTCGCGCCGACGCAGGTCGAAGCCGCTGCGGGCGATCTCGACAGCGCGGTGGCCGCCTTGCGCGGTATCTCGACGATGAAGGCCGACTTCGTTCAGACGGACCGCAACGGTCAATCCATGTCGGGCGTCATGACGCTGAAACGCCCGGGCAAGATCCGCTTCGAATACGAAAAGGGTGTGCCCCTGCTCGTCGTGTCAAACGGCAAGTCGATGTACATGATCGACTACGAGGTGAACCAGGTCCAGCGCTGGCCGATCAAGAATTCGCCGCTTGGTGCGCTGCTTGACCCCAGCCGCGATGTGAAGCGGTATGGCAAGCTGATCCCGACCACCAACAGCGATGTCGTCAGCATCGAAGTGCGCGACCCCAAGCGCCCCGAATTCGGCGTGATTACACTCATTTTCGTGCGCGATGCGAGCGCGCCCGGCGGTCTGCGCCTGACGCATTGGGTTGCGCTCGATGCGCAGAATCACCGCACGACCGTGCGCCTCAGCAACAACCGCTACGGTGTGTCGGTGGCCGACAGCGCGTTCACCTTCCGCGATCCGCGCCGTTCGTCCCGTCGCTAGGGCGGCACGGTCTGGCGACGAAACGTTGGTTTTCAGCGTTTCTCCGATGTCGGTTATTCATTGAGCAGCAACGCGAACTGGCGTAAAAATACAACTATCGAGACGACGGGCTGCAATTTCCCCCCTGTTGATTGTTTAGCCCAAACGTCGCTTCGGTATCCAAGCGTGACGAACGCTCATAAGGAACCCTCGAGCCAATGCCCCCGGCTCGGGGGTTTTTTTGTGGTGGCGGTGGACCGGTCGGGCAGCGCGCCCTATCTTTCTCGCCATGGTCTCCGTTGCTACCTGGAACATCAATTCCGTCCGCTTGCGCATGCCGATTGTCGAGCGCTTCCTGAAGGAGGCGGCGCCCGATGTCCTGTGCCTGCAGGAGATCAAGTGTCAGGAACACCAGTTCCCCTATGAAGCCTTCGCCGCGCTGGGGTACGAGCACGCCGCCGTGCATGGCCAGAAAGGCTATCACGGCGTCGCCACCGTCAGCCGCGTGCCGATCCGCGAGTTTTCGCGCCATGACTGGCAGGACAATGGCGAGGCACGGCATGTCGGTGTCGAATTGCCCGATCACGACGGGATGATCGTCGAAAACGTCTATGTGCCGGCAGGCGGGGATGAGCCGGACCGCGAGGTGAATGCGAAGTTCGGGCAGAAGCTTGATTTCCTCGAGCGCATGACCGCCTGGGCCGACAAGGTCGACCGCCCCACGCTCATCGTGGGCGACTTCAACATCGCCCCGCTGGAGAGCGATGTGTGGAACCACAAGCAACTGCTGAAGGTCGTCAGCCACACGCCGGTCGAGGTCGAGAGCCTGCAACGCTTCATGGACGCGCATGGCTGGTCGGACATCGGGCGCGAGCAGATTAAGGCGCCTGAGCGATATTACAGCTGGTGGAGCTATCGCTCGAAGGACTGGAAAGCGAACGATCGCGGGCGCAGGCTCGATCACATGTGGGCCAGTCCGGAATTGGCCGCGCAGGCCACCGGGCACTCGGTCCACGAGTATGCGCGCGACTGGGAAAAGCCGTCGGATCACGTTCCGCTGGTAACCGAGTTCGACGTGTGACGGAGCGCTTGCGCTGAGCCAGCCATCACCCTCGCGCCGCGCTGCGCAGGCGGTGGATGCGCTGCGCCATGGCTGGCCGCTGGCAATCGAAGGCGCGCCTCTGCTGCAGCCGGTCGAGACTGCATTCGGCACTATGACCGGCGAAACGATGCTGGTCTCGGCAAGCCGTGCCGCAACGCTCAAGCTTGCCAACCAACGTGATGCTGCCGCGCCGCGCCAGCCGGTGCTGCTGCGCGGGGCAGAAGCCTTCGGCCTGGAGGCCGCGCTGGCCGTGGCCGATCCCGCGCTCGACCTGCAAAGCCCGATGAAAGGGCCGTTCAAGGCGCTGCCTCTGCCGTTCGAACCGCAAGCGCGCGCTGCGCTGGAGCTTGCGCGGATCGCGGGCATTTTGCCGGCCTTTCTGGTCGAGCCCGAGGGAGCGGGGGAGGCTGCGCATCTGCAGGCGAGCGACCTCGACGCCTTTACCGATCCTGCGCGGTTGGTCATCGCCTCGCGCGCCAAGCTGCCCACTGTTGCGGCAGAGGACGCGACCATCATCGCCTTTCGCAGCCCCGACGACACGCGCGAGCATGTCGCGCTGGTCATCGGCAGGCAGCAGGCCGGACGCGCGCCGCTGGTGCGCCTGCATTCCGAATGCCTGACCGGCGATGTGCTGGGCAGCCTGAAATGCGATTGCGGGCCGCAGCTCGATGCTGCGCTGCATGCGATGACGCAGGAGGCCGGCGAAGGGGGCTGGGGCGTGCTGCTCTATATGCGGCAGGAAGGGCGCGGTATCGGCCTCGTCAACAAGCTGCGCGCCTATCGCTTGCAGGACCAGGGTTTCGACACGGTCGACGCGAACACGCGGCTTGGCTTGCCCGAAGAGGCGCGCGATTTCGGCACGGCGGCGCGCATTCTGGAACTGATGAAGGTGAGCGAGGTGCGGCTGATGACGAACAATCCGGCGAAGGTGGAGGCACTGTCCGCGCACGGCGTCACTGTGACCGAGCGCGTGCCCCATGCGCTGCCCGACAATCCGCACAACGCACGCTATCTCGCCACCAAGCGCGACCGTGCAGGGCACTTGTTGCCATGACCACTGTCACCATGCGCCCCGAGCGCGTCGGTGACGCCGCAGCCATCTCTGCGCTGACTGCCGCAGCCTTCGCCGGTGTCGAGCACAGCGACGGGAGCGAGCCTGCCATCGTCGAGCGCCTGCGCGCGAACGGCGATCTTGCGTTGTCGCTGGTGGCAGAGGACGAGGATGGCATCGTCGGCCATGTCGCCGTTTCGCCGGTCGATATCTCGGATGGCGCAATCGGCTGGTACGGCCTCGGACCGATCAGCGTGCACCCGGACCATCAGCGCAGCGGCGTGGGCTTTCGCCTCATGCAGCGCGCGATTGCCGATATGCGGGTGAAGGGCGCGAGGGGCATCGTGCTGCTCGGCGATCCGGCCTATTACGGACGCTTTGGTTTCGAGCACGACCCGAAGCTCGCCTATCCCGGACCGCCGCCCGAATACTTTCAGCGGCTGGTGCTGGACGGCGACGCGCCCATCGGAACGGTGACCTACGCGCCCGCTTTCGGCTGAGCGCGCGTTCCTATCGCCTGACCCATCCGCACGGTATCGCCTGCGCCTAGCGATGCGTCCCATTCGACCTTGCCTGCCTCGAACAGGAGCACGACGGTGGAGCCCAGAACAAACCGCCCCATCTCGTCACCCGCGTCGAAACGATGCTCTTCCGGCGCGAAGCTTTCGCGGACCAGCTTGGGGTGATGCGTTTCGGTAAGGCCGGACCACACGGTCTCGATCCCCGCCACGATCATCGCACCGACCATCACGCTGGCGAACATGCCGTCGGGACCTGTAAAGAGGCATGCCAGCCGCTCGTTGCGCGCGAACAGCCCGTCGACATTTTCCGCCGTCACCTGGTTTACCGAGAACAGGTCGCCCGGCACATAGGTCGAGGATGCCAGCGCCCCGGCTGCAGGCATGTGCACGCGGTGATAATCCTTGGGCGACAGGTAGATCGTCGCGAAGTGGCCGCCTTCGAAACGCGTCGCGGCTTCCTCGTCCCCGCCAAGTAATTGCGCGGTGGTGAAGTGACGACCCTTCGCCTGGAAAATCTTACCTTCCTCGATCCGCCCGATCTGGCTGATCGCGCCATCGGCAGGGCTGAGGATGTGCGTGGCGCTATCGGCAAGCGGCCGTGCGCCCGGCTTCAGCTCGCGGGTGAAGAAGTCGTTGAAGCTGGTGAACTGCTCCACCCCGCGAGCCGCTTCGCCCATATCGACATCGTAAGCTTCGATGAACCGCTTGATGAGCAAGTTCTTCAGCCATGGCACGCGGCTGGAGGCGAGCTTGCCTGCGCTGCGCGACACGGCGTGGTGGGGCAGGGCATGCTGCAGCCAGATGAAGGGTGAACTCATGAGCCGTGCTGTACTCGCGCTGCGCCTCAGCGCAACTGGCTGTCCTTGCTGCCGCGCCGGTTGATGCCCGACTGGCGCACGGCAGCATCGCGGCCCGACTGGCAGGTCACGCATGTGCGCACGCCGGGCAAGGCATCGCGGCGCTTTGCCGGAATGGGCTCGCCGCATTCGTCGCAATATTCCGCGCTCTCGCCGCTTGGCATGCGCGCCCGCGCGGCACTGACGGCATCGTTTACCGTATCGTCGATCTGGTCCTGCACAGCGCCATCGCGCGCCCATCCGCCTGCCATCGGCTGCTCCTTTCGGGATCCTAAACGGCTATGCGGGATCGGGTGTTCCACATATCAAGTGCCGTCGGTAGCCGTGGGCGGCCGTCCGCGGCGCGCGGGCTTGCTGGGTTTCACTTCCACGCCGCGCGCTTTCAGCGCCTCGCGCATCAGCATTTCGATTTGCGCATTGGCGCTGCGCAACTCCTCTGCAGCAAGGCGTTCGACCGCGGCGTGGACGGCCGGGTCGAGACGCAAGGCAAAGGCTTTCTTCTGCGGCATGGCTGCGTCCTGCGCGCGGTGGCGTCCTTAGTAGATCGACCCGGCGTTCACGACCGGATGCGCGTCTTTCTCGCCGCACAGCACGACCAGCAGGTTCGACACCATGGCCGCGCGGCGCTCGTCGTCGAGGTCCACGATGTTGTCCTGGCTCAGCTTGGTCAGCGCATCCTCGACCATGCCGACCGCGCCCAGAACGATCTTGGCGCGCGCCGCGATGATGGCATCGGCCTGCTGGCGCTTGAGCATCGCGCTGGCGATTTCGCTGGCATAGGCGAGGTGGGTGAGGCCCGCTTCGTCCACCACGATACCGGCGACACGCAGTCGGTCGTTCAACTCCTCCAGCAGTTCGGCATTGATGACGTCGCCGCCGCCGCGCAGCGTGACTTCCTCGCCCTCGAAATCGTCATAGGGGTGGCGCGAGCCGACGGTGCGAAGTCCGGCCTCGATCTGAATGTTCACGAACTCGCTGTATTCGTCGACATCGAAACTGGCCTGCGCCGTGTCCTGCACGCGCCACACGACGTTACAGGCAATCTCGATCGGATTGCCGCGCAAATCGTTGATCTTCACGCGGTCGGAATGGATATTGCGGGCGCGCACGGAAATCTTCTTGCGCATCATCCACGGCCACACCCAGCGCAGGCCTTCGGTCCGCTCGGACCCGCGATATTCGCCGAACAGGGTTATCACGGCTGCCTGGTTGGGCTGGATCATGAAGAAGCCTGCCGCGACGAGCGTCAGGGCAATGAGCGAAGCAAACAGCAGCCCACGAAGATCGAGTTTCATGGCCTTGGTTGCCCCTTCGGGCGGAATGCCCTGCGTGATCAGCCAGACGGCCAGCGCAGTCAGCGCCGCCATCACCAGCAGCATGACATAGCCGTTGTAACTTGTGGCCGGTGTCTCCCGGCTCGTCTTCATCCCTGTAATCTGGTCGACCATAGTGCTCGCCTCCTTCGATATAATTATGATATCATATTTATATCGTAGCGCGAAGAGTCAAGCAGATCCGGTCAATGGCGCGCGATCTCCGCCAGGAAGCGTTCGCCATAGGCTTCCAATTTTTTGCCGCCGACGCCCGACACGCATCCCATCTCGGCCATTGTGGAGGGCCGCCTGGACGTCATGTCGCGCAAAGTGCTGTCGTGAAAGATGACATAGGGCGGCACCTGCGCTTCGGATGCCAGCTGGCGCCGTAGTTCGCGTAGCGCTTCGAAGAGCGGATCGCCGACGGGATTCGCCTCGCTGCCGCTGCCCCTCGACCGGCGCGAGCGCTTGGGCGGGACAACGATGGCCACCTCGCGATCCCCCTTTAGGATATCCTTGGCGTCTGCCGCCCAATGCCAGCCCGCCATGCTCGGTCGGCACCAGATCGCCACGTGCCTGAAGCGCGCGGGCCAGCGGCTGGAGCAGGCGGGCATCCTCGCCCTCGACAATGCCGAACACGCTCAGGCGGTCGTGCCCGCGCTGGCGCACGCGCTCGTCCTCCGCGCCCGTCAACACCTTTTGCAGATGGCCCATGCCGAAGCTCTGTCCGGTGCGGTACACGGCGGACAGCAGCTTGCGCGCAAGCTCGGTCGTGTCGGCAACTTGCGGCGGGTCGAGGCAGTTGTCGCAATTGCCGCAAGTCCCGGGCGGGTCTTCGCCAAAATGTCGGAGCAGCACCGCGCGGCGACATCCAGCGGTTTCCACAAGGCCCGCCAGCGCGTCGAGCCGCGCTCGTTCCGCCTGCTGGCGTGCAGGATCGAGTTCGGAGAGGCGTCCTCGTGCCGTGGCAAAGTCGCCTGCCGACCAGAACATCGTGGCCGCCGCAGGATCGCCATCGCGGCCCGCACGGCCTGTCTCCTGGTAATACGCCTCGATCGACCTGGGCACCGAGACATGCGCGACGAAGCGCACGTCGGGCTTGTCGATCCCCATGCCGAACGCGATGGTGGCGACAATCACCATGTCCTCGCTCGCAACGAAAGCGGCCTGGTTGGCAGCGCGTTCCTCGGACGGGAGTCCCGCGTGATAGGGCAAGACCTCGCGCCCGGTCGTGGCGGCCAGCTTCTCGGCCAGATCTTCCACCTTGCGGCGCGTCGGGCGCATAGACGATGCCCGGACCGGGCCGCTCCGCCATCAGGGCGGCAATCTGGCGCACGGCATTGTCGCGCGGGCGGATGGCGTAGCGGATATTGGGACGATCGAAGCCGGCCAGGATCAGCCCGTCCTCCGGAATGCCGAGCTGGTTCAGCACATCGGCGCGCGTCTGGCGATCCGCCGTGGCCGTCAGCGCAAGGCGCGGCACATCCGGGAAAGCATCCATCAGCGGGCGCAGCATGCGGTAGTCGGGGCGAAAATCGTGCCCCCATTCGGATACGCAATGCGCCTCGTCCACTGCGAACAGCGCGATCGGCGCGCTGGACAGGAAGTCGCGAAAGGCCGGCTGGCTGGCGCGTTCGGGCGCGACGTAGAGCAGGTCGAGTTCGCCGGCCCGATACGCGTCCTGCGTCTCGCGCCAGTCGGCATCCGCGCTGGTCAGCGTGGCGGCGCGAATGCCATTGGCACGCGCACTGCGCAGCTGGTCATGCATCAGGGCAATGAGCGGGCTGATGACCACGCAAGTGCCCGGCAGCAGCGTGGCGGGCAGCTGGTACGTCAGCGACTTGCCTGCGCCGGTCGGCATGACGGCCAGTGTCGAGCGGCCTTGCAGCACGCGCTCCACCACCTCGGCCTGCCGACCGCGAAAGTCGTCGAAGCCGAATGTGGCACGCAGCGCCTCGCGCGCAGGTTCGAGAGTGATGCTGTCGGCGACCATCGCCCACGCCTGTGCCACATGGCGCGGCGCACGCAACCGCTGCGGCAAATTTTCTCGTGGCGGAGCGCGACGCGAGGCGTTAACCCTCGTGCAAACGCCTTATCAGGAGAGACTTGCCATGAACTTTCGTATCGTTCCTGTCGCTGCCCTCGGCCTCGCGCTTGCTGCCTGCGGCAGTGCCGATGACGCTTCCACCGAGGCAGAAGCCGACACGGTCGAAGTCGCTGCCGACGAAGCGATGGAGCCGGTGACCGAAGAGCCCGTCGCCGATCCGGCTGCGAGCGTCACTCAGGCGCAAGAGGATGCCGCACGCGAAGCTGCTGCTGCGCAGGAAGCGCAGTCGGTCGAAGATGCGGGCGACAACGCTGCCGCGACCGCCGAGGCTGCGATGGACGCGTTGATGGAAGAATAAGCATGTCGGGCCCCAATGCCGGCATGGATGCCGATACTTTCGACCAATTCCTCGACCAGCTGCAACGCTATGTGCGCGAGCGGCTGATCCCGGCGGAAAAGGACGTCATCGAAAACGATGCCCTGCCGCAGGACATCGTGAACGAGATGAAGGACATGGGGCTGTTCGGCCTCACCGTGCCCGAAGAGCATGGCGGGGCGGGGCTCAACACGTCGCAATATGCGCGCGTGGTGCAGGCGATGGCTTACGCCGCGCCTGCCTTCCGCTCCATCTTCTCGATCAATGTCGGCATGTTCAACTCCGCGATCAAGAATGGCGGCACGGCAGAACAGCAGGCCGAATGGTGGCCGCGTATTGCTGGCGGCGAGATTGCCTGTTTCGGGCTGACGGAACCGGGCAGCGGCAGCGACAGCGCCGCGATGCAGACCTTCGCCAAACCCGATCCCGACGGCAATGGCTGGGTGCTCAACGGCACGAAGCGGTACATCACCAACGCCCCACATGCCGATGTCGCGCTGATCATGGCGCGCACCGAAAAGGACGCGCAGCCCAAGAACGCGCATGTCAGCGCTTTCATCGTGCCGATGGACACGCCCGGTGTCTCGACCGGCAGCCCGGACAAGAAGATGGGACAGGCGGGCAGTCATGTCTCCGACGTTATGCTCGACGATGTGCATGTGCCGGGCGATGCATTGCTGGGCGGCGAAACCGGCAAGGGCTTCCGCTTCGCCATGCAGAGCCTCGACAACGGGCGCATTTCCGTGGGTGCGGCCAGTGCAGGCTACGCGCGCCGCGCGCTCGACAGCGCGATGAAATACGCCAACGAGCGGCAGGCCTTCGGCGAGCCGATCGCGAACTTCCAGCTCATTCAGCAGATGCTCGCCGAAAGCTGGACCGAGATTTACGCTGCCGAAGCCATGATGGCGGATGTTACCGCACGCGTCGACCGGGGTGAGGATACGGTCAAGCACGCCGCCGCCTTCAAGGTTTTCGCCTCCGAAATGTGCGGCCGTGTGGTCGACCGCGTGGTGCAGATTTACGGCGGCGCGGGCTACCTCGCCGAATACGATGCCGAGCGGTTCTTCCGCGATGCGCGCATCTACCGCATCTACGAAGGCACGACGCAAATCCTCCAACTGCAGATCGCCAAGCGCATGCTGCGCGAATATGCGGCGGGCCTGTAACGGGTGTACAACCTACTCGATGACCTCTCCATCATAGAAGCCTCCAGCTTCGTCGCCTCTCCCACAGCGGGCCTGTATTGCGCGCAAATGGGCGCCGAAGTGATCCGTGTAGATCACAAGGAAGGCGGGCTGGATTACGACCGCTACATGCTGACCGAGGAAGGCCGCTCGCTCAGCTGGGAGAACCTCAACCGCGCGAAGAAGATCGGTCGCGCTGGACTTGCGCAGCGGCGAGGGGCGCGAACTGCTGGTGGAGCTGTCGGCCAGGACCGGCAATCTGATCACCAACCTACCCGAGAAGAGCTTCCTGTCGCACGAGGCCGTCGCGGCGACATGTCCCGACCTCGTCAGCGTGCGCATCATGGGCTGGCACGACGGGCGGCAGGCGATGGACTTCACGGTCAACGCAGCCTCCGGGTACCCGCTGATGTGCGGACCGGAGGATTGGGACATGGAAACCGCTCCGCCGGTCAACCAAGTGCTGCCGGCGTGGGACTTCATCACCGGGGCATACTGCGCCTTTGCGCTGGTATCCGCCGTGCGTCACCGCGACAAGACGGGCGAGGGTAGCGAGTTGCGCGTGCCGCTGGGCGATGTCGCCATCGGCACGGTCGCCAACAGCGGGGCGATGGCGGAAATGCTCTATCGCGGCGGGGATCGCGAGCGGCTGGGCAATGCCATCTGGGGAGCGTTCGGGCGCGACTTCCGCACCCATGACGGCGTGCGCTTCATGGTCGCGGCACTGACTGCGAAGCAATGGGCGGGCTTGTGGCCGCGTTCGATGTAGCGGACGAGATCGCCGCGCTCGAGCAGCAATACGGCGTCCGCTTCGCCGACGGGGACCGCCCGCGTTTCGAGCATCGCCATGCGCTGTTCGACCTGTTCCAAGCCCGCGCGAAGGCAATGGACTGGTCCGAACTCGAGCGCCGCATGGCCGCACACGGCTGCACGTTCGAACGCTACCGCACGATGCACGAGGCGGCGACCGACCCGGTGCTGGTGGACGATAACCCGCTCTTCAAGCGCACGAGCGCCAACCCGTCCGGCTTCGCATACCCGGCGACCCGCAGCTTTGCCAACATCCCGGACCGTCAGGCAGGCGACCCCGAACCTGCGCCCTTCCTGGGACAGCATACCGAGGAAGTGCTGGCGGAGCGGCTCGGGCTTTCGTCCGGCGCAATCGGGGATTTGGTGGATCGGGATGTGGCGCGATTGTCGGACCAGTCCACCTAGTCTCCGTTCGCCCTGAGCTTGTCGAAGGCCAGCCACTTACGCCGACTTGTGGCTATGCTTCGAAAAGCTCAGCATGAACGGATGTTGATGAGGAATAGACCATGACCCAGTTACGCCGCGTCGCCATCTGCAAACCCTTGCGCACGCCGGTGGGCAAGTTTCTCGGCAGCCTTGCACCGCTTGAGGCGGGCGCGCTGGGGGCGGTCATCATCAAGGCGCTGGTCGAGCGAGTCCGGCATCGATCCGGCGCGCGTCGACGATGTCGTGTTCAGCCAGGGCTATGGCAGCGGAGAAGCGCCGGCCATCGGACGGTGGAGCTGGCTTGCGGCTGGCTATCCCATCGAGGTACCCGGCATGCAGCTCGACCGGCGCTGCGGCTCGGGCCTGCAGGCCGTCGCGACGGCAGCGATGATGGTACAGACCGGCGTTGCCGATTGCGTGCTGGCGGGCGGCGTTGAAAGCATGTCCAATGTCGAGCATTACACGACCAGGGCCCGCCACGGCGCGCGGCTGGGCGACATGGTGCTGTGGGATCGGCTGACACGCGGACGCCTGATGAGCCAGCCGATCGAGCGGTTCGGCGTCATCACCGGCATGATCGAGACGGCAGAGAACCTTGCCAAGGATTACGACATCTCGCGCGAAGCCTCGGACGCGCTTCGCCGTGCGCAGCCACCGGAATGCCGCGAAGGCGTGGGAAGAAGGCAAGTTCGACGAACAGCTCGTGCCGGTCGAAATCCCGCAACGTCGCGGCGATCCTGTGGTCTTTGCCAAGGACGAAGGCTTCCGGGCCGACGCCGACGTGGAAAGCCTCGCCAAGCTTCGCCCAATCGACGTAAGAACGGGACCCCGACGCCATCGTTACCGCAGGCAATGCCAGTCAGCAGAACGACGCGGCGGCCGCGTGTCTCGTGGTCGCGGAAGACAAGGTAGAGGAACTGGGCCTCGAACCGATCCTGTGGTTCCATTCGTGGAGCGCCGCGGGCTGCGACCCCAGCCGCATGGGCATCGGCCCGGTCCCGGCAGTCGAGCGGCTGTTCGCGCGCACCGGCCTCGGCTGGGACGACATCGGCCTGATCGAACTGAACGAAGCTTTCGCCCCGCAAGCGCTTGCCGTGCTGAAGGGGTGGGGCTTTGCCGACGACGACAGCCGCCGCGAGATCGTCAACGTCAACGGCTCGGGCATCAGCCTCGGTCACCCGATCGGTGCAACCGGTATACGCATCCTGGCCGACATGGCACACGAGATGCAGCGCCGCGAAGTGCGCTACGGTCTGGAGACCATGTGCATTGGCGGCGGGCAGGGCATGGCCGCCGTATTCGAGCGCGCCTCCTAGTCGATCGGATAATAGTCGATCGGTTTCAGCACGCGGTAGTCCTCATCGAGCGGCTCGGTATTCAGTTCGGGAAATTCCGAGCCGGTGGTTCGCAATGCGTGTCGGGCAAACGATCCAGCAGGTTGCGGATCAAGGTGAGCCGTCCGCGCTTCTGATCGTTGAAATCCACCAGGGTCCAAGGTGCGTGATCCGTATGCGTAGCGCGCAGCATGTCGGCGCGCGCGTCGGTATAGGCAGCGTAGAGTTCGCGCGCGGCCAGATCGATGGGCGATAGCTTCCAGCGCTTGAGCGGATCGTCCAGCCGTTCGCGCAGGCGCTCTTCCTGCTTTTCCTGATCGGTCGTCAGCCAGTATTTGAATAACAGGATGCCGTCGTCGACAAGCATCTTCTCGAAGGCCGGAGCCTGATCGAGGAACTGCGCAACCTGTTCGTCCGAGGCAAAGCCCATAACCTTCTCGACGCCCGCTCGGTTGTACCAGCTACGGTCGAACAGCACGATTTCGCCTTTGCTCGGCAAGTGCTTCACATAGCGCTGGAGATACCACTGGCCTTGCTCCGTCTTCAGTCGGCTTGCCCAAAGCCACCACCCGGCATTGACGCGGGTTGAGCTTTTCCGAAACCGCCCGGATCGCGCCGCCCTTGCCTGCCGTGTCGCGCCCTTCGAACAGCACCACGATGCGTTGTCCGGTTACCCGCGCCCAGCGGGACATCGCGACCAATTCCTCGCGCATGGGGGCTAACGCGGCCTCGTAAGCTTTGCGTTTCATGCTGTGCAGGCACTCCTCTCGATTTGTAAGCGACGGGCAAAAGGCTTATTACCTTCGGCATGGCAACACTAGCAGAACCCGAGCAGGAATTTACGCAGCTTCCGGATATGCCGGATGACGTTTTCACCGCGCCCCTCAAACGGCCCGAGCATGTCGGCGAGGACTGGCTGGAGCCTGCGCAGACCGTCTACGACAGCGAAGACGATGCAATCTGGAACGACCTGTTCGCGCGCCAGATGAAGCTGCTGCCCGGTCGCGCGGCGACGGCTTTCATGGAAGGGACCGAGAAGCTGGACCTGGGGCGCGGCGGCGTGCCCGAATTCGGCAAGATTTCCGAAGAGCTGGACAAGCTCACGGGCTGGAGCGTGGTGCCTGTGCCCATGCTGATCCCCGACCATGTGTTTTTTTGGCACCTTGCCAATCGTCGTTTTCCGGCAGGCAATTTCATCCGCACGCGCGACACCTTCGATTACATCCAGGAGCCCGACGTGTTCCACGATGTCTTCGGACACGTCCCGATGCTGACCGACCCGGTCTATGCCGATTACATGCAGGAATACGGCAAGGCGGGCTGGAAGGCGATGCGGTACAACCGGCTGAAGGCGCTCGGCTCGCTTTACTGGTACACGGTCGAGTTCGGGCTGATCGAGGAAGCCCCGGGAGACATCCGCGCCTACGGGGCAGGCATCCTGTCCGGCCCGACAGAGGTAGTCTATTCGATCGAGGCAGAGAGCCCCAACCGCATCATGCTCAATGTCGACCGGGTCATGCGCACCGATTACGTCATCAGCGATCTGCAGCCGACCTATTTCGTAATCCCCAGCTTCGAGGATCTGTACCGCCAGACGGTGGAGCGCGACTTCGACAAGCTTTACCGCAATCTCGGCCCGGGCTTTACCTACGCCAATACGGCAGTGATCGATGTCGATTACGTGGTGAACCGCGGCACGCTGGAGATCACGCTGCGCGGTGGGCGCGGGAGCGGGGCTAGGCCGGTCTAGGCGCGAACCTCACAAAGCAAAGCGGCCCCGAAATCGCTTCGGAGCCGCTTGCTTATCGTCAAATAGACGCGAGATTACATCTCGTTGCCGTCCATTTCTTCGCCGACGGTATCGGCCTGAGCTTCCATGGCGTCTTCGTAGTCGTCGGCCTGCTCATTCATCGCGTCTGCGGCATCGTCCATGCCCTGCGCGTCGAGAGCGTCGGCCTGCTCTTCCATAGCGGTTTCACCGGCTTCGGCCTGGTCTTCCATGGCTTCTTCGGTCGGGCCGTCGCATGCGGCAAGGCCGAGGCTCATGGCAGCGGCAGTCATGGCGAGAGTTGTCTTGTTGAATTTCATCATACTTCCCTTCCTGTCGTTCGAGCGCGCCGACCGGACAATGGCCAGCGACATTCGTGGCCAAAATGTGTCAACGATATGGAAGGTTCCCGAGAGGACACACAAAAACGGCCCGGGATCGCTCCCGAGCCGCCTTCGATCGGTGGTTCGACGTTGAGCGCCCCTATTCGGTCGCTTCTTCGACGTTTGCTTCCATGGATTCTTCCATGGCGTCGGTGTTGTCGTCCATGGCGTCGGCGGTGTCGTCGGTGATGACGCCTTCGTCTTCCATGTTGTTGATCGCTTCGTCGCGGTTCTCTTCCATCTGCTCGATGTCGTCTTCGGCCTCGTTCTCGGCTGCGGTATCGCATGCGGCAAGGCCGAGGCTCATGATGGCGGCAGAAGCGACGAGTGCGGTTTTGTTGAATTTCATGACAAATCCTTCTTGTTGATCGCGCAGCGACCAGACAGTCCGGCAACCACGTTCATGGCCAAAATGTGGCAGCAACCCCATTGGTTCCCGTCCGGCCAAACAAAAACGGCCCGGGATCGCTCCCGAGCCGCCTTTGATCGGTGTGAGAAAGCGTCTTAGTTGACGGCTTCTTCCAAGCCTTCGGTCATGGCATCGGTGTCGCCTTCGGCGGCATCTTCCATGTCGTCGGCCTGAGCTTCCATAGCGTCGGCTTCTTCGTCGGTGATGACGCCTTCCGCTTCCATGGCTGCTGCATCGTCTTCCATGGCTTCTGCCTGCTCTTCGGCAGCTTCTTCAGCCGGGCTGTCGCAAGCGGCGAGGCCGAGGCTCATGGCAGCGGCAGATGCGACGAGGGTAGCTTTGGTGAACTTCATGTGTATTCCCCTTTAAAAATGGAATGACATGGTCGATGCCATACCTTCCACCGGCCGGTTGTAACCTGTGGCGAAATTAAGGCAAGGCCTTCCGACGCACAAAATTATACAGCGCAATGAAGGCGATAGCGCCGACGAGAGCGTAAAGCAGCGACGAGGCGCGAATCGATCCGAGCAGGATGCCGCCCGATGTCGCAACGCCGAGCACCAGCGATCCAAGCGTGCCGGCCAGCACATTTTTAAGGATTTCCCGGCCCGTCTCGACACGCAAGGCGATTGTCGCAAGCCAGCCGAGCAGCGCGCCGGCGGCGATAAGAATGATAAGCCCCATGAAATCTCTTTCTGACTTCGGTGTCGGATAGGCTAACCGGCGATCCGATCTTCGGTTCCGTTTTTGCGACGAACGACCTGTCGATAGCCGCGGTGTGTGCCCGTGCGGATCAGAACAGCCACAGCAACGCGATGCCGAGCGCGATGCGGTAGACGACGAAGACCAGCATCGAAGCTTTCTTCAGGAAGTTCATCAGGAACGCCATGGTCGCGAAGGCGGCGATGAATGTCAGGACGCCCGTGACGAACGCATCCCAGGCCAGCTGCGCGCCCGCCTCGGCAATTTCGGGCACGATCAGAACGCCTGCACCGGCCACGGCCGGGATCGACAGCAGAAAGGAAAAGCGCGCCGATTCGTAGCGGCTGTACCCGAGGAAGCGTGCCGCCGTCATGGTCACGCCCGAACGGCTGGTGCCGGGTATGATGGCGAGCGCCTGCGCAAGACCGACGATAAGCCCGTCGCGCCAGCTCATGTCCTCGAACTGCTTGGTCTCCTTGCCGAACCAGTCTGCAAGGCCGAGCAGGATGCCGTAGGCGATGAGGTTGACGGCAATCAGGTCGGTAAACCGGATCGAGGCCATCAGGTCGTCGTCGACAACCGTGATGCCGAACCACGTCTCGACCAGCGCATTGAACGCGCCCAGCTTGATCGCAAGGCCGAAGGCGACGGCCGGAATCGTGCCCAGCACGATCCACCAGAACAATCGCTTTTCGGCTGGCGCCTTTCCGATACCCACACTGGCAAAGCCGCCGCGTGCCAGCTGCACCACATCTTTGAAGAAATAGACGATGATCGCGAGCAGCGAGCCGACATGCACCGCCACGTCGATCAGCGGCCCCTGATCGGCAAAGTCGGTGAGATAGGGCACGAGGATGAGGTGCCCGGACGAGGAAATTGGCAGAAATTCGGTGATGCCCTGGACGATCGCCAGGATCAGCTGCTGCAGGAAAGTCATGCGCGCCACCCCATGATCGTTGGGCGGCTCAAGTCAATTCGTTTGTAGCAAATACAAAGCGCCCGCCGGACCCTTGAGAGGTGCGGCGGGCGCTTTGTGTGGCTGGTGCTTACCAGATGCGCAGGCGCTCTTCCGGCGGCAGGTAGAGATCGTCGTCCGGCGTGACGCCGAACGCTTCGTACCACTCGTCCATATTGCGCACGATGCCGTTGGTGCGGAACTGCGCGGGGCTGTGCGGCCCGTTGCGGATCTGCGAGCGCAGCGCGTCTTCGCGATACTGCGAGCGCCATACCTGCGCCCAAGCTAGGAAGAAGCGCTGGTCGCCGGTCAGCCCGTCGATCACCGGCACGTCCTGCCCTTCGGTCGCCAGCTTGTAGGCGCGGTACGCCATCGACAGCCCGCCAAGATCGCCGATATTCTCGCCCAGTGCTAGGCGGCCATTCACACAAGTCTCGCCATCGTCGAGCGGGCAGAACTGGTTGTACTGCGCCACCAAAGCGTCGCCGAGCTTATCGAAATTGGCACGGTCGTCGTCGGTCCACCAGTTGCGCAGCGCGCCCGAGGCATCGGACTTGGAGCCCTGGTCGTCGAAACCGTGGCCGATCTCGTGCCCGATCACGCCGCCGATAGCGCCGTAGTTGACCGCCAGATCCGCACTCGCGCCGAAGAACGGTTGCTGCAGAATGCCGGCCGGGAAGACGATCTCGTTCTTGGTCGAGTTGTAATAGGCATTCACCGTCTGGGGCAGCATGAACCATTCGGTCCGGTCGATCGGTTCGCCCAGCTTGGAAATATTGTCCTCGTAAGCCCAGCGCGCCGACGACATATTATTTTCAAGCGGACTGCCGGGCGTGATGACAAGCCCTTCATAGGTATCGAGATTGTCGCGATAGCCGATCTTGGGATCGAAGCTGGCCAGCTTGGCGCGCGCTTCTTCCTTGGTGGCTTCGCTCATCCAGTCGATCTTGTCGAGCGACTGCCCCATGGCGACCCGAAGGTTCGCCACCAGCTCGTCCATCGCGGCCTTGCTCTCGGCCGGGAAAAACCGCTCGGCGTAAGACGCGCCGAGCAATTCGCCCAGCATGCCTTCGGTCGAACCGATAGCCCGCTTCCAGCGATCGCGCTGCTCGGGAACACCGCGCAGCGTGGTGCCGTAAAAGGCGAAATTCGCCTCGTCGAAGCGCTTGGGCAGGACCGAGGCGTTGTTCGACAGGAAATTCTTGACCGTCCAGGCGCGCAGCACCTCCATGTCGGTTTCTGCGATCAGGTCGAGCATGGCAGGCGTGCCGCCACCGATTTTGGCGACGGTTTCGTCGTCCAGCTCCAGCTCGGCAATACGCGCAGCCGTCGGCGGCAAGTCACCGACAATGTAGCGGTCGTTTTCCTCCAGCCCCATGACCGCAATCATGGCGGAGACGGGGAAGGCTTCGGACAGGTCCTGCAGTTCGGCAGGCGTCAGCGCATTGTAAGTCAGGTCGCGGTTGCGGCGAACCGTGCGATCCCAGGCGACCTTTCGCGCGATGCTGTCTTCGAAGTCGTAGACGCGCTGCGCCATGCCGGCGGCATCGTCATAGCCGGCCTCGCCCATCAGGAAGGTCAGATATTCCTGATAGGCCGTACGGATCGACAGCCCCTTCTCGGTCTCGTCGAAGTAGTATTCGCGGTCGGGCATGCCGAGGCCGCCGCTGCCGAGATAGAAGGAGTAGCGCGTCGGCTCCTTGCTATCGACGCTGACATAGCCACCGATGGGCGAAGGATAGCCGGGCGTGCCCCACAGTGAGACGAGCTCGGCCAGCGTGTCGGCGCTGTTGATTTCGTCCAGATACTTTTGCGCGGGCGCGAGGCCGGCCGCCTCGATGGCGTCGGTATCGAGATAGGCGTTATAGGCATCGACGATGCGGCGCTCGTCGTAGGTCAGCTGGGCGGCGGGCTTGGCCGTCAGTTCGTCGACCACGCTCTTGACGTCGAAGGTCGATTTTTCCGCCAGCAGATCGAAGGCGCCGAAGCGGGCACGGTCGGACGGCAGCGGGTTGGCATCGAGCCATTTCTGGTTGGCATAGGCGAAGAAGTCGTCGCCCGGATCGATCGTATCGGACAGGTACTGCGTGTCGAAACCCCATGTGCCGAAGCTCATGGTGGGCGTTTCGGTCGTTTCTTCCGAAGCGGCGTGATCGTCGGCAAGGGCCGGAGCCGACAGCGTCAGGGCAAGCGCGCTGGCGCCGGTGGCGAAAATCGTGCGTAGCATGTGCGAGGTATCTCCCAATCGAAACTCGTGCGCGCGGGTTTCTAGCACATGACAATCCGCGCCGGGCAGTCCTTTGTCGGCTGCGAAAAGTCGTCTGCCGAGTAAATCAGGCTTGGACGGCGCCGAATTGCAGCTCGGCCAGGCGCGCGTAGAGGCCGCCATTGGCCGAGAGCTGCTCATGCGTGCCCTGCTCGACGATGCGGCCTTCGTCCATCACCACGATGCGATGGGCCGCGCGCACGGTGGCAAGACGGTGCGCGATGACCAGCGTGGTGCGGTCCTGCATGAGGTGCTCGAGCGCGTCCTGCACCAGCCGTTCGCTTTCCGCGTCGAGCGCGCTCGTTGCCTCGTCGAGCAACAGGATCGGCGCATCGCGCAGAACGGCGCGGGCGATGGCCATGCGCTGGCGCTGACCGCCGGACAGCTGCGTGCCGTCTTCGCCGAGATATGTGTCGAGACCTTCCGGCAAGCGTGCCAAAAATTCGGCAGCATTGGCGGCGCGGGCTGCAGCTTCGATGTCGGCCTCGCTCGCATCCCAATTACCATAACGCAGATTGTCGCGCGCACTGGCGGAGAACAGCACGCCCTCCTGCGGGACATAGGCAATCCGCGCGCGGACCTCTGCCGGATCGGCCTTGGGCAGGGGCACGCCATCGAGGCGGATGGTGCCGGCTTGCGGATCGTAAAAGCGTTCGGCACAGCTGGAAGATGGTCGACTTGCCGGCACCGGAGGGGCCGACGATGGCCACCGTCTCGCCCGGTTCGACTTCGAGACTGAAGTCGATGAGCGCCGGTGTCTCGGGCCGCGTCGGATAGCGGAAGGACACATTGCGGAACGACAGGCTGCCACGCGGCGGGACGGGGAGGGCAAGCGGGCGCTCTGGCGCGGCAATCTCGGGCTCTGCATCGAGCAGTTCCGACAGCCGGCTTGCCGCGCCAGCGGCGCGCAAAAGGTCGCCCAGCACCTCGGTCAGCGCGCCGAAACTTCCCGCCGCGATAATGCCTGCAAACACGAAGGCCCCAATCGTGCCGCCGGTCAACTCGCCGCTTTCAACCAGCAAAGCCCCACGCCACAGCAGCACGGTAATTGCCCCGAAGATCAGCGTGATTAGCAGAGCGGTCATGACGGCGCGGATCAGGATGCGCTTCTTGGCGACATCGAACGTGTTCTCGACCGCGCCTGCGAACCGCTCTCCTTCGCGCGATTGCTGGCCGAAGCTTTGCACGATCTTCGTCGCGCCCAGCACCTCGGTGACCATCGAGCCGACGTCCGCCACCCGGTCCTGGCTCGCGCGGCTGACCTTTTGCAAGCGCGCGCCGAACAGGGCGATGGGGATGATGACCAGCGGAATGCCGATGACGAGGTACACCGCCAACTGCGGGGCGAGCCAGAAGAGGTAGCCCACGGTCAGTACCGCCATGATGATGTTGCGCAGCGCAATCGACAGCGTCGATCCCACGGTCTGCTCGATTATCGCCGTGTCCGCCGTCATCCGGCTGGAGATTTCCTTGGGGCTGTTGGTTTCGAAGAAGGAGGGCGACAGGCGCAGCAGATTGGTGTGCACCGCGCGGCGGATGTCCGCCACCACACGCTCGCCCAGCCAGCTGACGAAGTAGAACCGCAGCGCCGTAAACAGTGCCGAGCACGACCACCAGCCCGAGCAGGTAGCGGAACCATCGCCCGATATCCGCTGCGCCATCCGCCCCGAAACCGCGGTCGATGATGAGCTTGAGAGCGCTGGGCAGGGCGAGCGAGGTAATGATGGCCGTGATCAGCAGCGCCCCGATGCCGAGCGCCAGTTGCCACGGATAGTTCTTCGCCGCCGACACGATCATGACCAACGGCCTGAGATTGCGGGTCTCGCCAGCATCCCTGCGGCCGAACAGGCGGCGCTTGCGCTTTTCTGGCTGGGTCCCTGTCTCGTCCATTGCGCTGCCCAAGTAGGCGGTGGTCCGCGCAAAATCCACCGGCACGCGCACCGCATGTGCGAGTTTTCCCGTGGTGCATTGCACAATGGCGCTCCAGCCGCCACAAGACGCGCCATACATCGCCGATAAGTGGCGGGTCGCAGACACGAAAAGGTGCACTCTCGAACATGCTTTACCACGCCTACGAACTGCAGCGCGCCTGGCTGTCGAGCGCCAGCACCTGGGCCTCGATGAGCGCGGAATTGCTCAACAATCCGGCGCTGCCCTTCGGTTACACCGGCATCGGTCCCGTTGCCGCCAGCGCGCTGGACGTCTTCGCGCATGCAACAGCGACCTATGGAAAGCCTGCCTGGGGCATCGAGGTAATCGAACGCAAGGGGAAGCAGTATCCGGTCGAGGAAGCGACCGTCGTCAACAAGCCCTTCGGCGACCTGAAGCGCTTCACGCGCGATGGCTTGCCGGAAGATGCACCCCGCCTGCTGATCGTCGCGCCGATGAGCGGGCATTATGCCACGCTGCTGCGCGGCACGGTCGAGCGCATGCTGCAGGAATACGTCGTCTACGTCACCGACTGGGCGGACGCGCGCAATGTGCCGCTGCACGAAGGCCAGTTCGATCTCGACGACTACATGGACTACGTGATCGAGTTCCTGGAATATATCGGGCCCGGTGCCCATGCCATGGCCGTGTGCCAGCCCTCGGTCCCCGTCTTCGCGGCCACCGCGATCATGAACCGCGACGATCATCCCTGCACGCCCAAAACCCTGACCATGATGGGCGGGCCGATCGATACGCGTTGCTCACCCACCAGCGTCAACGATCTGGCGATGGAGCGCCCGATCGAGTGGTTCCGCCAGAATGTCATCGCCACCGTGCCCATGCAGTATCGCGGGGCCGGTAGGCAGGTCTATCCCGGCTTCATGCAGCTCGCCAGCTTCATGAGCATGAACCTGGGCAGCCACATGCAAAGCCATTACGAGATGTTCAAGCATCTCACCGAAGGCGACGATGCGAGCGCGCAGACCACCAAGGATTTCTACGACGAATATCGCAGCGTGTGCGACATGACCGCCGAGTTCTATCTGCAGACCGTGCAGGAAGTATTCCAGGACCATTCGATCCCCAACGGCACATTCATGCACCGCGGCAAGCGCGTGGATCTGGGCGACATCACGGACACCGCCCTCCTCGCCATCGAGGGCGAGCGCGACGATATTTCAGGGCTGGGCCAGACCCGTGCCGCACTGGAGCTGACGCCGAACCTCGATGCGTCGAAGAAGCAGTACTACATGGCAAAGGGTGCCGGACATTACGGCATCTTCAACGGCAGCAAATGGCGCGAACGGATCGCGCCGCAAGTCGAGGCGTTCATCGCCCGGCACGGCTAGGCGCGCCGGGCGAGGCGCTGCTTACTTCGGACGGAAGATGCCGCAGATCTTGTGGCCGTCCGGATCGCGGAAATAGGACAGGTGGACATCGCCCATCGAGGTCTGACGCAGGCCCGGAGGGTCTTCGCAGGTCGTGCCGCCATTCGCCACCGCGACATCGTGCAATTCCTTAACCTGTTCAGCAGACGAACACTTGAAGCCCAGCGTGAAGCCGTTGGCGCAATTCGCGGCCTCGTCGTTGATGGGCTGCGACAGGGCCAGCACATTGCCATCGTGCATGAAGAACACGCGCTTGTGTCCGCTATCGGATGTGTTGTCCATCGACCCGGCGGCGCCGAGCACACCCAGCACCTTTTCGTAAAAGGCCTTGGACTTGTCGATATCGTTGGTGCCGATCATGACGTGATTGAACATGAGCGCGTCTCCTCTTTTGCGTGTGGCCGACGGCGTAGGCAGCGCGAGCGCCGAGGGCAAGTTGCTTGCGGTTCAGACGCAGGAAGCTAGACTTGGGCGCATGATCAAAACCCTCGCTACACTCGCCGCCGTCTCGCTTGCTCCGGCTGCCCTGGCGCAAAGTGCGCCGCTACTCACGGACGAGCCCGAACTGACCTTGCAGCAACAGACCACCGTGCGCTGCGGCACCGCTTTTGCATTGGCAAATGTGGCGCAGGAGCTGGACGAGGCGTGGGCAGCCGACTTCCCCGAGATCGGCGAACGCGGGCGCGAATATTTCGTCCGTTCGAGCGCGCAGTTGATGGACGACACGGGCATGACGCGCGAGCAGGTCGAGATGCTGTACATGCAGGAAGCCAGCGCGATGGGCGCGGACACGGCACGAATCGTCGAGATCATGCCCGCCTGCCTCTCGCTGCTCGACGCATCGGGGCTGTAACCGCCGTTCAGGCCCCTTTCACGCGTTGCTCCATACAGTTTCCGGCATAGTCCAACAGCCGGAGACACGCCCATGCGCCTTGCCCTGACCGCACTTGCCGCCGCGAGCCTTGCCGCGACTTCGCCTGCGTTTGCCCAGGATGCCGAGGACACGCCCGAGGTAATCGATGCGCCCGCGACGGACTTCTCCGCCATGGCCGAAGAACTTCAGGATCCCGCCAAGCAGCGCGAACTGGCGCTGATGCTGCGCACGGTGAGCGAAGTGCTGCTCGACCTGCCGCTCGCGCCGCTGATGAACGCGATCGATGGCGTGGCAGAGCAGACGGGCGAGATAGACCTGCCCGATGTCGATCCGGACACGACCCTGCGCACTCTGTCGCCCGAGGCCGATGCGATCCCCGAGAAGATCGAGGAAAACCTGCCCCGCGCACTCGATGCGATGGGCTCGATGGCCGAAGCGTTCGAGCAGATGATGCCCGCGCTCCAGCAGATGGCGGAGCGGATGAAGGATATCGCGCCATCGTCCGAGTAGATTACGCATGAACTCTGTGTGGATTCTGCCGCGCGGGTGAGGCATGGGGCTGGCAGCATGTGGCAGCTCCACCAATTCCCTTTGTGTCCCTTCAGTCGCAAGCTGCGGCTGGTGATGGCCGAGAAGTCCATCGCCTATGAACTGGTGCGCGAGAACCCGTGGGAGGGGCGCGATGCCTTCTGGCAGCTCAATCCGGCGGGCAAGACGCCGGTGCTGCACGATCCCGCGCGCCGCGTGACGCTGTGCGACAGCCAGGCGATCTGCGAATTCCTCGAAGAGACGGTCGAACGCATGCCGGTCATTCCCGGCAAAGCCGCCCAGCGCGCGGAAATCCGCCGCCTGACCGCGCTGTTCGACGAAAACTTCTACGCCGACGTGACGCAGCCCGCGCTGTACGAGAAGATGACCAAGCGGATCATCACCCGCCAGCCACCCGACGGGCAGGTGCTGCGCCAGATGGGCCGGATGCTCCACGGCCATTTGGACTATATCGACTGGCTGGTCGACACGCGCCAATGGCTCGCCGGGCCGCAGCTGAGCCTCGCCGACCTCACCTGCGCAGCGCATCTCTCGGTGGTCGATTACCTCGGTGCGGTCGACTGGCGCGGGCACGAGCAGGCGCAGGGCTGGTACATGGTCATGAAAAGCCGCCCCAGCTTCCGCCCGCTGCTGAGCGAGAAGATGGACGGCCTGCCCCCGCCACGGGAATACGCTTCGCTGGATTTGTGAGCCGATCAGGTGGGAGCGTACAATTCATCACTGCTTGCCTTTGGCTCATGCTGCTCCCAGGGCGGTGACGCCAAAAACCCACAGATTAGGCAAAGCTGCTTTACGGCCAATAGTGCGAAGCTACACCGACTGACCAATCAGGAGGTCAGCTTTGTCAATCGCAATCCGGTGATTCGGACTGTCCTCAGCTGTTCCATTCTTCTTGTCGGCGGCATCGCTCATCGCGGAATGGGAGAGTAATGCGTTGCCGCTGATTTGTGCTCTGGCGCTCTATCGGACTAATAATTCCAATCATCCCGCTTATGTGGGCAATGGGGCAGTTCGGCGCATACTGGCCTGATTAGACATCTGAAGGTCGAGGATCATCCGAGAAGTGACTTGAGCGATTTCACCTCTGACAAACCGGACAGAACCACGTGCTTCGCCCGCCCTGCACGATGCGGCGGATCGTGCCGCCGTCTTCGTGGTGGCAGGGCTCGCCCTCGCGGCCGTAGACGTGGAAGCGGGTGGCGAAATAGCCGAGCTCGCCGTCGGGCTGGGCGAAATCGCGCAAGGTGCTGCCGCCGTCGCGGATGGAGCGTTCCAGCACGTCCTTGATCGCGGGGACGAGGCGGCGCAGCTGCGGCATGGTGACCTTGCCGCCGGCCTTTCGCGGATGGATGCCCGCCATCCACAGCGCCTCGCAGACATAGATATTGCCGAGGCCCGCCACGATGCTCTGGTCGAGCAGCAGCAGCTTGATTGCCTGTGTGCGCCCGCGCGTCGCCTCGCGCAGGTGCTCGGGCGTGAGGTCGTCGCCCAGCGGCTCCGGTCCCAGCGCGGCGAAGGGTTTCCATGTCACCAGCTCGCCGCTGGTCATCAGGTCGACCGAGCCGAAACGGCGCGGATCGTTGAGCGCGAAACGGTGGCCTGCCGTCTCGATCAAGAGATGGTCGTGCTTCTCGTCCACGTCGGGATCGATCCGCCAGCGCCCGCTCATGCCGAGGTGGAACACCATCGCGTGGTCGCGGCTGGTGTGGATGAGGCCGTATTTCGCCCGGCGCGTCAGATGCGTCACGCTCGCGCCCGGTGAGCGCCTGCACGAGATCGGGCGGGAAGGGGCGGCGCATGTCCGGACGGTTGACGGTGACGCGCGTGATCGTCTCGCCTTCGAGGAACTTGGCAAGGCCGCGCACGGTGGTTTCGACTTCGGGTAATTCGGGCATCGCGTTACCCTCTAACACCCTTTGCGCCCCGCTCAATTCCCCCTAAGGCCCCTAGTCATGAACGACACCGTATCATTCGGCTACGAAGACATCGACGCTTCGGAAAAAACCGGTCGCGTGGGCGAGATTTTCTCCAGCGTTGCCTCCAAATACGACATCATGAACGACGCGATGAGCGGTGGCATGCACCGGCTGTGGAAAGACCGCTTCGTGCGCCGTGTGAAGCCGCAGCCGGGCGAGCAGATCCTCGATATGGCGGGCGGCACGGGCGACATCGCTTTCCGCATGGCGGATCGCGGGGCGAGCGTGACGGTGGCCGACATCAACCAGGAAATGCTCGATGTCGGGATCGAACGCGCGATGGAGAAGGGCGTGGACGGCCTCGTCTGGTCGCGCCAGAATGCCGAAGAGCTTACCTTTTCCAGCCGCACTTTCGATGCCTACACCATTGTCTTCGGCATCCGGAACGTGACCTTCATCGACAAGGCCCTGCGCGAGGCGCACCGCGTGCTGAAATTCGGCGGGCGGTTCTATTGCATGGAATTCAGCCAGACCGACTGGCCCGGTTTCAAAGAGGTCTACGACCTCTATTCGCACAATGTCATGCCCAAGATCGGTAAGGCGATCGCCAATGACGAGGACAGCTACCGCTATCTCGCCGAGTCCATCCGGCGCTTCCCCAAGCCACCCGCCTTCGAAGCGATGATCCAGGACGCAGGCTTCGCCAACACGCGGGTCGAGAAGATCCTGGGCGGTGCGGTGAACATCCATTCGGGGTGGAAGATTTAGACACGTGGCCCGGCCCGCAACGCATATTTGGCGGCTCCTTAAGTGGGGCCGCACGCTGGCGAAGCACGGCGCGCTGCGCGGGATCGAGCGTGATCCGAACACGCCCGCGCCGGTCAAGCGGCTGGCACGCCTCGCCCGCATCGGCACCTTCCAGCCCAAGGACCCGGACTACGCCGGAGCCTTCCGCGAAATTGGCCCTGCCGCCATCAAGCTGGGCCAGACGCTCGCCACGCGCCCCGACCTCGTAGGCGAAGAGGCCGTGCAAAACCTCCTCAGCCTGCAGGACAATCTGCCGCCGGTCGACTTTGCGCAAATACGCACGGTGATCGAGAGCAGCTTCGAACAGCCGCTCGAAAACCTCTTTTCCGAATTCGACCCGGTACCCGTGGGTGCGGCTTCTATCGCGCAGGTCCATCGCGCGGTGACGAAAGAGGGCAAGACGGTCGCCGTCAAGGTCCTGCGCCCCGGCGTGCGCGAGCGGTTCGCGCGCGACATCGATACGTACGAATGGGCCGCCGCGCATCTCGAACATTTCGGCGGGGAGGCCGCGCGTCTGCGCCCGCGCCTTGTCATCGCCAATATGAAGCGCTGGACCAGCCGCGAGCTGGACTTGCGCCGCGAGGCGGCAAGCGCCTCCGAACTCTCCGAACACATGCGCGGCACCGAAGGCTACGAGATACCCGGCATCGACTGGGACCGCACCAATGGCCGCGTGATGACGATCGACTGGATCGACGGCATCAAGATCAGCGATGTCGAGGCGATCCGCGCGGCGGGTCACGACACGCAAGAGCTTGCCTCCCGCCTCGTACTCGCCTTCCTGAAGCAGGCGATCGCCGCCGGTTTCTTCCACGCCGACATGCATCAGGGCAATCTGTTCGTTAAGCCGGACGGGACCATTGCCGCGATCGATTTCGGCATCATGGGCCGCATCGACCGGCGCGCGCGCATGTGGCTGGCGGAAATCCTCTATGGCCTGACGACGGGCAACTACCAGCGCGTCGCCGAAATTCACTTCGAGGCGCAATATGTGCCGAGCTATCACGACGTGCACGAATTCGCGACGGCCCTGCGCGCCGTGGGCGAACCGATGCGCGGCAAGCCGGTGAGCGAACTGAGCGTCGGGCAAATGCTCGACGGGCTGTTCGCCATCACCCGCGATTTCGACATGCAGACGCAGCCACATCTGCTGCTGCTGCAAAAGACCATGGTGATGGTCGAGGGGATTGCCACACAGCTCGACCCCTCGATCAATATGTGGGACGTCTCCGCGCCTTACGTGCGCAGCTGGATCCGCGACGAGCTGGGGCCGGAAGCGGCCATTGCGGACCGGTTGCGCGAAGACACTGCAACGCTGCTACGCATCCCCGACCTCATCCGCCGGATCGAAGACCGTTTCCCGCCCAAGGGCGGCGCGCCCGAGCCGCCGCCGCTGCCAGAGGTCGTGCTGATCTGGGACCGCGCCCGCCGAAAGGCACGCGGGCGCAGCTGGCTCGGCTACCTTCTCGCCGCTGGCCTGGGCGGAGGTGCCGTCTGGGCGGCGCTTACGACGGGACTGCTGGGCTGACCGGACGCCACGGGAAGGTCTTGATGGCCAGCGCGATCACGATGACGTGCAGTGCCTCCACAGTCATAGGCTGCCACCAGTCGTCGTAATCGCCCACGGCAATCAGGTTCACCAATCGTCCGCTGAACGCGATGGCATACAGTGCAAGCGCGGGCCAAAGCACGTCCGCGCGCCGTGTCCACGCGCCAATGCCGAGGCACAGGGCAGCAAGCCAGAAGAAGGCCGTGAAGTCCCCGCGCATGGCGGAAAGGCCTTTCTCATCCGGCGATTGCAGGCCGAAATCCGCGCCCGTCGTTGCGGGGTCGATGAAGAAGCTGAAACCCAGAAACAGGTTCAGTAATGCGCCGAGCGCCAGCAACGCGACCAGAATGAAATGCATGGTGAAAGCCCCTTGTTACCCTTTTCTAAACCATAGGGTGTCAAGCAGGCGGGCGAAAGTCACGCCTTTGCGTGCTGGATTCGACGGACAGGGGGCGCTAGCAAGCGCATCGATGACGCAATGGGAATGCACCAGCCGATCAGCGCCGAAGCGCTCGCGCCAGACGAGGGCGACCGCGTGAGCGGCCCGAAAATCCTGCTCGTCGTGGGCGGCGGTATCGCGGCCTACAAGGCGTGCGAGCTTGTCCGCCTGATCCGCAAGGCGGGCGGCAGTGTCACCTGCGTGCTGACCGAAGGCGGGCAGCAATTCGTCACGCCGATGGCGCTCGCCGCGTTGTCGGGCAACAAGGTGTACACCTCGCTCTTCGACCTGAAGGACGAGGTCGAGATGGGCCATATCGAACTGTCGCGCAGCGCCGACCTCGTGGTCGTGTGCCCGGCAACGGCGGATCTGATGGCCAAGATGACGGCCGGGATTGCCGACGATCTGGCGACCACGCTGATCCTCGCCACCGACAAGCCGGTCATCACCGTGCCTGCGATGAATGTGCGCATGTGGGAGCATTCCGCCACGCAGCGCAATGCCGACTGGCTGCGCCAGGCAGGCGTCACCGTGCTCGATCCCGATGAAGGCATGATGGCGTGCGGCGAATTCGGCCCGGGCCGCCTGCCCGAACCGCCGTTCATCCTGCAAGCTATTGCCGACGCGCTCGACCTCGATCTGGATGTGCCCGAACTGGCCGCGCCTGCCGCCCCGCAGCTCGCGCCGCCGGTAGAAGAGCCGGAAGCCGACGCAGACGAAGTCGAAGAGCTCGAAGCAGTCGATGACGTCGACGAGGATTACGAGGAGGAAGCGCCCGAAGAAGAGGACCTCTCCGCGCGCTCCGGCCTCGGCAGCCTGCTTAATTCGATCATTCCGCGCAGCACAGCCAAGCGCAGCCAGCAGGAAATCGAGGAAGAATTCGAGGAATCCGCTCTGGAAGAAGCGGACTTCGAAGAGTCCGAAATGGACTTCGAGGGATCGCCCGACGACGAGCCGTTCGAGGACGGCAAGTTCGAAGTCGATCTCGACAGTCCACTGCTCGCCACGAAGGGCGGGGCGGCCGCAGCGCCGCCTACGGACGCAGAAGCCATCAACGACCAGGTCGGCAAACAGGATACGCGCGCCAAGGCGCAGCCAATTCCTGCCGACGGTGTGCAGGTGCTCGACCCCGCAGACGAACTGGCCGCCGATCCGCTCCACGGTCAGGCGATCTTCGACGAAGATCCGGAGCACCGCCCGCTCTACGGAAAGCACGTGCTGGTCACCGCCGGCCCGACGCGCGAGCCCATCGATCCGGTGCGCTACATCGCCAACCGGTCGAGCGGGAAGCAGGGCTTTGCCATCGCCGCCATGGCAGCCGCTGCCGGTGCCCGTGTGACCCTGATCGCTGGACCGGTGCATCTGCCGACCCCGTTGGGCGTCGATCGCATCGATGTCGAAACCGCCGAAGACATGGCCGAAGAAGTGCGCAACGCGCTGCCTGCCGATGCCGCCTTCATGGTCGCCGCCGTGGCCGACTGGAAGAGCCGCCATGTCGCGGGCGAGAAGATGAAGAAGCGCGGCTCTGCCCCGCCTGCCCTGATCCTAGCGGAAAACCCCGATATCCTCGCCTCCGTCGCCGGTGGCCGCAAGCGTCCGCATCTGCTGATCGGCTTTGCTGCCGAGACGGAAAACGTGGTCGAGAACGCCAAGTCCAAGCGCAAGCGCAAGGGTGCAGACTGGATCGTGGCCAACAATGTTGCGGGCGCGATCGGCGACAGCGTGATGGGCGGCGACTTGAACCAGGTCCACATCGTCACGCAAAGCGGCGTCGAAAGCCTTGCCGAAATGCCCAAGGAAGAGGTCGCCCGCGAACTGGTGCGCCGCGCTGCAGAAGCGCTGGTCGAGCCCGAAGAGGACCCGCGTGACTGACACGGTCCCGGTCCGCATCAAGCGCCTGCCGCATGGCCACGGGCTCGACCTGCCCGCCTATGCGACCGACGGGGCTGCGGGCATGGATATTCTGGCCGCCGAGGGTGTAACCCTGCGGCCCGGACAGCGACATGCAGTCGCGACCGGACTTTCGGTCGCGATCCCTCACGGCTACGAAATACAGGTCCGCCCGCGCTCCGGCCTGGCGCTGAAGCACGGCATTTCCGTGCCCAATACGCCCGGCACGATCGACAGCGATTATCGCGGCGAGTTGAAGATCATCCTGATCAACCATTCCGACACCGATTTCGCCATCGCGCGCGGCGACCGGATAGCGCAGCTCGTACTGGCACCGGTGACGATCGCTCGTTGGGACGAAGTCGAGGAACTGGATGCGACCACGCGCGGTGACGGCGGCTTCGGCTCAACCGGCGGGCACGAGAAGCTGGGCTAGTCGAACAGACCCACGGCCAGTTCGGCCCAGATGGCAAGAAACACCAGCACCACAGCCAGCGCGCCGAACACCTTGGCATACAGCCGCGCATCGAGCCGGGCGACGCCTTCCACCGCGAGGCACAACAGCACCAGCATCCCGCCCATCACGAGGAAATCTCCTGGACCCCAGGCGACTTCGCCGGTGAACTGCATGGCGATGGCAGGTACCAGCAGGATTGCCGCGGCAACCATCCAGCAGACCGCTCTTACCCCGCGCGCAGACGTTTTCGATCGTGTAATCATGGTGCGTACCCTCTCTCTTCCCGCCCAAGAGTATGCACGTAATGGCCTGAAAACAAAAGGGCGGCCCTTAACCAAGAGCCGCCCCTTCCTGTTTGCCTGTGTAAAACCGGATCAGTCGATCCGGCGCACCGTGTTCTCGTCTTCCGGCTTGACCGTGATGCGCACCGTCTCGCCCGAATTGCCGGGGAAGTCGGTGAAGATCGCCTCGACCAGATTCGGCACGAGGTAACCCAGCCTGTCCGAGCGCGAGAGGGCCTGCGCCTTGCCTTCGAACAGACGTTCGCCAGTGGCGGCGCGGTCGATCTTCATGTCGATGCCGCTGGTGTAAACGGTGTAGCTGCGCACGTCCGGTCCGCCGAACCACGGATCGTTGAAGCCGAAGCCCCAGCGGCTGCCGTAAAAGCCGGCACGGATCAGGCGACCGTCACGCGTGCGGTAATAACGCGGGCGGTAGAAGGGCGAACGGTGGTAACCGAAGCCTGCACCATAGCCGTACCATGGCGAATAGAACGGATCGCGGAAACCGGTCGTACGAACACGCTCGCGCCCGTTGTCGACACCGTAGTCGAAGCGCACCAGCAGACTGGCATCCTCGGGCGAGGCGGCCTGCGCATAGCCGAGGCGCTGCATCTGGACTTCGACGAAGTCGGCATATTGCGAGAATTCCAGCCCGCCAGCCAGCGCCGGATCGTCGGCGACGACATAGAAGCTTTCGCCCTCGGGCGCAGGAAGCTGCGTCTGGAAGCGTGTCACATCGCTTTTAAAGCCGGGCGCGGCGCAAGCGGCAAGACTTGCCAGCAGAAGCGGAACCGAAGCGAGCTTGGCAGTGCGGCCCCAATTGGTACGAATAGTCATAGGATAACGTCCTTTGTCAGGCACCGCCCCGCATCGGCAAACCCGGTAGCGCGCGGCAAGCGCATAGTATCGAAACCCTCGCCGTCGTGCCTGTTTCCCAAACCAGCCTTCTATCAGCGAATGTGTTGCCGTTTACGTCAACAGCCATGAACCCCTTTTGAATAAGGCAGTTAGCCTTTGTTATGCTTGTCGGGCGCCAAATGCCGCAGCACTTGTCGGGCAGGCGGCAAGGGGTCTAAAGGGCGTGCCACCTTTCCAAGCGAGACTCGTAAAGACCCATGGCAGGCCATTCCAAGTTCAAGAACATCATGCACCGCAAGGGTGCGCAGGACAAGAAACGCTCCAACCTGTTTTCCAAGCTCAGCCGCGAGATTACCGTGGCGGCCAAGATGGGCATGCCCGATCCGGACATGAACCCGCGCCTGCGCCTGGCGGTCAACAATGCCAAGGCGCAGTCGATGCCCAAGGACAATATCCAGCGCGCCATCGACAAGGCGACGAGCGGGGATGACGAGAACTACGAAGAAGTGCGCTACGAAGGCTACGGCCCGGGCGGCAGCGCCATCATCGTCGAAGCGCTGACCGACAATCGCAACCGCACCGCCACCGCCGTGCGCACCGCCTTTAGCAAGAACGGCGGCAATCTGGGCACGGAGGGCAGCGTTGCCCACGGGTTCGAACGGTTGGGCTTCATCTTCTACCCTGCCGATGCGGGCGACGAGGACACGATCCTGGAAGCCGCAATGGAAGCAGGTGCGGAAGATATCTCCTCTTCCGAGGACGGCCACGAAATCTGGACGGCTTCGGACGATCTGCACCAGGTCGCCGGCGATCTGGAAAAGGCGCTGGGCGAGGCCGAGACGGTCAAGCTGGCGTGGAAGCCGAACCTCACCGTCGACATGGACGAAAAGGGCGCGAGCACTCTGCTGAAGCTGATCGACGCGCTGGAAGACGACGACGATGTCCAGACCGTGTGGGGCAATTACGACATCTCGGACGACGTGATGGACAAGGTCTCCGCGTGAGGCGCACCCTCGGGTGACCTGGCGCGATGCGGCAATCCTGACAGTGCTGGGCGGCACATTGCTGCTGGCGATTGCCTGGCGGCTGGGCTGGCTGATCGGGCTGTGAAGACGGTGCGCGCATGATTATCCTCGGCCTCGACCCCTCGCTGTCCTGCACCGGATGGGGCGTCATCCGCACTGAGGGCTCGCGCATTGTGCATATTGCCAACGGGCAAGTGCCGACCGATGCCAAAGCGCCCATGCCGCGCCGTCTGTCGCACCTGCAGACAGAGCTCGACGCCGTGATTGCCGAATACCGGCCCGACCGCGCGGCGGCGGAGGAAGTGTTCGTCAACAAGAACCCCCAATCGACGCTGAAGTTAGCGCAGGCACGCGGGGTAGTCCTGGCGGCATGTGGTTCGGCCGGGCTGGAGGTCAGCGAACATGCCGCGCGGCTGGTCAAGAAGGCGGTCGTGGGCACAGGCGGCGCGGACAAGGCGCAGGTACAGGCGATGCTGAAGGTGCTTTTGCCCGGTGCCAGGATCGCCGGCGCGGATGCGGCCGATGCGCTGGCCGTGGCGATCGCTTCGGTTAATCTCGCGGGAACTCACTTGACCCGTTCGCCCTGAGCTTGTCGAAGGGCTGTACGTCACTTTTAACCTCGCGCTTTAAGAAAAGAGCAGGGCTTCGACAGGCTCAGCCCGAACGGAGACTAGAGTCAGTGCTTCACCTTTACGGCATTCCGAATTGCGACACGGTCAAGAAAGCGCGCAAATGGCTCGATGCGCATGGCGCCGACTACGCGTTTCACGACTACAAGAAGGAAGGCGCGGATGCCCGCGGCTGGAGCGCTGGGCGGAGAAGGTCGGCTGGGAAGCCCTGTTGAACAAGCGCGGCACGACCTTCCGCAAGCTGGACGATGCGGACAAGGCCGACATCACGCCGGACAAGGCCATCGCGCTGATGGTGGAGCATCCCAGCATGATCAAGCGCCCGGTGGTCGAATATGCGGGCGGACTGCTGGTCGGTTTCGATGAGGCGAATGGAAGGACGCGCTGTGCTGAGGCTGCTTGCCGCTGTCCTCGCACTTGCCGTGGCCGCGCCTGCGTTGGCGCAGGAAGTCCTCGTCATCGCGCATCGCGGGGCGAGCGGGGAGCGGCCCGAGCACACGCTGGCCGCCTATGAGCGCGCGATCGATCAGGGTGCGGACTATATCGAGCCTGATCTGGTGGTGACGAAGGACCTCGTGCTGGTCGCGCGGCACGAGAACGAGCTCTCCGACACGACCGATGTGGCGAGCCGCGAAGAGTTCGATGACCGCAAGCGCTCAAAGACCATTGACGGGCGGCTGATTAGCGGTTGGTTCGCGGAAGACTTCACGCTGGCCGAACTGCGCACCTTGCGCGCGAAGGAGCGGATGTCAGGCATCCGCCCTGCCAATGCACGGTTCGACGGACTTTACGGAGTGCCGACCTTCGCCGAGATCGTGCAACTTGGTCCGCGCCAAGGAAGCGGAGACGGGACGCACCATCGGACTGTATCCCGAGCTCAAATACTCGACCTTCCTGCTGCAGGAAGCAGGGATCGACAGCGTCGATTTGCTGGTGACTGCGCTGCAGCGAAGCGAACCTCGACGGCGCGAATGACGCCGATCTTCGTCCAGAGCTTCGAGATTGCCCCGCTTCAACGGCTGAACCGGCTCACGGACGTGAAGCTGGTGCAACTGGTGCAGGCCGGCGAAGGACCGGCGGACGAGCCTGCGCTGACCTATGCCGACATGGTGACGCCGACCGGACTGGCGGACATCGCGACCTATGCCGACGCCATCGGGGCGGACATACGCCTCGTCCTGACCGACGATGGCGCATCGACCGGTCTGGTCCGGAACGCATCGGCGGCCGGACTGCCGGTGCATGCGTGGACGCTGCGCGAGGAAAACGCGTTCATGCCGATGTCCTTGCAAATACGAGGGGGCGACCCGACAGCCGGGTGCGCCGATGTAGTTCAGGAACGCCTGGTGCAGGAAGGTGTGGCCGGCATCTTCACCGACAGCCCGGGGCCAGCCGTCAGGCGCCGCGACACTGGCTGGCGCAGCTGTTCGCGCGCGTGGTTGCCTATGCCCGGCGAGCTGTGACGATGTAGTTGAGTGAGAGGTCGTCCGACAGGTGCAGGCCCTTGGCAGGGGAATAGGCGATCCCCTTGGGGCTTCCCATCTCCAGCCCCGCGCCGGCCAACAGGTCTTCCAGCTCTTCCGGCGTGACGAAGTCGTTCCAGTCATGCGTCCCGCGCGGGATCAGGCCGAAGGTCTCCGCCGCGCCGACCAGCAGCAGGCGCGATTGCACCGTGCGATTGGGCGTGGACAAGACCATCAGCCCGCCGGGCGCCAGTCGCGCGGCCAGCTCGCGCACGAAGGCCTGCTTGTCGGCGACATGCTCGACCACCTCCATCGCGGTGACGAGATCGAAGGTGCCGATGTCGTGGCTCGCCAGCTCGCCCGCCATATATCGTATGTCGAGCCCCATCCGCTCGGCGTGCACTGCAGCGGCAGCGGCGTTCTCGGGCGCAGCATCGACGCCGGTGACATCCGCACCCAGACGGGCCAGCGGTTCGCACAGCAGGCCCGCGCCGCAGCCGACGTCCAGCGCGGTCTTGCCATCGAGTGGGCGAGGGTTGCGAATATCGCCGGCCCAATGCAGGTCGATTGCCTCGCGCACGAAGGCAAGCCGCACCGGGTTGAGCTTGTGCAGCATGGCGGACGATCCCTTGGGATCCCACCAGTCCTTGGCCAGTTTCCCGAAATGCTCCGCCTCGTCAGGGCGGATCGTGACGCCGGTCGCAGGCGCGCTCGTGGTTGCATCGCTCATGGTGCGTGGCTAGCAGCACTGGTCCACGCATTCCAGCACGGAGACATTCCCGCTTGGCCCGTATCGTGATGAAATTCGGCGGCACGTCGATGGCCGGGACCGAGCGTATCCGCCGCGTCGCCGGGCTCGTGCGCAAGCAGGCGGCAGGCGGCAACGAGGTCGCAGTCGTCGTCAGCGCCATGGCGGGCGAGACCGACCGGCTGGTGACCTTCTGCCGCGAAGCCAACGCGCTCTACGATCCGGCGGAGTACGATGTCGTGGTGGCCAGCGGGGAACAGGTGACCAGCGGTCTGCTCGCGCTGACGCTGCAAGCGCTGGGTTGCAAGGCGCGCAGCTGGATGGGCTGGCAATTGCCGGTCCGCACCATCGAAGCGCATGCCAAGGCGCGTATCGCCGACATCGACGGCGATGCTCTGGCCAAGTCGATGGGCGAAGGCGAGATTGCAGTCATTCCCGGCTTTCAGGGTGTATCGGAAGAGGGACGCATCACCACGATGGGGCGCGGCGGATCGGACACCTCGGCCGTGGCCGTGGCCGCCGCCGTCAAGGCCGACCGCTGCGACATCTACACCGATGTCGACGGCGTCTACACGACCGACCCGCGGATCGTCGCCAAGGCGCGCAAGCTGAAGGCGGTGACCTACGAGGAGATGCTCGAACTGGCGAGCGTGGGGGCCAAGGTGCTCCAGACCCGCAGCGTCGGCCTCGCCATGAAAGAAGGCGTGCGCGTGCAGGTACTCTCCAGCTTCGTGGGCGACGACGCGGTAGCGGCAGACGACCTTCCGGGCACGATGATCGTGTCGGAAGAGGAAATGAACGAATTGGTGGAGAAGGGCGAAGTGGAACGCCAGCATGTAACCGGCATCGCGCACGACAAGAACGAGGCGAAGATCATCCTGACCCGCGTGCCCGACAAGCCCGGCTCGGTCGCGCATATCTTCGAACCGCTGGCGCGCACCGGCATCAATGTCGACATGATCATCCAGAACGTGGGCCGCGACAAGGGCGAGACCGACGTGACCTTCACCGTCCCGCAGGCCGACTTGGCGCGCGCACAGGCGCTGCTGGAGGACAAGCGCGAGGAAATCGGCTTTAACCGCCTGATCACCGACAGCAAGATCGCCAAGATCTCCGTCGTAGGCGTGGGCATGAAAAGCCACGCCGGCGTTGCCGCCACCATGTTCCAGTCGCTTGCCGACCGGGGCATCAACATCCAGGCCATCACCACGTCCGAAATCAAGGTCAGCGTGATGATCGACGAGGACGAAACCGAACTGGCGGTGCGCGTACTGCACACCGCCTACGGGCTGGATGCGACGGACGAGGCGGCTTGAGCTTCACGCGCAAGAATCCTGCTGCTCGGTTCGGGCGAACTGGGGCGCGAATTCGTTATTTCGGCCAAGCGGCTGGGCGCCTATGTCGTGGCCTGCGACGCCTACGACCACGCGCCCGCCATGCAGGTGGCCGATGCGCGCGAGGTGTTCTCGATGCTCGACGGCGACAAGCTGCGCGACGCGGTCGAGCGGCATCGGCCCGACTACATCGTGCCGGAGATCGAGGCGATCCGCACTTCGGTGCTGGAGGAACTGGAAAGCGAGGGCTTCACCGTCGTGCCCTCCGCGCGCGCGGCGCAACTGACGATGAACCGCGATGCCATCCGCGATCTTGCGGCAAACGATCTGGGGCTGACGACGTCGCGCTATCGCTATGCCAAGAATCTGGAAGAAGTGCGCGCCGCTGCCGAGCATACGGGCTACCCTTGCGTGATCAAGCCGGTCATGTCCTCATCGGGCAAGGGCCAGAGCACGGTGCGAGAGGAAAGCAGGCTGGAGGAGGCCTGGGACTATGCCTGCGCCAATATGCGCGGCGACCGGCCAGCGCGTCATCGTCGAACAGTTCGTCGACTTCGATTACGAGATCACGCTTCTGACCGTGCGGCACGCAGGCGGCGTGACCTTCTGTCCGCCGATCGGCCACCGGCAGGAGCGCGGCGATTATCAGGAAAGCTGGCAGCCTGCTCCGATGACGGACGCAGCGCTTGCCAAGGCTCAGGAGATGGCCCGCACCGTGGTGGACGAGCTTGGCGGCCATGGCCTGTTCGGCGTCGAGTTCTTCGTGAAGGGCGAAGAGGTCATCTTCTCCGAACTCAGCCCGCGCCCGCACGACACCGGCATGGTCACGCTGATCAGCCAGAACCTGACCGAGTTCGATTTGCACGCCCGCGCCGTGATGGGCCTGCCTGTACCCGACATGCTGCGCGCCAGACCGTCGGCCAGCGCCGTGATTCTTGCCGAGCGCGATAGCGAAACGCTGACCTACGACGGCCTTGCCGAAGCGCTGGCGGAGCCTGGCACCGACATCCGCATCTTCGGCAAGCCCACCTCGCGCCCCTATCGCCGCATGGGCGTCGCGCTGGCGACGGCTGGCGACACGGACGAAGCCCGCCGCAAGGCCCGCGAGGCGGCCGCCAAAGTGCGTATCGGCTACGGCGACTGATTAACGGCAGCGACCCCGGTCGAGTTCGCGCCCCAGGATCGCGCCGCCCGCTGCGCCCAGGATCGTGCCAAGGCTGCGGTCGCCGCGCGTGTCTATCTCGCGGCCCAGGATTGCGCCCAGAGCGCCGCCGACGATCAGTCCGGTCGTGCCATCGCGCTTGCGGCAATAGACCCGGCCGTCGCGCCCACGCCATACGCGGGTGTCGCGGTAGACGCGCTCGCCGTGGTAATGTCCGCGGTCCCGGGCATAGTAGCGATCACGATAGCGACGCTTTTTCCAGCGATCGTCATCATCGTCATCGTCATCATCCCACTCATCGTCGTCCCAATCGTCATCATCCCAATCGTCGGGATCGGAATGATAGGAGACAAGCTGCAAGGTCGGGGAGGAATGCAGTCCCGGAGCAAATGCAGGTTCCGCCGCTTGTGCGGGCATAGCTGCCAACAACCCGCCGGTTGCCAGCGCCAGTAGCGATGTTTTCATTTTATCCAGCACAGTCCCAACTTCATAAGTAACTATCGAGGGTGTCCTGCGTCTGTCTCGATGAACGATGCGAAACTGGCACTGTGCAGCTTTGCGGCAGACGGGATAAGCCGCCTCACCCGCACGACCAATCGGTTGCCGCTTGCCCCCGCATCGCGGCCTGACTAAGCGGTTGTGATGACAGACTTTCCCAAGACCGACAGCCTGATGGAGCGCGGTGCACAGTTCCTCGGCTCGCGCTATGCGATCCTGTGCGGCGCGATGAGTTGGGTGTCCGAGCGCAATCTCGTCTCCGCCATTTCAAACGCGGGCGGGTTCGGCGTAATCGCCTGCGGGGCGATGACACCCGATCTGCTCGAGACCGAGATTGCCGAGACGCAGAAGCTGACCGACAAGCCGTTCGGCGTGAACCTCATCACCATGCACCCGCAGCTGTTCGACCTGATCGACGTCTGCGATGCGGCGGGCGTCAGCCACGTGGTGCTCGCTGGCGGCATCCCGCCCAAAGGCAGCGTCGAGGCGATCAAGAGCGGGGTCAATCCGGCCAAAGTCATTTGCTTTGCGCCCACGTTGGCGCTGGCCAAGAAGTTGCTGCGCTCGGGCGCAGATGCTCTCGTGATCGAGGGCATGGAAGCGGGCGGCCATATCGGCCCCGTCTCCACCAGCGTGCTCGCGCAGGAAATGCTGCCGGACCTTGCCGAAGAGCATATCATGTTCGTAGCCGGCGGCATCGGGCGCGGCAATGCGATGGCGGGCTACCTGGAAATGGGCGCGGCGGGCGTGCAGCTGGGCACCCGTTTCGCCTGCGCCACCGAAAGCATCGCGCATCCCGATTTCAAAAAAGCGTTCTTCCGCGCCAATGCCCGCGATGCAGTAGCCAGCGTGCAAGTCGATCCGCGCTTGCCGGTCATTCCAGTGCGCGCGCTCAAAAATAAGGGCACCGAGGAATTTACCCGGAAACAGACCGAGGTCGCAGGCGTTCTGGACCGCGAGGAAATCGCGATGGAAGAAGCGCAATTGCAGATCGAGCACTATTGGGCTGGGGCGCTGCGCCGGGCGGTAATCGACGGAGACGTGGAGAACGGTAGCCTGATGGCGGGACAGTCGGTCGGCATGCTGAAGGCAGAAGAACCGGTGGCGGACATCATCGCCAAGCTGATGAGCCAGAGCGAGGACGCGCTTACCCGGCGCTGACCCATACGTGGACATCCACCAGCTGGATCTCGACGTCGCGATTTATCGCGACCGGGTGCAAGTAACGCACCGCGCAACCGGGGCGTTTATCGACCAGCGCGCGGAATATCCGTTCTCCGACGATCACAAGCTGATCGCGGAGCCACGTTTCCTTGAAGACACGATGGTGCGGGCCATAAGAAAGATCGTGCAACAAGGCGGCTTCTCGCTTCGCGCACCGATCGCGCATGTCATCGCTTGCGATGGCGCAGTGGATGCCGGCGACCAAAACGTTATCAGGCATTGCCTACGTGAAACCGGCATGACCGATGTGATCTTCGACTTGGACCTATCTTGACGGGGCTGCCTTGCGCACGGTTTGCACACTGCTAGCGTAGCGACCGGCGGGTATCCACGAACCGGAGGTTACGACAATGTGCAATCAGGACCATCTCACCCGCTGGGCGAAATTCGAACTGGACCGCCGTACCTTGGGTGCAGGTGCGATGGCAGGCGCAGTGGCCGCATGTACGCCGACCGATATGACGACCAACGAGGCAGGCACCGAATTGCTCGGTCGGGCCGTGTCTTTCGAGACCGGGGATGGGACCTTGGATGGCGAGTTCTTTGCGCCATCGTCCGGTCGCCACCCGGGCATCATTTTCTGGCCCGATGTCGCCGGCATCCGGCCGGCAAAGCGTCAGATGGCACGGCGGCTGGCGGCAGCAGGCTATGCTGTCCTGCTCGCCAATCCCTACTATCGCGACGTTGCGGGACAGCAGTTTGAAGACTTCGCCAGTTTCGCAGGCTCCGGCGGGTTCCAGACGGTGCGCCCATGGCGCAGCAAATTTACTCCCGACACGATCAAGCTCGACAATTGGAAGGCCGCCGAGTGGCTGATGGAGCAGGCCGAAGTCGATAACGATCGCGGCATCGGCGTGCAGGGCTATTGCATGACCGGCAGCTTCGCGATCTATGGCCCATGGTCGGAAGACTGGATAACCGCAGGCGCCAGCTTCCACGGCGGTGGCCTTGTACAGGACAGCGAAACCAGCCCGCATCGCGTGCTTCAAGAGGACGCGCACTACCTCGTCGCCATTAGCCAGGACGACGATGCGAAAGAGCCGACCCATGACGACCGGATCCGGGATATGGCACATGAAGCTGAGACTCTGGAAGTCGAAGTCTATCCGGCCGATCACGGCTTCTGCGTCCTGGACAGCCCCAGCTACGACCGGGAACAAGCCGAGCGCGCATGGGGCCGTCTGCTGGCATTGTACGAGATGGCACTTTAACGGCGCGGCGGTTTTTCTTTCCCGTTAACCCTTGCCAAGCTATGCTGGCGGCAAGGGTTAGACAGGGGCAAATTTGGAATGGACGTGTTGGGATTTCTGATCGCTATCGTCGGGCTGGCGGTAGTGTTTCTTGTTATGGGTGTTCGCGTGGTCAAGCAGGGCTACGTCTACACGATCGAGCGGCTGGGCAAGTTCACGCTTGCCGCCGAGCCGGGACTTCACGTCATCATCCCCTTCATCGACCGCGTCGGGCAGAAGGTGAACATGATGGAGCAGGTGCTCGACATCCCGGGCCAGGAAATCATCACCAAGGACAACGCCATGGTCGGCGTGGATGCGGTGGTGTTCTTCCAGGTGCTGGACGCGGGCAAGGCTGCTTACGAAGTGTCGAACCTGTATAACGCCATCATGGCGCTGACGACTACGAACCTTCGTACGGTCATGGGGTCGATGGATCTGGACGAAACATTGTCCAAGCGTGACGAGATCAACGCCCGCTTGCTGGCCGTGGTCGACCACGCGACCTCGCCTTGGGGCGTGAAGATCACCCGCGTCGAAATCAAGGACATCCGCCCGCCGATCGACATCAGCGAAGCAATGGCCCGCCAGATGAAGGCCGAGCGTTTGAAGCGCGCCGAGATCCTCGAAGCCGAGGGCGACCGTGCATCGGAAATCCTGCGCGCAGAAGGCTCCAAGCAGTCGGCCATTCTCGAGGCCGAAGGCCGCAAGGAAGCCGCGTTCCGCGATGCAGAAGCACGCGAACGTCAAGCCGAGGCCGAAGCCAAGGCCACCCAGGTCGTGAACGACGCCATCGCCGGTAGCGGCGGGCAGGCGCTCAATTACTTCGTGGCGCAGGAATACACCAAGGCAGTCGGCAAGTTCGCCACGAGCCCCAATGCCAAGACCATCCTTTTCCCGGTCGAGGCGACGCAGCTCATCGGCTCGCTCGGCGGGATCGGCGAACTGGTCAAGGATATCGCCAACGACACCCCGCGCGGCGGCGGTGGTGGCGGCAGCGGAGGCGGGAACGCGCTGCCGCGCCGTACGCCTCCGACAGCGCCGCAGCCGGCTCGCCAGCAGCCGCGCAGTTCGACTGTCTCCACACAGGGCAGCCAATCCGCCAGCGTTCCGCGTAGCGGACCGTTCGGGGACCGCTCATGAGCTGGTTCGAACAGCTCGATCCGTTTTGGGTCTGGCTTGCGCTGGGCCTGTTCCTGGGCGCGGCGGAAATCCTCGTCCCCGGCTTCTTCCTGATGTGGCTGGCGGGTGCCGCGGTGCTGACCGCCGTCGTTGCACTTCTGTTGCCCGACATGATCTCGCTTCAGGTCGTGACCTTCGCCGTCCTGTCGATCGTGACCGTGTTCCTTGGTCGCAATTACTTCCGCCGCAATCCGATTGCCGAAGTCGACCCCAAGATGAACCGGCGCGGCGCGCGCATGGCGGGCGAACTTGCCAAGGTCATCGTCCCGATCATGGGCGGCACGGGCAAGGTGAAGGTCGGCGACAGCGAATGGCTCGCCAAGGGCTGCGATGCTGCCGTGGGCGAGACCGTCCGCATCAGCGGCAACGACGGCGCTGTCCTGATCGTGGAGAAAGCCTAGGCGCTCAGCCGTTCGGCAAAGCGGCCGTGCTTGCGATAGCGCGTCATCCACTTGTCGAGGAACAGGCCTAGCGGCTTGGGCTCGATACCGAACTTGGCAAAGCCGGGATGCTTGCCGCTCGCCACGTTTCCGCGTTTGAGCAAGTCCCATTGGTCGCTGCCCATCGGCGTGCCCGGCAGCGCAGCGAAGGCTGCCGACAGCGCATCGGGCATCGGCAGGAAGGTGCGCCTGCGCCGCTGCGCCCCGGCGATACGCTCGTTGATCTCCAGCATCGTCAGCGCTTCCGGCCCGCCAAGCTCGTAGGTCTTGCCGCCATGCTTGGCCGGGTCTTCCAGGCTCTGCGAGATCGCTTCCGCCACGTCGTCGACATAGACCAGCTGCAGCTTCGCCTCCGGCCCGAAAACGGGCAGGATCGGCAGTTTGGAAATCAGGTCGCCAAACATGTTGAGGAAATCGTCGTCCTTGCCGAACATGATCGAGGGGCGAATGATCGTGGCCTGCTTCCAGGCCTCGTGAACGCGCTTTTCGCCCAGCAGCTTTGCAAAGGCATAACCGTTCGCCCACTCCTCTTCTTCGGGATCCGGCTCGGGCACGATGGCGCTCACGTGGACGAAGCCTTGCGCCCCTGCCTCGCGAGCGGCCTCGGCCATCCAGCCGGGTGCCTCGCCCATCGTAATGCGCTGGTCGCCGTCGAAGCTGCCGACCATGTTCACCACCGCATCCGCGCCCAGCATACAGCGCTCTACACTTTTCCGGTCACTGGCATTCATGCGCGCAAACTGTAGCTGACCGAGATTGGCAAGCGGCTTGAGATTGAAAGCCGTTTGCGGGTTGCGCCCACACACGCGCAGCCGCGCACCGCGCGACAGCAGCGCCTGCGCAACGTAGTTGCCCAGAAAGCCTGTGCCGCCCATCAGCACCACCAGTTTGCCGTTCAATGCGCCGCGTTTTGCCATGTGTGTTCTCGGGTAGGTAGGTGTGGTCGGTAAAGTCGGATGCGCCCTAGCCGCAACACCGCCGCGCCCGCAAGCGTTCCACGCCGGCGGCAGCGCCGAATCACGTTGACAAGCACACGCCCCACTCGCTAGTGGCCCGCGCCTACCCGGACCCGGACTTCGATGTTCTGCGGACCGACAGTGTGCCCAGATGGCGGAATTGGTAGACGCACCGTCTTCAGGTGGCGGCGCTCGCAAGGGCGTGGAGGTTCGAGTCCTCTTCTGGGCACCATTTTCCTCTACCGACATTGCTCGTCTAGACAGCCGTCACTCCGCGCCATACATCCTCGTCGCCATGCGAAATCTGACTGTCTCCATGCTCCAACTGCCGCTCGCTCGCGCGGACGAGGCGGCAAATATTGCCGCTGTGGAAGAGCTGGTGAGCGAGGCAGCTAGGGGTGGTGCGCAGGTTGTGTTGCCGCCCGAACTGTTTGCGGGCGAATACTTCTGCCGCGAGGAAGACGAGGCACTGTTTGCCCGGGCGCGGTCGACTGCGGAGCATCCCAGCGTCGTGGCAATGCAGAAGCTCGCCAAGGCGCATGGCATTGCCATCCCAACGAGCTTTTTCGAGCGCGACGGGCATCACTATTACAATACGCTGGCGATGATCGGGCCCGATGGCGACATCATGGGCACCTATCGCAAGTCTCACATCCCGGATGGGCCGGGCTATGAGGAAAAATTCTATTTTCGCCCGGGCAACGACGGGTTCAAGGTATGGGACGTTTTCGGCGCGCGGATCGGGGTCGGCATTTGCTGGGACCAATGGTATCCCGAATGCGCACGCGTGATGGCGCTGAAAGGCGCGGAAGTGCTGCTCTACCCGACCGCTATCGGGTCCGAGCCCTACGACGCGGAGCTCGACACCAGCCGCATGTGGCGCCGGGCGATGATCGGGCATGCAGTATCGAATTGCATGCCGGTATGTGCGGCCAACCGGATCGGGCACGAAGGGCCTGCCGACCGCCAGCAAAGCTTCTACGGCCACAGCTTCATCTGCGACGAATGGGGCGATTTGCTGGTGGAATACGGAGCCGAAGAAAGCGGGGTGCTGACGGCTACGCTCGATCTCGACCGCGCAGCCATGCACCGCGCAGGCATGGGTTTCTTCCGTGACCGCAGGCCGCAATTATACGGGCGTATCTGCGAGGACATCTAGCGCTTTCCAGCTCTCCGCGGCTCGCCATCCTTTGCCATAGTCTCGCGCCCACCCTAAAAGCGCAAGCGTGGCTGGTCCGGACATTCACCGATACCTCGTGGCGCTGGGATCGAATATGCGCGTGCCGGGCAATCGGCAGTCCCTCGCGTGTCCTCAATGCAGCCGCCGAAGCGCTGACGGATGCGGGGCACGAAATGATTGCGATGTCGCCTGTCATCGCGAGCCGTCCGATAGGTCCGTCGTTGCGCACCTATGCCAATGCGGCGGTGGCGCTGGAAAGCGAGTCTCGACCCTCCCGCTATGCTAGCCAGTCTTCAGACGATCGAAGCGCGGTTCGGCAGGCGGCGTCGCGGCTCCGCATGGCGCGCGCGGCCGCTGGATCTCGACATCGTCTTGTGGAGCGGGGGCATGTGGTGCACGCCCGACCTTGTCATTCCGCATGCATATTTCCGCGAGCGAACCTTCGTCCTTATTCCCGCCGCGCATGTGGCGCCCGACTGGCGCGATCCCGTGACCGGCCTGACCGTGCGGCAGCTCAGCTCGCGTCTGAAGCGCCTGGTTTCTCGACGATAAAGCGGCCCAGCACCAGCGCGTCCATGTCGGTGCGCTTGAAGCAAGCCACGGCCTGTTCGGGCGTATCGACCACCGGCTCGTTCTCGTTGAAGCTGGTATTGAGCAGCATGCCGTGCCCGGTCCGGCGCTTCATCTCGGTCAGCAGCCTGAAGTAGAGCGGGTTGTTCGCCTCCTCCACGCTTTGCAGCCGGCCGGTGCCATCGACATGGGTGACCGCCGGGAAAGTCTCGCGCCATTCGGGGCGGAACTTCACGACATGCATCATGAAAGGACTTTCGATATCCTGCTCGAACAGTCGCGGCACCTCGCTGCGCAGCACCGACGGGGCGAAGGGACGGAAGCTTTCGCGCTTCTTTATCTTGCGATTGATGCGCGCCTTCATGTCGGGGATCGCCGGATTGGCGAGGATCGAGCGGTTGCCCAGTGCGCGCGGCCCCCATTCGCTGCGGCCCTGATACCAGCCGAGCACCGCGCCGTTTTCGATCAGCTCTGCGGTTTCGTGAATGCACTCGTCCATATCCTTGCACTCGCGCATTTTCATGCCGAGGCCGGTGATGGCCGCGCGGATTGCTTCCTCGCTGTGCTGCGGGCCAAGATAGGCCTTGGTCATGTGGAAGCGCTCTGTCCGGCCCAGCCCTTCGTGCCAGCAATGCATCGCTGCGCCCAGCGCCGTGCCATCGTCGGACGAAGCGCATTGCAGATAGGCATGCTCGATCGGGAAGTCGCGATAGGCGCGCGCGTTCATCACGCCGTTCAGCGCGCAGCCGCCGGCCATGGACAGGTGCGTCAACGGCACCCGTTCGCCCAGCGAAGTCAGGCATTGCGACACAGCGCGCTCGAACATCACCTGCGTGGAGCGGGCGATGTCCTTTTCGCGCTGCGTCACCGGGTCTTGGCGCTTGCGCGGCTCACCGAACAGCTCGGTCAGCTTGTGCGAATAGATCGTGCCCATGCGCAGCTGTCCGTCTTCGTTGACTGTCGACTGCGCGAGGCCCTGCCATACGTCCAGATAATCGGGGTCGACGCGGTACCAGTCGGTCCCGTCCAGCCGCACGATCTTGGCCAGCTGGTCGACGTATTTAGGCTCGCCATAGGGCGCGAGGCCCATGACCTTGTATTCCTCGCCGAACAGATCGAAGCCGATGAACTGGCACATGGCGGTATAGAAATGGCCGAGCGAGGAGGGCAGGGCGACCTTGTCGAGCACCTCGATCCGGTTGCCTTCGCACCGCGCCGCCATCCCCGACACGAAATCGCCCGATCCGTCGATGGAAAAGCCTGCGGAATGCTCGAAGGGCGAGCAGTAATAGGCGCTGGCGATGTGGCTGATATGGTGCTCGACGAAATGGGTCTTCGCCTTCACCTTGGCCGGATCGGTATCGCACACCTCGGCCAGCAGGCCGGTCAGGCTGCGCGTGGCGTTTCGACGCTTCAGGAAGCCGGTGACCGCGTTCACCGCATTTCCCGGCTTGGCAAGCAGGTAGCGCGCCTTGGCCGCGCGGTTGGCGCTGGAGAGGCGCCCCATGGCAACGTGGGTCACGTCATTCAACGTAAGGCCGTTATCCTCCAGCACCCAGCGCACCGCATGGGCGGGAAAGTCGGCCGTATGCTTGCGCCGCGCGCCCAGCCGCTCTTCCGCCACGGCTCCTACCGGCTTGCCGTCGAGCACCAGGCAGGCAGAGGCATCGGGATGAAAAGCGTTCAATCCGAGGATTGCAGTCAAGGCAGGGCGCTCCGTGTGTCTTCGATGCAGCGCGATGTGCCTTGCACGCCCGCACAAGGCAAGCGCCGCGCATTCGCCGCGCCTCACCACGCTTGACCGCGCCCGCCCGCCTGCCTATCGAGCCGCGCGTGGTCGGGCCGTTAGCTCAGTCGGTAGAGCAACTGACTTTTAATCAGTAGGTCGCTGGTTCGAACCCAGCACGGCTCACCACCCAGTCCTCGGAAACCACCGGGCTCCCCGCTTTCCGATAGGCTTCGGAATTCCTCCCGCTTTTCCGGCGCTTTGCGCAGTGGATCTTTCCGTGAGACGCGCAGGACTTTCTCTGGTGCCGCAACAAGAGGCAAATTGGACCGAGAAGTCTCTCGGCCCGAAAACGTGTCCTACTTTTCGATTCCGCTGGTTACGCGGCTTTCAGCAGCAACCGCCGCTGGCCAACCCAGTCCAGTGGCAGTGATGATGCCCTGACCAGCTGCCTGGCAGAAAGGTGCGCGGGCTGTTTGCCGTCGAGGATGGCGAGCACGATGTCAGGAGCAAGATAGCTGAGCCTTGCAGTGCGCTCCATATGCCGGAGCTGTCTGACAGGCATGGTCGCGACATTCTCATCACTCATCTCCAGGAGTTCGTCCCGCGCTCGGAACGCTCGGCAGATGAGTTCGAGCAGAGCAATGTTCAGCGTTGCACAGGTTCCTTGTGGTGGATCTAGGTTCAGGCGTTTTTCATGACCGTGAGTCGTGGTCGCGAGCGGTATGACGAACGAAGTGGATGCGTTTGGATCGAGATCATCCCAGGCGAAGTTCGCGCGCGCTGAGAACTGGAACTCGATCATGAGATGCTCTTTTTCGATCCGCCCCTCAGCCCGGTACCAGGCGCTGGGCTCCATCGCCTAGAAGCCGATTGTCGCCGACACCGTTCCGCCGACGCGGTCGTCGCCGGTGTTTCCGCTCACGCCGGCGCTGACATAGACCTTGTCGGCCACCCGTCCGGTGAGCGACCCGCCGAAGCCTTGTTGTCCGCCGTAGGTGGCGGCAGCAACCGTCATCGAGATGCCGGCCTCGGGCACGATCTTGCCTTGTCCCAATGCCATCGCCGCAGCGATCCCGCCCATTGCGGCGTCGTTGTAGGCTTCGAGACGGAAGTTCGTGTCTGCTAGCCCCCGTTCAAGCACGCCGACGCGGCCGCCGAGCGCTGACACATCGCTGGCGAGCGTGGCAATCTGCACATCGGTGACCGCGGCTATGGCATCTATCTGGGAGCGTAGGCGGTCGAAGCCGTACTCCATGCTGGTGGTGGTGACCACTGCCTGGCGGCCAAGTACCCCATTGGCATCGATGGTGACCACATCGACAGGACCGGTCTGGGCTGAGGTGGAGCTATCCATGTCGGCAATGACGACGGAAGAGCCTTCACTGCCCAGCATTACCTGGTTGTTGGCGGTGGTCTGTGCGTTGGCACCCACTGCGGTCGAGCCTGCATGCGTAGCGCTTGCCTGATAGCCCACAGCTGCGGAGTAGTTGCTGCTGGCCACAGCCGACGAGCCCACTGCTGTCGACCCGAAGCCTCCTGCGGTCGCCTCTGCACCGATAGCGCTGGCACGCTGACCCGTGGCAACAGCGTTGGCTCCGATGGCGCTGGCCAGACCTGCTGCATCGCCGGTGCTCGCATTGTTGCCGATCACGGTCGAGAAGTTGCCTGCAGCGCTTGCACGGCCACCTGCTGCAAATGACTTTCGCTCCGCTTGCAGCAGAGCGCAGACCGATGGCCATGGCGGTCTCGCCTTCGGCACTTGCCTCGCGACCCAGCGCCAGCGCATTCACACCGCCCGCACTTGCACCTGCACCGGTCGAGTTGACATCGAAATAGGCTATGCGCGCCGATACACCCGCTGCACCGGATTGCAGATCGGCAATCGCATTCGTGTTGCCCGCTATCGCCGAGGTGTTGCCTGCTATGGCTGCCGTGTTGGTGGCGATGGAGGCGGTGTTGGCCTGCGTGGCAGCAAGCGCGGCGTTGGTATCGACACTAATACCAGCCACCGCAGCGTTCATCTGACCCACTGTTGCCGCATCGCTGTCGGCAGTTCCGTCGGAAAGGTTGGTCAGGCGGCGCTGCAAGGCCGCGTTACCGAAGGAGACGGTATCCGCCTGGTCGGCAACCGATCCAGCGCCGATCGCAACGGCGCCTTGAGCGCTGGCAACGGTGTTGGCACCAAGGGCTGTGGCAAAGTCGGCCTGCGCGTTTGCCGACGCCCCGATCGCTGTCGCTTCCTGAACCGAATTCAAGACCCAGTAATAGTAGTCCGTCCCACCTACATCGAGCGTGCCATTGGTTGTCAAATAGCCCGCCATGGCGCCCGAACCGATGGCCGTATTGTCGGGCCCCGCGCTCCAGGCCATTTGCCCGATGGCCACCGAAGCCAGCGTGTTGTTGAAGTCGTCCGGCCGGTACATGGTGTCCTGAAAGGTCGTTGGCTGCGAGGTTGCATCTTCGCCGCACGCCAGATCGCGCCCCGGCAATTGCGGTGTCGATGCGCTGGGCGTAACCTCGCATTCCTGTGCGCTGACAGGCACACATGTAAAAACAGCCACGGCAAAAAGGCAGGAAGTTGCACGCGCAACGCCCGAAACAAATCTCATGGTGAACGACCCCCATTGCGATGACAAGCGCCGCGACCCCCATCGACGGCTTCGACCTGTCATCCACCCAAGTCCCTAGCTCCGATTGTCACGGCATGCACCAAAAGAATGCTCGCCGAACCAGTCCGATACAACTTAGGGTTACTACGGAGTATAGAATGTCGGTGATCCGGGGCCTACCGGCAAGCCGAATACGAAGGTCCACAAGTAGAAGAACAGGCTCCACGCAGTAATGAAGAAGATCGTATAGGGCAGCATCATTGCAATCATCGTGCCCACACCCAGATCCTTCTGGTAGCGCGTCGCCCAGGCAAGGATAAGTCCGAAATAGCTCATCATCGGGGTGATGATATTGGTCGTGCTGTCCCCGATCCGGTACGCTGCCTGGATCGTTTCGGGCGCATATCCGATCAGCATGAGCATCGGCACGAAGATGGGCGCGGTAACCGCCCACTGCGCGCTCGCGCTCCCCAGCGACAGGTTGATGAGCGCGCATAGCAGGATGAACAGGAAGAACACGGCAGGCCCGGTCATGCCGGTCTCCACCAGAAAGTTCGCGCCCGTCACCGCGGTGATCGCGCCCAGGTTCGTCCAGCCGAAGAAGGCCACGAATTGCGCGGCGAAGAACACCAGCACGATATACAGGCCGAGCGAAGACAGCGCCTTGGCCATCGCGTCGATCACGTCGCGGTCGGTCTTCATCGTGCCCGCCGCGCGGCCATAGGCATAGCCGATGGCGACGAAGAAGATGAAGATCCACACCACGAAACCGTCGAAGAACGGGCTGTCCATCCGATCGCCTGTGTCCGGATTGCGGAAGATGCCCCACTCGGGAACCAGCGTCAGCGCCATCAGACCCAGAACGCCGAGAAGAGCGATACCTGCCCAGCGCAGGCCCTTCTTTTCCTCTGGAGTAATCGGCTTCATCATCGTGTCGTCGAGAATGGTCTCGTCGGCCTTCGATTTGTCGTATTCGCCCAGCTGCGGCTCGACGATGTAATAGCTGACCGCGCTGCCGATGATGGTGATGAGGAAGGTGGAGGCGAACATGAAGTACCAGTTCGCCGTCGCCAGCACAGAATAGTCCGGATCGATCAGCTGCGCCGCTTCCTCGGTAATACCGGCCAGCAAGGGATCGATGGTGCCGATCAACAGGTTCGCCGAATAGCCGCCGGAAACGCCTGCAAAGGCCGCCGCCATGCCCGCTAGCGGATGGCGCCCGAGCGCATAATAGATCGCGCCGCCGAGCGGGATCAGCACAACATAGCCGACCTCGCTGGCCGTGTTCGACACGATGCCGGCGAACACGATGGCGACCGTTACCAGCTTGGGCGGTGCGCCCAGCACGAGACTGCGCACGGCGGCGCTCAGCATGCCCGAATGCTCCGCCACGCCCACGCCCAGCATGGCGACCAGCACCACGCCCAGCGGCGCGAAGCCCGTGAAATTGTCGACCAGACCGGTGAAAATGCGCCGAATGCCGTCGCCATCCATCAGGCTGACCGCGCGGATCATGCCGTCGGCGGCCACTCCGTTCGCCCCTGCGGGGCGCGGGTCGACCACCGCGACACCCATCGCCGCCATGATGCCGGACAAAAGCACGATGCCCAGCGCCAGCAGCGCGAACAACGTGACCGGATGCGGCAGAAGATTGCCGAGCCATTCCACCCCGTCGAGGAAGCGGGTAAAAGCGTTGCGCTTGCCCTGTTTGTACTCGGTCGGCGTGGCTGGTAGTTCGCTCATCAAGGCTCCTTGGTCGCAAGCCGATGAGCCTAGCCTGACCGGAATGTCAACGCGTCAGCCTCCCTGGTCGAGCTACGTTTAGTCGAGCAAAGCCAGGTCGGAGAGACGCAATCGCACGACGAAGGCGTCGAAGCTTCCCGCACTGGCCGAAGCGAGCGCCGCTTCGGTCATTCCTGCGACGATGACTGTATCGCCACGTACCGACAGATAGCCGCGCTCCTCATGCGGCGTTCCGAATTGGCGCGAGGCGAGAACATCGAGGGCGGTGTCGAAGCGGTAGACGATGACATCGCCTGTCTCTTCGGTACCGTCGGCATTGGCGCCGGCGAGATCGCCGTAGGTGAAGCCGACCGCAACCAGCGAGCCGTCGGGTGCAATGCTGAGCTTGCGAAACGCGTCGGCCTTGTCGCTGCCGATCTGGCGTGCGGCAATCAGGTTCAGACCGGCGTCGTATTTAACGATGTACGCATCGCCATTGCCCTGGTGCGGACCGTCGATCGAACCTGCGGTAAAGCCGACCGCGTAAATGTTGCCAGCAGCGTCAGTGACATTGTCGAGCACCCAGTCAGGCTCGACGCCGTTGCTGGACAGCACCGTCCCCTCGCTGCGCACCGGCATGGCAGCCGCAAGGTCCGTGTAGCGTTCGAGCCAGCCGCCCGCGCCGCCCGCGCCATCGCCGAAGAACCAACCAGCAGCCGTCAGCGTGCCTTCCCCTTCCGTCGTGCCGGGCCGGAAATCCAGTCCGCCCCATGCCTCAGACACCAGCACATTGGTGGACGGGGGCGGGGTCAGCACACGCCACACATTGGCCAGATCGCTTGTGCGGTGCTTGGCGATGAGATGCTCGGGATCGGTGCCCGAGGCGTCGGCGGGGCTACCCTGGCCGGATACGAACAGTCCGCCCGCGCCATCTAGGATTACGTTGCCATAGCCTTCCAGCCCGCGATTGCCGAACTGGTTGCTGGCTACCAGCGTGCCATCGGACAGCCGCAGCTTGAGCAGGATGCCGTCCCACGCTCCTGCCGAGGTGAAGCCGGGCAAGGCGCCGTGCGTGCGTCCCGCGACATAGAGGAACTCATCGTCCGCCACGCCATCGAAGGGCAGTGCGCCGTCGGGAAGCTCGAGCTCGTAAGTCCAGCCGCGTGTGCCGTCCGGCTTTACCTGCGCCACGAAGATGCGGTTGGCCGCTTGCGCTCCGCCTGCAAGCGATCCGTCGCTCTGGCCGAGTACATAGATGTTGCCCGCAGCATCGACAGCTTGCCCGCCGACGATTTCCTTACCCGCGCTACCGAACTGGGTAAGAGCGCCGCTGACCGCCACTGTCGTCGATACAGGCTGCGCGAAGCGGAATTGCGTGGTGTCGGTCAGCGAGAGGGTCTTGCTCGCATTGCACAACGCTTCGGGATTGTTCGGCGGATTGCCGCTGACCGGCAGCGGTACGAAATCGCATGGGAAGATGAAGGCGATGAGGTCCAGTTCAGCACCAGTGGTGTCGAAGAGATAATAGCCGTCGGTCGCGCAGCCATCGCTGGCCTCGCAGAAGACAAGCTCGTAATCGCTTGCCTGACCGCGAAGCTGGATGTGCCCGGCGGAATAGTCGAAATTCTGGATGACGGCGTAATCGTTGTCCGAGCCGTCCGCGCCGCGCGTGAAGAAGGGCACGCCGATCTCCGCTGTGCCCAGAATGATGCGGTCCCCCTCCTGCGCGGAATAGACGAGGTCCAGATCGACATTGCCCGTCCCCCGCACGATCTTGATGCGGTCTGCGCCCGGTGCTGCGGCGCTGGGATCGACGGGCAGGAAGGTGTCGTAGCCGGTCGTCTCGCCGTCGATGAAGTCAGTGTCGATCATCGTATAGGCGAGATCGTTAGTCGGGACGCCGGAGCCAAACGTCAGATCGCTCTGGCCGGTCAACTGGCCGATATCCGGCGTTTCGACGGGCATGGCGGGAAAGCTTGCCGCATAGTCGATTGCCCTGTTCACCGGCGGGGTCGGCGTAGGCGTGGGAGCGGGAGCAGGGCTGTCGTCGCCGCCGCAAGAGGCGAGCAGGCAGGCCAGCGATCCGGTAAGCGTGATGCGCAGGGGGTTGGCTTGTCGCATAAATGTCCCTCCAGAAGTGTCGGCGGATGGGGCTACAGCGGCATTGTCGCAGAACTATCGCGCGCATCCCCGATTTTTGTCGCGGAATGTATCGGGCGCTAGTGCTGGACGCGGAGACGCTGCCGCTCTACACCGTCTATATCCCCGGGGAGCGAGCTTTCGCTGAGAGGGGCGCGTAGCACCGCCCGACCCGTCGAACCTGAACCGATTAATACCGGCGGAGGGAGTGGGCTTGAGCTGTGTCAGGCCGCGCATCCGCCTTGGACGGAGAACGTTGCAATGGCCGACATCAACAGCAAGCTTGAAATTGGCGTCACCACCGGCCCCATCCGCGGCAGCCGCAAGGTGCATGTCGGCGCCAAATCGGGCAGCGGCGTTCGCGTCGCCATGCGCGAGATCGACCTGGAAGGCGGGCGAGCCGAGCGTGCGGGTCTACGACACCTCCGGCCCCTATACCGACCCCGATGCCACCATCGACATCCAGGCGGGCCTGCCCGCGCTGCGCCGCGACTGGATCATGGCGCGCGGCGATGTCGAGGAATACGACGCGCGCGAGGTGAAGCCGGAAGACAATGGCCAGCTCGGCCCGGATCGCAGCGGCGGCGTGCCCGGCGTTTCCGCAACGTCATCCAGCGCGCCCTTGCGCGCAAAGCCCGGCAAGAACGTCAGCCAGATGCACTATGCCCGCCAGGGCATCATCACGCCCGAGATGGAATATGTCGCCGAGCGCGAGAACCTGGGCCGCGAGATGCTGCGCGAGAAGCCGCGCGTCTCGAAGCGCGCAACGACGGCCAGCCCTGGGGCGCTTCGCTCCCCGACTACGTCACCCCCGAATTCGTGCGCGACGAGGTGGCGCGCGGCCGGGCGATCATTCCCAACAACATCAACCACCCCGAAACCGAACCGATGGCGATCGGGCGCAACTTCCTCGTCAAGATCAACGCCAATATCGGCAACTCCGCCGTGGCATCCGACGTCGGCGAACGAGGTGGACAAGATGGTCTGGTCGATCCGCTGGGGCGCGGACACGGTGATGGACCTCTCCACGGGCCGCAACATCCACGACACCCGCGAATGGATCATCCGCAACTCGCCCGTCCCCATCGGCACCGTGCCGATCTACCAGGCGCTGGAGAAGGTCGGCGGCATTGCCGAGGACCTGACCTGGGAAATCTTCCGCGACACGCTCATCGAGCAGGCCGAGCAGGGCGTCGACTATTTCACCATCCACGCCGGCGTGCGCCTGCCCTATGTGCCGATGACCGCCAAGCGCGTCACCGGCATCGTCAGCCGCGGCGGCTCGATCATGGCGAAATGGTGCCTCGCGCATCACAAGGAGAGCTTCCTCTACGAGCGCTTCGACGAGATCACCGAGATCATGAAGGCCTATGACATCGCCTATTCGCTGGGCGACGGCCTGCGCCCCGGCAGCATCGCCGACGCCAATGACGAAGCGCAGTTCGCCGAGCTCTACACGCTGGGCGAGCTGACCAAGCGCGCCTGGGAGCAGGACGTGCAGGTGATGATCGAAGGCCCCGGCCACGTGCCGATGCACAAGATCAAGGAGAACATGGACAAGCAGCTGGAGGCGTGCGGCGAGGCGCCGTTCTACACGCTCGGCCCGCTCGTCACCGATATCGCGCCGGGCTACGACCACATCACCAGCGGCATCGGCGCGGCGCAGATCGGCTGGTACGGCACCGCGATGCTCTGCTACGTCACGCCCAAGGAGCATCTCGGCCTGCCCGACCGCGACGACGTGAAGGTGGGCGTGGTCACCTACAAGCTCGCCGCCCACGCCGCCGACCTGGCCAAGGGCCACCCGGCCGCCAAGGTCCGCGACGACGCGCTGTCCAAGGCCCGCTTCGAATTCCGCTGGCGCGACCAGTTCAACCTCAGCCTCGACCCCGACACCGCCGAGCAATATCACGACCAGACCCTCCCCGCAGAAGGCGCCAAGACCGCCCACTTCTGCTCCATGTGCGGCCCGAAATTCTGCTCGATGAAGATCACGCAGGAAGTGCGCGACTTCGCCGCCAAGCAGAACTCGGACAGCTATCTCGCGACCGAGAACATCAAGCGCGAGACCTCTCCGCAAGAGGCCGCGGAAGCGGAGAAGGGCATGGAGGAGATGAGCGAGGTTTACGCGAGAAGGGCGAGAAGTTGTATTTGCCCGAGGATTAAGGTTTTGATTTCGACGAGAAATCAGCGTGCCGCATATAGAAAATCAGAAAGGGGTCAGTAATCACGACCTCGTTTGTGTCCTTGACCCATTCGATTGCAGGTTCTCCCTTAATGTCTTTTCGGGCGATCGTGGTCATGTGGCTCAAGGCGGACGTGATTTCGTTTTTCTGTGGCATCTTGCCATCATTATGGATGATTTGCCGCATCTCTGAACGAAGTTCGTCGTATGTGGTTTTAGCCTTCGATCCCGCATTCGCGAGCGCCATCATTATCACCGAGTAGATGTCCTCTTCAGATCCATCAGTGAGTAGGCGGGCCTCACGCAATTTTCGAGCCTGAGGTCCGCGACGAAGTCGTTCGAACTTCGGGAACCCCTTACTCTCGGCGATCTCAGCATAGGCTCTAGGCAAAAGGTTAGCGTCGATTGCAGTCCTATTCTTTTGGGTCTCCATAAATCCATTTTCCAAACACAGCTCTGCGCATATCTCCTGCATCAAGAGCGGATTTCGGCTGGCCTGTTCGGCCATTTCCTCGATGGTTCGGTCCGAACAATTAATTCGTAGGGCTGGGAAGCCGAGGTCTGCAATTTTCCGCAGGTCGGAAATTTCCCATGTTGGGATAGGGATGTGCTTGAACCTTCCCTCAACTTCATTTTCGACAGTAATTGGGTCGAAAGCTCGGTGCGGCACAGCGAGCAGGAACACGGTCAAGCCCTGCATGACCGGAGCCTTAAACGATTGGATAACTTCCTTTTGCGCCGCGTCGCTGAGGTAATGAAAGTCGTCGATCAGAAGGATAGCTTTGCTCTCAAGTAATGCGTCAATACAAGCGATCTTGAGGGCTGTTTGATATTGTCTAGCACTGTCTCGGCTTGAACTGATGTCAGCTCTTGACTTCAGTTTAATCAAGGTACCCAAATTCCAACCGGCTTCCACTTTTGCCCCGATTGTTTCGCCCTGATTCCGTGTTTCGGTGACGCCCGCAGCGACCTGCAACCGGTGGGCAAGTTGCTCCCAAAATTCCTCGGAGCTGGCTACTTGACCGCCTTCCATAGTCACCAACTTCTGCTCGTTCAAAACCCGGTGGCAGAGCACGGACTTGCCCGATTTCGTAGGCCCAGTGACGACATTAAACGAGAATCCGCGAGCGACGGCTCGCTTAATCTTGGCTTCCAACTCAAGATGCTCGCGGCCAACATAAGTGACTGACGGCATACCGCCCGGCGCGAAAACCTCTTTGAGCTTATATTTTTTCATGGAATTCTCGTGATGTGTGTTCGGGGCGGACAATGAGGTCGTTAGTACGAATACGGAAGTATGTCATTTGGTTGCTGAACGCATCCGCTTGGGAGAAGCTTTCCTCAAGAATGCAAGCAGCGAAGTGATTCATGCCTAACCCCCCGGAACCAGCTTCTCCACCAGCGTCCTGAGTTCGCTCGGCGTGGTGTGGCCCGCGACGATCTCGTGATAGCCTATGCCCGCCTTGCGTAGCGCTTCCTTCTTCACCGCATCGCGCGCGGCGGCGCAGTCGCCGGCGTGATGGCCGCTGCCCTGATATTCGAGCGCATGAGCCACGCGGCACTTGTCGTCCATGAGTGCGAAGTCGACGCGCTTGGAATTGACAGCTGAATAGGCGTCCTTGTCGGGGCTGGCGAGAAATTCGCCCAAGGAAACCTGCGCCATCACCTGCCATTTCGGGTTGCGCGCGATCACCGCTTTATCCAGCGCCTCGAACACCTTGGCTTCCGACCGGTTGAGAAGGCTGCGAGAGGTGAATTGCGCGCGGCTCACGACCTTGAGCTGGTCGGCAGCGAAGTCCGCCTTGCTGGCCTCAGGCTCCTTGTCCGGACGGATCGAACGGACATTGTTGCCGCCTTTCTTGCCAAACTTGCCCGCATTGCGCCCGCGCCAATAGGCCTTGCGCTTCTCCGCATCGGCCCTGGCAATCATCCGCTCGAAGGCCACGCCGATCAGCGCGCCTGCGAACAGGACGATCAGTAAGGCCAATGGCCGGTCGAGAAGGTAGTTTACAGTCTCCATAACCGTGCTGTTAGCAAGAGTAGTTTGACGAAATGTTTCTTGAGAAGTCCCACGCAACCATCCACCCCTCCCACCGTTGTTGCAGTGCAGCATCTCGCTGCCGGAGTGTTCTTTCATGACCAAGACCCCCACCAAATCCTGGCCCGAACTCGCGATCGAGGGGTGGTTGCTGGGTGCGGAGATTTCGGCCGTTATCTGGATGCGCAGCGTGCGCATGATGACGGGCGGCAAGCTGGCCGGGCGTGAGGCTGAGCGGATGGTTTCGGAGAAGGTCACGGCGGCGATGACCCTCGTCCCTGCGATCATGGCGGGCGGTGTCGGGCAATCGGCAGAGGAAGTTACCGGCCGCGCCATCGCGCATTACCGCGCTCCCGTCCGCGCCAATCGCAAGCGGTTGAGCCGGTAACGCAAGGCTAAGCTGGCTTTAAACCCAAGCAGCGCGCATAGCGCCCCATGGCCGATCTCTATCGCAAGAACCTCGAATCCGAACGTCGCAAGCTGTGGGGCGAATGCCGCCTCAAGGGATTGAAGCGCGATACGCCGCAACGTTTGCGGATTGCCGAGATCGACCGGCTGCTGGCGGAGCATACAGCGAAACAGCAGCAGCCGCCGGTCGAGCGCGGGGAGGGCTGAAGCCCCCTAGTCGTTACGCATATTCTCCAGCCCCTTGATCGCGCCGGGCTTGGTGCTGGGGTTGGAAGCGTTGGTCTTGACCTTTTCCTTCTTGGGTTTGCGTGCTTCGCGGCTCTTCTTCTGCTGGCCCTTGGCCATGGTCTCTTCCAATCGGGACGGAATGTCCCTCTGGCGGTGTAGACCTATTCGCGAGGCAACCCTGCATCAATTCGTTGGGGGGCGAGCGCCGGACTTCGCGCAGACGCGAAAACCCCCGCCACACCTTGCGGCGGGCGGGGGCTTATCGAGTGTGACCGGGCGCCGGATCAGGCGGGTTCGGCTTCCTTGGCGCGCAGATTGGTGCAGCGGGTCGCGAGCTCGCTCATCTTCTCGTCGGCTTCGTAGCAGTTGGCAGTCAGCTCATCGAGCTTGGCCACATGGTCGCTCTTTCCGAGCGCTTCGGCATAGGCCTTGGCCGTGCCGAAACCGCAGATGCCGTAATGGCTCATGCGCTGGTACTGCGAAATCAGCATGACGTCGCGCACGTCGCCATCGTCGAAATCGGGTTCGAGGACATGCTTGGTCGCTTCCTTGACCAGACCTTCCATACCCTTGCAGTGCTCCTTTTCGGAGATGCCGAAATCGGAGAGCAACTGCTTTATCGTTGCAGTGCTGTCGGCGATGCCGTCGGCCGATTTGGTGAGCTTCCCGGCGAGCGAGCTGTCATCGGTGGCCGCAGCCATCTTGCGGACGACCTTCTCCATCTGCTCGTTCGCGGACCAGTTGTCCTTGAGTTCGTGGGTGTAGCAATCGGTGAGGTTCTTGGGGGCTGACATAGGGATTTCCTTGGAAAACGGGGGCCGCAGTTTGCGTCTTGCCGTGATGGCTTACCGACGGGTGGATCTGCTTTGCGTTCCCCGCTCGCGATGCAAATGCGGGCAGGCGGTCGCTGGCCGGGCCGAAGAGATTTTTCCTGCCCGATTTCACGGCAGCGTCCGCGCAAAACGGTTACCTCGCCATACTCACCATCACCCGGTCCAGCGCCTGAAGGAAGCGCGAGCGATCGGCCTTGGCGAACGGCGGCGGGCCGCCTCCCAATCCGTCCATTCCGGCGCGCAGGTCTTCCAGGATGGCGCGGGTGGCGAGGGCGCTGCCGATACTGGCGGCGTCGAATTCGCGGCCATCGTGTTTCAGCACGCGCGCGCCTGCTTTCAGGCAGCGTTCGGCCAGCAGGATGTCACCGGTCACCACCACGCTGCGCGGCGAGGCGTGTTCCGCGATCCAGTCATCGGCCGCGTCAAAGCTGTCCGAGACCACCACGCGCTTGACCCGGTCGCTGACGGGCACGCGGAAGGGGCTGTTGCTGACCACGCGGACCTGCGCCTTGAAGCGTTCCGCCACGCGGTAGATCTCCTCCTTCACGGGGCAGGCATCGGCATCGACCAAAATGGTGACGGGGCTGGCGGGCGTGGTCATGCCGCCCTTGCTAGCGCATCGGGCAGGGGCGTGTCACAGGGGTTTGCGCGATAGGACGCCGCCACGCCGCACCGCAAGATGCACCGCCAGTCCACGCTTTGGCGCGCAATTCGCTCGCCGCGACATATTTTTGCCTTTTTTCGAAACATCCGCACGCCTGCACCGTTTGTCACGTGAAGCACCAGCCGGATGGGCCGGCTGCGCATGCTCGATTATTTACCGACAAAAGGGAATACTCATGAACAAGATGACACTTGCACTCGCCTCTGCCGCATCGCTGGCACTGGTCGCCTGTGCGGAAGAAACCGCAGAGCCGACCGATGATGTCGCAATGAACGACCAGATGACCAATGACGATGCCGCCCCCGGCACGCTGGTCGAAGTGGCGCAGGGCAATGCCGACTTCTCGACGCTGGTTTCTGCCGTAACGACTGCGGGTCTTGGTGAAACGCTGTCGGGTGAAGGTCCGTTCACGATCTTCGCGCCGACCAACGCTGCATTCGAAAAGGTCGACAGCGCCACGATGGATACGCTGATGAGCGAGGAAGGCCGCGAAGACCTGACCGGCATCCTGACCTACCACGTGGTGGAAGGTAACACGAACGCCGCCGCGCTGACCGAAGCGATCGAAGGCGCAGGCGAGGGCGGCTACACGCTGACCACCGTCAACGGCGGCACGCTGACAGCAAGCGTCGTCGACGGCAATGTCGTGCTGACCGATGCGGCGGGCAACACCTCGACCGTGACGGCAACCGATGTGGAAGCTTCGAACGGTGTAATCCACGTGATCGATACGGTGCTGATGCCTTCGTAAGGCTGGGCGCTTAGAGCGACAGGGAAGGGCGGCTCCATCGCGGGGCCGCCCTTTTCAATTGTGCGCTTCTTCAGTGTTGAATTTGCTCGAAACAGGGTTGTTTCATTCCCATCTCTGTGGGGAGAGACAGTAAAGAGGAGCACACCCAATGCAGGTCCAGTTCAATTCCGACAGCAGTGTCATGGGCACCGAAAACGTGGCCGAGCGGATAGAGGCGTCTGTCCGGCAGAAGCTTGCCCGCTTCGAGGACCGGCTGACCCGGCTCGAGATCCATGTGCGTGACGAGAACGGCCCCAAGCACGGCGCGGATGACAAGGCTTGCACGATCGAGGCGCGGCCTGCGGGTGGCAAGCCGATCGGCGTGACGGAGCATGCGGCCAAGATCGACGATGCGGCGAGCAAGGCAGCGCGCACGCTGGCCCAGCGGCTTGAGCGTCACTTCGGCAAAGGCGATCGCCACGGGCACGATCCGCGACCCGAAAAGATTATGTAGGCTATCCGGGGCGGTATAACGCCGCCCCGCACACCGCAGGCGTTACGGCGTCAGCTCGCCCTCTTCGCGGCCGTCCCACCATGTGATGCGCTTGGGGCTGACTTCGATCAGGATCAGCCCGCGCGTATCGAGCCCATGCTCGAACCATTTTTCCAAGCTGTCCTTCCAATGCTTTTCCTGCGTAGCGCGGTCGCGGTGAAGGCGGCCGGTTCCCTGCACGGCGCAGTAGAAATCGCCATCGGAATAGGTCGCGCCGCATTGGTCCGAGCGTTTCAGGTCGTCGTCGATCCGGCCATCGTCGGTGGTGAAGTGGAAGGTCGTTCCGTCCTCTTCCGACACGTCGCCGTTGTTCGACATCGGGCGCGCGGCAATTGCCGCATCGCTGCCGGTCTTGGTGACCAGCATGGCGATGTCGATGGATTTAAGCTTTTCGGCGATCTGGCTCATCGAGCGGTCGGACATGGGCAGGCTCTCCTGATGTGAACGGGTCTAGTTGGACGTGGATAATGCAGCGGATACATCGACAGATTGCGCACCACCGACCTGGGTGGTGGACGCAAGCTGCGGTCTGGCGGGTGCTGGAGTGGTTACAACTACTGCAACCGGTTCGGCCAACGCCATCGGAGCTTCCGCACGGGTGACTGTCTGTGAACTGGTATGCCGTGCGGACTGTTCTTGCGGTCCTTCGGTAAAGGCCAGAAGGCGGCGCTCATGCTCGATCCGTTCGGGCGAAGCTGTGGCGTAAAAATCGTATTCGGCGTTCAGATCGACCCGGTCGGTATCCCCATCATCCCACCACATGGCGCCGCCACGGTCACGCATGCGTCCATGCAAGGCGAGTTCGGCGACCTCGATCGTGCCGTCGGGGGTCACCAGGGGATAATGATTCGGCGGGCGTTCGGCCGACCGCAGGGCTTGGTTACCGACACTGACAATCTGCGCTTCGGGCAGTGTGTCCGAATGGCTCCGCGTGAGCATCGGGGTGTCCGCAATCGTGGCGCCGCTGACGGCTCCGGCAATTGCCACCACGGCCACCGCGCCCAAAACCTGGGGGGTGATTTTCATAAGGCTTTCCTCGCGTTGACGCGTTTGTCACAATAACGCGGCGTTCGCATCGCTCGTTCCCGCGCCGCGGCCCTGCCTGGCTTCACTTATCCTTAAGCCTGCACGTGAACCCTCGGGCAAAGCTTGGATGCGACAGTTAACGGCATAGTGATATTTTTCCGCCAGAGGAGTGCCGATTATGGCCCCTGACCAGAACAAAGAGTTGCACGCGCTTCAGCACCAGTTCGCCACGCAGGAAGGCGAGGCGGAATGGACCGCCGTGATGCACGAGCATTTCAACGGCGGCGCGCTGGACGATGCGCAGACCTATCTGCAGATGCAGCTGGAAGCGCTCGGTACCGAGCTTGCGACCCGCTGCCTGATCGACGATCCCGACCGTGTGTCCATCGCCGGATGGGACGAGCTGACCGAAGCCATCGAACTGCACGAGGGCGAGCCGATTACCGGCGTGACGCTGGCCATCGCAAACGAGGCGGATCGCGCGTTCGACAAGGGGCAGGTCCATCACCCGTATATGCTGCTGGGGCTGTACAGCGACGATCCCTATCCCTTCAGCAATGCCGGCCGCGGCATGCTGGTCGAACAAGCGCTGGCCGAGGACGGCCCCGCCTGGGCCGGGTACGACGAAGACATCGAAGTTTTCATGCAGTGCGAGGGGCTGTCGGCAATCAACACCGAGCTGGTCCACCACAAGGAGCGGCATTTCTTCCGCGACGAAGCGCCCGATGTCGCACCGCGCCGCTATGTCGAATATGTTCTGGCATGCTGGTGGCGTGCGCTTCTGTTCCACCGCGCGGTCGAGAAGATCTTCCAGGCCCGGCCGCTGCCTGGCGGTATTCCTGTGATGGCCGGGATGGTCGATATGAAGCCCGACGCGATTTCGGTACACATGCATGCGCACGGCGCGGCTGCTGCCCCGGCTCCCGCTGCCCCGCGCGAAGAGCCGCAATTGGCCGAACTGCTGCCCGAAAAGATGATCTCGCGCCGCGAGGAGGAAGAGGTCCAGAGCGAGCCGCCGACCGGCGCCGATCTGCGCCGCCGGGTGTCCGCCGAAACACCTGCCGAGGAAACCGGAAAGACCGGCCTGATCGGGCGACTGTTCAAGCGCTAGACCTCTCGTTAGGGTGATGTCGTTGTCACCCGCTTTCGCGAAAGGTCCCGATGCCCAGTCTGCGCGCGCGCCTAGTCGAAGCCTTGCTGCCGCTGCTCGGCATCAAGAAATTCTTCTCCCAACCTGACCGGATGGACGCGCGCATCGCCAAGCTGCGAGCCAAGGACCCGGTCAGACCACGCGGCAAATGGCACAAGCGCTTCGACATCGTGGAAAGCGACGAGGATGGCTACACGCTGGTGACGGTCACGCCGAAAGGCGGTGCGCAGCCGGGGGCGCCGCACATCATGTATTTTCATGGCGGCGGCTACATCATGGACATTGCCGCGGTGCATTACGAAGCGGTATTCAAGCTGTGCGAGCAGCTGGGCGCTTCTGCCAGCGTCCCACTCTATCCTCTGGCGCCCGAGACCAAGGTGACCACGACGCTTCCAGCCATGCGGCGGCTGTACGACCGACTGGCAGAGCGATACGGCGCAGGGGCGCTGCACGTCATGGGCGACAGCGCGGGCGGCGGCATGACGCTTGCTCTTGCGCAGGATCTGGCCGCCACCGGCGGCGACCTTCCGGCCAGCCTGGTGCTGTTCTCGCCGTGGCTCGATGCGACGGGATCGGGTGAAGGTACAGGCGGCAATCGAGAGCAAGGACAAGATGCTGTCGCTCAACGGCCTGACGGCGTGCGCGACACGATACGGCGGCGATGTGCCTGCCGACGATCCTCGGTTGAGCCCGCTGTTCGGCACGCTCGACGACTTGCCGCCAACCGCGATCTTTGCAGGAACGCCATGATGTCCTGCTGGTCGACGGGCAAAGGCTGGCGGAGCGAATTTGCCACAATGACAGCCCGCACATCTACCGCGAATACGACGCGATGCCGCATGTCTGGATGCTGCTGCCCATCCCGGAGGGCAAGCAGGCCTTGCGCGAAACCGTGGAGTTCGTGGCGCATCATCATAAGGGACAAGCAGCATGAAAATACTCACCGTCGTTGCCAGTCTGGGACTGGCCGCCTGCCAGAGCGCGGATAGCTCGCCGACCGACGAGCCGGAAGGTGCCTTCGATGCCATCGCGCCGGCAGAGACCGTCTATATGACCGGGACCGAGCCGTTCTGGGGCGGAGAGGTCACAGCGGAAGAGGCGATCTACACGACGCCGGACAATCAGGATGGCACCCGCTTTGCCGTCTCACGTTTTGCGGGCAATAACGGCATGGGTGTGACTGGCGAATTCGAGGGTCGAAGCTTCGACCTGACAGTGACGCCGGGCGCATGTTCGGACGGCATGAGCGATCGTACATATCCCTACACCGCAACGCTGCGGCTGGGCGACGACACGCGGTTCGGCTGCGCCTGGACCGAGCGGCAGCCGTTCGACGGGCCGCAAAATCCGTGATCGACCGATCCGTCCGTTCCGCGGGTGACGTGATGCGCTCCATTCCCTTCTGGCCGCGCGTGCTGGGCCTTGCCGGCGTGCTCCCGCAATTGGCGCTGCTCGTCGTCGCGTTGGCGGGACCCACGCATCATGCCGGGACGGCGCGCGAGATAGCAGCGATCTACGCTGCCATCATCTTCACCTTCCTTGGCGGCACATGGTGGGGCATCGCTGCCACCGCGCCCGCAGCGGAACGGCGTGGGTCGCTCGGCTGGCTCTGGATTGCGGCAGTCGCTCCCAGCCTCATCGCGCTTGTGGCGCTTGTCGCTGCGGTTGCTTGGCGTCATTCCGATCGAACCGGTTCTGGTCGCGCTGGGTGCAGGTCTGTTGATCGCGCTGGGTGTCGATGCGCGTCTCGCCCCGCTGGCTCCGCGCTGGTGGATGAAACTGCGCGTGCCGCTCTCGCTATTGCTCGGCAGTGCGACGCTGGCGCTTGCCCTGGCCTAGCTCTCGACGCCAGCCTTGCGCAGTTCGGGACCGAGCCTGCCGGTCAGCCACAGCCACCACATCTTGAAGTCGGCGCCAAGGCTCCAGGCCGGGTAGGTAAATGTCGCGGGCCGGTTCTTTTCGACCGTGAAATGCGCGATCCAGGCGAAGAAATAGCCCGCCACCGGCATGGCCGCCAGTAGCAGCCATCGCCCCGTCAACGCCGCCGCAATCGCAAGGATGACGACCAGCGTCGTGCCGATGTAGTGAAGCATGCGAGTGCGCGGCAGCGAGTGTTCCCGCAAGTAGAAGGGCCAGAACTCGGCGAAGCTTTGGTATCGCGTCGTCATGTGAGCTCCGGCCCCTTACCTATCGGCAGCGTTTAGAAAAGGCCCGGAATATCGCGCTGCGCCGTGTTCGGCCGTGCCGGTTGCAGGGCCTCGGTGCGAGCGCCCGGTGCAGCCGTCTTGCTGGATGGCGGTGCGTTGAACGCGGTGCAGCTGCCGCCGGTGATGAAGTCGAGCGCCGCGGCGACCGAAGTCTTCGGCCGGATCGCCCAACTGGGTGAAGATGTCGTCGTTCGCACGGCAGGTGTTCGGCACCACACTGGCCAGCCCGTCGAAATATTCGCCCTGATTATTCGCGTTGACCGTCTTGAAGGCGACGGCACGCAAGCGGTCGTCGCACTGGCTGCGATCGAAAGCGAACTGACCCACCGGCTTGCCGAAGGTGTTGCCGCCGATAAGCGCGATATTCTCCGGTGCGACATAGGGAAGCATGGAGTTGATGATCAGTTCGCTGGCCGAAGCGCTCGAGCGGGTCGTGATGAAGGCCAGCTTGACCGGATCGACCGCCGGGATCGATTCCGCTGCGCCCAGCGAACCGGTCGATGGGTTGAAAAACTGCGCGGTATTGCGGAACAGGCGCGTCTCGTTTTCCGACGACTTGCTGTCGCGCAGGACGAGGCGGCTGAACACTTCGCCGGTGTTTCCGTTGCGCATCAGGTCGCCCATGAGTTCCGCAATGCGGACCAGTCCGCCACCATTGTAGCGCAGGTCGATGACGAAATTCGTCAGGCCTTCGTCTGCGAACAGTTCGAACGCGTCGGCCAGCTGGCGGTCGGCGGTCGAGACGATGAATGTGCGAAGGTTGATGTATCCCACGCGGCCGCCAGCACCGTCGTCCAGGATTTTGACGCCGTAGCGGTCCGAAACCGGGTCGAGCGGATATTCTTCCTTGGTGACCGAGTCGCGGTCTACGGTCCGTGCCGTCGAGTGGTCCGGAACGTCAGATGTGCGGGTAATGCCCGGCTCGCTCGGTCCGAGCGCATCGACTGACGGCGCGCGATCGCCATCGCTCGCCATCAGACGGGCGACACGGCGGCCGTCGATCTGCAGCAATTCCGTGCCGCGGTCGATACCGGCTGCGAATGCGGGCGCGTTTTCGAATGCTTCGGCGATAAAAACGCGGTTGTTCATCGTATCGTAGACCAAGCGCACGCCAAACCCGGCATTCGAGCCGTTCTCGATCAGGTCGGTCTCTTCCTCGATCGAGGTGATGTAAGTGAAGAACCGGTCCTTGCTCCTTCCGCGCGCGCCGGAGCGACCAGCGCGTCGAGATAGTCCTGCAAGATTGCTGAAATCATTCTTGTTGACCGACGTGTCGAGCTGGTCGGGGAACAGATACCATTCCTGCAAGCACGCCCAGTGCCCAGTCCTGGCGCTGCGAAAGCGAACATGCTGTCGCCGACCGACGCCGCGGTGGGCGTGGAGCTGTCGTCTCCGCCGCATGCGGCAAGGCTGGCAGCGAGAATGGCGATGATTGCGACGCGACCCGAATAACATGTCTGGTGTCCCTCTCCGTATGGCGCTGTTTTATGCGTTATCTGACAGCGCGCGGTATGGCCCGGAGCGAGTTGATGCCCAATGAATGCGGCCGCGGCAAGGCGCATTTCGACGCAGAAGCTCGGGTCGCCATGATGCCACGAAAACACGCATGAACGGTGGAAAAGCGCGACCAAATGGCGGTTTTTCGCCGTAAACCATGCCTTGCGCCATGGCCATCGCCCCATGCGAAGGTGTAGTCTGCCAATGGTTCGATACGCGACAGGGAGCGCAAGAATTGAGTAGCGGCAATCCGCAATGGGTGGATCAGGCAGTTGGCGGCAGCGCGAAGGCTGCGCTGACGATCGGCAATGTGGCCGAAGAAAAGCATCTCGGTAAAGGCGGCTTTGCGCTCAGCAGCGATGCGTTCCGCGATCGGGGTGAATTGGACCCCAGCTTCACCGCTGCCGAAGAAGACGCCGTCGCTCCGCCGCTGGAATGGTCCTCGCCCCCGCCGGGCACGCAGGAGCTGGCGCTGATCGTCGAGGATGCCGAGGACGGCCGGGTGCACTGGCTGGTCTGGGGTCTGAAAGCACAGAAGGGCGCTCTGTTCGAAGGCGAAGCGCCGCCGCGCACCGGCAAGAACGGCGCAGGCAATTCGGAATGGCTGCTGCCCGACCCGCCGCTGGGCGTGGAGCATCGCTACGTCTTCCAGCTGTTCGCGCTCGATTTACCGATGACGCTGATGCCGGGCGCGAATTACGAAGACTGGCTCAAGAACATCAAGGGACACGTCACGGCTGCCGCGATCCTCACTGCCCGTTTCGAAGGGCACGAGGTCGAGGAGCTGGACGCGGCAGACTTCGATATCGAAGACTGATTTTACGCATGGCCTACTGAAAGGAACTTACCATGGCTGGCAAGAACAATGCACTGCAGAAACCGGTGAATCTGACGCCGGAACTCGAGGATGTCGTGGGCAAGGGCCCGATGACGCGCGCGCAGGTTACCTCCAAGGTGTGGGATCACATCAAGGCGAACAAGCTGCAGGACGACAAGGACAAGCGTCAGATCAATCCCGACGCCAAGCTGGGCAAGGTGATCGGCAAAGACCAGATCTCCATGTTCAAGATGACGGGTGCCGTCTCCAAGCACATGTCCTGATTATCTGGCTTGACCTTGGGCGCGGCGGCGCAACGGCCAGTCCGTGACGCCGCCCGCCCACAGGGCCAGCCAGATCAGCACGGGCTGCGCGATCATGCGCGGCACGTGATAGGCCAGCCCAAGCCCGCCGTCTTCGCGCGCCATATCGAGCGCGAAATGATTGATGTTCGCGGGAAACACGCACAACGCATACAGCGCCAGTCCGATGGCCCCTGCCTTGCGCAGCGCAGGCGACCACGGCTGCACCAGTGCCGCGGCCCCAGCCAGTTCTGCCACACCTGTCCAGAAGACGATGGCTTCCGGCCACGGGATGCCCGGCGGCATGATGCCGAGAAACGGCTCGGGCCGGACGATGTGCAGGTACCCGGCGACAGCATAGAACAGGCCGAGCAGCCAGCGAAGGATGGCGCGGATCATGTGTCCGCCAGAGCGATGCGGTAGGGGCCGTCGCGCGTGGCCATAGGCACACCCTTCCAGCTGAGACGGATCGTGCCATCGGCGAGCATTTCGTCGACACTCGTATGGACATCCTCCATGTGCTCGCGCCACTCATTCCCCGACCACATGGCGCGCGCCACCTCGCTAGGACAGATCGTGGCGCCCGGTGCGCGCTGCTGCAGCAAGTCTTCGATGGTGCGGTGCGGGGTCACTCATTCCTCGGTCACTTCGACCCCGTTCCAGAAGGCGATCCGGTCCTTGATCTCGGCAGCCTCCGGCTTCGGGTCGGGATAGTACCACGCAGCGTCCTCGTTGATCGCGCCGCCTGCGTTGACCGAGTGGTAGTACGCCGTGCCCTTCCACGGGCAGACGCTGGTGCGTGTCGCTGGTCGTCAGTGCGCTGCGGGCGACATCGGCAGCGGGAAAATAGTGATTGCCCTCGACAACGACCGTATCGTCGCTCCGGGCGATCTCTTCTCCGTTCCAGCGGGCAACAATACTCATGAGGGCAATCCTTTCCTTGTGCGGCATTCTCGCTAGAAGAGCCGACGAACCGCCAACATGTTCCTTACCGGAGAATTTCGTGCGCTCTATCACTTACGCCCTGTCCGCCATCGCCCTAGCCACCTCCGGCGCGCCGCTTGCCGCGCAGGACAGCGCCGAAGCAATCGCCGCCGCCGCGCTGGAGGCCGCGCCGGTATTCGACGGGCATAACGATGTGCCGATCCAGCTGCGCGCCCGCTTCGGCAATGTCATCAACGATTTCGACTTCGACGACACGCTCGACACCGCCACTGCCGACGCGACGCTGCGATGCATTCGGATCTCGTGCGCCTGCGCCAGGGCAAGGTCGGCGCGCAGTGGTGGTCGGTCTATGTCAGCCCGAACCAGCCGGAAACCGAAGCGGTGCAGGCAACGGTCGAGCAGATCGACGTGACCAAGCGGCTGATCGCGCGACAATCGCGGATGCGCTGCAACTGGCGCTGACCGCCGACGATGTCGAAGCGGCGATGGCCGATGGCAAGATCGCTTCGCTGATCGGGCATGGAAGGCGGCCATTCGATCGGCAACAGCCTGGCCGTGCTGCGCCAGATGTACGATATGGGCGCGCGCTACATGACGCTGACGCATGGCCGCACGTTGGACTGGGCGGACAGCGCCACCGACGCGCCGCGCGCACGGCGGGCTCACTGCCTTCGGCATGGACGTGGTGCGCGAGATGAACCGCATCGGCATGGTGGTCGATCTCAGCCATGTGAGCGAGGAGGCCATGCATGACGCGCTCGATGCAGCGCGCGCACCGGTCATCTTCAGCCATTCCGCCGCGCGCGGGGTTACCGGCCATTTGCGCAACGTGCCCGACAGCGTGCTGGAGCGACTGCCAGCCAATGGCGGCATCGTGATGGTCGTCGCCCTGCCGTGGTTCATCAACGAGGATCTGCGCAATCATGCCGCCAACCGCACGGCGGAGCAGCGCACGGCTCGAAGCGCTCTATCCCGGCCTGCCCGATCAGGTGGAAGCGCAGCTTGCGAAGTGGGACGCGGACAATCGTGAGCCTGTCGCGACCATTTCCGACATGGCCGACCATATCGACCACATCCGCGACATCGCGGGGATCGACGCTCATCGGCATCGGCGGCGACTATGACGGCATGCCGACCGGCCCGGTCGGCATGGAAGACGTCACCGGCTATCCCCGCCTGTTCGAGGAGCTGGCGCGGCGCGGCTATACGCAGGACGAGCTGGAAAAAATCTCCATGCGCAACATGATGCGCGTGCTGCGCGAAGTGGAAGCCTATGCCGCCAGCCAGTCGGGCGCCGATCCGATCGAATATCCGGCCGGCGAGCCCAGGGCCGAAGACGCCGACTGACCGGCTGGCGCGGCTGCGTCAGCCCCGTCAGTCCTTGTCCCAAGCGGACAGTTCGCTGCCGCGCTTCAGCACCTTGTCGCCGTCTTCCTGTTTGATCAGGTAGGCGGGATTGTCTTCGTCGCCGTCCTTGGTGACTTCGGTGCCCTGCAACTGGCGGGTCACTTCTTCTTCGAAGCGTTCCTCGATCTGGCCGTGGCCTTCGCCATTGCCCCAGTTCCATTTGACATACTGGTCGGTGCGAAAGCTGTTCGAATTGCTCATGGGTGATCCTTCCTATGTGTGTGGAGGATCAACCGTGAGGCGTGCTGGCAGGTTCCGCGCTGTGAGGCAGACCGCGCTTAGTTTTCGATAACGCTGACACCGTCGCGGGTCGTGGTCTGGTCTTCGAGTACTTCCGACGTGTCGGACTGCTCGTCCGATCGTCTGGCTCGGTACGCCGAGGATGCTGTCGGTGTCGTCGCCATCGTCTTCCATCGAACGGATTTCGCCACTGACCGTGGCTTCTTCCTCGACATCGCCTTCCATCATCGCGGGGAAGATCCAGATGACCGAGAGGAGCAGGATGGCCAGCAGTGTGCCTCCAAGCAGGATCCAGCGCACGACGCCTTCTTTCGAGCCGCCACTGGCTTCGGTGTCGGTGACGTGAACTTCGTCGCCTTCTTTATGCATTGCCGTGTCCTCAGGTCTGTCCGCGCGACGCCGCGCGCCATGTGCTAGTGTTACGAACCGACGATGCGCCCGTTCCGTCAGTCGCGCAAGAGATCGTTGATACCGGTCTTGGCGCGCGTCTGCGCATCGACCGTCTTGACGATGACGGCGCAGGCGAGCGATGGCGCCGCCGTCCTTGGCCGGCAAAGTGCCTGGCACGACGACCGAATAGGGCGGGATATGGCCGCGGATGATCTCTCCGCTGTCCCGGTTGACGATCTTGGTCGACTGGGTGATGAAGACGCCCATGGCGACCACCGCACCTTCGCCCACGATCACGCCTTCGACGATTTCGGACCGCGCGCCGATGAAGCAATTGTCGCCGATGATGGTCGGGTTCGCCTGCATCGGTTCGAGCACGCCGCCGATCCCCGCGCCGGCAGAGATGTGGCAGTTCTCGCCGATCTGCGCGCAGGACCCGACGGTGGCCCAGGTGTCGACCATCGTGCCCTTGCCGACATAGGCGCCGATATTGACGAAGCTGGGCATCAGCACGCAGCCCGGCGCGATATAGGCCCCTTCGCGTGCGACCGCGCCCGGCACGACACGGAAGCCTGCCTCGCGGAAACGCGCATCGTCCCAGCCGGCAAACTTGCTCGGCACCTTGTCGAAGGCAGGATGACCTGCGCTGCCGCCATCCATCACGCGATTGTCGTTGAGGCGGAAGGACAGGAGCACGGCCTTCTTCAGCCACTGGTTGACCGTCCAGCCGCCGTTCCCGTCGGGTTCGGCCACGCGGGCCTCGCCGCTGTCGAGCATGGCTAGCGCGGCTTCGACCGCCTCGCGCACTTGCGCCGATTGCGGGGTCACATTGGCGCGGTCGTCCCACGCGGTTTCGATGGCGGTTTCAAGCTGGGCGCTCATGCGGGTCTCCGGTGAGAGGTGGTTGCATGGCGCGTTAGCAGGCGCGCCGCGTCAGTCCATCCCCGCATCGCGCGCGAACTCATAAGCGCGGTCCACCAGCGGGCCGACCCGTTCGCTCATCGCCTTGGCATGCGCGCTGGAGGCGGTGCCGTCGATAACGCGCTTCTTGATGCCTTGCATGATGCCGGCCAGCCGGAAGAGGTTGTAGGCAAAGTACCAGTCCATCGGCGGCACAGGATAGCCGGTGCGCGCGACATAGCGATCGACCGCTTCCTCGCTGCGTCGGAATGCCCAGCGCGGCCAGGTCGAGCCCCAGCAGCCCGCGCACGCCCGTCCGCCGGATTGTGCCAGTTGAGCATGAGGTAGCTGAAATCGGCGATCGGATCGCCCAGCGTCGACAGCTCCCAGTCGAGCACCGCCAGCACCTGCGGTCCTCGTCATGCGCGAAGATCAGATTGTCGAGCCGGTAGTCGCCATGGACCACGCTGCTCTCGTGCTGCGGCGGGATGGTTTGCGGCAGCCATTCGATCAGCCGCTCCATCTTGGGCATGTGCTCGGTTTCGGACAGCTTGTACTGCTTCGACCAGCGGGCGATCTGCCGCGCGCAATAATCGGTCGGCTTGCCGTATTCGCCAAGCCCGATGGCCTGCGGGTTCTTCAGGTGCAGATCGGCCATGCGTGTCGATCATCGCGTTGTAGATGCCGCGGCGCTCGTCCGGCGTGCTGTCCGGCAGCGCGCCGTTCCACAAGCGTGCGTCCGTCGGCGATGCCCATGACGAAGAACTTCGAGCCGAGCACCTCGGGTCATCGCACAGACCATAGGTCCTGGGCACCGGAAAGCCGGTCGGCCCCAGCGCGTGCATCGCACGTGTACTCGCGGTCGACGGCATGCGCGGTCGGCAACAGTTTGCCGAAGGGCTGGCGGCGCAAGACGTAGGAGCGGTCCGGCGTGTCGATGCTGATAGGTCGGGTTCGACTGGCCGCCCTTGAACTTGGTATAGCTGATCGGGCCTGCGAAGCCGTCGACATGGGCTTCGAACCATGTCTGTCAGCTTGCCCATATCGAGCCGGTCGCGTCTCGGGCACTTCGATGGTGCCGGTCATTTCCGTGTCGAAGTCGATTGCACTGCCTCGTCCGCCATCAGTCGAATACCACCACGCTGCGGGCGGAATGGCCGCTCTTCATCTTCTCGAAGCCGTCGTTGATCTGCTCGAGCGGGATGCGTCTCGGCGATGATCGTGTCCAGATCGAGCAGGCCGCGCATGTAGAAATCGACCAGACGCGGGCAGGTCGACCGGGAAGTGGTTCATCCCCATGATCGCGCCCTGCAGCTTCTTGCCCGACAGCAAGTCCATCGCGCCGAGGCCCGACCTTGCAATCGAGCGGCATCATGCCGAGGATCGTCGCCGTCCCGCCGCGCCGCAGCGAGCTTGACCGCAAGATCCGCGCTGGCCTGCCGCCCGACCGCTTCGATCGCGTGATCGCACACCGCCACCGGTGATTTTCATGATCTGCTCGACTGCATCGTCGGCCATGGCGTCGACCGAATGCGTCGCGCCCAATGTCTCGGCCAGCTCGCGCTTTTCGGGCAGCGGGTCGATGGCGATGACCTTGCCTGCGCCGGCGATCTTCGCAGCATTGATCGTTGCCAGCCCGACGCCGCCGCAACCGACCACGGCCACCGTCTCGCCCGGCATCGACGGAACACGCATTGAAGATCGTGCCTGCACCCGTCGTCACCGCGCAGCCGATGACGGCAGCGCGGTCGAGCGGCATGTCCTTGTCGATGGCGACACAGGCATGTTCGTGGATCAGCATCTGCTCGCAAAAGGCCGACAGGTTGAGCATTTGCGCGACCGTCTGACCCGCCATCGCGCGTGATGCGCGGCGCCTCGTCTGGTCGCGCCTCGTGTCCGCGCCCAGGCACAAAGCCATGCGGCCGGTCACGCAAAACTCGCAATGGCCGCAAAAGGCGGAGAGGCAGGAGACGACGTGATCGCCGGGCTTCACCGTCTTCACCTCGCTGCCGACCGCGCGCACCACGCCTGCCGCCTCATGGCCCGGAATGGCGGGCAGGGGATGCGGATAGGTGCCTTCGATGAAGTGCAGATCCGAATGGCACAGCCCGCAGGCCTTGGTGTCGATCAGCACTTCATGCGGGCCGGGATCGGCGAGATCGACCTCGCCGATGGTGAGACTGCCGGTCTGCTCCAGTATTGCGGCCTTGGCCATTACCGCGCCGCACCCACATCGCCGCTGCTCATGCCCGCACTCGCCGCTGCGCTGCCTGCGCTGGCCGAGTGTGCATTGCTGCCGCGCAGGGCGTTCGAATGGTCGCCTTCCTCGGCATGTGCTTGGCGAATTCCATGCGCGCGATCGAGCGGGCGTGGACCTCGTCCGGACCGTCGGCGAGACGCAGGGTGCGCTGGTGCGCGTATGCGTTGGCAAGGCCATAATCGTCGGACACACCGCCGCCGCCATGCGCCTGGATGGCATCGTCGATGATCTTGAGCGCCATGTTCGGCGCCTGCACCTTGATCATGGCGATTTCCTGCTTGGCCGACTTGTTGCCGACCTTGTCCATCATGTCGGCCGCCTTGAGGCAGAGCAGACGGGTCATGTCGATGTCGATGCGGGCGCGCGCCACGCGCTCTTCCCAGACGCGAATGCTTGTAGATCGGCTTGCCGAACGCCTCGCGCTCCTGAAGGCGGCTGCACATCTTCGACAGCGCTTCCTCGGCGACGCCGATGGTGCGCATGCAGTGGTGGATACGGCCCGGGCCCGAGGCGCCCCTGCGCGATCTCGAACCCGCGCCCTTCGCCCAGCAGCATGTTCGTGGCCGGAACGCGCACGTCCTTCAGTTCCGACTTCCATGTGGCCGTGCGGCGCATCGTCATAGCCGAAGACGGGCAGGTGGCGCAGGATGTTCACGCCCTCTGCATCGATCGGCATCAGGATCATCGATTGCTGCGCGTGGCGCTTCGCCTCGAAGTCGGTCTTGCCCATGACGATCGCGACCTTGCAGCGCGGATCGCCGAGGCCGCGATGGACCACCATTTGCGGCCGTTGATGACGTATTCGTCGCCGTCGCGCTCGATGCGCGTCTCGATATTGGTCGCATCGGAGGAGGCGGTGAACGGCTCGGTCATCAGGAAGGCAGAACGGATCTTCGCCGTTCATCAGCGGATCGAGCCACTTGTCCTTCTGTTCGCGCGTGCCGTAGCGGTGGAACACTTCCATATTGCCGGTGTCGGGCGCGGAACAGTTGAACACCTCGGAAGCGAAGCCGATGCGGCCCATCTCCTCGGCGCACAGCGCGTATTCGAGATTGGTGAGGCCCGGACCTTCGAATTCGAAGCTTTCATCGACATGGTGGTGGCTGTCGTTGCGCGGCGGCATGAACAGGTTCCAGAGGCCCTGATCCTTGGCCTTGGCCTTCAGATCCTCGACCACCTGGATGACCTTCCAGCGCTCGCCTTGTGCATCCTGTTCGCGATAGGTCGGCACGGCGGGACGGACATGGTCCTCGATGAACTCGCTGACCCGGTCGCGCCAGTAGACTTGCCGTTCGGTGGGTTCGAAATCCATGTATCGGTCCTCTCTCAAAATCCGTTGCGCTATGAAACTGGCAGAGCGCGCCTGCCAAGCCAAGCCATAGTTGGTCGCCATGTTTGTTCAGGGCACGATGGTGCCTGCATCGACATCGCCGCGCGCTGCTGCGTCCAGCACGTCCTTGCGCCGCTTCGCCAGCGTCTCCAGCCGCGCCTCGTGTTCCGCACGGTCGATCGGGAAGCGGCCGAGCCAATAGGCGGCGAGGATCGCCAGCACGATGGCCGCACCGCCATAATAGATGATCATGTCCTGCAGCACGCCAATTTCCACCCCATCGGCGCTCGCACCTTCGGGCAACTGCGCCGCGGCGATGATCTGGCCGGTCACGAAGATGCCGAGGCCCGTGGCGCATTTCTGGATCAGCCAGTTGCCGGAATAGAACGCGCCTTCCGCGCGGCGATCGGTGCGCTCCTCGAAGGCTTCGACGATTTCGGCAATCATGCTGGTGGCCGAGATCATCATGATGACGCCGAACATGTTCGCGAACAGCAGCGAGCTCAGGAATGCGAAGGTTGAGGCAGGCGTCCCGAGCTCCGGCCAAAATCCGGTGAGCAGCAGCAGATATGGCACCAGCCCGATCATTACGCTGCCGTAGGCCCCTATCGCCGCGCTCTTCGCCTTGCCGAAGGCGCGGTGCATGTGACCGACGACAAGGAACATCATGACCACCGACAGGAACAGCACCAGCGCATAACCGAGCAGGCCGGTGAACCACTCCGGCGCGCTCGGGAACATGGGCTGGTCCAGCCGCCAGACGAAGACGTTCAGGTAGTTCGAGATGGAAAAGGTCATGCCCTGATTGACGTAAGCTGCCAGCGCTCCGGCAGCGAAGATCAGGAAGCTGCGTTCGGAAAAGGCATCGACGATTTCGCTGAAGGCGGCGTTGAAGGAAAAGGGCGGAGGCGGTGTCTCGGGCCGATGCGCGACCAGGCTATGCTGCCCCAGTGCGGAGCCCATGACAGACAGCGCCATCAGTGCCGCGCCGAACATGCCGAAGCCGAGGTACCCGTCCGCTTGCAGCAGGCCGTCCGGCCCGGACATGAAAACGGTATAGGCAAGGATCATCATCGTAATGCCGCCGATCCACCCGGACAGGAACCGATACCGGAACAGCGTGGTCCGCTCGTCATAATCCTGCGTGATTTCGGGCACGAGGCTGATCGAGGGCACTTCGCAGGCCGACAGCAGGATGCGCACGCCGATGGCGATGGCGACCAGACCCATAAAGCTGGGCGCTTCGCCCCCCGGCGGGCTCCACAGAAGTACCCACATGAAGGCGAGCGGGATCGGCGCTACGTAGAGCCACGGCAGGCGGCGGCCCCAGCGGGTGTAGGTGCGGTCGGACAGATTGCCGATGATCGGGTCGACCACCGCATCGACCAGCAGCGCGATCAGCAAAGCGAGCGCTGACGGCGCGCGCATCCATGCCGAGCACCTGGTTGTAGAAGATCAGCAGGAAGAACGAAAAGCCGAGATCCTTCACCCCGAAGGCGACCGCGCCGAAGCCGTGGACGATCTTCAGCCGCTGGGGCAGGGGGCCTTCGACGAATGCCATCAGCTGGCGGACTTCGCCTGCTGTTCCATTGCCTCGAGCGTGTCGAACAGGCCGGGCTCTTCCGGGTCCCAGCTATGCCGCGGGCCGAGCGTCAGCCCGCCGTCGACCACGATCGATGCGCCGGTCATGAAGCTGGCGGCATCGCTGGCAAGGAAGGCGACGGCATTGGCGATGTCGTCCGATTGCCCGCCGCGCGCCACGGGCTGCGCATTGCTCGACATCTGCGCGATGGCGGCCTTGGCTGTCCTGACCATGTCGTCGGGCACCTCGATGGAGGCGGTGAAGATGTTGGTGTTGATGAAGCCCGGCTGGACCGCGTTCACGCGAATGCCGTATTGCGCCAGGTCGGTCGCCGCGCATTTCGTCAGGTGCAGCACGCCGGCCTTGGCGACGGCATAGGTCGTCGGCGAATAGCCCGGGCCGACCGCCGCCACGCTGGAGGTGTTGACGATAGCTGGCGCCCTTGCGTCCCTTCATGTGCGGCACGGCATAGCGGATGCCCAGCGCGACCGAGCGCAGCAGCAGGTCCATCGTGCGGTCCCATTCGTCCGGCTCGACTCTCGTCGATGCTGGCGCGCGTGCCGCCGGCGCCTGCATTGTTGAAGACCGATGTCGATCCCGCCCGTCTCGTCAGCCGCACCGTCCATCAGGCGCTGGATGTCTTGCGGCGAGGTGACGTCGCAATGGCGATAGCGGACATCGCCTTCGCTTTCGTGCGCAAAAGCCTCGCCAGCCGCGTCGTCGATATCGGCGGCGAATACGACAGCGCCCTCGCTTGCGAACAGTCGCGCCGTGGCAGCGCCGATGCCCGATGCCGCGCCGGTGACGACCGCAGTCTTGCCAGCAAATCGCATGTCATTCTCCCCGTGATCTCTCGTCTACAGCCTAGGGCAGCGCGGGGTCACGTCAACGCTATCGCACTGACGCTACGGCATGGCGCTTCGCCATGAACGCCCTTGCAGGCGTGGGGCGAATCACCATAACGCTAACGTAAATCACGAATGAGAGAGAGGAGACCGGTCATGTCCGACTTGGAAAGCTTCCGCGCACAAACGCGCGAATGGCTCGAGGCGAATTGCCCCGCAGAAATGCGCGCACCCGTCCGCGACGAAGGCGATGTCTATTGGGGCGGCCGCAACGCGCACCTTCAAGAACGATGCGCAAAAGGCATGGTTCGAGGCGTGCCGCGACAAGGGCTACACCGTTCCCGAATGGCCGACCGAATATGGCGGCGCGGGCCTCTCGCCGGCGCGAAGGCAAGGTGCTGCGCCAGGAAATGGCCCGCATCAACGCGCGCCCGCCGCTGTCCAGCTTTCGGCATCTGGATGCTCGGCCCGGCACTGCTGCACTTCGGCACCGAAGGCCAGAAGAAGCGCTTCCTCAACGAAATCGCACACGGCGAAATCCGCTGGTGCCAAGGTTATTCGGAACCGGGCAGCGGCTCCGATCTCGTGTCCATGCAGACCTATGGCGAGGACAAGGGCGATCACTGGATCGTCAACGGCCAGAAGGTCTGGACCTCCTACGCCGATGAAGCCGACTGGATTTTCTGCCTTGTCCGCACCGACAAGGAGAACAAGTACCAGGGCATCACCTTCATGCTGTTCGACATGGCGGGCGAAGGCGTCTCGACCAAGCCGATCAAGCTGATTTCAGCGGCAACAGCCCGTTCTGCGAAACCTTCATGGACGATGTGAAGGTGCCCAAGTCCTATGGCGAGGATTGTCCCGCCTATGTCGGCGAGATCAACCGCGGCTGGGACGTGGCGAAGTACCTGCTCGGCCACGAACGCGAGATGATTTCGGGCGCGGGCGGCGGCGACCGCACGGCAGCCATCGGCGCGGCGATGAAGCGCAGTGCGGGCGAACTCGACGCCGATCCTGCGCGCCGAACTGGCGATGTTCGACGTCGATGCGCTGGCCTATGCCGCGATGGGCGAGAAATTCCTCGACGAGCTCAAGGTCGGCAAGGCCATCCCGCGCAGCCGAACATGATGAAATATGTCGGCACCGAACTGAACAAGCGCCGCCACGAACTGATGATGGCGGCAGGCGGCAGCCGTGCGCTGGAATGGGACAGCGAGGAAACCGGCGGCGGCAAGCCGTGCGCGCAACTGGCTGCGCACCAAGGCGAATTCGCATCGAAGGCGGCACGAGCGAAGTCATGCTCAACGTCATTTCCAAGCGTATCCTCGAACTGCCGGGAGCCTGATCCATGCCTCTTTATCACGACGACGATCAGGCCATGCTGGCCGAAACCGCCACCCAGTTCATGGCCGAGGAAGGCGCGATCGCGAAACAGCTGCGCCACTGGCGCGACCGCGATTGCAAGGACGGCTTCGGCCATGACCTGTGGAAGCAGTTCGCCGAAATGGGCTTCACCGGCATGCTGGTGGGCGAAGATGACGGCGGGCTCGGCATGGGCCATGTCGAGGCGGGCATCGTGCTCGAAGAGATCGGCCGCAATCTGACGCCCTCGCCCTTCCTGGCCAGCTCGGTGCTGGCGGCAACGGCGCTGAAGCACGGCGGCGACGATGTGCGTGGGCGCTATCTCCCCGGCATGATCGAGGGCGAGAAGGTCTACGCCGTCGCCATCGACGAAGGCGCGAAGCACCGGCCCGAGACGCATCAGCACCAAGGCGGAAAAATCGGGCAATGGCTTCAAGCTGTCCGGCCAGAAGGACTTCGTGATCCACGGCGCGAGCGCGGACATGATGGTCGTCGCCGCGCGCACATCGGGCAGCGATGACGACGCGGACGGCATCACCCTGTTCGCCGTGCCGCAGGACGCCGACGGCATGAGCCACGACAGCGTGCGGCTGGTCGACAGCTCGATGGCGACGCACACCAAGTTCGACGGTGTCGAACTCGATGGCGATGCCGTGATCGGCGAAGTCGATGGCGGGCGCGAAGTGCTCAACGCCATGCTGATGGCGGGCCGCATCGGCGCCGCTGCCGAAGGCGTGCGGCGTTGCCGGCGGGGCGATGGACATGACCATCGACTATCTCAAGCAGCGCAAGCAGTTCGGCAAGCTGATCGGCGAATTCCAGGCGCTGCAGCACCGCGCCGCGCATCTCTATTCCGAAGTCGAGATCGCCCGCGCCGTGACCATCAAGGCCGCGCAACTGCTCGATGGCGGCAGCGAGAAGGCGGACCTGATGGCCTGCGTCGCCAAGGCCAAGGTCGCCAAGGCCGCCGGCCTCGCGGTCAAGGAAGGCGTGCAGATGCACGGCGGCATCGGCATGACCGACGAATACGACATCGGCCTCTACATGAAGCGCGACCGCGCGCTGCAGGAATTCCTGGGCGACCAGTATTACCACGCCGGCCGTGTCGCCGAAATGAGCGGCTACTGAGCGGGAGATAAAGCATGACACTCGAAGACCTGTTCAGCCTCAAGGGCCGCATCGCACTCGTCACCGGCGGCAGCCGCGGCATTGGTCGCATGATCGTCGAAGGCTTCCTCGCAGCCGGCGCAGAGCGCGTCTACATCACCGCGCGCAAGGGCGGCGAACTGCACGAAACCGCCGAGGAACTGGGCGAGACGTGTCGTGCCGATCCAGGGCGATATCTCGACCATCGAAGGTATCGACGCGCTGGTCGCCGAGATTTCCGGCAAGGAAGACCGCCTCGACATCCTCGTCAACAATGCGGGCGCGGCATGGGGTGCAGAGTATCGTCGACTTCCCGGAGCAGGGCTGGGACAAGGTCATGGACCTGAACGTCAAGACGCCGTTCTTCCTGACGCAGAAGCTGCACGGCTTGCTGACCGCCAAGGCCAGCCAGGACACGCCGTCAAAGGTCATCAACATCGCCAGCATCGACGGGCTGCGGATCAATCCGTGGGAGACCTATTCCTACCAGGCGTCGAAGGCTGCGCTCATCCACCTCACGCGCCGCATGGCCGCGCGTCTGGTGAACCGACCACGTGTATGTCACCGGCATCGCGCCCGGCGCGTTTCCGTCCAACATGAACAAGGTCGCGCGCGACCATGCCGAGGCAAGCGCAGCTGGCATCCCGAACAAGCGCGTCGGCGACAAGTTCGATATGGGCGGCTCTTGCGTCTACCTCGCCAGCCGCGCGGGCGATTACACTGTTGGCGAGACTATCGCCGTCGACGGCGGCATCGTGCACGCGCACCTGCCCACCCACTTCGCCGATCCGGCTGGCGGGCGGTAAGCCGATCATGACATCGCTCGCCGATCCGCTGGAGTTGCCCTGCGGGGCGGTGCTGCCCAACCGCATTGCCAAGGGCGCCATGACCGAGGGGCTGGCGACACCCGATGGCCGTCCGACGCCCGAGCTCGACCGGCTGTACGGCATCTGGTCCGATGGCGGGGCGGGGCTGTTGCTGACGGGCAATGTCATCGTCGACAAGGACCATCTGGAACGGCCCGGCAATGTCGTGATCGACCGCACGCCCGATGCCGACATGGCGGAACGGCTGGCGCGGTTTGCAAAGGCGGGCACGCGCGGCGGCAATCATCTGTGGGCGCAGCTCAGCCATGGCGGGCGGCAGACGCCGAAGTTGGTCAACCCGCATCCCAAGTCCGCATCAAACGTGCCGCTGGCGCTGCCCGGCGGACAGTTTGGCCAGCCGATTGCGCTGACGAAAGAGGAAATCGCCGACCTCGTCCAGCGCTGGGCGATCGCTGCGAAGGCGTGCCAGGCTGCTGGCTTTACCGGTGTGCAGATACACGGAGCGCATGGCTATCTCGTCTCGCAGTTCCTCAGCCCGCGCTCGAACCTGCGATCCGACGAGTATGGCGGCAGCCTGGAAAACCGCGCGCGCTTCTTGTTGGAGATTGTTGCCGCGACGCGCGAAGCGGTCGGGCCTGCCTTCCCGATCTCGGTCAAGCTGAACAGCGCCGACTTCCAGAAGGGCGGCTTTGCCTTCGAGGACAGTATGCAAGTCGTCCAGTGGCTGGAGGCGGCCAGCGTCGATTTGATTGAAATTTCGGGCGGCACCTACGAACAGCCGAAGCTGATGGCGATCGAGGGTTTGGAGCCCGAGGAGGTCCAGAATGTGGCCCCGTCGACTGCCGCGCGAGAAGCCTATTTCGTCGACTTCGCCAAAGCGATGCAGGACGCGGTGTCAGTTCCGCTGATGGTCACCGGAGGCTTTCGCACCCGCGCCGCGATGGAACAGGCGCTCGCCATCGGGGCAGCCGACGTCATCGGGCTGGGCCGCCCGCTCTGCGTCCAGACCGACGGGCCGAAGCAATTGCTGGAAGGCGCGAAGGAGCTGCCGCGCTACGAGGACCGGGTCGATCTGCTACCCGGCTGGCTCGGCTTCCTGAAACGCATCCAGGCGGTGAAGGCAGTCAGCGGCTTTGCCGGCATCTACTGGTTCTACCAGCAGCTCTGGCTGCTCGGCCACGAGGGGCGCACCGACGAGACCTTCTCCGTCATGCGCGCCCTGCGACTGGTCGATGCACGCAGCAAGCGCATCATGGCAGAGCGAGGCGGCTGACCGGACGCCAGCCGCCGCCCTAGAACAGCTTCGCCTTGCGCATGCTGGTGATGCTGTCGTGACCGATGATCAGGTGATCCTCCAGCACGATGCCGAGACTGCGCGCATACTCGCTGAGCCGCCGCGTGCTGACGATGTCGCCCTCGCTGGGCTGCGGACAGCCCGACGGGTGGTTGTGGGCCAAAATCATACGCCGGGCGTTGCGGCGCAGCGCCTTGGTGAACAGCTGGCGCAGCGACAGGCGCAGCTGCCCCGTATCGCCTTCCGCCACCAATTCCTGCGACAGGATGCGGCCGCGCGCATCGCAGAAAATCGCCACCATGCGCTCGGTCTCCATCTGACTGATGGAATTGCACATACGCTCGCGCAGATTATCTTTCTGCGGTTCGGGCGTCGGGCGCGCGACGTCACATCCCCAACCCAGTCGCAGCAACCAGCGAGCAAGGATGAGCCCCAGGGTCCAGCGTTCCGGAGCCAGAGGCCGGGGCTCGCTTCCTGCTTTCGGTCTCTGTTTGAGCGTTATGACCGGACTGAACCGGCCGAGCAATTCGCGCGCCGCATCCCGGGGGGCTGGATGAAGCCCCTTCAGCATCGCCGTCAGCTGGCTGAGGCGGTCCGTACCCGGCGGTGGTGCAAGTACGTTCCGATCCCCGTAATCGCAATCGCGACCCAGAACGGCCATCGCTCCATAATTGCGTAAGCGAGCGGAGGCAGGCTGGCGTCGAGCGCGCGCAGCAAATGGGCGAGCACGGCGAGCAACTGCACCGCGCTTACCCATAGTGGCCACCATCGATCGGCGCGCAGCGCGACCGTGAGCATGAGTGCAAAGCCAACGGCGTCGATAACGACGCGATACCAAGGTATGACTTGATACTTCGGCCATTCCCCGGCGAATAAAGCATATCCGGTACTGGCAAGCAGCATACCGAAGAGAATAAATGCAACATAACGCTCTGGTTTCCCTCCCTTGGAGAAGGCAAAATGCACGACGAGCAGCAGCAGGGTGACCTGGATTAGAAACCTGACCATTCACTTGGGCTGTAACAACTCGTCGCGATTTGCAATCAGCCGACGTCTGCAACGTGACCGGTGGTGAATATATCGGCGTCCGGACACGTGGGTGTCTCCGGCCCATTCACTTCGCGCGAGACTTGGCTGAGCTGGCCGTGGACGCGCATGGTATCCGACTGCGCCGAAACCAGTCCTTCGACCAGTTTGCTCATGCGCAGCATGGCGGCTTGCGTGTCGGCGGCAGGCGCGGCGACGTCGCGCTGTGCGATGGCGGTAGTGTGCATCAGACCAAGCGCTTCGATCAGCGCGTCCGAGACGGCGCTTTCGGTGGATTTCATCTGGCGCACGAGGCGTGCGGTGGCGGAATGAGAATTGAGCAAGTTACGTCTCCCCAGAGCGATGTAATCGCCGGGAGACTGCGTCCGACCTAGCTTAGCATATCGACCAGGACATTTCCCGAAGCAGCGACAAGAACGAATGCCGCCGCCATCAGGAATGCTCCGGCGAAGACGAACATCAGACGCGCGCCTATGCCAAGGTCGGAAGGCTTGACCCCCCGGTGCAGCCAGGCAGGCTCGGCGTTCCAACTGTCCGTCCCGTCGAAGGTCAGGACATCGTTGAAAACAAGCGCTTCGCCATCTGTCTGCGAAGACGTTTCTGCAGTGATCCGCCCGTCACCGGTAAGGGGGAACTGGCCACCGGTGGTTGAATGACACCCCTCGTTCCATTCGCGGAATTCGCGCACCAGCTGCTGGCGCGCCATGGCATCCAGCTGCGCTCTGATGGCGTCGATCCTCTTGTCGACCGAGTGAGGGGAAATCTCGAGCTGGCGGGCGATTTCCTTCGAAGTGTACCCGGCAGCCGCAAGGTTCAGTGCTTCGAACTGCTTGGGAGTCAGGTCTTCGAAGACCGAGTCGGTTGATGTCTGCCCCATAGCGCCGAGTATAGATATTGTGTCGGGTCTGCGCAAATTTTCGCAGGATCCGGCCTGTCGTGTGTAAAGGCCGCTTTGGCGAGAGCTTCCTCGGCATGCATGTCCGGTGGCGGGTGCCTAAATGCACCGCATGCATCGTGGCTGAGCGCGGCGACCTTAGTTTATTCCGATCGCCGCGCTACAAACTTTAGCGAGACCTATCGGACGAAATAGCCGACCACGCCCCAGCGCCCGTCTTCCTTGCTCAAAACGACCGTCTCGGTCCTGTTTGGAGCGGCACTGAAGTCGCTGGCGAACATGACCATCCGATAGTCGCCCGCAGGCGCACCGGGCAGACTAGTGTGCGCTTCGATTGCCAGAAGTTCGCGCGATACGAGGGTGCCGAGCTGCGTGCGGACGGGCTCGACCTGCGCGGCCCAACCATCTGCGGTAACTGCCGAGCGGAACATCGGTCCGGCCGTCTTCCAGCTTTCCGTATAGTCGCCGGCATCGACGAGCGTGGCAAAAGCGAGTGCGGCCGTTTCCGCCTTGCTGTCCTCGGCGACGACTGCTTGGGTCTGCGCCGTGTCTTTGTCGGCAGGCGGATGGTCCGAGCCGTTAAAGGCAAGGGCGGCGGCAAGGGCGAGTGCAAACATAACGATTACTCCTGTGATCCACAGCCACATCCGGGACGGTCCCGGCGTTTGCTGTCGATCGCCATCATCGCTGCCGCGGTTCTCGCCGCCCATCCCGATAAGATCGCTCGTTTGCTTTTGAGGGGTCTGCGCCTCCTGCTCCCCCAAGATTCTTGCGGCCTCCCGGCTGCTCGACACCCCGAGTTTCTTGCGGGCTTCGCGCAGGTAATCGTTGACGGTGTGGACCGACAGGTCGAGCTCGCTCGCCGCGCTTTTCGCCGTGTGCCCGCCGAGCAGCAGGCGCAGCACTTCGCGCTCGCGCTCGGTCAGGTCTGTCAACGCCCGGCGCCATGGCCTCACTCCATCAATTCGCGCACGAACGGGATCAGGCCCGTCTGCCGCGTGCGGCGCATCCGCTCGGCGTCGAGCACTTCGCGCACCTTGGCAAAGCACGCATCGACATCGTCGTTGATGACGACGTAATCGTATTCCGCCCAATGGCTGATCTCGCCGCGCGCGCGTTCCATGCGGCTGTCGATGACCTCCGAGCTGTCCTGCGCCCGGCTTTCCAGGCGCTTGCGCAATTCGGCAAGGCTGGGCGGCAGGATGAAGACGCGTGACGACGTCCTGGTCGTCCTTCTGCTTCAGCTGCTGCGTGCCCTGCCAGTCGATGTCGAACAGGAAGTCCTGCCCTTCCTTCAGCGCGTTACGGATATGCCCCTTGGGGGTGCCGTAGCGATAGCCGAAGACGTGCGCCCATTCGTAGAAATCGTCTTCCTCGACCATGCCGGTCGAACTCGGCATCGTCGACGAAATAGTAGTGCACCCCGTCGACTTCGCCCGGACGCGGAGGGCGGGTCGTGACGCTGACCGACAGCTTTATCGCAGGGTCGGCGTCCAGCAGCATGCGGCTGATCGTCGTCTTGCCCGCGCCGCTGGGCGAGGACAGGATGAACATCAGTCCGCGGCGGGCAAGCGCATCGTGGCGATTAGCATCGGATTCGGCCATGGTGCGCTGTTGGCGCATGGCAGTGACTGCAATCAAGCCCCGTGGGGCCGATTACTCACGCAAGAGAATTCGGGATTGGCCTGCGCGCGCAGCTGCTTGCGGCCCTGCGCCGGGCCTTGCGGCGCGACTGGCTGCGGTCGAACAACATCTTCACAAGCAATCCACCGCCCACGATCACCGCGCCGGGCACGGACCGCGTGGCCAGCTTGGTCACGCCATAGGCGGCGAGGCTGTGCAGGATCGAGCGGTTCTCGACCACATCCTTGGCGAACTGCTTGTCGAACTTGCGGCCCAGCAGCATCTTTTCCATCGTGCGGCGAGACAGGCGGCCCGCGCTGCGCAGGACGATGTCGTTGATGATGAGGTTGGTCGCCGGATTGGAGCTGGGGCCGGGTATCGAGTTTGCGCGGGGCGATACGGTATCGGTTGCGTCCTGCAACGCGTCGGCGACGACATCGGTGACGTGGTTGGCTTTGTTCTCGGCGGTCAAACCCATGTGTGGCCCCTTCTTCGCGTGGGCTATGGGCCCGGCGGTGCTAGTTCTTGCGGCCGAAATCGACCGTGACGACATTCGAGCCGTCTTCTGCCCCTTCAACGGGAGCAGCCTCGCCCTGTTCCGCGTCGTTGCCCGCTTCTTCGGTCGTGGCAGGAGCCATGTCGGCGACGGTCGCCTGGAACTGCAGGCCGAAATCGACCGCCGGATCGACGAATTGCGTGATCGCGGCATAGGGAATGTCGAGCTCGGCAGGCACCTGGTTGAATGTCAGGCCGACCGAGAAGCCGTCGTCGCGCACATTCAGATCCCAGAACTTGTTCTGCAGCACGATGGTCATCTCGTCGGGGAACCGTTCGCGCAAATGGTCGGGGATGGAGACGCCCGGCGCGTGGGTCTTGAAGGTGATGTAGAAATGGTGCGCGCCGGGCAATTCGCTGCCGGCATCGATCGATTTCGCCGAGCACCCGGCCCACCACGGCGCGCAGGGCTTCCTGCACGATCGTGTCGTAGGGAATGAGGCTGTCGGGCGTATCGTCGCTCATGGGCGCATAGGTGGAAGAGGCCTGTGCGCGGGTCAAGCGCTTTAAGCGGTCTTCACCCATCTGAAGCCTTGGCATCCACGCGAATCCTTGCGCCGCACCGCCAGCGGCCTATAGGCTCGCCCCCATGCGCACAGGCCGGATCGAAAGAAACACCGCAGAAACCAAGATCCTCGTCGAGGTCGATCTCGACGGGACGGGCACGTACGATGTCGCAACCGGCATCGGCTTTCTCGATCACATGGTCGAGCAGGTCGCGAAGCATTCGCTGATCGACGTCACGATGAAGGTCGATGGCGATCTGCATGTCGACCAGCACCACACCACCGAAGACAGCGCGCTGGCGCTCGGGCAGGCACTGGCGCAGGCGCTGGGCGACAAGGCCGGGCATCGCGCGCTACGGCCCTGCCTATTCGCCGATGGACGAGACGCTGGCGCGCGTGGCGCTGGACATTTCGGGCCGCCCCTACTTCGTATGGCGCGCGGGCTTTTCAGCCAGGAAAAGCTGGGCGAATGGGACACCGAGCTGATCGAGCACTGGTTCCATTCGGTCGCGCAGACCTGCGGGCTGACGCTGCATGTCGAGCTGATCTACGGCACCAACAACCACCACATCTGCGAAGCGATCTACAAGGGCTTTGCCCGCGCCATGCGCACCGCGGTCGAAATCGACCCGCGCAAGGGCGGCGCCATGCCGAGCACCAAGGGGCAGCTGGGTGGCTGAGGTGGTCGCGCTGGTCGATTACGGCGCGGGCAATCTGCATTCGGTCGAGAACGCGCTGGCAAGGTCGGGGCGGACGTCACGGTCACCGCCGATCCCGACGTGCTGCGCGCAGCCGACCGGATCGTGCTTGCCCGGTGTCGGCAGCTTCGGCGCGTGTGCCGCAGGGCTTGCGCGCGATCGACGGCATGATCGAGGCCATGGCCGAGCGGGTGCAGGTCGGCGGGGCGCCGTTCCTCGGCATTTGCGTGGGCATGCAATTGCTGGCCACTCGCGGGCTGGAGCATGGCGTGACGCCGGGGCTCGGACTGGATCGCGGGCGAGGTGCGGCTGATCGAGCCGACCGATGCAGCGTCAAGGTGCCGCATATGGGCTGGAACGATGTCGCGCTTGCTCCGCATGCGCAGCGACCATGAGGTGGTCGAGGCGGGCGAGGCCTATTTCCTCCATTCCTACCACTTCCACGCGACCAGCGGGCAGGACGTGCTCGCGATGACCGATCACGGCGGCGGACTGGTCGCAGCGGTCGGGCGCGACAATATGCTGGGCGTGCAATTCCATCCGGAAAAGAGCCAGAGCTACGGCCTGCAGCCTGCTCGACCGCTTCCTGGAGTGGCGGCCATGATCGTCTTTCCCGCCATCGACCTGAAAGGCGGCGCAGGTCGTGCGCCTGGCCGAAGGCGATATGGACCGCGCCACCGTTTATGGCGACGATCCCGCAGCGCAGGCGATGCTGTTTGCCGAGGCCGGGGCGCAGCATCTGCACGTGGTCGACCTGGACGGCACCTTCGCTGGCTCTGCGCAAAATCGCGAGGCGGTGGAGGCATCGTCGCGGCCTTTCCGGGCCATGTCCAACTGGGCGGCGGCATCCGCAATGCGGGAGGATGTCGAAGGCTGGTTCGATCCGGGCGTGTCGCGCATCGTGATGGGCTCGGCCGCGCTCAAGGACCCCGAATTCGTCGAAGGACATGGCGCGCGAATTCGAAAGCGGCATTGTCGTCGCCGTCGACGCCAAGGATGGCATGGTCGCCACCGAGGGCTGGGCCGAGGTGTCCGACGTCCCCGTGGTCGATCTGGCCCGCCGGTTCGAGGACGCAGGCGTCGCCGCGCTGCTGTTCACCGACATCGGGCGCGACGGCCTGCTCAAGGGCGTGAACATCGATGCGACCGTGGAGCTGGCCCGGCAGGTCGACATCCCGGTCATCGCCAGCGGCGGGGTGAAGGGGCTGGACGATATCCACGTGCTCTCGCTTCATGCGAATGAGGGTATCGAGGGCGTGATAACCGGGCGCGCGCTCTACGACGGTCGTCTGGATCTCGCAGCGGCCTTGGCGGTAGGGCGGCCGGATGAGTGGTTTCCTGCTTGCAGTCTTGATAATCGGTGTCTTGGTCCTCGTGATCCTCGCCAAGGCGAAGAACAGTCCAAGCGCGGTCATCACTGGTCCCGGCGTGCTGCAGGCACACGACGTGGAATGCAAATTCCGCTCATCGTCGGGCTATCTCGGCAAGCTCAGCCAGTCGCGCTGGAGCGATGGGCAGGAACGCATCTCGCTGAACCTGAGCAAACTGCCCGGACGCTACAGCGGACCGGTCGGACTGTTCTACAAGGGCGCGCATATCGGCGACTTCGATGCGAAATACGGGAAGGTCGCTTTCGTGGCCAAGGGTATGGCCGACGACGGCAAACCGCAATTCGAGATTGGCGAGGAGGTCCGCCTCGAGTTTGGCGGGCAGTCGCTGACCGGCATCGTGGAGCCTGACTGATGACCGTCCGCATTCGCGTCATCCCCTGTCTCGACGTGGCCGACGGGCGCGTGGTGAAAGGCGTCAATTTCGTCGATCTGAAGGACGCCGGTGACCCGGTCGAGCAGGCTCAGGCCTATGACCGTGCAGGCGCGGACGAGCTGTGTTTCCTCGACATTTCCGCCAGCCACGAAGGGCGCGGGACGCTGCTCGACATGGTGCGGCGCACGGCGGCCGTGTGCTTCATGCCGCTGACCGTCGGGCGGCGGGGTGCGCAGTGTCGAGGACGCGCGCGCGCTGCTGCTGGCAGGCGCGGACAAGGTGGCGGTCAATTCCGCGGCGGTCGCCAGGCCCGAACTGGTGCGCGAGATTGCCGACAAGTTCGGCAGCCAGTGCGTCGTCGCATCCGTCGATGCCCGCGCGCGGACCGAGGGCGAGGGCTTTCGCGGCTGGGAAATCTACACTCATGGCGGCCGCAAACCGACCGGCATCGACGCGGTCGAGCATGCGCAGAAGCTGGCCGAACTGGGCGCGGGCGAACTGCTCGTCACCTCGATGGACGGCGACGGGACGAAGCAGGGCTACGACCTCGAACTGACCCGCGCGATTGCCGACAGCGTTTCCGTACCCGTGGTCGCCAGCGGCGGTGTCGGCACGCTCGAGCACCTGGTCGAAGGCGTGACGAAGGGGCATGCGAGCGCGGTGCTGGCCGCATCCATCTTCCATTTCGGGCAGCATTCGGTCGGCGAGGCGCACCGTGCCCTGCGCGCCGCGGGCTTGCCTGCACGCGGGTGATGGCGCACCACGTGACCATGGATACGCTGACCCGCCTCGAACAGACCATCGCCAGCCGGCTGACCGCCTCGCCGGACAAAAGCTACGTGGCCAGCCTGAAGGCCAAGGGCGTGTCCAAGATGGCGCAGAAGCTGGGCGAGGAAGCGGTCGAGGCCGTCATCGCCGCGGTCAGCGGAAGCCGCGAGGAGCTGGTGGGCGAAAGCGCCGATCTGCTCATGCACCTGATCGTGCTGTTGCAAGCCAAGGGCATCGCGCTGGACGACGTGATGGCCGAGCTCGACCGGCGCGAGGGCACTTCCGGGCTCACGGAAAAAGCAAACAGGAGCAGCTGATGCCGATCGACGCGACGCAGCCCTATGACGACGACAACATCTTCGCCAAGATCCTGCGCGGCGAGATACCGTCGACCAAAGTCTACGAGGACGAGTGGGCTTACGCCTTCGAGGACATAAACCCGCAGGCCGAAGTGCACACGCTGGTGATCCCCAAGGGCCGCTATGTCAGCTGGGACGATTTCAGCGCGGCAGGCGAGCGCCGAGGAGATCGCAGGTTTCGTGCGCGCGGTGGGCACAGGTCGCCCGCGACAAGGGTTTGGTCGAGCCCGGATACCGCGCCATGGCCAATGTCGGCGCGCATGGCGGGCAGGAAGTGCCGCACCTGCACGTCCATATCTTCGGCGGCGAACCGCTCGGCCCGATGATCGCCAGACGCGGTTAGTCGCTGGCAGGAGTCGCTTCGTCGTTAACGATTGCACGGCGCGCACCTTGGCCGCTAAACGCAGCGCCCACATGGCGGCGCTTCCCAACCCTCCCGACGGCGTAATCGACGGCGACCGGCATCTGTATGCCGTGCGCGCCTATTACGAGGATACGGACCTGTCGGGCATCGTCTATCACGCGAACTACCTGCGCTGGTTCGAGCGCGCCCGGTCGGACCTGCTGCGCCGGCTCGGCATAGACCAACGCGCGGCGATCGAGGCGGGCGAGGGCGCCTATGCTCTTTCCGAGGTTAACCTCAAATATTTGCGCCCTGCAAAGCTCGATGACGACATTCTGATCGAGACCCGCTGCACGGAGCTGAAGGCCGCGTCCTGCAGGATGCAACAAACAGCTACGCGCGGCGACACCACTCTGGCCGAGGCACATTTGCGCGTCGGCTTCGTTTCACCCAGCGGCCGCCCGATCCGGCAGCCGCTCCCCTGGCGCGAGGCGTTCGCGCGCTTCGTTTCCGCATCCTAGAGGCACGATGTCCACCAAACTTCTCGTCATGGCCCCGCCCACCCGGCTCGATCCGGTCGAGCTGTTCCTGCATGCCGATATCGTCGTGCAGCTGGTGATGGCCGGCCTGATCCTCGCCAGTATCTGGGTGTGGATGATCATCGTCTCCTTCAGCATGCGCATGCGGCGGCTGAAGACTGCTCAGACCGAGTACGAAAGCGAGTTCTGGCAGGCGGACAATTTCGACCGCTTCATGTCCGAACGCGGCAATCGCGACATACCCTCGGCGCGCGTGGCGCAGGCGGGTGTTTCCGAATGGCGCCGCTCGGTGAAGGGCGAAGTGCGCGACCGCGACGGTGTGCGCAGCCGTATCGTCATGGCGATGGACGGCCAGATCGCGCAGGAAGCGGACGACGTGGCGGAACGGCTGAACTTCCTCGCCACCACCGGCTCGGTCGCGCCCGTTCGTCGGCCTGTTCGGCACGGTGTGGGGCATCATGAACAGCTTCTTCCAGATCGGCGCGCAGGAAAGCTCCTCGCTCGCCGTGGTCGCACCCGGTATTTCCGAAGCGCTGTTCGCCACGGCCATCGGTCTGTTTGCCGCCATCCCTGCCGTGATCGCCTACAACCGTTTCAGCCACTCGGTCGAACGCTTCGAATCGCGCCTGCACCGCTTCGCCGACAAGCTGGGCGCAAGCTTCAGCCGCCAGCTGGAGCAGCGCTGACATGGCGATGAGCCTGGCTTCGGGCGGCGGCGGGCGTGGTCGCGGGCGGGGGCGGCGTTCGCGCAGGCCCATGTCCGAGATCAACGTGACGCCCTTTGTCGATGTCATGCTGGTGCTGCTCATCATCTTCATGGTCACGGCGCCGCTGCTGACGGCGGGCGTTCCGATCCAATTGCCCGACAGCCGCGCGGCCGCCCTGCCGACCGAGCAACAACAGGTGTCGATCAGCATCGATAGCGAAGGTTATGTTTATATCGACGACAACCAGGTCGAAGTCGGCGCACTGCCGGAAGCGCTCGAGGCGATCCCGCGCACCGGCGAGGGGCCGGACGTGACGCTCAGGGCCGACCGCGCGCTCGATTACGGGCGCGTCATGGCCGTCATGGGCGAGCTGAACCGCGCCGGGCTCAATCGCATTTCGCTGGTCACGAATGGCGGGCAGGTCAGCGCTCCCGACACCTCCAGTTCATCGGTCGAGGAATAGCGCGGGACGGTATGGAGATTGCGGGCATCAAAGGTGAAGAGCGCACAGGGCTGATCATAGCTCTGGCCCTGCATCTCGCCCTGCTCGCCGTTCTCGTCATTCAGACCTTTTTGCCTCAGCCTGCCTTTCCCGTGCCCGAGCGCATGACGGTGAGCCTTGCCGAAGACGTCGGCCTGGAGGCGACCGCGCCCGATCCCGTCCCCGAAAGCCGCGCCGCCATCGCGCCGACCTTGTCCGATGCTCCCGCACCGGCGCCGGAAATCCTCGACGCGCCGAGCCAGCCGATGGTCGACCAGCCGACCCGCCGCGCGCAGTCGCCGGTTCCCGCACCGGGCGCGACGCCCACGCCGCGCCGCGAAACCCCGCGCGAAACCGGCACGGCCGAGCCCGGCGAGAGAGCGGCGGATCGCTGATTGGCGACGGACTTCCTCGCGGGCCGCGGTGACAGCACGACGACCAACGAAACCCGCACGCCTGCCTCGCAGATCGGGGCGAGCGCCAAGGCGTCCATCGGGCAGGCGGTTGCGCGCCAGATCAAGCCGCACTGGGCGCCGCCCAGCGGTCCCGAAGTCGAGACCATCGTGTCCTTCGTGCGCTTTCGCCTGAACGAGGACGGATCGCTCAATCGGCACGCCGCACAGTCGTGCGCCAGACGCGGCATCAACGACACCAACCGCGCACAGGCCGCGCGTCCATGGCGAACAGGCCGTGCGCGCCGTGCAGCTCGCCGCCCCCTTCGACCTGCCGCCTGAATATTACGAGGCGTGGAAGACCATCACTGCAAATCTGGACTGGAGGCTCTCACAATGAAGCTTCCCTCATCGCACTCGCGCTGACACCCGCACTGTTTATTGCCGCGCCCGCCATGGCGCAGGACCAGGACCTGGGCGAACACCTGCCCGAAGGCCAGGATGTCGAAACGGTACAAGAGAGACGGCGGGCTGGAAGTCACCGTGTCCTACGAAGGCGCGGCTCGACGATCTCGGCATCGCCATCCCTTCCTTCGCCACCGACCGCGACGTGGCAACGCCCGCCAATGCCGGCGGGACGGAAGCGCTTGGCGTGGAACTGGCGCGCGTCATCACGAACAATCTGCGCAATAACGGCCTGTTCAAGCCGACCGGCCCCGACAGCCTGCCGCGTCCTGCCTTTGCCAACATCACTTCGCCCACATGGAATACATGGCGTGTGCGTGGGGCGGAAATGCTGGTCCACGGCTATGTCCGCGCGCGCAGCGACAACCGCCTTACCGTGGGCTGCTATCTCTACGACATGGCGCTGGAGCAGCGGCTGGTCGCAGAAGGCTGGGTGGTCGCGCCTGCCGACTGGCGGCGCGCGGCGCACAAATGCTCGGACCTTGTCTATGCGCGCCTGACCGGGGAAAGCCCGTTCTTCGACAGCCGCATCGCCTATATCGCCGAGACCGGCCCCAAGGACCGCCGTGTCAAGCGCCTTGCGATCATGGACAGCGACGGGGCCAACCATCGCTTCATCACCACGGGCCGCTCGACCGCGCTTACCCCGCGCTATTCGCCCGATTACAAGCAGCTCGTCTATCTCAGCTATGTCGACGGCAATCCGCGCATCTATGTCTACGACATCGGCACGGGTCGCCAGACGCTGGTGACGCAGAGCGAAAATCCGACCTTCGCCCCGCGCTGGAGCCCGGACGGACGCTGGATCCTCTATTCCATGGCGGTCGGCGGCAACACCGACATCTACCGTGTCTCGGCCAGCGGTGGCCGTTCCGAACGGCTGACCGACCAGCCGGGCATCGACATCGGCGGGTCGTATTCGCCCAACGGCAACCAGATCGTGTTCGAGAGCGATCGGTCGGGCGCGCAGCAGTGCTATGTCATGAATGCCGACGGCACGAACCAACGCCGCATCAGTTTTGGCGGATCGCGCTGCGCCACGCCCGAATGGAGCCCGCGCGGCGACCAGATCGCCTTTACCAACGCCAGCAGCTTCAACATTTCGGTCATGACCCCGCAGGGTCGCAATGTCCGCACGCTGACGCGCGGCTGGCAGGACGAGGCGCCGACATGGGCGCCCAACGGACGCATCATCCAGTTCTTCCGTACCGAGCGCAATTCGGGAAAGACCTCGCTGTGGCAGGTCGATCTGACGGGCGACAACGAGCGCAGCTTGCCCACCCCGGTCGATGCATCGGACCCGGCCTGGGGACCGATTCTGCCGTAGGCGCATTGGCTTTTAACAGGGGCCGAATTGTCCGGGTGCGGACACATGTTTTAACCGCTGTTTGATAAAGGGGACAGCCAGATGAATACCCGTGTTGCTAGTATAGTGATGCTTTCTTCGGCGATCGCGCTGGGAGCCTGTTCGAAGAAGGCGCCCGAAGAGATTCCGCCCGCGCCCGTCGATACGGCCACGCCTGCACCGACGCCCGCGCCCACTGGCCCGGCGGTCGGCTCGATGGAGCACTTCTACGACAATGTCGGCCGCGAAAACACGGTCGTGTACTTCGACACCGACCGATACAATATCGATGGCGAAGACGGCGCGAAGCTGCAGCGGCAGGCGCAGTATTTCTCGCAATATTCGAACGTCACCTTCACCATCGAAGGCCACACCGACGAACGCGGCACACGCGAATACAACCTTGCGCTGGGCGAACGCCGGGCCAATTCGGCGAAGAATTACCTCGTCTCGCTTGGCATTCCGGCCAGCCGCATCCGCACGATCAGCTATGGCAAGGAACGCCCCGTCGCGCTCGGATCGAACGAGAGCGCATGGGCGCAGAACCGCCGCGCGGCGACCGTGACGATCGACTGATCGTTTATCGGGTAAATCTTACGAAAGGGCCTCGGCGCAGCGATGTGCCGGGGCCCTTCTCGTACCGGCGCGCAAGCCGCTTGCCATCGCGCCCCATGCCCCTAGATTGACCGCCATGCCAACTTTGCCGAACCTCTGCCGTGCCTAAGGCGCGCCGATCCAACGATTGGGGCTTTCCCCGCTGGCGCGGCTATGAAGAAAGCCGCGAGGCCGCGACCGTGCGCCTGTGCGATCGCCACGGCTGCGAGGAAAAGGGCGACTGCCCCGCACCCAAAGCGCCCAACAGCCCCGATCGCTGGTACTTCTGCCAGCGCCACGCTGCCGAATACAATTCGCGCTGGGATTATTTCGAAGGGCTCGACAAGGCGGAGAAGGAAGCCCGCGCCAAAACCGAGCGGGCCGAGAACGCCGGCTATGCCGAAGCGCAGCATTACGGCTGGAGCGGGTCGGGCGACGGCAGCCGCAGCGCGGACGAAATGCGCGCGCTCGACGTGCTGGAACTGGAAGCGGACGCCGATTTCGACGCGGTGAAGAAGGCGTGGCGCATCAAGGCCAAGGCTGTGCATCCCGATGTCAAACCGGGCGACAAGGACGCGGCCGAGGAGTTCCAGAAGCTCCAATTGGCCTATCAAGTACTAAAATCTGCAGAAGAGCGGCGCGAGTGGAAGGGCTAAGTCCTTGTCTCTCGGACTAAATGTATAAATGCGACATTAACCTTTCTTTTGCCCGTATTGCGGTATGCAGTGTCTGCGACTGAAGGGCTTGAAATGCAGACACGGACGATCAACCGCCAGGATAGCAATATCGTGCTCAATTGCCGAACGCCGGTTGCGCGTGCGCAGGCGTTGCTGTGCGACATCTCCGAGACCGGTTGCCGGATCGAATTGTTCGACGGCTATGTGCAGCGTGGTGCCACCATCATTTTCGAGATCGATGCGCGCAACGAGCTGGCCGGACAGATCGTCTGGGTCCACGGCAACCAGGCAGGTGTCAGCTTCTCGCACAGGCTCAGCCACGCGATCCGCACCGCGCTCGAACTGTAGGGTTCAGCCGAGGCGACGCTTGACGGCGCGCGCCAGCCGCTCGCCCAACTGCGGCCCCTGTTCGGGATAGAGATAAGGCTCGATTGCCTCAGCCTCCATCACTGCCAGTTCGCCCGTCGGCAGGCGCGCCATGTCGACGCGGCAATACAACAGGTCGGTAAAAGGCAGCGCGTCCACCACTGCCTCGGCCTGCGCCAGATCGTTCGGCTCGGGCGCATATGCTTCCTCATACCCGCCATAAAGCGACTGGATGCGATAGTCGCCGTCACCCGCCCGCTTGCGAACGCCATGGCTGAACGCGCCGTCGATTAACACGTATGTATATTCGCCTTCCTCGACGATAGACGGCAGGAACGGCTGGATCATCGCTGGATGTCCGAACCGCCAGCCGGCTTTGGGAAGGTCGTCATGCGCGAAACTGACCTGCCCCAGACCGCCTGCGCCCACCTGCCGCTTGACCACCAGCCGGTCGGTCACGAAGGCATCGAGCGCGATGGCGAGATCGCCCGCGCGCACCTCGTTGAACCACAAGGTCGGAATGATCGGCACCCCGCGCTCCGCCAGCGCGCGCAGATAGCGTTTGTCGCCGTTCCACCGCACGACCTCGGGCGGATTGTGCACCGCCACTCCTCGCTCGCTGAGCGCCTCCAGCTTGGCGAGGAATTCGGGCAGATGGTCCTGATAGTCCCACGCCGTGCCGAGCAGCGCCATGTCGATACCGTCGAAGTCGACCAGCGGCGCGCGCCAGTCCATCTCGACCAGCTTCAGCCCGGCCTTCTCGAACGCGGGCCGCAGCGCCGCAACCTCCAGATCATGCTCGAACGCATCGCCCCGCCGCTCGCCCTTGCCGGGCAGCGTGGCGGCGCAGGCGAGGAAGGCGATGCGGGTCAGACCGCCTCCAGCGCCTGCTCGAAGTCCGCGATCAGATCGTCGGCGTCCTCGATGCCGATGGAGATGCGCACGAGATTGTCGGAAATGCCGAGTTCGGTGCGGCGGCCTTCGGCGACCGAGAGGTGCGTCATCGAGGCGGGGTGGCTCGCCAGCGTTTCCGTGCCGCCCAGGCTGACAGCCAGCTTGGCGATCTTGAGCGCGTCGAGGAAGCGGAAGCATTCCGCCTCGCCGCCCTTGAGCAGCAGCGAGAAGGTGCTGCCGGCGCCAAGGCAGTGGCGATCATAGATGTCCTGCTGGCGCTCGTCCTTGATCATGCCGAGATAGCCGAGACCCTCGACCTTGGGGTGCTGGGCCAGGTAGTCGCAGACCTTAGCCGCATTCTCGCCCGCGCGGCTCATGCGCAGTTCGACCGTTTCTAGGCTTCGGCACAGCATCCACGCCGTGTTGGGATCGCAAATGCCGCCCATCGTGTTGCGCAGCATGCGCACCGCATCGATGAAGCGCTTCTTGCCCGAGACGCTGCCCGCGACGAGGTCCGAATGCCCGCCGACATACTTGGTCAGCGAGTAGACAACGAGGTCCGCGCCGTGATCGAGCGGGCGCTGCCACAGCGGGCCGAGGAAGGTGTTGTCGATCGCGATCGAGCATTTATCGGGATCGAAATGCGCATCGCGTGCATCGCGCACCGCTTCGATATCGACCAGTGCATTGGTCGGGTTGCCCGGGCTTTCGAGGTAGATCATCGGCACTTCGCCGCCCTGTTCCTCGGCCAGCTGTTTTCGCGCGCGTCATGACTTCGTCCAGCTGTTCGCGCGTTGCGCCTGCGGGGAAGTCGATGAAGGTCACGCCGTATTTCGCCATGGTCTTGGCAATGAAGCCTTCGGATGCTGCATAAAGCGGACCGGAGTGCACGATCACGTCGCCCGCCTTGCACGCGGCGAGCAGCAGGACGGCAATCGCGGTCATGCCGGAGGAGAAGCTCAGCGCCTCTTCCGCGCCGTCCCATACCGCCAGCCGGTCTTCCAAAATTTCCTGGTTCGGCGCGTTGAAGCGCGAATAGACAAGCCCGTCCGCGCCGCCCGGACGCTTTCCGGTGATGCCTTCAAAATGGCGCTTGCCGTCCGCCGCGCTGGGGAAGGCGAAGGTGCTGGTCAGGAAGATCGGGGCCTTGAGGCTGCCTTCGGACAAGGTCGGATCGAAGCCGTGCCCCATCATCAGCGTGCTGGGCTTGAGTTCGCGCCCGTTGATCTTGGTCACTTCGGCCTTGGGGGTTTTGCGCGGCGTGTTGGGGTCGATGTCGGTGTCGCTCATGGTGGCGAGGCCTTCCTGTCAAACTTACGCCCCCAGGAAGGCGGGAGCTTTTCGTGGCCGGTACAGGGCGCTCCGTTCCTAACCTCCGCAGGAACGCATCTCCGCTGTACGAGCAAATCGCGCTCCCATTATTGCGGCAAAGGCGGCAAATCAACCGATGCCGGCTATCAGCCAGACCATTCCCACGATGAGGAAGATGCCGATGAGGTCGAGGACGAGGCCGGCCTTCACCATGCGTTCGATCCGGATGCGGCCTGTCGACCAGGCGATGGCGTTGGGGCCGGTCCCGGCAGGTAGCATGAAGCCCCAGCTAGCCGCCAGCGCAGCGGGCATGGCGAGCAGGATCGGGTCGACGCCCAGCGCCACCACCAGCGCGGCGACGACCGGGATGATGGCGCTGGCGGTCGCGACATTGCTGGCGAATTCGGTAATCAGCACCACCATCGCCACGAGTGCCAGCGCGACCAGCAGCAGCGGCCATGTGTCGAGCACCAGCAGCGCATTGCCCAGCCAGTCTGCCAGACCGCTTGCACCCATGCCCGCGGCCAGCGCCAGCCCGCCGCCGAACATCATGATGACGCCCCATGGCGCGCGGTCCGCCTCTTTCCAGACCAGCAGCGGACGGCCCGTGCCGTCGGGCAGCAGGAACAGCGCAAGGCTGGCGATGATGGCGATGGTCCCGTCGGTCCACGAACCGGCGGGCAGGTAAGGCGCGACCAGCAGGCGGGTCATCCAGGCGAGGAACGTAACGGCCACGACCATCATCACGCGCCGCTCCGCACTGCCCATCGGATGCGGGTTGGCAATCGCGCTTTGGGCGGCGGCCACGTCGAACTCGTAGGCCGACACGCGCTGCACCTTTGCAACGATGATGGCCGCGAGCGGAACGCCGAGGACCACGATGGGCAGTCCGTAAAGCATCCATTGCGCAAAGCTGATCTGCGCTCCGATCATGGTGTCGAGCAGCCCGACCGCTATGGCATTGGTAGGCGATCCGACTAGCGTGCCGAGCCCACCGATGCTGGCGGCAAAGGCAATGCCGATGGGAAGGGCACCCGCAAGGCCGTCCCACTCTCCGTCTTTCAAACCAGCCCCCGCCAGCACTGCCATCGCCATCGGCATCATGATCAGCGCGGTCGAGGTGTTGGAGATCAGCATCGAAAGGATCGCAGCGGCCACCATGAAGGCGAGCAGTAATCCGGTCGCCCCGCGCATCGGGCTGCGCGGCCCGCTCACCGCGCGTCAGGATCGCCAGCGCCAGCCGCTTGTGCAGGCCCGTCCTCTCGATGGCGAGTGCGATAAAGGCGCCGCCCAGCAGAAGGAACAGGATCGGCGAATAATAGGCGCTCGCCGTCGCGCGGGCGTCCATGACACCGGCAAAGGGCAACACCAGGAACGGCATCAGCGCGGTCGCCGTCAGCGGCAAAGCCTCGGTCATCCACCATGCCGCCATCAGCACGACGAGGCCAGCCACCACCATCGCCTCGCGACTCATGCCGGTGGGCAGGGGAGCCATGCACGCAGTCAGAAGCGCACCTGCCCCCACTGCCAGTCCGATGATCCGTGCTGTCAAACGTCCCCCTCCTGCCGCGCGACTACAGGCGCTAGCAAGCCGGGTGGATTAATCCAAACGCTTGAAGAGAAGCGGTCTGCCGGGAGGAGGCCGACAATTGCCCTTCGTTCAGCGTCGTAAACCCCGCTAGCCGTATCGGACTAGACGATGGGAGCTGCCATCGGCGCTAGAAGGATCAAGACCTGAAGCACACAGACAGGCGGCCATAGACTATCTCCTCTGCGCTGGAGAATTCGGGCCTGCCATACCTCTGACAACAAAGGGATCTCAGGGCCGGATGTCCTATTCGTCTTCCGCAGGGTCTTTCTCTTCGGGCGGCGGCGCGGGGACTGTTGCGCTTTGGCCTTCCATCGGCAGAACGATGACTCGACCTCGCAATTCACCCTGCTTGCGCAGCTTCTCGAATTTCTTGTCGCGTTCGATCATCAGGCGAGCGACCGAAGGCGTGATCCTGAACGACTGTGTTACGCCGTCGCTGGTCACCGTGTTGTATGTCGGTTCGCGATCGCCGGCGGCCAGATCGGCAACCGTGTAGTCGTACTGGTTGGTCTTTGTGCCCGACTTTTCGGCCATCAGCGCTTTGACGTCCTCATCGGCATGCGTTGCCAGATGCGCGCGAAAGTCCTGTCCCAGCTGCGGATAGTAGAACGGCGCGGCTTCCTCGTAGATGACCGACACCAGTAGATTGCCGCCATAGGCTTCAACCCCGCGCAGCGAATTCACATATTCCTTGGCCGAGATATCCAGCAACTCGTCGACATTGGCACCGGTAAAGGCGCGTCGCTGGATGGACGGGCCGCCAACGTCCCCGCGATGGAAACCATAGACCACATCGGGATCGGACCAGTTGGGAAAGACGATCTTGGTGCGAATGTCGCGCGGGCTCATCATCACGCCGGCGACATTGATGAAGCGTGTAGTATCGAGTGGGGTCTTGTCCGGCCCCAGCTTCATGCGCGAGGGCTGTTGCACCGGATAATTACGCGCGATCTGCTCGACCACGGCGACATTGTGCAGATTGAGCCAATAGGCGAGCTGCTCGTTGCGGGGCAGGGTCGCGATGTCGAGTTCACTGCCGAGCCGTTCCAGATCCTGCCGGTATTCGCGCAAGGGTGCGATCTCGTTTTCGTCCAGGAAGGAATAGACGACGCGATTGCCTTCGAGACGGACGCGCGATTCATGGCCGTAGACACGCCGAGTGCCCAGATTGGGATCGGGGCGACGTGCACCATCGCGTGTCGAAGGACCCATGCGCAGGACGAAGAACCCCAAGGCTTCGTCCCAGAACGCATAATCCAGCTGCATGGCGGCATCGCCCGGTCGGGGTGCAAACCGGGCGAATTCGCTGGCGGACGCCTCGCCGCTGGCAATCACATCCGTCTCGGCGCGCGCCGGTGCAGGGCCAGTCAAGGCAAGAGAAAAAGCCGAAGCAGCAAGAAGAAGAGCAGTCGGGCGCATTATCGTATCCTCGATCGGTTCGCTGCGCACATAGCGCGACATGATGAAGCCCAGATTACACGCGATGAATGACTTTAAGTAGCAAATTGAGCGAGCCAGCCATGTCGTTTGTCGACTTGCTGCGGCATCAGTGTGTCGTTCGTCGAACGCGCATATGAAAAGCGGCGACGGGACCGAAACCCCGACGCCGCTCGTAAAGTTCCGCCTGTGGCGCGCTTATTTGGGCGCGAGCACCATGACCATTTGCCGGCCTTCGAGGCGGGGGAAGCTTTCGACCTTGGCGAGTTCTTCCATGTCGTCGCGCACGCGGTTGAGCAGGTCCATGCCCAGCTGCTGGTGCGCCATTTCACGGCCGCGGAAGCGCAGGGTGCACTTCACCTTGTCGCCGTTTTCGATGAATTTGTTCACGTTGCGCATTTTCACATCGTAATCGTGATCGTCGATGTTCGGGCGCATCTTGACCTCTTTGATGTCCTGGGTCTTCTGCGTCTTGCGCGCGAGGTTCGCCTTCTTCTGCGCCTCGTAGCGATATTTGCCGACATCGAGGAATTTGCACACCGGCGGGTCCGCATTGGGGGACACTTCGACGAGGTTGAGGCCCAGTTCGTTGGCCTGCTCGGCCGCTTCGCGGGTGTACATCACCCCCAGGTTCTCGCCTTCGTGATCGATCACGCGGACCTTGGGGACTTGGATCATGTTATCGTAGCGCGGGCCGCTTTTCACGGGCATTTGCATGCTGCGCCGGGGTGGACGGGCTATGGGTAGGTCTCCTTAGATTAGCCTGTGTGTGGATGCGATGTAGGCGGACTTGCGCAGATTCGCAAAGGGATAAGGGATTTGGTTGGGTTGGGGGTGGCGTTCGGCGGCGAGGTGGTGGCTCCGCAGGGATGCGATGGTGGGCGTTGTGGCCCGGAGAGGTTAGGTTATTTGTTTGGCCTCAAGCGCCGGCGGGCCCGTCCGGGCCCTCAGGCTATCCTCGCTCATGCGACCTGAAGGTCGCGTCGCTGCGGGCGCGCAGTCGCGCTTGCCTCGCCTGCGGCTCGGTTTCTCGCGCTGACCTCGCAGGCTGGATTGAGGAATGTCTTTTTCTGCGAGAACCAGGACCGGGCCGGTGGAGGCCCGGCAAGGGCGACCGCCCGCCCGCAGCGGGTGCGGCTTGCCGCACGTCTAGCGAGGACGCTCGCACGAAGGTGCGAGCGGAAAACAAACTACGCCGCCTTCCACAACTCGAAGCGCGCCAGTTTCCCCTTCGCCGGAACAACCGCATCGATCCGGTCTGCCGGCTGCATCGCCTTCAGAATCGCCGGATCGTTCGCGGGCATGCCGCCCGTATAGGCTCCGAACGCAGGCAGGATCATCCGCCCGCTCGGCCGTCCGTCCGGCCCGTCGTTCGCGCTGACCACGGCGCAGGGGCGGCGGATGTGGCGGCGGTGGACCTTGAGTTGCAGGCGCGGGTGGTAATGGCCGGAAAGCTCGGGCCGCAATTCGCCCTTCTTGGCGCGGTGGCGCAGGATGGTGCCGCCGATCTCCAGCTCCTCGACCAGAGTGCCGCCGCAGCGCGCCTCCATGTCGGGATCGTGGTTGCCGGTGATCCACACCCAGTCGACCGCGCGGGTCAGCGCTTCCAGCATGCCGCAGGCGTGCGGTTCCAGCCGGGTCGAGCCTTCGCTGTCGTGGAAGTTGTCGCCCAGCGTGATGACCCGGCGCGCGCCGGTTTCCCCGATCGCGCGTGCCACGCGGTCCAGCGTTTCGCGGCTGTCATAGGGTGGTACCATCTGGCCGTGGCCCGCAAAGAAGCTGCCCTTCTCCAGATGCAGGTCGGCCACCAGCAACGCTTGCTCGCGCGGCCAATATACCGCGCGGCCTTCGGTCAGTAGCCACTCATCACCAGCGAACGAAAGGGGAACCATGGCCGCGCTATTGGCATCAATCCGACGATGAACGCAACCCAAAATTTCCGTTCGTGCTGAGCTTGTCGAAGCACTGCTTTTTCTTCTAGTGCGGCGCCAGAAGTAAGGACGGCCCTTCACGACAAGCTCAGGGCGAACGGAGTTGTGGCGGATGGACTGGTCGGAGAATACGGAACAGGCCCGCACCTGGTTCGAAGCCTTGCGGACCCGCATCTGCGCAGAGTTCGAAACCATCGAGCGCGAGGCGGGATCGCGACGCCGCGTTCCAATACGACGCATGGCAGCGCGAGGAAGAGGGCAATCCCGACCCGGGCGGCGGCACGCGCGGGGTGATGAAGGGCAAGGTGTTCGAGAAGGTCGGTGTCAACGTCTCGACCGTGCGCGGATCATTCGCGCCCGAATTTGCCGCCTCGGTCAACGGCGCATCGCCCGAACAGCCCGGCTTCACCGCCACCGGCATCAGCCTTGTCGCGCATATGGCCAATCCGCATGTGCCCGCCGTGCACATGAACACGCGCTTCCTGACCACGCAGGCCGCCTGGTTCGGAGGCGGGGCGGACCTCAACCCGCCGATTCCCTTACGAAGAGGACACCGCGGACTTCCACGCAGCTTTTCGCGCCGCCTGCGCCGCGCACAATCCGACCTATTACGACCGGTTCAAGAAATGGGCGGACGAGTATTTCTACATTCCCCACCGCGGCGTGCATCGCGGTGTGGGCGGCATCTTCTACGACCATCTGGAGTGCGACGATGAGGCGGCGTTCGAGCGCAACTTCGCCTTTACCAGGGACGTGGGCGAAGCCTTTCTCGACATCTTTCCTAAGCTGGTCCGCCGCCGGATGGACAGCGATTTCACGGATGCCGACAAGGCGCAGCAGCTCGAATGGCGCGGCCGCTATGCCGAATTCAACCTCGTCTACGACCGCGGGACCTTGTTCGGCCTCAAGACCGGCGGCAACATCGACGCCATCCTGATGAGCCTGCCGCCGGAGGCGACGTGGAGCTGAGCGTCTGCGCGCCAAGGGGCCATCGATGACTGCGCTGCGCGATCCGATCCGCCTGATCCCGGTCTTGTTCCTCGGCTTTATCGCTGCGGGAACGATCCTGCTCTGGCTGCCCATCGCCAGCGCCGACGGGACGCGGACCGATTTCCTGACCGCGCTTGTTCACCTCGACCTCCGCCGTGGCGGTGACGGGGCTGATCGTCGTCGATACCGCGACATACTGGTCGCCCTTCGGGCAGGGCGTCATCCTGATCCTGTTCCAGATCGGGGGCTTCGGCATCATGACGGCAGCCACGCTGTTCGGCCTGATGGCGGGCCGCGGGTTCGGCTTGCGCAAACGCATGGCAACACAGGTCGAGCGGAGCCGGCTGGACGTCGGCGATGCGCGGTCCGTGCTCAAGCTGGTGCTGGCGATCACCCTGACGGTGGAAGCCATCGTCGCCGTCATCCTGACCGCACGCCTGATGGCGATCTACGATCACGGTTTCGGCGAAGCGATATGGCACGGCGTATTTCACGCTGTCAGCGCGTTCAACAATGCCGGCTTTTCCAGCTATTCCGACAGCGTGATGGGGTTTCAGAACGACTGGGTGATGCTGGGCCCGATCATGTTCGCGGTCATCCTCACCGCGCTGGGCTTTCCGGTCATGCAGGATCTGCGCCACCACGCGCTCGACTGGCGGCGCTGGACGCTGCACACGAAGATCACCATGGCCGGGACGATCATCCTGCTGGTGGGCGGGTTCGTGTCGATACTCGCGATGGAATGGAGCAACCCCGATACCCTCGGCCCGATGGGACTGGGGAGCAAGCTGCTGAACGCCGCATTCCATTCGGTGATGCCGCGCACGGCCGGGTTCAACAGTCTCGATGTCGGCGCCTTTCGCGACGAGACGCTGATGACCAATTACTTCCTCATGTTTATCGGCGGAGGCAGCGCAGGCACGGCCGGTGGCATCAAGATTACCACCTTCGCCGTGCTGCTGGCCGTGGTGCTGTCCGAAGTGCTGCGCCGCCGGGATGCGGGCGCGTTCGGTCGCCGCTTCGGCCATGCGATCGAGCGGCAGGCGCTGACCGTCATCGTGCTGGCCGGAACGCTGATCTTCGCCGCCACCACTTTCCTGGCCGCCATCACTCCGCTCGAGTTCGAAGACCTGCTGTTCGAAACCGTTTCGGCCTTTTCGACCGTCGGCCTGTCGACCGGCATCACGGCCGATCTCCCGCCTGCCGGGCAACTGGTCATCATCGCTCTCATGTTCATTGGCCGTGTCGGCACGATCACCGTCGCCACGGCGCTGGCGCTCGGCGGACAGCCGCGCCCCTATCGCTATCCCGAGGAGAACCCCATTGTCGGCTGATACACGCAACCCTGTCCTGGTCGTCGGACTTGGCCGCTTCGGTGGCTCGGTCGCCCGCACGTTGGAGCGGATGGGCCACGAAGTGCTGGGCGCGGACACCGATCCGCTGCTGGTACAGGAATATTCGCGCGATCTCACGCAGGTGGTCGAGGCCGATTGCACGGATTTCGAATGCCTCGACAAGCTGGGCGCGCGCAGCTTCACCTCGGCGGTGGTCGGCATCGGCAGCGATATCGAGGCCAGCGTGCTATCGGTTCTCGCCCTGTCGGACCTAGGCGTGCCGAACATCTGGGCGAAGGCCACCAACGAAAAGCACGGCCGCATCCTGGAGCGCACCGGCGCGCATCATGTGGTCTTCCCCGAAGAGCGCATGGGCGAACGCGTGGCGCGGCTGCTCAACGAACGGCTGCTCGATTTCATCAGCTTCGGGGACGAATTTGCGATCGCCAAGCTGGCTGCGCCAGAGCCGATCGTCGGACTGCCGCTGGTCACCAGCGAATGTCGCAAGCGGCACGACGTGACCGTCATCGGCGTAAAGCGCGAAGATCAGGACTTCATCCACGCCGTGCCCGATACGGTCATCCTGCCGGGCGATGTGCTGGTGGTCTCCGGCCGGATCGAGAAGATCGAGGCCTTCGCCGCCATTCACGCAGATTAGTGCGCGGTCCTATTCCATGGGTGCGTAGACCCGTACCCAGTCGACCAGCATGTCGACTTCGCCGCGCTTGACTGCTTCGACCGTTTCTTGCGGGATGCCGTTGTACGGTTCCTCGATACCGTTGGTCTTGAACGGGTAGGCGCCGCCCATGGCGAAATTGAGGATCAGGTACTTGTCGTTGTCGAAGCGCCAGTCGCCGTAGTTTTCGACCATCGGCTTGGTCACGCGGTAGATGAGGTGGTCGTCGACGAAGAACTCTATTTGCTCTCCCGTCCATTCTACCGCGTAGGTGTGCCAGCCGGTCACGTCGGTGCCTGCGGGGAAGAAGAACTTGTTCACCAGCGGCGTTTCGCCCGAATAGCCGGGGCCGTGCAGGGCGACGCCGATCCAGTCCTTTTCGCCCACATATTCGAGGATGTCGATCTCGCCCGTATCGGGCCAGCTGGCCGTTGCCGAGCAGCCAGAAGGCGGGCCACACGCCGACATGATCGGTCAGCATGATGCGCGCTTCGGCGCGGCCATGGGTGAAGTCGAACTTGCCCTTGCTCTCGATCCGGCCCGAGACGAAGGGCGCGTCGCGCTCGGCCTTGGGATCGAAGCCGGGGCGGTATTCGGGCCGCAGGACCAGTACGCCGCCATTGGCTCCCTCCGACACCCTCGCGAAAGGCGATGGTCGCGGGATCGTCGACATAGGCCTGCTGCTCGTTGTTGACCCAGAAGTCGGTGCCGATGACGATCCACTTGTCGCGGTCCAGCGCGCCGTCGTCGAACTCGTCGGCGAAGAGCAGCTCGCGCGCCGGCTCCATGGCTTCGGCCACGGCGGCGCTCATACTGCGATCTTGTGCGCAGGCGGAAGCGGGCAGGGCTAGGGCGGCGGCCAGCAGGGCGGTGAGGGGTAAGCGGCGCATAGGGTCCTCCGACGTGTTGGGAACGTTATCAGTGGCAGGGCTGAACGAAGATTGCCAGTTTCCGACAGAGGTTTTCACGGCCGGCACTGGATTGCGAGCGTGTTTGCGTGGATAGGGTGGGGCAAGAACCGCCATTACTCGCAAGGACATAGACCCGCCCATGCACCGCATCTCGCTTCGCTCTCGCTGCTCTTGGCCTGACCACGGCCTGCGCCTCCGTATCGACGGACACCGCGCCGGACATGGCCGCAAGCGCGCCGATGGTCTCGCCCATCCTGACCACGCCCGAAGCGCGCGACACGATGACTTATGCCGTGCCGGAGCAGGCGCGCGTGACGCATGTGGCGCTCGACCTCGACCTCGATTTCGCAGCGCAGCGCGTGGGCGGGACGGCGGACCTGCGCGTGCTGGCGGCACCGGGCGCGAAGGAGATCGTGCTCGACACGAACGGGCTGGAGATCGAGAGCGTGACCGACGGGGCTGGCCGCGCGCTGGACTGGGCGGTGGCCGTGCCGGTCGCCGATCCCGGACCGATGGGCATGCCGCTGACGATCCAGCTCGACGGGGCGGAGGAGTTGCGCATCGCCTATCGCGCGCCGCAGGGCGCCACGGCGCTGCAATGGCTCACCCCGCAACAGACCGCGGGCGGCGAGCATCCGTTCCTTTTCAGCCAGGGGCAGGCGATCCTCAACCGCACCTGGATCCCGACGCAGGACAGCCCCGGCATTCGCCAGACATGGGAAGCGCGGATCACCGCGCCCAAGCCGCTCGACGTCGTGATGAGCGGCGTCGCGCAGGGCGAGCCGGAAGACCTGGGCGATGGCCGCCGCGCCTTCCGCTTCGTCATGGACAAGCCGGTCCCGCCCTATCTCATCGCGATTGCGGCGGGCGACATCGACTTTCCGCGCCATCGGCCCGCGCTCCGGCGTGTGGGCAGAGCCGTCCGTGCTCGACCGCGCATGGGCCGAAGTGAACGACACCGAGGAAATGATCGAAGCGGCAGAGAAGCTTTACGGCGAGTATCGCTGGGGCCGCTACGACATGATCGTCCTGCCGCCCGCGTTTCCTTATGGCGGGATGGAAAACCCGGTGATGACCTTCCTCACACCCACCTTCATCGCGGGCGACCGCTCGAACAACGGCCTCATCGCGCACGAGCTGGCGCATAGCTGGTCGGGCAATCTCGTGACCAACGCCGTATGGGGCGACAGCTGGCTGAACGAAGGCGTCACGACCTATTTCGAAAACCGCATCGTGGAAGCGGTCTACGGCGAGAAACGCGCCGAACAGGAAGCGGCGCTGATGTATGCCAATATCATCGAAACGCTGGGCGAAGTGGGCGCAGATGCGCCCGGCACCGCGCTGTCTACCGAGGGCGAATACGAACTTGGCAGCGCGATCGCGTACGATAAGGGCGCGTTCTTCCTGCGCACGGTCGAGCGCACCGTGGGCCGCGAGCGGTTCGATGCGTGGCTGCGCCAGTGGTTCGACAACCACGCCTTCCAGCCTGCGACCAGCGAGATGTTCCTGGCAGGACATGATGGAAAACCTCGTCGCGAACGAAGCGGAGGCCGAGCGCCTGTCCCTGCGTGAGTGGATCTTCGAGCCGGGCCTGCCGGACAATGTCGTGAAGCCCGACCATGCCGCCTTTGCCGAGGTAGATGCGGCGGTCACGGCCTACACCGCATCGGGTGCGACTGCCCGCGAATTGGAGCAACTGGACCGCCGCCGAGCAGATTCGCTTTCTCGACAATCTGCCTGCCGAGCTAAGCGATGCGCAGTTGGCAACGCTGGACTCGACGCTCGGCCTGTCGGGCACGGGAAACAACGAAATCCTGTTCCTCTGGCTCGAGATGGCGCTGGAGAACCGCTACGATCCCGCCGTCCCGCAGACCGAGCAGTTCCTCGCCCGCGTCGGCCGCGCCAAATTCGTGCGCCCGCTCTTCGCAGCGCTATGGGCGCAAGGCGACTGGGGTCGCCCCATCGCTCGCCGGATCTACGCCGAGACGCGCGACAGTTACCATGCCGTAACGCGGGGCGGAGTGGATCGCATTCTGGCTAGCGAGTAAGCGACCCATTCCGGGATGGATATGCTCCCGGCCTTGTCCGGGCGCACCCCTGTGCTAAGCGTCAGGCTCGGGCATGGGATCGGACATAGTGCGGGCAGAAACAGCTGAAAGCTGGGGTATCAGGCAATGGGGTCTGGCGTTTCTCGCCAGCCTTGCCTTGCTGTGGCCGGCGCTGGTCAATGGCGGGCCGTTCTGGTTCCCCGATACGCCGACCTATATCCGCGGCGCCGACGCAGCGGCAGTCTATGCCACGGGACAGCGCAGCGAATGGTCCGACCGGATCGTCGTCCAGTCACCCGCGACCTTGCAATCGACCGATGCGGCAGGCGACGGCGGAGGCGCTGTAGCAGGCGGCAAGACGATCACGCCGACCCGACCTGTCCTGATGGGACGCTCTGTCTATTACGGCGCGATGATCTTCGGCTTGCTGACGGCTGGCGGTCCGTGGTTGGCGGTTCTGGCCCAGTGCCTGCTGGTCGGCATGCTGGCGACCTATGCAGTCTGGCGGGTGATGCGCCTCACCGCATCGGCGCACTCCGGCAAGGCCTTCCTGCTTGCGCCCGTGCTGGCCGTCGTTTCGCCGATGGCCTATTTCGCCTGCATGTTCATGCCCGATGTCTTTGCCGGACTGGGCATGCTGACGCTGTGTGTCGCGCTGGTGTTCTGGAGCCGGTTGTCCGCTGTCGACAAGGCCATATTCGCAGGAAGCAGCGCGGTCTTCGCGACGTTCCATACCACGCATATCCTGATCTTCGCCGTTCTGACTGCAGCTGCCATTGTGCGCGCGCTTCTGGTGCGTCGACCGGTTATCGGGCCGCTGGTCGCCGGCAGCGCAGTGGTCGCGGCGGGCATCGTCTCGACCATGGTGTTCGCCGCCGCCGTGCGGCACACCACATCCGTCGAGCCGAAGTCCCCGCCGTTTCTCACCGCGCGATTGCAGGCCAACGGGCTGGGGATGGACTATATGGCCGTCAATTGCAGCGGCGGCGAGGACAGCTTCGCTGCGTGCCGATACCGCGCGCAGCTGCCTGTTCCAAGCGATGCGTTCCTGTGGAGCGCCGATGCGAAGGAAGGCGTGGTGCAAGTAGTGCCCGAGGACGAACGCCGGGCGCTGGCAGCCGAAGACAAGCGCTTCTTCTTTGCCGTCGCGGCGCATGATCCGGTCCGCTTTGCAGGCATCGCCCTCTCCGCCGCAGCGCAGCAACTGACCGATTTCGACTTCGACGTCTTCAACTATGCACACCGCGCGCCGGTCGAGATCCGGACGGTCTATCCGCCCGCCATTGCCGATCAGATCCTGGCAACCCGGGCAGCGCAGGGGACCATGCCCGGCACTGCCGTCTTGATCGCCAGCATTGTCAGCGCGTTTTGTGGCGCGCTCTATCTGGTCTGGTTCCTGTTCACTGCTTATCGCGCCCGTCGGGCGGCCAGCGAGCTGGTCGCGCTTGTCGGCCTGATCCTTGTCGGCGTGCTGGCCAACGCCATGATCTGCGGCGCGTTGTCGGGATCCAAGGCGCGCTATCAGATGCGGCTCATCTGGACCGTGCCGGCCGTGGTCCTGATTGTCGGCGCGGCGCACATGACACAAGCCCGCCGGGGGCAAACCTTCCAGCAGCGGCCACAAGCCGAGAGCATCCCATGAAACTGATCATCCAGATACCCTGCTATAACGAGCGCGATACGCTGCCCGCGACCATCGCCGATTTGCCAACGCAGATCGACGGGATCGACACGATCGAATATCTCGTGGTCGACGACGGGTCGGTCGACGGTACGGCGGACCTCGCGCGCGAGTTGGGCGTGCATCACGTGCTGTCGAATACCACCAATATGGGCCTCGCACGCAGCTTTGCCCGCGGGCTGGACTTTGCCATCGGGGCAGGGGCGGACATCATCGTCAACACCGATGGCGACAACCAGTATTGCGGGCACGACATCGGCAAGCTGGTCCAGCCGATCATGCGGCGCGAGGCGGATCTCGTGGTGGGCGACCGGCAGACTTCGACCATAGAGCATTTCTCGCTCGGCAAGAAGTTCCTCCAGCGGTTTGGCAGCAATGTCGTGCGGCGGTTTTCCGGAGTGCAGATCCCCGATGCCGTGTCGGGCTTCCGCGCCATATCGCGCCATGCCGGCATGCAGCTCAATATCGTGTCGTCCTTCAGCTACACGATCGAGATGCTGATCCAGGCAGGCAAGAAGGGCATGCATGTCGCCAGCGTGCCGATCCGCACCAACGAAAAAACGCGCGAATCGCGCCTGTTCAAGTCGATCTTCAACTTCATCGAACGCTCCGGTTCGACCGCGCTGCGCATGTATGCGATGTACCAGCCACTGCGCATCTTCTCGATGATCGGTGTGATCGTCGCCCTCATGGGGCTTATCCCGATTGCGCGCTTCCTGTATTTCTATCTCTTCGTCAGCGGCGAGGGGAAGATCCAGTCGCTGGTCATAGGGGCGGCCTTGCTGACCGTTGGAGCTTTGACCTTCGTCGTCGGCTTGCTGGCCGATCTGGTGGGCCGCAACCGGCAGTTGCTCGAACTCACGCTGGAGCGGGTGCGGCGGATCGACCTGGAATTGCGCAACCGCGAATTACGCGGCGGCACCTCGCTTTTCGCCGACGAAGACATATCGGTACGCGAAGAACTTGAGCACGGCGGAGACAGCCAGGACGATCAGCACGGCGACCCGGTAATCCAGCCCGGCAAGACGCTCCAAGGCTAGATAGCTCGCATATTCCGCCAGCCGGAAAGCGCCATTCGTCACGACATAGCGCGCCGTATCGCCGCCCCATCCGCCCTTGGATCGGTAGACGAACAGCTTGAGCAGCAACAGATTGCCGACATAGGCCGTGGCAAACCCGATGGCGACGGCCAGCCAGCTTTCCAGCCCGAACACCTCGCGAAGCAGCACCGGCAGGCCGAAGGACAGCGTTGCGCTGAACAGCGTCGACAGGCCGTAACGCGCCAATTGGCCAAGCAGGGTTTTCGACAACAGGGCCAAGTCGGGCCAGTCCTTCGCTAGAGACAACAATCGCGCGACCCTGCGCATTTCGAGTTGCAATGCAACACCGTTTCGCCACATCGTGGGCGATACGATGCTGCGCCAGTACGAACTTGTAGAACGGGTCAAGGAATACGACCCCGACGCCGACGAGGCGATGCTCAACCGCGCCTATGTCTATACCGTGCAGAAACACGGCACGCAGAAGCGCGCCAGCGGCGATCCCTATTTCAGCCACCCGGTCGAAGTCGCCGGGCTGATGACCGACCTGAAGCTCGACCAGGAAACCATCGTCACCGCGCTGCTCCACGATACGGTCGAAGACACGCTGGCCACGATCGAGGATATCGAGGCGAATTTCGGGCCCGAAGTCGCGCGGCTGGTCGACGGCGTGACCAAGCTGTCCAAGATCGAGCAGATGCCCGAGAACGAGCGGGCGGCGGAAAACCTGCGCAAGTTCCTGCTGGCGATGAGCGAGGACATCCGCGTGCTGCTGGTCAAGCTGGCCGACCGGCTGCACAATATGCGCACGCTGCACTTCATCAAGAACGCCGGAAAAGCGCCACCGCATCGCGCGCGAGACGATGGATATCTACGCCCCGCTGGCAGAGCGGGTGGGCATGTACGAATACATGCGCGAGATGCAGCTGCTCGCCTTCGAGCAGCTCGAGCCCGAAGCCTATGCCACGATCACCGACCGGCTGCGAGCAGATTCGCAAGCAGGATGGCGGGCAGGTCGATGCCATCGCGCTGGACATCAAGCAGGCGCTGGCCGCAGGCCGGGCTGGACGGTCGAGGTCTCGGGGCGCGAGAAGCATCCCTATTCGATCTGGCGCAAGATGGCCGAACGCCATGTCAGCTTCGAGCAGATCACCGACATCATGGCGTTCCGCGTGATCTGCCGACGATGTGGCCGATTGCTACCGCGCGCTGGGCGTGCTGCACACGACCTGGCAGTTCATCCCGGGCAGGTTCAAGGACTACATCTCGACGCCCAAGAACAACGGCTATCGCTCGCTCCACACCTCGCTGATCTATGACAAGTCGATGCGCGTGGAGGTGCAGATCCGCACCCGCGACATGCACCGCACCAACGAATTCGGCCTGGCCGCGCACTGGGCCTACAAGCAGGGCGACCGGCCCGACGGCGCAGGTGGGCTGGCTGCGCGACCTGATCGAGATCGTCGATGCCAGCCACGATGCCGAAGAACTGCTCGAACATACGCAGCTGGCGATCTACCAGGACCGCATCTTCGCCTTCACGCCCAAGGGCGCGCTGTTCCAGCTGCCCAAGGGCGCGACGGCGGTCGATTTCGCCTTTGCCGTGCACACCGATCTGGGCGCGCAGACCGTGGGCGCGAAGATCAACGGGCGGCACATGCCGCTGCGCACCCAGCTGGACAATGGCGACGTGGTGGAAATCATCAAGGGCAAGGAGGCCGAGCCGCAGCTGTCCTGGCTCGGCTTCGTCGTCACCGGCAAGGCGCGCGCCGCCATCCGCCGCGCCGTGCGGCTGAAGGAACGCGCCGAAGTCGCCGAGATCGGCGCGAAACTGTTCGACGAAATCGCCATCCGCGTGCCCGCCAAGATCGGCAAGAAGGCGCATCCGCGCCGCGCGTCAAACGGCTGGACCTGGAGACGAGGAAGACCTGATGTACGCGATCGGCGCGGCCAAGCTGACCGACCGCGAGGTGATGGAAGCGCTGGTGCCCGGCAGCACCGAGGACATGGCCGCGGAAGACGACGAATGGCCGCGGCGGGCAACGGCGATCTCGATCCGGGGCTGACCCCGGGCGTCGGCTTCACCTCGCCGAATGCTGCCACCCGGTGCCGGGCGACCGCATCGTCGGCCTGCGCCGCGAAGGCGAGGGGGTCGAGGTCCACGCCATCGACTGCCTCGCAGCTGGCGAGCGGGCATCGATGCCGACTGGCTCGACCTGTCATGGGGCGAGCGTTCGCACGGGCGCCGTCGGCCGGCTGCGCGTGACGCTGTACAACCGGCCGGGCACGCTGGCCGAAATGGCGGGCATCTTCGCCAAGAACGTGCGCCAATGTGATGAACCTGGAACAGACCCAGCGCGACGATCCGTTCACACCTACGAGGTCGATCTGGAAGTGCAGGACCTCGCCGCATCTGACCCGCATCCTCAGCGCGCTGCGCGCCAGCGACGCCGTGGCGCAGGCGGAGCGGGCATAGCGGCGCATCCGGCGGCCAGCCCGGACATCTGGCGCTCTTCTTGTGAGCGCGCAGCCTAGATCATAACAACGGGCGAGTGTCGCAGCGTCGTGGGTGCCCACATGCGCGGGCAAATGGTTCGTGCGGCTTTATAAAAGCTGTGACGGAGTTGCCGCCGCACTGTTTAGCATCCGTTCGGACCTGGCCATCGAGGCGGACGTCAGGGGGCGGCCCAGCGACCTGCCCCTTGCCCGTGAAGTGCGACCGCTCGCCGTGGTGGCGATGCGGCCAGCAGGCCCGGCAGACCTGCCCTTCGATGACTTCCCGGATCGACACGAAGCGACCCTCAAGCGTGGGCGGAAGAGGCATCAGCGCTAGTCCGCCCCCACAACCCGTTGCGGCAGGCGTTATAGGCGCGGGAAGAGGGAGTAGGAAAGTTGGAGCCGCAGGACGCGAAACCTATTTTTTCGCAGCCAGCCAGCGATAGTTGATTCGAATGCTCGCATCACATTCACAGGCTGCTATCTGACCCCCGGCTAGGGGTCTTGGCTGTCTGCAATGGGGGTGGTTTACGGAATGTCCGATATCGAATGCGAACGGCCGAAAGCTGCTGTTTGTTAAGCGCGAAAATTGTTCGGTTGTGACCTCGGTCTACAGAGCGCGATGCATTACCAGAGCGTCGACAAAATCGTTCGTTGGCAGCCGGAAGGCGTCCGGCAGGCGCCCAACTGTAGTGAAGTCCGAGTGACTGCCATAGGCGTACAGCGCGTTCGTTGCTGCTAACCACGAAGTTAAATTGCATCGCGCGAAAACCCGAAGCGCGGCGTGCTCGAGCGAATACTCGCACATGCGCCTCGCTACTCCGCGCCCCGTTACCGCGCTTCCCGTCATGTAGCCGCAGTTGCAAACATGGCGACCGCCACCAGCTTGGTTTGGGCGGATGAAAACGTCCCCACTACCACCCCGTCTACCTCAGCGACGAACGTCTCTCGGTCTGCTCGAGCCAATAACCGAGCGCGTCGCTCTCGCCGCATTGCCGGATCGAGCGCATAAGTTTCGCCTGCGAAGATTGTCGGCATGATGATCGAGGCGATTGCGGGCCGGTCGCGGGGTTCGGCGGGTCTAATCAGCATCGGGCCTCCATTTAAGGGCTCAGTTGCGGCACATCTGATCCTTCGTTACTTCTATCAGGGCTGCTGTGGCGTTGGAATGCTTGGATTGGGGGGAAGTACATGAGGGAAGGCGGCATATGCGTCACGCGTGCAGGATTGAACGACCTAGATTCACTAGTCCCCCTGTTCGACGCTTACCGGCTGTTTTACGAGCAGCCCGCTGACCTCGGCCTTGCCCGCGAGTTCATGACCGAGCGTCTTATCAATTTGGACTCGGTGGTGCTTCTCGCTTGGCGCGATGAGCAGGCCGTCGGCTTCACACAATTATACCCCAGTTTTTCGTCGACGCGCGCGCGTCGTATTTTTATCCTCAACGACCTATTTGTTGCCGCCGAAGCCCGGGGAGCGGGCGTTGCTGCAAAATTGCTCGCCGCAGCAGTAACATTTGCGCGCGATGAAGGCGCGCTCCGGCTGACGCTGTCGACGGCACGAAGCAATATGCCCGCGCAACGCCTTTATGAGCGGCTAGGGTGGACCGTCGATGACGTGTTTCTGACATACAGTATCGCGACTTGAGCCGAGCAGGTCATAGCCCGTCGGTTATGACACCATCGATAGATTCACGCTTCTCTGCAGGATCGCCGATGTCAAGAACGCCTGTATGAACAGCAGCTTCCGAGAGCGAGTGACAGAACCCGCTACGACCGATATTGGATCGGTAGCGGAACGTCCGCTTAGGCTTCGTCTGCTTGAATAGCCGACCTAACTGATCGCATAGTCCCTCGCAGGCTCGCGGTCCGAATAGCGCTATAACCCGACGTGCCGATACAGAGATAATCCAGACGGTCGGTTCGCCTTCACGCATGCCGAGTGGATGTAGAAGCGAGGCGAGCCAGCCTGACGCTCGCGCTAATCCGTGGTCCCTTCACGCACCAGAACGGCGCGGTGGCCGGGGGCTGTTGCGATCAACCGATCGCCGACGAGCGCGATACGGACGTCTTCGGCCTGCATGCGGCGCAGCAGGGTCTGATAGGGGGTCTCGACGCAAGACGCTTCGCCCCAGATCGACCCGCAGCCCGAAAACCGCCCTTCGATTTCGCCCCAGCGAGTGCGCAGGCCGTATCCGCTTTCGCTGATATCGATGCCGTCGATGGTCGAAAAGACCCAGCGGCCGTCTTCCTGCGGTGCGGCGATCAGATGCCACAGCGTCTCGCCATGTGGGACGGAGATGTCGACCGCGACAGCCAGCACCGCCACAGCCAGCCCGCCTGCCGTCACCCACGCCAGCCCCTTATGATGCTGGCCGCGCGCGGGCCGGTCAGTCGGCAAGTCGTATGGGCACGGGAATGTTGCAGATGTCCGCGCCGCCCGCTGGCACGATGAAGAACGGATCGCGGCGATTGGCCCGCGCGTCGGCATAGGTGGCGAAGGCTTCGCTCTCGGTGGAGAGATATTCGAAGCGGGGCTGCGCGTCTGCCCGAAGGTCCTCCACCACGCGGATCGTTTCGATCGGCACCCGCTCCTCTGCGCTTTCGTAAAAGCCCAGATCGCCCGTACCGCGCGGCAGTGAGGACAAGTGCTCGATGCCTTCGATCACCCGGCCCACCAGCGCGATGTTGCGATCCAGATGCCGCGGTGCATGACCGATGACCGTATACAGCTCCGCGCCCGATCCGGTGTCGGGCGAATAGGACCGGCCCACGCCCACCATGCCGTAGCAATGGACGGGCCAGAACCCTTCCGACGGTCCCTCGTCGTCATCGACATCGCCAGCAATGGGCCAACCCATCACAAGACTGGCAAACGGCGCGTAGCGGTCGTCGACCGTCGGCTGCTCGAACCGGATCTTGTCGACATCGCCTGTTTCCATAGCCTCGTCAAATCCTTGCGGAAGGGGAACTTCGCCATGGGCCGCCAACATGGCGTTGCGCATCATCATCGCGCCGAGATGATAGTTGAAGCGTGGCCGCCCGCGCGGATCGTGCACAGAGAGCAGGTCCTTGGTTATATAGTCACTCTCCTCCATCACGTTCAGCCCTTGCGGCAGCGGTTTGGCCTCGCCCTCCGCTTCGGGATTGTCGTGATTGGCATCGCCCCACTGAACGACGTAATTGTCCTGCACGCGGTTGACGCTGATGCCATCGTACCAGCGGGCGCGGGCCAGCGTGCGGATGTTGTCCACCCACCCCTGGCTGAAGGGCGCGGGCATGAGTTGCATGACAATTTCGCGCGGCTGGCCGTCCGCGTCCGGCGCGAGCGTCATGACGAGCAAGTCCTCTGCCGGGATGGCCACCCAGTCCGACGCCGGGGCCTGCGCGACGATTGCGTTCGGGCTGGGTGCAGGAGTGGACGTCTCTTGTGCCGATAGGGACGAGACAAAAGCAAGGGCAGCGAGTGCGGCAATCGTTCTAATCATTTCGCCAGCTTGCCAGCGTCCAAGACTGATGACCAGCACCAAACCGAGCTGAAGCCGAGGCAAGCGCGACCGCGCGCCCGCAGCGACGCGCCTGAAAGGCGCATGAGCGAGGATAGCCTAATTGAGCGGACGCAAACGCCGGCGCTTGAGGCCAAGCAAAGACGCCGCCCCCCAAACAAAAACCCCTTCTCGCGCGTTTTGGGGGGCGAGAAGGGGTTTGTCAGCGGTGTTCGCAAGAGAATGCTGCTTCTGCGCAACACCGCTACCTTGGGAGGGGTATGCACAATCAACCTGCGATGGCCGCGGGCAGTTCCCTCCATTCGTCGCAAAGGCTGTGCTGATGGACAGGCAATGGGCGGTTGCACGACCCCGCCACTCCCGCTAGAGGCGCGCGGTCCGACCGACGCCCGCCATGCTCAAGCAACGAAGCGGCGATAGCGCGAACTAGGGCACGGAGCAGTGGCCGAGTGGTCGAAGGCGCACGCCTGGAAAGTGTGTATACGGTAACCCCGTATCGAGGGTTCGAATCCCTCCTGCTCCGCCATCCCTTCATACGACGGCGAGGACCATCGTCGGCTGGAATGAAGGATCGACATTCGGACCTGTGCATACGTTGGCCGTTGTGCGCATCTGATCGGATCGATGCCGCATGCGTCCAAGCACATAGATTTTGGTGGCAGCCGCATCAGCGCCGTAGCAAGTCGATCCGGTAGCTTTCCCGGCTATCTGCGTGCGCGACCTGCCATGCAGCAGCGTTACCGAAACGCTCGACAGCCTCGTCACCCGATACGGGCAGGTCGTTCTCGCCGGTCCAGTTGACCAGCAGGCAGGCGCCGCCCGGTCGCAGGCTTGCGGCGCTGAGGCGCGAGACGTGTGCGATATCGTCGGCAGGCAGGAAATAGAGCACTTCCGACAGCACGATCAGATCGAAGGTCCCCTCCGGCCAGTCGGCGGGGACTGCCGCGCGGCGGCAGGCGACATGGGGCAGGGACGCGGTGCGCGCCTTGGCCATGCCGATGGCTTCCTGCGAAATGTCGAGAGCCAGCAGGCGATCGGCCTTTGCCGCCAGATCGAGCGTCAGGAAGCCCGGTCCGCACCCTACCTCCAGCACACTTGCAAAGCGCATTTCGGGCAAGGCAGCCAGCGTCTGTGCGCGCTTGGCGATCTCGTAAGGACTGGTCGCGAAGTCCCATGGGTCGGGGTCGTCGCGATACAGGCGCTCGAAGGTCTGGCGCGGGTCGTCAGCCACGAATGAAGAGCTCCGGATGACCGAGGAAATGGTCGAGCAATTCGGCCGGCATGCGAAAGGCGTCCGGATCGTCGTCGATCAAGTCGGTAAATTGCGAACGGTGCGCGGCTGCCGCGCGGCGTTTGGCAAGGCGTGCCCCGGGCCGGTCGAATGTGTGCAAGCCGGGCGCGTTGGCGGATGCGGCAAAGCGGCCCCAGACCGGGAACAGCCAAAGCTGCGCATCGCACGCCTCGGCGGTATGGCGTGCCAGTGCGGCTGCGGCCTGGTGGTCGCAATGCGGATCCTCGTCCCAGGTGGTCCAGACAGCGCGCGCATCGATCGCCCTGGCCGCAGCGATGGATCGCTCTAGATGCGTGTCGTCGAGCGAGGCAGCCGAGGTCGCACCATCGGGCAGTGACAGGCGAGTGACGGCAGGCGGCCTGTCGCCGGTCAGCGCGTGCAAGGCCTTCCGCAAACTCGGACCTGCGCAGCGCTGCAAGCTTCTCCGGCGGATGGGAGAGCGAGGCGGGGTGCGAGCCTTCGCCATCGGTCAGCAGGACGATCGACAGCGCGTGCCCCGCGGCGGCTGCACAGTGGAGCGCCTGTCCGCACCCCAGCGTCTCGTCGTCGGGGTGGGGGACGATGACCAGCACGCTGCCGCCTGCGCACAGGTCCTCGATGGATACAGCAGGCGCATGGCGGGCGCTGTCTATCAACGCGCCTTCGGCCTTTGTCGGCACGCTCAAAGGTGTTCGATCCTGCCACCGGTTTCGGTCAGGGTCTCGACCGCTCGCTGGCGCTTGGCGTCCGGCACGGCCTGGCACAGGAAGAGCGACAAGTCGCGCCGGATGCGCTCGACATTGGTGCCTTGTGCATGCGCTGCCATGCCGAGCCCGGCCTCGACTTCGGCCATGACCGTGCGGCAACAGCGCTCGGTCACGTCGCGGGCGAAGAGCGACAGCGCAGCCTTGCGCGGGAGCGCGCCCTTGGCCTCCACCTCGGCGCTGGCGCGAAGCAGCCACAGCCGCGCGGTTTCCAGCGCCATGGCGGCGCGGGCCAGCCGGTCGCGCTGGTGCGGATCGTCGGTGCGGTTCTGCTGTGCCAGCATATCGCTGAACTGCGCATACAGCGCCTCGGCAGCGCCCAGATGCGCGGCGCAATACCGCCAGACTCCGCCTTCGAAATAGGGTTCGGTGAAGTAATCGCCCGGCGCGCCAATCATCGCGACTTGGTCGAGCGGCACGCCGGTGAAATCGTACAGGCCCGATTGCGTGGCGCGCATCCCCGACACGCGCCAGCCCGATGCATCGCTGCGCGCAGGTTCGTGCGAAGGCGCCAGCGCCAGTTGCACGCCGCCGCCGGTATCGATGCTGACCAGCGCATGCGTGACGATGCCGAGACCGGATGCGAAGCGCTTCGCACCGCTCAGCCTGTCGCCATCGATCTGCAACGCATATCCTGGCGCATCGGCACCCCATACGCCCAGCATCGCCCCCTCGTGCACCGCGCCGAATGCACCGTCACGCGCGGGCTCATCGCCATAAAGTGCGATCAGCTTGACCGCATTCATATGCCCTTCGAACAAGCGCGCGACGGACAGGTTGGCGCGGCCCGTATCGCGCAATGCCTCGAAGGCGGACATTGTGCCGCAAGGCTGCGAACCCCAGCCTTTTCCGCCCGCCTCGCTCGGCAGGCAGGCGATCAGCCATCCGGCGCTGCGCAGCGCGTCGATGTCCTCGGTGATGTCGCCATCGCGCCGGTCGGCCTGCGCCGCACGCGCAGCGATACCGGCCAGCAGAGCGTTTCGAGAAAGATGCGTGTCCTGTTCCATTCAAAGCTCGGCCCGGGCCGCCTCGTCGCGGTGGTGGCGGTGCATCGCCAATTCGCGCACCACGTCGCTATATGCCATGCGCGGCACGTCTTTCGCCAGAGCTTCGCGCGCAGCCAGATAGCCGCGATAGGCCACAGGGACTGGCACCTTGCGGCAGCGAGCCGCGATGCGCGCCAGCGTGCCCAGTGGCAGCAGCAGTTCGTCGCAGGGCGGGTCCGCCTCCTGCATGCGTTGGCGCAAGGCATGGCCACACCCGTTGGCGGCGCGGCCCCACAAGCGGGCCGATGAAACCGTGTCCGGCATGTCGAGCGCAATCGCCGTGTAACCGTGCCCGCGCACCAGTGTGCACAGCGCCTTGTCTTCGGCAAAGGGCGGGGTCGGCAGGCCGCCCACCGCACCATACGTCTCGGCGCGCAGGGCAAGGCTGGCACCCGATGCGCGGATGTGAAGCGGCTCTGCACTGCCTGTCCAGCGATGCCACAGTTCCTCGGTCAAGGCGAAAAACTCCGCTTCCGCCGCGCCGATCCGGTGCACGCGTCGTGGCAGCACAGCCAGTTCGTCGGGGTCGAGCGCGATCTGCCCGCATACCAGGTCCGCGCCGCACGAAAGCTCTGCAAGATTGCGCGCGATCCAGCCGCGTTCGACCAGCGTGTCGGCATCGGTTGTCAGCAAGGTGCCGCCCGGTACCAGTCGCTGCCCCAGATCCATCGCGATCCGGCGCGTCCTGGGCGCCGTGCGTTCGGCGATGGGAAGGTCGAACCGGGCGATAAGCGTCGGAATGCCGCGCGCCTGCGCCCAGCCATGCGCGATCGATGCAGTGCGGTCCGCCGTGTCGTTGATAGCGAGCACGACGCAACCGGTCCCGCGATAATCGGCCATGGCAGCGCCAAGCGCATCGAGCGTGGCGCCGATCGCCTGCTCTTCGTTACGCGCCGGAATGCACACTGCGTAATCGAGGGGTTTGGATGCGATGTCGCCCACCTGCGTGACCTGCACATCGGCGGCAACGGTCAAGGCGGGCGTGTCGCGAAAAGTCTCGCTGCATTCGTGCATGTCGATAGGTCCGTCTCTCGGTCTTGCAGGGGCAAGCACTATCGATCTAACGCACGGCAAGCGCATACTGCGCCATTTCCATGGAATATTAGCTTCGCGGACCAGGACTTCCGGCGTGCCCTTCGCGCCCTGCCTGTCGCTTCTCTCGCCCTTGCAATCGCCCGTCAGGCGGCGCTTCCAGGGTAAAGTCGTTCGAGCACGTCCAGCCCCGTCTCGCGCAGCAGTTCCGACAGGCGGTCCTGCACGGCTGCGTCCTCGCTCCGGCAGCCCTTGCGGATTTCAGCAAACGCAGTGCTGCGCTGCGCGACGGCGGCCTCGACCACGCCCGGCCAGTGGGGCGGGTGTTCGCTTTCGTCCCAGTCGCCGCGTCCGCGCCCGTAATGCGCCACGGCAAGATAGCGCAGCAGCGAGGTGACGATCAGCCGCTCGAAGAAATCCTGCGCCCAGCGCACATTGTTGCCGTCCTCGCCGCGCACCATGTTGATCCCGCGCGCCGCAGCCGTCGCGCCGAGCGCGCCCAGAATGCCGCCCACGATCATGCCGCCGCCCAGCGTCAGCCCGCCTGCCATCAGATCCGCGCCGAGCCCGCTGACCGCGCCGGTAAACAGGCCGCCCAGCGCGCCGGCTGCGCCTTCGGTAATCTTTTCGTTGTGGACGTAATCCTGCGCCACCCTGTCGAGCACCTTCTTCGCTGCCCGGCCCGACAAATTGTGCAGCGCGATCAGTTCGTTGGTCGATGCAGCAGTGGCCTCCGCCAGCCGCTGGCCAAGCGCCTTCATCGCCTTGCCTGCCGCGGCATCGCCCTTTTCGCGCCCTGCCAGCGCGGTGGCGAGCTTGCCCTGCCAGTCGGCGTCCTCCACCGGTTCACGATCGCATGCAGCGCCGGAAAGATACCGGGCGAGCACGTCCATCGACGCGTCGAAGCGTTCGCGATTGAGGGCGTGCCAGCGCTTCTTGAGCCGCGCCATCGCATCGCGCTTTTCGGGCTGGCAGCAGCGGCTCGACCGCCTCGAGCAGCGCGCCTTCCTGCACCCAGACGCGCGCAAACGCATCGAGCGGTAGCGTGGCTGCCACTTGTCCGGGCGCGCCGATGTCGCTCCAGCGCTCGATCTCGCCCGTCACGTCTTCGCGCGGGGGGCCCAGCTGGTTCAGCAGGACCACTACCGGCTTGCCGATCCATTCGAGCACTTCCATCTCGAGCGCGACATAGGATGTTGCCGCCGGGTCTTCGGCTGCATTGACCATATAGAGGATCACGTCCGCCTGCTCGCGCGCGTTCTTGACCGCCTGCTGGCTCGACCACAGCGGGCGTTCGCGCCAGCGGTCCCACACCTGGTTCAGAAACCAGCCGATCGGATTGCCGCTCATGCGCAGGCGCTGGAGCAGGCGGGCCGTGTCGCCGAAGCCGGGCGTGTCCCACAGCATCAGCGTGTCTTCGCCCGCCTGCACCAGCACATGCCCGCTGGCGAGATCGGTGACATGCGCCGCGTCGCGCACTTCGCCGATGTCGCGTCCCAGCAGGGTTCGCGCCAGCGTGGTCTTGCCGGCGTTGGTATGGCTGATCAGGCTGAGATTGACCGTAGTGCCCGTGCCGGGTGTGTCTGTCATGTCGGTCATCGGCGAAGCTCCGCATCGGGCAGCAGCCCGCCTTCGAGCCGCTCTGCCAGCGCATCGGTGTCGCTGTCCGACAGGTCGAGGGACAGGGGCACCAGACCCGCTTCGGCCAACACGCTGCGCCATGCGGCAGAGCGCCCGTCGATCCGCTCGTCGAAGCCGGCCTGCCGGGCAAAGCGCTCGCGGAAGGGGCCTTCGTCCACCAGAGCCGTCAGCATCGTTCCTGCGGGCATGGCCTTGGCGACAATGCTGGCGAATTCCCCGTGGTTCTCGTTCTCCGGCGTGGCGGCGATGGAGAACAGGAGCACGCGATAATCGACGCCCGGATCGGGTGGATGCGCGGCGAGCCACTTCTCTTCCTCGCCATAGGCGACGGGCGCATCGATCGTCACCTGCGCCCCGTCTCCCAGCGCGCGGCCCAGCGCATCGACGAGCGCTGCTTTGGTCGTCTGGTCGGGGGTGTAGGCATAGGGCGTCACCTGCACCCGGCCCGGTTCGCCCCCGGCACTGCGCAGCAAACGCCGGGTGTAGAAATCTTCCCGCCCGGCAATCGGCATCGCGCGCGACAGCCGTGCTTCGCGCAATCCCTGCCACAACGCCAGCGCCAGCCGCGGGACGATGACGGCACCTGCCAGCGTCGCGGTCCACAGATGGATGATCGGGCCTGCAATGATGCCGTCCCCATTGCTCCAGCGAAGCGCGGGAAAGTCGGCGGCGGGCGGAAGGTCCACGCCGGTCAGCGCCATTGCCGGGCCAAGGATCGTGGAGAGCAGGCTATGGACGGCATCGGGCCCGAGGAACGTGCTTTCCCAGCCCGCGCGATATTCCACCACCAGCGCGCGCAGATAGATGCCCGCGATAATTCCTGCAGCGAACATCGCGGCCGACAGATGCAGAGTGCGGGCGATGCGCGCACCGGCCAGCGGTGCAGACAGGCTCGACCAGCGCCGCTGGAAGGTGTCGGCGGCTCTGGCGAGATGGGTGCCGCGGTCGAAATCGCGGCGCGCGATCCCGGCGATCCAGCTCACCACGCGCGAAACCGGATCGCTACGAGGCTTGCCCATGCCCTTCACAGCCACGACCGGCAGCGACAGGTAGACGAGAAGGTTCCACGCAATGGTGCCCAGCAGCGGCACGGCCAGCAGATCCATTCGCTTGCCGTGTCCCAGCTCGTTCGCGGCCACGCCCAGCACCAGTGCTGCCAGAGGCAGGACCACGCCGACCCACCGCGGCCAGCGGCTGCGGGACAGAAGGCCGGCAATGCCCGGATGCCGCGTCGTCAGGCGCGCAGCGGCAAAGCGCGCCCGGGTGGCGAGAAAGGCCCGGTCGGCCCGCTTGCCCGATGCGCCCGCTGCAGCCTGCCTTGCAGCGGCATCGGCCTGCGCCCGGTCCTCGCGCGTCAGGAGCGTCGCCTCGCTGTCCTCCATCTCGAAGGCGCGGACCAGCTCGAACGCGCGGGCATCGTCTTCTCGCATCGACATTTCCCCGTTTGCGCCATCCATAGGTGCGAAGTCCGGCTGTGCCAATGATGCGGCGTCCAGCGTCGGCGAGTTGGCACAGGCGGGCAGGGTGCCGCACGGCACAAGCCAAAGGCGGGCATGGGGAAGCTGGCCTGTAACAGCCAGCTACCTTTCCGGTTCGGGTCGCGCGAAAAGGCTGGCGATGTGTTGGGTAGCTGGAGGGTGGAAGGCTTTAGAAGGCCAGCCGGTCAGGCTGCGGCAACGACCGTTTCCTCTTCGCCGAACATCGATGCGATCGGGCCGGGCATGCCGTAGTGAAAGCCCTGGAAGCAGGAGCAACCCAATTCGAGCATGGCGGCAGCCTGGTCGTCTTTTTCGATGCCTTCCGCCGTCACGTCGATGCCCAGCGAATTGGCGAGCGAGACGATAGCGGCGACGACGGCCTGGCTCTTCTGCGATCCGGCAGCGGCAGCCTGCACGAAGTCCCGGTCGATCTTGATCATCGAAAACTGCATCTTCTCGATGTAGTTCAACGAGGAATAGCCGCGGCCGAAGTCGTCGAGTGCGAAGGACACGCCCAGATCGTTGAGGCTGCGGGTCAGGCGCTCGACGTCCTCGCTCATTTCCAGAACCACGGATTCGGTCAGTTCCAGCACAAGACGCTCCGGCTGGAGACCGCTCGATGCCAGTGCTTCGACGACCGTCGACAGGAACGCGCCGCTCGAAAGCTGGAGCGCCGAGACATTGACCGTCAGCTTGATCGATTTGTCCCAGCCTGTCGCATCCTTGCAGGCCGTGCGCAGCAACCAGGCGCCGAGCTCGTCGATGATCATCGCATCTTCGGCGACCGGCACGAACAGTTCGGGCGATACCTCGCCGCGGACCGGGTGATTCCAGCGCATCAACGCCTCATAACAGCGCGTGTTGCCCGAGGAGCCTTCCACGATCGGTTGGTAGGATACGGACAGTTCGCCTTTTTCGAGCGCAGCCGTCAGGTCGTTCTCGATCGACACGCGTTCTTCAAGCTTGGCGCGCATGCTTTCGGCGTAGTTGACGTAGATGCCGCGGCCCTGACGCTTGGCCACGTACAGGGCAAGGTCGGCGTTGGTGATCAGCGCGCTGGTGGACGCGATATTCGGCTCGATACGCGCAATGCCGATGGATGCGCCGACCACCATGTCGTGGCCTTCGAACTGGAACGGCACGTTGATGCGATCGATCACGGCCTGCGCGATGTCCCACGAATCCTCGACGTCGCAGGGGTGCGGCAGAAACAGGGCGAATTCGTCTCCGCCAAGCCGGCCGATGACGGCGTCGGGTCCGGCAGCCTCGCGGAACCGTTCGGCCGTCCTGACCAGCAAGTGGTCGCCGGCGACGTGGCCATAGGTGTCGTTCACCTGTTTGAACCGATCGAGATCGATCAGCATCAGCACGCCGCTCTCGCCCGATGCCTTGACCGACACGGTCTGCTCCTGAAGCAGGCTATGGAAATAATCGCGGGCGTGCAGGCCGGTCAGGCCGTCGTGCTGGATGACATATGTCAGCTTTTCGTTGGCAGTCGTCATGGCGCGTTTGCTGCGCTTCAATGCCTTGAGGGCAAACAGCAAGGCCAGCAGCGCTGCAGTAAACAGCACGATGCTTGCGGACAGCATGATGACCTTGTTCTGCGAACTGGCCAGCCGCGCTTCGCTGGCCTGGTTCTCAGCGGAAAGCTTGGAGATACGAAGCTCGCGATTTTCGGAATCGAAGCGCGCGGCCAGCAGTGCGCTGTTGGCGCTTGCCGACAGGTCGCGGGCCTTGCCGTCGAGGCGGTAATAAGCCTGCAAATGGTCGATGGCATCCGCATGGGCGCCGCTCGCGGTGTAGACCTTGTGAGCGGTGTGGTGGAAATCGCGGAAATAGGGGGACGTCGCGGTCAAGTCCTGGTCTGCGAAGACTCGCTCTATATCTGCTCTTGCGCCGGCAAGATCGCCGGTTTCCAGATTGATCTGGCTGCGAACGCCAAAGACGAAGGGCAGCCATGACGGCGCATCGGCGCGGGCCAGCCTGGCGCTGCGTTCGATGGTCTCGCGGGCACCGGCATAGTCTTCCAGATGAAGCTGGGTCGAAGCGATGTTCGTCAGGATGCGCGCTTCGAGCATGGGCGATCCCATCTCCACCGCGACAACCAGTGCCGTTTCGAACTCGGCCTTGGCTTCCTCGAACTTGTCGAGCTCCTTCAACGCATTGCCGATATTGTTGTGCGCCGAGAGCGAGAGCGCCGGATCGCCCGAATGCGTGTCGTTGGCCTGGCGATAATAGCGCATGACCCGCTCGAAATCGCGCGCGTCGGAGTACAGCGAGCCTACGTTCTGAAGAATGATCGCCTGACTGCGCGTATCACCCAGCGATTTGTACCGGTCATGGGCCTCCAGGAAGGAAGACAGGGCCTCGCCGTAATTGCCGCCCAGCGCGTTGAGCGAGGCCTGCGAGCGCAGCAGGTCGGCGTAGATCTTCTCGCTGGCGAAGCTTGCGGCGGCTTCTTCCGATGCCGCGGAAACAATCGTTTGCGCCTCGTCCTGACGGTTCAGGCGGATAAGCGCTTCGGCTTGCAGCCATTGCGCCGTCAGTCGCGTGCGGCGCGCCTGGACGGTATCTTGCGATGCTTCATTGCCGACTTCGCGCGCCAGACGCAGCGCCTCGGCGGAATCGGCCATCATCGCGGCTTTGGCATCGGCAAGCTTTTGTTCTGCCGCTGCCGGCATATCGCCCGTCTGTGCCCATGCCGCAGCCGGCGTAGCAAGCGCTATGGCGCAAGCAATCGCTGCTCGCTTACCAAGGTTGGCCATGCGAAATCCCCCGTTCATTCTTGTGCGATCCCGCATATCGGTAAGTGTCGATAACCCAGCCTGCGTTTCCAAATCCCTTAGAAACGCAGCCCGAAGTTTGCGCCGGCCATCACGCCGTCGCCTTCGCTGTCGACACCTTCGCTGACGAAGCGGCCGAACAGACCGAATTCACCGCGCTCGAAGACCGGCGAGGCGTAGACCAATTCGCCCATCACGCGTCGTTTGGTCTCGATCCCGATGGACTGCGCGACCATGCCGCGCTCGCCGGTCTCGCGGTCGATGACCTGCAGCGAATGCAACTGGACTTCGCCGCGTTCCACATTGAGCGGCTGGCCGAACGTCACGCGCAGGCTGTCCTGCGTATCGAAGAGGCCGCGGCGCGTCACGGCGATCTGTGCCGCCGTACCCAAAGCGCCGGTCTCGCTCGAAAGCATCTGGCCTTCGTCGAGCATGGTGTTGCTGGCCGTCGCGGACATGTCGAGGTGCGTGCGTGCACCCAGAGCGAGCGTCCCGGACAGTGTCACGGCCTGGGTCCGAGATCCTGCATCCAGCAGGCCCTCAATGCCGCTCTGCACGCCCAGAAGCGCGTCGTCTTCGCTCAGGTCGGTGTACTGGAGATTGAACGATACGCCGCGCGCGACATTCTGCTCGATCCCGGCCGTGAACGCATGGGCTTCATGCGCGCCGAGTTCCGAGTGCAGGAACCGATCGAGCGGACCGGTCTCGCCCAGATCGCTCAGGTCCTGGCGGTTTTCGGTATAGCCGATCCGCACGCTGGTGTTTGTTGCGAGCGCCATGCTGGCCGAGGTGAAGAACTCGCCGGACGCAAAACCCAGAACCGGGTTCGCGCCGCCATGACTGCGGTCGAAATCGCTGATGACGCCGAAACGCTCTCCCGACAGCGCAAGCGCACCCTGACCGTATCCCATATCGAAACCGAAGCGGCCGCTAGGGTCGGTCAGTGTCATCTCGGTATGAACCGGATCGATCGCGCCCTCATCGGTCACGCGCGGCATGGCCGAGGTGTACTGGAGATCCCACGTGCCAGCTTGGCGCACCGCGCCGGTGGCGAGCTGACTGATGCCGGCAACGCCGTCGCCATTGCTGTCGGCACCGCGGCTGCGGATCCAGCGGGCGAAACGGTCGGACACGAAGTCTTGCAGGCGCTGGTACCCACCACCCAGGACATTCGTCCGTTTGCCGGTCGTGTAGCTCGACATTGGAACTGCAAAATCGCGGTAGGTATCGCCCACCTCTTCGTACATGGCAAAGAACACGTCATCGGTATTCCACCATGCCGGGACACCCCAATCGAACAGGGTTGTCGCGCTGTGCCTGCTTTGGCGAAAACGGTTGCCCCTGCGCTGATACATCGTGAACGTCATCGCGTTGAAATCGAGCGGCGATTGCGATGCGACCACGTCCAGCATGCCGACGCCGTAGACCCCATCGACGCCCGGAGCGCCAAGATCGCGGGCCGAGCGAAGAACGATCTCCACGCTGGCGTCGGAATGATAGGCAAGCCAGGGCCAGCGGTCATGCAGCAGGGCGATCGTGCCCGACACCAGCGGTGCCGAAAAGGACGTGCCGCTGCGGCGAACCGTGCCGCCAAGGCCATCATCGACGAGGATGAGCTCGCCCGGAGCGACGATGAAGCGGTCCATCAGATTTGCGCCGCACGCGCCGCCGATCAGCAAACACGCCGTGCCTGGCTGGTTGGAGAAGGACGAAATCGCGCCATCGGGAGAGATCGATCCGACGAGAATGAAGTCGGTATCTTCCGCACCGGTCCAGTCGATATCGGCGGTCTGGACGATACCGTCGTTGCCTGCAGCCAAGACATAGACCGTATCGCCGTTATGCGCAGCGATGGACGAGCTTGCGAACACATCGCGCCAATCGCTGGAAAGAACGGTGCCAGCCTCGCCCAGCGACAGATTGACGATGCTCGATCCTTGGTTGATCAGCATCTCGATGCCGTACTGGACGTCCTGCCAGGATGCGGTTTCGGTTGCGTCGAACGGATTGTGGGAAACGACCCGGGCATTGGGCGAAATGCCCATCACGCCCTGACCGTCGTGTGCCGCTACCATGAGGCTGGCAACGCCTGCCCCGTGGCCGCCGACGAAACTCTGGTTCCCGGTCGCACTGATGACGTTGTCGGCCAGGTCGCCCGAACCCGTGATGGTGGAATCGAGAATGCCGATTACGGTCCGACCGGTCGAACCCTGGATCTGCGTAATCGGAGGTGCCCAATTGATAGCGCCCATCCAATGGTCGACGTGATCGACGCCCGAATAGGCCATCAGGCTGTCATGCCAGTCGAGGAAGAAGGTCGAACGTTGACTGGCCGATAGTGCCGCAAGCGATGCCGGATCGTCGAGATCGATGCCATGGCGGGCAAGGATCGGTGCGACGAATGCGCTATCGAAGCTGTCCCCGCTCGCCTGCTCTACCGCGCTTCCCCATTGGGCGTTCGAAGTGGCAATCAGGTCGGCAAGCTGGACGCTAAGCTGTGCAGTCAGCGACGCTGCGACGAGAGGATCGCCCGACGAAGTCTGCAGCGCAGCCCATGTCGCATCGGTTTGACGGAAGAGCTCTGCCGTCTGAACCCAGAAGTCGCCGATGGCTGCAAGCTCGGCCTGCGTGAACGGTCCGATGTTGCCCCAGAACGCTTCGATATTGCCGTAGAACGGACCGATGTCGCCCCAGAACGGCTCGATATTGCCATAAAAGGCGCCGATCGTGCCGTATAACGGGCTGATGTCGTCCCAGAACGCGCCGATCGTGCCGTAGAAAGGATCGATGTTGCCATACAGCGGATCGACATCGCTCTAATAGGAGATGACGGGCGCATCGTTCTCCAGCGAGGAGGCCTCGGTGTCGGTCGACTCTCCGGACTGCGCCGTGACGGTGTCACCTTGAGCATCCTGCGCAACTGCGGGCGCAGCCAGCACGGCAGCGATCGCAACGATTGCTGTCGAGAGCTTGTAGGTATGTGACATCTGTAAAGGTCCTCCCATGGACTTATCGGGCCTTGTGGCGATCGTTCTAGGGAGGAAGAGATGCGGTTCGGTTTACGTATATGCTTAATTTGTAAACGGAAATTATCGCCACATTAACCAAGGATCGCGTGTGCGCGCGGATCGGAAACAAGCCTATCCGGCCTCGCTCGATCCTTAAGAAATCGCAAACGTGCTCGTAATCATGCCGTGCCTTCGCGACACGATGTTAAACCCGCTGCTGCCGGTACACATGCGCCAGGCTCCTTTCCGGCGGCACATTGCGAATCGCTTACCACCTGATGCCGATTGCGCTTCGGTGCGACGCAATCCGGCTGGCAAAATACTGAAAATTCCCAAGATCGCGTCTTATCGAAGGGTGCCCTCGGCGTGACATACCGGCCCGGCACTCTATCCCGGCCATTGCCTGATCGATAGCGAAGAGGGCTTGCGCGAAGTGTCTGAAACGACCGCACCAGGCGTAAACGGACCGCCCGGCTCCGCTTTCGTCATCGGCTTGCGTGTACACGAGACAAACAATCGATGATCGCGCCTACGGCTCGTTAACTTCTCACAGCTACTGACGGGGCAAGAAGCGTATTGCCGAGCATCGTTTAGGCCAGACGCTGGTCTGCGACGCGGCAAAGGTTACTCCTGCGGCGGGTCATCTAGCCCTGAATTCGTCATGGGAGCGGGGTCGGATGGTCTAACCGTCCGGCCCCAACTTTATTCAGCGCAGACCGTCGCCAAACTGCCTAGTGCGTCAGGCGCGTGCGCATCCGGTAGCGGCCGTTTTCGAACTGCTCGAAATACTGGTGCACTTCCGGGTGCGAGACCGGACCTGCCAAAGCATCGGCTACCAGGTTCTGCTGGCTGACATAGGCGACGTAATCGCTCTCGTCGCTTTCTGCGAGCAGGTGGTAGAACGGCTGGTCGCGATGCGGGCGAATGTCCTCCGGGATCGCCTCGTACCATTCCTCGCTATTGGCGAAGACCGGATCGATGTCGAAGATTACTCCACGAAAGTCGAACGCCTTGTGGCGCACCACATCGCCGATGGCGAAACGCGTGGCGATCGAGCGCGGCGCACTCAAGGTGCGACCGGCCTGGGCGGAGAAAAAGGAAGCGGTGTCCATATGCGTAAAATATGGTGCGGCGCATCACGATAGCAAGCCTGCGCGCGCGCCCCGTCCCCCGTTTCGTCGCCCGAAAGGGGTTGGCAATCTGTGGGCACGCCGCTAATGGCCGCGCTCGCTTCGGCTGAGGGCATCAATGCCCGGCACACCGGCATCTTCGCGGAGAGGTGGCAGAGTGGTCGAATGCGCTGCACTCGAAATGCAGTATACGGGCAACCGTATCGAGGGTTCGAATCCCTCCTCCGCCACCGGCCTTTGCGAGGCCTTCCAATCACCGCCAAAATTGCGCAGAAATCTTTACAATTGCGCCATTTGCGACTCCTACGTCGTCCGGCCTAATCCAGCCCTAGCCAACTGCAAGTGGGGGTAAATTGAGGGTAACAAGGCAAGAGCGTTGGGGGTATCGGATGCTGACGGACAAAGCGGTGCGGGCTGCGAGGGCGAAAGACAAATCCTTCTAAGCTTTCCGATAGTCGAGGGTTGTACCTCCACGTGTCCACCACCGGCCACAAAAGCTGGCGTTTCAAAAATCAGGTTGGCAAGAAGGAACAGCTACTTACCTTGGGAGCATACCCCGATGTCTCGTTAGCCGAAGCCCGCGAGAAGAGGGACGCAGCCAAGAAAGTCCTACGAGAGGGCCGAGATCCTCGCCACGTCGTTAAGCGCGCCAGGCTGTTGGGCTATGCCGAGGATACGAAAACCTTCGAGCAAGCTGCCAGAGAATGGCACGCGCTTCAGATAGATCGCTGGAAGCCTGTCCACGCCAAAGAAGTAATCACGAGTCTTCGAGCGGTATATCTTCCCACACCTCGGTGAAATGTCGATGGCAGAGATCGATAAGCCGCTTTTGCTATCAATTCTTCGGAGAATCGAAAACCGCGGCGCGATAGAAACGGCGAGAAGGATCAAGCAGCGGGTGGCTGCAATCTATCGCTACGCGAATGCGGAAGGCGCCGAAGCTCGAGAACCCCGCGACCCATATCAAAGATGCACTGAAGCCGCTTCCACCTGCCAAACGTTATCCCGCCTTGCTCGACGTCCAAGACATCCGGACCATGATCGCGGATATTGACCGTGCTGGGGCATCGCCGGTGAACAGACTGGCGGCCCGGGTGCTGGCCGTGACCGCGCAGAGGCCCGGTATGGTCCGGTATATGCAATGGGACGACATTGCGGGCGTGGACTGGGGTAATCTAGAAGGCGAGACTAGCAGCGCACTTTGGAAGGTGCCGGCAAGCAAGATCAAGCAGGAGTTGCAATTGCGCAGCGACGAGGCCTTCGATCACCCCGTACCTTTGTCTACCCATGCGGTCGAAGCGCTGCGGGCTGTTCGTTGGCTTACACGGCGCTCGCCGTTCGTCTTTCCCGGCGCCCGCTCCGGGCTGAAGCCCATCAGCGAGAATACGCTTGGCTATCTGTAAAACCGCGAGGGATAAAAGGGACGCCATGTTCCGCACGGCTGGCGCTCCAGTTTCTCGACAGTTATGAACGAGCGGGCGGAGCGAGAGCTCGGCAGCGATGTTTGGTTACTGGCCGACCGTATGATCATCGATCTCATGCTCGCCCACACCCCGAAAGGCATGAGTGCCAGCGAACTGCGTTACAACCGAGCCGCTTACATGGACCGAAGGCGAGAACTGGCGCAGCTTTGGGCAGACATGATCATGGAAGGGACAATTTCGCCTGAAGAGATTATCGACAGTCCGCGACGAAAGAGGCGTTAGGAGCGCTCGCGCCGTGAAGCTTGTTCTTCGATCCAGGCCAGCACTTCGCTTTTCTTCCAGCGCGAACTCGAGCCCAGCTTCAGACGCTGAGGGAAGACCCCGTCCTTTTCGGCTTGATAAATGGTCGATCTGCTGCGCGTAGTCAGTTCGCTTACTTCCTGAATCGTCAAAAGCACCGGGCCCACGCCGGGAGGGTCGGATGAGATGGTCACGGAGTTCACTTCATCATCTGAACTCGCGCTGCTGGCTTGCACTTTCCGTGCTGCCACGGAGCGTCGGGCTCGCAGTTGAGGATCGACAATCTCTTCGATCTGACGGCTGCTAAGTGGGCTGAGCGGCTTCAAATCTGCCAACCAGCAATCGAATCCTTCGGAGTCGACGAACAACCGGTGCGTTGGCAGAGCATCAAGATCGGCCCATTGCTCAAGGTTCAACGCTCCAGTCGCAAAGCGCGGGAGCGGGTCGTCCACCTTCCACTTGCCAGCGTCGATCGGTTCAATCTCGCCACCGCCCAGCGGCCGTGCATAAGTCATGAGGCGACCGGAAGCGATTGCTCTTGTCATCATTTCTGCATCGAGCCGGACCATATCGCGCGCCGCGTCGTTCTCTCCATCGTCTTTAGCGGCGGCAAATATTTCTGGAAGTTCTCTCGCGGGAAAACCGGCGCGAGATTGAACAAGATCACCGAACGCTGCGATCAGCGCTTTTCGCCCGCTGGAAAAATAGCGTTCCGACCTTCAAAGGGCGACCACGGTGCAATTGGTTGAGACATGTAGCTAGAGGTTCAATAAACTCCGGGGGGTTCATTTGCACTCTAACGATGGCGGTACAGCCTGGCCAGTATGTCTGCTTCGCGCCCTCATTTCAGTAATATCGCCATCGAATTATTCACAGCAAAAGCGGACGAGAAAATTCGATTTGTTTGGTGGTCACCAGCCCTTCCGTGACCAACCTTAATTTGCGAGGACCTGCAATTTTGAGTGATTGAGCAAGCTTTCGCCGTTCGTCAGCCGTTCCGTTCGTACGACAAAGCCCGCTGCGCAATAGGTGCGAAGAGCTGCAATCGTCCGGATGATCCGGTTCGGAGAGATTAGGACAGGAGCTGGGCGCCCTAGCTGGAGGGAAAACTTGAGGGGCACCTCCCGCATGTCCGATCACGTCATCAAGGCCTAGAAATTACCTCGCCCTCGCGTCGATCACCTAGCGATGCGCTTGGCTGCAGCCAGTGCCCCCCGCTCCTTCGCAACTGATCCGGGCGCTGCGACAATTTCGCCAGCGTCGCGAGTTGTCGAAGCGAGGTCATCCGATTGATGATCGAGGACGATACGGGCCCTGTTCACGGCCTGCACACTCGCAGTCTCTCCGAGCTCGCTTGCCAAGATCCTGGCGGCCCTGCTCGCGATCAAGGACGATCGGGCGCCAACCGCACCGATGTCCGCCATCGATCCCGACTGCGCATCGATCCGACTACGTTGGTCTACCCGGCTGATGGATAAGAAGCTGGTATCGAGCAGCTGGATTTGCGCGTTCTCACCGCCATCGACTGCGCTCAGGGTTGCCGAATCACGCAAGATTATCGCGATGTCGCCAATCTCGCCGAAAAAACTGCGCGAGCCGCCAGCGCCGATGAACGAGAGATCTTCGATGCGACCGGGGATCAAGGTCGCTGAGCAATCGCCAGCAGTAATGGCAAGGTCGTCCACATCCGAGCCTTGCAGGTAGATGGCGCCGTAGAGTTCGAACTTTACACGCTGCGAGGTTCGAAGCCTGACTACCGGTGTTCCGGTAGGCCAGCCGTCCGGCGAACATGCGGCATCGCGGAGCGACGTGCCCCCTTCAATGGTCAACACATCCATTCCCGGATCGATGGATATTCCGCTGCCGTACTCCATAATCATGTCCAAGCGATCGCTTGCGATGAATTCCACGATCATCGCGCCGTGGATGACAATCTTGTCTGGCGATGCGACAGTGACCGTGCGGGAGCCCTCGGTCGATCTCAGGCGGGCCTGCGCAGCAAGGAAGCGTACATCGTCCGTACTCATGGCCGGTTGTCGGCTCGACACGGGTTGCTCGGTCCAGGCGAGAGCCGATCCCGCTCCTACCAGGCACAGTACGACCAGTAGGCCCAATGCCTTGCGCAACGCGCCGACCGGGGCCTTGCTGATTTGCCCGATACGCTCGCCGATGGCGCTTTTCTTGTGCAGTGTGCAGGCCAATGGTGAACGTCGCTGTCGTTCGACCGTCCGGAGAAGCGCCAAGCCATAGGCTTTTCGCTTGTCCGGCCTGAGGCGCGCGACCGCCGCATCGCATGCGAGCTCCTGATCACGGCGAATGAGGTTCCAGCCGAAATAGGCCAACGGATTGAACCAGCATAGGCAGACGATGCCTGCGGTCAGATAGAGTACGTGCAGATCATATCGGCGCCGATGCAATCGTTCGTGCAGGAGAACGAGGCTCCGCTCACCGCCATCATAGCGGTCCTCGAAATCTCGCGGGATGATAATCCGGGGATTGAGGATGTCGATCAGGAAAGGGCCGGCAATCTCGCGCGTGGTTCGATGGACATCATCACCATAATCGTTCGCCGCCTCTGTCCGGCCCAATGATCGGCGAAACTCGCGCTGCGCTATCGCAACAATAGCTAACGCCGCGAGTACGCCGAGCGCCCATGCACCGAGAATGATCAATTCGGTCGACCACTGCTGTGCCTGAAGCTGCAGAGCAGTTGCCTTTGGATCACCCGTTGCGCCGACCACGACATCTGCAGGGATGACATCGGTCAAGGTTGGAAGAACGAGGAAAGTAGGCGCAGTTTCGGTTCGAGGCACCAGAACGGCAACCATCGCCGCCGGAACAAGAAGCCAACGCAGATAGGCCGTTTCCGGATCGAGCAAACCTAACGCGATCGGGCGCACCAGAGCCACGATCGCGACGGTCACAGCCATCGCGATATTCACCTTCAGCAAGAGAAATGCAAAATCACTCGCCGGGAGCATCGGCCGTTCGACCGCCTTGCGACGGCTCCATTTTCTGGACGATGGCTCTCAGGGCTTCGATCTCGTCCTCCCGCAAAGATCCTTTCTCCGAAAAATGCGCGAGCAACGGACTGAGATGCCCCTCGAACAGGCGGTTCAATAGGGTCTGCGTTTCCTCGGTGACATAATCATCGCGCGACAGGATTGGATGGTATCGCGCCCGCCGTCCCTCGCGCTGGGTCACGATCGCCTTCTTCTTGATCAGGCGGTTGATCAGCGTGCGCACGGTCGCCTCGGACCAACCGGCTTCAATGCCCACCTCCGCCGCTATTTCGTCGGCACCCATCGGACCCTTCGCCCAAAGAGCGGCCATGATCTGGCTTTCGGCCTCGCTGATTTTCACGGTCGGCTGCACGCCGGTTATTTTACAGATGTAATTTTTTTCGTCAATCCGTGCGGATATCGATTGACGTCCAGATTTTTACACGTGTAAACCGATATTGTTTTACAGATGTAATAAGGAGACGGGGTATGATGGGAAAACAATGGCTTCTGGGTGGGCTGGCCTTGGCAGCGGCAAGTGGCCAAATCGCATTGCCGGCGATCGCCAATGCCCAAGAGGCTGCAGCCGAGAGCTTGGCAGCACCTGCATCTGAGTCACGTGCGGGCTCGTGATTCCAGACGCCGCTGCCCTGCGCGACATCGAGGAACTGCACCGCCAATCCGGTGTGCCGGGCATGCAGATCGCCGTGTTGGACCAAGGCAAGGTGGCCTGGCATCGCAATTACGGCGTGACGTCGATCGACACCGGCTCCCCTGTAGTCGATGCGACGTTGTTCGAAGTCGCATCGCTCTCGAAGCCTGTCTTCGCCTATCTCGTTCTGCAAATGGTGGACCAGGGTCGGATCGGTCTGGACGATCGCTTGTCGGACTACGCTATTCCCTACGACTATCCCGATCACCCGTGGCTCAAGGAGGTTACGGTTCGTCATGTGCTGACGCACCAGACCGGCTTGCCGAACTGGCGCGAATTCGAACCCGGCACCGCAGATGCGATGATACCGGAGTTCGAGCCTGGGACCGGGGAGACCTCTTCTGGCGAAGCCTTCATGTGGCTACAGGAAGTGGTCGAGCAGATCACCGATCGAACCACTACCCAACTTCTGGAAAGCTACATCTTCAGGCCTGGCGGGATCGATGCATGGTTGGGTTGGCGCTCCGAAATCGACAGTCGCCTCGCCGACGGGCACCGCAAGAACGGTGACACCGGGAAGCTCGAAACCATACGACGGCACAAGGATAGCTTCGGCGGTGCATTGCAGGTGATGGAGGCCCGTTGGGGGCGCGCCATCGATCGGTGGGACATGGATGATTGGCGCGAGGCGCTGCGGGTGGTTTACCCTGCACAGCCGCGATACGAAAAATACGGGCGCATCGCCATGAGCCAGCCCACCATGGTTGATGCCGGTGTTCCGGGAAGCATCCGCGCGAACGCCGTCGAATATGCGAAGTTCATGATGTTGCTGATGGACGGGCAGGCTCCGGCAGCCTGGAAGCTCTCCGAACCGACACGCCACATGATGCTCTCGCCGCATACGAAGCGGTGGCACGAGGATCTGCCGGGAGGAATGGGCATCGGGATAGAGAGCGACGAGACCGGTCGCTACTTCTATCACAGCGGCAATAACGGGAGGGCCTTCATGTCTTTCATGATCGGCCATCCCGCGAGCGGTCGTGGCATCGTTATCCTTACCAACGGCGAAGGTGGCAACGAGCTCTACCAGAAGGTTCTAGCGCGGCTGATCGACGCCGATCTGATCTCGATAACGTAGGGCAACCGCTCCGGTGCGATCGGTGTGAAGCAGGCTGCCTGAACCCGTTCATCGCCGACATCTGACGAAAAGCTAGACCTAAGATATCTTGATGGCAAGATATCTTAGGTCTAGCGAGCCGCCATGGCCGAATTTTCGTCAGGACTGCCCGACGAGCGAAAGTCGGATCTCGTCGATCAGCTTGTCGCTGAATGGCGCGTGGAGGTCCCTTACCTCGACCTTGGCGGGCTGGCCGTGGCTGGTCGGCTTTCTCTGGTGGGCGGACGAATGGAGGCTGAAGCTGCTGCCGCGCTAAGGCCTCATTTCCGCAACTACAGCGAATACGACATCATCGCGACGTTGCGCCGGTCCGGCCCTCCTTACCGATTGGCGCCAGGCCATCTGCTGCGAACCATTCCGCTGACCTCAGGCGGGATGACGGCGGCTCTCGATCGCCTGGAAAAGTGTGGCTTGATCGAACGGATCAGCAGCGAAAGCGATCGGCGATCGAAAGCCGCTCAACTTACTTCGAGTGGCATAGAGGCATCGGAAAAGGCGTTGCGAACACGTTTGGCAACAGCCCGCACCCAGATCGAGTGTCTGGACGAAGCTGAGCGCCGAACCTTGACACAGCTCCTCCGGAAAATCTGGAATGCCAATCAATATGGCGAGGACTATCAGCAGTGAGCAGGCCGGTGTTGCGATCAATGGTGGCAATCACCGCCGCGACCTTGATTCTGGCAGGTACCGGCGGGGCACATGCATCGACCTCGGTCGACGACGTTATGGCGATCCGTTCCTTATCCGACCTGGCATGGGCGGAAGAGGGAGGCAGCGCATACTTCATCGTTTCAAGAGCAGACGAAGGCGCCGACCGTTTCGAGCAGGAAGTCTGGGTCGTCGACGGATCGGCTGAGCCTGAGTTCGTCCGCTCCGTGCCTCCGGAGGCGTCCTCCTTGCGCTTGTCGGGAACCGGTGAACTCGCTTTCCTGCTGCCCACGAGCAAAGGCACGCAGATCTACCTGCAGCACGGCGACGGCCGCCTGCTCGGACCGATCAGCGATGCGCCTCTGGGCGTCGGTGCCTTCCGCCATACCCCGAATTCCGTGCTCTTCACGACGGTCGGCGATTGCGATGGGGCCAGAACGCTCGCAGGTCCGAAAGGTTGCCTTGTGCGAGATTGACCAGGCATCGGGACAGTCGCGGGAAATAGCGCGGATCGCCAAGCTCCTGAAGATTAGACCAGCGCCGGAAGGCCGGTTCATCGCGGTAGTCGTACGGTCCGACGATCGGGAAAACTTGCGCGACATCCTGCTTGTCGATCGGCAAACCGGCGAAGTGACCGACCTCGTCCGGCGGCCTGGAGAGGACTTTGCTCCTACATGGTCGCCAGACGGTCGATCTATTGCATTCAGGACCGATCGCGGCGCGAATGACTGGGCCGGGTCGCCGAGCATCTCGGTCGTTGACGCCGCGACCGGCGCGATCCGCGAGTACCCGCATTTCCCAAGCGGTTCCGACATACGTTGGTCGGCCGACGGCACCAGCCTCCTCTTCGCGTCGGCGATCGGCGTACAACGCCGGATCTATCAACTTGCGCTGGAATCAGGAGAGTTTCGGCCTTCAAGCCCGCAGGGCATCGCCATAACCGACTTTGTGGAACGGGGTCGGCATGTGTATGCAATTGGCCAGACTCGCCAAAGGCCCGACGAAATATGGGAATTTCCGGCCGCCGAGAAAACTTCTTCACCCAGACTGCTAACCGATTTCAACGCACATGTGGCCACCCGACCGGCAGGCGACTTGCGGCCGATCGAGTGGGTCGCGTCGGATGGTCGGACAATTGAAGGACTGTTGCTCGTTCCAACCGGGGCGGAACCTCCCTACCCGACGGTCGTGTATCTGCATGGCGGGCCCGGCGAGGTCTTTACGGAGGCTTATTTCCCGCAATTCGGGAGCCAGCCCTTCCCAAGCCAGACAGCGCCATATCCTATACACGTGATGGCCGGACGCGGGCTGGCGATATTCATGCCCAATCCGCGCGGCAGTCTCGGACATGGCCTCGATTTCCAGCAGGCCATTCAATTGGACTGGGGTGGCCAGGATTGCGATGACATTCTGGCGGGCGTCGGGAAACTGGTGGCCGACGGTGTAGCCGACCCCAAGCGCATGGGGATCATGGGCTGGAGTTACGGCGGGTATCTGACCAACTGGCTTGTCACGCAAACCGATGCGTTCGTCGCCGCATCGAGCGGCGCAGGAATTTCGGATATCGAGGCCTTGATACGCGACAGCCTACAGTCACGTTATCTGAACAACTTCTTCCCGGAAGATAATCCCTCGAGCCAACGCATCGCGGCGCTTCGATCACCGCTGAATTCCGCTCGAACCATTCGCACTCCGGTGATGTTTCAGCATGGCGGTCAGGATGACAGCATTCCCTCAAGCCAACCAATAGCGCTGAGTGCCGCGATGCCGACCGAGGCGGCTGCTCGTTCGCGCGCCATGATTTATCCGGGCGAGGGACATCTCATCATGACCCCCTCTTCGCAGCGACACGTCATGCAATCGAATGTCGACTGGTTTTCACACTGGCTGGTCGACGGCGAGGCAGGGCGAACGAGTGGCGGATTCGATGACCAGGATACCAGGCGATGCGCCAGCACGCGCACCCAGCCAAAAGAAGGAAACTGAATTGCAGCGGAGATTTAATGATCTTTCGCGGCAAGGTAAGCTTGCGAGGATGGCGTGCGCCGACGCTTTCCTCGATCCTGTCGCCACGACGCTTTTCCAGTCATTGGGAGAGATGGGATGATGAGCAAACCCGCCCATCAGGACAGGATAACCTTGCGCAAGCCGACTGCGGCAGATATTGATGACCTGGCGCGGTTGGGGGCAGAGACCTTCGCCGAGAGCCACGGCGATCAATACGAACCGGACGATCTGGCCAGCTTTGCAGAACAGGTCTTCGCACCCGCCGCAATACGCGGTGAGTGGGAGGATGCGGCCTATGCATTCCAGATTGCCTCGACGGTCGACGGCCGAATGGTCGGCTACTGCAAACTCGGTCCGGCAACGGGCGAGTTCGAAGGCGATCTGGAACTCAAACAGATCTTTGTTCGACAGGAACTCTACGGCTCCTCACTTGGCGCCTCCCTGATGCAATGGGCGAACAGCGAAGCAACCAATCGTTGCGCGCAAAGTATCGGGCTAAGTGTCTGGGAGGGCAATTCCCGCGCCATCCGGTTCTACGAAAAACATGGGTTCCATCAAACAGGCACGATTGCCTTCCAGGTGGGTAGCAAGGTTGAAACGGATGTGACGATGAACTGCGCCGTTGCGCGGGCAGGCGATGGCCCCCCGGGAAATCAGCGCACCTGCGTCTTGCGAAAGGGAAATGTTCCAATGACCAGATTTCTCGCCTTGGCACTGGCGTTGCCGCTGCTCGCCGGTTGCGCGACGATCCCGCCAGAACCGCCCGAAAGCAAGCTATCCATAGAACTTGACGGTCTGGTGCCGGATCTGATCGAAAGCGAAGGTATAGCCGGGGTCGGGATTGCCATGATCGACGACGGGAAGGTCGCTCGAACTTGGTATTACGGCGAACAGGAGCCGGGTAAGGCGATCGATGCTCAGTCCGTTTTCAATACCGCTTCGGTGGCCAAGACGGTCGTCTCCGAGCTATATATCGAACTCGAAGATCGCGGATTGATCGATCTCGACGCCCGGATCGCGGACACCATCTCGAACGATGATCTCGCCTCCGATCCCCGGTTCGCAACCCTTACACCGCGTTTTCTCCTGTCCCACTCGTCGGGTCTTCGCAACTGGCCCTACAGCTACGACGATGGGAAGCTGGCATTCGATTTCGCGCCCGGTACTGGCTTCAGCTATTCGGGAGCCGGGATCGAACTCGCGGCTGAGTATGCCGCCGCGCTCCTTGCAAGCGACTATACCAGCCTTGCTCGCTCGTACGTTCTCGAACCTTGGGAGCTGTCCGGCATCTCCACCGGCCGTATCGAGCCGTGGATGGACGGGCGCCTCAATCGCCCGATGACCGGCAATGGGGAGTGGAGCTCTATCGAAGAGACCAATGCCAATCTGTCGGCGAATATCTCGGACTCTGCTGCGGATGACTTGCTTGCAACCGTCCCAGGCTATGCGCGCTTCCTTGAGGCCGTTATCGCGGATTCTGAAAATCATGCTGTCAGGAGCAAGATCTTGACCTCTGTTCTGTCTGCTCCGAACGCTTATTGTCGGGACACCATAACGAGGGTCTGCCCTGAAGCAGCCGGCCACTCGATCGGTTGGCAGGTCAACCGCTATCCCGATCATGATGTCGTTTTTCACAGCGGAAGCGACAGCGGCGAAATTGCGCTGGTCTATTTTTCACCCGAAAGCCGCGACGGAGCAGTTATCTTCATTAACGGAGCCAACGGTTGGGTGCCTATGGTGCGTATCGTGCAAGCGCTGGACCAGGAGCACCTTTTCGCCGATTATTTGCGCGGGATAATTTCCGACCTGCTCGATCGCCCGCTCGCTAGCCTTCCAGTAGAAAACTGACCTGGCAACGAGATAAGCTGGTCAAAGAGCCTCGAAAGTAAGCGCACAGATCTCGTAATACCTAATGAGGCTATTCATCGTTGATCTCGGTTTGCGTGACCGCGAGTGGCACTCTGGGGGGGCGCTTTCGTCATTGGGCATCCAATAGACGACTATCCGCTATCGGCCCAAAACCGGCCAGTCAGCATTGCGCCCCAAAATCGGCCGATCAATAAAGTCTATCTGTGACCCGAAAGCTGCCTATTGTTCAAATCAGTCAAGCTTGCAGTCGTTCTCGGCGCCAGATCGCTAAGAGATGACTTTCGCGCGTGAAAGCGCAGGATCGGGGTCGCCGTGTACTCCCGATGCAATTCCCCAACTCCTAGCGCGGAATTGCTCCCATCCGCCCAATAATGTGGCGCGCCGGACATCGGCCCGCTTCGACGCGCGCGACCGGGCCTTTTCCAGCAAGCGGATTAACAGAAGCGCCGGCGGCGCTAGATCAGCCATTCACCCTTCCGCAATCACATGGCAATCGAACAGTGATGCCAGCCGCTGATCTATTCCCTCTTCCGAAGCGGACCAGTGATCGAACGCCGCTTCACCTCTCGCCCCCGCTTCCTGCGCTAGCGATGCGACCCTGCCCATTCCGGTGAACGCAGTCACGGGTTGCCGCAAAGGCGCCGCATAGGCCCGGTCCGGCCCGACGATGGTCCATCCAGCGTTTCGCAAACCCTCTATTGCTGAAGGTAGAAAAGCGGCGGCTGCGTCATTTTCGTGAAGCAGCAGGACGTGGACCGGCTGCTGCCCAAGCCATTCTTCTGCCAGCGAATGGGCGTGTTCCGCCGCATCGACCACCATGTCGGCGTAAGTTTGCTCCAGCTTTTCTTTATCAATGCAACGGCCAAGTTTGACAGCCTCGCTCCAGCGTCGGTCGAGGTGCCAATCATACGTATCTGCCGTCACATAGCCATCGCGAAGACCTCGCTTCGACAAGCCTTCGCGCACGATGGCACGCTTCGTGAAATCCCGACGTCCCTGATCGAGAAAGGGGTACCGGAACCAGGGTCTTCTATTGGGCAATCCTTCCAAGCGGCTTTCGGCACGATCGATGTCCGCAAGGTAAACCCAGGCATCGGTCTCATAAAGCCATGGATGCGAATGAGTGTGGTTGGCTATGAGGTGGCCGGCCTCGCCATATCGCCGCAACCTCTCGGCTCCGTCATCGACATTCTCGAAGTTGCCGGTGGTAGCGAAGAACGCCGCTTGCACCCCCGACTTCGAAAGCCCTCGTACAAGGGCACCTGCCCGATCCCATTCGCCCCTGGCTCCGCCAGGAAGGGGGGCATCGTCCAATGTTATCGCAATGTAGCGATCCTTGGCTTCAGCAACTGCGGCAGGAGCTGTTTGCGTTGTTCCGAGCGAACACCCTACCAACATCACGGCCGAAGCCAGCACGCCGATGGCCTGGCTGGTCAAGCGCGAATTGTTCCAACGGTCTCTGATCATACTTCGGTCCCGGTCAATCATGCGACGGATCGATAGTGAGAATTGTTATCTTCCCACTGACCAATTTTTAATCGCTATAGGGTTTTTCGCCGGGCAGCATCCAGCGCAACGCGCGGGTAAGGCCGATCGGATAAGTGGTAAGATGAGTGCCGTCTTCTACTATCTCGTCACGCACCTGAAGTCCGGCATATCCACGCGAGCGCAAGCGTGCCGCGAAATCCTTCTGATCTCCGACCATGTTCGGAAAACCGGGCGAACGCTCCGGAATTTCCGCTTCCCCGGTGGCGAAATACACACGACCCGTAAGGTTTTTTCCGGACGCGAACGCAGCTTTTTCAAGCTCGAACATGACACGCGCATTATGCCAAAGCGACGGGCTCGTCAGGATATAATCTTGAAAAAGACCGGGTTCTTCCAGCAGGGCATACGCGCCGAACAGGCCGCCGTAACTTACCCCGGACAGGATACGGCGTTCAGGATCGGCGCGATAATTGGTTTCGATGAAGGGAAGCACCTCGTCCTTCAGGAACGCGAGGTATTGTTTCGCGCCTCCCGAAGGGTAGCGCGTGCGCGGACTGTCGGTAGGTGTGTAGTCACGTGTCCGGCTCAGTTGCGATTTCTCGCCCTCGGCATGGCTAAGGCCAACCAAAATCGCTTTTTCATAAACTTGTGTGTGAAACGGAAAAATGGTCACGCCGACCGCCGTCAGCCACGTATATGTGGCATCGTTGAAATAGATCACGGGATAACGATGGCCCGCATTTTCGGCCGCGGAATATCCGGGAGGAAGCTTGATCTGAAGCTTGTAGCTCCGGTCAAGGGTCGCGGAGCTAAGTGAGCGGACCTCGCTGTCTCTCAATACGTATGCCGAAGGTTCGCTCACAGGAGTGGCATTGGCCGTTTCGACCTTGTTCTGGGCTGGTTGAGGTACGGCATCAACTGCCGGTGAACCAAACGCCACAGCCGCCAAGCTGCCCACTACGATAAGCAAGATGAAAGGTTTGTAACTCACGAATTGTATCCCAGAAAAGCGTTCATGCATCAAAAGTCACAGCTGCCGCACTCCTCGACTTCTTCAAGCCCTCTCATGAGCACAGGCTAGTTTGTGAGGCTGGTCATCGCCGGGATGACCATCCCCCCGACGATCTCGTCGCGCCAGCGAGTCCACACGATCCCCTGGCCGTAATTGCCTCCGGTCATCGCCACTGCCAGCTCCAGTTCGGGCACCACGATCAACAGCTGCCCACCGTTGCCCGATGCCTCGTAAGACTGGTATGACCGATCACCTGCGCGAACGATATCGTTCCGCCAGATGTACCCTTGGGTGCCACCGGGATAATTGTTGTTGAAATACTCCCGGGTCGTGCGCGTGGTCTCTGGCGAAATCTCGATGAATTCGCTCGTGGATTCGCGCACCCAGTCCGTCGGAACGATTTGCTGCCCGTTCCAACGTCCGCCCATCGCATACATTGCACCGACCTTGAGAACATCGCGGGGTCGCATATAGGGTCCTCCGCCCAGATAGCCTTCGCCGTTCGGAGCAAGTGCCCAGTGGTAAGGGCCGAAATCCAGCGGCTTCGCAATCATTTCGTCGAATAGCGCGTGCACGGACTTACCACCATGCCGAACAAGGGCCGAGCCGACCAAATTGGCGCTACCCGAGCAGTAGGCGTAACGCTCGCCAGCCGGATACAGAACGGGCAATTTCGCGGTAAATAGCCAGAAATCGGTCTCATCCTCCTGGCCCCACATGCGATCTTCCCTGCCCAGAGACGCGTCGTCGCCTGCGCAGTCGAGCCCGCTGGTGTATGTCAGCATGTGGTGAAGCGTGATATTTGATTTGCGCGGATCGTTGAGCGGCAGGCCGGCTTGCTCCAGCGTCTCTCGGACGATTGGCGTGTCGACATCGACAAGGGTCCCATTTTCTCGCAGCGCGCCAATCATCACCGATCCGAATACCTTACCCAGGGATCGAATGTCATGGCGCATCTCGCGATCGTGGCCGTAGAAATATTCCTCCACCACCAGCTTGCCGCGATGCGAAACAAGCAGCGAATGAAGAAGCTGCGGGCGTCTGGCGCGCGGATCCGCCATCGCCAATTCGGCAACAAGCGCATTCAGCTTCGCCCGGTCGAACCCGGCTTCTTCCGCGCTCGCGGCGGACCAGCCATCGTCGAGGACAGGGGGCTGCTCGAAGCGAACATCCGCACCGTTCGTGCGGCTACGATAACGGCTCTCGATCTCCCGGGTCGCTGGAGAAAAGAGGCGTCCGGTCTCGACATGTTCGAGTTTGCCACGATCGTTCTCCCGGAATTGGAGGCGTGGCCCATCATCTCCGCCCGCGATAAGCGTCACTTCGGCCTTATCAGCGTCGGAGTGAACTGCGTAGGATGTCGCGCCGATGGCATTTGCTTCGGGATTGCGTATTACAGCTACCGATCGACCTTCCGCGCCGTCATGGAAATCGACGAAAATATGATGCGGGCGCGCCTGTATGGTCACGGTCGATCGCCAGGGATCGGTCGCTAACGGCTTCAAGGCGAAACGCGTCGCCATGTTCTGGTACCAGACACCCTCGACAATTTGCGGTTGCAGGTAGGTGCCGGAAATAACGTCATCAGCGCCAGCAGGCTCGATAGTGAGCCAATCCCCATTCGGAAGGTCGGCACGCCATATATCGTCGACCTTTCGCATGGGAACGTCCATTCCGTCCACACGCGTTTGATATCCGTCCGCTTCACGTTGCACCATCACGGTTCGCACGTCGGCAGCTGTATCCCTCGACCACGCCCACAGGCCGGTAGGTGCCTCATAAACCTGCGAGGCGTTAGGCAGTACGGATGTCGCGCACCCGGCGAGCAGAAACAGATGCCCGGCTGCAGCGCCGATTGTCACTAGTCGTTTCGTCATTTGTGGCCATTCCCTTTAGCGCGTCAGCGACGCTTGAAGCTTTCGGCTATGCAGCTTCCCGAAACGTGTCAGGTGAAATTCCCTGAACTTTTTTGAATGACAGTATTTGCTATGTGGGCAGCCATGCAGCAACGATGCTTCTTGGTTGGTGATCTGACCGTCAACGCCGAAACGCGCACGGTCGTACGCGATGGAACGGTGCTGCCGCTAAGGGGCCTGAGCTTCGACGTTTTTTTGGAACTTGTCGAAAAGGCCCCGGAAACCGTGACTGCGGAAGTGTTCGCAAGATCGGTTTGGCGCTCTGACCATATAAGCGACGAGACACTCACGCAGAGAATTCGCCTTGTAAGACGGGTTCTTGACGATGATCCGATCGCGCCTCGTTATATTCGCACTGTCAGGGCGAGAGGTTATGCTCTGGCCGCGAAGGTCGAGCCGATGCGCGAATTGCCCAAAGAAGAAGGTTCCTCGAGAACTGATGCTGCCCACCCTCACCTGCTTCTTGCAATAATTGCTTCGATTGGCCTGTTGGCTGCCACAAGCGCGTTAATCGGGAAATATCACACAGAGGACGACGAGAAGCTCGGCACCCACAAACACACTGCGAGTGAATTATTGATTGGACGAGCGACCAATCAGCTAGCTTTGCACACAGCGGAAAACACGCAAAACGCGATCGATCTTCTCGACAGAGCCTTGGAAAAAGACCCTTCAAACTACGAAGCTCGCCTCCAGCGTAGCGTCGCTTTCTCTACCTCGGCTACGAAGTTCGGCGGGACGCAGGAAATGAAAACGGAAGCCCGAAGATTGGCTGAGGCGCTAATCGCGGAACGCCCCGAGGACAGCAATGCATGGGCGGCGTATGGCTACGCACTTGGGGCGCTTGGCCGACTTGACGAGAGTTTGCAGGCTTACCGTCAAGCCTATACTCTAGATCCGTACAACGCTTCTGCATTGTCGAGTGCCGCTTACACATCGTTGATCCAGGGTAACATCTACGATGCGCTGCAGCTGGAGCTGCGAGCGAAGAATATCGGCGGCGCAACAAGATATGCGGAAACTCAAATTGCGCTTGCACTCGATCTCGTCGGACATCCAGCTTCTGCAAGTTGGCATGACAAGGCAATGGAACTCAATCCTAGGCAAGCGGTGGTTATTTCCGAGGTCGCGCGCTTTCACCTTCGCAGAAACGAGCCTCAAAGCGCCCAAAAAGTATTGAGTTCGGTTAGGGGCTCCGATCGCGACGCGCCGATTATACTGCAACTTCAAGGTCGCGCAGCCATCAACTTGGGAAGGTACAACGCGGCACGAGAGTACTTTGAAAAGTGTGGAGGTTATTGCGATATCGAAAATGCTGCGTTGCAGGGCCAGACTGGCGACAAGAGCGTGTTGGAAACATTCCTGCGCGGTAAGATTGTCACGGTAGCATCGAACCCAGAACCGGCTGAACGCGTCCGCTTGGCAGAACTTGCAGCATCGCTGGGAGATTATGTGTCCGCGCAACGACTGGTCGAGGAGGCAGTAAGCCTAGGGTGGAGAGATGAGCGTTGGCTGCTGCAGTCTGTTTATCTTCGACCCAACATGAAGAATGATCGCGCGTCTTCCGTCGGAAGGATCAGACGACACCGGGCTGCGCAGTTACGGCTAATCCTTCAGGATACCAGTCTTGAACCGATTTTGTCCGAGCGGCGTTGATGGGTTCCGGTAGCAGCAGGCCATAGATTGTCGCGAAAAAATCGTGATCGAATTTACCGCTATTGGTTCGTTAGCCGAATGTCCGGTCTGATGGTCCGCAGGCTCAAAACCGGACAGTCTGGAAACGGCCCAATAGCTGTCAAAGAGACAGCCAGCCTTTGTTTGTCAGTCCGCAATAGACCGCCGCAGACCACGCGCAAAGTTATGGCTGAGGTAGTGGCTGGCGCTCCAATGGACACATAAATGATTGATTAATTTGATCACTTTTTCTTCCTCCCTCTCCGCCATGATGCGCGTCCGCAAGGATGCGTGGCAGGGCCGAGATGCGAGGAGCGGAAAAACCCAAACGGTTCGGAGTCGCAGCGAAGCGAAGACGCGCGAGCCGCAATCCCTCCCTCTCCGCCGCGCCGACCGGCTTCGAACATGCGGCCCTCGCTTGGCCCGGACGATCGATGCCTGCGCTCAGTATTCGGCGTAAGGAAGCTCGATTTCGCCTGGCGACACCTGCGTGAGCAGGAACATCGCGATGAGCAGCCAGAAGCAGATAAGCCAGATTTCGCGCGATATCTTCATGCCAGCCAACTGTAGTTTGCGATGTAGGACAGCCCGATGACCGCAGCCCAGGTGACGATGCGTTCGGCAAGCTTGCCGAGCGCGCTCTCGACATTCTTCGGCCAGAAAGCGAGCAGGCAGCCATGCGCCAGACCCCAGATGAAATAGCCCGCCGAAAGATTGTGCCACAGGCCCATGAAGACGAACGCGGCAATCGTTGCGATCTGTGCCCGGGCACCGCGCATGTTGAGCGGCAGGAAAATGTATTGCATCACGAAATTGGCCATAGAGCGGTGCCAGCGCTGCCAGAAATCGCGGATGTTGGCGGCGCGCCAAGGCCTGTCGAAATTGTGCGGCAACGTACGACCGAACAGGCGCGATGAATATTCGCCGATCAAGCTTTGACCGTAAAATCCCGAGAACAGAATCGCGAAATACAGCGGCGCGCCTTCGGGGCCCAGATTGATGGTGTAGTAGGGCTGCGTCAGATTGCGCGCGTAAAGCGCAAGGTAGGGGTTGATCAGCATCACCGTAACCATCCCTGTCAGCAACATCCGTACGATGTAGGCGGTGACCTCGGGGCGGGCGTCAGCCATTGCCTGCTTGCGCAGATCCATGCCGGAAAAGACCGGACCCACGATCAGGGCCGGCAGGTAATAGGCTGCTGCCCAGATCCATTTGAGTTCATGCGCTTCATAACCACCGCGCATGCCCAGCAATTGCTTGACGGTCATGAATATGCGGATGACCGAAAAGCTGATTGCCAGCGTTTCGACCGACAGCAGCAGGATCTGCGGATGCAGGTCGACGAACAGCAGATTGAGGAGCAGGATGTACGGCATGTACTGGCGCAGGTCCGACGTGCGCGGCACTCTTTGCAGCCACACGACAAGTAGACATCCCTCCAGTGCGGTGAAGGCGATCCATAAAGCCGCGATCGGCGCATAGGCGGCCAGAAACGCGATGCCGAACAGGCTAAGGATCAGCGCGGGACGCCGATTGCCGGCCAGTGCGAATACGAGCCACGCCGTCAGGACGAAAGCCAGGTGAGTCAGAGGATCGATCATGGCAGGCGGTACGCCATGTCGTCGGATCCGGCGCGAATATATGCGTGGACATGGCGATCTGACAGTTTGCGGGCCAGCGCCTGCGTGATGATCTGCGCGCCTTCGAAATTGACATGGACCGGATCGCGGAAAGTCTGGCGCAGATGGTCGCGTTCGGCCTGGGTCAATATACCATCGACCGCCATCATCTCGCGGTCGAACAATTGCCTAAATACTTCTGTTTCGCGGGCATCGCTCACCTTGCGTTCCAAGCTCGGGTAGGTCATCAGCACTACGCGAGTTCCGGCGTTTTCCAGCTCGGCAATAAGCTTGCGGTTCTGGTCGATCTCGAACGTGCGTTCTGGCTCGGTAAGATCGAGTGTGACGCGGCGCGCCATCCGGTCTTTCCAGTGTTCACGACCAGCATCGTTGAGCACAGGGCCGACGAGGTCGCCTGGCTGTAGTGGCAGATCGCCGTATGGCCAGTTGCCGGCGAGGCGATAGCGCTCTTCGGACGCGCAAAAAGCACGCTGTTCGCGTGTGCGCGATGCGCTGAGAACACCGGAGATATTGGTCGCCATCCGGTCTGTCGCGAGACGCAATCCGTTGCGATAGCCAGCGCGGGCCCAGTACGGAAGCGGGGATGGTCCGGTATCGTGCACAACGTCTTCGCGCAGGGCCTGAAGGTCGGACCAGCGCGCATGTCCCATCGCATCGCTAAGGTGGATGGGCGCACCGGGTGTCGATGCATTTTCGTCCTGCCGCTGAAATTGCGGCTGCATCAGGACCAGATCGGGCGCCCCCCGATTAGCAAGATATTGGCGCACCAGCATGCGTGTCGGCACCGGGCTCGACCCCGTCATCGGCAGTTTGTTAACCGATACGGCCTTGCCCGTTCGTTCGGCCAGCAGCTTTTCCAGATATAGCGTGTCGATCGCCGCGCCCGCCTGGCTGTTGCCAAGGATCAGGATATCCGCGGCCGGGCCGTCTTCCTGCGCCACGGCGTAAGCGCAGCGAAATACAATATTAACATCATTCGTGCGCGCCTGTTCGCCTGCAAGCGACAGCCCGCCAAAGCCGAGCACGGCGAGCAGCGGTGCCACTATATGTTTCATGCCAGCATCTCCATCACTGCGCGCCGGTCGATTTTACCATTCGAATTGGTTGGCAACGCTGCAGTCCAACGAACCTCGTTCGGGACCATATAAGGGGCCAGCCGATCGGCGAGCGGCGCGAAATCCGCGTCATCCCTGCCCTGATAGGCAGCGATTATGCGCGGGTTGGCGGCATCGCCCAACAGCACGACGGCGGCAGCTTCTACGCCCTCGATACGCGCGCAGGCCGCTTCGATTTCTCCGAGTTCCACGCGATGGCCGCGGATTTTGACCTGCGAATCCGTGCGGCCGACATAGACGAGCGCGCCGTCCTCGATGCGGACCAGATCGCCGGTGCGATAGTAGCGCGCGCCCTCTGCGTCGTGGACGAAGGGGTCGTTTGCATTGGCAGGGGCGTATCCGGCAAAGACCTGCGGCCCGCCCAACAGCAGTTCGCCCGAGGCGCCTTCGCTCTCTTCGATGACGGCATTGTCGGCGAGAACAGCAATGCGGTTGTCGCCGAACGGCTGGCCCAACGGCACGACGTCGCGCGCAGAATCCGGGGGGTCGAGGCGATGCGCAGTGAAGGCGATCGTCGCCTCAGTCGGGCCGTAGAGGTTCCACACCTCGCCGCCGTCCTCCAGCAAGGCGCGCATCCCTTCGGCATAGGCGCCGGGCAGAGCCTCTCCGCAGAAGAGCGCCTTCTTCAAACGCGCCTCTGCGGGCATGGCGGCCTGACCGCGCGCGGCGGCGACAGCCAGCAGCGGCACGGAAAACCAGATGTCAATCGCGTTGGAAGCGACGAAGCGGTGCGGCATCATCAGCGCCATGTCGTTGGCGGGCACCAGCGTCCCGCCGGTCGACACGCACACGAAGATGTCGTGCATCGACAGGTCGAAGCTGAGATCGAAGAACTGGCTCGCGCGCCAATGGTCCTCGATGCCGACGGTATCGACGATGTGCTGCACGTAATGCGCCAGCGCGCCATGCGTGATTGGCACGCCCTTGGGCTGGCCGGTGCTGCCCGAGGTGAAGAGGTGGTAGACCCGCGCATCGGAGGCGGGGCTTTGAGCTTCCGCATCGCTGCCCGCCGCGTCCAGGTCGATCGTGCGCACCGGCACGCCAAGCTGCTCGGCAAGCGCTACATGCTTGGTATCGGCCAGGCACTCTGTCGCGCCGGATTGCTCCACGATTGTAGCGAGCCGCGCCTGCGGGAAGGACGGATTGAGCGGCACGAAGGTCCGCCCGAACCGGTAACAGGCCAGCACGGCCACATGCGCCTCGAGCGAACGGTTGGCGAGGATCGCGACCGGTCCCTCGCGGTCACTCCCGCCGGCAATTGCCGCTGTCAGTTCGCGCAGGCGCGCATAGCTGATAGATCCGGCCTTACCGGCATCGACTGCCAGCCGGTCGCCTTCGCCTGAAAGGCGGCGCTCAATCGCGCTCCACAAGGCAGGCGTTTCGGTCACAAAATCTCGTTCAGGAAGGCGTGCATCGCGGGCAGGGAGGTGAAGTGGAAGGCATCGTCATCGGCCAGTTCCACATCGTATTTCTCCGCCATCGACGTGAAGATCGCGATGAAGGACAGCGAATCCCATTCGGGCGGCTCGCCCATCTTGCTGTCGGGCGTGACCGGCGCGGACAGCTCGTCCTTGCCATGCACTTGCCGCAAGGCATCGCCTACCAGTTCGACCAGTTCCTCGACTGCGATATCCGCCATTCTTCAAATTCCCGTTGCGTTGATTGCTGCGACAGCCATGTCGCGTTCTTCGGCAGTCCATTCGGCCATCGGGCCGACCTGGTATCCGCTTGATTTGGTGTTGCGATGGCCGCGCGCTTCGTCGAGCGCAGGCGCGATGCCATCCGGCGTGATGTCGAAATATTCGGCAATGCGCGAGACGAAGGCGACCGGGTCGGCCGACAAATCTTCGAACGGCATGACCAGCACGCGGTTCGGAAAGTCCTTCGCGGCTTCCAGCAGCAGAGCATTCGTCTCGCGCCACAGCCAGATATTGCGCTGAATCGCGGACCATCCGTCCCACTGATCGGCATCCGCGCTGCCCTTGGCAGGCTTGATGCGGCCCATTTCGATGAACCGTTCGCGCGGGGTGAGGGATTTGCCAGGATCGGGCCAGCCGACGGGCAGCTTGTCCTCGCCTTCCATCGCGGTGGAGGATCGCACGAACGGCTCCAACTCGCGGATGATCGCGACCAGCTTCAAGCCCTCATGCGCCTCCAGCAGGGCGCGCGCGATGACCGGGTTGTAATAGGCGACATCGACCAGCGTGTCGGCCTCGATATCGAGCGCGGAGAGCACCGCATCGCTGCGCTTTGCCGCCACGATATCGCGCGCCTTGTCGGCGCTGTGGAAGGCCTGCCGGTTTTCCAGATTGATCAGCGGGAGGAGCGGCTCTGCATCCTTGTCCGCGGCGCGGTAACCTTCATGGCAGGCGGCCACACCGTCCAGCGCATCGACCGCACGCGCAAGAAACGTCGTGGCGGTGCGCCCGGTACTCGCGATCGCGTGAAACTGCACTGATGGCCCCCTGAAAAACCATTTGTGGCGGTGCGATGCGCGTGTGCACCGACCTGTCCACTTGCCCTATCCCGCGAAAAGACAAATTCATGGTTAACGCGAGGTAGATTTTTGGTCGAGGCTTTTGCGAGCGGCCTTAAAGCGCGAGCGCGGGGACTAGCGAGCCGGACTGGGTGGCCGGAGCATGCGGAGCGCGGCGGATGAGCCAGTCGGCCTGCGAAAGTGCAGCCTGCGCGCCGCTGTAACGATTGTCGGTGAGGGTGAGGCCGTCCGGCGTCAGGCGGGCACGCAGGAAGGTTTCACGCGGACCATTGTCTGGCAGGTCTCCGGCTGTCGGCAGCGGGGCGAAAGCGAAGTCTCGCATGAGCGGCGCGCCCTGCTTCAGGCCGAGCAACGGGGCGAGGAAGAGGCGGGCGCAGACAAGCGCGCTGGTCGGATTGCCGGGCAGCCCGAGGACGGGCGTAGCGCGCGCGGTGCCGAGCCAGACGGGCCGTCCGGGCTTGAGGGCGAGTTTGGAGAAGGCGAGGTCGAGGTCCGCGCGCTCGAACATCGGTTTGGCAAGATCGTGCTTGCCGACGGACGCGCCGCCAATGACGACGACGCAGTCGGCCTCGTCCAGCGCTTGCGAGGCGAGGTCGGAGAGCGTGTCCAGATCGTCGTGCGCGCGGATGGTGCGCACGATGCGTCCGCCGTATCGCTGGGCCAGGGCGGCGACGCCGATGCTGGCGCTATCGGGGATAGCGCTTGGCGTGGCGCTGGCGTTGCCGGGCGCTTCCAGTTCATCGCCCGTGGAGATGATGGTGAGACTGGGTGTGCGCCCTACTTCGACAGTGCGGCAATCTGCAGCCGCGGCGGCGAGCAGGGCTTGCGGGGTCAGGCGCGTGCCTGCGGACAAAAGCGTGTGGCCTTGCGCAAGATCGCTGGCGCGCGGGCGGATGTGGTTGGCTGGTCCGTGACCATTCGTGAAGGTCACCGTGTCGCCCTCAGCTTGCGCATATTCCTGCATGATGACGCGGTCCGCACCTTGCGGGATAGGTGCGCCGGTAAAGATGCGCGCTGCCTGTCCGTCGCCCAGTGCCCTGCCGAGCGGCATGCCGGGGCGCACTTCGCCGACTACGCGCAGCGGCGTCTTGCCTATATCGGACTGGCGCACCGCATAGCCATCCATGATCGACACATCGCTGCGCGGTGCATCGATCTGCGCAACCACATCTCTCGCCAGTGTGCGACCAGCAGCATCGGCCAGCACAATCTCCTCGCTTCCCAGCGGCACAAATGCCTGCTCCAGCAATGCCAGCGCTTCGTCGAAGGACAGCACCCGGGTGTCAGCCGCCGATGGAGGCGAGGTGCGGGGTCGCGCCGCTGTCGCCTTCGTGCAGGCGGTGCCCCGACGTCTTGCCCGGCATGGCAGCCACGATCCGCGCCGTCAGCTCGTCCAGCTGGTCGTCGCGCTGGAGCAGGTCGCGCAGGTCCAGCCCCTCGCTTCCAAACAGGCACAAATGCAGCTTGCCCCGGCTCGACAGGCGCAGGCGATTGCAGCTGTCGCAAAAGCCCGTGGCATAGGGCGCGATCAGGCCGACCCGCCCGCGATAGTCGGGATGCGCGTAGTCATCGGACGGTCCGGCCCCGTCGGCACGCGCGATGCGCTGCCATCCGCCGGCCTCCAGCCGCTCGCGCACGAGGTCGCCCGGTGTCGCCTGCGCTGCGTGGAACGAGGCGTTGTCGTTCGTCCGCATCAGCTCGATGAAGCGCCAGGTCACGTCCCGGCTCGCGACGAAGGCCAGCATGTCGTCCCATCCGCGCGCATCGAGATCGCGCATCAGCACGCTGTTGACCTTGACCGCATCGAAACCCGCCGCGCTCGCCGCATCGACGCCGCGCAGCACTTCGGGAAGCAGGTCACGCCCTGTCACGCGCGCAAACTCGTCCCGGTCGAGCGTGTCGACGCTGACGTTGACCGCGTCCACGCCCGCCGCGCGCCATTCCTCCGCCTGCCGCTCCAGCCGATAGCCATTGGTCGTCATCGCCACGCGGCGGATGCCCGGAACGCCGGCCAGATCGCGCACGATGTCGGTGAAGTCGGTGCGCACGGTTGGCTCCCCGCCGGTTAGCCGGAGCTTCCATAAGCCCAACCGCGCGAATGCCGTCACCGCGCGGCGCAATTCGTCGCGCGACAGTTCTGCCGGCAAGCCCTTTTGCGCGATGAACCCGTTCGGAAGGCAGTAGGTGCAGCGGAAATTGCACCGCTCGGTCAGCGACAGGCGCAGGTAGGAAAAGCGTCGACCGAAGCCATCCTCTAGGCGCGCGGCGCGCTGGGGCGAGGGTGGATCGTAGAGCGCCATGGCGACCCGACCCTAACTGCGCGCCCGACCGGTTGCAATGCGCCGCGCTTTGCCGTTGAAGGGCGGGCGACGAGAGAGACGAGGAGAGCGCGCAGTGAGCAACGGACCGTTGACCGGCCTGAAGGTGGTGGAATTTCAGGGCATCGGACCGGGACCGCATGTCGCCATGCTGCTGGCGGACCTTGGCGCCGAAGTCGTGCGGATCGAGCGGCCCGGCCACCAGCCGATGAATCCGGTGGTCGAACGCGCGCGCCACCGTGCCGCTGTCGACCTGAAGAGCGAAGACGGCCTCGCCTTCGTCAAACGCGCGCTCCCAGGCCGATGTGCTGATCGAGGGCTTCCGCCCCGGCGTGATGGAACGGCTGGGGCTGGGGCCGGACGCGGCGCTCTCCGCCAATCCGCGCCTCGTCTATGCGCGCATGACCGGCTGGGGGCAGGACGGACCGCTGGCAAAGGCGGCGGGGCACGATCTCAACTATATCGCGATCACCGGCGCGCTCGATGCCATCGGGGCGAAGGGCGAATTGCCGATCCCGCCGCAGAACCTCGTCGGGGATTTCGGGGGCGGCTCGCTCTATTGCGCTTTCGGCATCATGGCCGCGCTGTACGAGCGCGAGCGGAGCGGCAAGGGGCAGGTGGTCGATGCAGCCATCGTCGATGGCGTGACCAGCCTGATGAGCTTCTTCTACGGCCAGCCGCACAGCGCGCTGCGCCACGACCGAGGGGCACGGGCTTGCTGGGCGGAGCGGCGCATTTCTATCGCTGCTACGAATGCGCCGATGGCAAGGAGATAACCGTCGGGGCCATCGAGCCGCAATTCTATGCCGAATTGCTGGCAAACGGCATGCTCCGGAGGAGCTGCGCGAAGGGCAGCTGAACCCGGCGAACTGGGACGATTACACCGACAAGCTGGCGGCGCTGTTCAAGACGAAGCCGCAGGCCGAATGGGTCGCGTTGCTCGAAGGGACCGATGCCTGCGTCGCGCCGGTCGTCCCGCTGGACGAGGCGAAGGACCATCCGCACATGGCGGCGCGCGGCGCTTTTGTGGATCATGGCGGACGCTCGCACACAGCGCCTGCGCCGCGATTCGACCGCACGCCCGGCACGATCCGCGACAGCGCGGAGGACGGCGAGGCAGTAGTGGCGCGCTGGGCCGAAGAGGGGTAGAGGCGCAGCGCAAAGGAGACAGTTTCGAAATGCGCGATTGCACCCAGTTCTACATCGACGGCCAGTGGGTCGACCCGGTCACCGCGAACCCGCAGCCGGTCGAAAACCCCGCGACCGAGGAAACCATCGGCCACATCAGCTTCGGCACCAAGGCCGATGTCGACAAGGCGGTGACTGCCGCGCGCCGCGCGTTCGAAAGCTTCAGCCAGACCAGCCGCGAAGAACGGCTCGACCTGCTGCGCGCCATTCAGGGCGAGATCGCCAAGCGCAAGGATGACCTCGCGCTCGCCGTCAGCGAGGAAATGGGCGCGCCGATGAGCCTTGCCAACGGCCCGCATACCGGCCTTCTGGCCGGGCACTGCCAGACGGCAATCGAAGTGCTGGAGCGCTTCGAATTCGAACGGCAGGACGGCCCGACGCTGCATGTGTGGGAGCCGATCGGCGTGGTCGGCATGATCACGCCGTGGAACTGGCCCTTGAACCAGATCGCCTGCAAGGTCTTTCCCGCGCTGGCGACGGGCAACACGATGATCCTGAAGCCGTCCGAAATCGCGCCGTTCGACGCGTATATCTTTGCCGAGATCATGGATGCGGCTGGCGTGCCGGCAGGCGTGTTCAACCTGATCAATGGCGACGGGCCGGGCGTGGGCGAAGCGATCTCGGGCCATCCCGACATCGACATGGTCAGCTTCACCGGCTCGACCAGAGCAGGCATCCTGATCGCCAAGAACGCCGCCGACACGGTCAAGCGCGTGGCGCAGGAGCTGGGCGGCAAGAGCCCGAACATCATCCTGGACGACAGCGCCTTCACCCGCTCCGTCGCGCGCGGAACGACCGCGATGATGGGCAATTCCGGCCAGACCTGCACCGCGCCCAGCCGCATGCTGGTGCCGCATGCCCGCATGGAAGAAGCCAAGGCCGCAGCGAAAGAAGCGGCCGAAGGCGTCGTCCCCGGCGATCCGAAGGGCAATGCCACCATCGGCCCGGTCGTCAGCCGCACGCAATGGGAGAAAATCCAGGGCCTGATCGAAAAGGGCATCGAAGAAGGCGCGACGCTGGTCGCGGGCGGGCCGGGCAAGCCGGAAGGGCTGGAAACCGGCCACTACGTCAAGCCGACCGTCTTTGCCGATGTCACCAACGACATGACCATCGCGCGCGAGGAAATCTTCGGACCCGTCCTCGCGATGATCGGATATGACGATTACGACGATGCCATCCGCATCGCCAACGACACCGAATACGGCCTTGCCAGCCACATCATGGGCGAGGATGTCGAGACCGCCAAAAGCCTCGCCAAGCGCATTCGTGCAGGCCGCGTGGCGATCAACGGCGGCTACGACATGAACGCGGCATTCGGCGGCTACAAGAAGTCGGGCAACGGCCGCGAATGGGGCGAGTGGGGCTTCCACGACTTCCTCGAGGTCAAGGCCGTCATGGGTTACGACGCGTAATGGCCGGCAAGCACTTCGACGAATGGCAGGTCGGCGACACATTGACGCACGACATCCGCCGCACGGTGACCGAAACGGACAATCTGTTCTTCACCACCATGACCCACAATCCGCAGCCGCTGCATCTCGATGCGGAGGCGGCCAAGGCCAGCGAATTTGGGCAGATCCTGGTCAACGGGACCTTCACCTTCAGCCTCATGGTGGGGCTGAGCGTGGGCGACACGACATTGGGCACGCTGGTGGCAAATCTCGGTTACGACAAGCTGGTGATGCCAAAGCCGGTCTTCATCGGCGACACGCTGCATGCGACGAGCGAGGTCATCGCACTTCGCGAAAGCAAGTCGCGGCCCGATGCCGGGATCGTCACTTTCGCGCATGAAGCGGTGAACCAGCGCGGCGAAGTGGTGTGCCGGTGCGAGAGGTCTGCCTTGCTGAAGAAGCGGGCGGCGTAGGGGCGGCCCGGACCCTGCATGGCGCGGGCGCGTTCGTTCGGTTGAAATGACCCGCATATGACCGACGAAACATCTCCAGAGCCTGCGCGCGTCGAAGACGTCATCAACGACGTCGACGAACTGGCCGCGCGCCAGCCCGAAGTCTGTGTCGGCGATTTGCTGGACGATTTCGGATCGCGCAGCTTCGGGCCGCTGCTGATGGTCTTTGCGCTGGTCGCGCTGACCCCCATCGGCGGCATTCCCGGCGCGCCGACGACCATCGCCGCGATCCTCGCGCTGATCGCCCTGCAACTGCTCTTCGGCAAGGATCACATCTGGCTGCCCGGCTTCATCCAGAGCGCGGCGGTGGGCGCGAAGAAACTGCACAAGGCGGTTCGCAAGCTGCGCGGCGTAGCGCGCTGGCTGGACGAACACAGCCGCAACCGGCTGATGCATCTGACGACCGGCGTGTGGCTGAAAGTCGCTGCGGTGGCGATCATCATGCTGGCGCTGCTGGTGCCGCCGCTCGAGTTCCTGCCCTTCGCCAGCGCCGTGCCGATGCTGGCGATAGCCGCCATGGGACTGGCGCTGGTGGTGCGCGACGGGCTGGCCATGCTGGCAGCGCTGGGACTGGCGGCGGCGATCTTCGGGACGGCCGCATTCGCCTATGTCACTTTCGAGGAAGAAGTGACCGAAGCGATCGAGGACGCCGACATCCTGCCGGAATAGGTGCTATTGCCCGGGAGCGTCCGCAGCATCGCCGCCCAGCGCCTGCCACAGCAAGACCCGCGCGCGCTTGGCTCGGCCTTGTGCGGCAGCCGCGCGCTCTCCACTGGCATCGGCTGCGCGGCGGGCTTCGAGGACGGTGAGGAAATCCGCCAGGCCTGCTTCCTGGCGTGTCTCTGCAAGGCGGGCAGCGCGCTGGAGGCTGGCGGCCTCGGCAGCGGCGGCCGCGGCTTCTGCATCGGCGGCTGCGACAAGGCCGTATGCCGCTTCCGCATCGCCCAGCGCCGTGAAGACGGCGCCGCGATAGGCCTGGAAGGCAGCGCGCTTTTCGGCGGCGGCCCCGTCGATCTCCGCATCGATGCGGCCGAAGTCGAACAGCGGTCCGGCCACGGCGGCGGCGAGCGAGCCGATGATGCTGTCCTCGTCGAACAGATCGCCCGGATCGAAGGCGAGCAGGCCGATGGCGGCGGACAGATCGAACACGGGGAAGCGGCGGCGCGCGGTGGCGGCCAGTTCCGCATCCTCGGCAGCCAGCGTGGCGGCTGCGGCGAGCACATCGGGACGGTTCGACAGGAGCGATGAGGGCAGGAATGCGGGAGGAGCGGGCAGGGCATCGTCCATTGCGCCCATCGCCAGCGCGGATCGCACCTGTGCCCCGCCTTGCGCGCTCAGGGTCACCAACCGCCCGATCAGCCGCGCGCGTTCGCTCTCCAGCCCGGCCAGTCGGCTGCGCGAAGAGGCAGCAGCGCTTTCGGCGCGTACGCGGTCGAAGCCTGGCGCGATGCCAGCGCGTTCGCGGACACCGGCGAGCCGCGCGAGTTCCTGCGCAGAGGCAATATCGTTCTCGATCTCGGCCTGCCGGGCGGCGAGAGTGCGCCAGTCGATGACGCTGGCCGCAATCTCGGCGAGCAGGGCATTGCGCACGGCCCGCGCGCTTGCGTCCGCTGCGTCGATCCGCGCCAGCGCCGCGCGTTCCTGTGCGCGCAGGCGACCGAACACATCCGGGTCCCAGCGTGCCGAGACATTGGCGGCATAGGAAATCTGGTCGGTGTCGAGTTGGATACCGGGCGGCAGCGCGCCGCCGAATTGCGCGGGGTTGGTGCGTGTGGCGGTGACCGAGCCATTCGCGCCGATGCTGGGCAGGCGTTCGGCCCCTGCGCGCGCGGCGCCGGCTCGCGCCTGGTCGATGCGTGCGATGGCCTCGGCCAGTGTGGGCGAGCTTTCCAGCGCTTGCGCCGCCAGCGTCCGGTAGGCCGGATCGTCCTGCGGGAGGAGCGCGTCGAGATCGGCCTGGTCTCGCGCATCGGGTGCGTAGCAGGAAGACGGGCGGCAGGACCGGCGTCGGCGTCGCCACTTCGGGCGGCGGGCCACCGGCACACGCGCTCAGCGCCAGCGCGCTGGCTGCAAGGAGAGCGCCGCGCATCACTTCGCGTCCTTGGCCGGCATGAAGGCATCGACCTGCTGCCCGACACGGAACAGGCCGTTTTCGCCCACGGCATCCTCGGGCAGTTCGTAGATGACCTGCAACACGCGCACGTCGACGCGCTCGGCAGCGGAGTTGGTCAGCGACCGCTTGGGTACGACCAGCGGCTCGGCGCGTACGAAGCTCGCCTGCACGCGGATTTCAGCTGCCCCGCGCGGAGAGACGGAGGCCGGTTCGCCCATGGCAAGGCGCGTCGCCTGTTCCTCGTCGATGTCGATGCGCACATGCATGGGGTTGGTCTGGCCCATCTCGATAAACGGCTGCGATCCGCTGCCGCCCATGTTCGACACATACTCCCCCTTGCGGATGTTCACCGCGAGGATTTCGCCCGCCATCGGCGCGCGCACGGTCAGGCGGCCAAGCTCCGTTCGGGCAGAGGCGGCGCGGGCCTGTGCCGCGTCGAGGCGCGCGCGGGCCAGCCGCAAACGTTCGCCCGCCGCGCTGGCATCGCCTTCCGCGCGGATGACTTCGGAGCGGCTGACGGCGGCAGGATCGTCGACATTGCGATAAAGCGCGAGCTGGCGCGAGGTCGCGTTTTGCGTCGCCTGCGCTTCGGCAATCGCGGCGCGCGCTTCGCCGATGGCGGCGTCGGCCTCGCGCAGCTGCGCGCGGATCGAGCGATCGTCGACCGTAAACAGCGTATCGCCTTCCGCCACCCGGTCGCCCGGCTGGACGAACAGGCCGGTGACGAGGCCCGAGGTCGCCGTGCCGATCTGCACCAGCTCGCTCGACGGTTCGACCACGCCGGAGCCCGCGACGCGGCTCTCGTTCGCCAGCGCTTCGGGCGCGCGGGGCGGCTCGTTCTCCGGTTCGGTCAGCTCGCGGTCCGGCTGAATGGCGAAGATGTAGAACGCGGCTAGGATAAGCCCGACGACCGCGATCACGGGCAGGATCTGCCGCGAAAAGCTCAGGTTCCGGATATTGAAAGCCATATTAGTGATCCTTCGGCATGGTAGCGCCGTCATGGATGACCTTCCCGTCCTCGAGCACGAGGATGCGGTCGGCCATGTCGAAAATACGGTTGTCGTGCGTCACGATGATGCAGGCGCGGTCCTGCGCCACGGCGACTTCGCGCAGCAGGTCCATCACGCGGCGACCCGATGCGGCATCGAGCGCGGCGGTCGGCTCGTCGCAGACCACGAGGCGCGGCTCGTGCACCAGCGCGCGGGCGATGGCGACGCGCTGCTGCTGGCCACCCGATAGCTGGCGCGGCAGCTTGTCGATCTGGTCGCCGATGTTCAGCTTTTCCATCATCGCGATCGCCTTCTCGCGCGCCTGGGTGCGGTCCATGCCTTGCGCGATCAGCGGAACGGCAGCGTTGCTGGCCGCATCGATCGAAGGGATGAGATTGTACTGCTGGAAGATGAAGCCGATGTTGTTCAGCCGGAACTCGACCAGCGCGTAGTCGGACAGATCGTAAATGTCGGTGCCGAAGACCTCGACCTCGCCCAGCGTCGGCCACAAGATGCCGCACATGATCGAGATCAGCGTCGTCTTGCCCGATCCGCTTTCGCCGACGAGAAAGGTCAGCTCGCCCGCCTTGATGTCGACATCGATGCCATGCAGCACGGTGATGGTCTGCTGGCCCGCCTGGAAATCGCGCGTGACGCCGCGGGTGGAGATAGCGTTCGCGCTCACCGGAACACCTCTGCCGGTTCGGTCTTGAGCACGCTGCGCAATGCCAGCCAGCCGGTCAGCGCCAGGATGATGGCCACGGCGGCAAGGCTGATCAGCGGGATCTGCCAGGGGATGTAAAAGCCCTTGAACTGCGGGTTGGCGCTGAATGCCTGGATAAAGCCGACCGTGCCGACCACGCCCAGACCATAGCCGATCAGGCCGACCAGCCCGGCCTGCGCTGCGACCATGCCGCGGATTTTGGAATTGGTGACGCCGATGGCCTTGAGCGCGCCGAATTGCTTGATGTTGTCGCGGATGAAGAGGCTGAAGGTCAGGCCCACGATCGCCACGCCGACGATAAAACCGAGCGCAACGGTGATGCCGAAATTGATCGGAATGCCCGTGTTCTCGATGATGAAGTCCACTCCATCGCGCGCGAAATCCTCGCGAGTGCGGGCGCGCAGGCCGGTTTCTTTCTCGATCCGCTCGACCAGCTGCGGCGCGGTCACGTCGTCCGCCTTGCCGACCAGTACGAAGGACAACCGGTTGCGGGTGCCAGGCACGAAATTGAGCGCCTGGCTGTACTTGGTATAGAGCACCACCGTGCTGGTGAAGCTGGGGATGCTGTCGGCAATGCCGCGCACCACGGCTCGCTGGTCGTTCAGTTCCAGCCGTTCGCCGATGGGTGACTGGCCGGGGAACATGCGGGTCGTCCCGACATCGTCGATGATGACGCTGTCGGGCTGCGACAGGACATCGGTCGAGCCTTCGACCATGTTCCTGGGCAGGCCGATCAGGGTCGCATCGTCCACGCCGATGACCGCCACGCCTTCCAGATCGCCGTCCTTTGTGCGAACCGATGCATTGGCGCGCAAATGCGGCACGGCCCATTCCACGCCGGGCACGCCGCGCACCTTGTCGAGCGCGGTGGCAGGCATGGCATAGGCGACATCGGTGGTGCGGCTGACCGGGTCCATGACCCAGACATCGGCGCTCGACACATTGTAGACGCCGGATGCCCCGCGTTCGAGCAGATTGACGAAAATCGTCAGCTGCTGGGTGATGAGCAGGGTGGAAAAGGCAATGCCGAAGACCAGCCCGAAGAACTTCTGCGGGTCGCCGGTCAGCATGCGGATGGCAATCCAGATCATGAGATTGGCCAGATCATGGAGTATATCTGCCTTCCACTTGAATATCCTTCGCGACTCGTCCATTAGTGAACGACAGCGTTCAACTGAACGGAGGCGTTCACTTTGTCAACAGGGGTTGTGAAAAAGGCTGGTCGGCCGACCGATGCGGCCAAGCGCGAGGCGATCGTCGAGGCCGCTTCCCGCGCCTTTTTCGACGTCGGATATGCCGCCAGCTCGATCGAGCAGATCGCGGCGGCTGCCGGCGTGTCGAAGGTCACCATCTACAACCGCTTCGGCGACAAACGTTCCCTCTTCGCCGCCGCGGTAGAGGCGGAATGCGAAAAGATGCGCGGCAATTTCCAGGTGCCGGCCATGCCGGACGCATCCTTGCGCGAACGGCTGACGGCCATCGGCGAGGCGATGAGCGCGTTCCTCTCGCGGCCCGAGATGGTGCAGTTCGAGCGGCGGATCGCCGCGGAAACGGAACATGATCCCACCATCGGCATGGCGTTCCTGACGGCCGGTCCGCACCGGATGAAGCAGGCATTCACGGCCTTGCTGACAGCCTTGCACGAAGCGGGGGAAATCGTCGTGCCCGACCCCGAACTGGCCGCCGAACAATTCGCCGCCATGTGCAAGGGTATGGGCGATCTCGACCGGCGCTTCGGCGCGGCCAAGGACGACGCGCGCGACCGGGAGCGTGTCAAAGGCGCCGTCGATGTGTTCTGCCGCGCCTACGCAGTCGATCTGTGTCAGTAAAAAACATGCATGAAAAGCGCACGCCGCTAAACTTGCCATTCACCCATCCGCGCCTACATCTGGTGCAATCACGAAAGGATTGCTGACGCAATGCGCGAGCCTAACGACAATTCCCAGCCCGACCCCGAAGGCAACGGTCCCAATCCGTGGATGAAGAGCCTGCTTATCTGGGGCGGCGTGTTTCTCGGCCTGTTGCTGGTCGTGTCGCTGTATGGCGGCAACGATCAGCCGGCTGGCACGCAAATCCTCTATTCCGATTTCAAGGAAAATGTCGGGGAAGGCCGCGTCAAGTCGGTCGAGATCGCCGATGATCGCATCACCGGCCTGACGACGGACGATGAACCGTTCAACACCATCCCCGTGCGCGGCGACACCACGCTGACGCCGCTGCTGGAAGAAAACGGCGTCGAGTTTTCCGGCAAGGAAGCCGAAGGCGGCAGCCTGCTGGTCTATGCGCTGATCAACATCCTGCCCTTTCTGCTGATCCTGGGCATCGCCTTCTTCGCGCTGCGCCAGGTGCAAAAGGGTGGCGGCGCAGGCGGTGCGATGGGCTTTGGCAAGTCCAAGGCCAAGATGCTGACCGAAAAGCAGGGCCGCGTGACCTTCGCCGATGTCGCAGGCATCGACGAAGCGCGCGAGGAACTGGAAGAGATCGTCGAGTTCCTGAAGGACCCGAGCCGCTTTTCCAAGCTGGGCGGACAGATTCCCAAGGGCGCGCTGCTGGTCGGCTCGCCCGGTACGGGTAAGACGCTGCTGGCCCGCGCCATTGCGGGCGAGGCGGGCGTGCCCTTCTTCACCATTTCCGGTTCCGACTTCGTCGAAATGTTCGTCGGCGTCGGCGCAAGCCGTGTGCGCGACATGTTCGAGCAGGCCAAGAAGAACGCGCCTTGCATCCTCTTCATCGACGAAATCGATGCGGTGGGCCGTAGCCGTGGCCATGGACTTGGCAATTCCAACGACGAGCGCGAGCAGACGCTGAACCAGCTGCTGGTCGAAATGGACGGCTTCGAGGCGAACGAGGGCATCATTATCATCGCGGCAACCAACCGCCCCGACGTGCTCGACCCTGCGCTGCTGCGCCCGGGCCGCTTCGACCGCCAGGTCGTGGTGCCGGTGCCCGACATCGACGGGCGCGAGAAGATCCTTGCCGTCCACATGAAGAAGCTGCCGCTGGCACCCGACGTGAACCCGCGCACCATCGCGCGCGGCACGCCCGGCTTCTCCGGTGCGGACCTTGCAAACCTGTGCAACGAAGCGGCCCTGCTGGCCGCGCGCCGCAACAAGCGGCTCGTCGCGATGCAGGAATTCGAGGATGCGAAGGACAAGGTCATGATGGGGGCGGAACGCCGCTCCATGGTCATGACCGAGGACGAAAAGAAGATGACCGCCTATCACGAAGCAGGCCACGCATTGGTCAGCATCAACGAGCCGGCATCCGACCCGATCCACAAGGCCACCATCATCCCGCGCGGCCGTGCGCTGGGCATGGTGATGCGCCTGCCCGAACGCGACAGCTATTCCTACCACCGCGACAAGATGCATGCGAACCTTGCCGTGGCCATGGGCGGCCGCGTGGCGGAAGAAATCATCTTCGGCCATGACAAGGTGTCGAGCGGGGCGTCCGGCGACATCCAGTATGCCACCGATCTGGCCAAGAACATGGTCACAAAATGGGGCATGTCGGACAAGCTCGGCCCGCTGATGTACGAGGAAAGCCAGGAAGGCTATCTCGGCATGGGCCAGACCGCACGCACCATGGGCGGGGCGGAAACCAACAAGCTGATCGATGCCGAAATCAAGGATCTGGTCGAGGGCGGCCTGAAGCGCGCGACCGAAGTGCTGACCGATCAGGAGGACAAGCTCCACCTGCTCGCGCAAGCTTTGCTCGAATACGAAACGCTGACCGGTCAGGAAATCGACCAGCTCATGAAGGACGGCAAGATCGATCGTCCCGACGAGCCTAAGGGTCCGGTTCCTGTCACCACTGCAGGCTCCAGTTCCGTGCCCAAAGCGGGCAAGAAGTTCGGCGGCTCGGGCGAGGGCGCACCGCAACCCGGCTAAGCTGCACGCGACAACGCAATCACCATGAAGGGCGTCGGCGGGAAACCACCGGCGCCCTTCTGGCGTTGTGTTCGCGAAGCCCTGACCTAAAGGAAATTGCCATGACCCGCTCTCTTCTTGCCGCGGTAGCCATCGCCGCCCTCCCGCTTGCCGCCTGTTCCGAAGACACGCAGGCCGACGCCGAACGCACGGCAGAGCTGGCCGGCGACGATATCGAGGCCAATGCCAATGCGGTCGGAGAGGTGCTGGAAGATGGCGCGAAGGCTGCAGCTGGAGCGGTAGCGGACGGCGCAGCCGAACTGGAGCAGCGGATCGAAGAGGGTGACGAAGAAACGCCCGGACCTGCACCGATCACTGGGCAGAACCTGAATGAAGACGCGCCGCAGCCCGCGCAGTATAGTTTAAAAGCTGCCTGCCACCATCAAGAAAAAGGCGAAGATCAGGCCGCTGACCAGGCAGATAACCATCAGCAGCGGAAAGCGCCACAGCCATTGCCACCAGGACAGACTATACGCGCCCTTCAGATGCGGGGCAAATGCGATCAGGCGGTTCGCCCTATGCTTTGGCGGGAGCCATGCTCCGGCTTTCGGACTGGCTCTCAAGCCAGAACAGCCGAGCGCACATGGCGAGGAGGCCAATACTCGCGGTCGTGCCGACAAACAGGGCCCAGAGCGGCAGGTTCATGCCTTGCTTTCTCGCGCGCGGTGCGATCACGAAAAGCGCAATCAGCACCGACATGATGAGGTCCCACCAGACCTGTATGCCCGTCAGGTTCTGAGAGTGGTTGGTGTAAAACATGATCACACCCTCCTGCGCGATCTGGACGGCGGTGTATCCGGCAAACAAGGCGCAGAGCGTTGCCGCGATGAGCGGGCTATCCGATTGCCTGCTTGTTGGCAAGGATGGTGATCAGTGCCATCGTGCCCCCGATAATGCAGGCAAAGAAGAGTATCTCAGTGGCAATCATGGCGCGTCTCCTCGGCTATGTAGCAAGTGCTACAAATTCTCGTACCAGAGTGTAGCGCCTGCTACAATCATCGAATGAGCAAGCCTCAACTCTCCCGCGAAACGCTGCTGCCGAACGCGATGTGCTCGAACATGGGCGGGGGCGAGCCTAGTCCGCTTGCCAAGGCGGCGGGGACCAGCGATCGGATGCTGATCTATCATTTCGGCAATAAGGAAACGCTCGTCCGCGACCTCTTGGGCTATGTCGCCGGGGTTTATGCCAGCGCGCTGGAAATGGCGCTCGCCGCGCAACATGGCGAAGGGCGGCCAGCGACGCGGCAGGAATGCTTTGCGCGGATTCTTGCGCAGGGGCGACAACCGGGAATGCAGCCTTTCATGGTGCTTTGGTGGGAGATCGTCGCGGGCAGCGCGCGCGGTGTACCCGGATATGCCGAGGCGGCCGAGGCGATGATCACCGATCAGCTTGCATGGCTCGAGGGGCAGATGCCCGAGGATGACCCCGATCCCGCAGGCGGAGCGCGCTATCTGCTGACGCTGCTTGAAGGGACGTTGATGCTGGGGACAGTCGGCCATGCCCGCACCGCGCGCGAGGGACTTCTTGCGAGCGGGCTCTCCGAAGACTAATCGGGCTCGCGACATGAAAAGACCACTGGCATGAACCGCGCCGTCAAACTGAAATGGCCTCCCGCAACACAGAGTGTGCGCGGCGGCACATGGCGCAGCGAACATGGCGAAACGAGCGAGGCTTTGTTTCTCACCTCGGGCTATGCCTACGAAGACGCGCAGACGGTGGCAGATCGGTTTGCGGGCGAGGCGGAAGGCATGAGCTATTCGCGCCTTCGAAACCCGACCGTTGCGATGCTGGAAGAGCGGATTGCGCTGATGGAGGGTGCGGAGGCTTGCCGTGCCCAGGCATCGGGCATGGCGGCGATGACCGCGGCGCTCTTGTGCCAGCGTTCAGCCGGAGACTATTGCGTTGCCGCGCGCGCTGGCCGCACTGGCTGCAGTATGGCTCGCCCGCCAGCGGCGCACCGCAATTGAGGCAGCGCGCCCCTTGCATGTGCCCGCTCTCGTCGACCCCCGCCATTGATTAGAACGCCCCGATCATCAGCAGCAGCTGGAAGAACAGCAGCAGGATGATGAGAATGAAAAGCGACAGCGCCATAAGCCGCCACAGTGCGGAAAAACGCGATAAACCATAGGTGCTGCGCAATTGCTTGTAGATGTGAATTGGCGGGATGAGGGTGCTGGCAATGGATATGATCGCAACATGCAGTCCGGCCTGCGTCAGGAGAACCATTGCCAAAATCAGCAAGGTCATAAAGCTTAGCGAATAGGTCACGAAAATCGCATGATCGTAGGCTTTGAACCGTCTTTTCCAAAAGAACAGCAGCCAGACAAACGGGATCGACAGCGGGATCAGCAGCCAGCTGAACTTGTAGAAGTTGGTCTGCAATTTGTAGAGCATCAGGCCAGGATTCTGCCGCCACTTCTTGATAATGCCCTTGTCGATCGCTTCGACGCCGGTGAGATTGGTGGTGCGATGGGTCCGGCTGCCGTCCGCCCGGATGTAGCTGTAATTTCCGCCATCCTCGATATTTAGGATCGCCGTATCAACGCCCTCGATGCGCTCTTCGACCAAGGCGCGTTCTTCGGGCGTCATATCCTCCTTGTTGGCAAGCATCTCTTGCAACTCGGCACGCGCTTCGGTGGCATTGTCCAGCTCCCTGTCCGCAAAGCCGGATACATCGGTCGGGGTGCTAATGCCGGCCAGCTGGAACACCGCGAACATGAGGAAGATGACGAAGAGAAACAGCGCCATCGGCGAGACGAAGCGCGCGCGTTCGCCGTCGATATAGCGGCGCGTCAACTCGCCCGGCTTGACGATAAGCTTGGGGAGCGTTTTCCAGATGCGCCCTTCGAAATGCAGCGCACCGTGCAGCAAATCGTGCATGAAGGCGCCAAGCGTGCGGTGCAGATGCGCTTTCTGGCCGCAGGCGTGGCAGTGCGTGCCGATCAGTTCGGTCCCGCAATTCAGGCATTGCCCTTCTGCGAAGTGCCCGCGCTCGACCGGTGCGCCACTTGTGCGCGCCTCGTCGACAGCCTTGGCGACCAGTCCGCCTTCGATTGCCGTGCCCACGGCATCGCCAATGTCACTCATATACTCAGCCCCCGCCGCGTAAGACGCCGACTATAGGGCGGTAGGACGCAAGCGCCAAGCCGTCGGGGTCTTGCAGGTATCGTGCGCGCTTGCGACATAGGCGGGATGGACAGGCTGGCACAATGGGAGTGGATCGGGCTCGGCGCTGTCGCCGCCGCTTTCACCCTATTCGCCTTGATGGAGCTGGCCGCTCCTGTCCGCCGCGCGCCCAAGGGCAGGCGGTGGGTGACCAACCTGGCGCTCTTCGCGCTGGATACGCTGGCCGTGCGACTGCTCATCCCGCTGGCGATGGTCGGCATGGCCGTGCTGGCGGCGGAGCGGGGATGGGGGCTGTTCAATGTGCTGTCCGTGCCGCTGTGGCTGGGCGTGCCGCTGGCGATCCTCGCGCTCGACCTGGCGCTATACCTCCAGCACTGGGCAACGCACCGCGTGCCTGCCTTGTGGCGGCTCCATAAGGTGCATCACTCCGACCCGGCCTTCGACGTGACGACAGCCGCGCGCTTCCATCCGGTCGAGATCGTGCTGAGCATGGTCTACAAGGTCGCGGTGGTCGCTGCGCTGGGCCTGCCGGCCATCGGGGTCTTCGCTTTCGAACTGGTCTTCACCATCGCGACGCTGTTCACGCATTCCAACTTCGCCCTGCCAGCGCGCAGCGAGGCGCTGGTTCGCCGCCTGCTCATCACGCCCGACCTGCACCGGATCCACCACTCGGTCCGCGTGCCCGAAACGAACAGCAATTACGGCACGCTCCTGTCCGGCTGGGACCGCCTGTTCGGCACCTATCGCGGCGTGGCGAAGGAGGGTCACACCATCGGGTTGGCGGAATACCAGGACGCGCGCCCGCATGGCCTCGGCTGGAGCTTGGCCCTACCTTTCTTGCCACGCGCGGGCAGGGGAACAGAGGTGGAACACGGGCGTTGATCGGGCAAAGGAGAATTGTCCCATGTCTGCACCTACACCCAACGAAAACCCGAAGTCCGAACCCGTCTCCAACGCCGTAAAGGATCCGGAAAACTGGACCACCGGCGATGAAGCCATGACCGGCGCACAGGCGAGCTATCTCAAGACGCTGAGCGAAGAGGCCGAGCAGCCGGATGCCTACGATCCGGAACTGACCAAGGCCGAAGCCTCGCAGAAGATCGACGAATTACAGGACGTCACCGGCCGCGGCGAATAATCCCGGCGCATACGAAAAAGGGCCGCTTCCCATGACGGGAGCGGCCCTTTTGCTGTCCGGAACCGGACGTAAAGGTCAGCCTTCGTAATCGGCCCCGATCGAGGTCGAGCGCGTGGGCGCCGATGCGGTGATGCGCAGCGCTTCTGCCGACTGGCTGAGCGAGCCGACTTCATCCATCTCGTCGTCATCGTCGGGCAGGATCTTCTGCAGGTTCGTAACCGCAGCTTCCTTCAATTCCTTCGGCTTGACCGTCTGCTCGGCAATTTCGCGCAGCGCGACGACCGGGTTCTTGTCGCGGTCACGCTCCAGCGTAATTTCCGCGCCGCCCGAAATTTCGCGGGCGCGCTGGGCAGCCAGCAACACCAGGTCGAACCGGTTGGGAATCTTGTCTACGCAATCTTCGACGGTAACGCGCGCCATGCAGCACTCCGATAAGGTTGAATTCGTGGAGAATCTGGGAAAGCGCAGCCGATAGGCGGATTTGTGCCATTCGTCAAGGAATTGCGCGGGCGCGACGAGGCGCTAGAAGTGCTGGCCATGACAGGGGGAGACACACCCGGCAAACCCGCGCCATACCGAGATCCGCCGCCTTTCACCGCGAGCGCGCAGGGCCAGTCGCTGACGATCTATCCGGCGGGCAAGGACCGGCGCACGGCACTGCTCGAACTGGTGCGCTCGGCCAGGGACACGCTGGATGTGTGCTTCTATATTTTTGCCGAAGATACGATTTCGACCGAGCTGCGCGACGAGCTGACCGCAGCGGCAAAGCGCGGCGTCACCGTCACGCTCATCATCGACCGCTTCGGCGCGTCCGCCACCGACGGCTTCTTGCAAACCTTCGTCGATGCAGGCGGACGCTACCTCCAGTTTAGCCCGCGCTGGTCGCTGCGCTACCTCATTCGCAACCACCAGAAGATGGTCATCGCCGACGGCACGCGCGCCATGTTCGGCGGCTTCAACATCGAGGACGGCTATTTCGCGCTGCCCGAGAATGACGGGTGGAACGACATCGGCATCGTGGTCGAAGGCGACGCGGTCGAAGGCCTTGTCGAATGGTTCGACCGCTTGCGGGACTGGACGTCGGACGAACGCGCCAAGTTCAGGGACATCCGCGACGCAGTGCGCGACTGGAACTGGCAGTCGAAGAAAGGCAAGGCGCGCTGGCTGATCGGAGGGCCGACGCGCGGCCTGTCGAGCTGGGCGCGCAGCGTGTCGCAAGATCTGAAGCGCGGGACGCAGCTCGACATCTTCATGGCCTATTTTTCCCCGCCGGTCGCGCTGCTGCGGCGCATCGCGCGCGTGGCAAAGACGGGCGAGGCGCGGCTCTTGATGGCGGCGAAAAGCGACAATGGCGCGACCGTCGGGGCGACGCGTTCGCTGTACAACTATCTGCTGAAGCGCGGGGCGAAGATCTGGGAATTCAGTCCCTGCAAGCTGCACACCAAGCTGCTGGTGGTGGACGACGCGGTCTATATCGGCAGCGCGAATTTCGACATGCGCAGCCTGTATATCAATCTGGAAATCATGCTGCGGATCGAGGACGCGGCTCTGGCCGACACGATGCGCGAATTCGTCGCCGGGCGCATCGCGGTATCGGAAGAAATTACGCCCGAACTGCACAAAAGCCGCGCAACACTGTGGAACCGCATGCGCTGGTGGCTGGGGTGGGTGCTCGTGTCGGTAATCGACTACACGGTGACGCGGCGGATGAACCCGGGGTTCTGAACCCTATGCATGCCTAGTCGTAATCGTCGTACCCGCCGCGCATCTCCGGCGAGGAGAACTTGGTTATATCGCTTTGGAACAGCAGCGGGACATTGCCGGTGGAGCCGTGCCGCTGCTTGGCCACGATCAGCGTCGCGCGATTGACCAGTTCCAGATGTCGCGCTTCCCAGTCGGCATATTTCATCCGCGCTTCTTCGCTGCTGGTCTCGTCGGGCGTGTCGGGCTTCAGGGCATCGTGGTAATATTCGGCGCGGAAGATGAACCACACCATATCGGCATCCTGCTCGATCGAGCCCGATTCGCGCAGGTCGGAGAGCTGCGGGCGCTTGTCCTCGCGCTGCTCCACCGCACGGCTGAGCTGCGACAGCGCGATGACCGGCACGTTCAGCTCCTTGGCCAGCGTCTTCAGGCCGCGGCTGATTTCGGAAATCTCGTTCACGCGATTGTCCGACGCGCGGCCCGAGCCTTGCAGCAGCTGGAGATAATCGACGATGACGAGCCCGATGTCGTGCCGCCGCTTCATCCGCCGCGCGCGGGTGCGCAGCGCGCCGATGGTGAGGCCGGGCGTGTCGTCGATATAGAGCGGCAGCTCGTTCAATTCCTGGCTGGCATAGGACAGCCGCTGGAACTCTTCCTTGCTGAGCTTGCCCGAACGCAGCTTCTCGCTCGAAATCTCGGCTGTCTCGGCAAGGATACGGGTGGCAAGCTGGTCGGCGCTCATTTCCAGGCTGAAGAAAGCGGTCGCCGCACCCGGACTTTCCGAGCGTTCGATGCCGATCTTCTCATCGTCCATCAGGCGGCGCGCGGCGTTGAAGGCGATGTTGGTGGCCAGCGAGGTCTTGCCCATGCCCGGGCGCCCGGCAAGGATGACGAGGTCGGAATTGTGCAATCCGCTGGTCTTGTCGTTCAGCGTATCGAGCCCGGTAGTCTTGCCCGAAAACTTGCCGCCCGAATTGATCGCGGCCTCGACCATCTTGAGCGCGCCCAACGCTGCGGTGCGAAAATCCTGCGCTTCCGATCCGCTGGTGGCCCCTTCGGCCACTTTGTAGAGATCCGCTTCGGCCTGGCTGATCCGGTCCATCGGCGCGACCTCTTCGGACGTGTCGAGCGCGCCTTCCACAAGGTTGCGGCCCACCGAAACCAGCTCGCGCAGCAGGGCTAGGTCGTAAATCTGCTCGGCCAGCCTGCCGGTCGCCAGCAGTCCCTGACCATCCTGCGTCAAGCGCGCCAGATAGGTCGTGCCGCCCAGCTGCTTCATCGCCTCGTCGGCTTCGAAATAGGGCTTCAGCGTCACCGGCGTCGCCACCGAATTGCGGTCGATCAGCTTGTGGACCCGCTCGTAGATGCGCTGGTGCACCGGCTCGAAGAAATGATGCGGCATGAGAGGCGTATTCAGCTCGCCCACGACCTGATTGTCGATCAGCACCGCGCCCAGAAACGCCGCCTCCGCTTCCAGATTGCTGGGCAGCGTGCGGCCAGCCTCGGTATCGGCAGGGGTCGAATCATCGGTGGGGAAGAGAAGGTCGGTATCGGCCATGCCCGCCTGATGCCTGTCAAGCAGGCAGGATGACAAGAGGCGATCGGACATGATTGTCACAGCCTCGCTGTGGATAGCGGGGAAGGTTTCATCAAGCCTTGTGCGCTATGCCCTGCCTTGCGAAAGCGTGAGCCAACAACGATGCCCGAATCCCCTCCCTCTTCAGCCGAAAACCGGATTGCGAAGATCGATCTCGACGAAGAGACGATTATCTGGCGCAATGCCGATATCGAGCAGGAACGGCGCATCGCGATCTTCGACCTGATCGAGGAGAACACCTTTACCCCGCTGCGTGCGGTAGAGCGCGGAGCGAGCGGTCCGTTCCACCTGCGCCTCGCCGTGCGCGACGGGCGTTTGCTGCTGACGATTTGCGACATGGAGGGCCAGACGCTGGAAGAGCTGCTGCTGGGTCTGGCGCGCTTCCGCCGTCCGATCCGCGACTATTTCGCCATCTGCGACAGCTATTACCAGGCGATCCGCAAGGCGACGCCGGGCGAGATTGAGACGATCGACATGGCCCGGCGCGGGGTCCACAACGGTGCGGCCGAACTCCTCCTGGAGCGGCTGGACGGCAAGATCGCGACCGACTTCGCCACCGCGCGCCGCCTCTTCACGCTGATCTGCGTGCTGCACATCAAGGGGTAGGGGCGTGGCGCGGCGCAAGAATTCGAAATCGAAGATGAAATGGCTCGCCCGCCTGTTGCTGCTTGCCGGTATCGCGGCAGGCGCGGCGCATCTGTATCTTCAGCAGGAACGCGCCCAATGGCGGCCGGACGAGGCAACCTATCCCGACCAGGGCGCCGTCATCGGCGAACAGGACGGCGGCGTCGACTTTGCTGTGCTGAAAGGGCTGGGCGCAAGCTTCGTCTATCTCGAGGCGAGTCGCGGAGCCGATGGCAAGGATGCGAACTTCTCGCGCAATCTGGCCGCTGCGCGCGAGGCGGGGTTGGAAGTGGGCGCGGTCCATCTGTTCGATCCGTGCGAGCGCGCGGACGGGCAATCGGCGAACTACGTCACCATCGTGCCGCGCGATACAGACCTGCTCCCGCCCGCCATCCGCCTGGCGCGCACGGCGGAGGAATGTTTCGAGCGCGTGTCCGATGCCGCCGTGCAGAGCGAACTGCTCACGCTGGTCAACCAGATCGAGGCGCATACCGCGCTTCCCGTCGTCCTCGCGCCGACGCGCGAGTTCGAGCAGCTGTACCGTCCCGCCCGCCGGCTCGAGCGCGCCTTGTGGCTGGAGGCGATGGCGAGGAGCCGGATTACGGCGGGCGCGACTGGACCGTGTGGACGGCCAATTCCGCCTATCGCAGCGAGGCGAGCGAGCAGCCCTTGCGCTGGCTGGTCGTGCAGCCGTAGAGCGCGTGGGTATGACCGATGACCACCTGATCGCCGAAGCCCGCAAGGCCGCCGAAAGCTCCTATTCGCCCTATTCGGACTATGCGGTGGGCAGCGCGCTGCTGTTTGCCGACGGCAGTGTGGTGACCGGCACGAATATCGAGAATGCAAGCTACGGTCTGGCGCTGTGCGCGGAAACGGTCGCGGTGGCAAAAGCCATGGCGGCAGGCGTGCGGGGCGGGCTGGAGAAGGTCGCGGTGACAGGGCCGCTCGACAAGGGTGGTGGCGCACCCATCACGCCGTGCGGTCGCTGTCGGCAGGTGCTGAACGAATTGGCCGGGCTGGGCGGCACCGACCCGTTGATCCTGTGTGTCGGGCCGGACGAGGTACGCCGCGTCACGCTCAGCCAGTTGCTGCCCGATGCGTTCGGACCCGCAAGTCTAGACTAACGCAATCTTCACATGGCCAAGCTAGGGCGAAGCTTCGACGGCGCAGCTTCCGCGCCGCAGGAGCCACACACATGAAATTCGTCCATCTCGAATCGCGCGGCGGCAATTACATGGTTGTCGCCAGCAACGTCGCCTATCTGCGCGTCGCCGAAAACGGCCAGACGCAGGTCGGCATGGTCGGCAGCCAGCCGCTGCTGGTCACCGGCACACCCGAAAGCGTGGCGCAAAAGCTTCTCGAAGGCTGATTTGCCGGAGCGCGCCGGGGCGGATCAGCCCTCGCGCGCGTCCAGCCATTCGACCAGCGCTGCAAGGCAATCGCGCGCGAGCATTTTGCACCGCTCGGGCGACCAGCCCTGTTCGGGCTCGGGATCGGCCTTGTTGTCCTTGTACGGCATTTCCAGCGTCATGGCCGTCGCACCGAAGCGTTCGGCGACCTGGTTGGTGCTCATCGACAAGTTGGCCTTGCCGGGGGCTGCCTTGGTGTAGCCGAGTTCGGTCTGGAAATCGGGCGTGCGGCGGTCGAGGATACGTTCGTAGCTATAAAAGCGCTCACCATGCTCTTCGGTCCATGACGGGATGCCTTCGTAGCCGGCGAGGAAGCTGACCGGAATCGCCTCGTCACCGTGGACGTCCATGGCAAAATCGACGCCGGTTTCGTCCATGCGATTGCGGATGGCCAAAACTTCGGGGCTGCGCTCCGCGCTCGGCTCGGCCCATTCGCGGTTGAGGTTCGCACCTGCTGCATTGACGCGCAGATTGCCGCGCTTCGATCCGTCCGGATTGCAGTTCGGCACGACATGCAGGCGGCATTTCTGGCGCAAGCGACGCCCGACGCTGTCGGTGGGATCGGTCAGCACTTCCAGCGCGCCTTCCATCCACCATTCGGCCTGCGTTTCGCCCGGATGCTGGCGGCCATAAAGCCAGACATTCGTCTCACCTTCGCCCATCTCGAGGCAGTCGATCGGCTGTCCGTCGAGCGAAGTGCCCAGCGTCAGGTGATCGACCCCGTGCGAGGCAGCCGCTTCGGAGACCAAGATCGTGATGCCGCTCCATCGAATAGGGCGCGAAATAGGCGAACCATGCGATGTCGCTGGCGGGCGTGTAGCGGATCGTCAGCGTGCCGCCGTCTTCCGCCTTGTCATAGGACGAGGACGCGCGGCCCCAATAATCGCGATCTTCCGACACGCAGGCATCGTAATCGGGCCATCCGCCGGGATAGGCGCTGGTTTCCAGACCGGTAATCTTGAGCACCAGTTCGCGCCCCTTCGCGCCGGAGACGCGGAAGTGGAACCACTGCTTGAACTCGCTCTTGGTATCGAGCGGGATAGCCAGCTTGGCCTGCGCCCCGTCGATGGAAATGACGTCGATGTTGCCGCTGTCGAATGCGGAATCGATGCGAATGTCGCTCACGTGTAACCCTCTGCTTGCGAACCCTTGGCCAGCCCTTCGTTCGCCTATGGCCGCAAGCGAATGGTCGTTCGCATGGCCAAGTGCAAGGGTGGATGTGGTTGCCCGCCCGGATGGGCAGGCAAGGGCGCCCTAATGAATTGTCCTTAAGAAATCCTGTGCTAGGGCGCGCCTCATGAATCGAGCCATGGACGAGACGACGAAAACACCGGTGCTGGTCACCGGCGGTGCAGGCTATATCGGCAGTCATGCCGTGCTGGCGCTGAGCGATGCGGGCTGGCCTGTGGCGGTGATCGACAATCTGTCGACCGGCTTCGAATTCGCCGTGCCGGACAGCGTCCCGCTCTATCGCGGCGACATCGCCGATGCCGATCTGCTGGCGCGCATTTTTGCAGAGCAGGGCACCAAGGCGATCATGCATTTCGCAGGGTCGATCGTGGTGCCCGAATCGGTCGAGAACCCGCTCTACTATTACGAGAACAACACGGTGAAGAGCCGTGCGCTAATCGAGGCGGCGGTGAAGGGCGGGGTGGACCACTTCATCTTTTCATCGACCGCAGCGACCTACGGCGTGCCCGAAACCTCGCCTGTGTCGGAAGACATGCCCAAGGCTCCGATCAATCCCTATGGCTGGTCGAAACTGATGACCGAGCAAATGCTGGCCGATGCCAGCACGGCGCATGGCTTCAACTATTGTGCTCTGCGGTACTTCAACGTGGCGGGCGCCGATCCGCGGGCGCGCAGCGGGCAGTCGACGGCCGGCGCGACGCATCTGATCAAGGTCGCGTGCGAGGCGGCGCTCGGCAAGCGGGACAGCGTCGCGGTGTTCGGCACCGATTACGACACGCCCGATGGCACCGGCGTGCGCGACTATATCCATGTCAGCGATCTTGCGGCGGCCCATGTGCTGGCGCTGGAGGAGCTGATTGCGCAGCCTGCGCAGTCGATGACCATGAATTGCGGTTACGGACGCGGGTTCTCCGTGCTGGAGGTGCTGGATGCCGTCGACAAGGCGACCAACGCCAGGATCGAACGCGTGATGCAGCCGCGCCGGGCAGGCGATCCGGCGGCGCTGGTGTCCGACCCCTCGCGCATCCGCGAAACATTGCCATGGAAGCCGCAGCATGCGGATCTTGGAGAAATCATCGCGCATGCCCTGCAATGGGAGCGCAAATTGGGCGAGATTCGCGGCTCCGACGCTTGACGCCGCTACTGCACCCCGCTAACGGGCGCGCTTGAAATCGGCGCGTCGGAGCACCATCTCCGGCGCGTATTTATTTGACCAGAGAGATGTCATGAAAATCCGCAACAGCCTTAAATCGCTCAAGAACCGCCACCGCGATTGTCGCGTGATTCGTCGTCGCGGTCGTACTTACGTCATCAACAAGACCAACCGCCGCTTCAAGGCCCGCCAGGGCTGAAGCATTGCTGGGCGGGAGTGCTTCTCTCGCGCAGGTGGTGATTGTCGACCGGCCCGGCTCCGTATCCAGGAGCGCGGGCCGTTCGTATATGGGGGTGGCGAATGATCGAACCGGTCGATGCCGTCGTCTTCGATGTCGGGCGCGTGCTGTACCAGTGGCAGTTGTCCGCGCTGTTCAACCGGATCGTGCCCGATGCCGACCGCCGCGCGAAAGTGCTGGCGGAGGTTGTGACCGAGCAATGGCATTTCGAGCATGATCGTGGCCGTCCGCTGGCCGAAATGGTGCCCGAGCGTATAGCGCAATTCCCCGATTACGAGCCGGAAATCCGCGCCTATGCCACGCGCTTCAACGAGACCATTCCCGGCCCTGTGCCCGGCAGCATCGAGCTGGTCGAGCGGCTGGACGCACGCGGCGTGCCCCTGTTTGCCATAACCAATTTCGGCGCGGAGTTCTGGGCACAGTTCCGCCCGACCGCACCGGTGTTCGACCGGTTTCGCGACATCGTGGTGTCGGGCGAGGAGAAATTGGCCAAGCCCGATCCTGCAATCTTCGCGCTGTCGGCGCGGCGATTTCGGACATAACCCTGCCCACATGTTGTTCATCGACGATAATGCCGACAACATCGCCTCTGCGCGCGAGTGCGGGTGGCAGGTGCACCATTTTGCGGATGCCTCTGAGCTCCAAAGCGATCTGGAAAGCCGCGGCCTGATCTAGCGTAAAAAAAGCCCCGGAACCGTATCGGCCCGGGGCTTCGAGTGTTGCTCGCCGTGGAATTGAGAGGGGGGATGCGGCGAGCGGGGATGTCTCGGCTCTAGCTATTGCACTTCGCGAGGCGGTCGGCGGCAAGCGCCTTGCCGTCCGTGGTAAAGCTGCGAATCTCGCCGGTATCGCGCTGGAGCGCACGGCACATGCGCATGGGACGCGAGGAGCCCTTGGCTGCAACGCAGCGGGTGCCTTCGCACGACCAGGCGACACCGCCGGCAACGATGGTGCGCTCCGCCGTCGGCTGGGCCAGCTCTACCGTATAGTAGTGGCCGGAGCTGCGCGCCTCGGCAGGTGCAGGCGCGGCGAGAAGGCCGAATGTTGCGCCGGCATAGAGCACACCAGCAGCGAGCACGCCGAACTTCGTGGAAAGTGATTGGGGGAAGGTCATTTCAAGCCACCTTTGTGTCGATTTGCATCGGTCGACTTGCGCGCTAATTGTCATAGGTTTCTAATCGCAACCAGTCCTGATTCGCTACCTATCTAGATCAGTTGCATCGCGCAACCCTTTTTTCGATGCGGAATTTGGTGTTTCGCGAATTCGCGCTAAATAGGTTGCTGGAAGAGGACTGAATCATGGGCGAAATCCGCGAACCGTTACGCGAACTGACCGAATGCGGCCTGCCGCAGGCGCTGGAGGTCATGGGCGAACGCTGGAGCTTCATGATCCTGCGCGCCAGCTTCAACGGGCTGCACCACTTCGAGGAATTCCTCTACCGAGCTGGGGATTGCCCGGAACATCCTTTCCAGCCGGCTCGCCAAGCTGGTCGAGCACGGAATCCTGGAACGCAAGGCGTGCGAAGACGATCGGCGCAAGATCGAGTACCTGCTGACGGAGAAGGGTTACGACCTGCTTCCGGCCATGGTCTCGCTGCGCCAGTGGGGTCAGAAATACGGCACCGAAATCAGCGAAAACCCGGTGCTGGTGGACGAACGCGATCGCTTGCCGCTCGGGCCGACCTCCATGCTCAGCCATGACGGGCGTATCCTCGGCTATCAGGACTTGCTGCTGGTCGACCGCAACGATGTCGGGACGCGCGAAGACGGCACGCAGGCCGACTGCTGTGCGCATCTGGAAATCGGATCGCAGACGGCCCTCGCCGATACCCCTGCAGAGCGCGACGCAGCCTGACCAGAGGCGCGCCGCGCACGCCGGACGGGCGTTATATCGTCGTGCGCGGCAGGCTCTGGCGTACCAGCAACCCGAATTTGCCCGAGGCCGCGCGCCAGTCGTTCGTCAACGATCTGATGGATGCGCGCCGCGATGTGGGCGCGGCCTTGCGCGCTGAAGACCGCGCGGCGGAGAAAGAGGCGCGCGCCCGCGTGCACAAGGCCAAGATTGCCCTGGGAGAGCGCGGGCCGGTCTGGTGGGACGACGGCGCTCCCGATTACAACCGGCACATGCTGAGGAATACGCCCTATGCCGCGCAGATGGACCTGCCCGACGATAGGGGCAAAGGTTAACGCAATCTTGCAAAAGTGACGTCACTTCGCGCCTCTGGCGGTGTGACGTCATCGTTAAAGGCCTTGCAACACCTTCCTGCCATACCGGCCTTGTGATTCGGGGCCATGCGCCCCTTTGCAGCCGGACAATGACGTGATCGAAATCGAAATTCAGAACGAGACGCACCAGACGCAATTCCGCATCAAGGCGATGAGCGTGCCCCGCATCGGCGAAGGCCTGCGCCTGAAGGAGCCCGACGATACCTGGGCGAGCTACGACGTGCTCGACGTGTGGTACCAGCAGGCCGACTATGGCGAGGTCTGGGTGCCCTATCTCCACGTGAAGACCACGCCCGCAGCGGGAAACGCTGAACCGGCCGCCGGTGCCGGCGCTGCGCAGCCCGTGCCCGATCAGGCAATGCCAATAGCCGACTTCCTCGCCAAGTTCGAAGGCGACCACGAGCATGAAACGGTCAAGCTGAACCTCGACATGAGCGAGGAAGAGGGCTGAGGCGCTAGCCCTCGTCGACCTCCGGCTCGAATGCCTGGGGGTCGGCGATGCGGCCGATGAAAAGCACGGCATCGCGCTCCACATCGCGCAGAACGACGATAAACGGACGGTCTGCGCGGAAGGGAATGACATTGTCCGGCTCGATCCGGGACCCTGTCACCACGATGGAGAGCGTGGTCACCGCCGCCGCCTTCGTGCCTTCGTCATAGACCTGTAGTTTCGTGATATGGCGAACATCGCCGACGTGCGGGCGGCGCTGTCCGGGCTCTGCAATGCCGGTGAGATCGGCCAGCGTGGGGTCGAACGGCAGGTTTAGCCCGAGCGCGATAAGCGGATCCTTCAGGCTGACTGCAAAGTCGGTCTCGAACTGCGGGATCTCTACCTTGATCAGATCGTCGGCATCGTCGGCATCGAGCGCCTGTTTGAGGCCCTCGATCCGTGCAAGCGACGGTGCAGCGTCCATGACCTCGCGCCTTGCCGGCATGAGGATGTCCATCGCATAGCGCGTGTTGCGATAGGGAAGGCGGACGGCCTCCCATCCATCCTGCGCCACATGCGGGGTGGCAAAGGTCTCGCCGACGAATTTGAAGTCGCGCTCTATTCCATTGCCGAAGAGAAATCTGTGCGTCGATCGACCGGTCGAGCTTGGTCTGCCAGAGACCTTCGAAATACAGCGCGTTGGCCAGGATGGCGATGGTCATGTCGCTGATGGCGTCGGGCGTGATGACCTTCGGGATCAAGCCTTTCGTCGCGTCCTTGGCCCATGCATTGATCGTGTCGGCACTAGCCTGTTTCGCGCCGAAATCGACAGCGACCGGTTCTGCATCGAATTTACGCCGGGTCTCGTCGATATACTCGCGGCGGAATCGGTAGCCGTCGTCGAGGAATAGCGCGTTGGAGATCAGGACTTCGACATCGCGCCGGTCGGTCTCGAACTCCAGTGAGTCGCGCGGTGTGGGCAGTATGGCCTCGATCTGCGCGCGGGTTTCGCCACGCGCCCCGGCATGCAGCAGACCGAAGGCGAGATCGATGCTGAGAGGCGACAGGACGACGTTGTCTGCGGGACCGGCCTTTTCGTCGAGGATCGGAAGAAGGGCGAGTGCGCCGCTCGGCTGGGCGGCAACGCTATCCGGCACGGTGTCGTTCGCATCGGGGACGGTAATGCAGGAAGCCAGTGCGAGCGTACCGGCAGCCAAGAGAACTCTGAAGGGGGTTGGGAAAGCCATGAGCGCTGTCTCCTTGATTCCAACCAAACGCATCACGCCCGCGGCGGTTGCCTGCGATAGCTGAGCGCCTCCGCTACATGGATGCGGCCCACCCTTCTCCGCGCCAGCCAGATCGGCGATGGTGCGCGCGACGCGGAGCATGCGGGTGTAGCTGCGAGCGGAGAGGCGCATGGCCGTGGCGGCTTGCATCAATAGCTCGCGGCCCTTGTCGTCCGGTCCGGCAAATTCCTCCAGCGCATCGCCCTGCAGCCCTGCGTTGGTGCGCGCGCCGGTTGCTTGCGCGCGAGCAGACTGCACCGCGCGGGCCTTGGCAACGCGGGCGGCGACTTCGGCCGTGCCCTCCGATGGTGGAGGCAGGGCGAGGTCGGCGGCGCTGACGGGATCGACTTCGACATGCAGGTCGATCCGGTCGAGCATCGGGCCGGACACCTTGCTCTGGTAGTCGGCGGCGCATTTGGGCGCGCGGCTGCAGGCAAGCGCGGGATCGCCCAGATGTCCGCAGCGGCACGGGTTCATCGCGGCGACCAGCTGGACATCGGCAGGGAAAGTGACGTGCGCATTGGCGCGCGCGACGTCGATCGTGTTGGTCTCCAGCGGTTGGCGCAGCGAATCGAGCACGGCGCGCTGGAATTCGGGCAATTCGTCGAGGAACAGCACGCCCAGATGCGCCAGGCTGACCTCGCCCGGCTTCACCTTCAATCCGCCGCCGGTCAGCGCCGCCATGCTGGCCGAGTGGTGCGGCGCGCGAAACGGCCGGGCGCGGCTGATGCGGCCATCCTCGAGCAGGCCGGCGACCGATTGCACCATGCTGACTTCCAGCGCTTCTGGCGGAGACAGCGGCGGCAGGATCCCCGGAAGGCAACTGGCGAGGAGAGATTTGCCCGCACCCGGCGGCCCGATCATCAGAAGGTTGTGCCCGCCAGCCGCCGCGATCTCGAGCGCGCGCTTGGCGGTTTCCTGTCCCTTGACCTGTTTCAGGTCGGGCGCGTGGCCGGCATCCTCGACAACGCCCGGCTCAGGCGCAGGAAGCTGGCCGGTGCCTTTCAAATGATTGAGCAGGCTGGCCAGGTCGGGCGCGGCGACGATCGGCACGTCGCTTGCCCACTTGGCTTCCGATCCTTGCGCGGCGGGACAGATCAGGCCTTTTTCCGCATCGCTGGCATGGATCGCCGCCAGCAAGACGCCGGGCGAGGGCTGGACTCGCGCGTCCAGCGCCAGTTCGCCCACCACGATCCAGTCGTCCAGCTGCTCCGCATCGGTGATGCCCATGGCCGCCAGTACGGCAAGCGCGATGGGCAGGTCGTAATGCGAGCCTTCCTTGGGCAGGTCGGCGGGCGAGAGGTTGATGGTGATTCGCTTGGGCGGCAGGGCCAGCCCCATGGAGGACAGCGCGGCGCGCACGCGCTCCTTGCTTTCGCCGACCGCCTTGTCGGCCAGCCCGACGATGTTGAAGTTGGGCAATCCGGGCGCGAGCGAGCACTGCACTTCTACGGCGCGCGCTTCCAGCCCCAGATAGGCCACCGTCCGGACCAATGCGACCACGTGTAAAAAAACCCCCTGTTCAGTCGCCTTACTGGCAAGAAGTGCCGCGCGTGTCGACCCGCCATGCGCCGCCGAATTGCATCCGTTTCGGACGCGAGCCGCGCCGCTTTTGCGGCTTGACCTTTCGCGCCGTTTTACCTAATTGCGCCTCCACGAGTGAGGTCGCCCGTTGCGGCGGCCCCTTTTGCGTCGGGGCTATGTGCTCCGGCAGAACCAGATTTTACGAAGGACTATCCGATGAAGCGGACTTTCCAGCCATCCAACCTCGTGCGCGCCCGTCGCCACGGTTTCTTCGCACGCAAGGCCACCCCGGGCGGCCGCAAGGTGCTCCGCGCCCGCCGCGCGCGTGGCCGCAAGAACCTCTGCGCGTAACTGACTGACTGGCCACGCACCGCGCGTGGCTTTGCAGTCTGGGCGAACCAGCGGGCTCCCTTCGGGGGGCCCGTTCGCGTATGTGGCATCCATGAAGCGTGATCTGTCCGTCATCCGCAAGCGCGCCGACTTCCTCGCGGCCAATCGCGGACTGCGCAATGCGAAGACCGGTTTCGTGTTGCTGACGCGGCCCAATGGCGGGCTGGGCAAGCGGTACGGCATCACGGTCACCAAGAAGATCGGCAATGCCGTGGTGCGCAACCGGATGAAGCGGCGGTTTCGCGAGCTTTTGTGGGACGCTTTGCCGGAGCAGGGCCTGCCGGACCACGACCACATTTTGATTGGGCGCGATGGCGGGGTGGAGCAAGACTTTGGCAAGCTGGGCGAGGACCTGTGCTCCGCGCTTTCCCGCGCAACGAAGGGCGAGGGCGACCGCGGACGCCGCCCGCGCCACAAGCGGTCGCCTCGCAAGGAGTTCGGGCGCGCGTGAAGTATCCGCTCATCTGGATTGCCAAGGCGTGGCAGTGGGGGCCGAGCCGCATCCTGCCGCCTACTTGCCGCTTCACGCCGTCCTGCAGCCAGTATGCCATCGAGGCCCTGCAGAAATACGGGGCAATCAAGGGTGGATGGCTTGCGTTGAAGCGGCTATTGCGCTGCCAGCCATGGGGGGGCTGCGGGCACGATCCGGTGCCTTGAGACCCGCCTTACATGACCGACCGACCTTGCATTGACACTCGCGTGTCTTAACTAAGCAATACACTACGCCAGACGGAATCGACCTTGGACAACTCTCGCAATTTTATCCTCGTGCTCGCGCTGTCGCTGACGGTGCTGATCGGTTGGCAGTGGGCGATGGATTACTTCTATCCTCAGCCCGAGGAAGTCCCCGTCACTGCCGAGAAGGTCGACACGCCTGCCGAACAGGTGGCCGCGGCCAACGGCACGCTTGGCGAGGCGCAGGCTGTCGCTGTCGATCGTCGACACTGCGCTTGCTTCTGCCGACCGCGTGCAGATCGACACGCCGCGCATGGCCGGCTCGATCAATCTGGCCGGCGCCTTCCTCGACGACGTGGTGCTCAAGGATTACGCAGAGAGCACGGACGAGGACAGCGGCCCTGTTCGCATCTTCGCGCCGCGCGGCTCGGATACGGAGCAGTACGCGCAGTTCGGCTTCCTGCTGAACGGTCAGAAGGTCGCCGACGATACCGTGTGGACGAGCGATGGCGGCACGCTGTCGCCCGGCAATCCGGTGACGCTGACGCATGACGCGGGCAATGGCATCGAGCTGCAGATGACTTTCTCCATCGACGAGAATTACATGCTCACGGTCGAGAAGGCGATCGCGAACGGCAGCGGGACGGCAGCGGTCGTGCAGCCCTACGGCCTCGTCGGGCGGACCAGCGACACCGCCAGCGCAGACTTCTTCATCGCCCATTCCGGCCCGATCGGATCGTTCGGCCAGAGCGTCGAATACGGCAACGACTATTCCGATGTCGAAGAGGCGGGCTCGATCAGTCCGCCGGGCAGCCCGGACTGGATCGGCTTCACCGACATCTACTGGCTCGCTGCGCTGGTCCCGCAGGATGGCGCCGCAGCCGATGGCACATTCCGTTCGCTGGGCGCAGACACGTTCCGTGCCGACATGATCTACGATCCGGTGACGGTGCCCGCGGGCAATCGCTACACCACTACCTCGCGCATCTTTGCAGGCGCGAAGGACAGCGAGATCCTCGACGCCTATCAGGACGCGGGCATTCCGCAGTTCGGCCTCGCCATCGACTGGGGCTGGTTCCGCTGGTTCGAAAAGCCGTTCCTGTGGCTGCTCAACAACATCTTCGAAATCGTTGGCAATTTCGGTGTCGCGATCATCATCCTGACGATCATCGTGCGCGCCGTGATGTTCCCCATCGCGCAAAAGCAGTTTGCCTCGATGGCGGCGATGAAGGCGATCCAGCCCAAGATGAAGGCGCTTCAGGAACGCTACAAGGACGACAAGCTCAAGCAGCAGCAGGAAATGCAGAAGCTGTTCCGTGAAGAGAAGGTCAATCCGCTGGCCGGGTGTCTGCCGCTGCTGCTGCAGATCCCGATCTTCTTCGCGCTGTACAAGGTGCTCTATCTCGCCATCGAGATGCGGCATCAGAACTTTCCTGTATATCAAGGATCTGTCCGCGCCCGATCCGGCGACAATCCTCAACCTGTTCGGCCTGCTGCCGTTCACGCCGCCCAGCTTCCTGGCCATCGGTATTCTGGCAGTGCTGCTGGGTGTGACCATGTGGCTGACCTTCAAGCTGAACCCGTCGGCGATGGACCCGATGCAGCAGCAGATTTTCAACATCATGCCCTGGGTCCTGATGTTCATCATGGCGCCGTTTGCCGCGGGCCTGCTGCTTTACTGGGTAACCTCCAACGTGCTGACGCTGGCGCAGCAGAAATATCTCTATTCCAAGCATCCCGCCCTGCGGGCCGCGGCGGAGAAGGAGAAGGCGGAAAAAGCAGCCGCGGCACAGAACGCCAAGGCGGAGAGCTGATGGACGAGGCCGAACGCGCTGCGCAGGAGAAGCTGGAACGCCGCGCGCGCAAGCTGTTCTCGGGCCGGGTGGATTTCCTCCTGTCCGCCCCGCAACTGCAAGTTCCTGCCCGAACCGACGGTGCCCGAAATCGCCTTCGCCGGGCGATCCAATGTCGGCAAGAGTTCGCTGCTCAATGCGCTGACCGGCCGCAAGGCCATCGCGCGCGCATCGGTCACGCCGGGCCGTACGCAGGAATTGAACTTCTTCGAGGTCGGCGAGCCTACGCTGTTCCGGCTGGTCGACATGCCCGGCTACGGCTTTGCCAAGGCGCCGGTGAAGGTGGTCGAGCGCTGGAAGACCCTTGTGCGCACCTATCTTGCGCGGGCGGCAGGTGCTGGTCCGCAACCTCGTGCTGGTCGATGCGCGCCACGGGCTGAAGGACGTCGACCGCGAGATGATGAAGATGCTCGACGAGGCAGCCGTGGGCTACCGCGTGGTGCTGACCAAGGCCGACAAGATCAAGGCGAGCGAGCTTGAGAAGACGGTCGAGCGGGTCGAGGCCGAAGCCAAGAAACACGTCGCCGCCTATCCGCAAATCCATGTGACGAGCAGCGAAAAGGGCATGGGCATCGACGAATTGCGCGCCGCCGTGCTGAGCGATGTGGGGGCTTAAGTTCAGGCTGACGTCAGACTGACTGGCCATGAGTAGCGCGAACCTGGGGGAGACGGGCATGACGCGGACAGTAAGAACATTGTTGGCAGCAACCGCGCTTGCCGCATGTCTGGCAATTTCCGGTGCGGCGACCTCGCAGGAGCCGGTCCAGACGGCCAGCGCCGACCGGCAAGCCTCCGCCCTGGCAGACTACGACGCCTTTCTCGAAATTTTGCGCACCGACTATTCCGGCTTCGCAACCAAGACGGAAGGCGACCGCGCCCAAGAGTTCGAGCGACTGGCTGCGGATGCACGTGCCGCGGTCCGTGCCGATCCCGGCCAAGTCGACGCCAAGATGCTGGAACTGGTCCGGTGGTTCGAAGACAGACACCTCTATGTAAAGCGCGTTGCCGGAGCGGCCGCACCGGCGGCGAACGGCTCTGCGGATGCGCCCGATCTGGAAGCACTGCGCACGCAAGGGCGCTTCATCGACGCGGCACGGGTCGAGAAGGGCTTGGCGAAGGCACAAGGGCTCGCTGGTGAATGGGCTACGACGGATGGCGTCTACACGCTGGCGATCATTCCTGACCCCGACGCGCCGGACAAACTCGTCGCAGTCGTCCGTGAGACATCCTCGCAAGCTTGGGCGCCGGGTCAAGTGAAGTTCACGCTGACCCCCGGTGCCGACGACCGGTGGGAGCGTCGACTACCTGATGGGCGATCACAGCCCGCGCACGATGGGGCTGGCGCAGGTCGGCAAGGGCGACTTGGTGAAGCTGTATGGCGAGGACGTGGTCGTCTATCTCCGGCGCAAAGGTGCCGACACCGATGCGATCCAGAAGCGCATCTGGGCGCCAGACAGCTTCTCGCTCGAGAGACTGTCCGACAATACCATGCTTCTGCGCCTGCCGAACTTCTTTGCGGATAAACGCGCAACCATCGAAGGCTTGCTGGAGGAGCACCACGAGGCGCTGACGACGACCGAGAACCTCATCATCGATGCGCGGAACAATAACGGCGGCAGCGATGGGGCCTATAGCGAGCTCATGCGCTATATCTACTCGCGCCCGATCTACGCCGTCGGGATTGAATTCCTGTCGTCCGAGCGCAATATCGCCGGCTTCGAGGACTTGCTCGAGCGGTATGGGGACCAGCTCGACGAAGACACGCGCGAGTATGTCGTCGGCAAGCTCGACAAGGCGCGCGCGGCGCCGGGCGAATGGATCATCCCGCTCGAACGCGGCTTCTCGATTACCACCTACCCCGAGGTCATGCCCTATCCCAAGCGCGTGGGCATCCTGACCGAAAATGCAGGGTCTTCGGGCGACCAGTTCGTGATCGACGCGCGGTTCAGCAATAAAGTGACCACCTTCGGAAAGCCGACAGCGGGCGTAATCGATTACTCCAACGTCATCGAAGCGCCGCTGCCATCGGGCAACTTCACCGTCAGCTGGCCGACCACGCGCTCGCTACGCTTGCCGGACGAGCCCTACGACAATGTCGGCGTGCCACCCGACGTGCCGTTCGGCGAAGAGGTCGCGGATCCTATCGGATATGTGCAGGCCTGGCTGGAACGCCAGGTTGACTGATTAGCTGGCAAACAGCATCGCATCGTCGGCAAAGGCTTTCATCTCCAGCGCATTGCCGCTCGGGTCGCGGAAGAACATCGTGGCCTGCTCGCCCGGCTGGCCCTTGAAGCGGATGGTGGGGGCGATCACGAAATCCGTTTCGGCAGCCACCAGCCGGTCGGCCATGCGCCTGCCAATCCTCCATCGTCAGCACCACGCCGAAATGCGGCACGGGCACCTCCTCGCTGTCCACCTTGGTGCGGGCGCGGTCGGCGACGAGGCCGGGGGCCTGATGCGCCACGATCTGGTGGCCGAAGAAGTCGAAATCCACCCAGTCGTCGCTGCTGCGCCCCTCTGCGCAGCCTAACGTTTCGCCGTAGAACGCGCGGGCCGCGTCGAGATCGTGGACGGGGAAGGCGAGGTGGAAGGGGCGAAGGGTCATGACTGCCTCGATAACCCGATGCAGCGCATTTTCCTACACGCCTCCGTTTGATGCAGACTTGCCGTCATGTTCGCACACGTCCGCAATCCAGCATACCGTGGGATCCTCGAAGATTTCGTCGCAAGAGGGTGTTCCACATGTTCCACCGTTCAGCCTCGACAGCGCGAGGATGAACGCGTACGCCGCGCAGGCAACGGGAAAGGTGGAGCCCGCATGAAGATCATCATCGGCAACAAGAACTATTCGAGCTGGTCGCTGCGCGGCTGGCTGGCGGCCAAGCAATCGGGCCTTGCATTCGAGGAAATCGTCGTCCCCCTGTTCGGAGAGAACTGGGACGCGCAGAAGCAGGATGGCGAATTCCTGCCCTCGCACGGCAAGGTGCCGCTGCTGTGGGACGACGAGACGGTCGTGTGGGACAGCCTCGCGATGATGGAATATCTGGCCGACAAGGTGGGCCGCGACCGCTTCTGGCCCAAGGACGACACCGCGCGCGGCATGGCGCGCTCGATGGTGGCGGAAATGCATTCGTCCTATCAGGCGCTGCGCAGCGAATGCCCGATGAACGTGCGCAAGCGCTTCGAAGGCTTCGTGCCGAGCGAGGCGTGCAAGGCCGACATCCTGCGAATCCTCGGCCTGTGGGCGGAAGCGCGCAGCCGGTTTGGTGGGGGCGGACCGTATCTGTTCGGCACTTTCGGCGCGGCGGACATATTCTTCGCGCCCGTCGTGTCGCGCTTCATCAGCTACGAGGTGCCTGTGCCCGGCTTCGCCGCTGCGTACATGGAAGCGCTGTGGGAGCATGAATGGATGCAAGCCTGGATCACCGCCTCGGAAGACGAGGAGTGGGTGATCGAGCAGTACGAGACCGTCGCATGAAGCTGGTCGTCGCGGCGCTGGCCATGCTTGCCGCGCTGCTTCCGTCCCAGGTGCAGGCGTGGGGCTTCTTCGCGCATCGCACGACGGCGCAGATCGCCGATGCCAATATCGATGCGGACACGCGCGCCAGGATGCAGGAGCTGTTCAAGGCAGCGCCGCTGCTGGCCACGCCGGAATGCAAGCTGGAGACCATCGAGGACGCGAGCGTGTGGCCCGATTGCGTGCGGCGCACCCGCTGGCGCTGGGGCTATACCGCCGCATGGCATTACCGCACCGCGCCGGTGTGCGAGGACTACAATCCGCGCCGCAACTGTTCGGGCGGCAACTGCGTGACCGCCCAGATCGAGCGCAGCCAGCGTCTGCTCGCCGACGAAAGCCTGCCCGATCACATCCGGCTGGAGGCGCTTGCCTTCATGGTCCATTTTGCAGGCGACGTGCACATGCCGCTGCATTCGGGCGACCACGAGGATCGCGGCGGCAACGATGTCGAAGACGGACTACGGCATCGTGCCGGACTTGAACCTGCACTGGATCTGGGACGGTCCCTTGGCAGAGCGCGCGATCACTTCTGCCAAGGTGCCGCTGGTTCGTCGCTACACCGCTGCAGAGCGCGCCGAACTGGGCGGAGGCGGGCCGGACGATTGGGGCCGCGAAAGCTGGCAGACGAGCCGCGACTTCGTCTATCCGAACGCCTTCGACCGTCCGGCATGCGAGGGCGAGGACCTGCCCGACGAGACCGCGCTGACGCAGGAAGACATCGTCCGCGCCATCCCGATCTCGCAACGCCGCGTGCAGCAGGCGGGCATTCGGATTGCGGATTATCTGCAAGCAGCGTTCGCGCCGGGGCCTTTGCCCGACCCTGATCGTAGCTAGGCCACACGCTCGGTCGGGTAAGCCGTGCCGTCCTTGCGAAAATAGCCCTCGGGCGTGAACACCATGTCGATATCGGAATATTCGCCGCGATCGTCGTCGCGCGACCCGGCGCTGATGGCCAGATAGACGCAAGGCTTGTCGGACCGGTTATGCAGCCGGTGGCCGTTGCGCATCCCGGCAGCGAAGGTGAGGATGTCGCCGGGCCCGACCGTGATCTCGCCTTCGTCCTCGATCAGAACGGCCTCGCCATGCAGCATCACGACCAGTTCGTCTTGCCCCTCGTGCCAGTGCCGCTGCGAGGAGTACGCACCCGGCTCCAGGACCACATGGCTCGCGCCCATTTTTGCAAAGCCCGCCACCGGAGCAAGGCGACGGTAGTTCCGACCTTTCACATCCTCGTCGAAGGGCGGCGGATAGCCGGTCGCATTGGTCTGGGGGATGGCGTCGAGATCGAGCTTGGGCATTGCGCTCCCTTCCTGCTAGCGCGGCGAATATGACCGATGTCCTCGATTACGCCAAGCGGCTCATGGGTGCCGAAAGCGTCACGCCTGCCACCGGTCCTGTGTTCGACGAAATGCAGGCGATGCTGGAGCCGCTGGGCTTTGCCGTCACGCGTTTCACGCGCGGCGATGGCGAGGAGGGCAGCCCCGAAGCGCCGGTCGAGAACCTGTTCGCGATCCGGCGCGGGCCGCAAGGGTCGAAGCATTTTGCCTTTGCCGGACATCTCGACGTCGTGCCCCCGGGCGGCGGCTGGGCCTGCGATGCATTCGAGCCGGAAGTGCGCGGCGATCTGCTGTACGGCCGCGGCGCGGTAGACATGAAGGGCGCGATCGCCTGCATGGTCGACGCGGCGGCGCATGTGCCGCAAGACACAGGCACGATCAGCTTCATCATCACCGGCGACGAGGAAGGCCCCGCGCTGCACGGCACGCGCGCACTGATCGACTTCATGCGCGAGGAAGGGCACCAGCCCGACCTGTGCCTGGTCGGCGAACCGACGAGCGTGAACCGGCTGGGCGACATGATGAAGATCGGGCGGCGCGGCTCGGTCAATATCTGGCTGGAGGTCGAGGGCACACAGGGCCACGTCGCCTATCCGCACCTCGCGGACAATCCTATTCCCAAGCTGGTCGCCATGCTGGCCGAACTGGACGCGCTGGTGCTGGATCGAGGGGACCGACTGGTTCCAGCCGTCCAATCTCGAGATCACCGATATCGAGGTCGGAAACATGGCGCACAACGTCATTCCGGCAAAGGCCGAGGCGCGCATCTCGATCCGGTTCAACGACACGCATTCGGGCGCCTCGCTATCCGAGACGATCGGCGGGATTGCCGCAAAGCATGGCGGGGTGGCGCAAGCCGATCATCTCGGGCGAGCCGTTCCTGACGCCGCCGGGCGACTTCAGCGACATCATCGCCAAGGCCGTAGAGGCGGAGACAGGCATCGAGCCGGAAGCGTCCACCACCGGCGGCACGTCCGATGCCCGTTTCCTGCGCGCGGTATGCCCGGTGATCGAATTCGGCCTCGTCAATGCCACCATGCACAAGCGCGACGAGGCGGTGGCCATCGAGGACTTGTCCACGCTAAGCCGCATCTATGCTCGCATTGCCAGAGACGCGCTGGCATAGATCGCTTGTCCGGGGAGGGGATGCACGCATGCTGAGATACTGGTTCGAAATTCCGCTATGGCAGCGCGTGCTGACGGCGCTCATCCTGGGCGGGCTGACCGGCTATGTCTGGGGTCCGGGTGCCGAAAGCATCAAGATCGTGGGCGATGTCTTCATCGACTTCATCAAGATGCTGATCGTCCCGCTGATCTTCTTCAGCGTGGTGGCCGGCGTTGCGGCAATCGGCGATCTCGGGCGGCTGGGCAGCGTCGGCTGGCGGGCGATCCTGCTGTTCGTGCTGACCGGACAAGTCGCCGTGTGGCTGGGCCTCGCGCTGGGCACCTTCTTCGAACCCGGCGCAGGGCTCGACACCTCGGCGATCCAGATGGGCGCGACGCCCGAGCCTGCGCCCTTCGACTGGCGCGAAATGGTGCGGTCGATGATCCCGGTCAGCCCGGTGGGCGTGATGGCCAATGTGCAGGTCCTGCCGCTGATCGTCTTCTCGCTGCTGGTCGGCATCGGCATCCTGCTCGCCCGGCGCGAGGAAGAGGCTGGCGGCCCGGTCGGCGCCATCGCGCGCGCATTCGATGCCGGTGCGACGATTTTCCAGAAGATCACCATGATCGTAATGGAACTGACCCCGTTCGGCGTCTTCGCGCTGATTGCGTGGGTGGTCGGCACGCTGGGGCTGGACGCGGTGGGCGCGCTGGCGAAGCTCGTGGCGCTGAATTACGCAGGCTGCCTGCTCATCATCGGCGTCATGTATGTCGCGATTTTGGCAGTCGTGGCGCGCGTGCAGGTGCTCGGTTTTTTCCGGGGCATGATCGACGCGATTGCGGTAGCCTATTCGACGGCCAGTTCCTCGGCCACGCTGCCCGTGACACTGCGCTGCACCCAGCGCAATCTGGGCGTAAGCAAGCCGACCTCCAGCTTCGTCGTCTCGCTCGGTTCGACCATCAACATGGACGGCACCGCGATGTATCTGGGGCTGGCCACACTATTCGGCGCGCAGATTTTCGGCGTGGACCTCGCCATGTCGGACTACCTCCTGATCGCGCTGCTGGCGACAGTCGGCAGCATCGGCGCGGCCGGTATTCCGGGCGGCGGGCTGGTGATGATGGGCGCCATCTTCAGCGCGGTCGGCGTGCCGCTGGAAACCATCGCCTTCGTCGCCGGCGTCGACCGCATCATGGACATGATGCGCACGGCGACCAACGTCACCGGCGATGCAACCGTGACCGTGGCGACCGCGTCGATGCTCGGCGAGATCGACAAGGCCGAACTGGCCAGCGCGGATGATGTGTGAGGGGACGCAAGCGATGGACTACACAACCATTTCGTTGGCCGAGGCTCGGCGCGAGTATCTGGCGACCAGCACGACAGCCATGGCAATTGCAGGCTTCATCGCCTGGGCAGCGCTGGCCATTGGCTATGCCGTCCTGCCCGATCGGATGCCGGGCTATGCGCCGTTCATCGCCGCCGCCATTCCGTTTCCCATGGCGCTCATCATCGACAAGCTGCGCGGCGAACCCGGTATCCGGCCCGAGGCGCGCCGCAATCCGGTGACGCAAATGTTCATGCAGTTCATCACGGTCGTCGCCATGCTGATCCCGATAGTCATCATCGCTGCGATGGCGATGGAGGATGTCGCATTCCTCGTCTTGGGTCTTGCGATATTGGCAGGGCTGGTCTGGGTTCCGCACGGCTGGGGCGCGGACGACAAGGCGGGATTCGTCCACTTCGTCATGCGCGCCGTGGGCTGCTACGCCGCCTACCTCTTCGCGCCCGAACCGTGGAAGCCAGCCGCCATCGCGGGCGTCGCGGCCGCGACCTACATTTACGCAATCGCGGCGATGAGGAAGCCAGCGTCGGTGCGCTGAGTTTAACGCCCCTTCGGCTTCTCCAGCACCTTCTTCCTGTAGCTGCATAGGTCCATCACCTGGCAGCGCCAGCATTCAGGCGTTCGCGCCTTGCACACATAGCGTCCGTGTAGGATCAGCCAGTGATGTGCGCCTAACCGGAAGGGCTGGGGGACGCGTTTTTCCAGCTTCGCTTCGACGTGGTCGGGCGTCTTGCCCTTGGCGAGGCCGGTGCGGTTGCCGACGCGGTGGATGTGCGTGTCGACGGCGAAGGTCTCTTGCCCGAACCAGCAATTGAGCACCACGTTCGCCGTCTTGCGCCCGACGCCGGGCAGCCGCACGAGGTCCTCGCGCGTGTCGGGCACTTCGCCATCGTATTCGTCGACCAGTAGCTGGCTCATCGCGATGACGTTCTTGGCCTTGGAATTGAACAGGCCGATGGTCTTGATGTGCTCCTTCAGCCCGTCCTCGCCCAGATCCAGCATGGCTTGAGGCGTCTGCACCTTGGCGAACAGCGCGCGGGTCGCCTTATTCACGCCGACATCGGTCGCCTGCGCGGACAGGGCGACGGCGACCACCAGCTGATAGCAATTGCCGTATTCCAGCTCGGTCTCGGGCGCGGGGTTATCCTCGGCCAGGCGGCGAAAAAACTCGAAGATCTGGTCCTTTGTCATCTCACTTCGGCCTGTAGCGGATGCCTGCTCGCAGTAAGGGGAGTGAGGCGACCAGCCACACCGCGGAAAAAATCGCCAGCGCCGCTCCATGTGCGGCCAGCCGGTCGTCGGATTGCAGCAAGGGCGTCCACGCAGTGCCCAGTGCGGCGACCATCGCTGCAAAGATCACGCGCGACAGACGCATGCGCAGCACGCGCACAACCTTGAGATAATACAGCAGCGGCAGCCCGGGCAGGGCAGCGGCCCCCAGCCACAGCGGCGCGGCATAGGTGTCGCCCATGCGCCAGTAGGCCATCGAATAGCCGATCGTCAGCAGGACCGCGCCCAGCACCACGCCGCACAGGACGGCGAACCCCTTCAAAGGCCAAGCACCTGGTCCATTGTGTAGCGGCCCGGCTCCTGATCGCGCAGCCACTCGGCCGCCCGGATCGCACCGCGCGCGAAGATCGTGCGATTCTCGGCGCTGTGCGACAGCGTCACCCGCTCTTCCTCGCCGGCCAGGATCACGCTGTGCTCGCCCACCACGGTGCCGCCGCGCAGCGATGCAAAGCCGATCGCCCCGGTGCCGCGAGGGCCAGTCTGTCCGGCGCGTCCGCTCTCGCTGTTGTCGTCGAGCGATATGCCGCGCGCCTGCGCTGCCGCCTCGCCCAGCAGGAGCGCCGTGCCCGAAGGCGCATCGACCTTGCGGCGGTGGTGCATTTCGACGATCTCGATGTCCCAGTCGCTGTCCAGCCGCGCTGCCGCCTCGCGCACGAGATGGGCGAGCAATGTCACGCCGAGCGAAGTGTTGCCGGTCTGCAGGATGGCGATATCTTCGGCAGCTGCGTCGATGGCACGATGGTGCGCGCTGCCAAGCCCGGTAGTGCCGATGACAATGGGCACGCCTGCACCGCGCGCGGCTCGCAAGTTCGCCTCCAGCGCGGCAGGGGCGCTGAAATCGACGAGCCCATCCGACACATCGGCAAGCTCGCGTACGTCGTCGCCCTGGTCCGCGCCGCCCGAATAATCGTGCCCCGAGGCATCGATCACCCGCCGCAGCGCCTCGCCCATCGCGCCCTTGCTGCCGATCACACCGATGTTCATGTCTCTCAGCCCTACCGCTTCGCTGCTTGAGGGCGGGTGGAACCCGGACCCGTTAGTGACGCTGTTTGGTAGTAATGGACACAATACGCAACATCGTCGTCCTGACGGGCGCAGGGATATCCGCAGAGAGCGGCATCGACACCTTCCGCAGCGCAGGCGGCCTGTGGGAGCAGCACCGGGTAGAGGACGTCGCCACGCCCGAAGGCTTTGCGCGCGACCCGGAGCTGGTGCAGCGGTTCTACGACATGCGCCGCGCCGCGGTGCAGGGGGTCGAGCCGAACGCGGCGCACCACGCTCTGGCAAAGCTCGATGCCGGGTGGGACGGCGATCTGCTGATCGTCACGCAAAATGTCGACGACCTGCACGAACGCGCCGGGGCAAAGCGCGTGCTGCACATGCATGGCGAATTGCTGAGCGCTCTGTGCTCGGCCTGCTCGGCGCGTCATCCTTGGACCGGCCCGCTGATCGACCGGCCAGCCTGTCCGGCATGCCAGACGCGCGCCTTGCGGCCCGACGTCGTGTGGTTTGGCGAGATGCCTTACGAGATGGACCGCATCTATGCCGCCCTGCGCAGCGCAGACCTCTTTGTCAGCATCGGCACATCCGGCGCGGTCTACCCGGCAGCAGGCTTCGTCCGCGATGCGCGCGAACTGGGCGCGAAAACGCTGGAATTCAATTTGGACCGCAGCGAAGGTTCGGCATGGTTCGACACGTCGCGACAGGGCAGGGCGGGCGAGCTGGTGCCGGAATGGGTCGACACAATGCTGGGTTAGTCGAGCGCAGCATCGCGCGCTTCAATACGAGCTCGCTTGGCAATGATCTGTGCGGACAAATCCTCGATCTGATCGTCGAATTTCAGGTAGTCGTCCGTGGTGCTCGGGTCTGGATGCGCACTTGTCATCAATACGATCGCCTGATCGTCGAGGATGCTTACCAAGCGATCTTCCAGCTGGCGCAGCTCATAGAATTCGCGGTCCGACGAACTCATCTTCGCCGGGTCGGGCTTGCGATCAGCCTTCGCATCCTGCACTTCCCATTCGCGGGTCTGAGCCACCGCCTCTCCGACAGTTTGCGGCGCAAGGCTGCCAGAATGCCGCGTCGCATTGCCGCAAAATCCCTTGGACGTGGCAATGTGACGAATGGCGAAAGTCTTGAAGACGCCGCGATCTTCCGGGCGAAGTTCTTCAGCCATTCGTGCAATGACGTCATTGTCTGAAAGATCGAGAGACGAGATTTCGCGGGCATAGGGATCCTGCCCGCATCCACTCAAGTGCATTGCGCCGACCAAGGCCAAGCAAGCTTTGATGAGAGGGCGCTTCGACGGCATGAGGCGCATTGTACGGCAACGTGGCTAACGTTGCGTAAAGGCAGGCCTCAGTCGCTGGCACAACCCTTGCACGCGGGATCCTTGGCGATGGTGAATTGCCGCGTGCCCGGCTTCATTCCGTCAAGCAATGTGACGCGGCTCCATTGCGGATCGCCAAAGGCGCTGATGCCGTCCAGCAGCACGCGCACGGCGTGCAGGGCAGCAAAGCTGCCGACCCAGCCGGCCATCGCGCCAAGCATGCCGTCCTCGGCGCAGGTGTCGCAATTCTCGGCATCGAAGGCATCGCCGACGAAGCAGCGGTAGCATGCCTCGTCCGGCAAATGCCCGGCAAAGGCGCCGACCTGGCCCTGAAAGCGCCCGACGGCAGCGGAGAGCAGTGGCACCCGCGCAGCTACGCAGGCGTCGGAAACGGCGAGGCGGGTGGCGAAATTGTCGGTCCCATCCAGCACCAGGTCTGCACCTTCTACAAGCCTGATAGCGCTCTCGCTGTCGATACGACGATCGCTGATCGCGACGTCGAGCGCAGGGTCGAACAGGCTTACCCACTGCTTGGCAGCGATTGCTTTCCCGTGGCCGATATCGCGTTCGGTATAAAGCGTTTGGCGCTGCAGGTTGCTGGCATCGACCGTGTCGTCATCGACCAGCGTCAGACGCCCGATCCCCGCTGCGGCCAGATATTGCAGCGCCGGGCTGCCGATGCCGCCAAGGCCCACCAGAACCAGATGTTGGCCTGCAAGCGCGACCTGCCCCGCGCCGCCGACTTCGGGCAGCACGATGTGCCGAGCGAAGCGGTCGAGGCGGGCAGGGGATAAGCTCACGCAGAATCTGTTGGCAGGTTGGGCATGAGCTGTCGATTGCCGATGCTAGTGCGTCAGCTCTCCAGCTGGCGCAGCAGGCTGCGCACATCGCCGTCCATGTCGGCATCGCGCTCGCGCAGGTCCTCGATGAGGCGCACGGCGTGTATGACCGTGGAATGGTCGCGCCCGCCGAACTTGCGGCCGATTTCCGGATAGCTGCGCGGGGTCAGCACCTTGGAGAGGTACATCGCGACCTGGCGCGGGCGCACGACCGCGCGGGCGCGGCGCTTGGAGCTCATCTCGCTGCGGTCGATGCGGTAGAACTGGCACACCGTGCGCTGGATCTCGTCGATCGTGATGCGGCGGCGGTTGGCCGAAAGGATGTCGGTCAGCTGCTCTTCGGCGAGCTGCAACGAGACTTCCTGACCCGTCAGTTGCGCATAGGCGATCAGCTTGTTGAGGCCTCCCACCAGTTCGCGCACGTTCCGCGTAATGGTGCGGGCGAGAAATTCGATGACGTCCTCAGGCACGGCCAGCGGCGCGAACCTGGTCAGCTTGGAGTGCAGGATCTTCTTGCGCAGCTCGATGTCGGCAGGCTGGATATCGGCAACGAGGCCCATCGACAGACGGCTGAGCAGGCGCGGCTCGACCCCGTCCAAGGCTTGCGGTGCGCGGTCGGCGGCGAACACCAGGCGTTTGCCCTCGGCGAGCAGTGCGTCGATCGTGTAGAGCAGCTCTTCCTGTGCGGAAGCCTTGCCGATGATGAACTGAATGTCGTCGACCAGCAGCAAATCGAAGCTACGCAGCCGCGCCTTGAATTCGATCATGCGGTTGGCCTTCAGCGCCTGGACGAACTCGACCATGAAACGCTCGGCGCTGCAGTAGAAGATGCGGCTGCGGTTGTGGGTTTGCAGGAAGGTGTGGCCGATGGCGTGCAGCAGGTGCGTCTTGCCCTGTCCCGTCGCACCCTTGAGATAAAGCGGCGAGAATTGCGGCTTCTCGGTCGCAGACATGCGCTGCGCCGCGTTGAAGGCCAGTACATTCGCCTCGCCCGTGATGAAGGCGGCAAAGGTCAGCGAGGCGTCGAGTCCGACGCTGGAGGTGAAGCCTGCATCGCCCAGCGTATCGGCGCCGATCGCCATCATCGAGGTGTCGGCATCGTTGGCCGGACGGCGCGAATCGCTGTGGATGCGCAGGTCGGCAACCTGGCGGCGGCCCGGATGCACCGATATGGCGATCTGGCGCACTTCGCTGCGCGCGATCTTCCACGCCAGGCTCAGCCGGTCGGCAAAGCGGTCCTTGACCCAATTGGCGCTGAATTCGGTCGGCAGATACAGATCGAGCGTGCCGTCCGTGCCAATCGTGCCCAGCTGGATCGGCTTGATCCACTGGCTATGAAGCTGGTGCCCCAAATCCTTGCGAAGACCGATACTGATGTCAGCCCAGTCCGCCGCAAGGTTTACCGCTTCAAGATCTTCCATGCCCTCACTTGCCTTCCCATTCCCGGCAAGCTGATCCGCTCTCGCCATTGCTACCCATCCACCCCGTTGTTTTCGACAGTGCTTCTGCACGGCCGCTATTCGAAGGCTTGGGGAGAAAGGCACGAGCGTGCCCCCGCCCGGAATCGCTATGATCCCGGGCCATCAACCCCAAGTTTCCCATCCAACTGTTTGCTCAGGCTGTCCCTCCCAAGCAGAGCCTCCGTGTAGGTCGCGTTCGAGATGAGTCGCAAGGGGGACAACTGCAAAAAATCTGAAATATATCGGGTTGACTCGACGCTGACCGCAGGCGCCCGTTCATGCTGTTGAAAAGTCCCGATTTTGCCTTGCGATCGAAGGCGAATCGCAGGGATTCCGTCAGTTTCAATTGGTGCAACATACAGGTCGCTTGTTTCAATGCGACACAGGCAAACGAAAAGGGCCGGAGCCTTTCGGCACCAGCCCTTTCAAATGTTTGTTTAGCGAACCGAGGTCCGCGAATCGGCGGCTCAAATCAGAGCGTGGCGACTCGCTTCGACAGGCGACTCATCTTGCGAGCAGCAGTGTTCTTGTGCAGCACGCCGCGTGCAACGCCGCGGGCCATCTCGGGCTGGGCTGCCTTGAGGGCTGCCTGTGCGCTATCCTTGTCGCCAGCTTCGCAGGCGGTCTCTACCTTCTTCACGAAGTTGCGGATGCGGCTCATGCGGGCACCGTTCACTTCGGCGCGGCGGTCGTTGCGGCGGATGCGCTTCTTGGCTTGCGGCGTATTGGCCATGTCTGTCCTTCGTCGGGCCGCATCGCAAAGCGGCGTCAATAAATGTGGGCGTAATGAAAGAGGCGGGCAGGCCCGCCGGAAAGCGGCGCATCTAGCCAGCAGCCCCTCGCTCGTCAAGCAAAAGCGGAACTGGCTGCAATGCGCCTGTGTTGCCCTATATAAGAGCGAAGCAACACAAGGACAAGCAATGACCGACAAGCTTGCAATGAGCGACGAAGACTGGCGCGAGAAGCTTTCGCCCGAGCAATATCACGTGCTGCGCGAAAAAGGGACCGAGCGCGCCTTTACCGGCAAGTACGACGGCAACAAGGCCGAGGGCGAGTATCTATGCGCTGCCTGTGGGCAAGTGCTGTTCGAAAGCAGCGACAAATACGACAGCGGATCGGGCTGGCCAAGCTTCACGGCGCCTGCCGGTGGAGAGGCGGTGGAGGAGCACCGCGATACGACGCACGGCATGATTCGCACCGAAGTCACCTGCTCGCGCTGCGAGGGGCATCTGGGTCATGTGTTTCCCGACGGACCGGGTGAGACGGGCCTGCGCTATTGCATCAACTCCGCCGCACTCGACTTCGAGCCTGAGGACGGCGACGACAAAGCCTGAAGCGTTCACGCAAGGTTACGGCTCGCCATGCATGATTGTGGCGGATATAGGGCAGCCTGTCCGGCATGGCCCGGCCTTACGACAGGGACTTTGCGCTAGATGGAAAAACGAGGCAACCGCCGCAAACGCAGCACGCGCGCAGCACGCGCACGCCGCGCCGAAGCGGAAGGCCAGCGGGATTACAGCCGCGTAAAGGTCTGGGCCAGGCGGCACGGCGCTGTGGGGCGGCGGGCTTGCTCTGCTGGCGCTCGTATTCCTCGCCATCGCCGTTGCCTTCGCCGCGCGCTCGCTGCCGAGCTACTACCAGCTTCGTGCCACGCAGAATGCGCAGACCATCGTCGTGCGTGCGCGCGACGGGTCCGAGCTTGTCGAAATCGGTCCCAGCTACGGCAAGTGGATCACCTACGACGAGATCCCGCAGGTCATGAAAGACGCGATGGTCGCGGTCGAGGACAAGCGGTATTATTCGCATGTCGGCGTCGATCCTGTGCGCCTGACAGGTGCCGTCATCGAAGGCGTCACCGGCGAGCGTGCGCGCGTCGGCGGCACGTCCACAATCACGCAGCAGCTCGCGCGCAACGTCTTCCTGAATTCCAACCGCACCATCGACCGCAAGGCGCGCGAGGCCATCCTGGCCATGGCGCTGGAGTGGAAATTTTCGAAAGAGCAGATCCTCGAGCTGTATCTCAACAAGGTCTATTTCGGCGGCGGCGCCTACGGCATCGACAGCGCGAGCCGGAAGTTCTTCAGCCACCCCGCCACCGAGCTGAGCACGGGCGAGGCTGCCATCATCGCAGGACTGGTGAAGGCACCCAGCCGATACTCTCCGACGGCCGATGTCGAGGCCGCTGTAAGCCGTGCTGGCGTAGTGCTTCGCCTGATGCGCGAGCAGGGCCGCATCAGCGCGAGCGAGGCGCGCGTCGACGTGTCTGCCGTGCAGCTCAAGCCAGAGACAGGCACGAACTCGGTGCGCTATTTCACCGACTGGGCGCTTCCGCAGCTCGATCTGCTGCTGCCCGAGACATTCGAGCCGATCGAGGTGTGGACGACGCTCGATCCCGGCATGCAAAAGGCGGCGACTGCTGCCGTGACAGGCAATGCGCCCGAAGGCGCGCAAGGGGCGATGGTCAGCCTCGATCGCGACGGCGCGATCCTCGCGCTGGTGGGCGGCACCGACTATGTCGAGACGAATTACAACCGCGCCACCAATGCGATGCGCCAGCCGGGTTCGAGCTGGAAGCTGTTCGTCTATCTCGCGGCGCTCGAGGCCGGATACACGCCCAACGATCGCGTGGTCGATACACAGGTGACGATCGGTGGATGGAGCCCGCGCAATTCGAACGGGCGGAATATCGGCGAGACGAACCTTGCGCACGGCCTTTGCCTATTCCATCAACACGGTGGCAGCGCAGCTGGGCAATGAGGTCGGTTTCAACCAGGTCGCCAGCATGGCGCGGCGCTTTGGCGTGACGTCGCCGATCAACACCTACCCGGCGATGGTGCTTGGTGCGAACGAGGTGCGACTGCTCGATATGACGCGCGCTTTTGCGGGCATTTCGGCAGGCGGGACTTCCGTCACGCCTTATGGCATCGTCAAGGTGACGACTGCCGAGGGCGAGACCGCTGTACGAACACGAGCGCGAACGCAGCACCCAGATTATTTCCGACAATGTCGTCAAAGGCATCACCGACCTGCTGCAGGCTGCCGTGCAGACCGGCACTGGCCGCGCAGCGCAAATCGGGCGGCCTGTGGCCGGCAAGACCGGCACGACCAGCTCGAACAAGGACGGATATTTCGTCGGCTTTTCCAGCGGAATCACCACTGGCGTGTGGATGGGCCGCGACGACAATCGCCGGGTCGGCGGATTGCAGGGCGGCCGCGCTCCGGCGCAGGCCTTTGCCGCTTTCATGCGCTATGCCGTGAAGGATCGCCCGGTCGAGGAGTTCGACACGGATCTGCAACTGCCCGACTGGCAGCTGGAGGACGATGACGACTTCTTCTTCGGCGATCCGGACGACTATTATTACATCGACGAGCAGGGCAATTTGATCGAACCGGGCCGCAGCGACGAACCGGGCGGCGCGCTGCCCGAGCCAGGCTTCGGCGATCCGCAGGGCGGCGATGAGATCACGCGTCCCCGCCAACAAGGTCAGCCCCGCGTCCAGCGCGTACCGGCCCGCAACACCGACCGCGGGGCAGATGGTGCACCGCAGGCCATCGATGATGACTTTCTCGATGGCGTAATCGGGCGCGACGAGCCTCGGGAGGAGCGCTCACGACCGCGCGAATAGTTCTGCTGTAGCGTCCGATACAAAATGGCCTCCCGGCGCGAACCGGGAGGCCATTTTTTGCTCGGTAGCTATGCGTCCTATCGCAGGCGGACAGCCACATACTGGCGATTGCCGCCACGGCGCTGAATACGCAGCAGCACGGCATCGCGATCGTCGGCCCGTGCAGCGCGGATCGCGCCCTCGAGATCGGCGACACCGCGTACGGCGCGATAGTTTGCGCTCAGGATGACATCGCCGCGCCGCAGACCCTTCCGAGCCGCATCGGAGTTGCGATCGACGACTGCCACGACGAGTCCCTCGATATCGCTATCGACGCCAAGCTGACGCGCGATTTCCGGTGTCAGTTCGCGGACCTGCAGGCCGAGCGAGTCGGTAATCATCTCGCTGTCAGCGGGCGCCATATCCTCTTCTTCCTCGGCGTCCGGATCGAACATCTGGTTCTGGCGAAGCTCGTCCTCGCTTGGACGACGACCGACGGTGACATTCACGCGGCGCCGCTCTCCGTCGCGGATCACGTCGAGCGGAATGGTCGTGCCCGGCGCAATGTTGGCAACGAGATACGAAAGAGTCTGGTCGGGCGTTACGTCGCGTCCATTAACCCGCAGCACGATATCGCCCGGCTCGACACCGCCGCGGTCGGCCGCTTCGCCCGGCTGGACCATCTGGACGATCTCGCCGCGATTGCGCGCAAGGCCGAGCGAGGAGGCCAGATCGTCGCTCACCGGTTCTATCTGGATGCCCAGATATCCACGCTCGATGGCCACGCCGCGCACCAGCTTGTCGACGATGGGAGCAGCGGTTTCGGCCGGGATGGCAAATCCGATCCCCACGCTGCCGCCGGTGGGCGTGATGATCGCGTTGTTGATGCCGATCACATTGCCCTGCATGTCGAAGAGGGGACCGCCCGAGTTGCCCGAGTTGATGCTGGCATCGGTCTGGATGTACCGGTTGTATGCGCCGCCACCGGTTGTGCGCAGCACGCTGGAAACGATACCGCTGGTCACCGTACCGCCGAGGCCGAAGGGGTTGCCGATGGCAATCACCCAATCACCCACGCGCGCTTCTTCCGATTCGCCGAACTTCACGAAGGGGAACGGTTCGCCACGCTCTACCTTGAGCACTGCCAAATCGGACGATTCGTCCGTACCGATAACTTCGGCCTCATATTCCGTACCGTCGGGCAAGGTGACGGTGACTTCCTCGAGCTGCGCATTGCGGCCCGGGGGGTTCACCACGTGATTGTTAGTTACGACAAAACCGTCGGCGGAGATGAAGAAGCCCGAACCCAGCGACTGGCCTTCGCGGAACTGCGGCTCTTCATCGTCCTGCTGCTGGCCGCGGCGCTGGTTGAACATGCCTTCGAACGGAGTGCCTGCAAACGGGTTGTTACCACGCGTCGGCACTTCGATGCGCTGGCGGGTGGAAATATTGACCACGGCGGGCTGCAACTGTTCGGTCAGGTCGGCGAAGCTTTCCGGCGCGCCCGCACGCGGGACGACCTGGGCCATGCGCGTGTCATCGTTCTGGGCGACTTGGGCGCCGGCGGGGAAGCCAGCGAGCGAGAGGGCTGCGCCCCCGGCGAGAAGTGTGGCGGTTACGGAATAAGCATATCGCACTGTGGTGGGATCCTCTTCGAATTGTATCTACGCCAGCGACACACCCCGCACGCAGAAATATGCATGCCGCAAGCTGGCGGTTCCGCGCGTCAGACTGCCCGAAGGCGCTGAATACGTCTTGAACGGCGCGCGTTATGCCGCGCGCCTATCGACAAGCGGTCAACGGCGTCCGCGGAACTGCTGCAAATACTCGTTATCGGGCGACAGGATGATACTGCTTGCCGCTTCGCCATTTTCGGCGGCGAAGGTCGCATCATAGCTCTGCATTGCGCGATAGAAATCGTAGAAATTGGCATCCTTGCCGAAGCTCTCGGCGTAAATACGCGCTGCTTCTGCATCGGCCTCTGCCCGGATAATCCGCGCATCTCGTGAACCGCCTGCACGAATCGTGCGAGCCTCGCGCTGACGATCCGACTCCATGCGGGTGAACGCCGATTGCAGAGGCAATTCGGGCAAGTCGGTGCGGGTGATCTGCACATCGACCACTTCGGCACCATACTGGCGCGCCTGCCGGTCGAGATTGTTGCGCACATTGGCCAATGCCGAGCCGCGTTCCGCAGTCAGCATCGCCTGGAAGGTCCGACGACCCAGTTCCTGACGCAGGACCGAGTTGAGGATCGGCTCCAGCGCGGTGCGCACACCGTCGGTCGATCCGGCGCGTTCGACCATCCGGACCGGGTCAACAATGCGGAAGCGGGCATAGGCGTCCACCAGCAGACGTTGCTGGTCGTTAGAGAGGACTTCCTCTCCGCTCATCTCAAGGTCGAGCAGGCGTTTTTCGACTCGCACCAGGCGGTCTACAAACGGAGCACGAAGATACAGGCCGGCATTGGAATCGCTGCCGACGGCATTGGCTACCCCGACGGGATTACCCGTGCGCACCCGGACGACCTGTTCTTCTTCAGGTACGACATAGGCGCTCATCAGGAAGCCTATCAGGACGACGGCCGCGACGATGATGGAGAGGCGATGATCTTCCCAGAGACGCTGCATCTTATTGCCCTCCACGAGCGGTGACCGTGGTAGCGGCCTCGCTTTCCTGAGCACGGCGGCGAAGTTCGGGCAGGGGCAGATAGGTTTGCACGCCCTGCGTCTCCACAATCGTCTTGTCGGTCTTGCTCAACACGCGTTCCATGGTTTCGTAATACAATCGTTGACGCGTAACCTCGGGCGCCAGACGGTACTGCTCGTAGACCTTGTCGAAGGCTTCCGCTTCACCCTGCGCCTGTGCCAGCACCTGCTGCGCATACCCTTGCGCCTGGTTGCGGTTGGCATCGGCATTCTGTTCGGCCACCTGCACGTCGCGGAAGGCGTCGACCACCTGGCTGGGCGGGTCGGCCTTTTCGACTTCGACACCCAGCACGCGGATTCCGGCGCGGTAGCTGTCGAGCGTTTCCTGCATGCGCTCGCGCACATCCTGCTCGATCGAGGCACGACCCTGACCGGAGAAAGTTTCGTCCAGCTGCTTTTCGGCGACCGCAGCGCGCATGGCCGCTTCTGCCGCTTCGTTCACGGTTTCTACCGGATCGACGACGCGAAATTTATAGTCGGCCAGATCCTTGATGTTCCAGCGCACGATGTAGCTTAAATCGACCAAATTCTGGTCGCCGGTCAGGATTAGCTTCACCTCATTATCGTTGCCCGGAATGCGAACGGCGCGCACACCCTGCACGTCTTCCACATCGACCGTTTCGATCGGGAAGGGTGCGGAGAAATTCAGACCCGGATCGAAGGTGCGAGTGAAGTTGCCCAGCGTCTTGACCACCGCCTGCTGCTGCGGGCCGACGAGGTGCACGCTGGTCGCCAGTAGAGCGAGCGCGATGATGCCGGCCACAATGACCGGGAACCAGCTCTTGCCGCCGGGGCGCTGCGGCATACGGAAATTCGGGCCGCCGGGGCCGCCTGTGCGGCGCGGACCTTCGGGGCCGCGGTTCCTGAAGATGTCTTCGATGTTCGGGCCACGCTTGCCATCGCCGCCGCCCGGCAACCAGGGATTGCGCGGGCCATTGCCCTTGCCGTCCTTCGGGGCATCGCCGCCGCCATTGCCGGAGCCGATAGGCTTGTCGCCTCCGCTACCCCAGGGATTGTTGCCGGCCATCGCCAGGCGGATCGACTTTCCGAGCCCGTCCAAGATTCTCATATCGCTCTTATAGGAAGCCTTTGCGGGAAAAACAGGGGTTGCGGTGCGGTTTTCGATGTTACAGCAGCCGCGATCATGAGCCGCGTCGATTTTTCCACCGATTTACCGCCCGAAATCGCCTCCCGCGTGACCGGGAGCGTGCTCAACGAAGGGCGCGCCACAGTCGTCGTGGATGCCGCCGGTCTGGATGAACCAACGCGGCAGGACATGGAGCGCGCCATCAAGCAGGCACTCGGCGGCAGGGGCGATGTCGCAGAGGTGCGTGTCGTCATGACGGCAGAGCGCAGCGGTCCGCTCATCATTGCCGTGGGATCTGGCAAGGGCGGGGTGGGAAAATCCACGCTGACGGCAAATCTCGCCATCGCGCTGGCGCGGCGCGGGATAAAGGTCGGGTTGGTCGATGCCGACATCTACGGCCCCTCGCAGCCGGTCATCTTCGGCACGCAAGGCGTTAAGCCGGAAGCGCGCGACAACAAGCCGGTGCCGGTCGAAAGCGACTACGGCGTGCCGCATCTCTCGATGGGCCACCTCGTCGCGCCGGGAAAGGCACTGGCATGGCGCGGGCCGATGGCGGCTGGCGCGCTGGGGCAACTGGTCGAGGCCCATTGGTCGCCGGACACCGAAATCCTGCTGATCGACTTGCCGCCGGGCACGGGCGATGTGCAGCTGACAATGGTTCAGAAGTTCAAGCCTGCAGGCGCCGTGCTCGTCTCTACGCCGCAGGATCTGGCGCTTATCGACGCGGCGCGCGCAGGGCAGCTGTTCGACACGGCGGGCGTGCCGGTTATCGGCTTGGTCGAGAACATGTCCGGCTATGCCTGTCCGCATTGCGGCGAAGTGTCGGACCCGTTCGGCGCGGGCGGTGTGGAAGCAGCGGCCCAGCGGCTCGAGCTCCCCTTCCTCGGGCGCATCCCGCTCGACATGGCGATTCGGCAGGGAAGCGACAGCGGCGATCCGCCAGCCGCTGGCGATAGCGCCGTGGCACAGCCCTTCCTCCATATTGCAGAGAAGCTGCAGGCATGGATAGCAGCGCAGAAGTAAGGCGCCTGCCCGTCTCGCGCCGCAAGCTGTTGGCAGGTGCGGCGGCGGGAGGCGGATTGCTGGTCGCCTGGCATCTATGGCCGCGCAACTATCCCAGTCCCTTGACTGCACGTGCAAACGAGGAAGCATTCGGAGGATGGCTGCTCGTCGCGGCAAACGGCATGGTGACCGTGGCCGTGCCGCAATTGGAGATGGGGCAGGGCATAGGAACCGTCCTCGCGCAAGTCGCAGCAACCGAACTGGGTGCCGACTGGCGGCAGATCGCCATCGAACCGGTCGCGCCTTCGGCCTTCTTTGCAAACCTGCCACTCGCCGCAAAATGGTCGCCTTTGTGGGAAGGGCTTCTGGGCGCGAGCGATGACCCTGCGGACCGCTCAGTACGCGAATTCGCACAGCAAACGGCATTTACCGCCACGGCGGCGGGCACCAGCCTCGCAGCCTACGAGCTACCCTTGCGAGAAGCGGCTGCCAGCGCGCGCGACATGCTGGTTCGCGCTGCTGCCGAGCGGTGGGATGTCGCGCCCGAAACCTGCGATGCCATGCAGGGACTGGTGCTGCACGAGGGCAAACAGCTGTCCTTTGGGGAACTGGCTGAGGACGCAGCGCAGCTCGAGCCGCCCGATCCGGCACCGCTGCGGCCCGAGCCCGCTTTCGAGGAACCGCTGAGCGGCGAGGGCGACGCGCAAAGCGCCTACCCGCGCCTCGACCTGCCGTCCAAGGTCGATGGCAGCCACCTGTTCGCTGCCGACATTCGGCTGCCCGGCATGGTCTTCGCGTCGATCCGCCACGGACCGGTCGGCCTGCCCGAGCTGCTGCGCTTCAACGAGGACGCGGTGGCCGGCATGCGCGGGCTGGTCGGCGTGGTGCGGTCCAAGCGCTGGCTGGCGGCTGTCGCGGAGAGCTGGTGGATTGCCGATCAGGCGCTTGCGAAGATGCGGCCCGAATTTACCGGTCCCGGCGCGCTCGACCAGATCGCGCTCGATCGCGAGATGGAACGCGCCGTCGAAGGTGCTGCCGACAATGCCGAGCGAATCATCGAGCTTGGCGAGCCGGATGCATACCTTGCCGATGCGCAGATCGTGCGGCGTTTCGACATCGCGCCCGCCGCACATGCCCCGCTGGAAACGGCTTCAGCCACGGCGCGAATGAGTGATGGCCGCCTGGAGCTTTGGATCGCAACGCAGGCTCCCGGTGCCGCACGGGATGCGGCAGCCAAGGCAGTGGGCCTGTCGGCGAGCGACGTAATACTCTACCCCGTCGCGGCCGGCGGCAGCTTCGATGCGCGGCTGGAAAAGCTGCACGCCATAGAAGTCGCGCAGATCGCAGCCGAGATCGGTCGCCCGGTGCAACTGACCTACTCGCGCCCGCAGGACGTGCAGATGACGCCGCCCCGCGCGCCGGTGGTCGCAGAGGTTCGCGTAACCATTGGGCCGCAGGCCCAGCCGGTCGCCTGGAGAGCGCGGGTGGTCTCACCATCCTGGATGCGCGAGACGGGCCATCGCCTGTTCGACAATTACGTGCCCGAGGCCGTCCGCCGCGAGAGTCGAGGCAAGGCCGATCCGTTTGCCGTCGAAGGCGCTGTCCCGCCCTATGGCATCGCGAATGTCGCGGTAGAACACGTGCCTGCTGCCATGACCCTGCCGGTCGGCCGCATGCGGGGCGGGGCGCATGGCTATACCGCTTTCGCCACCGAATGCGTGGTGGACGAGCTGGCACGCAACTCCGGGCGCGATCCGTTCCTCTATCGCATGGGAATGCTGTCCGGCTTCCCGCGCGCAGCGCAATGCCTTCAACGGGCAACGAGGCTGGCCGATTGGGACGGCGGGCAGGAAGGGTCCGGCGAAGGGGTCGCCATGGTTCGCATGGGAGACGATCCCGCGAGTGCCGGACACATCGCCTGCGTCGCGCATGTCGAGCGCGGCGAGGGTGGCATCCGCGTGCGACAGCTAAGCGCCGTGGTCGATATCGGGCGCATCGTGAATATCGACATCGCGCGCCAGCAGATCGAGGGAGGATTGCTGTACGGAATGGGTTTGGCGCTCGACAGGCCGCTTGTTTTGACAAAGGGCCATCCCGATCCGCGCACATTGGGCGGCATGGAATTGCCGACCTTTGCCGAGACACCCGACATGCGACTCGACTTCGTGACGAGCGAGGCGGAGCCCTTCGATCCGGGTGAACTCGGCGTAGCGGTTGCCGCGCCTGCCATCGCCAACGCACTGTTTGCCTTGACGGGGACGCGTTCTTACCGTCTGCCGCTGCGTCCATGACCTGGCAGCCCCAATCGCTCCCCGCCGACCATCCGCCTGTTGCATCGGGCAAGGTCGGCTGCCTCATCGTCAATCTCGGTACGCCCGATGCTCCCGAAGCCGGCCCCGTGCGCCGTTATCTGGCAGAATTCCTGTCCGACAAGCGCGTGGTCGAGATACCGGCCATCGCCTGGCAGCCGATCCTGCGCGGGATCATCCTGAACACGCGCCCGAAGAAAAGCGCGCATGCCTACCGTCAAGTCTGGACCGACGAGGGCTCGCCCCTTGCGGTCATCACGCGGCAACAGGCCGAGGCTATGCAAGCGCGGCTGGGAGACGAGGTCCTGGTGGACTGGGCCATGCGCTACGGCACCCCGTCGATCCCCGAGAAACTGCAGTCGATGATGGACGCTGGGTGCGAGCGCATCCTGCTCGCGCCGCTTTACCCGCAGTATTCGGGCGCGACGACGGCGACCGTTGTGGACAAGGCTGCGGACAAGCTGCGGGAAATGCGCTGGCAGACAAGCCTGCGCACCCTGCCGCCTTATCACGACGATCCGGCCTATATCGACGCGCTGGAGGCCGACATCACGCGCCAGCTCGATGCGCTGGACTTCGTGCCAGAAGTGCTGCTGCTCAGCTTCCACGGCATGCCGCAGCGCACGCTGGAACTGGGCGATCCCTATCACTGCCACTGCCAGAAAACCTCCCGCCTGCTGCAAGAGCGCCTGCAAGGCCGCGACCTGCGCATACGCACGACCTTCCAGTCCCGCTTCGGCCCCGCCAAGTGGCTCGAGCCTGCGACCGATACGGTCATCGGCGAAGAAGCGGCGAAGGGCACGAAGCGTATGGCGATTGCTGCCCCGGGCTTTAGCGCCGATTGCCTCGAAACGCTGGAAGAATTGGCCATACAGGGCCGCGACCAGTTCATGGAGGAGGGCGGCACCCATTTTGCCGCGCTTTCCTGCCTCAATACCTCGCACGCAGGGCTTGCCATGCTGGAGACAATTTTGCGCCGCGAGCTTTCGGGCTGGATTAACGAATAGCGATTACTTACACTGCGGTAAGTTGTCAGGAGCTACTTAAAAATGGCCACTCTCGCCGCCCACGATCCGGTTCCCTCGCATTGGACCGAAGGCAATCCAACGCCGAAGGACCTGTCGCACATCCCGGGCCATGGCGGGCCGCCGATCATCGGCAACACCTTCACGATGCTGAAGGACCCGCATGCCTTCGCGAAGGGAATGGTCGAGCAATACGGCCGGGTCTACAAAAATCGCGCATTCGGCGGCTGGGTCGTGGCCATGATCGGCGCCGATGCGAACGAGCTGGTGCTGTTCGACAAGCAGAAGAAGTTCAGCTCGGAACAGGGCTGGGGCCCGATCCTCGACAAATTGTTTCCGCGCGGGCTGATGCTGATGGATTTCGACCATCACCGGGCCGACCGCCGCGCTTTGTCGATCGCATTCAAGCCGGAGCCGATGCGTCACTATTCCGGCAGCCTCAACCGCGGGCATCGCCCGCAAGGTCGAGGACTGGGGCGCCGGTTCGATGGAATTCTATCCGGCGATCAAGACGCTGACGCTGGATCTGGCGGCGGACAGCTTCATCGGCATCGAATGGGGTCCGGAAGCAGACAAGATCAACACCGCCTTCATCGATATGGTGCAGGCCAGCGTCGCGCCGGTGCGCCATCCGCTGCCCTTCACGCAGATGAAGCGCGGAGTGGACGGTCGCAAGTTTCTGGTCGACTTCTTTACGTCCGAAACGCAGCGCCGCCGTGCCGAAGGTGGCGGGCAGGACATGTTCAGCCAGTTCGCAACTGCCGAATACGAAGACGGCAGCCTGATGCCGGTCGACGAAGTGGTCGACCACATGAACTTCCTGATGATGGCGGCGCACGACACGATCACCTCGTCGGCGACCTCGCTCGTCTGGCTGCTCGCCAAGAACCCCGATTGGCAGGAAAAGCTGCGGCAGGAGATCGAGAGCGTGACCGGCGGTGTCGGCCCGGATGGTCGCGCGCGCGACCTGGCTTACGAAGATATGGGCAAGCTCGAACTGACCGAAATGGCGTTCAAGGAAGCGCTGCGCATGGTCCCGCCCGTGCCCTCGACCCCGCGCCGCGCGCTGCGCGAGTTCGAGTTCGGCGGCTATCGCATTCCGGCAGGCACGCATGTCGGCATCAACGCTTTCTACGTCCATCACGAAGAAGAGCATTGGGACGATCCGTGGAGCTTCGACCCGATGCGCTTCACGCCCGACAAGGTGAAGGCGCGGCACAAATATGCCTGGGTGCCCTTCGGCGGCGGTGCGCATATGTGCCTGGGACTGCACTTTGCCTACATGCAGGTGAAGATCCTGATGGCTCAGCTTTTGCCGCGCTACGAGATCACGCTGGAGCAGGAGCCGAAATGGCAGGCCTGGCCGATCCCCAAGCCGCGCGATGGGCTCAAGGTAACGCTCGCGAAAGCCGTAGGTCGGCAAGGGCCGCCCGCCCAGGCGCGTGCAACTGAAAAATCGATCGCGATGCCGTCCTTGACCCAGTCGCCGTAGCGGGTGGGGCTGAGCTTCCTCGTCCACGTCGGGTTTTTGCGGCGCGGGCGGCGGATCGCTTTTCCAGTGCTTGGGCTTTTCGAACCCCTCGGGCCGTTTGGTCGCGCGCTTGGTCATACTATCCAGATGAGCACGCTGGCGGCATTGCGCAAGAGCGGGTAGGGCGCGCGGCCATGGCTCAACCCACCGGTATCCACGCGCGCCGCGCTGCGCTTCGCCTGCTCGATGCAGCCCTGCGCCGCGGCGAGACGCTGGACGTGGCGTTCGGTCCGGCGACAAAGGATGTCCGCCGGTTCGAGGACAAGGCGCTGGCCCGCGCCATAGCCGGAGAGGTGCTGCGCTGGCTCGTCGATCTGGACCGGCTGATCGACAGCGCGATGAAGAAGCCGCTGCCCGATGATGCCAAGGCACGGCAGGTGCTGCGCATGATGCTGGCGCAATGGCTGCGGCTCGACACGCCTCCGCATGCAGTGATCGCCACATGCCTGCCGCTGTTGGCTGGCGGTCCGCGCAGGTTGGCGCATGGCGTGTTCTCGACGCTGACGAAGCAAGAGGTGGCGCTCCCCGATGCGCCCTCGCTGCCTGCCGAGGTGGCGGAGCGATGGGGCGAGCGTTCCAGCGCGATCGCCCGGGGGCTGGCAGTCCCGCCGCCCCTCGATCTCATGCTGAAGAATGCCGAGAACACGCAGCAGTGGCAGGCGAAACTTGCTGCCGACAGCCTGATGCCCGGACATCTCCGCCTTGCACGCGGAGACAAGGTCGAGAACGCTGCCCGGCTTTCGCAGAGGGCGTCTGGTGGGTGCAGGATCTCGCCGCATCGCTCCCCGCACGTCTGCTGGGGCAGGGCGAAGGACGCCACGTGCTCGATCTGTGCGCGGCGCCGGGTGGCAAGACACTGCAACTGGCGGCGCAGGGCTGGAATGTCACTGCGCTCGACATTTCGAAGCGTCGGCTCGACCTGCTCAAGGAAAATCTGAAGCGCACCGGCCTTGCCGCATCCATCGTGCGCGCCGATGCGCTGACGTGGCAACCCAAGCACCAGTTCGACGCCATTTTGCTCGACGCGCCGTGTACCGCGACCGGCACGTGCCGCCGCCATCCCGACGTCCTCCACCGCATCGGCCCGCGCCAGATCGAGGAATTGGCGGAATTGCAATCCGCTTTGATCGCCCGCGCGACCAGGTGGCTGAAACCCGGCGGCACGCTGGTCTACGCCACCTGCTCTCTGGAGCGCGAGGAGGGCGAAGAACAGACCTTCGACGACAGCCTGACACCGCTTGGCATCGAGGCGCACGAGCTGCCGGGTGGACTAACACCCGAGACCGACGGCACTGTGCGCACCGACCCCGGAATGTTGCCCGAACACGGCGGATTGGACGGATTCTTCATCACGAGGCTGCGCAAAGGCGGCTGACCGGCCTTGGTATCCAGCCGGTCTTCGGCTCGGTTCATCGCAGCAGATGCGCAAGCCGCCCCCCGGGCCGCCTCATTTCGGCCATTGTTCATTTACCAGCAAGGCGGAGCTTTGCAGCGCGGTTTTCGTTGGGAAGGGGTCGTAACCAGTTTCCACGCCCCTGCGGCGTTAAACGTGACCGTAAGCAATTCAGGAACCGTATCGGGCGCAGCGGCGCATCGCACGGTTCGCCGAGCCGTCTCCAGCCAGTGTTGCGGGGATGGCCCACGAAGGAGAAGACGAATGAATACTATGACCAAGCTTGCAGGTGTTCCCCTGTTGCTGTCCGCCATGGCTCTGCCGCTCGCAACGCCTGTTGCCGCTCAGACCGCTGACCAGATCGACGTCTTTGGTTCGCGCCTGTCGGAAGGTCCGGAAGTCGAGGGTATGATCACCTCGCGCACAACCGACACGATTACTGTGACGCAGGTGAGCGGCCAGACGACCGAAATCTACGTCGACGAAGAGACCAAAGTGCGCGCCACCGGCGGCTTCCTTGGCCTCGGATCGAAGGACATCGCTGCAAATCGCCTGATGCCCGGCCTGCCGGTCGAAATCGAAACGCTGCAGTATGAAGGGGGTCTCGTCGCCAGCCGTGTGAAGCTGAAGGCCAGCGATCTGGCGACCGCCAACATGATCCGCGGTGCAACGCAGCAGCAGTTTGCCGAACAGCGCGCCGACATCGACGCCAACGCCGCCGCCGCAGAAGCCCTGCGCGGTCGCATGGCCAATATCGACCAGTACAATGTGCGCGGTGTGACCAATGTCTATTTCGACAGCGGCAAGACCAATCTTTCGCCCGCCGGCCAGAACGACATCTGCGAAATCGCCAGCGAAGCCGAAGCGATGGACAACGCGCTTCTGCTTGTCGTCGGCTATACCGATTCGGATGGCAGCCAGGACTACAATCAGGTCCTGTCCGAGCGCCGCGCCAGCCGCGTCGTGAACTACCTTCAGCAGAACTGCGGCTGGAAGCCGTGGCGCATGCTGACGCCGACCGGCATGTCGGAAAGCGATCCGGCCGCCGACAACTCGACACCCGAAGGCAAGGCGCAGAACCGCCGCGTTTCGGTCAACATTCTCGTCAGCAAGGCGACCGAAGAAGGTTAAACCTTTTCGGACAGAGAACGACTAAAGGGCGGGCAGCGATGTCCGCCCTTTTTCTTTTGGTTCAGACTTTGATGATGCGGTCGGCCAGCTGCGCGCCGGAAAGCCACGCAGCTTCGACGCGCGGGCCGACCAGCCAGTCCCCGCACAGGCCCAGCATGGTCGTGTCGTCCCACAACGCACCTTCGTCGGCGCTCCCGGATCGTGCGTACCGCCAGCGGTGTGCGCTCTGGACTAAGGGGTTCGGCAATGTGCAGCCGGTTTGCTGCGCGAAGGCCGAGAGCAGGGCCGGGAGCACTTCGTTCTGTTCATCCTCGAGATGCTCGCGCGACCAATCGGGTGTCGCCTGGATGACCCAGCGCTCGCCCGCCTCGCGGCCCGGTTTGGCGCTGTCTCGCGCTGCCCAGCCGAAAGCCCCGGCATCGCGCAGAGTATCGGATGTGATGTCCAATGGCTCGGCGAAGGCCGCCATGACGGTCCAGCACGGGTTCGACTCTGTCCGGGCGGCCAGAGACGACCAATCAGGCTTGTGCGAGGAAAGGAGCGGCGCGACCTGCTCGGCGGGTACCGCCACCACCAGCGCATCGAACGGTCCAAACTCCGCTTCTCCGCGCAGCGTCCAACCGTTGTCCCCGCATGAAATCGCTTCGATCCGTGTGCCGAACCGTACGGCTACCTCGTCCGCCATTGTCTTGATGGGCGCATTCATGCCCGGCGTACCGACCCAGGCATCGGCACCTGCGGCGGGCCAGCGGGCAGCAATACCGTCCCGCTCCCAAGCTTCCACCTGCGCCCGAAAGCCTTCGTCGCGCACGGTAAAATACTGTGCGCCGTGATCGAAGCGATGGGTGACGCCGCCAGCTTCCATCCGCCGCGTCGACATCCGTCCGCCGGGACCGCGTCCTTTGTCGAAGACAGACACCTCGTGTCCGCCTGCGCGCAAATGCACGGCGCAGGTCAGGCCGGCCATACCGGCCCCGATGATCGCGATGTGCATGGGCGAATGCGCAGCGATTACGCGTCGGCCTTCACATATTTCTGGAAGCTCTTGCGCAGCTTCATCAGCTTGGGCGGAATGACCGCGAGGCAATAGGGATTTCGCTGGCCTTCACCGTCCCAGTATTCCTGATGGTAGTCCTCCGCCGGATACCATTCGCCCGTTTCGATGGTCGTCACCGCGTTCTTGCCGTTGTCATCCTGCCACCGCTCGATGGCGGCTTCGGCAGCGGCGCGCTGTGCGTCGTCGGTGGGGAAGATCGCGCTGCGATACTGCGTGCCGACATCGTTGCCCTGCCGGTTTAGCTGCGTCGGATCGTGCGTGCCCATGAACACGTCGAGCACCTGTTCGAGGCTGATTTGGTCGGTGTCGAAAGTGACGCGCACGCCTTCTGCATGGCCGGTCGTGCCCGAGCAGACTTCCTTGTAGGTCGGGTTCGGGTTCTCGCCGCCGATGTAGCCGCTCTCGACCTCGGTAACGCCGATGACGTCCTTCATCACGGCCTCGGTGCACCAGAAGCATCCGCCTGCAACGATTACCTGTTCCTGCGCCATCATCATGTCTCCTTCGTGTGGCCGCGCATGTAGGAAGCGCGAGCCCGCTTGTCATCGCCTGCGCGCACGGGCACTAGGCAGGCCACGACTTTTGCAACGAGGAGAGACCCATGCGCCCCCTATTGACCATCATTGCGACTGCCATGATCGCCGCTCCGCTGGCAGCAGACGATCATGCGCCCGATCTGGGTGAAGTGCTGGCCGCAGACTTGCGCGACGATGACCGCGCCCGCGACCAGTATCGCCATCCGGTCGAGACGCTGGAGTTCTTCGGTGTCGAGCCGACCATGACGGTCGCCGAATACGGCCCGGGGGGCGGCTGGTACACGCGCGTCCTTGCGCCCTATATCACGCCTGCTGGCCGCTACATCGCGTTCGAGCAGGACAGCGATGGCCGCGATTATCGCAACCGCGCACAGGAAGCGCGTTCCAAGGGTTGGACCGAACGATTTGCCGAGGCAGTCGGCGAAATGGACGGTGTCGATGCCGACCGCATGCAAGCCTTCGAGATCGACGAAATGCCCGAGGATGTCGCCGGCACCGTCGATCGCGTGCTGATCTTCCGCTCGATGCATGGCCTCAACATGTCGAATCAGGCGGACACCGTGCTCAAGGCAGCGCGGATGATGCTGAAGGACGACGGCATGGTCGGCGTTGTGCAGCATCGCGCGCCCGAAGGCGCCAGCTATGACGACTACGGCGCCCGCCAGCGTGGCTACATGCGCACGCAGGACGTCGTGGCGATCTTCGAAGCGAACGGTTTCGAACTGGCCGCGGTAAGCGAGATCAATGCCAACCCGAACGATCCGGCGAACTGGGAAGGCGGCGTCTGGACGCTTCCACCCGTGCTCAGCCAGGGCGACACGGACCGTGCGCGGTACCTGGCCATCGGTGAGAGCGACCGCATGACGCTGTTATTCAAGAAGGCGGACTGACGCGCGTAAGCCACCGTTCACCTGACGAATGCGAAGCCCCTGTGTGACAACATCACATAGGGGCTTTTCGTATGAAAAAACTTGCTTTCCCATCGCTGGTCGTTCTGGGTCTGGCAGCCTGCACACCTGCAACCGACGATGCGCGCGGCGTCGACCGCGACGAAACCCTGCTTAGCGTCTCTGCCAGCGGGGAGGCTGAAAGCCGCCCCGACCGCGCGCAGTTTCTTGCAGGGATCGAAACCTTCTCGCGCAGCGCGACTTCGGCGAGCGAAGCCAATGCGGAAAAGATTGCCGAGATCGTCACGGCCTTACGCGAACTCGGGCATCGCGGAAGAGGACATACAGACGCAGAATGTCTCGGTCTCGCGCGTGCAATGGGGCGACCGCAAAGGTCAGTATCAGGCCAACAACACCTTTCAGGTCACGATGGACGATCCGGACCGGGCGGGTGCTGCGATTACCGCCGTGACCGAAGCAGGCGCAAATGTGCTTAACGGTCCCAGCCTCACGATGAGCGATCCCGAAGCGATCGCGAACGAGGCGTATGCCGAAGCCTTCAAGGCCGCTCGTGCAAGGGCAGATGCCTACGCCGAGGCAGCGGGCATGGAGGTCAGCCGCGTGCTCTACATCCGTGATGCGGGTGGACAGCAAGGCAACCGCTACCTTCGCGGCGCGCAGGCGATGAGCGATGCGATGGTAGAGCAGGCCGCCGTCCGCACGCAGAGCGCGGCACCTCCGCCGCCAGTCTCGATCGCGATGCCGGAGGAAATGTCGCCCGGAATGATGGTCGGCACCACGCGCAGCCAGGTCTACATCCAGGTCGATTTCGCCCTGACCGGGAAGTAGCTCGCCCTTGCGCGAACGCGCCTTGTGCTGCGCGCACAAACGCCTAGGTTGCTCTTTGCAACGAGACCGCGAGGAGAGAGACATGGCCACGGCATACGCAAACCTGATCGACGGCGAGATGGTGACGACCGATCAGACGATCGAGGTCGTCAACCCGGCGAACGAGGAAGTGGTCGGCACGGTCCCCTCCTGCGGCAAGGACGAGCTCGACCGCGCGGTGGCCGCTGCGCGCAAAGCCTTCGGCAGCTGGCGCAAGACCAGCGCGGAGGAGCGCCAGAAGGTCGTGCAAGCCATCGCCGGGACGATCAAGGAAAACGCGGACGAGCTATACCGCCTGCTCACCACCGAGCAGGGCAAGCCGCATGCGCAGGCGCAGATGGAGATATACGGTGCGGCCGGCCTGGCTGCGGCGCAGTCCGGCCTGACGCTGGACGATGTGATCAATCAGGACGACGACACCCGCCTGTCGCGCACCCGCCGCGTGCCTGTGGGCGTTGTCGGCGGCATCGTGCCGTGGAACTTCCCGGTCATGATGGCGATCCAGAAGATCGTGCCCGCGCTGATTTCGGGCTGCACCATTGTGCTGAAACCATCGCCCTTCACGCCGCTGACTACGCTGCGGATCGCGGAACTGATCAAGGACGTAGTGCCCGCCGGAACGGTCAACATCATCACCGGTCCTGACGAGCTCGGCCCGCTCATCACCGAGCATCCCGATATCGACAAGATCACCTTCACCGGCTCGACTGCTACGGGCAAGAAGATCATGGAAGGCGCGGCGGGCGACCTGAAGCGCATCACGCTGGAACTGGGCGGGAACGATGCGTCCATCGTGCTGCCCGATGCCGATGTCGAGAAGGTGGCGGAACAGCTTTTCTGGTCCAGCTTTTCCAATGCCGGCCAGATCTGCGTTGCGGCCAAGCGCATCTACATCCACGAAGACATTTACGACGATCTGTCCAAGGCGATTGCCGAGTATGCCAAGGGCGTGGTCGTGGGCGACGGATCGCAGCAGGGCACGGGCGTCGGCCCGATTCAGAACAAGAAGCAGTTCGATCGCGTGTGCGAACTGATTCAGGATGCGAAGGACCAGGGCTATCGTTTCCTGACCGGCGGCGATGTCGATCCTTCCGGTACTGGTTATTACGTCCCGATCACCATCCTCGACAACCCGCCCGAAGACGCGCGCATCGTGGCCGAAGAACAGTTCGGACCCGTCATGCCGCTGATGAAGTTCGCAAGCGTCGATGAAGCTATCGAGCGGGCGAACAACTCCGAATATGGTCTTGCTGGCGCCGTCTGGACGAAAGACACGGAAAAGGGTGTCGAGATTGCCGAGCAGCTGGAAACCGGGACCGTGTGGGTCAACGAATACATGCACATCTCGCCGCTCGCCCCGTTCGGCGGGCACAAGCAGTCGGGCATCGGCGCGGAATACGGGATCGACGGGCTGAAGGAGTTTACTTACCCGCAGGTCATCACGGTAAAGCGCAACGCGGAAGTTTGACGGCTACGCCCGGCGCGTCCTAGCGGTCATGTCGGGCGCAAACGCTTGCGCGCTCATCGCCCGGGCAAGCGAGGCGTCGATGTCGATCGCGGCGTCGAGACCGTCCCGGGCGTCTAGTCCGACCGTCAGATCGTAGCTCCCAGCCGATACACGGTGACTGCCGTCGGGATAATAGCGCCCGAACTCTTCATAGCCGAGAACGAACGACACCATTCGCGTCTCGCGTGGGTTCAGCCGGATGTTTTCGAAGGCTACGAGGTTGCGCTGTTCGGCCAGTGCTGCGCTTTTGCGTGCGCGCAGGTAGAGCTGAACGGTCGCGGCCCCGTCCCTTTCGCCGACATTGCGCAATTGCGCAAAAACCCGCACGCACGCGCTTTCGAATTCGACCGACAGATCGCGCAAGGCGAAGCTCGTATACGTCAATCCGTGGCCAAAGGGCAGGTCGGCCACTTCATCAGGTCCGACCAGATCGATCGGCAGCTTGCCCGACGGGGCGACTTCTCCGCTCAGGAGTTGCGCGATTGCATGGCCAGCCATCGTGCCCAATCGGCCGGCATGCAACAGAGCGGGCAGCCGCTTGCCATCGACCAGCGGATCGATCGGCACACCGCCAAGCGTCACCATGATCAACGCGGGTTTGACGGCAAGCAGGCCCGAGAGCAGGGCAGCTTCCGCTTCCGATAAGTGGCCATCACCGCCACCATCGTGAACATAGATCGCCGTGCCTGCGCGCTTCGCAGCTTCGCAGGCCATACCGATTGCCATCCTGTCGGCCTCGATCAATCGCCCGATGAACGCATCATCGTCGCGTAGCGCCAAGCCCTGGACGAAGCGATGGGGTATGCCGAGTTGTTCGACCCCGTCGATGACGCTCGCCACCAAACCATCGCGTTCGTTCAGCGCGCTGTGACGATCCGCCGCCGCGCGCCCGATAATCAGGATATCGCCCGATGCCAGGCCGAGCGGCAAGAGCGGAGGGTCGTTACGCAGGAGGACCGCGCTGCGGCAGGCGAGCGCCAATTCGGTCTCGCGGTTGTGGACTGGAGTTGGGTGGGCCGTATGCGCCGGAGCAGGGCGAGACACATGCGGCGCCTTCAGCAAGCCAAGCCGGAATTTGGCGCGCAGGACCCGCGCGACCGCATCGTTCAGATCGGACTCCTTGCTGTCGCCCGATTTTACCGCTTCGACCACGGACGAGGCGGTCAGGCTTTCCACCGATGGCCGATAGATTTGAGCGCTATCGGGCTGCGCAAGTCCGGGCCATTTTGCGGGCAGCATGCCGTCGTATCCGCCGGGTCCCTCGAGAAACGCGAAAGCCGACTCGAATGCTGCTCGCTCCTGCGACGTTTCAGCCCGATAATCGATCGCCCCGACATGGCTCTTGCGCATGGCGAGATGCACAAAGCGCAGCATGGCGACCGGATCTCCGATAGCGGACAAGTCGAGAGATGCGAGAAGGCCGGACGTCCTTTTCGAACCGGTGCCTTGCAATCCGGCGATGCGAGCCGCGGCAATGCTGGCTGCAAGAAACGCGTCACTGCCCAGAGCTATCCGCGCTTGCACTTTCTCCTTTGCGTCGCATCTCGACCGGCGGCGTGCGAGCCCAATTACAGCCATTGTCAGTGGCTTCGTGGGCCACGACTGCCTCGGCTTTGGCTACCAGCGCGGGATCCCAGCTCGAAGCCAGAGAGAGCGGGGCAGGCATAATCGTTTCCAATCCCGAGCCGGTCGACCCTGGAAAGAGAAGCGGAATGCCGAGACGTGAATGCTCGTAGGCATGCCTCTGCATAGCATCGGCGTGCTGGAGATCGGGGACGCCTTCGACGATGCCGATCCGGCCCTTGGCAATATCGTCGTTCAGGCTTTCCAGCGCTTGCCGATCGTCGGGGTCCGGGAAGGCGCGACTGGCGATCTGCCCGGCTTTCTCGGGCAGCGACATCAGCGCCAGCAAGTCCGCGACCACGCGTTCGCACTCCAGATCGGATATGCCCGTCATGGCGCAGACTGTGGCGACAACTCGTGAAGATTGCGTAAGTGCGTAGAAACAAAGCGTTTCGGCTCGGTCACGCCGCTTAACAGTGAAGCGCCATTTACGGATATAAAAATATCTTTATATGTAAGGTCGAAAATGCGAACCGAGGCCATCTTCCGCGCACTTGCCGACCCGACGCGTCTGCGCATGATGCGGCTGCTTGGCACGATGGAACTGGCCGTAGGCGAGCTTGCGCAGGTGCTCGGGCAAAGCCAGCCGCGCGTGTCGCGCCATGTCGGCATCCTGTGCGACGCCGGACTGACGCAGCGCCGCCGCGAAGGCAGCTGGACCTTCCTGCGCTCTGCCGACGGCGTGTCCGGCGGTGAGAGCGCTTTCGAGGCTGAGCTGATCGGTCTGCTGGCGACTGCCGAGAAGACCGATGGCGATTTTGCGGCCGCCTGCCAGGCCGACCGCCGGAAACTGGCGGAGATCAGGGCGGCCCGCGATGCGCAGGCCGAAGCCTATTTCGCGCAACATGCGCGGGACTGGGATGAACTGCGCCGCATGCACTCGTCCGACGACGAGGTCGAAGCCGCGCTCATCGACGCATTGGGCGAGGGCGGCCTTGGCCGGCTGCTCGACATCGGCACGGGGACGGGCCGGATGGCCGAACTGTTCGCCCGGCGCGCAGATCATATCGTCGCGCTCGACAAGAGCCTGCCGATGCTGCGGATCGCGCGCGCCAAGCTACAGCATCTCGCCGCCGACCGGATCGAGGTGCTGCAAGGCGACTTCACGCAGCTGCCGTTTGCCGACGACGGCTTCGACACCGTGCTGTTCCATCAGGTCCTGCACTTTGCGCCGAGCCCCGCCACGCCTTTGCAGGAAGCTGCCAGAGTGACGAAGCCTGGCGGACGGATAGCAATCGTCGACTTCGCCCCGCATGCGCACGAAGAGCTGCGCGACAAGCACGCGCATACGCGGCTCGGTTTTGCCGATGCACAGATGCGCGAGCTTCTGGATGAGGCCGGCTTCGCATGCGACCCAGACCGTTTCGCTCGACGATGGCGAGCTCGGCATACGCATCTGGGTCGCGCACCGCCGACCCGTTCCAGACACACATGCGCAAAGGAACGCTGCATGAGCCCCACGATGGCCCAAATGCGCGAGGCGCATCTTGCGCTGGAGTCGCCGCTTTTTTCCGGCCTGCCCGGCGATATTGAAGTCAGTTTCGAATTCTTTCCGCCCAAGACCGACAAGATGGGCGAGACCTTGTGGAACAGTGTGCGCACGCTGGAGCCGCTCGGCCCGCGTTTCCTGTCCGTGACCTATGGCGCGGGCGGATCGACGCGCGAACGCACGCACGAGGCGGTGAAGCGCATCGTCAGAGAGACGGGCATCCCGGCAGCCGCGCATCTCACCTGCGTCGAAGCGTCGCGCGAGGAAGTGGACGAGGTCGCGCGTGCCTATTGGGACGAAGGCGTGCGCCACATCGTGGCCCTGCGCGGCGATGCGCCCGACGGCAGCGGCAACCTATACCCCGCATCCGGGCGGCTATGCCAACGCAGTCGAACTGATCGCCGGCCTGAAGAAGATTGCCGACTTCGAAATTTCGGTCGCCGCCTATCCCGAAGTGCCATCCGGACTCGCCCGACCGGCAGGCCGATCTCGACAATCTGAAGCGCAAGTTCGATGCGGGCGCGACGCGCGCCATCACGCAATTCTTCTTCGAGCCGGAATGCTTCTTCGACTTCCGCGATCAGGCCGCAAAGGCCGGCATCGAAGGCGAGATCGTGCCGGGCATCATGCCGGTGATGAGCTTTGCCGCAGTGCAGCGCATGAGCGGACTATGCGGCACGGCGATCCCGGGCTGGATGGAAGGCCTGTTCGACGGCCTCGACGATCGCCCGGAAGCGCGCCAGCTGGTCAGCGCGACGATCGCATCCGAGCTGTGCCGACGTCTCTATGCAGGCGGCGTGCGGCAATTCCACTTCTACACTCTCAACCGCGCCGAGCTGAGCTATGCCATCTGCCATATGCTCGGCCTGCGCCCGAAGGCCTGACCCCATGTCGAAACGCCAGGAATTCCAAGCCGCTGCCAGTGCAGCGCATCCTGATCAAGGATGGCCCGTACGGCACGGCGATCCAGCAGGCCGCGCTGGCGCCGGAAGACTATGCGGGCGATACCGGCCTGACGGACGACCAGAAGGGCAATAACGACCTCGTCAATCTGACACAGCCGCAGGTGATTCGCACGATTTGCGACAGCTACATCGAGGCAGGGGCGCATATCCTTGCCACCAACACGTTCAACGCCAACCGCATCAGCCAGGCCGATTACGGCGCGGAAAATCTGGTGCACGATATCAACGTGTCCGCTGCGAAGATTATCCGCGAATGCGTCGATGCAGCAAGTGCGAAGGACGGCGTGCCGCGCTTCGTCGCAGGCGCGATGGGGCCGACGAACAAGACGCTTTCGCTGTCGCCCGATGTCGAGGACCCCGGCTTTCGCGAGGTCAGTTTCGACGAGATCGTGGACGTCTATCGTCGAACAGGCGCGCGGCCTGATCGAAGGCGGGGCGGACTTCATCCTGATCGAGACGGTGTTCGACACGCTCAATTGCAAGGCCGCGATCATGGCGGTCAAGCAGCTCGAGCGCGAGCTGGACCGCGACATTCCGCTGATGATCTCGCTGACGCTGACCGACCTATCGGGCCGCAATCTGTCGGGCCATACGGTCGAGGCGTTCTGGCACACGGTGCGCCACGCAAAGCCGCTGACCATCGGCCTGAATTGCAGCTTCGGCGCGGAACAGCTCCGCCCGCATGTGCAGATCCTGTCCGACATCGCCGACACCTATCTGATGGCCTACCCGAACGCTGGCTTGCCCAACGATCTGGGCGAGTATGACGAGCTGCCCGACACGACCGCTGCGCTGGTGAAGGTCTGGGCCCAGAATGGCCGGGTCAACGCGCTAGGCGGCTGCTGCGGCTCCACGCCCGAGCATATCGCCGCGATGGCGCAAGCAGTGCGACGGCATCGCGCCGCGCAAATTGCCTGACCTCTCGTCCGATATGCGCCTCGCCGGTCTCGAACCCTTCACGATCGCAGCCTGATGCCCGACCTCAACCACCGCCCGTTTCGTCAATATCGGCGAACGCACCAATGTGACCGGCTCTGCCCGGTTCAAGAAGCTGATCCTTTCGGGCGATTACGAAACCGCCGTCGAGGTCGCGCGCGACCAGGTCGAGAACGGTGCGCAGGTCATCGACGTCAACATGGACGAAGGCCTGCTCGACGCCGAGCAGGCGATGACGACCTTCCTCAAGCTGATCGCCGCCGAACCCGACATTGCGCGTGTGCCGGTGATGATCGACAGCTCCAAGTGGAGCGTGATCGAGGCCGGGCTGAAATGCGTATCGGGCAAGCCGATCGTCAATTCGATCAGCATGAAGGAAGGCGAGGACGAATTTCTCGCCCACGCGCGTAAATGCATGGATTACGGCGCGGCTGCGGTCGTCATGGCGTTCGACGAAACGGGCCAGGCGGACACGAAGGACCGCAAGGTCGAGATCTGCACGCGCGCCTACAAGCTTTTGACCGGCATCGGCTTTCCGCCCGAAGACATCATCTTCGACCCGAACATTTTCGCCGTGGCGACGGGGATCGAGGAGCATGACCGCTACGGTCTCGATTTTCTCGAGGCGGTGGCGCGAGATCAAGCAGGCCTGCCCGTATGCGAAGACCAGCGGCGGCCTGTCCAACCTCTCCTTCAGCTTCCGCGGAAACGAGCCGGTGCGCCGCGCGATGCACTCGGTATTTCTCTATCATGCGATCCCCGCCGGGCTCGACATGGCGATCGTCAATGCCGGGCAGCTGGATGTCTACGACCAGATCGACCCTGTCCTGCGCGACGCGTGCGAGGATGTGGTCCTCATGCGCCGCGAGGATGCGACCGAGCGCCTGATCGAGCTGGCCGAAAGCTATCGCGGCAAGTCCGCGGCGGACGAAAAGGCCGAAGAGGAATGGCGCGGCTGGGACGTGAAGAAGCGGCTCGAGCATGCGCTGGTCAAGGGCATCGATGCGCATGTCGTCGCCGACACCGAAGAAGCGCGCGAGCTTGTCTCGGCTGCGGGTGGGCGACCTATCGAGGTCATCGAAGGTCCGCTGATGGACGGCATGAATGTCGTCGGAGACCTGTTCGGCAGCGGCAAGATGTTCCTGCCGCAAGTGGTGAAGTCCGCGCGCGTCATGAAGAAGGCCGTCGCTCACCTCATCCCGTTCATCGAGGCGGAAAAGGAAGAGGGCGCCAGGGCCAAGGGCGTCATCGTGATGGCCACCGTAAAGGGCGACGTTCACGATATCGGCAAGAACATCGTGGGCGTGGTGCTGCAGTGCAACGGCTACGAGGTCGTCGATCTTGGCGTCATGGTCCCGTGGTCGCAAATCCTGCAGGCCGCGAAGGACAACAATGCCGACATGATCGGCCTCTCCGGCCTAATCACGCCCTCGCTCGACGAGATGGTCACCGTGGCGCAGGAGATGCAGACGGCGAACATGTCGATGCCACTCCTGATCGGCGGAGCGACGACCAGCAAGGTGCATACCGCCCTGCGTATCGACCCGGCTTACGAAGGGCCGGTCATTCACGTTCTCGACGCCAGCCGCGCGGTGGGCGTCGCCAGCCGGCTCCTGTCCGACACACAGCGCGACGACTTCGTCACCGACACGGCGAAAGAATACGTCAAGGTGCGCGAGGCGCGCGAAGGCAAGTCGGCCAGCGTGCTGCTGAGCCTGGAAGAGGCGCGGGCGAACTTCTTCGATGCCTATCTGTCGGACAAGGCCGCACCGCCGATGAAGCCCGGCCTGCACGTATTCGACGACTGGTCGCTGGCCGAACTGCGCGACTACATCGACTGGACGCCATTCTTCCGCGCCTGGGAATTGCACGGCACCTATCCCAAAATCCTGGACGACGACGTGGTGGGCGAAACGGCGCTCCAGCTGAAAGCCGATGCCGATGCCATGCTGGACCGCATCATTGAGGAAAAGTGGCTGACCGCCCGCGGGGTTGCAGGTTTCTGGCCGTGCGCACGCGATGGCGACGATGTGACGATCTACTACACCGACGGGGAAGAGCGCACCGTTCTGCCCTTCCTGCGCCAGCAGGTGAAGAAAAGCCGCGACCGCGCCAACATGTGCCTTGCAGACTTCATCGATCCGGCTGGCGACTGGATCGGCGGGTTCGCCGTCGGCATCCACGGTATCGACGAGCATTCGAAGCGCTTTATCGAAGACAAGGACGACTATTCGGACATCCTGCTCAAAGCGCTGGCCGACCGGTTTGCCGAAGCTTTCGCAGAGCGTCTGCACCAGCATGTGCGCACCGATCTTTGGGCCTATGCTCCGCACGAGCAACTGTCCAACAAAGCGCTCATCAAGGAAAAGTATCGCGGTATCAGGCCTGCGCCGGGCTATCCTGCCTGCCCGGACCACAGCCTGAAGCCGATACTCTTCGACCTGCTCGACGCGCCGGGGAACGCCGGCCTCACTCTTACCGAAAATTTCGCCATGTGGCCGACGGCGGCCGTCAGCGGGTTCTATTTCGGCCATCCGGAAGCGGAGTATTTCGGCGTGGCGCGCATCGGGCGCGACCAGTTGGAGGACTATGCCCAGCGCCGCGGCGTCGATATGGCGACGGCCGAACGATGGCTGCGACCCAATCTCGACTGAACCGGCTGCAGCCACGGCTGACGCGCGGTTCGCGCCTTGCGCTGGTTGGCGGGGGATTGCTGGCCTTGGCTTACGCCGCTGTGTGGGCATTCGTCCCATACGACGCGGACCGATTGGCACGGCTGTGGTTCATGCCAGGCGTCGGCATCATCGGCGCGATCATTGCAAATGCCTCCGGAACGGGTGGAGGCGTGGTCTTCGTGCCGGTATTCAACGCCCTGCGCGATCACGGCCTCATGGCGCTCTCGCCTCTGCAAGTGGTGGCCGTTTCGATGGGCATTCAGGCGTTCGGTATGAGCCTAGGCGGCCTGCGCTGGACCGACAGGCTGCACCACCAGCATCCGCCCGAAGCGCTGGAAGCGACGGTCAGGACCCGCGATTACTGGCTCGTATGCGGCCTTGTGCTCGTGCTTTCGCTCCCTGCCATGCTGGCGACGCAGCGTATTTTCGCATTTGACGGACAGGCCGTGCTGCTGGGCTACAAGACCTTCTCCATACTCCTCGGCCTTGCCCTCATCGCCGCGACCTGGACCTTCAACCGCGCCACGCCCGAACGAGGCGAGCTAACCCGCGCCGACATGCTCATGCTTGCCCTCATCGCCATCCCCGGCGGAGCGATCACCGCGCTTTTCTCGGTTGGCATAGGCGAGCTGGCCGCGTTTTATCTCTTCCTGCGCCACTATCCGATGGTGCTCTGCGTGGGCACAGCCTGCGTTATTTCGGCCGTCAGCTGCATCGCAGGTCTTGTCTGGCATCTCGAGCAAGCGACCGTGCAATGGGAAGTCGTCCTGCTCGCCGCACCCGGCGCGATGCTGGGCGCGTTCCTTGCCAGGCCGATCGCCCTATGGCTCGGCGCAAGGTGGCTGAAAACGGCGGGCGGCGTGTGGATCGCTGCATCGGCCGCCTATCTCGTCTGGCTCAACGCGTGATTGACACTTTGTGCGCTGAGAGTTCACGCAGCAGGCATGCGATTTCTCCTACTTATGGCCGCTCTCTCACTCACGAGCTGTGCAGGCGTGCCTGATCTCGCGCCACAACAGCCAGCCAGCGTCGCTGTCGTGTTCGACCGGGACGAAGCTCGACCTGTGATTGTGGAGGGGCTGGCGAACCGGGAGACCGGCCGCCCGGTCGAAGCCAACGATCCTGTTCGCATTGCCAGCATATCGAAGATGATTATGGCAATCACCGCGTTCGAACTCGCTGCAGAGGGAAAGATCGACCTCGGCGCGGATATCTCGCTATATCTCGGATGGCAGGTTCGCAGCCCCCATCATCCCGACGTGCCGGTGTCGATCAACTCGCTGCTCGCCCATCGATCCGGACTGCGTGATCGTGCCGGATATGTCATCCCTCTAGGCGAAAGCTTGCAGGGGCATCTCGAGCAGCCGGAAGCATGGTACGCTGACGCCCCGCCGGGCGAGGCGCCGTTCGAGTACGCAAACCTCGGCTCTCCAGTCGTGGCGACAGTACTCGAAGCGGCAAGTGGAGAACGTTTCGATCGCCTCGTCGACCGGCTTGTTTTCAGCCCACTCGGAATCGAGGCTTGCTTCAACTGGATCGGATGCTCGGCCCGGACGCGTAGCAACGCCGTAACCCTCTATCGCAGCACCGGGGAGCTGGCGCGAGACGATCTTGCCGATACAGCGCCTGAAGCATGCACGTTCCCTGTCGCCGAAGGCGCAGACTGCCTGATCGAAGAGTACGTACCGGGTACTAATGCCTCCATATTCTCCCCGCAGGGAGGGTTGCGGATCGGCATGATCGATCTTGCCAAAATCGGGCAGGCTTTGCTGCGCTCCGCTCGGCATCTCGGGCCAGACAGGGACCTGCTGATAACCCTGGCTCAGTCGACCATCATCGGTCCGAGCGATGCTGACTTTTTCTGTGGCTATGGCTTGGGTGCACAGACGATCGAAATGCCGGGCAGGAGCTGTAATGACACGCTCTTTGGAGACGGCATCATGCGTATAGGGCATGCCGGCGAGGCTTATGGCCTACGCTCCGGCTTCTGGATCGATCTCGCTCGCGGCGAGGGTCTTGCCTACTTCGTCACCGCTGTCCCCGCGCGCACCGCACCAGACGAGGGCGGTTTTTCTCCCGAGGAAGTCGACTTGGTCCGCCGGGCGATGCAATCGCAGGATGAAACGGAGAATTAGCGGCAGTTTGCATTCTATGGGAGATTGACCGGAAGGCACAAATTCCGCAGGACATTGGTGTCGGCTGCGGAAGCGATTCTGCGGCGGGCGCGCACGGGAGAGCTTGCCGGCAACGGCAGCGCCGAAGGAGCAACCGCCCCGGAAACTCTCAGGCCAAAGGACCGTGCGCCGCTCATCGACACTCTGGAAAGCGTCGCGCCTTTTCGAAGGCACGGCCACCGAAGGGGTAAGCGGGTCCTGTTCAAGGGCGCGCCAGTCTCTCAGGTTTCCCGACAGAGGGGGCATGGGTCGTGTTTGCGCCACCAGGGCGCGCCCATGCTTTTGAAGGACGGGACTTGAGCGAAGAACAGAACATTGCCGACCAGGCGAACACCTTGCCGCTGGACGGATGGCATCGGCGCAAGGGTGCGCGCATGGTGCCGTTTGCCGGCTACGCCATGCCGATCCAGTACGAAGGCATCGTTACAGAACACAATTGGGTGCGCGAGCAGGCGGGCCTGTTCGATGTCAGCCACATGGGCCAGATCACCGTCAGCGGCGACACGGCGGCGCAGGAACTGGAAAAGTTGCTGCCCGGCGCGATCGCATCGCTCAAGCCCGGCCGCACGCGCTATTCGCTGCTGATGGCGGAGGACGGCGGCATTCTCGACGACCTTATGGTCACCAATTCGACGCCCTGGATCGAGGCGGACGATGAAGCCGGGATCGAAGGCCATTGGGGCGAGACGTCCTATTACCTCGTCGTCAACGGCGCGATGAAGTGGGACGATATCGCCCATTTGCGCGAACATCTGGATGACGACGTTACCATGACTCATCTCGAAGACCACGCACTGATCGCGCTTCAAGGGCCGAATGCCGCAACCGCGCTCAACCGCGTGATGCGCAATGTCATCGACGACATGGTGTTCATGGATTCGGTCTGTCACGACTTCGGCGAATGGCCGCTGCGCATTACGCGTTCGGGCTATACCGGCGAGGACGGCTTTGAGATCAGCGTGCCGGTCGAGTTCGCGGAAAGCCTGTGCGACCGGTTATGCGCGGAAATCGAAGTGCGCCCCATCGGCCTTGGCGCGCGCGACAGCCTGCGTCTGGAAGCGGGCCTGCCGCTCTATGGCCACGACATCACGACCGAGACCGATCCCGTATCGGCAGACCTCACTTTCGCACTGACCAAGAAGCGGCGCGATGAAGGCGGCTGGCTGGGTCACGAGGCCGTGGCGAAGGTGCTGGCTGACGGCCCGGCGCAGCGCCGCGTTGGCCTCGACATAGAAGGCCGCATGCCCGCGCGCGAAGGCGCCCCGGTGTTCGACGGCGATACCGAGGTCGGCCGCGTCACCAGCGGCGGGTTCTCGCCCACGCTGCAACGCCCGATCGCGATGGCCTACGTCGACAGCAATCTGGCCGACGAGGGAACCATGCTGGAAGTAGAGGTTCGTAAGAAGAGACTGCCCGCGAAGGTCGCATCGCTACCCTTCGTTCCACACCGCTATCACAGAGGGAAGTGACGCCAATGTCCCGTTATTTTACCGATGAACACGAATGGATCGACCTTGAAGGTGACACCGCCACGGTCGGCATCACCGACTTTGCGCAGGAACAGCTTGGCGACATCGTCTTCGTCGAACTGCCCGACGTCGGCACCATGGTCGAAAAGGGCAAGGACGCCGCCGTGGTCGAAAGCGTCAAGGCGGCGAGCGATGTCTACGCTCCGCTGTCGGGCGAAGTGGTCGAAGTGAATGAAGGGCTGGAAGAAGACCCGGCGCTGGTCAATTCCTCGCCCGAGGAAGACGGCTGGTTCTTCAAGATGACCGTGTCCGACAAGTCGGAGATGGAAGGGCTGATGGACGCCAAGGCCTACAAGAGCTTCTGCGACGGACTTTAGCTTATTTCCCCTCCCGCCTGCGGGAGGGGTCAGGGGTGGGCCCAAATTTTACTGGGCCGATAGGCCCACCCCGCTGCGGCTAGGACCGCTGCGCGGCCCAAATCTCGCTCCCCTCCCGCAAGCGGTAGGGGGAATTGGAGTAAGAATGCGCTACCTTCCCCTGACCGACGCCGACCGTTCGGCGATGCTCGAAAAAATCGGCGCACCCGATGTGGATGCGCTGTTCGCCGATGTGCCCGAGGAGGCACGGCTCGATGGCCCGATCCATGGGCTGCCTATGCATGCCAGCGAAATGGCGGTCGAAAAGCATATGCGGCGGCTGTCGAAGAAGAACCTGGCGGCGTCCGACGCGGCGTTCTTCCTCGGGGCAGGGGCGTATAAGCACCATGTCCCCGCCAGCGTCGATCACATCATCCAGCGCGGCGAGTTCCTGACCGCCTACACGCCCTACCAGCCGGAAATCGCGCAGGGCACGCTGCAGATGCTGTTCGAATTCCAGAGCCAGGTCGCGCGTCTCTATGGCTGCGCGGTGGCCAATGCGAGCATGTATGATGGCTCGACCGCCTGCTGGGAAGCGGTGGCGATGGCCAGTCGCATCGCTCGGGGCAAAAAGCGCAAAGTCGTGCTCTCGGGCTCGCTGCACCCGCACTATGCCGAGGTCGTCAAGACCATGGCGAAATTCACCGATGACGAAATCGCGCATGCCGCGCCCGCCATGCAGGCCGCGCCCGACACGGCTGGCCTGATCGCGCGGATCGATGAAAACACCAGCAGCGTCGTGGTGCAATATCCCGACATTCTCGGTCGCATCACCGACCTGCAGCCCATCGCGGACGCGGCACATGAGCATGGCGCTCTTGTTGATTGTCGTGAATACCGAGCCTGTGGCGCTGGGCGCGATAAAGTCGCCTGGCGAGATGGGCGCGGATATCGTCGTGGGCGAAGGTCAGTCGATCGGCGTCGGCCTGCAATTCGGCGGGCCTTATCTCGGCCTGTTCGCCGTGCGCGATCCCAAGCATGTCCGCATGATGCCGGGGCGGCTTTGCGGCGAAACGCAGGACGCGACCGGCAAGCGCGGCTTCGTGCTCACGCTCTCCACGCGCGAGCAGCATATCCGCCGCGAAAAGGCGACGAGCAACATCTGCACCAATAGCGGGCTGTGTGCCTTGGCTTTTAGCGTCCACATGACCTTGCTGGGCGAAAAGGGCCTGCGCACTCTGGCGGCGGAGAACCACCGCCTCGCCTGCATCGCCGCCGACCGGCTCGCCAAGGTGCCGGGTGTCAGCGTGCTGAACGACAGCTTCTTCAACGAATTCACCGTGCGGATCGGCCAGGACGCGCGCGAGGCGGTCCGAACTTTGGCGAAGGACGACATTCTTGCGGGCGTGTCGCTCGGGCGCCTGTTCCCGGGGCAGGATGATCTGTCCGACGGATTGCTCATCGCCGTTACCGAAACCACGACGGAGGAGGATATCGAAACGCTCGCCTCCGCTCTCGAGGAGGTGCTGTCATGAACGCGCCAAACGCATCGGGCTGGAAGCCCGGCACGCCTGTCGCAGGCCACAACGCTATCGACGGGCCGGACACCGTCACCGGCAACCGCGCGCTGATGCTGGAAGAGCCGCTGATTTTCGAGATTGGCAGCACGGATACGACCGGCGTCGATTTCGCCTATGCCGCGCGGCTCGACCTGGCTGGCGTTCCGCAACCTGCCGAGCCGACCGAGGCCAAGGACACCGCCTCGCGCCTGGGCGGTCTGGAGCGCGCCGAAACCATCGGCCTGCCCGGCCTGACCGAGCCCGAAACCGTGCGCCACTACACGCGCTTGTCGCGCCAGAACTACGGCATCGATCTGGGCTTCTTCCCGCTCGGCAGTTGCACGATGAAGCACAATCCGCGGCTGAACGAGAAGGTCGCGCGCATGCCCGGCTTTGCCGATGTGCATCCCTTGCAGCCGGTCGATACGGTGCGCGGCGCGCTGGAAGTCGGCGAACGAATTGGCGCATTGGTTGATCACGCTGACCGGCATGCACGGCGTCGCCATGAGCCCGAAGGCCGGCGCGCATGGCGAGTTGTGCGGCATCTTGTGCATCCGCGCCGCGCTCGAGGCGCGCGGCGATGCGCGTGAGGTGATCCTCGTGCCTGAAAGCGCGCATGGCACCAATCCTGCCACCGCCGCTTTTGCCGGATACCGCGTGGAAGACATCCCTGCCAACAGCGACGGGCGTGTCGATCTGGACGCGCTCAAGGCGCGGCTCGGCCCGGATGTTGCCGGTGTCATGATCACCAACCCGAACACCTGCGGCCTGTTCGAGCGCGACATGAAGGCGATTTCGGACGCGGTCCACGAGGCGGGCGGTTTCGTCTATTGCGATGGCGCAAACTTCAACGCCATCGTCGGCAAGGTGCGTCCCGGCGACCTTGGCGTCGATGCGATGCACATCAATCTGCACAAGACCTTTTCCACCCCGCATGGCGGCGGTGGTCCCGGTTCCGGCCCGGTGGTGCTGTCCGAAGCGCTCACCCCGTTCATGCCGCTGCCCTTCACGGCGCGTACGGCGGACGGCGTGGTGCATCTGGTGGAAGAAGAGGACGCGGAAAGCTTCTGCGCAGGAACACTTCGGCAAACCGCATCAGAGCTTCGGCCGCATGACCGCGTTCCATGGCCAGATGGGCATGTTCACCCGCGCGCTGGCCTACATCCTCAGCCACGGCGCGGACGGTCTGCGGCAGGTGGCCGAGGATGCCGTGCTCAACGCGAACTACCTGCTGCGCAGCCTCGATGACGTGCTCGACGCGCCGTTCGGGCACAGTGGGCCGTGCATGCATGAAGCGCTGTTTTCGGACGACGGTTTTGCCGAAGGAATGAGCACGCTCGATCTCGCGAAGGGCCTGATCGACGAGGGCTATCACCCGATGACCATGTATTTCCCGCTGGTGGTACATGGCGCGATGCTGGTCGAACCGACCGAGACCGAGAGCAAGGCTGCGCTCGACCAGTTCGTGCTGGCACTGCGCAGCGTGGCGGAGCGGGCCAAGGCGGGCGACGAAAGCCTGAAGGCCGCGCCCTACTACGCGCCGCGTCGCAGGCTGGACGAAACGCTGGCGGCCCGCAAACCGGTGCTCGCCTATGAAGAGCCGAACCCGCCTGCCGGCATCCCGACGCCGAGCGAGCAGGGCGGGCGCTGAGCCTGCTCAAGCGGCCCTGATACGGCCATGAAGATCGTCTTCAGCCGCAAGGGCTTCGACAGCGCGGCTGGCGGCGGGCCATCGCCGATCGTCGACGGTTGCCCGATCAGCCTGCCCATCCCGGCAGGCGCCGCCTCGCAGACGACCTATGGCGAGCTCGGGCTTGGCGACCATGCCGCGAAGGCCAGCCGGGGCAAGCTGTCCGGCGAAGACTTGTGCCACCACGACCCGATGTTCCGCTCCGACGGCACTTGCCTCTTCGGACAGGTGGGAGCGGCGCAGACACATCTCGCCAACCAGCGCGTCGGCGTAGGAGACGTCTTCCTCTTCTTCGGCCTGTTTCGGGAGGAGGTTTCTGGCGAGCCGCATCATCGCATGTTCGGCTGGATGCGGGTGGAGCGATTGGTGCATCTGGCCGACTGCCAGCCCGACGACCGCGCTATGTTCACGAAGGCACGCCATCCCCATGCGCTCGCCATGCACGGGTCGAACGATTGCATCTACATGGGCGAGGGTGGACAGGCCCGATCTGCCAGCGCTGCCCTCAGGCTCACCGTTGCGGAAGGACCGCCGTCGCTTTGGAACCGGCCGTCATGGCTCAAACGCGGCAACCTTACCTATCACGACCGGGCGGACCGCTGGCTGCGGGGATCGCGTCTGCGCAGCGTGGCAAGGGGGCAGGAATTCGTCACCGATATCGGTCGCCGAACAGCACCGCGCGACTGGCTGAACGGCATCATCGCGCAGATGGATCGTTAGCCCGAAAAAGGGGACATGACACTTCGATTTCAATGCGCTAGGCGCACTCTTGGTATCGCGGTGCTGCCCTGAGCCCTTCGGCCAGTCGCCCTATTGGCGGCCTCGCGATACCACCTTTTCCGGCATCACAAAGTCTTGATCACGGCCGAGAAATCGAGCCCGCCGTTTTCTTCGGCAAAGCGCTCGTAAATATCCGTAGCATGGCGGCCCAGCGCGGTGTTGGCATCGACGCTTTCAGCCGCTTCCATCGCCAGCCGCAAGTCCTTCAGCATCAGCGCAGTGGCAAAGCCGCCGGCATAATCCTTGTCCGCCGGGCTCTCGACACCCACGCCCGGCATCGGCGTATAAGCATTGAGCGACCAGTTGTAGCCCGATGATTGCGAGCTGATCTCGTAGAACTTCTGCGGATCGAGGCCGAGCTTCTCGGCCATCTTCATCGCTTCGGTCGTGCCGATCATGGTGATGGCAAGCAGCATGTTGTTGCAGATCTTGGCGGTCTGTCCCGCGCCTGCATCGCCTGCGTGGATGACCGCCTTGCCCATGGCATTCAGCACCTCTTCGGCGCGTTCGAAGGCCTTGTCGGTTCCGCCGACCATGAAGGTCAGCGTGCCCCCATTGGCCGCCGCAATCCCGCCTGATACCGGCGCATCGACCATGTCGTATCCGGCAGCTTCGGCGCTTGGCGATCACCTCCCGGCGGTGGCGACATCGATGGTCGAGCAGTCGAGCAAGACCGCGCCAGCCGGAGCCTTGCCGATGACGCTGCCTTCGTAGACCGACTTCACGATCCCGCCATTGGGCAGCATGCTAACGACGCCATCAACGCCTTGCACGGCTTCGCCTGCATCGGTGAAGGGCGCGCAGCCATTGTCTTTGGCAGTCGTCGAGCGCGTCTTCCGACAGGTCGAAGGCGTTCACCTCGTGCCCCGCCTTGACGAGATTCGCGGCCATCCCGCCGCCCATATTGCCGAGGCCGATAAAGGCGATTTTCATTGCGCGTGATCCTTCGCATGATTGCCGATCAGCACGGCAGCGACATCGCCATCATGCTTCCAGGAGAGATAGGTGATATAGGGTAGCAGAAAGCCTGCACCGCCGAAAAACGCGAGGATCGCCAGCACCGCCCCGCGGGGTGTCGGGCCGTTGCGCCATAGGGTCCAGCTCGCCGAAAGGAACAGCATCATCATGAAATCGAGATTGAATTGCCCCGGCCAGGTCCATTCAGCCATGTCCCCAAAAAACGCAGAGAAAAGGTTCCAGCCGTCTTTCGCGATCACATTGCCGGTATAGAAAACCAGCGCGCTCCACAGGACCATGAGGACGAAAGTAAACGGTTTCACCTCACCGCCCCTTCCACTTGCCCTCGCGCTTCTCGACGAAGGCGGCCATGCCTTCGTTCTTGTCCTCGCTCGCGGTGAGGATCTGGAAAATGCGGCGCTCGATGATCAGGCCCTGGTCGAGGCTGGTTTCGAAGGCGGCGTTGACCATTTCCTTGTTCGCGATCGCGGCCATGCGGCGGCATGCTCGGCGATGGTCGCGGCGGTCTTCATGCGCTTCGTCGAGCAGATCGTCATGCGGCACCACGCGCGCGACCAGATTGCTGCGCTCGGCTTCCTCGGCGCCCATCATGCGGCCTGTCAGGCACATTTCCATCGCCTTCGACTTGCCGATGGCGCGGGTCAGCCGCTGCGATCCGCCCATGCCGGGCGCGACGCCCAGCTTGATTTCCGGCTGGCCGAACTTGGCATTCTCGCTCGCGATGATGAAGTCCGCCATCATCGCCAGTTCGCACCCGCCGCCCAGCGCGAAGCCGTTGACCGCCGCGATCCACGGCTTGCGGGTCTTCTTCACGATCTCGCTGGTCCAGGGCGCGAAGAAATCCTCGAGATAGAAATCGGCAGCCGCCTTCTCGCTCATTTCCTTGATGTCGGCACCGGCAGCAAAGGCCTTGTCGCCCGAGCCGGTCAGCACGGCGCATAGCTGGCCGCTGTCGGCCTGATAGGCGGCGAAGGCGTCGATCAGCTCTTCCAGCACTGTGCTGTTGAGCGCGTTCAGCGCCTTGGGCCGGTTGAGCGTGATCAGCGTGACCGCATCACGATTTTCGACTGTGATGGTTTCGTAATTCATAGGGGTTTCCATTCCTCGTCGCTCGGGCAGCGGCGCGAAGATCTGGTCGAGCAGATCGTCGCTCACCTCTTCGGGCGTTGCCGGGTTCCACTTCGGATCGTTCGTCTTGTCCACGATCACCGCGCGCACGCCTTCGGCAAAGTCGGGGCGGGTCAACACGCGGCTGGCGATGCGGTATTCCATGCGCATATTGTCGGCGAAGCTGTCGAGCTCGCGGCTCTCCGCCAGCTGGCGCAGCGCAACCTTGCAGGTCTGCGGGCTCTTGGTTCCGAGCGTGTCGCAGCTCCTTTGCTGCCCACTCGTCGCCATCCCGGCGCCTTTTCGAGGCTTGCGAGAATGTCTTCGTACCGGTCGGAGGCGAAATGCTTGGCGATCCTGTCGGCATTTCCCTCGATCCGCGCCTTGGGCGCGGTGCCGACAGGTTCGGACAATACGCCGCCGATGCGGTCGGGCTTGTCGATGATGCGCGCCTTGGCTTCGGCCAGCATCTCGGCAGGGACGTAATGGGTGGCGATGCCTGCCCAGACGCATTCCGCCCCGTCCAGCCGCGCGCCGGTCAGCGCCAGGAACTGTCCGAGCCGACCGTCCAGCCGCGACAGATGCCAGCCGCCGCCCACATCGGGAAACAGGCCGATACCGGTTTCGGGCATGGCGAACCGCGTATTTTCGGTCGCCACGCGGTATTTGCACGGCAGTGCAATGCCCACGCCGCCGCCCATGGTGATGCCGTCCATGAAGGCCACGATGGGCTTTCCATAAGTCGAACAGCTGGTGGTTGAGTTGGTATTCGTCGTGGAAGAACCTGCGCCCTGTCACGCCGCCATCATTCAGCGCGGAATGGCGCAGCAGGTTGATATCGCCGCCTGCGCAAAAGCCGCGCCCTTCGGCATGGTCGATAATTACCGCCTCGATGGCATCGTCGCTCGCCCATTCTGCCAGCGCCGCGCTCATCGCGTGGCACATGTCGAGCGTCAGCGCATGGAGCGCTTTGGGCCGGTTCAGCGAGATATGGCCGACCGGCCATGGGTGTGGATCAAGATATCATCTGTCATGGTCTGGCTCACTGGCGCAGCAGATCCCGGCCCACGATCATGCGCATGACCTGATTGGTGCCTTCAAGGATCGAATGGACGCGCAGATCGCGCCAGAAGCGTTCGATGGGATAGTCGCGCAAATAGCCGTAGCCGCCGAACAATTGCAGCGCGTCGTTGACGACCTTGCTGCCATTATCGGTCGCCAAGCGCTTTGCCATGGCGGAAAAGCGCGTCTTGTCCGGCGCGTTGTCGGTGACCTTGGCGGCTGCGAGATACAGAAGCGCGCGCGCTGCCTCCAGATCGGTCGCCATATCGGCGAGCATGAATTGCGTGTTCTGGAAGTCGGCGATCGGCTGGCCGAACTGCTGGCGATCCTTGGTGTAGGCGACCGCCTCGTCCAGACAGCGCTGCGCGCCGCCCAGCGAACAGGCGCCGATATTCAGGCGCCCGCCATCCAGCCCCATCATGGCAAAGCGGAAGCCTTCGCCTTCGTCGCCCACGCGGTTGTCCGACCGGCACGCGCACATCGTCGAAGATGACCTGCGCGGTGGGGCTGGCGTTCCAGCCCAGCTTCTTCTCCGGCGCGCCGAAGCTGACGCCTGGCATGTCCTTGTCGATGACGAGGCAGGTAATGCCCTTGGTCTTGTGCTCCGAGGTGCGGACCATCGTGACGTAGACATCGTTCACGCCGCCGCCCGAAATGAACTGCTTGGTGCCGTTCAGGACATAATGATCGCCATCGAGCACGCGCGTTGGTCTTGAGGCGCCGCCGCATCCGATCCGCTGCCCGGTTCGGTCAGGCAATAGCTGGCGATTTTCTCCATGCTGACGAGGTCGGGCAGATATTTGTCCTTCACGTCCTGCGACGCCGAACTGATCGATCATCCAGCTGGCCATATTGTGGATCGAGATGAACGCGCTGGTGGTCGGACAGCCATAGGCCATCGCCTCCATGATCAGCGCCGCCTCGAGCCGGCCGAGCCCGATCCCGCCGCTCTCTTCGGACACGTAGATCGCGCCGAAGCCAAGCTCTGCGGTGGACTGGATGACATCGCGGGGGAAGTGATGCTTCTCGTCCCATTCGCCCGCAAGCGGCGTGATATTGTCGGCGGTAAAGCGCTGCGCCATATCCTGAATGGCGAGCTGGTCTTCGGTAAGCTGAAACTGTCCTGTCATGGGCCCGCGCTCTAGCCCCGTTGCAGGGGCAGGGGAAGGGGCAGCAGCGCTCTTTGGCGGCTGCTCACCCCATAGTTGGAATGACAAAGGCATTCGATGCCATCGCCGCCACCATCGGGCCAGCGCTGGGTGACCTTCTTGATCTTGGTCCAGAACTTCAGGCCTTCCATGCCGTACTGGTTGGTGTCGCCAAAGCCGGAGCGTTTCCAGCCGCCGAAGCTGTGATAGCTGACGGGCACCGGGATCGGCACATTGATGCCGACCATGCCCGACATTCACCGCGATGCGCGAATTCGCGCGCGGCATGGCCGTTGCGGGTGAAGATGGCGACGCCATTGCCATATTGATGATCGCTCGGCAGGCGCACGGCTTCCTCGAAATCCGCGCGCGCACGATCTGCAGGACCGGGCCGAAAATCTCTTCCTTGTAGCTTTCCATGTCGGTGGTGACGTGGTCGATCAGGGTGGGGCCGATGAAGAAGCCCTTTTCATGGCCCTGCAACGAGAAGCCGCGGCCATCGACGACGATTTCGGCGCCTTCCTTTTCGGCCGTGTCGATCCAGTCTTCGACGCGCGCCTTGTGCTCGGGCGTGACCACCGGTCCGTAATGCGCATCGGGATCGTTCGAGACGCCGACGCGCAGGCCATTGATCGCCGGGATGAGCTTCTCGCGCAGCTTGTCCGCCGTATCCTCGCCCACCGGCACCACCACGGGCAGCGCCATGCAACGCTCGCCAGCCGAACCGAAGGCCGCGCCTGCCAGATCGTTGACCACCTGGTCGAGATCCGCATCGGGCATGACGATGCCGTGGTTCTTCGCGCCGCCCATCGCCTGCACCCGCTTGCCCGCTGCAACGCCGCGCTTGTAAACGTAATGCGCGATGTCGGACGAGCCGACGAAGCTGACGGCGGCGATGTCTGCATGATCGAGGATGGCGTCGACCATCTCCTTGTCGCCGTGCACGACCTGCAGCAGCCCCTCGGGCGCGCCGGCTTCGAGGAACAGTTCGGCCAGCCGCACCGGCACGGAGGGATCGCGCTCGGACGGTTTCAGGATGAAGGCATTGCCCGCCGCGATCGCCATGCCGAACATCCACATCGGGATCATCGCGGGGAAGTTGAACGGCGTAATGCCGGCGCCGATGCCCAGCGGCTGGCGCATGGAATACACATCGATGCCCGGGCCAGCGCCCTGCGTGTATTCGCCCTTGAGCACTTGCGGAATGCCGCAGGCAAATTCGATGACCTCGAGCCCGCGCTGCACATCGCCATTGGCGTCGTCGACGACCTTGCCATGCTCGCTGGCGAGCAATTCTGCCAGTTCCTGCATGTTCGCCTCGACCAGCTCCTTGTACTCGAACATCACGCGGGCGCGGCGCTGCGGATTGGTGGCGGCCCATTCGGGCTGCACCTCCTTGGCTTTGGCCACAGCCTTGTCGAGCAGGGCGGCATCGCCCAGCGCCACTTCGGCCTGCACTTCGCCCGTCGACGGGTTCCAGATCTTGTGGGTACGGCTGCTGGCGCTGCCCGCACCGCCGGCGATGAAATGGTCGACCTGACGCATAGTAATCCTCTCTCGTTCCTTGCGCGTGCCTGTGGCAATTCGGGCCTGCAAAAGCAATCGCTTTGCCTTGAGATGGAGCGTTGACAGGCAGGCTCGGGTCGCGAATTGCAGTGGGCAGCCATGACGATACCAGCCGCACGCTCCGACTACCCTGAAATCCGCGACGCGATACGTGCGTTGGTCGGCGAGTTCGGCGATGCCTATTTTCGCCGCGTCGATGAAGAGCGCACCTATCCCGAAGAATTTGTCGAGGCTCTGACGAAGGCCGGATGGATGGCCGCATTGATCCCCGAAGAGTTCGGCGGCGCAGGGCTGGGCCTGACCGAAGCCTCGATCATCATGGAAGAGATCAACCGGGCAGGCGGCAATTCGGGCGCCTGCCACGGGCAGATGTACAATATGAACACGTTGCTGCGCCACGGCTCGGCCGATCAGAAGCAACGTTATTTGCCAGACATCGCGGCGGGTAAGATCCGTTTGCAGTCGATGGCCGTGACCGAGCCGACGACTGGCACCAACACCACGGCGCTGACGACCCGCGCCGTGCGCGACGGCGACCAGCTATGTCGTCACCGGCCAGAAGGTCTGGACCAGCCGCATCCAGCATTCCGACCTGATGATCCTGCTTGCCCGCACCACGCCGCGCGACGACGTGGCGAAGAAGACCGATGGCCTGTCGATCTTCCTCGTCGATCTGCACGCAGCGATTGGCAAGGGCATGGAAGTCCGCCCCATCCGCAACATGGTGAACCACGAAACGAACGAGGTGTTCTTCGACGGGCTGGAACTGCCTGCCGACGCGCTGATCGGCGAGGAGGGCAAGGGCTTTCGCTACATCCTGGACGGCCTCAATGCAGAGCGCGCCTTGATCGCGGCGGAATGCATCGGCGACGGCTACTGGTTCGTGGAACGCGCGGCCGAGTACGGGCGCGAGCGGGTGGTGTTCGACCGGCCCATCGGCGCCAATCAGGGCGTGCAGTTTCCGATCGCGCAAGCCTACATGGAAGTGCGCGCCGCCGACCTCATGCGCTACGAGGCATGCCGTCTGTTCGATGAAGGCCAGCCCTGTGGCGCCGAGGCGAACATGGCCAAACATCTCGCCGCCGAAAGCAGCTGGAAGGCGGCCAACGCCTGCATGCAGACCTTCGGCGGGTTCGGCTTCGCCAGCGAGTACGATGTAGAGCGCAAGTTTCGCGAAACGCGCCTATATCAGGTCGCCCCGATCAGTTCGAACCTGATCCTGAGCTATGTGGGCGAGCACGTGCTGAACATGCCGCGGTCATTCTGACGCGGATCTCGATTGACCGCCCCGCTCGCCGTCGGCAAAGCTGGCTGTCATAAAAGCGACCACACGCGGGTGTAGCTCAATGGTAGAGCAGCAGCTTCCCAAGCTGACGACGAGGGTTCGATTCCCTTCACCCGCTCCATGCCGATCCAACCGCACCCCGACCGGGAGGGAATGCTACCCATGATGACCGACCTGCACCGCCGCGCTTTCCTGTCTTCGACCGCCACGGCCTTCGGGGCGCTGACACTGAGCGGGTGCATGACCCGCGGATCGCCGCTGGCCGATAACACGGTTTATGGCCCGCTGGTGCCCGATCCGAACGGCATGCTCGATCTGCCGGAAGGGTTCACCTACCGTCTGTTGTCCAGCCTCGGCGACGCGATGAGCGATGGCGGTACGGTGCCCGACAAGGCGGACGGTATGGGCTGCCTGCCGGGAAATCCGGGCGAGATCGTCCTCATCCGCAACCACGAACTCGTGCCGAGCGACGAGGGCGGTGCCCAACTGACCGTCGGATACGACAAGGCGGCGGGGCGCATGGTTCTGCCCGGCGGGACGACCAATATCGTGCTCGACGCCACCACGCTAGAAAAGAAGCGCGAGTTTCGCTCGCTCGCCGGGACGATCCGCAACTGTTCGGGCGGAATTACACCGTGGGGCACATGGATCACCTGCGAGGAATTCGTCAGCGAAGACGAACACGTCGCCCCCGACAAGCTGGCCAAGCACCACGGCTGGAACTTCGAAGTACCGGCCAGCATCACCGGCCAGGTCAATCCCGAGCCGCTCAAGGCTATGGGCCGCTTCAATCACGAAGCTGCCTGCGTCGATCCGGCCACCGGCCTCGTCTACCAGACAGAGGACCGCAACGATTCCGTCCTCTATCGTTTCGCGCCGAAGGTGCCGGGCGATCTGGCGCAAGGCGGGCAGCTGCAGGCCATGCGCATCCTCGGCCTGTCCGACACGCGCAACTGGGACAGTGCGGCGATGCCGGTCGGCAAGACATACGCAATCGAGTGGGTCCCGCTGGACGAGGTGGAATCGCCCAAGGACGACTTGCGCAAACGTGCAGCGGCGCAAGGCGCGGCGATCATCGCGCGGGGCGAGGGTATCCATATGGGCAGCGACGAGCTCTACATCTGCTCGACCAGCGGCGGCGCGATCAAGCGCGGACAGGTCTTCAAGCTGGTGCCGGGACGAGGCGCGAAACCCGACACGATCGAACTGTTCTTCGAAAGCGAGGATCCGGCCCAGTTCGACTATGGCGATAATCTGACGGTCGGCCCGAACGGCCATCTGATCGTGTGCGAGGACCAGTACACTCCCATCGTCGACAATTACCTGCGCGGGATCACGCCTGATGGACGCGCCTATCCCTTCGGGCGACTGCGTATGCAGACGGAACTTGCGGGCGGGTGTTTCTCTCCCGATGGAAAGTGGTTCTTCGTCAACGCCTATTCGCCCACGCGGACAGTCGCCATCACCGGGCCTTGGGCGGCATAGGGCGCCCCGACTTACAGAGTGAAACCAAGTACTCCGCTCATCCGTTGGCTCGCCGAAAATGGATGAACGGAGAATATGCATGTCCGAACGCGGCAACAACGCAAAAACGGGTCTGGTCACAGCGGTGAACGGGGCGCTGGCCGACACGATGGCAGTCTACTTCAAGTCAAAGAATTTCCACTGGCATGTCGCAGGCTCGCGCTTTCGCGATCTGCATTTGCTGTTCGACGAGCAGGCGCAGCAACTGATCGGGACAGTCGACGATATCGGCGAACGTGTGCGCAAGAATGGCGAAACGATGCTGACCTCGATCGGCAGTGTCGCAGCGCAAAGCCAGATTGCCGATCAAGACAGCGCCACATTGGATGCCAATGCGATGGTCATCGAACTGCGCGATGACAATCGCAAGCTGCTGAACCGCCTCGAGACCGTCAAGGAAGAGGCCGAAGGCGTGGGCGACAATGCAACCAGCGGCATGGTCGACGACTGGATCGACCAGTGCGAACAGCGCGTGTGGTTCCTCGACCAGACCAGCAAGTAGGTCAGGTGTTCTTTCGCAGTGGCGCTAATGCGCGTTTGATGTATCGACGCGCTTCATGAGCAAGGTGACCTTAATCGAGGATGCGTCCGATGCGCAGATTGCCGACTGGCTGGCACAGCGGATCGGCACACTGCTTAACGCGCGTGAAGGCCCGGTGACGATCACTGTGCCGGGCGGCTCCACGCCGTTTCCGATCATGGAGCAATTGCTCACCCGCGTTCTCGACTGGTCGCGGCTGGTCGTGTGGCCGGGGGACGACCGGATCGTGCCCGAGGTTCACGAGGCGTCGAATACGGGCAAGCTGCGCGCGCTTTTCGAACCGGCAGGCGCGGAAGTCGCCACGCTGACAATCATGGAGCAGGTGCCGGCTTTCGATCTCGCGTGGCTCGGCATGGGCGCAGACGGACATATCGCCTCGCTGTTCCCGAATACCGATCCGCAGATGGACGATGATCGCCGCATCCGCCGCCTGACGCCCGATCCGCTGCCACCCGAAGCCCCCTTCGATCGCATAACGCTGACCCTGCCGGCCCTGCTCGATAGCGGCGAAATCCTGTTCGTCATCCGCGGCGCGGACAAACGTGCGGTCTTCGACGACGCTATTGAGGGTAAGCACGATCTGCCCGTTGCGCGCCTGCTATCCGGCGCTACACAACCGGTGACATGTTTCGCCTGATCCCTGCTCCGTTGCACCGCCTTGCCCTGCGAATTGCGTACAAATTGCGTAAGCGAGTGCGCAAGGTCACCGGCAAGGCGCAGGACGGCGTGACGATCATCGGACACGATATCGACGGCAAGATACTGCTTGTGCGGCACAGCTACGGGCCGGACGAATGGTTTTTTCCGGGCGGAGGCATTGGCCGCGGCGAAGCGCCCGAAGCCGCGGCGCGGCGCGAATTGCTGGAAGAAACCGAATGCGAGGTCGATGGCCTCAGGCTGGTGCGCACGATCGACGAGACCATCGACGGCATCGTCCACCGCGGCCATTTGTTCGAGGGTATCGTGCAGGACATGCCGCGCGCCGATGGGCGCGAAATCGTCGATGCACGCTTTTTCCCGCTTCATTCGCTGCCAGAGCCGCTCAACCGGCACACGCGCAATCGCCTGAAGATCTGGCAGGACGAGCGCGCCTAGAACAGGCTGAGCTGCGCGGCGCGCGCGGCCTTCTCCTTGCGCGACAGCTTCTCCACACCTTCCAGGCTGGACAGGGTCAGGCCCATTAGCCGGATCGGGCGCGGCAGGGGCAACTGCTCCTCCAGCAGTTCGCGCGCCAATTCAGCAAACGCATCCTTGTCGGCGACGAGATACGGCACCGACTTGGCCCGCGTATTAAGCACGAAGTCGTTGTATTTCAGCTTTAGCGTAACTGTCCGCCCGCGCGCCTTGTTGCGCTCGATCCGCTCCCACACGATGTCGATGATCCGCTCCAGCGTCTCGCGCAGCTCGCTCGCGGTGTGCTGGTCTTCGTGGAAAGTCCGCTCCCCGCCGACGGACTTGCGCTGACGGCTGGATCGGACCGGGCGCAGGTCGATGCCGCGCGACGCGCGCCAGAGATACTCTCCGAAGCTACCGAAGTGGGCGGTCAGCCACTCGATGTCCTTTGCCGCCAGATCCGCGCCGGTTTCAATGCCCAGCCGCTTGCACTTTTCCTCCGCCTTCGGGCCGATGCCGTGAAAGCGGCGGATGGGCAATGACTGGACGAAGGCGGCACCTTCGCCGGGGCGGATGACGCACAGGCCATCGGGCTTGTTCTGGTCGCTGGCCATCTTGGCGAGGAACTTGTTGTAGCTCACCCCGGCGCTGGCGGTGAGCTGCGTCACCTCGCGGATTTCGCGCCGGATCGCCTGCGCGATGCGGGTCGCGCTGCCGAATCCGTGGCGGTCCTCGGTCACGTCGAGATAGGCTTCGTCGAGGCTGAGCGGCTCGATCAGGTCGGTATGATGGCGGAAGATTTCGCGGATCTGCCCGCTCACTTCGCGGTACACGTCGAAGCGAGATTTGCAGAAGATGAGGTCCGGACATTTCCGCTTGGCCGTGACCGACGGCATTGCGCTGCGCACGCCGAACTTGCGCGCTTCGTAGCTTGCGGCCGCCACCACGCCGCGCCCGCTCGACCCGCCGACCGCCACGGGCTTGCCGCGCAGGTCCGGATTGTCGCGCTGTTCGACGCTGGCGAAGAAGGCGTCCATGTCGACATGGATGATCTTGCGCAGAGGCTCGTCTGCGTCGGTCTCGGGATCGGGGGTGGAGGAAGGCGGCGCGTCCATCTTTCTGCGTGCGAACATAGGTATGCCGCTTGTGATTCGGAAGGCGAGGGACCATCTGCACCGCCATGGCGCGCGGCGAGACCCATCCATCGGCCCGGGCCGCACCTGAAGCCGGCGCGGTAAAGCGGCGGCTGGGCGACACCGAGCTTATATGGATGATGGCGATGCTGATGGCCCTGCAGGCCTTCGGCATCGACGCAATCCTGCCCGGGCTGGACGAACTGGCGGCGGGGCTGTCCGTGCCCGGCAACGACCGGCAATTTGTCGTCGGGGCTTACCTGCTGGCCGCCGGGATCGGGTCGCTGCTGCCCGGCGCTCTGGCCGACCGGTTCGGACGGCGACCCATCCTGCTGATCTCGGTTGCCTGCTACATTGTGTTCTCCGTCCTTTCCGCGACGGTGCAGACCTTCGAGGGGTTGATTACCATCCGCGCCGCGCAGGGCTTCTTCGGCGCGGGCATCATCGCGCTGCCGCCCGCCATCATCCGCGACCGGGTGGGCGGCGACAAGATGGCTCGGATGATGAGCCTGATCTTCGTCATCTTCCTGCTGACCCCCGCCGTCGCGCCGTCGCATCGGGCAGGCGATCCTGTATTTCGGCGACTGGCGCCTGATCTTCGCGGCCATGGCGGTGCAAGGCACCCTCATCGGACTGTGGGTCTTCCTGCGCCTGCCCGAATCGCTGACCGACGAGAACCGCCAGCCGATCCGGCCGCGCGTGGTCGGTGCGAACATGACCAAGGCTGTCACGCGGCGCGGTTCGATCGGCTATGTCATGGGCAGCTCGCTGGTGTTTGGCGGCCTGTTCGGTTTCATCAACCAGAGCCAGCAGCTGATCGGAGAGGCCTTTGCCGCGCCCGACCTGTTCCCGATCATTTTCGGGGTGAGCGCCGGCGCGATGGCGGTGACGAACTACTTCAACAGCCGCATCGTCGAACGCTTCGGAGCGCGCCGGGTGGGGCATACCGCGCTGCTCGCCTTCATTGTGGTCAGCGCGGCACAGGTCGGCTTTGCCATGGTTCGGACAGCAGACCTTGTGGGAGTTCGTGCCGCTGATGGCGCTGAACATGGCGCTGCTCGGCTTCATCGGCACCAATTTCGGGTCGATCGCGATGAACCCTTTCTTCGCCATCGCCGGCGCGGCAAGCTCGGCGCATTCCTTCCTGCGCATGACGACCGGCGCGGTGCTGGGCGCAGCCATCGGCTACATGTACGACGGCAGCGCAAGGCCGCTGGCAGCGGCGCTGCTGATCGGCGGGCTGATAAGCCTGGCGCTGGTACTCTATTCGGAACGCGGCAAGCTGTTCGGCCCGCCCGAAGCGGAAATGGGGCCGAGCTGAAATTTGAGCGCAACTGTAGTGATCCGTTCGGGCTGAGCTTGTCGAAGCCCTGCTTTTTCTTCGAGCGCGGGTCCAGAAGTGAAGGACAGCTGTTGGCCTTTGGCCAGCTTCGCTTCCGACAAGCTCAGGGCGAACGGATTGGGAGGTTAATCCTCGTCCGGCTCCACCACGCACAGCACCGCCTCGACCTGCACCTGCCCGCCCTCGCTGGCGGCAAGCTCGGTCACGGTCCCGTCGAAAGGCGCGGTGAGCGCGTGCTCCATCTTCATCGCCTCGAGCACCATCAGCCGCTGGCCTGCGGTGACCGCATCGCCCTCGGCCACATCGACCGCGATGACCTTGCCCGGCATGGGCGCGAGGATGGCGCCGTCGGCGGCGGAGGCGTGGCCGGTGCCTTCGTGGCGATAGGGTTGGACGTGGAAAGTCGCGCCATTGCAGAAATAGAATTTGCCGGAGTGGCCTTGCATGGTGAGATCGAAGGCCGGATCGTCGCCATTGAATGCCGGGTCGACTTCGACTTCAGCGCCGTCGACCAGCAATCGCACGGACTGCTTGTGTTCGGCGTTAAGCCGAAAGCCGCCGATACCGGACTGGCGTGCGTAATTGTCCCCCCAAGCGTCGGCGTAGAGAAGGTCTTCCGCGTAGAGGGCCAAGGAGAGCTTGGGCAGCGACGGAGGTGCGGTCAGCGCGTCGATGTTCTCCGCGATTGAGGCGGTCGTCATCGTGCCGCTCTTGAATGCGGTCAGATCGAGCAGGCGGAACAGGAACCATGCGTTCTGCCTGACCGGCCAGACTTGGACATTGCCGGTCGCCTTGCGCAGGGCTGCTATGGCTGCATCGCGATCCTCCGCGTGGCAGATCACCTTTGCGATCATCGGGTCGTAGAAGGGGCTAACCTGTGCGCCTTGCTCGACGCCTGTATCCGACTCGAGCGAAGTAATCGGAGATATTGAGATACTCGAGCCGCCCCGTGCTCGGCAAAAATCCCTTCGCCGGGTCCTCGGCATACAACCGCGCCTCGATGGCGTGGCCGTTGATCGATCAGCTCTTCCTGCTTCAGCGGGATCGGCTCGCCGCTCGCCACGCGCAGCTGCCATTCGACCAGATCGACCCCGGTGATCTCCTCGGTCACCGGATGCTCGACCTGCAGGCGCGTGTTCATTTCCATGAAGAAGATGCGGTCGGCGCGCAGGCCTTCGCTGGCGTCGGCGATGAATTCGATCGTGCCTGCGCCTTCGTAATCGACCGCCTTGGCGGCGCGCACGGCGGCGGCGCAGATTTCTTCGCGGGTGGCCTCGTCCATGCCGGGGGCGGGGGCTTCCTCGATCACCTTCTGGTGGCGGCGCTGGAGCGAGCAGTCGCGTTCGAACAGGTGGACGACATTGCCATGGGCATCGCCGAAGACCTGCACCTCGATATGGCGGGGCGAGGTGATCCACTTTTCCAGCAGCACTTCGTCATTGGAGAAGCTGGCCTTGGCCTCGCGCCGGCAGCTTTCCAGCGTCGGCCTCGAAATCCTCGGCCGCATCGACCTTGCGCATGCCCTTGCCGCCGCCGCCAGCGACTGCCTTGATCAGCACGGGATAGCCGATGGCGTCGGCCTCGTGCCTTGAGACGTTCGACCGACTGGTCCTCGCCCTCGTAGCCCGGCGTCACGGGCACGCCCGCCTCGCGCATCAGCTTCTTGGCCGCATCCTTCAGACCCATGGCCTCGATGCTTTCGGGCTTGGGCCCGACCCAGATCAGCCCTGCATCGATCACGGCCTGCGCGAAATCGGCGTTTTCCGACAGGAAGCCGTAGCCCGGATGGATCGCCTCGGCGCCCGTGTCCTTCGCCGCCTGGATGATGACATCGCCGCGCAGATAGCTTTCAGCGGCAGGCGAGGGTCCGATATGCACCGCCTCGTCTGCCTGGCGTACGTGCAGCGCCTTTGCATCGGCATCCGAATAGACCGCGACGGTCGCCACCCCCATCTCGCGGGCAGTACGGATGATGCGGCAGGCGATTTCGCCGCGATTGGCGATGAGGAGCTTTGAAATCATGCGGGCGGGTTAGCCTTCCCCTTGGGAAAAAGGAACGCCCCCGAAACGGTTCAGAGGTTGACGCCTACCACCCCGCAACCGGGCGATAGTCGTGGCGGGACCAGATGATCGGTTCGGACGGGCCGCTGGGGCGGTTCCAGATCGCCTGGAACAGCGCGGTGGTGACGTGCCAGGCCTTCTCCGGCCCGCTGACCCGCGTGCGGGTGTCCCACGCCTGCTGGCCACGGTTGAGCACCTTGCGCCCTATCGCGCCGTAGATGTTCGCAGCTGCCAGCACCGCCCAGCGCGAGCGGAAGGGGAGGTTCCTGGCACCCAGCCTTGCGGCGTCCTCGTGCTTTTCCATCAGGGCGATCATGCGTGGCATGATGCCGGCGAGCACGAAGCGGTTGTCGGGATCGGCATGCTCGCCCGGCGTCAGACCGGCCTCGGCCAGCCACTTTGCCGGGATATAGACCCGGCCAGCTGCGGCATCTTCCACCACGTCGCGGCTGATATTGGCGATCTGGAACGCAAGGCCGAGATCGTTTGCACGATCCAGCGTCTCGCCATCGTCCTTCGATACGCCCATGATATGCGCCATCATGATGCCCACCGCGCCCGCAACGTGAAAGCAATAGCGCATCATGTCCCGCTCGTTGGTCGGCGCGAACCCGGTGGCGTCCATGGCAAAGCCGGTGATCACATCGTTCGCCATGCCGTAATCGAGGCCGCACTCCTTCGCGACGAGACCGAAGGCGTCGAAGGCAAAGTCGGCGGTCGGTTGTTCTTCCAGTGCGCGGCGGGTGAGGACGCGGATCGCCTGGATGCGGTCCTCGGCCTCTTTCGGCGTACCCTGGTCGCCCAAGGGTCCGCCCTTGTCCTGGTTATCGGCGATATCGTCGCACCGGCGGCACCAGGCATAGAGCAGCCAGCTGCGCTCGCGCGTGGTGCGGTCGAACAGCTTGGAGGCGGCGGCGAAGCTGTGCGAGCCGAGCTCGATCGAATCGAGCGCCTTGTCCACCAACGCCGAACGATCACGCCCACCGCCCGCGCGCGTATAGGTCGGGCGCATGTTCGAGGTGGTCAGGGGGCGGGGCTTGTTCAGAGGTCGGCTGCCTTCATTTTGAAGATCGGGGTATGCGGGCGATAGCTTGCCATTTTGTCGAGCAATTCGCTTAACGTCTCTGCAGCCAGGATTATCCCCTGATGCGCGGGCCGCACGAAGCCGACTTCGCCCATGTGCCGGTTGAATGCGATCAAATGGTCGTAAAAGCCGAAAGCGTTGAGCAGGCCGACAGGGTCGGAATGATAGCCCAATTGCGCCCAGCTGACCGCCTCCCAAAGCTCGTCCATCGTGCCGACACCGCCGGGCAGCGTGACGAAGCCGTCGGACATGTCGGTAAACTTCTGCTTGCGTTCGTGCATACCGGAAACGGTGTGCAATTCGGTGCAATCGTGGTTGGCAACCTCGCTGTTGGCGAGTGCTTCAGGAATCACGCCAATCACTTCCCCACCTGCGTCCAGCGCGCCGCTGGCCACAGCGCCCATCAGGCCGAGCCTGCCGCCGCCATAGACAACGCCGATACCGCGCTCGGCCAGGCCGGCTCCGACTTCTCGTGCAAGATCGAGATAGCGCGGATCTTCGGGCGATGCCGATCCGCAGTACACCGCTAGACGTTTCATGCCTTGACCAGATCCTCGACCATCAGACGACCGGTCGCTTTCGCACTGCCGACCACGCCGGGAATGCCGGCACCCGGATGCGTGCCAGCTCCGACGAGATAGAAATTGTCGATCACATCGTCGCGGTTGTGGCCGCGGAAGAAGGCGCTTTGGGTCAGCAACGGTTCGAGGCTGAAGGCGCTGCCCTTGTGCGCGTTCAGATCGGCGGCGAAGTCGCGCGGGGCGTAGTGGAACTTGGTCACGATGCGGCTGTGCAGATCGGGAATGAGGCGGCGCTCCAGCTCGTCCAGAATGCGCTTTTCGAGCATCGGGCCGATCTCTTCCCAATCGACCGACAGCTTGCCCATATGGGCAACCGGGACCAGCGCATAGAAGGTGCTCATGCCTTCGGGCGCAACGCTGGGGTCGGTCACGCTGGGGTGGTGCAGGTAGATCGAAAAGTCTTCCGGCAGCACGCCATTGTCGTAGATGTCTTCGAGCAGGCCCTTATAGCGCGGTCCGAAGAGGATCATGTGGTGCGGAATGCCGGGCCATGTTCCTTCGATCCCGAAATGCACCACGAACAGGCTGGGCGAAAACTTCTTGCGGCTGAGCGACTTGGCATAGCTCTTCCCGCGCTTCGTATCGCCCAGCAGATCCTTGTAGCTGTGCATGATGTCGGCATTGCTGGCGACCGCATCGAAGCGCTGCCGGAAGCCGCCTTGCGTCTCGACCTCGCTCGCCTTGTTGCCCAGCGTGTGGACCTGCTTCACCGGATCGCCCACGCGGATGGTGCCGCCAATGCGCTCGAAATGCGTGACCATGGCGGCGATCAGGCGATTGGTGCCGCCCTTGGCCCACCAGACACCGCCGTCTTTCTCCAGCTTGTGGATCAGCGCGTAGATGCTGCTGGTCTTCATCGGATTGCCGCCGACCAGCAGCGTGTGGAAGCTCAGCGCCTCGCGCAGCTTCTCGTTCTGCACATAGCTCGACACCATGGAATAGACGCTGCGCCAGGCCTGTTTCTTCGCCAGAGCGGGTGCGGCCTTCATCATCGACTTGAAGTCGAGGAAGGGCACATGGCCCAGCTTCACATAGCCTTCTTCGTACACCCCTTCGGCATATTCGAGGAAGCGCTGGTATCCCGCCACGTCGGCCGGGTTCAGTTCCGCGATTTCCTTGAACAGCTGCTCTTCGTCGTTGGAATAGTCGAAGTTCGTGCCGTCGGGCCAGTTGAGCCGGTAGAACGGCATGACCGGCATGATCTCGATGTCCTTGGCCATGTCGTGGCCGGTCAGCGCCCATAATTCGCGCAGGCAATCGGGATCGGTGATGACGGTGGGGCCGGCATCGAAGGTGAAGCCGTCCCGCTCCCAGTAATAGGCGCGGCCACCGGGCTTATCGCGGCCCTCGATGACCGTGGTCGCAATGCCTGCCGATTGCAGGCGAATGGCCAGCGCCAGCCCGCCGAAGCCTGCCCCGATGACGCAGGCGCTCTTGCCGGTCGGTTCGGGGATGGTCGGCGTGTCCGGCAGGTCGGGCGAAAGGGCGGCGGGGGGCGTGTGGACGTTCATGAGTTTATCCTTGGACCAGCGGTGCGCCCTTGCCAAGCAGGGCGGGAATTGCGCGTGTGACAGGTACGGGGGGCTTGCCGGTCAGGATGCGCAATTTGTCGAATGGGGTGGAGCGGGCGGCGTAGAACCGTTCGATCAGCGGTTCGGGTAGGCGATAGAAGCGCTCGAACACCTTGTATCGTTCCTCGGGCCGGGCCGCCTGGAACAGCATTTTCCCCAGCATGCGATAATACGCAGTGCGCTTCCAATGGGCCTGCGCGCGCGTGTCGACGACTTCGGGCAGGCTCTCCGGGTCACTCGCCGCTTTCGCGATGGCGAGCGCGTTTTCGACTGCGATGGGCAGTGTGTAGCTGGTCAGCGGGTGCGTAAAGCCACCACGCGCCCCGGCCAAGGCGACGCCGGGGGTGGCGAGCGAGGCGCGGTAGGCGTCGAACTCGCCGCCCGTGATAACCGGGAGGACGCCCGTTTCCTCGTGCACCATCTTGGCCCGCCAGCCGCAACGCTCGGCATAGCGCGCGATGCGGGCTCTCAGGGTCTCTGCATCGAGCTCCGGGCTGTCAGCGTAGTAGGTGTCCTCGACGAAGATCTCGTCCTCGCCGAGCGGCAGGAGATAGACGAAGCGGTACGCACCATGCTGCTTTACACTCGCATCCATGATGACCGGATGATCGATGCCGTGCGGTGCGGCAGTGCGCAAATGCTGGCCGAGGAAGACTTGCCAGCCGCCGGTCAGATGCTCGCTCGGCAGGGCTTCGCGGCAATCGATAACGCAGCGTGCCGCTACGCGCTCGCCGCTTTCCAGCGTGATGCCTGCGCCGTCCAGACCCATGACCCGCGCGTTGCAGCGGATAGCTTGCTGCGGCAGCTCGGCGCGCAAGGCCGTATCGAAGGCGCGATTGTCGAGCGAGCGGTAATTGGCCGACAATTGCCTGATATGCGCAGGAAATCGCACTTCGTTGCCGCCGGTCCACGTCGTCTTGTCGAACGGGGCGAGGAGGGCGGTGCCTGCCGCGTCGAGATCGCGTTCGAACCAACTCCAGCGGTGGTTACCGCCAAAGGCGTCGCTGCCTTCGAACAGCGCGATCTGCAGCTGCGGCTGATGCTTGACGATGGCGAGCGCGGTCAGCCCGCCAGCAAGCCCGCCGCCCACGATGGCGATATCGATTTTATCCCCTTGCATCGTCGGCACGCTTAGGGTCAGTGAGGCGACGGGGCAATGCAATGTCCTGGGTTTAATTATAGGGGTTTACGATATGTCGCGTCCGTTGACCGGTTCGATCGCTGTCGCGCTTTGTGCACTGTCTGCGCCGGCGTTTGCACAAACAGCCGATGTGGAAGACCCGCTACCGGTGCAACCCGGGCCGGCGGGACCGGGGCCGACCGTGTTCGATGGCGATTTCTTGAGCATCGGGATCGGTGCGGCCTGGAACCCGAGTTATTCAGGGTCCGACGATTACGGCATCAATGTCCTGCCGATCATCCAGGCTTCCGTTTGGGGTATCGACATCAATCCGCGCCCGGCCGGACTGGCGATCGATTTCGTGCCCGATGCCGAGGAAGGCATTTCCTTCGACGCAGGCCCGCTGCTGCGGATCCGCGGCGATCGCGATAATGCCGAAGCCATCAAAGACGAAATCGTCCAGCGTTACGGCGAACTGGATACGGCCATCGAAGTGGGCGGCAGCGTCGGCATGCAGATACCGGCTCTCCTCAACCCCTTCGACAGCCTGGGCTTCAACCTCGACGCCGCTTGGGACGTGGCAGGAGCGCATGGCGGCATGTTCGCCAGCCCAAGCGTCTCATACTTCACGCCCTTGAGCCGGGGCACGGCGGCGTCTCTTACGGTCAGCGCGACCTTCGTGGACGATAGCTTTGCCGACTATTATTATTCGGTGCCCGAAGTTAACACACTGCTGCCGGATGCGGACCTTCTTCCCGGTTTCCAGGCCGAAGGCGGAATGCACAGCATAGGCACGACGCTCTTCGTCGCGCAGGACCTTTCGGGCGATGTGACCGATGGCGGATTTTCCCTCATCGGACTTGCGGGCTGGTCGAAGCTGGTCGGTGATCCGGGCGATACGCCGTTCACCTCCATCAGGGGGAACGACGATCAAATTTTCCTCGCCGCCGGGGTAGGCTACACCTTCTGAGATTCGCCTCCAGGAATTAAAAAGGGCGGCCCGAGAGCCGCCCTTTTTCTTGTCAGTCTTCCGAAGAACTCGCCCCGGTGGTGCCTTCCGGCAGGACAGGCCGCGTGTCGGGCATTTCGGCCCGGCGGTCGCCCGTCTTCAGATAGGTGTCGAACCAGCGCATCATGCGCAGATTGTAGTCGTAGCGCGCCGCGGCCTTCTGGTTGCCGTGCCCTTCTCCGGGGTAGAAGACGAGGCGCACGGGCACATCCGGCTTGCGGATCTTGAGCGAGCGATACAGCTCCAGGCTCTGGCCCGGATCGACGCGCGTGTCTTCCTCGCCATGCATGATCAGCAGCGGCGTGTTCGCCTTGTCGACATGGTAGATCGGCGAGACTTCGAGCATTTTCTGCCAGTCGTCCCACGGCCATGCGCGGCTGTGGACGTTGTACATCTCGTAAGGGATGTCGCCCGTGCCGAACTTGGAAATCTGGTTCGAGATACCGACGAACATGACGCCAGCGGCAAAGTGCTCGCTGTTGTAGGTCGAGGACCATGCGGTGGCGTAGCCGCCATACGATCCGCCGGTCACGCCGACGCGGTCTTCATCGGCCACACCGTCCGCGACCAGAGCGCGCTTGGCATCGACCAGATCGCGGAATTCCGGATCGGTGTAATTGCCCTGATGCTGCTTGGAGAAGGCGGTGCCGTAACCGGTCGAGCCGCGGTAGTTGGGCAGGAACACGGCGTATCCCTGACCTGCCGCGACGTGGCCCGGCTTGGAATAGGCGGTCTGCCAGCCGTTGCTGTCATGCGCTTCGGGCCCGCCATGCACATTCATGATCAGCGGAGCGCCGCCGCGCGGGATCCCGCCGACCGGCTCGATCAGTACGCCTTCGACTTCCTGACCGTCGGTCGCGGTGAAGCGATAGGTGCGCTGGTTGCCGAAGGTGATTTCCGACAGCCAGGGATTGTGCGTAGTCCAGCGCGTCAGGCGGTTGCCGTCCAGCTTGAACAGTTCGGTCGGGTGCCGGGGCGCATTGGCGCGCACGGCGACCGTGTCGCCGCCGATATCGACGCCGGTAATGATCAGCTCGCCCGGGTCGATCTCGCGCTGGAGCGATCCGTCGCGATTGTGGATGCGCAGCACGCTTTGCGCGCCGACATGCACGGCGGCGACAAGGCGTCCGTCGTCCATATAGGCGACGTCGACCACGGCCTCGGGCGCGCCGGCATTGTGCGGCGTGATGCGGCCCGTGGCGGTATCGATGAAGTGGATGGTGGTCGCAGCCGGATCGTTCATGTCCACGCCCGCGATCAGCGCCAGCTGGCTGGCATCGGGCGAAATCTCGACATCGTCGATCTTGCCGTTCGTTTCCACGACCATGCGGACGCGACCCGTCTCCATGTCGAGGATGTTGACGCGTTTCGATGTGTACTGGTCGTCGATTTGCGTGCTTGGCGCGGTTTCGATCACGCCGATACGCGCGTCGTCCGCGATCTGGAACGAAGTGACGTAGCCGGGCACGGTCACTTGCTGCGGCTCGGCGTCCATCTCCATGCCGATGCGGGCGCGGAACAAGCGGTTGAGCTGGTCTTCTTCCTCGTAAACGCGCGAGTTGAAGCCGGCCTTGGCTTCTTTCTCTCGCGCGCTGTCTTCGTCGGGGCCGACAAGCAGATGCATGTGCTGGCCACTCGGGCTCCATGCGTAGGAACGCACGGCCGCGCCATCGACACCGGCAAGTTTGCGGTAGGTGCCGCCGTCGACCGGGATGCCGTAGACAGCGCGATCTTCATCGCCATCGGTCCACAGGAAGCTCATCATCCGGCCATCGGGCGAGAACTGCACACCGCTGATTGCCATGTCGTCGGGCAGGAACGCGCGCGCATTGCCGGGGGCATAGGCCAGGTTGAGGCGCTGCGTCGTGCTGCCGTTGTCTTCGCCGTCGGTAATGTCGGGCAGGCTGGCAGTGGTGTAGGCAACGCGGCTGCCGTCGGGCGAGACGGCGATCGTGCCGACGCTTTCCAGCTTGGCGACGTCTTCGGGTGTCATCGGGCGGGCGTGCGCCTGAGCGGTCAGCGATGCACCGGCGAGCAGCGACGCGGCGATGGCAAGATGCCTGTAGGAGCGATGTTTCATGGGTGGTCGATATCCTCTCTCGAAAGTCGGGGTGGTCGGTTGCGCACGTCATAGCGAGCGGGCTGGATTAGGCAAAGCGGTCCTTGTGCACGGCAATGCGAGGGGGCAGGGTAGGTTCCAAAGAGGTCAAGGGGAGACTGACGAGATGATTCGAGCACTGGTACGCGCCGCCGCCGCGATGAGCCTTGGGTTAGCCGGACAGGCTGCGGCCGAATGTCCGCAAAGCTTTTCCAACAACACGATCATCCATGCAGGCGCGGTGATCGTCGATGCCGACAGTGCGCCGCTGGGGCCTTCCACCATCGAGATCGTCGACGGGCGCATTTGCCATATCGAATCCGGTCATACTTCTGACGCGGCCGATCACGACACGACCTATATCGACCTGTCCGACAAAACCTTGGTCCCTGGCCTCATCGACCTTCACACCCATCTGTCCGGCGACCCGAGCGGCGAGTTCTGGCGCTCGGCCACTACTCCGCCCGAATGGTTCTCGCTCGTCGCGGCCAAGAATGCGCGCGTTACGGCCAAGGCTGGCTTTACTACCGTGCGCGATGTCGGCTCGCGCTCGGCGCAAGTGATGCAGATGCTGCGCCGCGCGACGGCAGAAGGCATGCTGCCCGGGCCCGCGCATCGTCACCGCAGGCAACTCCATCGCCATCGTCGGCGGGCATGCCGACGGCAGCAACGGCTTTCGCGCCGAGCTGGCCGATGTGCTGGGCACGGGCTTCACCTGCACGGGCGAGGTCGAATGCGCCGAGAAAGTGCGACTGGCGTCGAAATACGGCGCGGACATGATCAAGATTACGGCAACGGGCGGCGTGCTGAGCCAGCAGGGCCGCGGCCTTGAAGCGCACTTCACCGATGCGGAAATGCGCAGCATCGTGACGACGGCGGAAACGCTTGGCTTGAAGGTCGCCGCGCATGCTCATGGAGCGCGCGGGATCGAGGCAGCCGCTCGCGCCGGTGTGCACACCATCGAGCACGGCACCTATCTCGACCGCGCTGCGGCCCGGGCGATGGTGGAAAACGGAACGACGCTCGTGCCCACGCTCATGGCGTTCGAGGGCATCAAGACGAACCTTGGCACAGGCTATTACACGCCGGTCGTCGAGGAGAAGATCAACGCGGTGTCCGAAGCGGCTGGCACGATCGTCGAGCGTGCGCGGCGCTGGGGCGTCAATGTCGCATTCGGCACGGATGCCGGCGTGTTCCCGCATGGGCAGAACGCAGGCGAGTTCGCGCTGCTCAAGGCCAACGGCATGTCCGACCGCGACGCCTTCGCTAGCGCCACGACGGGTGCGGCCGAGATCCTTGGCATGGAGAGCGAGATCGGCCGCGTAGCGCTGGGCTATTCGGCCGATCTGATCGCAGTCGATGGCAATCCGCTGGAGGACGCCACCATTCTCGAAGATGTCGACTGGGTCATGGTGCGCGGACGGGTCATCGAATGACACGCTCTACAACGCGTCGTTGGTCGAATGGTCGGCGACGCAGGTCGGGGCGCTGATTGCCAGCGCGCCGCGCTGCGGTAAGCGCTCTCGTAACGCTTTGAATGAATTGGGATAGACGATGAAGCTCTCACATATCTGCCTGCTTGGCACTGCCACCTGCGCACTGGCCGCTTGCGCCACGGTCGACGTTTCCGCGCCGACCACCGTTGCCCAGCCGCAGCAGGAAGCCGATCCTGCCACCACGCAGGCGGCAGAGCGCGAGAAGCTGTTCGCCCTGTTCGCCGATGCCGACGAGCGCAATCTGAAGCTGAACCCCGTCTCTGCCCTGTTCCGCGGCGACATGCGCTATGCCGACCGTCTGGGCGACTTCCTGACCGACGAGTATAACGACGCCAGCCGCGCCGATGCGCAGGCCAACCTCGACGCTCTGGCCCAGATAGATCGCAGCGCATTGTCGCCGACCGACCAGTTGGCTTACGATGTTTTCGCCTACGACCAGCGGCAGAGTGTGAAGGGCCTGACACCCGAGCTTCTGGCCGTGAACGAAGTGCGCCCGGTCAACCATTTCTCCGGCTTCCACACGTTCTACCCCGGCTTTGCCAGCGGGCAGAGCGCTGCGCCCTTCAACACGGTCGAGGACTACGAAAACAATCTGAAGCGTCATGCGGACTACGTCGCCATCACCGACCGCTCGATTGCGAAGTTCCGCGAAGGCCTGGACAGCGGTGTGCTGGAAACGCAGCTGACCATCGGTAACGTCATCACCCAGCTGGACACGCAGCTGTCGCTCGACATCCACGAATCGCCCTTCTGGATGCCGGTGAAGAATTTCCCCGACAGCTTCAGCGAAGACGAGAAGAAGCGCCTGCAATTCGAGTATCTGGAGTCGGTCGAGGCGATCTACGGAGCGCACGAGCGTCTGCGCGATTTCCTGCGCGACGAATATTACGCCGAAGCGCGCGAGAGCGTGGGGCTGGGGCAGATGAAGGGCGGGCCCATGCTGTACCGCCACCTGATCGAACAGACGACGACGCTGCCGCTCGAACCCGACTACCTGCACGATCTCGGCCTGTCCGAAGTCGCGCGGATCAAGGCAGGGCTGGAAGAGATCAAGGCCGAGGTCGGCTTCGAGGGCACGCTCAATGAATTCTTCGACTATGTCCGTACCGATCCGCAATTCAAGCCCGCCAGCCGCGAGGCGTTGACGCAGAGCTATTACGATATCGGCAAGCAGGTCGACGAAGTGATCGGCGAATACTTCTCGCTCATCCCCAAGACCCCGCTGGTGATCAAGCCGTATGAGCCATATCGCGAGCAGTTCTCGGCCGGCGGCTCCTATGAAAGCGGCGCGCCGGACGGCTCGCGGCCCGGCACTTTCTATTTCAACGCTTACGACCTGCCCAGCCGCCTGACGACCGGCAATGTCACGCTGTACCTGCACGAAGGCGCGCCGGGGCATCATTTCCAGATCAGCCTCGCCCGCGAGAACGAGGACCTGCCCAACTTCATGCGCTATGGCGGCAAGACGTCGTATATCGAAGGCTGGGCGCTGTATGCGGAGACGCTCGGCTACGAGATGGGCTTCTTCGACGATCCCTGGAATCGTTACGGCACGCTGCAGGACGAGCAATTGCGCGCCATGCGGCTGGTAGTCGACACCGGACTTCACGCCAAGGGCTGGACGCGTGAACAAGCCATCGACTTCATGCTGGAAAACAGCGGCATGACCCGCACCGAAGTGGTGGCCGAGGTCGAACGCTACATCGCAATCCCCAGTCAGGCGCTGGCCTACAAAGTGGGTGCGCTGAAGATTCAGGAGCTACGCCAGAAGGCGGAAGCCGAGCTTGGCGACGAGTTCGACATCCGCGCCTTCCATGCGCAAGTGCTGAACACCGGGTCGCTGCCGCTGCCGATACTCGAGGCGAAGATCGACCGCTGGATTGCGGCCGGCGGAACCTGACTTCTGCGTCTTTCTGGCGTGTCGCATTCTTTCAAGCGGCGCATGAACGGTAACGCTAAACAACGCTCGTCAAACAGGAGACGAGACGTATGGGCGCGTATACGACCGATGCGGGGATGGCGTACAAGCGGGCGCTGGGCTTCTACATTCTGACGTCGCTACCCGGCGCGGCCATCGTCACGATCTTCAATGTCTATTTCCTGATTTACGCGACCGATGTGCTGCTGATCGCACCGGCGGTCATTGGCACGATCATTGCGATCTCGCGCGTTTATGACGGCGTGACCGACATCGCCTTTGCTGCATGGAGCGACCGCAGCGAAAGCCGCTTCGGCAGGCGCAGGCCATTCATAATCGCGGGCGGGCTGCTGGCCATCGCCTATGGCGCAATATGGTTGCCGCCCGAACAGTTCGGGGCCGCTGCGACCGCGATCTGGGTCGGGTTGATGCTCATTCTTTGGGAAACGGCATGGACCCTGCGGACCACCGGCCTTTACGCGCTGGGAGTGGAGCTGGGCCAGACGCCCGAGCGCCGCAGCTGGTACATCACGCTGATGATGATCGTATCGTTACCCGTCGCGGTCGGTGCGCATTTTTTCGTGCAGTATCTCGTCGATAGCCCCGATGCCCGTGCGGCAGGCGCGCCCTGGTTCATTGGCCTTGGCGTGATCTTGGCGCTTATCACCGTGACACTCGGCCCGATGCTGCGCGAGTTGCCTACCGATCACCGGACGGTGGAGCGCTCGCCGCTGAAGATGATGAAGGAAGTGCTGTCCGTCGGCTATCATCGCCAGCTGATCGCCGTGAACTTCGCCGAAAGCTTTGCGTTCTCCAGCCTGATCTTCTCGATCGCATACATGTTGACCTACGTGCTCGATGCACCGGGCATGCTGGCGGTCATTTCGGTGGCCTATCTGGTGATCGCGCAATTGTCGAAGATCGGTTGGCTGAAGATGATCCCGCGCTGGGGCATGAAGCGGATATGGATCTATGGACTGCGGCTGTGGCTGCTCATGTTCGTCTGTGTCCCGCTGACGCTGGTGTTCGGGATCAATCTCTACCTTGCTCTGGCCGTGCTTGCCGGCATCGCGGGCGGCGCGGCGGCGGTGAATTTCGCCATGCTGGCCGATATCGCAGACTACGACGCGCGCAAGTCGGGGCGCCAGCGGCAGGCGATCTACAGCTCGATCTACAGCCTGATCGCGAAGATCGGCGGCGCGCTGACGGCCTTTCTGCTCGGCTGGGTGCTGCAGCTTGCGGGCTTCGTCCCCAACGAAGTGCAATCGGATATCGTCATCGGCGCAATCGTCGCGACCTCTTCCGTCCTGCCATTCATCGGGGTCTGGATCGGCTTGCGTATCCTCAGGAATTACCGCTTCTACGAGCTGGAGGGCGTGAGCGACGGCAAGCGCATCTTCCGCCAGCACACCACGCTGGGCGAAGTGGCAGCAAACCCGGCCTGATTGACAAAACCAGCCATGGCTCTTCAGAAAAGGAGTCATGGAGGACTTCGAAGGACTACCGGACGAGCGGCTGGCAGGCCTGGTCAACAGCTACTTCTGGTACGAACAGCCTCTCGATGATGTCTCGGTGGTGTTCTCGAACGTCGTCGCCATGCGACCCGAAAGCACGCAGCTCACGATCGAGGGGCAGGACGCGCCCGACGGCATGATGTGGTGCGCGGTGCACGATCCGGCCATCGCGCGCTACAGCAAGGGCGCTGGCGGGCTGTTCGCCATGCGATTGCAACCCGGGGCATTCGACCGCCTGTTCCACGTCGATCCACGGGACGGTGCAGGCGTGATGCCGGTCAGGGACGAGGACACGCGCCTTGCGCATGTGCGCGACAGTCTCGCGGGTGCTTCGCTGGATGCACGCGGGCAATTCGCAGCGGCGGATCGGGCGATGCTGGCCCTGCTGGACAGCGTGAAACCGCGTAATCAGGCGGACGCCTTGCTGTCCATGATCATCGAACGGCAGGGCGATGTCGATCTGTCCGACTGTGCAGCGCAACTCGGTTGCACGCTGCGCACCTTGGAGCGGGCCTGTGCCGCCCGCTTCGGCCGCACGCCCAAGCGGATCGCACGAGGTGTCCGGGCAGGCCACACTTTCGCGCGGGAAACCAGCACGGGTGAGCGGGCCGAGACGCTGGTCGATTTCGCCTATGCCGACCTTGCGCATTATCTGAACGACTTGCGCAAGGTCACCGGCGTCAATCGTACGCAGCACGCGCGCGATCTCCAGCGGGAGATGGATCGGCGTGTGACGCGGCTGTGGCGTGACGGAAGCGTGGCCGAGAGCGATGCGGAACGCGCGGCCTGGGACGAAGTACGCCGCGGGCTGTTCTCACGGTGAAGACCACGCGGGATCGTCGATGCGGCGTTGCCGCGCTTGCGATGTCGGCCTTGCAAAGGCAAACCGCTAACCAGACGACGTACTTCAGGGGTCTCGCCATGTTTCGCAATCTAACTCTTGCAGCGATGTCGCTTGCTGTTGCTGCTCCGGCACTCGCTCAGGAACCGACGCAGCCGCTTCAGCGCCAGCAGTTCATCGCGCAGATGGATGCGGAATTTGCGCGGCTGGACGGGGATGGCAACGGGATGGTCGTGGCAGACGAGATTATCGCCAGCCAGCGGGCAGCCGCCGCCGCTCAGGCTTTGCAGCAGAACCAGGCGATCTTCGCGCAGCTCGATACGGACGGGAACGGTATGCTCAGCGCGCAGGAATTTGCCGCGCTGGTCAATGTGGAGGCCGTGCCGGTCGATCCCGCTCCGCTGATGAACCGGTTCGACGCAGACCGGGACGAGATCATCACCCTGGTCGAATATCGTGTCAGCACACAGGCCAATTTCGATCGCATCGACACCGACCGCGACGGTGTGGTGACCGATGTCGAAATGCGCGCGGCAGGCATCGTGCAGTAACGGGTTTGGCTCCCGGGCCTCCCGCGGGCCGCAGCACTGCACGCCCTGCAAAGGTTAATCGTCCCCTCATGGGACGCATGCACACCCTGTGGATATGAATTCGGGAACCGCACTGCGAGCCACGGAGTTTTACCCAGCAATACGCAAGAGAAGCCTTCATGGAGAATTGGTCATGCCGAGCTTGTCCTATCGCAGCAGCCGCCCCGCAGACGGGTGGATAAAGCCCAAAGCCACTAGCGATGCCAGCCTTCGCTACAAGCACCACGGGAAGATCCTGCCCATGGAAGAGCCGGGCTTTTTTGCCCGCCTGTTCGGAGCGCGCTGAAACTGGTTCAGCCGATACAAGGACAAAGGGCCGGAAAGTCGCATCTGACTTTCCGGCCCTTTTTCTGTGTGCCAGCTAGGCAGCGAGGAGCTTAGTACTCCTCGGGCTCTTCCGGCGTTTCCGCGGTGTGCGTCTTGCCTGCGTCCTTCTGACCCTTCGCCAGCTTGAACACCACGCCCGACAGCAGCGCGAGCGCCAGCAGGTTGGGCAGGGCCATCGCGGCGTTCGAGATGTCGCCCAGACGCCAGACCAGTTCGAGATCCTGCGTCGAGCCGACATAGATCACGACGCACCACAGCACGCGCCAGATAATGTGCAGCACCTTCTCGCCGCCGCGGGTCGAGCCCGGCACACGGTCGTAGAGGAAGGTGATCGCCCGCTCGCCGTAGTAGCTCCACGTCAGCAAGCGTGGTGAACACGAACAGGATCAGCGCGACGGATGCGATCAGCGTGCCGACCGGAATGCCTAAGATCTCCAGCGGGAAGGCCGCGGCGAACGCGCCGCTGGTCATTGCGAACCCGGTCAGGTCCGAATTCCACGCATGCGCCACGCTTTCGCCATTGCCGGTAAAGTCGCCCTGCACCGTCAGGATGACCAGCGCAGTCATGGTGCAGATCACGATCGTGTCGATGAACGTGCCCAGCATCGCCATGCGGCCTTGCTGTTCAGGATCGTTCGTCTGCGCCACGGCGTGCGCGATGGCGGTCGAACCCTGGCCTGCCTCGTTCGAGAACAGCCCGCGCGCCACACCGGCACGGATCGCCAGGATGATCGCTGCGCCCACGAAGCCGCCGGTCGCCGCCTGCGGGTTGAACGCGCCGTAGAAGATCAGACCGAACGTCTCCGGCAGGTCGCCTGCATTCAGGATCAGCGCGATGACGGCCATCACGATGTAGGATGCGGCCATGAACGGAATGATCTTCTCCGCCACGCTGCCGATCGACTTGATGCCGCCGATGATGACGATGAACACCAGAATCGCGGTGATGAGGCCGCCGACCCACTCCTCGATCCCGAACAGCTCGTTCATGCCGTCCGCAATCGCATTGGCCTGGATCGAGTTGCCCGTGACCATCGCGGAGAACAGCGTGCCGAGGCAGAAGAAGATGGCCAGCCAGGTCCATTTCGGTCCCAGTCCCATCATGATGTAGGTCATCGGACCGCCGCGCAGCACGCCGTCGCTAGTGCGTTCGCGATAGCGGATGGCGAGCGAGCCTTCCGCAAAGGCCAGCGCCATGCCGAACAGGGCGGTAATCCACATCCAGAAGATCGCACCCGGCCCGCCCAGAGCAATCGCCGTGGCGACCCCTGCCAAGTTACCCGTACCGACCTGTCCCGACAAAGCCGTCGACAAGGCCGCGAAGGGCGAGATCTCGCCATCGCCCGACCCTTTGCGCCCGGCAAAAAGCCCCTTGAACGCGCTGCCCAGCTTGATGAGCGGATAGAAACGCAGGCCGACCATGATCCACAGCCCGATACCGAGCAGGATGATGGTCATGGGCGGGAAGGGCAGGACCTCTTCGCCGTTCCAGGTGCCGACCCAGATGAAATCGGAAATATTGGTTACGCGATCGATCAGGCTGACCGATCCGGCATCAGGAGCCGCCATGTGTGAATTCCCCTCGTACGTCCCGTATTCGTTACGAAGTCGTGACGCTAGACACGCTTGTCCCGCTTGGAAAGCCGCAATTTATGCGTGCGGCGGGAGTGCTTGCGTTTTGCCATCTCGCGGACTAGATGCGTGCCCGTCTTCTCGACATCGATAGTGGAAAGGCCCCTCCCGATCTTGCATCGGGGCGGCGCGGACCCCATCCCGGAAGACACGCAAGTTTTGTTACGCGAGAACAGAGACGATCATGGCCGACAAAGCCGACAAGACCGCCAAGCCGGTCACCGACACGAAGACATCGCCCGCCGAATTCATCCGGCAGGTGCAGACCGAAGGCCGCAAGGTCGTGTGGCCGACATGGCCCGAAACGGTGCGCATCTCGATCTTCGTCTTCATCATGATGGTCATACTCTCGCTCTTCTTCCTCGGCGTCGATTCGCTGTTCGGCGCCGTGGTGCGCTGGCTGCTGACGCTGGCCTGATCTTTCTTCCAGGGGTTTGAACGAACACATGGCACGCTGGTACATCATCCACGCCTATTCCGGTTTCGAGAACAAGGTGCGCGACGCGATCATCGCCGAAGCCGAACGCCTCGGCCTGTCCGAAGGTGTCGAGGAAGTCGAAGTCCCGACCGAAACGATTACCGAAATCAAGCGCGGCAAGAAGGTCCAGACCGAGCGCAAGTTCATGCCCGGCTACGTGCTGGCCAAGCTGAACATGACCGACGATGTGTACCACCTCGTGAAGAACACGCCCAAGGTCACCGGCTTTCTCGGCAACGACAACAAGCCGCAGCCGATCTCCGAACGCGAGGCCGCCCGCTATTTCGGTGGTGTCGAAGAAGCCAAGTCCGCGCCCAAGAAGCAGGTCAGTGTCGATTACGAAATCGGCGACCAGGTCAAGGTGCTCGACGGGCCGTTCGCCAGCTTCAACGGGCTGGTCGAAGAGCTCGATTTCGACAAGCAGAAGGTCAAGGTCTCCGTCTCGATCTTCGGCCGCGCCACGCCGGTCGAACTGGAATTCGAACAGGTCGAACTGGTCAAGTAAGCCGGTTTGTAGAGAACAGGTAAGGGGCGCTCCGGTCACGGCCGCAGCGCCCTTTTTCATGCTATTGAAGCTCGATCAGGCCCAGCTTGCCCGCATATCCCGCGCTCATCATGAGCACGTCGACCAGAATATGCGCGATGATCAGCGTCCACAGATTGCCGCGCCGGTTGTAGCGCAGCCAGCCGAAGAACAGGCCGACCACGCCGGTAATGATCACGCCGCCCCAGCCTTGATACAGGTGTGGCAGGCCGAACAGCGCGCCTTGGATGCCGATAATCGCCCAGGCGCGGCCCGACAGACCGGGCAGCCGCTGCAACCGGTCCATCAGGAACCCGCGCCAAAGCAGCTCCTCGCCGATACCCGCGGCAAAGATGGCGACCAGCACGATCCACATGGCGAAGTGCGCCGGGCTTTGCGTGACCATGTCCATGACATGGCCCACATCGGGCATGCCGAGACCGATTTGCTGGACCAGCAGACTGCCGATCTGGAACCATGCGATGATCGCAACGGTCGCCAGCAGGGCGATCCCGATAGCGCGCGGCCAGCCTTCCGGCGGGTGCGACAGGTCCCACGCCTGCGGCCACAGCACCATCGCGCCGTAGCCAGAGCCAGGCGACGACAAGTGCGCCGATCATACTTAGCGCGACGGAGGTGGCCAGACCGACGGACGTCTCGCCGAAAATCACGATCGTCGGAGCGCTCGCCAGAAGATAGGCGGCCATCACCGTCAAGAACTGCAGACTGAAGACCGGCCAACTAAGCGGCTGGATTGCGTTGCTGTCTCTCACCGAAATGCGCCCCCGCTACCGTTTCCGCACGCTCCCTATCACTGCGGTGCAAGCTTTCCTACCGGACATGTATCGACCTATCGAAAGGCAGATGACAGCGCCCGACAAACACCGTCAGACCAGCTCCGGACCGCATCTCGTGCGGAGCGAGACTTTTTCGCCCTGGACCGTGTTCCATGTGTTCCAAGCTGTCGGGCTTTGCACAGGGCTTTCCAACTTTCGTCCAACACGACTCGAAGCTTGCATTGCCGCGCAAAAACGCTATGTGCGCGCCTTCCCAAACGACAGTTCGGGTTACCCGCGCGGAAGGCTTGCTTCTTGGCAAGCCGCTCGACCGCTCAACATGAGGTGGCTTTGAGAGAAGCTGCCGACAGTGTGAAAGGAGGCCAGCAATGGCCAAGAAGATCGAAGGTTACATCAAGCTGCAGGTGCCAGCCGGCACTGCAAACCCGTCGCCGCCCATCGGCCCTGCTTTGGGTCAGCGCGGCGTCAACATCATGGAATTCTGCAAGGCCTTCAACGCCGCCACGCAGGACCTTGAAAAGAACGCGCCGATCCCGACCACCATCACGGTGTATGCGGACCGTTCGTTCAGCTTCACCACCAAGACGCCGCCGGCATCGTATTACCTGAAGAAGGCTGCCAAGCTGAAGTCGGGTTCGAAGGAGCCGGGCAAGGTTTCGGCCGGGACCATCAAGTCCAGCGCCGTCAAGGAAATCGCAGAGGCCAAGATGAAGGACCTCAATGCGAACGATATCGATCAGGCCATGAAGATCATCGAAGGCTCCGCGCGTTCGATGGGCCTCGAAGTGGTGGAGGGCTAAGCCAATGGCCAAGCAGACCAAGAAGCAGCAGACGGTTGCCAAGCTCGACCGCGAAAAGCTCTACACCGTGGACGAGGCGATCGCCACGCTGCGCGAGCACAAGGCCAAGTTCGACGAGACCGTCGAAGTCGCCATGAATCTGGGCGTCGATCCGCGCCACGCCGACCAGATGGTCCGCGGCATGGTGTCGCTCCCGGGCGGCACGGGCAAGGACGTCAAGGTTGCCGTGTTCGCACGCGGCGACAATGCCGAGAAGGCCACGGCTGCCGGTGCGGACAAGGTCGGTGCCGAAGATCTCATGGAAGACATGCAGAACGGCAATCTCGACTACGACCGCGTGATCGCGACGCCCGACATGATGGGTGTCGTCGGTCGCCTCGGTAAGGTGCTGGGTCCCAAGGGCCTGATGCCGAACCCGAAGCTGGGCACGGTCACGCCGAACGTGGAACAGGCCGTGAAGGACGCCAAGGGCGGCCAGATCGAATTCCGCGTGGAAAAGCAGGGCATCATCCACTCCGGCATCGGCAAGCTGTCGTTCAAGGACGAAGACCTGAAGAAGAACTTCGAAGCCATGACGCAGGCCATCGTGAAGGCCAAGCCGTCGGGCGCGAAGGGCAAATACGTCAAGAAGGTCACGCTGACCTCCTCGATGGGCCCGGGCCTGAAGGTCGACCTTGCCGAGGTTGAAGCGCGCTCTAGCCAGAAACGCGCTTTCCTACTCAGGTAAAGACATGAAAAGGGGCCGGAGGGGATGACCTTCCGGCCCTTTTTCTATGCCGTATCAGGGACGTCGGCCGGTGCGCCTTTCAACTGACGCGAGTAGAACCAGCCGATGCCGATCAGGCTGGCGCCCAGCGCCATGAAGCTGGCTATCCGCAGCAGGCCTTCGAGCCCTGCGGTATCGACGATGAAGACCTTGAGCACGGTGCCGATCATCAGCGCCAGAGATCCGAGCCGCCACAACCGTTCGCCCCGCGCGCTGCCGATGAGCAGAAAGACGATGGCGAGCACAATGCCGACGAACGAGCGCAGCAGGTCCTCGGTCTGGGTCATGGGCAACTCGTCGAGGAAGGTGCCCGCGAACATCTGGCGCAGCAGTGTCAGTGCGCCCAGCAAGGCTAGGCCCATGATGGCAACGTCGGTGGCGCGCCGCCAGGTGGGCCACCAGTGCCGCAGGCTGAGCAGGGCTGCGATGCCCGTGGCATGGGAGGCAAGGCCAAGGTTCGCGATCGGTACCGGACCCACGGCTTGATGCGTCCAGAGCGGATTGTGAAGGTATACGGAGAACCACACGAAATGTGCGAGCGCGGCGAGAGTGATGACAGTGGCGACGATGCGTTCCTTGCGCCACGTCCATACGCCCCATGCGGCGGCGAGCAGCAGCGCCTGCCACACGGTCCGCTCCGCCAGGCCGCGCAGCTCGAAGTCCGGCAGCGAATTGAGCAGGAAGAGCTGCTTGAACAACACATGCGCCACCACCAGCACAACAGGCAGGGCGAGCCAGTAGAGCGGCAATGGCCGCTCGAACAGCCGCGAAACGCGCAGCTGCGCAAGGCCGAGCGCCAGCGCGAAGGGCAGCATGAAGCCGATCAACTCGCGCAGTGTCGGCAATCGCGTCACCAGCATCGGGTCGCCGACCAGCGCCGCGATACCATCCAAGGTCCATCGGCCGAGCGGCACTATCGCCCACAAGCCAACGCACAGCACGAAAGCGATCCCCGTCATGCCGTACTTCGGCAGCGCAAACCGCATGACGGCGATAAGGGCAGTAGCGGTCCAGACCAACCAGATGGGCGGGAGAACTTGCGCGAGCGCCGCAAAGACGAGCAGTCCGGCAATGAATGCGGTGAGCGTACGGCCAGAGGATCCTCGATGGAACACAGCCATCGCTGCGAAGGGAGCAGCCGCAAAAAGCCAGCGCAAGGCCGAAAGCCAGGAGGCAGAGTCGATGCCTTGCCACAGCACCTCAAGCTCGTCCCAGATCGTGGGGGTCGCACTCAAGAGTACCGCAGCGCCCCCGGCCGCGAGGCCTGACACCGAGACCAGACCCTGGTTGCCGACCACCCGATCCCGCACCAGCGCGATAACTGCAACCGCGATCGCCCCGCCTGCCATGACGAGGAAGGCATCGGGCAGGAGGCACGCCGCAGCGAAGAAAGCGAGCAGGGCGACGCTGGCGAGGTTGGTCGCCAGTTCGTCGTTATTGTCGCGGAACCACGAGATCCATGCGGCCGACGCCGGGAGCACGGCAAGGGCAAGCAGTCCAAGCGCCGCAAGGGGGTGCTGTTCGGATCCCCAGAAGACATCGAAGCGCATCAGGATAACCACGCCGATCGCCATCGGGACGAACGCGACACTGTAAGCTTCCAGCGCGCCGCCATCCTTCCAGCGCAGCAGCGCCAGCGGCACGGCCGCGAACAGCGCAGCCAGGCTTGCGGCGACGATGGCGAATGCGACCGGCTCGGGCGAGGGCCACAGGGCGAGCAATACGATACCGATGGCGGCTGCCATGGCATTGCCGGCCCGCATCTCGCGCTTGGTCCAGCCAAACCATGCCAGCGCAGCGCCAAGCAGAAGGTACAGTGCCCATGCCAGCGGCGCGTACCCTGCGGTGTCGACCAATATGGCCAGCTGCACTCCGGCAAGGCCAGCCGAAGCCAGCCGGACCGGTTGCTGAAGTTTCTCGATGTCGAGGAATGCAGGGACCAGTGCGCCGAGCACGACCAGATACAGGCCGACCGCAGCGATATCGCCCATATCGTAGTCGCCGCCCACCAGCATCAACGCGCCCCAGCCGAGCCCTCCCGCCAGCGCGCCGAGGCCCAGCCACGACCGCTTCTGGCGATTGGCCGTCTGCGCCAGACCGCCTGTGACCAGCGCGAGGTACAGCGCCAGCATCGGCAGGTTTGCATCCTCGCCGCCGACCAGCGCAGGCGCGGCAAACCCGCCGACGAGGCCAAGGACCGCGCTGGGCAGGCCGAAGCGATAGGACAGATAGATCGCCAAAGCTGTCACAGCCGCGAGGCCGAGGAACGCGACCGTCTGCCCGATCAGCGCATATTGCGTGCCCCCGAGATAGAAGGCGGCATATAGCGTCGCCAGGCCCGCTCCGGCCAGCGCCTGACGCACGCGGACATCGCCGACGCGGTCCTCGAAGCGGTATGCCGCCTCCGCCGCCACGAGCAGGCCCATGCCGAACAGGAAAGACAGGATGACCCGGACGAGAGGCGTGAGCAGCCCTGCCTCGATCGAGAGGCGGACGATGAGCACACCGGCGACCGCCAGCGTGATGCCGCCAGCCCAGATGGGCAAGCGACGTCCGAAGATTTCCTCGAAGTCGAGATCGAAGCCGCGCTTCCGAGCAGGTGGATCGTCCACGATGTCCGGTACGGATGCGTCGGCAATCGTCTCCGGATTGATCTCGTCATCGGCCTCGACGGCTGGCGGCTGTTCGCTGACCAGACGAACGCCGGAAACCTCTTTGGCAATTGTTGGCACCGATACCTGCGGCTCGGGCTCGCGTTCCTCGGTCGGTTCGGGTGCAGGCTCTTGAGCGGATTCGTCAGCGAGCGGTTGCGGCGCGGAATAGCGGTTTTGCACACGCCATTCCGTTTCGGTCAAGCGGTCCGACAGGTCCAGGATCCGCCGCTCTGCCGCAGCGAGCCGCTGGAACAGGATGACGCAGGCCACGACCAGCCCGATGATGAAAAGCCCCTCCACGAAAGGACCTCTACGGCATCGCCGTTAAAATATCACGCATCTCAGATCCCGCCCGCTTCGAAATCGTAGCCTGCCTCTCGCAACCCGTCGCAGAGCGCCGCCATGCAGGCATCGAGCGATGGTCTGGCTCGGTCGAGCGGACGACGAAGTTCGCGCCCGACCTTGCCTTCGCGGAAGAACGGATAGCTGCCGATCTGGCAATCCTCATGTGCTTTCTCGACATCGTACAGCAGGCCGGACACCTCGCTTTCCGGAATGAACCCGCCGACAGTGGCCGACAACAAGGGCGCGCCGCCTTCCAGCGTGCCAGTCAGCGCGTCGAGCATGCCGGCGGTGATATGCGGGCACGCCCGCCATCATATGCACATTTCCGATGCGGATGCCGGGCGCGCCGGACATGCGGTTGGCGATCAGCTCCGCACCTTCGGGAGTGCGGGCCATGCGCAGGCGGCCTTCGTTCACACCGCCCTTGTCGGCATAGTAGCGTTCCAGGATCGCGCGCGCTTCGGGATGGACGATGACATCGACACCCAGCGCCTTGGCCACCGCATCGACCGAGATATCGTCATGCGTCGGTCCGATGCCGCCTGTCGTGAAGAGATAGTCGTATCCATCGCGCAGGGCATTCACCGCCTCGACGATCCGGTCGATGACATCGGGCACCACGCGCACTTCGGACAGGCGGATACCCTGCACCTGCAGCCAGCTGGCGACCTGCGCGATGTTCTTGTCATGGGTGCGGCCGGACAGGATTTCATCGCCGATGATAACCAGACCGGCGGTATAGATGCGTTCGCTCATGCGAAGTGTGGTAACGCGTGGCCGCAGCGAAAGCTACTGCGCCGCTTCGCTCTCCGGCTCCCGCCGATCGGCGAGAGCGCCGGCACGGTAGAACTTCAGGATGCCGTCATCGACCGGCTCGCGCACCATGCGCTTGCGATCGCGAACGTATTCCTGATTGAGCCTCCACGGATATTCGACCGCGTTCTTCGGCATGATGTGCTTGGCACGCTGGATATAACCGGACGAGAAGTCGAAAATATCGTCCTCTTCCAGCCCGTGGTCCTCCGGCAGATGTGGCACGGCAATGTCGACGCCCATGCCCTTCATCAGGTCCAGAACGCGGCAGACATAGTCGGAATTGATGTCGGCCCGCAATGTCCAGCTGGCGTTGAGATAGCCGAAAACCACCGCCAGGTTCGGCAGGTTCGAGAACATGCAGCCCTTGTAGTAGAACCGCTCAGCCAGATCGACCGGCACGCCTTCCTGCGTCAGCTTGATTTTGCCTGCCACTGCCAGCTTCAGGCCAGTGGCTGTCACCACGATGTCCGCAGGCAGGAAACTGTCGTCCTTCAACCGCACGCCGCCCTTCTCGAAGGCCTTGATGTGGCCCGTCACGACATCCGCCTTCCCGGCCTTGAGTGCCATGAACAAATCGTCATCGGGCACGAGGCACAGGCGCTGGTCCCACGGCGCATAGGGCGGGGTGAAGGGCGTCAGGTCGTAATCCTTGCCCATCGACTTTCGGATGCGCTTGTGCAGCATGTCGCCCATCTTGTCGGGCTTGTTGCGCGCGCGCTTGAAGCCGAAGTCCTGCATGGCCACGTTCTTCCAGCGCGTGATCTTGTAGGCCGTTTCTTCCGGCAGAACCTTGCGCAGGAAATTCGCCACCGCGTCCTTGGCAGGGCGCGAGAACATCCAGGTCGGCGTGCGCTGGAGCATCGTGACCTTGGCTGCCTTGTCCGCCATCGACGGCACAATGGTCACTGCCGTCGCGCCGGATCCGATGACGACGACGTTCTTGCCCTCGTAATCCAGATTCTCCGGCCAGAACTGCGGGTGGATGACCTGGCCATCGAACTCGCCCAGCTCGAAGCCGGGGTCGTAAGCCTCGTCGTAGTCGTAATAGCCCGAGCCGAGATAGAGCCAATTCGCGGTCAGCTTCTTGCGCTCTCCATCGGCGGTTTCCAGCGTGACATGCCAACGCGCGTCTTCACCACGCCAGTCGGCGGAGATGACCGTATGGCCGAAACGGATGTGGCGGCGGATGTCCCGCTCGTCCGCGATGAGGTCCAGATATTCGAGGATCGAGGGACCATCGGCGATGGACTTTTCATGCTTCCAGGGCTCGAACTCGAAGCCCAGCGTGTGCATGTCGCTGTCCGAGCGCACGCCGGGGTATCGGAACAGGTCCCATGTCCCGCCGATCTTCTCGCGCCGCTCGACGATGGCGAAGCTGTGGTCGGGCACCTTGGCCTTCATATGCGCGGCCATTCCGATGCCGGATATGCCTGCTCCCACGATCAGGACATCGAAGTCGGTGGCCTGGCTGCTTGTCGGTCTTTCACCCATGCGGCCAGCCTATCGCACCGCATGTGCGAGGGGAAGGGTAAGTTGCAGTCGGAGACTTACCGCGCTGTGTCGCCCGCGCGTTTGGCCAGTGCCCGGCGGCGGTCTTCGGGCGTTTCGCCTGTTGGATTGGCGTTAATCGTACCGCGCGAAAGGATGGCGGGCTGCAACAGTCGCGCGATGACGAGCGCTATTAGCAGCGGTCCGAAATAGAAGGGCGCATTGCGCAGCAGGGTCAGCAGCGTGCCATCGCGGAAACCGAGAATGGCCGTCGCGATCACCATGGCATAGGTCAGGCGCGCGACCGGCGTATTGCGTGTCAGCAGTAGCCAGCGGTAAAACAGCCCGAAGATCGCAGCGAAAACCAGCGTCTGGATGACAATCCCGGGATATCCAAGGCTCATCCAACCGACCCCGGGAAGCGAGGCTGTGATCCCCGTCGGCCTGCCGTAATCCCATAAAGAGAAAAACTGCACCGGCGATCCGACCGGTTTGTCTTCCCAGATACGGCGCGGGATCGGCTCGGTGAAGATTTGCAGATAGTGGGCGAAATAGTCGTACGAGCCGGTGCGCTGCGGGACGGCGTAGACGATATATTCGAAATATTCGAGATTGGCGAAATCCATATGCTCGAGCGGGTCGAGCTCGGCAGGTTCGACCGGCGCGGCGTAACCGTTTTCGGCAACCAGCTCCCGCACGGCACCGCCGCGATCGAGCACGATCTGGTTGAATGCGACGACGGTGGCAAGGCCGAGCGCTGCCAGCCGCCAGTCGAACCATTTGCGGCCGGTCTCCAGCACCCACGCGACGGCAATTGCGGCCACTGCAAAGACGAGCGCATGCCGTGTGCCCGACCCGGCCTGCAGGAAAGCAAAACCCGCGAAATACAGCCACCCCCACCAGCGGAATCGCGCGACCCACAACACGAGCACGGCAAGCGGCGCGATGATCAACGCGGCGTCAGTGAACCAGCCGATGTTCTCCGTATTGACGAGGTTGCCCGTGCCCGCATCGCGCGTCATCGTCTCGAATTGCGTCGCGCGCTGGCCCCAATAAGCAATTTGCGAAGCAAGCCCGAGCGGCGTCAGCAGGCCGGTGGTAATCATGACCGGCCAGAACAGCTTGCGCCGCGCTTCTTCGGCAGACCCTGATGGCTCGCGCGGTACTTCTCGGGCGGCAATGGCGAGGCTGGCTCCGAGGAATACGACAAGCGCCAGATTGGCGCCCAGAAGCACCGTGATCTTGTCGCTTATCGACGGCCGGAATTCGTACAATCGATAGACGAAGTCGAAATCGTAGGCGCGCGCGACGATCGGGCGGAAAACGAACAAAAATCCGTGGAAGACGAGATAGAAGGTTGCGGGATGCGCTAGCGATGCTGCCTGATGCCGCGAATACGCAAAGGCCAGAGCTGTGAACAGCACCGAGGAGGCGAAGAGAAGGAAATCGTACACGGCGCCTGTGCCTCTACAGTCGGTGCGCTGCGTCGGGCAAGCGTGTCATGTGCGGGTAACCTTGCGCCAGATCGCCTGCAGATCGGCCCATCGCTCGATGGAAATGAGGCTGCGCGCAAAATCCCCGATCGAGAGATCGAGGGCCGACAGTGCTTGACGAAACACCGGGACAAGCTGGGATAGCTCGGCCAGAAGAAGCGGCATCAAGACGATCGGCAACGACATGCCCAGCGATGCCAGCACGACAGCAAATCCCAAAGCTGCCGCCGACCCGACGAGATATATCGACACAAAGCGCGCATGGGCATTCTCAGCAGCGACGAACGCCGCGGGGGTCGCGGCAAGCGCGCGGATTGCGACCGCTGCAACCAGGACTGCAGCGACGCCGTGATCGAACCGCGTTTCTCCTAATGTATAAATCGATTGGATCCATGGGCCGAGGGTCAGCAACACCGCCGCAAATGTGACTATCAGGAACAGGGAAACGCAGGTCATCGTGGCAAGCAATCGCCTCTGTGTTGCCGTCCTGTCCGCACCCAAATAGCCGCTTTCGTAAAATTGCATCGAATAGACGAGGTTGTTCGCCAGATCGAGCAACCGGGTCAGCGTCCGTGTCGCAGCAAAGCCTGCGAGCGCCACCGCCCCAAAGCTCGCGCCGACCAGGATCAGGTATCCCTGCAGGTTCAGCCCGAATACGAGCGGCATCATCATGAAGGCGAGCGATGGTGCCCACAGGCGAGGCAGGCTGCCTGCTATTCTTTGGCCGCCATCATGAAACATGGCAGGGGCCGCCCGTCTTGCGCGCAGCCAGATGAAGCCTGCAGCCAAGCACCGATACACTGCGAGCGCCGCAGCGAGCGTGGCGAAACTGTCCGAGCTGGCAACGGCTGCTGCGAGCACGACAATCTCCAGCAAGCTTGCCGCAGAGTAGAGAAACAAGTGATCGGGGTATCTGCCGACCGCGCGATAGGCGATGTCGAATATGCCCATCTGGCTGGTCGCAAAGACATAGAGGCCCAACCAGGCGGCTGCCAGCGCGACGTCTTTCACATCCAGCTCACTCGCGCTTTCGAGGAGCAGCGGAGCCAACATCAAAGCCCCTGCCGCAAAGACAAGGGCAAGCAGTCCTGTCGATCCAGCTGAAATGACCCAAGCGGCGCGAAAGTCGGCGCGGGCCCTGTCCATGTCCCCGGACTGGACGGAAGCGAGTGCGGCAGTCCCCCCAGCGCCTGCAAAGCCGTTGCCGATCAGCGCGACATAGGATGGGACGGCAAACAACAGCAGCCATGCACCCACGGCTTCGACATCCCAGAACGCAAACAAAATCGGGAGCGATGCGAACTGTATTGCGATCCGCGTACCGATGGCGACGACATTCGCAGTCAGTCCGCGCTTCATCCGCGCAGCGTCGCTCACGCCTCGACCTCGCGCCCCAACAGCTTTCGGGCCATGAACTTGCCGAGGTCGATCGTGCCTTGCGCTGCGCTCAGGGCAGCGGTGCGACGCTTCTCACGCCCGGGATAGGCGGCCCATTCGCGATAGCGTGCGGCGACGGGCCCTTCGAGCAGATCAACCCATTGCGAGGCGATGCGTGCGAAGGAATATTGCTGCGCTTTCTCGTGTCCGGCAGCCACGATGTCTGCGTACAGGCCGCTATCGTTGCGGATCCGGGCGATTTGCGCGACGGCTTCGTCCTGCGTGTGCGCGACGAGGTGGTCGATACCGGCTGTGCCGACCTGTGCAAAAGCGGATTCCGATCCGCCGATGAAGGGCACACCTGCAATCCATGCGTTGAACAGCTTGCTGGGCGGTTTGCGCGAATGGCGACGGTTGCCGAAGCTGCGCAGGCCGATGGCGACGTCGATGTCGGAGAAGTCGTGCCAGCGCTCCGGCTCGTGGGCGACGAAGTCCAGCCCTTCGGCGGAAAGGCGCGACGACCAGTCTTCTGCGCTGCCGGCCAGATTGCCGGTAAAATTGCCGAGGAAGCCGACACGCTCGACCGTATCCCGAGAGGGGTCCCGCGGGATCAGTCCCGCTTGCGGCCAATGATGGATCAGCCCCCCATCTTCGCACAAAAGGTCCGCATTTTGCTGGATATGGAATTGCGCCCACAGGATGCGCGGATAATCCGCTTGGATCGAGACATAGAACAGTGCCGTGTCAGCCCCGCGCCGTGACAGCGTCTTGGACTTCGCCAGATTGATGCGGCCTGCCGCAGGCTCCGTCGCAAGCTCGATCCCGCCTACGCCCTGATCGCGCAGGCGGCACCATGTCTGCACTGTCCAGGCAAGGTCTCCGTTTTCGGAAAACGAGGCGCGGATGTCATCGCGCGAGGCGAGCAACGCGTCGAAGTCGTCGTCCGCGATGGCCTCTTGCGCGCCGTACCGGTCGTTGTGGACGAAGCGTACCGGCACCGGCGTATCGAGTGCGCGTGCGCCCATGGTCGTGTGGACGTCGCTCAAGACTGCCTGACTTTCGATGTGTGCCGTGCGCCGCACATAGCTTGCTTCCCGCCGCGTCCCTGATCCCGCTTTCGCCTCTTCCACGTCTTGCGCGCGCCTGCAAGCGTCGCCCTCTCGCTTTCGCCTGTCGACTGGGCTAGTGGCCGGACGAGAGAGACGCGGGGAGAGGGTATGACCAGTCACGGCAACGGGCGACCGACACGCGTGACGTCGATCGACGTGGCGGAGCGTGCAGGCGTCAGCCAGTCGACCGTCAGCCGCGCCCTGTCGGGGTCCGAAACCATTACCGAAGCGACCCGCCGCCGGGTGGAACAAGCCGCTGCCGATCTGGGCTACCACGTCAACATGCGTGCCGCCGGTCTGCGCAAGGGCGAGACGGGGACCATCGCCATCGTCGTCATCGGACGCGAAGGGCAGGGGCCTGCTGCCATCAACCCGTTCTACTACAGCTTGCTTGGCAGTACCTGCGCTGCTGCGGCTGAGCGCGGATACGAAGCGCTGGTTTCGTTCCAAGCCAAGACGGACGAACTGTTCGGCCATTATGTCGGACGGCGGCAGGCGGATGGCGTTGTGGTCATAGGCACAGCCACGAATGGGGCGGCGTGGGACTATTTTCGCGAAGTTGCCGGGACCAGTACTGCCATTGCGTTCTGGGGTTCTCCCTTCGACGATGCCGTATGGGTGAGGTCAGACAATCAGGACGGAGGCAGGCTGGCAGTCGAGCGGCTGGTCAAGTCCGGGGCAAGCAATGTAATCTTCGTCGGCGATCCGAATTCGTCGCAAAGGCAATTCCGCGAGCGCTACGAAGGCTACCGGTCGGGCATGGAAAGCGCAGGGTTGGCCGCGCGCGAGCCGGTCGTTTCCGACGGGGACGAGCGAGTGACGCAGGGTCGCAATGCCATCGCGCAATTATGCGAGGCTGGCGAGCCGTTCGACGGCCTCTTCTTCGCCTGCGATGCCATGGCACTTGGCGCGCTGGAGGAGTTGGCGGCGCGCAACATTCCGGTGCCGGGCGAAGTGGGCGTTATCGGTTTCGACGGCCTGGGCTCGGGCGAATTCAGCCATCCGCCGCTCACGACTGTCGAGCCCGATTTTGCCGAGGCAGGACGGCTGCTGGTCGAGACGGCACTTGCCGGAGAGGCACAGCTGGCTGAACGCCGCGTGCCTGTTCGGCTGGTAGAACGTGCCAGTGCCAAATAGAACCAACGATCGACCGCGTTTCATCCGCAAGGGGACATCATGAAGACCAGCATCACATCCGCACTCGCTCTCGCCCTTTGCGCCACCGGCGCGCATGCGCAGCAGGAGCCCGAGCCGAGCCCCAATCCGGTCGAGGAACGCGAAGTCGATTTGTCGCAAGACGAATTGCCGGAGGACGGCAGCGGCGAACAGGTCGATGCAGCGCCAGCGACCGTCCCTATGGACGATGCGAACGCCGATGACGGCACATGGGACGTCATGGCGCCGCGCGGCATCCCTTTCCGCGATGTGCAGATCGACACGGACGAAGGCACTTGGATGGATGTCGACGTCTCGCCCGACGGGAGGACGGTGGCTTTCGCGCTTCTGGGTGACATCTACACCATGCCGATTGCTGGCGGCACGCCGACGCGCATCGCCGAAGGGCTCGCATGGGAAGTGCAGCCGCGCTTCTCCCCCGATGGAAGCCGCATCGCTTTCGTGTCGGATCGCGGCGGCGGCGACAATCTGTGGCTGATGAATACGGATGGTTCGGACAAGCGGCAGGTCACGAAAGAAAGCTTCCGCCTGATCAACCAGCCCAGCTGGTCGCCCGACGGGCAGTACATCGTTGCCAAGAAGCACTTCACCACGCAGCGCAGCCTGGGGACGGGCGAAATCTGGCTTTACCACGTGTCGGGCGGCGGCGGTGTGCAGCTGGTCAAGCGCGCGAACGAAGCGCTGCAGAAGGAACTGGGCGAGCCGATCTACGCGCCCGATGGCAATGCGATCTACTACACACGCAACATCACGCCGGGGAACACATTCGAGTACGCGCAGGATTCCAACGCCGGCATTTTCGCTGTCGAGCGCTACAATATCGATACGGGCGAAGTAACGCGCGCCATAAGCGGCTATGGCGGTGCGGTACGCCCGACGCCATCGCCAGACGGCAAGCGCATGGCCTTCGTGCGCCGCGACAAGGATCGCAGCCAGCTGTGGGTCAAGGACATGACCAGCGGGCAGGAGCGCATGATTTACGATGCGCTCGATCTCGACATGCAGGAGACCTGGGCTGTCTACGGCGTCTATCCGATGATGGACTGGATGCCCGACGGGTCCGAGATCGTGGTCTGGGCAGGCGGCAAGCTGCGCCGCGTGGCCGCCGACGGCTCAGGCGCTCGCGAGATGCCGTTCCGCGTGAACGATACGCGCCAGGTCGGCGAGGCGCCGCATCCGGTGATCGATGTCGCGCCGGACAGCTTCACTGCGAAGATCCCGCGTTTTGCGACCGTTTCGCCCGATGGCCGCACGGTGGTGTTCGAAAGCTTGGGCAAGCTCTACACCAAGCCGGTCGGTAGCAGTGCGGCACCGCGCCGCCTGACCTCGGGCAAGGGCGACGAACTTGAGCTGTGGCCCGCATGGTCGCGCGATGGTGAGCGAATCGCTTTCATCCGCTGGAGTGACGAAGGGCTGGGCCGCGTGGTCACTGTCGACCGCCGTGGCCGTGGTGAGCGTGTCGTGACGCGTAAGCAGGGGCACTATGCGGTTCCTCAATTCTCGCCGGACGGCCGGACCATCGCGTTCGAGAAGCGCGGCGGTGGCTTCATCACCTCGCCCGAATATTCCGAAGATCAGGGCGTCTACACCGTCCCGGCCAGCGGCGGCATACCCATGCTGTTGGCTCGCGATACCTCCACGCCGCAATATGGCGCGGATGACGATCGCATCTTCATGATCGCGCGCGAAGGCGGGAACCTGCAGCTGATATCCGCCGATGCGAATGGCGAGGCGCGCCGCGTGCATGTGCAGGGCGATCTGGCCAATGATTTCCGGGTCAGCCCGCGCGGCAATTATGTCGCGTTCCGCCAGAATTACGAAGTGTTTGCCATGCCGCTACTTCCTGGCGGTCAGGCTGTCACAGTCGGCGAGAATGCCAGCTCGCTGCCCGTCACCAGGGCCAGCAAGGGCGGGGCGGACTACATCGGCTGGGCGCAGGACGGCGAGACGCTGCACTGGTCCATGGGGCCGGCCCTATACCGCGCGGCCACCAGTGCGCTGACACCGCGCCTGCCGGATGACGATGCGCCCAAATTCGAGCCGCCCACCACGGGCACGTCGCTCGAACGCACGATCCGCGCCGACAAGCGCAGCGGCACGGTCGCACTTACCGGAGCGCGCATCCATACCATGGCGGGCGAGGGTGCCAGTACCATCGAGAACGGCACGATCGTGATCGAAGGCGACCGGATCGTTGCCATCGGCGCTGCGGACACGGTCACCGTCCCGCGCGGAGCGACGGTGGTCGAGGCCAATGGCCGCACGATCATTCCCGGCCTTGTCGACGCGCATGCGCATGGGCCGCAGGGTACGGGCGATCTCATCCCGCAGCAGAACTGGGTGCAGGTCCAGCAGCTGGCGATGGGCACCACGACGATGCACGACCCATCGTCCTCGGCCAGCATGATCTTCGCCGCGGCCGAGCGACAGCAGGCGGGCACGCTGCTTGCCCCGCGCATTTTCTCGACCGGCGAGATCATCTACGGGGCCAAGGCGCCCAGCGTCTATGCGCGGATCGACAGCTACGAGGATGCGCTGGATCACGTGCGCCGCATCAAGGCGCAGGGCGGAATTAGTGTGAAGAACTACAACCAGCCGCGGCGCGAGCAGCGCCAACAGGTCGCTGCCGCTGCTCGGGCCGAAAACATGCTGGTGGTGGCGGAGGGCGGATCGCTGTTCGGCATGGACATGAACCTGATCGCCGACGGCAATTCCACGCTGGAGCACAACATTCCGATCGACGTGATGTACGACGACGTGCTGCAGATGTTCGCCGGTTCCGACACGAACTACACGCCGACGCTGACCGTGACTTACGGCGGGCTGGCGGCCGATCCGTATTGGCGGCAGGCGACCGACGTGTTTGACAATCCCCTGCTCGTCCACACGCCGCCAAAGGCACTGCTGGCCGGCACGGCGCGGCGTTTGAAGGCACCCGACTGGGCCTTCGTCGACGACAATTCTGCGCGCGAGGCCCGCAAGCTGGCACAGCGCGGCGTCAAGGTCAGCATTGGCGCGCATGGCCAGCAGCCGGGAATTGCTGCGCATTGGGAGATGTGGAGTTTCGCACGCGGCGGCATGACGCCGGTGGAGGCCCTGCGCGCCGGCACGATCGAGCCTGCCAAGTCGCTCGGCATGGAGCGTGATGTCGGAAGTCTGGAAGTCGGCAAGCTCGCCGACATGGTCATCCTCTCGGCCGATCCGGCTGCAGACATCCGGAACTCGGACGACATCGTCCAGGTCATGCAGGGTGGCCGTCTCTATGATTCCAAGACGATGAACGAGGTCGAGACAGGCGACGACCGGCGCCTTCCCTACTTCTGGGAATAGCTTGGGATGGCGCGGTGCACTGTCCGGTGCGCCGCGCCCCAGATTGAGCGTTACGAATTGCGAATCTGGAAGAGGAACTCGTCAACCTTGTCGCGCAATACTGTGGCCTGGCCTTCCAGATCGCTTGACGAGGCAAGCACCTGACTTGCCGCAGCGCCCGTAGACGTGCTGGTTTCGCGCATGTCGTCGAGATGGGCCGCGACTTCGTCGGTGCCGTTTGCGGCCCGGTCGATACTGCGCGCCAGATCCTGTCCGGCGACCGACTGCTGATCGACGGCGCTGGCAATCGAAATCGCGGTCGTCTCCAGTTGCTTGATCTGGTTCGCAACCGAGCGCAGCGCGGACACGCTGTTGCCGGTCGATGCCTGCATGGCCTGGATCTGTTCGGCCACTTCCTCGGTTGCGCGGCTGGTTTGCGCGGCCAGTTCCTTGACCTCGCTGGCCACCACCGCAAAACCGCGCCCGGCCTCGCCGCCGCGTGCCGCCTCGATGCTGGCATTAAGGGCAAGCAGGTTGGTGCGCTGGGCTATCGACTGGATCAGTTCCACGATCTGGCCGACCTGATCGGCGGAGGTCGCCAGCGCGCCGATGGTGGCATCTGCACCTTCGGCGTCGTGCGATGCCTTGCGGGCCAGTTCGGCGGAATTGGCGGCCTGTCGGCTGATTTCGCCGATCGACATGGCGAATTCATCGGAGGCAGCGGCAGCGGCGGTCACGCCGCCCGAGGCCTGTTCCATCGCTGCCGAGACGCGGTTTGCCTGGCCAGAGGCCTGCTCGGCGGCCTGCGCGACGGAGCTTGCCGTTGCATTGAGCTGGCTGGAAGCTGCGGCAACGCCGCTCGCGACATCGCCAACCGTCTTTTCGAATTTGTCGGCCAGCATCATCAGTTCCTGCTTGCGCTGTTCCTCCGTCGCCTTGCGCGCTGCAAACAGTTCGTCGAGTTTGTAGCCGGACTTGGCAAACACTTCGAGCGCGCGCGACAAATCGCCGATTTCGTCAGGGCGTGACAGGTCGCCCACATCGATATCGCGGGCACCGCTCGACAAGCGCACCATCTCGCGCGTGACTTGCTGGAACGGGGTGATGACGTTCTTCAGGATGAAGTGCAGGCTTCCGACACCGCCGATAATGGAAATGACGGATAGTGCGAGGATGAATGTCTTCGCCGTGGCCGCGTTGTCCGGGTTGGCAAGGCCGTAAAGAGCGATTGCCGAAATGCAGAGCGCGCCTCCGAGAGTGAAAACCGACGCGATTTTCGACTTGTTTTCGAGCGATTGAGCCATGAACCAGGCAAAGACGCCGGAATGACGCGCGCTCTCGCGTTTCCTGGTCAAACTGTCTTCCACCATTGCGATCTCTTCGGACAGTTGTTGTCCAAGCTCGCTCGAATGCATGTTCATTTCCCTCACCCCGTCTTTTGTGCCTTGTCGTCCGTCCCGACGCTTCAGGCGGCCTTTACATGTTCCAAGAATTGATCGACCTGCCCACGAAGGTTTGATGCCTGCGCTTCCAGCGACCCTGCCGAACCGAGCACCTGGCTCGCCGCAGCGCCGGTTGCCACGCTTGCCTGCCGGACCTGTGCGACGCTGCTCGAGACCTCGTCGGTCGAACGCGCTGCTAAATCGATGCTGCGCGCCAAGTCCTGCCCTGCGACCGATTGCTGATCGACCGCGCTGGCGATGGACACGGCAGTCGTTTCCAGCTGCTTGATCTGTTCGCCGATGGACCGCAGCGCGTTCACGCTCGCCCCGGTCGAATTCTGCATCGAGCGAATCTGTTCTGCCACTTCCTCGGTCGCGCGGCTGGTCTGCGCGGCCAATTCCTTGACCTCGCTGGCCACCACCGCAAAGCCCCGTCCCGCTTCGCCGCCGCGAGCCGCCTCGATACTGGCATTGAGCGCGAGCAGATTGGTCCGCTTGGCAATCGACTGGATCAGTTCCACGATCGCGCCGACCTGATCTGCTGACGAGGACAGGGCAGTGATGGTCGTATCGGCCCGCTCGGCGTCGAGAGAGGCCTTGCGCGCAAGTTCCGAGGAATGCGAGGCCTGCCGGCTGATTTCGCCGATGGACATGGCGAATTCATCGGAAGCGGCTGCCGCAGCTGTGACTCCGCCCGATGCGCTCGACATCGATGCACTGACAGCTTCGCTTTGCTGCGTCGCCTGTTCGGCTGCGGCGGCCATGTCATGGGCTGTGGAGCTTAGCTGCACCGACGCGGCGGCGACGCTGTTGACGACCTCGCCCACCGTGTCTTCGAACTGTGCGGCAAAGCGTTTGAGTTCGCGGCCCTGTTCGGCCTGGAGTTCGGCCTTTTCCTTGGCGATCCTCTCGAGCCGGAAGGCGCTACGCAGGAAGACGTGCAGCGAGCGGGCAAGACCGCCCAGCTCATCCCGTCGCTCAAGGCCGGGGACCTCGATCGACGTGTCGCCCGTCGCAAGCCGTTCCGATGCTTCGGTCAGTTCGCTCACCGTGCCCGAAATGTCGCGGGCAATGATGCGGGTGGAGACGAGTATCACCATTATGCCGATCAGGGCGACCACGAAAAAAGCGACGAACAGCCACAGAATCGTGGACTGACCGGATCTGTCGCTAAGTTCGCCTTGCGCAATAAGCTGCGATTTCAGCTGCCTTCCCACGGAATTGAAAGCCGCTCCGTTATCAATGACGATCTCGCTCAAGAGCTGGCGTTCTTCCGGCGCCACCATGGATTGGCCGCGCTCCAGATCATTGCGCAGAATGGACAGACCATCGCGCAGCTGCACAACGAAGCTCAATTGACCGGGCGCATAGGTCCGCAGCTCTTCTTCCAGCCGGTCCAGATCGGTTGCGGTGGAATTGAGCTGTTCGCGTGCTCCCGACAAGGCGGACACGTCACCACGCGATGCGTATCTGTGGGTGTCGAGCAGCACTCCGTCGATATCGCTTTTCAACTCGGCGGACATTGCCACGATCCGGGCAATTGCCATGCGCTCTTCGCGCACCTCCAGCGCCAGCCATCCACCGATAAGCGTGGTGACAAGGCACAACAGGACCGCGCAGATGTTGCAGAACGCGACGAAACTCAGCTTGCTGCCGATATTGAGATCGGCGAAGCGACCGCGCAGCCCTTCGCTGCCTGCGCCCGTCTGAGCCAGGATGGCCCGGTCATCCGCAATTTCGTCGGAATAGTATTTGTCAGTATCGCTTCTGATTTCGTCGAAGCGATGCGTGAGCGCGTTCATGCGACCTTGATCCCTTGGTTATAAGATGGCGCGGCAGGATCGATGACCTTGCCGAGGTATTGCGGAATTTCGCTTGCGGACATGGCCTTGAAATAGAGCCAGCCTTGGATCTGGTCGCAGCCTGCCGCACGGACCATGGCTGCCTGCTCTTCCGTTTCGACGCCTTCTGCCGTCACGGACATGTCCATCGCCTGCGCCATCGTGATGCTGGAAAGCATCATGGCGCGGCTGGCATCGTCTTGCGATGCCTGAACGACAAGGCTGCGGTCGATCTTGAGGCGTTCGAAGCGGAACTGGCGCAGGAAACCGATGGAGGCGTATCCGGTGCCGAAATCGTCCAGCGTTACGGCCACACCGAAACCGCGGATGAGATTCAGGCTGCGTTCGGCCACAGTCGGATCGAGGACCAGACAGGTCTCGGTCACTTCGAGTTCCAGCCGTTCGGGATCGAAACCCGTCTCTTCGAGAATATGGCCGAGCTGGATCGGGAATTCCGGGTTGCGGAGCTGGGCGGCGGAGATGTTCACCGACAGCGTCACGCCATGCCAGCCCAGCGCGTCGCGGCACGCCTGGCGCAGGACCCAAAGCCCGATCGGATTGATGAGGCCCGATTCTTCTGCCACCGGCACAAAAGTGTTGGGCCCGACGTCCCGACCGTCTTTCCGGTTCCAGCGAAGCAGGCTTTCGATGGCCACGATCTGCTTGGTCCTAGCATCGACCAGCGGCTGATAATTCATGTAGAATTCGCCCAGCGTCAGCGCCTGGCGCAATTCGTCGTCGAGCCGTTTGATCTCTTCGCGGCTGCGGTCGAAGGCTTCGTTGAACCATGTGCAGCGCATCTTTCCGCCGCGCTTGGACGCGTACATCGCCACATCGGCACGCCGCAGCATTTCGGAAGAGGCGATGCTTTGACCCGGCGCATTGCGCGACAGGCCTATGCTGGCGCCCAATGTCAGACGGCGGCCATCGACCTTGATGGATTTGGCGAGCCGTTCGATGACGCGCCGACAATGCCCTTCGAGCAAGGTACCGGCCAATTCCCCATGGCACAGAATAGCGAATTCGTCGCCGCCCAACCGGTACACCTCGGCCTCTTCGCCGCTGATCTCGCGCAGGATCTTGGCAAGTTCGACGATGGTCGCGTCGCCGGTCAGGTGCCCATAATGGTCGTTGATGATCTTGAACCCGTCGAGATCGACGATGGCCAACGCCAGTTCCGACTTGTCGGACATGAGCGCGGTAACATCGCGGTGCAGGGCGCGCCGGTTGGGCAGCGCGGTCAGTGCATCGCTGCTAGAAAGCCGCTCCAGCTTGCGTAGGTGGCGCCAGCCAAGCACGGCGAAGCCACCGACACTCGAGATGAAAGCGACAAGACCGCCGCCCAGCACGGCTCCCAGCGATGCAATTTCGAAACGCGGACCAAGCCAGCTCATCAGCGCAGTCATACCGACGATCCCAGCCAGCGCCGCTAATGGCGCAAAGACCATGATACGCGTGCTTTGCTGAGCTATGTCGGTATGTGAACGCACGCGAATCCCCTTGGGCTCGTGGGCCCACTTATTGGTTATCCGACAGTGCTAGCCTTCATGTGCTAATTAACGGTAAACCTGAAATTTACCTTGCTGCGTAAGCGTGCGGCGTCCGGCCGTCAGCCGTTGACGACGCGTAGCGCGGGCGCCGTGCCCAGCATGTCGCCGGCGCGGCTTGCGGCCTTCGGCTCGTAAATCGCGGAGCCGCAGGAGGACGGTTCGAACCGGTCGGTCTGGCCGACCACGGTCTCGCCTGCTCCCAGCATCAAATATCCGTCGCTCGCAATGCCGCCTGCCAGCCGATCGAAGGCGGCACGGCGCGTTTCGGGATCGAAATACAGCAGGCAGTTTCGGCACAGGACGAGATCGAATTGGCCGGGCAGCGGGGCGGCATCGAGGATATTTCGTTGCTCGAACCGGGTCAGCGACAGGACGCGGTCGTTGACCTGCCATCCCGCCGGAGTTCTCGGAGAAGAAGTTCAGCATCTGTGCCACGGAAATGCCGCGCTGGATCTCGAACTGCGAGAAACATCCGGACTTCGCCTGCGCGATCGCCTTGCTCGAGATGTCTGTGCCCAGGATCTCGATAGTCCAGTCCGCCCAACGCGCCGGCTGTTCGCAGAAGTTCATCGCCAGGCTCAGGACTTCCTGCCCGGTCGAGCAGCCTGCCGACCAAATCGACAACTTCTTGGTTGCCGAGCGGCGCTTGGCGAGTTCGGGCAACACGGTATTCGCCAGTGTGGCAAAATAGGCGTGATCGCGGAAAAAGTAGGTCTCGTTGTTGAGCAACGCCTCGACCACTCGTGTAGCCAGACGGTGTTCGCCCGGACGCTCCAGCATGCAGGCGAGCTGGTCGACGTTCTCGATGCCGAATTCGCGGAACAGGCCGCTCAGGGCAGTGGAGATGCGCCAGCGGCGGCTCTCGCTCAGCGTCTGGCCGGTCCGCGACTGCAACAGGTCGGCGATGACTGTGTGCGATGCGTCTTCTAACGCCATGCGTCGGCTCCTGTTGCGGCGAGAATGTGATCGGCCAACTTGGCAGGTGGCATGACGGCGGAAGCAAGACCGCGCTCGGTGATGTCGCGCGGCATCCCCCACACCGCGCAGCTGTCGGCCGTCTGGGCGTAGACCGATCCCCCTGCCGACACGATTGCGTCGGCCCCGTCGGTCCCGTCGCGGCCCATGCCGGACAACAGGATACCGGCGACCTTGCCCTCATACGCTTCAGCTAATGTTTCGAACATGGGATCGACTGATGGCGTACAACCGCTTTTCACGGCGTGATGGGCAAGGCCGGTAAGAATACGTGTGCCTTTGCGGCGGACCACCATGTGACCATGGCCCGGGGCAATGATCATCGTGCCGCGCTCCACGACGGTGTTCTCGTCCGCCAGCACGGCTTTGCGACCGGCTGCCTGTTCCATCTGCTTGGCGAAGACGGGGATAAAGCTGCCGGGCAGATGCTGCGTAATGAAGATCGGCAGGTCGAAGTTCTTGGGGATTTGCCGGAGAAACAGGTTCAACGCGTGAATGCCGCCCGTCGATGCCCCGATAGCCAGGGCTTGAGGCTTCTTGCCGGCACGGCGGTTCGACCACTTGGGTGCCGACGGCTTGGGCGGTTCGTGCGGAGCAAGGCCCTTGAGCGCGCGAATCTTGGCGAGCAATTGCTCGCGATAACCGTCGTCGAAGCCGCCGGTACGGGGCTTCAGCATCGTGTCGGCCGCGCCCATGCGTAGGGCCTCGACCGTATGCTGCGCGCCTTCGGCGGTAAGCGACGAAATGACCAGCACCTTGGTGCCGGGCGAGGATGCCAGAAGTTTGGGAAGCGCTTCCAGGCCGCCCATTCCGGGCATTTCCAGGTCGAGAAGGATCACATCGACCTTGTGGCTGCGCAATTCGTCCAGTCCGCGTTCCGCCGTGGAGGCGGTCGCGACAATCGTCATGTCGCCTTCGCGTTCGATCATGCGCGCGAACACGGTTCGCACAGTGAGCGAATCGTCGACAAGCATGACCTTGACGACCGCCGGCTTCGGGGTCGGTGCAGGCTTTACTGAGGGCGCAATTCGCCTGTCGGATCGAAGCGCAGTCACCACGAAATACTATCCTTTCGTGGGATCAGGCCATGCCGACGAGCTGGAGCTTTATCTGCAGAGTTTCGTGGTCGAACGGCTTCATCACATACTCGTCCGCGCCGGCGCTGATGGCTTCGCGGATGTGCGCGACATCGTTTTCGGTGGTGCAGAACACGACCTTGGGCTTGTCGCCGCCTTCGTGCTTGCGCAGTTCGTGGATGAATTCGATGCCGGTCATGATCGGCATGTTCCAGTCGAGCAGGACGACATCGGGCATGGCCTCGAGGCACTTGTTCAGGCCTTCCTGGCCGTTTTCCGCTTCGTCGACCTTGAAGCCGAGGGTTTCGAGGATGTGGCGCGACACCTTGCGGATAACACGCGAATCATCGACGATGAGACAGGTTTTCATTTCGTGGATCCCTTCACTTGTACGCACCTGCTTACAGGCAGGCGGTAACCAATCGCTTAAGCTGCCTCGCGAATTGGCCCGCAGACCAGTTGTTCGGTGTCGATCAGCAGGGTGGGGCCACCGGCCGTTTCCACCATGCCGCGTGCGGCGCGTTGCCAGCCGTCGCCGAACCCGCCCGGTACATCCGTGGGTTCGCTTGTCGGCTCGCCGACATCATGGGCTTCGTCGACCAGCAGAGCGTAGAGATGACCGTCGACATCCACCACTGCGGCGCGGCGGTCCGCTGCGTTGCATGGCGTGTCCATGCCCAGCGCGAGCGAGCAGTCGATAACGGTCAAGGCCTGGCTGCGCAGGGCGGTGAGGCCGCGAATGAAGTCCGGCGTGCCCGCAATGGGCGTGATGTCTTCTACCTCGATCACGGACTGCACATCGCTTGCCGGAATGGCTGCGCGGCGACCGGCAATGGTGCACATCAGAAGCAATTCGTTCATGCCGCCCTCCCGGCGCGGTGCCGCTTGAGCGCGGCGAGCAGGCCGTCGCGATCGTAACGGTAGATGGTGTCGTCGCCTGCATCTTCCGGCTCTGCGCGAAGTTCGATGCGGCTGCGGGCCGTTCCCTGTATCGCATCATCCTGCTCGCTGAGCGCAATAGCCAGATCCGCCTCTTCGTCATCGGCCGTCGCTATGCGATAGCCTGCGGACTGCACCAGCGGTTCGAGAATGGTCTTGGCCCAATCGCTGTCCGCCGGGATGCGGCAGGTCAGCGTGCGTTCCAGTTTACGGGTTGCCTTGTAACGCGCAAAGACGGCGTGTCCGTCGAGCAGCGGAATAGGCTTGCCGCCCACCAGCGTGACGCCCTCGATGCGGGTGTCGGTCTCGCTCGGCACGACATCGTCGGTGATGTCGGCTGCATCGAGCACTTCCTTGACGGCATAGACCAGCTGGTTTTCGCCATCGGACAGACGCAGCAGGCGCACCCGCTCATCGGGCAGCGGCCCGGTGTCGTGCCCGGCCAGCGTGAGTATCTCGCCATCGATGATGGCCTGCGCACGCTCGCCCTCGATATCGATAGCGTCGCGCGAAATGGTATCGATGCGGCGGACAAGTTCCAGGCGGACAGCGCGATGGCGACCGTCGAGCCCTGCAAACAGCATGACCGGCACGGCCTTGGCCTTGTCTTGCTTCGCGTTGTTCTCTTCTTCGACAGGTGCGCTGCGCACGCCGCCGACCATGCCCCGCATCTGGGCGATCGATGGCAGGTCGAGGAGCATCATGGGCCGTCCGTCATCGAGCAGAGTGGTGCCGGCATAGAGCCTGGTTTCCATGATGGCCGGCGCGATGGGTTTGACCACCACGTCTTCATGATCGAACACCCGGTCCACGGCGAGCGCAAAGACATCGTCGCTCGCCAGCCGGACGAGGATGAGCGTCTTGCTCGACCAGTCGCAGCTCATTGCGCTTTCGCTGTCCATGACTTCGCCAAGCGAAAGGCAGGGCACGCGCTTCCCGCGGAACGTGACGAGCTGCCGGTCGCCTGCTTGAGCAAATTCCACATGCGAGGAATTGCCGAAGACGATCTCTTCGACATAGCTGCGCGGAATGGCATAGCGCTGGTCGCCGGAGCCGACCGTCAAGGCTGCAATGATCGACAGCGTCAGCGGCAACTGCAGCTGGAAGCTCGTGCCTTCGCCGGCATTGCTGGAAACCTCGATCGAACCGCCGACCCGTTCGATATTCGAGCGCACGACATCCATGCCGACACCGCGACCGGAGACGGCGCTGACCTCGTCGGCCGTCGAAAGGCCGGGTTCGAAGATCAGGTCCTGCTTGCGCTTGTCGGACATCTTTTCGACTTCGGAACGGCTGTAGAGTCCGTTTGCAATCGCCTTGGCGGTCAGCTTGTCCAGATTGATGCCGCCACCGTCATCGGTAATGACGAGGCTGATCTGGTTGCCCGACTGGCGCGCTGCAAACTTCAGCAAACCGATCTCGCGCTTGCCAGCCTTCAGGCGCGCGCCGGGTCCCTCGATACCGTGATCGATCGCATTGCGGATGATGTGGGTCAGCGGATCGCGGACCATTTCGATCATCTCGCGGTCCAGCTCGACCTCGCCGCCCTCGAAATCCACCATGACCTGCTTGCCGAGCTCGTTCGACAAATCGCGCACGAGGCGGGGAAGGGAGGAGAAAAGATGTTCGAGCCGCTGCATGCGCATGCGAGTGATAGAGGCGCGCACATCGGCGAGGATCCCGGACAGGCGCTCGAAAGGGCCGTCGATGCTGGGCTGCTCGCCGGCTTCGCGCAAGCGGCGCGACAAGTCGTTGCGGGCCAGCACCATGTCCGACACGCCCTTCATGACCTCGTCGAGTAAGTCGACCGGCAGGCGGATGGAGCGCTGGACGTTCTGGCGTGGCTTGGCCGCTACTTCCTCGGGCTCCGGCTTCGTAGTATCTTTCTTGTCCGTGCTGTCATCGACATCGAGGTCGGGCTGCACGACCGTCTCGGTGTCCTGTTCGAGCGCAGCAATGAGCATGTCGTCGCCGGCATCGCCAAGCGGCTCTCCGGCTTCGATGGCATCCGCCATTTCGGAAATGCGGTCGATGATGGCGAGGACTGCGGAGACCAGTGTGCTGTCCGCTTCGCGGCGACCGGCGCGGCATTCGGCCAGCGCATCTTCGGCGGCATGGCTCAGTTTCTCGAGCTGCGGGAAGTCGAAGAAACCACAATTGCCCTTCACCGTGTGGACGAAGCGGAAAATCGTGTCGATGCGCGCCGTGTCGCTGGGATCCGCTTCCCAGGCGACAAGCTCACTGCCGCTCTGCTCCAGCATCTCCCGCGTTTCGGCGACGAAATCCGCCAGCAGTTCTTCCATCGGTCGTGCAACCCCTGTTATGTTCGGGATCGCTATGGACCAAGATGGTTAACGTTTCGTTTGGTCTGCTGCCTGGCGCGAAGGGCCAGCTTTCAGGACTCGCCAGACGATGAAACTGGCGAGCAGACCGCCTGCCAGATTGGCGACAAGTTCTGCGCCGTAGATGGCTTCTGCCCCAAGGCTCTCGCGGAGCAGCCAGCCGAACGGTAGCATGACCAGGAACACACGTGCGGCGCTTTGGGCCAAGGCGAGCGGTGCCTTGTCGACCGCGTTCAGCGCCCCGTTCGCAACGATCAGCAGGCCGAACCCCGCATAGCCCCAGACCGAGATGGCCAGGTAGCTCGAAAATTCGTCGAGCACGTCGGCATCTTCGGTAAAGAACCGCCCGAACCAGTCGCCGAATGCGAACAGGACGACGGCAGTGACGAGCCCGTAACCGACGCAGAACAGACCGGACAGGATCATCGCCTGCCGCGAGCGCTCAGGCTTTCCCGCCCCCCAGTTCTGGCCGACGATGGCCCCGATCGAACCCGACAGTGCCAACAAGGGTACGACGGCGAAACTTTGCAGCCTGCCAGCAGCGCCGAAGCCTGCGACCGATGCCTCGCCCTGGCTGGCCAAAAGCGCTGTCAGGACAGAAAGGCCGATCGGGTTGATGGCGTTGGAAAAAGCTGCCGGACCGGCCACGCCCATGATGGCGCGGCTCGACTGCCTGACATCGCATTGACGGATCAGCGCTGGGTGGATTTGCAGCGAGCCCTTGCGGATGAAGTACAGGGCCGCAAGGATCGCCACGAAAAAGCCAGCTATCGTCGCATAGGCTGCGCCCGCCACGCCGAAGCCTGCAAAGCCGAATGCGCCGGTGATCAGGATCGGGTCGAGCACCCAATTCACCGCTGCATAGGTAATCGAGATCAGCGAGACATAGCGCGCCTCGCCCTGTCCGCGCAGTACGCCCTGCAAGCCCATCTGCGTCAGCAACACAGGCATTCCGAGCGCGTAGGGGCGCATGTAGTCGAGGATAAGCGGCATGAGGTCTTCGCTCGCCTGCATCGCCCGGAACAGCGGCCCAAGCAGCAGGAACAGTGCGAGCCCGAGCACGAGCCCGACCACCAGCGCGAACGCCACGCCGAAGTTTGCGCGCCGCTCCGCCCGGGCCTCGTCGCCTTCTCCAAGCGCGCGGGCGATGACGGAATTGATGCCCACCATCACGCCTACGCCGAGGCTGGACAGCGCAATCGTGACCGGAAAGATGAAGCTCACCGCCGCCAGCTCGCGCGCACCCAGCTGGCCGATAAAATAGGCATCGATCAGCCCGACCGACATGATGGCCGCAACGCCCACGATCATAGGCGCGGTCTGGGTGACGAGATGTCCGGCGATGCTGCCGGTCGCCAGCTTGGCGCTTGAAGGTTCGGCAGCGTCGGTCACGTCCACCGCGCGCTAGCGAGGCCGGGCATGCTTGGGAAGCGATCATTGCCGCGCCGCATATCTTGCAGGTGCCGCCTCCCTCGTGCGATAAGCGGCGCAACACGAGACTTGAGGAGATGCGACCCATGGCAACCCAGATGAAACCGCAGGACGGACCCGCCTTCGAATGCAGCGACGCCGAATGGAAAGCGCGGCAGGACCTGGCCGCGTGTTATCGCATCTTCGAACATCTCGGCTGGGGCGAGAGCATCTACAACCACATCTCGGTCGCCGTGCCGGGGGAGGACGGCACCTTCCTCATCAATCCCTTCGGCCTGCTGTATGACGAGGTGACTGCATCGAACCTCGTCAAGATCGATGTCGAAGGCAACAATGTCGGCCAGTCGCAATATATGGTCAACAAGGCCGGCTTCACGCAGCACGCGCATTTTCACAAGCATCTGGGCGAGAAGGCGACGGCGATTTGCCATGTGCACACCACGGCCACGATGGCGGTGTGCAGCCACAAGGAAGGGCTGCTGCCGACCAATTTCTACGCCTGCAATTTCCAGGGGCAGATCGGCTATCACGACTTCGAAGGCGTGACCGTGCGTCCCGAAGAGGGCGACCGTCTGGTCGAAAACCTCGGCGATCACTCGATCCTCATGCTGCGCAATCACGGTCCGGTTGTCATGGACAAGACGATCCAGGGCATGTTCCTGAAGATGTGGGCGCTGCAGCGGGCCTGCGAGATCCAGATTGCCACGCTCAGTCAGGGCGAGCCGAACGTGGTGATGCAGGACGTCGTCGACACGCACCAGCGCGACCTGTCGGTCATGCAGACGCAGGGCGGCGCAGGCATCTTCGACTTCGAGGCATGGAAGCGCCGCGTCTCCAAGATCGACGACAGCTGGCGCAGCTGAACTTGCTCGACATTGCAGGTAATTGACGCGAAGGGCCGGCCATGTCTCGCATGACCGTCAACGACCGGCCCATCGAATTTTTGATGGACGACGACACGCCGCTGCTGTGGGCTTTGCGCGATGCTGCCAATCTGACTGGCACGAAATTCGGATGCGGCAATGGCGATTGCGGCTCCTGTATCGTTCACATCGATGGTGAGCCACTGCGCTCCTGCCTTGTGACCATTGGCGAGGCGGAGGGGCGCTTTATTACCACGATCGAAGGTCTCTCGTCCGACCGCACGCATCCGGTGCAGCAGGCGATGGTGGCAGAGCAGGCCATCCAATGCGGCTTCTGCACGCCCGGTATCGTCATGGCCGCTGCTGCGCTGATCGACCGAAATCCGGGTGCGGGCGAGGAGGAGATCAAGGCCGCGCTGCCGAATATCTGCCGCTGCGGTGTCTACCCGCGGCTGGTGCGCGCGGTGCAGCGGGCAGGGCGCGTCGCCCGGAGACAGGAGCGCATCGATGCAGCCCCCGCGCCAGGCATCAGCACCGAAGACGCGGCCCGTGACGTTCCAGCGCTGCGTGCGCCGGAGAGTGGTGCTCCCCGGCGCCCGTCGGCGGACTAGAGCTCTAGCCGTACTCCGATCCGTGCACTGAACGGCTCGCCCGGCTGGATGTTGTTGTCGCCATGCGCGCTGGGGAAGTAGTCCTCGTCCAGCAGGTTCTCGATATTGAGCTGGAAGCTCAGCCGGTCGCTGACCGTGTAGTAGGCCGCCGCATCGACGCGCCAGTAGCTGGGCAGCACGACTTCGTTCGAGAAGCTGGCGAACTGGTTCGACTGGTGCAGCACGCCGAGGCCGAAGCCGAGACTGTCGCTGACATCGAAGCGGTTCCAGGCGCTGATCGAATGGCGCGGCAGTTGCTGCAGGCGCTGTCCGGCATCGCCGAACGCATTGTCGTTGAGCAGTTCGCCATCGAGATAGGTGTAGCCGAGGTTGGCCTTCCAGAAGTCGGCAACCTCGCCGATCGCGCTCACCTCGAACCCTTCGATGCGGCTTTCGCCGGCCAGCACGGTGAGTGTCGGGTCTTCGACAGAGGGCGCGCGAATGTTCGTGCGCTCCAGGCGGAAGGCGCTTGCCGTCAGAAGGGCCTTGGCGATCGGCGCCCACTTCACGCCGACCTCGTAATTCGTGAACTGTTCGGGCGCGAAGGTCGCGTTAGTCGGCGAGATCAGGAAGAACTGATCACCGGCCTGCGGCAGGAAGCTCTCGGCATAGCTGGCGAAAACGGAGACCCCGTCCAGCGGCTTGACCACCACGCCGAACCGCGGCGAGATCTCTTCGTCCACGCGACCGGCAGCAGTGTCGGTCACGCCTTCCACGGTCGACAGGTCGAACCGCTCGTAACGCACCCCGGCGATGACTTCGAGGAAGTCGCCGAACTCGAACTGGTTCTGCACATAGGCGGACAGCACGTTCAGCTCGCTGTCGCGGGCACGTACGGGTTCGGTCAGGCCGATGTCGGGGAAGGCGAAGCTCTCTGCCAGATTTACCGTCAAGCGACTCTGCTCGCCATCGTCGGTCAGGAAAACGGCATCGCGACGCCCGTTGAAGCTCGACTGGTCGATGGCTTCGACACCGGCGAGGAAGGTGTGTGCGACGGGGCCGGTTTCGAACTCGGCGACCAGATTGACTTGTCCGATGAGGTTCTGCCGGTTCTGCGCATCTTCATAGCCCGAGAACTCGACCTGGTTACCGTCATCGCTCAGCCCGCGCGGCAGGATGTTGGCGTAGAGCTTGTCGTAGTCGGCAAATTGCACTGTGGCATTGGCGCTGAGTGCGCCGGAAAACTCGTGATCGAGCCGAAGCCGCGCAATATGCACTTCGGCCTCGGTCTCGTTGAAGTCCGCATCGCCGAACAGGGTATCGTCGTAGCCGAGCAAGGGCCTGTCGCCATTCGCCGGGTTGCCGCGATCGACCAGGCGGCGATCGTAGTCGAAAGTGTAGCTCGCGGTCAGCTCCGTTTGCGGGCCAAGCACGACGGTCGCGGTCGGCGAGAAGCCGAAGAAACCGCCGCCGAATTCGTCGCGATTGTTGTCGAACTGGTCGTAGATCGTGTTCAAGCGCAGGCCGACGGTGTCGCTCAGGCCGGCGTTGATGTCAGCGGAAATGTCGAACGCGCCGAAGGTGTCGATGCTCGCTTCCAGCGATGTAAATGTGTCGCCCGGCGTTGCGCGCTTGGCGATCCGATTGACCACACCGCCGCCGCCGCCGCGTCCGAAGATAAGCGCATTGGCACCCTTCAGGATTTCGATCCGCTCGATATTATAGAGCGAGCGATAGTATTGTGCATCGTCGCGCAGGCCATCGATGTAGAAATCGGCGGTCGTTTCCTGTCCTCGGATGAAAATTTCGTCGCGGTGCCCTTCGCCCGTCTCCAGGCTGATCCCGGCAACGTAACGCAATGCGTCACCGAGCTGGCGAACCGATTGGTCTTCGAGCTGGTCCTCGGTGATGAAGGCGATTGCCTGCGGAACATCGATAAGAGGCGTGGGCGTCTTGGTGCCGCTCGATCCGTCGTCGTTTACATAGCCATCGATTCGCGCGCCGGTCACGATGATGTCGGCTGGCAGATAGTCGCGCTCGGGCTGACCGTCGGTACTTCCTTCGGATGCTGCCAGCGGCGCGGCGAAAGCAGTGCCGGACAGCAGTACGGCGGCTTGTGAGAACTATGCTTCATCGATCCCTGTCTTCTTGCGAATGATTATCAATTGCTGATCGCCTGCTATTGCGAAACATTCTCAATAGCAACCCCGTGTTTGAACATTCGCTCGTGAAAAAAGCGCACAAGGTGCTTTCACGTCACGCAACACTCGCGTAGCGCGCCGCGACAAAGGAGATCCGAGATGAAAGCGACCATCTGGCACAACCCCAAATGCGGAACCTCGCGCAAGACGCTTGCAATCCTGCAGGAAACCGATGGTGTCGATGTCGAAGTGGTCGAATATCTCAAGCACCCGCCGACGCGCGACAAGCTGGCACAGCTTTACCGCGATGCAGGGATAACGCCGCAGCAAGGCTTGCGCATGCGCGGGACCGACGCGGCAGAGCGCGGACTGCCCGATGCCGATGCAGACACTGTCCTTGATGCCATGGCGGCCGAGCCTGCCCTGATCGAGCGTCCGCTGGTCGAGACCGGGAAAGGCGTTCGGCTATGCCGTCCGCAGGACACGGTCCGCGAGATCCTCTAGCGTCGTTCGCGCGTGAGCGTGCTGTCGCTTTGCAAGGCAGTCCAGCCATAAACGAACACAACCAGACATAGCGCGGCAATCAGACCGAAGCCCAGCCAATCGGCGTGGCCATACAGCCAGACACCCAGCGCCGGCGCGTATACGAAGCTTGCACCTGCCACGCTGGCCGTCACGCCCGACGCCTGCCCCTGCTCTGCGCGTGTGACCGCCAACGACGTGCCGGCCGTCGTGCCGGGACGAAACAGTCCGAAGCCAAGCGAGGCGATGGCATAGGCGAGCGCTATGCCGTGAAGATCATCGGCAAAGCCAAGATAAATTACGCCTCCGCAAGCGATCGCGATCCCCGACAAGGTCGCCGCACGCGGGCCGAGGTCGAGACGCGGGATCAGGGCCCATTGCGCCAGCAAGGTCGCAATCGCTCCGCACATCAGTACCAGACCGACCGGTCCGGTACCCAGCTCCGGCGTCGCCCGCAGCCCCAGCCGGTCGAGAACGAGGAAGCCGATGATGCCGAGGATCATGGCCTGCGCATGGCCACCGATCAGGCCAGCAGTGACCCATGCCCGCAGGCGAGGTTCGAACCAGCGCAGCTTGTGCGGCTCGACCTCTTCCTCGTCGTCGTCGTCGTTCGCCCGATGCTCGGTCGAGCCGCCCGCATAGGGCGCATCGTAAGTGCGACCGCGCGCAGGGAATTGCGGCTCATCGTTCGGCAGCCGGAGCCGCAGAGCGGCAAGCGCGATGAGTCCGATAAGCGCAAACAGGATGAAAGGCCCGGTCAGGCCAAGGAACGGCAGGACCATCAGTGGCGCGAGGGCGGGGCCGATTACCGTGCCCAGCCCGAAGCTCGACGCGATGAGCGACAACGCCTGCGTCCGCTCCTCGCGCGGCGTGCGGCTGGCGACATAGGCTTGCACTGCCGGAGGGGCCGCACTGCCGAATCCACCGTACAGGCTGCGCGCGACGGCAAAGGCGATGAGCGCCGCCGTCCCGCTCAACACGCCTGCCAGTCCGAACCACAGCGCCAGGCCGCACAGCACCATGGACGTGACGAAACCGAGCAGGCCCACCGCCATCATCGCCTTGCGCCCGCGCCGGTCGGAGCGGTCGGCCCACAAAGGCGCGCATACCACCCACAGCAGGGCCGACCAGCTGTACGCCAGGCTGATCCAGACATCGTCGATCCGCAACGCCGTTCCGATTGACGGCATGACGGACTGCATCGCGGTGTTCCCCGCCGCCGTCACCAGCATGACGGTGAAAAGCAGCGCCATGCGCTCGCGCGAAATAGTGCGCGGCGGAGTGGCTGCAGGGGCTGTCGGCATATCGGATTCGACGTCGGCCATGAACATGTTCGCTAGGCTGGCTCAGGAGCGCTTGCAATGGGCGCGAGGCGCTGTCACACCTCCGGTCTTATCGGGGTTGCAAGGGTAGCTGGGTTTTGAACGGACATATGGGTTCGCAGGCGATTGCCAAGCGCTCGCTTAAACAGCGCGCGGCGCGTCTGGCCGGGCAGTGGGGCGTGTTCTTCAAGGGCTTCGTCGAAGAACCGCGCATGGTCGGCTCGATCATCCCGTCCTCGCGCTTCACCATTCGCAAGATGCTGAGCCGTGTGAAGTGGGACGAGTGCAAGGTCTTCGTCGAATACGGGCCGGGTGTCGGTACGTTCTGCCAGGCCGTCCTCGATCGCTTGCCGCGCGACGGTCAGTTGATCGTCATCGACACCAACCCGCTCTACATCGATTACCTCACCGGGCATTTTGGCGACAGCCGGTTCAGCGCGGTGCACGGGTCAGCCGCAGACGTGGAAGAGATCGTCCGCGCGCACGGGCACGAGCATGCCGACTACATCCTTTCCGGCCTGCCGTTTTCGACGCTCCCGGACGGCGTTGGCCCAGCGATTGCCGCTGCGACCTATCGCATCCTGCGCCCTGGCGGCGCCTTTCTCGTGTATCAGTTTTCAGCCAAAGCGCGCGACTACATGGCGCGCCATTTCGAACGGATCGAAAGCGGGTTCGAAGCGCTCAATATCCTGCCCTGCCAGCTGTTCTGGGGCTGGAAGGAACCGCGCGCCTAGTCGTCGTCAGGAGTGACCGTCGGCACCTCGGCCGAAGTGCGTAGCCGCACGCACTGGCGATATACGGCCGCCAGAACGCACGTGAAAATGACCGCCGCCAGCGCGTTCATCAAGCTCGAACTGAAGGCCTGACCGAACTCCTGCGCTTCTGCTCCGCCAAGCGCGAAGACGAGCGTGAACAGGAGCGAGACGACTGCCGCGATGACGAAATAGGCGATGAACAGCAGTGCGTAAAAGAAGAACAAACGAAGCGAGCTGCCTTTCGTAAGGTGCCAGCTACCCAGCAGGGCACGGACCGGATTACGCTCTTCATTCATGGCAATGACCGGTCCGAGAAGTGAAAACTTCACGAACAAATAGACGAAGGCGACGAAGACCAAGGCGGCGATCCCGAATGCCAGCGCCCCCAATCCGGTGGCAGCGCTGATCGAAATCAGCAGCAGCCCCACGAGAAGCATTCCCAGGACGAACAGAAACGTTGCGATCAGATAAGTCGGCACGGACTTCGCGCCCTGTTCCAGTGCCTGCCCGACGGTTGGCCTGACTCGGCGGCGCAAGAGGCTCAGCATCGCCAGAAAGCCGATGCTTTGCAGAATGGCGACCAGCAGGAGCGCCCACCAATATCCGGCCAGCATCTCGTTCGCCATTGCGTTGACCTGATCCGATCCCGGCTCGAACTGGCCATTGCTCAGCTCTGCCAGCCCTGGAACCCACAACATGGCAGCAAGATACGGCAGGAAGTAGAAAACGCCTGCGATGACGGTCAGCAGCCCGAAGCTTTCGCGCAGCAAGTGCATGGCGTCCTTCCATGCGGTATCCAGATCGAACTTCATGTCGGCTCCCTGATGCTTGCTCGCCCCCTTGATAAGCGCGAAGACAATTGCCACGCAATCGCTCATGAGCGCGCAAGCCCCCGAAATCGTCGAATGGCGCATCGAGACCGACCAGGTGCCCTATCGCGATGCGCTGGAGACGATGCAGGCGCGCAACGAGGCTATCGGTGCGGGTGAAGCGGGTGAGTTGATCTGGCTGCTCGAACATCCGCCGGTCTATACCGCCGGCACCAGCGCGGACGGGGCGGAACTGCTCGACCCGCGCTTCGAGGTGGTCGAGGCTGGGCGTGGTGGACGCTATACCTATCACGGCCCCGGCCAGCGCATCGGCTATCTCATGCTCGATCTGAAAGCGCGCGGGCGCGATGTGCGCTGCTTTGTGCACTCGCTGGAAGGCTGGGTCATCGCTGCTTTGGGCGATCTTGGCGTCGAGTGCTGGCGCGCCGAAGGGCGGATCGGCATCTGGACGCGCGATATCGACAGGTGCGAGGCCAAGATCGGCGCGATCGGTGTGCGCGTGCGGCGCTGGGTTACGATGCACGGCTTTTCGGTGAACATCGATCCGGACCTCTCGCACTTTGCCGGGATCGTGCCCTGCGGCATCGACGAGTTCGGCGTCACCAGCCTTGCGAAACTGGGCCTCGACATCGGACCTGCGCAGTTCGATAGGGCATTGCAGAACCGCGCCGGCGATTTCTTCGCCGCGCTCGAAGGAAAGGCCTGCTCCCTGCCATGATGCGATTTGCCACCCTTGCTGCGACCTGCCTCGTTCTGACGGCATGCGGCAGCGAACCGGATGCTGCACCTCCCGAGGCGGACGAGAGCAGTGCGCGCGGCGAAGTGCTGGGCGGCACGATCAGCGACGCGATGATCCCGCTCGACACGGTGAACTCGCAAGTCGAAAACGACGCAGACAGCGACGCCGAGGAAGAAGACGCGCCGAGCGAAGACTAGCCGTCAGGCCGCGTCCGCTTCCTCCAGCGTGGGGTAGTCGATGTAACCTTGCGGTCCCGGAAGGTACCAGCTCTGCGGCACATTGACGTTCGGTTGTAGCGCGGCACCGGTGCGAATGCGTTCGGGAAGGTCGGGATTCGAAATAAAGTCGCGTCCCCAGCTGACCGCATCGCAGCGGCCAGCTTCTATATCGGTGACGGCCTCTTCGGCGGTGTAGTCGCTGTTGAGCACCAACGCGCCCGAGTAGATGTCGCGCATCATAGGGCTCTGCTTAGGCACATCGGTCGCGCCGAACGTGCCACCCGGTCCGGGCTCGCGCAGTTCGAGGAAGGCGAGGCCCAGGCCCTCCACAACCCGCGCTGCAGCGCCGAAGGTTGCCGCCGGATCGCTGTCATCGCAGCCCTGCGTTTCGCCGTTGGGCGAGAGCCGCACGCCGACGCGGTCCGCGCCCCAGACGTCTACCAGAGCAGTCAGCACTTCGCGCAGGAAGCGCACGCGATTCTCGACCGGGCCGCCGTACTCGTCCTCGCGCAGATTAGTGTTGTCGCGCAGGAATTGGTCGACCAAGTATCCGTTCGCACCGTGCAGTTGCACGCCATCGAAGCCCGCCGCCTTCGCATTGGCGGCGGCATGGCGATAGTCTTCCACCACGCGGGCGATCTCGTCGACGCTCAACGCGCGGGCCTGCTCGTAATCCTTGCGACCTTCGAAGGTGTGCGCATGGCCGGGCGCCTTGGTGGCGCTGGCCGACACGGGTGCATTGCCGCCAAGGAAGTCGGGATGGACGAGACGGCCCATGTGCCACATCTGCAGCACGATGGCTCCGCCTTCGTCGTGCACTGCGCGGGTGACCTGCTTCCAACCCTCGGTCTGCTCCTCGCTCCAGATACCGGGCGCAGCCGGCCAGCCGAGACCTTCCACGCTGATGCCCGTCGCTTCGGAGATAATCAGGCCCGCGCCGGCCCGTTGGCGGTAATAGGTCGCCATCATGTCGTTCGGCACCGAACCCGGCTGGGTTGAGCGGCCACGCGTCAGCGGCGCCATCAGGATCCGATTGCGCGCCTCGATGGCTCCCATCGTCAGCGGCTGGAACAGGGCATCATGCATTGGCGGCGTCACTCCTTTGTGGCTGGACCGTGACGCACCAGCTAGGGAGCGGCGATGGACGACACAAGCGGCAAGGGTCACAAGGCATGGCAGCTGGCCGCACTGCTCGCGGGCAATGCGGCGCTGGCACTGGGTCCTTGGCTGGTCCGGCTGGCAGACACCGGGCCAATCTCTGCGGCGTTCTGGCGGTTGCTGCTGCCGATACCGTTGATCGCGTTCCTGGCTTGGCGCAGCCGCAAACCTGGCAAACCGTCGCGGGGCGCGGTGTTGCTGGTCGCCGGCGCCGCGGTGTTCTTCGCGCTCGACCTGGCGAGCTGGCATGTCGGGATCGAGCGCACGCGGCTGGGTAACGCGACGCTGTTCGGCAACGCAGGCAGCGTCATCCTGATGTTCTGGGGCCTGGTCATGCTGCGCCGTGCTCCGAACATACGCGAGACAGCGGGTGTAGCTGCAGCGCTGATTGGTGCCGCCATCCTGCTCGCGCGCAGTCTCGAGATATCGCAGGCCAATCTCGTCGGCGACCTGTTCTGCCTGTTTGCGGGCATCTGCTACGCCTTTTACCTTCTGCCAGCCCAAAAGGCGCGCGGTGTGCTGGGCGCGTGGAGCGTGCTGCTTCTTGTCTGTCTTGTCGGTGCACCGCTGCTGCTTGTCTTTGCAGTGCTTGCCGGAGAGCCGGTCTGGCCCGGCGAGCAAGGGTGGACGCCAATCTTGCTGCTCGCGCTGTCGAGCCAGGTAGTGGGGCAGGGTCTGCTTGTATATTCGCTGCGCCATTTCACGCCGCTCGTCATCGGCATGGCGTTGCTGACACAGCCTGCCATCGCGTCCGTGGTCGGGTGGAGCGTGTTTGGCGAAGTGCTGGTCCCGCTCGATGTGCTGGGAATGGCGCTGGTGGGCGCAGCGCTCGTGCTGGCGCGTCCTGCGCCTAGCGCGCCATCCGGGTGAGGAATGTCTGGTAACGTGCCTCGACCGCTTCCAGCTCCGGCCCGACCAGATGCTCGCGCGTCTGGCGCATCAGCAGCTCGCCCTCGCGCCTTAGATCCTCCCGGCGCGTTTCATCGTCGAGCATGGACGACGCATCCACGAGCGCATCGAAGGTCACCATGGCGGCAATGCGATTGGTCGCAACGCCGCTGCGCATCGCGCCGAAGCCGCGACGCACGAAGTGATCGAAGTCGTCTTCGAGCAGTATGAGATGCGGCTCCTTTCCATCGCCCGCATAGCTACGCGACAGATTGCGCCGCGCCAGTTCGGCGGTGGCCGCACCCAGCCAATGCACGGCCGTCACGGCTGTGAAGGGATCGTTGATACCGGGCGATAGGGCGCGCAGACCGATCTCGACCAATTCGTCCATCAGGAACTGCATGTCTTGTGCGGGCGTGCGCATGCCGCCGAGCGTGAAACAGGCGCGCACATCGTCGTCGGGCCGTTCCGCCACAGTGTCCATGTCGGCCCAGAAGGCCATGGTGACTTCCGGATGGACAAAGTCGCCCATGCGCACGGCGAGCTTCAATCTGCCGTTCTCGCGCTCTGCCAGATATTCGAGGGCCTGGAAGTCGATCGCTTGTACGTATCCGGTGTCGAAGGCGACGATGTTCTGTCCATCCGGGCAGTGGTTGATTTTCGTTCCGTCGTTATCGTCCGGAAAGTCGTTCTTGATTTCACGGAGCAATCGGCTGCCGATACCCTTCAGGACGGTGTTGATGCGGATGGATGCGGGGATGTGATTGAGGAAATAGACTAGCACTGCGACGCACCAGATCATCAGAACGAATGCCACGAGCAAGGAGACCTGCGGCACGAAGCCTGGCAAAACCGTCGATGCTGCGTTTTCCAGGTCGGACGGAGCTTCGTTTTCCGCCCGTACGGTGCGAAGTACGGTGATCGAGTAGACAAAGGTGCCGATAAAGGTGGCAAGGCTGAACTGGTTACCCCTGTCTTCCATGAAATTGTTGAGCAATCGCGGGCCGTAGTTGCCGCTGGCATAGGCGACGGCGGCAATCGTGATCGAGAAGACGGTGGAGGCCACACCGATCATCGTGCCGGCAATCACCGTCAACATGTTGCTTGCGCCGTCGGGCCGAGCAGGCTGAAGCCATGCAATGTCCGCCACGACATCGGACCATCCGTTGCGGTCCAGCCAGATCGTCCAGGATGCAAGGATCAGCGCGCTGATAGCGAAGAGCGCAGGCAGAAACCAATAGCTTGCGTTGACCTTGAACCAAAGGGTTCTCAGCCGGATCAGCACGCAGGGACCCGCGCGCTGTTAGAGGGGGCTTGGGCTGTGCTGACGAAAGGCATGACAGGAACATAACCGAGCAAGCGGCTTTTGGTTGCTGAGCGTGCAGACATGAGTGCCACGGTGCACGCGGCCTTGTCCGGCTAGTCCGGCCTTATGAAGGACCACACGCATGGCTGACCCCGTCGCAGCGCAATTCGGCAATATCGAGAACCTCGTTTCCCTCACTGCCGGTCAATATCACAGCGGCTCGCTGATACTGATGGTCAGCTATGGCGCGCATTTTGCTTTCATTCTGTATTTTCTGATGATGAGCCAACAGCTTGCGCCGCGCTATCGCCTGGTGCCGATCCTGTCGGCCGTCGTCATGGCGTCGGCGGGCCTCAGCCTCATGCGAGAGGCGAACTTGTGGGAATCGAGCTACGAATTGGTCGGCGCGATCTACCAACCGCTGACTGACGGCGAGAGCTTCACGAATGCATTTCGGTACGGCAACTGGACCATTACAGTCCCCATCTTGCTGACCCAGCTAGCCATCGCATTCGGCATCACTCGGCCCGATCTCCATAACCGCGTCCTGCGCATGATCGTGCCGGGTGTGCTGATGATATGGACCGGCTTGTATGGCCAGTTCGGCGAGACGGGCGACTGGTCGAGGCTGAACCTGTGGGGCGTTATCTCGACCGTATTCTTCGTGTGGCTGCTGATTGAGGTGCGCGGTGTTATTTCGCTGGGCGTTGCGAACAGTCCCGACACTCGAAGGCGTGGCCCAAGAACATCTGGTGGTATTTCCTAGCGACATGGGGCCTTTATCCCATCGCCTATGCCCTGCCGCAGCTTGGGTTCACCGGCGATGTCGTGGTGGTGCGCCAGCTGCTGTTCTCGATCGCCGACATCTCGTCCAAGCTGGTCTACGGCCTGATTCTCAGCCGCTATGTCCTGCGGCGTTCGGCACTGGAAGGCTATGTGCCGGCTGCAGAGGCTCTGGAAACATCGCCGCTCGGTGCTAAGGTCGCCTCCAAACGCGGAGACTGAAGCCTGCTGCAAGCACGACAATCACGCACGAAGGGGCCCTGGCGGACAGCCGGGGCCTTTTTGTCATGGGGTGCCGTGTTTCTGGCTGCCATTGCGCAAATGGCCGGCGGTGCATGGCCTGTGTGGCTCGGGCTTGTCCTTTTCGCGCTCGGTCTGGCGCATGGAGCGGGCGACGAGCAGGACGGCAAGCTGTCCAGCTACACGCTGCTGCACGCAGGTGCCTATGTTGTCGTCGGGCTGGCCATCGCGGGACTGTTCCTCATGGCTCCGCTGTATGGACTGGCGCTGTTCTTCGCGCTGTCCGCGTGGCATTTCGCGCGCAGCGAGTGCCGGTTCCACCAGGCATCGCGGCTGGCGATTGCAGGGCTGGCGGTAGGCGGCAGCGCCTTGCTGCGCCCGGACGAGACCGCCGACGTGCTGGCCTTCGTGACCGGAGCGGACGTGCCGCGGAACTTCATGCGCTTCCTTGCGATGGGTGGCGTGTTCGGCCTCGTTTGCGCAGCCTATGCCTTTGTCACCAATCGCCGGGGGTTCGGGCACACGATCGTCGCGGCGCTCGCAACCTTGCTGCTCCATCCTGTGCTGGCCGTGGGGCTGGTGTTCCTGACGGCGCACGCCGTTCCGGTGCAGGAGCGGCAAGTGCTGACCTATGGCGCGTCGACAGTCGCCAGAGCCGTTGCGCTGCCGACACTCATCGCGCTGGTGGGAGCGACTGCAATCGCCATGGCAGTCGGCATTGGATGGATCGCACCGCAGGTCGCAGCCGCGCTCGCCTTCGGTATGGCGACACCGCATATGCTGACCGAACGGCTGGAACGTTAGACCCGGCCCAGATCGCCCTTGCCGATGGTGCCGCTGGCCATTTCCAGCATCCGGTCGAGGCTCTGCTTGGCCTTCAGTCGCAACCCTTCCTCGATCTCGATACGCGGCTCCAGATCGCGCAGGCAAGCGTAAAGCTTCTCCAGCGTGTTGAGCGCCATGTACGGACAGATATTGCAGCTGCAATTCCCGTCCGCACCCGGTGCGCCGATAAAGGTTTTTTCGGGCAGCGCCTTTTCCATCTGGTGGATGATGTGCGGCTCGGTCGCGACGATCAGCGTGTCGCCTTCGAACGTCTGCGCGAATTGCAGGATGCCGCTGGTCGAGCCGACGTAATCGGCATGCTCGACGATGGTCGGCGGGCATTCCGGATGGGCCGCCACCGGCGCATCGGGGTGCTTGGCTTTCAGCTTGAGCAATTCGGTTTCGCTGAAGGCTTCATGGACGATGCACACGCCCGGCCACAGCAACATGTCGCGATTGAACTTGCGGCTCATGATAGCTGCCCAGATGCCGGTCCGGTCCGAAGATGATCTTCTGGTCTTCGGGGATCTGGCTCAGGATCGTTTCCGCGCTGGACGAGGTCACGATGATATCGGACAGCGCCTTCACCTCGGTCGAGCAGTTGATGTAGGTCAGCGCAATATGATCGGGGTGCTTTTCGCGGAAAGCCTTGAACTTTTCGGGCGGGCAGCTGTCTTCGAGACTGCAGCCGGCGTCCATGTCGGGCAGGACGACGATCTTTTCCGGGCTGAGGATCTTGGCGGTATCGGCCATGAACTTGACACCGCAAAAGGCGATCACGTCAGCATCGGTTTCCGCTGCCTTGCGCGACAGTTCCAGACTGTCGCCCACGAAGTCGGCCAGATCCTGGATTTGCGCGGTCTGGTAATAATGCGCGAGGATGATCGCGTTCTTTTCGCGGCGCAGGCGGTCGATCTCTGCAAGCAGGTCTTCGCCTGTCGGCAGGCTGGTCTGGACAGTCATGGTCTCGTTCCCGTCAGATGAGCGTTCAGGGCGCTTATAGGCAGAACGAGCGCGCTGGCGAGGGGGTTCCGCGCAGCGTTCCCCCGACTACATCGCGAAGCCGGGCGGAAGGAACGCCTCCATGGGACGCTCGGCGCCGGGGGTCTCGGAAATAAGGCAGTTCGTCACTTCCATCCCGAAGCCGCTGTGGGCGAGGACGAGTGAGAGCAGGAACACGCCTAGGTAGAGGCCGAGACCCCACCAGTAGGCAGGGTGGACCTGCCCGAGCTTGCGCTTGTCGGCGACCATGCCGATGACAATGAAAAGCATCGTGGCAAGCGTCGTGATCGTCCATGCATGCGGGATCATCAGGGGCAGGGGGAGCAGGCGACCGAGGCCCGGCCCTGTCAGGATTGCCATGCCGCACAGCATCAGCCGCCGGTGCCAGCCGGTGTAGCGCCTGCGCCGCAAGGCCCAGATCGTCAGCCCGCCGAACAGCCAGAGCAGCATGATGTTGCTCCACAGGAATTCGCTGACATGGAAGAAGAACGGCCCGCCGGTGCGCTGCGCCACGACGATCATCAGGACAGTGCCGGTCACCACCATCATCGGTACCCAGAGCCATGCGATCTTGCCGAGCCTGCCATGCAGCGCCCAGTTTCCCGCCGACGCAGTCAGGTGTTGACCGCAATAGAGGCCGAGCCACGTCATCGCGATAACGGCATGCACGTGATAGGCCGCAGGCACATCGAAGCTCGACCGGGCGAACGCCAGATTGACCGAAAAGCCGGCGATGATGATTGCCGACATGACGAACGCCATAATGGTGAAAAAACGCGTATTGCCGCGGATCGCATCGGTGTGCGGCGTGTCGGCTATGGTTGCCATACTCGTATCCCCCTCAAGAACGAGCGACCATCATTTGTTAGGTGAGCGTTCTAGGCGCGGATCGGCCCAAGCGTCAAACCGCCCGCCAAAGCTCCCCATCGCGCTGCACCATGCCGCGCCGTTCCAGATCGATCAGGTGGGCGGTGACCGACATGCGCGCTGCGCCGTGCAGCTTTTCGTCCAGACCCTTGTACATCTTGGGCACGAAATCGGCGGCTTCGTGCGGGCCGTCCTGCAAGTGCCGCAGTATCTGGTTCTCGCGTTGGCGGCGGTGCCCCATCATGCCGCGGACCAGTTGGCGGGGCTTGTCGATCGCTTCGCCATGGGCAGGGTAATAGACCTGGTCCTGCTCGCGCGCGTACAACTTGTCGAGGCTGGCCATATATTCGCCCATGTCGCCATCCGGCGGCACTACGACGCTGGTCGACCAGCCCATGACGTGATCGCCGGTAAACAGCGCTCCGCTTTCCTCCAGCGCGAAGCAGAGGTGGTTGGAGACGTGGCCGGGCGTGGCGACGGCGCGCAGCGTCCAGCCGGGGCCGGTCATGGCCTCGCCATCCTCCAGCACGCGGTCGGGCTCGTATGTGCGGTCGAAACTGGCATCGGCACGCGGGCCGCTGTCGTCGAGAACCAGCGGCGCACACCCTACGATGGGCGCGCCGGTGCGGGCAGCAAGCGTCTTCGCGGCGGGCGAGTGGTCGCGGTGCGTATGCGTGCACATGATGGCGCAGAGGTGCTCCTCGCCAATCGCTGCATCGAGCGCGAGGAGGTGCGCGTGTTCGTCCGGTCCGGGATCGATCACCGCGCAGCCATCGCCCAGTCCCACGATATAAGTCTGCGTACCGGTATAGGTGTAGGGCGATGGATTGGGTGCGAGCACACGGCGCACGCGCTCTTCCAGCTGCATCGCTTCGCCGGTGGGCCAAGGTTTGGGCGGAGGACCTGCCATGGACGCCATATGGCCAAGCGCCGTGCGACTGTCGAGTTTTCTCCCCTCCCGCTTGCGAGAGCGGCTGGGGGTGGGCAAGGTCGGCATTAGACCAACCCCCGACTCCTCCCCAAACAGGAGGGGAGAGAGATGAATGACCGAGCGAATTCTAATCCTCGACGCCGGAACCACATCGACGCGCGCCATGCTTTTCGATGCGCATGGAACAATGCTGCGCGTATCGCAGTCGGACCTGAGGCAGCATTATCCGCGGCCCGGCTGGGTCGAGCATGACGCGGACGAGATCTGGGACAAGACGCTGCAATGCATGCGCGAGGCAGCTGGGCGAGAATGCGAATGCGATCGCCGCGATCGGCATCACCAACCAGCGTGAAACTGTGGTAGCCTGGGACAAGCAGACCGCCGAGCCGTTGGCGCGCGCGATCGTGTGGCAGGACCGGCGGACCGCAGGCGTCTGCGCCAGGCTGAAGGAGGCAGGACACGAGCCCGATGTCCAGCGGCGCACAGGCCTGCTGCTCGACCCGTATTTTTCGGCGACCAAGATGCGGTGGCTTCTCGAGAACGACGAAGCGGTGCGCGGAGCAGCGGAGGCTGGCACGCTCGCATTCGGCACGGTCGAAAGTTGGCTGGCGTTCAAGCTGTCCGGCGGTGCGCACATTTCCGATGCCAGCAATGCAAGTCGTACGCTACTGCTCGAGCTGGACGGCACAGGCTTCGACGAAGGTTTGTGCGAGCTGTTCGGCGTTCCGCATGCTGCCCTGCCGCAAGTAGTCGACACGCATGGTGAGCTCGCCATGTGCGATTTACAATGGCTGGGTCGGGATATTCCAATCTGCGGTATGGTCGGCGATCAGCAGTCGGCGACCATCGGGCAAGGCTGTCTTTCCTTCGGTGAGACCAAGGCTACTTACGGCACGGGCGCGTTCGTTCTGACCAACAAGGGCACGCAAGTGCCGCATTCGGACAATCGTCTGCTCAGCACGGTGCTGCACCAGTCTGGCGGGCAGCGGACCTATGCGCTCGAAGGCGCGTGCTTCGTCGCCGGGAGCCTGATCCAGTACCTGCGCGATACGCTCGGCCTGATCGACAGCGCGAAGCAGACCGAAGCGCTTGCCCGCAGTATCGATGACAGCGGCGAGGTCGTCATCGTACCGGGTCTTGCAGGGCTGGGCGCGCCGCACTGGAAGCCCGATGCACGGGGCGTAATTGCAGGCCTCAGTTTCGCCAGCGGGAAGGCGCAAATTGCGCGCGCGGCCTTGGAGGCGATGGCGCACCAGACCCACGACCTCGCCACCGCCTTCGCTGCCGACGGCGCGCCCTGGACAGCGCTCAAGATCGATGGCGGGATGAGCGCGAACGACTGGATGGCGCAGGACCTGGCGGACATCCTCGACCTGGAGGTCGAGCGTCCTGACTTCGTCGAGACGACGGCACTGGGCGCTGCCATCTGTGCCGCCACCGGGGCGGGAATGTATAGCTCGCTCGAACAGGCGGCAGACGCCATGCGCGGTAAAGCACGCTTATTCGATCCGGCAATGGAGAGTGGAATTCGCGAGGCTCGTCTGGCGCGCTATGCCCGCGCCCTTCGCGCTGCCTAGCTGGCTTCGAACGCTTCGGCGATGCGACCTTGCAGGCCTTGCACCGAGATCTTGCCGCCACCGTCACGCTGACGCTGTTCCTCGTCCAACCGGCGCACGCGAGCGTGCAGCCGCTCGGTCTCGCGGATCAGGGAGCGCGTGGTAAGTTCGAGCAGCGCCATATTGTTCGGATCGGACGCTCGCACCTCGCCCAGCGTACCGTGGTTCAGCATCTGCGTCTTGCTCAGCTCGCCCGACTGGTACGCGCGCTGGTTCAGCAGCCACGCCAGAACATGCATGACCCGCGTCGTGGTGCGCAGGCCCTCTATCGACATGGCGATGCTCAGCTTGTCGGGCCTGTCCCCGTTCAGCTGACGGTCGCGCAAGTCGAACACACCGCGCGCCTCTTCCGCAAGCGCAAGCGCTTCGGTGTAGAGGTCTTCCACGACCTGTTCACGAATTGATCCGTCCATGTACATGGCCAACGGAGGCTAGGCCCGCTTGTTCCAAGCCGCCAGAGATCAAAATGACCGCGTCCCGGAGCGAGACAAGGCGACGGCCCTTGGATCAGGCGATGATGTCGGGCAGCAGATTGTCCTCGATCTGCGCAATCCGGTCCTTCAGCTGCAGCTTGCGCTTCTTCAGCCGGGCGATCTGCAACTGGTCGACGAAGCCGTTCTCACCCACCTCGCTCAGCGCGACGATGGCCACATCGAGATCGCGATGCTCGCTCTTTAACGCTTCCAGCCGCTTGCGAAGTTCCTGTTCGTTCACACTCGTCGTCCTCGCAATTCGCTTCGCCGAATGGCGCGGCTGAAACGCTTTGTAAATCGCACAAAGTATGATTTGTTACAGTTTAGCGGCACAGAGTCCGCACAGCTCTAGTCGCCTTCACGAAGCAACCCCTTCAACAAGGAGCCTCATGCTATGAAATCATCCCATGTCGAAGCACTCAAGGCCAAGCATGCCGGGCTGGACGCTCGCCTGCACGACGAACAGGCACGGCCGGCGCCCGACATTGCGATGATTCAGCAACTGAAGAAACGCAAGCTGCGACTTAAGGAAGAAATCGCCGCAGGCTGAGCCGAGCGCGAATCCGTCGGGGCGCCGCGCTTTTCTTGCATGGCCCCCGGCCAGCACTTGCGTAACCGACACGTTAGACCGCCTTTCACGCGCACGCTTTTTTGCTATAGCTGGTGGCCATGTCAGCTGCTGCATCCGCCCGCCAGATTCTCAAGCATCTGCACGAGATCATGGCCGGGCGTCACCATGCCCAGCACAAGCTCGACCGCGTGGTCGATATCATCGCCGAAAGCCTCGATAGCGAGGTGTGTTCGATCTACCTGCTGCGCGATGGCGAGCTGGAGCTGTTCGCCACGCACGGGCTGAATGCAGAGGCCGTCCACGTCACGCGCATGGCGATCGGCGAGGGTCTGACAGGCACCATCGCCAAGAACATCGAGACGCTGAACCTGGCCGAGGCCAAGGCGCATCCCGACTTCCTCTATCGCCCCGAAACGGGCGAGGAGAAGTTTCACAGCTTTGCCGGTGTGCCCATCGTCTATCGCGAGCGCGCGGTTGGGGTCGTGTGCGTGCAGCATGTCGAGCCGCGCCGGTACGAGGACGTCGAAATCGAGGCGTTGCAGACCACGGCCATGATCCTGTCCGAGCTGATCGCGCATAAGGAACTGGTCGACGATCAGGACGCGATAGATCTCGACGAAGTCTCTACCGAATGCGAAGTGATCGATGGGCTCGTCTTGGTGAAGGGGCTGGCGGCGGGACATGCCGTCTTCCACCAGCCGCGCATCGAGATCGACCAGGTCATGGCCGAGGACACCGAGGCCGAACGCCAGCGCGTCTTCCGCGCTTTCGACAAAATGCGCGACCAGATCGACGCCATGGGTCGCGAACCCGAATTCGGCAAGGGCGGCGAGCATGTCGAGGTGCTCGAGACCTACAAGATGTTCGCGTACGACGAGGGCTGGGCGCGCCGGATCAACGAGGCCATCGACAGCGGACTGACGGCAGAGGCCGCCATCGAGCGGGTGCAGCAACGCACCCGGATGCGCATGCGCGAGATCGACGATCCGCTGCTGGCCGACCGGATGCACGATCTGGAGGATTTGTCGAACCGGCTGCTGCGGATCGTGTCGGGCCAGCTCGGCACTGCCGCTTCGCAAGGACTGCGGCGCGACACGATCCTGTTCGCGCGCAATCTGGGTCCGGCGGAATTACTGGAATACGACCGGCGGCGCCTGAAGGGTGTGGTGCTGGAGGAAGGCTCGCTGACCGCGCATGTGGTCATCGTCGCTCGGGCCATGGGCGTGCCGGTGCTCGGCCGTGTGGAGCGCGTGCGCTCGCGCGTTTCCGAAGGTGACGAGGTGTTGATCGATGCCGACAAGGGCACGGTCACCTTGCGTCCGTCGCAACCGCTGCTGGAAGCCTTCGACGCGCGTTTTACGAAAAGCCGCGCGCGTGCCGCTGCCTATGCCGAACTCCGCGATGTCGAACCGTTCACGCGCGATGGCACGCGTATTACGGTGATGATCAATGCCGGTTTGCGCGACGATGTGAGCGCTCTGCAATTGACCGGTGCGGACGGGATCGGCCTGTTCCGGACCGAGTTCCAGTTCCTCGTCTCGTCGACTTTGCCCGCGCGTGAGCGGCAGATGCGGCTGTACCGCGACGTTCTGGACGCGGCGGACGGCAAGCGGGTGATTTTTCGCACAGTCGATATCGGCGGCGACAAGGCGGTGCCTTATCTGGCCAATGACACGGCCGAAAAGGACGAAAACCCTGCCATGGGCTGGCGCGCCCTGCGCCTGTCCCTCGAGCGCGAAGGGCTGCTCAAGGCGCAGGCCCGCGCGCTGCTGGAAGCGGCATCGGGGCGCACCTTGTCGGTCATGTTCCCCATGGTATCGGAGCCGTGGGAATTCGACGCGGCTAAGGCGATCTTCGAGGAACAGGCGCAATTCCTGCGCGACCGCCGCAAACTGCTGCCCGAGCAGATCGAATACGGCTGCATGCTCGAAGTGCCCTCGCTTGCCGAAGTGCTCGACCAGCTGCTGCCCAAACTGTCTTTCATCTCGGTCGGCACGAACGATCTGACGCAGTTCCTCTTCGCTGCCGACCGCGCGAACCCGAAGCTGGCGCAGCGTTACGACTGGCTCAGCCCCTCGATCCTGCGCTTCATGGCCCGCATCGCCAAGCAGATGCTCGGCAGCCGGGTGCGCATCGCGCGTGTGCGGCGAAATGGGCGGGCGCAGGCTCGAGGCGCTGGCGCTCATGGGCCTCGGCTACACGCGGTTTTCCATCACGCCTGCCGCCGTCGGCCCGATCAAGGAACTGGTGCGCAAGGTGTATCTGCCCGACCTCACCGCGCAGATGCAGCAATGGATGCTCAGCCCTCCACCCGACATGCGCGCCGCGCTGACCGAGTGGGCGCAGGCGAACGACATCGAGGTGGACTGACCTCGCAACGCTTGACATGCGTGGCGCTGCGCTCCCACTGTCCGCGCGGGCGAACAGGGCTGTTTAATCGGGATACGCATGGACAACGAAGACCCTATCATCGAGCCGGAAGAAGAGACCGGATCGACCAGCCGCATCGGCGATCGCCTTCGCGAAGCAAGGCTGGAGAAAGGACTGGAGCTCGACCAGGTCTCGGCCGAAACGCGCATCCAGGCGCGGCATCTCAAACAGATAGAAGAAAACGCGTTCGCCGCGCTGCCCTCGCGCACCTACGCGATCGGCTTCACGCGCACCTACGCGCGACTGGTCGGCATCGACGAGGCAGAGGCGCTCGATCAGGTGCGCGAGGAATTGTCGCATCGCGATCCGCAAGCTGTAGATCAGCCGGCCAAGTTCGAGCCGGGCGATCCGGCACGCGTTCCCGGACGCGGGCTTGCATGGTTCGGCGTGCTGGCGGCAGTGCTGTTGCTTGCAGGGATCTATGCCTTTTATTCCAGTTATTTCCGCCCCGGCCTCGGCCCCGCGCCCTTGCAGGACGAGACCGAACAGGTCGCACAGAACGACGCCGCAGCGGACGCAACGCCCGAGCCGGCAACAGCCCAGCGGTCCGGTCGTCTTCACCAGCGAAATGGACGGCACCTGGGTCAAGTTTTACGACGCCAGCGGAGAGCGGTTGTACGAGGCGCAGATGAATACGGGCGACAGCTACACCATTCCCGCGGACGCGGACGGGCCGCAGGTCTGGACCGGTCGCCCCTATGCGCTAGCCATCACGATCGGCGGACAAAGCGTGCCCAAGCTGACCGAGGAGGACACTGTGGTGCGCGATGTGCCGGTGACTGCCGAGGCTTTGCTGGCGCGCAGCGAGACACCCGCTACCCCCACGCCGGTAACTGGCGCACAGTAGGCTTCAGGCCATCGACAGCTTCGCCGCAGTAGGCGACCCTTTTACGCTCAATCAGACGGGAGCTTCGCAATTCATATGATCGCACGCAGTGCACGCGCCGCAGGGCTGGGCCTTCTGGCCCTCGGCTTTACCGCGACATCCCCGGTCGCCGCGCAGGACAACGACGAACAGCGCCTGCGCAAGGTGGAAGCCGAAATCCGCGCTCTCCAGCGCAAGGTCTTCCCCGGCGGCGACGGACGCTATTTCGAGCCCGAGATCAGCGCGCAGCCCACGACGCCACAATCGGCCGTGCCGAGCACATCGACCGGCGCGGTGACCGACATTCTCGCACGGCTCGATGCGGTGGAAGCATCGCTGCAGCGCCTGACCGCTCAATACGAAGTCGGCACCAATGCGATGCGCCTGCTCGAAGAGCGCATCGACGCGCTGGAAGCGGTCAATGCGCCCGAGCCCGAGCCTGCTGCGACGACTCCCGCGCCAGCCGCCGCGGCACCCGATCCGGCCCGCGTTGCGGCGGTGCAGGCCATCGCCAAGCCGCAGACCGACGATGCGGGCGATGACGAATATTCCTACGGTTACCGCCTGTGGGATGCCGGCTTCTTTCCCGAGGCGCAGCAGCAACTGACCCTGTTCGTCGAGCGCTATCCCAACCATTCGCGCACCAGCTTCGGGCGCAACTTGCTGGGCCGCGCCTATCTCGATGATGGCAAGCCGGGCGACGCCGCGCCGTGGTTCCTGCAGAACTACCAGGCCGACAAGGGCGGCGCGCGCGCTGGCGACAGCCTGCTTTACCTGGCCGAAGCCATGATTGCGCTGGACGACAGCGACCGCGCCTGCATCGCCCTGTCCGAATTTGCCGACACCTATCCTGCGCTCGCCACAGGCCGCCTGAGCGGAAAATACGCGACGGCGCGCAGCAAGGTGACGTGCGGCTGACATGACGCCGGACCCGGAATGCGTCGCGCGCTTCCGGGCGGATCTCGATGCGCTGGGACGTCTGGCCGAGCGCGAGGCGCTGGGCATCGCATATTCGGGCGGGCCGGACAGTCTGGCTCTGCTCTTGCTTGCCCATGCTGCTTTGCCGGGCAGGGTGGAAGCGGCGACAGTAGATCATGGCCTGAGGCCCGAAAGCGTTGGCTGAAGCTGCTGATGCCACGAAGGTATGCGAGACACTCGGCGTGCCGCACGAGGTGCTGACCGTCGAAGTCGGCTCTGGCAATATCCAAGCCGAGGCGCGCCGGGCCCGGTACGCGGCGCTGGGTGATTGGGCCAAGCGGCGGGGTTTTACGCATGTCTGTACCGCGCACCACGCCGACGACCAGGCAGAGACGTTCCTGATGCGGGCGAACCGGGGCAGCGGTCTGGCCGGCCTCGCCGGAGTACGCGCTGCAACGACGATGGCGGACACCGGGCTGAGCGTGCTGCGACCACTACTTGAGCTGGCGGCGGGCCGAACTGGTCGAGATCGCGGAGCAATGCGGCTTCCCAATAGCTCGCGACCCTTCCAACGACGATGCAAGCTACGACCGCGTGCGACTGCGGCAGGCGTTGGCCAAGACCGACGCCATCGATGCGCAGGGCGTTGCCGCGTCGGCTCGCCAGCTTGCAACCATGCTAGACAGCATCGAGGCGATGGCGCGCGAGGAGTACGAGCGAGCGTGGTCCAGGCGGTGCTTATCGTCCGATGTCGCTCTCAACTGCCCATCGTCCGGCCCTCTGGATCGAGGTGACCACGCTCATCGCCATTGATCTGGGTGCGGACCTTTCCCGCAGCGATGCTGCTCGGATGGTAGATAGCCTGCTGGCTGGCCAGCCGGTCAATGTCGGCGGCATTCAGGCACGTCCTTGCCGAAGAGAAGGACGAAACGATCTGGACCTTCGCGCCGGAAAACCCGCGGCGGACAGGCTAGCCGCCGAGCGCCGAAGCCTCGCGCGCGGCCTGTTCGACTGCGTTTTCGTCCACCGGACCGCGAGGCGCAACCCAGCTTCCGCCGACGCACAGAACCGGATCGAAGCCGAGCCATTCGGGCGCATTGTCGAGCGTTACACCACCTGTCGGACAAAATCGGCACTGCCCGAACGGTGCAGCCAGAGCTTTGAGGGCGGGAAGCCCACCCGCCGCCATCGCCGGGAAGAATTTGAAATGCGTCAGCCCCATGTCGAGTCCACGCATGATGTCGCCGGCATTGGCGATCCCCGGCAGAAAAGGCACGCCCTTGGCAATCGCTGCCTTGCCCAGCGGCTCCGTGAGGCCCGGGCGAGACGATGAATTCGCTGCCTGCCGCCAACGCATCGTCCAGTTCGCTCTCGTTGGTGACCGTCCCGGCTCCGACGATGGCTCCGTCCACGCCCTTCATGGCGCGGATCGCATCGAGTGCAGCAGGCGTGCGCAGGGTCACTTCCAGGACGCGCAAACCGCCCGCTACCAGCGCGCGGGCCAGCGGCACCGCATGCTCCACTTCGTCGACTACGATCACCGGGATGACCGGCGCGGTCTGCATGATGTCGGCGATGTCGGTCACATGTTGTCCCTCGCGAATGCCGCTGCGGCGCCATAAAGACCCGGCTGCGGGTGAGTGATGAGCTTGACGGGGATCGAGGCCATCAGCTCCTGAAACCGGCCCTTGGCCTTGAACCGTTCGGCAAAGCCCGATGTCAGCAGTGTTTCCCGAATGCGGTAACCAAGCCCGCCTGCGATCACCACGCCGCCAAAGCCCCCCTGCGCCAGGGCGATGTCGCCCGCCACGCTGCCGAGCGACATGCAGAAACGGTCCACGGCGGCCGCGGCGAGGCTGTCCGATCCATCCTGTCCGCGCGTCCAGATAGCGATGTCGTCCTCGTCCGTGACGGGTCGTCCCTCCATCGCGGCAAGCGTCTGGTAGATGTCGGAGATGGCAGGCCCGGCCACCACGCGCTCCACCGAGACGCGCGTATGACGCTTGCGCAAGCGGGCAAGGATGGCGTCGTCGATCTGGTCAAGCGGCGCAAAATCGATATGTCCGCCTTCGGTCGCCGACACGCGGTAGGTGCCATCTGCCTCGCGATAGAGATGCGCCACGCCAAGGCCCGTGCCTGGTCCCAGCACGCTGAGGCGACCGGTCGGGGCGAGCGGCTTGTCCGGTCCGGTGAGGTGGATGAATTGATCGTCGCCGACATTGGCGACGGCATGCGCCACCGCCTCGAAGTCGTTGACGATGCGGTAGCTGTCGACGCCCAGCTTCTCTTTCACCAGCGCCGGACGGATGATCCACGGGTTGTTGGTAAAGCGAATGACATCGCCGCCGACCGGACCTGCGATGGCCATGGCCACGCGCGGGGGCAGGGAACCGCCCATCCGATCGCGGAAGTCCTCCCAAGCGGTCTGGAAGCTGGCGTGATCCTCGGTGTGGATCGTCTCCGGCTCGCCCAGATCGATCGTGCCGTCATCCGCGATCGTCGCGATGGCGAAGCGTGCGTGCGTTCCGCCAATGTCTACGCTGACCAGTTCCATCGTCTACAGCCCCGCCACGGCCAGCATCGAGCTGGCACCCTGTTCCGCCCCGTCCGCCTGCGCGCGGAACATGGCGAAAAGTTCGCGGCCCATGCCCGTGCCCTGATCCGGCTCGGGTGCCGCATCGCGCGACTCGAGATCGGCGGTAGTCGAGAGCGTGCCGGTATCGGCGCACACCCTGCACCACGTCGCCATCGCGCAAGCGTGCCAGTGGTCCGCCGCCCAGTGCCTCCGGCGTGCAGTGGATCGCCGCAGGCACCTTGCCGCTCGCTCCGGACATGCGCCCATCGGTGACCAACGCCACACGGTAGCCGCGGTCCTGCAACACGCCGAGCACCGGCGTCAGCTTGTGCAGTTCGGGCATGCCGTTGGCGCGCGGTCCCTGGAAGCGGACGACCACGACCACGTCGCGGTCCAGTTCGCCCTTCTTGAAAGCTTCGGCCACGCTCGGCTGGTCTTCGAAGACGCGACAGGGCGCTTCGATGGTCCAGCGCTCGCGCTCGACGGCGGAGGATTTGAAGCAGGCGCGTCCCAAATTGCCCTGCACCAGCCGCATGCCGCCATCGGCCTGGAAGGGGTCCGAGGCTGGGCGCAGCATCTCGGCATCGCCGCTCGGCCCCGGATCGCGCCAGACAAGGTCGTCACCATCCATGCCGGGCTCCTTCGCATAGGCGCTGAAACCTCCGTCCCACACGGTCAGGATATCGCCATGCGCCAGCCCTTCGTCGAGCAGCGTGCCGATGACGAAGCCCATGCCGCCCGCCTCGTGGAAATGGTTCACGTCGCCCGACCCGTTGGGATAGACCCGGGCCACCAGCGGCACCGCGCTCGACAGTTCGGCAAGGTCGGTCCAGTCGAACCTGATTCCTGCCGCGCGCGCCATGGCGGGGATGTGGATGGCGTGATTGGTCGAGCCTCCCGTCGCCAGCAGGCCGATGGCGGCATTCACGATGGCCTTTTCGTCGACGACGCGAGCTAGGGGACGGAAGTCGTCCCCGCCTTCGCCGATCGCTGCCAATCGGTGTGTCGCAGCGCGGCTGAGCTGCTGGCGCAGCTTCGCACCCGGCTGCACGAAGGCCGCGCCGGGGATGTGGAGGCCCATCATCTCCATCATCATCTGGTTGGAGTTCGCCGTGCCGTAAAACGTGCAGGTGCCCGGCGAATGGTAGCTGCCCATCTCGCTCGCCAGCAACTCCTCGCGCCCGACCTTGCCCTCGGCATAGAGCTGGCGGGTGCGCTGCTTTTCCTTGTTGGAGATGCCGGTACCCATCGGGCCGGACGGCACGAACACGGCAGGCAGGTGCCCGAACCGCAGCGCGCCCATCAGCAGGCCCGGCACGATCTTGTCGCAAATGCCGAGCAGGGCCACGCCATCATACATCGCATGGCTGAGCGCGACCACGGTCGACAAGGCGATCGCATCGCGGCTGAAGAGCGAGAGTTCCATGCCCGCCTCGCCCTGGGTCACGCCGTCGCACATGGCGGGCGTGCCGCCCGCGACCTGCACCGTGGCACCGACTTCGCGCGCCCATATCTTCATGCGTTCTGGATAGCGATAATACGGCTGATGGGCCGACAGCATGTCGTTGTAAGCCGTCACCACGCCCAGGTTCGGGCCGCGTGCAGCCATGATCGCCGCCTGATCCTCTTCCGCACCGGCAAAGGCATGGGCGAGGTTCGAGCAGGACAGCGAATGACGATCCACCTGGCGCTCGCCCTCGCGCTCCATCAGGTCGAGATACTGCCCCCGCGACCCCCGCGAGTTTTCGATGACGCGCTGCGTCACGCGGTGGACTGTATCGTTCAGCGGCTTAGTCATGATGCCAGGTCACCCCGTCGCGTTCCGCCAGAGCGACTGCGGCGCTCGGCCCCCATGTGCCGGCGGCGTAGGTCTTGGGCACGGTTTCGTTTTCCGCCCAGATTGCGCGCACGTGGTCGATGTATTCCCACTGCGCCTCGACCTCGTCGCGTCGGACGAACAACGTCTGGTCGCCGTGTACCAGGTCGAGCAGCAGACGTTCGTATGCAATGCGGCGCACCGTGTCCGAGAAGGCATCCGGCATGGCGATGTCGAGCGGGACGGGCCGCAGACGCAACCCTTCGCTCGCGAGGCCCGGCACCTTCGCCATCATCGTCAGCTGAATGTTCTCCTGCGGCTGGATTTCGATGACCAGCCGGTTGGGCTCGGTCTTCGCCCCGCGCGCTTCGAAGATCGAGTGCGGGATGCAGCGGAACTGCACGACGATTTCTGTCACGCGCTGCGGCATGCGTTTGCCGTGGCGAAGGTAGAAGGGCACCCCGCGCCAGCGCCAATTGTCGACATGGGCCTTGAGGGCGACATAGGTTTCGGTGTCGCTGCTCCTTGCCCAGTTCCTCGTCATAGCCGGGCACGCTCTGCCCATCGACAGCGCCTGCGCGGTACTGGCCGGTGACCGCCTCGTTCGCCGCGATAGGGCGCAAGGCGCGCAGGACCTTGACCTTTTCGTCACGCACGGCGGTCGCGTCGAAATTCGTGGGCGGCTCCATCGCGACCAGTGCGAGCAACTGAAGCATGTGGTTCTGCACCATGTCGCGCAGCGCGCCGCTGTCGTCGTAATAGGCCACGCGCGATTCCAGCCCGACCGTCTCGGCCACAGTGATCTGGACATGCTCGATATAATTAGAGTTCCACACGGGCTCGAGCAGGATGTTTGCAAAGCGAAGGGCCAGCAGGTTCTGCACCGTCTCCTTGCCGAGATAGTGGTCGATGCGGAAGATGCGGTCTTCGCTGAAAGCCTTGGCGACCGCATCGTTGATCTCGCAACTGGAGGCGAGATCGGTGCCGAGCGGCTTTTCCAGCGCAATCCGGGCGTTGCCCCTGGTCAGGCCGACACGCTCCAGCCCGGCGATCGTGGGCTCGAATAGGCTTGGCGCAGTGGAGAGGAAGATGGCCAGCCCGTCATAGTCTCCCACGGCCTTGGCCAGCTCGTCATAGCCCTCGGGCGTGGTCGCATCGACCGGCACGTAGGTGATGCGGTTGAGAAAGTCGGCCATCGGACCGCGCCTATTCTTCGGCAGGTGCTTTTCCAGCGCCTCGCGCGCAAACTGGCGAAATTCGCGCGTTTCCATCTTGGAGCGCGCGGTGGCCACAATCTTCAGGTCAGGGGCGAGCAGCTCGTCCGTATGCAAGGCGCATAGCGAGGGCAGAAGCATACGCTGTGACAAGTCGCCCGTCGCGCCGAACAACAGCATCCGGTCCGCCGTAAAGCCGATCTCGCTCATTCAGCCCCTGCCGCCATCCTTGTCTCCATGCGGCAATCGACTAACAGGCGCGCCGTCCGGGCGCCAGTGCATCGCATTCCTATTCGTGTCAGCTGTGCGTAACGGTGACGGACTTGTCGAGGAAGGTGTTGCGCCCGAAGCTGGTCAGAAAGCTGACGTCGGCTGCGTCGCGCCCCACGCCGATCTTCACCGTCTTCGCAGGGTCGGCCATGCCTGTGCCGTCCACCAGCTGCCACGTCCCGCCGCCATCGGTTTGCGGATCGTCGAGGAAGACTTCGGCGATGGCGTGAAAATCAGGTGGCTCCACCCCGGGCGCGTAGCAGGCGACGTAGCGCGCCGGGATGGCGCTGGCACGGGCAAGCGCGACCAGCACATGGCTGTAGTCGCGGCAGATACCGCGCCGCTCGACAAAGGTGTCCAATGCCCCGGTCTCGGGGCCGGAGACGCCGGGCGTGTAGATGAAGTTCTGCTCCAACCACTCACGGATCGCGACAATGCGCGCACCGCCGCTCGTGCCGCCGAACTCGTCCTCGACGAAGGTCTGGAAGCGGTCGGCCGGGATGTATCTGCTGTCGAACAGGTATTGGACCACCTCGCCCGGCATGTCGTGCGCCTGCAATTGCCGGAGCGCCGAAAGATCGGCCAACTGCCGGCGTATCTCGACCTCGGCCTGGTAGGCGACTTCGAACTTGCCTTCGGCGCGGACCCAGATGCGTTCGCCGATCGCGTCCTGTGCCGGAACCCAAGCCTGATGTTCGGAAGGGGTGAGCTTGGTATCGTGCGACACGATATGCTGCTCGGGGATGTGTGCGGCCTCGAACTGCAACAGAATGTCGGTGACGCGCGGCAGTTCGAAGCTGAACTTCGTATCGATGGTGAGGGTCATGTGTGGCGAACGGGCGGAACGCGATTGCGTGCCCGATGCCCGCGCACTCCGCAGAAAAGAAAAGGGGCCCCGAAACGGAGCCCCCTTAATCTCTAGTAAAAAATTACTTGCGGCCGAGAAGCCAATCCCAAAACCTGAACATAATAAGCCTCCTGTTGAAAGACAGGGCTTATCTATCTGTTAACCATAGATGTTTGTAAAGCGTTAACTATGCTTTTCGCGCACCTTCTGACTGCAGGGCGTTGAAATCTATCAGGTTCTCCAAGCTCATGGGTCTTGCAAGCACGTAGCCCTGCACATGCGTGCAGCCGATTTCCGTAAGCATTTTCACGGTCTCGACGTCTTCGGCACCCTCTGCAACGACTCCAATTCGCGCGTCACGTCCCATGTTCACCACGCTCGTAACGATCGCCTTCGCCTTTGCGCTCTTGGCCATGTTCGCGATGAACAGGCGATCGATCTTTACCTCGTCGAAGGGCAGTTCGAAAAGGGTTTCGAAGTTGGTTTCTCCGACACCGAAATCATCCATGGAGATTCGCGCGCCCAAGCCGCGAAGCTCGTTCAACACCATCTCGGCAGTGGCCAGATCGCCGATGCGGGATGTCTCTGTCACCTCGAGTATCAGGAAGCGCGCGTCGAAGCCCGACGCCTGAAGCACATTGCGGACGATGACCGACGATGCGCATGTCGGCCAGTAGCGTGGCGGAGATGTTAACTGCCATGCTGATGGAACGTCCGCGGAAATGCATCAAGCGGCCAGCAGCGCAGGCGTGCTCGAACACATATTGGGTCAGCGCTTCCATGCGTCCCGCCTTCTCGCATTGGGCGATAAAGTGCATGGGCGGGATGAACCCGCGCGCCGGATCCTGCCACCGGACGAGAGCTTCGACTCCGGTCATGGTACCGGTACGCGTATCGATCTTCGGCTGGTACACGCAAAAAATTTCGCCTGCCGCCATTGCCTCGTCGATGCGGGCGCGCAGTGAGATGTCCCAAAGCTCATCGAAGCGCGAATTGCTTTCCGCAATCTTGATTGGTTGAAGGGCTTCGGAACTTTCCTCGGCAGCTGCGACTGCAGCCCCCAATCGAGCAGCGGGATCACCATCGAGGCGCGCCACTCCGAAACTAATGCCAACGTCGACCGATGAACCTGCAACACTAAGGGGCGCGGCGAACATCGCTCGCAGGCCTTCGAGATGCTCGATAAGGGTTTGCGCATCGTCCTCGCGCGAGTGCCAGGCGAGATGATGTCCCTCGGCGTAAACGTTCTGCTCTGTATCTGAAGCGCGCAGACGCTCGACAACCTTGAGTACGTATTGAATCCGTACAATGCGCGGAAGGGTCTTCAGCACGTGTTCGTAGCCATGAATACGCGCGACGACGAGATGGCCGCGAGCATGGATGTCCGTCGCAATCGCCAATTCAAGAGCTCGAAGCTTTGGCAGACCGGTTTCGCTGTCGGTCAAAGCCAGCCTGTTTTTCCACCAAGCGCGCCAACGAAAACCCGAATATGCGACAAGCAGGAAGCCGCAGTAGGATAGTTCCATCCGTACGCCAAATACCGCGCCGAACACTATTGCGAGCGGAAGGGAAGCTACGGCAAGACCGTATGCTAAACGACGTTCTTTGGCTCCTTGTGCACGCCACAGCAGCGCTCCAAGAAACAGAGCAAAAGTGAGCAATGCCGGCAAAGCTGACACAAAGTAGGTACGTCCGGACTTTAGAGTTTCAGCGCCATATATATCGACGTAAGTGTAGGGCACCGAGTACCGGCCGGGCACGCGCTGAACCACCACATCTGCGCCACTGTCTTCGCCGATGACGACAGTTCGTCCAGCGAGTTGGACGGAGCCTTCATCGTTTGCGAGATCCTTGAGCGGAGCTGTGGGAAGGTCGTCGACCGGAATCGAGTAGTCGATCGGAAAGCGATCGAAATCAGCCCTATTCACTCCACCAAGCGATGCTGCGAAAGACTGAAAGGTACCCTCACGAGTTTCGTGTGAGTAGGCGCGATACCAGGCGAAACCGAGAAAGTTGGACGAGCGTTCGGAAACAACGCGCTTCGTCGCCCCACCAATGCTGGGGTGCGTCTGTAAATATCGTTCAGCGCCGATGCCCATCGTATCGATATGATCGACCAGCACCGCACGTGGTCCGAGTGCGTCGAGTGCGGCGGCTAGGCGCTCGTCTGCCACTGCTGACGCCGATAGCTGCGTGATGGGGATATCGATGTAGACGCGGCCAACGCCTTGCTCGTCCAGCTTCAGGAGAGCCTCTGCCAAAGCGAGCCTACGTTCGGGCGTCGCCGGGTCGGCCAAATTTACTTCGGTACTCGCGAAGACAATTTCGCCCGACGGCTCCGTCTCGACCAATCGGGACTGAGTGGCCCAGCTCAATTGGTCGATCGGATCGAGGATGTGGCCGAAGAACAACGCGAATGCGATCAACGTTGCCGCGAGCAGATTTTGCAGCCTCTCGGTCACCTCGGTCGGCAGACCGAGACGAGCGGCGACACGCGCTATGCGCTTGTCGGCGGAGGGGCGGGCGGCGTTCATCGCCTGCCCCTATGCTCACGACATGATTAAAAATGTTTCAACGTGAGGGCAGTTTTCTAAGTTCGATCACGCAGTATCGCCGTGTGCAGTGGTTAAGGGGCCGGTAGGATTTGGTCCGAACAGTCTGCTAACGCCGCGGCGTCAGGCGGGCACTCCGAACAGGTCGTGTGCGTCTGCGTCCTCGATCTGGACCTGGAGGATGTCGCCCGGTGCGCATCGGTCACCGACATCGCGCAAGTAGACTGCCCCGTCGATCTCCGGCGCATCGGCCTGACTGCGGCCTGTCGCACCGATGTCGCCGTCCTCGTCCGGCGCGCCGACTTCGTCCACTATGACCGGGATAATCTTGCCGATCCTGCCCTGCAGCTTGGCCGCGCTGATGCGTTCGGTCACTTCCATGACGCGGGCAAAGCGCTCTTCCTTCAGCTCCTCGGGCACCGGATCGGGCAGAGCATTGGCCCGCGCGCCTTCGACCGGTTCGAAACGGAACGCGCCCACGCGGTCGAGCTGGGCTTCTTCCAGCCAGTCGAGCAGGTACTGGAAGTCTTCTTCGGTTTCGCCCGGAAAGCCGACCACGAAGCTGGAACGGATGGCAATGTCAGGACACACCGCACGCCAACCGCGTAGCCGTTCCAGCACCTTTGCCTCATTCGCCGGTCGCCGCATCGCGCGCAGGATCTTCGGGCTGGCGTGCTGGAAGGGGATGTCGAGATAGGGCGTCAGCAGTCCGTCGGCCATCAGCGGAATGACCGCATCGACATGCGGATACGGATAAACGTAATGCAACCGCACCCATGGCGGGCGGCCATCGCCGATATCCAACTGACCCAGCTCCCGTGCGAGGTCGGTCATATGCGCGCGCACTTCCCGGCCCTTCCACGACTTGGCCTCGTGCCGCGTATCGACACCGTAAGCGCTGGTGTCCTGGCTGATGACCAGGAGTTCCTTCGTGCCGGCAGCAACCAGCTTCTCCGCCTCGCGCAGGACTGCATCGATACGGCGGCTGGCCAGTTTGCCGCGCAGGTCCGGGATGATGCAGAAGGCGCAGGAGTGATTGCAGCCCTCGGAAATCTTGAGATAGCTGTAATGCCGCGGCGTCAGCTTGATGTCGGGCTGCGGTATCAGGTCGATATAGGGGCCCTGGCTGGGCGGTGCGTGCTCGTGCACCGCATCGACTACGGCCTCGTATTGATGTGCGCCGGTCACTGCCAGCACGCTAGGATGCGCGGCGCGGATGGCGTCGGCTTCTTCGCCCATGCAGCCGGTCACGATTACACGGCCATTCTCGGCAATCGCTTCGCCGATGGCCTGCAGGCTCTCCTCCTTTGCGCTGTCCAGAAAGCCGCAAGTGTTCACCAGCACCACGTCCGCACCTGCATAATCCGGGCTCATGGCATAGCCGTCGGCGCGCAAGCGGGTGAGGATGCGTTCGCTGTCGACTAGCGCCTTGGGGCAGCCGAGCGAGACCATGCCGACCTTTTTCTGGTCGGGGATCGAAGTGGTGGAGGCAGTCATGTCCAGGTGTCCGTGGGGTTTGCGCGTGCGCCCCTACACGGAACGTCCCGATTGCGCTAGCGTCGCGGTGGGTCGGCACAGGGAAGGGATTGGGGACATGGATGTATTCGACGTAAACTGGCTGGCCGTCGTGCTGGCAGCGCTGGCGGGCTTCGTGGTCGGCGGCATCTGGTACGGCCCGGTTGTCGGCAAGGCTTGGATGGCGGCGCTGGGCAAGACAACGGAAGACATTCAGCAGACCAACATGGTCAAGACCTACGGGCTGACGTTCCTTTTGTCGCTGCTCGCCAGCTGGACGCTGGCCCATACCTTCGCTACCTATGCGCAGGAGCTGTCGGTCGTGGTCAAGGTGCTGACGGCGTTTGGCGTGGCGCTGGGCTTCATCCTGCCGGCCTTGTGGACGATCTACCTGTATCAGGACGCAAAGCGGCCGCTGTTCTGGATCGACGGTATCTACTGGCTGCTGTTCTACACCGCGATGGGGCTGGTGCACGCGTACATGCCGTAAGGCTGGCCAGGTCACGGCACGTTATTTGCCGTGCCCATCGCCCCTGGTCGTTCCGCTGGGTGTGGCGACGATCTCCACGATGATGTCGCCTGCCTGAAGGTTCTGGCATTCCTCTTCCCAGAAGCCGATGGCGCGTCCGTCGCGGTAGATGCGCAGGCCCCGTCCGCCGCTGACCAGATCGCTGATCGCACAGCCCACCTCGTCCTCGCCAAGCTCGCGCTCGACCAGCTGCACGCGGCCCGAGACACTGGCGAGATCGGCCAGATAGTCCGCGATATGTTCGCCGCGCGCGCTGCCCGCCAGCAAGAGGCCGGTAAAGCGCACCGGGTTGATGACATTGTTGGCGCCTGCCTGCCGTGCGAGCAATTCGTTGTCGGCCGCGCGCACCACCACGCTGATCGGCGTGTTGGGGGCCATGGCGCGCACGGTCAGGACGATCAGGATCGACGTGTCGTCGCGCCCGGCAGAGACCAGCACGTTCTTGGCGTTGGCGATGCGGACAGCGCGCAGGGTCTCGTCGCGCGTGGCATCGGCAGCCATGATGTTGCAGCCCATCGCCTCGGCTTGGGCCAGGCGGTCCTCGCTGGGGTCGATGACGACGATGCACGACGGGTCGATGCCGCGCTCGACCAATTCGTCGACCGCCTCGGAGCCGGAGATGCCGAAGCCGAGAACCACAATGTGGTCGGACAGCTTTTCCTGGATGCGGGCCATGCGCCATTTCTCCCAGCTGCGCTTGATGATAAAATTGTAGGCAGTGCCCACGAAGATGAAGAAGACGGCAAAGCGGATCGGTGTCACGATAACCGCCTCTACCAAACGCGCACGGTCGGATATCGGCGCGATATCGCCGAAGCCGGTCGTGGTGATCGAAATCATCGTGAAATAGATGACGTCGGAGAAACTGACTTCGCCGTCCAGATTGTCGACCAGCCCTTCGCGATCCCACCAATGGATCATGACCACGACGAAAATCAGGAACAGCGCCAGCCCGATACGAATGCCAAGATCGCCCCAGACAGGTATTCTCGTCGCGCGGCGAAGAGGGCGAAAGCGCGGCCCGCGATAGGTGCGCGGCCTTGACCCGCCGACGCTTTCAAGCTCGATACGTTCGCTCATTCGCGCCCTAGGTGCGCAAAGCGGCCCGTGGGGTCAATAGCGCTCAACCGCCGAACCGCTTCCCGAGCGCAATCAGTGATGCGTGATGCGTCAGGTCGAGTTGCAAAGGAGTAACGGCAACATACCCGTCCGCGATGGCTTCCAGGTCCGTGCCGTGGTCGGGCGTGTGCTCGATCGCCTGCAAACCGAACCAGTAGTATTGAAACCCGCGCGGATCGCGGCCTTCCACGACAGTGCCGCGAGAGTAATCATGAAACCCTTGAGCGACTGCGCGGATGCCCTTGATGTCCGCAGGCGCGCGCGGCGGGAAGTTGACATTTACCAGCGTGCGCTCGGGAAGCGGAGTGTCGAGCAAGGGAGCCAGCACCTTCGCGCCCCATTCTCGCGCAGCGGCGAAAGACATGTCGAGCCCCGCATCGTCGCGCCCGATGACCTGGCTCAGAGCGATGGAGCGAATGCCCGCCAGTGCGCCCTCGATCGCGGCGGAGACAGTGCCGGAATAGGTAATGTCATCGCCAAGGTTCGCGCCGCGATTGACGCCGGACAGGATGACGTCTGGTGGTCCGTCCATAACCTGGCGCAGGCCCATGGTGACACTGTCGGTGGGCGTTCCGGTGACGGAGAAGCGCCGCTCGTCATGCTGGCGCAGGCGCACAGGCCTGGTCAGGGTAAGGGCGTGGCCCATGCCCGACTGCTCTTCATCCGGCGCGCAAATCCAGATGTCGTCGGAGAAGCTGCGGGCGATCTCTTCCAGCACCTCGAGGCCCGGTGCGTGGATGCCATCGTCATTTGTGAGGAGGATCTTCATGCCTGCGGGTCGATCCGGTCGACACCGCCCATATACGGCGCCAGCACGTCGGGCACACGCACACTGCCATCGGCGTACTGGTAGTTCTCCATCACCGCCACCAGCGTGCGGCCCACTGCCAGTCCCGAACCGTTGAGCGTATGGACGAAGCGCGTCTTCTTCTCGCCCTCGGGGCGATAGCGCGCGTTCATTCTCCGCGCCTGGAAATCGCCCGTGTTCGAGCAGGATGAAATTTCGCGATAGGCGCCTTGTCCGGGCAACCACACCTCCAGATCGTAGGTTTTGCGCGCACCGAAGCCCATGTCGCCGGTACACAGCAGCATCTTGCGATACGGCAGGCCGAGCGTCTTAAGGATGCCTTCCGCGCATCCGGTCATCCGCTCATGCTCTGCCTCGCTGTCCTCTGGTCGGCAGATGCTGACCAGCTCGACCTTCTCGAACTGGTGCTGGCGAATGAAGCCGCGCGTATCGCGTCCGGCAGAACCCGCCTCGCTGCGAAAGCACAGCGTGTGCGCGGTCAGCCGCATCGGCTCGACGGGTTCGGGAATAATCTGGTCGGCGACGGATGCCGTCAGTGGGACTTCGGACGTGGGCACGAGCCATCGCCCGTCGGTGGTTTGAAAGCTATCCTCGGCAAACTTCGGCAGCTTGTCCGTGCCGTACATTGCCTCGTCGCCGACCAGCACCGGCGGGTTGCATTCGGTATAGCCATTCTTGCGTGTCTGCGTGTCGAGCATCCATTGCGCCAGCGCGCGGTGCAGGCGGGCGATGTCGCCGCGAAGGAAGGTGAATCGCGCGCCGGACAGCGCTGCACCGGTTTCGAAGTCCATGCCGAGCGCGGGGCCGATATCCGCATGCTCCTTCGGCTCGAAGTCGAAGTCTCGCTTCTCGCCCCAAGTAGCGACTTCGACATTGTCGGCCTCGTCCGCGCCTTCGGGAACATCGTCTGCGGGCAGGTTGGGCAAACGCGCCGAGCATGTCCTGCAGCGCATCGCTCGCCTCACGCTCGTGCCTGCTCCATCTCGGGCATATCGGCCTTCAGTCCGGCGACCTCTGCCTTGAGCGCTTCGGCCTTTTCCGTATCGCCCTGGCCCATCGCCTGACCGATGGCCTTGGATGCTTCGTTCCGGCGGCTTTGCGCTTCCTGAATGCGCGTTTGCGCCTCGCGCTTGGCGGTATCGAGGGCAAGGACCTTGTCGGCCACGGGCTCGTGCCCGCGGCGCTTGAGGCCAGCGTCGAAGTCACTCGGATTGGCTCGGATATAGGCGATGTCGTGCATGGGCTCGCGCTATGCCGAAGTGTCGTCGCCAGCGCCAGTGCGGAAAACGGGGGCGAGGGCACGATAGCGGTTTTTGCGCATTGACCCTGTGCATCTCGCCCGAAGCCCGAACTGATAACGAGGCACGAACACTTGCAAAAACAAACCCTTATGCCGCCGCGTCGCACTCGCTTTATCGACGCGGTCGACAAAGGCATTCGCGCCGGGCGCAAGCTCGGACTGGTCGACAAGGCGTGCTGGGACCGGCAGGCGCTGATGGAGCAGGCGGCCCGGCAATATGGTCTCGACGATTTCGGTGACCGATGGTTCGAGGATGCGCTCGATAACCTGCTCGATGCGGCAAAGGGCGAGGCGCGGCTCAATGCGGCGGGCGATTTTTCCGCCATGAAGACGATCCACCACCTGCTGCGCGACCGGCTCTATGCGCAGATGTGGTTCGACCGGCATCCCGAGATATTGGCGCGCCCGATCCGCAATCCCGTCGTCATCGTCGGCCCGATGCGGTCGGGCACCACCCGGCTCCACCGCCTGCTGTCCTGCGACCGCCGCTTCGCGCATGTCCGCAGCTTCGAGACCATCAGCCCCGTTCCGCGCCCCGGCTTCGAAGACGTGATGGCGGGCCGCAAGAAGGATTTCCGCCCGACACTGGCCAAGCGCATCATGAAGGTTGCGCGCCTCGCCAATCCGCGCACGCTTTCGATCCACCCGACCGGACCTTACGAGCCCGAAGAAGAGCTCGGCCTGATTGCCGCCAGCTTCTACGGCATGAAGTTCGAGGCGCAGTGGCAAATCCCCAGCTTCACGAAATGGAGCGACGGGCAGAGTGCCGTTGCCGCCTATCGCCACATGGCGAACCTGCTGCGCCTGATCGGCTGGTCGCAGCAGGAAAGTTCGCTGCGGCCTTGGGTGCTCAAGACGCCGCAGCACATGCTGGACCTTCCAGCCCTGCTCGAGGTCTTTCCCGACGCCCGGCTTATCTTCACGCATCGCGATCCCAAGTCGGTCGTCGGCAGCGCTGCGTCCCTTACATGGAACCAGACGATCATTTATTCCGATCATGTCGAGCCTGCGCCGCACGGCCGGACATGGCTGCGCAACACACAGCGTATGATCGATGCCATGCAGGATGCGCGCAAAAACATTTCGAAAGAGCGCGCCATCGACATACGCTACGACGACATGGACGACGATTGGCGGACCCAGATGAAGCGCATCTATCGCTTCCTCAAGCTCGAGATCGAACCGGCACTGCCGGATATGGAAGATTATCTGGCCCGCTCGGCAGCCAGCAAGCGCCAACCGCACGCCTATTCGCTCGCCGAGTTCGGCCTGCACGAGGGCGAGGTACATGAGTGCTTCGCAGACTATACTGACCGTTACGACGTGCCGGTCGACAGGGCCGGGCCCAAGCTGCGCGAAGCCGCCCTGGCGCGATAGTTTCCGGCCCCGATTTTGCGGAACACAGGCTTTGTACAAGCGTTGTTCGGGCAAAGGAGATTTTACATGATTGGCAAGATTATCGGAGCATATGCGGGCGACAAGCTTGCGAAGAAGACCAGTTCGATCGGCGGTCCGGGCGGTGCAGCCCTGGGCGTTGTTGCGGCAACCGTACTCAGCCGTCTGAGCCTGCCGGCCATGCTGGTGCTTGGCGCGGGCGGATATGTGGCCAAGAAGGTGTTTGAGAAGAAGGGCGGCAAGGTCGAACCGAAGACCACGCCGGTCGATACCAAGCCGGCCTCCGTCGCCGCATAATTGACAGTCAGACACGACGCAGAGGGCCGCTCGTCATGGGCGGCCCTTTTTCGTGCGTGCTGGAACGGTTGCATCAGGCTGGCATTGCCAAGAAAAAGGAATGCGTATGGATCTGGCGCAAGAACTGGCTGAATACCCCGCCACCGGACGTTTCCTGATGGGGCGCTTGCGCCACGATATGTCACCTGCCGAAAAGGCACAGCTGGAAGGCCTGGTCGAGCGGTTTGCCAAGCTGGAAAGCGGGGAAATCCTGCTCGCCAGAGGTAAGAAGTGCGACTATTCCACCATATTGGTCGAAGGCTTCATGCTTCGCACGATCGAGGAAAACGACCGGCGCTACGTCGTGAGCTTCCACGTGCCCGGAGATTTCGTCGACCTGCATTGTTTTGCGCTGAAGAAGCTCGACCACAACGTGCAGGCCATCGGGCCGACACAGATCGGTCAGGTGTCGCACGAGGCTATCTATCAGGTCATGCAGGACACGCCGCACCTCGCGCGCCTGTTCTGGTTTCAGACCCTGCTGGACGCCGCATTGCATCGGCAGAAGATCGTCAAGCTGGAACAGCTCACGGTGCCCCACCGGATCGCCCATATGTTCGCCGAATTCTGGCACCGGCTCGAGATGGTCGGCCTCGCGTTTCCGGATGGTTTCGACACCCCGCTCACGCAGGCCGACATCGCAGATATGTGCGGTGCGACCGCTGTCCACACAAATCGTGCGATCGCGCATCTGCGCAAGCGGGGCATTGCCGATTTCCAGCGCGGCGAGGTCCGCGTTTCCAACCGGAAGGCGCTCGAAACTTATGCGGGTTTCGATCCGCAATACCTGTACAGCGAGAGCGATCTTTCCCTGCGGCCGTCTGCGGATCGACGGTCGCGAAATCAGGGTTTTGCAGCCCAGATCCGAAAAAGAACAGAAAGCTAACATCCGTCAATAGACGATCGATGTGTGTAGTCCTTATTTGCACCCCATGGACGCGATTAGGGGTGGGATCCCGACAACGAATTTTGCTGCGACCGGAGACTTTCTGTCTGGCCGGCTGAGGAGCCGATTGTCCGCCGACGACCTGCAGGCGATCGAAGACCTTGTCGAGAAGATCGACGATTTCGAACCCGGTGCACGCCTTGTATCCCGAGATGACAAGGCAGGGCAGTGCCGCATCCTCATTTCGGGCTTTGCATTTCGGACTATCGAGGACGATGGAAAGCGCTTCATCACCGGCCTGTACGTACCCGGTGACTTTGTCGATCTGCACTGCCTGTCGCTTGGTTCGCTCGATCATAATGTCGATGCTGCCGGCCCGGTGAAGGTGGGCGTAATCGAACAGGGCGCTTTGCGTGAAGCGATTGCCGAACGACCGGGCATTGCGCAGGCCATGTGGCATGCGACGCTGCTCGATGCCGCGATCCACCGCAAGGGAATCCAAGTTCTCGAACAGCTGGATGCGCCGCGCCGCATCGCGCATGTCTATTCGGAATTGCAGACCCGTCTCGACCTGATCGGACGCGACGTCAGCCGCACCTTGCGCACGCCGTTTACGCAGTTCGACCTTGCCGACATGTGCGGGGTCAGCGCCATTCACGCCAACAGGGCGGTCGGCAAGCTGCGCGATCTGGGACTGGGCGAAATACGCCGCGGCGATTTCTACACGTCGGATTGGCAGGCAGTAAAGGAATTCGCCAGGTTCGACCCTGCCTATCTGTACGCCGAGACCGCTTAGCCCGCTGCCTCGATCTCGTAATCGATCGGCTTGAAGGTGCCGCCATTCGAATCGTAGGCAGAGCAGGCCGTCAGCCCGACGATCAGGTCCATCTCTGCCTCGAAGACGATCCGGTCGCCCGGCTTCGTGGTCGGCGGGTCGACGGCAATGGCGCCCGACTTTCCGTCGACGGGCACGTTCATGAATATATTGAAGGCTGTCGGAATGGCGTCGGGCTCGATGCCATAGGGCTCGAGCGCGTGAGCCAGATTGCCGAAGCAGCCGCGATGGACCGGCTTGTCCGCGTAGAAATGCCGGAATGTCGCTTCCGAGCATGGCGTGAGCAGGAAATCATGACGGCCTGCCGTATCGTCGACAATGGACAGCATCGGGCGTGACCGGTTCGACCACAGCTTGTGGCCCTTGGTCAGATGCAGCGTTTCTTCGTAATCGAACGTCCGCCCGTTCGAGATGACCTCACGGGTGTCTTCGGCGCTGTAGGCCAGCATGTCCGACACCTGGCAGCCTTGTGGGTCGGTAACGGTCAGCCTGTCACCCTTGGCCAGCTTGAACGCGACGCCGCTGCGCGGTTCGATACGGGGCATCAATCGTCCTTGCGTGGATCGGAGAAGGGGCAGGACCAGTCGTTGTCGACGGCCCGGCCGCTATACTGGCGCGCTTCGCTGCTTTCGCCGTGACGGGCGAGCATCGGATTGATGTCGCCGGCCAGCTTCTTGTCGCGTTCGAGGATCGCCTCGCGCATACGCTCGTAGCGGCCGTCTGCGCGCAGCGCCTCGAACTGCTTGTGCAGGTTGAAGACCATAACCGGATGGGCAAAGCGCCGGGCAGGGCGCGAGGCGTTCGGGTGCAGGCCGACGACGAAGAAAGCCTCGCCCCCGAAGCTCAGAGAGAAGTGCGGGTCTTCGGGGTCGGAACTCACGCTCTTGTCGTAGGGCTGGCCCAGCCAGTTATCCTTGTCGGCCAGCGACTGGATCCGCTCCCAGATCAGCTTTTCGAACTGCTCTTCGGTCAGGTCGGCCGGATTTTCGAAAATGACCGCCAGACTGCGCAGCCCCTCGGGATCGTCGCGGTACTGTTCCGACCAGTCGAGCAGGCGGTCGTGAATACGCAGATCGTCCCAGGAACTGCTCATGTCGAAAGCGGTAACTACTTCCAGCATCCCACGCGCCTGCGCGGATTTCGCACCGACGCATGGGAACATCGTGTCCGCCACGAAATCGCGGAACTGGTCTTCGATGCGCTCTGCTGCGACAGTTTCGACGGCGAGGATGCCAGGCTTCACGATGCAACCCCTGCGGCGATCGTCTTTCGTCGTCGCTGCGCGTGCAGCATTGTATGCCTTGAATTATTGTCATGCCAATCCCTGTGGTGCGATCCGTCTGTGTCGCGCTCTGCAACCGAGGCAGTTCGCGTCTGTGGCTAGGTTAACGCGCGACCACGCGCGGCAGGATCAAAGCTGACAATGGTTATGACGCGCGATGGTTTCAACCTTGCGCAAGACTTCTGGAACGACTCGGCTTTTCGGCCTGCCTCGACAGATTTCGCATGTCAGCTTGCGAAACTTAACCGGCGAGCGCGCGTTGGGCATACACTACGCAAAAGCGTCCGGCGGGAGGGTCGACACGCATAATCGGAGAATATCATGTCTGGCCCCAAGAACCTGAAAGAACTTTACGTCCACGAGCTGAAAGACCTCGTGTCCGCCAACGACCAGATGCACAAGACGCTGGGCAAGCTGCATGAAGCAGCCACGCACGACGGCCTGAAGGAGCATATGAAGAAGTCGCTCGACGGGCTGGAAAAGCACACCAGCACCATCGAAGGCATCCTGTCCGACATGGGCGAGAGCGGCAAGAAGCACTGCAAGGGCATGGAAGGCCTGTGCAAGGAAGCCGAAAAGCACGGCATCGAGGAAGCGCCGCATCTCAACGATGTGCAGGATGCCTCGATCCTCGCACAGTTCCAGCGCCTGAGCCACTACGGCATCACCGGCTTCGGTACGGCAGCTGCCTTCGCCGAAGGGCTGGGCCGTAAGGACGACGCCAAGAAGATCGACGAGATCACGTCGGAAATCTATTGTTCGGACGAGCAGATGACGCAGCTCGCCGAAGAGTGCATCAACAATGCAGCCAAGGCAGACTCGAAAGAGCATGCCTGATACGACGATCTCATCCCACGTGGATGAGACGGAGGAACGCTGGGCCACTTTGTCCGAACTGGACGAGTGGCTCCGCATTCCCATGCTCGTGCTCAGTGCGTGCGTGGGCTATTCTTGTCGGGATAGAACTGACCATGGGCGAGAGCGAACTGCTCTCCATGCTCAGCACCGGCATCTGGATTATCTTCGGCATAGAATTCGCAGTGCGCTTCTGGCTGGCGCCGCATAAGCTGGCCTTTCTCAAGAAGAACTGGCTGACCGCGCTGGCGCTGGTGCTGCCTGCACTCAGGCTGCTGCGTGCTTTTGCCATTTTCCGACTGGCGCGATCTTTCCAGGCGCTCCGCGCGCTCCGGCTTGTCCGGCTGGTCGGCGCTGCCAACCGGTCGATGAATGCGTTTCGCTCGACCTTGCAGCGCCGCAAGGTGGGTTACGTTACCGCACTGACGCTGGTCGTCACCTTCCTGGGCGCGGCGGGCATGTACAATCTCGAGCCTTCCTCCGAGATGTCTGAAGGCGGCTTCACCAGCTATTGGGATGCGCTGTGGTGGACTGCGATGCTGCTGACCACGATCGGCTCGCAATATTGGCCGATTACGCTGGAAGCACGCATTCTCTCGGTCATGTTATCGGTCTACGGGCTCGGCGTACTCGGTTACATCACAGCGACGCTTGCCAGCTTCTTTGTTGGCCGCGATCGCGACATGGAAGACATCATCAACGATCGCCTCGAGGCGATCGACCGCAAGTTGGACAGGCTGAACACACGCCAATGAATGCACAAAAGCACCTGCCGACGCTTGTAATGATCGGCATCATCGCGCTCGCTTTCGGAGCGCGTTGGTCGGTCGGAAGCGTCTACAGCGCCTACAGTGCGCAAGTCCTGCTGGATTCGCTGCGCAACGCATCGCTGTACATCGGCTCGGCCTGCCTTGGCGGAGCGGCTACGATCCTCGCCCTTATCCTGACGCTTGTCGGCCTTGTGAGGCGAGCGGACAATATGCCCGACAGGGATGTGTACAGCGATGTCCTGAAGGTTGCGCGCAATGCGACCTGGACGCTGCTTGCCTCGATTGTGCTGCTTCTGCTGCTCACCGGACCGACCAGCGAGATGGAAGAGCTGCCCAAGTCCTGGTACCCGAACCTCTACAACATCTTGTTCGCGACCGTCGCGCTGACGCTGGCGACGCTCGCTGCGACGATCATGCGATTGTATCTGACAATCGCCTGTATCTTGCGGGTCTGGTCGGACTAGCGCCCAGCCGTCACGGCGTTTCGTAGCTGCTTACCGAATGCTCGACGCTTTCGAAGCGCTCGGGCCGGGTGACCACGAACCGCGTCTTCTCGCTCGCGCCGATCATGTCGATTTCGACCTCGGTCGTCTCTCCACCGACATCCAGTTCAATCTTGACGCGTTGGGCCGTGCGGCTGCCTTCGTTGCTGACTTCCACCGGGATGAAATAGTCGCTGCCTTCAAGGCGAATGTCTTCGGTCACGACCTTGGACTCGAAAGTAATTTCCTGGTCCTCCGACGCCATCTTGTAGCCGATGAGGCCCACCATTCCGACAAACGTCAGGACGCTGACGATGCGAACCGCCCAGCCGAGCCAGGTCGGGTCGTAGGTCTTCCGGTCGTCTCCGCCCGACTGCTCTTCGCTGTTGTCCGACGTTTCGCCGTTCGATTGGTCGCTCACAAGATCAGCCTTCCTGCCGCCCCGCCAAGGGTGGTCGCATATGCCAGTACAATGGTTTGGGGCAGCCATACCTCGATCGGGTCTGTCGGCGTGCCATAGCCGAAGACCCAAAGGAACAGCATGCTCATGAAGAACGACACGAGGTAAGCGACCAGCGCTTCTAGCCATTCGGTGTCGAAGATCTTGCGATTGCTCAAATCGCGTGTTTCGAACTGCGCGATGGCCACGATCATATAGGACACTGCAACGGACAGGACGAAGGTCGCACCCACTTGCCACCAGTTCTGCTCCAGCACGATGACCTTGGTTTCCAGCGTCGGCGCAACGTTGAAGGCGAAGAGATAGCCACCGAGGATCGTGCCGAGAATAACGGTCGTATCCGGAGAGAAGCCGACCTTTTTCGGCTTGACACTGTCGCCGCCGCCAAGCTGGTTGATTGCCACGGCGGCGCCCATGCTGGTCGGGATGGACTCCAAGGCAATTGTCTTGAGGCTGAGATACCAATCGAGGTCCAGCCCGATGATCCCGGTCACGAAGAGGGTGATGACGCTGGCGAAAGCGCCGATGCCCATGACGGTCAGCGCATCCCACCATTTGGAGCCGATCCATGCCGTCTTGCGGAAGCCGGCATACTCGAGAAACAGGCGATTGATGAGGAAGGCGATGCCCAGGAAGGCGATCAGAACGCCGTCGGGAATGGTCCGCGCCAGCTGCCACATCTCCATGGTGAAGAGCAGGGGAAGCGATACGAACAGCGCCCCGGCCAATCCTCGTGCCAGGTCGCGCGTCTCGATTTCTCCGGCTTTGCAGGTGAAATCGTCCTGCGTCACCAGAGTTTTCCAGGGCGTCACGCCTACCAATTGGCGTATCCGCCATGCGCCATACGAGCTGTCCTGTAGGTCATGTGTCGATCCCCTGACTGGTGCGAGCGCCCGCGCAGAACTCTTGCGTGTAGGACAAGACGCTTGGTGACACCGACCGTTCCTGTTCCAGCAAAAGACAGGATCGGAACGCGCAGCCGCATCGCGCGCTTCAGTTTTTGTGGTCAGCAAGCATGTCGTACCCAGATATCTCGCCCCGGACGCCGCCAATGCGTGAGCGCGCCGTACCCTTGCGACTGGCGATCATCGGGGCAGGGCCGACCTGCCTGTATCTGCTCAATGCATTGTGCGACCGTGTGACCGGCTGCGTCATCGACATTGACGAGAAGGGCGAGCGGACCGGTTCGGGCTTTCCCTATGGCTCGGACAAGGCGACCCGCTTGATGCTCGCCAACATCGCCAGCATCGAAATGCCGCCTTTGCGAGAGACGCTGCTTGGCTTTTTGCTGCGGCAAGACAGTGCAGTGCTGGCAGAGCACGGTGTGTGCAGGGACACAGTGCACGAGCGCAGCTTCATCCCGCGTGTCCTGATCGGGCGGCACTTCGAAGAACAGTTCGACCTTATCGTCGAAAACCTGCGCGCCAGGGGCAATGCCGTTCGCGTGCGCGAGGGAAGCCCGGTCGAAGATATCGTCCCGTGCGATGGGAAGGTCGTCGTCTGCGCAAAAGATGGCGCGCGGGTGCACGACATCGCCGTCCTTGCGACAGGCCACCAGTTCCCCAAGTCGCGGACCCGCAAGACGCGCTATTATCCTAGCCCTTACACCGGGTTGCTGGACGAACAGGTGCCTGCGGTGAAGACAGGGATTCTGGGCAGTTCGCTCAGCGCGATCGACGCGGCCTTTGCCTTGGCGGACCAGCACGGATCGTTCACGCGCGATGACGACGATGCCTTGCGGTACGTTTTGAACGACAGCAGCAAAGCGCTGTCGATCACGATGATGTCGCGCAAGGGCCTGCTGCCCGAAGCCGACTTTTACTGCCCGATACCCTACGAGCCGCTGGAGCTTGCAGCGGCCGAGGCGCTTCGGGCTCTGGTCGAAGGCGCGGTGCCCGACCTTCTCGATCGTATTTTCCATTTGATGTGCTCCGAACTGGAGCGCGCCGACCCCCAGTGGTGTGCCGCCATCGGTCTCGACAATCTCGACGCCGACAGCTTCGCTCCTGCATATTTCGCCGCGCGCAAACGTTATGCGCCCTTCCGCTGGGCGCGGTACAACCTTGACGAGGTGCAGCAGAACAAGGCCGACCGAAAGACGGTTGCATGGCGATATGCGCTGCTGAGGATGCACGAGGTGGTGGAGACTTGTGTCCCCCATTTCGGCCAGACCGACCGCGAGCGATTCGACGCCGGGTTGGCGCAGGTGTTCATCGACAATTACGCCGCCGTACCGAGCGAGAGTATCCGCCGCCTGCTCGCGCTCCGCGCAGCCGGTGTTCTCGATCTGGTGGAGCTCGGGCAGGATTACACTTGCGACAAGGAGCAATGCGCGGTGGTGACGCAAGGCGGGCAGGCGATAGGTTTCGACCTGATGATCGATGCGACCGGGCAGCGCAGGCTTGCTGCGACCGATTTGCCGTTCGACACGCTACGCGCCTGCATCGGACAAACGAGCGAGCTGCAATACGACCAACGCTTCTGCCTGAACCACGATGGCTTGGGTACATCGCAGGTTATTATGCTGGCCTTGCCGTACCTGCTGGCGCGCAAGCCCTTCGCGCAGGGGCTGGTCGCGTGTGACGACATCGCGAGAAGCGCAGCCGAAGCTATCGTCCGATCTGGCGCGGACACCGGTGCTGCTAATGGAGAGGATCTGATGGCGTTCGGCGCGGACCCTGCGGCAGGACCTGCACTGGGCAGCACACCCGAGCGCGCTGCGCTCTAGACCTCGACGCCGTATAGTTCTGCGCGCTTGGCGAAGTTCGGGCACCCGACCTGAGGCACATCGACCTTTGACCATTCCGCCACCCAGTCCTTCATGCCGGGCCGCTTCAGGATCGGGCCCGAGGATTTCGGCATGACGCGGCCGTAAATGGGGATTTCGCGATAGCCCGGCCTGCTTTCGCCAAACGCCCAGCGCATCGAGACATAGGTCGCCGGATCGCGCCCATCGTAGGACATGCGGTCGTTCATGTAGCAGCACGTCGCCCACGCCACCTCGGCGCTCGGCGTGAAGCGCATCACCTGCTTGGCCCAGTACATGCGCAGATTGTTGTGCAGCCAGCCGGTCTTTAGCCAGAAGCGCTGCGAGGCATCGAAGACGGGATCGCCTGTGCGCCCGTGGATCACATCCTCGATTTGGAGCAATTCCTCGCGCGGATCGTCCTTGTGCGCCGCAAATGTTTCGCGCGCGAAGGTCGGGAGTGTCTCGTAGAACAGCAGTTGCGGCTTCTCGCACATGCGCCAATGCGACCACTCACGCCAGGTCAGTAATTCGTCGAGCAGTTTGTACTGCGCGGACTTCGGCGCGCCGCTGGCGTGGATCTGCATGACCACTTCCCACGGACTGACCATGCCGAAATGGAGATAGGGCGACAGTTCGGTCGCTCCATGTTCGCGCGTCGGATTGGTGCGCGCCGATTTGTAATCGCGCACGAACTCCTCATCCACTGCCGCGACACGCGCTGCGACCTCCTTGGCCGTGGCGGGGTGATCGTCGGTATAGGGCAGGGCCTGGTCGATGGGCAGGTCGGCTACGATGGCGTCGAGCTGCTTCTCCGACATGTCGGCCAGCACGACCAGCTCGTCCGGCAGTCCGGTAATCTCGTCACGCACCGCAGGCTCGCGATTGCCGCAGCTGTGTGTCCATGCCTCTCGCAAAGCCGTATGCGCGGTGCGAAAGGCCCGCGTCGTGCCGAGCCGTCCTTGCAGCTGCGATTGCGGGACGAGGCGGGTGGAGTCGACTGCCAGACAGGCACAGGTCTTGGCCGCAGCAAAGCTGTCGGACTGCGCCCGCGCAACGAAGGCTCGGGTGATCGTCGACGATGACGCAGGCCGCACGTTCCGCCAGACGGTAGACCATGCCCTTGCCATGCTTGCGTCCGCGCTGGACCAGCTGGCGGCAAGTCACGCCGCGTTCGGCCAGCCGCTGTCCCATCGCGTGCGAGGCACCGACCAGAAACCGCGTCAGCCGGTTCGAGGCGTAGGGATAGTCATACCGCATGCCATGATATACCAGCACCGGCACGCCGATGGCATTGGCCAGCTCGATGGCCACCTCGATAGCCGGATGCTCGTGCCCGCGGATGTTCTGCTGCAGCCAGACCATGACGTAGTCGGCGTCAGTGTTCAGTTCGACTTCGTTAAGCGAACGCGTCCTGGCCTGCAGGTCGTCCGCGACATCGCGCAAGTGCTCCATGCCCAAGCAACGCATGCCAAGGAGATGGTTCCGTTTCAGGAATTTGTCAGGCGGGAATGGTGGGCGCGGCAAGGATTGAACTTGCGACCCCACCCGTGTGAAGGGTGGGAATAACGCAAATCTGCGGTTTTCGAAAATAAGAAAACCTAATAAAAACAACAGATGATGCCCGCCGATGTTCGCTGCTGTCCACCCAAGTTTTTCATGTTTTTTTCATGGATTTTAAGATAGCGCATGCGGAAGGATTTTGGCGGATCGTCCGTTAGCCCAGCTCAACATGCGCGCAAGCCGGCGCTTGGGGCGACCAACGTCCGTAGGATTGGCTTAAATTTCTCTCAACATCGAGCGTAGTTTGGTGACCTATCCATAAGCGTTCGATCCAGTCCGATCTTTTCGATTACGATCATCAGATAGTCACGATTGTCGGGGAAACGCTGCTGTCCGCTGCGGGGCCGATTGAAGACTGTCCGGTTTTGGCAAAAATTAGCCTAACCGGACCAAAGTGCCCTTGCTTCCCGCATCCTCAAGTTGCGCGCTGCGTCCAGTGAACTTGGCGATGATATCCGCAGCGGTGCGGGTGTGCTGAGCTGACCTTCACGCTCGTGAAGGCGCCACCGCCCGGCCACGGCCATCGGCAACAGCAGCTGGTCCTGCAGATATGGACCAGCAAAGGCATCCGAACCTTCATAACCGGTCATGCGCTTGCCAGCGGTGGTGCCGATCCGCTCCGCGGACAGGCCCAGTTTGCCGAAGCCCGAAACCACTTCGGTTACGTGCTGATATGCCGCGTCCAGCGTCACCGCCACGCCCGGCCCCTGGTCGGCGGGGAGATCGCGGATGGCAATCATCGACTCCTCCCATCCGGGTAACGCTTTAAGCGCAGCCTTGCGGATCCGCTGGGCGATTTTCCCGTCGCCGAGTGAAGCATGAACGACCATGCCGGAGCGCTCCTGCAACGCGCCGCGCTCGATGCATTCGATCCGACGCAGGGGCGAGGGTTCGATATCGATTTCGATCCGGCCGCCACCACGCGGGAAGAAGCCATGCCGCTTGATGCGAGCGGACACGCGCGGACCCATGCGCTCGAAGATGGGCAGGAAGCACTTCGAAATGAAATCGAACGAAGGTGCCATGCTGGCGTGCGTTCCGCCCTCGATGACAAGGTGCGACGGCTTGTCCGTCAGGGCCAGCGGCACGAGCACCGTCTGGAGGACCAGTGCGGTCGAACCGGCGGTTCCGACGGCGAAGCGGTATTCGCCCGGCGTCACCCTCCCAGGCTTGAACACGATGCGGTTGGAGCCAAGCTGCAAGCCCTCGCAGTCGGCCCCGCCGATAACGCAGGCTGCCTCGATCGCGGTCAGGTGCTGGCGCATAAGCCCCGGCTGGTCGCGGCCCGCGCGGATTTTCTCGATCGTAAAGGGCTCGCCGGTGACGAGCGACAGCGCGCAAGCGTTGCGGAGCACCTGCCCGCCGCCTTCGCCCTCGGAGCCGTCGATGGTAATCATGGAATATTCCTAAAATCCTTGATGGCGGCGTGAAGGGCATCAGCCCTTCACGCACACCACCTGCTTCAACGTGTGGACGATTTCGACAAGGTCGGCCTGCGCGGCCATGACTTTCTCGATCGGCTTGTAGGCCCTGGGCGTCTCGTCGATCACCCCCTCGTCCTTCCGGCATTCGACCCCGGCCGTGTCGGCGATATGCTCTTCGAGCGATACCTCCTTCTTGGCCTGCGTCCGGCTCATCACCCGGCCAGCGCCATGCGAGCAGCTGTCGAAGCTGTCTGCATTACCCAGGCCGCGCACGATGAAGCTCTTGGCGCCCATCGATCCGGGAATGATCCCCATCGTGCCCTTCGCCGCGCGCACGGCGCCCTTGCGGGTGACGAGCACGTTTTCGCCGAAGTGGTTCTCGCGCGTCACGTAGTTGTGATGGCAGTTCACCGCCTCGCATTCAGCCGTGAAGGGCTTGGCGATCTGGCTGCGCAATGCTGCGATCGTGTGCGTCATCATAACCTGGCGGTTAAGCTTGGCGAAGTCTTGCGCCCACTCTACCGCCTCGACGTAATCGTCGAAATGGTCGGTCCCTTCCGGGAAATAAGCGAGGTCCTCATCGGGCAGGTTAACATGCCACTTGCGCATGTCTTCCTTGGCCAGCTCAATGAAATAGCGCCCGATCGCGTTGCCCACGCCCCGGCTGCCGGAATGCAGCATTACCCACACGCGCTGCTCCTCGTCGAGGCACAGCTCGATGAAGTGGTTGCCCGTCCCCAGCGTGCCGAGATGCACGAGGTGATTGGCGCGTTCGAGCTTGGGGTATTTCGCTACGATTCGGTCGAACCGGTATACAAGGGTCGCCCAGGCCTCGACCGTCTCCGAAGGAGGATCGCCCCAGGCGCCCTTGTCGCGCCCACCCCGGCCCGAGGACCGGCCATGCGGAACGGCTTTTTCGATGGCCGAGCGTATACCCTCGAGATTATCGGGCAGGTCACTCGCCAGCAGTGATGTGCGCGTAGCCATCATGCCGCAGCCGATATCGACGCCGACGGCTGCCGGGATTACCGCACCCTTAGTCGGGATAACCGAGCCGACGGTCGCCCCGATGCCGACGTGGACGTCGGGCATGGCGGCGACGTGCTTGAAGATGAAGGGCATCCTCGCTGCCCGGGCGAGCTGGTCGCGCGCCTTGTCGTCGACGGGAACGTCGCGCGTCCACATCTTGATCGGAGCGCCGCCGTCGACTTTCTGAAGTTCGTAGCCCGTCTGGGTCATGTTCTTTATTCCTCGTTTATCCGCCTTAGGGGTGGCCGGCCCATTCCGACCACCCCGGCGTCATCGTCACCGGGCGTTCGACCGACCCGGCACTCATGGCGATGCAGACAGCGTGCCAGTTTTTCGATGTGTAGAAATTATCTCGGCAAAATGATGATAAATATAGGAAATTCAGAAATTTGCCCGGCGGGCACGATCGCCTGATAGCAACTCTATCTATAGGAATTCATCACTTTTTATCCTATGGGATAAGAATGAGAAGAACCACCGTCATCGGATTTCTTGGTTCCACACTCGGATGCGAGCAAGGGCGATGCGTCGCGCTGGAGCAAGTGGCGCCCTTCCGTGGGGCTGTGCATGCAGCCCGATCTACGGGTGGACAGGCTGATCCTGTTGCATGGACGCCAGCACGAGGGACTGGCGAACTTCATCGCCGAGGACATTGCCGCGTGTCGCCTGAAACGCGTGTCGAACCGCAGTGTGATGAATTTCGACAACGCGTGGGACTTCGAGGAGGTCTACACCGAACTGCTGGATTTCGCGCACGGCTTCGACTTCGATCCTGAAGCCGAGGATTACCTCGTCCACATCACCACCGGCACACATGTCGCGCAGATCTGCATGTTCCTGCTGACTGAAGCGCGATTCATTCCGGGAAAGCTGTTGCAGACCCAGCCGAAGCGCGGCGCACCGGACCCGTCGGGCGTATGGAACGCGATCGACCTCGACCTCTCGCGTTACGATACGATCGCGCAACGATTTGCCGAGGGGAGCCGAGCAAGCACGTCGTTCCTCAAGGGCGGCATCGAGACGCGCAACTCGGCCTTCAACACGATGATCGAGGAGATCGAGCAGGTCGCAACGCCGGTCTTCCGCTCCGCTCCTGCTGATGGGCCCGACCGGCGCGGGCAAGAGCGCGCTCGCTCGCCGGATCTATGAACTGAAGGTCGAACGCCATCGTCTCTCCGGCCCGTTCGTCGAGGTCAATTGCGCAACATTGAAGGGCGACAACGCGATGGCCGCCCTGTTCGGCCACACCAAGGGCGCCTTCACCGGAGCTGTAGCCGAACGTGCGGGCCTGCTCCGCAGCGCCGACAACGGCATGCTGTTCCTCGACGAGATCGGAGAACTGGGCATCGACGAGCAGGCGATGATCTTGCGTGCGGTCGAAGACAAGCGCTTCCTGCCGGTCGGCTCGGACAAGGAGGTCGCAAGCGATTTCCAGCTGATCGCCGGCACCAATCGCGATCTTGTCGTCGCGGTCGGTGACGGCAGTTTTCGCGAGGACCTGTTCGCCCGGCTCAATCTGTGGACCTTCGCATTGCCTGGCCTTGCCCAGCGGCGCGAAGATATCGAGCCGAACCTGGATTTCGAACTCGAACGCTTCGCCAAGGCCGAAGACCTGCGCGTCACCTTCAACAAGGAGGCACGGCAGCGCTATCTTGCTTTCGCGAACACCTGCTGCCAGCTGGAACGGTAATTTCCGCGACCTGTCGGCCAGCATCACGAGAATGGCCACGCTCAGCCCCGACGGGCGGATCGACATGGCCACCGTCGAACGCAGAAATTGCGCGGTTGGAGCTACTATGGCACGGCGATACCGCCGATGCGGGACGAGGCGATTGCCGGAATCCTTCCGCCTGACGCAATCTCCCGGATCGACCCCTTTGATCGGGAGCAGCTGCGCACGTCATCACCGTATGCCGGCGCAATCGCCGCTGTCGGCAGCCGGCCGCGAACTTTTCGCCGTTTCGCGCGGGATGCGGAAATCAACAAATGACGCAGATAGGCTGCGCAAATACCTCGCGCGCTTCGATCTGCAATGGGACGATGTCCCGCTAATGGGCCGTTAGCTGACAGACCGCTTTTGTCTTAAGTGCTCAAATAGCTGCCCGTCCGCTTTTGGAGAATCCGCCGACCGGCTGAATGTCTGCATTGGGTCGGAAGCGGACGTACGTTAACGGGCTAAGAAAAGCGCCGAGCATGTATTCATAGAAATTCGAGTGAAGCACTTCGTAGTGCCAACCACCGTCATCGTCCCATGGCGCTACACAACCGCGTCGCTAAGCGTGTCGACAGCAAATAACGATTCTGCCTCATAAGCTGAAATGGGTAGGTAACGCAGATCGATTCCAGCTCGTTGTGAGCATAGTCGACTATATCTGAGACACAACCGTCATCATCGACAATGTCGACCATTTCATAGTCGATCTTGTGAGACAGGAATTGATCCAATATCGCTGCAGAAACTGACATAGTTGTGAGCTCTCGGCAATTCAGATCTGCAAAACTTTTCGAACGGCAGCTGGTTCGTTCAGTGCCAAACGAATGCGTTGTTCTCGCAAAGTGCGATCAAGTCGGGAGAAAGTTCCAATATTTCATTTCCTTTTCGAGCCAAATAGCAACTCAAATGGCTATCAAAGCTGTTGCAGGAAAAAGAGTTGAGCGCCCATCAGCTTTTTTTTTTTGCTGGGGCGGAAAAGGAGCTGATTCCTTCCTCGCACAGTTCATCCGATACACCAAGCCAAACAGTCTCTTTCGTAAGTCTGAGCCAATTCCCGTACTCATCTACCACAGCCCAAATGATCTGTGTGACCCAATACACGTGTCCATTCTTCCGGCTTTGGCGAGACCAAGCGCTTTTCTTCCTCATCCCAACCGACCCCCATCGCCGCTCTCCAGACGAATCGGAAGCGCCTTCGATACAAGTCGCACGAATCCGCTTTGCTCGTGATCAATCCCGCTTCCGCGATGTTGTCTTCTGTCATCCAAACATAATATCGGGCAGCGCCAACGTCCGCAATTCAGTCATTCGCGGACTGTCAGCAATCGGTGGTCGGAAATAGAAGCAGACATTCGACGCCGCTTGCCGCTTTCTGAAACCAGACGGCAGCTATTCGAGCCATTCTGTCAAAAGCAGAATGTCCGCTAACGACCCATTTGCGGACGATTGCGCGGAAACGTGACTTCACCAAAAGCGGACAAAGTTTTCGCTGAACTGTGATGTCAGCAATTGGGGGTGAAAGCGGACGTTGGTCTGAGAATTACAGACGAATCGCCTCGGGATAGATACTCTCCGCTAAAGAGCATCACTACAGGCTCAGGATTTGCGTTAGTATCTCCGGGTGAAACGATAGATTGTGCGTTGATATGCAGATGTGGCTCCTCGGTGTTTCCAGAATTTCCAACTAAGCCTACCCGACTGCCTACACTTATAATCTGGCCCCGTTTGACCAACACTGACCCCTTTTTCAAATGAGCCAAAACAACATGATTGCTATCGCAGAGGAGGGTTACATGATTGCTGCCAGATGTGTCGCGGAAGCAGGTCGCCCGCCGGATGATCTTCTTTGTCGTTCTCTATCGAGACGACTGAACCAGGCACGGGGCAAACGGGTTGATCGTAGACCAGATACTCTTCTATGTTACGTGGTTGAGGGTCTGAGAACCATCGCAACTTCGTTCTCACACCACTATTGTCGTGACGCGTGAAATCTATCGAGTGCTTTTCATAGCGGCCCTCAGGCGAAAGGGCGAGCAGGTAGTGCAGGTTCAATGCCAAAGAAGCACCGCCAGACATGACGCAAACACCATCGCCTCTTTTCATCGGCGGTGCCAAGGTAATTGAGTCATCAGCCGGGGCAAGTCGTCCGCTCAATCCTTGCCAAATCAATATGCCTCCAAGGCAAACACTAAGCAGAGTCGGAATGTGGTTCAGTCGGAGTAGTTTTGCGGTGCCAGACTGATCCGACCGATAAATATGCAAGGCGGTCGCGCCCACAAACAGCAGGCCGTAGATCAACTTGCCTGAGTTGGGCGGATAATACCAAATACCGGCTGTCAATGTGCCTATGAACAAAACCCAAGCTGCGACTCCGCGAACAATCAGCTCAAAGCGGTTCGACGATTTCGTGCAAGCCAACCACGCCAATGCTAGAATCAGCAGGGCGTTTTGAACTAGGAAAATTAGCGGCAGCATCAGCCATCGTTACAGCAAACGTTCGTAGAACATCAATTACGCCTTATCATGCTAACTAGCGGCTTAGCATTAGTGTCAGCATGTGGGTCGTTAGCGGCCATTCAACAGTTTTGAACCCTACGTCTGCTTTGGCTCAATATAGATTTGCAAGCAGACTTTCTGCTTCCCACCCCAATTGCAGCCAATCGCGTTTTTCCATGCGCAACCCGAAAGCGGTCGACCAGGTGAGGTCGACCGCCCGAAGGTGTCAGATTTCCGTGCGTTCCGCTAGTAGTAGGGCGTCTTCGACATCGACCCCGAGATAGCGAACGGTGTTCTCGATCTTGGTGTGACCTAGAAGTATCTGAATTGCGCGGATATTGCCGGTAGCACGGTAGATCATTGCGGCCTTCGTCCGTCGGAGCGAATGCGTCCCGTACTCAGATTTCCGCAGGCCGATTGCTGTAACCCACTCGTCAACCAAGCGCGCATACTGGCGCGTGCTCATGTTTCCGGCGTGGTCGATCCTGCTTGGAAAGAGGTACTCGCTGGTTGAGCCGCCCCGACGTTCCAACCATGAAAGCAGCGTTGAACGCACATCGGCCGTGAGCTCGAACTGAACTGGCCGATTGGTCTTCTGCTGGACGACAATTGCCCTAGTGCGGAAGTCGGTCCCAGCTACGACATCGGCAATCTTGATCTTGACCAAATCGCATCCGCGCAACTTGCTATCGATTGCCAGGTCGAACAGCGCCTTGTCCCGTAGCCGGCCCTCACGATCCAGATGGAAGCGGATTGCCCAGATCTGTTTTTGTGTCAGTGGTCGCTTTATGCCGACGGTCTTGCCAGCATTCCACGCTGCACGTGCCTGCATGGCAGGATCAAATCTCGAATAGCCCATTGTCGTTCTCCTCGGCCATGATTGGCCACAAAGAGAACGGTCGGAGCTTGGCGGGAGGTGGGCCGTTAGCGGACTGTCTGGTTCTTGGCGGGAACCTTGGAAAGTTGCCGCTCCGGCAGTGAAAATTATGAACACGAGTTGCAGTCGGGGCGGATGCAGCGGTGGGGACCGTAAAGGTTTGGGTGAAACGCAATCCACGCGCACGGCAGGAACGATCTAGTTTCCGTTACGACATTGAGCTTTCTAAATCTCGATGAGCAATTCCGAGCCCCTTTGGTTAACCATCAAAAGGCCCCACAAGCGGCATATGTTAGAAATACCTCAACCGTTTGGTAAGGAATTATTCCTAGTTGCCCGTCCATGGGCGTTAACTATCCTCGCATCGCAGCCGGTTCACTGGTTCTTTCAACTCTCCTGACGGGCACCGCAGCGTATGCGGACGGTGTCGGCGCCGGTACTCTTATCGAGAACACGGCGACGGCCACCTATGACGCGGGCGACGGTCCGGTCACGATCCCTTCGAACACGGTCACGGTACGCGTGGACGAGCTTCTCGATGTGGCGGTGACTTCGCTCAATTCCGGTCCCGTCGCAGCCACGTCCGGTACGACGGTGCTGACATTCGAGGTTACGAATACGGGCAATGGTCCTGAAGCCTACCTTCTGACCGCAAATCCTGCAGTCGCTGGCAACGACTTCGACACCACCGTCGACGCGATCGCCGTCGATAGCAATGGCAACGGTGTCTATGATCCCGGTGTCGATCAGATCCTCACTGGTCCGGCGACTACGCAAATCCTCAACGCTGATGAGAACATTACCGTGTTCGTGATCGTGTCCGTGCCCGGTGGGGCGGTCGACGGCCAGGCAAGCGATGTCGATCTTCTTGCAGAAGCGGTAACCGGCACCGGAGCTCCTGGCACGGTCTTCGCCGGCCAGGGCGTCGACGGCGGCGATGCAATCGTCGGCGTAAACGGCGCAGATGACAATGCGATCGGTTCCATCCTGATCGGCATCACGTCGGTAGACCTGATCAAGACTGCCAGCGTGAGCGATCCGTTTGGCGGAACGAGCGCGGTGCCCGGTTCGGTCGTAACCTACGCCATCACCGCCAACGTATCGGGCAGCGGATCGGTAGCCGATCTCATCGTGACCGACACCTTCCCTGCCGGCACCACCTACGGGACCGGATCGCTCGCTCTCGATGCCGCGAGCCTGACCGATACCAGCGATGCGGATCCAGGCGAGGCGACGGCTTCGGGGATTTCCGTGAATCTGGGAACAGTGGCCGGAGGCACCAGCCATTCCGTCACCTTCGACGTAACGATCGACTGATTTCATTGCCAGAATAAGGGTCCGACAGATGAAAAGCTTTACCAAAATCGCAGCAGCCATTCTTCTCGCTTCCGGCATCATGGCGTCAAGCGCACCGGCCCTTGCCCAAGGGCAGGCCATCGATCTGAAGGGCGACGTAAAGCTCGAGAAAGTGATGATCGACGATGGCGGCGAACCGTTGGTCGAACTCGTCGAGCCAGAGACAATCGTTCCCGGCGACAAGCTGATTTTCGGCACCGATTACAGCAACAACAGCGCCGAAACGGTGACCAATTTCGTCGTCACCAATCCGGTGCCGAGCGCCGTGCGCCTTGCACCCGAGGCGCCGGCCGATCTGACGGTATCGGTCGACGGAGGTGCGAACTGGGGGCAGCTTGCAGCGCTTTCGGTTGAACAAGCCGACGGCACAAGCCGGCCGGCCCAGCACGCGGACGTGACACATATTCGCTGGACCCTCGCCGCGGTTGCACCGGGCGAAAAGGGCCGGCTCGAATATCCAGCCATCATCCGCTGAGAAGCGGGAGATAACCGCCAAGCCTCACGGGCGGCAGGGGAATCGTGAGGCAAATCCAAAGGAAGTGTACGATGAAACGCACCAAGCAATTGCTGGGTGCCACGAGTGCAATAGCACTGGTCGCACTCAGTGCCAGCCCCGCGCTGGCCGAGGGCACTTCGGCCGGGGACACCATAACCAACAACGTTTCGGTTAGTTTCGACGTTGGCGGGGTGACCCAGACCGCAGTGACCGACAGCGATACCTTCACGGTCGACCGCAAGGTCAACGTTACCGTGCAGGTGGATGCTAGTCCTGTATCGGTGACGCCGGGACAGACGAACGCCGTTCTGGCTTTCGAAATCACCAACCTGTCGAACGACACGGTTGACTACCAGCTCTCGGCCTTAGCCGACGCTGGCAATCCGGCAGGCCTGTCAAACATCCGCATCTATCTCGACGCGGACGGCGATGGCGTGCTCAACTCCGGTGAACTTGCCGCAGGTCCCATAACCTATCTGGACGACATGGCAGAAGACGAGACCCGTCAGGTCCTCGTCGTCGGCGACATCGCGCTTAGCGCAGTCAACACCAATGAATTCGACGTCGTGCTGACGGCGGATGCACGCGATGCTTCGGGCAACGAAGGCTCGCCGGGCGCGGCCCTGGCCAACACGGTCGGCGCCAACACCTCGATGGTAGATACGGTTCTGGCCGACGGTGCAGGTGACAGCGACAATGCGGAAGAAGGCGACTTCTCCGATCGCGGCACCTACACTGTCTCAGGCGCGAGCCTGACCGTTGCGAAGACGAGCAGCATCGTCAGCGATCCGATCAACGGCACCACCGATCCCAAGGCGATCCCTGGTGCGGTAATCGAATACTGCATCGTGGTATCGAACGCATCGGGCGCTGCAACCGCTACGAATGTCGCTGTCAACGACGTACTGCCAGCCGACGTCACCTATGACTCAAGCTTCGGTATCTTCGTCGATGGCGACGGTACCTGCGCAAGCGGCTCGCGTGGCGACACTGCAACTCCGCAGACCGCTTCGTTCAACGGAACCGATTCCGAAGTCGATGCCGAATTGAGCGATGTGGCGGCTTCTGCAAGTCGCTCGGTCTATTTCCGCGTAACGATCGACTGATCGCAAGCGGCCAGGACCGACCGTGCGTTTCCGCCCTTCCTTCCGGTACCTGGCAGCAGCACTCCTTGCAGTGCTGCTGCCTATTGCCGTGTTTGGGGGGGCGGCGCGCGCGCAGACCATCGACAATACGGCCAATGCCAGCTGGGTTTTCGATGGGACCAGCTATGAAACGGAATCCAACCTCGTTACCATTGATGTCGAGACAAGCGATGTCTTCATCACGGTATACCGTCCGACAACGGGCACCGGGGTGCCGCTCGACTATCGTCCGGCTCTGTGCAGCTCCACCGACTTCAGGGGTGGTACGCCTGCGGGCGGGACCCGGACAGCCACTGTCCAGCGCACGACGGTAATTTCAGCCGGCGACGAACTTTTCTTCGAGATTTCCGCGCCTCTCGCGAGAATCTCGGCCCGACAGCCATCGATCAGCTCGATGCGACCCTCGTCAGCAGCACCGGCGATCGCGAGACCATCACGATCTACGAAACTGGTGAGAACACCGGTATTTTCGTGGGCTCCGTCGTCACCCACAGGGTTCCGCCGAGCTTTGTCGTCGAGGACTGCCGCCTTGGGGTGATCGATCAGGGCACCATCCAGATCGGCGTTTCGCCAAGCGGATCAGATACTTACATCGTGACTGCCGAAGTTGACGTTGACGCGCCGCCGCTCAACACCGTGTTCGACAGCGAGACGGGAGAAGTGGTTTCCGGCGCGCGCGTTACCCTTGTCGATGCCGCAATTGGCCAGCCTGCGATCGTCTTCAGCGAAGACGGCACCACGGCCTGGCCCGCCACGGTAGTTACCGGCCAGCCCGTCAGGGATGCTGCCGGCAATGTCGTTCCCATGGGTCCTGGCCAATTCTGGTTCCCGATCGTTCCAGAGGGGACCTATCGCCTCGTTGTTGAGCCCCCATCGCCCTATACAGCGCCTTCGAGAGCATCGCCTGAGTTGCTTGCGACGCTGACGGGCAGCAATGGCGAGCCGTTCGTGATCGTCGATGCATCCTTCGGCGGCACCATCGACGTTGCCGCACCGGGCCGCATCCGCCTCGATATACCGCTCGACCGAACCGGCCTTGCGGTCGGCGTGACGAAAACGGCTTCGCGCCAGATCGCACAGCCCGGCGATGTCGTCCTCTATACGATCACCGTCGCAAACCAGGATGCATCGCGGCCGAGGCGCGATGTCACCGTTAGCGACGTTCCATCGCGCTGGCTGCGTTTGAGGAAGGATTCGATCCGCATTGACGGGCAGCCTGCGGACGCTGCGCTTGACGTCACGGACGATGCCAGCCGCATCGTTCTTGCTCTGGGAACCCTTGGGCCGGGCCAGACCATCCGCATTACCTACGCCATGACCGTAAGCGCCGACGCGCCCCCGGGTGAAGCGGAAAACCGCGTGATGGTTACCGACCTGCTCGGTCGCGAAATCGTGGGCGGCAACACCATCAGGGTCGAGCGCGAAAATATCGCCGGACGCATGACGATCATCGGCCGGGTCAGCGCCGGCGAATGCAGCGTGACCGAAGGCCGTCGCGGGATTTCTGGTGTGCGGGTGATGCTGGAAGACGGCAGCTTCGCAGTTACCGACGCAGACGGACGCTATCACTTCGAAGGCGTGGTGCCCGGCACCCGCGTGGTCCAGGTGTCGCGCATGACGCTGCCTGAAGGCGGGGAATTCGTCGATTGCCATCGCGACACCCGTTCCGCCGGCAGCGCGATTTCGCGGTTTGCCATCGGTCAGGGCGGATCGCTGGTCGTCGCCGATTTCCACGCCGTCCTGCCGGAAAGCGAAGTGATCGTGAATGGCTCGGGCGAAGGTGATGTCGAGGCTGCAGCCGTTGTCGACGCCGATGTCGAACAGGCCGAAACCGACTGGCTGGCGCAGGGAGACGGGCCCGACGGCTGGCTTGCACCGACGCTCGATCACAATCCGCGCGCCCCGGCAATTCGCGTTGTGATCCGCCATCGCAAGGGCCAAAAGATTGCCCTTCGCGTGGACGGAAAAGACGTCGATCCGCTCCTTTTTGAAGGGACGCGTAATGCGGAAGAAGGCAAATACGCGATCAGCACCTGGCGCGGCGTGCCCTTGCGCAATGAACGTACGCGGCTGAGCGCCGACATCATCAACACCTTTGGCGGCATCAACGAAACGATCGAACGCGATGTCTATTTCACAACCACGCCGACCAAAGCAGAGCTGGTCGAGGGCCGCTCGAACCTGATTGCCGACGGGCGCACTAGGCCGACCATTGCCGTGCGCATCCTCGATCGCAACAACCGCCCCTTGCGTGCCGGTATCTCGGGCGAATTCACCGTGAACGCTCCCTACCAGAGTGCCGAGCAGCTTGAACGGCAGCAGCTGAACCAGCTCACCGGTCTCGGTGCCAGCTCGGCTCGCTGGACAATCGAGGGCAATGACGGGGTTGCGCTCATCGAACTGGCACCGACGATGGTCAGCGGATCCCTGGATTTGCGGTTCCGCTTCGACGACGGCGAAATCATGCGCGAACAGGAAGTGAAGACCTGGATCGAACCGGGTGACATCGAGTGGACTGTTATCGGCCTTGCGGAAGGTTCGATCGGCGCGCGCACCGTTGCCGACAACATGGAGCGATCGGGCCGGTTCGACAGCGATCTTGGCGATGAGGCGCGCGTCGCGCTTTATGCGAAAGGGCGCGTACTGGGGAAATACCTGGTCACGCTGGCCTATGACAGCGCAAAGCAGGAAGAAGACCAGCGCCTACTCGGCACACTCGATCCCAATGCCTATTACACGGTCTTCGGGGACGCTTCGAGCCGCCAGTTCGATGCCGCTTCGAGAGAGAAACTCTATCTTCGCATCGAAACCGCCACATTCTATGCGCTCTACGGCGACTTCGAGACCGGCTTCGACCAGACCCGGCTTGCGCGCTACAACCGCACTGCCACGGGCGTGAAGGGCGAGGCACGGCTTGGTGAAGTTCAGGTGGAAGCCTTCGCTGCGGATATCTCCACCGGCTTCCGCCGAGACGAAATCCAGGGTCAGGGCATCACCGGTCCCTATCGCCTTTCGAGCCGTGCGCTGGTCGCGAATATCGAACGGGTGACGCTGGAAGTCCGTGACCGCTTCCGTTCGGAGCTGATCGTGGAAAGCCGCAGGCTGGACCGGTTCGTCGATTACGATATCGACCTCCTCTCGGCACGATCACTTTCAAGGAACCGGTTCTCAGCCGCGATTTCGATCTCAACCCGCAATTCATCGTCGTAACCTACGAAACCGACGGGCGCGATCGGGCGGCGAACTCAATGCCGGCGTGCGCGCCGAATGGACCGACAAGACCGACACCGTTCGTATCGGCGCCACTGCCATCACCGACAAGGCGGACGGCTCGCGGACGACCATCGCTGCGCTCGACATGCGGGCAGAACTCGATCCTTCGACGACCAGGTTCGATGCCGAACTCGCGATCAGCGAAAGCGACGGCGAGAACTGGCGCACGGGCTGGCTGATCGAGGCACAGCACCAGACCGGCAATCTCGACCTGACTCGCCTACGCCCGTTCGGTCGACGACGAGTTCGGCGTTGGCCAGCAGAATGGCGCCGAGCTCGGACGCACCAAGGTCGGGGCTCGATGCGCGCGTGAAGATCGACGAACACCTGTCGGTCCTCGGCAGCATCTGGCACGACGATAGCCTGCGACAACGAGACGCGCAGCGACGAGCTGCCCAGCTCCAGCTGGGTCATACGACAACCAGAACCGACTATCGTCTCGGCATCGCGCATTTCGACGATCGCGTGCGCGGACGCATCGCACCTTACATCGACCGTTGTCGAAGGAGGTGCCACCCGTCGCTTGCTCGACAACGCTGGAAGTTCAGCGCCTCGACCAGCATCGCACTGGAACAGGCGGAATCCACCGATCTTCCGACCCGCCACCGGATCGGCGCGCGTTATGCGCTTGACCGATGATGTGCGCGTGGTCGGCCTTTACGAGATTGCCGATGGCGAGAACATCAATAGCCGCACGGTCAAGGGCGGCTTTGAAGTTACGCCCTGGCAGCGGGCGCAGGCGGTAACTTCGCTCGGCAAGCAGCGATATCGATGAACTGCGGTAACGCAGCTTCGCAGCGTTTGGCCTGTCGCAAACGCTTGCAGGTCACGCCGAAACTCGACCATCGATGCCACGATCGATGGCAATCGTGACACTCGGCGCAGCGACCCGGCGATTGGCGACATCGTCAATCCCGATCATCCGCTCGCGAGCGGGGGGCAGTTGGGTCAGGAGGGGACCCTGTTCGAGGAATTTCACCGCCGCCACACTCGGCGCGGCCTATCGCAAGGATCGCTGGAGCGTGACGGCGCGCGGCGAATATCGCGATGGCGAGTTCGCCGATCGCAAGGGCGTGACGCTCGGCGCGATCCGCCAGCTGGGCGAAGGTTCGATCGTCGGCTCGGGCCTGACCTGGACCCTTGCCGAAGGTAAAAACGGTGCAGCCACTGAAATCCTCGATGCTGCGATCGCACTGGCACACCGGCCCGACGAATTCCGAATTCGCATTCCTCGGCAAGCTCGAGTACCGCAGCGACCAGATCTGGAATGCTATCGAGGGCGAAGCTGGGCCTGCCGGACGCACTGCCTTGCTTATCGATGGTGACGCTGTTTCGCGGCGTCTGATCGGCAGCCTGTCCGGCAATTGGTCGCCCGAGGGCGTGGACGAGAACGGCAATTTGTTCCGGCGCGATCAATATGGCCTGTTCCTGGCCGCTCGATACAATTTCGACCGGATCGAAGACTACGACCTCTCTGGCAGCGCGCTTCTCGTCGGGACCGATATCCGCATCGGCATCGGCGAGCGTTTCGAGATCGGTGGACAGGGAACGCTGCGCGCAAACCTTCGCGACGACACGACGAGCTTCGCAGTCGGTCCCAATATCGGCTTCGTACCCATCGACGGCGCCTTGCTAACCATCGGCTACAACATCTACGGCTTCCGCGATGAAGACTTCTCGGCAACCCGGCAGACCGATAGCGGCCTCTATGCGACGGTGCGCATGAAACTCGATGGCGACAGCTTGTCGGTCTTGGGGCTGAACCGATGACCGGAGCAATCGAGATGACGCGCATCTACAGGAAGCTTGCAGTCTTGCTCGCCCTGTTCGGAGGGCTGTTCTTATGGGCGTCTGCTACACAGGCACAAACCGAAACCATCGACTGGGCCACCGCCGGTGTCCCCAACCTGACCGGTGTGCCCAATCCGCAGACAGTAACCGGTTCGGACCGCACGACGGCCACCGTGACATACTCTTCGACTGTCAGCGGTAGCGGTTCTTTCGTGCCATCCTACGGCAATTTTCTGAGCTACTTCACCGGGACGATCGGCAGTGCTGCCCAGCCCCTGCTGCTGAATTTCGACAATTCGCAGTACGATCCGAACGACAAGGTCACCACCACTTTCACGCTCAGCCAGACGGTCAGGAATCTGAACTTTACGCTCACCGATATCGACAATGGCGCCTTCGCCGACGCGATCGAAGTCTATTACGACAATGGCTCGGGCGCGTTCGTGAACGCGGCATCGACCGCTTCGTTCTGGACCGCGGGCAGTGCCGTGACGCGGACCAACAACGCGACGGTCAACGGCTGGCGTGGCACAGCCAATGTCCAAACTCTTTCTACCAATGGCGACTTGCAGTTCAATTTCGGAAACACCGGCGTCAAGCGCATCAGGATCGTCTATTTCAGCTACACCGGCACCGGTGATCCTTCCGGCCAGTTCACCGGCATTTCCGACTTCACCTATTCTGCCCCCGGCGCGGACTTGTCGCTGACGAAGTCGCTTGTGAGCGCCATTCCGGAGCAGGGTGGATCGGCGATCTATCGCCTGACGCTCACCAACAGTTCGTCCTCGCCGGAAACGGCCACCGGCATAACGGTAAGGGACACGTTCCCGGCCCAGTTCACGTTTGTTTCGTCTTCCGGAAGCGGGACGTTCAATTCCACGACCGGGCTATGGTCGGTTCCAAGCCTGGCGCCCGGCGCTTCGGTATCGATCGATATCGCGGGTACGATTTCTGCAGCCTCCGGAACGACAGTCACCAATATGGCTGAAGTGACCGCAAGCAGTGTCACTGACCGGGACTCCATCCCGAATAACGGCGTCACCTCAGAAGACGATTATGCCAGCGTAACCTTCACGGTGGCGAATGGCCGCGTCGCCGGAGTGCCGCCGGAGCTGTTCTGCCCCAATGGCTCGACGATATTCGACTGGGATTCGCCTTCGGTGAGTTGGACCGCGGGATCGACCAACAACAGCTACGCCCTGTCGAGCCTCGGCAATATCGGGTTCTCTATTTCCAATCCCAGTTCGTATGTCACAGCGGCAGAATTCGGCGGGACGTCACCGACACTCCAGACTACATTCACCGGTGGATTGTCACCAGCTGAACGCAACCTCGCCGTGATAACCAACCAGACGAGCCGGGGAAACTCGGCCACAATCACGATCACCCTTCCACGCGGTTTCGAAGGATTGCAGTTTACGATTTTCGACGTCGATTTCGCAACGGGACAGTTTGCAGATCGCGTGACCGTCAGCGGCAGCCTTTCGGGCAGTTCGGTGTCGCCTGTCCTCACGAACGGCAATTCCAACTACGTAAGCGGCAATCTCGCTATCGGCGATACTGCCTCCGATAGCGATTCCGGCCGTGGCAATCTGATCGTGACCTTTACTGACAAGATCGACACGATCACGATCACTTACGGCAATCACACCACAGCGCCGGCCGACCCGGGCAACCAGGGCATAGGCATTCACGACATCGAGATGTGCCTGCCGTACACCACCGTCTCCGTGACCAAGGTGAGCAGCGTCGTCTCGGACCCGGTCAATGGCTCGGCGAATCCCAAGGCCATCCCCGGTGCCGTGGTTGAATATCTCGATCAGCGTGACCAACACCGGTGATGAACCTGCCGATGCCGACAGCATCTCTGTGACCGACGATGCGCCCGCAGACGCCAAGATGTGCCTTGCCAGCTTCGGTGGAGGAAGTGGCCCTTTACTGTTCAACGCGGGTACACCGTCATCCGGGCTTACTTTCAGCGATATCTCCTTGGACAGCGCAGCGGACGATATAGAATTTTCCTCTGATGGCGGGGCGAGCTGGAATTATGTTCCCTCACCCGATAGCGAAGGATGTGATGGGAATATCAGCGACTTCCGGGTCGAACCAAGGGGTTCGTTCGCTGCATCCGCGACATTCAACCTGCGGGTCCGCTTCGTTATAGAGTAATGCATAGGAATCGCATACCAAGCCTTAGATACGCTAAAGTCGTTAAGCGTTGCGCGGCTCTGGAAGATTCTTAAGTTCCCGCACGAGGCGCTAGCTTTGCGGGAGTGCAAACGAACGTCGGCTTTCGAAAGGGTTGCCGAGATCCTAGAATGACCGAAATTAGGGGCGCAAAGAAGACAAATAGAGAGATTGCAACCGGCACATTATTGAGATTTATGATCGCAAAAAATGCACTGTTATCATATGGATACATGGCGCTGTGGGCCTAATTGCGGGCTTTCAATTATGACTGCGATAAATTCAATAACTAGTTCAGTAACTTATGCCGCCAATGCGATGCCTTTTCTGGGCACCACCGACTTAAGTTATTGAAATACAACGAGAGAAATGTGGATTTTGAGGACTCGCATTGGTTCTCCAAACTATTGTCTCGGCTCGTCTTTTCCGTTTTCTTTCAGTGCCTAACGGTTTCAGGCGTTCGAATCTCTTATCGTCCCGGATCGATCTAGCTTCAAATTTTTGCGGGCCTTTTTGTGGGCTTCTGACAAAACCACATTCTGAGGCCCGCAGTTGCTCTCTTCGGTGACCCATTTTGGGGGTCGACCGGATCATATCCTTCCTAATTGAGGTCCGTCGCGCGTCGCGAGACGCTTGACAAATCGAGGCGTAATGGTTAGATAGACATCATGGAAATCGAATCCATTAGGCACAGAGGCCTGCGCCGCTTCTTCGAAACCGGCAATCCAAAAGGCTTGGTGGGCGATGTGGCTAGGCTGCGCAAGATGCTTGCCTTTATTGATGCAGCGGAAGGCATGGATGAGCTGTTCGTGCCGCCGAACTTCGGCCTGCATGAGCTTGCAGGAAACCGGAAAGGTACCTGGTCGATGACCGTTACACGCAACTGGCGCTTGACCTTTAACGTGAATGAAGAAGGCGCGATGATCGATATGGATATGGAGGATTATCATGGCGCTTAAGATGCACCCGTCGCTTGCTATCCATGTCGGCGACTGGCTCAAGAGCGAGATTGTTGAGCCTGCCGGTGTCAGTGTAACCGATCTCGCTGCACACTTCGGTGTCTCGCGGCAGGCGCTGAGCACACTGCTGAACGGCAATGCCAGTCTCTCTGCAGATATGGCGATCCGCTTTGAGAAGGCCTTCGGGGTCAGGGCCGACACCTTACTGCGAATGCAGACAGCCTATGAGCTCGCACAAGCCCGGGCGCATGAGGACGAGATCAAAGTCGGGAAGTTCGCTGAAGCCGCGTGACAGGTACCGACCTGTGTCTGCGAATTGCCCGCCGGAAAGTGACTCAACTTTAGGTCCAGGTAGATACCCGCCCATGCATTGCAAGGCAGAAACTGGGCCGTTAGCTGCCATTCCGGTTTGCGGATCCCGCGACGCCATTCCTGCCTTTCCGCTAACGACCCATTAGTGGACATTGCCAAGACCGCATCTCTCATCCATAAACACACGATGAAATATGGGAAGATGGTTCTCGCTGCGCTTGCCTTGGTTTTGTTAGGCTGGTGGCTTCTCATCGAGAACTCGATTATCGCAGACCCATGGCATCTGTCGGGTTATCTCCAGCTCGGAGTTTGGCTTCTAATTGCGGTTCGACTCATCGTTGAGTGGAAGACTAGGCGCTCCAGCGACTACAAAGAGCCATCTGCTGCCTGGAGTGGCACCTACGTTGTGTTGGCGACCGGCGGGGCAGCGATTGTATTCCTCGTCGAGGATGCCTCATCCATGAGCGACCTATTCCTGCTCTTAGCCGTTGCTGTTTTGACCGCTGTCGCTGCCCTACTCGTCTATCGGTTCGCTAGTCGGCACGAAAACGAAATCGGGGAAGCGCGGTTTGATGCAGATCAGAACGACCGCTTCCCACCCCAGTTGCGGACATAGAATAGCCGCTTGCAGCCTCCTGAAACCGGATAGGCAGCTATCCGCACATTCTAGGTAATAGCAGTCTGTCAGCTAACGACCTGATTGCGGACATCGGCTCTAAAAGATCGCATGGCCAAAGTCCGGTCGCAACGCGTATCAACATCCGTAATCAACCTGTCACACTGTCATTCGCATGACCTCAATCGGACACGCAGGCGTCATGTCGCGGTCCTAGAGGCACCTCCAACAGGAGGGCTCAATGACCAATATTTCCCGAACGACCTTAAAGCTTGCTGCAAGCGCCATCGCATTCGCCATCGCTACGCCAGCAATCGCGGGTGACATCGAAGGAACTGTCACCGATTCCAGCGACACTATCGCGCTGCGTTCGGCAGAGGTGACGATCGTCGAACTCGGACGGACGATGGCGACGGCGCGAGATGGGTCCTTCCGCTTCAACGGCGTGCCGGCAGGAACCTACACCCTCGAGGTTCGCTACATCGGCGCCGACACGCTCTCACAGACGATCGAAGTCCCGGCGACCGGTACGGTGCGCGCCGAGCTGCGTCTTTCAGGCCGGGGTAGCAATAACGAGATACTTGTCATTGGACAGGCGGCAAATCTGTCCAGCGCGCTTTCGCGCAAGCGTGGGAACGATGTCGTCTCCGACGTCCTCAGCCGCGACGCAATCGGCCAGTTTCCAGACCAGAACGTAGCCGAGAGCCTTCGCCGCCTGCCGGGCGTGAATGTGCTCAACGACCAGGGCGAAGGCCGCTTCGTCTCGATCCGCGGGCTCAGCCCCAGCCTCAATGCGACTTCGCTCAACGGCGTTCGCTTGCCTTCGCCGGAGAATGACATTCGCGCGGTCGCACTCGACGTGATCAGTTCGGACATCATCGAATCGATCGAGGTGAAAAAGTCGCTCACGCCGGACATGGACGCCGATACCATCGGTGCCTCGGTCGAGATTGAAACCACCAGCGCTTTCGACCGCGAGAAGAACCTCTTCACCGTCAAGCTGGAAGGCAGCTACAACGAGCTGGCCGACGAGATCAGCCCCAAGGGCAGCGTCGACTTCTCCTACCGCGTGAATGAAAACTTCGGCGTGACCGGCGGGATTTCCTATTACGAGCGGACCTTCGAAACCGACAATATCGAGGCCGATGACTGGGAAGAAGACGATGGCCTCGTCTACGCAGAAGAAATCCAATACCGCGATTACGACGTCGAGCGTGAGCGGATCAGTGCCACCCTGGGCTTCGATTTGCGTGCCGGTGACAGCACCGAACTTTATGTTCGCGGTATCTACAGCCAATTCGACGACCAGGAATTCCGCCGCCGCCTGACCTTCGACCTCGGCGATGCCGGCGTATCGGGTACAAGCGACAATCCTGTCTATGTCGACGACGAGGCAATCACCGTCGAGCGTGACGTCAAGGACCGCTTTGAAAGCCAGAAAATCCAATCGGTCGTCGCTGGCGGCGAAAGCGACTTTGGAGACTGGTTCGCAGAATATTCGGTCAGCTGGGCAAAATCGAGCGAGAACGAGAACGGCAGCGTCGATCCCACCCAATTCGAACGTGAGTATGAGCTTGAAGGCTTCTCGGTCGGCTTCGACGTGACCGATCCGCTCCTTCCGCTTTACTCGGTCCTTTCCGATCCGGGCGATTTCTTCGACCCGGCCGCTTACGAACTCAAGGATGTCGAATTCGTCGCCCTGTCGGATTCTCAAGACGAGGAATACTCGGCACGCTTTGACCTGGGCCGCCGCTTCGCAACCGGTATTGGTGAATTTACCGTCCAAGGCGGTGTAAAGGGCCGCTGGCGCGAGAAGAGCTTCAACGGAACGGTCGAATTCTACGAGCGTGACGACTACACGATGGCAGACGCGCTCGGCGTTGGCCCGACCTATCGCATCACCGAAATCTCGCCGCTCCCGGGCTTTACCGAGGCGACTGAATTCTTCCTCAGCAATTTCGACAGCTTCGAGTTCCAGGATATCGATAGCGCCTTCGATAGCGCGGTTGGGGATTTCGTGGTCGAGGAAGACATTCTGGCCGGCTACCTGCTGGGCCGCTGGGGGAGCTCGACGCTGACCGTCATCGGGGGTCTGCGATACGAGGACACTTCCAATGTGCTTTCCGGCAATGATGTCCTCTTGGTTGAAGAAGACGGCACTCTGCCCGGCGGCTTGATCGCGACCGACGATACGGTCATCGTAACGCCGACTTCCCTCGAGAAAGATTACAACCACTGGCTGCCGAGCCTGAACACTCGCTACGAAGCATCGCCCAATCTTGTGCTGCGTGCTGCTGGCTATCGCTCGATCGTGCGCCCCGGCCCATTCCAGCAGGCCCCGCGTTTCGCTGTCGAGGAAGCCGATGACGGCGAGCGCGAGGGTGAATTCGGCAACCCCGAACTTCGTGCCGCCGAAGCATGGAATATCGATGCCGCTGCAGAATATTACTTCAACAGCAATGGCGCGATCTTCGCTTCCCTCTTCTACAAGAACATCGAAGACTTCTTTGTGGAGACAGTCTTCGAGGCCGACGACGCACCGTTCAACGGCACCTTCCGCGGGATCGATTTCGACGAGGCGGCGATCTGGTTCAATGGCGACGATGCCGACATCTTCGGGGTGGAGCTTGGCTTTTCGCAGGCATTTACCGGCGCGCTCGACGGCTTCGTGATCCGCGCCAACTACACCTTCACCGACGCAGAAGGTACAGTGACGCTGAACGCAGCCGACGGTCCGCGCGCAATCGACCTGCCGGCCACTTCGCGGCACACGGGCAATCTCTCGCTGGGCTATGACAAGGGTCCGATCGACATCCGTCTGTCGGGGACATATCGCGATAGATATCTCGACGAGCTGGCTGAAGACCCGGTGCTCGACCGTTATGTCGACGATCACTTCCAGATCGATCTGAGCGCCAAGTACCGCTTCACCGATCAGGTCCAGGCGTTCTTCGAATGGGTCAACATCAACGACGCGAAATACTTCGCCTACAACAATCTTGGCGGACGCCAGAACATCTACCAGTATGAAGAATATAGCTGGACGATGAAGGGCGGCTTAAGGTTGACGTTCTGATGTTGCGCCCCTTCGACATGTTGGCCCTTGCCTCGCTGGGGATAGCAGGTGCCTGCGCCTCGATCCCCATTCAGGGAAATCCTGCCACATCGGTCTACGCAATTGCGGAGACCGAACCGGTCGGCACGGTCAACGAAGACGCGGCCGACGATCCGGCGATTTGGCGCAATGCGGCAAATCCCGCCGAAAGCCTGATCATCGCGACAGACAAGAAGGGCGGGCTTTATGTGTATGGGCTCGATGGGGCTGTCCGAAGCTTCCACTCCCAGCCGGCGTTGAACAATGTCGACCTGGTCGAATTGCCCGGCCAGGGCATCATAGTATTCGCAAGCAATCGCAGCGATTTGGCGAATGGCAAGATCGCGCTCTTCCGGCTTGATCCTGACAGTGCAGCGCTTGATCCGATCGGATCCGTCGCTGCGGGAAGCGGCGAAGCCTACGGGATTTGCGGTACCGAACGCGCAGGTGAACTGATCGTCTACACCGCACCAAAGGAAGGCAACATCTCGGAATGGCGCGTGAAGCTTGATCCTGAGCCTAGCGCCAGTCTCCTGCGTTCCATGAGTGTTCCCAGCCAGCCCGAAGGCTGTGCCATCGATCCACGTAACGGCGCGCTTTACATCGGTGAAGAAGCGGGCGGTATCTGGAGGTTTCCGGCAAACTCGACATCAGGGGAAATAGTAGCTCCAGTCGACAACGCCCACCTGGTGGCAGATCTGGAAGGTCTGGCGATTGTTCCGGAAGGCGAGGATGGCGGTTGGCTGTATGCGTCCAGCCAGGGCGACAATGCCTATATGCGCTACTCCTTGCCGGACATGAAGCCCGCCGGCCGCTTTCGCATCGCTGCGGGCAAACTCGGCGGCACTCAGGAGACTGATGGTATCGAAGCGAAGCGCGGCGACTTCGGGCCGAACTTTCCCCGCGGTATCTTCGTTGCACAGGACGGACAGAACGAAACGGCTGCGCAGAATTTCAAATTCGTCAGGTTGGACGAGATCGAAGCTGCGCTCGCTCAGTGACTTCCTGCCACGTGCTATTGTGTGACGCTAAAATGAAAACAACTGTCTCCGGGTTGACTTCGCTAGCGCCAGATATTGAAGAGTTCTGCATGTCCACGGTCCGCGCCAGCCGAGAAGAGATCCTCGCCGCAATGCGAAGCGCATTGGAGGGAGCGGACACGATGCTAACGCATGACTCGCTAAGCAAAGCCGACTGGCTCGCATTCGACCAGAATGAAAAAAGCGCCTTGTTGCAACTTCAGAACTGGGAGCAGGACCGCCCTCTACGAAGTGCCTTTCCGCGGCACGCCGAGAATACGAGCAAGCGATTGCAGCACCTCATTAGCATTCTCGTCTGATGTGATCTGATTGGATAGCCCCCTGCTTAAGATCATTGAGAACTAATGTATTTCATGAAGGCCGGGTAAGTCAGAAATCCCTCATGCTGAATGCATAGCTCGCGCAGCTATCGACGGACCAAGCGGAATGAGTGCATCTTCGAACATGTCTGTCGCGGCTTCCCAGCTGTAACGCTTGGCATGTTCGACACAGGATGCCTGATCGAGCGAAAGTGCGCGAATGACGTTAGCCCCCAAATCCGGTCCTACAGCGCCAACTTCTCTCGACAATACGTCACGCGGGCCCATCACATCATAAGCCGCAACCGGCGTACCACTCGCCAGGGCCTCGATCATGACCAGCCCGAACGTATCCGTTTTGCTGGGGAACACGAAAGCATCCGCTGTCCGGTAGGCCGAAGCAAGTGCCGCCCCACTGCACGCGCCAAGGAAATAGGAGTGCGGAAACTTGCGCTCGAGTTCCTTGAGCTGGGGCCCGCATCCAACCACGAATTTCGCTGCGTCGATATCTAGGGCCAAATAGGCTTCCAAGTTCTTCTCGACTGCCACTCGTCCTACGAACAGCAACTTCGCCCTGTCCCCGGCGAGTGCCGTCATCGCCTCGTCGCGCGGACCTTCGGGACCAAATGCCGCGAGGTCGACACCGCGGCTCCACGGCCTGGTGTGCGGGACACCGCGCCGGATGAGTTCCTGCTTCAGGCTGTACGTCGCACAAAGCACCGCGCTGGAGGGAGCATGGAAGCGGCGCATTGCCGGCCAGAAAAGATCCTCGCTCAAACCCGTGCGACGCGCGAGATACTGCGGAAAGTGCGTGTGGAATGCAGTGGTGAAAGGCACGCCGGACTGCATCGCCCACCGCCGCGCTGCATAGCCAAGCGGACCTTCAGTGGAGATATGCAGGGCTTGCGGCCGGAAATGCGCGATCATCTGACCGACCTTGTTCTTTCCGGCCAGCGCTAGGCGTATTTCCGGATAGGACGGGCAAGGCGCAGAGCGGAACCGGTTTGGGCATATGACATCGACCTGATGTCCGCGCTCCTCGAGAATGTAGCGTGTCTTCTGAAGCGTGCGCACAACGCCGTTGACCTGGGGCTCCCATGCGTCGGTGACGATGCAGATGCGCATCACGCAACCTCCCTGTGGCTTTGGGTGGCACGCGCGAGAACCTCCTCGCTCCAGCGCAATATCTCCATTCGGCCGTCGAAATGCTCGACCAATGCTGTGCAACTTTCAACCCAGTCGCCATCATTGTAATATTGGATTCCGTCGAAATCACGTTCCTCGGCGGTATGAATGTGGCCGCACACCACCCCGTCCAGTTGCCGCTTGCGCGCCGCAGTGGCGACGGTTTCCTCAAACCGCGAGATAAGAGCGACTGCGTCTTTCACCTTGTGCTTCGCATGCGCGGACAGTGACCAATACGGCAGGTCGAATTGCCGCCGCACCCCGTTGATCACGACATTGAGTTTGAGCAGGAAATTATACGCAGCATCGCCAAGGAAGGCGAGCCAGCGCTGACCCATTACTACCGCATCGAATTCATCGCCGTGGAGGACCAGAAGACGCCGGCCGTCAGCGGTTTGGTGGATCGCGCTGCGGCGTATTTCGACACCGCCGAAATCCAGGCCGGAAAATTGACGGAACATCTCGTCGTGATTGCCGGGAATATATACGACGCGAGATCCACGTTTTGCGCGCTTCATCACGCGGCGGACTATCGCATTGTGCCTTTCCGGCCAGAAGAAGCGTTTCTTCATGCGCCAGCCGTCGATGATATCGCCCACGAGGTAGAGGGTCTCGCTGTCGCAATGGTCGAGGAAATCGATCAACAGGTGATCATTGCACCCACGCGTTCCCAAATGAACATCCGAGATCCAGATCGTGCGATAGCGTCTGCGCGCGGCGCCCGACGGGCCGATACCTTTGTCGTTCTTCGATAGATTTTTAAAGGGGTCCGACCCGCTCTTTCGGGGCTGTATCCTGGTTGGTTCCGACATCATGGCCTCCCTATTTGGAAGACCCATAAAAGCCGTTTCTTACAATTGAGCGTGGCATGTTACGATTGCGAGAAAGCTAGGGGCGAAGCAGAAAGCGGGGCGTTTTGCCTAGAGGACGGTTTTCCGACGGAGTTTCGAGCCGCGAACGAAGTGACAGCTTTCCACCGCTAATCGGACATTGGCTGATGACACTCGTCAGGAAAAGCGGACGGTCTGCTTTCAGGAAAATAGCAAACCACCTCGAATGTCCGGAACTGGGGCGCAAAGCGGACATAACACTCGACTATTGTCGCAGCTGCGGGAAAAGTGCTTTCCGCCGCCAATCGGCACACTGTTATCCGGCGACTTTCGTTCCGATCAGCCGCTCAATGCTTTCAAATGTAATTAGCGCACGGGTCCCGACTTTGGTTCTAACTAAGTCGCCCTTCCGCATCAGTTCATTAACCTTAGTGCGACCCAACCCCGTGGCTTGCATGGTCTGTGCAATTGACGCCGTTAGGTCCCCGGCCATGATTGGAGGCACTGCGTCCTGAGTCCCTTTCTGTTCCTCATGCGATGGTCCATGGACCTTCTCCTGATTTGTCGGGCTTGACTTAGGCGGGCGAGCTGAGATGCGAACATCCGGATCCGTGCAATAGCGATCTAGTATTTTGGTCAGCGATGCTTCGGAGAAGCTTATACCGGTTATTTGGGTTGCCGGTAATCCTCCCGGCAGCTTAGACCCGTCCAGCTGAACTGTGCCACCATTCAAAGCTGCCATGATATTGTCTGAAGCAACGATACGAGCCCATTCCTCTTGCGGGATCTGGGCATCCCTGACCGTCTTCGTCGGCCCACCCGCGGGCCGTATTTCGCGCATCAGAGCATAAGTTTTGATTAGTCCAGCAGCCGCGTAATCGGCCAGAAGCTTCTCTGGGGCATCCAAGTTGCGGGATTTGACAAGTTCGACTGCCTTGCCGGGCAGGATAGGCTGGTGAAATGACATCATTTTTCTCGCTCGTTGGCAATTAGACCTGCCATCGAAACGTGAAAAAGGAGTAACTTGTTGGATCGGGCTCTGGATAGGATCCAAATGGCCCAGCCAAAGAGTGCACACTCAAAGCGCGAAAGTCACCGGTATGTTCGTGGATGTTCACCCACGTTTTTCAAGTTTTTTTCATGGAAACGCAGCCCATCTCTTCTAAGTCATTGAAAAGATGGTGGGCGCGGCAAGGATTGAACTTGCGACCCCACCCGTGTGAAGGGTGTGCTCTACCACTGAGCTACGCGCCCGCCCCTGTGCAGCGTCCGTAAAGCAGGTCGCCGGGCAGGAGCGCGCCTTTACGCTCCCGCTTCCTGCAAGGCAAGATGCTCAATCGGCGAAGACAGCGAAGATCCGCGCGAAAAATCCATCGAGCTTGCGGGTGGCCTGCGCTTCGGCTGCCACAGGCGTGGGGCAGCCCAGGCAATAAGCCTGCGCGCCCTTGGTGCCGAGCAGCATTTGTGCATCGATCAGCATGCCAGCGGCCGAAGCGCGTTGCCGATCCGCGAGATAGGCGAATACGTCGCGCCCGCCTGCTTCCTGATCGCCGACCAGCATCTGGCGCAAGATCGTGTCGGCCGTGCTCTCGCCCGCTCCAAGATAGACGGGAGCCCAGTCTCCCTCGCCAAGCTCGGCCTGCGCGGCGACCCACGCCAGCGCATCGTCCAGCCCGCCATACTGATCGACGAGGCGGATCTGCCGGGCGGTGCCGCCATCCCAGACACGGCCCTGACCGATGGTGTCGACCTGATCGCGCGTCATGTTGCGCGACTGCGCGACGCGGGTGAGGAAGTCTTCGTATCCGTCTTCGATGGAAGACTGCAGGATGCGATCGACTTCGGGCGTAAAGCCGCCGATGATATCGGGCTGGCCGGACAGGGGGCCGGTCGCAACGCCAGCGCTGTTCACGCCGATGTCGGCGGCGGCGCGCTCGAATGTCGGAATCATCGCGAAGATGCCGATGGAGCCTGTGATCGTCTCGGGTTCCGCAAAGATGCGGTCGGCCGGCGTCGACACCCAATATCCGCCACTGGCCGCATAGTTCGCCATGGAGACGGCCACCGGGATATCGCGCGCCTTGTGGCGCTGGATGGCGTTGCGGATCTGCTCGCTCGCCAGCGCCGATCCTCCGGGCGAATCGACTCGCACCACCAGACCGGCCAGATCACGATCAAGCGCTTCGTCGAGAAGGCGCGCGATGCGATCCCCGCCGGCGGTACCCGGCTCGGAGTCCCCATCGACGATCGATCCGGCGACAGTCACCACGCCGATTTCCTTGCCAGCGGTCGGGATCGGGTTCTCGACCAGCCACGCACCCAGGTCGGTCGAAGCAAAACTGCCGGGCATCTCGTCCCATTCGTCCTCGCCCGCCAGTTCCGCCACCCGCTTGCCGAAAGCGACGCGGTCCCCGATCGTGTCGACCAGTCCCGCATTGCGCGCAGCCGTGGCCAGATCACCATTGGCAGCTTCGACCCATTCGGCAGGCTGCGAGACGATCATGTCGAGATTTGCCGCGGGCCGGACCTTCTTCACCTTGGCCTGCCATTCCTCCCACAGCGCATCGACCAGCGCCTGCGCATTTTCACGCGCGGGTTCGGACATGGTGCTTTCGGTGAAGGGTTCGACCGCGCTCTTGTACGTGCCGACCTTGTAGACGCGGGCGTTGATCTTCAGCCGTTCGAGCAAGTCGGCGAAATACAGCCGGTCGCCACCGGGCCCTGCCACCACTGCGCCGCCGAGCGGGTTGATCCAGACCTCGCTGGCATGTGCGGCCAGGAATACGCCGTCGTCACCATAGGCGGTCGCGTAAGCCAGCACCGGCTTGTCCGCGGCACGCACGCGGGTCAGCGCTTCGCCGACTTCGGCCAGATGGACTTGTCCGGCGCCCATGAAGCCTTCGAGGTCCAGGACCACTGCCTTGATTCGCTCGTCTTCGGCGGCCGCGTCGAGAGCGCGCACCAGATCGCGCGACTGGTATTCGGACACCGGAGCCGTGCCGGACAGAAGGGCCTGGAACGGATTGACCGGCGTGCGCTCTTCCACGATGATGCCGTCGAGATCGAGAAGCAGAGCGCCCTCGCGCACTTCGGCAGGGCTGGGGCGCGCGGTGAGAATCGAGAACAGCAACGCGAAGAACAGGAGCATGAAGAGCAGGACCAGCCCGTCCTTGATCCCCACCAGCAAACGCCACACCCTGCCTGCAAACCGCATTGAACTGCCCCTTGGAAAGTCTTTCAAGCGATGTAGGGCGCGCGGAGCCGATACGCTAGGCGAATGTGCTTGAGGGGCCGATAGCGCTCGACTAAGGGCTTGGCTTTAATGACAGCATCGAATCCCTCGCCGCATGCGGCCCGCTATCCGGCGGGCGCGCTGGCCTTCCCGCATCGCGACCTGCTCGGCATCGGCCAGCTGGAGCGGCACGAGATCCTCTTCCTGCTGGACGAGGCGGAACAATGGGTCGCGTTCAACCGGCAGAGCGCCAAGCATGTGGATGCACTGTCCGGGCTGACGATCATCAACGCCTTCTTCGAAAATTCCACGCGCACGCTGCTCAGCTTCGAGATTGCGGGCAAGCGGCTGGGTGCGGACGTGGTCAACATGCACGCCGCGACCTCCAGCGTTAAGAAGGGCGAGACGCTGATCGACACGGCGATCACGCTCAACGCCATGCGCGCCGATGCGATCGTGATCCGGCACGGATCGAGCGGGGCGACCGGGCTAATTGCGGACAAGGTCGATTGCCCGGTCCTCAATGCTGGCGACGGGCAGCACGAGCATCCGACACAGGCGCTTCTCGATGCGCTGGCGCTGCGCCATGCCTTGCGTGATCGGGGCGAGAGTGCGGACGATTTTACGGGGCTCAATGTCGTGATTTGCGGCGATATCCTGCACAGCCGCGTGGCTCGGTCCAACCTTTTGTGCCTTCAGGCGCTGGGGGCCGATGTCCGGCTGTGCGCGCCGCCAGCGCTGATGCCCGCCGGTATCGAGGCGATGGGCGCGAAGGCCTTCACCAATTTCGACGAAGCGCTGGACGGGGCCGATGTCGTCATGATGCTGCGCCTGCAGACAGAGCGGATGAGCGGTCAATTCATCCCTTCGGCGCGCGAGTACAATCACCTGTACGGCCTCACGAAGAAGCGGATGGACCGGACGAAAGACGATACGCTGGTCATGCATCCCGGCCCGATGAACCGCGGGGTGGAGATCGATAGCGAGGTGGCCGACATGATCGACCGCTCGATCATCACGCGGCAGGTCGAGATGGGTGTGGCAATCCGCATGGCGTGCCTTGACGTGCTGACCCGCCGCGCACGCGGGGTCGAGGGCTGGGGAGCAGGCGCATGAAGCAGGCTGCTCCCGTGACGATCCGCAATGCGCGGCTGGTGACGCCGGATGGCTTTGTGGACGGTGCCCTTCGCATGTCCGACGGTGTCATCGATTCGATCGGCGATGTGCCGGTCGAGGGGGACAGCGTCGATGCGCGTGGCAAGATAGTCATGCCCGGGCTGGTGGATCTCGGCGTCTTCGCCATCGACAAGCCTGCGTTCCACTTCGGCGGAATCACTCGCGCCGCGCTGATGCCCGACCAGTCGCCTCCGCTCGATCTGCCGAGCCGTGTTTCCTACATCGCGAAAAGCGGCAAGCCGGACCTCTGGGTCCATCCGCTGGCGAGCGCGACGCGCGATCTGGCGGGCCGCGAACTGGCCGAGATTGCGCTGATGCGAGAAGCTGGTGCGCGCGGTGTCGCCACCGGGCGCAGCTGGATTGCCGATAGCGGTGTCATGTTACGCCTGCTGCAATATGCCGCGATGCTGGACTTGCCCGTCATTGCCCATGCCGAAGATGCGGCGCTGACAGGCGAGGCAGTGGCCACAGCGGGCGAGTATGCCACACGGCGCGGCCTGCCGAGCGCTCCCGCGCAGGCGGAAGCTATCGCCATCGCACGCGATCTTGCCTTGGCCGAGATGGCAGGAGCGCATCTGCACTTCCGGCAGGTTACGACGCGGGCGGGGCTGGCGCTTGTGCGCAATGCCAAGCGGCAAGGGCAGCGTGTGACAGCCGGCGTGACGCCTGCTCACTTCATGCTGTCCGACCTCGCCACCGCCGACTTTCGCACCTTTGCCCGCCTGTCGCCGCCCTTGCGCAACGAAGACGACCGCGAGGCTGTGCGCGAGGCCATTGCGGACGGCATCATCGACGTAGTCTCCAGCGGCCACGATCCGCGCGGTCCCGAAGACAAGCGGCTGCCGTTTGCCGATGCTTCACCCGGGATGGCGGGCGCGGAAACCTTGCTCGCGATGGTGCTGACGCTGGTGCAGGACGGATTGATCGATATCGCGCGCGCCGTCGAACTGGTCGCGACCAATCCTGCCCGCGTGCTCGGCGTAGAGGCGGGAGCGCTGGTCGAAGGCTACGAGGCCGACATCGCGCTGGTCGATCCAGACAAGCCGTGGGTCATCCAGAGCGAGAAGATGGCGGCCACCGCCGGCAACACGCCCTTCGACGGCCAGCCCACGCAAGGGCGCGTCCTGCGCCTGTGGAAGGGCGGGGTAGACGTCCCGCTCTAGCCAAAAAAATGGCCCCTTCCGGACATGCCGGAAGAGGCCGAGTATCAGTGAAAGCGTTGTGCCTTAGCGCGATGCGACCCTGACGGTGCCGTCCTTCAGCGCGCCGGGGAGCGGATTGCTCTGCGCATAGGCGATGCAGCCGCCGCCCTTGCCCTTGACGCTCGAACACATCGAGCGGGCACTGTCCTTGGCATAGCCGACTGCCGCGACGCGGAAGTACAGCTTGCCATTCACGCGGGCCTTGCTGATGACGCGCTCTGCGCCTTCGAGCTCGGGATACATGGCCTGGAACTTGGTCCAGCCAGCCTCGGCATCTTCCAGCGTGAAGTAGGAGCCGAGCTGGATATTGTAGTCGCCAGCCGCGAGGCTGGCGATGGCCGCAGACGGTGCAGCCTTGGCAGCCTTGGGCGCCGGCTCGACCGATGCTCCGGGAGGCGGTGCCGCTTCGAGCGCAGCCGATGCTGTCTTGGCAACCGGTGCCTCATCCTCGGGCAGTGCCGCGATGATGACAGCGCGCGGCGCTTCGTCTTGCGGGTCTTCCTGTTCGGGCACCGTGGCCGGAACGTCGAAGACGATACGCTCGATCGGGGCGCTCGGCTCTTCGACCGGAGCGACCGGCTCGACATCGGCCTGAGCGACGACGACAGCAGGCTCGCTTGCCGGAATTTCGGCAGCCAGCATATCGAGGCTCGGGTTGTTCGACAGCGCGAGCTGGACCGGCTGGCCCTGATCGTCGGCAATCTCCACGCCCAGCAACGAAGCGACACGCACGCGATACAGTTCGGGATGTGCGATGGCGCCCCACTCGGCCATGCGATCGCCAACCTTGTCGGCGGGCACGTCTTCGGCAACCATCAGGCGCGCTTCGCGCCATTGGCCGCTCATGGCATAGGCATAGGCCAGGTTCTGGCGTGTCTTGGCGGTGTTGTTGCCGCTGCGGATCGCGTTCGAAAGCACATGCACGCCGCGCTGCGGCTGGCCGGCCAGCGCGATAGCCAGACCGAAGTCGGCTTCGTCGATGGCAGCTTCATTGCGTTCGAGGGTGTAGATGGCAGCTGCGCGGTCGCCCTTGCCGACATGAGCCAGCGCCAGGCTGATGGCCGTGCGCGGCGAAGTGTCGCCAAGCGCGATAGCGTCGTCGAATGACTGCGCGGCGGATGCGAAGCGGCCCGCTTCGAGATAGGCATTGCCCAGCAGTGTGCGGGTATAGGCATCGCGCGGGCTGGCCAGAACGGCAGCCTCTGCGTGAGTGACAGCCTTGCTGGCCTTGCCCTTTGCCAGAGCCACTTCGGCCTTGCCGACCGATTTTGCGACCGGGGGTGCAACCTTTCCGGAGCAGCCTGCCAGCGTTGTGGAAGCCAGTGCAGTGGTGACCGCAAGCTTGATAAAGGTGGATGTGCTGGTTTTCATTATTCTAACCCCTGAGAAAAGGCGATCCCACGTCCTTCAAGTTTAATTCGGTCGCTGCTGCACCTGGGCAGCAAGCATGGCGATTTCCGGCATTTCCGACAGAAGCTGGTCGAGCGCGTCGGTTACAAGTTGTTGTGCGCTGCTGCCGCGGACCGTGCAGGCAAGGCGCAGCATCAGATGGCGGTCCTGGTCGAGCCGCAGTGTGAAGGCGGCACGCTTGCCCTTGTCCACCGCTTTCGAGCGAGTGAGCGAAGGCTTGATAGCGGGCGCGACCGGTGCCGCAGGCGCCTCGACTTCGTCTTCGTTGTCGGCGCTGGGAACGGCGGGCGCTTCGAGGCGATCTGCGATGCGGTCGAGCGAATTGCGCACCTCGTTGGGCCTGTTGCCCTTGGTCTTGTGCTTGAGCGGGCCGAGCGAGACGACGCGCGGGCTTTCTTCCTGCGCAAGCAGCTCTTCGCCTCCGATCGGCTCGCGCTCCTCGAGCGGGGGCAGGGCGGGCTTCTTGATCAGGCCCGATTTCGGACAGCGAGGGCGCGGTGGCCGGACGCTGCATGGCTGTTGCGGGCTGGCTGGCGGCATCGGGCGCATCTTCGCCCATGTCGTTCCAGCCCAGATCCTCGAGATTGGCAGCGGCTTCGACACCGTCGACGGGTCCGAGCACTGCCGACTGCGGACGCATGGCAGGCTTCGCGCCGCCCTTGCGTGCAAGCAGGGTCGAGGAAAGAGATGCGAAATGGGCGTCTGACATCCGGCTTGGCCTTTCGCCTTCCTAAAATCTTCGCTTACTGTGCGACCCGGCGACCGAAGCCACCTGCGGGACGATGTGCGCCCGGCTGCTGGTGAACGGCGGCGTTCTGGTTCGGCGCAGCGAAGACGGTGCGGCGGAACTGCTTTTCCAAGCGGTCGGAAATATACTTCCACAGCGCGGTGACTTCGGCAGCCGAGCGGCTTTCCGGATCGACTTCCATGACCGTGCGGCCATCGATCATCGACGCGGCGAAATCGGTGCGGTGGTGGAGCGTAATCGGAGCGACGGTGCCGTGCTGCGACAGCGCGACGGCGGCTTCCGAAGTGATCTTGGCCTTGGGCGTTGCCGCATTGACCACGAAGATCAACGACTTGCCGGCACGCTCGCACAGATCGACCGTGGCACCCACGGCGCGCAAATCGTGCGGGCTGGGGCGAGTTGGTACGACGATCAGCTCGGCCACCGAAATGACCGACTGGATGGCCATGGTAATGGCGGGCGGCGTGTCGATGACGGCCAGCTTGAAGCCCTGCTGGCGCAGGATGGCCAGGTCGGCCGCCAGGCGAGCGACGGTGGTCTGCGCGAAGGCGGGCAACTCCGCTTCACGCTCGTTCCACCAGTCGGCAAGCGATCCCTGCGGGTCGATGTCGATAAGAACGACCGGACCTGCGCCCGCTCGCTGAGCCTGAACGGCCAGATGTCCCGAAAGCGTGGTCTTACCCGATCCGCCCTTCTGTGATGCCAAAGCCAATACACGCAAGGCTAGGTCCCCCTGTAGCGCCTGTCTGATCCATGGTGCCGCTGTCGTGCGGCGGTCTCGAGAAGGGGAAATCGCAGACTACCCCTAATTTAGGGTTAATTCCGGGCAAGATTTGCTTGGCGCAGGTCGGGAAGCGGCGTTACCGGTATCTCATTCCAAGCCGTTGGAGGGGGTTTGAGCGACATGACACACACAGCGGATCAGGCGACGCCCGACATATCCGATCTCGCGCCGACCGGCCCCTCGACCGACCGGATCGGCAGCCTCGATTTCATTCGCGGCTTGGCCGTCATGGGCATCCTTGCCGCCAACATCGTCGCCTTCGGACAGCCCGTTACCGCCTACATGTATCCCGACGCGTTCCTGACCCCGCATGGCGAGATGGAAGGGGCGATGTGGGTTGCGCAATTCGTTTTAATCGACGGCAAGATGCGCGCGCTTTTCACGCTGTTGTTCGGCGCGGGACTGTACCTGTTCATGGAGCGTGCCTGGGCCAGAGGCGCGACGCGCTGGTTGCAAGCGCGCCGTCTGGTGTGGCTGGGTCTGTTCGGCCTGCTGCACTATTTCTTCGTCTGGAACGGCGACATTCTGTTCCTCTACGCCGTGGCTGGCCTGTGCGTACTGCCATTCCTCGGAATGCGCGCGCGAAACCAGTTGGTGCTGGGACTGGTAACCTATGCCGTCGGCGGGCTCATCTACATGGGCGTCGGCTGGTCGATGGAAGCGGCGGAGCAGGGGGCTTTTGTCTCCGATCCCGACGCAGCCGCCGAAATGCAGGCCGACATGGACGAGGGCCGCGACGAAGAACTGGCGGACGCTTTGCGCGATGCGCAGCCAATCATCGACGGCGATTATGCAGGCTTCGTTGCGCGCAACTTTACCGACAACGCGGGCGATCTGGGCTTCGTGCTCCTGCTGTTCTGGCTGGAAACCTGGCCCCTGATGCTGATCGGCATGGCGCTTTATCGGACGGGTCTGTTCGCGGGACGCTTTGCGCGCCGCAAGCAAGCGCGGCTGGGCGCTGGCCGCGCTTGTCGGGGGAGGGCTGCTCACGCTTCTTGTTGCCCTACGGGCGCAGGATCAGGGATTTACCTATTACGGCACGCTGGCGGCTTTCATTGGCTGGTCGCATTTCCCTCGCCTGTTCATGGGTGTCGGATTGCTGGGCCTGCTGGCGCTCGTGCGTGCCGATGCGCTTGGCTGGCTGGGGCAGAGAGTAAGCGCGGCGGGGCGCGCCGCGTTCACCAATTATCTTGGCACGTCGATCCTGATGGTGTTCGTCTTCCACGGCTGGGGGCTGGGCCTGTTCGGGGAACTGACGCGCGGCCAGTTGTATCTGGTGGTCCTGGCAACCTGTGCAATCATGCTGCTGTGGTCGAAACCCTGGCTCGACCGCTTCCGCTATGGCCCGCTGGAATGGCTTTGGCGGTGCCTGACCTACGGACGGCTGTTCCCGCTTCGACGCTAGAGACTTGCTATTGAGAATAAGTCGCATTAGTTCTGCTCTTGCGAATCAGTCGCAAGGGAGTGTCGCGGCCTCATGTATGTATGCATTTGCAACACCATCAGGGAAACGGACCTGCGCACAGCGGCGCGGCGATGTCCCGGCGATGCGGAGGCATGTTATGCATCCCTGGGCAAGCGCCCGAACTGCGGCACCTGCCTCGCCGATGCCGATGCGATTATTTTCGAAGAGCGTGAACTTGTCTTCGAACCGGACACCCAGGCGGCCTGATTCCCCGCTATTGAAAATCGCTTGCAACTGGCGGCTTTCCGCCATTTTTCGCGCATTTCTTCCTTGCCGTTTCGCCTGCCCCGGCGCATAGACTTGCCCACATTTGCAAGTGGAGCATTCCGTCATGCGCGGCGACGACAAGGTCATCGAATTTCTCAACAAGGCGCTCACCAACGAGCTTACCGCGATCAACCAGTACTGGCTGCATTACCGCGTGCTGGCCGACTGGGGCGTGACCAAGCTTGCCGAATACGAGCGCCACGAGAGCATCGACGAGATGAAGCATGCCGACCAGCTGGCGGAGCGCATCCTCTTCCTTGGCGGGCTTCCCAACTTCCAGGCCATCCACAAGCTGAAGGTCGGCGAAACGGTCGAGGAAATCCTTAAGGCCGACTTAGCGATGGAGATGGAAGCCATCCCCCTGCTGCGCGAAGCGGTCGAATATGCGCGCGGCGTGCGCGATCATACGTCCGCCACCCTGTTCGAAGACATCCTCGCCAGCGAAGAAGAGCATGTCGACTTCCTGGAAACCCAGTTCGACATGATCGCCCGCATGGGCCTCGAAAACTACGTGCATTTGAACTCCCACTCCGCCGGAGACGAGCAGGAGAACGCGGGCACCTGATTACTCGGTATCGGGCGGCCCGAACTGCCGCTCGGTCAGCCGTTCGCGGTTGCGCCGTGCGGCCACGCGCGTTTCAAGCAGGAACGAGGCCAAGCCTGCCATCAGAAGGCCCATCGTCACCAGCCACGTCACTGCCACCAGCGTGCCGAGCGGTGTACGCACGAAGGCGCTGACGAACAGCAGCGCGATGACGACGCTGATGGTGCAAGCTGCAGCAGTGCTGAGCATGACGGCTCGCTGAGCATGGACGCGGCGTTTTTCCAACGCGGGCAGTTCTTCCAGCATCGCCTTGCCCGAAGGCTTGTCGGCGTCTTTCAGGATGCGTTCGATCTTGTTGGCGACCCAGATCAGGCGGTTGGTCATGACGTTCATGACCGCGCCGATACCGGCCAGCAGGAAGGCGGGCGCCATGCTGAGCTGGACCACGTTCTGAACGCGAACCGACGAACTGGTCCGTTCCAGCAACTCGATCCCCGGGATCGCGAGCAGCAGCTCAATCACGCCCTTGGCCCCCGCTGAACTTGCCGCCGCCTCCGCGGTTCGAATCGTAAGGGTTCTTCGGGCTCTTCAACACCACGCGCACCGGCACTGCATCGAAGCCGAGCTTCGCGCGGATGCCGTTTACCAGATAGCGTTCGTAACTTTTCGGAAGATCGTCCAGCCGCGTGCCGAACACCACGAAGCGCGGCGGGCGGGTACTGGCCTGCGTGATATAGCGCAGCTTGATCCGGCGGCCGCCCGGTGCAGGCGGCGGATTGGCGGCCATCGCATCGTCGAACCAGCGGTTGAGCGCGGCTGTCGGCACGCGCCTGCTCCACGCCTCGCGGATTTCGAAGGCGGCGGACAGCATGGTGTCGATACCCTTGCCGGTCTTGGCCGACACGGCAAACAGCGGCACGCCGCGCACCTGGCTCAGCCCTTCGTTCAGAGCCTCGCGAATGCCATTGAACAGCGAGGATGCGTTTTCCGCGATGTCCCACTTGTTGATTGCAACTACCAATGCGCGCCCTTCTTCGAGCACGTGGGCAGCGATCTTCAGATCCTGATGCTCCAGCCCCTTGGTGGCATCGAGCAGCAGCACGACGACTTCGGCAAAGTCCACCGCACGCCGCGCATCGGCAACGCTCAGCTTTTCGAGCTTTTCGGTCACCTTGGCGCGCTTGCGCATACCGGCCGTGTCGATCAGGCGAATCTCGCGCGTCTCGTTCGTCTTGGGATCGTGCCATTCCCAGTCGACGGCGATGCTGTCGCGCGTGATGCCTGCTTCGGGCCCGGTCAGCAGGCGGTCCTCGCCCAGCATCCGGTTGATGAGCGTGGACTTGCCCGCATTGGGCCGGCCGACGATGGCGAGCTTCAAGGGGCCGGACAGGTCTTCCTCGTCCAGCTCGGCTTCCAATTCGGCAGCCGCTTCGGCTGCATCGGCTTTCTCGCCGATGATCGGCCACAGTCCGGCAAACAGGTCGGCGATACCTTCGCCATGTTCGGCGGAAATGCCCATCGGTTCGCCAAGGCCGAGGCTGTAGCTTTCGAGAATACCTGCCTCGGCTGCCTTGCCTTCCGCCTTGTTGGCGACCAGCACGACCGGCACATCGACCGTGCGCAGCCAGCGGGCGATCTCTTCGTCCAGCGGCGTCAGGCCGGCGCGTGCATCGATGACGAACAGCGCCGCATCCGCGCCTTCCAGGCTGACCTCGGTCTGCTTGCGCATCCGGCCCGGCAGGCTTTCGGCGTCCTCGTCTTCCCAGCCCGCCGTATCGACGATGGTGAACTCGAGCCCCGCGATCTCGGCATCGCCCATCCGGCGGTCGCGCGTGACGCCGGGCTGGTCGTCGACCAGAGCGATCTTCTTGCCGACCAGCCGGTTGAACAGCGTCGATTTGCCGACATTGGGCCGGCCGATGATGATGACGGTGGGTTTCTCTGTCATGGTCTGGACCCCCGCATCCGGGCGGGAGATTGCGTCAGTCGGCCTTGGCGATCGGCGGATTGTCGCCCAGGTCCTCGAACCAGGCTTCGACCGGCCCATTCAGCTTCAGCGTCAGCGGATTGCCCTTGCGGTCGACCGTCTTGCCAGCCTGCACGCGCACCCAGCCTTCGGAAATGTTGTATTCCTCGATATCGGTGCGCACGCGGTCCTTGAACTTGATGCCCACGCCGCGCTCCAGCACGGAGACGTCGAAATGCTTGCTCTTCGGATTGACCGAAAGCTGCATCGGCGGGGTGGTGGGCTTGTCGTCCTGCTTGGTCGTGTCGGTATCGTCTGTCATGGCCCGCGCCTTTAGGGTGGTAGCCGTGCGCCGACAAGCTCAATCGGGTGGCAGCAGGACGGCGGCATCGGCGGCCAGTTCGCCTTCGCCATCGCGCCCGCCCTGCATCGCGCCGCCCATCGCCTGCTCGGCCTCGATATCCACTTCGCCCGGCTCGTCGGCACTGGCCAGCACATCGCCTTCTGTCTCGCCCTCCGCTTCCATTTCGGCAGCGGTCTTCGGGGTCGACATCGGGGTCGATCACCGGCGGCGTGGCAGGGGGCGTTTTCGGCGTATCGTAGTCGCGCATGGCGGGGCTCCTTCTGCCCATGAAACGGCCTGCGCCACGCGGCTGTTCCCTCATGCCTCGCAGTGCTTGCCCTTTTGCCTTCATCCCATTAGAGGCACGCGCCTACATGCGCGGCGTGTTTCACGCGCCGATGCAGTCATGCCAATTACGGTTTGCGGGCGTGGCGGAATTGGTAGACGCGCTGGTTTTAGGTACCAGTATCGAAAGATGTGGGGGTTCGAGTCCCTTCGCCCGCACCATTTCCGCTGTTGTCTCATGACCATCCGAACGCAACAGTATCTTGTAACGAGCACTCACACCCATGCAGATCAAAGAAACCGCCAACGACGGCCTCAAGCGGGCCTACACCATCACCATTCCGGCCAAGGAAATCGACGAGCGCGTCGATACCGAGATCAAGAAGATCGCGCCGCAGGTGAAGATGCCGGGTTTCCGCCCGGGCAAGGTGCCCGCCAACCTCGTGCGCAAGATGCATGGCGAACAGCTGCACGCGCAGGCGTTCAACGACATGATTCGCGAGAGCGTCGACAAGACGCTGTCGGACAACAAGCTGAAGCCCGCCATGCAGCCCAAGGTCGAGCTGGGCGAAGGGTACGAGGAAGGCAAGGATGCCTCCCTGTCCATTGAGCTGGAAGTGCTGCCCGAAGTCGAAGCGCCTGCGACCGACGATCTCAAGATCGAGCGCCTGACCGTTCCCGTCTCCGATGACGAGGTCATGGAAGCCATCGGCAAGCTGGCCGCGAACAACAAAAGCTACAAGGACGCGCCCAAGACCCGCAAGGCGAAGGACGGCGACCAGCTGATCATCGACTTCGTCGGCCGCGTGGATGGCGAGGAATTCGAAGGCGGCAAGGCCGAAGACACCGGCCTGGTGCTGGGCTCGGGCATGTTCATTCCCGGCTTCGAAGAACAGCTGACCGGCACGAAAACGGGCGATGAAAAGACCATCGAGGTCACCTTCCCCGAAGATTACCAGGCGCAGCATCTTGCCGGCAAGAAGGCCGAATTCGACGTCACCGTGAAGCAGGTGAAGGTCGAGGGCGAAACCAAGCTGGACGACGATTTCGCCAAGAACTTCGGCCTCGACGGGCTGGACAAGCTGAAGGAACTGCTGCGCGGCCAGCTGGAGCAGGAGACCGCCGGTCTCACGCGCACGCAGATGAAGCGCTCGCTGCTCGACCAGCTGGCGGCAGGGCACGACTTCGCGGTGCCGCAGGGCATGGTGGATGCCGAATTCGACCAGATCTGGCAGCAGCTGCAGCAGGAAGCCGCGCGTTCGGAAAACCCCGAAGACATGCTGAAGGAAATGGACGCGGAGAAGGACGATTACCGCAACATCGCCGAACGCCGCGTGCGCCTCGGCCTGTTGCTGTCGGAAATCGGCCAGGCGAACAATGTGCAGATCACCTCGAACGAGATGACCGCGCTGATCCAGCAGGCAGCCCAGCAATATCGTGCCGAAGACCGCGAACGGTTCATGCAATATATCCAGCAGGAACCGATGGCCGCCGCACAGCTGCGCGCCCCGCTGTATGAAGACAAGGTCGTCGACTTCCTGTTCGACAAGGCCGAAATCACCGACCGCGAAGTAACGCGCGAGGAGCTGGAAGCGGCCATCGAGGCGGAAGAGACCGAAGAGCCGAAGAAGGGAAAGAAGAAGGCCCCGGCAAAGAAGAAGACCGCTGCCAAGAAAGCGCCTGCCAAGACGGACGACGAGAAGAAGCCGGCCGCGAAGAAGGCTCTCGCCAAGAAGGCCGCAGCGAAGAAGGACGACGCAAAGCCTGCCGCAAAGAAGGCTGCACCGAAAAAGGCTGCTGCCAAGTCGGATGCCAAGAAACCTGCGGCGAAGAAGCCCGCAGCCAAGAAGGCTCCGGCCAAGAAGAAGTAAGGCTCAGCTTCGGCTAGACATCGGAAGGGCGGCGGGAGCGATCCTGCCGCCCTTTTGCTTGGGTTCAGGCTACTGTGCGGGCGACCAGCGTTCGAACGATGGCTGGGGCAATTCCGCGCTACGCGCCCGTTCGTAAGCCGCGCCGACTTGCAGCACCTCGAAGTCGGCCCATTTGGCGCCGAAAAAGCTGATACCGACCGGCAGTCTCTCGATGGCGCCCATCGGCACGGTCAGGTGCGGATATCCTGCCACGGCGGACGGCGTGCCGAAGCCGATTGACCCGTTGAAGTTGTCGCCATTGACCAGGTCGCTCGTCCAGGCAGGCCCGCGTGTCGGAGCGACGAGGAATCGGACATCGTTCTCGGCCAGGAGCATGTCGAGCGTCTCCTCGCCCGCGATGCGCAGCGCCTTTTCGCGAGCAGCCTCGTATTCCGCGCGGTCGGTGGTGGTTTCAGCCAGTTGGAAAAGGTCCTGCCCGAACCAGCGCATCTCGGCTGCGGCATTGGCGCTGTTGAACGCGATGAGATCGGCCAGAGTGCGCGGCTTGTCCTCGCCCGGCAGGCTGGCCAGATACTTGCCCATTTCCTCGCGCAATTCGTACATCAGCACGGTGAAACTGGCGCCGTAGACTTCGGTGTTCAGATCGAACTCGATATCGACCAGCTCGGCCCCGGCAGCTTCCAGATCGGCCAGTGCGGTCTCGAACACGTACTGTACATCCTGCCGGTTGCCGACCTGCTTGCGCATCACGCCGATTCGCACACCCTCGAGCGAGAAGTCGGAAAGACCCGTGTGATAGTCCGCGCGGCGTGGCACGCCTACGGTCGCGCTGTCGGCGGCATCCTCTCCGGCAATGGCGGATAGAAGCAGCGCTGCATCGGCCACGCTGCGCGCCATCGGCCCTGCGGTGTCCTGCGTCGAGGAAATCGGCACGACATGCGTGCGGCTGACAAGGCCGACGCTCGGCTTGAACCCCACCACGCCGTTGATGCTGGCCGGACAGGTGATCGACCCGTTGGTTTCCGTGCCGATGGCCGCCCATGCGAAATGCGCCGCGACGGCAGCCCCGCTGCCCGAGGAGGAGCCGCAGGCATTGCGGTCGATCGCATGCGGGTTGCGCACCAGCCCGCCCACAGCGCTCCACCCGCTGGTGGAGGCATTGTCGCGGATGTTGGCCCATTCCGACAGATTCGCTTTGCCCAGAACCACGCCGCCGGCCTCGCGAAGGTTCGCAATCAGCGTGGCATCGCGCCCGGTGCTGTTGTTAGCCAGCGCGAGCGAACCCGCAGTGGTCGGGAATTCGCGCGTCTCGATATTGTCTTTCACGAGAACTGTGCGACCGCGAAGAACGCCGCGGTGCATCGCGGCAAGCGCCAGTTTCGGCGCGTCCGGGTTCGTCACGATCACGGCGTTCAATTTGGGCCCGGCATCGTCGAGGGCCGCAATCCGCTCGAGATATTCTTTGGCGAAAACGTGCGGCACGCTCACGCTCATGCTCCGTTCTTCGGCCGCGCGCTCCTGCGGTTCTGCGTCCTGAGCGTGCACGGGAGGAGCGGCGGCAAGCGCCAGGCAGAGCGGGACTGTTCGCAGGTTCATCGCCGCACACTGCCAGCAGTCGCTGCTAATGCAAGCGCGTGTACAGCTCGCGCCGGACCGTTCCTAGCTAGTCCCGGCCTTCTTGTTCGGTTTGTAGCCCGGAAAATCGTCGATTTCGCCGTGGTGGATGTGACGACGGCGGCGTTCGACCTCGCGGATCATCGGGCCGGCAACGATGCCGTGGACCACGATCGACACGAGGATCGTGAAGCTGGCGATGGCCCAGAGCTGCGCGAAGTTTTCGAAGTCGCCGTGGTTCTGGCCGTAGGCGAGATAGTAGATCGATCCCATCCCGCGCACGCCGAGGAAGGCCACGGCCACGGTCCCGAACAGCGGCAAGCGCGAAGGCCATTCGGCGATCAGGCCCGCGAGTGGGCGGATGAGGAAGATCAGCGCCAGCCCGATGGCCGCGCCTTCCCATGTCAGGTAATCGAGCACGCCGCCCGCCAGCATCGCGCCGAAGCCGAACAGGACGAGCACCAGCACGATCTGCTCGATCTGGTCGATGAAGTGGTGGCTGAGCTTGTGATAGCGGCTGCGGTTCTCGCGCTGGCGGGCCGTCACCGCGCCGACGAACACCGCGAGGAAGCCGTAGCCCGCCGCCAGTTCCGCCAGCCCGTAGGCGAGCAGCAGCGTGCCCAGCACGATCAGCCCTTCGCTGGTCGAATATTTCGGATGGTCGGCGCTGTCGGAATCCTCGATGATTTCCTTCGGTGCGTCCGCCTCACGCTCGAAGACATACCAGGCGCCCAAGCGGCCCACGGCGTAGCCGACCGCGACGCCCGCCACGATCCGCCAGATCAGGTCCAGCGCCACCCACTCCACGGTCCACATGCCAAGCGAGGTCATGCCGATGGCGGCGATGGCGAGGTAGGTGAAAGGGAAGGCGAGCCCGTCGTTAAGCCCGGCCTCCACCGTCAGCGAAAAGCGCACGTCATGCCGCTTGTTCTCGCCCGGGGGGCCGACCTGCACGCTTCGCGCCAGCACCGGGTCGGTCGGGGCAAGGGCAGCGCCCAGCAGGATCGCGCTGGCAGGCGCAAGGCCAACCCACCACCAGCCGAGAAAGGCGACGGCGGCAATCGTCACTGGCATGGCAAAGGCGAGCAGTGGCCAGATCTGTTTCCAGTTCGCCCAGCTCAAGGGCCGGTCGATGGCAATGCCCGCGGCCATCAGCGAGGCGATGACGATGAACTCGGTGACATACTCCAGCGCCACCGCGTCGAACCCGTCCATCGCCGGATTGATGTGCGGCAGGTCGAGCGGGAGCGAAAACAGGATGTAGCCTGCGGCGACATAGACAATGGGGAGCGAGAGCCAGACTTTGGCCAGCATCCGCTCCAGCGCGACGGCTGCCATCAGGCCCAGCCCGAGCACGACGAAGAGGAATATTCTCGGTTCGTATTCCACCTTCACCTCACAGCGTGACGAGCCTTTGGTGGGATACGGCCTCGCGGCCTTAGAAGTTCCCCGACACGTTAAAGCGGAAGGTCGGGCCGATGAAACGGTCGCGATCTTCTGTGAACAGCACGATGCCATCGGTGCGCGGGCCGTCGTAGACCGTGCGGAAGTACCGCTCGCGCCCACCCACCAGGCCGGTTGCTGCCAGATTGACGGTCATGCCCAGCACGTCCTTGTGCTCGATGAAGAGGTTGGCGAATGTCGGGCCCTCGTAGCCGAGCGATGTCTCGCTCAGGCGGAAACGCGGGCGTTGGCGGTTGTAGAAATATCTCGCCGCCCCAGGCGATGTCGCTGCCGGGGATGTCGTGCCTCAGGCCCAGAAACGCCTCGCGGTCGGACCTGCCGGAAAAGTCGCGAATTTCGCCGGTCAACGGGTCGCGCACCTCGCCTGCCTCGTATTCCAGCCGCAGGTCCAGCTGCGCACCCTGCCAGCCGATCTGACCAAGCTGCAGCGTCGTCGTCCATTCGACTTCGGTGCGGCGGGCCTTGTCGATGTTGCCGTTCGCTTCCCCGCCGCCTGACAGCGGAATGAGATCGATATAGTCCTCGATCCAGCGCTTCTCGACCATCAGCGTAGTCGATCCCCATGCGCCCAGCACCTTCGCGACTTCCAGCGACACTTCCCATGTCTGCGGCGGGACGAGCTCGTTATTGCCCTGGTTCTCGTTGTCCTGGTCGAGCGAGACGCTGGCGAGAAAGTCGCCGAAGTCGAGCTGCCCCACGCGCCGCTCCAGCGCGAGCGAAAGGTCGAGGCCGCTCTCGGGCTGCCATGCGAGCGAGACCGAACCCTTGGGCCGCCGGAAAGTGCGCGAGTTTTCGCCGAAGCCTGTTTGCGCGATCTTGGAATATTCGCCGCCTGCCGAGGCTTGCAGGGCCAGTTTGGATGTCAGCTGGCGGGAATAGGACAGGATGGCTTCGTACCGGTCTTCGGTCACACCGCCCGATCCTTCGGGAAAGTCGATTTCTATGAAGTCGCCCTGCGCATCGAGCGTGAAGAGGCTGCTGACCCGCTCCAGCCTGTTGAAGGCCGCTTCGCCGGCCAGCTGCCAGTCGCCGCCCCACATGGGCCAGTTGTATTCGAAGCGCCCAATTCGCTCTCCGGCGCCGCCATCGGTTGCAAAGCGGTCGCCCACGGCAAGAGTGCCATCGCGCGGCGTGTCGATGATGGTGGATGACGACAGGTCCGCGTCATACGCCTCCAGCCCGATCAGCTTGAGGCGTCCGGGGCCGAGCGGGAAGGTCAGGTCCGCGCTGATCTCGTGTTCGGGCGAGCCGCCATCGCGCAGGTTCTGCCGGTCGATCACGCTGCCGTCGGCAAGACTGCGCAGTTCCGTCTCGACCCGGTCGAAATAGGACCGTGCGTAATAGGCGTTGAGGTTGGCGGTGGTGCCGCCGCCGAAGTCGTAGCTGAGAGCGCCGCTGATGCGCGGTACGTCGAAGGCGCCGGTGAACTCGGTATCGCGGCGCTCGATCTCCACCCCGTCGGCATCGCGGAAAATGATCGGGCCTTCCGCGCCGAAGCGGTTGCTCCTGTTTTCCAGCGCAACCGTATAGCCCAAAGCGCCGCTGCTGCCCGAAACCGAGACCTCGCCGCCGTACCAGATAGGATCGACCGCCGTCGTCCGGACAGCGCCGCGCCATACGAACTGGCCGGATATGCCGCCGGAAGTGGCAACGACATTGGCGACCAGCCCGACCAGGCCGGGAATGTCCAGCGTCGCGCCATCGACCAGCTCGATCCGCACGACCTTGTCGACCGGGATACGGCGCAACTGATCGACCACGCTGTCCGACTTCGCCGTCAGCCGCGCTCCGTTGACCAGCACGTTCTCGTTCGCCTGCCCGAAGCCGCGACCTTCGCCACCGCCGCCCGAAATCTGGAAGCCGGGTATCTGCACCACCATGTCGAGCGCGTTGCGCGGGGCGAAGCGGTCGAAATAGTCGGGCGTGAACGTGCGGCCCTGCATTGCGTCGGGCTCGGCTACTTCGGGCGTGGCAGGCGGCACTTCGGTCTCGCCCGCGTCCTGCGCCAAGGCCACCGCCGGCACGGATGCCGCGCACAACGAAGCGCTCACGCCGAGGGCGCGCAGGCGGGCAGGGCAGGGCAAACTGGTCAGAATCTACGCTATCCTCTTCGCGGCGCGCGAGTGCGCGCTGCCTTGCGGCTTGAACAGTTGGCATCGACCGACGGGGCACTGTGTCCGATTAGTTGCGCAATGGTTGCAGCATGCGAAAGGTCCCGCCTGCCGCAGCAATGACCGCTCGCTACGGCATCATCCTTAACCCCCTTGAATAGTACGCAAGGTAACGCGACATAGGCGCTCGCAATTCATACGGAAGGAAATTCATGATCGATCTGTTCGGAACCGACGGCCACGCCAGCCAGGGCCAGTTCGAGCGCGATCCGGTAACCGGTGCGCTCGTGCCCACCGTGGTCGAACAGTCGAGCCGGGGCGAGCGCGCCTTCGACATTTTCAGCCGCCTGCTGCGCGAACGCATCGTCTTCGTCACCGGCCAGGTCGAAGACACGATGGCATCGCTGATCGTGGCGCAGCTGTTGTTCCTCGAGAGCGAAAACCCTTCCAAGCCGATCAGCATGTACATCAATTCGCCCGGCGGCGTGGTGACGGCCGGCATGGCGATCCACGACACAATGCAGTACATCAAGCCGCGCGTCTCGACCGTGTGCATCGGTCAGGCCGCCTCGATGGGCAGCTTCCTGCTGGCCGCCGGCGAGCCGGGCATGCGGATCGCGCTGCCCAACGCGCGCATCATGGTGCACCAGCCGTCCGGCGGTGCCCGCGGCATGGCGTCCGACATCGAAATCCAGGCGCGTGAAATCCTGCGCATTCGCAAGCGGATGAACGATCTTTACGTGCAATATACCGGCAAAAGCCTCGAGGAAATCGAGAAGGCGATGGACCGCGACACCTTCCTCGAGGCCGAGGAAGCCATGAAGTTCGGTCTGGTCGACAAGGTTTTCGAAGCGCGTCCCGAAAACGAAGGCGACGACGAGCCGGTCAAGGATGCCGACAAGGGATCGGGCGGCGCGCCGGAATAAGTGCTTCGGCCCAGGGTGTTCGGTCCCGAGTTGGGACCAATGAAATGTTGACCTTGCGCATGGGCGCGGCGACTCTTCAGCAAATGGCAAGGGGTCGCGCGCTAGTGATGTGTTGACCGAATCCCGCGCCGGACTAATGTCGGCAGTGCCCATTGGACGGGCGTGCGGGGGCTAGAGCAGGAAATGACGAAGTTGACCGGAACCGATAGCAAATCCACGCTGTACTGCAGTTTCTGCGGCAAGTCGCAGCACGAGGTGCGCAAGCTCATCGCTGGCCCCACCGTGTTCATCTGCGATGAATGCGTGGAGCTGTGCAACGACATCATCCGCGAAGAAACCAAGGCCGGTATCTCGGGCAAGAAGGACGGCGACGTCCCGACCCCGTCGGAAATCTTCGAAACGCTGAACGATTACGTCATCGGGCAGGACCGCGCCAAGCGCGTGCTCTCGGTCGCGGTGCACAACCATTACAAGCGCCTGAAGCATGGCGGCAAGGCCGGCGATGTCGAACTGGCGAAGTCGAACATCCTGCTGGTCGGCCCGACCGGCTGCGGCAAGACGCTGCTCGCCCAGACGCTGGCGCGCACTTTCGACGTGCCGTTCACCATGGCCGATGCGACCACGCTGACCGAAGCCGGTTACGTCGGCGAGGACGTGGAGAACATCATCCTCAAGCTGCTGCAGTCGTCCGACTACAACGTCGAAAAGGCGCAGCACGGCATCGTCTATATCGACGAAATCGACAAGATCACCCGCAAGGCGGAAAACCCCTCGATCACGCGCGATGTGTCGGGCGAAGGCGTGCAGCAGGCGCTGCTCAAGCTGATGGAAGGCACCACGGCTTCCGTCCCGCCGCAGGGTGGGCGCAAGCATCCGCAGCAGGAATTCCTGCAGGTCGACACGACGAACATCCTGTTCATCTGCGGCGGCGCATTCGCTGGTCTGGAAAAGATCATCGCCGACCGCCTGCAGAAGCGCAGCATCGGCTTCGGCGCGCATGTCGCCGACCCGGACAAGCGCCGCGTGGGCGAGCTGCTTGAAAAGGGCGAGCCGGAAGATCTGCTCAAGTTCGGCCTGATCCCCGAATTCGTCGGCCGCCTGCCGGTGATCGCCACGCTGCGCGATCTCGACATCGATGCGCTGATCACGATCCTGACCGAACCGAAGAACGCGCTGTGCAAGCAGTACGCCAAGCTGTTCGAGCTGGAAAATGTCGAACTGACCTTCAAGAAGGACGCGCTCGAAAAGATCGCCGAGAAGGCCATAGCCCGCAAGACGGGCGCACGCGGCCTGCGCTCGATCGTGGAAGGCATCTTGCTCGACACGATGTTCGACCTGCCCGACATGGACGGCGTGACCGAAATCGTCATCGACGCCGATGTGGTCGAAGGCAAGAAGGACCCGATCCAGGTGCACGGCCCGAAGGAAGAGGCGGCCTGATCTTGCCGGACGCGTCGTAGCGGCGCGTCACTTCCTGTTCGTCTGCGGCCGCAATCGCTGGCGCAGTCCCACTGCCGAGGCGTTTTCGCATCGTACGATGGCGTAGAGACGATGTCGGCCGGGCTGGCACGATGCCGGGTTTCGGCTCGGACCATCTGCAATGGGCGGACATCGTCTTCGTCATGGAGCCGCCATCGTAACATATTTACGCCGGCCGGAAGACCTTGAAGTCCTCTCGGCCGGAACCGCATCGGACGCCGATGTTCCGCTGGATGCAGAAACCGTCGCCTGGGCCGACCGCATTTTCGTCATGGAAGCGCGCCAGCGGCGGCTCATCCTGTCGCGCTTCGGCGAGGCATTGGGCGGCAGCCGGTGGTCAACCTCTCGATCCCCGCCGCCACAAATATCTGGACGAGGCGCTGGTCGAGGTGCTGCGGAAAAGCTTTCGCCGTTCTGGGGTGATGCGCCTATCGCGCGTCACCCTATATCCGGTCGATTGCGCCTATGGCCCGAGCCCGTTTCAGCAACGCGCCGTGCAATGGATGTGGTCGCGCTCGATCTGGATGGTCGAGTGGTCGATGCGGTGGTGCGCGGCCAGCTCCTCTGCAATCGTGCTCAAGAAGTTGTCGCCCGGATGGCCGCCGGGCATGACCAGATGCGCGGTGAGGGCGGTTTCGGTCGTCGACATGGGCCAGATGTGCAGCTCGTGGATTTCCTCCACCCCGTCCAGCCCGATCAGATAACTGCGCACACCCGCTTCCGAAACGCCGCGTGGCACGCCCAGCAGGCTCATCGCCACGCTATCCTTTAAGAGGCCCCACGTGCCCCATGCGATAACGGCGACGATGACGAGGCTGACCAGCGGATCGATCCAGTATGCGCCGGTAAACAGGATGGCGATGCCGGCCAGCACCACGCCCAGGCTGACCAGCGCATCGGCGGCCATGTGCAGGAACGCGCCGCGCACGTTCAGATCGTCCTTGCGCCCGCGCATGAACAGCAGCGCCGTGCCGGTGTTGATGACGATGCCGATGCTGGCGACGATGATGACGGTCGTCCCCTCCACCGGCTGCGGGTCGGACATGCGATGGAAGGTCTCGAAGGCGATCGCCCCGATGGCGACCAGCAGCAGCCCCGCATTGGCGAGCGCGGCAAGGATGGTCGAGCTCTTGTAGCCGTAGGTAAACCGCTCGGTCGGCGGACGCTTGGCGGCAACGCTTGCGCCCCAGGCGAGGATCAGCGCCAGCACGTCGGACAGATTGTGCCCGGCATCGGCAATGAGCGCCATCGAGCCCGACAGCCAGCCGTACACCGCCTCGACGATCACGAAGGCGGTGTTGAGGACGATGCCGATCAGGAAGGCGCGGCCGAAGTCGGCAGGCGCGTGGCTGTGCCCATGCTGCCCATGATCATGATCGTGGTTATGCCCGTGGCTATGCGCGTGTCCCGCTTCCATGCGCGCTATTCGTAGACGCAGGCGTCCAGCCCGTCACGCGCGACGACACCGATGCGCGCAGAAATCGTGTTGCCGTGTCGGCGCAGCCAGCCGGTCGGATTGGTAACGGAACGCTTCTTGGGCAGGGGCAAGGCCGCCGCCATGCGGGCCGCCTCGAGTTCGGTGAGCGAGGTCGCGCTCTTGCCGAAATAGCGCTGCGCCCCGGCCTCCGCGCCATAAGTGCCGATGCCCGTCTCCGCGACATTGAGATAGACTTCCATGATCCGCCGCTTGCCCCACATCTGCTCGATCAGCAGCGTGAAATAGGCCTCCAGCCCTTTGCGGAAATACCCGCCGCCCTGCCACAGGAAGACGTTCTTTGCGGTCTGCTGGCTGATGGTGGAGCCGCCCCGGATGCGCCCGCTCTGCGCATTGCTGGCCATGGCCTTGGCGATCGCCTCGGCATCGAAGCCATCATGTGTGCAGAACTTGCCATCCTCCGCCGCGATGACGGCGCGCACCAAGTCGCGGTCGATTTCGGACAGCGGCTCCCAGTCCTTGGTGATGCCGTTTGCGTCCATCGCCATGGTGGCCGTGACCGGCACAGGCACGAAGCGGAACAGGACGACCAGCAACAGGCTCAGCAACACGAGGCCGAGGAACAGCTTGACCAGGAACCATGTGACACGGCGGAGCATCGCGGCGGTTTATGGTTCTCTGTGAGGCATGGCAATGGATATGGATCGGAAGATATCAGCACATCCTGCCAAAAATATCTTTGAAAACTTTCAAACCCGTTCGGGCTGAGCTTGTCGAAGCCCTGACCTTCTTCTTCTGGCGCCGGATCAAAAGTGAAGTGCAGCCCTTCGACAGGCTCAGGGCGAACGGACTAGAGAGCAGCGCTTTGTCCCAAACGCCTAAAAAGAAAGTGACCTCCAAACGAAAATGGGCCGGACCGATACCGGCCCAGCCCACTGTTTTCACGCTCATCGAAAGAAACTTACGCCACGCCCGGAAGCAGCCTTTCGCCAGCGATGGCCTTCATCGCCTTTTGCAGCTTCTCGAACGCGCGCACTTCGATCTGGCGGATGCGTTCGCGGCTGACCGAATAGACCTGGCTCAATTCCTCGAGCGTCTGTGGGTTCTCCGTCAGGCGCCGCTCGGTGAGGATGTGCTGCTCACGCTCATTGAGGGCGTCCATCGCCTCGGTCAGCATTTCGCGGCGCACCTCGGTCTCGTTGGCCTCGGCGACGGTCTCGTCCTGCAGCGGACGGTCGTCCGTCAGCCAGTCCATCCATTCGCCCGAACCTTCTTCGCCATTGCGCATCGGCACGTTGAGCGACCCATCGCCGCCCATCATCATCCGGCGGTTCATGTTGACCACTTCCTGCTCGGGCACGCCAAGCGTGGTCGCGATCGCGTTCACATCGTCCGGATGAAGATCGGTATCCTCGTATGCATCTAGGTTCTTCTTCATGCGGCGCAGGTTGAAGAACAGCTTCTTTTGCGCGGCGGTGGTACCCATTTTCACGAGGCTCCACGAGCGCAGGATATATTCCTGGATGCTCGCCTTGATCCACCACATGGCATAGGTCGCGAGGCGGAAGCCGCGATCGGCTTCGAACTTCTTCACGCCCTGCATCAGGCCCACATTGCCTTCGGAAATCAGATCCGAAACAGGCAGGCCGTAGCCGCGATAGCCCATGGCGATCTTGGCCACCAACCGCAGGTGCGAGGTGACGAGCTGCGCTGCAGCTTCGCTGTCGTCGTGCTCTTCGTACCGCTTGGCGAGCATATATTCCTGCTCTTGCGTCAGCACGGGGTATTTCTTGATCTCGGAGAGGTAGCGGTTGAGGCTCTGCTCACCACCGAGCGCCGGGACGCTCAAACTTCTTGCACTGCTCACGTCAGTCCTGACCTTTCTTGCGTCGACCTCGCTTGCCGAACCCCTGCTGGGCATTCGGTCCTTCGGGCCACTTGGTTACCTATAGCAGGACGCAGCCGAGATTGCATCGGTATTTCATCGATTTCAACGAGCGGTTTCGTCGATGAGTTCCCGCATATCGTGTGGCAATTCGGCGCAGAAATCCAAGCGTTCGCCGCTGACCGGGTGAATGAAGCCGAGCGATGCGGCGTGAAGTGCCTGGCGGGCAAACCCGAGGTCTGAAAGGATGCTGCGAAGCGGCTTTGGAGTGCGTCCATAGACAGGATCCCCCAATAAAGGATGGCCGATTGACGCGCAGTGAACACGCACCTGATGCGTGCGTCCGGTCTCCAGCCGACACTCGATGAGCGCGGCGTGCGCAAGGCGGCGGACGGTCTCGTAATGCGTGACGGCATGCTTCCCGCGTGTGGCGGTTTCGGGCAGCACGGCCATCTTCTTGCGATCCTTGTCGGAGCGACCGATTCGCCCCTCGATTGTGCCCGCTGACGGGTTCGGATGGCCCGCGCATACGGCCTGGTAGCGGCGCGTGATGGAATGGTCCGCAAATTGCTTTGCCAGCCCCTCATGCGCTGCATCGCTTTTTGCCACGACCAGCAGACCCGAAGTGTCCTTGTCGATCCGGTGGACGATACCGGGGCGCGCCACGCCGTTGATCCCCGACAGCGCGCCCTTGCAATGGTGAAGCAGGGCATTGACCAGAGTTCCGTCCGGATTGCCCGCCGCGGGGTGGACGACCATGCCTGCGGGCTTGTTGACGACGAGGAGGTGCGCGTCCTCGAACACGATATCGAGCGGGATGTCCTGCGCGATGGTTTCGAGCGGCTCGGGCGGGGGGAGGGTGATGCGGTACATCTCGCCGCCGGCCAGCTTGGCGGAGGGGGAGGTGGCGGGTTTGCCAGCAATTTCGACGTGGCCATCGGCAATGAGCGACTTGATCCGCTCGCGGGACAGTTTTGTGGCTTCGGCGAGGGCTTTGTCCAGGCGGCCTTGGGCCTCGATATGACCGGTAAGCTCTTGGTCAGAAGAAAAGGACGGCCGTTGATCCTGCGGATCAGCTTCGCTTCCGACAGGCTCAGGACGAACGGGAGGAGAGGGAAGCTCAGAATCCGTTCGTGCTGAGCTTGTCGAAGCACCGTCCTTACTTCTGGCAAGCTGCGCAATCCGCTCCCAATCCCCAAGGATCAAAGCCTGCTTCTTGGCCCGAGACCATCCCTTCACCCGCCGCTCGGCCTGCAAAGCCTCATCGCGCGTCCCGAACTCCTCCGACCACACCAGTTCAACCGTAAATTTGTCCGCCGTAAACCCGGGCACCACACCGCGCTTGTGCTGCGCCAGGCGCGCTTCGAGATTATCCGTATGCCCAACATAGTAGGCACCGCCGCGACAATGTAGCATGTAGGCCCAGAACGGCATGGGCCGCGCCTAAGTGAAGTGCGGCCCTTCGACAAGCTCAGGGCGAACGGTGTGCAGGTTACTCAGGCGGTTTTGGACGAGCTTAGGGCGCAAGCCGACGCCGCCCACCCGCACGAATGCTGCGGCCTCCTTCTCGGCGCGGATAGCCGGATCGACCGCATCCAGTCCGCCCGCAACGTCCACCCCACGCCGCAATCGCACTTCACGATCGACCCGCAAACCCTCATCGACGCCCACCGCGCCGCGCGCGAGGGTGGGCCGCAGGTCGTCGGCTATTACCATTCCCATCCCAACGGCCTCTCGCGGCCGTCCGCCACGGACGAGGCGATGCAGACGGGGCAGGGGCTGGTCTGGGCCATCGTCGCGGCGGGCGAGGTGACTTTCTGGCGCGAAGGGGCGGGCGGCTTCACCGCGCTTCCCTATCGCGTGGTGCCTCGTTAGAAGGCCCGCCGACCCCCTTTTGCGCCACACGGACAATCCATGACCACGACCGACTCCATCGACCTTGCCGCCATGCTGTGTTCGCGGCTGTGCCATGACATGCTGTCCCCCGTCGGTGCGCTCAATAACGGGCTGGAACTGCTGGCGATGGAAGACGATGCGGAGATGCGCAAATCGGTCATCGCCCTGCTCGAACAGAGCGCGACGACATCCACCAACAAGCTCAAGTTCTTCCGGCTGGCCTTCGGCGCGGCGGGCGGCTTCGGCGACCGCGTGGACGTGGAAGAGCCCAAGGCGCTGATCGATGCGCTGGCAGGCGACAAGGACAAGATCGAACTGAACTGGGCGATCGAGGCGGCCAATCTGGCCAAGCCGGCGGTCAAGGTGCTGCTCAACCTGTCGCAGATCGCCGTGGATGCGCTGGTGCGCGGCGGCACGCTGGATATCGGGGCGGAAGTGCGCGACGGCAATTGCGAGATCGTGGTGCGCGCGACCGGCTCCAAGATCGGCTTCGACGAAAATATCGGCAAGGCCATCGACGGATCTCTCGATCCGAGCGAGGTGAGCAGCCGGACGGTGGCAGCGCACATGATCCACCTGCTGGCGGAAGGGGCTGGCGGCAGCCTGCAATACGCCCGCACCGACGAAACGCTGGTGCTGGGCGCCGTACTACCCGAAGCCGAAGGGCTGATCGGGTGAGCGATTTCGGAGAACTGGGGCAGGGTCTCCCCGTCAGCCGCGACGAACTGGTCGACCGCGCGGTCCTCTCGCCCAATCACGACGAACGCCAGTTGCCGATCACGATGGTGGTGATCCATTATACCGAGATGAAGGACAAGGGCTTCGCCATCGAGCGGCTCTGCGATCCGGAAGCGAAAGTGTCGGCCAACTACCTGATCGGCAAGGCGGGCGAGGTCGTGCGGCTGGTGCCCGAAGACAAGCGCGCCTGGCATGCGGGTTTATCCTACTGGCGCGGGCATCAAGGACGTGAATTCGGCCAGCATCGGTATCGAGCTGGACCATCCGGGCCATAAATACGGCTATGCGCCGTTTCCCGACGCGCAGTTCGAGGCACTGGTCCCGCTGGTGGCGCGCATGGTGAAGCGATACGATATTCCGCGCGCCAACGTGGTCGGCCATTCGGACGTGGCGCCTGCGCGCAAGATCGACCCGGGCGAGCTTTTCCCATGGGACCGCCTCGCCGAATACGGACTGTGCCTCCCGCGCCCCGAAAAGCTGGAACGCGGCGATCCATTCGACAACGATGCCAGCTTCTACCTCGCGCTCGAACGCTTCGGCTACGACATCACCGACGGCATCAAGGCCGTGGAAGCCTTCCAGCGCCGCTGGCGTCCGGAAAAGATCGACGGCGTCATCGACGGACAGGTGCGCGCAATTCTGTTCCAGCTGCTGTTGGACAGGGACCGAGGAAATGCGCGGTAAGGAGAGGGGTCGGTTATGGGGTGGAAAGCGGACGAAAACGCTAGTTCCTATCCGGCAGGTGAGACGGCATATTTCGGGCAATCGGAACGGCACACACCATCATGTGACCATTCCGGGGGCCGCCATAGATATGCCAGCTTGTCTTGAAAGCAATCTGCAGTATCCATACGGTCTTTCAATTGCCGCAAGCCGGCAATTTGCGCGGTTAGCGGATTGTAGTCATGCACGGGCTTGACGAGACCAACGATCGGCTCCTCCCTGATCGGTGCGACGCTGCCGAACAAGCGATCGAAAATAAGCGTTACCTGACTGTAGTTCTTATCAATATACTGCGGCTGATTGGCATGGTGCACTTTATGCATTTTGGGGGTCATCAAGATTGAATCGACCCAACCAAGGCGCGGCACGTAGCTCGCATGGTTCCAAATACCATATGCATTAGCCAATACGCTGATAGCGATATAAAGCACCGGATCGATGCCGATCAGGGCGGGGATCACAGCGAAAAGGCGCTTGAGCTGCCCATCGAGAAAGAACCCGCGCGCTGCGGTCGAATGGTTAAACTCGTTTGAAGAGTGATGAATCGCGTGAAAAGCCCAGAACAGGCCGACCCTGTGGTTGAGCCGATGATCCAGGTAATAGGCAAACTCATGCGCTACGAACGCGACTGGGATAGCCACCAGTAGCGGAATGCTTTCGAAAAAACGGAAATTTTCATACGCAAATACATACAGTGCGAGCGGCATCAGTATGCCAACTACCAAATTCAATACGCTGGAAATCAGGTTCAGCCCGATTGAACTGAGCGCGTCTTTGTCGTCGTAATTAGGATTGACCCTGATAGACCAAAGCCGTTCGACGATCACGCTGCCGAAATAAACGCCGGCAAGGATCCACAGCGCGGCCGCCCCGCCCAGGAAGTCTATAGCAATCTGCAAACTTTCCATCAGTCCAAGCTATCGGCAAAGGTGTTCTTTGTATAGTCAGCAATTGGGTCGTTTTCAGTCATTCGCTATTTTGCGGCCATTATCGCCGCGCCAGCAGCAAATCGGTCGATTGCACCTCTACCTCGGCACGATTGTAGGACACACCTCCGCCAAAACCATCTTGCAACTTTGAACCTATTTGGTTAGAAAGTCATTGCAACGGGAGCGGGCGGTGCTGTGCGCACTGTGCCGGTTTCGCTTCGCGTTGATGGCAGGTTGCATAACCTTCCGCCCTTGCAGGACACACACATGCCGGAAGACCAGGTCGCTGGTCCGCATCTTTCGGCAGTCCTGCGCCAAGGGTCAGGGCCGAACGGATGCATTATGATGCGGCGGCAACTCCGTCACAGCTTTTACGAAGACCGCATCGAGCCTCATCGCCCATCGGCTCAAAGGGCGCACAACGCACCGGCCATCGCCCGTTGCTACATTTCCGAAGGCGTTGCAGGTCCGGGTTCGCCGCCGGATAGATCGTCGTATCCGCTTGGCATAGAGCCTCCGCGCGCCTATCTCCGCTCTCGCCAGGGGGCCGGGCAGCCGCGCGATATGCGAGGAAAGTCCGGGCTCCACGAAACAAGGGTGGCGGGTAACGCCCGCCGAGGGAAACCTCAGGGAAAGTGCCACAGAGAGCATACCGCCGATGGCCCGCATTCACGCGGGATCAGGCAAGGGTGAAAGGGTGCGGTAAGAGCGCACCGGGGTTCTGGTAACAGCGCCCGCATGGCAAACCCCACCCGGAGCAAGGCCAAATAGGGGCGGCGCGCTCTCGCAAGAGGGCAGATGCGTTTCGCAATCGACCGCCCGGGTTGGCTGCTAGAGCCCTGGAGCAATCCAGGGCCCAGACGAATGGCTGCCTCCGCGCGGCTGGTGTGCAAGCATACCGCGTGCGGAACAGAACCCGGCTTACAGGCCCCCTGGCGCTTTACTTTGCGGAACCACCCATCCGCGCAGCGATTGTGCGGGCATGACAGACACTGCCTCCCGCAGCCAGAACGCACGACGACACAGCGCATCGCCATCATCCTTGCCGTTGTCGTCCAGATCGGCGCGACCTTCCTGCCGCAATTGGGCTTCGGCGAGCCGATCGGCGAGCGCTCCGACAGCGTCGCGCACGCTGATCACGCCATCGGGCTGGGCGTTTGCGATCTGGGGACCGCTGTTCTTCGGCAGCGCGGTCTATGCCATCTGGCAGGCCTTGCCCGGACAGCGCGACAATGTGCTGCTGGAGCGGATCGGCTGGCCGTCGGTGCTGGCGCTGTCGATGCAGGGCGTGTGGGCGATCTATACGCAGTTTGCCAATCTCACCGCCCTGTCCGCCATCATCATCCTGACATCGCTGGTGGCGCTGCTGATCATCCTGCGCACCCTTGTCGCGTTCGAGCGGCCCATGAGCACTGCCGAGCGGATCATCGTGGCCGTCACCTTCAGCGCGCTGGCGGCGTGGCTGACGGCGGCGAGCATCGTAAATATCGCTGCCACGCTGGTCTATCACGCAATTTTCGCGGACGGCCCCTATCCGATGATCACTGCGGCCATCATAGTGGTCGGCGGCATCATCGCCGCGCTGGCCACGCTGCGCAGCCGGGGCAATCCCTGGTACGCGCTAGTCTTCAGCTGGGCGCTGCTGGCGATCTATTTCGCAGGCGGGCAGGAATACGGCGCGATCGCCATCGCCTGCGTGGTGTCAGGCGTGCTGGTGCTGGGAGCGGCCATCATCGGCCTGTCGGACAAGGGCAACCGCTTCCACTGGTTCGGTTGAGGCGCGCTGCCTAGCTGCGACCGATGCTCGCATAGGTGAAGCCTGCCGCGCGGACATCTTCCGGGCGGTAGATGTTGCGCAGGTCGACAAGGACCGGAGCCTTGGCGAGCTGCTTGACGCGAGCCAGGTCCAGCGCACGGAACGCATCCCATTCGGTGACGATGGCCACGGCATCCGCGCCTTCGATGGCGGTGTAGGCACCGTCCGCCATGGTCACCTCGGGCATGAGGGACCTGGCCAATTCCATGCCTTCGGGATCGTAGGCGACGACCTCGACACCCGCATCGGTGAGCGTCTGCGCCACCGCAATCGCAGGGCTGTCGCGCATGTCGTCGGTGTTCGGCTTGAAGGTCAGGCCGAGCATGGCGACCTTCTTGCCGCGGGCCTCTTCAGGACCACCAAGCGCATCGAGCACCTTGCGGCCCATGGCGCGCTTGCGGGTCTCGTTGGTCTTGACCACGGCTTCGACGATGCGGGTCGGGCTGTCGTAATCTTCCGAGGTCTTGAGCAGCGCCAGCGTATCCTTGGGGAAACACGATCCGCCATAGCCGGGACCGGCGTTCAGGAATTTCGGCCCGATGCGGCCATCCATGCCGATACCGCGGCTGACGTCCTGCACGTCCGCACCCACTTTTTCGCACAGATCGGCCATCTCGTTGATGAAGGTGATCTTGGTCGCGAGGAAGGCGTTGGCGGCGTATTTGATCAGCTCGCTAGTGCGGCGATTGGTGAACAGGATCGGCGATTCGTTGAGGTAGAGCGGGCGGTACACCTCGCGCATCACGTCGCGGCCGAAGTCGTCTTCACCGCCGATGACGATGCGGTCGGGCCGCTTGAAATCGTCGATCGCGGCGCCTTCGCGCAGGAATTCGGGATTGGAAACGACCGAGAAGCGGTGCTGCGTGCCGCTGTCCTTCAGGATGCGCTCCACCTCGTCGCCGGTCCCGACAGGGCACGGTCGACTTGGTCACGACGACTGCGTCATTGGCCAGGTTCTCGCCGATTTCTTCGGCCACGGCGTAGACGAAGGACAGATCGGCGTGACCGTCCCCGCGGCGGCTGGGCGTACCGACTGCGATGAAGATCGCGTCCGCCCCGGCGATGCCTTCGGCAAGGCTGGTGGTGAAGGACAGTCGACCGGTTTCGACATTGGAGCCGACCAGTTCGGCAAGGCCCGGCTCGTAGATCGGCATGATGCCTTCGTGCAGGCGATCGATCTTGCCCTGGTCCTTGTCGATGCACACGACCGTGTGTCCGAAATCGGCGAAGCAGGCACCTGAAACGAGGCCCACATAGCCCGATCCGACCATTGCGATTTTCATAGATTCACTCACTCTGTTCGATTGCGATGGTGCCGTCTTCATCGGCGACCGCCATGATGGTCCGTCTTTGATTTGCTTCGAGCATCAGTGCCGTCAAGCGCCCCGTGCGAAAGGCGCCGGTATCGATGCCGATGCGATGCTCCGTTTCCTCGACATCGTCGAAAATCGTGTGCCCGTGAACCACGACGTGACTGAGTGGCCCATTGTGGCGCAAAAATCTCTCGCGGATCCAGCGAAGGTCGGAGGGCTTCTGTTCCTCGACGGTGCGTGCCGGATTGATGCCTGCGTGGACGAGAGCATAATCGCCGGCCAGAATGATATCTTCGAAACCGGCAAGAAAGTCGCGGTCTTCCTGCGGCACCAGTGTCTCCATCGCCTCCTGGACTTCGGAGACTTTCATCTTGTCGTAGGCTTTGCGCCCAATGCCGTAGCTCAGCAGCGTCTCGCGCCCGCCATGCTTGAGGAAATGCCGCAAGGTTTCGCGATCTTCGAAGCTGTTCAGGAACATCTCTTCGTGATTGCCCGCAAGATAGCGCACTTCGCGCTCGTCGCCCCACCGGCGTGCCAGATCGATGACGCCAGCACTTTCGGGTCCGCGGTCGATAAGGTCGCCGAGGAAGACGACCGTAGTGTTCGACGGATCGCGGGCAGCATCGTCCCGCTCGATCGCGTCCTTCAGGACCTCGAGCACATCCAGTCGGCCGTGAATGTCGCCGATGACATACCAGCGCGTACCATCCGGAACGCGCGCTTCGCGGCGCTCGGGACCGGGTTTGGCAAACAGGCTGCGGACAAACTGTATCATCGGCCTTCGGTTTGGGTTCGACAGGGGCAAAGGGGAACGCAGGCGCGCTTAGGGCACCATGCGGTTCGGGACAAGCTGCCTCGGTGGTCTATTCGAGGTAAGGCGACTTCACATCGTCGGGATGCGTAGCCGAAAAACGCAGCACGAGATACCCCAGCACAGCCGACAGGAAAGAGCCCAGCAGGATGCCCAGCTTCGCCTGGTCGATCGTCGCCATATCGCCTTCGAACGCCAGCCCGCTGATGAACAGCGACATGGTAAATCCGATGCCGCACAGGATCGAGACGCCCCAGATCTCCTGCCAGGATGCCTGGTCGGGGCGCGGCGCGAAGCCCACGCGGTCCGCCAGCCAGATGGCCGAGAAGATACCGACCTGCTTGCCCAGGAACAGGCCTGCGGCAATGGCGAGCGGCAGCGGCGCGAGCAGGCCCGCCAGGCCAATCCCGTCGAGCGAAACCCCGGCATTGGCGAAGCCGAAGATCGGCACGATGAGATAGGCGCTCCATGGCGCAAGATCGTGCTCCATGCGCTCGACCATTGTCTCGTCGTCTTTCCCGCGCATGGGAATGCACAGGGCGGCGACTACGCCGGCGATGGTGGCATGGATGCCGCTGTTCAGAACGAAGTACCACAGCAGCAGCGCGGCAAGGATGAAGGGCCAGAAGCTGCTCACCCGCATCCGGTTCATGGCCAGCATGGCGACGACCACGAAGGCGGAGGCGACCAGCCATTCCAACTTGATCTCGGCAGTATAGAACGCCGCGATGACCAGCACCGCGCCAATATCGTCCACAATGGCGACGGTCAGCAGAAACAGGCGCAGCGATGCCGGACACCGGTTACCCAGCAGGCCCAGCACACCCATGGCAAAGGCGATGTCGGTCGCAGCAGGGATCGCCCAGCCGCGCAGCAGTTCGGAATTGTCGCCGATCACGCCGACATAGAAGAGCGCGGGGATCGCCATGCCGGCTGCCGCGGCCAGGATCGGCAGGCGGCGCTGCTGGGCGGAACTCAGTTGCCCCTCGATCCATTCGCGCTTCACTTCCAGTCCGACGACGAAGAAGAAGATCGCCATCAACCCGTCATTGATCCACAGATGCAGATCGTACAGCTTGGGGATCGGGGTGAAGGGCAGCTTGCCGTAGAACAGCTGCTGGTATTCGTCCGCCAGCGGCGAATTGGCCGCCAGCATGGCCGCCACTGCCACCAGGATCAGCAGGATGCCCGCCGACGCATCGCTGACGAACAGCGCGCGCACCGGAGCGAAGACGAGGCGGAAGGTAGAAGGACGTTCGGTCATCGCCGCGCTCCTTTTCGCAATCGCAGCGTGGTTGCAAGGCTACACTTGGCAATTTTCCGCCTCCCGCCCGCAAAATCGCATCGTAGTTCGCCTTTTATACAGCCGAGCCGTGCGATAGGGGCGATCCATGGACGTCTACCTGCCCATCGCCAATCTGTCGGTGAACGGATTGTACATCGTCGCGCTCGGTGCGCTGACGGGCGTCCTGTCGGGCCTGTTCGGCGTGGGCGGCGGGTTCCTGACGACGCCGCTGCTGATCTTCTACGGCATTCCGCCCACGGTCGCCGCCGCATCCGCCTCGACGCAGGTGACGGGCGCCAGCGTGTCGGGCGTGGTCGCCTATTCCAAGCGCAAGGGCGTGGATTATCGCATGGGCTCGGTCATGGTGGCGGGCGGGATCGTGGGGGCAGGCTTCGGGGCGCTGCTGTTCCGATTCTTCCGCGCGATCGGGCAGATCGATGTGGTCATCAACTTCCTGTATGTCGTCCTGCTGGGGTCCATCGGCATATTGATGGCACGAGAGGCGGTGCAGGTGCTGCGCGGGAAAACCGGCACGCAGGCGGCACGGCGGCGGCATCATCCGATCGTGGCGAGCCTGCCGTGGCGCTGGCGCTTCTACGGCTCCGGACTTTACATCAGCCCGCTCGCTCCGGCGCTGGTCGGCGTGGTGGTCGGCGTGCTGACCATGCTGATGGGCGTGGGCGGCGGCTTCATCCTCGTGCCTGCCATGCTCTACATCCTCGGCATGAGCGCGAACGTCGTGGTCGGGACCAGCCTCTACAACATCCTGTTCGTGACCATCGCCACCACGATCATGCATTCGCTGACGACCCGCGCGGTCGACATCGTGCTGGTGACGCTGCTGCTGGTCGGATCGGTGACCGGCGCGCAGTTTGGATCGCAACTGGCGGTCAAGGCGAAGCCGGAAATCCTCCGGCTCGTGCTGGCAGCGATCGTGCTGCTGATTGCCTTACGCATGCTGTTCGGCCTGTTCTACCAGCCCGACGAAATCTACACGATCTATCCGCTATGAGAGCGCTGTTTCTCCTGCTGGCCGCGCTGATGCTGTCGGGGCAAAGCGATCCGGTGCTGGTGCCCGAGGTTTCGCAGCACGACATCCAGGTGCGCCAGGGCTTTACCGGTACGGAACTGCTGCTGTTCGGCGCCGTACTCGATCCGGCGGGGCGCGCGGGACAGAGCTACGACATCGTGGTGGTGCTCAAGGGGCCCAGCGAGCCGATCCGCCTGCGCGAGAAAGAGCGTTTCGCAGGCGTATGGGTCAACGCGCAGAGCAACGATTTCCGCTCCGTCCCGAGCTTCTTCGCCGTCGCTTCGTCCCGTCCCGTCGCCCAGATCGTCGATGGCAAGACTGCCGCGATCTACGAATTCGGGACCAGCTACATCCAGCTGTCGCCCACCGGGATCATCGACCCGGAAGAACAGATACGGTTCGCATCCGGTCTCGTCGATCTGAAACGCCGGCAAGGGCTCTACAAGGAAGACCAGTCGGGCGTGCAGATCACGCAGAACGTGCTGTATCAGGCCCGCATTTCCCTGCCATCGAACGTGACGACCGGCGAATATACAGCGGAAACCTTCGCCGTGACCAATGGCCGGGTCATCGCCTCTGCCGTGTCCCTGGTGGAGGTGCGCAAAGTCGGCCTGGAGCGCGAGGTGGAGCTCCGCGCAAACAACAACGGACTGGCCTACGGGCTGGCGGCCGTGCTGCTTTCGGTGTTCATGGGCTGGGGCGCAGGCCGCCTGTTTGCGCGCCTGTGACGCGGGGCGAATCAAGCTTACGATTGACGCGATCTTAACCCTTATTCGGCACATCGTTCCCGCTCCGCGCAGGCGGTGCATCAGGCTAGTTTGGGATCGGTACGATGAGCGATATGGGCAATAACGGCTTCAACGGTTTTGGCGCGCCGCGCCAGATGGAAGCGGAGCAGGCCGGCCGCCGCTCCATCCGCGACCGCGTTCGTCGGTCCAGTGACGAGGAAGAGGCTGCCAGCCGGTCGACGTCTCGCTCCGGCTATGTGCACCAGGCCCCGTCGGCCCCGGAAGAATCCCAAGCATCGGCAGACGTTGCGCAGCCCAGTTTCGCGCCCGAGCCCGAACCCCAGTCCAAACCGGAAGCGCAAGTGCAGCCGGAAGCGCAGCCGCAACTCCAGCCCGAAGTCTCCACTCCGCAGCCGCACGCTCCCAAGCTGGGCGAAGCGCCGCCGCGACCATCCGACCTTGCTCCCAAGCCCGAGCCCAAGCCTGCACCCAAGCCGAAAGAGGAGCTGCCGGTCAGCGACAATGCGCTCAAGCCGATCGGCGTCGTGCTGGAAATCGCAGGCTCCGGCTCGATGATCGCCATCGACATCCAGCGCCTCAATGAATGCTCCGAAGACGCCGATCCCGCGGTCGCGATGGCCGGACAGGTCGGCTCGCAGATCAAGATCCGCATCGGCAACAGCTGGCTGCTGGCCAGCGTCCGCAACCAGAAACAGGATCGCAAGGCGGGCAGCATTCTCGCCAACATCGACTTCCTTGGCGAAGGCGTGGAAGAAAAGCTGACCGGTCGTCTCCACGGGTTCCGCCGCGGTGTGACACGCTATCCGACGCCCGGCGCCATGGTGTTCCCGGCCTCGACCGGCGACCTTCGGCAGGTCTACGCCAGCGATGGCCGCAGCGCGGTCACCATCGGCAAGGTCTATCCGACCAAGGATATCCGCGCCGGTCTTTACGTCGACGCCATGCTGGGCAAGCACTTCGCGCTGCTGGGATCGACCGGTACCGGTAAGTCGACCAGCGCTGCACTGATACTGCACCGCATCTGCGAGGCGGCGCCCGAAGGTCACATCGTCATGATCGACCCGCACGGCGAATATTCGGCAGCCTTCCGCCAGACCGGCGTCATCCTCGACGTGTCGAACCTCCAGATGCCCTACTGGATCATGAATTTCGAGGAGCACTGCGAAGTGCTGCTCACCAGCAATGGCAACGAGCGTCAGATCGATGCCGACATCCTCGCCAAGTGCCTGCTCAAGGCGCGCACCAAGAGCCGGCTGGCCGAAAGCATGGGCAAGATCACGGTCGATTCGCCCATCCCCTATCTGCTGTCCGACCTGTCGAACGAAATTCAGGACCAGATGGGCAAGCTGGACAAGGCCACCAACTCCGCGCCGTACATGCGGATCAAGAACAAGCTGGAAGAGCTCAAGGCCGACCCGCGCTATCAGTTCATGTTCTCCGGCATGCTGGTGGCCGACACCATGGCCGACTTCATCTCGAAGATTTTCCGCATGCCGTCGAACGGCAAGCCGATTTCGATCATCGACGTGTCGGGCGTGCCGTCCGACATCACCTCGACCGTCGTCGCCGTTCTCAGCCGGCTGGTGTTCGACTTTGCGATCTGGGGCCGCGAGGAAAAGTGCACGCCGATCCTGCTGGTCTGCGAAGAAGCGCACCGTTACGTCCCGAACGAGAAGAACGCCGATGGCAATTCGGTCGGCACGATCCTTGGCCGGATCGCGAAGGAAGGCCGTAAATACGGTATTTCGCTGGGCCTCATCACGCAGCGTCCGTCGGACCTTGCCGAAGGCGTGCTGTCGCAGTGCGGTACGATCATTTCGATGCGCCTGAACAACGACCGCGACCAGGACTTCGTGCGGGCCGCCATGCCGGAAGGCGCGCGCGGCTTTCTCGATGCCATCCCGGCGCTGCGCAACCGCGAATGCATCATCTGCGGCGAGGGTGTGGCCATCCCCATCCGCGTCAGCTTCGACAACCTCGAAGAAATCAAGCGCCCGGCGTCCGAAGACCCGAGCTTCGTGGAGCAGTGGAACAATCCCGGCGGCGAAGAAGACATCGTCCTGCGCACCGTGCAGCGGTGGCGGAGCCAGGGTTGACGTGACTGCTCGCCGCGCCTCCGACGGGTTCGTCATCGCTCGTGCTCAGCAACCTGCGTGCGGGGGCTTGCCGTCCGTAATCGACGATGCGTCGCCCGCGGACGGTCACGTCCCGCGCGTATCGCCGAACAGGTGGATATGCAGGCGGTCGCTCAGGCGGAAACCGTGCTTCAGGCATAGGTCTGCGAGCCACTTTTCGCGCTCGCGCAAGGTGGCGCTGTCGGTGCCCTCGGGCATCAGGAAGACGTGTCCGGGCATGAAGCCGTACCGGTCGCGCAAGGCCAGCACTTCGTCCACGTCCGAAGGCTCGGCAATCACGAATTTGAACAAGGCGCGCGGATCGGCGGCGTAGGCTTCAAGGCGTTCGGGCAGCAGCGCGAGGTCGGCGGGATTGCCGCTATGCGCTAGTTTCGGGCTGACGTTAAACTGATCGATCCGCGCATCGAGAGCGGGCGGGGCCTTGGTAGTGCCGTTGGTTTCGACTTCGACCGAGATGTCCGGCAGTAAATCAAGCAGCTTGGCGAGGGCGGGAGCCTGCAACAGCGGCTCTCCGCCGGTAATGACCAGCCGGTTCTGGCCAAGCGCCAAGATGCGCTCTGCGACCTCGGCTTCGCCCAGCGTGATCTGATTGGCCTTGCGGTCGTAGCTCGACCCCGTCGCGATGGGGCCGCTCGTCGCCTTCGAAATGCCAGGTGTAGGCCGTGTCGCACCACACGCAGGCAAGGTTGCACCGCGACAGGCGCATGAAGGCGACAGGCATGCCCGCAGCTCGGCCCTTCGCCCTGCACGGAGGCGAAGATTTCCGGTCCGCCGGTGTCGTCGGTTGCGAAAATGAGCGACATACAAAATCCGTTCGGGCTGAGCTTGTCGAAGCCCTGCATTTCCTTTTCTGGGCCAAGCTAGAAGTAAGGACAGCCCTTCGACAAGCTCAGGGAAACGGACGGGGAGATTCAACCAAGCCGCGTCAGTGCTGCTTGCAACCGCTCGATCTCCGCCGTGTGATGCGCAAGGTCGGCGCGCGCCTTGTCGACGGCTTCGGGCTTGGCGCGTTCGACGAAATTCGCGTTGCCGAGGCGACCTTCCAGCGATTTGGCTTCCTTGGCGGAACGCCTCGAGCGCCTTGGTCAGGCGTGCCTTTTCGGCTTCGATGTCGATGACACCGTCCAGTGGGATGACGAACGCATCGTCGCCTGCGGCGACTTGCATGGCCGCACCGGCTGGAGCCTCGGCGAAATGGATCGGCGTCAGGCGAGCGAGGCGCTCGATAGCGGCGGCGTTCTCTTCGGCGACCTTGCGGCCCAGCGCGGAAGGCGAGGGGCAAAAGGCGGCCAGCTTCGCTCCCGGCGCAATGCCGAGTTCATTCTTCGCGGTGCGGACCGCGCTGGTGAGGGCGATCAGCCAATCGACCTCCGCCTTGGCGTCGGCGTCCACCTCGGCCTGCGGGTCGGGCCAGCTGGCGGTGATCAGCGGATAGTCGGGCCGCTCGCCCTGCTTGGACCACAGCTCTTCGGTGACGAAAGGCATGAAGGGGTGCAGCATGACGAGGATCTGGTCGAGCGCCCAGCCGGCGACCGCTTTCGTCTCCGCGTCGAAATTGCCCTTGATGAGCTCGATATACCAGTCGCAGAAGCGGTCCCACACGAAGTGGTAGATCGTGTTCGCCGCCGCATCGAAGCGCAAATCGGCCATCGCCTGGTCGAGCGCGGCCTTGGTCTCGACCACTTCGCCGATGATCCACTTGTTGACCGCCTGAGTCGCGGCAGGCGCGGCGATGCCGGTGCTCGCCCCGATGCCGTTCGACTGGCAGAAGCGCGTCGCATTCCACAGCTTGGTGGCGAAGTTGCGATACCCTTCGACCCGGCGTTCATCCATCTTGATGTCGCGGCCCTGGCTTTCCATCGCCGCCATGAAGAACCGCAGCGCATCGGCCCCGTACTGGTCGATCAGGCCGAGCGGATCGACGACATTGCCCTTGGACTTGGACATCTTCGCCCCGTCGGCCGCGCGGACCAGCCCATGCAGATACAGCCGCGGCCACGGCGCCTTGCCGGTCAGATGCATCCCCTGCATCAGCATCCGCGCATCCCAGAAGAACAGGATGTCGAAGCCGGAGATGAGCAGGTCGTTGGGGTAGTGCTTGGACAGGAGGTTGGGGTTGTCCTGCCACGTCCCCTCGACCGTTCGGGCTGAGCTTGTCGAAGCCCTGTCCTTTTCTTCGGGCGCTGGTCCAGAAGTGAAGGACAGCCCTTCGACAGGCTCAGGGCGAACGGGTTGGTAGGGATCCGCTCAGGCCACCCGAGCGTGGCGAAAGGCCAGAGCGCGCTGGAGAACCACGTGTCGAGCACATCGTCATCGCGGGTCAGCGCTACGCCATCGCCGGCTTTTGCCTGTGCCTCTTCCTCGGTCATCGCGACATAGGCGTTGCCGTCGGCATCGTACCATGCCGGAATCCGGTGGCCCCACCACAACTGGCGCGACACGCACCAGGGCTGGATGTTCTCCATCCAGTTGAAGAAGGTCTTTTCCCACGTCTTCGGGACGATCTCCACCGCGCCGCTCTTGACCGCCTCGATCGGTGCCTTGGCGAGCTTTTCCGCATCGACATACCACTGGTCGGTGAGCCACGGTTCGATGACCACCCCGCCACGGTCGCCGAAGGGGGTGGCGATGGTGCGCGGTTCGGCGTCGAGCTCCTGCTCCTCGCCCTTCTTCGTCTTCACGATATGCGGGATGAGGTAGCCGTCCGCCTTCAACCGGGCGACAACCGCCTCGCGCGCGCCGTCTACGCCGTCCCGCTTGAAGCGGTGCAGGCCGAGGAATTTGTCCGGCACCAGCCCGTCGGCGGTCTGGCAGACATTCGCTTCGGCATCGAGCATGTTGAGCATCTCGCCCGGCGCAAAGCCTGCCCGCTTGCCGACGTCGAAATCGTTGAAGTCGTGCCCCGGCGTAATCTTCACCGCGCCAGAGCCGAGCTCCGGATCGGCATGCTCGTCTGCCACGATAGGCACGCGGCGGCCCGTGATCGGCAGCACGACAAGTTTGCCGACGACGCTCCTGTAGCGCTCGTCATCGGGATGCACCGCCACGGCCATATCGGCCAGCATGGTTTCGGGCCGGGTCGTCGCAACCTCGATATAATCGCGCCCGTCGTCCAGTTTCACGCCGTCTTCGAGCGGATAGCGGAAGTGCCAGAAATGGCCCTTCACATCGGTTGTCTCGACCTCGAGATCGCTGATCGCGGTCTTCAGCTTGGGGTCCCAATTCACCAGCCGCTTGTCGCGGTAGATCAGGCCGTCGTTGTAAAGGTCGACGAAGGTCTTGAGCACGGCATTCGAAAAATGCTCGTCCATCGTGAACTGCTCGCGGCTCCAGTCCATCGAACAGCCCAGGCGGCGCAGCTGGCGGGTAATCGTGCCGCCGCTTTCTTCCTTCCACTCCCAGACCTTGTCGATAAACTCTTCGCGGCTGTAATTCGTGCGCTTGTCCTGCTGCGCCTCCATCTGCCGCTCGACGACCATTTGCGTCGCGATGCCGGCATGGTCGGTGCCGACCACCCACAGCGCATCCTTGCCGCGCAGCCGTTCGTAACGAATGACGATGTCCTGCAGCGTGTTGTCCAGCGCATGCCCGATATGGAGCGACCCGGTGACATTGGGCGGCGGATTGACGATGGTGAAGGGCTGCGCGTCGGGGCGCTCGGGCCGGAACAGGCCGTTCTTCTCCCAATGCGCGTACCAGCGCTGCTCGATCTCGGCCGGGTCGAATGTCTTGGATAGCTCGGTGGTCATGTCGTCAGCGCCTTTGCCAGCCCCTATTGTGCGATGCAACGCCGCATCATGCGCAGGACAGATAGACGCTTGTTTGTGGCCTCGTTTACCCGCATACCGCGACGCGCATGGCTGAGCTGGCGCAATACCACTTGGAAGAGGGAGAAGGGGGCACGGTCCTGACATTGTCGGGGCCCTATCTCGTCTCCACCGTCGGCGCGCTCGATAAGGAATTGCGCAGCCTCGATGCCGATATCGACCGGGTCGATCTGTCGCAGGTGACGGAGATCGACACGGTCGGCGCGTGGATCGCCTGCCACATCTCCACCCGGAACAACGCCGACATCACGGGCGCGAGCGAGCGGGCCTCCCGCCTGCTCGGCGCGCTGGACGGTATCCGATCGGACGAAGCCCTCGCTCCCGCGCGCCTCCCGGTCTGGAGCCGCGTGCCCGAGGCGATGGGGCAGAAAATGTTCAGCGCGCGTGGCGGTGTAATCGGCGTCATCAGCTTTCTGGGCGCGATCATCGTGGCGGCAGGCAATGTCATCCGCCATCCGCGCCGGTTCCGCACCGTGGCGCTGGTCCGCCAGCTGGAACTGGTCGGCGTGTCCGCGCTGCCGATTATCGGACTGATGAGCTTCCTTATCGGCATCGTCATTGCGCAGCAGGGCGCGGTACAGCTGGCGCAGTTCGGGGCGGAAACGCTGACGGTGAACCTCGTCGGCCGTATCACCTCTGCGCGAACTGGGCGTGCTGATGACGGCGATCATGGTGGCGGGCCGGTCCGGCAGCGCCTTTGCCGCCGAAATCGGCACGATGAAGCTGACCGAAGAGATAGACGCCATGCGCACGATCGGCATTTCGCCGATGGAAGCCATGGTGCTGCCGCGCATCATGGCCGCGGTGCTGATGATGCCGCTGCTCGGCTTTTACGCCGCCTGCATGGCGATCATCGGCGGCGCGGTGGTCGGCGACCTCATGCTGGGCATTCCGTTCTGGAGTTTCCTCGCGCGCATTCAGGAAGTGGTGCCGACCTACGATCTGTGGGTCGGCCTCATCAAGGCGCCCGTCTTCGGCCTGATCGTGGCATTCGCGGGCTGTTACAACGGCATGCAGGTGAAGGGGAACAGCGAGGAAGTGGGCCTGCGCACGACCATGTCCGTCGTCTCCGCCATTTTCGCCGTCATCGTGCTCGACGCTTTCTTCGCCGTGTTCTTCACCAAGGTCGGGTGGGCCTGATGGCGAAGCAGACGGTCTCTGCCGGTCACCGCCGCCACGAACGCTATCGCGGCGACCATCCCATCGTGGTCGAAGGGATCCGGAACCAGTTCGGCGAGCAGGTCATTCACGACAATCTCGACCTGGAGGTTCGGCGCGGAGAAATCCTCGGCGTGGTCGGCGGATCGGGCACTGGCAAATCGGTCCTGATGCGCTCGATCATCGGCCTCCAGCCGGTGCGCGAAGGCGATATACGGGTGTTCGACAAGTCGATCGTCAACGCCGAACCCGATGCCGAAATCGGCGTGCGCGACAGGTGGGGCGTGCTGTTCCAGGGCGGGGCGCTGTTCTCCACACTGACGGTGGGTGAAAACGTCGAAGTGCCGCTCAAGCAATTCTATCCCGAGATCAGCGACGAGCTGCGCCACGAAATCGCGCGCTACAAGATCATGCTGTCCGGCCTGCCCGAAGATGCGGTGAGCAAATATCCGTCCGAACTGTCGGGCGGGATGAAGAAGCGCGCAGGCCTCGCCCGTGCGCTGGCGCTCGATCCGGAATTGCTGTTCCTCGACGAGCCGACGGCGGGCCTCGATCCCATCGGTGCCTCCGCGTTCGACGCACTGACGCTGGAACTGAAGCGAACGCTCGGCCTGACGGTGTTCCTCATCACCCACGACCTCGATACCCTGCACGAGATCTGCGACCGCGTGGCGGTGCTGGCGGACAAGCAGGTGATTGCGGTCGACACGGTTCCCAAGCTGATGGAACTCGACCATCCGTGGATCCAGGAATACTTCAACGGCCCGCGTGGGCGCGCGGCGCTGACGGCGCAGGCGCTCGACGAATTGCGGCGGCACATGGACCAGCCGGTCGCGGCGCATGCAGTCAAAGCGTTGGACAACGCCGCTGGAAAGAAGGCATAGGCAGACACCAATGGAAACGCGGGCAAATTACATCTGGGTGGGGTTCGTGACGCTGGCCGTGCTGGCCGCGCTGGCGCTGTTCATCGTCTGGCTCGCGCGGCTGGGCGAAGGCGACCAGAAGGAATACGACATCTTTTTCAAGGAAAGCGTGTCGGGCCTCGCCAATGGCAGCCAGGTCAGCTTTGCCGGCGTTCCCGTGGGCCAGGTCAGCCAGATCCGCCTGTGGGAAAAAGACCCCGAATTCGTGCGCGTGCGAATCAGCGTCGGCGAACGACGTCCCGGTGCTGGTCGGCACGACCGCCTCGATACAGGGCAGCTTTACCGGTGTGTCGACCGTCCTGCTCGACGGTGCGCGCAGCGGCGCTCCCCCGATCAGCTGCGAAACCACGGCGTGTCCGGAAACGGAAGATGTGCCGACCATCCCGCCGAAAAGCGAGGGTTTCAACGCGCTGCTATCCAGCGCCCCGGTCCTGCTCGAACGGCTGGCGACACTGACCGAACGGCTGACGCAGTTGCTCGACGAAGAAAACCAGGGCGAGATTGCCGGCATCCTTGCCAACACCAATCGCATGACGGCCGACCTAGCGCAGGCCGCCCCGCAGTTCGAGCGCACCATGGCCGAATTGCAGGTCACCTTGCGCGAAGCATCCGAGGCGCTCGACCAGTTCGAGAAGGTGACGGCCTCCACCGACCAACTGCTCAACCAGGAAGGCGCGCAGCTGGCGCAGCAATTGCGCGTGACGCTGAAACAGGCGGGCGATGCGTCGCAGGAACTGGGCGGCCTCGTCAACGAAGCGCGTCCCGCCACGCGCCAGCTGACCGAAAGCACGCTGCCCGCCGCCGAAGCCACGCTGCGTGACCTTCGCGCGACCAGCAAGGCGCTGCGCGACGTGACCGAAAAGATCGACGAGCAGGGGGCAGGGGCTCTGCTGAGCAGCCAGCCGCTGCCGGATTACGAGCCGTGAGGATGGGAGTGCACGCCATGACAAATTCGCTTCGCCTGGCGGCCCTCGCGCCGGTGGTCCTTCTCGCAGGCTGCGTTTCCTTTGGTCCCGAGCCGCCCGAAAGCCTGCTGACCCTGACGCCTGCCACCATGGCGCCGGCGGGCAGCACACTGTCGGGCGATGCAGAGACCGCGCTCGCCATGACCGAATTCGAGGTGCCGAGCGCGCTCAACGTGACCCGTGTGCCGGTGCAGGTCACCGACACGCAAATCGCCTATCTGCAGGACGCAGTCTGGGCCGAGAAACCGGCGCGCCTGCTGCGCCGCCTGATCGCCGAGACCATCCGCGCCCGCTCCGGTCGCCTCGTCATCGATGGCGACGATCCGGGTGCCATGGCCGAAGACCGCCTGACCGGCACCCTGCGCACCTTCGGCTACGACGCCCGCGACGGCAGCGTCCGCGTGGTGCTGGACGCCGCTCGCCCGGGCGAAGGCAGCGCCGTCGTCACGCGCCGATTCGAAGCCGTGGTGCCGGGCGTTGCGCCCGATGTGGGGAGCGTCGGCCCGGCGCTGAACCAGGCGGCGAACGACGTGGCAGTGCAGGTCGCGGAGTGGGTGGGGTAAGGTCGGCTAACGACCCAATTGCGGACGTTCCGCTGAGCGGTTTCCATATCGCCGATGCTTTGTCTCTGATTGCGCGATGCATGACAGTTTGTGTTGGCTCTGTTACCCCGTATTCTGGACTGAGGGAAAATCATGAAACAAACTAATCTTGCCTTGGCCTTCTGCGGCTTCACATTGGCTCTTACATTCTCAGGACAAGCTCTTGCTCAAACGGTGGTTGGCGACACAAGCGTGCCTTGTGCCGAAGATCAGGCATGCATGAATCGTCTTCACCCCGAAGTCCCAATGGTCGCCGAAGCGGAGCAGGGTGAGCTAATCACCTTCGTTACGCGAGACGCTTTCGATCTCACCCTCGACCCTGACGTTATGTCGGTGGCCAAGAGTAGACCGAGGGAAGGCGTCGGAATTGCCCATGCTCTCACGGGGCCGGTGCATATTCGCGGAGCCAAGGCCGGAGATGTGATCGTGGTCACCATCGAGGCGCTCGATCCGGCAAAGGTGGGCTGGACCGACGTATCGGCATTCGGTTTTGCCGGAGACCAGTTCGGGACCGATGAGCGGTTTATCGTTTGGCGTCTCAATGACAGCTATGCAGAGAGCGACGCGTTGCCAGGCGTGCGCATTCCAAACGTCAGTTTTCCTGGCGTCGTATCCACATTGCCAGATGCAGCGCTGCAAGCCGAAATTCTCGAGCGAGAAAATCAGCTCACGCAGGCGGGAGGCATGGTTTTACCCCCTGATCCTGACGAGGCCGAGCCAGCTGAATTGTGCGGTCCCGACGGAACAAAAGCGTCGGAATGCCTCCGCACGGTTCCGCCACGTGAGAATGGCGGGAACATGGACATCCGATACCTAACAACTGGCACCACCCTGTATCTACCTTGCTTGGTCGACGGTTGCGGCCTCGCAGTTGGCGATTTCCACTATGCCGAAGGCGACGGGGAAGTTTCGGGCACCGCGATTGAAATGGGTGGCAATCTCACTGTCACTGTTCGTGTGGCGGAGAATGCGCCAGATTTGTCTCGCGGCCCGCACCTTGAAGGATCAGCAACTGCGCTCGGAATTCCGTCTGAGCGCTTCTACGCAGTCACTGGGTTTCCGATAAAGGAGGAAGGCAGCGTTCCAGCCAACCTTGCGCTATCTGGATTCCCCTAAGATTGCAGGTCTGAAGAACTTGTCAGGCGACATCCATCTGGCTGCACGCAATGCGCTGTCTGCGATGATTGACTACATTATGTCGGAGTATGGCTATGATCAGTCTCAAGCTTACATCATAGCCAGCGTCGCCGTTATATGCGGATTGCGCAGCTGGTTGATGTGCCAAACCTTGGCGTAACTGCTGTCCTTCCGCTCGATATATTTGTCGAGCGCGAATAGGCTCGACCACTGGACTGACCCGGTGAAGAGCGAGATCATCTGAATGTCCGCTTTCCACCCCATTAGCAGACATCGCCCAATCGGCACCTAAAGCGCCCTTACAAACTCCATCGCCGCGAGAAAATCGCCCTTGCGTTTCTCGCGGCGTCCTTGCGCTTCCTCGTCGCGGCCCCAGAGGTCGGCTTGCCAGTCCTCTTCCAGATTGGCCGCGGCCCACAGTGCCTCGCCGTCGGCGTGCGGTTGCAGCGCTTCCAGCCCGATGCACAGCGAGGCGGCGAGGCCTGTCGTCTGCTCCAGCGCGGCCAGCGTGAAGGGATCGAGCGCCGACAGCCGGGCGCGCAGGGTGGCCAGCGTCTCTTCGTCTGCGGCCGGTGCAATATGCCGCTGACGCGATGCAGCTTCATGTTCTCGCGCGTTTCGACGCCGGCGACGATCGGCTCCCACAACTCCTGCTGGCGGTGGAAAAGCGGGTCTTCGGGATCGGCGCGGTAGCACAGCGTGTCGGTCTCCGCGTAGCCGAGCAGCTTGTCCACCAGCGCCGCCGGATCGCGTGCCACCACGTCGATGGCATAATCGGTCATGTCGCGGAACCGGAAGGAGGCAGGGTCGATCGTCTCGCCCTGTTGGTCCCACTCGCTCGCCAGCATCTGCGCCAGCCGCTCGGTCGGCAGGGCCTGCGGCTGCCCGCCCTGCGTTTTCACCGGCCTCCCGTCGAGCGCGATGGTCCAGCCCAGGTCGGTCTCGGCGACCGAGACGTTCTTGTAGAATCGCTTCACTTGCGCCCCTTGCCGCGCCGCGCGACCAGCGTCGGGAGGAAGAAGAACCCGAACAGTCCCGCGCCCATCAGCACGATTGCGAGCGCTTGCGGCATGGCCAGTTCGCCGACGAAGCCCGCAATGCCGAGCAGGATGCCCGCAAGCCCGGCCAACCGCGCGGCATTCATCAGCCAGAACAGCTTGAGCGCAGGGTCAGTGCCGGTCATCGATCATCGCCTCGAGGTCGTCCATCGTGTGCGCCACGCCATGCGCGCCTGCCGCCAGCAGCTCGGCAGGCTCGTGATAGCCCCATGCCACCCCGATCGCATGCGTGCCCGCAGCCACGGCCATTTCCATGTCGTAGCTGGTGTCGCCGATCATAATTGTGTCGGCAGGCAAAGCGCCCGCATCGCTCATCGCTTCCGCGAGCATGGAGGGATGCGGCTTGGACGGATGCCGGTCCGCGGTCTGCAGCGTGACGAACCGATCGGTCAGTCCGTGCGAAGCGAGACAGGCGCGCAGGCCCCGGTCGCTCTTGCCGGTCGCCACGCCGAGCAGCGTGCCGCCGCCATGTAGCCGCTCGATCAGCGCGGCGATGCCATCGTACAGCGGTTCTTCCAGTCGCCCGCTGACCCGCCTGTCGCGATAGAGCGACTTGTACGCCTCCACGACCTGCGCATGGGTCGCCGTATCGGAGTCCGGCGCGAGTTTGTGGAGCGCTTGCGGCAGGCTCAGCCCGACCATCCGGCGCACGTCATTGCGGTCGGGCGAGGGCAGGCCAGCCGCCGCAAAGGCCTGCTCCATCGTCTCGCAGATGGCTGCCTGCCCGTCGACCAGCGTTCCGTCGCAATCGAAGACAACGAGGCGGGTCACTTGCGACCGCGCCCCTTCGGCTTGCCATCCGAGCCACCGCGCGCACGGCGAGGGCCGCGCTGGGCCTTGCGGTAATTCTTGGCGTGCTGGCGCGCCTTCTGCTTGTTCTGCTCGCGCGTGTTGGGCGGGGGATCGTCGCGCATGGGCGTAGCATCGCTGGCGGCCTCGTCGAAGCCGATCTGGTCCATGCTGCCTGCGAAATGTTCCGGGCAGGTCGGCGGTCACGTCCAGCTTCCCGCCGTCCGGACTGTCGATGATCAGGCGGCGCGCATGCAGATGCATCTTGCGGCTGATGGAGCCGGTGAGGAAAGCATCCTTCCCGCCGTACTTACCGTCGCCCACGATCGGATGGCCCATCGCCGCGCAATGGACGCGCAGCTGGTGCGTGCGGCCCGTCATGGGCTGCAATTCGAGCCAGGCGACCTTCTGGCCCGCCGTATCGACCACGCGGTACTTGGTCTTGGCCGGCTGCCCGCCCTCGTGATCGACATGCATCTTTTCGCCGCCCGAGCCGGGCTGCTTGGCGAGCGGAGCTTCGATGACGCCCTGCTTGATGTCGGGCACGCCGACCACCAGCGCCCAGTAGACCTTCTTGGCGCTGCGACCGGAGAACCGCTTGGAAAAGTACGCCGCGCTGCCCGGCGTGCGCGCGACCAGCAACACGCCGCTCGTATCCTTGTCCAGCCGGTGGACGAGGCGGGGGCGCTGCTCTTCGCCGTCCTCCATAAACGCGTCCAGCAAGCCGTCGACATGGTTGTGTGTATTGGTGCCGCCCTGCGTGGCGAGGCCGGGCGGCTTGTTGACGACCAGCGCCGACTTGCTGCGATGGATCAGCATCGCCTCTGCCTGCTCTTGCTCGGCCTTGGTCAGCTCGCGCCGGGCCTTTGGCTTCTTGTGCGGAGCATCGCCGCCGGGGGGCACGCGGATCTGCTGGCCTTGCGCTAGACGGTCTTCCGGCTTGGCCCTGCTGCCATCGACGCGAATCTGCCCGGTGCGCGCCCACTTGCTGACCGTGCCGAAGCCGATCTGCGGCAAGTGACGCTTGAACCAACGGTCGAGCCGGATTCCGTCGTCATCGGCCTCGACCGTGAAATTGCGGACTTCGTCGGAGGTGTTCATGACCCCACCCGCATGATCGCAAGGCCCGCCATCAGTCCGCTCAGCCCGAGCGAGAAGGACAGCACAGCATAGAGCGTGGCGAACAGATACTGCCCGCGCTGAATCATCATCACCATTTCGAGGCTGAAGGCGGAGAATGTCGTGAAGCCACCCAGCAGGCCGACGCCCAGCAGCAAACGCAACTGCTCGTCACCCGGATTGCCGCTGCGCACCAGATAGCCTGCCAAAAAGCCCATCAGCAGGCTTCCGAAGGCGTTTACCATCAGCGTGGCAAAGGGAAAGGTCGTGACCGCCTGCGGGCCGAGCCACTGCGTCATCGCGCGGCCCGTGTGATAGCGCAGCGCCGCGCCTGCCGCCCCGCCGACAGCAACGTTGATGGTGGCGATCAGGGGAGAGAGCGTCGTCATGTCCGCATCGCCCTAGCGATCATCGCGGCTTTGCGAAACCCGCCATCTCTCGCACAAATAGCCATGCATTGCGGGCTTGCCTTTTTCGGCCACTTTTCGTATCAGCGCAGCGTTCGAGCCGATCCCGAGCGGATTCGGCGCGTTTTTCGTTGATTTGGCGAAATGTTTTCAAGGAGGCATACCCGCATGTGCGCGGGCCAGTGTCCCGCACAGTCGAGGTATTGAAGTTTATGCAGATCATGGTTCGCGATAACAATGTTGATCAGGCCCTCCGCGCGCTCAAGAAGAAGCTGCAGCGTGAAGGCGTCTATCGCGAAATGAAGCTGCGCCGCCACTACGAAAAGCCCAGCGAAAAGCGTGCTCGCGAAAAGGCTGCCGCCGTTCGCCGCGCCCGCAAGATGGAGCGCAAGCGTATGGAGCGTGACGGCATCAAGTAAGCCGTTGCCAGTCTTTCCAAGACAAGCCATGAGGGCGCGGAGAAATCCGCGCCCTTTGCGTATCAGGACAGTGTATTCATGACCGAGATCACCCGAGTTCCCCTGCGGCCCATCAAGAAGGGCTCGCTCGTCCGGCTCTGGCTGGGCGTCGCCGTGGCGCTTTTGCTGGCCGCCGGACTGGCCTGGGCGTCCGTGCCCAAGGGCCTCGAGGTCGAAACTCTGGTCGAGGGCACAGGCGATGCGCCCGAACTGGGCGACATCGCGTTCGTGAAATATGTCGGCTCACTGCCCGACGGGACCGAGTTCGACCGGTCGCAGCCCAATCCGTTTCCGCCGGGCGTGTTCCCCGAAGGCACGCCATTCCCGCTGGAAGAAGGCGCGATGATTCCCGGCTTCCTCAACGGCCTGTTGCAGACGCGCGAAGGCGGGAAGTACCGCATCGAAATCCCGTCCGACCAGGCCTATGGCGCAGACCCGCAGCCCGGATCGCCCATCCCGCCCAACAGCGACCTGATCTTCGAAGTCGAAGTGGTCGAAGTGATGTCGCGCGCAGAGGCCGAGGCCCGCGTGCGGCAGATGCAGGCGATGATGGGCGCAGGTCCGGGTGGCGGACAAGGCGCGCCTCCAGCCCCGCAGCCTGCACCGGCCGAGTAATAGCGCTTTCGACACGGCGGAAGCCTGTCTATACCCGCACTTCGCAAGGGGAGGGGTGAATGACGGACGATGTACTTCGTGCAGGCAATGACTGGTCGCTGAGGCCATGGCTGCTGGCCGGACTTCTCGGTCTGGCGGGCCTGATCGTTCATTTCGCCAGCGACTGGGAATATGGCGAGGTCGAGCCCTGGCGCGCGGCGCTGACGGGATTTTTCTTCTTCGGACCGCTCGCGCTGGCTTTCACATGGGACCGCGACAGCTGGAAGGCGCCGCTGGTTTTTGCATCGGTGCTGGGTGCGGTAATGGCCGGTATTGCCTGGCGTGTCGCCAGTGCCGAAAACAATTATGTCGATGCAGAGTACTGGCTCGCTGCGGCTGTCGTGTCGGCGGTGCTGGCGATCCCGCTGTTTCAGGCAGGCTTCCACAACAGGCGCTGGCGCACGAGCTACGAAGACACGCATTTCCATGTCTGGTCCGACGCGATCTGCGCTGCCGGTGCGCTGGCATTCGTTGGATTGTCTTGGCTGATCATCACACTGCTGTCGGAGCTCTTCCGCGTCATCGGTATCGATATCTTGCGCGACCTGATGCGCGAGGATTGGTTCGGATGGTTGTTCTCGGGCGTGACATTCGGCGCATCGCTCGGCGTGTTGCGCAATCAGCTGAAGATCATCGGCACACTGCAATCGGTCGTCATGCTGGTGTTGTCGCTCGTTGCAGTGCCGTTTGCGTTCGCGCTCGTCATCTTCATCCTTGCTGTCCTGCCCAGTGGGCTCGAAGTCCTGTGGAGCGCGACCCGCAGCCCAACACCACTCTTGCTGTTCTGCGCTGCCGCCAGCTTCGTGCTGGTCAATGCGATCGTGCGCAACAACGATGCCGAGGCGAGCGACAGCCGCGTCCTGCGGTGGAGCGCGCTGGTGCTGGCGCTCGCGATCCTGCCGCTTGCGCTAATGGCCACCGTGTCCACCGGAACGAGGATCGGCGAATACGGCCTGAGCCCGGAACGGCTGTGGAGCCTTGTCGCGATCATCGTCGCCGTAGCTTACGGGGTGGCCTATTTCGTCGCCCCTATCCGCGGCAGGCTGGCGCACTGGATGGAGCGCGTGCGCGGCGCGAACATGCATCTTGCCGTCGGCACCTGCGTGCTGGCGCTGTTCCTTGCGCTTCCGATCCTCGACTTCGGGGCCTTGTCCGCCAAAAATCAGATTGCCCGTCTCGACGCAGGCGTGGTCGAGGTGGACGAATTCGATTTCCAGGCCCTGCGCTGGGACTTCGGCGATGCCGGACGCAAGGCTCTGGAGCGGCTGTCCGGCAGCGATGACGAGCAGATCGCCACGCTTGCAGCGCAAGCGGCATCCGAGACCGGGCGGCGGCGCTGGGATCGCGAACCCGCTCCTGAACGGCAAAATCGATTGCAAAATGTCCGGTTCGGCTTCGAAGATCCGGCCTTGCGCAAGGCCGTGACCGAGCATGTCCGGCAGCGTCGATGGCGGTGCGACGACCCTTGTGTTGTCCTCGACATCGGACCAGGTGAAGGAGAGGACCTGCGCATGTTCGCCTTCGTCGAAGGAGGGCAGGTCCTTCGCGAAACGGTGAACCTCGATGAACCGCTCGATGACGAAGTTATACTTGGCGATCGAAGCAGCGGCTGAAGATCCCATCGGAACCGAACAGACCGAAAATTCGGTCGTGGAAATCCGTGAATGGACAGGGCGGCACATCTACATCGATGGCGAACCTGTCGGCGAACCTTTCGAATAGTTTGCGACGCGCATCGCTGCTTGAAGCGGCGCTACGGCGCGGCTAACGGGTGGCCATGTCAGTTACACGCGAAGAAGTGGCCAAGATCGCCTCGCTCGCCCGCATCAAGATGGGCGATGCAGAGCTCGATCGCATGGTGCCCGAACTCAACAACATCCTCGACTGGGTGGAACAGCTGGGCGAAGTCGACACGAGCGGGGTGGAGCCGATGACGGCGGTCATCCCGAACACGCTGCGCCTGCGCGACGATGTGGTGGACGCCATCCCCCAGACCAGCGGCGGACGGCGCGGGGATGTCCTCGCCAATGCGCCGGTGGCGGAGCACGGCTTCTTCGGCGTGCCCAAGGTAATCGAATAAATATGCTTAGTCCTCTTTCCCCGTTCGCCCTGAGCCCGTCGAAGGGCTGTCCTTCACTTTTTGCGCAGCACCAGAAGAAAAAGCAGTGCTTCGACAAGCTCAGCACGAACGGAGTTCAAGCGTGAGTGAATTGACCAATCTGGGCGTGCGCGAAATTCGCGATGGCGTGGCCGGTGGAGACTTCACCGCGCGAGAAGTGGCGGAAGCGTTCAATGCCGCCGTCGCCAGCGCTGCCGAGCTCAACGCCTTCATCGTCACCACGCCCGAGCACGCGCTCGCCGCTGCCGATGCGGTGGATGCCAAGCGTGCCAAGGGCGAGGCGCTGGGCGCGATGGGCGGCGTGCCGATCGGCATGAAGGATCTGTTTTCGACAAAGGGCGTGCAGACAACCGCGGCGAGCCACATCCTCGAAGGCTTCACGCCCGAATATGAGAGCACCGTCTCGCAGAACCTGTGGGACGCAGGCGCGGGCATGCTGGGCAAGCTCAACCTCGACCAGTTCGCCATGGGCTCCTCGAACGAGACCAGCTATTTCGGCAACGTTTCCTCGCCATGGAAGAAGGAGGGCACCAATGCTGCGATGAGCCCGGGCGGCTCCTCTGGTGGCTCGTCCACCGCAGTGGCCGCACGCATCGCGCCTGCTGCGACCGGGACCGACACCGGCGGTTCGATCCGCCAGCCCGCCGCCTTCACCGGTATTTGCGGTATCAAGCCGACCTATGGCCGGTGCAGCCGCTGGGGCGTCGTCGCCTTCGCCAGCAGTCTCGATCAGGCCGGGCCGATGGCCCGCAGTGTCGAGGATTGCGCGATCATGCTGGGGGCGATGGCCGGCTTCGATCCGAAAGATGCGACCAGCCTGCAGATGGACGTGCCCGACTGGGAAGCCGCGCTGAGCGCAGACCTGACCGGCAAGCGCATCGGCATTCCGAAAGAATACCGGATGGACGGCACGTCGCAGGACATCCTCGACAGCTGGGAACAGGGCAAGGCCATGCTGCGCGATGCAGGCGCGACAATTGTCGACATCTCGTTGCCGCACACGAAATACGCGCTGCCTGCCTATTATATCATCGCGCCCGCCGAGGCCTCGTCCAACCTCGCGCGTTACGATGGCGTGCGTTACGGCCTGCGCGACCTGCCCGATGGCGCTGGCTTGCAGGACATGTACGCCGCCACCCGTGCCGCCGGTTTTGGCGACGAAGTGAAGCGCCGCGTTCTGATCGGCACCTATGTGCTCTCGGCGGGCTTCTACGACGCCTATTACACGCAGGCGCAGAAGATACGCACGCTGGTGGCGCAGGACTTCGAGCAAGCATGGGAGCAGTGCGACGCGATCCTAGCGCCGACCACGCCGACGGCCAGCTTCCCGCTCGGCAGCCTCGAAGACGATCCGCTGACGATGTATTTGAACGACGTCTTCGCCGTGCCCGCTTCGCTGGCCGGACTGCCCGCCATGAGCGTGCCCGCCACGCTCAACCCCGATGGCCTGCCGCTCGGCCTGCAGATCGTCGGCAAGCCCTTCGACGAGCAAGGCGTGATGAACGCCGGCCTCGCCATCCAGCATCGCGCCGGGTTCGACGCGCAACCGGAGACGTGGTGGTAATGCCCGGCGTCGGCCTGTTCCTCGTCATCCTTGCAGGAATGTTCTTCACCGGTTTCGTCGCGCTGTATGTCGCGCGCAATGTCGAGCATGGCGAGGCGCGGTTCGGCAAGGACGGTCAGCAGTTGCCCTCGCATACACCGGAAAAGCCGGCAAAGGACATGCGGGTGACGATGACGCCGGGCGAGACGAGCGATGACTAAATTTCGCATTCAGGGCGCGGCGGTGCGCCTTCATCGCCACGTTCTCCAAATTTTGATCGCCGACGTGAGGTTTCTGTGAACGGTAATCCGGAAAAAACTGGTAAAATTGGATATCTCAGCGGCCCTGTCGATGGACGAAAAGTCTATGAAGCATGGCAGGATGGATTCCACACCGAGCTTTTGGGCACCAGCTATCTGACACATTGGTTCAAAGAGGTTTCGCGCCGAGGAAGAGAAGGCGTCGTCATAACAACCCATGATGGACCGACATATGAGGAGCGGCGGGGTGACTTTACGATAATCAATCGGCCGACAAGCAAGCGCGGTGGCCTAGCTTATCACCTAGACATGTTCCGCTGGATGTACGGTTCTCTCGAGACGCTGGAGCATCATGGTGCATCTACCACCGTTCTCACGATCGGCCCTCATTATCGGGCTACGACGTTGCCGTTTCGCAAGCGAGGCATGCGCTTCATCAATGCATTCCATGGCGCGCTTCGCCCCCCTCAAAACAGTCTTCTGAGCCCTCACGAACTGTTGCATCGGATTTCAGGCTATCACACATCTGGCTTTCGGCGACGTGTCGCTTGTTGCCTCGCTCGTCATCCAACGCCAACTTGCTAATGAGCCAGGAGCTTCAAAGCGCGAAGTTTATTATTTCGTTCCAGACTACAGTGCCGACCTGTTCCGTGACATTCCAGAACCGAGGTTGGATGATGACCCTGTCGAAGTGATGTTCGCAGGTCGGGTCATCGCAAACAAAGGTGTCTTCGATTTCCTAAGAATGTGCGAGATAGTCAACGAAAGAAGTGACCGTGATTTCCATTTCCACGTCTATGGCGATGGTCCGGATTTAGAGAACTTGAAGAGAGCTTCTCAGGCGAGCCCTTGTGCCAATAAATTTAAGTGCCACGGATTTATGCCAAGTGCCAAGCTAGTCGAAAAGTATGCGGCAGCTGATCTGGTTGTCGTTCCGACACGAGCAGAACTGGAAGAAGGGTTTGCAATGTCGGTTCTCGAAGGAGTGCTTGCATTGCGACCTACTATCACGTCCAAGGTCTGCCCAGCTTTGGAGGTTGTTGCCGACGCCTGTATGGAAGCAGAGCCTGACAATCCACACAGCTACGCTGATGCAATCTTGCGACTGACAGACGATCCGGAGTCTGCTGCAGGAAAAAGTTGCTGCAGCTCGACGATTGCGTGAGGACTACTTCGACCCACCTAACGGTTATGATCGGCAATTGCGTAAAGCCCTCGAGATCGCGGAGAGACCGAACGCCTGAAAAGCGCTTTGACACTGCAATTATCGACTGCCGAGGCTGAGATTTTTAGCCGTCGACATCTGGATTGCTAATCAAGACGTATTTTTATTCGCAGCCTAGGACGACCCCAAAATCAGGTCCATCGTTCGCCGTATCTGGTCCGGCTTGAACGAGAAACGATCATCGCCCTCTTGGTCGCCGATCGCTATTGCGAGTTTCATCCCAATAGCTTCGCAGTAGATGCGGTAATGCAAGGTGAAATTGGACGGGCCAATCAGGTGAAGCATCGTTGCGCCTTCGGGCATCGCGCATAACGCGTGGGCAAACGCTGACCCTTCCGGCCCCATGACAATGCGAGCGTCCTTCAGATGTCCCGCTATCTCAGCGGGCTCCATTTTTTCCGGCAACAAATAAGTCACACCGTCTGCCGACAGAGCTTCTGCGATCTCTGATTCGTTTATCATCGATCGGCCCACCGAACGATCTCCGCGCCCGAGAAAGACGATGTCGCTGCTTTTCGCAGCTCGACTATTGCTCCTTATCCTCGATCTGAGTTCGTTAATTCTCGCAGCGCGATGGTCGGTTATTTCGAAATCGTGATAAATCCAAAGTTTGTCGACCGAAGCATATGCTGGTTTCTCCGCCTCGAGATTCGTGAGGTCTCTGTATCCCTTCTCGTTGGGTCGAACAGTTCCGGGAACAGCAAGTGCTTGCTGCCCAAGCTTACCAATCAGTATTTCCAAAGGTAGCTGATCGCGCAACCAGTGTCCGAAATAGCGTTCGCTCACCGCAGTGGATGAGAGTGCGGCTTCGTCGTAGCGGTTCCCTATTTTCGGGAGGAATGCGCGTCGCGGTTCATGCCGTATATGCCGAAGCCAACCGGCAGTTAATACCGTTCCGTGGGCTAAGACCGCGTCCCGAAGCAAGAAGCCCTGGGTCGGTCCCTGTGGGACCTTGTCACAGTCAATCAACCTCAAGTTGTTTTCCGGATTTGAATCGGAGTGATGCCCGGTTATCTTATCCAGTTCGTCAGGCAAATGTATCAAAGGTCTGGCAGACCATTCCCTCCCTTCGTCGAAGGTAACGGTTTTGGATGCGACATCCGATATATCTCGTTGGTTTAGCCGTTGCGAAAGCCGTGAGCTGATCGGCCAGATCCGTTTTGCAATCATAAGGCTGGCTGACATATTATCCGATTTTCCGCAAATGCGGTGTGACACCGCGCTCTAATCCGGCTGCTTTCCGACTTGTTTTTCGCAGTAGTACGACGCATGGCAATCCTGTGACTAATTACCGAATTCAAGGCGCAACGGGCGAATGGGAGGTCGTGATCGGCCTCGAGGTCCATGCGCAGGTGACTTCCCACGCGAAGCTGTTTTCCGGCGCCTCGACGGCTTTCGGGGCGGAGCCGAATACGCAGGTCAGCCTGGTCGATGCAGCGATGCCCGGCATGCTGCCCGTGCCGAACCGCGAGTGCATCCGGCAGGCGGTGCGCACCGGCATGGCGATCGAGGCGCAGATCAATCAGTGGAGCCGGTTCGACCGCAAGAATTACTTCTACGCCGACCTGCCGCAGGGCTACCAGATCAGCCAGCTCTACCATCCGCTGGTGGGCGAGGGTCAGCTGACGATCGATGCCGACGAGAAAGCTGGCATTCCCGAAGACAAAATCATCGGCATCGAGCGCATCCATGTGGAGCAGGATGCGGGCAAGCTGATGCACGACCAGCATCCTACCATGTCCTATGTCGATCTGAACCGCAGCGGCGTGGCGCTGATGGAAATCGTCAGCCGCCCGGACATGCGCTCTCCGGCAGAAGCAGGTGCCTATGTCCGCAAGCTGCGCAGCATCCTGCGCTATGTCGGCAGTTGCGACGGAAATATGGAAGAAGGCTCGATGCGGGCCGACGTCAATGTGTCGGTGCGCAAACCGGGCGAGGAACTCGGCACGCGGACCGAGACGAAGAACGTCAATTCCGTGCGCTTCGTCATGCAGGTCATCGAATACGAAGCGAACCGGCAGGTCGATGTGCTGGAAAATGGTGGCAGCGTGGATCAGGAAACGCGCCTGTTCGATCCGGGCACCGGCACGACGCGCACCATGCGGTCGAAAGAAGACGCGCATGACTATCGCTACTTCCCCGATCCGGACCTGCTGCCGCTGGAACTGGAGGACAGCTTCCTCGACGAATGCCGCGCCAGCCTGCCCGAACTGCCCGATGCCAAGCGGCAGCGGTATGAGAGCGAGCTGGGCCTGACGCCCTACAACGCGCGCGAACTGACGGCTGAGGTGGAGACCTTCGGTCGGTTCGAGACGCTGCTGGGCGCGGCGGCAAAGAAGATCGGCAAGCCCGAAGCCGAGGTCGCGACGCAGGTGGCGAACTGGGCGCTGTCGGTTGCGCCGGGTGTGGCGAAGTCGCTGGGCGAGGAGGCCGACATGGCCAATGCCACGGCAGAAGCGCAGGCCAGCATCCTGGCGATGCAGGACAAGGGCGAGATTTCGGGCGGGCAGGCCAAGGAAATCTACGAGTACGTCTTGAAAGGCGAGGGCGAGCCCGAAGCGATCGCCGATGCGCGCGGCCTAAAGCAGGTCAGCGATACAGGCGCGATCGAAGCGAAGATCGACGAGATACTCGCCGCCAATCAGGACAAGGTGGAACAGTATCGCGGGGGCAAGGACAAGCTGTTCGGCTTCTTCGTCGGCCAGACGATGAAGGCGATGCAGGGCAAGGCCAATCCGGCTGTCGTGAACGATCTGCTGCGCGGCAAGCTCGATGGCTAGCTAAGGCTGCAGCTGAATGGCAGGAATCGCCAGATGTCAGCGGCGGTTCATTCCTATTATGGCACATCTGCGTCTCCCACTTATCGGAGGGTCGCTCCTCATGCGTAAATTGCTCGGTGCTTTTGCTGCCGTTTCACTGACCGTGGCTGCCGCGCAGCCGGCGCAGGCCCAATTCGGCGGGCTGGAGCGCACGGAGGTCAAGGAAGGCTATCAGATCAAGGCTGGCGAGGTGAATATCCTCGTTTTCCGCCCAAGTGTGCGCGTGGGTGCGCAGACCATGGGCGGCCTGCATGAACCCAACGTCGAATGGACCGAAGCGGCGAAAGCCAATCTCATCGGTGCGCTGGAAGCAATGCACGGCGCAAATGGTCTGGAGCTGGTCATGGTGCCCGATCAGGAAGGCGCCATGGGCGATGTCGTGGAGGAATACACAGCGCTGTTCGGCACGGTCGCGGGCGCGGTGCTCCAGCACAAGATGACGCGCGGCAATCGCCTGCCGACCAAGCGTGATCAATTCGACTGGACGCTGGGCGAAGAGGCAGCACAGCTGAAGGAACTGGGCGGCGATTACGGCCTGTTTCTCTATTCATACGACAGTTTTGGATCGACCGGGCGCAAGATCGTGCAAGGTCTTGCACTGCTGCTGGGCGGCGGGCTCGTACCGTCGGGCGTGCATGTCGGCTATGCGGGCCTGGTCGATCTCGACACGGGCGATCTGGTCTGGCTGAACATCGACACGTCGATGGGCGGCGATCCGCGCACGGTGGAAGGCGCACAGAAACGCGTGCGCCAATTAATGGAAGAGTTTCCCGAGAAGGCACCCGATGTGCCCGGCGAGGAGCCGAAAGGCACCGTCATCGTGCTCCCCTTCGGCGAGACGCCCGAGGACGAGAACGAGGGCGAGGATGCAAAGGACTCCGCGTCCGACGGCGAACCTCAGACCGAAGGAGAGTCGGAATGAAGCGCTTCCTGACCGGTGCGGCTCTTGCCACGCTCGCCATCCAGCCGCTTGCCGCGCAGGATGCGGAAGAGGCGCAGACGGTGGAGGCCGAAGAGGTCGACACGACCCCATTGCCCAGCGCCCATGGCTACGAGCCGCAGGACGATCTGGAAAAGGGCCTGTGGTACGAAATGGACGAGGCGGAACGGCGCATCAAGGAATCGCGCTTCCTCGTCGAAGATCCGGCGCTGAACGATTACGTCCGCTCGGTCCTGTGCCGCACGGTGGGCGAGGATCGCTGCCAGGCAACCCGCATCTACATCGTGCGCACTCCGCAATTCAACGCGAGCATGGCGCCCAACGGCGTGATGCTGGTCTACACGGGCCTGCTGATGCGCATGCGCGACGAAGCGCAGCTGGCGGCCGTGTTGGGCCACGAATTCACGCATTTTGAAAAGCAGCACTCGCTGCGCATCTTCCGTTCCATCCGGACCAAGTCCGACATCATGAGCTGGCTGTCCGTCCTGCCGGTGCGCATGCCCTATGCCGCCGCGATGGTGACGCAATATGCGATCATGGGCAGCGTCTATTCCTTTAACCGCGAGATGGAGCGCGAGGCGGATACCGGCTCGGTCGAGGAACTGGTCAGGGCCGGCTACGACCCGCGCGCCGCAAGCGCGATCTGGTCGCAGCTGGGCGCGGAGATGGACGCGACTGCCAAGGAGCGCGGCCATCGCAGCGACAAGAACCGCAATGGCGGCCTGTTCGCCACGCATCCGCGCTCGAGCGACCGCATGGGGCGCTTGGCACAACTGGCGCGCGAGGCGAGCGGCGATGCTCCGGAGGGTCTGTTCCGCGGCACGCGCGAATATCGCGAGGCGCTGGCGGATTGGTGGCCCAAGCTGATGGACGACCAGATCGCGCTGAAGGACTTCGGCGGGACGGAATATCTGCTGGCGACGCTGGCAGGCGACGATCCGCTGGGCTGGACGGGAGACCTGCTCTACGCGCGCGGCGAGCTGTATCGTGCCCGTGCGGAGGACGGTGATTTCGCGCAGGCTGCCGAATTCTACCGCCAGGCGATCGCGACAGGCGATGCACCGGCGCAAAGCTGGCGCGGGCTGGGCCTGTCGCTGATGCGCGATGCCTACGAGGTGGAGGGGCAGAGCGCGCTTCGCACCTATCTCGACCTCGCGCCCGACGCGCCGGATGCGGCGCTTCTGCAATCGATGGCCGAGGAGGCTGCCTCGTGAACTGGTTTATGAAACTTGCCGCCGCTCTGGCGCTTACCACCATGCTCGCCGCAACGCCTGCCGAGGCGCGCTGGCGGCTGGTCGAGGCGGGCGACACCCGCAAGGTCGCGCGCAGCGATCTGCGCGTTACGGCGCCCGAAGACTGGAACCGCGAAACGCGCCGTCCCACCAGCCGGTCCGAAGTATGGACGCAGGAAGGGCTCGGCCTGACCGAACTGATGTTCTACGCCAACATACGCGATGGCGAGACGCTGTTCAAGCGCAACCAGCGCAAGCGCAATCCGTTGCCCGAATTCGACAAGGACATGCTGCTGACCGACCTCGTCGAATGGTACGAGGACACGGCCAATGTCACTCTGGGTGGATCACTGTTCCAGATCGAGGAAGTCAAACCGGCGAAGCTGGGCGCCCATGACGGCGTGCACTTCCAGTACAGCTATACCGGTGGCGACAATGTCGCGCGGCTGGGCGAAGCAAGGGCGGCCATCGTGGACGGCAAGCTTTATCTCATTACCTTCGAGGCCCCGCGCGTGCACTATTTCGACCGCTACAGCGCGGGTGTGCGGGCCATGATGGACAGCGCCCGCTTTGAGTGAGCGTATGTCCGTTTGACGGGCTTGGCGATACTGCCTAGCGAATGCAGATGAACCGGCGCAACGTGCAGGCATGAGAGGGAATCATCACACTATGCGTACAACAGCTTTCACCGCTGCCCTGTTGGCCTGTGCGGCTTCGGCTCCACTGGCCGCGAAGGAAGGCATGTTCACCCCGCAGCAATTGCCGCTGATTGCGGATGATTTGCGCGAAGCTGGTTTGGAAATCGATCCGAAAGCGCTGACCGATTTGACCGGCTTTCCGATGGGCGCGATTGTCTCGCTCGGTGGCTGCTCGGCAAGCTTCGTGTCGCCTCAGGGTCTTGTGGTCACCAACCACCACTGCGCCCGCGGATCGGTACAGTTCAATTCGACCGCCGAGAACAACTATCTCGAAAACGGCTTCCTCGCTAAGGAATTTAGCGACGAACTTCCCGCCGCGCCCGGATCGCGCATCTATGTCACCACTGCGCTGACCGACGTGACCGACCGCATGCGCGAAGGCGTCGACGCAATGAGCGCTACCGAGCGTTACGAAGCGGTCGACCAGCGCATCAAGGACATCACCGCCGAGTGCGAGCAAAAGGCCGGCTATCGCTGCCAGGTCGCCAGCTTCTATGGCGGCAAGGAATATACGCTGATCGAGCGGTTGGAAGTGCGCGATGTGCGCATCGTCTACGCCCCTGCCGACAGCATCGGGAAGTACGGCGGCGATATCGACAACTGGATGTGGCCGCGTCACACCGGCGACTTCGCCTTCTACCGCGCCTATGTCGCGCCCGACGGTTCGGCTGCCGACTACAGCGAGGACAATGTCCCCTATCAGCCGGAACACCACCTGAAGGTCAGCGCGAGCGGACTGAAGGACGGCGATTTCGTCATGGCGGCGGGCTATCCCGGCTCGACTTCGCGCTATGCCACGCTGACCGAGGTGGAGAACACCTTCAGCTGGACCTATCCGACCTACGTGACGCTCATCAATGAGTGGATCGACACGATCGAAGCCGCCGCGCCCGAAGGGTCGGATGCGCGCGTGAAGTACGAATCGCTTCTGGCGGGGCTCAACAATTTCGAGAAGAACACGCGCGGGCAGCTGGATGGCGCACGCCGTGTGGGTCTGGTGGACCGCCGCGCTGCGCGTGAGGAAGAACTGGCCGCGTGGATTGCGCAGGATGCCGGCCGCGCCCGCTATGGCGAGGCGATTGCCGGACTGCAGGCGCTTTCGGAAGAAAGCGCGTCGGCCGCCCGCGAAGCCTTTTGGTACAACTTCGCCACCCGTCCGGCCCTGCTCGGCACGGCGCAGCGGCTTTATCGCCTGGCGCACGAGCGCAAGCTGCCCGATGGCCAGCGCGAGCGTGGGTACCAAGACCGCGACATGACCTTCTTTCGCCAAGGCATGCAGGCGCTCGACCGGCGGTATGAGGCATCGGTCGACAAGGCGCAGTGGCTGCTGTTCCTGCGCGGCTACCTCGCGCAGCCGCAGGCAGAACGTGTGGCGGAGTTCGACCGCGCTCTGGGCCTGACCGGCGATGTCAGCGATGCGCAGCTGGAGGCTATCGTCGACCGCTTCTACGCAGGCACCACGCTGGACAATGCTGAAACGCGCCTGTCGCTGATGGAAGCCACGCCGGATAATCTGGCCGCAATGGACGATCCGTTCATGCAGCTGGCCGTCGCGCTGTACGATTACGAGCGCGGGCTAGAGGCAAAGTCGGAAGAACGCGCAGGTCGCGCGCTTGCGATGCGTCCGGCCTACATGGAGGCGATCACGCAGTGGCAGGCCGACCAAGGTCAGCTGACCTATCCGGACGCCAATTCCACCCTGCGCGTAACCTATGGAAACGTGTTGGGCGGATCGCCGAAGGACGGCATGGCCTACCTGCCGTTTACGACGCTGGAAGGTATTCTGGAAAAGGACACGGGCGAAGATCCGTTCAACGCGCCGGAGCGCCAGCTGCAGGAAATCCGCGCGAAGGATTACGGCACGTACTACTCGCCCGAAGTCGGCTCCGTGCCGGTCAACTTCCTGACCGATCTCGACAGCACCGGCGGCAACAGCGGTTCCGCCACGCTGAATGCGCGTGCCGAACTGGTCGGCCTGCTGTTCGACGGCACTTTCGAAAGCGTGAACTCGGACTGGGATTTCGACCCGCGCACCACGCGCACGATCCATGTCGATACGCGCTACATGCTGTGGGTGATGGACAAGGTCGATGGGGCGCAGGGCCTTATCGAGGAAATGGACGTGGTCGAGTAATCCTCGCCTCGCGCGCAAAAGGGCCCGCCAGGTTTGCGCCTGACGGGCCTCAATGCTTAATATATCAGTGGTTAGCTGAGTTCGGACTGACGCGTGCGCGACATGCCGTTATACTTGTAGAGCGTATCGTCGATGTCATAGTCGCCATCGTACTTGTTGCCGTCGACCGAGACGAACAGGCCGCCATCGTTGACGCGGTCTTCGTAATAGGCGGCATCGTCTTCATCCATGCCATGATCGGTCAGAAGACCTGCAAGACCACCGGCCGCTGCGCCGACTGCCGTACCGGTCAGGGCTGCGCCACCGGCTGCGGCCTGTGCGATCGCACCGCCTGCAACGAGCGGGCCGACGCCCGGAATGGCCATGGCGGCTACACCGAGCAGCGCGCCGATGCCGGCACCGGCTGCGGTCTTGCCTGCCACGTCTGCAATGGCTTCACCGGTCGTATCTACATCGACGCCGGCAATGTCGTCGTCGACATAGTCGCGATTACCGATGACCGAGATGGAATCGTCCGGAACACCTGCGTTGCGCAGGTCGGTCAGGGCGCGCTCCGCATCGTCGCGGGTGTTGTAGGCTGCGTGATAAAGGCGGGACATGTATGCTCTCCAAAAGTGGGTGTGTGACCTATCAACGGCGCAGCGCCGAGTGACGTTCCGCTACAAGCGCCAAGCCGCGGCGGAAGTGCGACGAGACGCTAAATGGCTGCATTTTTGACAGTTCCTTGCCGAGGTTTGACGCGCTCGACGAAAAAGGGCCGCCGGATCGCTCCGACGGCCCCTTGTGTAAAATGTGGCTAGGTCAGCCCTGACGTTCGCCCGTCAAAGCCATGTCGCCGAATGCGCCCGCATTGACGGTGCCGGTCAGCTGGTCGCCATCGACGGTGGCCTTGCAGTTCAGCGTCATCGGCATCGGCACGGTCATGTCCATCGCCCAGGTCAACTCGTTGCCGTTCACCTTGCCATCCTTGACATCCATCGAGCCCATGCCGCCCGCCATCGAGCCGGTGAAGCTGTCGCCATCGGGAACGACGGTGAAGGTGCCTTTCTGGTCGCCCATCGGGCTCTTTACGACGGTGTCATATGTACCGGCTACGGACATGCATACTCTCCTAAACTTGAATCTCGCGATCGCTTGGGTGAGCGGACCGCCATGGCTCTGCGTATCTAGTTACACGCGTGTCAGTCGGGTTCAACTGTCTGCGATATGAAAAGGGCGGAAACCGCTGGTGTTCCCGCCCCTCGTCATTTGTAGTCGAGCCAAGCCTACTCGTCGGCAGGAAGCTCGCGCACCTCGATCGGCAGGCCAAGCGGCTCAAGCTGTGGCATGACCTGCTCCGCGTCGCCGACGACCAGCCAGATGAACGCGTCCTCGTTCAGCGCCGCGCGGGCTGCTGCATCGAGGCTGTCGGTCGTCTGGCCGCGGTACTTGGCAACCAGCCCTTCGTAATAATCGTCCGGACGGCCATAGAGCGCGTTGCTCTGCAGCGCCGACAGGACCGCGCCCGATGTTTCGAACTGGCCGGGCAATTCGCCCACTTCGGCAGCGATACTGCGATCCAGCTCTTCCTGCGTCACGCCGCGCGTGTCGAGGAATTCGCCGATCTCGCGGCGTACTTCGGCCAGCGAGTCGCCAGTCCGGTCCGCCTGCACACCGCCTGCGGTGAAGTAGACGACTGCGTTCTCGAAAGTCTGCGCTCCGCCGCGATAGCCGTAGCTCCAGCCCTTCGTCTCGCGCAGGTTCATGTTGAGCCTCGAGAGGAAGTTGCCGCCAAGCGAGTTGTTGGCATTGGTGAAGTCGATGTAGCTTTCGTCGCGCGCATCGAGCGGGGTCAGCTGCGCTCCTACGATATAGCTCTGTGGCGAATCCGGGCGGTTGTACAGGATGATGCGGTTGCCCTGTGTTGCCTGTGTAGCCGCAGCGAACCGCTTGGTACCCTTTGCCACCGAAGGTGCGCGCCAGTCACCGAAGACGGCATTCAGTGACGCGACGACTTCGGCCAGCGGACGGTCGGACACGACGAAGACCTCGCCATTGTCGGGCCGGATCCAGCGATCCTTGAACGCCATCAGGTCGCTGCGCTGGATCGAGTTCACGCTCTCCACCGTGCTTGTCCCGCCATAGGGGTTCGCCTCGCCGAAGACTTCGGCAGGCATGGCGCGGAAGGCAATGCCGTTGGGCGATTTCATCTGCTGGCGGATACCGGTCACCGTCTGCGTGCGCACGCGGTTCAGGTCGGCTTCGTTGAAGGCCGGATTGCGGATGATGTCGCTCATCAGTTCGAGCGAGGGCGTGAGGTTCGCCGACAGTGCCGACAGCGTAAACGTCGACCGGTCGGAACCGCCGCCTGTGCCGATGGTCAGGCCCAGGCGCTCGCGCTCCTCGGCGATTTCCTGGCTGCTCATGGTTGCCGTGCCTTCGTCGAACAGCGACATGGTCAGGTCTTCCAGACCGCGCATACCCGTCGGGTCCGCAGCGCTGCCAGCATTGAACGACATGGTGACATAGGTCGCCGGCACCGCGTCGCGCCGCGCGTAGGTCACGTTCATGCCGTTCGCCAGCGTCGCGCGTTCCACATCGGGGAAGTCGAGCGAGGCGACCGTGGCGATCGGCGGGGCAGGGCGCACCTTGGTGACGGTCAGCTCTTCCGCTTCGCGATCGCGCTCGGTCGCATTGTCTGCGCCGCCGACCGAAGCCGCCTCTTCGTAGCTGCCATCGCGCTCGCCCGGTTCGAGAACCAGCGTGAAGGCCGGACGAGTCATCCAGCGCTGCATGGCGCTGCTGCACCTCGGCAGGCGTCAGCGTGGCGAGCACGTCGAACTGGCGCTTGTAGAAGCCGGGATCGTCGGCCAGCACTTCGCCGCGCGCAAGTGTCACCGCCTTGCCGCCAAAGCCGCCGACCTGTTCCAGACCGCGGATCGTGCCGGCCAGATCGCTGGTCGCGGCGCGGCGTACCTCGTCCTCGGTCGGACCTTCGGCAATGTATTCTGCGATGAGCTGGTCGAGCCGGTTTTCGAGCGTCGACAGTTCCACGCCCGGTTTCAGCGTAGCGCTGACCGACAGGATGCCGACGCGCTGGAAGTCGAAATTGCCCGCGCTCACGCTGACGGCCAGTTGCTCGTCGCGCACGAGGATTTCGTCGAGACGGCTGGAAGCAAGGCCGCCGAACACGCTCGCGCCGACATTCAGCGCGGTCAGTTCCTCGCTCGTGATGCCGGGGACGGCCCAATACCTGGTCAGCGTGGTGGCGGCGACATTATCTTGCATGACGCTGCGCTTGTCTTCGGCGAGCATGGGAATGCTGGCCTGCGCCGGATTGTTGACCGGACCGCGTGCGATCTCGCCGAAATACTTGTTCATGAGCGGGCGCGCTTCGGCCGCGGAGATGTCGCCTGCCAGCACGACGGTCGCGTTGTTCGGCCCGTATTTGTCGCGGAACCAGTTGCGCACGTCGTCCATGCTGGCGCTGTCGAGGTCGGCCATCGAGCCGATTACCGAATGGCCATAGGGGTGACCTTCGGGGAACATGTTGTCGAGGATCTCATAGAAAACGAGGCCGCCCGGCTGGTTGTCGCCCTGGCGCTTTTCGTTTTGCACGACGCCGCGCTGGTTATCGAGCTTCTCCTGCGTCACTGCGCCCAGCAGATAGCCCATGCGGTCGCTTTCCAGCCACAGCGCGCGTTCCAGCGCGGGGCGGGGGACGGTCTGGAAGTAGTTGGTGCGGTCGAAATTGGTCGTGCCGTTGTAATCGGTCGCGCCCATTTCCTGCAGGTACTGGAAATAGTCGTTCGGCGCGTTCTCGCTGCCGTTGAACATCAAATGCTCGAACAAATGGGCAAACCCGGTCTTGCCTTCGGGCTCGTCCTTTGAGCCGACATTGTACCACACGGCGACGCCCACGATGGGCGCCTTGCGATCTTCATGGACGATGACGTCGAGGCCGTTGTCGAGCGTGAATTTCTCGTAAGGGATCGCGACCTGATCGACCAGCGCGGCGAGATCGCCGGTGTCTTCGGTCTGCATCATGGCGGTGTCCGCCATCGGTTCGGGCACGGTGGCACAGGCGGCGAGCGCCAGCGATGCGCTGGAAGCTACCAGCAAGGTCTTGATACGCATGTTTTCTCCCCTTGTTACTCTCGACTCGCGCGCAGGCGAGGGTGGCGGCACGCTAGGCGCGCATTAACGGTTGGTCACGGTCTTTCGCGAAGCGGCATTTGCGAGCACATCCTCGCGCCAGAAATGCACCGGCTTCAGCTTGTGATCGACGAACAATTGCATCTGGTCGGTGAAGTGCGGGCTGTCGGGCCGCCCATTCGCTGCACCGAAGGGCTGGATGGAGCGGGAGAATACCCGTTCGCCCTCGTTCCACTCGACCCACTGGATGAAGCTGTCGCCATGCACGAGGCGTAATCGGCCATCGTCGTCGACCCGCCATGTGGTCGAGGCGCGCAGCGTGTCGGACCCTCCGTCCAGCGGCAGGTCGACATCGCCCAGCCGCAAGCGAAGCAGATCGGACATGGGCGGGTCGATCGAACCGAAATGCTTCTGGAGATGCGCGACGCTGTCGGCCAGCATCTCGCCGACATCGGGTGCCTCGGGCTTGTTCTGATACTCGGCCGACATGAAGTCGCGGATCATCAGCAGCGCCAGTGCATCGCCCGGTCCGACATTGTCCGCCTTGAAGTCCCAATCGAGCAGCAGCTGGCGCGCCTGCGCAACGTCTTCGTCACCCGAGACATCCAGCGCCGCCAGCGCGTCCCACAGTTTGGCGATGTAACCGGTGCGCGAATAGGCGGTATCGTATTTGATCCGCTCGAGATTGGCGCGGTCGAGCACTTCGGCGGCGCTCATCAGCTCCCACGACCGGCGCGAGCGGTTGGTCTGCTTCAGCTCGACGCCCAGCTCGTCGGGGAAGGCGTCGGGCGACAGGTCGCTGCCCGGACCGCCGCCGTATAAGGCTCGTTGTTTGCGTTGTAGAGCCAGCCGCTCGACGGGTTCAGGTAGCGCGGCAGTTCCCCGTAATCGACCGTCCCGCGCGTCAGCAGCGCCGGATTGCTGCCGTCCAGCACGCCGCGCCAGTTGACCTTCTCGCCGTCCACTTCGGCCGGGCGATCGGGCAGGGCGGCGTTGTAGACATAGGCGATGTTGCCTGTCTCGTCGGCATAGATGAAGTTGGTGCTGGGAATGTCGAGCCGCGCGAGGACGCTTTCCCATTCCTCGAATGTCTTGGCCTTGTTGAGCCGGTAATAGGCATCCAGCTGTCCTAGATTGCCCATCCCGCCATAGCGCATGGCAAAGAAGCCATCGTCGTTCTCGATCACCGGACCGTGCACGCTACGATGGACGGTGCGGCGGATCGGCAGGGTGATCGGGCCGAACTTGACCGGTAGCGTGACCGTCTTGCTCTCAAGCTCCAGCCACTCGTCGCCGAAACGGTAGCGCAGTTCTTCGCCGTCGATGCCCGGTGATTTGGCGACCTCCAGCTTGTAGACATCGACCATATCGGGCCGGTTGACCGTGTTGGTCCAGCCTAGGTGCCGGTTGTGGCCCAGGAACGGGAAGGGCGAGCCGGGGAAGTTCGCGCCTGCATAGTGCCAGCCTTCCTCGCTCTCGACGACCATCTCGTACCAGGCCACCCCGCCGCGCAGGGGCTGGTGACTGTTCGAGATCAGCGTCGTCGGGCCGCCCGACTTGTCCGGACTGACGGCAAAGGAGTTCGACCCGGCAAGCGCCCCGTCGCGTCCGAAGGGAGAGTATACGGTCTGTGGTTCTTCCGCCTCGCGTTCGGTCTCGCCCGGACGCGCGCCGATATCGCCTGCGGGCGGACGCTCGAAGCCTTCGATGTCAGGGCCGAATTCGCGGCGCAGCTCGGTGCCTTCCACCAGCGGCTGGATCACACTGTTCAACCCGAAGAACATCGGCTGGCGCAGCGCGAAGCCTGCCGCCACGTCCTCGCCATCGACCGGGAAGAGGTTCGCCAGTTTCAGCTCGCCCGGGTTCTCCCGCGCGAACTGGTTCAGGCCCGCCGCGTAGGCATCGAACAGCGCCCGCGTATCGGCGGGGAGCTTCGGATACTCCCGCTCCGCCACACCGCGCGCGTCGAGCAGGTGGTAGACGTAATCGACGCCCGCGCCGCTCTGCCCCGCAATCGCGCCGTAGCGCCCGCGGCTCATGGCGACCACGTCCTGCAGCGTGGTGAAATCGTCCTCGGCATGGGCCATGGCGACGCCGAAGGCGACATCGGCATCGGTGCGCCCGTAAATATGCGGCACGCCGTAATCGTCGCGAATGATCTCGGCGGAATAGACCGTGTCCGCTTCGACGACTTTGTGGTCCTTTGCGAAGAACGGCTCCCACGTCGCGAGCGCCACGAAGGCAACGATTGCCAGCACCACCACCACGGCCGCAATCCGACCCAGCCATTTCTTCATCAACGCGATCCTCTCTGCCCGCGCTCTGCCTAGCCGTGCTTCGGCCAAGTCGCAATCGCTGGGTAAAACAGGCAGGCTGCACCTATGCGAGTACGGATTCGGCTGGCTAGCCATGCACGCTCATGACGTCGCAAATCACCATCGGACAGGAACGGGGCGGGCGCCCCACGCTCGTCGACATCGAGGAGCTTCTGGCCACGCGCCTGCTGGTCCAGGGCAATTCGGGCAGCGGCAAGTCGCACCTCTTGCGCCGTTTGCTGGAAGAAAGCGCCGGCATGGTGCAGCAGGTCGTCATCGATCCGGAAGGCGACTTTCCCTCGCTCGCCGACGAATTCGGCCATGTCGTGATCGATGCAGCGTCCTATTCCGCGCCGGAGATCGAAACGCTGGCCCTTCGCATCCGAGAACATCGCGCCAGCGTTGTGCTTGATCTGGACGGTCTCGAAGTCGAGCAGCAGATCCGCTGCGCCGCGCAATTCCTGACCGCGCTATTCGACGCCCCGCGCGAACACTGGTATCCGGCGCTGGTCGTGGTCGACGAAGCGCAGATGTTCGCGCCTGCCGCTGCGGGTGAAATGGCAGAGGACACGCGCCGCATGACGCTGTCCGCGATGACGAACCTGATGTGCCGGGGCCGAAAGCGTGGGCTGGCCGGGGTCGTCGCGACACAGCGATTGGCGAAACTGGCCAAGAATGTCGCGGCCGAAGCGTCGAACTTCCTCATGGGGCGGACTTTCCTCGACATCGACATGGTGCGCGCCGCCGATCTTTTGGGCATGGAGCGGCGTCAGGCAGAGCGCATCCGCGAGCTGGAGCGGGGCCAGTTCCTCGCGCTGGGACCGGCAATCACGCGCGTCCCGCTGGCGGTCGATATCGGGCCGGTGCGCACGGGTCATCAGGCACGCAGCGAAGGGCTCATCGCGCTTCCCGACACCGCGCCCGAGGATATGGCCGACTTGCTCACACGCGATCTCGTCACGGCAGTCGCTGTGGCGACGCCGCCCCCGCCAGTGAAGAGCGCGCCGGTTGAAGATCTGAACGAACAGATCATGCAGGCTGAGGCGAAGGCTGCGACAGATGCGCCAGCCGATACGGATGCCTCCGACGTCGCGCAGCGCATCGACGCCATCATTGCAGAGCTGTCACACGATCAGACCATCGCGTCGCAGGCGGCGAGTACACAATACCAGACCTTCCTCACCCGTTGCCGCCGCGAGCGGTTGATCGGCCCTATGCCGGACGTCACCGAATTTCGCCGCCGTCTCGCTATCAGCGGCGCGGGACTTGAGGAGCTGGACGACACTGTGCGGCAGCGTATCCTGCATCTGGCGCAATCGGTCGACGAAGACTTGCTCGGCCCGTTCCTCGTGATTGCGAAAGCGGCGCATGCCGGCGAGACGCAGGTCGACGAGGACGCGCTGGCCCGCAGTTACGGCACCAGTTCTCCAAGACGCGTCTTGCGCTTGCTCGACCATCTCGAGCGGCAAGGGCTGATCGTCGTGCGCGAAGATTTCGGCGGCGACCGGACAGTGCTGGTGCCGGGGCTCGAGAACGCGGTATCGGACTAGTTCCACCGTGTCTCTTGTGTGGCCTATGTGCAACACTATATGCGAGCGGTATTTCAGTTCGAAGGGGCATGTCCGCCAATGAATCTCGAAAAGTTCACCGACCGCGCCAAGGGCTTCATCCAGGCCGCGCAAACGGTCGCCATCCGCATGAGCCACCAGCGCATCACGCCTGCGCATCTGCTCAAGGCGCTGCTCGACGACGAGCAGGGCATGGCCGCGCAGCTGATCCAGCGCGCGGGCGGCAATGCGGGCGTGGCCATCACCGAAATCGACAATGCACTGGGCAAGATCCCGGTCGTGTCGGGAGGCGGGGCGCAAGCGACGCCGGGTCTCGACAACGATGCGGTCCGCGCGCTCGACAGTGCGGAACAGCTGGCCGAGAAGGCAGGCGACAGCTTCGTGCCGGTGCAGCGGATCCTTCAGGCGCTGGCGATGGCCAGCAACGATGCGGGCAAGGCTCTGCAATCGGCTGGTGTCGATGCCAAATCGCTCGAGGCGGCAATTCAGGACGTGACCGGCGGACGCGCGGCGGACAGCGCGGGCGCGGAAGAAAGCTACGACGCGATGAAGAAATACGCCCGCGACCTCACGCAGGCGGCGCGCGACGGAAAGCTGGACCCGGTCATCGGGCGCGACGAGGAAATCCGTCGCACGGTCCAGATCCTCGCCCGCCGCACCAAAAACAACCCTGCGCTCATCGGCGAGCCCGGGACTGGCAAAACCGCGATTGCCGAAGGCCTCGCGCTGCGCATCGCCAATGGCGACGTGCCCGACAGCCTCAAGGGCCGCACCCTGATGAGCCTCGACATGGGCTCGCTCATTGCAGGCGCGAAATATCGCGGCGAATTCGAGGAGCGGCTGAAGGCCGTGCTCGACGAAGTGAAGGGCGCCGACGGGCAGATCATCCTGTTCATCGACGAGATGCACACGCTGATCGGTGCCGGTGCGTCCGAAGGCAGCATGGATGCGTCCAACCTGCTAAAGCCCGCGCTGTCCCGTGGCGAATTGCACTGCATCGGTGCGACCACGCTCGATGAATACCAAAAGTATGTCGAGAAGGATCCCGCGCTGCAGCGGCGGTTCCAGTCGGTCTATATCGACGAGCCGAGCGTGGAGGACACCGTGTCCATCCTGCGCGGTATCAAGGACAAATACGAACTGCATCACGGCGTGCGCATCACCGATGGCGCGATCGTGGCCGCAGCGCGCCTGTCCGACCGCTACATCCAGAACCGCTTCCTGCCCGACAAGGCGATCGACCTGATGGACGAGGCCGCCAGCCGCATCCGCATGGAAGTGGAAAGCAAGCCCGAGGAGATCGAGAACCTCGACCGCCGCATTATCCAGCTGCGGATCGAGGAGCAGGCCCTGCAAAAGGAGACCGACCAGGCATCCAAGGACCGGCTGGAAAGCCTGCGCAAGGAACTGGCCGATCTCGAACAGCAGTCCTCCGAGCTGACCACGCGCTGGCAGAACGAGCGCGACAAGATCCACGCCGAAGCGCGGGTCAAGGAAGAACTCGACCAGGCGCGCATAGAGCTGGAACAGGCGCAGCGCGCGGGCGACCTGCAAAAGGCGGGCGAACTGCAATACGGCAGCATCCCGGCGCTCGAGAAGAAGCTCGCCGATGCGTCGGGTCAGACCGACAACGCGCTGCTCCGCGAAGAAGTGACCGAGGATGACATTGCGGGCGTTGTCTCGCGCTGGACCGGTATTCCGGTCGACCGGATGATGGAAGGCGAGCGTGAGAAGCTGCTCGACATGGAAAACATCCTGTCGAAGCGGGTGATCGGCCAGAGCCAAGCCATCGATGCCGTGTCCAAGGCCGTCCGCCGCGCGCGGGCAGGTTTGCAGGACCCGGGCCGTCCGCTCGGCAGCTTCCTGTTCCTCGGCCCCACAGGCGTTGGCAAGACCGAGCTTACAAAGGCGCTCGCCGGCTTCCTGTTCGACGATGACGACGCGATGGTGCGCATCGACATGAGCGAATTCATGGAGAAGCACGCGGTCGCCCGCCTGATCGGCGCGCCTCCCGGCTATGTCGGTTACGAGGAAGGCGGCGTGCTGACCGAAGCCGTTCGCCGCCGCCCGTACCAGGTCGTGCTGTTCGACGAGGTCGAGAAGGCGCACACCGATGTGTTCAATGTCCTGCTGCAGGTGCTCGACGACGGGCGCCTGACCGACGGGCAGGGCAGGGTGGTCGATTTTTCGAACACGCTGATCATCCTGACCTCGAACCTCGGCAGCCAGTTCCTCGCCAACATGGACGACGGGCAGAAGGTCGAGGATGTCGAGCCGCAGGTCATGGACGTGGTGCGCGGGCATTTCCGCCCGGAATTTCTGAACCGCCTGGACGAAATCATCCTGTTCCACCGACTGGCGCAGGAGCACATGGCCCCGATCGTCGATATCCAGGTCGCGCGGGTTCAGAAGCTGCTCGACGAGCGCAAGATCGAGCTCGACCTCACCGACGCCGCACGCAAGTGGCTGGGCCGAGTGGGCTACGACCCGGTCTACGGCGCAAGGCCGCTGAAACGCGCCGTGCAGCGTTATGTGCAGGACCCGCTGGCCGACATGATTTTGTCCGGCAAGGTGGCTGACGGCTCGACGGTAAGGATCGACGAAGGCGACGGCGCGCTTGAGATGCGGGTCGACTGATTCGCGCTCCTGAAATTGCACCAATCATTGGTCTCAGACTCGGCCGCAACAAATTCATGGCCGGAATGTGACCGGAATTGTGGGATTTGCGCAACAGTTTGAAGGTAAACAGAACCTTAACGCCAGGGCGCTCTTTGACAATCTGGTTACACTCTCGCAGACATGCCGCCATTGGGACTTGGGGTCTCCATATTCTGCTGTGGTCGCATGATTCGTTCCGATTGGGGGGAACGAAGGCAAGCAGCGCTAGATGGGGGCACGGTTCCAGTTATCGCAACTGGAGTGTGTAATGCGAAAGATTCAATATAATACTGTGAAGGGTCTCGCCCTATCGGCTTCGGCAATTGCCTTGGTCGCTGGCACGCGGCTTCGCGCAGGACGCGGATACCGACCGACTGCGCTGTCAATGAAAGTTGTCAACGGTGAATGCGTCACTCAGACCGACCCCGATGGTGTCGTCACCAATGATGCCAACACGGACGACGTCGTCGATGTGACCGGCACGGGCGCAGACGGATCGCAGTCTAATGACGACGCCATCGTCGTGACCGGTTCGCGTCTCCGTCGCGACACCTACTCCAGCATTTCTCCGCTGCAAGTGCTGACCACCGAAAGCGAGCAGGAAGCCGGTCTGTTCGATCCGACCTCGATCCTGCAGCGCTCTGAAAGCGCCGCCGGCATCCAGATCGACGCGACCTTTCAGGGCTTCGTTCTCGACAACGGCCCGGGTTCGACCACGCTGAGCCTTCGTGGCCTGGGTGCCGACCGTACGCTGCTTCTCATCAACGGTCGCCGTGTGGCGCCTGCCGGTGTGGAAGGTGCGCCGACCGCTCCTTCGCTCAACCTGCTGCCCAGCACGCTGATCGACCGTTACGACCTGCTGCTCGACGGTGCGTCTTCGGTTTACGGTTCGGACGCCGTTGCCGGTGTGGGTAACGTCATCCTGCGCAAGGACTTCGACGGTCTCGAGCTGACCGCCTTCGGTCGCTACAATGGCGATTCCGAGCGGGTCGAAGACTACACCATCGGCGCTGCCTACGGTGTCAACCTCGACCGCGGCTTCTTCGGCATCGGTGCGGAATACGACTTCCGCGATCGCATCACGATTTCCGACCGCGACTTCTTCCGTGGTTGTACGACCAACCTTGACATCACCAACACCGGTGAAGTCCGTCGCCTGACCATCGACCAGCAGGCCAATGCGCTGGCACAGTCGGATGGCCTGGTCACGACCTCGACGAGCGAATGTATTCAGGACGGTAATAACGGCCGTATCATCATTCCGTTCACCGATCTGGGCTCGGTCTATTTCGACGAAACGACTTTCGGCGGTCAGGCCGGTAACACCGGTATTCCGTTCTTCTCGGAAAGCGCGTTCGGCGGACCGGTCGACTTCGACGGCGACGGCGTTCGCGACCTCGACTTCCTGAACGACTATAACCTGAATGACGCGAACCCGAACCAGCTCTTCCAGAGCGAGCAGGAGCGTTACAACGTCCTGGCGTACGGTGAGTACACCTTCCCTGGGGCGGCCAACATCACGCCGTTCTTCGAAGCCATGTACACCCGGGCAGAGATTTCGTCGGACAACGAATTCTTCGCTCAGATCTTCCCCTATGTGCCGGATTCGAACCAGTTCAACCCGTGTAACACCGACCTGACCGGGATCGACTGTCGTTCCGATACGAACTTCGGCGCGTTGGGTGGTATCGGCGGCTTGCCAGTTCGTCCGGTCTTCTCGATTGTCGGTGATCGTAACAACACCGACATCACTCAGGAACAGTATCGCGGTGTTCTTGGCGTGCGCGGCGACCTGCCGTTCATCTCGCCAAGCTGGGGCTTCGAAGTATCGGGCGTATACTCTTTCGCCGACGGTCAATCGAACGTTCGCGGTATCCGCGAAGACAAGCTCGCCTTCGCACTCGGTATCGATCCGACCGCCGATTTTGACGATGACGGGATCTTCGACAACAACGGCGACGGCATCGCGGACGACTACAATTCGGGCCAGATCGTGACCGACAACGCGCTGCTTCAGGCGCTCTTCGGTTATCCGGCTGCCATCACACCTTGCGATGCTTCGGCGCTGGCCAATCCCGATGCGGCGTTGGCTGACCTGACGCAGGGTTGTGTGCCAGTAAACCTGTTCGCACCCAGCGTTCTCAATCAGGCGAATGGCGATTTTGCCACCCAGGCAGAGCGCGACTACCTGTTCGGTGACCGTTCGTTCGACACCACTTACGAACAGATTGTGGTCAACGCTTTCGTGACCGGCGATCTTTTCGAACTGCCTGCTGGTCCGGTCGGCGCGGTGCTCGGTGTCGAGTATCGTCGCGACGAGATCAACTCGATCGCCAGCGATGTCGCATCGAATGGCCTCTTCTTTGGCTTCTTCGCCGACAGCGGCGCTGTCGGTTCGAAGGAGATCAAGGAAGCCTTCGGCGAAATCGACATCCCGCTTCAGGCCGGCAAGCCCTGGGTGCAGGAACTGAACCTGAACCTGTCGGGTCGTATCACGGACGAAGAGTTCTACGGTACGAACTACACCTACTCGGTCAAGGCCGGCTGGCGTCCGATCGAGTCGCTGCTGTTCAAGTTCAGCTACGGCACGTCGTTCCGCGCGCCGAACCTGCGCGAGAACTTCCTCGGATCGCAGACGGGCTTCAGCACGCTGTTCGACCCGTGCGCCGTTCCCGACGATGCTTACGATCCGGACACCGGCACGTATGATCCGACCGGTGATCAGCGCGATGCGTCGATCATTCGGAACTGTCAGCGCGAAGGACGCGATCCGTTCAGCGTCGGGTTGCAGATAGACCCGACCGACGGTTCCTCACTCGCGCCGATCCAGTTCTCGAGCGTCGAGATCGAACGTGGCGGCAGCCTCGAAATCGATCCGGAAACCTCGCGTTCGATTACCGCCGGTTTCGCATTCGAAGAAACCTTCGGTGACGGTTTCGATGTCGCCCTGAGCACGAACTATTACGACATCAAGGTGAAGGAAGCGATTGTCTCCCCTGGTTCGCAGTTCATCATCAATGACTGCTACCTGCGCGAAGACGAGCAGCGTTCCACCTTCTGTGACCGTATCTCGACCTCGTCGACCGGTACGCAGCTGGTCAACGGCCTGTTTGCCGGCTTCCTGAACCTCGATGAGGAATCGGTTCGCGGGATGGACTTTAACGGCCGTCTCGGTAAGGAAGTCGCAGCCTTCGGAACGCTCGTTGATCTGGGTCTGAACGTTCGTGCCAACCACCTGATCGAGCGTAGCACGCTCTTCATCAACGAAGATCTGACGCGTGTGACCGACACCGACGAAGGCGAAGTCGGTCTTCAGCGCTGGACGGGCCAGGCATCGTTTACCGCCGATATCGACAAGTTCCGCTTCACCTGGAACACCCGTTACATCGGCGGCTTCGGTCAGGATCCTGACGATATCGACGACTTCTCCGACGTCTTCGGTTTTGACGAAGCGGGTGAGTTTGTCGGCGCTAACGGCAGCACCTGTCTGGGTGGCGGTTCGCGCGATGCGGACGACGTTCAGGATGGTATCGTTGCCGGCGATGGCGTGTTCTGTCGTCCGATCGGTTTCGCCGACGAGCAGTTCCTGCACACGGCATCGATCCGTTACCGCGCCGATACCTGGGATATTCTCTTCGGTGTGAGCAACATCTTCGATACCGCTCCGCCGCAGGTCAGCCCGTTTGCTGCAGGTATCACCGACATCTCGAACACCGTTCTGGGTGCCGGCTACGACTACGATGGTCGCGAGTTGTTCGCGCGCATCAACGTCCAGTTCTGATTTCGTTCAGTATCCGGACAGTAGAAAAGGGGCGGTCTCGCGTTTTTGCGCGGGGCCGCCTGTTTCGTCCAAGGGGTTTGTCCTCGCACAGAGTCGCGAGGATTTTGTTGAGAGGTTTGCCATGAAATCCTTACGTTCCGTTCTTCTGGCCGCGGCCACAGGTGTTGCGACGATTGGCGCACTTGGCGCGGTTCCGGCCGTTCACGCGCAGGGCGTGTCCGAGCTGACCATTCCCATCGAGGATTGGGCACTTCGCGATGTCGTATCCAACGTTCAGGTTTCGCCCGATGGCAAGCACGTCCTGGTGCTCATGTCGCCGGCGAAAACGGCGGACAACTTGCTGTTGATCTATGCGACCGACGATATGTCCAAGCCGCTCCGCACGCTGAATGCCGAACCTATGGAGATCATTCAGGCTCAGTGGGTGAACGACAATTATATATTCGGTACTGCTTGGCAGCAGCGTCGTTCCAAAGTGCGCGGTCCCGAAGATGATACGCGTGACTACAAAGGTTTCTCTTACAGCCTTAGTGCAAACAAGTTCCGTGATCTGCCGGGCAACTTTGGCTTGGCAAGCCTACTTCCGAATGATCCGGACCATATCATCGTTGAAACCGGAACTGCGATTCTCGACACGTCGGGCGTTGATCCTTTCGCTTCTTTCCGTCCCCGGTCCTACTACAAGTTCAATCTGAGCAACGGGCAACGTGAGCTCATCCTGAAGGGCAGCGAAAAATTTCGCTCTGCTTCGTTCGACGACGAAGGACGCCCTCGTTGGACCCAGGGTATCGATCCAGGCACGCAGGAACTCATTACCTATTATCGTGGAGAAAACGACAATAGCTGGAAAGAGTTGAGCCGTTTTGACCGGGACGATCATAGCAACCTCTATCGGTCACTTTCCGGCTTTATGGGCCCGGTCGGATTCGATCCGGACAACCCCAGCGTCGGTTACATCATCGATACTCGGGACGAGGACAAGGCCTCGCTTTGGGAATTCAATTTCGACACCGGGCAGTATGGTGAGAAGCTAGCCGGGACCGATCAGGCTGATATTATGGGCGTGCAAAGGCATTCGATGCCCGGCAACGACCGCATTGTGGCCGCCATGTATCCATGGGACAAGATGCAACGCATCTGGTTCGACGGCGAAGAGCAAGCGCTTTACGAAGCGTTGGAAGCTCAGATCCCGTTCGCGCATCAGCTCTCGATTTCCAGCCGGTCACGTGACGGCAAGACCATGATCGTTCGCAACAGCGGTCCGCGAGATCCAGGGTCCTTCTGGCTTGTGAACAACGGTCGCCTCGTCAAGCTGGGTAGCCGTAATCCTTTGATTAAGTCCGAAGAACTGGCCGACGTCGAATTCATCCGATATCCATCGCGTGACGGGCAGCTGACAATTCCTGCGTATTTCATGAAGCCGAAGGGCGAAGGACCTTTTCCGCTTGTGGTGCGCCATAATGGCGGTCCGCACGTAAATGGTATGGTTGGATGGGACGAATGGAGTCAGATGCTGGTGAATGCCGGCTATGCAGTCGTCCATCCGCAGAACCGTATCTCGACTGGTTGGGGCCAGAAGCACTTTGATCTGGGGTATGGTGAGCATGGTCTGGCCATGCAGGACGACAAGGATGATGCGGCCTTATATCTTATTGAGAAGGGCATCGTCGATCCGAACCGCGTGGCCTTCTTCGGATGGTCGTACGGTGGATATGCCGCACTTGTCGCAGCTCAGCGCGAAAATCAGATATACCAGTGTGCCATCGCCGGCGCAGCGGTTGCTGATCCGGCAAAGTCGTACCGTGAACGCCGCAGCCCATATGGGCCCAAAGCTATCGACGATTGGGCACAGCGTCGTGGTATGATTGGGATCAACCCGGTCAAGGATGTCGAGAAGACCAACATTCCGCTCATGATGGTGCACGGAGACGTGGATCGCCGTGTGGAGCCTTATCACATGGAAGATTACAAGGCGGCGATGGAACGGGCCGGTCTCATCGGTCCGACGGTGACGCTGCTCGATGCAGACGGCAACGCGATCAAGTCGGAGGAGTCAGCAACGGCGTCACGGACAACGTCCTATGCGCCGCAGCAGGCCAACTACACGCCGACGCACAGATTCGTGACGTTGAAAGGTGCCGACCACTTCTTCAATACGCTGATGTACAATCACCAGGAGCAACTTTACACGAGCCTCCTGTCGTTCCTCGAGAAGGATTGCGGACCCAACGGTCTTTAAAGCGTTCAGGGAATATGAGTACCGGGGCCGGAGCAGGTAACTGCTCCGGCCCTTTTTCTTACACATTGGACACGCGCGTTGTCGCCACACTGGCCTGACGAAGGAGGCGGCATGCCGCTTGTCGGTCGAACCTTGGAGCATCCAGTTCTTACACGATGGCCAGGGCCCCGGCTTGAGCGTGCAGCGCGGGGTAATGCGATCTGCTTTGACGATCGTAGCCACAGCCAAGCTCCCGGCAGGTCTCGAAGGCCGAAGAGTTGCAAGTCAGAGCGTGGCTCTTTTGCCGTAAGGACAGGCCGCGCAGCTGTGCCAGATAATCGCAAGATGCTGGGATGCCCTGACCGAGTTAATTGCGGCAGCAGCTCATCTGGTCGGGGCTACGCTCAGAAGACATTCTAACGGCTCGCCCAGAGATTGCCCAGCGAGCTTCTACTTCAAGACCGCCTGCGCAGGCTCGGGTACGGCTGCGAGCCATACAAGCTCAGCGTATACACCTTAAGTCGTCAACATACAAAAAAGCCGCGGACCGAAGTCCGCGGCTTTCCCGTTTCGCTATGGAAACTACGCTATCAGAAGCGCAGGTTCAAACCGGCGAAGAAGGTGCGACCGGTGTCGTACACGGTCGGATAGGTGTTGCCGTTACCGAGCGGCGGACCCGACGATGCGGACACCGGCGGATTTTCGTTCAGCACGTTCAGCACACCGGCACGAACCGTGATGATGTCGCTCGCTTCCCAGAACAGTGAAGCGTCGACATAGTTCACTGCCGGCAGGTTGTCGTCGATTTCGGCAGGTGTCGAACTTTCCCCGAAAGCATCGACGGCACTGAAGTGACGCCAGGTCAGACCAAGATCGACGTCGAAGTTGCTGTCCCAAATGAGGGTTGCACGATGACGGTACTGGGAGTTGACCGGCTGCAGACACGAGTTGTCCGAGAATCCGGCACAAACGATAGCATCGCTGCCCGGGAAGGGTACGAAGTTCGCTTCATCCAGATACGTCGCAGCGTAATCGAAGTTGAGACCGCCAGCTCCGCCAAGCTCGAAGCCATAGCGAACCTGAGCATCGACGCCCTTGGTGGTCAATTCGGCAATGTTAAGATTGGTCGCCGTGAAGCCTGATCCTGAGAAGCCGGACTGCAAAGTGCCTCCGGGACCACGAGTGATCAGATCACAGAAAATCGCATCGCCGGTTTGCAGGCAGTTATCGAGCAATGTCTGCGCTGCGATACCTGCACTAATGTAGTCATCAACCGTGATGTCGAAATAGTCGACCGAGATCGCCAAGCCTGGCACCATCGACGGTTCGATAACGATACCGAAGGTAAAGGTGTCCGAACTTTCGGGGCTTAGGAATGGATTACCACCCGTAAGCGACTGTGTCTGACCAGAGATGACATCGTTGATGCTACCGTACTGATCTGCAGTCACACCGGTCCGTGCGCATTGCTCGAGAGTAGCAACGGGAGACGAAGAGGCACAAGGATCGTAGATCGTATCGCCATCTGCATTCTCAAGAGAATTGAGGTTCGGCAGGTTGGTGTTTTGACCAGTGAACAACTCGATGACGTTCGGCGCACGCACCGACCGCTGGAATTGGCCACGAAGTGTCAGATCGGGAATGGGCTTCCACGAAAGCTGAACACCGAATGCGTCGGTGCCAAAGTCATTGGAAACACCGTTACCGTTCGCCGTATATTCGGACCGACGGTACTGACCTGCGAGGATCAATTCGTCGAAGAACGGACGATCGGTTACCAAAGGTATTTGAACTTCGGCATAAGCTTCACGAACATCAACTTCACCGGCAACCGCCAGAGTAGCACCGCCTACACCGGTGAAACCGCCGCCAGGGACCTGGCTGATTTCGTCGGGGATCGATTCAAGCTGGTCCTTGCGATACTCGACGCCGACCAGGAAGGCGACGCCTTCATCTGAAAACGGGGAGCTGAAGCCGTAGACGCCAAGATCGGACTGGATGTTCGCGCCCAACACCAACTGGCTGGTTTCACCCAGTACAATACCGACGCCTTGCAGAAAATCAGTCTGCTCCTGCGTGATCGGACTGGTGCCGTCCGCATTACGCGTGAACGGATTGTAGGGAACACATCCACCACTCGGATCCTGACAAACGATGTTGCCGTCCTCATCTTCGACAGCAAGAAAAGCCTGCTGAAGATTCGCAACGATAAAATCGTTCGAAGAGATCGAGCTGTCAGAGGTCTCGGCGTACTGTCCGAAAACCTCGTAGTCCCACGCGCCATCGCCGAAATCGCCGCGAAGTCCGCTGACAATACGGAATGCGGAGTTTTCCAGACGCGAATTACGCGGACCGCCTTCGACGTTACGGTGCGTAGCTGTCGCGATGGGGATTAGCGTTCCATCTGCTACATCTTGGTCCGTACAACCATACACCTCACGCAGGTTAAGGCCTGGAGTATCTTGGATGTAAGGATTGTCGCAGTTAATCGTGTAGGCGCCAAAGGACGCGCTTTCGGCGATCTGAGCATCCGACAGGTTATCGGTGTAGCTAAGGTCTGCGAAAAACTCCATATTCTCGGCGATTTCGTAAAAACCCTTCGCATAAAGGCTTATCCGTTCCGAGGGACGCTGGAAGAAGTTGCGAGCACCGAAGTTATAAGTCTGTGCCGGACCACCAACATACGGGACGACGGTACCGTCTTCTTGAAGGAAGGCGGAATTGATCGGATCACCGTCGTCATCCAGAATAAGAGAATCGCGCAGACCGCCGTTGTTGAAGAAAGCACGGAAGTTACCCGAGCCAACACAGCCAACGCCTTCGAATCCGGAACCCGACGAACCCAACGTACAGGCCGAGAAGGAACGGTTGTTCTGTGTGACCTGCTCGCGCTTTTCGTAGTTTGCATACAGCGTCACGTTGCCGCGGCCATCGGCAGTATTTGCACCAACAATACCGGTGAAGGCATATTCTACGCCATCGGTAATCGGACCGGGAACCGGCTGCTGCGCCGTTTCGAGAACGCTGTTAAAGAATGGGATGTCGTTGCCGTGCTGCTGGAAACCGCCCTGCGCGTCGAGTTCCACGCCCTCGAAGTCGCGCTTGAGGATAAAGTTTGCAACACCTGCAACAGCGTCTGAACCATAAACGGCCGAAGCACCGCCAGTCAGCAGGTCGACTCGTTCAATCAGCTGTGTCGGAATAAGATCGAGGTTCGGGGCAGAGATGCTCGATGCACCGTAGGGCAGACGACGACCGTCAACCAGCACGAGAGTGCGTACAGCGCCGAGACCGCGAAGGTTCAGCGTTGCCGTACCCGAAGCGCCGTTCGAGACTTCACCGGCCTGACCGGCGAAAACCTGCGGCAGCTGGTTGGTGAGGTCTTCGATACGAACCGTACCGCGGGCAGCGATCTGTTCGCTGGTGACCGTGAGCACCGGGCTGGGGCTCTCGAGGTTGGGGTTCACGTTCAGACGTGTACCGGTCACCACGATCGGCTGAGCAACCGTTCCTTCGTTTTCTTCGACGACGGTCACATCGTCGTCTGCATCCTGAGCTACGACAGGCTGGGCTACGAGAGCCAGGCCGAGCGCAGTCGGAGCAGCAGCGAGCTTGAGCTTGCTATGCATCTTCATGTGTTAACGTTCCTCTTTTCCATCCAAGACCTGCACGCCGAGCAATCGAGGCACAGGCAGCTTCAGATATGTTCCCGCTGCGGACGCACCTGTGGCCGTCCTTCTGCGGATCGGCGCATTTGCCTGCAGGAAAAGCGCAAAGGCAAAGTGTTTATGCTGATTAAGGCAGTTCGATGACTATGTGTTGCCAATGCGCCACAAGGCGTAGATGCGAGAAATCGGGCCATTTCCCGCCCAACTGCGCTATCGCCCGCATCTGTCGGCAAGCCTCGGTCGGAGGCAAGATTTCTCCTCCTTCGGCCCCTATCGACAGTTGACGTAAACGGAAGGCCGCCATAGGCCGCACGCAATCCTATTCATTCCCGGAGAGCCCCATGCCGCAAGCCTATATCGTCGAAGCCGTCCGTACTGCCGGTGGGCGCCGGGGAGGGCGGCTGGCAGGCGTGCATCCGGTCGATCTGGCAGCTAAGTCGCTCGACGCGGTGATGGAGCGCAGCGGGCTGGAGGCAAAGGCCATGGACGACGTCGTCATGGGCTGCGTCAGCCAGGGCGGCGAGCAGGCGATGCAGGTGGGGCGCAATGCCGTGCTCGCGTCCAAGCACCTGGGCGAAGGCGTCCCCGCAGTCACGATCGACCGCCAGTGCGGATCGTCACAGCAGGCGATCCAGTTCGCCGCGCAGGCGGTGATGAGCGGCACGCAGGACGTCGTCATCGCCAGCGGCGTGGAAAGCATGAGCCGGGTACCGATGGGCTCGACCGCGATGTTTCACATGAAAGAGGGGCTGGGCAACTACAAGTCGCCGGGCCTTGAAGAGAAATATCCCGGCATCCAGTGGTCCCAGTTCATGGGTGCGGAAATGATCGTGAAGAAGCACGGCTTCACCAAAGACGATCTCGATCGCTTCGCCCTGTCGAGCCACGAGAAGGCCATCGAAGCGACCAAATCAGGCGCGTTCGAGGCGGAAATCGTGCCGGTCGAGGTGGAAACGCCCGAAGGCACCGAACTGCACACGGTGGACGAGGGCATCCGCTTCGATGCAACGCTGGATGGCATTGCAGGCGTCAAGCTGCTCAGCCCCGAGGGCACAATCACGGCCGCCTCGTCCAGCCAGATCTGCGACGGGTCGAGCGCGGTGCTGGTCGTCAGCGAGCAGGCGTTGAAGGACCATGGCCTCACTCCGCTGGCTCGCATTCACAATCTGACCGTGACGGCTGGCGATCCGGTTATCATGCTGGAAGAGCCGCTATTCGCGACCGACCGTGCCTTGCAGCGCGCCGGCATGAACATCGGCGACATCGACCTGTTCGAAGTGAACGAGGCGTTCGCGCCCGTGCCGCTCGCATGGCTGAAGCATACCGGCGCGGACCCAGACAAACTCAACGTCAATGGCGGTGCGATTGCGCTGGGCCATCCGCTTGGCGCGTCGGGGACCAAATTGATGGCGACGCTCGTTCATGCGCTGAAGGCGCGCGGCAAGAAATACGGCCTGCAAACGATGTGCGAAGGCGGCGGCGTCGCCAATGTGACGATTGTGGAAGCCTTGTAAGTGAATCGAACGTCCCGCACCTGTTCGGGCTGAGCTTGTCGAAGCCCTGTCCTTTCTTCGGGTGCGCCAGTTCAATGGAAGTGCAGCCCTTCGACAAGCTCGGGGCGAACGGTTTTGTGATATCAGGAGAGTACAATGGAAGTCAGCAGCAATACCCCCGCAGTCGTCACCGGCGGCGCATCGGGCCTTGGTGAAGCTACCGCCCGCGCCATCGCGGCCAAGGGCGGCAAGGTCGCCATTTTCGACATGAACGAAGACAAGGGCGAAGCGGTCGCCAAGGACATCGGCGGCATCTTCTGCAAGGTCAACGTGACCAGCGACGAGGACGTCGATGCAGGCTTTGCCAGGGCGCGCGAGGCGCATGGGCAGGAACGCATTCTCGTCAATTGCGCAGGGATCGGCAACGCCATCAAGACCGCCAGCCGCGAACGCGACGAAAGCGGCGGGCTGACGGGCGAGACGAAGCATTATCCGCTGTCCGCATTTGAATTCGTCATCCAGGTCAATCTGATCGGCACCTTCCGCTGCATCGCCAAATCGGCGGCAGGCATGCTCAAACTCGATCCCATGTCCGATGACGGCGATCGTGGCGCTATCGTGAATACCGCGTCGGTCGCTGCCGAGGACGGACAGATGGGCCAGGCGGCTTATTCCGCATCGAAGGGCGGCGTTGTCGGCATGACCCTGCCAATCGCGCGCGACCTGATGAGCGAAGGCATTCGCGTGAACACGATCCTGCCGGGCATCTTCAACACCCCGCTGATGAATGCTGCGCCGGATAAGGTAAAGGACGCGCTGGCCGCTTCCGTCCCGTTCCCCAAGCGTCTCGGCCATCCGGAAGAATATGCGCGACTCGCCATGACCATGATCGAGTGCGCTTACTTCAACGGCGAAGACGTGCGCCTCGATGGCGGCATCCGCATGGCTCCGCGGTAATCGCCATTTCCTAAATGCGGGTCGTACATTACCTTCGGCCTGATGAAGCACGCACACCGCCTCCGATTGCCCGTCCTCAGTGCGGCAATCGGGGGCGGTGTTGTTTTTGCCCCTGGACCGTGTTCCATGTGTTCCAAGCTGTCGGATGCAGCGGAGAGGAAATCCAAATGAACGACTTCACGCAGATCAGGCTCGAGATCGCCGATGGCATCGCCACCGTCACGCTGCATCGGCCCGAAAAGATGAACGCCTTCACGCGCACGATGATGCGCGAGTTCATCGAAGCGTTGGATATGACCGATGCCGACGACAGCGTGCGGGCCGTGATCGTGACGGGCGAGGGGGAGCGGGCGTTTTGCGCAGGCGCCGACTTGACGCCGGAAGATGGCGGTCATGTCTTCTCCGACCCCGACCAGGTTGACGATTTGTCCGACCCCAAGGTGCGCGATGGGGGAGGGCAGCTGACTTTGCGTCTTTTCAAATCGAAAAAGCCGCTGATCGGGGCATGCAACGGCGTTGCGGTCGGCGTGGGCGCGACGATGCAGCTGCCTTTCGACATCCGGCTGGCGAGCGAGACGGCGCGCTTCGGCTTTGTCTTTGCGCGGCGGGGCATCGTGCCCGAGGCGGCCAGCAGCTGGTTCCTGCCGCGCTTGGTCGGCATGCAGACGGCGATGGAATGGTGCATGACCGGACGCATCTTTGACGCAGCCGAAGCGAAGGAGCGCGGCCTCGTCCGCTCGCTCCACGCGCCGGGCGAGCTGATGGACGAAGCGCGCAAGCTGGCGCGCGAAATTGCCGACAACACCTCCGCCGTGTCGGTCGCCATGACCCGCGCCATGCTGTGGCGGCTGGGGACCGGCGGTCACCCGATGGACGCTCACCGCATCGACAGTCGCGCGATCTATCGCCTCAGCCGCAGTGCCGATGCGAAAGAGGGCATCGCCAGCTTCCTCGAGAAGCGCGCGCCGCACTATCCGGACACGGTCAGCAGCGACATGCCCGACTTCTACCCGTGGTGGGACGAGCCGGAATACGGGTAGTTGCATCTGCGACAGTCACAGTTGCAACCTTGCCAAGTGTCACGGAGCGAGTAGAAACCGGCGGCATGACGTCACGCACACCCGCTCCGCGCCTTGCCAAGTTTCTGCCCTATCAGCTGTCCATCGCGTCGAACGCCGTGTCTTCGCGCATTGCGGAGCAGTATCGTCGGCGCTTCGCATTGAAGACGACCGAGTGGCGCATCATGGCGGTGCTGGGCGAAAGCGGTGCGATGACGCAGCGCGAACTGACGCAGGCGACGCTGATGGACAAGGTGCCGGTCAATCGCGCCTGCAAGAAGCTGGAAGACCGAAAGCTGGCGCAGCGCAAGCCCAATGCGAAGGACGGCCGCTCGCACCTGCTCGAACTGACGGCGGAGGGGCGGGCGGTGCATGGCGGGATCATGCCGCTGGCGCTCAAGATCGAGGAAGAGCTGTTCTCGGTCCTGAGTGAAGAAGAGCGCGAGGCCATGCGCGACATGCTATCCCGTTTGCGTGACAACGCCGGGGAATTCGATGCAGAAAGCCTCGCCGACTAGGATCAGTCGACGAGGCTTTCGGTTGGTTCGACCTCTGCTGGTCTCGGACTAGTCGCTCATCAGCGAGTCCGAGATGTCGCAGGCTGCCGGACCAAGGATCACGATGAACAGCACCGGGAGGATGAACAGGATCAGCGGCACGGTCATGATGGCCGGCAGACGTGCAGCCTTCTCTTCGGCACGCATCATGCGTTCGTTGCGGAACTCTGCCGACAGCACGCGCAAGGCAGAGGCCAGCGGCGTACCGTAGCGTTCGGTCTGGACCATGGTGGTGACCACGCCCTTCACGGCTTCCAGGTTCACGCGGTAGGCAAAATTGTTGAATGCCAGCTTCCGCTCGTTGAGGAAGGACAGCTCGATCGCGGTCAGGGCGAATTCATCGCCCAGCTCCGGATAGGCGCGGCCCAGTTCCTTTGCCACACGATTGAAGGCCGCATCGACGGTAAGACCCGCTTCGGCGCAGATGACCAGAAGGTCCAGCGCGTCAGGCAAGCCTTTGCGGATTGCATCGGTGCGCTTCGATGCGACATTGCTCAGGAAGATTTCCGGACCTTTGTAGCCGAGGAACACAGTACCAGCGAGCGCTGCGAGGCGCTTGAATTCCCAATCCGGGTAAATCTCGACGACATACAGAAGAATAGCTGCGACCGTACCGAGGACGATCGGAAAGATCATTCGCAGCGCGAGCAGTATGACAGCAACTTCCTTGTTGCGATAGCCGGCCCACGCCAGCTTCTGCTGCATCTCCTCGACCTGGCTCTGCTGGAGAACCTTCATGCTGCTGAGGGTGTCGCGGACCCTTTCGGACGTGTTCGTCTTGCGGACAAGACTCTGACGCTTCTTGGCGCTTGCGGTCACAAGACCAAGTTTCAGCTCCTCGCGGCGTCCTTCGAGCGCTTTGACCCGCTTTGCCATCGGATCCTTGATCGTGACGGCGGTATAGATCGCGAACAGGACTGCCAAAGCAGCAACGCCTGCCAGAATGGACCCGACGAGGATAACGTCGAAGCCGAGAAGGGTAGGGCTGGTTCCGGTATTCATAGCTTTGTCCCTGCTCGCTTAGATTTCGAAACTGACCATCTTGGCCATGATGCCCGCGCCGATGCTCATCCATACGAGCCCGCCGATGCCGGTCACGATCAGTCGGTCGTCGGTCCAGAAGCCACCGACGTAGCCCGGGTTGATCGTCCAGATCATGCCGAACACGATGAAGGGCAGCGCGCCCACGATGTAGGCCGACGCCTTGGATTCCGAGCTCATCGCGCGGATCTTGAGCTTCATCTGCGCGCGTTTGCGCAAGACGTCCGAAAGGTTGGACAGTGTCTCGGCAAGGTTACCACCCGTCTCGCGCTGGATCGCAAGCGTGATGCAGAAGAAGTTGAATTCCGGAATACCGAGCTTGTCGGCAGTTTCCTGAAGCGATTCTTCCATCGTGCGACCGATCTTGATGCGCTCGACAATGGATTTGAATTCTTCACCGACCGGACCCGGGACTTCCTGGGCCACCACGGCAAGAGTCTCGGTAACTGGAAGGCCCGAGCGAAGGCCGCGGACCAGCAGCTCGATCGCGTCCGGGAACTTGACATTGAAGTTGTTGGTGCGCCGCTTGATCATGAAGCTGACGACAAGGTGCGGAAGTCCGGCACCAAGGAAGACGCCGATGGCGAGCGCCAGCGGGACCGATCCGAGTTGCAGGTACAGCACCACTGCGACGACCACAGCAAGCGCCAGAGACGCATAGGCATACTGAGACAACGTCCAACCTTTGCCCGTCCGATCGAGCCTGATGGCCAGAGCATCGAGACGCGAGCCGGAACCAGCCTGCTTGAACTTCTTCGGCTTGCGTGCGGCAATCGCCTTTTTCAGCTGCGATTCGACCTTCGCGTCGGTGCTTTCCGAATGGCGATACCGAAGCTGCTGCAAACGCCGTGCGCTTGTCTTGGCAACATTCGGGCCCGACAAAGCCAGATACATCAGCACTAGCAGGACAAGAACGCCTCCGGCGATCAGCACTAATTGAACCGTGCTCATTTAAATTTCTCCGTCCCTTCTTGCGCCTGATGGCGACAGCCTCGGGCGCCGGTGTGCCGAGCAGGCATTGCCCGGCACAGCACGACGTCCCGCGGTTACGCGTCGGCTTTGTCTTTCTTGGCCATCAAGCCCTTGATGTCGAAGCCGCCCAGGAGCGACTTCTTGCCGTCGCCACCGCCGGCACCTTCGCCATCGTCATCGCTAAGGCCCACCAGCTTGGTCGCAACCTGCTTGATCGCGCTGGATACCTTGCTCGAACCATTGGCGTCGACGAAGGTCTTGCCCAGCTTGGCAGCAGCGCTTGCGCCCTTCTGGTCGAGCGGAATCGTCACATCGATCTTGCGTTCGATCGAGGCTTCGAAGTCCGCCTTGCTGATTTCGGCCGTGCCGGCCTGAACCTTGTTGGCGACGACCAGCGGCGTGACGTGACCGGCGTTGGCCTTGAGCCAGCTGAGCACACGGATCGTGTCACGAGCAGAGGCCAGCGTCATTTCGCACACGACTGTTGCGACGTTCACGTCGTTCAGCACATGCGGGAAGTTGATCAGCATGTTGCGCGGCAGATCGACCAGCGTCATCTCGAATGCGTGGCGGAACTCTTCCTGCAGTTGCAGGAAGGCTGCGCCATCAGTCATCAGAGGCGAATTGATCGGTGCCTCCGCCGAAAGAATGGCCAGATTGTCGTTTGCGCGGATCATCGCGCGCTCGATGAACAGGCCGTCGATGCGGCTGGGGTTGTCGATCGCGTCGGTCAGACCGCGTCCCGGCTCGAGATCCAGCGTCAGAGCGCCGGTGCCGAAATGCACATCGAGATCGAGCAGGGCGGTCGGCATCTTCTTGTCGGCACTGAAATGCCAGGCAAGCGATGTCGCCAGGGTCGAGGCACCGACACCGCCACGCGTTCCGATGATGGCCGTGGAGATATGACGCGCGACCTGTTCCGCTTCGCCGCCGCGCGGGGCGGAAAAGACCTGCTGTGCCGCATTCAGCGAATCGCGCAGGACCGATGCCGACAGCGGCTTCAGGAGATAGTCTTGAATGCCGCTGCCAAGAAGGTCGCGGTACAGGCGTACGTCGTTGACCTGACCGATGGCGATTACGACCGTTCCGGGTTCGCAAACCTCGGCCAGCGCGTTGATGTCGTTCAGCGGGTCGCCGCTTTCGGACAAATCGACCATCAGAATGTTCGGGCTGGCAGAGACCGAGAGCGACTGAACTGCGTTACGCAGGCCGCCCTTGTTGCACTTTTCAGGCTGCCAACCGAGCTCGATGACCACCGGACGCAAGACATCCAGTGCCGTTTCGTCACAGATATAGGCTGCGAATGGATCGCGGTTTCCGGGCATGCTCATGGCTTATTCGCCTCCTCCAGTGGCAGCTGCAGGCAGACCGCCTGCACCTGTCGGTTCTTGATCACGATAGCTTTGGATCGCCTTGGTCGACGTCGTCACAACAGTCTCGCCAGTGCCAACCTGACCTTCGATCAGGTCTTCCGGATTGGCGACCATGGCCGCCAGATTGCTGTTCACGGCGCAGCCGTAATTCGGATTGGTCGAGTTGGCCGGGTTGAACTCGGCGGTATGGCTCCAGTCCGGGCAACCTGGCACGGACGCTGTGGTCCGTGTGATGACGACGCGGGCACGGCCGGGTGCGACCTGACCTGCAGTGACAGGCGAGCCGTCGGCAACCATGATGCCATAACGCTCGGCAATGGCGGAGATGTCTTCGCGCACTGCAAAGCTTGCGCTGCCATCGTCGATCGAAACTCGATCACCGTAACGCAGGTCCATGCTTTCGAACCAGCCGTTCAGGCGTTGCTGCTCCGAGACGGGCAGGCCGGAAGCGTTGGTATCGAGATCGAGCACGAAGTTCGACCGTTCCACGACCGGCTGCTTCACACTGTAAAGCGAGCGGTTTTCCATATTCGTGCTACCGCAGGCGCCTAGCGCCAGGGCCAGCGAAGCTGCGACCGGAGCCGCGATGGTGCGAGTGTTGATGATACGCATGTCTCTCGTCTCCCTTATTCGAAGCTGAAGCCGGGCATGGCCGCCGCGGTCTTCTCGGGCTTGGCACCGGCCGGTTGAGCGGCGACCTGTTCACCGTCAGTCGCCGGACCCTGCGACACGCGAGGTGCCGAGGTCGTCGTCGCGGCCGTCGGTCCGGGGCGCGTGGCGCCCGAAACACCATCGGCCTCGCGCAGACCCATCAGGCGCTGAACTTCGGTTGGACGTAGATAACCGTCGGTTGGCAAGGCGATCTGATTGGCGCTCACAGGCTTCACCAGATACGGCGTCACCACGATGACCAGCTCGGTTTCGCCCTTCTGGAAGGTGGTCGAGCGGAAAAGGTTACCAAGGACCGGGATGTCCCCCAGGCCAGGAGCCTTTTCGATCGAATTCTGCGCATTGTTCGACAGCAGACCGGCGATCATGAAGCTCTGTCCCGAGCCAAGCTCTACCGTCGTTTCCGCGCGGCGAGTGACGAGAGCCGGAACCTGGAAGCCATCGATGATGATTGCTCCCTGGCTCGACAGTTCGGACACTTCCGGACGAACACGCATAGAGATGCGTCCGTTGGCAAGCACTGTGGGTGCGTAGGCCAGGCTGACACCGTAGTTCTTGTACTCGATGCGCGTCGTTCCAAGACCGCCACTCGACGGAACGGGAAACTCGCCGCCTGCTAGAAATTCTGCGCTCTCACCCGACAAAGCGGTGAGGTTTGGCTGCGACAGTGTCGTGACCAGACCTTGCGTTTCCGCAAGATCGAGAGCCGAAAGAATGTCGAGCCCAAGAAAGCTGCCTTCGAACCCGAGGGTGGTTCCAACAGCCTTTGCAGGAATATCGGTGCCGCCTTCTGTCGGTGTTGTGAAGCCGACGCCGAAGCCGGCCGGACCGCCCGGATTGAATCCGGGAATGTTGCTAAAGCCTTGGCCAACGCCGAAGCGGAAGCCGCTCGTCGTGTCCTGAGTCGCCAGGTTGACACCGATCTGCTTCACGACGCTGCGGCTGACCTCGGCGATCCGCACCTGCAGGTTGACCTGCAGCGGAGTTGCCATGCGCAGGCGGCTGATGACGTTCGTGCCTTCGCCGACATAGGCTTCGACGAGCGATTGCGCATCGGCAGCATCTTCCGGCGCAGCGACAGTACCGGTCAGCAGCACCGTATTGGTGCCCATGGTCGCGACGTTGACCTTGGCTTCCGGCATGGCGAGCGACAGCATCTGGTCGATGCTCGAGATGTTCGAGCCGACGCGTACGGTCGAGGCCCAGATGATATCACCGGCTGCGTTGCTGGCGTAGATCGTGGTCTCGCCGCCTGCCTTGCCAAAGACATAGAGCTGGCGCTGCGACTTGATCTGCACATCGGCAATCGAATCGTTGGCGATGAAGACATCTGCCATGTTGCCGGGCACGTTGACCAGTTCGCCGCGGCCGATCGACAGAACGACTTCCTGGCTGGGGCTGACGACAGCCTGCGCGATGGCCGTGCTCGTCGGAGCGGCAGCTACCGGTGCAAGCGCGACACTTGCGAGCAGCATCTTGGTGGTAATACGACGTTTCATGGATTGGCCCCCTGAATGGCTTCCTGTCTTCGAGATGATCAACGAACCGTGCTCATGGCGACCGGAACGGTGTTGGCTGCGTTGCGTGTGCCTTCTGCGACCGAGTTTTGGATGCGTCCGGTCCGACCGACATTCACGCGTTCTACCTTCTGGCCACGGGTCACGATGACGCTGGGGCCTTGGCGTACCTGGGCTTTGCCACCGTTGCCGCCAGTGGCACCGGTGGTGCCGCCTGCGGGAAGCGAGCTGCGCTGGAAGCGCGATACGTCGCCGCCTGTGACATAGGTGCTGCCCTTGTCGTCCGGACGGCCCGCAACTTCGGCAAGCAGACGCTCTTCTTCGTCAGGCGTCGCATCATCGGGGATGACCAGCTCACCGGACGCGATGGCGCGCTCGAGTTCGCTCTGGTTGTCGGCAAGCGGACGAAGCACGAGGCTGAGATTTCCAAGGGTCTGCGCGACAGCGATCTTTTCCGCGATCGTCGGCGTCACTTCCATGGTGACCGTGCGAAACGCCTTCACTTTCGTGTGGCCGTTGACAGTCTGCTGCGTGGTCGACTGATCCGTTGCGAGGATGCGAAGGTTACGAAGGATGGTTTCCGACGCCTTCAAAGGCTTGCCTTCGTTGCCCGATACGGTCTGGGTCAGAACCATGTCGACACGGTCGCCCGGGAAGACGAAGCCGGCCACACCGGCCTTGGCGTCGACGGGAACCGTGATGGCACGCATACCGGGCGTCAGAGCCGCTGCAAGGAAGCCGCGGTCGCCAGGACTGACGAGCGAGCCTTGCGTGACCGGCTCACCGGCAGTCACCGAGTGGCGGACGACGGTACCGATAAGCTTGGAGACATCCGCTTCGCCATCGAGGAAGTAGGCGTCCTGCACCAGTTCTTCCGGCCACAGCTGATAGCCGATGGCATCGGGTGTGATGATCGTGCCAGTCGGCAGAGCGCGCTGAGCCACCAAGACCTTGGGACCATTCGCTTCGACGACAGCGGCTTCGGCCTGGGGCGTGGCGGCCCCTGCGAACATGCTGCGTGCAACCAGCGCAGTACCGACCGCAACGATCAGTGCGCCAACCAACAGAACCAGCTTCTTCCTATCCATGGCTTTAAAGCCCCCTCATAATTCCCGACAGATTCGTTGCCGGGCTGCTATGGTTTCTATCTCTAAGTCCCGATTGGTTAAGATCGGGTTTCAGCCGGCTACGGCTGCGCTTGCCCCTGCGAAAAATCCGCTGGCCACCACCCACAGGCCGGCAATCGAGATAGCCAGCCCGTAAGGGACACGCGGTTGGTGGTTGTGCCGACGGATGATGCGGATCGATGCCAGCGTGACGACCGACAGGATCGCGATCGGCACCAAGGCGATGATGATGGCACTCGCCGGCAGGGTCGCAATCGCTTCCCCTACGCCTTCGGGAAGGACGAGCTTCGGCCCGCCCAGTACGGCACTGGCGAAATTGACGGCGATCAGCGTGCAGGCGATCAGAAGCGCCGTGTCGCGTACGGGCTTTGCGCCCACGATACGGGAATGTGCAACGCCCCACACACCCATGACCAGCGTCAGCACCCAGCCGAGCATGGCCATGATAAGGATCAGCAGGACAAAGCTGCTTGGCGGAAACCACAGGGCAAGCGCCGTCAGCAGTTTGACATCGCCGCCACCCATCTGGCGGATGGCGAAGAACAGGGCGCAGACTGCAAAGGTCGCAGCCGCAATCCCGATCTGAGTTGCAACGCCGGGCCACAGATCGAGGCCGGTGGCGAACCAGAACAGCGGTGCGCCAGCTGCAATCGCTATGTTGAGCCTGTTGCCGATCGTCCGGCTGCGAAGGTCCGTAAAGGCTGCCGTCAGCAGCGCCATTGCCAAGGCGGCAAGCAGAACATAGGTGAAAGTCTGGTGGTCCATGGGCCCCGTGTCCGTAATTGTGGATCGGGACGCAGGGCTACGCGAACATGCTTACCAAACAGTAACCATGGTCTTCTGCCAGCATGCACGAAGATAGAGGGAGCGGACCATATGTCTGAAACGACGGTACAAACCGACCGACGCGCCATTCCTCGCGAAGCGACCGAAAGCCTGTGGCAAGCTGCCGACGGCCACAGCCTCAGACGAATCGACTGGAAGCAGCCTGCCTCGCAGCGTGGATCGCTGTTGTTTTTGCCAGGGCGGGGCGACTTTTACGAAAAGTATCTCGAAAGCTTGGGGGAATGGCACCGCGACGGTTGGCAGGTGACAGCGGCGGATTGGCGCGGGCAGGCTGGATCGGGTCGTCTTGGCGACGATAAGATGACCGGACATATCGACGACTTCGACGACTGGATTGCTGACCTCGGTCAATTCTGGCGAGAATGGAAGTCGAATCGCTCGGGTCCGCACGTCATCGTGGCCCATTCGATGGGTGGGCACATCGTCACGCGTGCGCTAATTGCGGAGGTATTGGACCCGGACGCGGTCGTACTGTCCGCGCCAATGCTGGGAATGGCGGGACCGCCGCTGCCACTGCCTCTCCTCCATACAGCGGCCAAAGTCATGGCCGGAGTCGGACCGCGCACGAGGCCTGCCTGGAAATGGAGCGAGAAGCCAGGCGAATTGCCGGCCCGTCGCCGCGAGCTGCTCACACACGACGACGAGCGTTACGACGATGAGATTTGGTGGCGCGAGAACCGGCCCGAACTGGCCATGGGGCCGGGGAGTTGGGGCTGGGTCGAGCGTGCCTATGCCTCCACCCGTGTTATCGAGAAGGCAGGCGCGCTGGAAGGTGTAGATGTGCCGGTGCTGATCGTCTCGACCAGTGACGACAAGCTGGTGCGCCACGATGCCTGCGTCCGCGCTGCCAAGCGACTGCCCAAGGGCGAGCTGCTGGCGTTCGGTCCGGAGGCGAGGCACGAGATTTTGCGCGAGGCGCCGCAGATTCGCGACAGGGCGATGGCAGGCATCGCCGAATTCCTCGATCGGGTTGCGCCCGCCGAAGCGTGACGGTTTTCGACTTCGCCATCGCGGGTGCCGGTATCGCCGGAGCCAGCCTTGCAGCCGAACTGGCGCAGGGCGGGGCAACGGTGCTGCTGCTGGAGGCAGAAGACCAGCCCGGTTACCATTCCACAGGACGCTCGGCCGCGTTCTGGGATGAATGCTACGGCGGTCCTGATGTCGTCCCCCTGACACTAGCATCCGGCCCCTACCTGCGCGAGCATGGCTTCCTGCGCCAACGTGGCGCGCTCTATATCGGGCGCGAGGACGAGGGCGCACAAATCGATAGTTTCCTGGCGCGATACTGCGACACTGGCGCCAGTATCGAACGAGTGGGCGCATCGCAGATCAGGAAAGCCGTGCCCGGCGTGCGCGAGGACTGGTCGCTCGGGGTGTGGGAGCCTGCCTGTGCGGATATCGACGTGGCGGGCCTGCATGCGCATTACTTGGCGCGCGCGCGCGCAGGTGGGGTTGAGCTGAAGTGCCGCGCGCGTCTGGTCGGTGCAGTTCGCGCCGCCGACACCTGGACTCTTACACTTCAAGACGGGCGCTCGTTCAAGGCAGCTAAGTTGGTCAATGCGGCGGGGGCCTGGGCCGACGATGTGGCGAAGCTTGCCGGTGCAAGGCCGCTCGGCCTGAAGGCCTATTCACGCACCGTGGTGCAGGCGCGCACCGATCCTGCGCCACCGGCGGACATGCCGCTGGTGCTCGACATCTCGGGCCGCTTTTATTTCAAGCCGGAGGCCGGTCGCTTGTGGCTCAGTCCGCATGACGAGGTGCCAAGCCTGCCACAAGATGTGGCGCCCGAGGAAATGTCCGTCGCCGAAGCGATCGACCGCTTCGAGCAAGTCGTCGACTGGCGCATCGAACGTGTCGAAAGACGCTGGGCGGGGCTGCGTACCTTCGCACCCGACCGGCTGCCGGTTTACGGGCCGGACCCGCGGCTGGATGCCTTCGTCTGGTTCGCGGGGCAAGGCGGCTTCGGAATCCAGACTGCGCCTGCCGCTGCGCGCCTGCTATCCCAGCGACTTCTGGCAAAGCAGCCGGACGCGATGACCCGCAGCCTCGACCAAACCCGATACGATCCTGCACGACTGGGATAGCCAGCGACACAATCTTTGTTAGTCTAGGCCCTCCACAATTTAAGTAGGAAGGGCGCTGTGGCGCATCATTTCAAGATCAAGAAGAACAAGGCTGGCGAGTATGTCGCCTACTTCATGTACAACAGCGAAGCCATCTTCTGGACCGAAGGCTACAGCTCGAAAGCGGGCGCGAAGAACGCCATCGAGTCGGTAAAGAAGAACGGCCCTGACGCCGATACGATGGAAGACCTTTAAGCCGAAGCTACTGGCCGCCAGCGGCGATGGCTTCGGCCGCGTCGCTGGCGAGCTGGTCCACCCGCTCGTTTTCCGGATGTCCCGCGTGACCCTTTACCCAGTGCCAGCTGACATCGTGACGTGAGCGTAACAGGTCCAGATCGCGCCACAGCTCGGCGTTCAGGACCGGCTTTCTCGACGCGGTTTTCCAGCCCTTCTTCTTCCATCCGTGAATCCACTTCGTGATCCCGTCGATCACATAGGTGCTGTCCGTATACAGCGTGACTTCGCACGGCTCGCGCAGAGCTTCCAGGCCGCGGATCGCGGCGGTCAATTCCATGCGGTTGTTGGTCGTGTCGGCCTCTGCGCCGGACAATTCCTTCTCGTGTCCGCCCATCCGCAGCAGCGCGCCCCAGCCGCCGGGTCCTGGATTGCCCTTGCACGCACCATCGGTGTAGATCTCGACCGTCTTCATCGCGCGTGCCCTTAGCGTGCCTGTCTGCTCAGGCAAACGCTGCCGCGCCATGCCCGCGATAAAAGCCTGCGCGGCGTACGAAGTCCATGGGATCCTTTCGCCAGTTGCCGGCCTCGGGCGGCGTGTCGAGCCAGTCTTCGACCCGGCTGGCGACGAAGCGAAGGCACGCGCCTTGTGCGAGGATAGGCAGGGCGTCGCGTTCGGATGGCTGGAGCTTCCGCACTTCTTCGTATCCGTCGATCAGAGCGCGGGAGACGTCTGCGTCGAAGCGCTTGCCCGACCGGTCGAAGCACCAGGCCGCATGCGTGACGGCGAGATCATACGCCATCATGTCGTGCGCCGCGAAATAGAAGTCTATGATTCCGGTGACCCTGTTGCCAAGCATCAGCACGTTGTCCGGGAACAGGTCCGTGTGCACGATGGAGCGCGGAAGGTGGCTTGGCCAGCCAGCCGCGATATCCTGCGCCGCGTCGAGGAAGTCGGTGAGTTCGGGGTCGATACCGTTTATGGCATCGCGTCCACGTTGCCGCAGGATGGTCAGGCACCGGGGCGGATCGAGATCGTTCCTGCGCCGTCCGCGATAGCTTTGCGCTGCCAGATGCAGGCGGGCCAAGGCCGCTCCGGCACTAAAAGCCTCGGCAGGGCTTGGCATATCCGGCGAAGTGCCGGGAAGAAATTCGATCAGCGCGACGGCCTTGCTATCGACATGCCTGAAGGCGGCGCCATCGCGGTCGTGAATCGTTGCCGGAACCGGGCAGTCGGCCGCAGCAAGGTGGTCGAGCAGGCCGAGAAAGAACGGCAGATCGGCGGGCTCGATGCGCTTTTCGTACATGGTGAGCACATAGCGTCCGGCTGTCGTCTCGATCAGCCAGTTCGAGTTCGAGATTCCTTCCGCAATGCCCTTGGCGGAGATCAGTTCGCCGACGTCGTAGTGGCCGATCAGCTCGGCCAGTTGCCGAGTCGTCAGCGGCGTATAGACCGCCACCTATTCGGTAAGCTGGCGCGGCAGCTTGAAGACCATGGTTTCTTCCGCTGCAGTGACCGGATGTTCTTCCACCCGGCGCCATTCGGACAGCCGGTCCACCACTTCGCGCACCAGCGTTTCGGGGGCCGAGGCGCCGGCCGTCAGGCCCAGAGTGCCAACGCCATTCAGCCAGGTCGGATCGATTTCGTCGGCGCGCTGTATCAGTCTAGCATCGGTACCCAGCCGCTCGGAAACTTCTACCAGACGAACGGAATTGGACGAGTTAGGTGCGCCGATGACCAGCACCAGATCGCTCGACGGCGCGATGATCTTGACCGCTGCCTGCCGGTTGCTGGTCGCATAGCAGATGTCCTCGGCCTTGGGCGCGACGATCTGCGGGAAGCGCGCTTCCAGTGCGTCGGTAATTTCCTTGGTGTCGTCGACCGAAAGGGTTGTTTGCGTGAGGTAGGAGAGGTCGTCCTCCTCGGAAAACGACAACGCGGCGACATCGTCCAGCGTCTCGACCAGTGTGATGCGGCCTTCGGGCACCTGTCCCATCGTCCCGATCACTTCCGGGTGTCCTTCATGGCCGATGAAAAGGATGTGCTGGCCCTTCTCGATCTGACGTTCGGCCTGGCGATGGACCTTGCTGACAAGCGGGCAGGTCGCATCGACATAGAGCAGCTTGCGCCGGTCGGCCTCTGCGGGCACGGACTTGGGCACGCCATGCGCCGAGAAAACGACCGGCACATCGTCCGGGACTTCGTCCAGTTCCTCGACGAAGATCGCGCCCTTGGCCTTCAGCGCATCGACCACATAGCGATTATGGACGATCTCGTGCCTTACATAGACCGGCGCGCCGTATTTCTCGAGCGCGCGCTCCACGATTTCGATGGCGCGGTCGACACCTGCACAAAAGCCGCGCGGAGCGGCGATCAGCAGCTTGAGCGGCAGGCGCGTGTCGGTATCGGACGGACTGGAGGGCTGAAAGGGAGCGTTCATACCTGCCCCTCTAGCGCTTTGCATCGCGCCAAGCTAGGGGACGCCAGCCCGGCCCTGGACCGCGCGACGAATTGCATGAGGATTGCCGACGACATGACCACCCGTACCCGCTTTCTTGCCACTGCCGGTCTGGGTCTCGCCGTGGCCGGATGCGCCAATCCCGGGGAACTGGTGGTCGATCAGGCAGGCGCAGGTATCACCGCGTTGCGGACAACATGCCCAGCGGTCGGCATTCCCGATTACACGGGCAATATCACGCTCTTCCGCAGCCCTACCTCTCGCACGACGGCCGATCTGGACGTGACTGCCGCGCTTACGGACCTGACATCGACCTGCAACGAGACAGGCGAAAAGGTCTATTCCGAGGCTTCGTTCAACGTTGTCGCCCGCCGCACCGACACGCGCGGTGCGCGGCAGGTGCAGCTTCCTTACTTCTCCACGGTGCTGCGCGGTGGCAGTTCCGTCGTGACGAAGCGGATCGGCACCGTGACGCTGAACTTCGCAGATGGCCAAGACCGCGCGGAGGCGACCGGCAAGGCCGGAGCCTTCGTCGACCGGGCCGCAGCAACCCTGCCGGAAAACATTCGCCAAAAGATCACCGCAAGGCGCAAGCCGGGCGATCCCGACGCTGCGCTCGACCCGCTGGCCGATCCAGAAGTGCGCGCCGCTGTCCAGAGCGCGACCTTCGAACTGCTCGTCGGCTTCCAGCTGACGCAGGACCAGCTGCGCTACAACGTGACGCGGTAAGCGCGCTGGCATCTTGCCATTTTGCGCCATTCGGCTAGGCGCGCCCACATGTCGGACACCCAGACCCTGCACGCCGGCTTTGCCGCGAAAATCGATGCCGTCCTGAACGCGCTGGAGCTGGAAGGCTCGCTTCCTGCTGGCAGTGACCGACGCAACGTGACGGTGGAGCCGCCGCGCGATCCTGCGCATGGCGATCTGGCGACGAATGCCGCCATGGTGCTGGCCAAGCAGGCCAAGACCAATCCGCGCGATCTGGCTGGCAAGATCGTCGAACATCTGGCGCGAGAACCGGACATTACCGAGGCGACGATAGCCGGGCCGGGCTTCATCAATCTGCGTCTCGCGCCGATGGCGTGGCTGCGCGAGCTCGAGGCGATCGGCACGCTGGGCGACGATTATGGCCGGTCCGATATGGGCGACGGCCAGACCGTCAATATCGAGTACGTATCCGCCAATCCGACCGGCCCCATGCATATGGGCCATTGTCGCGGTGCGGTCATCGGCGATGCGCTGGCGGGTCTACTGGAGTTCTCCGGCCACCGCGTGATCCGCGAATACTACGTCAACGACGCGGGCAGTCAGGTCGACACGCTCGCCCGCTCTGCCCACCTGCGGTATCGCGAGGCGCTGGGCGATGACATTGGCGACATTCCGGAAGGGCTCTATCCAGGCGGATATCTGAAGCCTGTCGGCGAGAGGCTGGCGCAGGAATTCGGCGAGGCGTATCGCACATCGCCCGAGGCCGACTGGCTCCCCATTTTCCGCGAGCGTACCGTCGCCGCCATGATGGACATGATCCGCGAGGATTTGTCGACGCTGGGCATTCATCACGATGTCTTCGCCTCCGAAGCCACCTTGCAAGCCGCCGGCAAGCCCGACGAGGCGGAGCGCTGGATGCGCGAACATGGCTTCGTCTACGACGGCGTGCTCGAACCGCCCAAGGGCAAGGCACCTCCCGAAGACTGGGAGCCGGTGGAACTGCCGCTCTTCCGTTCGACCGATTTCGGCGACGACCAGGACCGCCCAATCAAGAAGTCGGACGGCAGCTGGACCTATTTCGGCGCAGACCTCGCCTATCATTTCCAGAAAGCCGACAAGGCCGACGCTCTGATCGACATCTGGGGCGCGGACCATGCGGGCACGGTCAAGCGGATCAAGGCTGCCGTCGCCGCGCTGACGAAAGGCGCAGGCCGCGATGTGCCGTTCGACGTCAAGCTGGTGCAAATGGTCAATCTTATGCGCGACGGAGAGCCGGTGAAGATGTCGAAACGCTCGGGCAATTTCGTCACCATCGCCGACGTGGTCGACGAAGTGGGCAAGGACGTGGTGCGCTTCACCATGCTGACCCGCAAGCCCGAAGCGCAGATGGAGTTCGACTTCGCCAAGGTGGTCGAAGCGTCGCAAGGACAACCCGGTCTTCTACCTGCAATATGCCCATGCACGGATCCGCTCGACGCTGCGCAAGGCCGGCATTGCAGCCGAGCGCCGAGAAGCTCGACCGACTGGGCGAGGACGAGCTGGCGCTGGTGCGCGAGGCTGCGCAGTTCCCGCGAGTCGTCGAAGCCGCCGCCAAGGCACGCGAGCCGCATCGCATCGCCTTCTTCCTCGGGGATCTGGCCGCCGCGTTCCACAGCTTCTGGAATGCGGGCAATGATGATCCGGCCAAGCGTATCATCCAGGAAAGCGATCCGGAACTGACGGCTGCGCGCCTGTTCGTGGTGACGCAGGTCGGCCAGGTCATCCGGAACGGTCTCGGCATCCTGGGCGTCGAAGCCGTAGAGGAGATGTAAGCGATGGCACGCCCGCCCTACGAGCATGACGATAGCTGGGAGCCGGCCGAGCTGGAACTGGCCGACGAGGACGAGCGGCTTCCGTGGCTCGATACCGAGGAAGAGGTGCCCGAGGCGGAGGGTGGCCTCGCCACATCGCGGCTTCTGATTTTCGGTCTGGTGTCACTGCTGGTCGTGGGTGCCTTGGTCGCTCTGGCGTGGTTCGCGTGGGGCGCAACGAGCGACGAGCCGGAACCGGATGGCAGTCTCATCGAGGCGCCCGAGGGTCCGTACAAGACGAAACCCGAAGAAGAGGGCGGGAAAGAGTACCTCGGTACCGGAGACACGAGCTTCGCAGTCGGGGAAGGCCAGACGCGGCAGGGACAATTGGCAGAGACGTTGCCGACGGAGATCCCCATCGAACGCGAAGTTGCCGCGCCTTCGATTTCAACCACGTTGAACGAAGGCCCGCGCGCCGCCGAACCGGCCAAGGGCACTCTCGTACAGGTCGGAGCCTATGCGTCGCGCACCGAAGCTCGAAGAGGCGTGGGCGCGGCTGATGCGTCAGACCGAGGCCCTGAACGGCGTGCGCAATCGCATCGTCGAGGCTCGGGTCGATATCGGCACGGTCCACCGCCTGCAGGCCGTCACCGGAAGTAACGCCGAAGCACGCGCGCTGTGTGGCCGCCTCAAGGATGATGGGCTGGCGTGTTTTGTGAAATAGCGCTCGTGCGCGCTTCGATTGGCCGCGATTTCCACACTTGGCGACTCGCGGAGACTTGGCAAAACCGCCGTTTCGCCGCAGCATTGCGCCTCATGACACCTGCCATTTTCGGTATTGCCGGGCCCAAGCTGACATCGGAGGAGCGCGCCTTCTTCAAGGACGCCGACCCCGCTGGCTACATTCTTTTCGGACGCAATTGCGAAACGCGCGATCAGATGCGGGGCCTGACCGACGAATCTGCGCGCCATTCACGGACGCGAGCATCTGATCGTCTCGATCGACCAGGAGGGCGGGCGTGTCTCGCGCATGAAGCCGCCCGAATGGCCAAGCTATCCGGCGGGCGAAGCGTTCGCAAAGCTGTTCGAGATCGCTCCGGCCTCCGCCATCGAGGCAGCCCGCGTCAATGCCGAAGCCATGGCGCGTGAACTGGCGCATGTCGGCATTACGGTGCGACTTCCACGCGCCTTTCGATGTGCGTCGGCCCGAGACGGTCGATGCCATCGGCGACCGTGCGTTGGGTAGCGAACCGATGCAGGTGGCCGCGCTTGGCCGCGCTGTGCTGGACGGCATGGCCGAGGCAGGCGTCGTCGGATGCCTCAAGCACATGCCGGGCCATGGCCGCGCGACCTGCGATACGCATTTCGAGGAATGCCGCGTGTGACGGCCAGCGAAGACGAACTCGAAGCCGATTTCGAACCGTTCCGCACGCTATCAGCGCATCCGTTGGGCATGAGCGCGCATATCGTCTTCGAAGCCATCGATCCCGACCGACCGGCGACACTGTCGCCGCACCATCATCGACGACGATCATCCGTGACCGCATCGGCTTCGACGGATTGTTGCTGACCGACGATATCGACATGCAGGCGCTCGACGGGACGATACCCGACCGCGCTACGGCGGCGCTGCAGGCGGGCTGCGACATCGTGCTCAATTGCTGGGCCAAGATGGACGACCAGCGTGAGATCGTCGAACGCTTCCCGGACTTGCCCGAAGTCACCCGCGCCCGGCTCGAACGCGTGCACGCGGCCATGGGCGTCATGCCCGACGGCGTCGATACGGACGAGCTGCTGGCCAAGCGCGACGCACTCCTCGCCATTGCAAGAGCGTGCCGAGTGACAGAGGGCCTGCTCTTCACCGAACTGCCACAGCCAGGCGGAGGAGGACTGGGACGGCATTGCTGCCGACGCCAGCGACAATGAGCGATGCGCTGTATCTGGAGCTGGACGGTTGGGAAGGGCCGCTCGATCTGTTGCTCGATCTGGCGCGGCGCCAGAAGGTCGACTTGCGCGAAATCTCGATCCTCGCCCTGGTCGAGCAGTATCTGAATACATCGACGAGGCCGAGGCGCTGAAGCTGGAGCTGGCGGCAGACTATCTCGTGATGGCGGCATGGCTGGCCTATCTTGAAGTCGGCGATGCTCCTGCCCAAGGAAGAGCAGGAAGACCCGAGCCCCGAAGAACTGGCGCTGCAAGTTGCAATTGCGGCTCCAGCGGCTGGGCGCGATGCGCGATGCGGCGGCGCGGCTGATGGGCGGCGACCGGATCGGGCGCGATGTCTTCCTGCGCGGCTCGCCCGAAGGTCTGGCCATCGTCCGCAAGACGAACTGGCATTCGGACCAGTTCTCGCTGATCGAGGCCTATGGCCGCGTGAAAGCGCGCACGGCGCCAGCCGTTCACATGGTGCGCGAACGGCCGGTCATGACGCTCGATTCCGCGCTCGACCGCGTGTCGGCCATGCTTGGTGTGACACTGGAATGGATGGAACTGCGCGACTTCCTGCCACCGCATGCAGAACCGCGCCTGCGCACGCTCCGCGCTCGCATCCAGCTTCGTCGCTGCGCTGGAACTGGCTCGGCTGGGCAAGGCGGAAATCGCGCAGGACGAGACATTCGGCCCCCTGCGGCTGAGGCGCAGCGCGTGAACCGACGCTCGACCGGTCGGTAGAGGCAGCGTTGTTCGCATCGGAAGACCCGATGAGCTGTCGACGCGCTGGCCGGCTTCCTGGGCGATGCGGACAAGGGCGAGGTTCGCGAGGCGCTGCAACGCCGTGGCCGCGACATTACGAGGAGCGCGGGATCCACCTCGTCGAGCGCGGCAAGCGGTGGCATTTCGAGACCGCGCCCGATCTTGCCCATCTTCTGCGCAAGGAGCGCGAGCAGGTCCGCCGCCTGTCCCGTGCAGCCACCGAGGTTCTGGCCATCATTGCCTATCACGAGCCGGTCAGCCGCGCCGAGATCGAATCGATCCGCGGCGTCCAGACCAGCGGAGGCACGCTCGACGTGCTGATGGAGGCCGGCTGGGTAAAAATCGCCGGACGGCGCGAAGTGCCGGGCAGGCCGACCATCTACGCCACGACGCCCGAATTCCTCGACCATTTCGGCCTGTCCAGCCGCCGCGATCTGCCCGGCATTGCAGAGCTGAAGGCCACCGGCCTGCTCGACCCTGTCGACGACGCCTTCGACGATCTGATGTCCGAGGACGAGGTCGCATCAGAAGAGACCGACGAAGAGCCCGATACGGTCTGACTGGCATTCGCGTTCCGGCACGACTATACACCGGATGTCAGTTCACACTTCCTCGAAGGTAGTCATCATGTCGCTCGGCCCCTGGCAGCTTGCCATCATCGCCATTCTCATCCTCGTCCTGTTCGGGCGCGGCAAGATTTCCGAAATGATGGGCGATTTCGGCAAGGGCATCAAAAGCTTCAAGAAAGGCATGAACGAGGACGAGGCCGCGTCCGCCAAGCGGATTTCGCACGATGCCAAGCCTGCGGATGAAACCGTGCAGGACAAGCAGGCCGACACTACCGCCGATCCCAAGTGATCTGCGCGCGGTAAGCGAGCGAGACCATGTTCGACCTCGGCGCTGCCGAATTGCTGGTTATCGTCGTGGTGGCGATCCTCGTCATCGGGCCCAAGGACATGCCCGCCGCCATGCGCGCGGCGGGCCGCTGGATCGGCAAGCTGCGCCGCATGTCCTCGCACTTCCGTTCCGGCCTCGACGAGATGGTCCGGCAGGCGGAGATCGAGGACATGGAGGAAAAATGGGCGCAGCGTAACAAGGACATCATGGCGAAGTATCCCGATGGGACCGAGCCGGAGGGCGGCGCTCCCGAGCCGTTGCTGCCACCGGGCGAAGGTATGGAGCCACTGGGAAGCGCCGACGACGTGCCCGACCCCGATGCAGCCGCCGAAGCTGCTATCGCCCGCGCCGCCCCCGTCAAGGCGCCCGAGCACGATCCAAAGCCCGACGACAGCGAGCCGGGCCTGCCCTTCGGCGGGCCGGGCAACAAGGCAGGCTGAGCAATGGCGTTCGAGGTCAAGGATATCGACGAAACGCAGGCGCCGCTGCTCGATCATCTGATCGAGCTGCGCGCCCGGCTGGTCCGCTGCGTGGCGGCGCTGGTGGTGGCGTTTGCGGTGTGCCTTTACTTCGCGAAGGCCATTCTCGGTTTCCTGATCCAGCCTTTGAAGGGCGCCTTCCCCGACGGGGAGGGCCAGCTTATCTTCACCAAGCTGTACGAGGTGTTCTTCGTCGAGCTGAAAGTCGCTCTGTTCGCAGGGTTCTGCATCTCCTTCCCGTTTATCGCCAACCAGCTGTGGGCCTTCATCGCGCCAGGACTGTACGCGAAGGAAAAGAAGGCGTTTTTGCCGTTCCTTTTCGCCACGCCATTCCTGTTCACTGCCGGAGCTGCGCTGGCCTATTATGTCGTGATGCCGACTGCGTTTCGGTGGTTCCTAGGTTTCGAAGGCTCGGCTGGCGGGCTGGAAATACAGGCGCTGCCGACGGCGAACGAATATCTCGGCCTCGTCATGCAGTTCATTCTCGCTTTCGGGATGAGCTTCCTGCTGCCTGTCCTGCTCCTGCTGCTGCACCGCGCAGGCATCGTGACGCGCGCGCAACTGGTCGGCGCAAGGCGCTATGTCATCGTCGGCGTGGTCGCGCTGGCCGCGATCATCACACCGCCCGATCCTGGATCGCAGCTGCTGCTCGCCGTGCCGCTGCTGCTGCTGTTCGAAGGATCGCTGGTGCTGATGCGCGTGTTCGACAAACGTGCCGCGAAGGAAGAAGTCGGCCGAGCCCGAAGCGGATCAGTCCGCCTCGTAGACCCTCTGCCCACCGACCCACGTTTCCAGCACCCGTGTCGCGCGAATTTCCTCCGGCGTTAGCGGTCAGCGGATCGGTATCGACAAAGATGAAATCGGCCCGTTCACCCGGCAGGAGCCGGCCGAAACGCCCTTCCGCGAATCCGGCATAGGCAGCGTCCGCCGTGAATGCGGTGAGAGCCTGCTCGCGCGTCACGCGCTCTTGCGAGCGCCAACCACCGGCAGGCTCGCCGTCGGCATTCTGGCGCGTGATCGCGACAGCAAGTCCCGCGAAGGGATTGGCCAATTCGACTGGAGCATCCGATCCGAAGGCCAGCCGCCCGCCCAGATCGCATGATCGTGCGCCCACGCATAAGCACCGCCAAGCCGGTCGGGACCCATCCGCGCCTCGGCCATGAACATGATCGCTGGTCTGGTGGACCGGCTGCATGCTGGCGATGATGCCCGCTTGCGCGAACTTCGGCAGGTCGACCGGATCGACGATTTGCGCGTGCTCGATGCGCCAGCGAAGGTCCTGCGGGAAGCTCTCCGCAATCTCCGTAATCGCGTTCAGCGCTTCGGCATTGGCGGCATCGCCGATGGCGTGAACGGCGGGCTGGAAGCCCCCTTGGGCCGAGCGCACGAGATTGTTGCGCAGCCGTGTCGGACCCATCAGCGGAAGACCGGTATTGTCCAGATCGTCGGCATACGGCGCCTTGAGCCACGCTCCGCGGCTGCCCAGCGCCCCGTCCAGATACATCTTCACGCCGTTCAGCCGCAGCTTGTCGTCATACAGCCAGGGCGAGGGGTCGGAGCCTGCAATCAGCAGTGCCTGATCGACACTTGCAGCATAGCTCATGATGCGCAGCGTCAGCGATCCTGCGTCGCCCGCGCGGCGGAAGGCCTGCCACTCCTCGATGGTGGTGCCCATGTCGGCCACCGCAGTGATACCCTGCCGGTGGAAGACTTTCTGCGCTTCGAAAAAGGCCAGGTCGCGCTCGTTCGGGCGCGGGGCGGGGATGGCATCGTTGATAAGGCTTTCAGCCGCGTCGACGAAGATTCCGGAGGGCGTCTTGCCATCGGCCAGCCGCTCGATACGGCCGCCGGCAGGCGACTTGCTGGAGGCAGTAACACCCGCAGCGCGCAAGGCCAGACTGTTTGCCCACCCGGCATGGCCATCGACGCGCTGGAGGTAGACGGGCCGGTCTGAAACGGCGCTGTCCAGTTCCTCTGCCGTGGGGAAGCGGCCCAGACCCCACTTTTCCTGGTTCCAGCCGCGGCCCAGTATCCAGGGCCGCGCTTCGTTTTCGGCAGCAAATACGCGGATCTTTTCCAGCGCTTCGTCCAGCGAATTAGTGTCCGACAAGTCCAGCGTCAGCGCGCCGAAGCCGACGCCCATCACATGCGCGTGCGCATCAATCATGCCCGGAAGCATGATCCGACCCTCGCCGTCCTCGAGATAGTCTGTGCGCGGGCGATTTTCGTCTTCCGCAATAATCTGCGCGACCCGCCCGTCATCGTCGATGACCAGTGCTTCGAAGCGCTGGATCTCGCCCTCTGCATCGAGAGTGATGCCCTTGACGTTCTCTATCAGCACGTCCGCCTGAGCGGGAGACACCAGCGCACAGGCCAGCAGTGCAGACATCAGTTTCAGTTTCATCGCGCGATCCTGCCCCGTTTTCGTATGAACGCGCAGCGATAAGGCATAGCTTCTCAGTCGCAAACCCTTTCCGCGATTGCGCGTGCAAGGGGCGGACAGTAGGGCAGCGGCCATGATCGACACCGCCACTGCCCGCGCCCAGCTGACCCTCGATGATGTCCGCGCTGCCGCGCGCCGCATCGATGGCGCCGTGGTCAAGACGCCGATGCTGCATTCGATCACTCTGTCGCGAGATCACCGGCGCGGATATCTGGCTGAAGTTCGAAAACCACCAATTCACGGCCGCCTACAAGGAACGCGGCGCGCTCAATGCGCTGTCGCTGCTGTCCGACGAACAAAAAGCCAAGGGCGTCATTGCCGCGTCGGCAGGCAATCACTCGCAAGGCCTGTCGTATCACGGACGGCGGCTGGGCGTGCCGGTGACGATCGTCATGCCTTCGACCACCCCGTCGGTGAAGGTTATGCAGACCGAGAGCGTGGGCGGCAATGTCGTGCTGCACGGCGAGACGTTCGACGAGGCTTACGCCCATGCGCGCCAACTGGAGGCCGAGCGCGGCCTGACCTTCGTCCACCCGTTCGACGATCCCATCGTCGCGGCGGGGCAGGGAACCGTCGCGCTGGAAATGCTGGAGGCGAAGCAGGACTTCGACTGCATGGTCGTGCCCATCGGCGGCGGCGGCTTGATGAGCGGCATGGCTACGGTGGCGCAGGCGCTGAATCCGGATATCGAGATGGTCGGCGTGCAGGCCAAGCTGTTTCCATCGATGTATACCGCAGTGACCGGCAACGCCTTGCCATGCGGCGGCGACACGCTGGCCGAAGGTATTGCCGTGAAGGAGCCTGGCCAGTTCACGCGCGCCGTCATCTCCGATCTCGTCAAGGACGTAATGCTGGTCGAGGAAGCCGCGCTCGAGCATGCAGTGGCGTTACTCCTCCAGATCGAGAAGACGGTGGTGGAGGGAGCAGGCGCGGCTGGCTTGGCTGCTGTCCTGTCGCAGCCCGAACGGTTCGCAGGCAAGACCGTCGGCCTCGTCCTGTGCGGCGGCAACATCGACACGCGCCTGCTGGCCAATGTGCTGGTGCGCGATCTGGCGCGGGCGGGGCGTCTTGCGCGCTTGCGCATCGCTGTGCAGGATCGCCCGGGTACCTTGTACAAGATCATGCGCGAATTCGATGCACACAAGGTCAACATCATCGAAATCTACCACCAACGCATCTTCACAACGCTTCCGGCCAAGGGCCTCATAACCGAGATCGAGTGCGAGGCCCGCGACGGCGCGCAAATCGACCGTCTGGTCTCGGCGCTCGGAGACAAGGGCTACGTGGTCGAACTGGTCGAATTGGCCTAGACCGGACAGAGCATCCGATTTGGTCGAATATTTCGTGGTTAAGGCACTTTTAACCCATCGCCTCGTCATGCATAAGGAACTTGTTAACGAAATTTAACGTCGCAGACATTCGAGGATCAAGGCAGCCGTGACTGCACCCATTCGCTTCCCCCGCTTTTTCGTGACCAGCCCTGCGCCGTGTCCGTATCTGCCGGGCCGCAGCGAACGGAAGGTCTTTACCGAATTGCGCGGCGAATCGTCCGACGAATTGAACGAGGCGCTGGGACGCATCGGTTTCCGCCGCAGCCAGACGGTCGCCTACCGCCCGTCATGCCTCGATTGCCAGGCCTGTGTTTCGGTTCGCGTGATGGCGGGAGAGTTCAGACCATCCTCCAGCCAGAAGCGCACAATCAAGGCGAACAACGACCTCGTCACGAGCGAATGCCGTCCCTGGGCGACCGAGGAGCAGTACGAACTTTTGCGCAAATATCTCGCCGCGCGCCATCCGGGTGGCGGCATGGCGGAGATGGACGAATCCGATTTTGCGGATATGGTGGAACACACGCCGGTATCCAGCTATGTGATTGAATATAGGGAGCCGGGGACAGGTAACGGGCCAGGGAAACTGGTCGGCGCCTGTCTTACGGACGTACAGGGCGACGGGCTGTCGATGATCTACAGCTTTTACGACCCTGAAATTGAGGATCGGGCCGGGCTTGGGAACTACATCATTCTCGACCACATCGTGCGGGCTGCGCAAAGCGGCCTTCCCTATGTCTACCTCGGCTATTGGGTCGAAGGATCTGATCGCATGCAGTACAAGGTCCGCTTCCGCCCGATCGAACGGCTTGGCCGCAACGGCTGGGAACGCGTCTCCGAGGCAGAGCAAAAGCGGCTCATCGCCAACGCTGTCCGGCCAAAGCAGCCGGCAACAGCCGATGCCCTGCCCGCCAAGGACGGCAGCCAGCGCGAATACAAATTGGCCGATTGACGTTCGCAGCTGTGTGCTCGCATGCGTCAGCGCTCTGGCGCTAATCGGCGCCCCGGTTACTGCACAGGACAGGGAAGCGCCGCAGCGTCTCGAAAACCTTATCCCCGATACAGCGGTCGAAAACCCGGACGAGTGGGCGCAGCAAGGCGCCGACGAAACCAGCGACCGGGCAGAGGCTGCCGCGCCCGATCCCGAAACACCGATAGAGGCACCTCCGGGGTTCGAGCTGGCCTGGCCGGACGATCTCGACATCGACGGCTTCGACCCGCTCGATCCCGAGCAGGACATTCAGTTCGCCGACCTCGACCTCGGGACGCCGCAAGTCGATCTCGAGACCGCGGAGATCGAGCGGATCGATGACAATCTGGTCCTCGGCTTCCCGCAAAGCGAACCGCCGTTTCTTGAAAGCGCGGACTTCGTGGAACGCTTCCGCGCGCTTTCGACCATTACCGAGCTCGATGACGAAGAAGCCAACGTCGCGCAGCTGGCAGCCCGCGCCCGCGAGGACGAGGAGCTGCTGAACAACCTTTTGCGCGTCTATGGCTATTACGATGCGCAGGTCCTCCGGACCATCGGGGCCGTTCAGGCAGGCGAGGATACGGCAGAGCAGGCGCCGACCGTGCGTTTCGATATTATTCCGGGCACGCGGTACAGCTATGGCGCAATCGATCTGGGCAATCTGGCATCGGCACCGGATGCCGAAACCTTGCGCGCTGCCTTCGAAATTTATCCGGGCGACTTCCTGCAAAGCGACACCATCGTGCAGGAACAGTTCGACCTCGACCGAGCGCTGGGCGAGAGTGGATATCCCTTCGCCGCAATAGACGCGCCACAATTGCTGATCGACCACGAGCGCGTCGAAGGCGACTTGACCCTGGCGGTCGAGCCGAACGGGAAGTACGTCTTCGGGGAGGTGGTCAGTAGTGACGAGGCGTTCCTCTCGGGTCGCCACTTGTCGACTATTGCGCGCTTCGAGCCAGGCGAGACATACCAGCGCAGCCTGTCCATGGATTTGCGCCGCGCGGTCACGGCCACCGGCCTCGTCTCCTCGGTCGAGGTCACTCCGCGCGAGGTAACCCCGCCGAGCGGCGACCAGCCCGGCGTGGTGGCCATGGATGTCGAACTGTCGCGCGCCAAGCTGCGTACGATTGCCGGCGCCATCGGATATGGCTCCGAAGAAGGCATCCGCGTCCAGGGCAGCTGGGAGCATCGCAACCTGTTCCCGCCCGAAGGCTCGCTGCGCGTACGCGGTATTGCGGGGACGCAGGAACAGCTGGCCGGGGTCACCTTCCGCAAGAATAATTTCGGCGGCCGCGACCGGGTGTTGACGCTCGATGCTTATGCCAACACCATCGACAGCCCGGCCTTCGAGGCGCGCACTGTCGCTCTGGTCGGCACATACGAGCGTAAGTCTACCTTGTTGTTCCAGAAGGAATTCAGCTGGTCGGGCGGTATCGAGCTGATCGCGACGCAAGAACGCCCACCGGACATCGATGGGGTCGCCCAGCCGCGCCAGACCTATTTCGTTGCCGCGCTGCCAGGCACGATTCTTTTCGACGAGACCGACGATCTGCTCGACCCGACACAGGGATTCCGTCTCGGCGCTCGACTGTCGCCCGAAGCATCCACAACCAATGGCGTCGAAAGCTTCTACCTGCGTAGCCAGGTCGACGGCAGCTACTACCAATCCGTCAGCGATGACATTGTCGTTGCCGGACGTGCCACCTTTGGCTCGATCCCGGGCGCGGAACTGACCGATATCGCGCCTTCGCGCCGCTTTTACGCAGGTGGCGGGGGTTCGGTGCGCGGCTACGGTTTCCGCAAGATCGGGCCGAGCGACGAGCTGGGCGAGCCGACTGGCGGCCGCAGCTTGGTAGAGCTGGCCGTCGAGGCGCGCATTCGTACCGGCTTCTTCGATGGTGCTGTATCGGTTGTGCCGTTCGTGGATGCAGGATCGGTCGGGCCGAGCGCGGCACCGGACTTCGACGAGATCAAGATCGGTGCAGGCGTAGGCTTGCGCTATCACACGGGCTTCGGGCCGCTGCGTGTCGATGTCGGCGTGCCGCTGACACCCGATGAAGATGACGCGCCCATCGCCGTTTATGTATCGCTGGGACAGGCCTTCTGATGGCAGATGTCGATCAGGTCGAGGCGCAGGCAGCGCCCGAGCGTACGCGCGGCTGGTTTGGGCGATGGGGCAAATGGGTTCTCGGCGCGCTGGCTGCGCCGATCGTCTTGCTACTCGGCGCGCTGGTCCTGCTCAACACACCGATCGGCGAACGATTTCTCGCCAATGAGATATCCGAGCGCACGCTGCCCAACGGGCTGAATATCCGCATCGGCCGGATCGAAGGCAATCTGTACGGGAAGGCTGTGCTGCACGATGTGGCATTGTCCGACCCGCAAGGCGTGTTCCTCACCATCCCGCGTGCCGAGATCGACTGGAACCCGCGCGCCTGGCTCGACAATCGGCTCGATATCGACAGCTTCGTCGCTCAGCGCGGCACCATGCTGCGCATGCCCGAATTTCTGCCGAGCGAGGAGGACGGGCCGGTCCTGCCTGGTTTCGACATCTCGATCGGCGATTTGCGGATCGAGAACCTGACGCTGGCTGCCGGACTGGCAGGGGACAAGCCGCAGCGCGTGGATCTCGAAGCCGAAGTGCAGATCGACGATGGCCGTCTCTTTGTGGACGGCGACGCGCAACTGGGTCAGCGAGACCGGATCGCGATCCTCGTCGATGCCGAACCCGATGGTGATCGGTTCGACATTTCCGGCGGGATAGAGGCATTTGCCGACGGACCTCTGGTCGACGTGCTTGGTCTCGATAAGGGCTACAGCGCCAGGCTGGGCGGCGATGGCGATTGGTCGCGGTGGGACGGGGCGCTGGTGGTGCGCTCGCAAGCGGGCCGGGTTGCAGCGCTCAAGGTTACAGCGGACGATGGCATCTTCGGCGTCGTCGGCAAGCTGGATCCGAGCGATTTCGTGACCGGCACGCTGGCCGAAGCACTGGGCAGGGATGTCGCCTTGCGAGCGCGCGGACGGATTGAAGACCGTGCATTCGATGGCGACCTCGCGCTACAGGGCCGCGGTGTGAGGCTCGATGGAGAGGGGTTGATCAACCTCGCGGAAAATCGTGTCGCCGATCTGCAAGTCGATGCGGCGCTGCGCGACCCTGCCTTGTTCGGAGATAGCCTCCGGCTCGAAAACGCCCGTGCGAGTGCGACCGTCAACGGTGCATTCGACGATTTGACCATTCTGCATGACGTGCGGATCGGCCGGCTGGTGTCGGGCACGACCCGCCTGATCGACCTGACGCAGGAAGGCACCGCGCGGTATGACGGCACACGCTGGACACTGCCGCTTGCCATGCAGGTCGGCCGGGCGGAGACGGGTAACGAGCTTGTCGACCCGAGACTGGTCGATGGCCGTGCACGCGGCCGGATCACGCTGTCGGGCGACACGCTGACCGGCGATGACTTGCAGATCGCTTTTCCCGGACTTGGCGCGAATCTTGCTTTGCGTGGTGACCTAGGCGCAGGCCGGTACCAGATTCGTGGCCCCGTGCGCGCCGACAAATTGGCGCTCGACGGCGTGGGTACGGCGGGCGGAACGGCAGTCGTCGACTTCGATCTGACGCCGGGCGGATGGCGTCTGGGCGCGCAGCTCGACGCTCGTGTGTCGCCGGTGACCAACGACACGCTTGCCAACCTCGCCGGTCCCACGATCCGTGTTCGCGGCGGCGTCGCCACGTCGAGCGGCGCAGGCATCGATTTCAACCGATTGCGAGTCAATTCGCAGCAACTGACACTCAATATGGACGGTGCCATATCCGGCAGCACGACTACGCTGGCCGGCTCTGGCGAGCATGCGTCCTACGGGTCCTTCACCGTTCAGGGCCGCATCGAAGACGGTGCGCCCACAGCAGAGCTAGTCTTCGCGCAGCCGGTGTCCGGCCTTGAAAACGTGCGCCTCGCCATTGCGCCGACCGAAGAAGGCTTCGCGATCGACACGCAAGGCGATTCGCTGCTCGGTCCGTTTGCCGGAACACTGGGCCTGTATTCGCCCGAGGACGGTCCGACCCGCGTGTCGGTGGAAAGCCTGACCGTATCGGACACCAACCTGTCGGGCGACCTTCTTCTGGTCGATGGCGGTGCCTCGGGTGCGCTGGCCTTGTCCGGCGGCGGGTTGGACGGGACATATTGCACTCGATCCGCGTGACGGCGGGCAGGGCGTCGATGTCGATCTGACCGCGCGTAATGCCCGGTTCGGCGGTGCGACACCGCTGACCATCGGCCGCGCAGAAATCGATGCGAGCGGCGTGATCGGTGACGGCTCCTATACCTTCGCGGGCAATGCGAGCGCGCAGGGCCTTCAATACGGGACGCTGTTCATCGGCCGTATGGCGGCGCAGGGCCGCGTGGTGGACGGGGTCGGCGAAGTCGATGCCGCCATCGCCGGACGCCGCAGCGGCCGGTTCGAGCTCGATCTCAACGCGCAATTCCAGCCGGACCGGATCGCGGTGGCCGCGGACGGTCAGTTTGCCGGGCGCGCCATATCGATGCCTCGCCGTGCGGTGTTCACCGCGCTGGATGGCGGCGGTTGGCAGCTTGCGCCGACGCAGGTCAATTTCGCAGATGGAGGAGCCATCGCGTCGGGGCGCTTCGGCGGCAGCGAGACCGCGCTCGAGGTGAAGCTGGCGCGCATGCCGCTCTCGCTGGTCGATGTGGCGGTAGCCGATTTGGGGCTGGGCGGCTCTATTTCAGGGGTGATCGAATACAGCGCACAGCCCGGCGGGCTTCCGACCGGTGAAGCGCGCGTGAAAGTCGATGGTCTGACCCGATCCGGCCTGGTCCTGTCTTCAAAGCCGGTCGATTTCGCGCTGATCGCTCGTTTGCGACCAAACAGTCTCCAGGCGCGCGCTTCGCTGAACAACGACGAAATTCGCAGGGGCCGCGTCCAGCTTTACATCACCGACCTGCCGACGGATGGCGACATCACGCAGCGCTTGCGGGCAGGGCGCATGGACGGACAGCTCCGCTACGAAGGCGCGGCGGAAAGCCTGTGGCGACTTGCAGCAATCGACGCGTTCGACCTGACCGGTCCCGTGGCGATATCGGCCAACGGTACCGGCACCCTGTCCGACCCGGAAGTGCGGGGGCGCGTGACGAGCGATGCCTTGCGAGTCCGCAGTTCCATTTCGGGTACCGATATCCGCGATGTCAGTGTGCGCGGCACCTTCGAAGGCTCACGCCTCAATCTGTCGCGCTTCTCGGGCACGACGGAAAATGGCGGCAGTGTGCTGGGCAGCGGGATCGTGGATCTCGAGGGGCTGGGCGAACGCGTTGAGGGCCGTTTCACCGAGATACGAGGCCCGACGCTCGACTTGCGCGCATCGGCAACACGCGCCGCGCTGCTCGATGCCAATGGGCTGACGGCTACTATCTCCGGTCCGCTACGGATCGTTTCGAACGGTCTTGGCGGTACTATCGCAGGGCGTGTCCGGATCGATGGGGCCAGCTGGCGTCTGGCCAGCTCGGACGAGGATATGCGATTGCCGCGTATCGCCACACGCGAATTCAATCGCCCGGCCGACCGTGCCGCGGCCGTCGCGCCGAGCCGCCCGTGGCGGTATCTGATCGATGCGCGGGGCAGCAGCCGCATCGATGTCGACGGTATGGGCCTCGATAGCGAGTGGGGTGCCGACATCATCTTGCGCGGCACGACGGACGATCCGCGCATAGGCGGCAGCGCCACGGTCGTGCGGGGCGATTACACCTTCGCCGGGACACGCTTCGAGCTGACCCGCGGCGAAATCGACTTCGATGAGAACCAGCCGATCGATCCTAATCTCGACATCCGGGCCGAGACCGAGAGCAATGGTACGGAAGTCATCGTCTCGGTGACAGGCACGCCGGAGCAGACCGAGATTTCATTTACATCCGACCCGGCCCTGCCGGAGGAAGAGATCCTTGCGCGGCTGCTGTTCGGCGGCTCCATCACAGAGCTTTCGGCGACCGATGCCCTGCAATTGGGAGCGGCGGTCGCGAGCCTGCGCGGTGGCGGCGGGATGGACCCGATCAACCAGTTGCGCACGGCCATCGGGCTCGACCGACTGCGGATCGTGTCTGCGGACGCGGCGCTGGGCCGACAGACGGGCGTGGCGCTGGGCAAGAACCTCGGTCGGCGCTTCTATGTCGAGATCATCACCGACGGGCGCGGCTATAGCGCGACCGAAGTCGAGTTCCGCATCACGAGCTGGCTTTCGCTGCTCGCGAGCATTTCGACCATCGGTCGCGAAAGCGTGGTCGCGGAAATCAGCCGCGACTACTGACGCTGCGCGAGTTACAGATCTCTATTATTCGGAAGGCGTCAGAACCGTGTCGAGCGGGACGATCACGCCGTTTGTCCCCGCTGTCGAATTCGACGCAAGCTGCGCCGTCGCACCCGACCCATTCGTCACGGTAACGGCGCCGCCTTCGCGCGAGAATGTCACCGTGCCGTCGCCCAGGGTGGTCATCGTCACCTCGCCCCCTTGCGCATCGATTGCCGCACCGATGTCTTCCGGCGTCAAGTGACCGGGCAGGATGTGGTTGCGCAAAATGCCGACCAGAAGCGGTCGCTGGCTTTCTTCCAGCAGCGCTGCGCCATTGTCGCCCAGCGCCCGGAACGCCTCGTCGTTCGGCGCAAGCACCGTATAGCTGCCAGGGCCATCGAAGATCGACCCGAGCCCTGCCGACGAGATGGCCGAATTCATTGCAGTCATGTCGGGCAGAGTGCCGAGCGCCGAGGCAATCGTCTCCTCGCTCTTATCTTCGGTGACAGTAGGATCACCGTTTTCGTCGTCGGACGCGCTGCAGGCGGGCAACAAGGCCAGACACGCCGCGGATACGGACAGCACGAACGGTTTGAATAAGGTCTTCATCAAGCGTCTCCCGATCAGATCAGCAGGTCGATGGCTGCTGCCACCAGCTGCGTTTCGGGATCGACCTGATACACATAGCCGTCCGAGTAACGGTAATTGGACTGCGGCGTATCGTAATACCGGTCGCGATATGCGTAGGGCACGTTGTACACATCGTACCCGCGCGGCATCGGCTGGCCGACCGTTATCTGGTCTCCCGTTATCAGCGCCGCAATCGAAGTGATCGCGGCATCTTCCGGATCGACGCGATAGATTACATTATCGGCGTAGCGGTAGCGGTCCGGCCCACCCAGATCGTAATAGTCGACATAATAATCGGGCACGCGGTAACTGTCATAGCCGCTTGGCCAGATATTGCCGATGCCGAGCGCTCCGCCCAGCAGCGGGAGCCAGCTGGCAATACCGCCTCGGTCTCCGTATCTGACGAGGTAGCCGTCGCGATAGTAGTAGTCTGCGCGCCGGTCGTAGCTGCCGAGTCCGAACAGGCTTGGTCGATAGGCGTAACCGAACAGGCTTCGGCGGTCGCTGTCGCGTAGCTGGCCCGGCGGGTTGCAGCCGTTGCGCTTCCTAGCGAGACCGGGAGGGCAGCCATCGACCAGTCTGCGGTCGCGGTCCTGCACAAGCCAGCGAATGTCGCGGTCACCGCTTCGCAGGATGCGCCGATCGTCGTCGCCGCGTCGATCGTCATACCGCACGCGGACATCGCGCAGGTCGGCGCTGTTTGCGTTGCCACGGATGCCATCGCCCTGCTGCTGGGTTCGGGGATCGGGTCCGCGCTGAGCCTGTGAGCGGCCGTTGCCCTGACCGCGTGCGTCGTTGCCGCGGCGCTCGGAACCGCGATCCGCCTGACCGCCACGTTGGGGACCACGCTCGGCTCGATTGCCCTTGCCGTTGCCGTTGCCTTGTTGTTCGGCTGCAGGCTTGTTGGCCTTGCCATTGCCATTTCCATTGCCATTGCCATTACCGTTGCCTTGTCCTTGCGCGTAGGCACCGCTTGCCGCGAGGGCGACCGCTGCCATTCCGGCCATTAGACGTTTCATTGCGTGAACTCCTTTGCCCCTTTCAACCATGCGGCTTGCAGGTCGGTTCCGGCACAAGTGTCGACGCAAGTGACAGTGTCAGGCGCGGCGTTCACCGGATCGGTACAGGCGCGCTTCCTCGCGGCGTCGGCGGACCAGCCCTCTCAGAACGCGGCCACCGGCGAACTTCCAGCGTGCAAATTCGTCAGCGGCCGCATCGAATTGACCTTCGCGGTGCAAGCGGGTCAGCGTGGCGCGGCCAATGGCGCCGGTGTTATAGTGGAAGCTGACCAGCGCATCGAATTGGGGCTGCGTCACGTGTGCGCCTGCCAAAGCGTCGCACACCTCTTCTGCATATCTGGCGACGTCCGCTTCCAGCCGCGCATCGCATTGTTCCTTGGTCCAGACAGTGCCGGGCCCGATATCCGGCCCGGTGGCGCCCCAGCCGATAGTCCACGGGTCGCCGTTTGTGCCAGGATCGGGATAGGCGTCGTACAGCCCGTCGGGCCGCAGACGTGCGCAGCCTTCGAATTCCTTGATGAGTTGGATTGCGACAGGCGACGCCCTACAGCTTGGAACACCTGGAACACGGTCTTGCGACAATTCGTCCAGAGCGCTGTCGATGGAGTCCACCTCGGCCTGCGAGAAGCCGCGGCCAAGCATGCGGCGAATATGGTCGAAGAATGTCTTGCGGATCATGGTCTGCGCCTCGTGAAAATAAAGAGGCGCAGGTATTAGGCATACATTACCCGGGTAGGAAAATGCTATGTGGCCGGCGGAGGCGCTTTACGGTTCGCTGGTGTCAGCTACGGGCTTTCCGTTGGGATAAAGCGTTGCATAAACCTCGTCGATCGTCAGGCGGCCGTACTGCATGTCCGGTGTGCAGTGCGGGTTTTCCACCATCCCGAGCCGAACGGTCATGTCATCGCCTTCGTCCGCCATTTCCTGCGGTCGAGATCGATTGGGGGCCAGGCCCTGCGCATCGTCCTGCGGTGCGAGCTGGGCGCACGCTTCGTGCACCAGTCCCGATACATCGAAGGCTTCGGCAAATTCGATACCGATCTGCTTCCCGGCGATCCAGCGAATGCTCCCGCGGGTTTTGCCGATCGTCTCCAGCACCAACTCCACCTGGTCGCCTCTGGTAAGCGATACATCGCTCGATACGCTGACCATGGCGCCGGTGGCGGAAACATTGCGCAGCCGGGCAGTGACCGAATGGGCGCCCCAGCACAGCTTGCCAAGCCAGACGAGATCGTGGCGTTGATCCACGCCGCGCTGCTCCGCCCCGATCTTGGCATCGGGCTGGTAGTGGGCCGCAGCGCGGTCGCGCGAAATTGTCTTGATGATGAAGTCCTGCACGCCTGCTTCAGCGATGATGACCGTTTCGGCGGCGAATTCCATTCCGATCCGACCCGCGCGGATCCAGCGGATTTCCGCACTGATGGGAGCGCAGTCGTCGAAAGCGATGGAGATGCGCTGACCGATTTCGGGTGCCCCGTCATGGGCGATCATGACGCCATTGGACGATAAATTCAGGATTTCGACATCGTGCTTGTCTTCGTCGATCTTGGCGACGGCCTTGGTGCCCGAAAGAACATAACGGTCTTCGTTGCGCTGGTGCGTGCTGCGCGTGTCCCGGCGGCCGATCGACACGGCCGACAGGCCCTTTGCCCCGGGTGTCTGCTTACGCCTCTTCTTCGGCAGAATCTTGTCTGCACGCGCGTCGGAGACGTCCTCCGCAATATCCTTGCGCCAGAAATTCATGCTCGCTTTGCCCCGCCGCACTTGTCCATGCTGCCAAATCTTAGGGCGAAGGGACTAAGAAAGCGTATAGGCGGGCCATTCCGCAGCCCTGACACGAAAAGGGCGCCCGGCGGAAACCGGACGCCCTCGTTCAGCTGTAAGGTCTTGCCTCAGGCGCTGTAATACATGTCGAATTCCACCGGGCTGGGCGTGGTTTCGACGCGCATGACCTCTTCCCACTTCAGTTCGGCATAGGCGTCGATCTGGTCCTTGGTGAAGACATCGCCCTGCAGCAGGAAGTCGTGATCGGCCTCCAGCGCTTCGAGCGCTTCGCGCAGGGAACCGCACACGGTCGGCACGTCGGCCAATTCGGCCGGCGGCAGATCGTACAGGTTCTTGTCCATCGCCTCGCCCGGATGGATCTTGTTCTGGATCCCGTCGAGACCGGCCATCAGCAGGCGCGGAATAGGCGAGGTACGGGTTGGCCATCGCATCGGGGAAACGGAACTCGACCCGCTTCGCCTTGTCGCCCGCACCATAGGGAATGCGGCACGACGCCGAGCGGTTGCGCGCCGAATAGGCGAGCAGCACAGGCGCTTCGAAGCCCGGCACCAACCGCTTGTAGCTGTTGGTGGTCGGGTTGGTGAAGGCGTTCAGCGCCTTGGCGTGCTTGATGACGCCGCCGATGTAATAGAGGCAATTGTCCGACAGGCCGGCATAGCCGTTGCCGGCAAAGGTCGGCTTGCCATCGTTCCAGATCGACATGTGGGTGTGCATGCCCGACCCGTTATCGTCCTTGATCGGCTTGGGCATGAACGTCGCCGTCTTGCCGTAGGCATGGGCGACCTGGTGCACGACATATTTGTAGATCTGCATGTTGTCGGCGGTTTCCACCAGCTGGCGAAGGTCACGCCCAGCTCGTGCTGCGCGGCGGCGACTTCGTGGTGGTGCTTGTCGCAGGGCAGACCCATTTCCAGCATGGTGGTGACCATTTCGCCGCGAATATCGACGGCGCTGTCGACCGGCGCGACGGGGAAATAGCCGCCCTTGGCGCGCGGACGGTGGGCCAGGTTGCCGCCTTCGTATTCCTTGCCGCGAATTGGTCGGCAGTTCGACATCGTCGATGGCGAAGCCCGATCCGGCATAGCCATCTTCGAACCGCACATCGTCGAACATGAAGAATTCCGCTTCCGTGCCGACATAGATCGTGTCGCCAAGGCCGGTGGACTTGACGAAAGCCTCGGCGCGCTTGGCGGTGGAGCGCGGATCGCGGCGCGTAGAGTTCGCCGGTGGAGGGTTCCACGATGTCGCAGAACAGGATCATCATCGGCGTGGCGCTGAAGGGATCGATATAGACGCGGTCGAGATCGGGCTTCAGGATCATGTCGCTTTCGTTGATGACCTTCCAGCCGGCGATGGACGAACCGTCGAACATCAGGCCGTCTTCCAGCTCGTCCTCACCCAGAGTACGCGGCGACCATGGACAGGTGCTGCCACTTGCCCTTGGGATCGGTGAAGCGAAGATCGACCCATTCGATTTCCTCGTCCTTGATCTGCTTCAGATACGTCCTTTGCGGTTGGCCATGTGCGGTATGTCCTTCGTTGAATTGCATTCGTGAGTGGTCCGCGCGCTAAGCGGCAGGGAAAGTCGGATCGCGCGATTAGATGGCGTCGTCATCCCGTTCGCCGGTGCGGATGCGCAGGCGGCTTTCGATAGGGGTGACGAAAATCTTGCCGTCGCCGATGCGGCCGGTCTGCGCTGCGTCGGCGATGGCTTCGACGACGCGTTCGGCGATGTCGTCAGGCACGACGACTTCGAGCTTCACCTTGGGCAGGAAATCGACGACATATTCGGCGCCGCGATACAGTTCGGTGTGGCCTTTCTGCCGTCCGAAGCCCTTGGCCTCGGTCACGGTGATGCCGGACACGCCGACTTCGTGCAGCGCCTCCTTCACCTCGTCCAGCTTGAACGGCTTGATGATCGCTTCGATCTTTTTCACCGCGTGATGCCCCCTGCAGTCAGTTGTATCGTCAAAAGCTGCGAATCGCGCGTCTATCAGTACCAATACCGCCAGACGGGCTGGGTTCCGCAGAATCTCAGCCGCTATGGCCGCATGCGCAACATGATCGGGTTGCAAGGGCTAATCAGGCATAGTCCGTGCATAACAGACGATAACTGACGCAATGCGCGGTAGGCGCAGCCCGGTTGTTTGCGGCAGGCCGCACATCAGGTTGAGGTTCTGCACCGCAGCGCCGCTCGCGCCTTTGCCCAGATTGTCGAGCTGCGCGACCAGCCGGGCGTTCCAGCCGCCCTCGTTGCCGAAGACGAAAGTTCGAGCGCGTCGGATGGCGCCGCTGCTTCGGTGCCAGCAACAAGTTCGCCGGCAGTGCGATCCTTCTGGACCGTGACGATTGCGTGCCCATCGTAGAATGCCTGAGAGCCGTCCCGCAGCTGATCGGACTGCGGGCTGGTTTGCCATCGCGCCCAGATGCAGTGGCACCTCGACAATCATGCCGCGATAGGCCGGACACCACCGCAGGCGCAAACATGACCGGATGGTCGAGCCCGGCATGTGCCTGCATTTCGGGCAGATGCTTGTGCGCCAGGTCGTAGCCATAGGCGCGAAAGGCCGGCGCGTCTTCCTGCTTCGAACCGTTCGATCAACGCCTTGCCGCCGCCCGAATAGCCGCTGACGGCGTTGACCGTGTAAGGCCAGTCGGCAGGGCAGCAGTCCGCCGCGCACCAGCGGTGCGATCAGCGCGAGAAAGCCGGTCGGGTAGCAGCCCGGATTGCTGACCCGCATGGCGTCCGCCACACGTCTCGCGCCCACCAGTTCGGGAAAGCCGTAAGTCCAGCCATCGGCCGTGCGGTGCGCGCTGGATGCGTCGATGATGCGCGTGCCGCGATGCCGGATCGATCAGCGCCACCGCCTCGCGCGCCGCATCGTCGGGCAGGCACAGGATCGCGATGTCCGCCTCGTTCAGGGCCTCGCGCCGCGCACGCGTCCTTGCGCTGCGCATCGTCGAGCGTGAGCAGATCGAATTCCTCGCGCCCTGCCAGCCGGTCGTGCGATTTCGAGGCCGGTGGTTCCCGCCGCGCCGTCGATAAAGACCTTATGCGTCATCGCGCGGGGCGAGCGCGGCGGAGCGCGCATAGCCGCTCGGCCCCTCCGGACCGCTGCAGCCACATCCAGTCGCCTTCGCAGTCGAGCACTTCGACCGTGCTGCCCGCCGCCAGCGTCGCACCGTCTTCGGCATCGTCGCGTGCTGCCAGCTTGAGCGTCACGTCTTTCGTCGCCGACGGTACGCATCTGCGGGATCACGTAGTGGGCGGCCAGATAGCGTTCGGCGAGCGCGATATGGGCCAGGTCGCCGCGCAGGGGCAAAGTGCCGGGCGCGGGCTTGTCGACCTTGCCGGTCAGACCGACGATGCCTTCGGGCAGCTATAGGGTGCAGCTTCGCTCAAAACACGGGTTTCCCTGTTGCCCGGTCGCGCTTAACCGCGCGTCCGCATCCGGGCAAGTCGGGCAGCTGCGGTCGCCTATGCCGATTTCGAACCGTTCTGCAGCATGTGGAACGCGGCGCGCAGACCGTACGCTTCGCCGCCCTTGGGTCGACCCGGCTTGGCGAAGGGGCGCCAGGCGAAGGTATCGAAATGTGCCCAGTCGATGCCGTCGGCGACGAACTTGTCGAGGAACAGGCCTGCCACGCTGGCCCCGGCATAGGCATTGCCATGTGCGTTGTTCGTGTCGGCAATGTCGGATTTCAGCCATTCGCGATAGATCGAGGGCAGGGGCAAACGCCACGGCTCGTCATCGACGTCCGACCTGCCTCGATCAGCGCGTCGGCCGTCGCATCGCGGCGGGTCATCAGCGCGGGGAAATCCGGACCCAGTGCCACGCGGGCCGCGCCGGTCAGCGTGGCGAAATCGATGATGAGATCGGGCGTCTCTTCGCTCGCGCGGGTCAGCGCATCGCCCAGGATAAGACGGCCTTCTGCATCGGTGTTGCCGATTTCGACCGTGATGCCCTTGCGCGTTTTCAGCACGTCGCCCGGACGGAAGGCATTGCTCGATATCGCATTTTCGACCGCCGGGACCAGCAGATGCAGGCGCACCGGCAGCTTCGCGCCCATGATGAGGCCGGCCAGCGCGATGGCATGCGCCGCGCCGCCCATGTCCTTCTTCATCAGCTGCATGCCCTTGCTGCTTTTCACGTCCAGTCCGCCAGAATCGAAGCACACCCCCTTGCCGACGATGGCGAGCACCGGATCGCTTTCCTTGCCCCACGTCAGATGCATCATGCGCGGCGCATGATGGCGGGCGGCAGCGCGGCCGACCGCGTGGACCATCGGATATTCCTGCTCCAGCGGGTCGCCGCGCGTCACGGTCAGCTTGCCATTATGCTTCGCGCGAAAGCTTCTCGCACTGCTCTTCCAGCGCGGCAGGCCCCATGTCTTCGGCGGGAGTGTTGACCAGATCGCGCACCAGGCAGACGGCGCGCGCTTCTGCCATCGCTGCGTCGATGCGCTTGGCATCCTTGGTCAGCAGGATGCGCGGACCCGTCGGCGCATCGTCCGAGTCTTGTAGCGATCGAAGCTGTATTGCGCGGTCTGCCAGCCATGCAGGGCCGGCCCCGGCTCGCCCTTGGCGCGGCGATAGGTGCCGGCGGGCAGCACCTCGGCCAGCTTGGCCAGGCACCAGCTGGACAATTCGTCCGGATTGGCGACCCCGCCGACCGCGAACCAGCTATCCCTGTCCGGCACGATGGCCGACCTGATATCCGCCGCCGTCGAACTTCTGCGCTTCCAGCGCCGCCCGCTGGCCAGCGGAGAGCGACTTTGCCCATTCGGCGAACCCGTCCTTGTTCACCAGATGGATAGCGATCGCGTCCTGTCCGCGGTCGGCTTGGATGAGGTCGGCTTTGTCGGCCATCGTACGGTCTGCCCTATGGTTTGGTGTTGCTTGGTAATGGACCGCGCGCGGCGCCGTTCCATTCGCTCGGGCTATCGCGGGACTCGTCTTCGGAGGCAAGAGCGACTACATGGGCGCACATGACCGAATATCAGATGATCGACAGCGACCAGACCGTCTACCGCGACGGCACCATCAAGCTGCACGGGCCGGAAGGGTTCGACGGGATGCGCAAGGCCGGGCGGCTGGCGGCCGAGATCCTCGACGAATTGACCGACGTTCGTCGAGCCCGGCGTGACGACCGGCGAGCTCGACGACAAGGTGCGCGAAATGATGCTGGATGGCGGCGCGGTGCCTGCCACGCTTGGGCTATCGCGGCTATACGCATAGCTGCTGCATCTCGATCAACCATGTCATCTGCCACGGCATTCCGTCGGACAAGGCGCTGAAGGATGGCGACATCGTCAATATCGACGTCACCCCGCTGCTCGATGGCTGGCACGGCGATACCAGCCGCATGTATCTTGTGGGCGATCCTCCGCTGAAGGCGCGGCGTCTGGTCGATGATCACGTATGAATGCCTGATGCTGGGCATCGAGGCGGCCAGCCAACCCGGCGCGCGGCTGGGCGATATCGGTGCGGCGATCGAGGACCATGCGCAAGTCGCACCGCTACGGCGTGGTGCGCGAATTCTGCGGCCACGGGCTTGGCCGCCTGTTCCACGATGCGCCCGAAGTGATCCATGCCGGACGCAAGCCGGCACCGGACCGGAACTGAAACCGGGCATGTTCTTCACCATCGAACCGATGATCAATCTGGGCCGCCCGCACGTGAAGATGCTGAGCGATGGCTGGACTGCCGTGACGCGCGACAAGTCGCTGTCCGCGCAATTCGAACATTCGATCGGCATTACCGAAGACGGTGTGGAGATCTTCACGCTAAGCCCGCGCGGCCTGCACAAGCCGCCTTACTAAGCAAGCAGCTCTAAAGCTCTCGCGCGGCGCGCAAGGCCGCACCCGCAGCAAGTGGGGCGAGGGCGACGAGCACCAGGCTGATGGCGGCGGTCAGTAGCAGTCCAGCCGTGTCCGGCCGCGCCAGAGAGCCTGCGCCGAAAATCAGGATCGGCACGGCGAGCGGCACCACCATCAACCCGGCAAGTGCTGCGCCGCCGCTCAACGCTGCCGTCAGCGCGGCGACGGCGAGACCGATGGCGGCGAGCCCCGGCGTGCCTGCCAGCAAGCCCGAGCATGACAGTGCGCGTAGTCTGTCCGTCCAGTCCGAGCAGCGCGGCGGCGGGCAACGTGCTGACCAGCAGGAGCGGCGCAAAGGCCAGCCAGTGTGCCAGCAGCCGCGAGGCCATGGCCAGCTCCTCGCTGATGCCGCGAAGGTGCAGCTGGTCGAAGACGCCTGCTTCCAGATCGTCCGCCACCAGCCTTTCCAGCGGCAGGATCGCGGCGAGCAGGGCGGCGACCCAGATGATCCCGCCTCCGGTTCGTGCCAGCAGGTCGGGCTCCGGTCCCACGGCGAAGGGAAACAGCATGGCGACGGCCAGGAAGAAGAGCAGCGGCAACACGCCACCGCCTTGTCCACCGGGCAACAGGCGCGCCAGATCCCGGCGCAGGAGATGGCAAGACGGCGCTCATGCTGCGTAGCTTCTCGATGGCGAGTTTGTGCGGCGTCCGGCAGCGTGATCGCCTGGTGCGAGGCCACGATCGCTATGCCGCCCTGCACGCGATGCTCCGCGATGGCATCGGACAGAGTGTCCTGCGCCGTGCTATCCAGCCCGTTCAGCGGTTCGTCCAGCAACCAGATCGGACAGGCTGCGCTCGTCAGCCGGGCAAGCGCGGCACGCTTTTTCTGACCGGTCGACAGATAACGCACCGGCACGTCGAGTAGCTCAGTCAACTGCCAGAGCGACATCGCCTGCGCACTCGCGTGACCACCATCCAGCCGGTCCCAGAAGGACAGCGCCTTGCCCAGCGGCAGATGCGGGTCGAGCGCCAGCCGTTCATCGACAAGTCCGATGCCGCCTTGCGTCGCAACCTCGCCTGCAAATGGTCGCGACAATCCCGCCAGAATGCGCAGCAGGCTCGACTTGCCGACACCGTTCGCGCCGGTCACCTGCACTGCCTCGCCCGGGCCGCATTCGCAGCGACAGTTCGGCAAACAGCAAACGCTCGCCGCGCCGGCAGGCAATGTCGGTTGCTGCTGAGCTGCGCTTGCATGGCGCGCAGGCGTTAGGCAAAAGGCGCTGAACGGACAAGCACGAGAGGATTTGTCACCATGCCCGTCGAAGAACTCGAGCCAGGAAGAGCGCGATACCTGGCTAGGCGCGCTGCCCGACTGGTCGCTGTCGCGCGAGGGCAAGGCAATCGAGCGCACATTCCAATTCGACGATTTCAGCGAGGCGTTTGCCTTCATGACGCGCGTCGCCATGCATGGCGGAAAAGCACGATCATCACCCCGAATGGTCCAACGTCTACAACAAGGTCGAAATCACGCTGACCACGCATGATGCAGGCGGCGCTGTCCCTGCGCGATGTGAAGATGGCGAAGAAGATCGACGCGCTTCTCTGACGCCGTTAGCGGCCCAGCGGGCGTGCGGCGGTGCGAGTCATCTTGCGCACCCGGCCCGGCATCCAGCGCGCGCCGAAAGCCATGCTCTTGGCGGTCTTGCCCACGACGGTGTGCAGCTTCTCGCCATGCACCGCGTCCCATGCGGCCTTGGCGACGTCCTCGACCGGCGTGATTTCCAGCCCGGCATCCGTCACGCGCGGGCGGATGTCCTCGTTGCTGGCCGCGTTGGGATTATGATCGAGCAGCGGCGTGTCGATGAAGCTGGGCATGATGGAGCGCACCTTGATGCCGTCCTCCGCCCATTCCGCCATCGAGGCTTTCGGTAATGGCGCGCACGCCGAATTTCGTCGCGGAATAGACGCTGGCGGCTGGCGTACCGTAAATGCCCGCTGCGCTCGCCGTGTTGAGCAGGCACGACTGCCCGGCGCGCTCGCCTTCAGGTATGGGTAGGCCGCCTGCGCGCCGAACAGCACGCCTTTCAGATTGATGTCGAGGCAGCGCTCGATCTCTTCCGGGCTGTTTTCGATCAGAGCGCCGCCCAGCGGAATGCCGGCATTGTTGGCCAGTACATCGATCCGGCCGCCTGCCGCAGTAGCGAAACGCGTCCAGCGCGTAGTCCCAGTCCGCCCGCTCACGCACATCGAACCGGTGCATGGCGGTAAAGCCATGCCCGATCTGCGACAGCGTTTCGCGCATGCCGTCCTCGTCGACATCGCCGAGGCCGACGAACCAGTCGCGTTGGCCGAAATACAGCGCGATTGCGCGGCCGATGCCCGATCCGCCGCCGGTGATGAAGATGGCCTTGCGTTGTGCTCATGTCAGCGTCCCTCGATGCGTTAAAGCGCTGGGTTGTCATAGGCGTGCCAGGTGAAAATGGCCATTGCGCCGCGATAGGGTTTCCAGCGTTCGCCAATGGCGCGCGTTTCCTTCTCGCTCGGGCGCTCACTGCAGGTCGAGCAAAGTGTGCAAGGGCGGCCTGCACCGCCAGATCGCCAGCTGGCCAGATGTCCTGCCGACCTTCTGCAAACAGCAGGTAAATCTCCGCCGACCAGCGCCCGATGCCCTTGATCCGGGTGAGTTCGGCAATCGCCGCTTCGTCATCGGCTGGCAGATTGTCCAGATCGAGCTCACCGCTCGCGACCAGTTCGCACAGCGACCGGGCATAGCCCTGCTTCTGCCGCGACAGTCCGCAAGCGCGCAGCGTATCGAAATCGCGCGCCAGCAACTCGCTCGCCTGCATCTCCTCGCCAAGCTCCGCCTCCAGCTTGCGCCAGACCGATGCAGCTGCGGCGACGCTGACCTGCTGCCCGACGATCGTGCGCAGCAATGTGCGATAGCCGGTCTCGCGCATGCGCTCTTCGGGATAGCCGACGCGTTGCAAAGCCTCGCGCACGACTGTGTCGTCAGCCGCCACCGCATCGAGATGTTCGCGCAATTGCGCCGTTGTCAGACCCACTCCGCTTGCCTTCCTCTCTCGCTATTCAATAGCAGCGCGTCGCATAACGCCCGCACTCCGGGCAAGCCGAAAAGACAAGGACCCTGCGAACATGCCCAAGCTGATCGTCACCACACGCGAAGGCGAAACGAGCGAAATAGACGTCGAGGACGGCCTGACCGTCATGGAAGCGATCCGCGATAACGGTTTCGACGAATTGCTGGCGCTGTGCGGTGGCTGTTGTTCCTGCGCGACCTGCCACGTGCATGTCGATCCTGCGTTTGCCGGACAAGCTGCCGCCGATGACCGAAGACGAGGACGACCTGCTGGAAAGCAGCGATCACCGCAGCGAAACCTCGCGCCTGTCGTGCCAGGTTCCGTTCACTGCGGAACTTGACGGCCTGAAGGTTACTATCGCGCCTGAAGATTGATGTGTGTTGCCGCGCTACGCATCGCGGCGTAATCCTGGCCGCATGACAGCGCTTCCCCTGACCCAGCAGACGCTCGACCTGATCGGCAACACGCCGCTGGTGCGCCTTGCCGGGCCGAGCGAGGCGGCTGGCTGCGACATTTATGGCAAGTGCGAATTCGCCAATCCCGGCGCCTCGGTAAAAGACCGCGCGGCGCTCTACATCATCCGCGATGCAGAAGCGCGCGGCGAGCTGACAGTCCGGCGGCACCATCGTCGAAGGAACGGCGGGCAATACCGGCATCGGCATCGCGCTGGTCGCCAATGCGCTGGGCTACAAGACGATCATCGTGATGCCGGACAACCAGTCGGGCGAGAAGATGGACACCTTGCGCGCGCTTGGCGCACGAGCTGGTCACCGTGCCGCCGACCAAATATGCGGACCCGAACCACTTCCAGCACGTCTCGCGCCGCATGGCGGAGGAAACGGAAGGCGCGATCTGGGCCGGACCAGTTCGACAACACCGCCAACCGCAAGGCGCATATCGAAGGCACGGCGCCCGGAAATCTGGGACCAGCTCGATGGACGGATCGACGGCTTTACATGCGCGGCTGGCACAGGCGGAACCATTGCAGGCGTAGGTCTTGGCACTGAAGGAGCGTGACGAAAACGTCGTCATCGCGCTGACCGATCCGCACGGCGCGGCGCTCTATAACTACTACGCCAATGGCGAGCTGAAGGGCGAAGGGCAGCTCGGTCGCCGAAGGGATCGGGCAGGGCCGCATCACCGGCAATCTCGAAGGCGCGCCGATCGACACACAATTCCGCATTTCCGACGAAGAAGGCTTGGACTGGGTCGCTCGCCTGCTGCGCGAGGAGGGGCTGTGCCTTGGCCTTTCGAGCGGGATCAACGTGGCCGGAGCCGTCGCGCTCGGCAAGCAGCTGGTCGCCGAGGGGCGCAAGGACGCGCGCGTTGCCACGATCCTGTGCGACACGGGCTTTCGCTACCTTTCGACCGTCTACAATCCAGACTGGCTGCGGCAAAAGGGTCTGCCGGTCTTCGACTGGCTCGAGCAGCTCGCAGACCGAGAGCGTTCTGTAATGCGCAAACCGACACCGTCGTTCGACCTTACGCGCAGTGCGCCCGACAGTTTTCGGGCGGCCGACGTACCGCTCGCCGGCACACGCGCGCAATCGGTGCAGCGCCTGCAAATCGGTATCGGCGGGGTCGTCTTGATGATCCTGCTGGTAGGTCTCGCCAGTCTCATCCAGGATCGCACGCGGGAAGTGGACGCGGCCGCCGTTCCCGAAGCAGCGCCGACGCTCGAGGCTACACCTGCACCCACGCAAAACGATCCGCTGGTCAATGCCGGTGTGGTCCCCGACTTGCCGAACGAGACCGAGCCAGAGGCGCCCGCGCCGGAGACAGTGCCGGCGGAAGACCAATAACATGCGCCTGGGCACACGTCCTTGCCTGTATCGGTGCGGTATGTCTGGCCGCGCTGTCATGGCTCGCCGTCAGCCGATGTCGCAGCTGCCGAACAAGCAGAACAGCAAACCAGGCCGAAGCTCGGGCTGTTTACGACACTGCCGATCTATTGGGGCGAGGACGGTGACATACCGTCGTTGCTCAACGGCGAAAGCGATCCTGATTGGGTCCGTACCGAACTCGAGCGGTACTTCGACCTGGTCCTGCTGGATACGCTGGAGGCCGATGCGCTGGATGGGTTGGACCGGGTTCTACTGGCACAGCCACGCCCATTGGCGCCGTCTGAAAACGTGGCGTTCGACAACTTTCTGGCCGGGGGCGGGACCGCGATCATCATGGCGGACCCCATGGTCACCCGGCATTCGGAATACGCCATCGGGGACCGGCGCAGGCCACAGGACGTAGCGCTCCTCTCACCCATCTTGTCGCGCCTTGGCGCGCGCCTCGAATATGACGAGGAGCAGGACGAAGGCGATCGAATGGTCACGTCTGGCGAGATCGTCATCCCCGTGAACCAGTCCGGTCGCTTCGTCTCGACGCCATCCGACGTTTCGCCGACCGGATGCGCGATCGAGGGTGAAGTTGCCTTGCAAGCGCGCTGCAAACGCGGTGACGGGATCGCGCATCTGTTCGCTGATACGGCCGTGCTCGATTGGGAAGGCGATTTGAATTTGGTCCCGGCGCTTCAGAGGGACGCCTTGCGTGCGCTACTGGCTCCGCTGCGCCCCGAAGTGGCACGATAGCGCCGATTCATTGCCGTCCTCCGAAAGGTCGGGAAATCACGGGATAAGCCTCGCTCCGATTTGCGCTGTTGTCGCTGCGTCGCAGAATTGCGTTGTCACGCGTATACGCAGCAAAACCTAGCGAAGAAATTTTCTGTATTCCTATCAGATGTTTATCTATTCTTCCCGTCAAATCCCGTAATTTTCCCTTCCATCCCAAACGGTCCCGCGATACACAATCGCTCCATCGGACAACCGACTGTCAAAGCCCGACTCGCTAATACCGAGACGGGCCTCGCGGAGCGTCAGCTTTTGCGTGCCGGACGAGTTGTTCCTTGGGGGATGTGCAACGCCGTTTTGGGGACGAAAACGTGCAATTTGGAGGGTACAGTGGACAAGCCTATTCGCCTGCGGGCGATAAGGGACGGTTCGTGCTTCCTCCGCTTTTCCGCAAATCGGTAAAGGAAAGCTCCGACGGGCGCACGCTGTGCCTGATGAAGCATCCGACCTGGAACTGCCTCGTCGGCTTTGGCCTGTCCCGCAAGGAAGAGCTGGAAGCGCAGCTCGATCGCGAGGAAGACCGCGCCACCGCTCTCAACCGCGACTTCGATCGCGACACGCGCGCCAGCCAGCTGTTCGGCTTTCTCGAACTCCCCTTCGACGACAGTGGCCGTTTCGTCATGCCCGATCATCTGCGCAGCCTCGGTAAGATCGAGGACGGCCTGTATTTCCAGGGCGGCGGTCGTTTCTTCACGCTGTGGAACCCGGACGAACTCGCCGAGATGGGCGACGACTGGGCCAGCGCTAAGGCTGCCTGCGACAGCCTTCTCGCCGATGCAAAGGCAAAGGGCAAATGAGCGGCGCGTCCCATATCCCCGTCCTGCTGAACGAAGTTGTCGCAGCGCTCGACCCGCAGCCGGGCGACGTGCTGATCGATGCGACCTTCGGTGCCGGCGGCTATTCGACCGCGCTGCTCGAGCGCGGCGCGCATGTGCACGCCTTCGACCGCGATCCCGAAGCGATTGCAGAAGGCGCTGCACTCGAAGCGCAATACGAAGGTCGCCTTTCGCTCCATCCGCATCGGTTTTCCGAAATGGTCGATGCCATGGCGCGCATCGGCATAGCCAAGGTCGACGGCGTGGTCATGGACATCGGCGTATCATCCATGCAGCTCGACCGGGCGGAGCGTGGCTTTGCCTTCTCCGCCGACGGCCCGCTCGACATGCGCATGAGTAAGGACGGCGAAAGCGCTGCCGACTTCCTCAATACGGCCGACGAAAGCCGCATCGCGGATGTCATCTACCAGTATGGCGAAGAGCGTCAGTCGCGCCGGATTGCGCGCGCCATCGTCGCTGCGCGCCCGCTCGGCACCACCGGCGAGCTGGCCAGCGTCGTGCGCAAGGCCGTGGGCCACAAGCCGCACGACAAGAAAGACCCGGCCACGCGCACCTTCCAGGCCATCAGAATTCACGTGAACGGCGAACTCGACGAACTGTCCCAAGGCTTGTCGGCTGCCGAACACCTGCTGCGCGAAGGGGGCCGCCTAGCCGTGGTCAGCTTCCACAGCCTCGAAGACCGGATCGTCAAGCGCTTCCTGCGCGAGGCATCTTCCTTCCCGAACGCCTCGCGTCATGTCCCCATGGCAGCGCAAGGCGATCCGGTATTTCGCGACGTTTCCAAGGCGATCAAACCGGGTGAGGCGGAAATTGCCCGCAACCCGCGCGCCCGTTCCTCCATCTTGCGCCATGCGGTGCGCACCTCCACACCAGCCCGGAAGGCAGCATAATGATGCGTCAATCCCGTTATCGTCAAATCGGATGGCTGGCCGTGCTGGCCGCGTGCTTTGCCGCATTCCTTGCGCTGACGTTCAAGGTCAACGCCGTGAAGGGCGAGGTGCGCCTGATCGAGCGTCAGATTATCGCGGCCGAGCGTGCCAAGCTGATGCTGGAAACCGAATTCCAGACCCGTGCCAGCCAGCACCAGTTGGCCGCATGGAATGAAGTCGAGTTCGGCTACGACGCGCCGCGCGCCGACCAGTATGTCGAGCACGAGCGCGAGCTGGCTGCGCTGGGCACGCCGCGCGGCATCGATGCGCCGAGCCCGATCCGTGTTGCGCGCGCCGATGTTGATGCGCCCGAAGAGGAAGGCCTGTTCGACGAGTGGCTCGCCGACGATGAGGCAGAGCGCCCGACCCGCGTAGCCTCAGTCGAAGCCGCGCCCGCGCAAGTCGCAGCCCGCGCTGCCGCCGGCAGCCTGGCCCAGCGTCTCGCACGGCCAACCCGAACAAGCGTCGCCTTCGTGGAGGTCGGCCAGTGAATGCATTTTCCGGACTGCAAGGCGGACCGGGGGCGGTAAGCATGGCGATGGCGAGCGGCCGCGTGCAACTCGTCAGCATTCGCCAGCAATCGCTCGACCAGGCGCGCTGGCGCATCCTTTGGATCGTCGTCGTATTCGCGCTGATCGCGTCGGCTGCAGTCGTGCGTATCGGCTATCTCGGCGTTGGCGGAGAAGCAGCGCGCGCGACATCGCTCGAAGCGGCGTTGCTGCCCGATCGCGGCGAGATCGTCGACCGTAACGGCGTGCCGCTTGCGCGCGCTTTTCCGGCCTATGCGCTGTGGTTCAATCCGAAAGCGATGGGCGAGGGCGATGACCCGCTGGTCGCCTCGCCTGCCGATGTTGCGGCCAAGCTGAAGGCAATCTTCCCGGAGATGGACGAGGCGAGTGTCGCCGAGCGTCTGGCGAGCGGCAAGCCCGGTTACCTGCGCAAGCGCTTGCTGCCCGAAGAAGCCAACCGCGTGCAGGAAATCGGCGAACTCGCGCTTGAAATGCCGATGGAAGAAGACCGCCACTACCCACAAGGCAAGATGGCGGCGCATGTGCTCGGCTATGTCGGTGCAGACGGCAAAGGCCGTGTCGGCATGGAGCAGGTCTTCGACGACCATCTCTCTAGCCCCGTCACGCGCGGCGAACCGGTCGCGCTGAGCATCGACGTGCGCGTGCAGGGCGCGCTGGAAGACGAGCTGCGCCGCGGCATGAAGCTGACGCAGGCACAGGGCGGTGCAGGCATCGTGCTGGACGTGGACACCGGCGAGGTCCTCGCGCTGGCGTCGCTGCCGGAATTCGATCCGAACAAGATCGACGAGGAAGGCCAGCGGCTGATGTTCAACCGCGTGACCAACCAGGTTTACGAACTCGGTTCCACCTTCAAGCCGCTGACCGTTGCCGCCGCCATCGACAGCGGCGTCATCCGCAATCTGGGCCGCGACTTCGACACGTCGCCCGTGCGTGTCGGCCGCTTCACCATTCGCGACAGCCACAAGATGCCCGACCAGATGAATGCGGTCGAGACCCTGATCGAATCGTCGAACACCACCAGCGCGCGGATTGCCGACGAGCTGGGTGCGGAGCGCCTGCGCCAATACATGATCGACCTCGGCATGAACGACCGGCCTGAAATCGAGCTGCCGGCCAAGGGGTTCCCACTGTGGCCGGGCGACAAATGGGCGCGGCTGACGAATATGACCGTCGGTTTCGGGCACGGCATCGCAGTCACGCCGCTCCACCTAGCCAGCGCCTATGCCGCGATGGTGAATGGCGGCATCTACCGCCCTGCCACGCTGAAGAAGCTGGACGCTGCCGATGCGCCGAAGGGGCGTCGCGTTTTCAAGGCCTCGACCTCCAGCCGCATGCGCCAGATGCTGCGTGCGATCTCGATTTACGGCACCGGCAAGCGCGCCGATGCGCCCGGCTATCGCGTGGGCGGCAAGACCGGATCGGCGGAAAAGCCGGGCGGCTCGGCGGGCTATCGCCGCACCGCGCTCGTTTCGACCTTCGCCGCGGCGTTCCCGATGGATCGCCCACGCTATGTCGTCATCGCCATGCTGGACGAGCCCAAGGGCACGCTGGCCAGCTCCTATCAGCGCACCGCCTCGTGGAACGCCGCACCCATCGTCGGCAACCTCGTACCGCGCATTGGCCCGCTGATCGGTGTGCGCCCGAGCGACACGCGCGATATCGATATCTCCGCCATCACGCCGCTGATCCCGGAGGCGCAGGATGAAGCTGGCTAAGCTGTGCTCTGCTGCCGGACTGCCTTGCGAGGCGGGCGGCGACACCAGCGTGACGGGCTTCGCCATCGACAACCGCAAGGTCGCTCCCGGCACGGTTTTCGGCGCGTTCCAAGGCACCAAGGTCAATGGCGAGGACTTCATCCCGGCCGCCGTAAATGCAGGCGCTGTTGCCGTCGTCGCGCGACCGGAAGCCAAGGTCGACGGCGCGCTGCACATTGCCAGCGACACACCGCGCAAGGCTTTCGCGCATCTTGCCGCGCAATTTTTCACGCCGGTCCCCAAGCACATCGTCGCGGTCACCGGCACCAACGGCAAGACCAGCTGCGTGGAAATGACCCGCCAGATCTGGCGCATGTCGGGCGAGCCTGCTGCCAGCATCGGCACACTCGGTGTCACCACGCCTGACGAAAGCGTCTCGACCGGCCTCACCACGCCGGACATCGTCACCTTCCTTTCCAACCTGAGCGGTCTGGCGCGCGAAGGGGTGACGCATGTCGCCTACGAAGCGTCCAGCCACGGCCTGTCCCAATACCGCAACGAAGGCGTGCCGGTCATGGCGGCGGCGTTCACGAACTTCAGCCGCGACCATCTCGACTACCATGACAGCATGGAAGACTATTTCGCGGCCAAGATGCGGCTGTTCGACGAAGTCGTCGTCCGACGATGCCATGGCGGTCGTCTGGATGGGCTCGGGCGAAAGCGGCTGGAATGCGCGCGCTATCGAGCATGCCACGAAGCGCGGGCTGAGGGTCATGACGGTCGGAGAACAGGGCGAGGACATTCGCCTGACCAATCGTGAACCAACGCAGCTGGGCCAGACGCTGACTGTCGAACATGACGGGTCGGAGCGAACCATCGCCCTACCGCTCATCGGTGCCTATCAGGTTTCCAATGCGCTGACTTCGGCGGGACTTGCGCTTGCTACCGGCGTCGATGCCAGCCGCGTGTGGGACGCCGTGGCGCGCTTGCAGCCGGTTCGTGGCCGCCTCGAACGCGCAGTCATCGCGCCGAGCGGTGCGCCGGTCTACGTCGATTACGCGCATACACCGGATGCACTGGAAGCGGCCATCGCCGCGCTTCGCCCCCATGTCACCGGGCGGCTCATCACCGTATTCGGCGCAGGCGGCGACCGCGATCATGGCAAGCGCGAACCGATGGGCCGCGCCGCTGCCAAGGCCAGCGATGTGGTCATCGTGACGGACGACAATCCGCGCGGCGAAGACCCGGCGGCTATTCGCACGGCAGTGCTGGAAGGCGCGCCGGGCGCAACGGAGATCGGGGATCGGCGCGAAGCTATCGCGGCGGCCGATCGGGCAAGCGGACAGGCACGACATCGTGCTGGTCGCGGGCAAGGGACATGAGACGGGGCAGATAATCGGATCAGGAGAGACTATGCGCGTGCACCCGTTCGACGATGTGGAGGTGGCGCGTGAATGCGCTGCGCAGGCAGCGGGGTCCGCGACATGAGCGCTGCAATCCTGCGCCACCCCGCCTATCGCGATTGGCCGCGCGACGCCTCCGACCGCCTGCCGCTGACGCTGTGGGACGCGCAATCGATTGCCGCAACCGTCGGCGGCACGGCGAGCTGCGACTTCCAGGTAGCCGGCGTCGAGATGGACAGCCGCGACGTGGTGGAAGGCGACCTCTTCATTGCGCTCAAGGGCGAGGCGATGGACGGGCATCGCTTCCTCGACAAGGCTTTCGAAAACGGCGCTGCGGCAGCAATCGTCGACCGCCCTGTCGATTATCCGCACGTATTGGTCGAGGATACCACCAAGGCTCTGCGCGACCTCGCCGCGGCAGCGCGCGCTCGCACCGAGGCGAAAGTCATCGGCGTCACCGGGTCGGTCGGCAAGACCGGCGTGAAGGAAGCCATCTTCGCCGCTCTGGAGCGCGCCAGTCGCGGTGCCGCGCATCGTTCGACACGCAGCTACAACAATCATGTCGGTGTGCCGCTCAGCCTCGCGCGCATGCCCGCGCGCAGCCGATATGGCGTATTCGAAATGGGCATGAACCACGCCGGCGAGATTGCCGAGCTGACCGTGCAGGCCCGTCCGCATGTCGCCGTCATCACGACCATCGCGCCTGCTCACATCGAAAACTTGGGCTCAATGGAGGCCATTGCCGACGCCAAGGCCGAAATCTTCCAGGGCCTGGAGCCCGGCGGCACGGCCGTCATCCCGACCGACACGCCGCATTACGAGCAGCTTCGCGCGATCGCGGAAAATGCTGGGCGTGAAGGTCGTCAGCTTCGGCAGCGCGAAGCATGCCGACATGCGCCTGCTCGATGCCATTCCCAGCGCGAATGGCGGTAGCCTCGTGACCTGCGAGTATGACACCGGACGCCTTTGCTACACCGTTGCCGAGCCGGGCGAGCACTGGGTGGCCAACTCGCTCGCCGTGCTTGCCGCAGTGCGCGCAGTGGGCGGCGACCTCGGATCGGCCGGATTGGCGCTGGCCGAGATGGGTGGCCTGAAGGGCCGCGGTGCCCGCCACTCGGTGGCCGCTGCGGGCGGACAGGCGCTGCTGATCGACGAAAGCTACAACGCCAACCCCGCCAGCATGCGCGCAACGCTTGCGCAGCTCGGCCAGACACCGTCGGGCCGTCGCATCGCCGTACTGGGCGCGATGAAGGAGCTGGGCGATTTCGGCGCAGGCTTCCACAGCGCGATCGCCGAACCGCTCATCAATGCCGATGTCGACTTCGCCATCCTGGTGGGCGAAGAAATGCGATCACTTGCCCGGGAATTGGGGAAACCGGCATTCAATTCGCTTGGCAAGCCGCTCGAGTGGGAGCATTGCTCGTCGGCCGAGAATGCCATTTCCCTGCTCGAGGATTTCGGCCTGATTGCAGGCGATGCGGTCCTGGTGAAGGGTTCGAATTCGGTCGGGCTCGGAAAGCTGGTCGATCACTTTACCTAAAGGGCTGCGCGCGCGCCTATGCTGTTTCTGCTTGCCGAATATTTCCAGTTCGAGGGGGTCTTCAACCTGGTGCGCTACCAGACGGCGCGCGCAGGTGCGACGCTGCTGACGGCGTTGCTGATCGGCTTGCTGATCGGTCCGCGCTTCATCGACATGCTGCGCGTGCGGCAAGGCAAGGGCCAGCCGATCCGCGAGGACGGGCCGCAAACGCACCTCGCCAAGGTCGGCACACCGACAATGGGCGGGTTGATGATCCTCGTGAGTCTGACGCTGGCGATGCTGCTGTGGATGGACCTGTCCAATCCGTTCGTCTGGGCGTGCATGGCGGTGACCGGCGGCTTCGGCCTGATCGGCTTCCTCGACGATTACGACAAGGTGAGCAAGGCCAGCCACAAGGGCGTATCGGGCAAGGTGCGGCTGCTGTTCGAATTCGTGGTTGCCGGTATCGCGAGCTACATCATCGTCAGCCAGATCAACACGTTCCTCTATGTGCCCTTCATCAACGATTTCGGCATCGAGCTGGGGCCGCTGTATTTCGTATTCGCTGCCTTCGTCATAGTGGGAGCAGGCAACGCGGTGAACCTGACCGACGGGCTGGACGGACTGGCGACCATGCCGGTCATCATCGCAGCAGGTACCTTTGCGGTCATCGCCTATCTGGTGGGCCGCGTGGACTATTCCGAATACCTCGGCATTCCGCATGTCGCGGGCGCTGGCGAACTGGCAATCTTCTGCGCGGCGATCATGGGGGCGGGTCTTGCCTTCCTGTGGTTCAACGCGCCACCTGCCGCCGTGTTCATGGGCGATACGGGTTCTCTGGCACTGGGCGGAGCGCTAGGTGCGATTGCCGTGGCGACGCATCACGAAGTCGTGCTGGCGATCGTCGGCGGGCTGTTCGTGTTCGAGGCGCTTTCGGTCATCATCCAGGTCTTCTGGTTCAAGCGGACGGGAAAGCGAGTGTTCCGCATGGCCCCCATCCATCACCATTTCGAACAGCTCGGCTGGTCGGAGAGCAAGGTCGTCATCCGTTTCTGGATCGTCGCCATCGTGCTCGCGCTCCTAGGGCTGGCAACGCTCAAGCTGAGATGATCACATCACCCGCCTGGAAGGACAAAAAGTACGCGGTGCTCGGCCTCGCGCGCTCCGGCCGGGCGACGGTCGAGGCGCTGCTGGCGGCAGGCGCAGACGTGCTGGTGTGGGACGACAAGGCGGAGGCTCGCGAGCCCTATGCCGGGCGTTGCGCAATTGGTGACCCGCTGGAGGCAGACCTGACCGGCTATGCAGGCGTCGTGGTTAGCCCCGGCGTCCCGCTCAACACCCACCCGATCAAGCCGCATGCCGACAGCTTCGATGTGCCGGTGATCGGCGATATCGAACTGTTTGCGCAGGCGAGGGCAGACCTGCCGCCGCACAAGGTCGTCGGCATCACCGGCACCAACGGCAAGTCCACCACCACCGCGCTGGTCCACCACATCCTCAAGACCGCAGGCGTGCCAACCACCATGGGCGGCAATATCGGCCTGCCGATCCTCGAGCAGGAGCCGCTGCCCGAAGGCGGGGTCTATGTGCTGGAGCTGTCGAGCTACCAGATCGACCTGACCTATTCGCTCGATTGCGATGTGGCGGTGCTGCTGAACATCACGCCGGATCATCTCGACCGGTACGATGGAGATTTCGAGAAATACAAGGCCTCGAAAATGCGTCTTTTCGAGATGCAGTCGGAAGACCAGTGGCGTTTCGAGCCATTTGATCGCCTTGTAATGACCGATCCATGGGATGTCTGGCGCGTTTTCGATAAGGATGGAATAACGCTTCGCGATGCGACCGTCTTGGGATCGCAGGCAGAATGGCCGTGTCTCCAAGGACCACACAACGGCGAGAATGCTCAGATGGCCATTGCCGCCACCGAAGCTGTGAGCCTGTCCGAAGAAGAGATTGCCGCGGGCCTACGATCCTATTCAGGTCTCCCGCACCGCATGGAGCGGGTCGCCGAATTTTCCGGTGTCGCCTACGTGAACGACAGCAAGGGCACCAACACCGCAGCCTCCGCACCTGCGCTGGCAGCCTTCGACAACATCCACTGGATTCTCGGCGGGCTCGCCAAAGTGCCAGGTCTGGGCGAGTGCGAGGCTGAATTGCCCCGGGTCAAAGCCGCCTACACCATCGGCAAGGCCGGGCCGGACTTTGCCGCGCTGCTTGAAGGCCGCGTGCCGGTGGAGCATTGCGAGACGCTCGACCGCGCGGTGACTGCCGCTGCTGCCAATGCCGAGGCGGGCGACACCGTCCTCCTCTCGCCCGCCTGCGCAAGCTTCGACCAGTACCAGACTTCGAGAAGCGCGGCGATCATTTCCGCGAGCTGGTGGAGGCGCTCAAGTGACCGCCATGCAGCCCTTCGTCCCCGGCGCCAAGCGCAAGCCGGCCCATATACCGGGCGGAAAGATGTCGTTCTGGAGCCAGCTGAAAATCTGGTGGCGCGAGGTCGATCGAGTGCTGATCGGGCTCGTCCTTCTGCTGATGACGCTGGGAACGATCGCCGTGGCCGCAGCCAGTCCGGCCAGCGCCAATCGCCTGTCGACCGCCAGCGAGACGCTCGACCCGTTATACTTTTTCTACCGCCACCTCGCCTGGCAGGCCGTGGCATTGTGCGTGCTATTCGGGTCGAGCCTACTGACGCGCGAGAATGCGCGGCGGCTGGGCATTCTGCTCGGTGCCGCGATGCTCTTCCTGCTGTTCCTCGTCCCGTTCATCGGGGTGGAGATCAACGGCGCGCGTCGCTGGATCAGGGTCGGCATGCAGTTTCAGCCGTCTGAATTCCTCAAGCCAGCCTTTGCCATCGCGATGGCCTGGATCCTGTCGTGGCGGATGCGCGATCCGAACCTGCCGGTGCTGCCTGTCGTCACAGCGCTGCTCGTGCTGGTCGCGGGCCTGCTGATGTTGCAGCCAAATTTCGGCGGCACGATCCTGTTCGGCTGCGTGTGGTTCGTGATGGTCATCCTGTCCGGCATGCCGGTGCAGCGACTGGCGATGATGGTCGGCGGGGCACTGGCCGGAATCACCGCGACCTATTTCCTCTACGACAATGCGAGGCATCGCATCGACGCTTTCTTTGGCGGCGGCACGGCTTTCGACCAGGTCGATCTCGCCAGCCGCACCTTGCTTGCCGGCGGATGGACGGGTGCCGGATACGGGTTAGGCCTGCGCAAGATGAGCCTGCCCGAAGCGCATACGGACTACATCTTCTCGGTCATCGGGGAAGAGTTCGGGCTGATCGCCTGCGGGGTAATCGTGCTGCTCTACCTCGCCATCGTGTGGCGCGTGCTGATGCGGCTGTTGGATGAGGACGATCTGTTCGCGCTGCTGGCCGGGACGGGCCTCGTCTCCCTTCTAGGCGGGCAGGCCTTCATCAACATTCTCGTCAATCTGCAGCTGTTTCCGTCCAAGGGCATGACGCTGCCTCTCGTCAGCTATGGCGGGTCCTCGACCATCGCGATTGCGCTGACGGTCGGCCTGCTGATTGCGATCACGCGGCGCAATCCTTATCTCAAGACCAGCACAAGGGGGCTTGGCGACATGCTGGGCATCGGGCAGGGCAGCGCGATGCAGATTACCAAGCAGCGCCCGAAGCGCGAAATCAAGGAATGACCAGCTCGAACAGACACTTCGTCCTCGCGGCGGGGGGCACGGGCGGGCACATTCTGCCCGCCTTCGCGCTGGCCGAAGAGTTGCACCGGCGCGGACATCACGTCGCGCTGATTACCGACGAGCGCGGGGCGCAAATACCGGGCAAGCCGGACTTCATGCCCTCGCACATCGTGCCCGCTGGCCGCTTCGGGAAGAATCCGCTGCACTGGTTCAAGGGACTGAAGGCCGTGTGGGAAGGCCGCCGCATGGCGCTGCGCCTGTTCGATACGTTCGAGCCAAGCGCCGTAGTCGGCTTCGGCGGATACCCGTCACTACCTGCAATTCTTGCGAGCACGTCGGCGGGCGTGCCGACCGTCGTGCACGAACAGAACGCCGTGCTTGGGCGCGTGAACCGTCTGTTGGCGAGCCGTGTGCAGGCCATCGCCACGGCCTATCCCGATGTGCAGCGGCTGAAGCCAGCGCATGCAGGCAAGGTCCACCTCGTCGGCAATCCGGTTCGCGCAGAGGTGCTTGGCCTGCGCGAAGAGCCGTTCCCGGCCTATGGCGAGGATGGCCTGCTGCGCGTGCTGGTCACCGGCGGCAGCCAAGGCGCACGCATCCTGAGCGAGGTTGTGCCCGATGGCCTCGCCATGCTCCCGCCTGCCATTCGCCAGCGTCTGCAAGTCACGCAGCAATGCCGTCCGGAAGACCTGGACGCGGTGCGCGAACGCTACCGCACGCATGGCATTCCGGCAGAGCTGGCGACCTATTTCGAGGACATGCAGACCCGCTTGGCCGATGCGCATCTGTTCATCGGGCGCGCCGGTGCCTCCACGATTGCAGAGCTCACCGCCGTGGGTCGGCCCGCCATCCTCATCCCGCTGCCGATTGCGACCGACGACCATCAGGCCGCCAACACGCGCGAGATGGTCAAGTGCGGCGGCGCGCGCATGATCCGTCAGGAGAAGTTCGGCAGCAAGGAACTTGCCAAGCAGATCCGCGTATTGGCCGACGATCCCCAAGGTCTCGCGAATGCCGCGCATGCCGCATGGAATTGCGGTCGGCCCAAAGCGGTCGAGGACTTGGCTGACCTTCTCGAAAGTTTTGGCGGAGCAGACATGATGGACGTGATCCGCGTAGGCGGAAACAATGCGCGCGGCGCAACGCAGGGTCAGGTCGCGGGGCAGACCTCCAAGACGACGTGTGCGAAGCGGGAGACGACGCGATGAAGGGCGTGCCCACCGACATCGGCATCATCCATTTCGTCGGCATCGGCGGCATCGGCATGTCAGGCATCGCAGAGGTAATGAACAACCTCGGCTACAGCGTGCAGGGATCCGACCTCAACGAAAGCCCCACGGTCGAGCGGCTTCGCGAGCAGGGCATCACAGTGCACATCGGGCATGAGCCCGGGAACGTCGACGGCGCATCGGTTGTGGTGACCTCGACTGCCGTTCGGCGGACCAATCCCGAAGTCGCGTATGCCCTGGAGAACCGCATTCCCGTGGTTCGCCGCGCGGAAATGTTGGCCGAACTCATGCGCCTCAAATCCACAATTGCGGTGGCAGGTACGCACGGAAAGACGACCACCACCAGCATGATCGCCAGCCTGCTCGATTGCGGGGCTATCGACCCCACCGTCATCAATGGCGGTATCATCGAGCAATACGGTTCGAATGCGCGGTTGGGCGATAGCGACTGGATGGTGGTCGAGGCGGATGAGAGCGACGGCAGCTTCCTGCGCCTCGATGGCACGATCGCGGTTGTCACCAATATCGACCCCGAACATCTCGACCATTATGGCGACTTCGACGGGGTGAAGGACGCCTTTGTCGAATTCATTCACAACGTCCCGTTCTACGGCGCGGCAGTGCTGTGCATCGACCACCCCGAGGTGCAGGCAGTCACCGCCAAGGTTCGTGACCGGCGCGTGGTCACCTACGGCTTCAACCTGCAAGCAGACATTTGCGGCGTGAATGTGCAGCCACATGAAGGCGGCAATCGCTTCGACGTCATCGTGCGCCAGCGCGGCGAGGAGGACCGACGGATCGAGAACGTGTGCCTGCCGATGCCGGGTCGCCACAACGTGCAGAACGCACTGGCCGCCATTGCCGTCTCGATCGAGATGGGCTGCCCGGACGAGGTCATCTGCAACGGCTTTTCCAGCTTCGGCGGCGTGCGGCGGCGCTTCACGAATGTCGGAAGCGTGGGCGGAGCGACCATCATCGACGATTACGGCCATCACCCGGTCGAAATCCGCGCCGTGCTGGAAGCAGCGCGTGAGGCAACCAAGAACCGCGTCATCGCCGTCATGCAACCGCATCGCTATACCCGCCTGCATGACCTGATGGACGACTTCCAGAGCAGCTTCAACGAGGCCGACCAGGTTTACATCACGCCGGTCTACGCTGCTGGCGAAGACCCGATCGACGGCGTCAGCGCCGCCTCGCTGGTCGATGGGTTGAAGTCGCGCGGCCACCGCTCTGCCGCAACGGTCGAGAACCGCGATGATCTAGCGCGTGAACTGGCGGGCCAGATCGAGGAGGGCGACATGGTCGTATGCCTCGGAGCCGGCGACATTACGAAGTGGGCCGCAGGCCTCGTCGATGCAATCCAGAAGGAGCGCACCGCGTGAGCGACCAAGCCGACGACGTTTGGAATAACGATACCGGCATGGCGCCCGATTGCGCAGTCGACGGGGGCATCGAGGCGCCCATCGACACCGACGGGCTGCGTGGCAAGCTGACCCCTCAGGCCTCGCTCGCCAAGCTGGTGTGGTTCAAGAGTGGCGGCTGTGCCGACTGGTTGTTCGAACCCGAAGATCTCGACGATCTGAAAGAGTTTTTGCGTCGGCTGGACGGCGACTTGCCGGTGATGGCGCTGGGCCTCGGTTCGAATATGATCGTACGCGATGGCGGTGTGCCGGGCGTGGTGATCAAGCTGGGCAAGCCGTTCGCGGACGTCTCTATCGATGACGAGACATGCGTCGTCGATTGCGGGGCAGGCGCGCATGGCATCCTGGTATCCAGCGCAGCGCGCGACTGCGGCATTGCAGGACTGGAATTCATGCGCGGCATCCCCGGCACGGTCGGTGGCTTCGTGCGCATGAACGGCGGAGCCTACGGGCGCGAAGTTAGCGATGTGCTTATCGACTGCGATGTCGTGATGCCCGGCGGCCAGTGTCACACGCTGCCTGCAGCGGATTTGCAGTATTCCTATCGCCACTCCGCCTTGCCAGAAGGCGCGGTCGTCGTGCGCGCCCGCTTTACAGGAATGCCGGGCGATCCGGCAGAGATCGGCGCGAAGATGGACGAGATTGCCGAGGCGCGCGAAAATTCGCAGCCTTTGCGCACCAAGACGGGTGGCTCGACCTTCAAGAACCCTCCGGGCGAGAAAGCATGGCAGTTGGTCGACGCCGCGGGATGCCGCGGGTTGATGCGTGGCGGCGCGCAAGTGAGCGAGAAGCACACGAACTTTCTCATCAACAAGGACGACGCGACCAGCGCTGACATCGAAGGGCTGGGCGAAGAAGTGAAGCGCCGCGTGTACGAACAGACCGGCGTCGAACTGGAATGGGAAATTCAGCGAGTAGGGCGACCGTGAGCGCACAAGGACCATATCATGTCGCCGTACTTATGGGCGGCTGGGCGAACGAACGCCCTGTCAGCCTGATGTCGGGCGAAGGGGTCGCAAAGGCGTTGGAAGAACGTGGCCACAAGGTCACCCGGATCGATATGGACCGCGATGTCGCCGCGCGCATTGCCGAGGCCAAGCCCGACGTCGTTTTCAACGCACTGCATGGTGTGCCGGGCGAGGATGGCACGGTCCAGGGCATGCTCGACCTGATGGGCGTGCGCTATACGCATTCCGGCCTCGCCACGTCGGTCATCGCCATCGACAAGCAGCTGACCAAGCAGGCGCTCGTGCCGCATGGCGTGCCGATGCCGGGCGGGCGGATCGTGAAGAGCGCCGAGCTGTTCGAGCGCGATCCCATCGCGCGGCCCTATGTGCTGAAGCCCGTCAACGAAGGCAGTTCTGTCGGCGTTGCCATCGTCACGGACGAAGGCAATTACGGCAATCCGATTGCTCGCGGCGCCAAGGGACCGTGGCAGGACTTCGACGAGCTGCTTGCCGAGCCGTATATCAAGGGCCGCGAGATGACGACGGCGGTTGTCGACTTCGCCGATGGCCCCCGCGCTCTGGGCGTCACCGAGCTCAAGCCCAAGAATGGGTTCTACGATTTCGACGCGAAATATACCGATGGGATGACCGACCATATCTGTCCTGCGGAGATCCCGTCGAACATCGAGAAGCTGTGTCTCGACATCGCCTTGAAGGCGCACAATGTGCTCGGCTGTCGCGGTACCAGCCGCACGGACTTCCGCTGGGACGAGGACGAGGGCGAGGACGGGCTGTTCGTGCTTGAAACCAATACCCAGCCCGGCATGACACCGCTCAGCCTCGTGCCCGAACAGGCCAAACACGCCGGCATCGAATATGGCGAGCTGGTCGAGACGATTATCGAAGCGGCCTTGCGCGACCAATCTTCCCGCGATGGCTAAGGTCAAGCGCAAGCCGACTGGCGTGCGCCGCTCCGCCGCCGCGCGCTCGCGCAGCCAGAAGGCGCGGGCGGCGAAGCGGCACACCACCGGTATTCTCGACCGCGTGATGATGGCGCTGCCTTTTACCGAAGAGCAGTGGCACAAGTTCTGGCTGACGCTGATCGTGGCGGGCGGACTGGCGCTGGCATGGGCAATTGCAAGCTATGCAGGCGTGCCCGACATGGCGCGCGCGGAACTGGCAAAGAGCGCCAGCCGCGCGGGATTTGAAGTCGATCGTGTCCGCGTGACGGGCGTCGAGCGGCTGAGCGAGGAAGCGGTCTACGAGCGCGTTCTTGGCGAGCAGGAGCGGCCCATGCCTTTGGTGGATGTCGCGGAAATTCGGGAGCGCCTGACGGAACTGTCTTGGGTCCAGGATGCCCGCGTGTCTCGACAGCTTCCCGACCTCCTTACCATCGATATCGTAGAGCGACAGCCGCATGCAGTGGTGCAAAAGCCCGACCGCTTGATCCTCGTCGATGCCACTGGCCACGAGCTCGAGCCTGTCTCGCGCGAGGAAGCGAAGGGAATGCTGCTGGTGCTGGGCCCCGGCGCCCAGAAAATGGTGCCGGACCTCGACACGTTGCTCGGCGCGGCGCCTGCGCTTCGTCCTCAGATCGCGGCGGCGGAATGGATCGGTAACCGGCGCTGGAATCTGACCTTCAAGACCGGCCAGCTGCTCGCCCTGCCCGAAGGCGACAAGGGCGCTGCTGCGCTGGTCAAGTTCGCCGAGATGGACGGCCGCAATCGCCTGATCGGCGGCAAGGCCATCGCCATCGACATGCGTGTGCCCGACCGCGCCTATCTGCGCTGCGAGGACGGTCCGTGCCCGCGCTCCATGTCGGCTGGAAGCGGCGAGTGATGGCGAAGTCCGAACACGCGCCCTTGCCGCGCATCACCAAGGTGCACGCCGCCGTCAACATCGGCAGCTTCCGCGTCTCCGCCATGATCATCGGCCAGGGCGAGGACGGCGAGATGGTCGTGCTCGGCTCCTCGCACCGTAAGGCGGAAGGCATCAAGCGCGGCTATGTCACCGACATGGCTGCCGCCACGCAGGCGATCCGCACGGTGGTCGAGAAGGCGGAAGCGAGCGCCAACACCAGCGTATCGGGCGTGTGGATCGGCTGCGCGGGTGCCGGCCTGTCGAGCAAGATCGCCAGCGTCGAAATCGCCATCGGCGGTCGCCGGATCGACGAGGACGATGTCGAGCATCTTCTCTATGCTGCGCGCGATCACATCCAGCCCGACGGGCGCATGGTGCTGCACGCACAACCGGCTCACTACACGCTCGACGGGGCGCATGGCATTGCCAATCCGGTCGGTCTGCATGCCGAGGCGCTGGGTGTCGATATTCACGTAACGCTGGCCGAAGGCGCGCCGGTCCGAAATCTCATCGAAGCGGTGCAGAGCGCGCATCTGGATGTCGAAGGCGTCGTGGCAAGCCCGCTGGCCGCTGCCTATGCTTGCCTGTCTCACGAAGAGCGCGATCTGGGTGTGGCGCTGGTGGAGATCGGGGCGCAGGTCACGAACGTCTCCGTCCATGCAGGCGGCATGTTGCTGGGACTGAAATCCATTCCGGTCGGATCGAACGATATCACCGATTCCATCGCCAGCTCGCTCGGCATTCGGCGCGACCAAGCTGAGCGGCTCAAATGCGTTGCAGGCTCTGCCATCGCTACGCCTAGCGATCACCGCGAGATGATCCCGATTTCGCCCAATTCCGACGGTGTCGACGGCCCGCTTGCGCGCGGCGCGGACGAGCAGAACCGTATCCCGCGCGCAGAGCTTGTTGCCATTGTTACCGACCGGCTCGGCACGATGACGACCGAGATCAGCAAGAGCCTGAAGTCCATGGGCTTTTCCGGCGCGAGTGGCGGTCAGGTGGTGCTGACCGGCGGCGGCGCGGAACTGCACGGAGTGGCCGAGTTCATGCAAGGCGCGCTGGGCCTGCCTGTGCGCCGAGGACGGCCGCCTGCGCTGCGCGGATTGCCTGAAGCGCACGCCACGCCCGGTTTTGCTACGCTGGCGGGGCTGTGCCTCTACGGCGCGGAAGATCCGATCGACATCCGCACCATCGGCCCGAGCTACCAGCCGACCAAGCGGTATTCCGGACTGGGCCTTGTCAACCGGATGGTGCAGGCGGTGCGGGAGTATTTTTGACAGGACGCTACGAAATCGGATTTTTCTCCCCGAGAAGGTCTGTGAAAAACGCCAATTAACCTTTGCACACGCGATTCGCTTTGTGGCAGAAGCCACCACGATACGGCCCAGGCCACAAATTTTAATCCTGAGGGATAGCCTTAATGAGCATCAATATCGGACCAGCCTCTAGCGACGACATGCGCCCCCGGATCATGGTGGTCGGCGTCGGCGGGGCCGGCGGCAATGCGATTTCGAACATGATGGACGCCGAGATCGAAGGCGTGGACTTCATTGTCGCCAACACCGATGCACAGGCGCTCGCCAGCTCTCCTGCCGAAAAGCGCATCCAGCTTGGCCCCGACATCACCGGAGGTCTGGGTGCAGGTGCGCGGCCCGAAGTGGGCAAGGCAGCCGCCGAAGAAACAGTCGAAGACATTGAGGACGCGCTTGATGGCGTGAACATGTGTTTCATCGCTGCCGGCATGGGCGGCGGCACGGGCACGGGCGCGGCTCCGGTCATCGCAGAGGCTGCACGTCGCAAAGGCGTCCTGACCGTGGGCGTTGTGACCAAGCCGTTCCTGTTCGAAGGCACGCGCCGCATGAAAAGCGCGGAAGCCGGTATCGACGAGCTGCAAAAGCATGTCGACACGCTGATCGTCATTCCGAACCAGAACCTGTTCCTCGTTGCCAAGGCAGACACCACCTTCAAGGAAGCCTTCGCGCTGGCCGACGAGGTGCTGCAGCAGGGCGTACGCTCCATTACCGACCTCATGGTCATGCCCGGCCTTATCAATCTCGATTTCGCAGATGTCCGTTCGGTCATGAGCGAAATGGGCAAGGCGATGATGGGCACGGGCACTGCGGAAGGCGACAACCGCGCCTTGGAAGCGGCGGAGCGCGCAATCGCCAACCCGCTGCTAGACGGCGTCAGCATGGCCGGCGCGAAGGGCGTCATCATCTCGATCATCGGCGGCGAAGACATGAAGCTGCTCGAAGTCGACGAGGCCGCAAACCACATTCGCGAGCTGGTCGACCAGGATGCGAACATCATCTGGGGCAGCGCCTTCAATCCCGATCTGGATGGACAGATCCGCGTGTCGGTCGTGGCCACGGGCATCGAGCAGGACGGCACCATGCGTCCTGCACAGCCGCAGAACTTCTCCATGGCTCCGCAGCGCGCGCCGCAGCGCCCGGTTCTGGACCTGCAGGAAAGCGAGCCCGAAGACGAGCCGTTCGAACTGAGCGAGGGCCTGTCCGCCGAGCCCGAACCCGAGCCCGCCCCTGAGCCGGAATATGAGGCACAGCCCGCGTACGAGCCGGAGCCGCAGGTCGAAGTCGCCTATGACGACAGCCAGGACGAAGAAGGGCCGTTGATGAACCCGTCGGGGCTGTCGCCATCCGAGGGCGGCGATGAAGGTTACGTCGATGGCGAGGATGTAGATGGCATCGTCGATCCGCTCGCAGGCATGCGCGCCGACGAGATGGACGATCTCGAGCTCGACACCGAGGCGACGAATGTACCGCCGCCTGCGGTCGACCACAGCTTCCATGCCGGCGCTGCCGATGAAGGCTTCGTCGAAGATGCGCACTCCGCAGCACCCCCGCCGCTCGATCTGTCCGAAGAAATCGAAGAGCCGGTCGACCCCAATTACAGCCCGTTGTCACAGAAGCCTACACGCAGAACGCCGTATGCCGAAGCTGAGGCTTCCGCTTCGGCGGGTGGAGATGGTTCCGCAGGTGCTACTGGCACTGGCGCAGCCGCCGCTGGTGGTGCAGCCGCAGCAGGCGGCGCTGCGGCAGGTGGCGGATCGACACAGGGGAGCACCCTGTTCGAGCGCATGGCAAATCTGTCTCGCGGATCGAGCAACACGCAGGATGACGACGAAGACGATGATGACGACGATAACGGTGGCGGTCTGAACATTCCGCGCTTCCTCGGTCGTCAGAACAATCAGTAATCCTTTAGCCGACAAATCAGGGTCACGTCATGGCGCAGGCCCCTTCTGCAGTTATTGCCCGCTTGGCATCCGGTGCGCTTGTCGCTGCGTTGCTGGCGACTTCCTTCGCATACCGCTGCGCAGGAGGTGGTGCAGGCCTTGCCTCCAGCAGGTTCGGCAGAACTGGGTGAGGCACTGCAACGACTCGCGCGCGACGATCGCGACCTGGGCGCTTTGCTCGACGCAGGCGACGCGGCGCTCCAGTTGGGCGATATTCCGGCAGCGATCGGCTTCTTCGGCAGGGCTCAGGCCTTTTCGCCCGCAAATGCGCGCGTTTCGCTGGGGCTTGCCCGCGCATACACGCGCTCGCGCCGTCCGGTCGAGGCCCTGCGCCTGTTCGCCCAGGCAGAGAAGTCAGGGATTGGTCCGGCGCGAATGGCTGCCGAGCGTGGGCTGGCCTTCGACCTCGTAGGCGACACCGCCAGCGCGCAAGACCTGTACCGGCTGGCCTTGGCGAATGGCGCAAGCGACGCCGTGCAGCGCAACCTCGCGCTTAGCCAGGCAATTGCCGGTGACAAGGCCGGTTTCGAGGCGACCTTGCTGCCGTTGCTGCAGCAGGGCGACAATGCGGCATTCCGCACCCGAGCGTTCGGGCTGGCCATTCTCGGCGAAACCGACCAAGCCGTCCGGATCGCGCGTGACATGATGGGTTCCAGCGCGGCGCGGGTCGAACCCTACCTTCGCTACATGACGCGACTGACCCCGGCGCAACAGGCCGCGGCCGGCGCACTTGGGGTGTTCCCGCGCACTCGCGAGATCGGTCGGGACGACACGCAGATCGCTACTTACAGGCGAAGCGGCAATGCGGCTCAGCCAGCCGCCGATGTCGCACTGGCTCCGTCGGGTCCTGCGCTTGGCGCGTCCACGTCCCAGGCTTCAGAGCGCGCAACACGTCCGAACAGACGGATCGCGCGGCGTTCGGACCTTCGCCGAATAGCAAGAGATCCACAGAGGCTGGCTAACCAGCCGCAGGAATTGCCCGCTGCCGAGACGGCTGGTCCACCGGCCGATCGAGAGCCGCCGGTGCGTAACGTGATGGCGCCCACACCAGATGGTTCGCAGGAATTGCCACCGATCGCGGATCGGCCGACCCAAGTGACATCTGAGCCGGCGGACCGACCCGCGGCGGTTCGACAAGCCCAGCAACCGGTAGCCGTTCCGCCCCCGCCTGCATCTGCTCCACCACCCGATATGGCCGAGGCTTTCGCCGGCTTCACGCTTCCGGCGTCCAACGCATCTGCGCCGCGGGCAGGAGCGGTCGACATCACCGCCATCGAGGCGCCACGCGAGCGCGACGAACCACCTCCGCCCGCAGCGCCATCGCGGCACTGGGTGCAGTTGGCGACCGGCCGGGACATCGCCGCGCTCGCCTTCGATTGGCGGCGCATCACGCGCAACGCGGATGGCCACCTGGCCGGAATGGCTGGCTTCACAGTCCCGTGGGGCGAGGCCAATCGCCTGCTCGCGGGGCCGTACGACAACGCGCAGGCTGCCCGCGAGACTGTCGCCCGCCTGCGCGCGAGCGGTCTCGACAGCTTCGCTTACACAAGCCCGCAGGGCGAACGGATATTCGCGCTCGAAGGCGCCAGGCCCGCGCCCGCTGGCGAGGCTCCACCTGCCAATCCTGCGCGCCATTGGGTGCAAGTCGCCACCGGGCGCGACCGGTCCGCGCTGGCCTTCGACTGGAGGCGCATCGCGCGTGGTGCGGAAGGCGCGCTGGATGGTAAGGGCCCGTTTGTCGCGTCGTGGGGCCAGGCAAACCGCCTGTTGGCTGGTCCGTACGATTCGCCGGCGGATGCTCGCGAAGCCGTCAATCGCCTGAAGGCGCTCGGAATCGACAGCTTTACCTTCGCCAGTAACGATGGCGAAGTCGTGGAGGCGCTCGACTAGGGCACAGCGCCGCCTATCCGTAACGCGCGGCTTGTTCACAGCCTTTGCACAAGCGCTTTCCGTTCTCCCCAGCCGACGTGACCGCTCGGATTGCAAAGGCGATTAACCTTTGCGCACAAGGGCTTCATGGAACAGACGGGTCAAACAAAATGCGCGCGATAGAAACGCGATACGAGCCGGAAGAGGATGCAGCGCCTCTCGACATGCTGAGTGCCCTGTTCGAGGCGCGTGGCTGGCCCTGCACGCCATCCTCCGATGAAATTTGCGGCGAAATCCAGGGCAGCTGGGCCAAATACCAACTTCGCGGCATCTGGCGCAGTGACGACAAGGTGCTTCAGATCCTATGCCTGCCCGATGTGCGCATCGGGGACGAGAAGCTCGTCCATGCTCGCGAACTGGTAGCGTTGGCGAACGAGCAGATGTGGCTGGGGCATTTCGACATCTGGTCCAGCGGATCGGTGCTCGTCTACCGCAGCGGTACGTTACTGGGCGCGGGCGGCATGCTGGGCCTCGATCAGGCGCAATCGTTGGTCGAGATCGCGGTAGAAGAATGCGACCGCTTCTATCCCGCGTTCCAGTTCGTCTTGTGGGGCGACAAATCGCCGAAAGACGCCTTGGCCGCAGCGATGGTCGACGCGGCCGGGGAAGCCTGAATATCCTTCACGCCGCGTTAGGCATGCCTGTACCGGTTTCGCTTGAAATTACGGCGTAATCACACGATATTGTGCTACAGAAGCGCAAGGCTCTTGGGGCCCGCGCATACAGGAGAGTTTTGCAATGGCCGATTGGAACGAAACCAACCGCAGGCCGGACGTCACGTCCGTACCGCGTGCTGGCGACGCGACGGCTCGCGGTGTCACGTTCGACGCCGGGCTCCGCTCGCATATGCTGTCGATCTACAATATGATGGCATCGGGCGTGCTGCTGACAGGCATCGTCGCGCTGCTGTTCGTGAATACCGGATTGTTCGAATCCGCATTCAATGTGGTCCAGACGCCGTACGGCCGCTCGATGGAAGTCAGCGGTCTTGGCTGGATCATCAAGCTGGCCCCGCTGGCCTTCATCCTCGTCATTTCCTTCGGCGGCGTGGCCCGCTTCAGCAAGACGACATTGCAGGCGATGTTCTGGGGCTTTGCCGTCCTGATGGGCATGTCGCTGTCGACCATCTTTGTCATCTATACGGGTGAATCGGTCGCTTCGGCTTTCTTCGCCGCAGCGGCGGCGTTCGCAGGCCTCAGCCTGTTCGGCTACACCACGAAGAAGAGCCTGTCCGGATGGGGCAGTTTCCTGATGATGGGCCTGATCGGCATCATCGTCGCCATGCTGCTGAATGCTTTCGTGTTCCAGTCGGGCGCGATGGGTCTGGTCATCAACATCCTCGGCGTGCTGATCTTCGCAGGCTTCACCGCCTACGACACGCAGCGCCTGAAGGAAGAATACGCTTACCTGCGCGGCACGGAAATGGCCGGCAAGGCGGTCGTGATGGGCGCGCTCTCGCTTTACCTCGACTTTATCAACCTCTTCCTCTTCCTGCTGCAGTTCCTCGGCAACCGCGAATAGCGGTCAGTCGGTTCACTGACGGGACAAGCGAAATGTGCCCGGGGCGATATTCTCGCTCCGGGCATTTTCTTTGCGCTATCATCCCGCTAGGCGAGTGGATGAACCCGCCTTCAGCTTGCATCAAGCATCGGTGCGCAAGGCTGAGGGTCGCACCAAAAGGAGGGTCGGCATCATCGTGAGCCGCGCAACCGTACAATCCGTCCGCATCGCCGCGCTTGCCGCGGGCCTCGCCACGCTTGCCGCTTGCGCCACGCCTCCTCCTCCTCCTCCGCCTCCACCGCCGCCTCCACCTCCTGCGCCAGTCGTCATTCCACCGCGGCCTACGCCGCCGATGAATGCCACGACGAACATGACCATTCCGATGGTCGCGGCCGTGTCCGGCGTTCGGCAGACAGTGAACGCCAATCTCACACCGGCGCAAACGACGTGGAACCTGCGCTCGGCGCTGAACGTCGCGGCTCTCAATTGCCTGGAGCCGCAATATACCGGCATGGTGGACAATTACGGCGCATTCCTGAAGCGGAATGCCCGCGAATTGTCGGCCACCAACCGCGCCCTGCAAAGCGAGTTTCGCCAGCGTTACGGCGCGACCTTCCGCGACGTGCAGGATTCCTACATGACGCAGGTCTACAACTACTTCGCGCTGCCACCGGCGAAGGCTGATTTCTGCGACATCTCCTATGCGATCGGCGTGGAAGCCAATCAGGTCGAGCCGGGGGAGCTGGGTGTTTACGCATCGACAGCCTTGCCGCGTATCGAGGCAGTGTTCGAAGACTTCTTCCGCGCTTACGAACGGTATCGCGTCGATCTGCAGGCCTGGGATTCGCAATACGGCCCACCCACCGTGACCACGACGGTGCAGGGCTATGTCAATCCGCTCGATCCGGCCGTGACGGTGGAGCCGGGTGAAACGGTCGTCGGTTCGATGCCTGCGACCGCACCCGTTGCGGCGCCCGGCGAAGACCAGGCGCCGGTCGACGTGCCGCCGTCCAGCGATCTGGTGCCTGTCGTCGTCGCTGGCGAAAATGGTGCCGAAAGCCTGCCCACCGAAGGACCGATCTTCCAGTCCGGCGAGGTGGTGCAGGGTGCACAGACGACCGACCAGCCGGACGACACGCCGGACCCGTAGGCGACGTCAGGCGATGCGGTAGTCGGGGAAATTGGCGGTGCATCGCTCGAGCATCGCTGCGGCTTGCGCGACATCGGCAGACTTCAAGCCCTCGGGCAAAGGTTGCAGCTTTTCGTCCGGCGGGAAGCTGCCATAGCCTGCGAACAGGCAATGCCAGCTCATCGGCGAATAGGCTGGTTGTGCGCCATAGATCTCACGGTTGGCCTGCCCAATGTCCTTATGCGTGAACCACGCGGTCATCATGTCCTTGAGACCCTGCGGTAGCGCCTGGTTGGCCGCGTTCTCGCGCCAATAGTCTGTGTCGCTCCGCCGGTTAATGCGATAGTGCGCGACGATGTAGTCGCGGATGCCGTCATACCGCTCGGCAATGCGCGTATTGAAGGTGTCGCGGTGCCGATCGGTAAATCCGCCGCTCTCATAGGCTTGCGAGAAGTCCAGTGCGGTGTGGATGACGATGTGAAGCGCCGTGGCCTCCAGCGGCTCGACGAAGCCTTGCGAGAGCCCCACAGCAAGGCAGTTGCGTGTCCAGCTGTTCTCCAGTCGTCCGACCTTCATTTTCAGGAAGCGCGGCTCGGTCTCGTCATCCACCGCACCGATGGCGCTGCGCAATTCGGCAGCCGCGTCCTCGTCGGAGATGTGGCGCGATGAGTAGACGTAGCCATTGCCCACGCGCGAGGTGAGCGGGATCGACCAGCGCCAGCCTGCGCTCATCGCGACAGCCTCGGTTTGCGGCAGGGCTGGCGCTGTGTGCGGGGTCGGCATGACCACGGCGCGATCGTTGAACAGGTTCTCGCCGAAAGAGAGGAAGCGCGCGCCGAGCTTCCGCTGCGCGACGATGCTGGCGAAGCCGGAACAGTCGACGAAAACATCGCCCTCGATCCGCGATCCGTCTTCGCAGAGCAGCGCTGCGACATCGCCGTCTGCCGTCAGTTCGATTTCGTTTACCCGCAAGGGCCGGTGCTCGACACCGCGCGCGGTCGCCCAATCGCGCAGAAAGTGCCCCAGCTTGTGGCTGTCGAAGTGGTAGCCATAGCTGGGCGGGAATGGGAAAGTCTCTACGGGATGCGGACCCTTGCCGTCGCTTGCCAGCTTGGCGGCGAGAAACCACTCGTCGGGGTGGGCTGGCACGTCCGCACCGCGTCGCCGCAGGGCGCAATTGTGCGTGAAGCCCGGCTCCGTGTGCAGGTCGACCGGGCCGGGAAAGGGGTGGAAATAGCTCTCGAAGCCCGCCGCCTCGCTCCACCCGGTGAAACGGATGCCCAGCTTGTATGTTGCATCGCAGGCGCGCATCCATTCGGCTTCGTCGATGCCGAGCAGGTCGAAGAACGCCTTGAGCTGCGGGGTGGAGCCTTCGCCCACGCCGATGATGCCAATGGCGGGGCTTTCGACGACGGTCACCCGTCCGCCCCGCGCACCCCACCGATGGTGCAGCAGGCATGCGGTCATCCAGCCCGCGCTGCCGCCGCCAAGGACGACGACATGAGGCGGGACGGTGTCGCTCACCCTTGCGGTACGAACTCGATCGCAAAGCCGCCCGCAGGCGCGATGCGCAGATCGAGCGTCTGGTCGGAAGTGACAGTCATCGTGTCGACCTCCATCGCATGGCGATCTTCGCCCTGACCGTCGGCAGTCGAGCCATCGCGCCAGATTGTGGCGAGATAGCTCGTGCCCGGCTCGAGGAACGACAGCGGCATCGACACATCGCGCTCGTTTGCGTCCGTCACGGCGCCCGCATACCAGTTCAGCGTATTGCGATCGCGGCGTGCAATAACGGCGAATTCCCCTACCTTGCCATCGACCAGCATGCTTTCGGCCCAGTCGGCCGGCACGCGCTTTACGAAGTCGAGTGCGCGGGGATATTTGATCAGGTTCTCCGGCAGGTCGGCGACCATCTGGATCGGCGAATAGATCGTGACGTAGAACGCCAGTTGCCGCGCCAGCGTGCTGGGCAGGTCCGGCTCCGTCGCGCCGCGCCCTTCGAGGCTGAAGACGCCGGGCGTGTAGTCGAACGGACCAGACAGCATGCGCGTGAAGATCAGTTCAGGCACGTGACCCGGATCGTTCTTCGGCACGGCCCATGCATCGTATTCCGCCCCGCGCGCGCCTTCGCGGCTGACCCAGTTGGGATAGGTGCGGCGCAGGCCTGTATCCTTGATCGGCTCGTGCGGGTTCATGGCGATCTTGTGCTCTGCCGCCTCCTTCACGACCTTGAGGTGGTGGCGGACCATCTCCTGACCGTCATGCCATACGAAAGTTTCGCCCATGCCGCCTTCGCCAGCGGGAGCGATGATGCCGCCCGCATCGGCGACATAGCCGCTCTTCACTGCGTCGATGCCGAGGCTCTCGTAGAACGCCATCGCGTCTTCGAGCTGTTCTTCATAGACCTTGATATTGCCGCCGGTTTCGTGGTGGCCGATGATCTTGACCCCCTTTTCCTCGGCATAGGCGGCCACTTCGCGGATATCGAAATCGGGGTAGGCTTCGGTGAAGCTGAAGTCGCGGCCATTGCCGAACCAGTTGCCATCCCAGCCCAGGTTCCAGCCCTCGATCAGTACGCCGCGAAAGCCGTGCTCGGCGGCGAAGTCGATGATCGACTTGGCCCGCTCGGTCGTGGCGCCGTGCCGCTCTCCTGACGCCCAGCTATGCGTGTCGAGATGCATCTCCCACCAGATGCCCAGGTATTTGTGCGGCTCGAACCAGCTGACATCGCCCAGCTTGTTCGGCTCGTTGAGATTGAGCACGATGTCGCTTTCGAACAGCCCCTTCGGCCCCGACGCGATCTGGATCGTGCGCCACGGCGTCGTGAAGGCGCCTTCGCGCACCACCTTGGGGCCGCGCGGCGATGGCGCAAGTTGAGCGCGGAAACGGGTGCCGTTGATCCGTTTGAGCCACATTCCCGAGAAATCGACCAGCGCCGCCTCGTGGAAGGAGATATGCGTGCCGTTCTCCAGCACCATCGTGACCGGGGTGTGGACCGTGGACAGCGCGCTGACCGGCGTCTTGTCGTAGAGATATTCGTAGCGGTTCCAGTCGCCTGCCGGGATCGACCAGGCGGTGCCGTCCATCGCGATGTTGAATTCGGTCAATTCGTCCGCGATGTTGTAGACCGGTTGGTCGACGTGGTCGGCAAATTCGGTGCGAAAGCCGATGCCATCGTCGAAGACGCGCAGGCGAACGACGATCTCGCGTGCGGCTTCGTCCTTCTGGCGGAAGGTCAGCGCCAGTTCGTTGTGAATGTCGTTGACCCATTGCCGCTCGCCCCATGGCTGCTCCCAGGTCGAGGTGTGCGCCTGTTCGCGAAAGCCGACGACTTCGAAATTGCGCCGCATGGGTGCTGCATCGGTGAAGTTGAAGCCGATGTTCGACTTGGCAATGATCGGCACGCCGTCGCGCGACACCTCGTAATAGGGAATGCCTTCGCCGTCCGCGTCGAGCGTCACGGATATGCGGCCGTCCGGGGAGGTGACGGTTTCGGCCTGCGCGGCGGAAAGCGGAAGCAGGGCAGCAGACAGGAACAGGGCGAGGCGGTTCATGCGGAAAGCTCCGTTACGATGGCGGCATAGGCCGGCAGACTGTCGTGGCTCGCGCCATTGATTGCCATGAGCACGCGGCCTTTGCAATCATCGAGCGCAATAGGCTTGGTCCCCAGATTGAAGCGGAAGTCCAGGCGCTGGTCACCCGCCTTGCGGACCATGTGCAGCAAGTCACCTTGGTGCCGGCAGCTCTCGACAGCGCCGTGGTGCATCGCCGGACTGGCCTTGCGAAGAGCGATGGCTTCGCGGGTGAAGTTCAGGAGCGAGGCATCGTTGCCGGCCTGCACCTCTACGGACTTGCCGCGATTGTCTTCCCCGACCGGCAGCCATGGATCCATGCTGCCGAAGCCAGCGCATTCCGCGGTGCTCCAAGGCATAGGTGTGCGCGCGCCGTCGCGGCTGAGGGTGAGCGGCCAGTTGGCAATGGCCTCGGGATCGTGAAGCTGGTCGAACGGGATGTCGACTTGCGTAAGGCCCAATTCCTCGCCGTAATAGAATATCGCATTGCCGCGCAGGCTGACGAGTAACAACGTCTTTAGGCGCGCAAATGCCTCGCGATGCTCGGGTGCGCACCAGCGGCTCAACGCGCGGGGGGCGTCGTGATTTTCGAAGGCCCAGCTGGGCCAGCCGATACCGTCCTCGTCCGGCCATTCGCCCTGCGCAGAACAGACCAGATCGGACGTCAGCGCATCAGCATAGAGGAAGTTGAACCCATAGGCCGAATTAAGGTGAGCGCTGCCCGATGTGAACAGGTGCATTTCGCGCGTTGCGTCGTCGCCGCCGACTTCTGCGACCGTGAAGATGCTGTCGAATTCGTCGGTCAGAGCGCGGATCCGGCGGATGAACGCAGGGATGTCTGCGTGGCTCTGGTTGTACTGCTTCAACTGGAAGTCGAAAGGTCGCGTCCGCTCTTTGCCATTGGCGGGGGCAGGCGGATTGTTGCGCAATTGCGGGTCGTGCATTGCGAAATTGAGCGCATCGATCCGGAACCCGTCCACACCGCGCTCCAGCCAGAAACGCATCACCCCGAGCACCGCGTCCTGCACATCGCGATTATGCAAGTTGAGCTGCGGCTGCGAGTTCAGGAAGTTGTGCAGGTAATATTGCCCGCGCCGCGCATCCCATGTCCATGCAGGGCCGCCGAAGACCGATTGCCAATTGGAGGGCGGGGATCCGTCCGGCTTGGCATCGGCCCAGACATACCAGTCGTGCTTGTCGTTCGTGCGGTCCGAGCGGCTTTGTGCGAACCAGTCGTGCTCGTCCGAGGTGTGCGAATACACCTGGTCGATCAGGACCCTGAGGCCAAGCTCGTGTGCGCGGGCGATCAGCGCGTCGAAGTCGGCCAGGTCGCCGAAGATCGGATCGACCTCGCAATAGTCCGCCACGTCGTAGCCGAAGTCCTTCATCGGCGACTTGAAGAAGGGCGAGATCCAGATCGCGTCTATGCCAAGGTCCGCGACATGCGGCAGGCGCTCGGTGATGCCGGGTAGATCGCCGATACCGTCGCCGTTGGAATCGCGGAAGGAGCGCGGATAGATCTGGTAGATCGTCGCGCCTTTCCACCACGGCATGTCGGAGGCGTCGCGCCTCACTCATTTTTCGGTTTCCGACACGCGGCACACGGCCCAACCGAACGCGGGTACGGTGAAGGCCGCGGTTCCGGGCGCGGTGACGGCAGCAGGGCATGTGCCCGCCAGCGTCTCGAACCGGCGTGCGTCGTAGCCGAGCAGGATGTTTGCACTGCGCGCCTCGCCGGTGGTGTTGAAGACTGCGAGATACTCGGTGCCGTCGTCCGGATCGTGACGGGAAACGGCGAAGATGCCGGGCTCTTCCTCGTAATGCCGGACGGTCTGAAGACCGCGTTGGAGGGCCGGGTGCGCGACGCGCAGGCGCGCGAATTCGGCGATCAGGCGGTACAGTGGATGAGCGGTGTCGAAATTGGCGTCGGCCGTCGTCGCATCGGTGCCGATCAGGTCGTTGTCGTTGTACTCATCCGTCCGGCTCGGAAACAGCGGCTCGCGCGCTTTCTGGTCGTTGCCATCGCCGACGAAGCCCTGCTCGGCCCCGTAATAGATCGTGGGCGAGCCGCGCAGTGTCAGCATCATGACATGCGCCAGCTTGACCCGCGCCAGCAGCTCGTCCTGCGAGATGTCGGGCATGTCCTGCTTGATCAGCGTGGAGAAGCGACCGAGATCGTGATTGCCGAGGAAGGTCGGCATGTCGAGCGCAGCTTCCGGACCGCCTTCATACAGCCAGTCGCCATCGAAGAGTCGGTTCAGCACGGCTGTGCCTTTACCGCGTGCCAGCACTTCGCGCATGGCGGCGGAGAAGGCGAAGTCGAGCACGGCGGGCAGCCGGTCGCGGCGCGTGTATTCGGCGATGTAGCCGGCCGTCGGGTCCTCGGCGTAGACCTCGCCGAACATGTGAAAATTCGGGATACCTGCTTCCGCCGCGCAAGCTTTCAGCGCGGGAACGAATTCATGCCAGAAGTCTGGATCGACATGGCGTGCCGTATCGATGCGGAAGCCATCGACCTTGGTCGTCGTGACCCAGTCGCAGAAGATGTCGATCATCCCGGCTCGCACGCGTGGATGTTCGGTGAAGAGGTCGTCCAGCCCGACGAAATCGCCAAGCCGGCTGCTTTCGCCGGTAAAGGTCGTGTCGCCGCGATTGTGGTAGTAGATCGGGTCGTTCAGCCAAGCGGGGATTTTCACGTCCCTTTCCGCCTCGGGCACCACAGGGGTGTACGCCCAGCTCGGGTCGGTCAGCCGGGCGAAGTTCGCCTCGCTGCTGTCCTCCGGCCCCGCAAAGCCCGGATTGATCGGTGCACCGTCCGGCCCGCCGCGGGTGGAATAGGGATAGTCGCCTTGGCTGCGATAGACGTAGCCGGTCTCGTCACCTTCGGCATAGCGGATGACGTCGGCAGTATGGTTTGTGATGATGTCCATATAGACTTTCATCCCGCGCGCATGGGCGGCCTCGACGAAGGCCACGAATTCCTCGCGTGTGCCGAAATGGCTGTCGGGTCGAGTGAAGTCGGTCACCCAGTAGCCGTGATAGCCCGCGCTCTCGCCGCCTTCGGGACCTTGGACAGGCTTGTTCTGGAAAATGGGCGCGAACCAGATGGCCGTGATGCCTAGGCCCTGAATATAGTCGAGCCGCTGGGTGAGTCCGGCCAGATCGCCGCCCTGATAGAAGCCGCGCGATGTCGGGTCGAAGCCATTCACCAGCCGTCCCTCGCCGAAACCACCGGTGTCGTTCGATGTGTCGCCATTCTCGAAGCGATCGGGAAGGACGAAGTAGATGATCTCCTCGCTCGGCGCGCGCTGGCGTAATTCCATCGCGGCATCGCTGGAGGGCGCGGGCAATTGCGCCGTGGCGCAGGCGGACAGGCCGAGAGCAAGGAGAGGGAGGGTCCTTTGGGCGAGGTGCTTGATCATGTCGTCTCCATCGTCGGCGCTGCGGGGCAATACTGCGTGAGGTAATCGTCGTGCGGCATCATCTGATCGACCACCTGCGACGGCAGCGCGTTCGGAAAGCTGCATCAGTTCGTCGAGTTTGTCTGGTGCAAGGCCACCTGCAACCGGGTGGTAGGCGCGCGGTGTAACGCCCTGGCCCAGCATGACCTGAAGCCAGCCGACTTCGGTGAACAGCTCTTCATGCTCGCGGAAGATGCGGCCGCTTTCCTCGAACAGGGCGATGCGATCCGCCAGTCGGTCGGGGATGCTCATGTTCGCGCAATCCTGCCAGAACGGCTCGGAGCGCCCGTTGCGGTGATAGTGCAGGATGAGGAAGTCGCGTATAGCCTCCCATTCGAAGCGTGTCTGGCGATTGTATTCGGCGACATCTGCCTCGGCGATGTGGTCGCCGGGCATGAGCTTGAGAAACCGGTCGACGGCCGACTGGACGAGATGGATGCTGGTGGATTCCAGTGGCTCCATGAAGCCCGCGGCCAAGCCGATGGCGACGCAGTTCCTGTGCCATGGTTCGCGCCGCATGCCGGTGGTGAAGCGTAGCCGGCGCGGCTCGGCTGTGGGTGCAGCGTCCAGATTGTCGAGCAGAATGGCCTGCGCTTCGTCGTCCGACAGATGCGCGCTGGAATAGACGTGGCCGTTACCGGTGCGGTGCTGGAGAGGGATGCGCCACTGCCAACCTGCCTTCCGTGCGCTAGCCTTTGTGTAGGGCAGCGTGGGCCGGGTCGCTTTGCACGGAACGGCGATGGCGCGGTCGCAAGGAAGCCAGTGCGTCCAATCGTCGAATGGCACATCGAGCGTCTCGCCCAACAGCAGGCTGCGAAAGCCTGAGCAGTCCAGGAACAGGTCGCCATCGACAGATGTGCCGTTCTCAAGATCGACGCCAACCAGATTGCCGCTTTCCGCATCCTGTCGGACATGCTCGATCTTGCCCTCGACGCGCGTGACGCGGTTTGCTTCTGCAAACTTGCGCAGGAATGCAGCGTAAAGCCCGGCGTCGAAGTGAAAGGCCCACGCCAGGTTCGGCGCTTCGAGCGGAGCGAACTTGTGCGCATAGGCAGCGCGCGCGCAGGGGCTGAAGTCCCACAAGGCTTTCTCGCCGCCTTCGGCGCTGATAGCGCAGCCAGAACTGGTAGAACGGCAGGAAAGCCAGCCCGCGGCCCATACCGCTGAAAGCGTGGATGTAACGATGCCCTTCCTCGCGCCACCCATCGAATTCGATGCCCAGCTTGAAGGTGCCGTTGGTTGCCTTGACGAAGTCACGCTCGTCGAAGCCAAGAGCGCGATTGACGAGCCGCAACATCGGGATCGTCGCCTCGCCCACCCCGACCGTCCCGATGGCATCGGATTCGATCAGGGTGATGGAATAGCGAGTGTCGAGAAAGCGAGACAGCAGCGCGGCTGTCATCCAGCCTGCGGTCCCGCCGCCTACAATGACCAGTTTTCGGATGGGTCGGCTTGTCATAGCCTTTCAGTTCCGAGTGGATCGGGACGAGCCACCGGGGGAGAAACTCCGGCGACCCGTCCCGAAACCTTTAGAACCTGTAGGTGAAGCCTGCCAGGAAGCGGCGTCCGTATTCCTGACGGTCGATCACAGCGCGCGGCTCGGGCACGTTGAACTGCGATACGAACGGCTGGTTGGTCAGGTTCTGGCCTTGCAGATAGACCGACAGCCCTTCGAGAGCGCCGCCTTGGAAGTCGTACCCGACCTGGGCGTCGACGATCGTCTCTGCGCGAGCCAGCCGGCGCGTGATATTGCCGCCGAACCCCGTAAAATCAGCCAGGAATTCCGAACGATAGCGGACACTGCCACGAGCGTTGAACCCGTCCATCTCGTAGTAGAGCGTGCCGTTGGCAACCCATTCCGAGTAACCCGGAATGACATCCACTTCGCCTTGTGCGTTGACGATCTCGGTCTTGGTGTAGCCAACGCCGCCAGTCGCACCAAAGCCGTCAAGCGCGCCGATGAAGGCATCGAACGGAATGGTGGCTGACAGTTCGGCACCATAGAAGTCGCCGCCGCCCGTATTCACTTCCGACCGCAAGAGGCCGATGGTCGTCGCCGGAGGCGAGCCGGCCGGTGTCGGGAAGCCAGCATAGTCGAACACCTGCACATCTCCGTCGATGTAGCTGACGAAGTCCTTGTAGAAGAGCTGCGCAGCCACGACGCCGGCACCGTTGGCGAAATACTTCTCGACATTGAAGTCGACAGCATTGGCGCGATAGGGACGCAGAACCGGGTTGCCGCCACCGCCATCGATGTAAGGATACAGATCGGTCGGACTTTGATCGTTATCCAACTCTACGATGCCATAGTCGATGGCAATTCGCAGGTCGTCGATTTGCGGACGCTGAATTTGACGGCTTGCAGCGAGACGGATGACCCACCCGCTGTCGAAGCGCAGCGACAGGTTCGCGCTGGGCAGGACATCCCAGAAATTGTCGCCCGACTGAATGTCGACGCGATCGGCGTTTCCGTCACCGTCGATGTCGGCAAAGGCGAGGCCGGTCGAGTTCTGTTCAGTGTTGATCGCCTGAACGCCGAAGTTACCGGTCAGCTCGCCCGAACCCATGTCCTGCTGGACATCGAATTGCAGATAGGCCGTCATCAGTTTTTCGCTGATGCCGTAGGCCTTGGCCGGGATGTCGTTCGACGGGTTCTCGGTCAGGACAAGCGTGCCGTCGGCAATCAGACCGCGAGCATCATAGCTCACGATCGGGCCGAGACCGAGGTAGTCGAGGTTGGTCGGCTCAAGCAAGGCGCCGGACGGAATGGCAAGCTCTTCGGCACCATCTGCCAGTTCGACGAAGAATTCGTCAGGCGTGAGGCTCTTGCTGCGATCGGTGTAGCTCAGGCCGAACTGCACGCCGGAAATGAAGCTTTCGAGCTCTTTTCCTACGCCCAGGCGGTACTGCATCAGTTCGTCTTCGATGATGCGATTGTTGTAGTAGCCAGCCTGCACGCGATCCGGGCCGCCCCAGCCAAGTGGGCTGGTCAGGACGATCAGGTTCGGATCCGAGTAATCCAGGCTAGGTGTGAAAGTCGTGCCTTCCGTGGTGGAACGGAAGCCGATCGTGTCCGATGCCCCCACGTTCTCGCCACGACCGGTACCCGAATAGCTTTCGATGCTCAGCTCATTGCGATCGGTGCGCGAGTAGCCGATGTCGAGAAACGCGTTCCAGCCGTCGTCGCCTTCGTAATCGAAGTTGATGCCGCCCGAATACTGGTCGGCCTTGCGCTGGAAGATGTCGTTGCGGACAACGCCGCGCACGTTCTCGAAGGTGCCTTCCTCGGCGAAACCGCCGAAGGGACCGTCGACGACGGTCGCTGTCGAGGCGTCGAAGGTCGTTCCGAACGCACCGAAGCCCAAGGGAAGTTCGATACCGCGCTTCGACTGGTCATCGTCGAAGTTCGAGTAGAACCCGTCCAGCGTCACCATGAAGGTCGGGCTGGCCTGGTACTGTGCCGTGCCATTGATGCCGAAGCGCTGAAGCTGGGTCGACGTGACGAAGCTCTTGCTGCCACCGATGACGTACGGACTGCCCGGCTCGCCATTTCCGGCGTAGCCCCAAGCGTTGAATTCCTGCAGCTGGTATGGCTCGTCGGTGTAGGCTGCGGCCAATGCCAGACCGAAGGTGTCGTCGGCGAACTGGTCGACATAGGTCGCGTTCACACGGTACCCGAATTCATTCGAACCGGCATTGAGCGCGCCGAGATCCGCATAGGAACCCTTGGCACCGACCGCGAGGATCTGTTCGCTGGCTTCCAGCGGACGGATCGTGCGGATATCGACAGTACCGACGAGGCCCTGGCCGACCAGGCTGGCGCTCGGGGTCTTGTAGACGACGACCTGGTTGACGACCTCGGACGGATACTGGTCGAATTCGACAGCGCGATTGTCGCCGGTCGACGTCTGCTCACGACCGTTCAAGAGCGTCTGCGAAAAATCCGGTCCAAGACCGCGAATAGCGATGACGTTGGCGCGGCCGTTCAGGCGCTGCGAGGTCACGCCCGGAAGGCGAGCGATCGATTCACCGATCGAGTTGTCGGGCAGCTTGCCGATGTCCTCTGCCGTGACCGATTCGAGAATGAGGTCGGAATTGCGCTTTTCAGCGACAGCCGATTCCAGCGAGGCGCGAATGCCGCGGACGATGATGAGACTGTCATCGTCGTCTTCTTCCGTCGTCGGCTCTGCCGTGGTGTCATCGGGCTGACCTGTCGTCTGCGCAGCAGCTACCGTAGGTAGGCCGCCTGCCAGCGCCAAGGCCATTGCCGAGGCGCTCACGCCGGTGAGTTGTTTGCGATATGCCATTAGCTATGCTCTCCCTAGACCGCGCTTCTCCCCTGCTAGGGCCGGTAGGCGGTGTACCTCGATTACCCCTCCGGCAAGGCGCATGCCCTGCCAAGACGCGCGGAGTATGTCGCGAAACTGTCACAGGCATAGTCAGCATACGTATACGCAAGGGGTGTGAACCGACGGACCAGCGCGAGATCGGCACGATGACGCTCCACACAGCCGCCTCTGCGGTCAAAGGGCGAAAACCGCGGAAAACCGCGATGTTCGACCAAGCATTTGTTTGACTCGTCGTGCGTGCGTCGTAATGTCCCCATCGTCTTTGCGACCCGTATGCGAAGACCGGGGAGAGACATGGGACGAAAGCCGAGCGGCAGGCCGACGAGCTTCGACATCGCCTATCAGGCTGGCGTTTCGCAGCCGACCGTCAGCAGAGCCTTGCGGGGCGACCGTTCGGTCAGCGCGAAGACGCGCGAGCGCATCGAGCAGATTGCGCGTGAACTGAACTACACTGTCGACAAGAACGCATCGTCTCTACGTTCGCAGCGCTCCAACACGATTGCGTTGCTGTTTTTCGAAGATCCGACGCCCGACGAAAGCATGATCAACCCGTTTTTCCTGGCAATGCTGGGATCGATCACGCGGGCCTGCGCCAATCGTGGGCTGGATTTGCTGATCTCTTTCCAGCGCATGGAAGACGATTGGCACGTTCAATACCAAGATAGTCACCGCGCAGACGGTCTGATCCTGCTCGGATATGGCGATTACACCGTTTACCGCGAGCGGCTCGATCAGCTGGAAGATCAGGGAACGCATTTTGCGCGCTGGGGCTCCGTGTCCAAAGACGCGAGCGGGGCCACGGTCGGTACCGACAATGTGCAAGCCGGTCGGCTGGCGGGCGAACACCTGCTGTCGCGAGGGCGACGACGCATCGCGTTTCTCGGCCATGCGAGCGACCATTATCCCGAATTTGCCGGCCGGTATGCCGGATTGTGCGAGGCGATGCGCGCAGAGGGGGTCGAGCCGGACAGCCAGTTACAACATGATGCGATCACTACCGAGCAGGCAGGGTTTACAGCCACCAGAGCCCTGTTGGATTCGGGCGTCGATTTCGATGCGATATTCGCTGCCAGCGACTTGATCGCAATCGGTGCCATGCGCGCCTTGAAGGCCGCTGGTAAAGCCATCCCTTCCGACGTCGCGGTGGTCGGCTTCGACGACATTCCCTCGGCCAGCCTGACGAGTCCGCCGCTAACCACGATCATGCAAGACGTTCGCGGAGCGGGCGAGGCCTTGGTGGAAACGCTGGTGGCGCAAGTCGAGGGACGCGAGCCATCGCTGCGCAAGCTGCCGGGTAAGCTGGTAGTGCGCGGCAGCAGCCAGGTGCAATCGACGTAGCGTATTCGTATACGTAGTGGCAGCAGGCGCGCTGTCGTGCCAGCGTTTGCGTGAGAAGGGACCGGGTATCAAGATCCGGCCGGGATGAGGACAACGGGAATGGACGCGACACTGCGTGAAAAGCCGCGGCAAGGCTTTGCCGGGCTGTGGAATATCAGCTTCGGCTTTTTCGGCATCCAAATCGGCTTCGTGCTGCAGAATTCGAATATGAGCCGTATTTTCCAGACGCTGGGTGCCAGCATGGACGACCTGCCCGCGCTGTGGGTCGCCGCGCCGCTGACCGGGCTGATCGTCCAGCCGATCATCGGTCACTTGTCGGACAAGACATGGAACAGCTTCGGCGGCGGCGTCCCTACTTTCGTGACCGGCGCGATCCTTGCCGCGATTTCGCTTGTGGCTGATGCCGCTGGCCCCGCTATTTGCTGCGCCGCTGCTGTTCGCCGCCGGATTGCTGTGGGTGCTCGATGCAAGCCTGAACATCGCGATGGAGCCGTTCCGAGCCTTTGTTGGCGACATGCTCGACCGACTCGCAGCATGCGGCAGGCTATGCCGTACAGACCGCCTTCATCGGCGCAGGCGCAGTGTGTCGCGGCGATCTTTCCCTGGCTGCTCGAACAGGTCGGGGTGAGCAATGTTGCAGCCGGCCGGTGAGCATTCCCGACACGGTCAGATGGAGCTTCTGGGTAGGTGCGGTCGCGCTGTTCGCAGCAATCATGTGGACGGTCGTCTTCACGCGCGAATATCTCGCCCGAAGAAATGGCGGCATTCGAGGCGGAGCGCGAGGTCGAGAGCAGTCCGCCGGCGTCGCGCGCTGGCCGCGAAGAGCTATGGCTCGCCCGCTGGCTGGATGGCTGCCGGCGCCTTGACTGTCGTTCGTCTGGTGCAGCCGCTCGGGCTGGAGAAAGAGATGTATCTCCTTGGCCGGCCTGTTGGCGTCTACGGCGTTCTCAGCGCCATCGCGCATCTCGATGGCCAAACAGGGCCAGCGCGCCAACATGCTGTCCAGCATCGTCGGCGATTTCTCCGGCATGCCCGAACGATGAAACGGCTGGCGCTGGTGCAATTCTTCAGCTGGTCGGCGCTCTTCATCATGTGGATCTATTCCAGCCCGATCGTCTCGCAATACTTTTTCGGCAGCACCGACCCGACCAGCGCCGCTTACAACGAGGGCGCGAACTGGTGGAACCTGCATCTACACCGTGCAAAACGGTGTTGCCGCGATTCGCAGCGCTGGCCATGCTGCCCCGGCTGAGCCGGACCTGTCGGGCAGGTCATGACGCACTGATCTGCCTGACTGCTCGGGCGCGCTGGCTTCCTGATGTTACTTCTTCTTCGCGATGCCAACCGCTGCTGTTTGCCGAAGTTCTCAAGGGCATCGCCTGGGCTAGCATCCTCGCCATGCCATACGCCATCCTCGCAACGCAGCCTGCCGCAAGCGAAGCTCGGCATCTTCATGGGCCTGTTCAATGTGTTCATCGTGGTGCCCCAGCTGCTGGTGGCAACCGTTATGGGGAGCGTCATGAAGGCCTTCTTCCCCGACGACCCGATCTGGACGATGCTGTTCGCAGCCGCTGCCTGGACGCTCGCAGCGCTCGCCATGCTGCGAGTGCACGTGCCGGGCGAAGCGCAGGAGAACACCATGCGTAACGCAATTCTTTCGCATGGCGCTGGTTTGCGCGGGCTGCGCTTCCACAGCGCCGGGCGATGCGCCTTTAAGCCCCGATTGGGCGCCCCGCGCTGTCGTTACGATTGAAAATCCCGATTGGTCGCGCGACGCCGTTCTGTACCAGATCAACACTCGGCACTTTACGCCGGAGGGCACCTTCGTCGCTGCGCAGAAAGAGCTGCCGCGCCTGAAGGAACTGGGCGTCGATATCCTCTGGCTCATGCCGATCCACCCAATCGGTGAGCAGAACCGCAAGGGCACGCTCGGCAGTCCGTACTCGGTGCTCGACTATTACGGGGTGAACCCCGAGTTCGGGACGGAGGAAGAATTTCGCGCCTTCGTCGATGCAGCACATGCGCAGGGCTTCAAGGTCATTCTCGATCTCGTCGCCAACCACACGGCTTGGGACCATCCGCTGCGCAGTGAGCATCCCGACTGGTACGAAAAGACCTGGGATGGCGACTTTCGCCCGACGCCGTGGTGGGACTGGTCGGACATCATCGATCTCGACTGGTCCAAACCCGGCGTGCGCGAGCATGTCGGCGGGGCGATGGAATACTGGGTGCGCGAATTCGACATCGACGGTTATCGCGCCGATGTCGCCGGATATGTCCCGCTCGACTTCTGGGAGACCGCACGCGTTCGTCTGGATGCCATCAAGCCGGTATTCATGCTTGGCGAAGTGCAGCAGACAGCCTGGCACCACAGCGCGTTCGATGCGACCTATGCGTGGGACTGGCACAACACGACCAAGAACGTCGCGCAGGGCAAGGGCAACGCCACCAGCTTCTACGGCTACTATGCCGAGAACGAGAGCCTTTGGCCCCGCACGGCCATGCGCATGACCTATATCGAAAACCACGACAGCAATGCGTGGGAAGGCACTATGGCCGAAAATTACGGCCCGGCGCTGGAGGCGATGACAGTGCTGTCCTTCACCGGCGAAGGCTTGCCGCTGATCCATAACGGCATGGAAGCCTGCAACGCCAAGCGGCTGGAGTTCTTCGAGCGAGACCCGATCGACTGGAGGCATGGCGAAGGTTGCAATTATGGCGACTTGCTCGCTCGCCTGATCGACTTCCGCAAAGCAAATCCGGCGCTGGAAAACGGCAAATGGGGTGCACGCATGCACAAGGTCGAAAACAGCGCGCCAGAGCAGCTCTTCGCCTGGGCCCGGCAGGAGGACGGCAACAAGGTGGTGGGCCTGTTCAACATGAGCGACCGGCCCGTCACGGCAACCCTATCGGACGGGCTTGCGGCTGGGACGTACCGCGAGTTCTCGAACGGAGCAGGTAACGGCAAGCAGGTAACCGTCAGCGAGGGTGACACGGTGCAGCTTGCCCCATGGGGCTGGCGCCTGCTCGCGCAGTAAAATCTTGCAGGTTGAGCGCGGCGCGTAAGTTTCCTATCGGCGCGCGCACCAACCTGTGCTTGCCTCGGATAGGGCTTCTTCGCATGGAGGACGCCTGTCACGACGCAGGACGCTACGCCAGAGATACGCCCAGCCCATGTCCCTAACACACCTCCAGCGGCTCGAAGCCGAGAGCATCCACATCATGCGCGAGGTGGTGGCCGAAGCTGAGAAGCCGGTCATGCTCTACTCGATCGGCAAGGACAGCGCAGTAATGCTGCACCTGGCCAAGAAGGCGTTCTACCCGTCGCCCCCGCCATTCCCGCTTCTGCATGTCGATACGACATGGAAGTTCAAGGACATGTATGCCCTGCGCCAGAAAAGTGCGGACGAGGCGGGCATGGAACTGCTCGTGCACCAAAACCCCGAAGCGCAGGAACTGGGGATCAATCCGTTCGACCACGGCCCGGTCCACACCGACATGTGGAAGACGCAAGGGTTGAAGCAGGCGCTCGACAAATACGGCTTCGATGCAGCCTTCGGCGGCGCGCGTCGCGACGAGGAAAAGAGCCGCGCGAAGGAGCGTATCTTCTCCTTCCGCACTGCCAGCCACGGATGGGATCCGAAGAGCCAACGGCCCGAACTGTGGAACCTCTACAACGCCCGTAAGAAAAAGGGCGAAAGCATCCGCGTCTTCCCTCTGTCAAATTGGACCGAGCTCGACATCTGGCAGTACATCCACCTCGAGAACATCGAGATCGTGCCGCTTTACTATTCCGCCAAGCGCCCGACCTTCGAGTATGAAGGCGGGCTCTTCATGGCCGACGATATCGAGCGGCTGGAGCGTGTCATGGGCAAGCGCCCAGAGATCACCGAACGCTCGATCCGTTTCCGCACGCTTGGCTGTTTTCCGCTTACCGGCGCTGTCGAAAGCGAGGCGGCGACCCTGCCGGAAATTATCCAGGAGATGCTGCTGACGACGACTTCAGAACGCCAGGGCCGCGTGATCGACAAGGATTCGGGTGACGCTTCGATGGAGAAGAAGAAGCAGGAGGGCTACTTCTGAGTCCCTCGAAACGTGATTGGATGGGCAATGATTTCACACAAGTACAAAGCAGTGTTCGTTCATATACCGAAAACAGCGGGTATGAGCGTCGAACAAGTTTTTATCGATGCGCATGGACTCAATTGGTTTTCGCGCGAAGCTCTAATTCTTGGCGCAAATCCACATCCAACTATGGGTCCTGAACGAATTTCACATCTTTACGCCGAAGAGTATGTAGGCCTAGGATATCTAGAGAAAGAGAAATTTGATCAGTACTATAAATTCTCTTTCGTTCGCAACCCTTGGGATCGTTTAGTCTCTCAATACTATTATCGTAAGTTTGATCTGCAGATGAGCTTTACAAAGTTTGTCGACTACGCGTTCTCAATTTCCGAAAGCAGAAGCGATTTTGCTCGCCATATAGTCCCTCAATACCAATACCTATTTGATAGTTCAGGAAGTCTTCTAGTCGATTTTGTCGGCCGATATGAAAATATACGCAACGATTTTATCATCATTTCTGATAATCTATCACTTAGCGCCAAAGAACTACCTAAAGTCAACATGTTTGGGGACCAAAGGTGGCGTAGGTTATTAAGAATAAAAAAGAAACGGCCCGGATATCATTCCCATTATAACGATGAGTTGCGCGATCGTGTCGGCGAGTTCTATGCGCTTGATGTGGAGCACTTTGGCTACGAATTCGAACGATCTTAACGGTATAGCTTTATATGAACCAGCAATTTTCAGAATATAAGACCGATGCCCTCATCGCCGAGGATATCGACGCGTATCTGGAGAAGCACCAGCACAAGACCATGCTGCGCTTCATTACGTGCGGCAGCGTGGACGATGGCAAGTCCACCCTGATCGGAAGGTTGCTTTACGACAGCAAGATGATCTTCGAGGACCAGCTCGAAGCGCTCAGCAACGACAGCAAGAAAGTCGGCACGCAGGGACAGGAAATCGACTTCGCGCTGCTGGTCGACGGCCTCGCGGCAGAGCGTGAACAGGGCATCACGATCGACGTCGCCTACCGCTTCTTCGCGACCGAGAACCGCAAGTTCATCGTGGCCGACTGTCCGGGGCACGAACAGTATACGCGCAACATGGTCACCGGCGCGTCGACCGCCGATCTTGCCTGCATTTTGATCGATGCGCGCAAGGGCGTGCTGGTCCAGACCAAACGCCACAGCTTCCTGTGCCACCAGCTTGGCATCACGAACCTGGTGCTTGCCGTGAACAAGATGGACCTGATCGATTACGACCAGGCGAAATACGATGCGATCATCGCGGACTATAAGGCGTTCGCATCAAGCATCGGGATCGAGAGCTTTACCGCCATCCCGATCTCCGGCCTTGCGGGAGACAACATCACTTCGCAGTCGGACAACACGCCATGGTACGACGGGCCGACGCTGATGGAGGATCTCGAAGCGGTCGAGGTGCGTAGCGAGGCCAATCGCGACAAGCCGTTCCGCTTGCCCGTGCAGTGGGTGAACCGCCCGAACCTCGATTTTCGCGGTTTCTCCGGCTTGATAGCAACGGGCAGCGTGAAGCCGGGCGACACAGTCCGCTCGCTTCCATCTGGCAAGACCAGCACGGTCAAAGCCGTCGTCACGATGGACGGCGACCTTGATCACGGTGTCGCGGGCCAGTCGGTCACGCTCACGCTCGACGACGAGATCGATTGCTCGCGCGGCGATGTGCTTGCCGCAGCCGACAGTCCGCCCGAAACCGCCGACCAATTCGAAAGCACCATCGTCTGGATGGACGAAGACCCGCTGGTCGTCGGCCGCGCCTATTGGATGAAGCTGGGCACGCAGATGGTCAGCGTCACCGTTGCCGAGCCGAAATACGAGATCAACGTCAACACGATGGACCACCTCGCAGCCAAGACGCTGCAATTGAATTCCATCGGGGTGGCCGAGATCACGACCGACAAACAGGTCGTCTTCGAACCCTATGCCGACAATCGCGCGCTGGGCGGCTACATATTGATCGACAAGCTGACCAACCGCACGGTCGGGGCAGGCATGATCAACTTCAGCCTTCGTCGCGCGCAGAATGTGCACTGGCAAGCAGTCGACATCACGCGCGATGATCACGCCGCGATGAAGAACCAGCGCCCCCGCGTGCTGTGGTTCACCGGCCTGTCCGGCTCGGGCAAATCGACCATTGCCAACGAGGTCGAGAAGAAGCTGGCGATCATGAACCGCCACACCTTCCTGCTCGACGGCGACAATGTGCGCCACGGCCTGAACAAGGATCTGGGTTTTACCGAAAGCGACCGGATCGAGAACATCCGCCGTATTGGCGAAGTCGCCAAGCTGATGACCGATGCTGGGCTGATTGTCCTGACGGCCTTTATCAGCCCGTTCCGCGCCGACCGCCAGCTGGTTCGCGACATGATGGGCGAGGGCGAGTTTCTTGAGATCCACGTCGACACGCCGCTCGAAGTGGCGGAAGCGCGCGATGTTAAGGGCCTCTACAAGAAGGCGCGGGCTGGGGAGCTCAAGAACTTCACCGGCATCGACAGCCCGTACGAAGAGCCCAAGGAGCCGGAAATCCGCGTCAACACCGTGGCGATGAGCCCCGAAGAGGCCGCTGACCACATCATCGGGCAGATCCTGCCGCTGAAATAAGCGGCGGGTTTAGTCGACGAAGTCCTCGACCCGCTCGATGATGATCGCGGGCGCCATGCCGCCTGCCGCGCACATGGTGACAAGGCCATAGCGCTTGCTCTGCCGCTCCAGCTCGTCGACCATGGTGCCGATCAGGATGGAGCCGGTTGCGCCGATGGGATGACCCAGCGCGATCGAGCCGCCGTTCACATTGACCTTGTCCCAATCGAGCTCGAGATCGCGCACGAACTTGGCGGCGACGACTGCAAAGGCTTCGTTGATCTCGTATAGGTCGATGTCGTCCTTGGTCAGGCCGGCCTTCTCCAGCACCTTCTTCGCCGCTGGGACGGGCGCGTTCAGCATCAGCGTGGGATCGTCGCCCATGTTCGCCGTTGCCACAATGCGGGCGCGCGGCTTCAAACCATGCTTCTTCGCATAGTCCTTGCTCGTCACCAGCACGGCCGCTGCGCCGTCGACTACGCCCGAACTGTTACCGGCATGGTGGAAGTGCTCGATCTCAAGGTCGGGATATTTGGCGTTGACCAACCCGGCGAAGGTCGTGCCGTTCTTGTCGAGCGGTACGTTGGCGATCTTGGCAAAGGCTGGCTCCAATCCGGCCAAGCCTTCTCTGGTCGTCTGGGGGCGCGGATATTCTTCGCGGTCCAGCACAACAGTGCCCTCGTCATCGGTCACGGGCACCAGCGACTTGTCGAACCGGCCTTCCTCGATGGCGGCCGCCGCGCGCTGCTGGCTGCGATAGCCGACCTCGTCCAGCTCCTCGCGCGTGAAACCTTCCATCGTCGCGATAGCATCGCCGCACACGCCCTGATGGCTCTGCGGGTGCGTGCGCATCAGCCGTTCGTTATAGCTGCCCATCATGGGCGGCTTGAGCCCTGCCTGCATTTTCTCCTTCATCATCGCGCCGGTCAGGCTCATCATCTCCGTCCCGCCCGCGACCACGCAGTCTTCCATGCCGCTCATCACCTGTGCTGCCGCCAGCGCCACGCTGGTGATGCCGCCGCCGCAGAAGCGGTCCAGCGTCGTGCCCGAGGACGTCACGTCATATCCTGCATCGAGCGCCGCCATCCGTCCCAGATCGCCCGCCTGCATCCCGTCCTGCGTGCTGACCGACCAGATCACATCGTCCACCGTGGAGGTGTCGAGATCGTTGCGTTCGGCAATCGCCTTAAGGCACGTTGCCGCCAGATGCTGGGGATGCATGGCCGCGAGTGCTCCCTTGCCCTGCTTGCCGATCCCGCGCGGGGTGCGCACGGCGTCGATTATATAGGCTTCGGACATGTCTGGAGCTCCTCTCAATTCGGCGAATGCCGGTTGACGTTTGCGTAAACCTACCGCAGCAAGGGCGCAAGACCAGTTTTGAAATGCAATGGAGAGAGAGCCGATGACAGATGCAGCGTCGAACGACGTGCTGACACAAGTGGACGATGGCGTCCTGATCGTCACCATCAACCGCCCCGAAGCCAAGAATGCGATGAATAAGGCGGCGGCCGAAGGTATCGCCGCGGCGATGGACCGGCTAGACGAGGACGATGACTTGCGCGTCGGTATCCTGACCGGTGCGGGCGGCACGTTCTGTTCCGGCATGGATCTGAAGGGCTTTCTGCGCGGCGAGTCCCCCAGCATCGAAGGTCGCGGCTTTGGCGGCGTGGTGCAGGCTCCACCGAAAAAGCCGCTGATTGCCGCTGTCGAAGGCTATGCGCTGGCGGGCGGGCTGGAACTGATGATCGCCTGTGACCTGGTGGTTGCGCACAAGGACGCCAAATTCGGCATTCCCGAGGCCAAGCGTGGCCTCGTCGCGGCTGCGGGCGGCGTCATGATGCTGCCCGACCAGATCCCCGAGAGGATTGCGACGGAGCTGGCGTTGACGGGCGACTTCATCGGTGCGGAGCGGGCTTACGAGCTTGGCCTTATCAACCGCGTCACTGACGGATCGGCATTGGACGGGGCGAAGAAATTGGCTGCCAGCATCGCGGCCAACGGCCCGCTCGCTGTGCGAGTGTCGAAACAGATTATGAAAGAGTTCGCGCGGCTGGGCGATGGACGAGCGCTACGACAAGCAGGCACAGCTCATCGGCCCGGTCTTCATGAGCGAAGACGCGCGCGAAGGCGCAGCAGCTTTCGCGGAGAAGCGCGCGCCGAACTGGAAGGGGAAGTAAGATGTCCGCAATCAACGTACCCGCACCCGAGTTCATGCAGGACGAAGAGATCAGCATCTTTGCCGATGCGGTCGGCAAATTTTATGAAAAACACGCTCCCGAAAAGCGCGTCCTGAAATGGCGCGAGGATGGCCAGGTGGAACGCGAGTTCTGGCGCGAGGCAGGCGAGGCCGGTCTGCTCGGCGCGTCCGTGCCCGAAGAATACGGCGGACACGGCGGCGACTTCCGGCACGAGATGGTCGTGATCGACCAGCAGGCGAAGCACGGCGTCGAAGGCTTTGCGGCCAGCCTGCACAACACCATCATCCTGCCATACCTCGTGCGCCACGGGACCGAGGAGCAGAAGAAGAAGTATCTGCCTAAGCTGGTCACCGGCGAACTTGTCAGCGCAATTGCCATGAGCGAGCCGGACGCAGGTTCCGACCTCCAAAGCATCAAGACGACCGCGCTTAAGGACGGTAACGGCTACAAGATCAACGGGTCCAAGACCTGGATTTCCAACGGCCAGACTGCCGACTTCATCATCGTGGTGGCCAAGACCGACCCGAACGAGGGCGCCAAGGGCATTTCGCTCATGCTGCTCGAGACAGAAGGCGCGGAGGGCTTCCAGCGCGGCAAGAAGCTCGACAAGATCGGCCTCGATGCGCAGGACACCTCGGAACTGTTCTTCGACGATGTCTTCGTGCCGGCCGACAATGTGCTGGGCGGTGAGGAAGGCAAGGGCTTCTACCAGCTGATGGGCGAGCTGCCGCAGGAGCGGCTGATCATTGCCATGGCGGCGATGGACGGTATCGAGCGCGCGCTGAATGTCACGATGGATTACGTCAAGCAGCGCAAGGCGTTCGGCAAGACGATCTGGGATTTCCAGAATACGCAGTTTGTCATGGCCGATCTTGCCGCACGCGGCACCGCAGCGCGGATCTTCGTCAACGACTGCATCGCCAAGCTGCTCGAGGGCAAGCTCGATGTCCCCACGGCCTGCATGGCGAAATACTGGGTGACCGAGCTGCAAAGCGAAGTGGTCGACAAATGCCTGCAATTCCACGGCGGAGCCGGCTACATCAACGACTACCCCATCGCTCGCATGTATCGCGACACGCGTATCGCCCGCATTTACGGCGGTTCAAACGAGATCATGAAAATGGTGATCGCCCGCAGCATGTAACGTCTTGTAAACCATCCGGAGGATATGGTTAACGCCATAACACTGGATGGAGTGGGAACGCTGCAGTCTCGCAGGGTAAACAAGGTTACGCGTCATGGCATCATTGCCGCAGGCTTCATCGCCTGCGCAATGGTGCTGGGCGGCGGCGGTTCGCCTTCGCCTGCGACCGAGCTTGCGTTGCAGGTGCTGTTCGCTTTCGCGGCGCTCGCCTGGCTCTGGTGGGCGCGAGGCGACGGGGCCAAGGTGCCTTCGCCGCTGCTGTGGCTGGGCGGTGCCTTGCTCTTGCTTCCCGCACTGCAACTTGTGCCGCTTCCGCCAGCGATCTGGCAGGCGCTTCCTGAGCGTGAGTTGCTTGCCGACACCTTGGCATTGGTCGAGCAAGACCGGCAGTGGCGCGCCTTTTCGATTTCGCCGCCTTTGACTTTTGCCGGACTTCTCGCCGTCATCCCTGCTGTCGGGACGATGTGGGCGATCTCCACCTTGGGCAGCGACGACAGGGCACTTCTTCTGGCAGCCATCGCGTTGCTCGCCCTTGCAGGCGCAGTGCTCGGGGCCTTGCAGCTTGCGACCGGGCCGGAGGCGTTTCGGCTGTACGAGCGTAGTCACCGGGGATGGCTCACCGCCTTTCACGCCAATCGCAATGCTGCTGCAGATGTATTCATCATCGGTTCGCTCGCCGCCAGCAGCTGGATCGCCACGAGGGCGCAGAACTCCGAGCGCGGCAATCGAGCAATGCTGCTGCTTGGCGCCTTCCACTTCGTTCTACTGGTTGCGTTGGTCCTTACGGGATCGCGCGCTGGCATCGTGCTCGGCATGTTCTGTGTGGCGATACACCTCGCAATCTGGCGACCGAAAGTCCTCGATCTGCGTACTGGAGGGGTCGTGGCCGGGATGGGCGCAATAGTGCTGACGATGGTCGCATTGCCCGTGCTCCTGTCCGGCAACGGACGCATCGCGCGCGTGACGGAACGCTTCGATGCTCGCGACGATGCACGCCTTACCCTCTGGCAGGATGCCTGGCAGGCACTTGCCGGATATTGGCCTTTCGGAAGTGGCGTCGGGACATTTGCCAACGCCTTCCAGCCATTCGAAAGCCTGGCCTATCTCGACGGCGCCTTCGTCAATCGCGCGCACAACGATTACATGGAATTCGCCCTCGAGGGCGGGTTGCTGGCAATCGGTCTTCTCATCGCCGGTCTCGCGATCCTGGTCATGATGGCGCGCAAGGCGTGGCGAGTGTCGCCGCAACACCACGCCATTCAATTGTTTGCGCTGGGCACACTGGGCGTCATTGCGCTGCATTCACTCGTAGATTATCCGCTCCGCAACATGGCGATTGCTTGCCTTGCAGGGGCAGCGGCAGGCTTGCTCACGGTAACGCCGGGTCGAAAGTCCGCGCGTGCCGGGCAAGAGAGACGGGACAACGCCAAATGATACTGAACGACTTCCTCATGCCAGCGAAGGCACTGTACGCGCTGGCCACGCTCGGCGCGCTATCGGCTTGCTACAAGCCGATCGACCCGGTCATGCCTGCGGGGCAGGCGGGGTACGACGTAATGGCAGCCGCTCCGGCACAGGAAAGCCCGGCGCGCTACACCCTTGCGCCGGGAGACAAGATTTCGGTCCGCGTGTATGGAGAGGACGAGCTGTCGCTCGACGAACTGGTCGTCGACAATGCCGGCATCGTCAGCCTCCCGCTCATCGGTGATGTCCAGGCGAGGGGCCGTACGGCCAGCGAACTCGCGCGGGCTATCGAATCGGCTTATGGCGCAGATTTCCTGCGCAATCCGCAAGTCAGCGTCGGCATGCTCGCGATGCAGGAACGCACCATTGCCGTCGAAGGCGAAGTAACCGTACCGGGCGTGTTCGCTTACAAGGAAGGCCAGACCCTGCTGTCCGCTCTCGCTCTTGCGCGCAGCCCGACGGAGAAAGCGAAGCTGGACGAGATCATCGTGTTCCGCACGATCGAAGGCCGCGAAAGCGCAGCCCGCTTCGACCTTCGTGACATTCGCGGCGGCCGCGCGCCTGATCTGGCACTCGAGCCCGGCGATGTCGTGGTGGTCGGATACAGTTCCGTGCGTGCAGCCTATCTCGATGCCGTCCGCGCATTGCCCGTTGTCAGCCTGTTTGCACCGATCACATGATGAAGACCTTCACACCTTCTGGCGCATCGCCTGCGCCCTCGCCGATCACGAGCGGAGAAAGCGCCTTCAGCGCCGGGCTCCGCCACATCCTCTCGGCCATTCGCCGCAACCTGTGGCTTGCCGCCGCGATCCTGTTTGTCACCGTGGCGTTGGCGCTTGTGGCCACCATGCTCGACACGCCGCGCTATTCGGCTGTCAGCTCGGTCCAGATCAACGACCAGAGCGACGAGGTGCTGGGCGCCGATTTCGAGACGCAGTTCGCCCCGCCGTCTGATTGGGACACGGAACGCTTCCTCAACACGCAGCTCGATGTGCTGCGCAGTCGCGCACTGGCAGAACGTGTGGCCGACGCGCTGGATCTGGTGAACGACGAGCGATTTTATCAAGCCATGGAAATCGCGCCCGAGCGGGTGACCGGTACCGAGGCGGAAAACCGCATCTGGGTGATCAGCCTTCTGCAAGGCAGTCTGGACGTAGAGCTGCGCCGCTCGACCCGTATCGCGCTCATCGAATTCACCAGCACCGATCCCGAGCTGTCGGCTCGCATCGCCAATGCTTTTGCCGAAGAGTTCATCCAGCAGACGCTGCAACGCCGCTTCGATAGCTCGTCTTACGCTCGCAATTTCGTGGCCGAACAATTGCAAGAAGCGCGCGGCGATCTTGAAGAGTCGGAGGCCGCGCTTAATGCCTATGCCCGTCAGGTCGGCCTGCTGCGGACCCGCGACGCTATTTCGCCGACAAATCTCGAAGTCGAGGCGGGAACGGTGACGTCGTCCAGCCTCCTGCAATACAACACTGCCGCAATCCGTGCCCGCGAAGCTCGCATTGCGGCTGAATCACGCTGGGATGCCGTGCGCAACAGCGCTCTTCTGTCCTCGCAGCCGGTGCTGTCCAATCTGACGGTGCAGCAGCTGATGACGCGCAGGGCCGAGCTCGAAAGCGAGCTGCAATCCGCGCGCGATCGCTATTTGCCGAACCATCCGGCGATTGCGCGGCTCGAAGCCGACCTTAGCGGTACGACCCAGCAGCTGAACCGCACCGCCAATGATGTGCGCCAGTCCATCCGCGCAGAATTCGAGGCGGCGGCCCGTGCTGAAGAACGTCTGGAGCGCCAAGTCGACGAAGCCCGGGGCGCAACGCTTGCCGAGCAGGATCAGTCGGTCCGCTACAATGTGCTGGCGCGCGAGGCGGATACGGCCCGATCGATCTATGACGGGCTGCTGCAGCGCTATCGCGAGCTGAACGCATCTGCCGGCATCACGTCGAGCAACATCGCCATTATCGACCGCGCCGATGTGCCGAGCACGCAAAGCTCGCCTAGCCTGACCCGCAACCTGGCCATCGGTTTGCTGATCGGCCTTGCGCTGGCTGGCCTTGCGATATTCCTTCGCGACCAACTCGATGATGTCATCCACATTCCGGAAGATGTCGAAGACAAGCTCGATCTCCCGCTGCTCGGCGTTGTGCCGCGCGATGCCGACGGGGAGCCGCTGGAGGCCATGCAGAATCCCAAGTCTGCGATCACCGAAGCGTATAATTCGATGCGCGGGGCGATGCTCTATTCGACACCGCAAGGCCTTCCGAAGATCATAGTCGTCACCAGTGCGCAGGCTGCGGAAGGCAAGAGCACGACGAGCCTGGCCATGGCATCGGGCTTTGCGCGCATTGGCATGAAGCCGCTTCTCATCGACGCCGACCTGCGCCGCTCGTCGCTGCATCGCACGCTTGGCGTGGACGGCAAGAAGGGGCTAACCGACCTTTTGACATCGCAGGGCGAACCGGACGCCGCCGTCGTCCCGGTTCACCAGGACGATGCGCAATTCGACCTGCTACCCGCTGGGCCTCTGCCGCCGAGCCCGACCGAGCTGGTTGCATCGCCGCGCATGGCACAAGTCCTCGAGCATTTTGCCGAGAAATACGATGTCGTCATCATCGACAGTCCGCCTGTGCTGGGCCTTGCCGATGCGCCGATGCTCGCCTCGATTGCCGATGGCACGGTGTTCGTCATCGAAGCGGAGCGTGGCCGCAGCGGTGCCTTAAAGGCTGCTCTGCGCCGGCTGCGCTCGATGGATCCGCAAATTCTTGGAGCGGTTCTGGCGAAGTTCGATCCTGCGCGTTCGGGCAATCGGTACTCGGCCTACTCTCATAACGGTTATTACGAATACGCGGACAAGCCGGAGCGCGTCGGCGCGTGACGCACCGCGGGCGGATTGCCGCCTCACTGGCTGTCGGTGCTTTCGCGCTGCTGGCCATCGCCTCGGGCGTCGACCGCAACAGCGATGCGTGGCCGGACGCGGCCGCCGCCTTGCCAAATTGGGCTAAGGCCAACGCCTGGCAGAACGGAGCCTCTCGCGCCCTGACAGACGGGGACGCCAACTCCGCGCAGCTTTACGCCGCCAAGGGCATCGCGGCTAATCCTGCCGACCCGCGTGGTCCAAGTTTGCTGGCCGCCGGGCACTTGGCGGCGCAGGATTTCGAAGCAGCAGACCGGAGCTTTGCCATTGCCGATCGCACCGGGCTGCGTACGCCGCTCGTGCAAGCCTTTTATTTCGACAAGGCGCTATCCGCAGGTGATGGAGCGGAGGCGGCGCGCAGGCTCGACACGCTGCTGCTCGCGCATCCGTCGCTGGCGCAGATCGACTTCTTCTTCCGCGCCCTGGAACGGAGCGAGGCGGGCAGTCGCGAGCTGGCCCGGCGTGTGGCGAGCGAGCCGGCATGGGCGAGTGCCTACCTCACCGGCTTCGGGTCGCAGGATAGCGTCCTTCTGGACCGCGCGGCCTATCTTGCGACACCGGAAGCCTTCGACCTTGGATGCGACCGCATCGAGCCGATGCTCCGCGCCCTTGCCGACCGGGGACATCGGCCGCAGGCGCAGTCTCTGGCGGCGAGGCAATGTCCCAGCCGCGCGGCGTCGCAGGCGATCGTCGACACCGGCTTCGAGCAGTTCGGCGAGGGCGATGCGCTGGGCTGGCAGCGTCACCCGAGCGGCGATGTCCGAATCACGCTTATCGGCAGGTCCGACAAGCAGCTCGAGATGGTCAACCGTTCGGGCTCCACCCGGCTGATCCTGTCGCAAAGCGTGGCGCTTGCTCCGGGCGAGTATCGTATCGTCGCCAGCATATCGCAGGACCGGAGCGATGCCGTGGTGGCCACCCTCGATTGCGGTGCCCCGACACGACCATCCCGAGGCAGCGGATCGTTGGCTGCGGGGCAGCTGCTGCAAGGTCAGGATTGCGCCGATCAGCAGCTGGGCATCTGGCTTCGTCCTCGCAGCGGGACAGTGCGGCTCGACAATATCCGGGTCGAACCGGTCGGCGTTCAGGAGCCCGCCTCGCCCTCCATCAGCGCGCCGTAAAGCTGCTCCCATTCGCGTGACACCGTTGCGGCGGAGAAGGGGCCGGCAGCCAAGTCTTGCGCGGCCTTCGCCATGTTCCGCCATGCCTCGTCTGCCATGGACAGACCTTCAACCAAAGCGGCTCGGATGGAAGCACTGTCGGTCCCGCACAGCAGAGCCGCGCCCTTGGCGGGGCCTTCCGGCAAGTGGCATTCCTCGCTCTGGATCGTCGGCACGCCGGCCGCCCAAGCCTCAAGGATCGCCATCGGCAAACCCTCGCTGACCGAGGGCAGCACGAGAAACCGCGACAGATCGAACAGAGCCGCCTTCTGCGCTCCGAAAGCCGTCCCGACGAACTCGATACTACCGTCTGTTTGTCCCTTCATCGCCTGTTCGAGCATCGCGATGCCCTCGTCGTCGCCCCATCCGGCGATCGTCAGCGTCGCGTCTTCCGGCAAGTCGGGGCGGGCCGCGATCCATCCCGCAATCAGCGCGGCGATGTTCTTCTTCTCGTGAATACGACCCAGATACAGCGCGTTGGGCCCGCGCGGGTAATCGTCCAACGAGGACAAGGGCGGGGCGGGGTTCGGAATTGTCGCAATCCGCGCGTCCGGCGCTTCCGTCTTTATGTCGGCACCCTCTGCATCGGTTAGCGCGTGGAATACCGCCGCGCGGTGCCAGGCCCTGCGCTCCCAGCCGAGTCGCGCAAGATGCTTCTTCCATGCATTGCGCTGCGTAATCCACGGGTCGAGCATGCCGTGCGGGCTGATGACGAGCGGCTTGCCCGTTTCTCTCGCCCACACCCCGGCGGCATGCGTCGGATATTGCCAGATGCCGTGCAGATGCAGCAGGTCGAGCCGCGCCTTTGCCAGGGCATCGCCAAGCTGCGGTGCATAGACCAGCGAGGCCGGGCCGGACTGCTCGACCAGTTGCAGTCTCCACGCCCTCCAGCCGGTACGCGTCCGTCTCGCTCGCCTCCTCGCGCACGCCGAGCACGACCGGCTCGCCGCCCAACTCCTGCACCATCTTGGCCTGCGCGACGACAGCCTCGAATACACCGCCGTTGCGGCGCGAGACCCAGGACGAGAGCAGGCCGATCCGCTTGCCCTTTATGGAAGCACTCGTGCTCAGGCTTCGACGACTTTCTGCTCGATCGCGCCGAAGATCGAATGGCCGTCGGCGTCCTTCATCTCGATGCGGACCGTGTCGCCCGGCTTCATGAAGCGGGTGGACGCCTCGCCATTGGCGATGGTCTCGATCATGCGGATTTCCGCGATGCAGCTGTAGCCCAGGCCGCCTTCGGAAACCGGCTTGCCCGGATCGCCGTCCGGACCCTGGTTCGACACCGTGCCGGACCCGATGATCGTGCCTGCAGAAAGCTCGCGCGTCTTGGCCGCATGCGCGACGAGGTCAGCAAGGCTGAATGTCGCATCGACGCCTGCATTGGCCCGTCCGAAAGCCTCGCCATTATAGTCGACCATCAGCGGCAGGTGGATGACGCTGTCCTTCCACGCATCGCCCAATTCGTCGGGAGTGACGGCGACAGGGCTGAACGCGCTGGCAGGCTTGGACTGGAAAAAGCCGAAGCCCTTGGCCAGTTCGCCCGGGATAAGGCCGCGCAGGGAAACATCGTTCACCAGCATGACCAGCTTGATGTGGTCGGCAGCATCCTCGCTCGACACGCCCATGGGCACATCGTCGGTGATGACCGCGATTTCGCCTTCCATGTCGCAGCCCCACTTCACATCGCCCAGCGGAATATCTTCGCGCGGGGCGAGGAAGTTGTCGCTCCCGCCCTGATACATCAGCGGGTCGTGGTAGAAGCTCTCCGGCACTTCCGCACCGCGCGCCTTGCGAACCAGTTCGACGTGATTGATGTAGGCCGAGCCGTCCGCCCACTGATAGGCGCGGGGCAGCGGCGAATGCGCTTCGCGCTCGTGGAACCGTTCGGTCGGGCAGGCCTGATGCTCGACATCGCGGTACAGCGCGTCCAGCTTCGGCGCGGCTTCGGCCCAATTGTCCAGAGCAGCCTGCAGGGTCGGCGCAATGTTGTCGGCGGCACAGTAGCGGGTGAGGTCTTTCGAGACGACCACCAGCTTGCCGTCGCGGGTTCCGTCGTTGAGGGTTGCGAGCTTCATGCTGTGGTCCTTTCGGGATTGTCGGGCTGCGCATCCGGATGGGCGCGCTGGAAGGCGGGCAGGGCAAGGCAGGCCGCCTCGATCCGCTCGATATGGGGTTTGTCGGAAAAGTCGAAGGCGAAGCGCCGCGCATTGTAGACTTGCGGCAGCAGCAGGACCTCGAAGAATCCGGGCTCGTCGAACAGGAAATCGCCGGTGCCAAGCTGCGCCAGCCGCTGCTCAAGCGGATCGAGCGTACGGGCGAGCCAATGGCGATACCACGTATCGATATCGTCCTGCGAACGGCCGTATTCGTTGGCGAGATACTTCAGCACCGGCAGGTTGAGCGGGGCGTGGAGCTCGGTCGCGATGGCATAGCCGAGCTCGCGCGCGATGTAGCGATCCTCGATGTCGCTCGGCAGCAGCGGACGGTCGGGATAGGCCTCGTCCAGCCATTCGATCTGCGCCATCGACTGCACGCGATCCTTGCCGCCAGCCTCCAGCAGCGGGACAGAACCGAACGGGTTGCGGCTGGTGAAAGCCTCGCCCTTCTGCTCGGCCTTGAGCAGATTGACCGGCACATATTCGTAGTCCAGCCCCTTCAGCTCCAGCGCGATACGCAAGCGATAGCTGGTCGAGCTGCGATAGTAGCCATGCAGGCGGATCATGCGGGCATTCCTACAGCTTGGAACACATGGAACACGGTCCTGGGGCAAAAAGTTTCAGGGCGCGCAAACCCGCCGGAAACTAAGGAAGGCGAAGGGTTTGCGAGGGTCATTTCGCCACTGTTGCCAGCAGGTGCGCCTGTAGGGAAGGGCTTCAAAACGCAGCTATGCCCGTGATGGCCCGGCCGAGGATCAGCGCGTGCACATCGTGCGTGCCTTCGTAGGTGTTGACCGTCTCCAGGTTCACCATGTGGCGGATGACCTGATATTCTTCCGAAATGCCGTTGCCGCCGTGCATGTCCCGCGAAGCGCGCGCGATATCGAGCGCTTTGCCGACATTGTTGCGCTTGACGATGGAAATCATGTCGGGCGCGAACTTGCCTTCGTCCATCAGGCGGCCGACGCGCAGTGACGCCTGCAGGCCCAGCGCGATCTCGCTCATCATGTCGGCAAGCTTGAGCTGGTAGAGCTGCTTGCTGGCCAGCGGAACGCCGAATTGATGGCGGTCGAGACCGTATTGCGTGCGGCGTGAATGCAGAATTCCGCTGCGCCCATCGCTGCCCCAGCTGATGCCGTAGCGCGCGCGGTTGAGGCAGCCGAACGGGCCCTTGAGGCCCTGCACCTCGGGCAGAAGCGCGTCCTCGCCCACTTCGACCTCGTCCATCGACGATCATGCCGGTGGTGCTGGCGCGCAGGCGATATCTTCCCCTCGATCTTGGGCGCTGACAGGCCTTTCATGCCTTTTTCAAGCACGAACCCGCGAATGCCGCCGCCATGTGCTTCGCTTTGCCCAAACCACGAACACATCGGCGAAAGGTGAGTTCGAAATCCACGTCTTGGAGCCGGAGATGACGTAGCCGCCATCGGTCCTTTTCGCGACGGTTTTCATGCCGGCAGGATCGGAGCCTGCATCGGGCTCGGTCAGGCCGAAGCAGCCGATCAGCTGGCCACTGGCAAGGCCGGGCAGGTACTTGCTGCTTCTGTTCTTCCGAACCATAGGCATGAATCGGATACATCACGAGGCTGGATTGCACGCTGGCCATCGAGCGATAGCCGCTGTCCACCCGCTCGATCTCGCGAGCGATCAGGCCATACGCCACGTAGCTTGCGCCTGCGCCGCCATATTCTTCCGGCACGGTCGCGCCCAGCAGGCCCGCTTCGCCCATCATCGGGAACAGCTCGGGCGCGTCGACTTCCTTGTTGAACGCCTCGATCACGCGCGGCTGCAAAGTGTCTTGCGCAAAGCCATGCGCGGCATCGCGGATCATGCGTTCTTCTTCGGTCAGCTGACCGTCGAGATCGAAGGGGTCTTCCCAGTTGAAAGGGGACATTGTGGCGGTGGGCCCGGCCATGTTTGCTCCTGAAAATGTGTTGGCCCGCCGATGGCAGAGCGGGTGTCAGGGTGCAAGCGTTGCGGTGCTGTCCTGCCACACGTTACTGGTGCCGTCGGGCAGCATCAGCGTGTAGGCGTCCTCGTTACAAAGGCCCGTCACCCACTCCTCGCCGACCTTAAGCCAGGCGTGGAAGTGCAGTGCGCCAGCCTCGTCACGCATGGTGCCGAGATAGAGGCGTGCGTCGATCCCGCGCCGTTTCAGCATGCGGTGCGCTGTGAGCGCTTGCGGCAGGCAGTTGGGCGAGCCGGGTACGTTGCCCAGCGCGCGCTGGATGGCAAGGCGGACGCGGCGAACGGTGGCGATGTCGGCAGCTGCGCTCTCCACCGCATTGATGGCACCGAAGTGGTCTTTCCACCGACGCGGGGGCACACGCAGGACCATCATTTTTGTGAGAAGCAAAAGTGCCATCGCCTCGATCGAGGCGAGCTTGTCCACGCTGTCGAGCGCGAAAAAGGTCCGCAGCTTGCGCATTGCAAGCCGCAGCATATCACATTTTCGCTTCAGAGCATCATTTTACGTGCGGCAGGGCGTTGCGGCAGTCGTCGGCGCATTCGCGGCACATCTTGGCGCACCATGCGCAATGCTCGTTATCGTGCTTCTCGCATTCCTCGGCGCAAGTCTCGCACGCCTTGATGCACAGCTCCAGTTGCGCGCGCAGAAGGTCGATATTCTGCGCGGTTCGGCGCGTGCCGAGCCGGGCGGTCGAGGTGCAGATATCCGCGCAATCGAGGCAGTTGCGGATGCACTGCGACATGTCCATTTTGCTGTCGGCCATCTCGGCGACGCAGGCATCGGCGCAGCTGGTGCAGAAGAGCGAACACAGCATCGCGTGCCGGGCGGCGAGGATCAGCTCCTCGGTCTCGTCCTGGACATGCGGGTGGCGGGAAATCATTTCAGGCAGCGACATGGCTCGGGTCCTTTGCTCGGGAGGGGTTTCCTCCAAGCAATGGTTGCGCTGCGATATGCGTTCCGAGGTTTGTCTAGGCGACCTGCGTGGCGCGCTGGACGGTGTGGATCACTTCGGCAGGGGGGCAGGGCTTGGAGAGCGCCTGCGCATCGGGGAAGCGGTCGGACACTTCTTGCGGTGTCACTTCGCCCGAATGGAAGATGATATGCACGTCTTCGGCCATCATCTGCTCGGCAAGCGGATAGACGACGCCATCACCCAGTTGCACGTCGAGGATAGCGATGTCGGGCTTGGTTTTCTGGTAGGCGAGCATGGCGCTGGACAGGTCGTTATACGGACCTTCGACCAGATATCCGGCCTCGGATACCGTGTCGCACAAATCTGTTCCGATAATCAGCTCGTCTTCTGCAACAAGCACGCGCAACTGCGGCTGAGTTCCCATCCAACTCTCCTCTTATGCACCGACCCGTCAGCAACCAACGCGCAAGGTGAGGCCGGGTTCCCAAAAAACTTTTAAGCACCCGCTCCGTAGCGGGACGTAAAGCCAGCCGCATCGCCATCGGCCAGCAGCCTGGCCTGTCCGCGCCAGTCATCGCGCTCGATACGGCCCTGAAAGCGACCGAGGGTTGCATCGATCCTCGCAACGTCATCGTCGGACCATGCAGCGATCTGGGAAAAGCCGGTCACGCCCTGATCTTGCAGCATCGCGGCAAGCTTGGGGCCAACGCCTTTCAGCTGCGTCAGATCGTCTCCAGCAGCGCCGGTTGCGACCGCCGCGACAGCTGCGCCGGCACCGCCTAGCCCGGCCGGCGTGGTGATCGCAGCAGGCTGCGCATCTACGAGGGCGGAGTTACGCTGCGCCTTGGCCGCGCCTTCGTCCAGCACATCGCCGGACTGCGCGCCGGTCACTTTGGTCCGACGGGTCGTGCGAAACAGGAACCACGCGACGACCAGCCCGACCAGCAGGGCGACGACCAGCAGGATCCAGTATTCGGCAAGCAATTGGTTCATGTCTCTTCCTTGTCAGTATCCGTGTCGACCGGCTGTCCGCGGCCCCACAGCGCCCAGCCTATGGTCAGGCCCGCCAGATACGCGACCAGCATGAGTGCAGTGACTTCGAACCAGATGGGCATGGCGGTGTGCGTCGGCTCCTATCGCGGTCCGGGGGTGTCGACGGGTGTGGGGGTCACCGGTTCCATCCGGATGACCGAAAATTCGATGCGGCGATTGGCGGGGTCTTCGCCGGTCAGGCGTTCCATCGGCTCGCTCGACCCGACGCCGCGCGCGCGCAAGCTGGTGCGCGGGATACCGCGCCGGACCAACGCTTCGCGCACCACGCGCGCCCGGTCGAGGCTGAGCGCGAGATTGTCGGCCTCGTTGCCCGATGCATCGGTGTGCCCGGTGATCGCGATGATGGCGCCCGAACATGGCGACAGAGCCTCGGCCACCTCGTCGATCAGGATGCGGCTGGCGGGAAGCAGAGCGGTGCTGGCTTCCTCAAAGCGAATGGTGCGCGTGCGCAGCAGGCCGTCGACATCGTCCTGGCAATGCAACGGTTCGAAATTGCGTTCGCCGCGCATGGCGCGCACCGACCCATCGGCCCAGCTGACGCCGCCGACGCCGGGCACATTGGCGACAAGCGTTGCAGCGCGGGTCCGCGCTTCGTCATTCAGGCCTTCACCGCCTGAGAGCACCGGGTGACGCGACGCAGAACCATACCGATTGGCGAAGCGCGCCTCGATCATCGGCAGGCCTGCTTCGGCCAGCTCGATCCTGCTTGCCTGGGCGAGCCGCTGAGCCATCGCATCGTCCCGTGCACCGCCGCCGACATAGCCGAGCGATGCGACGAGCAAGGCTCCGAGAGGAATGGCGAGACGGCGCAGCATAGGCTGATGCCCTTAGCCGCGCCGTGCCTGTCCTGCCAAGACGGCCAGTGCCGTTAGTTCAGCGACCCTGCCGTATCGACCAGAGCCAAATATTCGCGGCGCCAGTAGTCGTCCTGCTTGCCTGCGAGCCGGCCGACGTCGTCCCAGCCGAATCCGTCCAGCAGCGCATCGCCGCGCAGCTTCTGTCCATAGGCCGCTACCGAAGCGGCAAAGGCGAAGTCTCCGCGCGGGGCGGTCCGTGTCTCCAGCGCCTCGGCGGGCAGCCGGTATTGCAGCAGGCGCGACTTGCTCCCATTCGGCAGCTTGTAGCGAAGCTGGACGAAGGCGGCCTCGTCCGTCTTTCCGGCACGCGATGCCTTTGCCGTGTCGCCATATCGGCGCGGCGAGATCCATCCCGTGTTGCCAGCCGGGATCACTTCGTAGATCGCGGTCACCTGATGTCCGGCGCCGATATCGCCGGCATCGACCGCGTCATTGGCAAAGTCTTCTTCGCGCAAGGCACGGTTTTCGTAACCGATCAGTCGGTACTGGCTGACCACCGATGGATTGAACTCGACCTGTATCTTCACATCCTTGGCGATAGTGAAAAGAGTGGAGCTCATCTCGTCGCGCAGCACTTTCTTCGCTTCGAGTGCGGTGTCGATATAGGCGTAATTGCCGTTTCCGTGATTGGCGATCTGCTCCATCATCGCTTCGTTGTAGTTGCCGGTGCCAAAGCCCAGCGTGGTCAGCGTGACGCTGCTTTCGCGCTGCTGCTCGATCTTGTCGATCAGCGCATCGGTATCGGAAATGCCGACGTTGAAATCACCGTCCGTCGCCAGGATGACGCGGTTGACGCCGCCCTTGATGAAGCCCTGTCGCGCCATGTCGTACGCCAGGTCGAGGCCGGCAGCGCCGGCAGTCGATCCGCCTGCATTGAGGCGGGAAAGTGCGGCGCGCACTTCACTCGGGTCGCTCGTCGGCTCGAGCACGACACCGGTCGAGCCTGCGTAGACCACGATGGAAACCTTGTCGCGAGGCGACATTTCTCGCGCCAGACCGGACAGCGCCTGTTTCACCAGCGGAAGCTTGTCGGGCGCGTTCATCGATCCCGATACGTCTACGAGGAAGACGAGATTGGCTGCAGGCCGTTCGCTACGCGGCAGATCGTATCCGCGCAGGCCCACGCGGATCAGCCGCGCCTGTTCGTTCCATGGGCTTGCTGCTGCGTCGAGCGTCACCGAGAAAGGTTTGCTGCGGTCGCGGGGCAGGGCGTAGTCATAGCGGAAATAGTTGATTAGCTCTTCGGTCCGCACCGCGGCAGAGGGCGGACGCTGCCCCAACGTCAGCATGCGGCGCGTATTGGCATAGGCGCCGGTATCGACGTCCACCGAGAAGGTGGACACAGGCTCGTTCGCCACCATGTGAATGGGCGACACCGCTTCGCCTGCATACCGCTCGCGGTCTTCGGGGACGATGTACGGATCGCCCGGATATGGAGCGATCGGTTGTCCGCCGACCCATGCCTCCGCTTCCATTGCCATGTCGGCTTGCGCGTACCGCGTGGCTGGCGGAGCAGAAGAGACGTCGTATGTCGTAACGCTCTCGACCTCTTCGCTTGTATCGTCGGGCGAGCAGGCGACCAGCGTTGCCAGCATGGTTCCGCTCGCCAGAACAGCGAGGCTTCCACCAAATATACGGTCACGATTGGTCATCTTTTTGGTCCCCACGACTTACTCTCCTTGTAATGTTATCTCATCATTAGTGGCGAAAGTTTGTCAGAAATAAGGCCAAAATAAGGCGAGCGTCAAGTTTGGACGCGAGTGATCGCCCTCATCCGACCGGAGTGGGTTAGTTAAGCCATTGACAAGATTTAATAATTTTGCCTGGCGCAGCTTGTGTCAGGCTTGCGGTTCAGATGCCTTATTCTTGGCAAACAGCATCCGATCTTCCGGACCAAAGCCCTTTTTCCAGATCACGAAGGCATAGGTCGCCAAGATCGCAGGTACTCCGAGCGCCAATTCCGCCCATTCCGGCAGGAAGGTTGCGAGCCATCCGACAAGCACTGCCGGAGCGGTCGCGTAGACAAGCGCCCAGCGCCAGTTGTTGATCGGGTGGCCGAGAATGCGGGATAGCACGAAGGCCTTGACCACGCTCGCCGTGCCAAGTGCGATGAAGAGCGACAGCGCCGCTACTGCGGCCTTGAATGGTTCTCCCAACCCATACGCCATAACCAACTGGATCAGGACGATCGTCAGCACGGCCTGGAAGGCGATTGTGGCGAGCGACATCCACAGATTGCGCACCCTAGCGACATAGACCAGCACCGCTTCCGAAACGACTGCGAGCGCCGCAATCACCTCGGCAGCAAGCAGGAACGCCAGCGCGCCCGTGCCGCCGACGTATTCCGGCCCGAACAGGCCCATGATTGCTTCGCCCGGCACGCCCAGAGCCAAGGCGATGGCAGCTTGTGCCGCAATGATCCAAAAACCGACCTGGCACACCTGCTTTGCAATCGCGGCGTAGTTCTTGGTCTTCAGGTTTTTGGTGATGACCGGGCCGAGGATCGGCTCGAAACTCGTCTTCAGCTTTTGTGGCAGGGAGGCGAGCTGCTGCGCCATGTAGTAGATGCCGACGGCGGCTGGCGCGGCGAACAGGCCGAGGATGAAGATGTCGACGCGGCGCGTGCCCCATTCGATGGCGTCCGCCGTGGCAAGGGGCAGCGCGCGCATCACGGTCTTGACGAGATAGCGCGGATGCGGACGCCATTGCACAGGCCTGCCGTAGCTGCGCATCATTGCGATCAGGCCGACCAAAAGCCCGGCGTAAATCGACACGAGATAGGCAAGCGACAGTCCGGACTCCGCCAGCTCGGGCACGAAGTAGAACACGCCCGCCATGATCGAAATCGTCCAGGGTTCGACCACGGCGCGGGCGCGCACGGTGGTGGCGATATCGTATTTGTAAGCCTGCGCGGCGAGGACGATTTCGGTCAAAGCGTAGCCGGGGATGGCGAGGACGATCAGCCGGTCGAGCTCGGTATACTGGCCGCTCGGGAAGAGCGGGGCGGGCACCAGCCAGAAGAACGCAGCGGCAAGCGAGGCGAACAGCAGCGCCAGAAGCATGCCGTCGTAAACGAGATTGGCCGGATGCGTGCCTTCGCCATCGGTCAGGCGCTGGGCCAGTCCGCGCTTCTCGCCCATCGAACACAGCAGCGCGACCAACTCGACCACGACCAGCGCCGAGGCGAACCGTCCCACCGCATCCGGGCCGTATAACCGACCGGCGATGAAAAGGAACGGGATGCGGGCCAGCAGTCTCAGGAGGAAGCCGACCACGTTCTGCTTCCCGCCCTTGGCGATGGCGGACATGTCGTCGTCGGTAGTGGCGGACGTCACCCCGCAGCGTCCTGTTCGGCCTTGAGCGGACGAGCGAGCAGCGCCTGCACCACGGCGCGCGGATCATCGCCCTTCAACAGGTCGTAAACGGCGGTAACGATGGGCATGGTAATGCCGTGGCGCGCGGCGAGCTCGACCAGCACGGGAGCGGTGTATGCCCCTTCGGCCACGGTTTTGCGGTCGGACATCAGCTCCTGCGCATCGCCACCTTCGCCCAGTGCCTTGCCGAGCGAGAAATTGCGGCTGGAGGTCGAGGAGCAGGTCAGCACCAGATCGCCAAGGCCGCACAGGCCGGTCAGCGTTTCCGCGCGCGCACCCTTCGCCTCGCCGAAGCGCAGCATCTCGGCATAGCCACGTGCGATCAGCGCCGCGCGCGCGTTCTGGCCCAGTTGCAGGCCGTCGACGACACCGCAGGCTATGGCGAGCACGTTCTTGACTGCCCCGCCGATTTCCGCGCCGGTGAGGTCGTCGGTGTAGTACGGGCGGAAGGCCGGCCGTGCGACATGCGGCTTGATACGGTCCCATTGCGCTTCGCCTCCGCCACACGCCAGCGTGACGGCGGCAGGCAGGCCGGCGGCGACCTCATGCGCGAAGGTCGGGCCGGACAGGACCGCAATTTCGCTGTGCGGAGCGGCGTTGTGCGCGACATCGTTCATCAGCCGCCCGCTGCCCGCTTCAATGCCTTTCGAGCACAGGACAAGGTCGCGCGGGTGTGATGGCATACCGCCCAGCACGCTGCCCATATGTTGTGCCGGTGTGACGACGAGGAGGAGGTCGCACTCGGCAGCTTCTGCAAGGTCGCTGGTTGCGTGTATGGTCGGCGCCAACTCGGCAGACGGCAGGTAGATCGAGTTGCGCTGACTGCCGTTGATTTCGTCGACCAGTTCCGCCTCGCGCGCCCACAGCAGCACGTCCGAGCCATCACTGGCGACCATCTGGGCAAGCGCCGTGCCCCAGGCACCGGCACCCAGGACGCCGACCTTGGTTGCCGTCTCGCTCACGCCTTCACTCCTGCACCGCGTACGGGCTCGGCTTCCGGGTCGAGTGGCCAGCGGGGCCGCGCGGAGATGTCGAGCGGATCGGGCGCGAATGTGTCGAGGGAAAGCCGCTCCACGCCAGCCCATGCGATCATCGCAGCGTTGTCAGTGCACAGGGCGGGGGGTGGTGCGGTGAACCGCATGCCGTTCTGATCGGCGAATGCTTCGAGAGCGGTGCGGATCGATGCATTGGCTGCCACGCCGCCCGCGACGACGAGAGTGTCACAGCCATGCAGCTTCGGCATTGCAAGCTTTCAGTCGATCGATCACGCAATCGATGGCCGCTTGCTGGAAGGAAGCCGCGATATCGGCGTCTGTGTAGCGACCTTCCAGACCCGTTCGTGCTGAGCTTGTCGAAGCACTGCACTTTTCTTCAGAAGTGAAGGACAGCCGTTGACCCTGCGGGTCAGCTTCGCTTCCGGCAAGCTCAGGGCGAACGGCGTTGGACTGTCGCTCTTTAGCGCGAAGCACCGCGCTCTTCAGCCCGGCAAACGAGAAATGCGGCTCCGCGCTACCCTTCATCGGTCGGGGCAGAGGCACAGCTTCAGCATTGCCCTCCATTGCCGCACGCTCAACCGCCGGACCGCCTGGAAAGCCGAGGCCGAGGATCTTCGCAGTCTTGTCGAAAGCCTCGCCCAGCGCATCGTCTATTGTTGTCGCAATCCGCCGGTACTGGCCGACGCCGTCGACGCGCAGGATCTGGCAATGCCCGCCCGAAACCAGCAGCAGAGCATAGGGAAACGTTAGCTCCGCATCCGCCAGCCGCGGGCTGAGGGCGTGGCCTTCGAGGTGATTGATTGCAATCAGCGGCGTATCGCTCGCCATCGCGAGTGCCTTGGCGCTGACCAGCCCGACCATCACGCCGCCGATCAGCCCCGGGCCCGCCGTGGCTGCAATCGCGTCGCAGTCGGCCAGCGTAACGCCTGCATCTGCCAGCACGCCTTCGATCATCGGGGCCAGCCGCTCCGCATGGGCGCGCGCGGCGATTTCCGGCACGACGCCGCCATAGGGCGCGTGTTCTTCGTCCTGCGAGGCAATGCGCTGCGCGACGATGCGCCGCTCGCCGTCGACCAGCGCGGCCGCCGTTTCGTCGCACGAACTTTCGATGCCGAGAACCAGAACCATCCCGCTTCCCCTTAGCGCTCTGGCCAGCTAGGGCAAGCGCGCCCGCGATGACCCAAGCCTCCCGCAGCCCCCGTATCCGCCTCGGCACACGCCGTTCCCCGCTCGCCATGGCGCAAGCGCACGAGGCGCGCGACCGTCTGTGCGCAGCGCATGGCTGGACGGAAGACGAGGTCGAAATCGTGCCTGTCATCGCCAGCGGCGACAAGATACAGGACCGCCCGCTGGCCGACATCGGCGGCAAGGCCTTGTGGACGCGCGAGCTGGACGTGTGGCTGGCAGAAGGGCGCATCGATGTGGCCGTGCACTCGATGAAGGATGTCGAGACGATCCGGCCCGATAGTCTTGCGATCGGGGCGATCCTGCCCCGCGCGGACAAGGCGGATATGTTGCTGGGCGCGCTTTCGATAGCGAGCATCCCGCAAGGCGCCCGGGTCGGCACCAGCGCGCCGCGCCGCGCCGCACAATTGCTGCATGCGAGGCCGGACCTTCAGGTGGTCGGCATCAGAGGCAATGTCGCCACGCGCATGGCGAAGCTGCAAGCCGGAGAGGCGGATGCGACGTTCCTCGCTGCGGCGGGGCTGGATAGGCTGGGCGAGACCGGAGTGGGAGTTCGGCTAGATCCCGAAGAATGGCTGCCAGCGCCTGCACAGGCGGCCATCGGCATCGAATGCCGCGCGGATGACGCGGCCACGCGCGACCTTCTGGAGGCTATTGATTCACAAGCACAGTCGCGAGGAGGTGATGCTCGAGCGCGCGCTGCTCGAAGGTCTGGGCGGCACCTGCCACAGCCCCATTGCGGCCCTGACCGACCGCGATGGCGGCCGCGTGCACTTGCGCGTCGCAATCTACAGCCCGGACGGCGCGGTAAAGGTCGAGGATTCGGCAGACCTCGCTCCGGATGATCATACTGGGGCTCGCGATCTTGCCCAGCGCCTGCTGGAACAGGCACCCGAGCACGTCCGCGTGCATTTCGGCGGTGCGAAGTGATCCGCCACTTGTTCGTCTTCCGTCCAGAACCCGGTCTTTCCGTCACGATCGAGACTGCCGCGGCGTCCGACCTGCAGGCCGACGGCTGTCCCCTGTTCGAGGTGGAACCGGTCATCTGGGCCGTTCCCGACAAGGACGACTACGACGCTATTCTGGTCGGCAGCAGCAATGTGTTCCGCCACGGCGGGCGCGGGCTCGACAGGCTGGCTGGTCTACCCGTCTATGCCGTTGGCGAAGCGACGGCGGACGGTGCGCGCGAAAAAGGCTTCCACGTCGCGCGGACCGGCAAGGGCGGGCTTCAGCAATTGCTGGACGGATTGGCTGGACGCGAGCTTTCCTTCCTGCGCCTGGCGGGCGAGGCAATGGTCGATCTGGTCCCGCCTAAAGGCATCACGATCGAAACCCGGGTCGCCTATCGCATGCAACCGCTCGGTATGACCGATGCTATCGCGGATCGCTTGCGTGATGACGGCGGCGTCGCCCTCCTCCATTCCGGCGAGGCGGCACGTCGGCTGACTTCCGAGTGCGAGCGCCTCTCCATAGATCGCAGCCGAATTTCAATCGCCACCCTCGGTCCGCGCATTGCGGAGATAGCGGGCGCAGGCTGGCAGGCGGTCCATACCGCCCGCCAGCCGGTCGATGCCGAGCTGCTGGCGCTGGCCGAGCGTTTGTGCCAAGACTGAACGCCACGGATCGCACCGCCAGATTGAAAATGGATATGTACCCGACCAAACGGCAGACGCGCGGAGGTAGCCTGAAGCCCGCCCTTGCAGCGGTGGCCGCAGCCTTCGTGCTGGGCGCGTCCGTCGCCGGCCTTGTCGCATGGCGCCTGACCGATGACGCGGACGATGCTGCGCCAGTCTCCGCGCCCGCAGATCTGGGATTGCCCACTACTCTGGCCGAAGGGGCAGAAGATACGGAGCAATCCACGGAGCCGACCTTGTCCCCAGCCGATGCCGACACCGTCGAGCAGATGGCAGAAACGCAAGGGGGTATCGACCAGCGCCTTGCTGCCGCAGAACAGCGCCTCTCGCGCCTCGACCTGCAAGCCCAGGCAGCCGCAGGCAACGCGGCGCGCGCCGAAGCCCTGCTGATCGCCTTTGCCGTACGGCGGGCGGTCGATAAGGGTGCCGATCTCGATTACCTGGCCGACCAGCTGCGCCTGCGCTTCGGCGATGCGCTGCCCAATGCCACCAACACGGTGCTGGAGTTCTCCGAGAACCCGGTCAGGCTCGACCAGCTTATCGCGCGGCTGAATACGCTGGCGCCGGAATTGCAGTCGGACATCGAGAGCGGCGGATTCGAACGGTTCAGCGAAGAGTTCAGCGCCTTGTTCACGCTGCGCAGCGAAAGCACCCCGTCGCCCCAGCCGAGGCAACGTATCGAAAGAGCGCGCCTGCTCCTCGCGAGCGGTCGCACCACGCTGGCAATCGGGGAAGTGTCTGCGATGCCCGGCGCAATGAATGCAGAGCGCTGGCTTTCCGATGCGCGCAGGTACGCGAAAACGCAGCAGGCGCTGGACCTTCTCGAAACAGTCGCGGTGCTGGAGCCGCAAAGGCTGCGCGACGGGTCAGGCAATCAGGTCGATCAGCCAAGCCCGGTTCAGCAGGCCGAGCGGTAGGGTTCAGCCTCTCATCAGTTCGGGCACATCGCCCGACACGCCCCGCGCTTCGTTCATGAAGAAGCTCTTCAGCCAGCTGGTACGCTGCACGCCTGCCATGCCGAGCCTGCGCACCGCGCTGGCCGCTTTGCCGGGCACGCCAAAAATCCGCGTCAGCGTGTCGGTCGCGCCCATGACCATCAGGCTATCGAGCGCGCGCCAGTTTTCGTAACGGTCCAGCACCTGCGCATCGCCGATGTCGAGGCCGAGACGGCGGGCCTCTTCCAAAACTTCGACCAGTGCGCCCACATCGCGCAGACCAAGGTTCAGACCCTGACCGGCGATTGGATGCATGCCATGCGCGCTGTCGCCGACCAGTGCCATCCGTTCGCCGACCATGCGTGCCGTGTGCTGGAAAGCCAGCGGGTAGGAGGAACGTCCGCCCATCAGCGAGAGCTCGCCCAGCAGATCGCCCATGCGTTTGACGACCTCGGCAAGAAAGGCCCGATTGCCAAGCTTGAGCACGCCGGAGGCATCCTTTTCGTCGACCGTCCAGACCAATGCGCTGCGATGCCTGTCGTCCTCGTCGTCGAGGAGCGGAAGAAGCGCGAACGGGCCGTCCTCATAAAAGATTTCCCACGCCACGCCGTCATGCGGCTTGGTATGCGCGAGGCCTGCGATGATGGCGCGGTGGGAATAGTCCCAGTTCGCCATCTTTAGCTCCGCATCCTCGCGGGTCGGCGATGCACGCCCTTCCGCACCGACGAGCAGGTCCGCCTTCAGTTGCGTCCCATCGGCCAGCATGGCGCTGACGCCGAAGGCATCGCGCTGGCGCTCGGCCACCTCGGCAGGCGCGTGGATCGAGACCAGCGGCTCGTCCCGCAAAGCCTCGAACAGCGTCCGGCGCAGCGTTCGGTTGGCGAACATGCGGCCAAGCGAGCCTTCGTGAACCTCGGGCCGAAAATCGATGCGCCCCGGCTTCATCTGGTCGAGCACGGCGATGGATTCGATCGGGCATCCATACGGCTCCAGCGTCTCCGGCCAGCCCGATATTGCGGAACAGCCGCCAGCTCGCGGTCGAGATGGCGGAGGCGCGCGCATCGTGGCCTTCGGACATCAGGTCCGCCGGATCGGCGCGGTCGACGAGGTGGCTGGAAAAGCCCTTCTTCGCCGCTGCCAGGGCCAACGTCGTCCCGACGAGGCCGCCGCCGAGGATTAGCAGGTCGCGCTTGTCTGTCATGGCCACGGTCCCTAATGCGTGACGTGTGATGGCCGCAAGACAAATGCATGCACTGCGCAGCTTTTGGCTGGTCTTGACGATCCTTGCGACGTGGGTTTCCGCTGCGCCGCTCTGGGCACAGGAGGCCCGCTTCGGCGACGAAAACATCGCCGTCCAATTGCGCAGCGACGGCCCGCCCGTCCCGGACAGCACATGGATGCTGGCACTCCAGTTCACTCCGGCAAGCGCCGAATGGCATGGTTACTGGTCGAACCCGGGCGATGCCGGGCAGGGCATGTCGCTTGAACTGAATCTTCCCGAGGGATGGGTGGCGGGACAGCCGCTCTATCCGGTGCCGGCAAAGCTCGCCATCGCCGGGCTGATGAACCACATTTACGAAGGCGAATACGCGGTCCTCGTGCCTGTCGAGGTGCCATTCGATGCTGCCGTCACGAACATCGCGCCCATCACCGGCTTCGTATCGTTTCTTGCCTGCACCGACCGCATATGCGTGCCGCAGGACGCAACGCTGCGCTTGGAGGAGGGCGGCGCTTCGCCGGTGGCAGGCCCGGATCGCGCCGGAACTCGATAGCGTCGCAGGCTTCGAGATTTCGCAAGACCGCCTGCGCGTCGGCTTTCCGCTGCCCGCCGAGTTACGAGTTGGGCGAGGTCCACATGTTCATGCGGCACGGACGACTTTGGCAGCGGGCGTGTGCCAGACTACGCTGCGATCCAGACGATAATCCGCGATGGCGACCTGCTGGTAGTAGAAATGCCGTTGAACGCCAACGGAGCGGGTTCGAAGACAGCGCTGTGCCAGACCGGATCGAGGGTATGCTGTCGCTCGGCGAGGGTCAGGGAGTGCGCTTCACGGCCGTCCCGCGCGATGTGCCGCTGGAGGGCGTGAAGGCCGTTCGCGGCCCCGGCGAGACGCCGCCCTCTTTGGACGCTGCTACTTGCGGCGCTGGGGGGCGGATTGCTGCTGAATATCCTGCCTTGCGTCTTCCCGATCCTCAGCCTGAAGGCGTTGTCGCTAGCCAAGGCGGGAGGTGACGAGGTGACAGCGCGCCGCGATGCGCTGGCCTATACGGCGGGCGTGGTGCTGGCATGCGCAGGCCTCGGCGCGGCGATCCTGTTGCTGCGCTCGGTCGGAGAGCAGGTCGGCTGGGCGTTCCAATTGCAAGAGCCGCGCGTTGTGGCGGCGCTGTTCCTGCTGGCCGTGGCGATAACGGTCAATTTCCTTGGCCTCTACCAAGTGCCCGGCATGACGATTTCCGGCGGCAAGGGCTCGGCGCGCGGATCCTTCGGGACAGGCCTTTCTGGCAGCTTTTGTCGCGACGCCATGCACCGGCCCGTTCATGGCGCTGGCTCTCGGCGCTGCGCTTGTGCTGCGGCCCATCGAGGGGTTCGCGATCTTCACCGCGCTGGGCATAGGGCTGGCGCTGCCGTTCCTGCTGCTCGGCTTCATCCCGGCATGGCGGCGCAAACTGCCGAAGCCAGGGCAGTGGATGGAGCGCTTCCGGCGCTGGATGGCGCTGCCGATGGGTCTGACCGTGCTGGCGCTGGCGTGGCTGCTTTGGCGCATAGCGGACGGGTTCTGGCTGACGATGATCGGTATCGTCACGGCGCTGATGCTGATGCTGCTCGCGTCGATGGGACAGCGGCAGGCGGAGGGTCGTGGAGGAGACAAGCTATTCCTGGCCTCAATTGTCGCATTGGCCATCTTCGCGCTGTCGGTCGTGCCAGCGCCCGCTCCGCGCGCCGCGGCGGCGGCACAAAGCCTGCACGAACCACGAGCCTTCTCGCCCAGCGCGCTTGCCGAAGCGCGCACCTCGGGCCAGCCGGTTTTTGTCTGGTTTACTGCGGACTGGTGCCTGACCTGCAAGGTCAACGAGCGCGTCGCCATCGAGCGGGAAGAAACGCTCGCCGCTTTCGATCGTGCAGGCGTCGTCACCCTGCGCGGCGACTGGACTTTGCGCGATGACGAGATTGCCGCATTCCTCGCGCAGCAAGGCGCCGCTGGCGTGCCGCTGTATCTTTGGTACGAGCCCGGCGGAGAGCCCGAGCAATTGCCGCAAGTCCTTACACAGGATCTTCTTGTGCAGAAGGCGCAGCAGACACAATAGCGCATTGGGCGATGAAGGCAGCGGGCGCACCGCTCGGGTTGAGGATGAGCGAGCCCGCTCCCGGAATAGTCGCCTCCACGCGCCTGCCGCCAGTCAGCACTTCGAAGCGCGGATCATCGGCAGGCAACCGCCCGCGCCACACCCAGCGCTCGTCCTGCAGCTCGGCATCGACGAAGAGCCGCTCGACATGGCCGTTGCCGATCAGCGCAAGCACCGCCTTCGCTTCGGCATCTGCCGACACGTGACGCGTAAACACCACCGAACCGTCTTCGCAGCCGAGCGAGAAGAAGGGCGCGGCGCCGCTATCACCGTAAAGCAGTCGCTGTCCGTCCGCGCTTGGCGCCCATGCGATTGCGCCGTGTCGGGGGAAGCGAGCGGCTCGGACGGCCCGTGCTTGGCAGCGTCGCGGTCACGGGGCTGCGGTATTCGTCGGAAGCGGCCGGCTTGCATCCTGCACCGAGCATGGCAAGCAGGGCGATGGAGACGAGGCGTATCATGCGCGCCGCTATGCCACCGCGCGCGCTCGCGTCAATCCGCGAACGGCAGACCTCGTCAATGTCCGGTCCCGCTTAAAACCTGTCGCAGGGTATATTCTGCTCGAGTAAGTAAATCTCGCCGTCGCGGTCGATCACCGTAACGCGTGTCAGCCCCCAGTAGACATCATCATACAGTTCGACTGCGACGATGCTGTCGATCTTCCCTTCGACGGGGAGGAAATCCTGCGTGCGTTCTTCGAACCGGCCAATTGCGAATTGCCGGTGAAAAAGCGACCATCGTCCGTGCCCACGACCATGGAAATTCCATCCACGGTCGCAATAACGCACATCCTCCACGTAATCGACGAAACCTGCCGCGATCGTCCGTCGGCCACACGAAGGTTGGCGGTGACAAGATGCCCAGAACGGAAGGGACGGAAGCGACTGGCCCGTCAAGCCTGCCATCGCGCAAGGGCCATTCGAAATTGTCGCCGCTAGGCAGGTCGTTCACCTCGTCCTGCAAATCGCCGCGGTCGATGACGCGAATGCCGTCGTCGGCCAAGAAGCCCAGGCGAGGGTCGCGAAGCCCGCGGCCTTCCCGGTCGAACGTCAGGCCCGCATTGGCCGTGCCCCGATACGAAACAGCCCGCCGAACTGCGACGCATCATCCTGCGCGCTGGCAGGAATGCCGTTATCGCCGACCGCCAGCATTCTCTGCCCCCGATATGCGAACAGGTTGGCGGAAACGCTGGCGGCATTGGCAAAGCCCAGCGACCAGCGCAGTGTACCGACCAATCCGCCTTCCAGTTGCGCAAGCGTGTATTCGGTCAATCGTGTCTGCGCCCCATGCCGCGACAGGACCAGCGCGTTGAGTTCGCCAGTCGGTGCAGCGATGGTGCCAAAGCTCAGGATTTCGCTGTCGGGACGAGCCATCGAGAACCGAGACGCGGCCGATCGCCGCGCTTTGGTCGGGACGGTTGAAGTCTTCCTCCCACACCGAACCATCGGTGCGGATCACCCACAGGCGCGCGCCGTCGATCATCGATGCTGCTGCAACGGACCCGAGGCCATCCCTGATCTGTCGCAGTTCGAAGCCCTTCCTGCGAATTGACGATCCGAATGCGCAGCGCCTTTTGCGCGGTCGCCTTTCCATCGCTGACAGCGATCACGACCTCGAAGATATTGTCACCATTGGCATCGCAGCGGAAGTTCGAAATCGGGAATGAACTCCAGAACGAGCGTGCTGTCGATAAACGAGAAGCCGGTCGCATCTGCACCGCCCACGACTATCGAACGTCAGCGCATCGCCGTCCGCGTCCGTCGCGGCTATCTCCACGTTCCACCCGATCTCGATCAGGTCCAGATTCGCAGGCGACATGATCTGCGGCGCGCGTTGGCTTTCGGGTTGCGGCGGCACCGGCGAAGAGCCGTCATCCCAGCCGCAGCTCGCCAGAACCATCAACGGTGATGCAAGCGCAAGACGCGCGAAGGTGCGACCCATCGTCTTTTCCCCCTCTGTCCAAGGGTAGAGCCGCAGCGATCCGTCGTTCAGCTGCTTTAGCCCAGACCGGAAGAACTATACCTATTTCGCCGTGGCGACAAGCACTCGGGTCAGGGCTTGCCGTTCATCCGCTTGTAGCGCGTCTTGCCGTAGCGGGTCTTGCGCGTGCCGGGACGGCCTGCATCGCTTCGGCCGACCCTCGGTGCGACCTTCTCGCCATCGCCGAGGCCGAGCTCGTCGTTTTCAAGCTTGCGGATCTCGTCGCGCAGGCGGCCGGCTTCCTCGAATTCCAGATCGGCGGCGGCGTTGCGCATGCGTTTTTCGAGGTCCTCGATATAGGCGCGCAGATTGTGGCCGACGAGGTTGTTGCGCTCGTCATCGCCGGTGTCGATGGTGACGCCGTCCTTGCTGGCGGTATGCGCGACGATGTCGGCGATGTCGCGCTTGATCGTGGTGGGCGTGATGCCGTGCTCGACGTTGTAGTCGCTGCTGCTTTTCGCGGCGGCGGTCGGTTTCCGCCATCGCGCGTTCCATGCTGCCGGTGATGCGGTCGGCATAGAGGATCACGCGGCCATCGACATTGCGCGCGGCGCGGCCGATGGTCTGGATCAGCGAGGTTTCGGAGCGCAGGAAGCCTTCCTTGTCGGCATCGAGAATGCAGACCAGCCCGCATTCGGGAATGTCGAGCCCTTCGCGCAGCAGGTTGATGCCGACCAGCACGTCATAGACGCCCAGCCGCAGATCGCGGATCAGCTCGATACGCTCCAGCGTCTCGACGTCGGAATGCATGTAGCGGACCTTGACGCCCGCCTCGTGCATGAACTCGGTCAGGTCTTCCGCCATGCGCTTGGTCAGCGTGGTGACGAGCGTGCGATAGCCCTGCTTCGCGGTCTTCTTGCATTCGTCGATGCAATCCTGGACCTGGTCCTCGACCGGCTTGATCTCGACCGGCGGGTCGATCAGGCCGGTGGGACGGATGACCTGTTCGGCGAAGACGCCGCCGGTCTGCTCCATTTCCCACGTGCCCGGGCGTGGCCGAGACGCAGAAGGTCTGCGGGCGCATCGCGTCCCATTCGTTGAAGCGCAGCGGGCGGTTGTCGATGCAGACTGGCAGGCGGAAGCCGTATTCGGCCAGCGTGATCTTGCGGCGGTGGTCGCCGCGCGCCATCGCGCCGATCTGCGGCACGGTCTGGTGGCTTTCATCGACGAACAGCAGCGCGTTTTCGGGCAGATATTCGAACAGCGTCGGCGGCGGTTCGCCGGGCAGGCGGCCGGTCAGGAAGCGGCAGTAATTCTCGATCCCGTTGCAGCTGCCGGTCGCGGCGATCATTTCGAGATCGAAATTGGTGCGCTGTTCCAGCCGCTGCGCTTCGAGCAAGCTGGCCTTCCTCGTGCAGTTCCTTGAGCCGCTCTTCCAGCTCGAACTTGATCGCCTTGCTGGCCTGCTTCATCGTCGGGCCGGGCGTGACGTAGTGCGAATTGGCATAGACGCGCACCGTGTCGAGCGTCGCGCCCTTCTTGCCGGTCAGCGGATCGAACTCGCTGATTTCCTCGATCTCGTCGCCGAAGAAGCTGATGCGCCAGGCCATGTCTTCATAGATGGCTGGGAAGATTTCCAGATTGTCGCCGCGCACGCGGAAATTGCCGCGCGCGAAGGCGGTATCGTTGCGCTTGTATTGCAGCGCGACCAGCTTGCGGATCAGCTCGCGCTGGTCGACCGTCTCGCCCTTCTTGATGTCGAAGATCATGGCCGAATAGGTCTCGACCGAGCCGATGCCGTAGAGGCAGGATACCGAAGCCACGATGATCACGTCGTCGCGCTCGAGCAGCGCGCGCGTGGCCGAGTGGCGCATCCGGTCGATCGCCTCGTTTACCGAGCTTTCCTTCTCGATATAGGTGTCGGAGCGCGGGACGTAGGCTTCGGGCTGGTAATAGTCGTAATAGCTGACGAAATATTCGACCGCGTTGTCGGGAAAGAAGCTCTTGAACTCGCCATAAAGCTGCGCGGCGAGGATCTTGTTGGGCGCAAGGATCAGGGCGGGGCGCTGCAGTTCCTCGATCACCTTGGCCATGGTGAAGGTCTTGCCCGAGCCGGTGACGCCGAGCAGCACCTGCGTCTGTTCGCTGCTCGCGCGGCCGATCCGACCAGTTCGGCGATCGCGGTCGGCTGGTCGCCGCTGGGCGTGTATTCCGACACCAGTTTGAACTTGCTGGCCGCCCATCGACTTGTCGGGGCGGGCGGGCTTGTGTGGGACGAACTCGCCGGTCGTGTCGGGTTCTTCAAGGCCTCTGCGTATGACGAGTTCTGCCATGCGCGCACATATGGGGAACGGCGCTGCGCGTTCAATGTGTTGCGCAAGGACGGCAGAGTGCTAGGCCCGTGAGACACCAAGGAGGGAATACCGAATGAAGAGTTTTGCACTGTGTGCGGTTGCCGCGCTTGCATTGTCGGCCTGCGGTTCCGGCAACTGATGCCGTCGACGCCGATGGCGATGGAGAAATCTCGGCCACGGAAGCCGAGGCGGCAGCAGCACGCGTGCGGCCGCTGGAGCCGGGCGAATACAAGATGAACATGGAAATCGTCTCGATCGAGGATCCGAGCCTGTCGGAAGAAGAGATCGCGAAGGCCAAGCAGTTCTTCGGCGCGATGAGCGGGATGGCGCCGCCGCGCTGCCTGTCCGAGGAAGAAGCGTCCAAGGGCATGACCGGCATCGCAGAAGGCCTCCAGCAGGGCGATTGCGACACCACCTCGCTGACCACCAACGAGGACGGTATGCAAGGCACGATGGTCTGCAAGGGCCGGGACGGCGAAGCGCGGATCACGATCGACAGCAAGACGACCGACACCGAGTCGCAGATGACGATGAACGTCGTGGAACCGGCGGCCGGTGGCGGCGAAAAGAACGTCGTGATGAAGATCGGGATGACGCGTGTCGGCGATTGCACCACCGACGCCCCTGCCGGGTAGCTGTCCCGTTCAGGAACCCGCCAGCCGTCATCCGCTCTGATCGCTCGAATGGCGACACCGACTCTTCAGGAAGCCAAGGCCGAGGTAAGCCGCCGCATGGCGCTGGCAGCAGAGCCGTGTCCCGATGCGGCGCGTGGTCCCAGGGCGCTGCTCTTGGCGCGCGAATTTCTTTGGCCGCTGGAGCCGGTGAAGCGGCGTTTCGAAACGCTGGAGATCGCGCCATCCGCCAAGCCGCGCCACATCCTGCTCATCCCCGGCTTCGGCGCGCATCCGCTGCGCATGCGCTGGATGGCGCAGCGGCTGGAAGAGGCGGGTCACACGGCGAAGGACTGGAAGCAGGGCGTCAATCTCGGCGCTACAAAGGAACGCTTCGCCAAGGTCGAAGAGCGACTGCTGGCGCTGCATGAGCGGGTTGGTGAGCCGATCGTCGTGATCGGTTGGAGCCTGGGCGGCGTGATCGCGCGCGAGTTGGCGAAGGCGCATCCCGACAAGATCGACAAGGTCATCACCATGGGCTCGCCATTCTCGGGCAGCCCGCGCGCGAACAATGGCTGGCGCGCTTATCAGGCGATTGCCGGCCACCGCGTCGACGAACCGCAGATCGACACTGTCGTTGCCGAGAAACCGCCTGTTGAAACGGTCGCGTTCTGGAGCCCTCGCGACGGTATAGTCTCGCCCAAGTCTGCCTGCGGCAAGCCGGGCGAGCGCGACCGCGCGGTTGGTCTGCGCTGCACGCATATGGGCTTTGTCCTGTCGAACGAGGCGGTCGCCGCGCTTCTTTCGGAACTTGAGCGTTCCTGAACCCTTTAGTGGGGTATATGCCGCGGGCGTCCTGCCCAACCGGACCGGACACCCAAGGGGACTCATGAGCGGCTCTGCCGAATTCTTCAATGAAATGCGCGAGCCGGACGGCAGCGTGCGTTCTCCCTATTCCGGCTACTGCGAATGGTACGATGGCCAGGACAAAAAACTCCTGCAGCGCAAGCACACCGAGGCGGAGACGAACTTCCGCAAGACGGGCATCACATTCAACGTCTACGGCGAGGACGAGGCCGAAGAGCGCCTGATCCCGTTCGACATGGTGCCGCGCATCATCGATGCGAAGGAATGGCGCAAGCTGACACGCGGGATCGAGCAGCGGGTGTCGCGCGCTCAATGCATTCATGCACGATCTCTATCACCGGCAGGAAATCGTGCGCGCCGGTCGTCTTCCCGAAAAGCTTTTGAGACATAACGAGGCGTGGCTGCCCAACATGGTCGGCTTCACGCCTCCGGGTGGTGTCTACACCCACATCGTCGGTATCGACCTGGTGCGCACCGGACCGGACGAGTTCTTCGTGCTCGAAGACAATGCCCGCACGCCGTCGGGCGTCAGCTACATGCTGGAAAATCGCGAAACCATGATGGCGATGTTCCCGGAGCTGTTCATGCGCTGCCAGGTCGAGACGGTGTCCAACTACCCGAGACGTCTGGCCAAGAGCCTTGCCGCCTGTGCGCCGGCCTGCGCCGCGGACAAGCCGGTGGTTGCCGTGTTGACGCCGGGCATATTCAACTCAGCCTTCTTCGAGCACGCGTTTCTCGCCGAACAGATGGGCGCAGAACTGGTCGAGGGCAGCGATTTGCGCGTCATCGATGGCCGGGTGGCCATGCGCACGACGCGCGGCTTCAAGGCGATCGACGTAATCTATCGCCGCGTGGACGATGAGTTTCTCGACCCGCTGACCTTCAATCCCGACAGCATGCTGGGCGTGCCGGGTATCATGGACGTGTATCGCGCTGGCGGCATCACCATCGCCAACGCTCCGGGTACGGGCGTGTGCGACGACAAGGCGATCTATTCCTTCATGCCGGAGATCGTCGAGTTCTACACCGGCGAGAAGCCGCTGCTGCCGAACGTCAAGACATGGCGCTGCGCCGATGAGGACAGCCTGAAATATGTCCTCGACAACCTTGCCGAACTGGTGGTGAAGGAAGTGCACGGATCGGGCGGATACGGCATGCTGGTCGGCCCTGCTGCATCGAAGAAAGAGCTCGAGGACTTCCGCGCCAAGCTGATCGCACGGCCGGACAATTATATCGCGCAGCCCACGCTGTCGCTCTCGACCTGTCCGATCTTTACCGAGCAGGGACTGGCACCGCGCCATGTCGACCTGCGGCCCTTCGTGCTCGTGTCGCCGGACAACATCGACATCACGCCCGGCGGCCTGACCCGCGTCGCGCTGGAAGAAGGCTCGCTGGTCGTGAACTCCAGCCAGGGTGGCGGCACCAAGGACACGTGGGTGCTGAAAGACTGATGCTGGGACGAACTGCAAACGGCCTGTTCTGGATGTTCCGCTACCTCGAGCGGGCGGAGAATACCGCGCGCCTGCTGGATGCCGGCCTGCGCATGGCGCTGACCAAGGATCTGGTGACGGCCGAAGAGGAGTGGCGTTCGGTCATCTCTACCTCCGGTCAGCGCGAATCCTTCGAAGCCAAGCATGCCAGCTACACCGGCATGCAGGCGTGGAACTTCCTCCTGCGCGACAAGAGCAATTCAAGCAGCATCCACGCGATGTTCGAGCTGGTGCGTCAGAACGCCCGCCTCGCGCGCAATGCGATCAGCAGCGAGCTGTGGGAAGCCATCAACGAAAACTGGCTGATAATCGATGACCTGCTGGCCAAGCCGGTCGGCGAAACGCGCGTGCTGGACGTGGTCAGCACCATTCGCCGGGCAGGCACATTGGCACGCGGTGCCCTGCAGGGCTCCATGCTGCGCGATGCGGGCTTTCACTTCGCGCTTTCGGGGATGCTGATCGAACGTGCCGATTCCATCGCGCGCATTCTCGACATCAAGTATTACCTGTTGCTGCCTTCGCTCTCCTATGTCGGATCAAGCCTCGATACGGGGCAATGGGACGCCATCCTGCGCTCCGTCTCCGGCGATCGCGCCTATCGATGGCTGCATGCAGGCCAGGTCGATGCCAAGGGCATCTGCGAGTTCCTGATTCTCGACGATCGCTTCCCGCGCAGCCTGGCATTCTGCCATAGCGAGCTTCGCCAGAACCTTGCCGCGCTTGCGCGTCTGCACGGTCAGGAAGGCGAGAGCAACGAGCTGATGCGCGAGGCCGACATCCGGCTCAACAATCTCGAGATCGACCAGATCTTCGAGCAGGGCCTGCACGAATTCCTCATCGAATTCGAACGCTCCAATGCCGCGATCGCCAAGGCTATCGCCTCCGATTACAGGTTCCTCGACTGATGCGTCTCTCGATCAAGCATACCACCCGCTATCGCTTCGACGCGCCTGTCGTCCACGCGCTCCAGCGCCTGCGCCTGACGCCAAAGGCGACGCAAGGGCAGGAAGTGCTCGAATGGGCGATGGAGTACGACCATGCGCACGAGCATCTGTCCTACGAAGACCAGCATCACAACACGACCACGCTCGTCGCGGTGGAGCCCGACACGCGGGACGTCACCATCACCTGTCATGGCAAGGTCGACACCTCCGACCAGGCCGGGATCATCGGGCATCACGCCGGCCATTTGCCGCTGTGGAGCTTCTTGTCGCAAACCAAGCTGACAAGGCCCGGCGACGAAATCAGGCGCATGGTGAACGACCTTCAAGGCTTCGGCGGCTCTCGCCTCGACATGTTGCACGAGTTGTCGCGCACCACCTCCGGCAATGTGGCTTACGAGATCGGCACCACCGATACTTTCACGACCGGCGAGGAGGCGTATGCCAGGCGGAGTGGCGTCTGCCAGGACCACGCGCACATCTTCATCGGTGCAGCGCGCGCGTTGGACGTGCCCGCCCGTTACGTCTCCGGCTACCTGATGATGAACGATCGCATCGACCAGGAAGCGACACATGCCTGGGCGGAAGCTTACGTCGAAGGCCTGGGCTGGGTCGGTTTCGACATTTCGAACGGCATCAGTCCGGACGAACGCTACGTGCGCGTGGCGACTGGCCGCGACTACCGCGATGCAGCGCCGGTGACCGGCATCAGCTTCGGGAGCAATGCACAAACACTCGAAGTGGATGTCGCGGTCGAACAGCAACAGCAGTAAAATCAAGGGAATTACATGACGTATTGCGTGGGAATGAAGCTCGACAAGGGTCTCGTGTTGATGAGCGACACGCGGACCAATTCGGGCGTCGACAACATCTCGGTCTTCCGCAAGATGTTTACCTGGCAGGTGCCCGGAGAGCGGATCATTACGCTGATGACCGCCGGTAATCTGGCCACCACGCAAACCGTCATCAGCCAGCTGGAAGAGCGCACCAAGGCGCCGGACGAGCGGGACAACATTCTCCTGAAGGCGCCGACCATGTTTCAGGTCGCGACCGAGATCGGCAACCTCATGCGGGCGATCATCGCAAAGCGGCAGGAAGCGAACGGCGTGAAGGGGCGCGGTCGCTTCACCGCCTCGATCATCATCGCAGGCCAGATCAACGGCATGGAGCCGCGCCTGTTCATGGTCTATCCCGAAGGCAACTTCATCGAGGCCAGCCTCGACACGCCCTTCTTCCAGATCGGCGAGACGAAATACGGTCGCCCCATCATCATTCGCGGCTACGACCGCCAGATGAGCCTGGAAGATGCGGCCAAGCTGCTGATGGTCAGTTTCGATTCCACGCTGAAGGCGAACCTTTCGGTCGGTCTGCCGCTGGACCTCCAGGTCATCGAGCGCGACGAGTACAAGGCCGGCCACCAGCACCGCATCAATCCGGACGATGAGTATTTCAGCGCGATCTCCGCTGGTTGGGGCGATGCGCTGCGCAACGCGTTCCATTCGCTGCCCGATTACAGCTTCTATCGCGGGGACGAATGAGCGCGGGAAAGCAAAAGCATCCGGATCGGATGTTTGGCAAAGGCTAAGTCTTGCGAGGTTTCTACGCAAATCCAGCTAGTTAAAGGTCCGCATCCGTAGTTGTACGAGATGCGCGTTTCTACGCAGTGTGCATACTCCGTGGCCATGACACAGGGAACCACACTCCACATCGTCGATAGCTGCTGTCGTTCACGGGCAGAACAGGCACGCTTCGGGTTCGATCTCGGCTATCATTGTGAAATCTATGCCGACCATCACGAGTTGATGGCCATACCGCCCGAACGCGGCATCGTGCTGGCGCGCGATGACGAGGACGGGACGAGCGCTGAAAAGGTGCTCGATGCGCTGGGCCGGGCGGGCATCTGGATCCCGGTGGTCGGCACGGCAGTGCAGCCGCGCCCCGGCAAGGTTGTCGCCGCGATCAAGGCCGGCGCGCTGGATTACCTGCGCATCCCCTTGCGCGGCGACCGGGTGACCGAAATGGTCGAACGGATCGACACAGAAGCGCGCGCTTATGGCGCGGCGCGGCGGAAGATGGTCGAGGCACGCAGTCGCATCTCCGCTCTGTCACCGCGTGAACGCGAAGTGCTCGACTGGCTGAGCGAAGGGATGAGCAACAAGATGATCGCCCGCGAACTCGCCATCAGCCCGCGTACGGTCGAAATCCACCGCGCGAACATGATGACCAAGCTGGGTGCACATCACGCTGCCGAGGCGGTTCGGCTGCGGATCGAGGCGCATCTCGAATCAGCGCCACGGGTGCTCGCGGTATAAGGGCTCAGCGGCAGAAGCTGCCGTCGCCGCGCTCGAGATGCAGGTGATCGTGGTGGGCGGCGTTGTAGTCGGGGCCGAGGACGGTGCCGAACCGCTTGCAAGCGCTGCGATGGACGACACGCAGGAATTCGCGCTCCTCGCGCGAGGCGTCCCAGCCGTCTTTCACCGTGATGCGTCGGCCGTCTTCCAGCACAAAGGCACCGATATCGACGGCCTCGGCCCGCGAATGGGCGGACAGGCGGCCCGTGCCGGCAACATTGCGGCAGGCGTAGCTGCCCATGGTCTCGATCTTGGCGACGGGACTGCCCAGGATTTGCCGCGCCGCGCGATCGACACCGTACCGAGCCCAGGCAGCAAAGCTGGTCGCCATCGAGCAGGTGAGGGGCCCGAGATTGGTCACGGCGAGGGTCGAGCGATCCGCGCCGAGCCTGCTGATCTGCACGCTGTTCTGCACGAAGCAGCCCGGCGCATCGGTCCGGTCGGGCACGGGCGAGAAGCTGGCTCGGGTGGCGGCAAGCTCGGTGAAGCATGCGCGCGTGTCGGGCCGTTCCCAGCTCGCCGTACCCGTGCCGGTTGTGGCCGGGCGCGACGGCGCTTCGCGAATATCGGGGCTGGCCGAACAGGCGGCCAGCGTCATGGCGAGAGGAAGGGCGAGGGCGCGCATCGAAAGCATCGGAAGACCGGGCTACGCCGCGCCAGCTTAATCGTGCGCTAACGCAGGCGTCGGCGCGGTGGCCTTGCTGATCAGGACAATGGCCAGCCACGCCGCGATGAAGCCAGGGACGATCTCGTACAAGCCGCCGTCCATGCCGGGCAGGGACGCGTTCCAGCCAAGCGCGATCCACGCCGCCACCGTCGCTGCGCCTGTGACAAGTCCGGCCACCGCTCCCGCGCCGGTCATGCGATCCCATGTCAGTGACAGGATGATAAGCGGTCCGAAGGCGGCACCAAAGCCTGCCCAGGCATTCGAGACGAGGCCGAGCACCTGGCTTTCCGGATCGCTCGCAATCGCAATGGCCGCCAGCGCGACCAGCGCGACGCACAGTCGTCCGACATTGACCCGCTCACGATCGCTCGCCTGCTTGCGGAAGAAGAGCGCGTAGAAGTCTTCGGTGAGCGAGCTGGACGCAACCAGCAGCTGTGATGATATCGTCGACATGATTGCCGCCAGCAACGCTGCCAGGAGGAAACCGGTGATGAGCGGGTGAAACAGCAATTCGGCAAGCACGATGAAGATCGTCTCCGGATTTTCGACGGCCAGTCCGTTGCGCTCCACATAGGCACGGCCGGCCAGACCGATGCCGATCGAGCCGACCAGCGCGATGCCCATCCAGCTCATCGCGATCCGCCGCGCGGCGGCGACTTTCTCGACTGTGTCGATCGCCATGAAGCGCACGATGATGTGCGGCTGGCCGAAATAGCCCAGACCCCAGGTCACCGCGCTGACGAAGCCGAGAAAGGTCAGACCCTGCGTCAGGCTGAGGAAACCTTCGACCGGAACCTCGCCCAGCGACGCACCCGCTTGTCCGCCATCACCGAACAGCACGACCAGCGGCATCAGCACCAGCGCCACGACCATGATGATGCCTTGCACGAAGTCCGTCAGGCTGACGGCAAGAAACCCGCCGACCATGGTGTACGCCAGCACGACCAGCGCCGTGATCCAGATGCCCGCCATATAATCGCTCAGGCCGCTTTCCGGCAGTAATCCTGCAAAGGCGGTCGAGAACAACAATCCGCCGCCAACCAGTCCCGCCGCTGTGTAAATCGCGAAGAACACCACGATGACCAGCGCCGATACGACCCGTAACGCGGTGGCCTTGTCCGGAAAGCGATTGGCGAGAAATTGCGGGATGGTCAGCGCATTGCCGCGCTCTTCGGTCTGTCGGCGCAGACGCGGTGCGACCACGATCCAGTTGACCAGCGCGCCGACGAACAGGCCGATGCCGATCCACGCCTCGACCAGACCCGCCGCATACAACGCCCCCGGCAGGCCGAGCAGCAACCAGCCGCTCATGTCCGATGCGCCGGCAGACAGCGCTGCCACCGACGGCGGCAGGTTGCGGCCAGCCAGCAGATATCCCTCGGAGGTGTCGGTGCTACGCCGCCAAGCCCACAAACCGATGGCGATCATGGCGATGAAGTAGACGGCGAGCGACAGAAGCGTTCCGGTTTCCATGGCGGGCGCCCCTATCGAAACGGGCGCGGCATGGCCAGACAAGGCTTTCCTACCGCACGAAGGAGGCGTAGGGGCGAGCAATGGCGAATGCATCATTTGATACGACATGTGATGTGCCGGACGGCCTGATTGGCTTTTTTGAACGCAGCGCCGTATCCCTAAGCGTTGCCGACTACACGCGGGAAGATTGTCCACTGGTAGGCGTCAATCAGCACTTTCTCGATATGTGTGGATATGAGGCTGAGGACGTTCTGGGCGAGAATTGCCGCTTTCTGCAACCCGATGGCGGCGCAGGGCCGGTGCGCCATCGCATGCGGCGTTTCATACTCGGCGATGCGAAGGGAAGCGAAAAATTCGTCGTCCCCAATATCACGAAGAGCGGCGATCCGTTTCTCAACCTGATTTATCTGGCCAAATTGCAGAATGCGGGGAAGACGTGCCTTATACTGGGATCGCAGTTTCCCGTCGGAAAGGGGAGCGCGCCAACCGATCTGTTCGATAGAGCCCTTGCAGAAGATTTGCGCTACCTCAATATCTTGACTAGCGAAAGCAATTGGGCTGTTCTTGGTACGTTCGATGCGCTTGCAAGCAGCCATTCGCTCATCGCACAGGCGCAGTTGGACGGGAAATAGGGTTTTAGGGTAGTGAAGCAGCAATTTCCGGTCATTGGAATCGGAGCATCGGCTGGTGGGTTGGAGGCTTTGCGGTCGCTGTTTGCGAGCGCAGGCTCGGAAACAGGCATGGCGTTCGTCGTCGTGCAACACCTCGATCCGACGCACGAATCGCTCATGGCGCAATTGCTGGAACGGCACACACCGATGGCGGTGTCGCAAGCGACGGGCGGCGAGAGCGTTAAGCCCGACCATGTCTATGTCATCCCGCCGGGCTTCGGGCTGGAGCTGGTCGACGGCGTGTTGAACCTGACCGAATTTACCGATCCACGCGGGATGCGCCGACCGATCGACGACTTTTTCGAAAGTCTTGCGGAGGATCGCGGATCGGATGCCGGCTGCGTGATCCTGTCGGGGACAGGCGCCGACGGCAGCAGGGGACTTCGCGCGATCAAGGAGCGCGGTGGTCTGTGCGTCGCGCAGGAACCGGATAGCGCAAGCTATGACGGAATGCCGACATCGGCGATCGGGACGGGCCTGGTGGATGTGATCGCTGCGCCTTCGGAAATCCTGGAAGCGCTGCATTCCTTCTTCGATCGCAGTGTTCAGCAGGAAGTCCTTGCAGACGAAGCAAGCGAGGTCACCGATCGTATCGATGACTTGTGCAGCGTGCTGCGCGAAACTGTGGGCCATGACTTTTCGCGCTACAAGCAATCGACGCTGACCCGGCGCATTTCGCGGCGCATGCAGTTGCTCGGCATGGAACGCGCAGAGGACTATCTCGCCCATCTGAAACAAGAGCACACAGAATGCACCGCGCTGTTCCGCGACTTGCTTATCAATGTGACGCGGTTCTTCCGCGACGCAGAGTATTTCGAGGCGCTGCAGACACAAGTGATCGATTCTCTGGTCGAGAACGCGCGCGACGATGAAGAATTGCGTGTCTGGGTGCCGGGTTGCTCGAGCGGCGAAGAAGCATACACGATTGCCATGATGTTCGCCGATGCGGCCGAACGCTTCAACACGCGCCCATATGTCCAGATCTTCGCCACGGACATCGACGACAAGATGCTCGATATCGCGCGCGAAGGGGCATATCCCTTGTCCGCCATTCAGGACATCCCGCATGACATGCAGGACCGCTACATCATCGGCGGCACGGACAAATTCCACATCTCGCCTTCAATCCGCGACATGGTCCGCTTCAGCGTGCACAATGTCGTGCGCGATCCGCCATTTTCGAAAATCAATCTCGTGTCCTGCCGCAACATGTTGATCTACTTCAACGAGTCGCTGCAAAAATCGGTCATACCTCTGTTCCACTTCGCGTTGACGGAAAAGGGGACGCTTTTCCTTGGTTCGTCGGAGTCGATCGGACGGTATGAAGACCTGTTCGAGATCGTCGATCAGAATTCGCGGATCTTCCGTCGCAAGGAGGCGAAAGGTCGCTATACGCTGCACCTTGGCGGCGATCGTCCCTTCGCACCGCGTCGCCGGATAGATCGGGAAAGTTCGCCGAAGAAAGCACGCGTTCCGGGCAGCGAGATTGCGGCGCTGCAAGTCGTGGCACAGCGCTATGCACCCGTCAGCCTGTTGGTCGACCGCGAGGGCGCGCTGCTCGAGCGTTGGGGCGCGGCAGGGCGGTATCTCGACTTTCCCGACCGGCTCGACCGCACGGTCAACGTCGGGCTCCTGGCCCGGCCCGGTTTGCGCGAATTGATCAATCCACTCATACGACAGGTCGATGATAAGGGACGGCGTGCCGGTGCGCGCGGCGTCGAGATCAAGACCGACTTCGGTACGATCGAAGCGCGCATCGTCTGCGAGAAGGTCGATGAAGGCGCCTTCCTGATCGTCATCGAAGAGACAGGCAAGCTGCAGACCTATGACGAGGATGATCTCGACGATTTCGACCTCGAAAACGGGCAGCAGCAGTTTCTGCAAGAAGAGCTGCAGGCCACCCGGCATCGCCTGCGCTCCACGGTCGAGGAACTGGAGACGACAAACGAGGAGCTGAAAAGCTCCAACGAAGAAATGATGTCGATGAACGAGGAGCTCCAGTCCACCAACGAGGAGCTGACCACGGTCAATGACGAGCTGAAGAACAAGGTCGACCAGCTGATGGTCGCCAACTCGGACCTCAAAAACTTCTTCGACAGCACGCAGCTTGCCGTTCTGGTGGTCGATCAGGATCAGCAGCTGCGCAGCTTCACCGATGCGGCTGCCGAACTGTTCGACATCGACAAAAAGACAATCGGCTACCCTCTCGATTCTCTGCCGAACATCTTTACGACCGAAGAATTATACCATGCTCGCCCGGCGTGCGAGCGCCAAAGGCGATATGTACGAAGCGCGCATGAAAACGCGCGGCGAAGGCAAGGATTTCTTCGTTCGCGCCATTCCGTATCGGCGCCTGGATGGCGAGCTCGATGGCGCGACGCTGATTTTCACGGATGTCACCGATGCCCTGCTGTTGGAACGCGATTTGCGTGAAGAGCGCGAGCGGTTGCGGCTTGCCCTTGAGGTCGCGAATGTCGGGGTTTGGGAGTATGAGCCAGCAACGGACAGGACGGTGCTCGACGATACGGAGCGGGCGCTGCTTAACATTGCCGATGATGATGCGGGCGATGAGATGCAGCCGATCCTGCAAGCGCTGCCTGTCGCAGATCGTGACCGGATCAACCAGGCGCTGCGTCAGGCGATGGATGGAACGCGCGCGTTCGACGAGACTTTCCGTATCGAGCTCGACGATGGATCGTACCGCTGGCTCCACGGCCTGGGCCGGCGTATCGAAAACGATGGCATCAAAAAGTTCATCGGTGTGACCTTCGACATCAGCGCCGAACGCTCGATGCTCGAACAGCGCGAGCTGATGATCCGCGAGATGAACCACCGGGTGAAAAACCTGTTTTCGGTAATCGGTGCGATGGTGTCGATCTCGGCGCGGGAATCCGACAATGTGGGCGAGCTGGCCGAAGACTTACGCAAGCGCATCCATCTACTCGGCCGCTCCCATGCACTTACCAACGATCCGTCGCTCGACGGGGCGGCTGCAGTGTCGCTGCGCTCGCTGGTCGAGACGGTCATCGAACCGAGCCATGCAGGTCAGGACTTGCAGCTGTCCGGCGAGACTGTCGAAGTCCCGAACAGCCAGATCACGTCGCTGGCGCTTATCCTTCATGAGTGGGCAACGAATTCTTCGAAATACGGCGCCCTGTCGGTAGATGATGGTCGCCTCGAGGTTTCATGGTCGACGGAAGGCGAAACGCTCAAGATCGACTGGCACGAGCATGGCCGAACCGAGCACAAGGCAGGTGAGGCGGACGGGTTTGGTACGCGGCTCGTGAAGACGGCAACGCGCCAGCTTAACGGAGAGGTCGACGGCCAGCCCGAAGAAAAGGGCTACGTTCGCGTGCTAAGCTTCCCGCTCAGCCAACCCTGACCATCGCAGGCTTGGCCGAGGCGCGCTCGGCCAGGGCCTGCTCAAGCTTGCGTTCGATCTGCTCTGTCGATGCGGGCTTGTCGATAAAGCCGCAATGGCGAAATTCGTCCTGCAACTCGGGATGCGAATGGTTCGCGCTGACGAAAACGATGCCGGCGCCCAGATCGACCAGGCGTCGGGCGACAGGCCAAACCATCACGCCGCCTACATCTATATCGAGAAGCGCCGCATCGGGCGTCTCACGCTCGAGGCATCGCAGCGCCTGCGGGACACTGGTGGAATCGCAGACTACCTCGTAGCCCAATTCCTCAACGGTCATGACCATGTCGAAAAGCACAATGGCTTCATCGTCGACAACTATGACTTTTGGCAAACCCGGCATCCTCCTGTGCGGGTGTAACCGCCGCGGTTGGACACGGTTCCCAATTATCCTACATTCTGCCCATGCCGCCGAGACCGTGCATGGCGAACTTGTACGACGCGCGTGGGCGCTGGGCCTGCTCGTGCAGTTACCGGAAGCCCTGATCGGCTGCACTTCCGCTTCCGTGGCCGAAGTGCGTCCGACCGCCTCAAACCTATCCCTGCGAAGCCCGCTTGGCGCGCTTGCGCTCGTGCGGGTCGAGGATGGCCTTGCGAAGGCGGATATTCTCCGGCGTCACTTCGACCATCTCGTCGTCGTCGATATAGGCGATGGCCTGCTCCAGCGTCATCACGCGCGGCGGGGTGAGGCGGATGGCGTCGTCCTTGCCGGTCGAACGGAAGTTCGTGAGCTGCTTCGACTTCATCGGGTTCACTTCGAGATCGTCGGGCTTGGCGTTCTCGCCAATCACCATGCCTTCGTAAATTTTTGCGCCGCCGCTGATGAAGAGTTCGCCGCGGTCCTCCAGCGCGTTGAGCGCGTAGGGAACGGCTTCGCCCGGCACCATCGAGATCAGCACGCCGTTCTGGCGGCCTTCGATGGGCCCGCGATAGGTGTCGTACTTCTCGAACAGGCGGTTCATGATGCCCGTGCCGCGCGTGTCGGACAGAAATTCACCGTGATAGCCGATGAGCCCGCGCGACGGGGCGGAGAAGGTGATGCGGGTCTTGCCCTGGCCCGAGGGGCGCATTTCGGTCAGCTCGGCCTTGCGGCGCTGCATTTTCTCGACAACCGTGCCCGAATGCTCGTCATCCACGTCGATGACCACCGTCTCGAACGGCTCCATGCGCTGCCCGTTTTCTTCGCGGAACAGCACGCGCGGGCGGCTGATGCCGAGCTCGAAGCCTTCGCGGCGCATCGTTTCGATCAGCACGCCGAGCTGCAATTCGCCGCGGCCGGCGACCTCGAAGCTGTCCTTGTCGGCGCTTTCGGTGATGCGGATTGCCACGTTGGTTTCCGCTTCGCGATAGAGGCGGTCGCGGATCATGCGGCTGGTGACCTTGCTGCCCTCGCGGCCTGCGAGCGGGCTGTCGTTGACCGAGAACTGCATGGCGAGCGTGGGCGGATCGATCGGCTGCGCTTCGATGGGAGTCTTTACCGAGGGGTCGGCGATGGTGTTCGACACGGTCGCTTTTTCCAGACCGGCCAGTGCAATGATGTCGCCCGCAACCGCGCTTTCGACGGGCACACGGTCGAGCCCGTCGAAGGACAGCAGCTTGGTCGCACGGCCCACTTCGATGACGGTGCCGTCTGCGTCGAGCGCATGGATCGGATCGTTGAGGTTCACCGTGCCGGACTGAACACGGCCGGTCAGGACACGGCCCATGAAGTTGTCGCGGTCGAGCAGGGTGGCGAGGAAGCTGAATGGCGCTTCAGTGTCGAGGCCCGGCGCGGGCACGTGGTCGACGATCAGCTTGAACAGCGGCTCAAGGTCGCCCGAACGCGCGGTCTCGTCATCGCTGGCATAGCCATCGCGGCCCGAGGCCCAAAGCGAAGGGAAGTCCAGCTGGTCGTCATTGGCATCGAGCGATGCGAACAGGTCGAAGACCTCGTCCAGCACTTCCTGCGGACGCGCATCGGAGCGGTCGATCTTGTTGACGACCACGATCGGGCGCAGGCCGAGGCCGAGCGCCTTGCCGGTTACGAACTTGGTCTGCGGCATCGGGCCTTCAGCGCTGTCGACCAGCAGGATGACGCCATCGACCATGCTGAGGATCCGCTCGACCTCTGCGCCGAAGTCGGCGTGGCCGGGCGTGTCGACGATGTTGATGCGCGTGCCGTTCCATTCGACGCTGGTGCACTTCGCAAGGATCGTGATCCCGCGTTCTTTTTCCAGATCGTTCGAATCCATGGCGCGTTCTTCCACGCGCTGGTTTTCGCGGAAGGTGCCCGACTGGCGGAAAAGCTGGTCGACGAGCGTGGTCTTGCCATGGTCGACGTGGGCGATGATCGCCACGTTGCGAAGGTCGCGGGACATAATGTGTGCTTTCGTAAGAAGGGCGGGGCATGGGCGACCCGCCGATTTCGCCGCGCCCCTAACGCAAATGCTGCACTGCGGCAAGCCACGCAGGTGTGTGACTCGAAAAGCACAGTTCCAATTTCGCTGTGTCTTGCGCGCGCTAATCGCTTGAGTGGCGGGCGCGAGCCAAATAATTGCATGATGGTTAGCGTTGCCGACAGTTCAAAAGCAACTGCGGCGCGCCTTTGAGAGGATGCCAGTTTTATGAATTTTCACGTATCGAGCCGTGCCGTGACCCTGCGCGGTGCCCTGCTGACGGGCGCTGCCGCACTTGCCATTCCTTCCGCTGCCGCCGCGCAGGATCAGGAAATTGCCGATCCCGACGCCGACCAGATGGTCCTCGAGACGGAGGAGCAGGACACCGGCACCGTCATCATCGTGACGGCCTCGAAGCGCGAACAAACCCTGCAGGAAACGCCAATCTCCGTCAGCGTGACAAGCGGCGAAACGCTTGAGCAGGCGCAGATCCGCGACGTTCTCGATCTGCAGACGGTGACCCCGTCGCTGCGCGTCAGCCAGTTGCAGACCTCGTCGGCCTCTACCTTCATCATTCGCGGCTTCGGTAACGGCGATAATAACTTCGGCATCGAGCCTTCAGTCGGCGTCTTCATCGACGGCGTGTTCCGCTCGCGCTCTGCTGCGGCTCTGTCCGACCTGCCGAATGTGCAGCGCATCGAAGTTCTGAATGGCCCGCAGTCGACCCTGTTCGGCAAGAACGCGTCTGCCGGTGTCATTTCGGTCGTAACCCGCCCGCCGCAGTTCGATTTCGGCGGCTCGGTCTCGGCCAGCTACGGCAACTACAACAACATTCTGGTCAAGGGCGACGTTACCGGACCGCTGACCGAAACGATCGCCTTCGCGGTCGACGGAAGCTATCAGAAACGCGATGGTTTCGGCGAAATCGTCAACCTCGGCGAGGAGATCAACAATCGCGATCGCTGGTCGACTCGTGGACAGCTCCTGTTCGAGCCGACGCCCGACCTGACCTTCCGCGCCATTGCCGACTATTCCAAGATCGACGAGATCTGCTGCCAGGCCGCAACGCTGGTTGCCGGTCCGACCGCCCCCGCCATCGGCGCGCTGGGTGGACAAATCAGCACGGACTTCTTCGCCTACGAAAGCTTCTTGAACCGTGTGCCGACCAACGAGGTCGACAACTACGGCGGGTCGCTGCAGGCGGACTTCTCCACCGGCTCGCTGAGCTTTACGTCGATCACCTCGTATCGTGAACTGCAGAACGCCTTCAATTCCGACATCGACTTCAGCAGTCTCGATATCGCCAACGAAACGCGCGAGCAGGATGTCGAAACCTTCACGCAGGAACTGCGCGTCAGCTCCGACTTCGACGGACCGATCAACTTCCTGCTCGGCGGCTACTATTTCGACGAAAAGATTTCGCAGGACAGCGCAATCCAGAACGGCGAAAACATTCGCGACTTCTTCGAAATACTCGCGGGCGCCAACCCGGTCGACGTCATCCTGGGTAACCCCACCGTGTTCAACGGTGTCGAAGCTGCGTTCGGACTGCCGCAGGAAAGCATTTTTACCACGCCGCTGCTGACCAGCGAGCGGTTCGCGATGGACAACACCTCGTGGTCGATCTTCGGTACCGTGGATTTCGAGCCGGTGGACGGCCTCGTCTTCACGGTCGGCGGTAACTACACCGACGACAGCAAGGATTTCTCGCTCAGCCAGACCTCGTTCGATCCATTGGCGCAGATTAACTTCGTCGATGCCTTCATCACGCAGGCAACCGCGCTGAACCCGGACTTGCCGACCATCACCACGCGCGATGGCTTCCAGGCATTGCCCGAGGCGGTGCAGCAGGGTCTGATTGCTGCGGCGACCGATCCGGCCCAAAACCCGCTTCTCGGTCTTTCGGCGTTCCAGTTCCAGCCGCTGTTCCTCGACATTCCGAATGCTGTGGAAGACGGCAGGACGCGGGACGACAAGTTCACCTACTTGCTGCGCGCGTCGTACCAGGTGATCCCCGAAGTCAACGTCTACGCAAGCTACGCGACAGGCTTCAAGGCAAGCTCGGTCAACCTGTCGCGCGACAGCCGGCCGCTGGCTGCCGACTTCGTGGCCGGACCTGGCGGATCGACCTTCGCTGCGCCGGACTCGCCGATCGTAAATGCCGGCCTTGCTCTGCCCAACCTGTCGAGCGGTTCGCGCTTTGCTGGTCCCGAAGAGGCTGAAGTCTACGAGATCGGCCTGAAGGGTCAGTGGGATGGCTTCGGCTTCAACATCGCCGTGTTCGATCAGACCATCGAAGGCTTCCAGAGCTTCGCCTTCACCGGAACCGGCTTTGCCCTGCGCAATGCGGGTGAGCAGTCGGTCAAGGGCTTCGAACTCGACACGACGATCCAGCCGACCGACGGCCTCGTCTTCACCTTCGCCACCACGCATCTCGATCCGCTGTTCGACAGCTTCCCGGGCAGCGTGAACGGCGACCTCACCGGCGTTCGTCCGGCCGGCATTCCGGCATGGGCGATCTCGACCTCGGCGACCTACAATCACGAGTTCGGCATGTCGGGCAACCGCCTGATTACGCGCGTGGATTACAGTCACGAGAGCAATGACGACATCAACAACGGCCTGCCGACCTTCAACACGGCGCTGGGCAACGACCTGATTTTCCGCCGTGAAGTGAACCTGGTCAATGCATCGGCGACCTTCGCGATGGTGAACGGTCTGGAAGTCGGCGTGTGGGGCCGAAACCTACTTAACGACGAATACATCCTGACCGTGTTCGACGGTGTGGCGCAGTCGGGCACCGTGTCCGGCTATCCCAGCGCACCGCGGACCTACGGTGGTGTGGTCCGCTTCAAGTTCTGATCCACTCAGGACGGGAGAGAGGGAAAGGGGGCTTCGCGGCCCCCTTTTCTTTGCCTGTCGTCTACAGCGCCCGGAGTGCCTGTGCCGGCTTGGCGCGCAGCAACGGGAGCGAGCCGCCGATGGCGAAGCCGAGGACCACGGCGAGGCCGAGGCCTAGGACGGCGAGCACCGCGCCCCAGTCGGGCAGCCAGTCGAACTCGAACAGCTGCGTAACGACCAGCCACGCAGTCAGGCTGCCGAGCCCCAAAGCAACGATGGCCAGAGCGCCTGCAAGCAGCGCATATTCCGCCAATTGCATAATCAGCACTTGCCTCCGGTCCGCGCCCAGCACGCGCAGAACGACCGTGTCGTAAGTGCGCGACGCGCGGGCAGCGGCGATGGCGCCCAAAAGAACGGCAAGACCGGCCAGCACGGCGACACTGGCCGCGGCAAGCGTGGCAAGACCGACCTGTTCCAGGATTGTGCGCGCCTGCTGCAGTACCCCGCCAACCTCGATTACCGAGGTGGAGGGGAATTCGCGTACGAGCGACTGCAACAACGGTCCTGTCTGCGTGTCGTCTTCCAGCTCGATAGTCGCCGCAAGATTGTGCGGCACGTCGCGCAAGGCGTTGGGGCTGAGTACGAAGACATAGTTGAACCCCATGTTCTCCCAGTCGATCTGCCGTGTGCTGGCGATGCGCGTCTCGATTTCCGCGCCCAGGACGCCGAAAGTCAGGCGGTCGCCGACCTCCAGATCTGCGGCCTGCGCGAAGTCCTCGTCGATGGAGACAAGGTACTCGCCCTCGTAGTCGGATCCCCACCATTCGCCCTGCACGATCTCGCTTCCGGCAGGCAGATCGTCCGAATAGGTGAGGCCGCGCTCTCCGCGCAGGGGCCACGCGCCGTCAGGTATCTCTTCCAGATCGGCGGTGCGCGTCATGTCGCCATCGCTGCCGAAGGCGAGGACCGAGCCGCGCATGGCGGCAACGGCGGAAATGCTGGCATCGGGATCGGTCTGAGCAACGAGATCGCGGAAATCCGCCTCCCGGTCACGCGGCACATCGAGCACGAAATAGTCCGGCGCCTGCGCAGGCACACGGCTTTCGATATTGCCGTCGATCGCGCTCTGGATGGCAGCGAGCAGCACGAAGGCGGCGAGGCCGAACCCAAGCGCGGTCACCAGCGCGCCGGTGCTGGAGCCGGGGCGGTAAATGTTGGCGAGTGCCGCGCGCGCAATAGGGCTGGACGGGCGGGGCAGGGCAGCCGCGCCTTTGCGGATCAGCCAGCCGAGCAAGGCCAACAGGCCGAGCACGACCGCTGCGCCAAGCAGGAAACCCCCAGCCAGCAGCGGGCGGCTCGATGTGATGAGCGCCAGTCCGACAATGGCGGCCAGTCCGGCGATGACGACTATAATAGCCGACTTGTCACGCGCGAGTGGGGCGACGCGGGCGCGCATCAGGGCCATGGCGGGGAAGTGACGCGCCTTCATGAGCGGCGGCGCGGCGAAGATCAGCGCGACCAGTAGCCCGTACGCTGCTGCCAGAGCGAGCGCGCCTGCATCGAAAACGAAGCCCGCATTGACCGGAAGAAGTCCTTCCAATGCCTGCGCCAGCAATGGCACCACGGCGACGCCGACGGCCAGACCCGCCAGACTGCCCACCGCAGATGCGGCGAAAATCTGCAGAGCATAAATGCGCGCAATGTCGCGGCTGTCGGCGCCCAGCACTTTGAGCGTCGCCACCGATTGCCGCCTTGCGTCGAGATAAGACGACACGCCGCCGCCGATTCCGATGCCCGCGATAACCAGCGCGGCAAGACCGACCAGCGTGAGAAACTCGCTCATCCGCTCCACGAAGCGGTCGGTGCCCGGCGCGGCGCGGTCGGCGGTGTCGATGTCGAAACCTGCATCGGGAAATTGCTCTTCGAGATCTTCCTGGATAGCTTCCAGATCGCCTGCCTGCGCGAGCGCTACACGCGTCTTGCTCTGATACATGGCTCCCGGTGCGAGGAGGCCTGCCTTTTGCGGCAAATCCTCTGCCACGATGATCGTCGGGCCGAGCTGGAACCCTTCGCCCAGCCGGTCGGGCTCGTTGGCGATGAGACCAGCCACGCGGACCGTCTCGGTGCCGATGGCAATGGTGTCACCCGGCTCGACACCCAGACGCGTGGCGGCACCGGGCGCGAGATAGGCCTCGTCGCCCTGCGGCGCCGCGGCTTCGCCCGTCTCTTCCAGCTCCAGCGTGCCATAGAGCGGATAGGCGCTGTCCACGGCCTTCAATTCGACCGGAGCGGCGATATCGTCCTTGCGCGCCATTGCCTGCAGCCGCGTGCCTGAAGATACCGTGCCCAGCGCCTCCAGCGCGGCGCGTTCGTCTTCCGCAAGCGAGCGCTGCCACAGTTCGATCTGCACATCCCCGCCAAGAAAGGACTGTCCGTTCGCCTCCAGCTCGCGCTCGATGGCAGCCGTCAGAGACCCGATAGCCGCCAGCGCTGCCGTGCCGAGGAAGATGCACACTAGCAGCAGGCGCAGCCCTTTGAAGCGGGCGTTGAGGTCGCGGCGCGCTATGCGCCAGGCCTGTGCCCAGCTCATGCAGCGTCGGCCGTTGCGGACGTGTCGCTGGCAATGCGCCCGTCGCCAAGAGTGATGATGCGGTTGCAATGGTCCGCAAGCTCCGGATCGTGTGTGATGACCAGCAGGGTCGCGCCGGTCTCCTCGCGGCGGGCAAACAGCAGGTCGACGATCTCGTGTCCGGTCTTGGCATCGAGATTACCCGTGGGCTCGTCGGCAAAGATAAGTTCGGGGCGCGGGGCGATCGCGCGGGCAATGGCAACGCGCTGCTGCTCCCCGCCGGAGAGTTGCTGCGGGTAATGAACGAGGCGATGGCCAAGACCGACTGCCTCCAGCTCGGCACGCGCGCGCACTTGCGCATCGCTATCGCCCGCCAGTTCCATCGGCGTCGCAACGTTTTCGAGCGCCGTCATGGTGGGCAGGAGGTGGAAGGCTTGCAACACGATGCCGATGCGGCCCCGGCGTGCGCGGGCAAGGTCGTCTTCGCTCATGGCGGCGAAGTCCTGGCCGGCGACGGACAAGGTACCAGACGTCGCACGCTCGAGCCCGGACAGCACCGCCATCAGCGAGCTTTTGCCCGAACCCGACGGGCCGAGAAGTGCAAGCGTTTCGCCAGCCTCCACGGTCAGATCGATTCCTTTGAGGATCTCGACCGGCGCTTCTGCCGAACCGAGGGTGAGGCGCAGATCGCGCGCGCCAATCGCAGCTTGAGATGTCGTCACACAGATGCGATGGCAGATGGCCAGCCCCCGCACAAGGAAGTCCGCCGATGCGCTGCATACATTTGTCGATACCGCTTCTCACCCTCTGCCTGGCCGCATGCGGCAGCGATGTGGCCGAGGCGGAGCGCAACTTGGCGGAGCAAGGAGGCAGCGAACAGGTCGCCGACATTCCCGTTGATGGCGAGGAAGTGCGCATTCTGGCATTCGGCAACAGCCTGTTCGCCGGATACGATCTGGCCGAGAACGAGGGCTATCCCGAGCGGCTGGAACGCGCCCTGCGCGAGGACGGTGTGAATGCGCGCGTCATCGATGCAGGCGTGTCGGGTGACACAAGCGCGGCGGGGCGCCAGCGGCTGGGCTTCGTGCTCGACCGGCAGGCGGATAAGCCCGACCTCGTCTTGCTGGAACTGGGCGGCAACGATTTGCTGCGCGGTATCGAGCCGACGGACACGCGCGCCAACTTCGTCGCAATGCTCGACGAATTGCAGTCTCGCGGCATCCCCGTATTGCTGATGGGCATGCGCGCGCCGCCGAACTACGGGCCGGAATATCAGGGCGATTTCGACGCGATTTATGGCGATCTGGCGCGCGAGTACGATGTCGATTTGGTGCCGTTCTGGCTGGAGAGCATCTACCAGTCACCCGAGCTGTTCCAGGACGACCGTATCCACCCGACAGCCGAGGGCATCGACGCGCTTGTTACCGACACAATAGACGATGTGCAGGCAGCGCTCGCGGACGGTTAGAGGCGCGTAACCTCGCCGCCGGACACCTGCCACACGGCGGCGCGGTCGAGGATGCTGTCGAACGGCGCAGTTTCGGTGCCCGTCAGCCAGACCTGCGTGCCGTTCGCTCCCAGCTGATCGAACAAGGCGGCGCGTCGCGGCGGATCGAGATGCGCGGCGACCTCGTCTAGCAACAAGACGCCGGTGCGACCATCGGCCGCCAGCGCAGCATGAGCGAGGGTGATGGCGACCAGCATGGCTTTCTGCTCGCCAGTGGAGCTTTGTGCCGCCGCCACGCGCTTGGCGGCGTGTACGACCTGCAATTCGTCGCGATGCGGGCCCGAAAGCGTGCGCTGCGCCGCGCGGTCCCGGCTGCGATTGTCGAACAGGCTTTGGGACAGCGCATCGCCATTGTCCGCAGCGCCCGGCGCATAGGTGAGGGCAGGGCGGGCAAACGGCGCGCCGGGCATGTGGGCAATCCGCGCCATGAGGGCATCGACCAGCGCGGCGCGTCCGGCAATCAGGCGACCGCCATACTCGGCCATCTGCGCCTCGATCGCGTCTAGCCAAGCAGATTCCGGCGCGCGGATGTCCGACAGGAGACGATTCCGTTCGCGCAACGCCGCTTCATACCGTGAGGCGTGCGAGGCATGCGCAGGGTCAAGCGCCAGCGCCATGCGGTCGACAAAACGCCGCCTGTCCGCAGCAGGGCCGGTGAACAGGCCATCCATTGCGGGAGTGAGCCAGGTGAGTGCGAGCCATTCGGCCATCACGCCCGCGCCTGCCTCCGCCCCGTTGATCCGCACCTTGCGACGCGTGGCCTGCGCTTCCTCGGTGAAAGTTGTCAGCTGGACGGGTTCATCTTCGTCGACCTGAAGGTCCGCACCGATACCGAAGCCCCGAGGGCTGTCGTGCATCGCCATGTCGGCCAGCGCGGCCCGCCGCATCCCGCGCCCCGGCGCCAGCAGGGAAAGCGCCTCGAGCACGTTGGTTTTACCCGCCCCGTTCTCTCCGACGAGCAGATTGAATTGCGTCGCGCCAGTCAACTGGGACTCTTCGTGATTGCGAAAATGAGACAGGGAAACGCGTGATAGCATGGACATCGTTGCCCTAACGGGTGGCGCGCATAGTCGCCACCAGAAACCCTGTCCGGAATAATTGGTGAAAATTCCCAACCTTTCGGTTCGGTGAACACGACGTAATACGTTCATGGAGTAGAAAGCACGGGAATCTGCCCTTTTTCATTTTTGGCACGACCTTTGCATAGCGTTTGGTGTCGACTGGATGGTCCGGTCTGACGCCAAACAAAAGGGATTACAGATCATGTTTGCTTCCGACTTTGCCGCCAACAAAGCCTTCGCCGCCGTCTTCGCTCTGACCGCATCGGCCATGGCTTTCGCTTTCACCATTCTGCCCGCCACGCCCTCCGGCATGCTCGCCTGATCAGCCTTGGGCCACACATAAGGACCCTATCCGATGTTCGACATCGACAATTTCGGCAGCAAGTTTTTGGCCGCTGCCTTCTCCCTCGCAGTGACAGCCAGTGTGTTCGCCACTGCCATTATCGAAGCCACCCCCGACGGAGTACTCGCATGACCACGCCTACCAATCGCAACGACTACGCTGTGCGCCCCAGCGACGGCTTTCGCCTCGACCGCCAGCGCGGCAAGCTGATGGGTGTGTGTGCCGGTATCGGACGCTACTTCGGCGTCGACACCACGCTGGTTCGGATCGCCTTCGTACTCGGCACCATCCTCGGCTTCGGCAGTCTGATCCTGGTGTATCTCGGCATCGGACTTATCGCTGATTGATGCGACACGCGGACCCGCGCCGGCGGAGCAATCACATGGCGGAGATGCCGCCATCCAGCTTCAGTTCGGCGCCGGTCATGAACTTGCTTTCGTCACTGGCAAGGTAGACCACAGCATCGGCGATGTCGTTAGGCTCGCCGACTTTGCGCAAGGGTATCTGCCGCGCCAGCTTGCCCAGAAGCACGTCCTTGTCGAGGTTATGCGCCTGCGCCGTCCCGTCGAGGATCGGCGTGTCGACAAAGGTCGGGTGTACCGAGTTGCTTCGGATATCCATGTTGTTCTTCGCGCAATGCAGCGCGATCGACTTGGACAGCATCCATACCGCCGCCTTGCTGGCGTTGTAGGCCGGCATCGTATCGCTGGCGATTAGCCCGGCGATGCTAGAAATGTTGATGATCGACCCCGGCGCATGCTCGCGCATCAGCGGCAAAGCCGCCTGGCAGCCGTGGAAGATGCTGTCGACATTGACCGAGAAGCAGCGCTGCCAATCGGCGAAGTCGCAGGTCTCGATATTGCCTGCGACGCCGATACCCGCATTGTTGACCAGTACATTCAGCCCGCCGAGATGTTCGCGCGCCGCGTCCACGGCGGCGTCCCACGCGGCGCGGTCGGTGACGTCGTGCTGGATGGCGAAAGCCGTGCCATCGCCCAGAGCCTGGTTGATGCCCGCCGCCGTCTCGCGTGCCCCGTCGCCATTCACATCGGTGCACAGAACGCGCGCGCCTTCTTCCGCCAGCCTCGTCGCATGTGCACGGCCGAGACCCTGTGCAGCGCCGGTCACCAGTGCCAGCTTTCCTTCGCATCTTCCGGCCACGCTCACTCTCCCTCGATTATGTTTTGTCCGAGCAACAGCAGCATACGCACATCGATGCCGCAACCCTCGGCGCGCTTGTCGGCAAGGAAGCGCGGCAAGTCGGTGCGCGCGACGCGGTGGACGGTAATGTCCTCGCCCTCGACCCCGCCGCCTGTCCCAACACGCGTCAGGCCACGCGCACGCACGAGAGTAAAAGCCTCGCTGACCATGCCGGGGGAGGAGAAGAAGGTGCCCATGTCTTCGAGCCGCGCAGCGCGGTAGCCGGTTTCCTCTTCCAGCTCGCGACCAGCGGCGGTCAGAGCGTCCTCGCCCTCGCCGCCGTCGTCATCGCCGATCAGCCCTGCGGGCAGTTCGATCGACCTTAGTCCCATCGGGACGCGGTATTGCTCGACAAGCAGGACGCGGTCGTCTTCGTCCACTGCCAGGATCGCTGCAGCCCGAATGCCCCGGCTGCGTGAGACGTATTCCCAGCGGCCACGCGTCTTTGCCGTGATGAAGCGGCCCTGCCAGACGATCTCTTCCGGCGCATCGGCATCGCGATCGGTCATGCTCAGACTTCGATCAAGCGGTCGGGCAATTCGTTTTCGTCATGCTCGTCGCGCGGGAAGTGCTCCGCCAGCACGAGCCCGACATCGCGCACGCCCGCTGCTAAGCCCTCGGCGATGCGGCCGCGACTGACCTCGGCCAGCATGTCGACCATTGCCTCGCCCCAGACTTCTGCCGGAACGCGCACGGCAATGGGTTCGTCCGCTACGATCTCCGCCCGGTGCTCGCGCATGGAGAGGTAGAGCAGCACGCCGGTGCGTCCATGCGTGCGGCGCTCGGCACCGACCTTGAAGTGCCGGACCGCAGCGTCATGCGCACGGGACGCCGCCACGGGCGAGGGGAGCAGCGCAAAGCGAAGAGAATCGAGCGAAAGTAGCGCCCACGCCAGCACGAAGGTCAGAAGGCCGAGCAGGATGGTCACGGTTGCGATGGCGCCAGTCGTAAGTTCCGTGCCCCAGCCGCCGGATAAGCGATCCCACAGATCGGTAAATGGCTCGGGAAATATGGCGAAGAGGCTCATGGCGGTGAACGCCAACGCCACTGCCCAGACCAGCACGACATCGGTATATCCATCAGAGCGGTCGGCCAGCACCGTGACGATTTCGCCGCTTGTTTCGCTTTCAGCTGCCTCGACAGCCTTGCAAACGATGAGGTGCTGATCTTCTGTCAGGTAGCTTGCCATGTCTTACCACCCTCCCGAGGCGCCACCGCCCCCGAAACTTCCACCGCCACCCGAAAAGCCGCCGCCGAAACCGCCGCCGCCGCCAAAGCCGCCACCGCCCCAGCTGCTACGGCCGCCGTTATTGGCGCCTCGCGCGATAGCCTTGCCCGCTTCCCAAAGAATGATGTCGCGTGCCGTGTTGCCCCAAGGGCCACGGCGATAGCGCCGCTTGCGTTTGCCGCCGCGCAGCATCGGCAAAATGAAAAAGAAGAAGATGAAGGCGAACCAGATCAGCCCGCCAATAGGAAAGCCGCCACCGCTACGCTGGGCCTGAGTACTTTGCTGCGCGATCGCGGCTGCTTCTTCGGGTGGCAACATCAGATGTTCTGTCAGGCGATCGACACCGGCCATGATACCACCGGGATAATCGTCGGCCTTGAAGAAAGGCGTAATCGTGTCGCGGATGATCATGAAGGACAGCGCATCGGTCAGATAGGGCTCCAGGCCGTACCCGACCTCGATACGCATGCGTCGCTCGTTCGGCGCAACGATGAGCAGTACGCCATCGTTTCGCTCCGCATCGCCCAAGCCCCATTGCCGGCCCAGCTGATAACCATAGTCTGCGATGTCATATCCCTGCAGGTCCGCTATCGTCGCCACGACCAGCTGCCGCTGCGACTGTGTCTCGAGCGCTTGCAGTTTCGCCTCGATCTGGGCTTCCTGTGCTGGCGAAAGGATATCGGCCTGATCGACCACACGACCCGTCAGTTCCGGGAACGCAGGCTGCGCTGCAAGAGGCGCCGCTGCCAAGAGCGCGGCAAGCCACATGAGCATATGGACTGGCAACACAATCTTCATGCAGCTTCTTTCATCTCAGGTGCCGTAAGCTCTAACTTCAGGTGTTCCACCCCCAAAAATATTCCGCCTTCAAAATTATCTTGGCTGAATGCAGGCAGGACATGCTCTTCGAGAATTTGAGCGGCTTCCTCGTCGGTGATGTGCTGCTCAAGGCCCAAGCCCACCTCGATCCGAACCTTTCGTTCGTTCGGCGCGACGAGCAACAGCAGACCGTCGTTTCTCTCCGCGCTTCCCAGGCCCCAGGCGTTTGCCAGTTGGAGCGAGTAAGCATCCACGGTTAGCCCACCTAGACTATCTGTCGTCGCTACTACGAATTGCACGCCTGTCTCGCTCTCAATCCTCTCGAGTTCGTAGATCAACTGGTCTTCTATCGATGAATCGATGAGTTCGGCCTGATCGACGACACGGCCTGTCAGCTCCAGCGCCGGCTCGGCCGGTTGACTGGCCAACGCACCACAGGCCGACAAAAGGAGCGCGGCGACGACCGCAGATACGTGTCGCATCGGGCGACAATCAGGAAATGTCGATGCGTTCTGCGACTTCGGCGCCTTCGCTGGCCGCCTCATAGGGCACCATCGGTTCGGCACCGTGGATGATATTCGCGCCGATGGTATCTGGGAACGTCCGGATCGTTGTGTTATAGGCCCGGACCGCCTCGTTGTAATCCTTGATCGCGATGCGGATCTTGTTTTCTGCGCCTTCGACCTGTGCCTGCGCCGTTTCGATGTTGCGTGTGAACTGCGGATTGGGGTTCGATTCCACCGTGGCAAACAGGCGAGAAAGACCGTTGCCGAGCGCGTTCTGCGCCTCTGCATACTGCTCCATCTTGGCAGGATCACTCAAATCGGCATCGGTAATGTTGATCGATCCGGCGCGCGATCTTGCCTCTGCCACGCCGACAAAGATGTCTTCTTCGCCCTGCCGTGCGCCTTTCACGAGCGCCTCGATATTGGGAAGAAGGTTGGCGCGCGACTGGAACGCGGCTTCGACATCGCCCCACTTGGCCTTTGCCGTTTCTTCGGCTGCCGGGACCGAATTTATCCCGCATGCGGACAGTGCTAATGCAAACGCGCCAAGCAACGCGGTACGAAAGGCAATCAGACGGTTCATATCTCCGGGTCCCCTTGGAAAGCTGTCTTACGGAAATAGCACGCGCGGGACATCGTTCCAAGCCGCGCCGGCTTGAGCTTGCGCGAATCCCGTGCAAAAAATGCGTCAGGGATCGTAAGGAAGGGAGTGCGCAATGCTGAAAGACTTCAAGAAATTTATTGCAAAGGGCAATGTCATCGATCTGGCGGTGGCCGTCATCATCGCCGGCGCATTCGGCGTCATCGTGGCCTCGCTGACCGACGACATCATCATGCCGCTGGTCGGCACCATCTTCGGCGGCGCGGACTTCTCGAACTATTTCATCCTACTGTCGACGCCCGAGGGTTATGAAGGCTCGACCACCGACTATGCCGCGCTGAAAGAAGCGGGTGCTGCAATGATCGGCTACGGTGCATTCATCACCGCCATCGTCAACTTCGTGATTCTGGCCTTCATCATTTTCCTGCTGGTCCGTTATGCCAAGAAGGTGATGGCCGAGTTCGAAGAGAAGGAAGAGGAAAAGCCCGCAGGCCCGAGCGAACTCGACCTACTCAAGGAAATCCGCGACGAATTGCGCGCCGCACGCCCCGATTACGCGCCCGAAAAAGGGCCTATGGGCTGACGCCAGAGATCCCCGGGGACGGCGTACACTTCACATTAAGCGCAGTATCGCTATATCGGACGTGCCGGTTTCGACCGGATATGGCGATAAATTGCGCCGTGTAATAGGTACAACGGACCCGGGGGCAGTACCCGGCGGCTCCACCACAATCCGCGGATATGCGCGGTTTCTGACGGGGCCGAACTAGGATCGACGTGTGCTGAAAGACGGTGTTTTTGCCCGGGCTGAGTATCCCGTGAAACTGTTCACAACACACAAGTGCCAACGATAACGAAGCACTCGCTCTCGCAGCGTAACCTGACGGCCTAACGGCCTGATCTTACAAAGCTAAAGCGCGGTTGGACCCACCGGGCAACAGAAGCGGATTCCGGGGGCTCGGGGCGGGCCTAGCAACAGAACCGCCCCACCTTCACCGGATAGACAGAGCCGACTTCGCCAAAGCTAGACGGTCCTCGCCCCTGAAGCGAAGACTCAGGGTAGCTAGCAACCGAAACCCCCACCTTTTCCTTTTCAATTCACTCTGCGCGTAATGCCGATCTATTGTGGCGTCTTCGAGCCATCCTCGCGTTCGCGTTCGTAACGGAGCGCGTCCAGTATCTTCGCTCCGCCAAGGAGGACGGCCCCTGCGGTGGCGGCCATCAGCAGGTAGCCGGGCCAGCCGGGATATTCGACCGTGTAGTCCGCGCCGCGATTCATGGCGCCGAGGGCAAGGGCGTAAATGATCAGATACGCTTCCCAGCGCGTCTTGATCACGAACAGCCTTCTGACCTTGGTCCACATGTGCGGCGCACTCTCCTGACTTGTGTTAACGCACCACCTACAAAGAACGTGCCATCGACGTTTGCCTGCGGCAGGAAGTGGTTAACGCACTCGCGAGTGTAAGGCAGGACGACAGGAAGTCGAGGCCGTTAACCTCGAATTCCGTGCTAAATCAGTGTGTCGAGCGACAGGACCGTCAACAGCGCTTCTCGCGCTTCGCGGACCTGATGCGCCAACGCGGCTGTGCCGATCTGGGATGGGTCGATAGTTTCCGGCCAGGTATCGGCGATGACGGCTTCGATCCGGTCCGCTTTCGCCTCGTCCAGCATGAACCGCGGGTCCACCTTTGCCGGGTCGGCCACGACGCGCAGACGCAGACAAGCGGGGCCGCCGCCATTGGCCATGGACTGGCGCACATCGACAGGAATGACGTGGCGAATGGGGCCGATACCGGCGAGCATGTGTTCGCACCAGCTCCACACCGAAGCGCTTTCCTGGCATTCGCTCGGCACCACCAAGGCCATTTCGCCCGAAGGCAAAGTCACAAGCTGGGCGTTGAACAGATAGGTGCGGATGGCCTCGGCGAGGCTGATGGCCTCATCCGGAACTTCGACGACTTCGAGTGCCGGAAAAGCTGCGCGGATTGCATCATAGGCTGCGTGCTTGTCGGCAAAAGCGCGTTCGTGTGCGAACAAGACACGTTGGTTCGCAACGGCAACGACATCGTTATGGAATGCACCAGCCTCGATGGCTTGCGGATTCTGCTCGATGAAGACGCATTTTGCCGGGTCGAGACTATGCAAGCGCGCGACTGCACGGCTGGCCTGCTCGTGCTGGCGGGCAGGAAACTTGCCACCCTGCTTGCCGTAGACGAATACTTCGATACCCGAGGCATCGTGGCCTTCGCAAAAGCGCATGTGGTTGGCCGCGCCTTCGTCCCCGAAAGCCGGCAAGACTGCGTCGTGAACGGCAAAGTGACGCTCGTCACCGAATGCAATTTTTAGCTGCGCCTGCGTATCCCGCCATTCCTGCGCGCGATGCGGCATGGTGACGAGATTGGCAGGCGTCAGGTGGCAGCGTCCGTCTGACGTATCGGGCGCGGGGCTGACGGTGGCCGCGTTGGCCGTCCACATGCTGGATGCCGACCATGCGGCCGCCAGCAATTGCCGCGGTGCGGTGTCGTCGATTGCAAGTCCGTGCAAGAACGCCTCGTTCGGGCGGGGCAAGGGCAGCAGGAAGCCCTGCGCCAGTCCGCGCTCCATATTTCCGCGCATCTTCGCCACGCCCTGCAGCGCAGCGGCTCGCGGATAGGATGTGTCGCCCTTGTGGCTGGCGCTGGCGATGTTGCCGAGGCTCAGGCCTGCGTAATTGTGGCTCGGGCCGACAATGCCGTCGAAATTGATTTCGACGAGGCTCACCGCACCACGCTCCAGACTATGTCGCCCTGTCCGACTTCGAGAGCGCGGGCGCAGATCTCGTCGATGCTGATTGTACCGTCTTCTCCCAGTTCGCGCATGCCGTAGGCGGATCTGAACCCGTCCAGTTCGCCAGTCGCGACCAGCGTGCGCTCGCCAATGTCGAGATCGGTTGTTACCACGCGGGTGCACACGGCATTGGCGACGCTCTTCACCTTGTCGGTGCGCGCCGACATGGTCGGGCCGCCATCGAAGATGTCGACATAGCCTTCGGCAGCAAAGTCTTCGTTTTCCAGCATGCGCATGGCCGCGCGTCCGCTGGGGTGCGGAACGCCGATGACCTTCTTCGCTTCTTCGTCCAGCATGGCGACATAGACGGGGTGTTTGGGCATCAAATCGGCAATGAATTGATTGCCGTTGATGGCATTGAAATAGTCCGCTTCCTGAAATGTCATGCCGAAGAAGCGGCCTGCCACGCCATCCCAGAAGGGCGACCCACCGCGATCGTCGATGACGCCGCGCAATTCGGCGATCACGCGGTCTGCGAAGCGGTGACGGTGCATGGCGATGAACAGATAGCGGCTGCGCGCGAGCAGTAAGCCGTGCCCACCCGCCCGCTCGTTGGGGTGCAGGAATAGGCCGCCGACCTCGCTGCTGCCCTCCAGATCGGTGACGAGGCCGAGCAGTTCGGCGCGCACGGTGCGGTTCAGTTCCTGGCTGTGCTGCGTCAGCGTGGTGAGGCGATAACTGTAGAACGGCCATTGCTGCCCCACCTGGCTGAACAGCTGGCACGTGCCGCGCACCTGGCCCGTCTCGGTGTTTTCGAGCACCAGCGTGAACTGGTCGTCGCCCAGCGCATCGTCCCTGCGCGAGAAGGCTTCGTCCGCCCGCTCCAGCTTGCGTGTCAGCGACTCCTTGTCCGCTGGCAGGTTGGTAAAACCGCCACCGGTCAGCTTGGCCATCTCGTACAGATGGTCGAGGTCGTCGATATGCGCGGCGCGCAGGCGAAAGCTCACAAGGGATCTCCGTTGGACAGCCGTTGCAGCACGAGCGCGGACAGTGCCGCCCGCTCGCGCAAGGACGGCACGATCATGAATTCGTCGGGCGAGTGGATCGCGCCGCCGCGCACACCCATGGTGTCGACGACCGGCACGCCGGTCGCCGCGATGTTGTTGCCATCGCACACACCGCCGGTCGGCTTCCAGCCGATGGTCTGCCCGAGCTGAGCCCCGCAGTCCTTGACCAGGTCGAACAGGCGCTGCGCCTTTTCATCGACTGGCTTGGGCGGCCGCGTGACGCCGCCGTGGCGGTGGGTGCCGACTTCGTGGCGCTGCTCGATCTCGCGCAGGATAGCGTTCAGCTGCCCGTCGAAGCGCTCCATCGCGTCGGTCGATTTGGGCCGGATGTTGAACCGCAGAATGGCAAGATCGGGCACGACATTGTTGGCCGATCCACCTTCGATCTTGGCAGGATTGATCGTGATGTCCTCTGCCGCCAGCGCGGTGATGCGCATGACCAGATCGCTGGCCGCCACGATGGCGTTGCGGCCTTCGTGCGGGTTGCGTCCGGCATGCGCGCTGCGACCGCTGATGGTGATGGAATAGTTGCCCGTCCCGCCACGCGCATGGGCCAGCGTGCCGTCGGGCAGGGCGCTAGGCTCGTAAGTCAGCGCCGCATACTTCCCGCGCGCAAGATTCCTCGATCAGGCCACGGCTGGCAAGACTGCCGGTTTCCTCGTCCGAATTGATCATCACGTCGTAGCCGACTTGCGCCGCCTCGGGCATGGTCTCGAACAGCGTAAGGGCATGGAGTATAACGTCCAGACCGCCCTTCATGTCCGCCGTGCCGGGACCGTTGATGGTCTCGTCGTCCAGCCAGGTGACTTCCTGAAACGGATGGTCTTCGGGGAAGACGGTGTCCATGTGGCCGGTCAGCACGAAGCGCCGCTCCGCCTCGAGCCGGACGCGCAGCACCATGTGCTGGCCATGCGGCTTTTCGAACTCGCGCCCTTCCGAAGAAATCGCTGTCACCGCCGCCGGATCCACCAGCTCGACATTGCCAGGCAACGCGCTGAACGCATCGGCCAGCTTGCCTGCCATCACCTTCAAGCCGGCCATGTTTCCGGTGCCGCTATTGACCGCGGCCCAGTCCTGCACTTCGCGCAGCATCGCATCGCCATCGACGCTGTCCAGCAGAGGATGCGAAGGTGTGCTCGTCTCCATGGCAATCGTCCTTAGCCCCAGCCTGTGGCGAGTCCACCCTTGGCACCTTGCAATCCGCAGGCAGCCTCGGCATATCCGGTCCTGCTCCTCCCCGGGTTCACATCGAAACGTTGCCGCAAAGTCTTTGCGGCCCGAGGAGCATTCATGACGCACTATGTGACGCGCGCCGGGATCGAGGTTGATCCGGCACTGGCAGACTTCGTCGAGAGCGAGGTGCTTGCACCGCTGAGCCGAAATGTAGACGCATTCTGGCAGGGTTTCGCCGATCTACTGGGTAAATTTACGCCGCGTAACGCAGGACTTCTCGCCAAGCGCGAGGACTTGCAGTCCCGGATCGACACTTGGCACCTGGAGCGCGCAGGCCAGCCGCACGATGCCGAGGCATATCGCTCGTTCCTAGAAAGCATCGGTTACCGCGTTCCAGAGCCCGAGCCGTTCGAGATCGACACGCAGAACGTCGATCCTGAGATTGCAACGATGGCCGGGCCGCAACTGGTCGTGCCGATCCTGAATGCGCGGTTCCTGCTGAATGCGGCCAACGCGCGCTGGGGCAGCCTTTACGATGCGTTTTACGGCACAGACGCTCTGGACGCGCCGCCCGCGCGCTCCGGTGGGTACGACATGGCGCGCGGGGATGCGGTCGTTGCGCAAGTTCGCGCATTTCTGGACGAGGCATTCCCGCTTCAAGGCACAAGCTGGATGGACCTCGACACACTCGATTTGCCCCTCAGCGACTCCCGGCAGTTCGTCGGAAAAACACAGCGCGGCCTGCTCCTGCGCAACAACGGGTTGCACGTCGAGATCGTCGTCGACCCTGAGCATCCCGTCGGCCAGCGTGACAAGCTGGGCATCAGCGATGTCGTGATGGAGGCTGCGCTGACGACCATCGCCGATTGCGAGGATTCTGTCGCAGCCGTCGATGCCGAGGACAAGCTGCTCGCCTATCGCAACTGGCTGGGCGTCATCCGCGGCGATCTGTCGCAAAGCTTCAAGAAGGGCGGGCGCACGGTCACGCGTGAGTTGGCGCCCGATTTGACCTACACCGACACCGAGGGGCAGCAGCACACGCTGCCCGGTCGCAGCCTGATGTTTGTGCGCAATGTTGGTCACCTGATGACAAATCCGGCCATGCTCTGGGAAGGGCGGGAGGTGCCTGAGGGCATTCTCGACGCAGTCATCACCAGCGCGATCGGCGCGCATGACGTTGCCGGGCTTGGGCGCTTTGGCAATTCGCGCGAGGGCAGCATCTATATCGTGAAGCCCAAGATGCACGGGCCGGAAGAATGCGCATTCACCAACGATCTGTTCGATGCGGTGGAGGATTTACTCGGTCTGGAGCGCCACACGATCAAGGTCGGCGTGATGGATGAGGAGCGCCGGACCAGCGCCAATCTGTCGGCCTGCATCTACGCCGTGCGGCACCGCATCGTCTTCATCAACACCGGCTTCCTCGACCGGACTGGAGATGAAATTCACACCTCGATGCAGGCCGGGCCGATGATGCGCAAAGGCGAGATGAAGTCGAGCGCGTGGTTGCAGGCTTACGAGGCGCGCAACGTCGCCATCGGGCTGCAGCATGGCCTGTCGGGCCGGGCGCAAATCGGCAAGGGCATGTGGGCCGCGCCCGACCTCATGCGGCAGATGCTGGACGAGAAGATCGGGCACCTGCGCGCCGGGGCGAACACGGCCTGGGTGCCCAGCCCCACGGCCGCGACCTTGCATGCTATGCACTACCACAAGGAAGACGTGTTCCAGCTTCAGGACACGCTGTCCGAAGCGCCGGGGTTGGACGCATTGCTGACCATTCCGCTGGCGACCGGCACGAACTGGTCGGAGCAGGAAATTGCCGAGGAACTGGACAACAATTGCCAAGGACTGCTCGGCTATGTGGTGCGCTGGATCGACCAAGGCGTCGGCTGCTCGAAAGTACCGGATATCGACGACGTCGGCTTGATGGAGGACCGCGCCACACTGCGCATCTCGAGCCAGCACATCGCCAATTGGCTGCTGCACGGCATCGTGTCGAAAGAACAGGTCGAAGATGCGCTGCACCGCATGGCGGCCAAGGTCGACGCGCAGAACGAGGCGGACCCGACCTACGAACCGCTGCTCGCAAATCCGCACGGCGCAGCCTTTAGCGCCGCGCGCGATCTGATTTTCGAAGGCACCGAACAGCCGAGCGGGTATACCGAGCCTTTACTTCACGCCTGGCGCGCGCGACGCAAACAGACGTGCGATTCGGGCGTAGCGGCGGAAGCAGTTTGATCTAGCTCAGCGCTCGCGCGATCTGGACGAATTCGGCAACGGACAGAGTCTCCGCGCGGCGTTGTGGATCGACGCCAAGGTCGGCCATCGCCTCCGACGCACCGGGCACGCCTTTCAGGCTCTGGCGCAGCATTTTCCGGCGCTGTCCGAAGGCGGCTTGTGTCAACCGCTCCAGCACCGAAGCGGACACGCCTTCGGGCATATCGGCCGGCGTGACATGGACGATGGCGCTCATCACCTTGGGCGGCGGAGTGAAGGCGCTGCGATGGACTTTCATGGCCAGCTTCGCCTCCGCCCGCCATTGGGCGAGGACTGCTAGCCGTCCGTAGGCCGGAGTGCCAGGTGCCGCGACGATGCGCTGCGCCACTTCCTGCTGGAACATCAGCGTCAGCGAAGTCCAGTTCGGCGGCCACGCCTCGCCGCCCATCCAGCGGGTGAAGAGAGCAGTGCCGACATTATACGGCAGGTTCGACAGGATCGCGTATGGCTCGCCGTCCATCAGCGCATCGTGATCAAGCGCGAGGGCATCGTCCTGCAGCACATCGAGCTGGCCCGGAAACGCTTCGCCCAGTTCAGCCAATGCAGGCAGGCAGCGCTGGTCCATCTCGATCGCCGTCACCCGCGCGCCTGCTCGCAGCAAAGCGCGCGTCAGACCGCCGGGACCCGGCCCGATTTCCAGCACACGCTTTCCAGCCAACTTGCCTGGCACAGCGGCAATCCGGTCGAGCAACTGCTCGTCGAGCAGAAAGTTCTGCCCCAGTGCCTTGTTCGCGGACAGCCCGTAGCGCTTGATGACGTCTCGAAGGGGAGGAAGGTCGGGCACGCCTACCCGCAAGACGAACCGGCGCGCCGTTCGGCCATCTCGCCGGCCATTTTCAATGCCGCAATCATTGCGCCCGGATCGGCCTTGCCAGTGCCCGCAATGTCGAAGGCCGTGCCGTGATCGGGGCTGGTGCGCACGATCGACAGGCCGAGCGTCACATTGACCCCCTCGTCGAAGTCGAGCGCCTTGACCGGGATCAGCGCCTGGTCGTGATACATGGCCAGCGCCGCATCGAAGGCGCGGCGTCCGCGCGGAGTGAACAGCGCATCGGCGGGGTGCGGGCCAGTGATCGTCAACCCGTCCTTCTCGAGCTGGGCGACAGCCGGGGCGATAACGAACTGCTCCTCCTCGCCGAAGCGACCTTCCTCGCCTGCATGCGGGTTGAGACCGCACACCGCGATGCGCGGGTTCGCGATGCCGAAATCTTCGCGCAAGGCGCTGTCCACAATCCGCGCGCGGTGGCAGATCAGCTCCTTGGTCAGCAGTTCCGGTACGTCCGCCAGAGCGCAGTGAACCGTCAGCGGCACGGCGCGCAGGTTCGGACCCGCCAGCATCATGACAGCATCTTCGCGCGGGCGACCGAAAGCATCTGCCAGGAATTCCGTTTGCCCGGGCTGCGTGAAGCCGACCTGCGCCAGTTCGCTTTTCGAAATCGGTGCCGTCACGAGCCCGCTCGCTTCGCCGAGCGCCGCCCTGCTGGTGGCCTCGACGAGAGACTCGAGCGCCAGTCTCGCGCCGCTTTCTTCGGGCTCACCAGGTCGATAATCGGCGTCTTGCATGCCGAGCACAGGGATCGCGTCGGGCCACACGTCGGATGCATGGCCGGGTTCAAGAACACGCACCACATCGACGCCTAGCCCGCGCATCCGTGCGGCCTTCGCCACCACGTCCGCGCCGCCGACCACGAAGAAGGGCGGCACGCCTGCCGCATCGCGCCGCGCCCAAGCCTCGGCGATGATCTCCGGCCCGATACCGGCCGGATCGCCGAGCGAAACGGCCAGCGGCTTGGCGCTAGCGATCAGTTGTACTCGATATAGGCGTCGTTGCGCAGGTCGCGCAGATATCGCTGTGCCGCCTTGTTGATGCGCTCATCCTCGAGCTGCGCCATCAGCTGGTCGAAGTTCGGGCCCTCAGCAACCTGCGGATCGTCGCGACCGCATAGCATCAAGACGCGCACGCCTTCTTCTGCCGAGCCAAACGGCGGAGTAGCCTCACCGACCTGCAGATTGAGAATGACGTTCTGCAGCTGCTCGGGCAGGGCACGCGCACGGATCTGGTTGTTCGTGACCACAGTCGCGCCAAGCGCCGCAGCGGTTTCATCCGCGCTGCCGCATCCACGCATGGTCTGCATCCCAGCCAGAAACGCCTGCAACTTGGCCTGCTTCGCTTCCTCGCTTGGCACGTCGTCGAAGCCGATCTGAATTTGCTTGAGGCTGAGTGTCGCATCGCGGGGGTCGGCCATCAGCACCTGCCGCTTGTCGCGCAGGAAGACGATCCAGTATCCACCCGGGATCTGCACCGGACCGACGAGCTGGCCCGGCTCCATCTGGTCGACGACTGTCTCCAGTGCAGGATCGCCCAGCTGAGGCAACCGGATCCAGTCAAGGTCGCCGCCCACAGCCGCCGTCGACGCTTCGGAAAACTGACGCGCATAGGCAACGAAGCTGCCGCCTTGACGCAATTGCTCGACAATCTTCTGGGCATTGGCTTCGACCGCGGCCTGATTTTCGGGCGTAGCGGAGAGGAAAATTTCCCAGACCCAGTATTCGTTGGTGCCCTTGGAAGCCTCGAGCCGCTGCATAAGCTCGTTCACCTCTTCAGCCGACACGTTGACGAAGAAGGCGACTTTCTGCCGCAGCAGACGCTGCCAGGCGAGCTCGCCCTTGATCTGGCGCTTGAGCGATGCGGTCGAAGACCCGATATTCTGGAGGTAGGCCTCCATATCCTCGGGGCGCTGGTTGTTCTGCGCGGCGACGCGCGAGAAGGTCTGGTCCACTTCCGCATCGGCAATGATGATCTCGGCAGCTTCCGCAGCCTGGATCTGCAATGTCTCGTCGATCAAATTGCGCAGCACCTGCCCGCGGACGCGCTCCATCTCTTCGGCCGGGATCTCCCGTTCGTTGGCGTTGATCAGCAGAGCCACCCGTTGGTCGAGGTCGGTCCCGGTAATGACGTACCCGTTAACGACGGCCGTTGCCTTGCGGACGTTGGGGTCGAAGGTGGCAAGCAAGTTCGGATTTTCCGGCAGGCCCAGTGTGTTCGTTTGGCCTGCGGGCTGTGCGGCGACGCCTTGCGCCATTGAACCGGGCGCGGACAAAGCCATACCGGCAGCGGCAGTCATGCCAAGAAACTTGGAATTCATTCGAGAGGTCACGTGCATCATTCCCTTACGGCGCATACAGGCGCGCCCGATATACTGCGGCTTTGCGCGAGACAGGCTTAACCGTAGCTGATTGCGAGCGCGGATAACGCCTCGCGGCATGGCTGCCAAGCGGCAGGCCTACCGAAAGCCCAGATTTTTCAGGCTGAAATAGAGCTGAAAGGTGTCGCCGCGCCGCGCATCGCCTGCAGCAATGTAGTCGCGCCGCCAAGTCGCGCCCATTTCCAGGCAATCGTCCTGATAGGCAACGCCCAGGCGTGTGCGGATGGGCTGGAAACCGTCGCTCGACAAGGACGGGTCTTCTTCGCGGTCGGTCAGGTTGAAGACACCGGATCCGAAAACCGACCAGTAGTTTGCGAAGGCGACCCGCACTGCGGCGCGCAATTCCTCGCGATCCTGAAGATCCTCGACCGTGTCGATATTTCGGTTGAGGCGCAGATAGCCGACCTCCGCATAGGTCCGGCTGGTGCCCACCGTCGCATCGAACTCGTTGCGGCGGACCGCCAGATTGTCCTTGTCGAGCCGGTAGCGATGCGTAAGCTTCAGAAAGTCGCGATAGCGAACCTGCGTCCGGCCTACGAAGTCGCTGACTTTCTCCGACAAGCCTGTGCCGTTGGGAAAAATGTCGCGGTCGGCATCGAGGCGGTACGATTGTCCGAGCGTCGTGAAGATTTCGACGCCGGGCCGCCGCAGCTTCCAGTCGAAACCGTACGTGACGCGAGCGCCATCCTCCACGCGGTCGTAGCCAGGAAAGCGGTTGAGCGCGAAAAGGTTGGAATCCTCCAGATCGATTGCCCGCGCATCCTCGTTGGGGATGGCAAGGTTTTCGATCGGCGGAGTGACCACGAATTGCACGCGCGGGGTGAAGACCTGTTCGCCGCCGAACAGCTCGCCGACGAAGGGCCATTCGACGTCGGCCGCCGCCAGCGCGACACCGCGCGCTTCCCAGCCTTCGTTCCCGCGATAGAGCGGGGTGGGGTTTGCGGCGTTGCCATCCGAGTGATAGACATCGCCGCGCACGAGGCCTGTCAGCGTCACGACCTGCCCGAGCCCGGTGATCGACCGCTTGCTCCATTGCCCTTGCGCGAACGCCCGCTCGGTCTCCTGACCCAGCTTGCGCACGACAGCCAGGCTGTTGACCTGCAAGTCGACCTGACCGCCTGCAAAGGGGTCGTCCAGCCGGTAGCGGAAGTCGACCAGGGGCAGCGCGACCGGAACGGTTTTCTGGTCCTGTGTCAGCCGCAGCGTCTGCGTCGCCCAGCCGGACACCGACAAATAGGACTGGTCGTCGATCCGCTCCAGATTGATGTTGGAGCGCAGCCGGTCATCGCGGCTGATGTCATATCGACGCAGGAAGGTCTTGTCGCTCGCCACGCGCAGCGAGCCGGTCAGGCTCCAGTGTTCGTCGAACTGGAAGCGGCCATTGGCGAAGAGATAGCCGCGCGGATCGGCTTCCGACGCGTTGGTCTCACCGGTAAAGTCCGAGATCCGGCGACTGTGCGTGGCATAGCCGGTCACCTGATACGCGCCGCGATCGGTCAGGTGTCGCCATTGTCCGGACACCATTGGCGCGGTCTTCGAAAACAGATAGGCCGACAGGGTCAAATCCTTGTTGTCGGCCATGCGCATGTAGTAGCTGCCCGAAACTTCGACCCCGTTGCTTTCCGAGATGCGGACGTCCGGCACAAGGAAGCCTGAGACAGCCCCGCCATCGGTCCGCACGGAGAGGCCGGGCAGCGGCAGTATGCGCCGTCCGAACAGCTCGAGGTAGGCGCCGCGGAAGTCCACGCGATCCTGCGCCGGATCGTAAACCACGCGCTCTGCCGTGATGCGCCAGCTGGGGTCCTTGTTGCAGCCGTTCGGAGTCACGACGGCGCAGGCGCTATATGCCGCCTGCTCGAGCTCGATCGTGCCATCGCTTTCGCGAATACCGCGATTGGCGGCCAGCCTGCCGCCTTGGCGCAAGGCGAGCAGCAGATCGTCCATCGCGCCCGCTTCGAACTCGTCGGTCAATTCGACGCTTTCGGTGTAGAGTTGGTTGCCGTTCTCGTCGACGAAGCGGACATTTCCACTGGCGAAGATGACGCCAGTGCGGTCGCTCCAGCTGACACTGTCGGCGCGCAGGGATTGATCGCCCGACTGCAACAGCACATTTCCTTCCGCCGTGGTTACCTGTGCTTCGGAATCATAGCTGAGGATATCGGCTTCGAAGGCGATCTGCCGTTCGCCAGCCGCATTGAATTCGGGCGGCGGCGTGTCGATCCCTTCGCCCGCTATGATGACGGGCTCTTGTACATCCCCGGGCGGCGCAGGCAGATCGCTGGCGTCCTCGCCTTCTGGCTGTTCGACCGTCCCGGTACCCGTCGCCGCACCGTCCTGCGCATAGACGGCAGGAGTCCAGGCGAGGCTTGCGGAAACAAGCAGCGCGGCGATGGTTGGGGGGGGGTAGCTGCGGCCCGGTAGCATGGCTTGCCTATCGCACCGGCCCCGCCTAATCGCAATCGCCATCCGGCCACAGGCGCATTCGTGCGCCCGGTGGCGGCAAAAACGACATTCGGGAGAATCCATGCTCATTCAGTTCAGCCAGTCCCGTCCGCAAGGCGCGCGCCTCATTGCGCATGTGGTCGACAAGGGCAAGCTTCCTGCCGATCTCACCTCGGCCATGCGTGCCGGTGCAGAGGCCGCACGCTTCAAGGGCGGCGCAGGTCAGGTTTTCGACGGCTTCGTCGACGATGGCGGCTCGGTCGCGCGACTGGCGCTGGCCGGTGCAGGCGACAAGAACGACGAAGCGCGGCTGGCGAATATGGAAAAGGCCGGTGCTGCGCTGGCCGGAAAATATCAGAGCAGCGGCGATGAAGAGCTGGTGCTCGACCTCGGCGACAGCGGGCTGAGTGCGCAGGAAGCCGCCCATGTGCTGTTGGGCCTGCGCCTGCGCAACTGGCGCTTTGACGCTTACCGCACCAAACTGCGGGACGATCAGAAGGTGACACTGGCCAAGGTCATGGTTGTCGGCGCGCCCGATGGTACGGAAGCCGCTTGGAACGACACTGTCGCCCTTGCCGAAGGCATCGAACTGGCGCGCGAGCTGGTGACCGAGCCTGCCAACATCATCTACCCCGAGACCTTCGTGGAACGCTGCAAGGAGCGGTTCGCGGGCACCGATGCCGAAGTCGTCGTGTTGGACGAGGACGAGATGGAGAAGCTCGGCATGGGCGCGTTGCTCGGTGTCGGGCAGGGTTCGGTTCGCGAGTCGCGCATTCTTGCGATCCGCTGGAACGGCGGCGGTAGCGAGGCGCCTACCGCCTTCGTCGGCAAGGGTGTGACATTCGACACCGGCGGCATCTCGATCAAGCCCGGCCCCGGGATGGAAGACATGAAGTGGGACATGGGCGGCGCGGCAGCGGTCGCTGGCGGCATGCTCGCGCTGGTCAAGCGCGGTGCCAAGGCCAACGTGGTCGGCGTCATGGGGCTGGTCGAGAATATGCCCGATGGCAAGGCGCAGCGTCCGGGCGATGTGGTCACGTCCATGAACGGACAGACCATCGAGATCCTCAACACCGATGCCGAAGGGCGGCTGGTGCTGGCCGATGCACTGCACTGGACGCAGAAGGAATACGGGCCGAAACGGATCGTCGATTTTGCGACGTTGACGGGCGCGATTATCATTGCGCTGGGCCATGAATATGCAGGCCTGTTCTCCAACGACGATACGCTGTCGAAAGACCTGGCCGAAGCTGGCATGGCGACGGGCGACAAGGTCTGGCGCCTTCCGGTGGGCAAGGCTTACGACAAGCTGATCGACTCTCCCATCGCCGACATGAAGAACATCGGCGGGAAGGCGGCCGGCTCGATTACTGCCGCCCAATTCCTACAGCGCTTCATCGGCGAAGATACCGCATGGGCGCATGTGGACGTTGCCGGCATGGTCTGGTCGGACAAGCCGGGCCGCACCTGGGGCAAGGGCGCGACCGGTTTCGGCGTGCGCCTTATCGACCGGCTTGTCGCGGACACGGCCGAGAACAAATCGTAAGGCAACTCTCATGGCGAAGATGAGACGCAAGGCGGACCTGCCCACGAAGGTGTGCGCGTCTTGTGGTCTCGACTTCGCCTGGCGCAAGAAATGGGCGCGCGACTGGGACAGCGTGCGCTACTGTTCCGAGCGGTGTCGGCGCAACAAGTCCGCATCGCCAGCCCGGCAGGCCGGATGACTCAATGACGCGCGTCGATTTCTACCAGCTGAGCCGCGATCCGGTGCACGACGTAGTGCCGCGTCTGGCGCAGCTGGTCATGAAGGCTGGCGAGCGGTTGCTGATTGTCGCGGACGACGAGGCGCTTTTGAAACGCCTGTCCGACGCACTATGGGCGGTTGGCGATGGCGCTTTTCTGGCCAACGGCATGGCCTCTGACGAGCATGCAGACCGCCAGCCGATCCTATTGTCGACGCAATGCGATGCCGCCAACGGCGCCAATATGGTCCTTCTCGCCGATGGCAAATGGCGCCAGGAAGCCGAACGCTTCGCCCGCGTCCTGCTAACCTTCGATGCCGACGCAACCGATGCTGCGCGCAACCTATGGCGAGCGCTCGACCCGCGCGAGGATATCGATAACCGCATTCACAAGCAGACCCCGCAAGGCGGCTGGCGCGAGGGCCGCTGATCGCCGCGGAACCGGATGCACGCTCGCCCGTCGCATGGGCATGATGACCCGCATCGTCGCACTGCTTGCTCTGATCTCGCTGACGTCCTGCGAACGCGCGCCCATAGCGCAGGAAGAGCGTGCCAGTGTCGACCCCATCGGCGACTATGCGATCGATCCGCAAACCGGCGAAATACGCGCGACGCACACCGATGCCGCCGGAGTGACGACCAGCATGCGTTCTGGCGAGCAGGTCGTGGCTACATTGCCGGCGCCGTTCGGCATGCACCCGAGCGCGAAGATCACGTACGTGACCGAGGTCGAGCAAGGGGACGGCATGTCGGTGACGATCGAATTTGCAACCGAAGAGACGGCCGACCAGATTGTCGCCTTCCATAAGGCGCAGGCTGCAAAGGCGCAGATTGTGACCGATGTCGAGGTCGCCGCTGCCGACACCACCACGCTTGCAGGTGCAGACCCGCGCACCGGCATGACTTACGCCTTGCAGGTCACGCGGACCGAGCGCGGCGCGACCGGTCAGCTCAGCGTCGAGAGCGGCTTCGACTAACGCTTGCCGCCTTCACCCTACGGCGCTAGGGGCGCGCGCAACAATCTTGCCCTCCCACACGAAGGAAATTTGTCATGGCGGTCACCCGCACTTTCTCGATCATCAAGCCCGATGCCACACGCCGCAACCTGACCGGTGCCGTCACCAAGATGCTGGAAGAAGCCGGCCTGCGCGTCGTTGCTTCGAAGCGCATCCACATGTCTCGCGAACAGGCCGAAGGCTTCTATGCCGTTCACAAGGAACGCCCGTTCTATGGCGAGCTGGTCGACTTCATGGTCTCCGGCCCGGTCGTCGTGCAGGTTCTGGAGGGCGAAGACGCCGTGAAGCGTAACCGCGATGTCATGGGTGCGACCAATCCAGCCGATGCCGACGATGGCACGATCCGCAAGACCTATGCGGAATCGATCGAAGCCAATTCGGTCCACGGATCGGACAGCGACGAAAACGCCAAGACCGAGATCGCTTTCTTCTTCGATGAAGACGAAATCGTCGGCTGAGCGAACTTATCAAATGATATAGTTCGTTGAAATTTCAATAAAATTAGGTTGCGGGCGCATCCTGTGGTAGGTTGCGCCCGCAATGGCGTTCGGGTCTATCTTTTCGCGCGGGGGGCGCAGTACTCGCAAGACTCGTGAAACAGTCGTGCGCGATGCGACTTCGGCGCTGAATGACCTCGACTACGACCGATTTGCACAGATGCTGCATCCCCAAGTCATCGTGCTCAACGCGCACGGTTCGACCACAAAGGGCCGCGACGCTTTCATCGAACATGACAGGCAGTTCCGCCTAAGTCCGGCACTGCCAAAGATCGTCATCAACGATATCGCGCACCACGATGCCGAGGTGCTGGTCAGCGGATACCTGAAAAGTGAAGACCCGTCTGTCGGCGGGCCGACCATGTGGCGTGTGGAATTCGAGGGCGGACTGATAAGCCGGATCGAGATTACCCGCTCACAGGACAACCCGATGGCCTTGCGTACGCAGGGTCGCTCGCTCGCGAGGTAAAGACAGCGGCATAGGCGGATTTGCGTTTTCGTATCGCGGCAGTGCATACTGGTCGGGACTCAAGTGGGAGGGTCGCCATGTTGGAGAAGCGGAAGAACAGGAAGGCAGCCCTGACCTTGGTCAAGGCCTTCAACGCGCACCAAGCGGACTTGGTCGGCGCTGCCATATGCGACGATTGCCTGTTCATCGACAGCGGCGGCGATGCCATCGACGGCGCTGCTGCGTGCACGGCTGCGACAGCCAAGTTCATGGAAATCGAGCCTGACTTCGCCATCTCTGTGACGGATCTGACCGTGGTCGCCGACGAGGTGCTGATGGTCGGCACAACCACGGCGCGCAACGAACTGGTGGCGAAAGACCGCATGTGGCGCGCCAAGATCCGCGACGGCAAGGTCTGCGAATGGCAAAGCTTTTGCGAAGGCACACCTGCGCGGCTGGCAGTAGCGTTGGGCGCCATCGGCACCGACCAGGCTCGCCAAGCGGTCTAGATACTCGCAAGCTGCTCGATCTGGCTGCGGTGGCGATGATGCGGATCGCGCTGCGCCTTGGCGGCTTCGCGCTCCATCGCCGATATGGCCTGCTCGGTAAGCGGCATATCGAGCGCTGCGTAAGCCTCGCGCATCTCGGCACGCCAGTCCTCGTTGAGAGCGTCGAAGGATAGTTCGGCGACCGGCCTATCGCAGGCTGCAATGTCTCCTTGCATGCGCTCCTCGCGATGCGCGATCCGGCGGCGCCAGTAGTCTTCGACCATGTCGGAGTTTAGGTGCTTGTTCTGGAACGCCATCTGGCTGGCGACCATGGACAGGCTGCTGGCCAGCACGTCCCGCGTGTCGCGCCGGCACCGGACGACGCGCGCATCGGGAAACACCTCCAGCATTGCGGCAAGGTCTTCCGTATATTGCGGGCATTTCAGCACGCGTGGCCTGTCGGCATTGCCACGGTGCGCGGCATCGGTGCGCAAAATGCGAGCGAATTCGCGATAGACCGACAGATTGTCCCGCGCGACGTTGAGCGCGACAAAGGACGGAATGCGCCACTGCGCCTCGAATGCCGTAGGTGACAGCGCAGCGGACAGCCAGCCGATCTCCTCGTCGGTCCTCGTGGCACCGAACGGATGCATCGTATCGAGCCACGGATTGACCCGGCGCGCGAGGAACAGCGTGAGGCGTGCGCGCAAGGGCCGCGTATCGGGGGTGCGCGGCACCGGATTGACGCTGTCGCAAAAGCGCGTCCCCGAATGCGCCGGATCGGCGGCCAACAGGCGTTGAACGCGCGTTGTCCCGCTCCGCATCTGTCCTACGACGATGATCGGGGGCGCAATCGGCGTTTCCGCAAGTTCGGGCCGTTCTCGCCACAACCGGCCCAGCTCGAATCTCCAGCGCACCGCATTCTGGACCTGACCGAACGCCATGGCATGACCGAGCGGGGTCAGCTCTGCATCGGTGTTCAGCGCACGACAGAGTTGGACCAGCCGGTCGCGGAAGTCCGAGACGTCTGCCGGGCTGCGGATGGACAGCTCGTCCTGCGGGTCGAAACCTTCCGTCGCCGACTGCCAGATATGCTCAGGCTCGAGTGGCGACTTTTCGTGCCAGCCGCGATCCCAGCTGGCCTCGATTAGTCGGTCGACGACCTGGGCAAAGCGCGATCGGTGGAAGATGTGCGGACGCGGCGGGCTCATTCGTTGCGCGCCTATCGCCGGTCCATCGCCATCGCGACCAGCTTGCGCAGCAGATGTGCCCCGAGGAAGACGCCGCCGACAATCAGCACCGAATCCAGCAGAGCTGACTTCCTCGCTCTGCCAATCGTCATCGTCCGACAGCGCGACCATGGCGAAGGCCAGCGCGGCGAGCACGAAGAACAGGTATGGGCTGAGGCGGCTCAAAAGTCGCGGCTGCCGAGGTAATCGTTCAGGACTTGAGGGTAGAGTTGGTGCTCGGCCAGCCGGACGCGCTCTGCCAGGCTTTCCGCCGTATCGTCCGGGGTGGTCGCTACCCGGACCTGTCCCAGCACCTCGCCCGCGTCGAGTTCGGCGGTGACGAGATGGACCGATGCGCCGCCATGCGTATCGCCTGCGTCGATGGCTCTCTGATGCGTGTTCAAGCCCGGATAAGCGGGCAGGAGGGACGGGTGAATGTTCAGCATCCTGCCCTCCCAACGCTCGACGAAGAAATTGGTCAAAATCCGCATGTAACCGGCCAGCACGATGATGTGTGCGCCGGCGTCGAGCGCGGCTTGTTCCATCGCGGCGTCGTGCTGCTCGCGATCCATTCCGCGATGCGACAGGGCGAATGTCAGGATGCCTTCCGCCGCGGCAAGCGACAGTCCCTCCGCCGCCTCGTCATTCGCCGCGACCAGTACGATCTCGTAGTGCGCGCCGGGCAGTCGCGAGGCATAAAGGAGCGCCGCCATGTTACTGCCGCGCCCCGAGATAAAGACTGCGACCTTCGCCTTGTCAGCCAAGGTGGACGGCCTTCCAGTCCTCGCGCGCCGACCAGGTGCCTTGCGACCCGTGCACGGTGCATCCGCGCTCGCCGCTGGCGATGCGACCGACATCGAGCACGTCCTCGCCCGCAGATGCCAGACGGTCGCGCACGGTTTCGACGTTTTCCGGATCGACGGCAAGGACCATGCCCACGCCGCAATTGAAGGTGCGGGCGAACTCTGCCGGTTCGATGTTTCCCTGCGCTTGCAGGAAGGCCATCAGCCCCGGCTGCTCCCAGGCATCGGCATCGACCTCGGCATGCGCGCCATCGGGCAGAACGCGCGGTATATTCTCCAGCAGGCCGCCACCGGTAATATGCGCCATTGCGTCGATCAGCCCCTCGCGCACCAGCGGCAGCAGCGTCTTTACGTAGATGCGCGTCGGTTCGAGCAGCGTTTCGACCAGCAAGCGATCCTGATCGAACAGGGCAGGCCGCTCGAGCTTCCAGTCCTTGTCCGCCGCCAATCGCCGCACGAGCGAGAAACCATTGGAATGCACGCCCGAACTTGGCAGACCCAACAGGACATGCCCGGGCGCCACACGCTCACCCGTCAATTGCTCACCGCGCTCCACAGCGCCGACGCAGAAACCTGCCAGATCGTAATCGCCTTCGGCATACATGCCCGGCATTTCCGCCGTCTCGCCGCCGATCAGCGCGCAGCCTGCCATGCGGCACCCTTGCGCAATACCGGCGACGACTTGCTCGGCGACACCGCTTTCCAGCTTACCGGTCGCGAAATAGTCCAGGAAGAACAGCGGCTCCGCGCCCTGGACGATCAAATCGTTCACGCACATCGCCACCAGATCGATGCCGACGGTGTCGTGACGCCCCGTATCGATGGCGAGCTTCAGCTTGGTGCCGACCCCGTCGTTGCCCGCGACCAGCAGTGGATCCTTGTATCCGGCAGCCTTCGGGTCGAAGAAGCCTCCGAACCCGCCGATTTCGCCATCCGCGCCCGGCCGCATGGTTGCCTTGACCAGTGGGCCGATCGCCTTGACGAAGGCGTTGCCTGCATCGATCGAGACGCCGGCGTCTTCGTAGGTGTAGGAGGGCGTGTCGCTGCTCATGGGTTACGCCTTTTGCAAAGTTCGGACATGATTTCCACCATTGCCGCTTGGATTTCCCGAACGCATTGGGCAAAAGGCGCCGTCACTCGGGATATGAAGCATTTTTCCACCATCTCGCGGCGTGCCCGCTACGGTCTGATGGCCTCGGCGCTGGCGGTTGCTGGCGGCGCCGGATGGCTCGCGCAGGCGCAGGTCGGCGGGCAGCGTGGTATCGCAGCCGTCGCCGCCTCGCGCGACATCCAGGTGTCCGACATCGAAGTCGATGTCAGCGCAGATACGGGTATCGAAGCGCGCGAAGAGGCTTGGCGCGAGGCTCAGGTCAAAGCCTGGGAAAAGCTGGACGGGCCGAAGCTACCCGAATCGCGCATTGCCGGTCTGGTCTCGGCCATTGTCGTCGAACGCGAACGGTTGGGGCCGAAGCGCTACATCGCGACGCTCGGCGTAATATTCGATCGACAGCGTGCCTCCGCCTTCCTCGGCGAAGAAGGTCGCGCGGCGCGCAGTGCACCGATGCTGGTCATGCCCGTCACATTTTCGGGCGGGACGCAGCTCATGTTCGAGCAGCGCAATCCGTGGCAGCGGGCCTGGGCAGAGTTTCAGGCCGGGCAGAGCCGCGTCAACTATGTGCGCCCGCAAGGCTCGGGCGGCGAATCGCTTCTGCTGACCTATGGCCAGACGACGCGACGCAGTCGTGTGTGGTGGAGCAACATTCTCGACGAATTCGGTGCGGGCGACGTGCTGATCCCGATCGCGCGGCTGGAATACAGCTATCCGGGCGGGCCGATCACAGGGCGGTTCACCGCGAGGCATGGACCGGACTCGAATTATCTCGAAAGCTTCACCCTGACCGCGCCCAATGCGGATCGTCTGCCCGCCATGCTGGAGCAGGCCGTGCGCCGCTTCGATGCGATCTACCAGGTGGCGCTGGCGGACGGGACGATCCGGCGCGATCCCACGCTCACCGTACAGACTGGCGAACTCGACCCGTCCATACAGAGGCTGGTCGATCTCGGTCGTCGCCTGCGGGCAGCCGATGAAGAACGCGAGCGCCGCGCTCTCGAACCGACCGAGGAAAGCGACGGCGCTATCAGTGCCGCACCGATCGACCGGCCCCCGCCGGAAGGCTCGGTAGCGCTGTACACGGTGCAGTTTACCTCCAGCGATGCGGCTGCGTTCGGCGCGATCCTTGCCGATGTGCGCTCGACACCCGGCGTGCGCTCCAGCGGGCTCCGCTCGACGGCGATCGGCGGCACGTCGATCATGACGGTCAGCTATTCGGGCTCGATCGGTCAGTTGGCCGACGCGCTTCGTGCGCGCGGCTTCACCGTGCAACAGGGATCGACTTCGCTGACGATCAGCCGCTGATCGTCTGCGCACAGTTCGCTTTTCGCATGACGCAAATCGCGCTTCCCCTCGTTCAATCCGGCCCCGAAACGGGCGCGTCCATCGTGCTGGGCGAGGGCAACCGGCACGTTGCCGACGCACTGCGCGCCGCGCAGGACTGGCCGTTCGGCACCGCTATCCTTGCCGGACCGTCGCGCTCGGGAAAATCGCGGTTTGCCGAATGGTTCGCCTCGCACACCGGTGGCGGGGCGATCGACGACGTGCATGAGCGGGATGAGACCGAGGTGTTCCATGCCTGGAACCGGGCGCGGGAGGACGGCTATCCGCTGCTGTTGACTGTCGGCGACAGCGGCTGGGACATCGCCTTACCCGATCTGGCAAGCCGGATCGGCGCCGCGCTCACCTTGGAGATCCTGCCGCCTGACGATGAGCTCGCGTCCGATCTGCTGCTTGCCCATGCGGCGCAGCGTGGTCTTGCGCTTGGTGATGGCGCACCCACCTATCTCGTGCCGCGCATGGAGCGCAGCTATGCCGCAATCGAGCGGATCGTGGCGGAAATCGATCGTCTGAGCCTCGAGCGGAAGGTTCCGGCAACCCTGTCGGTCTGGCGCGATGCACTGGACGCGGTGCAGGGGCCGCAGCAGGCGCGCTTGCTTTGATCTGCGCGACATGGGAGACTTCGCCCGAATGTTCGAACGACTGACCGCCTATCTCGAACTCGATCAAGGCGCGCGACCCTGCACCGCGCAGCCGCTGGGAAGTTCTTTTGTATCCGGGCGTCTGGGCGCTGGCGTATCACCGCGTGGCGCACTGGCTGTTCGAGGCGGAACTGTTCTTCCTCGCGCGGCTTCGTCAATCACTTCAGCCGCATGGTGACGGGCATCGATATCCACCCGGGCGCGACCATCGGTCGTAACTTCTTCATCGACCATGGCTTCACGGTCATCGGAGAGACCGCGCAGATCGGCGACGATGTGACGATCTACCAATGCGTGACACTGGGCGGGACCAATCCGACGAACGGTCAGGGCGGCAAGCGACACCCCACCATTGGCGATGGTGTGATTATCGGCTCGGGCGCTCAAGTTATCGGGCCGATCACGGTCGGAAAGCGGGCGCGCATCGGCGCGAATGCAGTCGTGACCGACGAAGTGCCGGAAGGCGCGACGATGATCGGGTTGAAGGCGCGCAGCACGCTGGTGCCCGCAGAAGAATGGATGCGCGAGTTCATGCCGTACGGCACGCCCTGCGACGATCCGTGCGAGGACATGCGCGAAGTCGGGCGCGAGTGCATCGAGAAGCTCGAGAGCGAGCTCGAAGCGTTGCGTGACGAACTGGCTCAGTTGCGCGCCGAAGCACTCCCGCAACAGCGCAGCGGTACCGACGACTGATGCGCCACTCACGGCGGCATGAATGTCGTTGCGTTTCCCGGTCGCCAGCCCGGACAGGTCGGCTTCACGCGCGAAGAGCTGACCCGCATTCTCGACGTCTATGGTCGCATGGTCGCCGCTGGGCAGTGGCGCGACTATGCGATGGAATTTACCAAGGACTGTGCGCAGTTCGCCGCTTTCGTGCGCCATGCCGAACGTCCGCAGATGCGCGTCGAGAAGCGACCTTCGCTGCGCGGCAAGCAGGGCATGTGGGCGCTTTTTGGCGAGAATGGCCAGGTGCTGAAGCGCGGCCACGAGCTGAGCGGTGTGCTGGCGCCTATCGAGCGTCGGCTCCTCAAGACAGTCGATATGTGAAGGGCCCGCTCCGGCACAACCGGAGCGAGCCCTTCGAACCACCTGAGGAGTGTGTGTCAGGCAGTAGCCGGCAGGCGCTGGCGCATCGGGTCCGGAAGGCCTCGGACGACGGCAGCGCGGATCGGTGTCCACAGCGCGCTGAGCGTCAGGAGCGCGGAGCCGATGACCAAAGCCGTCAGCGCAAAGTTCAGTTCCACCGCGCCGAACTCGCGGAACAGGAAGGTCAGCGCGATGAGGACATAGGCGAGGGCCGACACGAGCAGTGCACGCCGGTCGATCGCCAGCGCGATAAGCCCGAAGACGATGTAGACGGCGACCACGGCAATCGCCGCGCCGGCGCCGATATCGTTGCCATCGGTCACGCCCAGCAGGGCAAATACCGGGTGCGCGATCATGGGGGCTGCCAGCAAATGGAGCCAGAAGGCCACATCGCTGCGGCGCGTTTCACGACGAGGATCCGATATATCCCAGCGCATCGCGAAGGCGAAGACGACAAGGCCCGCAGCGAAAACGAGGCTGAGAATGACGGTTTCGATGTCGCCGGTCTCTGGCCCGATGGCCGCGACCAGCAACAGGATTGCCGTTCCGGCCACCGCAGCAGTCCCGGCAGCGATCGTGATCGGCACCATGAAGCGGCGCCAGTGGAGCCAGGCGGCGCCCGCCGTAATGAGCGCAGCCACGGCCAGCAGCACGAAGGCGACGCTATCGTTTTCCTCGCCGTTTCCGTCGAACAAGCCGATCAACACGCCCGTTTGCGCGGCCATGACGCCGCCGACGAAGGCCAGCAGCAGGATAATGCTGGGCAGAGCCATCCGGCCTTTGCGCGTGAAGAATTCAGAGAGCAGCCAAGCCGTACCGGCGACGAAGGCTGCGGCCAACGAGACGGCGACCCCTTCGGCCAGCCGGCGTTGTGCCATGGCTTCGCGCCAAGCATCACCGGTCAGATTTGGGTCGTGAATCGGCTTGGGCATGACTGCGCCGCCTAGTGCCTGACCGATAGCGCCCATCGCGACGAGCAGGATGATGACGCCGATGCTGACAAAAATATCGTTGAAGCCGGTGATGAGGCGGAAATGCTCCGCATCGGCGGTCACCGCGCCCTTTGTTGCGGCTACATGTGCGCGAAGCGCATCGGCGGCCTCGTTGGTAATGGCCCCCGCCGCGACGGCAGAATTCAGGTCTTCCTGGCTGTACATGGCTGTACTCCCCTATCTAGTGGGGGTTGCATACCCTTAGTGTATTAACACGTCAATACGCCTTCAATTTTACCGCACGGTGACGGTCATGCGCGGCGGCTCCGGCAAGTCTTCGGCGGTTTTTACGATTTCACGCAGCCACTCTTCCTGCGCGCGGGTAATCTTTCGCGTCAGGGCAGAGAAAAGGTAAGCCGCGCTCAGCAGCAGGACCACCGAGAAGGCGATGATCAGATACTCCATCCAGAGCGGCGTCATGATGACGAGAGCGGTCGCGGCATCGACGAACAATTTGGCCAGCATGGCGCTCAGGATCAGCAGACCTACCAACATGGCTGTCCACCAAGCGGTCACATCGTCGACCGGCGAATGGGCAAAATCTTCGTTTTCGCCGTGGCTGCGATTATACAGTTCTCGCATGGCTTCGAAGGGCACGAAAAGGTTGGCGATAGGCAGCAGATAAGCCGCCACCGCCTTTTTCGGCGGGAACTTCGGCCGCACGCCTGCCTCGGCAATGTTGGCATGCGCCTGGTATACCCAGACCATCGCCGCAACCATGAAACCGAATGCCGAGGCCAGCAGCGCCAGGAAAGTCAGCGCGGACTTGTCGGTCCAGCTGAACTCGTCCGCATCGGCAAGGAAGCGGCCGGACAGGAAGAAGGCGCTGCTCGACCGGTTGTACTCGGCCTGACGCGCTGCGTATTCTGCCTGGTATCCGTAATAGGTGCGTGGGCGCATTTGCTCTTCGAAGCGCTCGATTCGCTCGAGCTCCTCGTTCACCACAATCGCGCCGAACGTCAATTGGGCCAAGCCGGTAACGACCAGCGCAGCGGCAAAGATGGTGACGATAAGCGAACTGGTGCGCAGGCTGCGCAGCTTGGCATGCATGTCCAAAACGACCCCCCTTTTCAAACGAAAACCCCGCGCCGATTGTGCATCGACGCGGGGTTTCCTGCAATATGAAAAGAGGGGTGATTAGCCGCGAGCGCTGTCGGGCCCGGTTCCGGTGACCTTCTGCATGGCGGTCAGGATCGCTCCCGACTGCTCGCTGCCCGACTGCGGGGCCTTGAGGTTCGAGAAGTCGGAAATCTTGTCCCAGTTCTCGGCAAAGCCTTCGACCGTGCGCTCGCCATCGGGAAGCCAGACTGCATCGTTCATCACGGTCCATGCCGAGTGGATAGCCGCCGGCGCCTGCGCCGACGATGGCGTTGGTCGGCGCATCTTCGCTGACGAGGAAAAGCGCGGCTGGTACGACATTCACCGGATCGAACAGCTTGAAGGCTTCTTCGGGGAAGAGATCTTCGGTCATGCGCGTGCCCGCGACGGGCGAGAGCGTGTTGACCTTGATGTTGTACTTCGCGCCTTCGAGTTGCAGCGTCTTGGTCAGACCGGCAAGGCCCAGCTTCGCTGCGCCGTAATTCGCCTGGCCGAAATTGCCGAACAGGCCGGTGGAGGAAGCGGTCATCAGGATGCGGCCATAAGCCTGCTCGCGGAAGGTTTCCCAACATGCCTTGGTCACGAAGGCCGAGCCGGTCAGGTGAACCTTGAGCACGAATTCGAAGTCTTCCGGGTTCATCTTGGCGAAGGTCTTGTCGCGCAGCACGCCTGCGTTGTTGATCAGGACGTGCACGCCGCCCCACTTCTGCTTGGCGTCGGCGACCATCTTTTCCATCTGGTCGTATTCGGTGACGCTGCCGCCGTTCGACATCGCCTCGCCGCCCATCTTCTCGATTTCCTCGACGACCTGCAGCGCCATGTCCGAATGGCCGGTGCCGTCACGAGAACCGCCCAGATCGTTGACGACGACCTTCGCCCCGCGGCGAGCCAGTTCGAGCGCATATTCGCGGCCCAGACCGCCGCCTGCGCCGGTGACGATGGCAACCTTGTCCTTGAATTCGATGGTCATGAGGGGGCTCCTGTGTTTGTCGTTTACGTAAAGGTCAATTGCGTTGCGCCCCCGTTGGCATGGCGCGCGCCCGCTGGCAACCGCATCCCCGCCGAAGCCGGGTTACATCTGCCGAAGGGTCGCCACCAGCTCGCTCAGCGAATTAATGGCCGCATCGGCTGCCAGTTCCTCTGCCGTGCCGTCGCAATAGCCGTACATGGCGGCAATGACGGGCACCTGCGCAGACCGGGCTGCCTTCACGTCATAGCTGCTGTCGCCGACGAAGACCGCACGCCCTCCGTGACAGGCCTTGCTCGCATGAAGGATCGGTTCGGGGGAGGGTTTGGCGATGTAATTGCCCGCCTCGTCCTTGCCGATGGTGTCGCCGCCTACAACCACCGCAAACCGGTCGATCAGGCCGAGCTCTGTCAGGATGGAGCGGGCGAAACCTTCGAACTTGTTCGTCACGACGCCCAAGGCCACGCCAAGGCTCTTCAATTCGTCAATGACTTCCATGGCATGCGGATAGGGGCGCGTGTGGACAGCGTTGTGCTGCTCGTAGAAGCCGAGCATTGCCCTGTAGAGCCTCCGGAACTCGTTCTTATCGACCCCGCCCTGCGCATCGATCGCCTGTCCCAGCATGACTTTCGCACCGCCACCGATCAGGTCGCTCGCATTGTCGGCAGGCACGGGCTCGAACCCGCCAAGCTCCAGCGCATGATTGACTGCAGCACCGAGATCGCGGTGCGTTTCGAGCAGCGTTCCGTCGAGATCGAACAGCGACGGTATCGAATGGAAAATCGGGCATACACGCATTCGCGTGGCGCATGGTCCTTCAATCTGCAAGCGATTGATGCCATGGGCCTATCTGTCATGAGCACCGCTGCTACCCAAGACCGGGACTTCGCCATCGTCATCCTTGCTGCCGGCAAGGGCTCGCGCCTGAAAAGCAATGTGCACAAGGTGCTGCACCCCATCGCCGGCCGCCCGATTATCGAGCACCTGATGGCGCAGGTGGCAATTCTCCAGCCGGCGCGTACCATCGTGATCGTCGGGGACGAGCGCGAGCAGGTGCAAGACCAGGTCTGCGACCGCGCGACCTGCGTGGTGCAGGAGCCGCAGTTGGGCACCGGACACGCCGTAGCGCAGACGAAAGACGCGCTGGCGGACTTCGATGGCGATGTAATCATGCTGCTGGGCGATGCGCCGTTCATCAAGGCTTCGACCATCAGCGAGATGCTGACCCGCCTGCGTGCTGGCGACGAGCCAGCGGTGGTCGTGCTCGGCTTCGAACCGGACGATGCACTGCAATATGGCCGCGTCATCACGCACGCCGACATGACCATCGAAAAGATGGTGGAATACAAGGACGCCAACGAGGCCGAGCGCGCCACGCGCCTGTGCAACTCCGGCTTGATGGCGGCGCGCAGTGCCGACCTGTTCGACCTGCTGGAGCGGGTCGACAACAACAACGCGCAGGGCGAATACTATCTGCCCGACATCGTGAATGTCGCCGTTGCGGACAACCGCACCTGCGCCGCCGTGGTCGCGCCGCGCCCGGAAGAAGTGCTCGGCATCAACTCGCGCAAGGAACTTGCCGCGGCGGAACGCCAGTGGCAGGATCTGCGCCGCGAAGAAGCGCTGGAGTCGGGCGTGACGCTGAAGGCGCCGGAAACGGTCTTCTTCAGCTACGATACCGAGCTGGAAGCCGATGTGGTGGTGGAACCCAACGTCGTGTTCGGCCCCGGCACTTCGGTCAAGCGCGGCACCCGTATCCGGGCCTTCAGCCACCTCGAAGGTGCGAGTGTCGGCGAAGATTGCGAAGTCGGTCCCTATGCCCGCCTGCGTCCCGGCGCGGTGATGAAGGACGGCAGCAAGGTCGGCAATTTCGTCGAGATGAAGAAGACCGTTCTGGGCGAGGGCGCGAAAGCCAGCCATCTGACCTATCTCGGCGATGCGACCGTGGGCGCCGGTGCGAACATCGGCGCGGGCACCATCACCTGCAATTACGATGGCTACTTCAAATACCAGACCAAGATCGGCGAGCGCGCCTTTATCGGCTCCAACAGCTCACTCATCGCTCCGGTCGAGATCGGAGACGATGCCATCGTAGCCGCCGGAAGCGCTGTCAGTCGCGACGTTGCCTCCGGCGAACTGCGTATGGTCCGCGCCGAGCAGCTGGTTAAGCCCGGCTGGGCCGACCGCTTCCACGATGCGATGAAAAAGAAGAAAGCGGCGGAGAAGAAGGGCTGAGCGACGAACCGCTTACCTGCTGGCTGTGTACACGCCCGCTGGGCAAGCGGATACAGTGGCATCATCCGGTGCCCAAGTCGAAGAAGGGCCGCGTCACGGTGCCGGTCCATCCGATCTGTCACAAGACGATCCACGTCACCTTCACCAACGCCGAGCTGGCGCGCATCGGCGACGATCCGGAGGCGATCCGCGCGAAAGAGGCAATCGCCAGGTTCGTCGCATGGATAGCGAAGAAGCCGCCCGACTTTCACGCCAAGACGCGCAGTTAGCAGTACGGGGCGCGGGAACGATTGCAGTGTTCCATCGGCTGGTCACGTAAAGCCATGAAAGGTGATACGATGTCGAAAGCGAAATGGGTGCTGGCCGGGGTCGGCGCGGCGGTTCTGGGTGCAGGCGTGCTGCAGGCGCAGGACCGTTATTCGGACGAACCGGCCTTCGAGTTGCTGGCACAGGAAGGCGCGTTCGAGTTGCGCGAATACGAACCGATGATCGTGGCGGAAGTCACGCATACCGGCGATCGCAATCGCGCCATGCAAATGGGCTTTCAGCGGCTTGCCGCCTACATTTTCGCACAGGAAGACGGCCGCGCACCGATCGGGATGACTACGCCCGTCATCCGCACGCAGGTCGACACAATCGAGATGACCACGCCGGTCACGAATGTCGAAAGCGGAGACGGTAATACATGGAGCACGCGCTTCGTCATGCCGCCCGAATACACGATGGAAACGCTGCCCGAGCCGCCGTCCGACATCACCCTTACGCCAATCGCGGCGCGCAAGATGGCAAGCGTGCGTTTCGATGGTTGGGGAAGAGAGGCCGATCTCGACAAGATGGAAGGCTTCCTGCGACGCTGGATGGAAGAGCAGGGCCTCAAAGCGGCCGGCCCGCCGGAATACGCATTTTACGATTCGCCCCGCGTGCCGGCGCGGATGAGGCGCAACGAGGTGATGATACCGGTCGAGTAAGCGTCCACGCGAACAGGGCGACCCGCGAGGGCCGCCCCTTTCCTTTCAGTCCGCCAAAGGCTTATTCGCTCTCGTTGTCGTCCATCAGGCGCTGCATCAGGTACACCATCTGCAAGGCCTGGAGCTTGGCGCGCTGTTCGTTGTCGACACCGCCCGAATGGCCGCCGGTCATGTCTTCGTAATACCAGTAGTCCTGACCCAGCTCCTTCAGCCGCGCCGCGCCCTTGCGGGCATGGGCAGGGTGCGTGCGGTCATCGGCGGTCGAGGCCCACAGGAACGGGGCGGGGTACTCCACCCCGTCGACGATCTTCTGATAGGGCGAATAGCCTTCGATCCAGGCGCGCTGTTCGGGAATGCGCGGGTCGCCATATTCGCCGATCCACGAAGCGCCGCGCCCGATCAGGTGATAGCGCAGCATGTCGAACAGCGGGATCGCGACGATTGCCGCGTCGAACAGCTCGGGTGCCTGGGTGAACGCAGTGCCGACCAGCAGACCGCCCTGCGATCCGCCCTGAATGCCGAGCTGGCCCGCATTGGTAATGCCCCGCTCGATCGCATCGCGGCCCACGGCAATAAAGTCGTCCCAGGTGCGCTGCTTGTTCTCACGGATGGCCATCTGGTGCCAGCCGGGACCGAACTCACCGCCACCGCGCAAGTTTGCGAGGAGGAAACGCGCCACCTTTCTCCAGCCACATCTTGCCCGTCAGCGAGCGATAGCTGGGCAGCTGCGAGATCTGGAAGCCGCCATAGCCATACAGCAGGGCAGGCGTGGTGCCGTCCATCTGCATGCCCTTCGGCTTGACCAGGAAGTAAGGGATTTTCGCTCCATCCGCGCTGGTTGCCTCGAATTGCTCGACTTCCATGCCGCTGGCATCGAAATATTCGGGCGAGGTCTTGAGCACCTGCGGATCGCCGTTGCCGTCCGAATACCACAGCGTGCTGGGCGACAGGAAGTCGGTGGAGGTGAACATGATCTCGTCGGTTTCGGACGATGTCGCCTGCACGCCGAGCGTGGCGTTGTCGGGCAGGTTGACCTCGGTCGTCACCCATTCGCCGTTCTCGTAATCGAGCTTGACGACCTTGCCGACGACATTGTCGAGAATGTTCATATATGCGCTGTTGGCAGTCGCCCCGCCACCGCGCTTCGTCTGGCGTTCGCCCGGTGCCCAGACGAGCGTCTTCGTCGCACCGTTCGGGTCGCGCTTGAACTCTTCGAGGTCGACGGCGATCAGAGAATCCGCCGGGAACGTCTGGCCCTGCGTTTCCCAATCGACATCGGTCGAGAAGGTCAGCTGGCCGTCGATGATGCCGCCGACGCTGGCCTTCTTCGGCATGTCCAGCTCGACCCATTCGCCATTGTGCCAGACATAATTGATGGCTTCATGAAAGCTGATCCCGCGGAAAGCAGTGCGGCCATGGACGACGCCCTTGTTGTCGCGGATCAGGCCTGCGCCGGCCCAAACGTCGCTGGCCTCGCCGCGGAAAATTTCTTCTGCGTCCGCCAGTGCCGTGCCGCGCCTCCACATGCGCGTGGTGTACGGGTATTCGCTTTCGGTGATCGTGCCATCGCCAAAGTCGCGGCCGACAAGCAGCGTATCTTCGTCCATCCACTGCACGCCGCCCTGGCTCTTTTCCTCGATGACGAAGCCGCCTTCCACGAACTGCTTGGTCGTCATGTCGAATTCGCGCAGGATGGTGGCGTCCTCGCCCCCGTCCGACAGCGCGATCATGCACAAGCGCTGGTCGGGCGGCAGGCAGGTGCTGCCCTTGTAGACCCACTCCTTGCCCTCGGCTTCGGCAAGCGCATCGACATCGAGCACGGTCTCCCACACCGGATCGTCCGTCTTGTAGCTGTCCAGCGTGGTGCGACGCAGCACACCCTTCGGGTTCTGCTTGTCCTGCCAGAAATTATACAGACCGTCCTTGCGGATCGAGACGTAGGGAATGCGGTCTTCTGCATCGAGGATCGCCAGCGCCTCTTCGGTCAACTCGTCGAAGCGCGGGTCCTGCGCCATATGCGCCATGGTGCGATTGTTTTCCGCACGCACCCATTCGAGCGCACGGTCGCTGCGCGCTTCCTCGAGCCAGATGTAAGGATCTTCATCGGGGCCGGGGACACCGTCCTGTGCGGAGAGCGTTGCGGGGGCGGCAATGGTCATGGCTGCAGCGACTGCCAGCGTGGAAACACGTTTCAAAGGTCCTCTCCTCAGACGATATTTATCGACGGTGTGCAGGGAGGCGACGCGTTTGTGAAGGGGCAATCCCGCGAACGCCGTCAATCATCGACGAACGGGAATTGAGTATAATAGTCGCGGTACTCTTGCGGCAAATCTACCGGATAAAGATGTCCGCCATAACCCAGAGCGAACATCATTCCGAGCGCAGGTCCGACGAGCAGGGCAGGACCATGCCATCGGCTCGGTTTGCGGAAATGCAAAGCTGCCAGCAGGTGAGCGCCGAGCGCCGTTATTCCGAGCACGTAATAGGGGCGCGAACACGAAGCGCAGCGGCTCGATCATCAAGGTGCCTGCTGGCCAGTAAAAGGTCGTATCCAAACCGAAGATATTGCGCGTCACGAGCGCTGCGCCGGTGTGCATGATGATAAAGTTGGCGAGAAAGAGGGCGCTGTAGAATAGCACGCTGATGCCATTGCTACCCGAAGGAAAAGGCCTGAGCGTGGATGCGCTGGCCGGATACTTAGGCGTTCCCTCTGCCTATCTTTCCAAACAGGTTCGCAGAAAGCTTCGCCGGGCGGGCGTTGTCATGTCGGTGCGTGGCAAATCCGGCGGATATCGGCTGGCCAGATCGCCCGACGACATCAGCCTTCTCGACATAGTTTCGGCCATCGATGGAGCTGGGCCGGTATTCCGCTGCACCGATTTCAGGCAGAACGACCCCTGCGCGCTCAAGCGGGCGGACTGTCGCCGTCCATGCGAAATAGCATCGGCATTCGCATCGGCCGAACAGGTTTATCGTGAAGCGCTGCAATCGCAGAGCTTGGCGTCGATCATGCAGGACGCGGCGGGGAACGACACGCCGGAACATTGGTCGAAATCGCCAGATGGGTACAAGCGCACGTCTGAAAGCAGAAGGGCGGCCCAACGGACCGCCCCTTGCGTTTATCGTCAGGTTGAAGCCTCAGCTCTCGACGTGCTCCGCGAGTACAGTGAGGCCCTTGTCGCCGACTTCGGCAAAGCCGCCGCGCACGTCGATGGTCTCGGGCGCAGCGCCTTCGGTCTTGTAGACCTTGACCTGCCCGTCGCGAATGGTCGACATGAAAGGCGCGTGGCCTTCCAGCACGCCGAACTCGCCTTCCGCGCCGGGAACGACGACCATGTGGACGTCTTCGGAGCGGACCAGCTTGGCCGGCGTGACGAGTTCGAAATGCAGTGCCATGGCTTAATCTTCTTCCGCCATCTTCTTGGCCTTTTCGACCGCCTGGTCGATGCCGCCAACCATGTAGAACGCGCTTTCCGGCAGGTGATCGTACTCGCCGTCGACGACAGCCTTGAACGAGGCGACCGTATCCTCAAGCTGGACGAATACGCCCGGAATGTTGGTGAAGACTTCTGCCACATGGAACGGCTGCGAGAGGAAGCGCTGGATCTTGCGGGCACGGGCCACGGTTAGCTTATCTTCCTCGCTCAGTTCGTCCATGCCGAGAATGGCGATGATGTCCTGCAGGCTCTTGTACTTCTGCAGCGTTTCCTGAACGCGACGAGCGGTCTCGTAATGCTCCTGGCCGACGACGCGCGGTTCGAGAACGCGGCTGGTCGAGTCCAGCGGGTCCACGGCCGGGTAGATGCCCAGTTCGGAGATGGCGCGGCTCAGCGTAGTGGTCGCGTCCAAGTGAGCAAAGGAGGTTGCAGGGGCGGGGTCAGTCAAGTCATCTGCGGGAACGTAGATGGCTTGCACCGAGGTAATCGAACCCTTGGTGGTCGAGGTGATGCGTTCCTGCAGATTGCCCATGTCGGTTGACAGAGTTGGCTGATAGCCCACAGCCGAAGGGATACGGCCGAGAAGTGCGGACACTTCGGAACCTGCCTGCGTGAAGCGGAAGATGTTGTCGACGAAGAACAGCACGTCCTGGCCTTCGACGTCGCGGAAATATTCCGCCATGGTCAGACCCGACAGGGCGACGCGGGCACGTGCGCCCGGAGGCTCGTTCATCTGTCCGAAAACGAGAGCGACCTTGGACCCTTCCGACGTGGCATTGCCGTCGGCGTCCTTGGCGATAACGCCCGCGTCGAGGAATTCGTGGTAGAGGTCGTTCCCTTCGCGGGTACGCTCACCCACACCGGCGAACACGGACACACCGCCGTGGCCCTTTGCGATGTTGTTGATGAGTTCCTGGATCAGCACGGTCTTGCCGACGCCTGCGCCGCCGAACAGGCCGATCTTGCCGCCCTTCGCGTAAGGCGCGAGAAGGTCGATGACCTTGATGCCGGTCACGAGGATGGCCGCTTCGGTCGACTGGTCGACGAACAGCGGTGCCTCGGCGTGGATCGGGCTCGAGCTTTCGGCACCGATGGGGCCACGCTCGTCGATCGGTGCGCCGACCACGTTCATGATGCGGCCGAGCGTCTTGGGACCAACGGGGACCGAGATCTGCGAGCCGGTGTTCACGACTTCCTGACCGCGGACGAGGCCGTCCGTGCCGTCCATCGCGATGGTGCGAACGGTATTTTCGCCAAGGTGCTGCGCCACTTCGAGAACCAGCGTGGTGTCGCCGTTCTTGGTTTCGAGCGCGGTCAGGATAGCAGGAAGTTCGCCTTCGAAGGCGACGTCGACGACAGCGCCGATGACCTGGGCGATCGTGCCGTTTGGTGACTGGTTGAGTACGGGTGCGGTGGCCATGATGATGGGTTCCTACTGGCTCAATTATCTACGTGATGGGCGCCGTGTTCGGCACAGATTGCTTCTGCGTTGTCGAGCATCCAGCCATCGCCGGCCTCGTTGACGGCAAGCCTGGCGTCGTGGCGCAGGAATTCATCCTCGCCGAGACCGAATTCGCAGGCGACGGTGTCGGCGCCCATGGCGCGGCGACATACGGCCTGGTTGACCGGCTCTGCACCTTCGCAAGTCTCGGCGAAGGTAGCCTTGAACAGGTCCTGGTCGGGAGCGGGCAGATCGATTTCCGGCGCGGCGACCATGGGCGTTTCCACCGGCTCGGGCGCAGGCTCTTCGCCGCAGGCCGCAAGCGCTAGGACGGGAAGGAGGAGTGCGAATTTCTTCAAGGTCATGTCTTTCTTACAGGGCTTCCGCACCGGCGATGATCTCGATCAGCTCGGTGGTGATGGCGGCCTGGCGGCTGCGGTTGTACTTGATTGGTCAGCTTGTTGATCAGGTCGCCGGCATTGCGCGTGGCGTTGTCCATCGCGGTCATCGAAGCACCCTGTTCCGAAGCCTCGCGCTCGAGGAGCGAGCCGAACAGCTGCGTCTTCACATAACGCGGAAGCAGGTCCTCGAGAATTTCCTCCTCGCCCGGCTCGTATTCCACGACGGCATCGCCGCTATCGCCTGCGTGGTCGGGGGAAGGGACGGGGATGAGCTGATCGACCGTCGGGTCCTGCGCCAGCGCGGATTTGAAGATCGGATAGACGAGATGCGCGACGTCGAATTCGCCCTTCTCGAACCGTTCGATCAGATCGTCGGCGATGGCTTCAGCTTCCTCAAAACCGGGCGTGCGCACGTCCGATGTATCGAAATGTTTCTCGATCCGGTCGGAATATTCGCGCTTGATCGGCGCTCGGCCCTTTTTGCCAACGAGGTAGAAGGACACGTCCTTGCCCTCGGCAATCAGTTCACGCGCCTTGGCCTTGGCAGCCTTCACGATGTTGGCGTTGAGACCGCCGCACAGACCCTTGTCGGTGTTCACGACCACCAGCATGTGGCGCTTGTCCGACCCGGTCCCGGCCAGCAGCTTGGGCGCGCTGTCGCCGCTTACCTTGCTGGCAAGCGATGCCATCACGCCCGACAGACGCTCAGCATAGGGGCGCGCCGCTTCGGCAGCCGCCTGCGCACGGCGCAGCTTGGCCGCCGCGACCATCTGCTTGGCCTTGGTGATCTTCTGGGTCGACTTGACCGAGTTGATCCGGCCCTTGAGTTCCTTGAGGCTAGCCATTTGGCTCCCTTATCTCGTCAGGCTTCAAGCAAACTGCTTGGCGAAGGTCTTGAGCGCGTCGACGACCTTGTTCTTGGTGTCGTCTTCGAACTTGCCGCTGGTGCGGATCTCTTCGAGCACGCCGGCATGTTCGCTGCGCATGTAGCTCAGCATCTGGTCTTCGTAATCGGTCACGCGGTCCACTGCGACATCGTCGAGATAGCCATTGGTGCCGGCAAAGATCGACACGGTCTGCTCTTCGAAGGGCATCGGCGAGAACTGCGGCTGCTTGAGCAGCTCGGTCAGGCGCGCGCCGCGGTTGAGCAGCTTCTGCGTAGCGGCATCGAGGTCCGAGCCGAACTGCGCGAAGGCAGCCATTTCGCGGTACTGTGCAAGGTCCAGCTTCATCGAGCCCGAAACCTTCTTCATCGCCTTGGTCTGGGCGGCACCGCCGACACGGCTGACCGAAAGACCGACGTTAATGGCGGGACGGATGCCCTGGTAGAACAGGTCGGTTTCGAGAAAGATCTGTCCGTCGGTGATCGAGATCACGTTGGTCGGAATATAGGCCGACACGTCGCCTGCCTGCGTTTCGATAATCGGCAATGCGGTCAACGAGCCGCCGCCTTCCGCCTTGTTCATCTTTGCCGCGCGTTCGAGCAGGCGGCTGTGGAGATAGAACACGTCGCCCGGGTAGGCTTCACGGCCCGGAGGACGACGCAGCAGGAGCGACATCTGGCGATAGGCGACGGCCTGCTTCGACAAGTCGTCATACACGATCACGGCGTGCATGCCGTTGTCGCGGAAGAATTCACCCATCGCGCAGCCGGTGTAGGGTGCGAGATACTGCAGCGGTGCAGGCTCCGAAGCGGTCGCCGCGACGACGATCGAATATTCCATCGCGCCGTTTTCTTCGAGGCTCTTGACGATCTGCGCGACGGTCGAGCGCTTCTGGCCGACGGCGACGTAGATGCAGTAGAGCTTCTTCTTTTCGTCGTCGCCCTGGTGCGCGTCCTTCTGGTTGATGAAGGTGTCGATCGCGACGGCAGACTTACCGGTCTGGCGGTCACCGATGATCAGTTCGCGCTGGCCGCGGCCGACGGGAACGAGAGCGTCGATGGCCTTGAGGCCCGACTGCACCGGCTCGCTGACCGATTCGCGCGGGATGATGCCCGGAGCCTTGACTTCGACGCGCATACGCTTGTCGGCAACGATCGGGCCCTTGCCGTCGATCGGGTTGCCCAGAGCGTCGACCACGCGGCCCAGGAGGCCCTTGCCGACCGGGACGTCCACGATGGTGCCGGTACGCTTGACCGTGTCGCCTTCGCCGATTTCCTGGTCCGAGCCGAAGATCACGGCGCCGACATTGTCGGCTTCAAGGTTCAGGGCCATGCCCTGTACGCCATTGGCAAATTCGATCATCTCGCCGGCCTGGACGTTGTCGAGGCCGTGGATGCGGGCGATGCCGTCACCCACCGAGAGAACGGAACCGACTTCGCTGACTTCGGCTTCGCTACCGAAATTGGCGATCTGGTCCTTGATGACCTTGGAGATTTCTGCGGCGCGGATATCCATGGGTATGTGTCCTTTAAGCCTTCATGGCCTGGGATAGGGAATTGAGACGGGTGCGGATCGAGCCGTCGATGCGCTTCGACCCGATCGTGACGACGAGACCGCCCAGCAGGTCCGGATCGACCTTGGTGGACAGCTTGACCGTGCGACCTTCGCGCGCGGTCAGTTTCTTCTTGAGATCGGCCAGCTGCGCATCGGTGAGCGCATGGGCGCTGGTCACTTCGGCAGCAACTTCGCCGCGCTGGGCCGCCGCGATGGAGCGGAAGGCGCGGATAATGCCGGGCAAGTGCGACAGGCGGCGGTTCTGAGCCACCGTGCCGAGAAAGTTCTGGGTCAATTCGGACAGGCCCATGATCGCTGACACGCCCCACAGCGCCTTTTCCGCCTGCCCGCGCGACACGCGCGGATTGGTGGTCAGCATCTTGAGTTCGGGCGATTTGGCAAGGCCCGCTTCCAGCTTGTCGAGATCCGATTCGACCGCGGTGACAGTGCCTGCCTCGCTGGCCAGATCGAATAGGGCAGAGGCATAGCGCCCTGCCAGGCTAGCCCGAATACCGGCGGAAATATCCACGCGTTTCTCGTCCTCTAAGGGTCGGTGAAAAGGTCTGTCTCATCCGGCCGAAGAAGGGCGACAACGTCACGCCCCGGTCGGATTGGCGCGCGCCTAGCAAAGGGGGTGCGGCAAAGCAACCCGGCACGCGTCACGAAGAGCTAAGGACGCGCCTCGCACTGATAGACCAGCCGTTCGTTCGGCTGGCGCGGCAGGAGGCTGAGGACTTCGCCCTGAAGGTCGCCCAACTGGCTCGCTGCATTCGACGCGCCGCACGCAGGTGCCTTGTATTTGGAACGGGCGGTGCGCGCGTCAGCCATCTCGCCTCGCGGCAACAGGTAGCGTTCGGAGCGGAAGATGCGACGGTCGGGGTCGAAGCTGTTGACCGACACGGCGTCCTCCTCATTCGGCACGAAGACACGGCTCCAGCTGCCAGAGGCATAGCCATACTGCGTGCGCTCGTTGACGCAGCCTTTGGGCGTCCAGTCGAAGGTAATGTCCGGCGTCTCGGCGCTGGTGATGCGGCTGCGCTCGGGCAGGATACGGCATACCAGCGCGGCTTCGGCGGGGGTATCGGTGGACGATCCCGCGCCGTCGGGCGTGTCGTCCCCCTGCATTTCGGCTGCCACGCGCCGGTCAATCTCGTCGAGACCGGGGCGCGTCAAAAAGGCGATGAGGGCGACGACGACCAGAAATCCTGCCCCTGCGAACGCCATAGTGATCTTGCGCTTGTGCAATTCAGCGTCTTCGGCCGCGGCGTCGAACCGTTCGCGCTGGGTCCAGGCCCACAGGGCAAGGCCGAATGCGGCAAGCAAAAGAACAAAGGCGAGCGCCATGCGGTCCTCGCGGTCCTGCGCCACGTCAAGCTGTGCTTTTAAGATCGCGCGCTCGCGGCGTTCACGCGTCTCTTCGGCGCGCTGGGCGAGCGACTGCATAGCCTCCGCCCGCTCGCGCTCCAGCCGGTCGCGCTCCGATGCGTCGAGGTCGGCGAGGCTGCGGCAGGGCGCGTCGTTCGTTTTCGGAGTGATGTCGTTCGCGCGCAGGAAAGGGAGCAGCTCGCGATTGGACACGGCGAAGAAGAACTCCGCATCGCCGCCCTCGTTGTCTGCGCCGAAACTGTTGACGCCCAGCACGCGTCCGCATCCGTCGACCAGCGGACCGCCCGAATTGCCGCGCGCAATCGGCGCGGTGTGGAGGATAGTGTCGAACTGGCGACTGGGCCGCGCACCCGACACGAAGCCGGGACTTTTGACCGGCGGCATGGAACGGAAGATGTCCGACAGATCCAGCCCCTGCGCACGGTCTACATTCATAGGATAGCCGACGCTGATGACCTGGCCGCTGTCCGGTACCGGACGTGCAGCGATGGCGAGCGGAGGCAGGCGCAAATTTCCGGTCAGGCGGACGAGCGCCAGGTCGGTGCGGGTATTGACGGCCAGCACGCGTCCATACACCGCCTCGCCACCGCCGCTGGGTACGATACCGATCCGCAAATCCGGATCGCCCATGACGTCACGCACGACATGGGCGTTCGTGACGATGGTATCGGAGGTAACGGCAAAGCCGGTCCCATGGCTGATCGGGAAGATCTCGTCCTCGTCGTTGCCGATGATGACCACGCGCACCACGCCCCGCGCTGCAGCGTCGATATCGCCGGGATCGGCGAGAGCCGGGATGGGTACGGCAAGCAGAATTAATAAAAGAGCGAACAAGCGATGCATGGGACGCTTCTACCGTCTGCCGCATTGACCGCAAGCACCGCATTGCGCAGGAACGGTGACGCTATGCGGCGCAAGACCATTCATCACACCGTTGCGAAGACACGCACGGGCCAATCCGCCTGGCGGCGAGCGAGAAGGGTGTGTGCTGGCTGTCCTTCGACACAAACTTTACAGCGATGAAGCAGCGCCTGCCCAATGGCTGGTGGGTCGAGGATGGCGAGATCGCGACCGGGCTGGTCTACGCCATCAACAAGGCTTTCGCGCATCCGCAGGCCGGGCATTGCATCCCGCTCGATCTGGACGGCACGCCGTTCCAGATGAAGGTGTGGGAGATGCTGCAACGAATTCCGGCAGGCCAGACCCGGTCCTATGGCGACCTGGCGCGAGAGATGGGGAGTCCCGGCGCCTCGCGTGCCGTCGGTGCAGCCAATGGCCAGAACCCTGTCGCCGTGCTGGTACCATGTCACCGCGTCATCGCGGCGGACGGTACGCTTGGCGGGTATGCCGGCGGCCTCGACCTGAAAGAGCGGCTTCTGACATCCGAAGGCGCCCGGTTTGCAAAGGTGCCGGAGCAGGCGAGCCTGTTCTAATCGGCATCCTCAGTCATTCGCGCCCAGCCGGGTTGCGCCGGTGTCAACGAAGCCAGAACCTGGCCTGCGCTTTCCAAATACTCGGCCTGCCGATCCGCGCTCATGCGGTCCCATGTCGAATAGATGCGCCCGACGCGTCCGTTTTTTTCCAGCCGGTCGCGGTGGGTGACCATGAAATGCCAGTAGAGCGGGTTGAAGGGGCAGGCGCCGTCGCCGGTCTTCTTGTTCGGCGAGTATGCGCAGCCCTCGCAATAATTGCTCATCTTGTGGATGTAGTTGCCACTGGCCGCATAGGGCTTGGATGCCAACTGGCCGCCATCGGCATAGAGGATCATCGCCGCCACATTGGGTAGCTCGACCCACTCGTAGGCGTCCGCATAGACGACCAAATACCAGTCCTCGACATCCTGCGGCAGGATACTGGCGAGCAGCGCGAAATTGCCCAGCACCATCAACCGCTGGATGTGATGCGCATGGGCGTTGTCACGGGTGGAGCGGACGCAATCTTTGATGCAATTCATGTCCGTCTCGCCCGTCCAGTAGAAGTCGGGCAGCGGGCGAGTGGCATCCAGCTCGTTCGCCTCTTTCAGGCCGGGCATGGTATACCAGTAGAAACCGCGGATATACTCGCGCCACCCGATAATCTGGCGAATGAATCCTTCGACCGAATTTATCGGCGCGGTGCCGTCCTTATACGCCTGCTCTGCGCGGCGACACAGCTCCAGCGGGTCAAGCAGTCCGAGATTGATGCTGGTCGAAAGCATCGAGTGGAACATGTCGTCCTCGCCCTCGATCATCGCGTCCTGATAGGGGCCGAAACATTCGATACGCTCCTTGAAAAAGGCGTCGGCGGCCTCCTCTGCCTGCGCGTGCGTGACGGGCCAGCCGAACTTGTCGAGCGTGCCAAAGTGATCGCCGAAGCGTGCCTCGACCAGCTCGATGCATTCCTTCGTGATTGCATCCGGCTTGAACAAGGGCCGCGCCGGGGCATCCAAACCTTCCTTGGGCGGGCGGCGGTTTTCGCTGTCGTAATTCCAGTCGCCGCCTTCCGGCTTGGAGCCGTCCATCAGCAGGCCGGTCTTGCGGCGCATCTCGCGGTAGAAATATTCCATACGAAGAGTTTCGCGATTCTCCGCCCAGTCATCGAATTCGGCCTGGGTGCAGATGAAGCGATCGTCGCGCAGGAACTCGACCTCGCAAGGGAATTTGTCGGGCCATTGTTCCATATGACCGCGCACGCGCCATTCGCCCGCCTCGACCACGCTGACGAGGCGCGGTCCGTGGTCCTCGATCGCGCGGGCCACTTCGCCAGTGAAGCTGCCGGCGTTGTCGGGCGCATCCAGCTTGACGTAGTCGACCGTCCACCCATCAGCGCGCATTTCTTCGGCGAAATGGCGCATGGCAGAGAAGATAAGCGCGATCTTCTGCTTGTGATGCTTGACGTAGGTCGCCTCGTCCCAGACTTCCATCATCAGGATGACGGTGTCGTCCTTGTCGCGATCCCTAAGGTTAGCAAGATCGCGCGACAGCTGATCGCCAAGGACGGCGACTAAGACGGGGCCATTGGAGGTATTTGTCATGCCGCCCATAACGCGGCAGCGCGTCAGCCGTGCCTAAACAAAACTATATGGGTCGATATCGACACCCACGCGAACGCCCGGCGGATGGTCGAGCGCGCCGAGCCAGGTGCGGATGACGTCCTGCAGTTGCACCGATCGCCGTGCGTTCAGCAGCAGGCGATAGCGATAGCGGCCGCGTAGCAGCGCCATCGGGGCAGGGGCAGGGCCCAAGATGGTGCAATCGTCGACCTGCGGGCGCGTGTCGCCGATGCGGCGGGCGGCCTCGCGGGCTTCGGATTCGTCCTCGCTCGACACGATGATCGAAGCCCAGCGGCCGAAAGGCGGGGCTCCTGCTTCGCGGCGCATTTCGGTCTCGGCGCTGTAGAACGCATCGCGGTCGCCCGCGGCGAGGGCGGCGATGACGCTGGCTTCGGGATGGCGGGTCTGGATGAGCACTTCGCCCGGCTTGGCCCCGCGACCCGCGCGTCCTGCGACTTGCGCGACCTGCTGGTAGGTCCGCTCGCCTGCGCGCAAGTCCCCGCCCTCGAGACCGAGATCGGCATCGACAACGCCGACCAGTGTCAATTCGGGAAAATGGAAGCCCTTGGTGACGAGCTGCGTACCGACGATGACGTCGATCTCGCCTGCATCCACCTGCTCGATGAAGGCGCTCGCCCGGCCCGGAGAGTTTAGCGTGTCGGACGTCGCCACGAATACGCGCGCGTCGGGCAGGCGCTCGGCCACTTCGTCGGCGATGCGTTCCACGCCCGGGCCGCAGGCGACAAGGCAATCGGGCTCCCCGCATTCCTTGCAGGCGATGGGACTGGGCGCTTCGTGGCCGCAATGGTGGCAGGCAAGACGGCGGGTAAATCGATGTTCGACCAGCCAGGCGCTGCAATTGGGGCATTGGTAGCGAAAGCCGCAATTCCGGCACAGGGTCAGCGGGGCATAACCCCGGCGGTTGAGGAACAGGAGCGATTGCTCGCCGCGCTCCAGCCGTTCGGCAATGCCGTCGACCAGCCGCTGCGCCATCCACATGCCGTGCGGCGGTTTTTCTTGCGTGAGGTCGATTATGTCGATGGACGGCAGCTCCGCCCCGCCATAGCGGCTGGGCAGATCGACCTTCGTATAAATGCCGCTCTCCGCCATCTGCAGGCTTTCGAGCGCAGGCGTTGCACTGGCGAGGATGACGGGCACCTTTTCGAAATGCGCGCGCATGACCGCGACGTCGCGGGCATTATAGCGCACGCCGTCTTCTTGCTTGAAGCTGGTCTCGTGCGCCTCGTCGACGACGATCAGGCCGAGCTTGGCGAACGGCAGAAACAGCGCGGATCGCGCCCCGACCACCACTTGCGCTTCGCCGCTGGCGACAGCGCGCCAAGCCCGCCGCCGCTCGGTCGATTTGAGCGAGGAGTGCCACACAACGGGCCTGGCCCCGAACCGGTCGGCGAAGCGGTGCAGGAAGTTTTCGGTCAGCGCGATTTCGGGAAGCAGCACGAGCACTTGCCGACCCATCCGCAGGGCCTGCGCGACCGGCTCGAAATAGGTCTCCGTCTTGCCCGAGCCCGTGACTCCATCGAGAAGGAAGGGTGCAAAGTCCGCGTCCTCCACAGCCTTGGCGAAGACCGCAGACGCTTCTTCCTGCTGCTCGCTCAGCTCGACGCTCGCATGCTCGGGCCGCGCGGGATCATAGGGACGGTCCAGATCGACCTCGACCGGCTCCAGCACGCCCTGGTTGACCAGTCCGCGCAGTACGCCATCCGACACGCCCGCCATGCCGGCCAGCTCGCGGATAGTCGCCTGTTCGCCTTCCAGCGCTTCCATCGCCTGCTGGCGTTGCGGAGTCATGCGTTCCGGCATGCCGCCGGTCAGCCGGTATTCGGTTACGCTCGCCGGGCCCTTCAGCGCACCGCCCGACGACAACGCCATCCGCGCAACGCTCGACAGCGATGCGACGTAGTAATCCGCCGTCCACTCGATCAGGCGGCGCAGCGGCTCCGGCAGGGGCGGTATCGGATACGAACCGCTGAGCGGACGCAATTTCTCCGCCGGAACCTCGTTACCCGGCAGCCGTTCAGCCTCCCAGACGATCCCGATGATGGTGCGCGGGCCAAGCGGGCATTCGACCACCTGCCCGTATTTGACATGCATGCCGTCGGGCACCTTGTAGTCCAGGGCACCCAGGGCAGCATTGAGGATAAGACAGCGCACGCGGTTCATCGCAGGGCACATATGGGTTCGCCATGGGGGGACAGACAAGGGTGGGCTTTTGCAAGGAGCATAATCGATGACCGACATTCTCGTGAAACCTACCGGACGCCGCACATTCCTGACCGGCCTGACCCTCGGCGGAGCCGCCATCGCGCTGCCGTCTTGCGCTGGCCTGCCCGGCTTCAGCATGACCGATGCCGTGCAGCGCATCCTGTTCCTGTCGAGCGAGCGCGCCTTTGCCCGCATGTTGCAGCCCGACGGCTTCTGGGATGACCAGGTTGCGCAGGTAGGACTGGAAAACCTGCTCGGCGCGCGGGGCGGCGTGCTTTCGAGCATCCTGACCTCCAGCCTGTTCAAGAACCGCCTCGCCGATGCATTCGGCGATATTGCCTACGAAGGCGCAGACCGGGCCGCACCGCTGGTGACCGACGCAGTGCGCACGATCGGCATCCAGAACGCCATAGACCTGGTGCGCGGCGGGCCAACCGCGGCGACCTCTTTCCTGCGCGGCTCGATGGGGCAATCGCTGGTCGAGGCGATGATCCCCGAACTGGGCACAGCCATGCGGGTCGCCAACGATCCGCTGGTCGGACAGGCACTGGCCGCGCTCACCGGCGTGGACATCCCGCAAGTCTCCAGCCGCGTAGCCTCGCGCATCGACGACACGATCTGGCAAGAAATCGGGGTCGAGGAAGCGGAGATCCGCCGCGATCCGGGTGCCACGCGCGATCCGCTGATTATCGGGGTGTTCGGAACCGGCGCGCGCCTCTAGCCGCCGGCACCGGCCATCGCTAAGGCTCGCGGCAAACTCGTAACACCAGCCTGCCGGAGCCAGCACGCCCATGAAATTCTTCGTCGACACTGCCGACATCGCCGACATCAAGGAAATGGCCGACACCGGCCTGCTCGACGGCGTGACCACCAACCCCTCGCTGATCCACAAGTCGGGCCGCGACTTCATGGAAGTGACGAAGGAAATCTGCGCCATCGTCGATGGTCCGGTCAGCGCGGAAGTGGTCGCGCTCGATCACGACACGATGATGAAAGAGGCCGAAACGCTGCGCCGCATTGCCGACAATGTCTGCATCAAGGTGCCGCTGACGGTAGACGGGCTGAAGACCTGCAAGAAGCTGACCGGCGACGGGACGCAGGTGAATGTCACGCTGTGCTTCTCCGCAAACCAGGCACTGCTGGCAGGCAAGGCCGGCGCGACCTTCGTATCGCCCTTCGTGGGCCGGCACGACGATAACGGCTTCGATGGAATGGACCTGATCTCCGATATCCGCCGCATCTACGATAATTACGACTTCGGCACCGAAATCCTCGTCGCCAGCATCCGCAATCCGGTCCACGTGCTCGAAAGCGCGCGCATCGGTGCCGACGTCGCGACCATGCCGCCCGCTGTCATCAAGGGGCTGTTCAAGCACGTCCTGACCGACAAGGGCATCGAAGGCTTCGTCGCCGACTGGGAAAAGACTGGCCAGACCATTCCGACTGCCTAAATACAGCGGGCGTGGCAGAGCAGACACCTCTCGACCTTTTCAAGCAGGCCCTGACCGGCACGGCACGCGCCTTGGCGCACGAGCCGGAGGTCGAGGTCGCGTGGAGCGCGGACAGCCCGGCGCAAAGCGGCAAGAACTTCCGTGTGCCTTTGCCCGGGCGCACGCTGCCGCCCGATCAGGCGCGCGAGGCCAGGGGCTTTGCCGACAGTTTCGCGCTCAAGCTGCGCCATCATAGCGAGGCGGTGCACGCGCAAGGCGCGCCGCCCGAACCGCTGGCGCGCGCGGTATACGATGCGATCGAACAGGTGCGCTACGAGGCTGTGGGCGCAACGCGCTTCTCCGGCATTCGCGAAAACCTCGGCGCGGCGGTCGAACATGCGCACCGCGTCCGACCCCATCGTGCGCGCGGACGAGGCCAAGGACGTGCCCTTGCCCACCGCGCTTTCGCTCATGCTGCGCGAGGCGCTGACAGGTGAGGCTGTTCCCGAACGTGCGCAGGCCGGTGTCGAGCTGGTGCGTGACGAACTGCTCGCGCGCATTGGCACGGACTTGTCCACCCTCGCAGACAGCCTCGACGACCAGCGCGCTTTCCAGAACTTGACGCTGGAGATGCTGCGCAATCTCGAACTGACGCTGCCCGATACACCCGAGGACGACAGCGCCGAGGATGGCGACGACGAAGAAGGCGAAACGCCCGAGGACGATCAGGACACCGACGACGAAGACGAGGGCGGTGCCGAGCCGCAGCAGACCGACGCACGCGGCGATGTCGTGGACGGCGAGGCGGATGGCGATGCCGAACAGGACGTCGAGGGCGAGCAGGAGATGTCCGACGCCGACCCGTCGGACGACGATGGCGAAGGCATGCAGCCCGTCCGCCCGAACCGTCCGTGGACCGACCTGCCCGAAAACTTCGACTACACCGCCTATACCGACAGCTTCGACGAGGTGATCGAAGCGCCGGAACTGTGCGATCACGAGGAGCTGGATCGGCTCCGCACCTATCTCGACAGCCAGCTGGCCGGATTGCAGGGCGTAGTCACACGGCTGGCCAATCGCCTCCAGCGCCGCCTGATGGCGCAGCAGAACCGCAGCTGGGATTTCGATCAGGAAGAAGGGCTGCTCGATGCCGCGCGCCTTACCCGCGTGGTCGTCAGCCCCGGCCATGCCCTGTCCTACAAGATGGAGCGCGATACCGAATTCAAGGACACGGTCGTCACGCTGCTGATCGACAATTCGGGCTCGATGCGCGGGCGGCCGATTTCCATCGCCGCGATCAGCGCCGACATCATGGCGCGCACGCTGGAGCGCTGCGGCGTGAAGACCGAAATCCTGGGCTTCACCACGCGCGCCTGGAAGGGCGGGCAAAGCCGCGAGCGCTGGCTGGCCGATGGCCGCCCCGCCGATCCCGGCCGCCTCAACGATCTGCGCCACATCATCTACAAGAAGGCCGACGAGCCATGGCGCCGCGCGCGCCGCAATCTCGGCCTGATGATGCGCGAAGGGCTGCTGAAGGAAAACATCGACGGCGAGGCGCTGCTCTGGGCGCACACCCGCCTGCTCGCCCGCCCCGAAGACCGCCGCATCCTGCTGGTGATTTCCGACGGCGCGCCGGTCGACGACAGCACGCTGAGCGTGAACCAGGCCGGCTATCTGGAAAGCCACCTGCGCAAGGTGATCGAGTGGATCGAGAAGCAAGTCGCCGGTCCAGCTCGCCGCCATCGGCATCGGCCACGACGTGACCCGATACTACAAGCGCTCGGTGACGATCATGGACGTGGAACAGCTCGGCGGTACGATTATCGAGCAGCTTGCGGGATTGTTCGAGGTGGAGGGGAAGAAGTGAGAGGAGAGAAGCGATGCAACTTGGAGCGTTTTCGATCAGCCTGACGGTGCAGGATATCTCCCGATCGCAAGCCTTTTATGAAAAGCTGGGCTTCCGTAAGAGCGGCGGCAAGGGCGACTACGCGATCCTTGTTAATGAAGCAGGAACCATCATACGGACTGTTCGAGAAGTTGTTCGAAAAGAATATTCTGACCTTCAATCCGGGGTTGGCGAATGACCCCGACCAGATCGCCAATTTCAGCGGTCCGAAAGATTTCACTGACATCCGCGAGTTGCAGGCCGAGCTGGAAAGCCGCGGCATGGCATTCGAGACGAAAGCCGATCCCGACAGCGACGGCGTTGCCAGCTTCACACTGATCGATCCGGATGGAAACCCGATCCTGGTCGACCAGCACTTTCCGAAGCCGGAGGCCTGATGAACGTCTCCGATGCCGTCCGCACCCGACGCTCGATCCGCAAGTTCACCGACCAGACCGGTCGACCGTGAGACGCTTACCCGCGTGCTGGAAAAGGCGCAGCGATCGCCCTCGGGCGGGAATACGCAGCCGTGGCATGGCATCGTCCTCACCGGCGAGCCGATGCAGGCGCTGTTCAAGCGCATTCAGGCCGAATTTCCGAAAGGGCGTGAGGCGCACAAGCCCGAGTACCATATTTACCCGCCCGAACTCGACGGGGCCTATGAACAGCGCCGCTTTGGCGTGGGCGAGGACCTGTACGGCGCGCTCGAAATCTCCCGCGAGGAGAAGGGCAAGCGCCTGATGTGGTTCGCCGAGAACTTCCGCGCCTTCGGTGCGCCGGTGCTGATGCTGGTCCACACGCCCAAATATATGGGCCCGCCGCAGTGGAGCGATATCGGCATGTGGCTGCAGACCATCGCGCTGCTGCTGCGCGAGGAGGGGCTGGACTGCTGCTTCCAGGAAGCATGGGCGGTCTATTCCCCGCAAATCCGCGAAGTGGTCGACATTCCCGATGACCACATCTTCTTCTGCGGCATGGCCATCGGCTATCGCGACGAGAATGCGGCGGTGAACAGTTTCGACGTCAAGCGCGCCCCGCTGGACGAGGCGGTGCGCTGGGAGGGGTGGGACTAGGCCTTGCGCCAGCGGCGCGGGTCACCCTTCGCCAGCCGTGTCTGGATGAGAAAGATCGCAATCGCGTAGATGACGACGTTCACGGTCCCGAATGCGGCCCAAAATTGTCCCGGAGTGCTGATTTCCGCCAAACCCCACGCCGGGTTCGACGCGATCTGGCTGAAACCCGCCATGATCAGGCCTGCGTAGCTGTAGCCCAGATGGATCTGGTGGGCGCGCAGCATCTCCAGGTCGCGCGTCCTGCGCCACTTCAGCAGCCGGTCGATGCCGAACAGCAGCGAAACGAACCCGATCACCACGAAGACATGGAAAAAGCCGAAGCGCGTGCCGAAAAACGGCATGACGGTCGCCTCCACCGGCACGACGGACACGACGGTAACGAACATTGCCACAATATAGGTGATGCCCATGGTGCGGTGCAAAGATGTCCCTTTGCGCATCAGGAACACGAAAGCGCCAACGACAATCGCTATCGAGGCGGCGATGAAGTGTGTCCAGAGCAGCGGGGACAGGTCGTCGAACATGGGTCACCTCTCCTGACAGTGGTGCCGTCATAATACACCAAGTGGCAGCTCGTCAAATCTGCCGCTTGATTTGCGAGCGACCGCGCGTCACACGCCCCGCATGACCGAAACGCCTTTGCGCCTGTTCAACTCGCTTACCCGCGAGGTCGAGACGTTTACGCCTGTCCATGAGGGAGAAGCGCGTGTCTATACATGCGGGCCGACGGTCTATAATTACCCGCACATCGGCAACATGCGAGCCTATGTCTTTGCCGACGTGCTGGGGCGCACGCTGAGCTGGAAGGGCTATGCGCTCAAGCATGTGATTAACATCACCGATGTCGGCCATCTGACGGACGACGGGGATGCGGGCGAGGACAAGATGGAGAAGATGGCTGCGAGCGCGCGCGCAGTCGATCTGGGACATCGCCAAGCACTACACCGAGGCCTTCCGCGACGATGTGGCCGCGCTCAACATTCGCGAACCTGCCGAATGGTCGGTCGCCACGGATTACATCGCGGACATGGTCGAATTTGCGCAGAGCATCGCGGACAAGCACTGCTACGAACTCGATAGCGGCCTGTATTTCGATGTCTCGACCGTGGAGGATTACGGTCGCCTAGCGCGCGCTGTCACCGAGGATGGTGAAGGCCGCATCCAGACGGTCGAAGGCAAGCGGAACGCGGCCGACTTCGCCATCTGGCGCAAAACCCCGCCGGGCGAGAAGCGCCAGATGGAATGGACCAGTCCCTGGGGCCCCGGCGCGCCCGGATGGCATCTGGAATGCTCGGTGATGGGCGAGAAACTGCTCGGCTTTCCGTTCGACATTCACACCGGCGGCATCGACCACCGCGAGATCCACCATCCGAACGAAATCGCGCAAAACCAGGCCTTCTGCGGCTGCGGCGGCCTCTCCGAGGCGGCGAACAGCGGCGCGCGCATCTGGATGCACAACAATTTCCTCGTCGAGCGATCCGGCAAGATGAGCAAGAGCGCGGGCGAGTTCCTGCGACTGCAACTGCTGGTCGACAAGGGCTACCACCCGCTCGCCTACCGCATGATGTGCCTGCAGGCGCACTATCGCAGCGAGCTGGAATTTAGCTGGGAAGGGCTGGGCGCTGCGCTGACGCGGCTGAAGCGGATCGTGATGGCCATGTCCCGGCTGGAGGCCGTGCCGTTGGGCGATGTCAGCCACGCCAAGTTTGCACCCATGCGCGCCAAGTTTGCCGAAGCCATGGCGGACGATCTGAACACGCCCGTCGCCCTCGTCGCGCTGGAAGAGACGCTGGCGGTCAAGAAGGTCGATGCCGCCGACAAGCGCGCCGTCATTGCCGAGATGGACGCGGTGCTGGGGCTCGACCTGCTGGAACTGACCCGCGAGGACCTGCGCATTCGGCCCGTTACTGCCGCGCTGACCGAAGCGGAGGCCGAAGCCGAAGTCATCCGCCGCAAGGAAGCGAAGATCGCCAAGGACTTTGCCACCTGCCGACGCAATCCGCGCCAGTCTCGCCGAGAAGGGCGTCGAGGTGATGGACGGCGACCCGCTCGGCTGGGAATGGAAGCTATGACCAAAGCCGTGATGTCTGCCCTGATCCGCCCGCTGGTGGAGCCGCGTCTTCCCGATTGGGTCGATCCGCACTGGTTCATGACGAAGGAACAGGCGCTGGAGATGGCGCCGGAGGCGGAGATCGGCTGGTTCGACTTGAACGAGAAGGAGCCGATGATCGAAATCGCCCATGCGGCGACAAGCCTGAAATGGCTGAATTCGATCTATGCCGGGCTCGACTTTCTGCCGCTCGACGTGTTGCAGCAGCGAGGCGTGACGGTGACGAACGGAGTGGGCATCAACGCCATTACCATTGCCGAATACGTCGTCATGCTCATGCTCGCCCATGCCAAGGGCTACCGCGAGGTCGTGCGTGCGCAGGACCGCAAGGAGTGGCTGCTGGACAGTCCCGGCAAGCGCGAACTGGCGGGCGAGCGGGTGTTGCTGCTCGGCCTCGGCGCCATCGGGACGCTGGTCAAGTCGCGGCTGGAGGCTTTCGAGATGAAAGTCGTGCCGGTCCGCCGATCGGGCGGGGAGGGTACGCTGCGCCCCGGCGAATGGCGCGCGCAACTGGGCGAGTTCGACTGGGTTATCCTTGCCGTGCCCTCGACCGAAGAAACCCGCCACATGATCGGCACTGCCGAACTTGCCGCCATGCGCTCCAACGCCGTGCTGGTGAACATTGCGCGCGGCGACGTGGTCGATCAGGACGCGCTGGTCGCAGCGCTTCAGGACAAGGCGATCGAAGCCGCGCTGCTCGACGTGACCGACCCCGAACCGCTGCCCGAAGACCACCCGCTCTGGACCCTCGACAACGCGCAGATCACCATGCACCTTTCGGGCCGCGCGCAGACCAAGATGTTTCTGCGCAGTGCCGATCGGTTCATCGACAATCTCGATCGCTGGCACAGGGGCGAACCGGTCCAGCCGCAGATGGACCTCGTGGCCGGGTACTAATCAGGCGTCCTCGAGCAACAGCAGCTCGCACTGCACGACCAAACGGGGCGAGGGCAGAAGGCGGTGCTCGACCTCGACGATACCGGCATCGGCGACCAATTGGCCGGGCAGGGCGAACTCGTGCTCGGGCAGCGCAGCGACGAAGCGTTCACCGGCCTCGACCGCATCCTCGCCGGCGAACAGCAGCGCCAGCGAGTGGCGTGTCCCGGCAAAAGTAATGCTGGCCCACGCCTTTTCCGAGTGCGTGATGACCTGCGCCTGATGCTCGGCGAGCACCTGAAGGGCTGTGCGCAGCCGGTCGCCCGGCGAACGCCGCGTGCGACGGGGCGGAGTGATCGGACGTTCACTGGACATGGGCGACATCCTTCACGCGCTCGCTTTGCGCCGCTTCGAAGCCGGACATGAAGCCGCGGATACGGGCTTCGGTCGCGCTGCGCGGCTCACGGCCCATGCGCAGGTCGAGAACGAATCGCGGATCGTGCGCGGCCAGTCGACCGAACTTGGTGGGTGGCATATCGTGATGCCGAAGAAACTTCTCGATACTGCGAATCAACATAGGCGGGCTCTCCGGGACAAGTAACATCCGATTCGAATAGTTTGTTCCCTATACGTTCCATCCGAAATCCTACTTGTCTAGGAAAAATCCTATGGTATAGGATTCCCCGAGTACATTACCTTTTCGTTGCATTTCGGGCACCGCGTTCCGACACTTGAGCACAGGGGATTTTGAATGACGGGGCTGACCGCTGATCGCGCCCGCCTGATCGAGCTGACCGACAACAGCCGTACCAGCCTCACGGCTCTTTCGGCGCTGATCGGTCGCAATCCCAGTTACTTGCAGCAATTTGTCCGTAAAGGCAGTCCGCGCAAGCTGGAGGAGGCCGACCGGCGCAAGCTGGCGGAATTCTTCGGTGTGGACGAAAGCGAGCTGGGTGCCGAGGTGAGCGCACGACGGTATTCGCCATCCGACGACTTTATCGCGGTGCCGCGCCTTCCATTGGACGCTTCGGCAGGACCGGGTTCTTTTTCTGCTGAGGAAATTTCCTTCGACGATTTCCGCTTCTCGCGCAAATGGCTGCGCGATACCGGTCTGGAAGGCGCGGACTTGTCCGCCATCCGGGTCGAAGGCGACAGCATGGAGCCGAAATTGCGCAGCGGGGACGAGATCTTCGTCGACCGCAACAAGCGCAGTGGGGAGGGTATCCATGTGGTGCGGATCGGCGATGCGCTGCATGTGAAGCAGGTGCAGGCCAGCGCGCCGGGCCGTATCTCCCTGATCAGCGCCAACGAAGCTTACGCGCCGATCGACCTTGCTCGCGACGAGGTGGAAATCATCGGTCGCGTTGTTTGGAAGGGCGGACGGGTCTGAGCGCAAGCCCTCGTGTGGAACCTGCGCCACGCGCCAACCGTATCGAACGTACATCTTCAATAGGAGAGCCCGATGCGTAAAGCCTTCATCCCTGCCGCCCTGTCCGCCCCGTTCCTGCTCGGCGGCTGCGCTGCCATCGGTGGCGATGGTCTGCTGGGCGATCTGTTCGGCGGCGGAAACGATTATGGATATGATGCGCGCACCGGGTTCGAACGTGACGCGGTGAAGGCATGCGGCGATGAGGCCTCCCGCTTCGGCCGCGCTACGGTTATCGAAGCCGAAGCGACAGAACCGCGAATACATGTACGTTTCCGGCCGCATCGACTCGCGCGATCGCAATCGTGACGAGTTCACCTGCGTCTTCCGCGCGGATGGACAGGGTGGTCGACTTCCAGACCCGCTGACGGGGCGCCGCAAAGTCCTTACATCGGTGTGCGGTGGTAGTCCTCGCTTTGCAGGGTGACGATGTAATCGGCGATGATCGCGATATCGTCCTCGCTTAGATCGACGTCCATCTGCATCGGGTAATTATGCGCATCCGACAAAAAGGCGACCAGCGTGTCGCGCGTCAAACCGGGGCTGTTGGCGATGTCGGCAAAGCCGGGCGCCTCCGGGTTGATCGACAGGGTGCCGGCAGAGACGGCATGGCAATCTGCGCAAATTGCCTCGACGTAATCGGGCACACCGCTTGCTGAGGCATCGGTTGTCATCGTCAGGCCGGTTCCGGCAGGCACGCTTGTCTGGCACGCCGCGAGCAAGATCGGCAGAACGGCACTTATCGCTGAAACTCGCATTCGAAGTCTCCTCTCGACGGCCCTTAAAGCATGTCGCGGACAATCGCGCCTTGTCCTGGATCAAATCAGACCGCATTTAAGCTAGCATGACGCAGACCAACGCCACTCCGCCGATGAAGGCGGGCATCGTGCCCGTGACGCCGCTCCAGCAGAATTGCTCACTGGTGTGGTGCACCGCAACCAACAAGGGCGCGCTTATCGATCCGGGCGGCGATCTGGCCAAGCTGAAGGCTGCGGTGGCGAATTCGGGCGTGGAGCTGGAGAAAATCCTCATCACGCACGGCCATATCGACCATTGCGGCGAGGCGGGTATCCTTGCGAAGGAGCTGGACCTGCCGATCGAGGGCCCGCACGAGGACGACCGCTTCTGGATCAGCCGGCTGGACGAAGACGGCGCGCGATACGGCGTCAATGGTCAGGTGTTCGAGCCTGACCGCTGGCTGGTGGATGGCGACACGGTCACGGTCGGCGACCTGACGCTGGAGGTCATCCATTGCCCCGGCCACACGCCCGGCCACGTCGTGTTCTTCCACCGCCCGAGCAAATTCGCCGTAGTGGGCGACGTGCTGTTTCAAGGCAGCATCGGGCGTACCGACTTTCCGATGGGCAACCACCAGGATTTGATCGACGCGATCACGCAGAAGCTTTGGCCGCTGGGCGATGACGTGACTTTCATTCCCGGTCACGGCCCGACCAGCACTTTCGGTCAGGAGCGCAAGACCAACGCCTTCGTCAGCGACGCTGCTCTGGCCTAGCCGGCCATCACGCCCAGCGCGCTCAGCACTGCGACGATAGCCAGACCGGCCAGCGTCAGCAAAGTGACGAGCGTGCCTACGAAGCGAAGCTTGGACGGCGCTTCGGAGTCCATTCCGAATCCATGCGCCACGCGGCCTAGCATGTAGGCGCCAGCGACGATCGCCAGCCAGCCGCCGCCGGTTCCGGCCAGCTCGATGGCAGCAATCAGCACCAGGACGAAAGGCGTGTTCTCGACGAAATTCAGCTGCGCGCGCATCCGCCGTGTCAGCGGGCCACCAGCGTCGTCACCGTGCAGGATCCTGGCCGAACGCCGAATGGATCCGATCCGGACCGACAGCCAGATGTTGATCAGCGCAGCAGCTGCTGCTGCGGTAAGGGTAACGGGCAGGAAAACGCTCATGGTACGAGAACTCTTGCAACGATGATTCGATGCCTGCCTATGCCCGTTACGCAGCGACCGCAAACGCGCGTGATCGGTTCTCCGCCGCCATGCTTGCATCGCGGGCAAAACCCGCTATAGCGCGCGCCTTCACCGTCTATGGTCGGGACCTGCCAGCCATCGCGCCTCTTGTGCGATGTCCGGTCGTCCCCTAGGGCGGCCACGCAAAATCGATTGTAATTGTTTGAGGAACAGGTGCCGAGATGGCCGTCCCCAAGAGAAAAGTATCGCCCCATCGCCGCGGCAACCGCCGTTCGCACGATTCGCTTAAAGTCGAAGCGCATCACGAATGCACCAATTGTGGCGAGCTGAAGCGTCCGCACAATCTGTGCCCGCATTGCGGCTACTATAACGGGCGCGAAGTTCTCGCTCCCGAGGGCCTTTAAGACCTTCATTTGACCCGGAGAGTGCCATGAGCCTGCCGCGTATCGCCATTGATGCGATGGGCGGCGATGAAGGCGTGCGCACCATGGTCGAAGGCGCTGCGCTGGCGCGGCGGCGGCACGATCGCTTCCAGTTCCTGCTGGTCGGCGACGAGCCGCGCATCAAGGCCGCGCTGGAAACGCATCCCGGAATGTCGGGTGCGAGCGAAATCTTGCATTGCGAAGACGTGGTTGCGGGCGACGAGAAGCCGTCCCGCGCGCTGCGCCGTGCGAAGACCACCAGCATGGGCCTTGCCGTCGATGCGGTGAAGCGCGGCGAGGCGGGCGCGGCCGTGTCCGCCGGCAATACCGGCGCGCTGATGGCGATGAGCAAGCTTGCCCTGCGCACCATGCCGGGGCTCGACCGGCCCGCGCTGGCCGCCCTGCTGCCTACGCTGACCGACGACGATGTCATCATGCTGGACCTTGGCGCAAACCGCGAATGCGACGCGCGCAACCTTGTCCAGTTCGCCATCATGGGCGCGGCCTATTCGCGCATCGTGACGGGCCGCGAACGGCCCCGTGTGCGTCTCCTGAACATCGGGACGGAAGAAACAAAGGGCACCGAGGATATCCAGGCTGCCGCCGACCGGCTTCGCGCCGCCCACCAGCTGGCGATGGACTTCGAAGGCTACGTCGAGGCGGACAAGATCAACCGCGGCGAGTGCGACGTGGTGGTGTGCGACGGCTTTTCCGGCAACATAGCGTTGAAAGCCATCGAAGGTGCGGCGCGCTTCGTCACCGACCTGCTGAAGAGTGCCTTCTCCTCCTCGATTCGTTCGAAAGTCGGTTTCCTCGTCTCGCGCCCCGCGACCGAACTGCTCCGCCACCATCTCGACCCGAACAACCACAACGGTGCGGTCTTCCTTGGCCTCAACGGTGTGGTCGTGAAAAGTCACGGCAGTGCCAATGCCAAGGGCGTGGCGAATGCGGTAGAAGTGGCCGCGCGCCTGCTCGAGGACGACATTACCAACCGCATCGCCAAGGATCTTGGCGCGGTCGATACGGACAGTCTGGACGCGAAATGATCCGTTCGGTCATCACCGGCAGCGGAAGCGCCTTGCCGAAGGACTGCGTGACCAACGCCCAGCTGGCAGAGCGCGTCGACACCAGCGACGAATGGATCGTGGAGCGTACGGGTATCCGCCAGCGCTACATCGCGGGCGCGGGCGAGACGACCTCCACTCTGGCCACCGACGCTTCGCGCGCGGCGCTGGCTGACGCGGGCGTCGATGCGGGCGACATCGGCCTGATCGTCCTCGCCACGGCGACACCGGACCATACATTCCCGGCCACCGCCACACAGGTCCAGCATGCGCTAGGCTGCGGCGGCTTTGCCTTCGACGTGCAGGCCGTGTGCTCCGGTTTCCTGTACGCGCTCGCGACCGCCGACTCGCTGTTGCAGACCGGCATGGCGCAGAAAGCCTTGGTCGTCGGGGCCGAGACGTTCAGCCGCATACTCGACTGGGAAGACCGCACCACCTGTGTGCTGTTCGGCGACGGCGCAGGCGCGGTCGTGCTCGAAGCGCGGGACGTGGCCGAAGACGGCCCAGGCATCCTCGCCAGCCGCCTGCATGCGGACGGACAGCACAAGGATCTGCTCTACGTCGATGGCGGGCCGTCGACTACGGGAGAGGTCGGCAAACTGCGCATGAAAGGCCGCGAGGTCTTTCGCCACGCAGTCGTCAACCTGGCGGACGTGCTGGGCGAAACGCTTGACGCGGCGGGCGTCGAGGCAAGCGATATCGACTGGATCGTCCCGCATCAGGCCAACGCCCGCATTCTTGACGCGACGGCCCGAAAACTGGCGCTGCCACCCGAAAAGATCGTGGTGACGGTGAACCAGCATGCCAACACATCCGCGGCCTCCGTGCCGTTGGCGTACGATGTCGCGCGCAAGGATGGCCGCATCAAGCAGGGCGACCTCGTCATGTTCGAAGCGATGGGCGGCGGCTTCACCTGGGGTGCCTCGCTCGCCCGTCTATAAGAAATGATATTTCTTTGGCCTTAGCCCTTTGACCTTTATCGACAATTCCCTATATCGCGCACCATGATCTAACCCAGGGTCGCTTCTGGGAAAGGATGGAAAATGGATGTGATGCGCTCCGTAGGAACGTTGACGCGCGCCGATCTCACCGACACGATCAATCGGAAGATGGGTCTGAGCCGGGCAGAATCGCTGGCACTTGTGGAACAGATCATCGAAAAGATGTCGGATGCGCTGGTGCGCGGCGAAAACGTGAAGATTTCGGGCTTCGGCAGCTTCGTCCTGCGCGACAAGAAAGAGCGCGTTGGTCGTAATCCCAAGACAGGTGTCGAGGTTCCGATCACCCCGCGCCGCGTGATGACCTTCCGCGCCAGCCAGCTGCTCAAGGAACGCATCGCCAACAGCTATTGAAGCTGTTAGGCTGGCCAGCATGGCACAGTTCGACGATCACAAGGAAGAAGGCGCGCTGCGCACCATCGGCGAAGTCGCCGCGGCGACCGGTATCAAGACGCACGTCCTGCGCTATTGGGAACAGCAGTTCCCTCAGCTCAAGCCGCTCAAGCGCAGCGGTGGTCGGCGCTATTACCGCAGCGAAGACGTCGCGCTGGTCGAGCGGATTGACGATCTGGTCAATGCGAAGGGCTATACGCTAAAAGGCGCGAAAGCGGCCTTGAGGGGCGTTCCCGACCAGCAGGCCGCGGCTCAGGAGCCGGCTCCGGCGCAGCAAACGCAGGATGTGGCGCACATCGTCATGCGGCTGAAGTCGATCCGCGACGATTTGCGCGCTGCTCTGACGGAACCCGCATGATTAGTCCGACGCAATGAGCGTAAGCTCGGTCTGTCGCCCGTCGAAATAGCGCACCGTTTTCCCGTCGAACCACGCATCTTCCTCGGACCGGAAGTCGACGCGCTGGCCGCCCCATTCGGGGACCTGGTAGAAGTTCGTGAATTCGATCGACCACGCGGTGCCCGGGCGCACCGGGACCTCGCCGTCGGGATTAGGCTCCTGATTATCCCAGTAACCGATGATGCTACCCGCGCCGTGGCCGTGAAACCCGATCGGGTGGCTGTAGATTGACGGGTCGAGTCCTTCGGCCAGCGCCGCGGCGCGCGTCAGGGCGAGGATGGCATTGCCGCTGTCGTTCGGTTGAAAAGCCTCGGTCAGCAATGTCCCGACACGATTGGTGCGCCGCAGCCCCTCGCGCAAACCTTCCGGCGCCTCGGTCTCGCCGGGTTTCAGGACGTAGGCGAGATGCTGCGTATCGGTATTGAGCCGCAGATAGGTGAGTCCGAAATCCGTCCACAGCAGGTCGCCCGGCTTGATTGTCACATCGCCCCACAGCATGCCGTCTTCGCCTTCCCGCTGGATGGCGAGAGAGGGATGGAACCACGGCTCGATGCCGAGCGAGGCCAGGCGCTCGCGATACCACCACTGCACGTCCTGCGCTGTAGTGACGCCGGGCGTGATGACATCGCGCGATAGGGCTTCGCCGATGATAGCGTGGGCCAAACGTACGACGCCGGGATACATCGCTACTTCGCGCGGCGTGCGGCTTTCCAGCCAGCGGACAGCCAGCGTCTCGCCCGAAACGATGCGGTCGGTGTATTCGGCCGGTAGAGCCTCGGTCATCGCCTGATATTGGCTCAACGTCATGCCATCGGCGAAGCGCGTGCGGTCGGAGGTGTTGATGGCGATCTTCGACGGATCGCGCGCGGCGATAATGTCCGCCACGGCCTGCCACTGGTCGGACTGCTCTTCGGGTGTCCACGCCGGCTCGAACAGGTCGGCCAAGCCATAGCGGCTGACAGTCAGCCGCTCGATTGGCTGGCCGTCGCCCGGATCGAAGAAGATGAGGATCGTGCGCCGCCGGGCATGAAAGCTGGTGGCGTTCAGCATGGTCGCGACCACCGGCTCCTCGAAATATTCGCGCGACATGAGCAGCCACATGTCGATGCCCTCTTCGCGCATTAGTCGCGGGACGATTGTCTCGAGCCGTTCGGCAAGGATGCTGTCGATCAAGGCGGCGCGCTCTTTGAGCGGAAGGATGTGCGGCATTTGGGGCCGCGCCTGCTCTGTCTCCGACATCGGGTAATGCGCGGGCTGGGGCACGTCGGCCACGGCTGGCACGCCCGTCAGCGCGGCAGCCGCCGCCAGTAGTCTCGTCTTCATCGAAGCTCCCTTACTCCGCCGCCAGCAGTTCTTCGGCCGCGCCCAAGTCCACGCTGACGAGGCGGCTGATGCCTTTTTCGATCATGGTGACGCCGAAGAGGCGGTGCATCCGGCTCATGGTCACGGCGTTGTGCGTCACGATCAGATACCGCGTGTCGGTTTCCGCCACCATCGCTTCGAGCAGGTCGCAGAATCGGTCGATATTGGCATCGTCCAGCGGCGCGTCGACTTCGTCCAGCACGCAGATCGGGGCGGGATTGGTGAGGAACAATGCAAAGATCAGAGCGGTGGCCGTGAGCGCCTGTTCGCCGCCGGACAGCAGGGTGAGCGACTGGAGGCGCTTGCCGGGAGGCTGGGCGAAAATTTCCAATCCAGCCTCCAGCGGGTCGTCGCTGTCGATCAGCGCCAGATGTGCCTCGCCGCCTTCGAAAAGGCGGGTGAAAAGACGCTTGAAGTGGCCGTTGACCTGCTCGAATGCCTCGCGCAGACGCTCGCGCCCTTCACGATTGAGATTGCCGATCGATCCGCGCAGCCGGCTGACCGCTTCGCGCAGTTCTTCCTGCTCGGCAGCGTTCGTGCCGTGCTCTGCTTCGATCCGCTCCAACTCGTCGGCGGCAACGAGGTTGACTGGCCCGATGCGTTCGCGGCTGGCGGTGAGACGGTCCATCTCGTCGCTCTCGGCTTCGGCAGAAGCGATCTCGTCTTCGGCGAACTCGAACTTTTCGGGCAGATGCGGGGGAGGGCACTGAAATCGCTCGCCCGAGATGCGCGACATTTCCATCCTGCGGGTGTTCTGATTTTCGGCGCGCTCGGCAAGGCCTGCGCGGTTTTCGCGCGCCTTGGCCAGCTCCTCGTTCGCAGCGGAGAATGCCTGGTCGGCCTGCGTGGCGAGGTTCTGAGCAGCGGCGACGGCGCGTTCTGCCTCGGCCAATTCCTCGCCCAGCCGTTTGCGGACCGTGTCGCCCTGTTCGATCTCTTCGATCAGCCCGGCTGGTTTGGCAGCGAAAATGGCGCGCTGTTCTTCGATCTCGTCGAAGCGCAGAGCCATGTCGGACAGACGGCGCGCCGCTTCGCCCGACCGCGCCTGCCAATTCGCCATGTCGCTGCGCTGCGCCGACGTCCGCTCGCGCGCGACGGCGAGCGACTGGTCGTGCGCGGCAAGCTCGGCGGCGCGTGCCTGCAAGGTTGTGCGTGCCGCCTCGTTCTTGGCCTGCGCCGCTTCGAGCGAGGCACGCCCCGCCTGAGGGTCGGGCAGTGCATCGCGTTTATCCTGAGCGACTTTCAGGTCGGAGCGAGCCTGCTCGACCATGTCGGCAAGCTCGGTCTCGGCCAGTTCCAGCTCGGCCAGTCGCGCTTCGTTTCGTTCGCGCGCAGCCTCGGCCTGGTCGAGCGAGCGGAGAGCCTGTCGTTCGGTCTCCGAGGCGCTGGCCAACTCGCGGTCGGCGGCAATCAGGTCGCGCTGCAGTTGGGCGAGCGCTTCCGAAGTTTCCTCCTGCCGCGCCTCGGCTGTGGCTACGGCTGCCTGCAAGTCCGGCACCAGAGCGTCGAGTTCGGCAAACCGGTTCTCCGCCTCCAGCCGCGCAGCCTCTGCAGCACCTTCGCCGCGCACGACCAGCCCGTCCCAGCGGCGCAGCTTGCCGTCATGGGTGACGAGACTCTCACCCGGGCCAAGATCGCGGCCATCGTCCTTGTCTGCGACGTGCACGAGGCTAAGCCGTGCGCGCAGTTCCGCAGGGCATCCGGCCATCTGTTCGGCAAGGCTGTTCGGCACCGGTGTGGGCGCGCCGGCCCCTGTCCAATAGCGACCCTCGCTTTCCTCGTCTGGCGCACCGAGCAGCGCCTTGCCATCGCGGCCCAGCGCCACGGCCACGGCGCGCTCGAAGCCCGGTTTGGCCCGCACCGCGTCGAGCGCCTGTCGCCGCCCGGAGCGCTTGGAAGCCGCCCGCTCGCGCGCGTCGCGGTCGCGTTTCAGCGCATCGTATTCGCGCTGAACGCCGGACAGTTCGGCTTTTGCGGCGGAGTAGGCGCTGGCCGCCTCGTCCCGCGCGGCCTGAAGCTCGCTCTTGCGCGCTTGCATGCCATTCAAGGCCTCGCGCACAGCTTCCGTGGCGTCGCGAGCGTTGGCAAGCTCATCCCGCGCGGCACCAACTGCCTTCTCGGCATCGTCCGACGCCAATGCCTCGCGTTGCTCGCCAAGACGCCGGATATCCGCCTCCAACCGCTCCAGCCGCGTCTGCGCTTGAGCGACTTCCGCTTCTGACACGCGCCATTCGGCTTCGACACCGGCATTGTCCGCAGTCGCCTTCGCCAGTGCGAGTTCCGCAGTCCGGCTGGCGCGCTCGGCATCTTCGCTTTGCGATACCAGGCTCGGGCGACGCTCCTCGTCCGCGGCCAAGGCCTTCTCGCTTGCCGCCAATTCCTTCTCCAGCCGCGCCAATGCCTCGGCGGCGTCCTTCGTCAACCGGTCGGCATCGCCGCGATCTTCTTCGAGCCGCGTCTTCTGGCGTTCGAGGTCGGCCAGCCGCTGCTCCGCCGCTTCGAGCTGGCTGGTGAGCGATGCCATCCGGTGCCCATGCGCGCTGGCATCGTCGCGGCGGTCGGCCTGCTCCTCGCGCGCTTCGGCGAGCTTTTCCGCCGCCTCGCGCTGGATCTTCTGCGCCTCGTTAGCCGTTTCCTGAGCCTGAGCCACCCGCGCATCCGCATCGGCGGCAGCCCGCTTCGCCTCGTCCGCCGCCGCCGCAGCATCGCGCCAGCGGGCGAAGACCAGGCGCGCCTCGGCCGTGCGGATCTGATCGGACAGTTTCTTGTATCGCTCCGCCTGCTTGGCCTGCCGCCGCAGCGAGGCAATCTGGCTGTCGAGGCCCGCCATCAGGTCTTCGAGCCGTTCGAGGTTCTTCTCTGTCGAGCGCAGCTTGCTTTCCGCATCGCGCCGCCGGACATGCAGGCCGGCGATCCCCGCCGCTTCTTCCAGCATCATGCGCCGTTCGACCGGCTTGGCGGCGATGACCTGCGCAATCTTACCTTGGCTTACCAGTGCGGGACTGTGCGCGCCCGTGGCGGCATCGGCGAAGGTGAGGGCGACGTCCTTGGCGCGGACGTCCTTGCCGTTGACCCGATAGGCGCTGCCCGCGCCGCGCTCGATCCGGCGGACGACTTCCAGCTCGTCGCCGTCTTCTTCCTCTGCGCTCAGCACCACTTCGGCGAAGTCGCGCGGCGGGCGGCTCGCCGTGCCGGCGAAGATCACGTCTTCCATCCCGCCCGAGCGCATGGATTTGGGCGAGTTTTCGCCCATGACCCAGCGGATCGCTTCGAGCAGGTTGGATTTTCCGCACCCGTTCGGGCCGACAACGCCCGTCAGGCCGGGCTCGATACGAAGGGTAGACGGCTCGACGAAGCTCTTGAAACCGCTCAGCCTGAGCTGTTTGATGAGCATCGCCGGTCTATTCCCGCCGCGCGCTTACCTGGCGCCGGCGCGTTGCAGGATAGGCTCGATACCGGGCCATTGATTGGCATCGAGCCGCTGTCCGTTCAAAAAGAAGGTCGGCGTGCCCGTGACGCTGTTTTCGCTAGACACGCGGCTCGAGCGCTCGGCCATCGCGGTAATCGCGTCGCCATCGGCAAGGCAGGCGCGGGCTTGGTCGGCGGACACACCGCGTGCGGCGAAGAAGTCGATCAGCCCGGCTGCTTCGGCCAGCCGCGTAAAGCGTTGCTCGGGCGCAGAGTTCATTGCGGCCTCATAAGCAGCACCGTTACTCTGAAGATTGGTGCTGAATTGCTGGAGGCCGCCCCATGCCTGGTCGGCCAGAGCGTGGAAGCTTTCGGGCCTGCCGCAACGCACCAGCGCCGAGATCGTCACGTCCAGCGGATCGCGCAGCAGTGGGCGCATTTCGTAGCTGACGATCCCTGTGCTGACATAGTCCTGCTTGAGAGCAGGCGAGCCGGTTTCGGCGAACATCGCGCAGGCGCCGCAGGTGTGGCTGGCATATTCGACCAGCTTGAGCGGAGCGTCCGGATTGCCGAGCACGATGCCGCCATCCTCATTTTCGTTCGCCACATCCAGCCAGCTGGTGCCGTCCGGCGCATCGACTGCAGCGATGGGTTCGCCTTCGAGGCTGGCCGCCGCTTCGTTATCGGCAGCATCGCCACATGCGGCAAGTCCAAGCGCCAACGGAGCGATAAGGGCAAGAGTGACGGAGCGGTTCATACGTATCCTCGTGAATTGGCATCGGACGCTAGGTCATGCAGATGGCAAGGTGAAGCGCGCCGCAGTGCGTGTCCACAGACGCGGCGCGCTGGGTCTGGTGCTTAAAAGAGCCGGTCGAGCAACGGCTGAATGGTCTCCCATGTCCGAACATTCAGCGTCTCGCCGCCCAGAATGAAGGTGGGCGTTCCGCGCAGCCCGTAAGTCGCGGCGTCGGCCTGGCTTTGCTCGGCGATGGCGCGCGCCTTGGCTTCGTCGGTCAAGCAGCGGTCGATCTGCGGCCGGTCGTATCCGCGCGCTTCCATGATCTCGTAAAAATCGAGATCGCTGGCGATGGCCTGTGCGCGGCTGCCGATGCTGCCGAAGCGCCAGCGCGCTTGCTGGGCCTGTGTGGCGACGCGCGCCTTGGCCATCCACTTATCGAAATCCAGAATGATAGCTTCGTGGTTGGCAAAGAAGTCGTCCGGCCCGCCGCATTGGGTAAGCAGCGCTGCCGTGAGGTCGATGGGGTCGCGGATGAGATGGCGCACTTCCAGCGAGACCTTGCCCGTGGGCACGTAAAGCAGCTTGATTGCCCCTTCGCCGGTGCGCGCGAATTCGGCGCAGTGCGAGCAGGTGTAGCTCATGAATTCGACCAGCTGGGCTTCGGCATCGGGATTGCCGACCAGATGACCGCCTTCGTTTTCGACGACCAATTCGCCCCAATTGGCCGTGTTGGCGGACGGGGCCAAGGTATCCTGCGCCAGCGAAGGCATGCCCGCAAAAGCAAGCGCGGCGCAAGCAGCGCCCTTCAGGAATGTGGAAATAGCGTTCAACTCATTCTTTCCCATCATTGTCCGACCCGAAGCTGCGGGCCAGCGATTCCAATACCGTGCGAAGTTCCGGATCGCCGATATCGCGCAGGCTGTCTCCCAGTTCCATCGGGATCGGCTTGAGCGAGGGCGGCGCCTTCGCTTTCGTTCTGTCTTCCGGCGGCTTAACCGCACCTTGCCGCAGCTTGATGCGCGCGACAGCCTTGTAGCCGAAAAAGCGGTTCACGCGGTCGGTAATTTCGGGGATGACCTGCTGGATCAGCGGCGCATGCGCGGGCTTTACGACAAGGTCGAGAATGCCTTCCGACTTTTCGCCCGGAGGAAAGCGGATCTGTTCGGGCATGCAGACGCGCGCATGCGTATCCCCGACGATTTCGGGCCAGCGGCTGACGATGCTGCTCTGCACGAAGCCGAAGCGGCGGAAGGCCGGGCGCCCGATTTGCGGCATGAGGTCTGAAATTGCTTTCGCCTGCCCGCCGCGCGGCCGCTCGTACGGCTTGAAGGTTTTTTTGCGGCCTACCGCCTTGCTGCTTGAGGCCGCGAGTTTCCGGCCTGCCGCCTTGCTGCCCGTGGCCGCAGCTTTGCCCGCGCGTGTCTTCGCCTTGCCGGTGTCCTTGGTGTTGTCGCTTCCCATCGCGCCTGCGCTCATGCCATAGGCCCGGCGTGGCCGCCATAGTTTCCGACATTCTTCTGGATTGGTACGACCGCCATGCCCGCGACCTGCCATGGCGTGCGCGGCCGGGAGAAGCGGCGCCCGATCCGTACAGCGTATATCTGTCCGAGATCATGCTGCAGCAGACGACGGTCGCGGCGGTAAAACCGTATTTCGCGAAGTTTACCGAGCGCTGGCCGACCGTGCAGGATCTGGCAGCGGCGAGCGACGAAGACGTGATGGCGGCCTGGGCCGGGCTGGGATATTACTCGCGCGCCCGCAACATGGTGAAGGCAGTGCGCGAAGTGGCGGCGCTGGGTGAATTTCCGCGCACCGAGGCGGCGTTGCGCGAGTTGCCGGGGTTGGGCGCTTACACCGCAGCCTCCATTGCCGCGATTGCATTCGGCGAGCGCGCCGTGGTGGTCGATGCCAATGTCGAGCGGGTGGTGGCGCGTCTGTTCAATCTGACCGAGCCGCTACCCGGCGTGCGCAAGGCCATCCGCGAACACGCCGACAGCATGACGCCGGACAAGCGCGCAGGCGATTTCGCGCAGGCGATGATGGATCTGGGCGCGACCATCTGCACGTCGCGCGATCCGAAGTGCTTGCTGTGTCCCCTATCGGATATGTGCGAGGCGCGGGCGGCCGGCGATCCGGCGGGCTTGCCGGTCAAGCCTGCGAAGAAACCGAAGCCGGTGCGCAAGGGCATTGCCTATTGGATCGAGCGAGATGGCGCAGTCTGGCTGGTCAAAAGGCCGGGCATCGGGATGCTAGGCGGGATGCGCGCTTTGCCCGACGATGGCTGGTCGGCGCAGGGCGACGGCAGCGGGAAACCGCCATTGGCTAGCGAGATCACGCCGCTAGGAGCAGTCAGCCACACTTTCACGCACTTCAAGCTGGAGCTCTCGGTCCAACGGCTCAGCACCGACGAAACGCCGCCCGGCGAGGGCGAGTGGTGGCCTGTCGCGAAGCTCGATGAAGCGGGCCTGCCTACCCTGTTCGCAAAAGCCGCGCAGTTGGCGCTGGCCTAGATAATCCCGCCGCCCAGCGACAGGCGCACGGCCGCGATGAGCAGCACGATCAGGTTGAAGTTTCGCCCGCTGTTGCTCGACGACATCTGGCCGATGATGATGCCGATCACGATCAGCGGCAGGGCGAACCAGTTGGCCCAGCCCAGCAGCGGGATCGTGGCCGGAATGACGATGACTAGCGATACGAGACCGAAGAGGATCGAAATGATGTTCAGCATGTGTCCTATGTGGATAGGACAGCGTCTCCAGTCAACCCGCAATTGACCGTTCAGCTTTCCATGCCCACTAAGCGCCAAAGCCAATTGGAGACGCAATAGATGCCACTTGCCCAGACCGATGCCCTACACCTCTCGCGCCGTTCGCTGTTCCGTTCGGGTGCGTGGCTGTCTGCCGGATCGCTGGCCGCTGGCCTGCCGGGTGCCTCGGCCCTGTTGGCGCATGATGCCGGTTCGGAGTTTGCCGAACGTCGCTGCGCTGGCCAAACGCTATGTCGACGAGCGCAAGGTGGCCAATCTTCTCGTGACTATCGGCATGGGTCAGGAAGACCATGCGCATCATGTCGGCGGCGGCAAGCTGTCCTTCCGCAGCGAAGCCAATGTCGGGCTCGACACGCTGTACCGCATCTATTCCATGACCAAGCCGATCACCGGCATGGCGACGATGATGTGTATCGAGGACGGGCATTTTACGCTCGACACGCCGCTGGCCGACATCCTGCCCGCCTTTGCGGAAATGCGCGTTCTCCAACGCCCCGATGGCCCGCTGACCGAGACTGTGGCTGCCGAAACGCCAATTACAATCCGCCAGTTGCTCACACATACGAGCGGGCTGAGCTACATAATCGATGCGAAGGGACCGCTTCTGGCAGCTTATGCGGAGAACGGCCTTGTCGGCGGCCGCGTCAGCCGCATGCCGATCCCCGGCCTGCCCGTGGTCGAAAGCGCGCCGTCGCTCGAAGCTTTTGCCGACCGGCTGGCCAAGCTGCCACTGGTTGCGCAGCCGGGTACGAAGTGGATCTATTCGGCGAGCATAGACTTGCTCGGGCGGGTCATCGAAGTCGCCTCGGGTATGAGCTTCGAAGACTTCGTGCAGACTCGCATTTTCGAGCCATGCGGCATGACCAGCACGTACTGGGCCGTGCCCGAAAGCGAGCGTGCGCGCCTGACGACTAATTACGGCTTCATCGGCAGCATGCCGATCCCGCTCGACCCGGGCGAAAGCAGCATCTTCCTCGACGCGCCGAACTTCCCGTCGGGCGGCGGCGGACTGGTGTCCTCCCCGCGCGATTACGACCGGTTCCTGCGCATGGTGCTGGGCTACGGCAAGCTCGACACGGTGCAGGTCATGGAAAGCGACACGGTGCGGACAGGCGTGTCCAACCTGTTACCCGCCGGCGTCGATACGTCGGGTTCCTGGATTGCAGGACAGGGCTTTGGCGCAGGCGGCCGCTCGCACAACGGCAGTTACGGCTGGGGCGGGGCAGCAGGTACGCTGGCCGCGGCGGACTTACGCGCGAACGTGCGCACCGGTCTCTTTACCCAGTACATGCCGCCCGAAACCTATCCGATGCGCGAAGAATTCATGAAGGCGCTTACCTGCCGATCTTCAGGTCGACGCTCAAGCCGCAGCGTGACGCCACTCGCCTTCACCGGATCGCGGCTCGACCGCGCCGACAATATCCGCGCCGATGCGGACGCACTGGCCGGGCTGATGAACTGGAAGGCGCGGCTGCTCGCGCTGGACGGGTTGATGCCTTCGCTGGACGATGATGACGGGCTGGTCTGGGGCACGCTGGCCGACGCGGACGAGGACGCGGAGCTGGTTTTCCTCGGCCTCGACAACGGCAAGGCGTGCTTCGCCGCAGTGCCCGAGCGCGGTGATGCATCACCCCGCATGGCCAACCCGCAGCTGTGGTCGCTCATGGCGACGCTGCGGCCCGACGATCTGGCGCTGTATGGTGGCGCGCGCAGCCTCGTCGACTGGCACGCGCGGCATCGCTTCTGCGCACAGTGCGGCGGCGGCACGACGATCGCGAAAGGCGGCTGGCAGCGCGACTGCACGAGCTGCGGTGCGAGCCATTTCCCGCGCACCGATGCGGTCACGATCATGCTGGTCGAACATGACGGCAAGCTGATGCTGGGCCGCGGGCTCGGCTGGCCGGAAGGAAGCTTTTCCGCGCTGGCGGGCTTTGTGGAGCCGGGTGAAAGCATCGAGGAAGGCGTGGCGCGCGAAGTGCTCGAGGAAAGCGGCGTCGTTGTGCGCGATGTCACCTATATCGCCAGCCAGCCGTGGCCGTTTCCGAGCCAGCTCATGATAGGCTGCCATGCGCATGCCGACGACGATGCGGTGACGATGGACGAGACCGAAATGGCCGAAATTCGCTGGTTCACGCGCGAGGACGTCTCTGCCGCGTTGTCGGGCGACGGCCCTTTTCGCGCACCGCCACGCCATGCTATCGCGCATCACCTTCTGGAATGGTGGATGACCCGATGACGGATACGCGCAAGATGACGATCGACATCTGGTCCGACGTGATGTGCCCGTGGTGCCTCGTCGGCTGGGGCAATCTGACGCAGGCTCTCGAGCAGCTGGACGGAGAAATCGACGCCGACATCCGCTGGCATGCCTTCGAGCTCAACCCGGACATGTCCACCGAGGGCGAGGAGCGCACTGCCCATATCGCCCGGAAGTACGGACGCACGATCGACCAGTCGCGCGCCGTGCAAAACCAGATGCGCGAGGCCGCCAAGGCCGCTGGCGTCTCGCTCGATTACGCAGGCGCGGACCCTGCGCCCGACGCGATGATGTGGAACACCTTCGACGCGCACAAGCTGCTGACCTGGGCACTTGAGGAACACGGCGTGGACGCACAGACCAAATTCAAGCTCGCCTTGTTCGAGGCTCACTTCAACCAGCGCCGCCGCATCGGAGAGCGAGACGTCTTGCTCGACATCGCCGAGGCCACGGGACTTGACCGCAACGCCGCATCCGCCGCGCTCGACAGCGAAGACATCGCCCGCAAGACCCGCGCCGAACAGCGCGCAGCGATGGACATGAATATCAGCGGGGTACCCGCCATGATCATCGAAGGTCGCTTCATGGTCCCCGGCGCGCAGCCGCCCGAGGCTTACGTTAATGCCCTGAGACGCGTGGCGGAGAAGACTGCGGCCTGACGCTGGCACATAGCGAAGCGCCCCGCCAAGTCTCACCGGCAGGGCGCTCGCTAAATCAAGTTTTGCGAAGTCAGCTCGTCTGCGACTCGTGGATCGCGGCTTGCGTCTTCGGACCCTTAATCGCGTCCTGCGCAGGGTTGTCCGATCCGACGACCGACTCCTGATGTTCCGGTTCAGTCGCGCGGACGAGTTCGGCGCGGCTGCCCACGCGGGTGGACACATTGCCGCCTGAGGAGCTCTGCTGCGACGGGGTTGTGTACTGCGTCATCTGGTCGATGAGTTCGTTATCGGGATGGCGGGACTGGCGTTCTGGCATGATTGCTCTCCTTTGCCCTATCAACGGGCGGAGCAGCACAAGCGATCCTCGCTTCGTCTCAAATCAGGCCCAGCCGCTCCAGCTTGCCGGCGAGCCTGCCGGGCAGCACATCGCCGATATCTTCGCCATCTTCCAGATCGCGCGGCGGCTCACCCTTGAGGTAACGCCAGCCCTGATGCGCGCGTTTCGGGCGAGGGTAGACGCGGATGAGGTCGGGCTTGAGGTCGATTGACCAACGTCCGGTCGACGGTCTCGCTGAAGCCGAGAATTTCGCTGCGGGCGACCAGATTGTGCTGGTGGATCCAGAACAGCGATCCGCCGATGCACTCCTCCCACCGCGTCGGGCGATAGCGCGTCGTCAGGTTCGGACTGCGGCGCTGCGCGTACCATTTCTCGATATCGCCAAAACGCTGCGCGCCGAACGCGATTTTGGTGAGGTGGAGCGGCATGGGGAGGATGTAGGGAGCTATGCGCACAACTCAATGAAACCGTTCGTGCTGAGCCTGTCGAAGCACTGTCCTTCTCTTCAGTCCCCGGTGCAGAAAGTGAAGTACAGCCGTTGGCACTGCGTGCCTGCTTCGCGTCCGACAAGCTCAGGGCGAACGGTGGTGGGAAATCAGAGAAGGACCAATGTTGTGATGCCAAGGACTCCGCTCACACCACGCCCATCGCCACGGCCAGGCCGAGGAAGGCGAAAAAGCCCATGGAGTCGGTGATCATGGTCACGAATACGCTGCTGGCAACCGCCGGATCCTGATCCAGCCGGTCGAAGGCCACGGGCACCAGCACTCCTGCCAGCCCCGCAATCAGCACGTTCACGACCATCGCCAGGGCAATCACGACGCCGAGCAGCGGCGTAAAGATCGCTGCGGTCGCAACGCCGATCAGCACCGCAATCGTCGCGCCATTCAACAACGCCACGCGCAATTCCCGCGTCAGAATGCGGCGCGGTGTTGCTGCGCGTCAGCTGGTTCATCGCGATGGCGCGCACGGTCACGGCCATGGTCTGCGTGCCCGCATTGCCGCCGATGCTGGCGACGATCGGCATCAGCACGGCCAGCGCGACCAGTTTCTCGATCGCTGCGCCGAAGGCTGCGATGATCAGGCTGGCGACCAAGGCCGTGCCCAGGTTCGCCACCAGCCAGCGCACGCGGGCCGAATAGGCCTCGCGGATCGGTTCGTTGATGTCGCCTTCGCCCGCACCGCGCATCAGCAGGGCGTCCTCGCCCGCTTCTTCGGCGATGATGTGGACGATGTCGTCGACCGTCATCTGCCCGACCAAGCGGCCATCGGAATCGACGACGGCAGCGCTGATGAGCGCCGTATTTCTGGAACATCAGCGCGACCTCTTCCTGGTCCAGTTCATGCCGGAATCAGCGTCTGGTCGCGCTTCATCACGTCGGTCAGCGCGATGCCGCGCGGGGTGCGCAGAACCCAAGAGAGCTGGCACGTACCGACCGGATGCATGCGGCTGTCGACAACGAAGACTTCGAAGAAGTCTTCGGCAGGTCGCGCTCTTCGCGCAGGAAGTCGATCAGATCGCCGACCGTCATATGCTCGGGCACCGCCACGAAATCGCGGCTCATCAAGCGGCCTGCGGTCTCCTCGGGATAGGCGAGCGCGCTTTCGATCGCGGTGCGGTCTTCAGGGTCGAGTTCGGCGAGAACGGCCTGCTGGTCGTCCTCGTCCAGATCCTCGATCAGCTGGACGGCATCGTCGGTTTCCAGCTGCTCCGCGATCTGCGCCACCGCATCGGCGGGCAGCGCCTCCATCATTTCCTCGCGGACGTAGTCGTTGAGCTCGGCAATCGACTTCGCTCGTCATCAGATCGGTGATGGCCGCTGGCCAGCGTCGCGCGCGTCCGTCTCTGTCGAACAGTTCGAGCAGATCGGCGATGTCGGCAGGGTGGAGCGGTTCGACCAGGTCGTAGACGCTGTCGCGTCCTCGCCAGCTTCCAGCGCATCCTCGACCGACCGGACGATACTCGCGCTTGAGCCTGTTTTCCTCGTCCATGCCGCTCGTCGTCGATGCGGTCGTCCGGGCGCGCGCCATCCTCCGCCGTTGCGCGATCGGTCAGCCAGCGTCACGTCGTCGTCATCGAGGCCAGGCGGTGCATCTGGCCATGAGCGCCAAAGCGGCTTAGGCACAAGTGGTGCGATAAGCAAGCCGTGACACCGGCGCTGTCACTGCTAGAGCGGCGCCAACCGACACTCAGGAGACAGATACATGGCCGACAAGCTCACCCTCACCCTCGACACCGGCGATGGCGAAAACAAGGACGTGGTGATCAAGCTGCGCCCCGATCTGGCGCCCGGCCATGTCGAGCGCATCACGACGCTGGCGAGCGAGGGCTTCTACGACGGCGTGGTCTTCCACCGCGTGATCCCCGGCTTCATGGCGCAGGGCGGCGATCCGACCGGCACCGGCATGGGCGGCAGCGACAAGCCCGACCTGAAGGCCGAATTCAACAGCGAACCGCACACTCGCGGCACCTGCTCGATGGCGCGCACCCAGATGCCCGACAGCGCCAACAGCCAGTTCTTCATCTGCTTCGACGATGCGCGAATTCCTCGACGGCCAGTACACCGTCTGGGGCCAGGTCGAGAGCGGCATGGAACACGTCGACGCGCTGCCCAAGGGTGAGCCGCCGCGCAAACCCGGGCAAGATCGTGAAGGCTACGGTTGGTTGAGCTTCGCGAACTTAGGTTCGCATATCCTGCATAGCTTTGCGCGCTGGCTCTGTTCTGGGCCGCTGCAGGTTGACGCCCGAATTGAGCGATCTTCCCGATGCCGCTGATGAACGGGGATCCGATCATCGCTGTCCAGCACGCCCTCGTGCTCTGTGCTGGCTCGTTCCCGAGCGATGTGACGCCAGATCAAAGATGGTTGCGTCGATCTGTGAGCCTGACAGCTATCAGTCTGGTCATGATTTCATCGATTTTGGGTGTTGGGTGTTTTCGTGGGGAGTAAAGCCGCACCGACTCTGGTATGATGTCATCCCGTCATTGAACCGCGTGGCGCATCGACGCTAAAGCGCCCCCTCCCATGAAACCGACCACGTCTCCCAAGACCTACAGGGTCAAGAGCTTCGGCTGCCAGATGAACGTCTATGACGGCGAACGCATGGCCGAGATGCTGGGCGAGCAGGGCATCGCTCCTGCGCCGCGACGGCGAAGATGCCGACCTCGTCGTGCTCAACACCTGCCACATCCGCGAAAAGGCGGCGGAGAAGATCTATTCGGACATCGGCCGCCTGACCAAGGCTAACCGCGCGGCGGGCAAGGAACCGACTGATCGCGGTCGCGGGCTGCGTTGCGCAGGCCGAGGGCGAGGAGATCATGAAGCGCGTCTCCGGCGGTCAGCATGGTCGTGGGCCCGCAGGCTTATCACCGGCTGCCCGAAATGCTCGACAAGGCAGTGAAGGGCGAGCGGGCGACCGACACCGACATGCCTGCCATCGCCAAGTTCGCTGCATTGCCCGAGCGCCGCCGCACCAATCCGGCGAGCTTCCTCACCGTTCAGGAAGGCTGCGACAAGTTCTGCACCTATTGCGTGGTGCCCTATACCCGCGGCGCGGAAATCAGCCGTCCTTACAGCGACTTGGTGATCGAAGCGAAGAAGCTGGTCGATGCCGGGCGCGAAGGAAATCACGCTGCTGGGCCAGAACGTCAGCGCGTGGTCGCGGCGACAACGACAAGGGTCACAGCGTCGGCCTGGCGGGTCTCATCCGCGATCTGGCGAAGGTCGATGGACTTGCGCGCATCCGCTATACCACCAGCCATCCTGCCGACATGGACGATGACCTGATCGCCGCGCATGGCGAGATCGACAAGCTGATGCCGTATCCTCCACCTGCCGGTGCAGGCGGGGAGCGACCGCGTGCTGAAGGCCATGAACCGCAGCCACACGGCGGACAGCTATCTTCGGCTGCTCGACCGTTTCCGTGCCGCGCGGCCCGACCTTGCGCTGTCGGGCGATTTCATCGTCGGCTTTCCCGGCGAGACCGATGCCGAATTCGAGGAAACCCTCGCGCTGGTGCGACGAAGTCAAATACGCGCAGGCCTTCAGCTTTAAATATAGCCCACGCCCCGGCACGCCCGCTGCCACGATGGATGGTCAGGTGCGCGAAAGAGGTCATGGACGAACGCCTCCAGCGCCTGCAGGCCGCGCTCAACCGCGACCAACTACGCTTTCAACGAGGCGAGCGTGGGCAAGACCTGCGAAGTGCTCGTCGAGCGCAAGGGCAAGCTGCCGGGTCAATGGCTCGGCAAGTCGCCGTGGTTGCAGTCCGTCTGGTTCGAGGGCGATGCGCAGATCGGCGATCTGGTACGGGTCGAGCTGGTCGAAGCGGGCCCGAACTCGCTTGCGGGGCGAGTGCGCGAATTGGTGTCTGCCTAGCGTCGGTCCGTCGGACGCCACGGATGACGAAACTTTGACAATCCCCAGCCTTCGCATGGCACCCTTCTTGCGCCCGGTGCGTTGACACGTCACTTTCCGCATTGCTCGCCTCATGAAAGGAGCAAATGGCTCGTAAACCTGCCAGCCGGACCAATCCGGCCCTGACCCCGCCGCCTGTGCCCCAGCGCGAAATTCGCCGTGCGCAGGTCGATGTGCATTTCGACAATCAGAGCCTGCTGGGCGCGCTGTTCGGTCAGTTCGACGCCAATCTGGTGCAGCTGGAAAACCGCCTGGGCGTGTTCATCTCGGCGCGCGGCAACGCCATCCACATCGAAGGCCCGGAAGACAGCGTGGCCCGCGCGCGCGACGTGCTCAACACGATGTACGACCGCCTTTCCTTGGGCGAAGAACTGGATGCGGGCGCGATCGAATCGCTCATCGCCATGTCGAACGAGCCGACGCTGGACGGGATCATGGACACCAAGCCGTCCGGCCCGCCCATCATGATCCGCACGCGCCGCAAGACCATCGTGCCGCGCAGCGCCATGCAGGCGACCTATATGCGCAGCCTGGTGCGCGACGACATCATCTTCGCGCTTGGTCCGGCGGGGACGGGCAAGACCTATCTGGCGGTGGCGCAGGCGGTCGCGCAGCTCATCAGCGGCAGCGTGCAACGCCTGATCCTGTCGCGTCCGGCCGTGGAAGCGGGCGAAAAGCTCGGCTTCCTGCCCGGCGATATGAAAGACAAGGTCGATCCCTACCTGCGCCCGCTCTACGATGCGCTGTACGACTGCATGCCGCCCGAACAGGTGGAGCGGCGGCTGGCCAGCGGCGAGATCGAGATAGCGCCCATCGCCTTCATGCGCGGACGCACGCTGGCCGACAGCTTCATCATCCTCGACGAAGCGCAGAACACCACGCGCGAGCAGATGAAGATGTTCCTGACCCGCTTCGGCCAGAACAGCCGCATGGTCGTGTGCGGCGACCCGCGCCAGGTCGACATCCCCGGCGGCGACGGCATGAGCGGCCTGGCCGATGCGGTCGACCAAGCTGGAAGGCGTGGATGGCTTCGGCACGATCCGCTTCACTGCTGCCGACGTGGTGCGCCACCCGATCGTGGGCCGCATCGTCGAGGCTTACGAAGGACAAGGCTGACGCGGCATAGCTGGAGGAGTTGGCGTTCCCTGCCCGCTAGGATGCCAGATTCAGATCGAAAGCCGGGTCGGCCGCGTTAAAATGCTCTTCCCACTGCGCACAGGGCTTGGGCGAGTATGTTGCCGGATCGGTGCGGTCTTGCGGTCCCCGCCGATAATAGCGCCAATCCGCAATGGGTAATTGCCGATATTCGCCGGGGGTTATGCCCTGCAGCTTGCGGAATTCCTTGATCCAGTGCGACTGATCGACGAATGCCAGGTCGATTGAGACGTCGAGCCACTGGATATCGAGCCCGCGACCCTGGTTTAGCGAACGATACAGGCGATTGATCCGTCGCAGGTGATCCGGCGTGACGCCAAAGGTCTTCCGCACGTTTCTTTGCAGGGTGCGTTCCGACACTCCAAGCCGAGCGGCGATATCGGAAACGGTTTGACCCAGATCTTCGAGAAGTTCTGCACGAAACCTTTCGGCAAGGCCGCGTGGATGCGCCGTCTTCAGACGGGTAAGCAGAAATGCGTCCAGCAGGCCCTGAATAGCATCCAGATCGCCTTGTGCGGCCCTCAGATCGTGCAACAAAGCCTCAAGGCCGGGGCAATGCGCGTCATCGAGCGCAAGGATCGTGGTGAAGCTGGCAGGGTCGATATCGAACAGCCTGTACCAAGTGCCAGCCAGCATCTGTACGATTACGATCGCTCCGGCACGCTTTTCATAGTGCAGGGACTTGGTGATGAAGGAATTGCCAAGGATGGGCCCGGGCACCGGCTTTCCTTCGAGCAGCACGGCGTCTTCATCCAGGCAGAAGCACAACACGTTCGGGCGCAGAAACGGACCTGCAGGAAACGCTTCCTCGCTCACGATGTACATGGGCACATCCTGCGCAAGAGACAGGTCGGGCAACAGCGCGTGCATCATGCGTGCAAGAGTGGCACCGCAGCGGGTGCGAGACAATACCGCCGATGGTGAAGATCTCAGGCTGGCTGGGGGCTCAGTTCTCGCGAGACCCTTTCGCCGAAGGTGATGTTCTCGTCCTCGTACAGACGATACCGGTGCAACAAGCGGATGCTCAATCCGATGCCGATAAGCGGCAGGACCGAAACGATCAGCGTTATACCGACGTAAAAGCCGGTGCCCTGTTCTGCGTTCGGTGCGTAGCCGGACAGCTGCAAAATCCAGCCCAGAACGAAGGCCGTGACGGCCAGCGCCAATTTCGACACGAGTCCGTAGATCGTGACATAGATACCCTGTCGCTCGCGGCCGCTTTCGCGCGCGTCGTAATCGGCAATGTCGCCCAGCATGGCGTAGCTGACGCAATTGCCCGCCGCCACGCCAATCCCCGACAGAAACGCCAGGAAAATGAAAAACCAGATGCCCAGCAGCGGCACCAGCGGCCACCCGGCCAGAACCGCTACCCAGAAATATTGACCGATCAGCCAGCATTTGCGCACACCCAGACGCGGGACGAGCCGCCACCAGACGAAGGAGGCGATCAGCGCGGTGACGGCATTGGTGAGGAAGACGAACATCGTCATGTCAGGCCGGTCGATAACGTAGCGGGTCACGAAGGGCACAGCGAAGCCGATGCAGGCAAACGCCACCACCTCCGCTGTCTGAATGCCGAGGAATTGGCGATGGTAACGGTTGCCCAGCACCTCTTTCATCATGACGAAAATCGGCCGTTCCTCGGTGCGCTGTACTTGCGGCAGTTCCTTGGCGAAGAACGCCGCCGCAAGATACGCGACCATATAGGCGATGGCGAACCCGACAATGAAGGGCGTCATCGCCTCGCGCGGGGTTTCGTGGTCTGTCAGATACTGCATCAACCATAGCGACATCACGTAGGTCGCAAAGGAAAAGCAGCGATAGATGACCTGCACGAGGACTCTTTGCCGGGGGACCTGTGCGACTTCGAGGCCCAGCGCGCTCAGGGGGACCGATCGCAGGGTCTGCCCCAATTCGTACAGGATGTAGCACGCCGTAATCCAGACAAACAGCAGCGTGCCGGAAAGGCCCTGCGGCGGGAGCCAGATTGCGACCAGGATCGGGCTCAGCAAGGCGCCGGCCATGATTAGCGGTATCCTGCGCGGCGAGGTGCGGCGATCGCTCGAGACCCCGATCATCGGGTCAGTCACCGCATCGAATAGCCGGGCGACCAGGAGTACGGTCCCCAATAGCGCAGGGGCGAGCAACAGAACATCGGTCGCGTAAATCGCGAAATAACTACCGAGCAAAGCTACGGGCACATTCAGGAGGATCGGCGGCGCGAACAGGAAGTACCGTCTGAAAGCCTTCGATGTGTCGTCGGTCAGGGTGTTCATGAAACCGTCTCGCTGAGTCTTGCCGCGCATTTTGCGCTTCGTCCCATCGGCGGAATAGTAACTAACCGACAGGCTATGTTCGTGCCGTTTCCCACATCAGCAGGAGCCGGATTGGGCCCCTCTTTTCGCTCGGTACATCCTTGTCGGGACCAGGTCCGCGCCTTGTTCGTTGGGCTAGCAAATCCATTCGAAAGGAATTTGCATGACCGATCTCACCGTCCAGACCCGCCAGCGCGAAATGGCGACGCAGCACCTGCTGTTCAAAACCATCGAATATGTCGAGAACGCGCATCCGGGGCTGCTCGAGTTCCTGGGAGGCAGCCTCGATTATCTCGGCGATCCGGCGGATGACGAGACGAAGGACGATGAGGCGGTGAAGGGCATCGCGCGCAAGATGATCCAGAGCGCGCGTTCCCAAGGCGTGGACTGACGCCCACAGCGCGGCCCCAGCGCATTTCCTAATCTGGCGCCTGCCCCTATGATGGCGGCGTCATGTTCTATTATGCGCACACCTACCTCGAAGGTACCACTGCATCGCGCGGTCGTGTGGCCAAGCATGGTGCGCGTAGTTTTTTAGCGCATGGACCGTGTTCCATGTGTTCCATCGTTCAGCTTCACGCATGCGAAGCTGACTGATGGAGCCGGTCGTCGATATTCAGGGTTGGCCCGAAGGCGATTGGGCACAGCTTGTCGGCAAGGCAGGCGAGGCTGCGCTGGCCGTGGAGCCGGCGTTGGACAATCCGCGGCTGGAGGTGTCCGTGCTTCTCGCGACAGACGAGGACGTGCACGCGCTCAACCGAGAATGGCGCGGGCGGGACAAGCCGACCAATGTGCTGTCCTTCCCGATGCTGGAACGGAACGATTTGCTCGCTCTTGACAGCGAAGGACCGCCCGAACTGCTCGGCGATATCGCGTTGGCGCTCGAGACGTGCGAGCGCGAGGCAGCTCAGAAGGGAGTCGATCTGGCCGATCACGTCGCGCACCTGCTCGTCCATGGTTTCCTGCATCTGGCCGGGCACGATCACGTTGAATCCGATGAGCAGGCGGCGGCAATGGAACGATTGGAAATCGCAGCGCTTGCCAAACTGGGTATTGCCGACCCATATGGGGACCGCGACAACTAGGAGTACGCAACCGGGCCATGCCCAATTCTTCCACCCCCGCCGGAGACGCGGAGAGTAGCAGCGGGCTGTGGCCCGCAATCCGGAAATTGTTCGATGCCGAAGGCGGCGAGCGTTCCTTGCGCGCGCAGCTCGAAGAGGCGATCGACGAGCACGAAGGCGAAAACGGCGAGGACGAGGCCGATGCCGACGACAAGGGCGATCTGTCCGGTGTCGAGCGGCAGATGCTGCGCAACCTGCTCCATTTCAGCGAGCATGATGCAGACGATGTCGCCGTGCCCCGCGGAGCGATCATCGGCCTGAATGCCGACGAAGGCTGGGACGTGGTCGTTGCCGCATTCTCCGAGCATGGCCATTCGCGCATGCCGGTCTATCGCGGGCAACTCGACGATGTCGTTGGCTTTTTGCACATCAAGGACGTGTTTCCCTTCCTCGCCGAGCGGAAGGAACCTCCCGAGGACTGGACCATCCTGATGCGCCAGCCGCTGTTCGTACCGCAAACGCGCAATGCGCTCGATGTGCTGGCAGACATGCGCTCGCAGCGAGTGCACCTGGCGATCGTGCTGGACGAATTCTCCGGCACCGACGGCATCATCACCATCGAGGATCTGGTCGAGGAAATCGTCGGCGAGATCGAGGACGAGCACGACGACGCGCCCGAAATCCTCATCGCGCCGGTCGGCGAGGGCATGTGGGATTGCGACGCGCGCGCCGAGCTGGACGATGTGGCCGAGAAAATCGACCCGCGCTTGGCGGAAGTGGAGGAGTCCGTCGACACGCTGGGCGGCCTTGCCTTCGTGCTGGCAGAGCAGGTCCCGCCGGTGGGCAAGGTGCTGGAGCATTCGAGCGGCTGGAAGATCGAAGTGACAGGGTCGAACGATACGCACGTCACACGTCTGCGTCTGCATGCGCCGGAAGAAGCTGCGTCCGACAGGTAGAGCAACCGGTCCGACGGTTGCAGTTATCGCACGATATCGCTGGAAAACGTGGTCTTTGATGCATAAGTTGGGGATATGGTCACTCGCCGTCTTCCCCCATTAAGAGCGCTCGAAGCCTTTGTGCGCACCGTGCGGCTCGGATCGGCACGGGCAGCGGCAGACGAACTCGGGTTGAGCCCGTCGGCGCTGTCGCGTCGCATCGGCAATCTGGAAGAGTTCGTCGGCAAGAAGCTGTTCACCCGCGCCCGGCAGGCAATGCAGCTGACCGACGACGGGCACGCCTTCTACGAAGCGGTCAATCCGCAGCTCGATGCCCTGGCTCGCGCGGTGGAAAGCCAGTCGGACAATATCTCCGTCCTGCGCCTTCGCTTGGGCGTCTTACCGCTATTCGGCTCGCAGCGCCTGTTTCCGAAGCTTGGCGAACTGCGTGCGCGCCATCCCTTGCTGCATATCGACATCGACACCGGCCCGCATCTGGAGGACCGCGTGGGCGACACTCTGGATGCCGCAATCATCCTGTCGCGAGGCCCTGCCAGCGGCTTGCACGCCGTGCGGCTCGACTTCAACATGGTTCACGCCATTGCCAGCCGCCAGCTCGCGGCGAAGCTTGGGGAGACGCCGGACGAGGAACTGCTCGCCAAGCAGACGTTCCTGATCCACAGCGAACTGCCCGAAAGCTTCCAGGCTTGGAAGGCGGAGCTGGGCATGCACGAATTCGAGCCTTCGGCCATCGATCATTACGATTCCGGGCAATTGATGCTGGAGGCCGCCGCACAGGGGCTGGGCATCGCGATCATGCATGACGATCATCTCAAACGCGCCGCCGACAATCGCCTGACCGATCTCTACGGTGTCGAGGTGGAAAGCCCCTACAGCTACTGGTTCGTCTGCAAGCCGACCGCGCTGGAAGAGCGGCCCGTGCGGCTGTTCCACGACTGGCTGGTGAGCGCCGACCTCTAATCCGCGCTTGGCGGGCGGTAACGCACTGCGTCTACAACGTGCTGATAGTCGCGCAGCGGCTTGCCAAGGTTTTCCAGCAACTGCGCCTCGATCTCCTCACGCGCCTTCGCGGCAATCGCCTTGCGGCCGCGATAGTCCTCGGGACTGAAAGGTTCGAGATAATGGATGACAAGCGGAAAGCTGCCGGGCCGCGCCATGATGCGCATGGCGTTGTGCAAGCCCGTCTCCTCGCCCACCCAGGCGATCTCCTCGGCAATGTCGCCATAATCCATCACGGCAGGCTGGACCATCACGCCCGGAGGCGGCGGTTCGAGGACCGAAATCATGCTGGACTTGAATGGCAGGAGCGATTGGCCGTCCGTTACTGTGCCTTCGGGGAAGACCGTGACCGACCAATTATCCTGCAGCGCTTCCTTCAGCGCGTTGATCTGTTCCGCCACGCCCATGCGATGCTCGCGCTTCACGAAAACCGTACGGTTTAGGCTGCACAGCCAGCCGATGACCGGCACCTGGCTCAGCTCCCATTTGGCGACAAAGGCCGTTCCGCTTGCGCCTGCCATGGCGAGGATATCGATCCACGACAGATGGTTGGCAATGAAGAATACGTCGCGCCGCAGCGGTGTGCCAACCACCTTGACCCGCGCGCCGACGACCCGCGCAGTGTAGCGCAGGAACAGCATGGGGAAGGGAGAGCCATAGGCAAAGATGCGATAGGCGTAGTGCAACGGCACGAAGATCAGCAACAGGCCTAGAATACCGAGCGCGCGCAGTATGAAGCGGACCCATCCGCCGATAGTCAGCGGAACTTTCTCTCCGCGCGCTGCGGACAGACGTTTGGCCGAGTAGCGCGCCAGCCGCCGCTCACTTTTCGCGGTCGAGGCGGACACCGTAGAGTTCCATGCGGTGGTCGACCAGGCGATACCCAAGCTTCTCTGCAATCTGCTTCTGCAGCGCTTCCAGTTCCGGATCCACGAATTCGACGACCTTGCCGCTTTCCACATCGATCAGATGATCGTGATGCGCCTCTGGAGCAGCTTCGTAGCGCGCGCGGCCATCGCCAAAGTCGTGGCGGTCGAGGATGCCGGCTTCTTCGAACAGGCGCACCGTACGGTAAACTGTGGCGATCGAGATACCCGGATCGATCTTGTTGGCGCGTTCGTGGACCATCTCCACATCAGGATGGTCGTCCGCCTCGGACAAGACACGCGCGATGACGCGCCGCTGTTCGGTAATGCGCAGCCCCTTGTCGGCGCAAAGCTGCTCGAGATCGATACGCTGGTGCAAAATATTTCCCGCGAAATTGAGAACGCCCCGAACCCTTATCGGGCCGGGGCGCGCTTCTCAAGGTGGCGGTACGCGGTTTACGCGGACTTCTTCTTGCGGCCGCGCTTTTGGCCCGGCTTGCGGCCCAGGCCGATCTTCTTGGCCAGATCGCGACGCGTATCGGCGTAAGCAGGTGCAACCATCGGATAGTCGGATGCCAGATCCCAGCGCTGGCGATATTCATCGGGCGTCATGCCGTGTTCGGTGTTGAGATGCCGCTTCAGCATTTTCATCTTCTTGCCGCAGTCGAGGCAAGTGATGGCATCTCTCTTGACCGAAGCGCGAATGGACACAGCCGGATCGGGGCGCTCTTCTTCTGGGGCATCCGGACTGTTCAGTCCGGACAGAGCCGAATAGACATTCGAGATCAGCGTCGGCACTTCGTCAACCGACACACTGTTGTTCGAAACATGCGCAGCGACGATGTCTGATGTAAGCGTGATTAGCGTCTCGCTCATGTCAGTGTCGAATTCAGTCATAGCGTGCAGGTCCTTTCGCGAAGGCGCCTAGAAAAAAGTATCGGGCAAGTCTACTAAGTTGTTGGACTTATCCTACTTTGTCGCAAGCCTACAAATGTCTGGCAGCGCGTAGTAATACTGTATCATTCACAGTGTTTTGGCATAGGTGGCCGCATCGATGCCCCGGCCATCGACGGTGCGGTAGTAGGCAGGGCGCGTCCCGATCTGCTCGAAGCCAAGCTTTTGGTATAAGGCGCGCGCATCATTGTCTGTTCGAACTTCGAGAAACACCTTGCGAGCGTCGGTTGCCGCGGCTTTGTTCAGGAACAACTCCATGAGTTTCCTGCCAATTCCAACGCCCCGATATTCGGGACGAACGGCGATAAGCAGTAGCTCCACCTCGTCCAGGGTCCGACGCGCAAGGACAAAACCTGCCGCTTCGTCCGAGCCGTCACAGAGATTGCCTTGATGGTCTACCAGAATGAAAAAGCTTGATGGGAAGATGAGCGAGTCCGAGACTTGCGTTCTTGTCCAGGCTTCGCGGTATTGCGGGTCGAAGCTGGCCTCCATGATTGCCATGATCTGATCGAGCGGATCGGTCATAGCGGCTTTCGCGCGTCGGGTGGCCGCCCGTATACGGGTGAAACCTGTTTCGACATCGAATCAGACTTCAGCAAATGGGCATAGCGTGCGTCAGGCAGGATGTGATGCGCCTCGCCCAAACCACGCTTATCTACGAATTCCAACGCGCGCGTACCGAGAACTTCATGTTCGTCGAAGGTTGCGACAGCGTCTTCCGGAGCCATGGACCTGGGCTTCTCGACCGGATCGCAGTGGGCGTTGAATTTCTGCACGAACCATTCGCCATGTCCTCCGTGCATGCATACCAGAAAGCCGTCACGAGTACGCTGCTCCATCGCCTGATCGGAGTTGCGTAAGGCCACGAGCTGCAAAGTAGGGTATCCGAGGACTTCGGCCTTCCACGCAATTCCGAGCGCCCTGGCTACCGCAATCCCGATGCGTGTGCCGGTGAAGCTGCCCGGTCCAAGGGACACGCGTATCTGTTCGGCGCGGCCTTTTTCCGGCAGCTCTGAGATCATCGGAACAAGGCGTTCGGCATGCCCACGGCCCAATACTTCGTGGGAATGGCCGATGACTTCGGTGCCTTCGAACAAGGCGACCGAGCAGGCTTCCGTTGCAGTCTCGATGGCCAGCATGCGCATGGCTTGCGCACTGCCTCAGCCAGGGCCGCGCATCAAGTCAGTCGATGCGGTTGAATTTGTCGAAGTCGGGCCGCGGGCTGCGATCGAAAATGCTTTCCCTGTCGCCATATCCGATGGCGCAGACCCAGTCGGCGCGGTGGCGCGGACTGTCGGCGAAGAAGTGGTCCGTAACTCTTGTCCAGGTCGATGCCGGACATCGCGCCGCAATCGAGGCCGATCGCGCGGGCCGCGACGATCAGGTAAGCCCCCTGCAGCGCGGAATTGCGTTTGGCGCCTGCAATGCGGCCTTCCTCGTCGCCTTCGAACCAGCTTTTGGCATCGGTGTGCGGGAAGAGCCAAGGCAGCTCTTCGTGGAAGTCGATGTCGTAGCCAATGACGACCACGGCAGGCGCGGACTTGATCTTCTCGACATTACCTTCGCTGGCGAACTCGGCCAGCTTGTCGCGCGATTCCTGGCTGACGCACCATACGAAGCGGCCCGGCTGGCTGTTGGCCGAGGTCGGACCCATCTTGAGCAATTCGTAGATCTGCCTGATCTGGTCTTCCCCGACAGGCTTGTCGTGCCAGCCGTTGTAGCTGCGCGCTTCGCGAAAAATCTGGTCGAGCGCGTCTGCGCCCAGCGTGTGGTCGTGGAATTGCTTGGTCATGACGATCCTTGGCTTGTCGCCCGAGACGATCAGGCTTCGCGCACCTCAACGACCTCCGGCACGTAATGTTTCAGCAGACCTTCGATGCCGTGCTTGAGCGTGGCCGACGAGCTGGGACAACCGGCGCAGGCGCCCTGCATCTGGAGGTACACGACACCGTCGCGATACCCGCGATACTGGATGTCACCGCCATCGCCCGCCACAGCCGGGCGTACGCGGCTTTCCAGAAGGTCATGGATCTGCGCAACGATGTCCTCGTCCTCCGACTTTTCCTCGACCAGCAGATCGGTGTCGCCGGGAACCGAGATGCCTCCTGCAGTGCCGGGCGCAAACAGCGGGGCTTCCGAAACGAAGTGGTCGAGCAGGATCGACAATACCTGCGGTTTCAGATCGCTCCAGCTGACGCCGGGTGCGGCAGTCACGGTGATGAAGTCGCTGCCGAAGAAGACATTCGTCACTTCGCCCGTATCGAAAATCCCTTGTGCCAGCGGGCTGGTTTCGGCGGCCTCGGGCGACGCGAATTCGCGCGTTCCCTGACCCATGACCGCGCGGCCGGGCAGGAACTTCAGACTGGCAGGGTTTGGCGTCGTTTCGGTTTCGATGAACATGGCCATGATGTAGGCGGCGTGCCGCCTCGTCACAAGGTCATTCACTGGCGCTTCACGCGTGGCTGCCTTATATGCCCGCCATGAACAGTATCCTTCGCGTCGCGCGCCGTCTCGCTGTCGTTTTGCCCGTTTTTCTGTTGGTCGCACATCCTGCTTCGGCGCAGGAAACGGAACGTCCGGCATCGCTTCATGCGCAAGGCGAGACCCCGTGGATATACGAAAACAGCAATGTCCCGCGCGACGACGAGTGGCTGTTTGGCAAGCTCGACAACGGTCTTCGGTACGGCGTGCGCTACAATGGCGTGCCGCCAGGACAGGTATCGATCCGTGTGCGCATCGATGCGGGCTCTCTTCATGAAGAAGACAACGAGCGTGGGTACGCGCATTTGCTCGAACATCTGCTGTTTCGCGAAAGCCGCTATCTTGGAGTGTCAGAGGCCATTCCGACATGGCAGCGGCTCGGCGCTTCGTTCGGGAGCGACACCAACGCGGAGACGACGCCCACCCACACGGCCTACAAGCTCGACCTGCCCGACGTGAACCCGGCCAAATTCGAGGAAAGCATGCGATTGCTGTCCGGAATGGTCCGCGGGCCCGTGCTGTCTGACGCGAATGTGAGTGCGGAAGTGCCGATCGTGCTGGCAGAAAAGCGCGAACGCGGCGGTGTGTCCGAACGGATCGGCGAACAAACCTTGCAAACACTGTTCGCCGGCCAGCGGCTGGCAGAGCGGATCATCATCGGGACCGAAGACAGTCTGCAGTCCGCCAACGGTGCATCGGTGCAGGCATTCTACGACCGTTGGTACAGGCCGGAGAACACGGTCATTTCCGTGGCAGGCGACCTCGACCCTGTCCTGTTTGCGGCGATGATAGAGAAATATTTTGCCGACTGGGAGGGCACGGGGCCGCGTGTGCCTGCGCCCGACTTCGGCGATCCGGTAGCGCCGGCCGGCAGCGATCCCGCAAACCCTGTCGGCGAGGTCGCCGTCATCGTCGAACCGTCGCAGCCGCGCAGCTTGACCTATGGCTTTTTCAAGCCCTGGCGTCAGGTTGAGGACACGATCGACTACAATATCGGTTGGAACCGCGAAGTGCTGGCCCTGTCGCTGATCAACCGCCGGCTGGAAGCACGAGCACGCAAGGGCGGTAGCTATCTTCAAGCTCAAGCGAGCGCATCCAAGATCAGCCGGTCGTCACGCGCAACCCTAGTGCAGATTTCTCCGCTCACCGACGACTGGGAAGCAGCCGTGGCCGACGTTCGCGCAGTCATCGCCGATGCTTTGGCCAACCCTCCGACAAGGGACGAAATGAAGCTGGAGCTGCAACGGCTCGAAGTGATCTTTGGCAATGAAGTCGAGCAGCGAACCAATCGTCCGGCAGCAAGCTATGCCAACGACCTGGTAACCGCTGTCGATATCAGGGAATCGGTGGCCGCGCCCGAGACGTTCCTGATGGTATTCAACCTGATGAAGGACAGCTCGACGCCGGAAAACGTGCTGGCAATGACGCGGGAACTCTTTTCCGGAAACGTCATCCGCGCGACATATGTGACGCCGGAAGCCGGGGAGGCGAGCGAGAACGAATTGCGCGCTGCCCTGAGCGCTCCGGTGACCGCGGATGCCGATGCCCGAGCGGCGAAACAGACACTCACTTTTGCCGATCTTCCGGCAATCGGGGAGCCTGGAGAGGTCCTGGCCCGCGTCCCGCATGGGCTCGGTAACGTCGAGCGTGTCGAATACGGTAACGGCGTCAAGGCGCTGCTGTTGTCCAACGATGGCGAGCCGGGCCGAGTGGCAGTTCGCGTGCGCTTCGGCGCAGGACTGCGCGCCTTCGATCCCGATGACGCGGTCTATGTCGATCTGGGAGAATCGACGATGTTTGCGCTGGGTCTGGGCGACCTCGGGCTGGAAGAGATCGACCGGCTCACCACGGGGCGCAAGATCGGTTTCGACTTTACCGTGCGTGAAGGAAGCTTCCTGTTCGAAGCGGAAACCCGCAAGCAGGATTTGGCCGACCAACTCTACCTATTTGCTGCGAAGCTCGGGATGCCGCGCTGGGATGAACACCCTTTCACGCGCGCCAAGGCATCGGCGCAACTGGGTTACGACAGCTATGGGGCCAATCCGGACGGCGTGCTCGGGCGCGATCTCGATTATCACCTCTACAATCGAAACCCGCTCTTGCTGACCGCCGACCCAGCTATGCTCGAAACGGCAACCTTGGAGGGCCTGCGTGCGGTCTGGGAGCCGTTGCTGCGGCAAGGCGATATCGAAGTCATGGTCTTCGGGGACTTCGACCTTGAAGAAACAGTGAACGTGCTTTCTCGCACCTTCGGCGCATTGCCCGACCGCGAGCCGATCGCTCCGGAAGTACTGGCACGCGGTCTGACCGTATCATCGCCGGGCGAAACGGTCGTGCGGACGCATTCGGGCGAGGCGAACCAGGCGGCTGCCGTCGTCGCATGGCCTGCTGGCGCCGGTTTCGGCGAAATACGTCGCTCGCGCCAGCTCACCATCCTGACGGAGGTGTTTAACAACCGTCTGATGGATGCGATGCGCGAAAAGGCCGGCGCGAGCTATTCGCCGTCCATGCGACTGGACTGGCCCACCGATGTCGAGAGCGGCGGGTCCATACTCGGCTATGCGCAGCTGCAACCGGCGGACGTTCCTCTGTACTTCGCAGAAGCCGACCGCATTGCGCGCGACCTGACCTTCACGCCGCCCTCTGCCGATGAACTTGCCCGTGCCACCGAACCGCTGCGAAATTACTATCAGCGCATCGCAAGCGGCCAGTACTTCTACATGCTCGAGCTGGAAGGCTCGACCAGCGATCGCCGCCGGATGGAAGCGCTGCGGGGCCTGATCAACGACTATGCCCAAACGACGCCGGAGGCGATGCTGAACCTTGCGCGGAAATATCTCGCCAAGCCTGCATGGCGGATGGCGGTGATACCCGAAGGACAGGAACTGGCGACAGATACGGCTGCGCCCGCAAGGCAATCGGGTCGGTAGCGACGACGCTGCTTCTCGCCGTGCAAGCGAATGCTGCTTGCATGGCGGTGGCGCCTGCGCTTGAAGGCAGGGCAACATGGGCAGAAAGACGATTTGATGGCGCACGATTGGGCACCCGACAGCTGGCAGGCATACGAGGCCAGGCATCTGCCAAAGTATGACGATACGACCGCTTTGGCCGAGGCGACGACAACGCTTTCCAACCATCCTCCGCTGGTCTTTGCCGGCGAGGCGCGCGCGTTGAAGTCCGATCTGGCGGAAGTGGCGCGAGGAGAGGCATTCCTGCTGCAGGGCGGCGACTGCGCCGAAAGCTTCGCCGAATTCCACCCCAACAACATCCGCGACACGTTCCGCGTGCTGCTGCAAATGGCGGTCGTCATGACCTTTGCCAGCAAGAAGCCGGTGGTGAAGGTCGGGCGGATGGCCGGACAGTTCGCCAAGCCGCGCAGCTCGGATTTCGAAACGCAGGGCGACGTCACCCTGCCGAGCTATTTCGGCGATAACGTCAACGGCATCGAGTTCGACGAGGCCGCGCGCGTCAACGATCCGCAGCGGATGGTGCGCGCCTATTTCCAGTCTGCCTCCACGCTCAACCTGCTGCGCGCCTTCGCCAATGGCGGCTATGCAAATCTGCGACAGGTCCACCAGTGGACGCTCGACTTCATGGGCCGCAGTCCATGGGCGGACAAGTTTGCCGAGACGGCCGACCGGATCGGCGAGGCGCTCGACTTCATGGTCGCCTGCGGAGTCGATCCGGCGACCGTCCCGCAATTGCAGGGCACCAGCTTCTACACCAGCCACGAGGCGCTCCTGCTGCCTTACGAGCAGGCGCTGACCCGCCGCGACAGCCTGACGGGCGACTGGTACGACACCAGCGCGCACATGGTCTGGATCGGCGACCGCACGCGCTTCGACGGCAGCGCGCATGTCGAATTTGCGCGCGGCATCGGCAATCCGATCGGCATGAAATGCGGGCCGAGCCTTGCGCCCGACGATCTGCTTCGCCTGCTCGACACGCTGAACCCTGGCGCGCGAGGAAGGTCGTATCACACTCATCAGCCGCTTCGGTCACGACCGCGTGGAAAGCGGCCTCCCGGCGCTCGTGCGCGCAGTGCAGCGCGAAGGGCATCCGGTGGTTTGGAGCTGCGATCCGATGCACGGCAATGTCGTCAAATCCGACAGCGGCTACAAGACGCGGCCCTTCGACCGCATCCTGTCCGAAGTGAAGGGTTTCTTCGCCGTTCACCGCGCCGAAGGTTCGTATCCGGGCGGCATCCATGTAGAAATGACCGGACAGGACGTCACCGAATGCGTCGGCGGGGCCGTGGCGATCACGGACGATGGATTGAAGGACCGCTACCACACACATTGCGATCCGCGCCTGAACGCCGCGCAGTCGCTCGAACTGGCGTTCCTGATCGCCGAAACCATCAACGCAGACCAGGCGCAACGCCGCGCCGATGCGGCATAGGTAACAAGCCTTAGCGGCACATTTGGCGAGCCTTAGGGCGGTCAAGGGCACATCCTGCCCCGAGCAGGAGAGCCCGTTGCGTATCGTCACCTTGCCGTTGCTTTCGTCCCTCAAATGGGTGTGCTTGCTCATTGCCAGCGCACTTGCGGCGGCGGCATATCTTACTCCCGGACCCGCGCACGACGCTCTTCTGCTCGTCCTGTCGATTGTAATTGCAGCGTGCGGTCTTCTGGCGATGCGACGGCAGACACGCCGGCTCGCGCTGCACAATGCGCAGCTTATGCAGAATGTGGCCATGCTCGAGACGGCCGAGGGTATGGGCGGATACGGACGCTGGTGTATCGAATGCCAACCGAGACGTCATGACTGGTCGTCGGAAATGTGCAGGTTGGTGGGCCTGCCGATCCTCGCATCCCCTGACGAATTGCTACTGCACCGTTTCATTCCGCGCGGATACGAGCAGATCGAGCTGGTGCTGCGTTCGCATGCGAGCGATCCCGAAGTGTATGACCTGGAGTTCGAAGTTACGCGCAGGCACAGCGCAAGCCGCGTGCTACGTGCCAAGGTCAAGAACATCTTTGCACAAGACGGCACACGGGAGCGGATATTCATGGTCGTCCACGACGCGACGGCGGCCTACACCTTGCTGCGGGACCGGGATGAAGCGCTGGAGAAGGCCAGACTTGCCCGCCAGGAAGCAGATACCGATCCACTAACAGGTCTGGCGAACCGGCGTTTCACGATGGCGCAACTGGACAAGGAGGTCATCGCGGCGCGTCAGTCCTGCCAGCCCTTGTCGATTGTCGTATTCGACATCGATTGCTTCAAGGCGGTGAACGATCGCCACGGTCATCCCGTAGGCGACAAGGTCATCCGCACGGTCGCCGAAATTGCGACACGGCAAGGGCGCGGCTCCGACACGATCGGACGTATCGGTGGAGAGGAGTTTTTGTGGATCATGCCCGGATGCGACGAACACGCCGCGCTTCAAGCGGCCGAACGCCTTCGCTGGGCTGTGGAGGCGGGCACGCATAGTGCGCCGATCCCCTCGGTCACAATCAGCGCAGGCCACGCCGAAGTGCAAACTGCAGAAGCGCCGTTGCTGTTGTTCGCCCGCGCAGACGAAGCGCTGTACGAGGCCAAACGCGCCGGACGCAACCAGGTCGCCAAGGCTGCCTGAACAGGTCGGTCCATAGTTTTGCGCGACAGCGCCCTTTAAACGACGGCCAGTTTGCTGCATGAGTCCAAGCGGTTGCCGATTGTCCGGCAACGGCTAGGGGAGAGCGGGTCCATGTCCCGCACACAAGCACAACCCAGAACCGACAGCGACCTGGCCGGCCAATTTGCCGCGACACGCGCGCTGACCGAAGCCCTGGCCGCGCCCCTGTCCGAGGCCGACGCAACGATACAGTCGATGGAAGATGCCTCGCCTGCCAAATGGCATCTGGCTCATGTCACGTGGTTCTGGGAAACTTTCCTGCTGCGCGACAATGTGGCCGACTACAAACTTTACGACGACGACTGGCCCTTCGTGTTCAATTCCTATTACGAAGCCGAGGGGGAGCGGATTGCGCGCTTTTCTCGTGGTATGCTTTCGCGTCCGACTGTCGCCCAAATCTGCGAGTGGCGCGCGCATGTGGACGAAGCGATGCAGCCTCTGCTCGATCGCGAGGAACTGCGCCCGCTGATCGAGCTCGGCATCGCGCATGAGCAGCAGCATCAGGAATTGCTGCTGACCGACATCAAGCATGCGCTGTTCCAGAACCCGCTCGGCCCGGCGATGTGGCCCGATGCCGGTCGGACAGCGAAGGCTCAGCCAGACGGATGGCATACCCATCCGGGCGGTGTCGCACGGATCGGCGCGCAAGACGGCGGCTTTGCCTTCGACAACGAGGGACCGGCGCACCGCGTCCTGCTCGAACCCTTTGCGCTGTCAACGCGGCTGGTCACCAATGGCGAGTGGGACGCCTTCATCGCCGATGGCGGCTATACGACCGCAAGCCTGTGGCTGTCCGACGGCTGGGGCTGGGTCAACGAGCACGGCGTGCGCGCGCCGTCCTACTGGCAGGACGCCGAGCATTTCTCGCACACCGGCTGGCAGCCGCGCGATCCGAATGCGCCCGTCACGCACATCTCCTATTACGAAGCCGATGCCTTCGCGACATGGGCGGGCCTGCGCCTGCCGACCGAATTCGAATGGGAGGCCATCGCGCGCGGGCAGGAAGGCACGAAGCCTGCGCATGATGCAGCCGCCGGCAACCAGCTGGACTGCGCCGCGCCGCCTCTGCCGCAAGGCTCGGATAGCCTGTTCGGCGATTGCTGGCAGTTCACCCGCTCCGCCTACCTCCCGTATCCCCGCTTCCAGCCTGCGGCAGGCGCGGTGGGCGAATACAATGGCAAATTCATGAGCGGGCAATTCGTGTTGAAAGGCGCCAGCTGCGCAACGCCGCGTGGCCATTCGCGCGCCAGCTATCGCAACTTCTTCTACCCGCACCAGCGCTGGCAATTCACCGGGCTGAGACTGGCAAAGGATCTATGACCAACAAAACCGGACTGGCGCTCGTCGATCGTGACGAGCAGGGCATCGACCGCGCCTTTCGCGAAGACGTGCTCAAGGGCTTGTCGCAATCGCAAAAGGCGATTCCTGCGCGTTGGCTGTACGATGATGCGGGTTCGCAACTGTTCGAAGACATCACCGAACTCGAGGAATATTATCCGACGCGCGCCGAAACCGAAATACTCGAAGCGCGCGGGGCCGAGTTCGCAGCCGCCATCGGGCCGGGCAGGGCGGTGGTCGAATTCGGATCGGGCAGTTCGGTCAAGACCCCGCTGTTGCTGCGCGCCATCGAGCCCGCGGCCTATGTGCCTCTCGACATCTCCGGCGACTTCCTGCGCCAGTCCTCCGCCGCGCTGGCCAAGAAGTTTCCGGCCATCGACGTCTATCCGGTCGAGGCGGACTTCATGCGCAAGGTCGAACTGCCCTCGCAGGTGAGCGAGCGTGCCAAGCTCGGCTTCTTTCCCGGCTCGACCATTGGCAATATGGTGCCGCGAACCGCGGTCGACCTGCTACGCTCGATGCGCGCCACGCTGGGTTCGGATGACGAAGCGCCGCTGTTGCTGATCGGCATGGATCTGGTGAAGGATACCGAGGTTCTGGAGGCTGCTTACGACGATGCGAAAGGCGTGACGGGCGAGTTCAACCTCAACCTCGCGCGGCGCATCAATCGCGAGCTTGACGGAACCATACCGGTCGATGACCTGCGCCACGTCGCGCGGTGGAACGACGACTTTGCGCGGGTCGAGATGCATTTGCAGGCAGTGCGCGACATAGCATTCACCGTCGCCGACAGACCCTTTGCGATGACCGAGGGCGAGACGATCCACACCGAGAACAGCCACAAGTTCACACGGCGCAGCGCGAACACGCTGCTGGAGGCCGGTGGCTGGACCCCGCGTCAGCGCTGGACCGACTCAGGCGACCGCTTTTCCCTTATCCTTGCCGAAGCGACCGAAAAGCGCGACGCGCCCTGAGTCGCGCGCCTGGTCGACATCGGCTCGCGCGCACCTATATCGTGGGCATGGACGCCAGCAGCGCTTTCGATGCCATCGCAGAAGTGATCCGCGCCGTGCCGCGCTCGGGCCTGCTTGTGGCGACCCTTGCGGCGCTGCTTGTCGGATGGATCGGCGCGATTATGCTGCGCAACGAAGTCGCCGGTGGACGACTGTTGAGATCGCTCAGTTCGCTTGCCCTGGTTTGCATTCTTTTGACCGTGTTCCTCCAGCTCGCGCGCTTCGATCCGCGTTTGGATGCGGTGACCGAGATCGGTCTGCCCGAGCAGAGCATCGAGGGTGGCGAAACCGTCATACCGATGTCACGCGATGGCCATTACTGGATCGAAGCGCGCGTAAACGGTGTGCCGACCCGCTTCCTTGTCGATACCGGCGCTACGCTCACGGCTTTCTCGGAACGCTCGGCCGCCGCAGCCGGGCTGGAGCCGCGTACGGGCGGCTTGCCGGTCATGCTGAACACCGCAAACGGCCGTGTGACGGCAGACATGACGACGGTGGACGATCTTTCCTTCGGCAATATCGAGGCGCAGGGGCTGGATGCGGTCATCGTGCCCAATCTCGGCCAGACCAACGTGCTGGGTATGAACTTCCTGTCTCGGCTGGAGGGCTGGCGCGTCGAACAAGGGGACCTTATCCTCGATCCGGGGCCAGGCGAGGGCGGATGACCCTTTGCGCCGCGCGGCCGAGGCGATAGAGCGCCAAGGCAATGCATGGCTCTCCCCCGCTTCCCGCGCCTGCGCCGCTCGCCACGCTGCTGGAGAGAGCGACGCATTCGCTGTTTCTCGATTTCGACGGCACGCTGGTGGGCATAGCGCCTCGGCCTGGTGACATCCATGTGCCGGACGATCTCGCGACACGGATCGAAGCGCTTTCCGACCGGTTTGACGGCAGACTGGCGATTGTCACCGGACGTGCGCTCGACGATCTGGAGAGACACCTTGGGCCGGTCGGTGTCGCCAAGGCTGGATCGCATGGAGCCTCGCGCTTCCATGCCGACGGAACGCGGCTGGGCGACGCGCCTGAGGCCTTGTCCGAAGCGGTCATTGCCAGCCTGCGGCACTACGCCAGCACACAGGGCCTCTATTACGAAGAAAAACGCCACGGCGGCGCGCTGCATTTTCGCGAACAGCCGGAAAAGGCGGAGGCCGCCATGACCTTCGCCCGATCCGTCGCGCAGCAGCATGGACTGGTCCTGACCAGCGGCAAGAGTGTCGCCGAACTGGTCCGTCCTGGCGCCGACAAGGGCGCGGCCCTGCGCGCCTTCATGCAGACCGAACCCTTCGCAGGCAGCACCCCGATTTTCGTCGGTGACGACGTGACGGACGAAGACGGCATGCGCGGCGCAATCGAATTCGCAGGCTTCGGCGTTGCAGTCGGCGAACGTCGCGAGCGAGGCTGCGCGCTATCACCTTCGCCACGGTCGAGGCCGTGCACGCATGGCTGGAGCTTTGATGTCCGATCTCGAACTGTCTCCCATCGGCAATTGCCAGGTCAGCGCGCTGGTCGACACGGACGGCGGCTTCGTCTGGGGCTGCGTCCCGCGGGTGGATGGCGATCCGGTGTTCTGCTCGCTGCTCAATGGCGACCGGGACGATGTCGGAACCTGGCGGTTCGAGCTGGAAGGGCAGGTATCCTCGTCGCAGCGCTACGTCCGCAACAGCCCGATCCTCGTCACCCGGCTGGAGGCAGAGGACGGCAGCGCACTGGAAATCTACGATTTCGCGCCGCGCTTCGAAACGTCGGGCCGGATGTACCGTCCCGTCGCCTTCACGCGCATCATACGCCCTGTGGCAGGTGCCCCGCGCATGCGTGTGACGCTCGCGCCGATGATGAACCACGGCGGAACAGCTCGCCCCGACCACCAACGGGACCAATCACATCCGCTATCTCGTGGGCGAGCAGGGCTTGAGGCTCAGCACCGACGCGCCGATAGGCTATATCCTTGAAGGCCGCAGCTACCGCGTCGAGAGCGACCAGCATTTCTTCCTCGGCCCGGACGAGCCTTTCGTAGGCAATATCCGCAGCGAATTGCGGCGCATGGAAGCCAGCACCCTGAAATACTGGCAGCACTGGGTGCGCGGGCTGCATATCCCGCTCGAATGGCAGGACGAGGTCATCCGCGCGGCCATCGCGCTCAAGCTTTGCCAGCATGAGGAAACGGGCGCGATCGTGGCGGCCCTGACCACGTCGATCCCCGAGGCCCCGGAGAGCGGGCGGAACTGGGACTACCGCTACTGCTGGATTCGCGACAGCTATTACACGGTGCAGGCCTTGAACCGCATCGGCGCGCTCGACGTGCTGGAGAAGTATCTCGCCTATCTGCGCAATATCGTCGACCAGGCACAGGGCGGGCAGATCCAGCCGCTCTATTCCGTGATGGGCGAGGCCGAACTGCACGAATGGGAGGCGGAAAACCTTGCCGGATACCGCGGCAACGGCCCCGTGCGGATCGGCAATGCAGCTTACAAGCAGGTGCAACACGATTGCTACGGCCAGATCGTCATGCCCACTGCGCAGGCGTTCTTCGACACGAGGCTGTTGCGCATGGCCGACGAGCGCGACTTTGCGCATCTGGAGGATGTCGGCGAAAAGGCGTGGGAGAAGCACGACCAGCCCGATGCCGGATTGTGGGAATTCCGCACCCGGCAGGAGGTCCACACTTACTCCGCCGTCATGTGCTGGGCCGCCTGCGACCGGCTGGCGAAGGTGGCCGAGCAACTGGGCAAGACAGACCGCGCCGATCACTGGCGCGAACGGGCAGACGCCATCCGCACAACGATCGAGCGCGAAGGCGTGGAGCGAGGAGGGCGCTCATTACAAGGCAAGCTTCGAGAGCGACTATCTCGATGCGAGCCTGCTCCAGATGGTGGAACTGCGCTACCTTGCGCCCGACGATGAGCGCTTCCAGCAATACCTTCGCCGCAGTGGAAAAGACGCTGCGGCGCGGCGACCACATGCTGCGCTACGCCGCCGAGGACGATTTCGGCGCGCCGGAAACCGCTTTCAACGTCTGCACCTTCTGGCTGATCGAGGCACTGGCGCTGACCGGGCGCCGCGACGAGGCGCGTGCGCTGTTCGAAGCCATGCTCGGCCATCGCACGCGTTCGGGCCTGCTCAGCGAGGATCTGGACTACGAGACCGGCGAACTGTGGGGGAACTTCCCGCAGACCTACTCGCTGGTAGGTATCATCAATTGCGCTGGCCATCTTTCCAAGCCGTGGAGCGACGTGCGTTGAGCGCGGACGCCCGGCTCGTCGTCATCTCCAACCGGGTGGCGGTGCCCAAGGCGCGCGGCGTTGCAGGTGCGCAGGGCGGACTGGCGGGCGCGCTGCATTCGGCATTGAAGGACCGCAGGGGCCTGTGGTTCGGCTGGTCGGGCGAGGAAAGCGATACCGGTCGCACCGGCAACATCGCCACGCAGACCAGCGACGGAGTGACCACCGCGACCATCGATTTGTCGCAGCACGACATCGACGAATATTACAACGGCTACGCCAATTCGACACTCTGGCCGCTATTCCACTATCGCCTGGATCTGGCGAAGTACGAGCGCGAAACCGGTAAGGGCTACGAGCGGGTCAACGAACGTTTCGCCGAACTTGTCGAGCCCGCTGCTGGAAAGCGACGACATCGTCTGGGTGCACGACTACCACCTGATGCCGCTGGGAGAGCGGTTGCGCGCGCGCGGGTGCAAGCAACGCATCGGCTTCTTCCTGCACATTCCCTGGCCAGCCACGCGCCTGTTCGTTTCGCTGCCCTATCACGAGCGGTTGGTGCGCACGATGCTGCATTATGACCTGCTCGGCTTCCAGACCGATGAATGGCTCGACAGCTTTCTGCACTACTGCCGCACCGAACTGGGCGCGCAGGTCGACGAGGCGAATGGCGAAATCACGCTGGATGGCCGCACGACCATCGCTCGCGCATATCCCATCGGGATCGACTGGGACCACTTCAGCGCGCTTGGCCAGTCCGAAGATGCGCGGCATGCCCAGCAGCGACTGGCAGTGTCGAGCAGGGATCGCACCGTAATGATCGGCGTCGACCGTCTGGACTATTCCAAGGGCTTGCCCGAACGGCTCGACGGCATTTCGCGCTTTTTCGACACCTTTCCGGAGCGCACCCGCGACCTGGTCTTCGTGCAGATTGCGCCGCCCAGCCGCGAGGATGTCGACAGCTACCAGCGCATCCGCGCCGAGCTCGAACAGAAGACTGGCCAGATCAACGGGGCTCGCAGCGAGGTGGACCTCGTCCCCGTGCGCTACGTCAATCGCGGCTACAGCCATGCCGAATTGTTCGGCTTCTTCCGGGCGGCAAAGATCGGGCTGGTGACACCCTTGCGCGACGGCATGAACTTGGTGGCGAAGGAATATGTCGCTGCGCAGGACCCGGAGGATCCGGGTGTGCTGATCCTGTCGCGCTTTGCCGGGGCGGCATCGCAGATGAGCGAGGCGCTGCTGGTCAACCCGCACAGCCCGGACGATCTCTCGCATGCGATCGGCACAGCTCTCGATATGCCGCTGGCGGAGCGCAAGGCACGCTACGATACCCTTATCGCTACCGTGCGCGACGACAATGTCCAGGACTGGACCGAAACCTTCCTAAGCGATCTCGACTGCGTGCCCGACTGCTGAGCGTCAGCTGATGGCGCGCTTTCGCGGGGCATCGCGCCAGCGGCCGGTGGCCTGCTCGAGATGGTCCATCAGGCTGAGGTGCTGCGGCCTTTCCGAGCGGGCAAGCAGCAGATGGTCGATTTCGCGCAGCAGCGTCTCGGCCGTGAACGGTTTGCGCAAGTATGCCTGAGCGCCATTGTGATAGGCCGCATTCTCATCCTGCTTGCCGCTGATGCCGGTGAACATGACGACGGGCAAATCGTATAGATCTGCCGAACTGCGAAGCGAGCGCAGCACTTGTGAGCCAGTCATGCCGGGCATGTCCTGGTCGAGCAGTAACAGGTCCGGGCGCCGCCAGCGAAGCAGGTCCAGCGCCTGTTCTCCATCTGGCACCCAGCCGCAAGCGTGGCCTGCATCGAGCAATATGTCGCTGGCTAGTTTGGCAATGATCTCGTCGTCGTCGACGATCAATATCTTGGGCATCGAAGCGGCGTCCCCTTGCGTTCCGGCTGGGGCGACAATGGGCAAGAGCTATCAAGAGACGGTTCGATGCGCTCTAGGGGTTGTTCCGTATGCGCTCCCCCTGCAACGGTCGCCAGCATGATTCGCGACCCATTCCTGCCCACTGCAAGGCATTCACAATTTTCGCGACTATGGCGGCTGGTCGACAGCCGATGGCGCGCGCATCGCAACCGGCTTGCTGTGGCGTTCGGGTCAGCATGTCGGCGCGAGCGAAGCGGATCTGGCTGCCATCGATGCGCTGGGCATTCGCACCGTAATCGACTTGCGCGGCCAGTCCGAGCGCGAGCGGAACCCTTGCGCGCGCGGGCCCGAATTTGCCGCCGACAGTCATCGCCTACGAAGGCGAAACCACCAGCAGCCCGCCGCACATGGATGTCGATCCCGACACCTCGACATCCGACATCGCGCGCCAGCGGATGATGGCGGTCTACACGCGGATGCCGCGCAACCCCGCGATGATCGAAATGTTTGCGCGCTATTTGCAGGCGCTGGCAACGCGTGACGGGGCAAGCCTGGTGCACTGCTTTGCCGGCAAGGACCGGACGGGTGTTGCGTCGATGCTCCTGCTCCACGTTCTCGGCGTGTCGCGAGACGACCAGATGGCGGAATATATGCGCACCAACGATGCGCCGACTTTGCAGATGCTCGCCAGCCAGTCCGTACCCGGTATCGAGGCGAAGCTGGGTCGCACGCTGGACGAGGATGCGGTGAAGGCTCTGCTGGGTGTGCAGGAAGATTATCTGCAGACCTTCTGGCGCGAAGTCGCGCACGACCATGGCTCGCTCGACGCCTATATCGAGATCGCATTAGGTGTGGACGAGGTGTTGAAGAGCCAGCTTCGCGCACGCTACATCGCGTGACTCGTGCAGGGCGATCTTCCCCATATAGCGCAGCCGACGCAAGGGATCTGACGGAAAGACACGACATGGCTACCCACCGCACAAAGATGCTCATCATCGGTTCGGGACCGGCAGGCTATTCGGCCGCCATCTATGGCGCGCGCGCGATGATGGAGCCGATCGTGGTGCAGGGCCTCCAGCCCGGCGGCCAGTTGACCATCACCACCGATGTCGAAAACTATCCCGGCTTTCGCGACGTGGTGCAGGGCCCGTGGCTGATGGAAGAGATGAAGGCGCAGGCCGAGCATGTCGGCACGCGCATGATGTGGGACACGATCGTCGATGTCGATATCGCAGGCGGCTCGCCATTCCGCGCGGTCGGCGACAGCGGCGACGAATATATCGGCGACGTGCTGGTGATCGCGACCGGGGCGCAGGCCAAATGGCTGGGCGTGCCGGGCGAGCAGGAACTGGGCGGCAAGGGCGTGTCGGCCTGCGCGACCTGCGACGGGTTCTTCTATCGCGGCAAGAAGGTCGCGGTGATCGGCGGCGGCAACACCGCAGTCGAGGAAGCGCTGTACCTCACCAACCATTCCGACGACGTGACGCTGATCCACCGCCGCGACGAATTGCGGGCGGAGAAAATTCTGCAGGAACGCCTGTTCAACTCACCCGAAGATTTCGACGCTGTGGAACAAGACGGTCGACAGCTTCGAAGCGGGCCGAGGACGGTGCGCTTGGCATCATCTCGATCCTGAAGGACACGCAGACCGGCGAGATAAGTCGACGCTGCGACGTCGATGGCGCCTTCGTCGCCATCGGCCACGCGCCCGCGACCGAACTGTTCAAGGGCAAGCTGCCGATGGACGATGGCGGCTATCTGCTGGTCGAAGCGGGCACGCCGAAGACCGAAGTGCCGGGCGTGTTCGCGGCGGGCGATGTTACCGACCATGTCTATCGTCAGGCGGTCACAGCGGCCGGCATGGGCTGCATGGCCGCGCTGGATGCGGAGCGCTTTCTGGCCGGGCTCGACAGTCGACAGCGACGGTCACGTGCATGAAGCTCAGGCTGCGGAATGCGGCGGACGTAGCGAAGCCGGCCGCCGGCTTCGCGTTACATGTGAATATCGAACGACCAGATCGTCGCGTGGAAGATCAGCGCGATCAGCACCAGGCTGGACAGCGCGAACAGCACGAAGCGCACCATCACGTTGTTCGCGGTCGCCTGCACCAGTCGAATGAATGACGCGCAGGCCGACATAGATCCACGCCAGCAGCGTGTTCATCTCGTCGCCCTGCCCACGATCGCGAGCACGATGCACACGGCGTAGAAGACCGTCGGCTGTTCGTGCAGATGGTTGTAATTGTGCGCTTTCCACTGAACCTTGTCCGGCAGGCCTTGTCGGCAGCGACGCTGGTATTGCGCGCGTCGTCGGGCTCGATCCTCCGCCTTGCTCATCGCCGGAATGCGCGTCGACGTACATCCACGCCCACATGACCATGGTCCAGATCAGCAGCGCGACGACCGGTTGCAGAATCTCGGCGTTGACGACGAACTCGGACTCAGTGAGCAGTGTCATACCGGCAATGCTCCCGGATCGAAGAACAGCGTCGCCATGACGGCGCGAACGGCCAGCCACAGGGCAGCGTCGAGAGGTCGAAGAGAAGAACAGCGGATAGCGCACCGGAATGATGTTGACCATCGACTGCCAGAGCGAATGCACGATCCGCAGAGCGACATAAATCCACGCCACCAGCACATCGCACGCGCCGCGCACCCATGATCGCAAGGATCAGAACGACTGCCGGATAAAAGATCGTCGGCTGTTCCATCAGATGCGTGTAATTATGCGCCTTCCATATTGCCCGGTCCGGGATGACGGCCTTCCAGATCCTGTCCGCGCCGCCGGCCTTGCCGTCAGTCGGTTGCTGCCGCAATTGGCGCCAGCTTCTTCATGGCCGGAAAGCGGGTGGCCGCGATCCAGAACAGCATAATGAGCGACCAGACGACCAGCACGGCTGCCGGTGCGAGCATTTGTGCCTGCATTGCTGAATCCCTCCCCTGTTCGCGCCTGGACTGCAAGCGCTTGCGGGCGTTGTCGAATGTCACAGATCGGTGCCTGTGGAGATCGTCGCGCGAAAGCATCGGGATCGACATTGCCGCCGGTCAGCATGATGACCGTGTTCTCGTCCAGCCGGAACCTTGCCCGCCAGCGCCGCCGCCAGCGCCGCCGCGCCGCCCGGTTCGACCACGAGATTGAGCTGCGAAAAGGCGAAACGCTGCGCCGCGCGGACCTCTTCGTCGGTCACGGTCACTCCCGGCTCGCGCCCGCCCCTGCAGAACGTCGAGATTGATCGGCTTGGTCGCATCGGGTTGCAAGGCATCGCAGATCGTCGCGGGCGGATTGTCGCCGACCCGGACGATCTCTGCCCGCTCGCAGGGCCTGTCCGACCATGTCCCAGCCTTCCGGCTCGACCGGACATGATCGCGCTGTCCGGACAGGCGAGCGACGAGGCCTGCCGCCAGTCCGCCACCACCGCAGCACACGATGAAGCGCGACGGCTGCGCCCGCTGCCCAGCTGCGCGCTCGCCTCCATGTCCGGCGCTGCCTTGCCCCTCGATCACCCACGGATCGCCGAATGCATGGACGAGCGTGCCGCCTGCTCTTCGCGCAGCAGTTGCGCGGCCACCTCGTCCCGGTCCTCGCCTGGCCGTTCGTACAGCACGATCTCCGCGCCCAGCGCCTGCGTCGCGTCCAGCTTCACCTGCGGCGCATCGCGCGGCATCACGATCGGTCGCAGGAATTCCCAGCCGCTTGGCTGCCCAGGCCACGCCCTGCGCATGATTGCCCGACGACACCGCGACCACGCCCGCCGCGCGCTCTTCCTCGGTCAGGTTGACAGCCGCCACCACGCGCCGCGTATCTTGAACGCGCCGACCGGCTGCAGGCTTTCCGCCTTCAGCACAGCACCGCACCCCGCCAATCTGGACCGGCAGGAGCGGGGTGGGCGGCAAGCGATGTCGGCACGGCCTCTGCCGCGGCGAGCACGGCCCTCGCGGCGTCGGGGTACGACTAGTTGGTCTCGGATCATTTGCCGCACTAGCGCATTGCGCTTATGGAGCGCGCAAGAATTTCCCAGCCTTTCGATCAGGAGCCACCGATGTCATCCGAATCCGCACAGTTCTGGTGATCGGCGCAGGCGGCGTCAGCTCGGTCTGCGTCCACAAGATGGCGATGAACGCTGACATCTTCGGCGACATCCATCTCGCCAGCCGCACCAAATCGAAATGCGATGCCATTGCCGCCAGCGTGAAGAGCGCACCGGGCAGGACATCTCGCACCTACGAGATCGACGCCGAAGAAGTGCCGGCGATGGTCAACCTCATCCGCAAGGTGCAGCCCAGCCTCGTCGTCAACCTGGCGCTGCCATATCAGGACCTGCCGATCATGGATGCGTGTCTGGAGGCGGGCGTGCGATTATCTCGACACCGCCAATTACGAGCCGAAGGACGAGGCGAAGTTCGAATACAAATGGCAGTGGGCCTATCACGACCGCTTCAAGGAAGCGGGCCTGATGGCGCTGCTCGGCTCCGGCTTCGATCCGGGCGTGACCAGCGTGTTCACGATGTGGCTGAAGAAGCACAAGCTGAAGACCATCCGCCAGCTCGATATTCTCGACTGCAATGGCGGCGATCACGGTCAGGCCTTCGCGACCAATTTCAACCCGGAAATCAACATCCGCGAAGTGACCGCGCCTGCGCGCCACTGGGAAAACGGCGAGTGGGTGGAAACGCCGGCCATGCAGGTAGAAGACCGAGTTCGACTTCGACGGGGTGGGCAAGAAGAACGCCTATCTGATGTATCACGAGGAGCTGGAAAGCCTCGTCCAAATTCATCCCCGAACTGGAGCGTGCGCGCTTCTGGATGACCTTTGGCGATGAATACATCAAGCACCTGACCGTGCTGCAGAATGTCGGCATGACCGGCATCGAGCCGATCAAGTATCAGGGCCGCGAGATCGTCCCCCTGCAATTCCTCGCCGCCGTGCTGCCCAAGCCCGAAACGCTGGGCGAAACGACCAAGGGCAACACCAATATCGGCGTCATCGCCACCGGCGAGGCGCTGGACGGGTCGGGCGAGAAGACGTTCTACATCAACAATATCTGCAGCCACGAAGCGGCCTACGAGGAAACCGGCAATCAGGCCGTGAGCTACACCACCGGCGTGCCCGCCATGATCGGCAGCGCGATGATGGTGACCGGGCAAATGGGGCGGGGAGGGCGTGTTCAACATGGAAGAATTCGATCCCGATCCCTTCATGGACATGCTGAACGAGCACGGCCTGCCGTGGAAGGTCGAAGGAGCTGGACGGGCCGGTCGATCCTTCTGATGGAAACCAAGGCCGGCGATCCGGGCGCGTTCGCCCAATTCGACCTGTCGCGCGTCGACAGCCCTGCCTTCGTCGTGGACGCGGCGAAGCTGCGGTCCAACTTGCAGGTGCTGGCCGAGGTCCGCGACGAGGCGGACATCAAGATGCTGTGCCGCGCTGAAGGCGTTTTCCATGTGGTCGGTCGCGCCGATGATCGGCGAATATCTCGACGGGGTCTGCACGTCCGGCCTGTGGGAAGCGCGGCTGGCATCGGAATATTACGACGGCGAAATCAGCACCTATTGCGCCGCCTACAAGCCGGAGGATCTGGAAGAGGTCTGCCGCCTGTCGGATCATGTGATCTTCAATTCGCCCGGCCAGATGGCACGCGCAGCGCTCATCCTCGAGCAGGCGCGAGCTGACCGGCGGCGACTGTCGACGTCGGCCTGCGCATCAATCCGCAAGTGCCGACCGGCGAAGTGCCGCGCTACGATCCCTCCAGCCCCGGCAGCCGTCTCGGCTTCCCGCTCGACCAGCTGACCGAGGAGCATCATGGAGGGCGTCGAGGGCATCCATTTCCACAATCTGTGCGAGCAGGATTTCGAGCCGCTGCAGCACACATGGGACAAGGTGTTCGACGCGATCGAGCCGTGGTTCGGCCAGCTCAAATGGATCAACATGGGCGGCGGCCACCACATCACCCGCGCCGATTACCAGCGCGAGGAGCTGGTCGAATTCCTGAAGGACGCGAAGGAAGACACCGGCGCGGAAATCTATCTCGAGCCGGGTGAGGCCGTGGCGCTGGATGCGGGCATCCTGGTCGGCACGATCCTCGACACCGGCGTCAACGAAGTGCCGTTCGCCATCACCGATGTCTCGGCCACCTGCCACATGCCCGACGTGATCGAGGCGCCCTATCGTCCCGCCATGCTGGGCGAGGAAGCGGGACGCGGACAGCGCCCGAGTCCGGCTGGGCGGCCCGTCCTGCCTCGCAGGCGACGTGATCGGCGATTATCGCGTGCCCGGCGGCGCGCAGGCCGGCCAGCGCATCGCCTTCCTCGACCAGGCGCATTATTCGATGGTCAAGACCAACACCTTCAACGGCGTGCCGCTGCCGTCGATCTGGCTGTGGGACAGCGAGAGCGACCCGCTCGAGCAGGTGAAGGAGTTCGGCTATGCCACCTTCCGCGACCGGCTGAGCTAGGCGACGCGCCGCCTGTCCGGCGTCTCTTCGCCCGTGACACCGAGGCCGGCCAGCACAAGCCGGTTCCGCCCGCTACGCTTGGCCTGGTAAAGCGCCGCATCGGCCTCACGCAGGGCTTCCGTGTGGCTTTTCCCGACGATGGCGAGACCCCCGCTGGCCGTAACCGGACCGTCGAGCCCTTCGACAAGGCCGGCAACCAGAGCGCCGATGGCACTGCGCGCATGTTCGGCGCGGCTCATCGCGTGCTGTAGATCGCACGGGTCGATGGCGATGACGAATTCCTCTCCGCCGATCCGCCATGCACCGCGCGCCAGCCCCTCGTTGACCGTCTGTTGCAAGGCCATGCCGACTGCGCGCAGCACGGCATCGCCGGTTTCGTGACCATAGGTATCGTTGATCGACTTGAACCGGTCGACATCGAAAATCACCAGCGCGCTGCCCTCGCGCCATTTGTACGCATCGAACGCGCGGCGATTCTCAAGGCCCGTCGACAAATCGCGCAGGGCCTGTTCTTCGGCCAGTTGCGCATGGATGCGGGCATGATCGCGTTCGCGGCGAATGCGGTCTGCGCGCAGGGCGATCACGATGGTCATCACCACCGTTTGAAACGCCAGTGCGACAAAGAAGAAATAGTCGAACCACAGCGGCGCCGCGTAGAAATTGACCCCGCGCAGCATCCGCTCAACGCCGAAGACGATGGGCGCTGCCCAAGCGATAAGGAAGCCCTTGATGGCCTCGCTGCGCGCCCGCGCTGCGGCCACGAAAAGGTGGCCGATTACAACTACGCCGGGCAGATACGACAAGTGGTAGAGCGTTCGTCCCTGAAAGTCGGCATAGTAGGATAACGGCATCACAAACGCTGCCGCGGCGCAAAATGCACCGCTTGTCTTCAATGCGCGAGACGCAAGCGGTGGTTTAAGACTTCCGGCTCGAAATAGCGCAGCCCTATCGGGGCCAGCATGGAAATGGCCAGCGCCATCGACCCGTAGTTTAGGATCGTGCGTCCCCAAAGCCCCAGTCCGGGCCAGACAAGGAACAAAAGCGAGCTTGCCGAAGCGACATAAACGGCAATGATCAGACTGAATATGGCGTGATACAGCGCGTCGCGGTTCCTGGTCGTCGCATGCATCACCCCGCTCAGCAGTGCGACGATCAACAGCATCCCGAGGCACATGGCAAACAGGACGCTGTGGGACACCTTGGCGGTCTGCGTATGCGGCACGTCGACCAGTCTGAGCTCGGTCGCGATAAGATGGTTCTGCGGCGCGGAGACCCCGATGTACAGGCGATCGATGCGGGTCAGGTCGACATCGAGAGGGACTGCGTATTGGTTGCCCGGCGCCCAGTTCGCGACCATGTCCTGCGCGCTGACGGTCGTTTGGAACTGCACGCCGTCGCGCGCTGTGCCGATGACCTCGATCCGGTCCATCGGCGCGGCCATCCCGACGAGCGCCACGTTTTGCTCGATCGAATTCGGCACGGTGTGGCGTAACCAGATCTGGCGGGCCGAATGGTCGACAAGACGATCCTCGCCGCAATGCCAGTCGTTCGATGCGCGCGCCTGCGCAAAGGTCATCGCTTCCTTGCTGGCGAGATGACACGAGCTCTCGAACAGGCGCACATCCGTTTCCTGCGCGCGCGCCCTTTCCGGCAGGCTGACGAGCGTCAGGCAAAGCAGGAGGAAGGCAAGCACGCGAACCATGGGACTGCCTTACCCGTCCCTGGTTAAGGCAACCTTTGCAAGCCGCATATTCACTTGCCTTTCATCCTGCGCAGATTATATGCGCGCGACCGCTGCCCCAAGGGGAACAACCGCAAGGCAGCCCTTGTTTGATACCTAACCGTCTAGGGGGTCCCTTGAGTTGCACACCTATCCCAATGCCAAGGCTGTAGTCCGCGCCCTCGCGCCCGACGAACCTGTCATTCTCAATCGCCCGCACGCCGCGGCGCGCGCCGCCCGCTTCTTTGTCGAGAAGTTTCCGGGCAAGTCGCTCTATGCGGTGAAGGCCAATCCGTCGCCCGATCTGATGCGCATCCTGTGGGATGCTGGCGTCACCCATTACGACGTCGCCTCCATCGCCGAAGTGCGCATCGTGCGCGATTCTGCCCGAGGCGTCCTTGTGCTTCATGCACCCGGTCAAAACGCCCGGCGCGATCCGCGAGGCGTATCATCAGCACGGCGTGAAGACCTTCAGCCTCGATTCGGTCGAGGAACTGGAGAAGATCGTCGAGGCGTGCCGCGACGATGACGGCGAGGCGGCCACCGATCTGCGCCTTTGCGTCCGCCTGCGCGTCTCGAGCGAGCATGCCGCGCTGTCGCTCGCGGCCAAGTTCGGCTGCGACCTGACCGAAGCGCCCGGCCTGCTGCAGGAGGCCCGCCAGTATGCCGACTGGCTGGGCGTGTGCTTCCACGTCGGCAGCCAGGCGATGAGCCCGTTCGCCTATGTTCAGGCGCTCGACCGCACCCGTGCCGCCATTGCCGAAGCATCGGTGGTGATCGACATGATCGATGTGGGCGGGGGCTTTCCCAGTCGGTCTATCCCGGCATGGAGCCGCCGCCGCTGGAAGACTACTTCCAGATCATCCACCAGCACTTCTACGCGCTGCCGATCGCCTACAACGCCGAGCTGTGGTGCGAGCCGGGCCGCGCGCTGTGCGCCGAATACTCCTCCCTCATCGTGAAGGTGGAAAAGCGCCGCGGCGAAGAGCTCTACATCAACGACGGCGCATATGGCGCGCTGTTCGATGCCGCGCATGTCGACTGGAAGTTTCCGGTCCGTGCGCTGGAAGACGATCTGATCGAGGCCGAGATCGGATTTCGCCTTCTACGGTCCGACCTGCGACGATGCCGATTACATGCCGGGTCCTTTCCCCTGCCCGAGGACATCCAGGCGGGCGACTACATCGAAATCGGCATGCTCGGCGCATATGGCGCGGCGATGAAGACCGGCTTCAACGGCTTCGGCGCAGCAGCGCATCGTGGTGAGGACGAACCGATGGCGAGCCTGTACGACGGCAGCCCGCGCACGCCCCGCGGCGGACAACGTGGTGAGCCTGAGGTAAGCAGGCACTCCCGCGTCGGCTGCGCCTAATCCAGTGCAATCACCTTGCCGTCCTGCCTTCGCAAGGCGGGCTTTGTAAACCGATACGTCGTCCAGCGGATTCCCTGCGCCGCGATCAATGCCACGGCGTCTTGCCCGGTGCGATCGGCCGTTCTCGGCCGACGGCCGATGCAGGTCGGCGGCGTCCATGATCGTCGCTGCAACAGAGCGGTATCGGCCGTCAATGCGGTGCCGATCATCAGGCGAAACCCGTCGAGTTATCGCCATGTGCGCCAAGCCTGCATCTGCGCGGCGATGTTGTCGCGCCGCGCAAATCCTGCAATATTTGCCGGTGACGACTCATGCCGGGTGCGACGACCGGTTGTCAGGCCCGGACGTGGAGCAGATCGCCCCGTAGAGAATGACCGTGCCAGCGCGGCGCCATCTGCACCGGCGTGAACAGCTTGTCGAGCGCCTCTCGCTGGCGGCCTAGCGGCTTCCACAACGTGCGCGGCCCGAGCATACGCTTAGGCTGCACTGGGACATTCTTTCCCAGCACAAAGCGCAGCAGATTGGGTTGGTGCTGATCCCACTTGGTCGAAAATACCCGGTCGCAGAAATTCGCCGGGCGCCAGCGGCGCGCGTCACCACCTTGTGCTCATGTGCCATAGCGTTCTGCAGCCCAAGTTCGTGCGATCGACAGATGCGATAATTCTGCCCTCGCTCCGGAACAGCTCCATTCAACGCATAGGCCTCGTCCGCCATGATTGTTTCCGACGCCGCCTACATGCTGCGTGCCGGGAACGAATCACGGTCCCGCCCTGCTGCGCGCGAGATGATTCCCCCGCCGCGAACATCTGAGATACGCCGCTCGGATCGCGGTGGATATATTGATGCGGCATGAATCCGAGATCGCTGGTGAAGGTGCCGCGACTTCGAGCACCGGCCGCGACCGGCCGTAATATTCCGAAAGCACGCCCTCCACCGCTGGCACCGCATGGCCGACAAAGCCCTTTACCGCAGCGAGGTCGATCCGGATAGGGCGCAGAAGTCGTGGCGCAGATAGCAATTGTCGGTCTCGCTGGCGACGGCGCTCCGGCTGCGACGCGGATCGTCGATGGTCAGGCGCATCGGCCTCGAGCCCGATATCCGCTTCGCTGATCGGAAGCAGGTTGGTCAGAACGACCAGACCGTGAGTATCCATCATCGTCAGGGCTTGCCGGACACAATAATCCGAAAGTCTGCCGCTTTCATCCAGGGCAACAGGCACTTCGAACGCCGACGTATCGGATACCTTGAGTTCCTGCATGCCCGTGTGCCTGCATGATCCGGCATTCGCCGCGTGGCCGGCTCTTTGGTCGTCACATTCGCTGATGGCAGCGCATGGAGCGACTTGGGGCCAGCCCATTCCATTGACGCAGAAACTTCTATATCGGGTTAATCCGCTTAAACGGCATAAAGCCTGTTTCGTGTTTGATCCGAGCAAGTTGGCTTGCCGACGCCACACATGGCGGCGCGGACGAAACGCGCTTGACGAAGCCGACGAACCGCGCCGCTTCGTCCACGCTCTTGCGCTCGCTCACCACGGCATTGGCGGGGAAGTCCGGATCGGGCCAGCCCATCGCGACGGCCTTCATGATCACCTGATCGTCGGGAATGCCGGCATGTTCGCGCACCACCGGGCTTTGCATGATGCCCTGCGAATTGATCACGCAGCCAAGCCCGCGCGACCATGCGGCGTTGACCAGCGCGGTGGTCACCGCGCCGCAATCGAAGGCAGTGTCGTCGCTGGTCGACAGTTCGCGGTCATAGGTCACGATGACGCAGACCGGCGCGTCGAACTGGCGGAAACCGCGCAGCACCCAGTCCTGCCGCGCGTCCTTGTCGTCGCGGGCGATGCCCATTGCGCCGAACAACTGCTTGGCGACTTCGACCTGCCGATCGCGGTGGACGCCGGCGAACGGCTCGCCCCGCCGAAACTCGCGGCTGTCGGGCTCGCCAGCCAGAATACGCTCGGTATTGCCCTTGCGGATGCGGTCGAGCGGTTCGCCGGTGATGACGTGGAAATGCCACGGCTGGGTGTTCATCGAGGTGGGCGAGCGCATCGCGAGCGCCAGCACTTCCTCGATCAGTTCGCGCGGCACCGGCTTGTCGAGATAGCCGCGGATAGATTTGCGCCCGAGCACGACTTCGGCAAAGGTCTGGTCCGGTGTGCCGCTCATGTGTGCTCCTGAATTTTGTTTCAGGCGGCTCTAGCGAACTGGGGCGCACAGAGCAAGGAATGGAAACTTTAGGCCGCCGCGGCCAGTTCCAGATCCATCCGGTCCCAGATTTCGACCAGCGCCTCGGTCAGCTCGTCCATCATCGCTTCGGTGTGCGCGGGGCCGGGGGTGAAGCGCAGGCGCTCTGTGCCGCGCGGGCACGGTCGGGTAATTGATCGGCTGAACATAGACGCCGTATTCGGCCAGCAGGATGTCGCTGATCTTCTTGGCGCGCACCGGATCGCCGACCATCAGCGGCACGATATGCGTGGTCGCTGTCCATCACCGGCAGGCCCGCATCGCGCATCATCGCCTTCAGCATGGCGGCGTTGGCCTGCTGCGCATCGCGTTCTTCGCTGGAGGACTTTGAGATGCTTCACCGATGCCAGCACGCCTGCCACCAGTACCGGGCTGAGCGAGGTGGTGAAGATGAAGCCGGGGGCATAGCTGCGGATGCAATCGACGATCTTGCTGTCGGCCGCGATATAGCCGCCCATCACGCCGAACGCCTTGCCCAGCGTGCCTTCGATAATGTCGATCCGGTCAGCCGCTTCGTCGCGTTCGGAAATGCCGCCGCCGCGCGCGCCGTACATGCCGACGGCGTGCACTTCGTCGATATAGGTGAGCGCGTTGTATTTCTCGGCCAGATCGCAGATCGCGTGGATCGGCGCGACATCGCCGTCCATCGAATAGACGCTTTCAAAGGCGATCAGCTTGGGCGTGTCCGGCGTCTTCGGCGGCCAGCAATTCTTCCAGATGTTCCAGGTCGTTGTGGCGGAACACCCGCTTCTCGCAGCCCGAATTGCGGATGCCCGCGATCATGCTGGCATGGTTCAGCTCGTCGGAGAAGATCACGCAGCCGGGCAGCAATTTGGCCAGGTGGAAAGCGTCGCATCGTTGGAGACATAGCCGCTGGTGAACAGCAGCGCGCTTTCCTTGCCATGCAGGTCGGCCAGTTCGTGTTCCAGCTCGACGTGGTAATGCGTGTTGCCGCCGATATTGCGGGTGCCGCCGATGCCTGCGCCGACATCGTGCAGCGCGTCTTCCATCGCGCTCGATCACCTTGGGGTGCTGGCCCATCGCGAGGTAATCGTTGGAGCACCACACCGTGATCGGCTTGGGGCCGTTGTGCCCGTGAAAGCAGCGCGCGTTGGGATACGCACCCTTGTTGCGCAGGATGTCGATGAAGACGCGGTAACGGCCTTCGGCATGGAGGCGATCAATCGCCTGGTCGAAGATCTGGTCGTAATTCATACGCGCTTGCCTTCGGCCCGCCCGTCGGCGGCAGTATAGGGGCGGTAATGGCGACGCGATTTTCCACCGCGATCTTTGCGAACGATTCGCGTTAAGTCCTATCGAGCATGCGATCAGGCCGTGATTCGCCAAGTGTTCGGCGCAGGGCTGCGAGACTTCGGCAGTGCCGGTGGTAACCAGCATCCGGTCCGGGTGCTGCGGGTCGAATTCCTGTCCCTCGAGCAGTGCGGCGACCCGCCGCGCGATGCCCTCCGCCCCGTCGATCAACTTGACATGGCCCGCAATTCCTCGCCCAGTTCGTCCCGCAGCAGCGGGAAATGGGTGCAGGCGAGCACGACGGTATCGATATCGCTCGGCCGGGCTGATGACGTCAAGCCGCCACGCCTCGCGCGACTGCGGCCGGAGCGACGGTTCGCCCGCGCAATTTCGCCTCGGCCGAGTCACCAGATCGGGCGCCGCATGGCGCAGCAGGGTTTATCCCGCCGCGAATTCCGCCTCCAGATCGTCGACATAGCTTGGCGGATCGTCGCCTCTGTGCCCAGAAGTGCCGATGACGCCCGGTTGCGTCGACTTGCGGCGGCGGGCTTGATTGCGGGGACCGTGCCGACAATCGGCACCTCCAGCACATCGCGCACCATACCCAGCGCGATGGTGGAGGCGGTGTTGCAGGCGATGCAGATCAGGCGCGGCTGATACCGCTCGCTCATCCGGCCGAGCAGCCCGCGACCCGCGCGGCAATCTCCGCCTCGTTCTTCGTGCCGTAGGGCAGGCCGGCGTAGTCGGCCGCGTAGATGCACCGGCGCATCGGGCAGCAGCTTGCGCAACTGCGGCCAGGACCGACAGACCGCCAACGCCGGAATCGAACAACAGGATGGGGGCAGTTAGCATTCGTCAAATGGTCCGATATCCGTTCGGCCTGAGCTTGTCGAAGGCCGTCCTTCTTTTATGAGCAGCGCTAGAAAAGAGTGCGGCGCTTCGACAAGCTCGGCGCGATCGGATATGCGGGTGGAAGCGGAAATATTAGATAATGTCTGTGGCACCGCATGCTCGGTTACGCTTTCGGATCGATCCCGTTCGGCCTGCTGCTGACCAAGGTCGGCGGGCATGGGCGATGTGCGCAGCAAGGCAGCGGCAATATCGGCGCGACCAATGTGCTGCGCACCGGCAACAAGGGGCTGGCCGCGGCCACCCTGCTGCTCGATCTGGCGAAGGGGTTCGTGCCGGTGTTGATCGCCTGGCAGTATTTCCGGACGATGTGGGCTGGCCGCGCTGGTCGCGGTGATCGGCCATTGCTTCCCGGTCTGGCTCAAATTCAAGGGCGGGAAGGGCGTGGCGACCCATGCGGGCGTCGCTTTCGGCATCGGGCTGGCCCGTTGGCGCTGGTTTACGCTGGCGTCTGGCTGGGCGTGCTGGCGATTTTCCGCATTAGCTCGCTCGCCGGGATGACGGCGGTCGTGGCGGCTGCGGCGGCGGCTCGTGTTTCGGCTGGTTCGCGATGGCGCGGGTCCTTGTCGGCGATCGCGGTGCTGATCGTTTAGCTCCACCGCGAGAATATCGGGCGCCTGTTCGCCGGCACCGAACCGAAAGTCGGCGCGAGCAAGAATGCCACAGCCCGATCCGTACCTGCGCGCTGTCGCAAGACGAAGCCTTCGCCCGCATCCGCCTGCTGCGCTCGCCCAATATCGGGCCGGTCAGCTATGCGCATTGCTCGCCCGGTTCGGCACGGCGGTAGACGCGCTGGAGGCTTTGCCCGATCTCGGCAGGAAGGGAGGTCGGCAATACCGCGCGGCGCTGTCCGACCGGATCGAGCGGAGGTCGACGCGGTGCGCAAGGCCGGCGCGAAATATCTGTTTCACGACCAGCCCGACTATCCCGCACTGCTGCGCGAGATTGGCGGCGCTCCGCCGATCATCACTTATCGCGGCGACCTGTCGCTCGCGGCGAAGCCCTGCGTCGCCATGGTCGGCGCGCGCAATGCCAGCGCGGCGGCGGTGAAGCTGGCGCGCGACTTCGCGAGCGGCGCTGGCGGCGGAGGGCTTCACCGTCGTCTCCGGTCTTGCGCGCGGGATCGACGGGGCGGCGCATGAGGGCGCGTTTCCCCGACACCATCGGCGTGATCGCCAGCGGGATCGACATCGCCTATCCGCCGCAGCACGCCGACTTGCAGGAACGGATCGCCAGCGATGGCCTGCTGATCGCCGAACAGCCGCCGGGCACCGAACCGCGCGGCAGCCACTTCCCCAGCCGCAACCGCATCATCGCCGGGCTGGCCGGCGGTACGCTGGTGGTCGAGGCCGCGGTCAAATCCGGCAGCCTCATCACCGCACGGCTGGCGGGCGAGGCAGGGCGCGAGGTCATGGCGATCCCCGGCAGCCCGCTGGAGGCGCGCAGCCACGGCTGCAACCACCTGATCCGCGAAGGCGCCGTGCTGGTGCAATCGCCCGAGGACGTGGTCGAACTGCTGCACGGCTTCGACGGCCAGCCCCGCTCGACCTTCCGCGAACCGGTCGCACATTCGATTTCGCACCGGAGGAAATGGCCGACGCCGAACCGGCCGACATCGCCGCACTGCTGACCACCGCGCCGGTCGCCGTGGACGAACTGATCCGCCAGTCGGGCGACAGCGCGGCCGCGGTGCAACTGGCGCTGCTGGAACTGGAAATTGCCGGTCGGCTGGAGCGGCATGCTGCGGGGCGGGTGAGCTTGGCTTAGCGACTGATATTGGGTGGATGTCGGATAGCCTAGTTTTGCGAAACAACCTGTCTTAAACTGACGTTTGATTGAGAGTAACCCTGGTGATTCCTTACAAATTTGATGCCTGTGCAATCAGTCGGGCACGACCTCGATTAAAATGAAGCTCGGGCGCTCTCTTTTCATTGCAGCGGTCGTTTGCGGACCTGTATTACTGTTCCTAGCTGGTATCTCCTGTCACCCGCTTCGCAATCTCACAGCTCAGGCGACTGGTGCTCCGCGTCGCAGACCTGACCGCGCTTTACGATCTCCCCACGAGTGCGATCGCGCATCGAGCCGCAGATGTTCCCGCGGTCGAGACTTATCCACCTCCTTTGACAAAACGAATTCTTCCCGATGCGTACCGATCCAAAAGCAGTCAGAGCCTTCGTCGTCGAACCTTATGGAGCTTGGCCATTCGCCGCGGCTTTGAGCCTGCCCGCGTCCCTTAGTCTGAGGACCCGTCCCACTGATCGCCTCGTTCTGCGAAACAACAGCCCGTTCGGCGTTTGAGCGAATACGGATTGATGAGTTTGCGTATCTCCTTCTGATCGTCGTGACCAGCAAGGCAACTCGTACAAGTTCGAGCAGAGCGTTTGCGCTGGCGTATAGTCAGCTTCAACTGACGACAAACATCAGGTAACGAGGACCGTATGGCAGCGCCGAATTCGGGTCGTTAGCGGTCGCACCCATTCCCACCCGCAACAATCCCGCTTGACGCCCCCGAAACCCGAACCCCATTTTCGCGCGTATACACATACGTACACGTAAGGGACTGCTCCAGACCTCAATGCAACTCGTTATCGTCGAATTGCCCGCAAAGGCGAAAACCATCGAGAAATACCTCGGCAAGGACTTCAAGGTTCTGGCCAGCTACGGACATGTCCGCGACCTGCCGCCCAAGGACGGCAGCGTGCGCCCGGACGAAGATTTCGCGATGGACTGGGAGCTTTATCGCGACAAGCAGAGCCGCTTCAAGGAAATCAGCGACGCGGCCAAGAAGGCCGACCGGCTCGTCCTTGCCACCGACCCCGACCGCGAAGGCGAAGCGATCAGCTGGCACGTTCGCGAGCTGCTCGCCAAGCGCAAGACGCTGCCCGACAAGGTCGACCGCGTAACGTTCAACGCCATCACCAAGGCTGCTGTGACCGAAGCGATGAAGTCGCCGCGAGAGCTCGATCAGCCTCTGATCGACGCCTATTTGGCTCGCCGCGCGCTGGACTATCTGTATGGCTTCACGCTCTCGCCGGTGTTGTGGCGCCGCCTTCCGGGTGCGAAGAGCGCGGGCCGCGTGCAGTCGGTCGCGCTGCGCCTGATCGTCGACCGCGAAATCGAGATCGAACACTTCAGGGCAGACGAATACTGGTCCGTCCTCGCCAAGCTGGAGCAGGACGGCACCGAGTTCGACGCGCGGCTGGTCAAGTTCGACGGCAAGAAGCTTCAGAAGCTGACGCTGGGCGACGAGGGCAGCGCCAAGGCGGCGAAGAAGGCGGTCGAGGATGCGCGCTTTCACGGTCGAGGAGATCGAGACCAAGCCACTAAAACGCAGTCCTGCCCCGCCGTTCACCACATCGACGCTGCAACAGGAGGCCGCGCGCAAGCTGGGCTTCTCCGCCAGCCACACCATGCGCTGCGCACAGTCGCTCTATGAGGCTGGCGCAATCACCTACATGCGTACCGACGGCGTGCAGATGGACGGCAGTGCGATCGATGCTTGCCGCAAGGCCATCGCCAATCGTTACGACGCGTACTACCTTCCCGACAAGCCGCGCTTCTATGCGTCGAAGGCAAAGAACGCGCAGGAAGCGCACGAGGCAATTCGCCCGACCGACTTCAGCCGCGACCGCGCTGGATCGGGCGACGAGGGCAAGCTCTACGACCTGATCTTCAAGCGCGCGATGGCAAGCCAGATGGCCTCCGCCAATCTCGAACGCACCACGATTACGCTGCGCGACGGCACCGGCCAGCACGAGCTGCGCGCGACCGGCCAGGTGGTGAAGTTCCCCGGCTACTTCGCGGTCTATCAGGAAGGCCGGGACGAGCCTTCGGACGATGACGAAGACGGCATGCTGCCTATCGTCAACAAGGGCGACAGCCCGCTTAAGAAGGCAGTCGAGGCGAACCAGCACTTTACGCAGCCACCGCCCCGTTTCAGCGAGGCGAGCCTGGTAAAGAAGCTTGAAGAGCTCGGCATCGGGCGACCCTCTACCTACGCCTCCACGCTTCAGACCCTGCGCGATCGTAACTACGTGCGAATGGAGAAAAACCGTTTCTTTGCAGAGGAGTCCGGGCGACTTCTGACAGCATTTCTGGAGCGCTTTTTCGAGCGTTACGTGTCGTTCGACTTTACCGCCGGAATGGAGGACGAGCTCGATACCGTGTCCGACGGGCGCGAGGAGTGGAAGAAGCTGCTCGCCGACTTCTGGCGCGACTTCAAGCCGAAGACGGAAGAGGTCATGGACAAGAAGCCCTCGGAAGTGACCGAGGTGCTGGACGAGTTCCTGTCCGATTATCTCTTCCCCGAGCGCGAAGATGGCAAAGACCCGCGCCATTGCCCGCTCTGCGAGACCGAAGGGCGCGAGGATGGCCGGCTGGCACTGCGCGGTGGCCGCTTCGGCGCATTCGTTGCTTGCGCCAACTATCCCGAATGCAAGTTCACCCGCCAGTTCGCCAAGCCCGGTAGCGAAGGCGACGACGGCGCGAATGACGGCGTCATGGGAGAAGACCCCGAGACCGGCCTGCCGGTCGAGCGCAAGACGGGCCGCTTCGGCCCATACGTCCAGCTGGGCGAGGGCAAGGATGCAAAGCGCGCCAGCATTCCGAAGGATCTGGAAGACTTCGATCTGGAATGGGCGCTGAAGCTCTTAGGTCTGCCCCGTATCGTCGGCGCGCATCCGGAGACGGGACTGGAAATCGAAGCCGCGATCGGTCGCTACGGGCCGTATCTCAAGCATGACGGCAAATACGGCAAGCTGTCGAACACGCGCGAAGTCTTCGAGGTCGGCATGAACCGCGCGGTCGACATCCTTGCGCAGGCCGCCAACCGCAAGGGCGGCGGGCGAGGGCGGGCCGAACCGATCAAGACGCTGGGCGAACACCCGACCAGCGGCGGCGAGATGAAGGTCATGCCGGGCCGCTATGGCCCCTATGTCACCGACGGCACGACCAATGCTACGATCCCCAAGGACATGAAGCCCGAAGACGTGACAGAAGCGCAGGCGATCGAACTGATCGATGCGCGTGCTGCAAAAGCGCCGGCGAAGAAGAAGCGCAAGGCTCCGGCCAAGAAGAAGGCGGCGCCGAAGAAGAAGGCTGCGGCAAAGAAGAAGGCCGATTGATGAGCAAGGAACGCTTCGAGCGGCACAAGCAACCCTGGACGGGCGAGGAGGCGGGCCAGCTCCGCACCCTCGCCGGCAAGGGACAGGGGCTGAAGCAGATCGCCAAGGCGCTCGGCCGCAGCGAGGAATCCACCAAGGACTTCGCCAAGAAAAACAAGATCAAGATTGCGAAGAAGCGCTAGCTACCCCTTCCACTCCAGCCCCATCTCCTCGAACATCTCCTTGTCCTCGCTCCACCGTTCGTCGGTTTTGACGTGGAGGAAGAGGTGGACCTTCTGGCCTAGCAGTTCGGACAGTTCCTCGCGCGCGGCGGTGCCGATTTCTTTTATACGGCTGCCACCCTTGCCGAGCACGATGGCGCGCTGGTTGTCGCGCATGACGACGATCTGCTGGTGAATTTCCACGCTGCCGTCCGGCCGCTGGATGTATTTCTCCGGTCGCACCGCGCTGTCGTAGGGCAGTTCCTCGTGCAACTGCTTGTAGAGCTGTTCGCGCGTAATTTCGGTGGCGAGGAGGCGCTCGCTGGCGTCGGAGACCTGATCTTCGGGATACATCCACGGGCCTTCGGGCATCAGCTTGGTAAGCGCGTCCTTCAGTGCGGGAACGCCGTCGCCGGTCAGCGCGGAAACAAAGTACACTTCCGTGAAGTCGACCTTTTCTCCCAGCTCCTGTGCCAATGCGAGCAAGGGTTCTTTCTTAGCCTTGTCGACCTTGTTCAGCACCAGGATCTTGCGTTCCGGCCTGTTGGCGAGCGCTTCGACCAGCGGATCCAGCTCGTGGCGGCGCTGCTTGATCGGATCGACCATCAGCAACGACCGCATCCGCGCTTTCCGCACCGTCCCACGCTGCGCTGACCATGGCCCGGTCGAGCTTGCGCTTGGGCGCGAAGATGCCAGGCGTATCGACCAGCACCATCTGCGTATCGTCATGCAAGGCGATCCCCAGCATCCGTGCCCGCGTGGTCTGCGCCTTGGCGCTGGTGATGGCGACCTTCTGACCGACCAGCTGGTTCACCAGCGTGGACTTGCCCGCATTCGGCGCGCCGAGGACGGCAACGACGCCGCATTTGGTTGTCGTGTTCGTCACCCGTATGTCTCCATGAATTTCTTCGCAGCCGCTTTTTCCGCCTCGCCCTTGCTGTTCGCCGTGGCGGTCGCATCGCCGACGCGATGGACGCTGACGCGCACGGTGAACTTCGCCGCATGGTCGGGCCCGGAGCGGTCTACAACCTCGTATTCCGGTGGCTTGCGTTGATTGCCCGCAGCCCATTCCTGCAGCGCGCTCTTGGGGTGCTTGCTCTCGCCGGCGCCGCTTTCGAGGGCCGGGCGCCACAGCTGCTGGACGAGCTGCGCGAGCCGCTTCGAATCCGTTGTCGAGAAACTGCGCGCCGAGCAGCGATTCCATGACATCGCCGAGGATATTGTCGCTATCGAGCCCGCCATCGGCGCGCGCCTGCTTCGAGACGCGAATGTGGTCGGCGACCGAAATGCCGCGCGCTACCTGTGCGCACATTTCGCGGCTGACGATGGCGTTCAGACGCTGGGCGAGCTTGCCTTCGGGCGCTTCGCTTTCGCCGAACAGCCAGTGGGCAATGGACAGGCCCAGCACCCGATCGCCGAGAAATTCGAGCCGTTCGTAATCGCCCTTCTCGCCCATGCTGCCGTGGGTCAGCGCACGCTTCCACTTCGCCTCGTCGACGACTGTGAAGCCGGTCGCCGTAAGCCAGCTGCGTGTTTCATCGGGAAGCTCGCTCATATGTCGCTGCCGATGCGGTTCCAGCGTGCGGCGGTGAACCACGTCCAGGGCAACAGCCACTCTGCGCTGCCGTCGGTCGAGAAGAGGACCATGCTGGCCCGACCGACAACAAGGTCGGCATCGACCAGCCCGACGCCGCCACCCGGCTGAGCCACGACGCGGCTGTCGAGTGAGTTGTCGCGATTGTCGCCCAGGAAAAAGATCTTGCCGTCCGGCACGACGATAGGCCCGAAGTCGTCATTGCGATTGGGGCCGAAATCGATGGTCGGATAGCTCTTGCCCGAGGGCAGAGTCTCGATGACCTGACGATACCGACACGTCGCCTCGCCGACCAGAATGCCGCCGTCGGGACGGCAGGCGGTGTTTTCGCTCATCGGGATGTCGACATAGCTGCCACGCTGCTGGGCGAGCGGCTGGCCGTTGAGAATGACCGTGCCTGCACGAAGCTCCACCGTGTCGCCCGGCAGGCCGATTGCGCGTTTGACATAGTCGGTGCCGTCCACCGGATGTTTGAAGATCACCACATCGCCGCGTTCGGGCAGGCTGGCGAAGATGCGGCCCGGGATCAGCGGCGCTTCGAACGGCAGGGACAGCTTGGAAAAGCCATAGGGCCACTTCGCCGCCACCAGATAATCGCCATTGCGCAGCGTGGGCAGCATGCTCTCGCTGGGAATCGTGAAGGGCGAGAAGATGAAACTGCGGAAGATCAGCACCGCCACAACCAGCTTCAGCAGGAACTTGGTAAAGTCGCCCCAACTTTCCTGTTCGGTGTCGGCGGTTCGGTGAGTGTGTGCTGTGTCCGGATCGGCATCGGCATCCGGTTGCACGAGGCGGGGGTTCTCATTCATCGCGCAAACCCCTAGTCGCTTGGCCTGCCACCTTCAAAGGACTTTTGCACCAAGCTCATGCCCGACACCGCTGCCGACATCTGGAGCGCCCTGAAGCAGCTCCCGCGACCGACATTGCTCGAACTGTTCAGCGCCAAGCGTGATGGCGGCGAAGGCGCGGACGAGCCGGGAGGGCAAGACCGCGTGGCGATGCTCTCCGGCCGGATCGAACTGGCCGGCGAGGCGACGGACGACCCCTTGGCTCCGGGCGGCATATTGTTCGACTGGTCAAAGACGCATCTCGACAGCGCGATCCTGAACACATTTGCCGAATTGGCGGAGGTCAAGGACTTTGCCGGTATGCGCGCGAAGCTGTTCGCGGGCGAAGTGGTCAACCCGACCGAAGGCCGTGCCGCCGATCATGCGACCCTGCGCGGTGTCGGTGACGAGGCGAAGGTCGAAGAAGCGTGCGCGCTGATCGACCGGATGGGCATGCTGGTGGACGCTATCCATCAAGGCGCACTCGGTGAGGTCGAGCATCTGATCCATATCGGCATCGGTGGCAGCGCGCTTGGCCCGGCCTTGGGCGTCGATGCCCTGGCGCGCGAATTTTCCGCGCTGCGACGTGCATGTCGTGTCGAACATCGACGGGCAGGCGCTGGAAGCCGCCTTCGCCAAGTGCGATCCCGACAAGACACTCATCGCGGTTGCCAGCAAAACCTTCACGACGATCGAGACGATGACCAATGCGAACAGCGCACTGGCGTGGCTGCGCGAACAATGGCATCGCCGATCCGGGTGGCCGCGTCGTGGCCCTGACTGCCAATCCCGAAGCCGCGGTCGAGTGGGGCGTGGACGAGACGCGCATCCTGCCGTTCCAGGAAAGCGTCGGCGGACGCTACTCGATCTGGTCGAGCATCGGGTTTCCGATCGCCATGGCGGCGGGCATGGACGACTTCCGCGAAATGCTGGCCGGGGCCGCTGCGGTCGATGCGCACTTCCGCGACGCCGATGTTGCGGACAATCTGGTCCTGCGCGCTGCTTTCGCAGACCTGTACTACACGCAAGTGCGCGGCTGCCAGACGCGCGCGGTCTTTGCCTATGACGAGCGACTGCGGCTTTTCCCGGATTATCTCCAGCAGCTCGAAATGGAGAGCAACGGCAAGCGCGTGACGGCGGACATGCAGCCGGTCGATGGGCCGACTGCGCCGATCACCTGGGGCGGGGTCGGCACCGATGCGCAGCACGCGGTCTTTCAGCTGCTCCACCAAGGCACGCATATAGTGCCCGTCGACTTCATTGCCAGCACCGCACCGGGCGACGAGCTGGATCCGGCACACCACCGCATTCTGCTGATGAACTGCTTTGCCCAAGGCGCAGCGCTGATGACTGGCAAGAAGGGCGAGGATCCGGCGCGTAATTATCCCGGCGACAGGCCGAGCGCGACGATCCTGTGCGACGACATCGATGCCGCGACGCTAGGCGCACTGATCGCGTTTCACGAGCATCGCACCTTTGCCAACGCCGTGCTGCTCGGCATCAACCCCTTCGACCAGTTCGGCGTCGAACTGGGGAAACAAATGGCGCGGTCGATCGATGAAGGAAGCGAAGCGTTCGACGCCAGCACGAACGCGCTGATCGACGCAGCAGGGCTTGGAGCGAAGTAATTATGGACCTGACGACGATCCTGCTTCTCCTGCTTGGCTTCATACTGCTGATCGCTGGAGGCGAATTGCTGGTGCGTGGCGCCGTGACTTTGGCCGAGAGGCTTGGCCTGTCGCCGATGCTGGTGGGCCTGACCGTAGTTGGTCTTGGTACATCCATGCCCGAGCTTGCAGCCAGTGTGCAGGCAGCATTGATGGGATCGCCAGGAATTGCGGTCGGTAATATCGTCGGGTCGAACCTCGCAAACACCCTGCTTATTCTTGGCATGGCCGCGCTGATCGCGCCGGTCGGGGTGGAGCGGACCGTCTTGTGGCGCGACGGTGTACTTGGCTTGGTGGGTGTCGGACTGATGCTGGCAGCGGGTCTGATCGGCGGCCTGACGATGCTGGTCGGCGCTGCGTTTCTCGTCATCCTCGTGTCGTACATCGCCTTTGCCTACCGTCAGGAGCGCACAGGAGGGACCGCCCAGGCCGCCACGCTGCGCACCGAAGCAGTGGAAAACACCGACCCGGGCATCCATTCGGAAGCGAGCCCGGATGCATCGCTGCTCAAGGCGGTGCTGCTGTTCATCGCTGGCTGCGCGCTCATTATTGCAGGCGGAACGGTGCTGGTCGACGCGGCCATCGCCATTGCTGCGGCGCTTGGCGTGTCGGACGAAGTCATCGGCCTCACAGTCGTTGCTGCCGGCACATCCTTTCCCGAGCTCGTCACCACGGTCATCGCGGCGCTGCGCAAGCAGAGCGACATCGCGCTGGGCAATGTGCTCGGATCGAACATCTACAACATCTTCTTCATCGGCGGCGTTACCGGCCTCGTCGCTCCCGGTCCGATCCCGGCCTCTATCCTCGCTTTCGACTTGTGGGTTCTGCTTGCGGCAGCGGCGGTGGCGGTCCTTTTCGCCTGGACCGGCGGACGTCTTGGACGGCGCGAGGGTGCGGTGCTGCTACTCAGCTATGTCGCCTTCATCGTCTATACGGTGATGTCGGTCTGACCACTCGTAGCGGGGCGGCGCTCGCCTGCAACGCGTTGCTCCAGCCGGCGGGCCCATTGCAGGGCAGGCTCTTCGAGCTTGCGGAATGAGAGATGGGCCAAAACTATCGTCGTTACCCAAGTGACGCTCAGGACCGCCAATGCCTGCCCAGTGCGCGTGGCGACCAGGTCTTCGCCGACGATCAGCAGGCCAGCCACATGCAGCACGGGCATGTGATAGATGTAGATGCCAAAGCTGATGAGCGCGATGTAGCGCGCCGGGCCGAAGTCCAGAAGTCGGCCTACGACCTTCGAACGGGGTGCCGCGACAAGGAACACCGCTATCGAGATGGGCAGCAACGGAAAGTCGCTGTACGGCATGGCAAGCACCTCGCTCATGTCCCCTCTATCCGGCCCTAGTCCCAAACTTAGAACTGCTGCGACAAGAAGCGACGCAAGCGCGATCGCGTCGGCCGCTTTCCCTTTTTGCCAGATCAGATTGACATGGGCCGCACCCGCGAGCGCCCCGATACCGAAGATCGCGAACATGGCGAAGACGCTGTACCGCGCGAAAAAGTCGTCTCCCAGCGCGCGCAAGGGCGGCGCGCCTGCCTGAGCGGTAGAGATCGTGATGGATTCCACATGCCATTTGTGCAGCACGGCGGACAAGGCGATGAGCGAGGTGAAGAGAGCCAGACGACCGATCCGTGACCCTGATAGGGACGGAAGCGCGGCAAGCAGAATGAAGCAGAGCGGCAGACCGGCGTAAGCCAACACCTCGAAAGCAATTGACCAAAGCGGCCCGTTCAATTCCACCGGAAAGAACGTCGTTTCCGAGAAAGGCGACAGGAAGGTGGCGCCTGCAAGAAAGCGTGCGGCTGTCTGCGCGTCTGGTGTGGTCACATTGAGTGTCACAGCAAGGAACAAGCTGCCGGTCAGTGCGACATAGAAGCCGGGCACAATGCGGGCAAAGCGCCGGAGCCAGTAAACGCGCTGCGAGGGGAGGGGCGTCTGATCGCGGATCGCTTTCCAGAAAGGCAGCGACAAGAGAAAGCCCGAAAGGACGAAGAAGAACACGACGCCGTACCCGCCCCGCGCAGCAAACGCGCCGAGCCAGCGGAGGCTTGTGCCGACGGCGCTCATGTCTGTCTGCAAACCGATATGGTGAAACACGACCATGGCGCATGCGAGCGCCCGAAGCCCGTCAAGTCCGTCCAGCCGATTTGTCATGACTATCGCGACCCCTTATCCGGTGTTGCGACAACCCATTCGCAGTGCGGGTGAAAATAACGTTACCGCGCCGGTCATACATGGTACTGCCCATGGCATGACACGATGGTTCGCCAGCCGATACCTCGACCTGCTCGGGTCGATTTACATTTATAACGAGCATCGCGGATACACCGCGCTTGACCGGGTTTTGCTGGCTGTAAAGGCCAAGCATCCCGAAGCGACCGAGCTTATCGCAGCCGTCGAAAAACACCGCGCGGACGAGCGTAAACATTACACGATGTTCAAGCGCTGGTTTCAGCTGCGCGGGACGATGCCCATCGCACTGGACCGGACCTTCGGACACATCGACCGCTTTATCGAGATCACCTTCGGCACGTCGATCGACAACCTCGACACAGACGCAATCATTGCCAGCGACGATCTGTTCGAACGCCTGTGCCGCGTCATTTCGCTGACCGAGAAGCGCGGACTGAAGCAGGTGGACATCCTGCTCGACCATCCGATCGTGAAGCAGGACAAGGCGCTGCACCGCATCTTCCAGATCGTTCATGTCGACGAGCCCGATCACTTCCTGCCCTACGACAAATGGCTGGCCGAAAATCAGCGACGTAAGCCCAATTGGCGTGAGCGGTGGATCGACCGGATGATCCATTCCGAACTGTTGTTCATCAAGCTGCCCTTGCTGTTCCTGTGGTTCGGCGCACCCCGCCGGACAGATTGGCGAGACGCGGGCGAAACCAATCCGGTTCCGCGTCCACTGGCAGTCGCGGGCTGACGACAACCCATGCTCAAGCGGTTCTGGACCCGCCGGGCGGGCGGCATGCTGTGGCGTAACACGGTCGTGAGCACGGGCGTTTTCCTGCTCGGTCTGGTCGTCTTGTGGGGCATGGTCGAGCAGGCAGGTGTCGATCCGGTCATTGCGACAGGGCTGAGCTTTCTCATCGCCAATTCGATCCACTACGTTTTCGGGCGCGCCTGGATCTTTGCCGGGACCGATCGGCGGGTTTCGACAGGCTATGCTCTGTTTCTCGGCAATGCGATGGTCGGGTTCGCCATCACCGTCGGTTTGTTCTGGCTGCTCACCGCATTTACGCCGATGAACTATCTGGTCGCGCGAGTAGTCGTGTCGGTCTTCGCAGGGCTGGCGATTTTCGCTCTCAATGCTGTCATCACGTTCCGGCAGGTGTGACGCGCCAACCGTTTCGATTGACTTTTTGCACTGCAGCATCCACATAGCGGCCATCGAGGCGCGCATGCCAGCGTGAAGCGGCGATGATGTGAAATCCATTGCCCCGGCCGCGCATCGGTCCAGTTTTTCAGACTTCCCATTTCACGCGGGCGGTTTTCACCCCCGCGCCGCGCGACGATTCCGTCTGCGCGCCGCAAATTGCATGCGAGTTTTCATGACACAATTTACAGACCTCGGGCTGTCGCAGCCCGTACTTCAAGCCCTCGACCTCAAGGGCTATAACGAACCCACGCCGATCCAGGCGCAGGCCATTCCGCCCGTCCTCGAAGGGCGCGACCTGATGGGCATTGCGCAGACAGGCACCGGCAAAACGGCCGCCTTCATGCTGCCCAGCATCGATCGCCTGCGCGATGCCGACCGGCAGACGCCGTTCAAGTCCTGCCGCATGCTGGTGCTTGCGCCGACACGCGAGCTGGCCGGGCAGATTGCCGAAAGCGCGAAGGAATACGGTGCGCTTGCTGGCCTGAAGGTGCACAGCATCGTCGGCGGCACCAGCGTCAACAAGGACCGTAACAAGCTGCATCGCGGTACCGACATCCTTGTCGCCACGCCCGGCCGCCTGCTCGATCTGATCGACCAGAAAGCATTCCGGCTCGATGGCGTCGAAGTTCTGGTTCTCGACGAGGCGGACCAGATGCTCGACCTCGGATTCATCCATGCGCTGCGCCGTATCAGCCAGCTCGTGCCCGACGATCGCCAGACGCTGTTCTTCAGCGCGACGATGCCCAAGCAGATCCAGGAGCTTGTTGGCCAATATTGCCGCAACCCGGTCAAGGTCAGCGTCACGCCCGAAAGCACGACGGCAGAGCGTATCGACCAGTATCTCTTCATGGTGCAGCAGGACGAGAAGCAGACGCTGCTCGAGATGATATTGTCCGAGCGCCACAAGGTGCCCGGCAAGTTCGAACGCGTCCTCATCTTCGCGCGTACCAAGCATGGTTGCGATCGTGTGGTGAAGAAACTCGCCGCAGTGCGGCATTCCGGCCAACGCCATCCACGGCAACAAGAGCCAGCCGCAGCGCCAGCGCGCGCTCGACGAGTTCAAGCGGGCGAAAACACCGATCCTGATTGCTACGGATGTTGCTGCCCGAGGAATCGACATTCCCGGCGTCAGCCATGTCATCAATTACGAATTGCCCAATGTGCCCGAACAGTATGTGCATCGTATTGGCCGGACGGCGCGAGCGGGTAAGGACGGCATCGCCATCGCCTTTTGCGCGGAGGACGAGCGCGATTACCTGAAGGACATCCGCAAGAAGACGGATGCCGAGTTCGAGCGTCTGGACCTGCCGGAGAACTTTCGCGCTGTGGTCGAAGGTGTCGGCCCGACCAAGCGTCCGGCTCCGGGCCAGAAGCTCAAGAAGCCGCGCGTGCGGCCCACCGGCGATGCTGCTCAGCGCAAGCCGAAGCAGAAGCATCCGGCACGCAAGGGCAGGCCTGAAGGCGCGGGGCAAGGTGGCCATGCAGGCGGAAACCGTAATCGTAACCGAAATCGCGCGCGCGGCGGAAGGTAAGACGACACTTGCCAGCCCGCGCGCCATTGGCGAGAGACGCGGGCGACATCTTACGGGGAACATCGCATGGCCCAGGCCGAATACGACTACGATCTCTTCACAATCGGCGCGGGATCGGGCGGCGTGCGCGGCAGCCGGGTCTCGGCTGCGCATGGTGCGAAGGTTGCCATAGCCGAAGAGTTCCGTGTCGGCGGCACGTGCGTCATTCGCGGCTGTGTCCCCAAGAAGATGCTCGTCTACGGTGCACACTTTGCCGAAGACCTGGAAGATTGCGCGAAGTTCGGCTGGACCATCGAGAACGCGACCTTCGACTGGAAAACCCTGCGCGACAATGTGCTCGCAGACGTCGACCGGCTGGAAGGGGCCTACACCGACACGCTGGAAAATCACGGCGTCACCGTGTTCCGGGAGCGCGCCGAGATTACGGGTCCGCACGAGATCACGCTGGCAAGCGGTCGCGTCGTCACCGCGAAATACATCCTGATCGCAACGGGCGCGCGTCCGCGCCTGCCGGAGTGCGAAGGCATCGAGCATGCCATCAGCTCGAACGAAGCCTTTCAGCTGGAGGAACTTCCGAAAAAGGTCGTCATTGCTGGCGGCGGCTACATCGCGAACGAATTCGCAGGCATCTTCAACGAGTTCGGATCGGAAGTGCACATCGTCAATCGCGGCGACAAACTGCTGCGCGGCTATGACGAGGCCGTGCGCGATCGCCTGCTTCAGATCAGCACGATGAAGGGCATCCAGTTCCGCTTCAACACGACCTTCGACTACATTCGGAAGTGCAACGAGGGCGGCTACCTCGTCAAGCTGAGCGACCGCGACGAGGAGCGCGCCGATCTGGTCATGTTCGCCATCGGGCGCGTGCCCAACACCGACGGGCTGGGACTGCGCAGCGCCGGTGTCGACATGGGCGAGAATGGCGAAATCAAGGTCGACCGCTTCAGCAAGACCAATGTCGACCACATCTACGCCGTGGGCGACGTTACAGACCGCGTGCAGTTGACGCCGGTGGCCATTCGCGAGGGGCAGGCCTTTGCCGACACGCTGTTCGGAAATGGCGATCCGGTCGCCGTCGATCACAGCTGCATTCCGAGCGCCGTCTTCAGTCACCCGCCCATCGCCGCTGTCGGAATGACCGAAGGCGAGGCGAAGAACCAGCTGGGCAGCGTAAAGGTCTACCTGTCCGATTTTCGCCCGATGAAGAACGTGCTGGCCGGTCGCAACGAGCGCAGCCTGATGAAGATGATCTGCGATGGCGAGAACGGGAAGATCGTGGGCATCCACATGATCGCGCCTGATGCGCCGGAAATGATGCAGGCCGCTGCCATCGCCGTGAAGGCAGGCCTGACAAAGGCCGATTTCGACGCGACTACCGCGATCCATCCGACCATGGCGGAAGAGCTCGTCCTGATGCGGTAAGCCAGCTTGCCGCAAGCTCCTCGCGCACGCTACACATGCGCTGAAGGAGACATTTAATGGCAAAAGCGGTCTTGGTGACGGGCGGTACGGGCTACATTGCCGGAGAATTGATCCGGCAGCTGCTGGCCAAGGGCTGGACCGTGCACACGACGGTCCGCAACAAGGCGAAAAGCGAAGCAATGCTGCGGAAGCGCGTCGGCGGTCCCGACGACGGCGCATTCCGTGTCTTCCAGGCAGAACTGATGGACGACGCGGGCTGGGCAGAAGCGGTGGCGGGCTGCACCCACGTCGCTCACGTAGCATCGCCCATTGCGGCCGCACCTCCCAAGCATGAGGACGATATGATTGTCCCTGCCCGCGAAGGCACGCTTCGCGTGTTGCGCTTTGCAAAGGAAGCGGGCGTCCAGCGCTTCGTCCAAACCAGTTCCATGGCCGCAGTTGCCTATGGTCGCAGCGAGAAGGTCTACACCGTCGACGAGAGCGACTGGACCGATATCGCGCATCCCGACATCACGCCGTACGTAAAGTCGAAAACCATTTCCGAACGCGCAGCGCGCGACTGGATTGCCGAACACGGCGCGGGCATGGAGTTTGTGTCGGTCAACCCGGCCATGGTGTTGGGTCCGGTCGACGACGCCGACTTCTCGCCCTCTGTCGAGGCAGTGAAGCAAGTGCTGAACGGCTCCATGCCGATGGCGCCGGATCTGGGCTTTGCCATCGTGGACACGCGCGACTGCGCCGACCTGCATGTACGCTGTCTGGAGGAACCGGGTCTCGCGGGCGAGCGCTTCCTCGCAGCCGGTCGCTTCATGAAGATCATCGATATCGCAGAAGTCCTGCGCGCTCGACTGCCATCCGAACACACGCGCAAGGTGCCGACGAAAGTCATGCCGAACTGGATGGTATCGATGCTGGCCCTGGTCAATCCGGGCGTCAGATCGATCAGGAACGAGATCGGCAAGACGCGCAACGTCGATGCAAGCCACGCGCGCGAACGGCTGGGATGGGAGACCCGCGAGGTCGAGGAGAGCATCGTCGATTGCGCCAAGAGCCTGATCGATCATGGTGTTGTTAAGACCTGACCCAATCGTGGACCGTCTTTCCGCTCGCATTGCCCCCTCGCACCCTCGAAGTCAGAAGGGGAGACGCACGAATCACGAGCAAGGATCGTTGACATGAACATGCTGGCATCGCGCGGGCAACTGCGCGCAAGCTTTCTTCGCTGGGCACTGTTTCTCGTGCCGCTTTGTGTCTTGCTGGGATTTCTTTCCGGCGTAGTCGGTCCCGGCCCCGACAGCGCCTGGTTTCAGTCGCTGAACAAGCCTTCGATCTATCCCGAGCCGAAGTGGTTCGGGATCGTCTGGACCGTGCTGTACATCATGATTGGTCTGGCAACGGCACTGGTCGCGGCGTCCTGGGGCGCGAAGGGTCGCGGTGTGGCGCTCGGTTTGTTCGCGGTGCATTTCACGCTCAATCTGGCGTGGACGCCGGTCTTTTTCGGACTTCAGCGCATGGATATCGCGCTAGGCGTCATCATCTTGATCGTGTTGAGTTTGCTGGTGGTCATCGCACGATATTGGAAGATCCGCCGCATGGCTGGCTTGTTGTTGCTTCCGTATCTCGCCTGGGTCTGCTTCGCGACACTACTGAACTACGAATTTCTGCGCTTGAACCCCGATGCCGGCACAGGCTCTGGCAACGCTGTCGAGCGTGTGCGCATCGGCAATTGAAGTGCACCGTCGGGTTGCCTAAATAGCGACCATGCAAAGCCAGAACCCCATGATCGCCGACTTCGTCAAACTCGCCAACTCGGCGGCCGGCACGCTTGCCGGAATGACCCGCGAAGCACGCGAGTCGGCAAGGGAACGTGCCAAGGAAGCCTTCGGCGGCATGGACTTCGTCACGCGCGAGGAATTCGACACGGTCAAGGCGATGGCCGCCAAGGCGCGCGAACAGGCGGAAGATCTTGCGGCGCGCGTCGAAGCGCTCGAAGCCAAGCACAAGTGAGGCCGTCGCTGCTCCGGCAGTGACCTGACCACATGCATCTGCGCGCGCCTGCTATCCTGCTCGCCGCGCGACCGCATGGCGAGACCGCCGTCATTGCGCGTCTGCTGACCGAAGAGCATGGCGTGGTGGCTGCCTATGTCGCAGGCGGGCGAGGTCGGCAGCTTCGTCCTGTGGTCATCCCCGGCAATTTGGTCGCAGCCGAGATCCGCGCGAAGTCCGATAGCCAGCTGCCGTTCGCGCGGTTGGAACTGGCTCAAAGCCGTGGACCGTGGCTAACCGAACCCTTGCCTGCATCTGCCATGGCATGGGTGTGCGCGCTCACGGCGAGCGTGCTGCCCGAGCGCAATGCCTATCCGAACATCTACATCGCACTGTCTGCATTGCTGGAAGCGATCTGCCACGCGCCATCGGCGCGAGGTTGGGTGCCTGTGCTGGCAAGCTACGAGCTGCTTTTGTTGCGCGAGCTTGGCTATGGCGGCGCGGTCGCGCGTCCCGAGAATGTCGAGCAGGCTTACGAGACCTTGCGATCGACGGGCAAGGCGATTGCGCGGTACCTTCTTGTCCGATACGCGCGCAGACGTGCTGGCATCGCGCGTCCTGCTAATGCGGCGGCTGCAGAAGCTGCTTGCTTGAAGATAGCAAGGCAAGGTGACCTGAAGCGCGACTTTTGGCGCTGACGACAGGCTTTGCTTGTCGCTGCATGCTGTCGTGCTATCGCTGCGCTGCATGAAGAAGACCGACGGGATGGACCGCGCAGTCACGCGCAACTGGCGCGCCGCGACACAGGCGGTGCGCGGCGGCACATGGCGCAGCGAACACGGCGAGACGAGCGAGGCGCTGTTCCTGACGTCCGGCTACACGTACGACGACGCACAGACCGTAGCCGACCGGTTTGCCGGCGAAGCGGAGGGAATGACCTATTCTCGCCTCCAGAACCCGACCGTCGCCATGCTGGAAGAGCGCATCGCCCTGATGGAAGGCGCCGAGGCCTGTCGCACGCAGGCGAGCGGAATGGCGGCAATGACGGCGGCTCTGCTGTGTCAGCTATCGGCAGGCGATCACGTCGTCGGTGCACGCGCCGCCTTTGGCTCGTGTCGCTGGCTGCTCGATCATCTGCTGCCGCGCTTCGGCATCGAGACTAGCGTCATAGACAGTTCGGACAACGATGCCTGGGAAGCCGCAATCAAGCCGAACACGAAAGTCTTCTTCTTCGAAACTCCGGCCAATCCGACGCTGGACATTGTCGACCTCGCGCATGTCTGCGAAGTGGCGCGGACGCATGATATCGTGACGGTCGTCGATAACGCCTTCGCCACCAGCGCACTGCAGCGCCCCATGGACTTTGGAGCGGATGTGGTGGCCTATTCCGCGACCAAGCTGATGGATGGGCAGGGCAGAGTGCTCGCAGGCGCCGTGTGCGGCTCGCAGGAATGGATCGACGAGGTGCTGATGCCCTATCAGCGCAACACCGGGCCGACGCTTTCCGCCTTCAATGCGTGGGTCGTGCACAAGGGGCTGGAGACGCTGTCCCTGCGCGCCGAAAAGCAAAGCACGAACGCCGTTGCGCTCGGCGGCTTCATCGAAGGCCGGGTACCGCGCATGCTGCACCCCGGTCTGTCCAGCCATCCCCGCCACGAGCTTGCCAGACGGCAGATGAAGGCGACCGGGCCGATCTTCGCATTCGATGTCGAATCGCGTGAACGGGCCTTTGCCGTGCTCGATGCGCTGAAGCTCGTCGATATATCGAACAATATCGGCGATGCGCGCAGCCTGATGTGCCATCCGGCCAGCACGACGCATGCGGCCATGACGGACGAGGGCCGGGCAGAGATGGGTGTCACGGAGGGACTTCTGCGCATCAACGTTGGGCTGGAAGACATCGAGGATTTGAAGGAAGACCTCGATCAGGCGCTGTCAGCTGCGGGGCTGTGACAGAGGTATCGCATGTGAAGACCGTCGAACTCATCCTCGATCTTGCAGCACCCAATGGATATCTCGTTTGGGAACCGCTCAAGAATATTGTCGCGCGCACCAGCGCATCGCTGGTCGTCACGCCGGTCTTTCTGGGCGGCATGCACAAGCTGACAGGCAACGCGCCGCCCATGATGCGGGATGCCGACGTGAAGGGCAAAGTTCCTTATGCAGCGCTGGAGTTCCGCCGCTTTCTCGATCGGCACACAATGACGCGCTTTCGCATGCATCCGGACTTGCCGTTCAATTCGATCCTGCTGCAGCGCGTTTTAGTCGCGGCTCAGGATCAGCAGGAAATGCAGGCGTTGGTCGATTTGTTGCAAGCAGCTGTGTGGGAGCGCAACATCGACTGTAGCGATGTCGATGTCGTGGGTTCGGAGCTAGCGTCAGGTGGCTTTGATGCCGGACGCCTGCTTGCAGCAACGCAGGATGCGGCCATCAAGTCGCAGTTGGCCGAGAACACGCAGGCAGCAGTCGATCGCGGCGCGTTCGGCATCCCGACCATTTTCGTCGGGGACGAAATGTGGTTTGGCAAGGAGCGGCTCGGGCAGCTTGAAAGCTACCTTAGCGGCGGAATGCCCTGAGCGCGGCGATTAGAGCCCGAGTGTGTAAAGGCTCATCAGAACCAGCTGCGGAGCGACGAGCGACAGCTCGATAAAGCCAACTCCGCTGCAATCGCGGCGCAAATTACGGATCATGTGAAACAGCATTTGTCCCTCCTTCGACCGGCTCTCCGGTGACTGGCGGGTGTCCCGTCAATGTCCGAAAGGCTGCCATCCCGTCGGCGGCCATTCGAATGTCCCTTTCGCTTGGATAAGGAAGCGCCCTTAAAAGGTTGGTGACGAACAGGGTTAACGAATCGCAAGACTTGTCCCGTGCCGGTTGCTGCACCCCTTGCGACTTTAGGCCGAGCCATTAACTTGGCGCTGTGATCAAAGAACTCTTCCAGCACAGCGCCATGACCGACGGCATCACCGTACGGGTGGCCGTCAACTTCCTGCCCGAACAATCCCAGCCCGAGGCGGGCAAGTGGTTCTGGGTCTATCACATCCGAATCGAGAATGCCTCGCACGAGCAGGTGCAGCTGATGACGCGGCACTGGCGTATCACGGACGGGGCCGGGCTGGTGGCGCATGTCGACGGCGATGGCGTCGTGGGCGAACAGCCGGTGTTGTCGCCGGGCGAGAGCCACGATTACGTGTCGGGCTGCCCGCTCGACACGCCGTTCGGGTCGATGGAGGGGTTCTACACCTTCCACCGCGAGGACGGCAGTCCTTTCGAAGTGCGCATTCCCTATTTCCCTTTGGCCGCGCCTGCGACCGCAGACTAAGCGTCAGGCAACGGCCTGTCCGGCCCGGTCGCGTTCGATGACGATATCGGGTCGCCGATCTACCCAGTCGGCCAAACTACTAAGCTCACGTTCCAGCATGCTGGTCGCAAGGGCGGCGCGGCTTTCGTCGAGTGTGAAGCGTCACGGTTTCGGCGTCCATCCGCAGGCGGCTGTGTGCCAAAGCTGTTCGTGACCCTGCGCCGAGGCGTCGCGCCAAGCGAAAAGCCAGCCCCCAGGTTGTTCCTTCGCGTAGCTGATCGGTGTCGGCGAGCATGCCCGCTCTGTCGGGCAGCGACGTGCGTCCGAGGCTTCCGTAGAGCGCAGCGCAGATCATCGCCCTGTCGCTCGCTGGACAATCGATCCACCTTTTGTCGAGCGCCCATTCCTCGGCGTGATTGGCACGCAAGTTCGGCTCCACGCGCTGGAGAGCGGAGGCCAGCTGCGCTGCAGCGAGCCGCAGGCGCTCGGTGCGCGCGCCGTCACCATTCGCCAGCTCGGAGGTCCACCCGGCGACTCGCGTCGCATCGACCAGCGGTGCGTTGCGCGCTTCGGCGAAGGCATTGACGGCAGCCAAAAGCGGATCGAGCGCGCGCTTCTGCTCGTTCAGCCGCATGAACAGGAGGCCCTCGCGAATGCCCCAGCTCGAAAAGATCAGCTCGCTTGGATGCAGGTCGTTGATGAGGGAGACGAGGAGCGCCGAGGCGTCGGGCAGATAGCCCGCCCGCATGGTCGAGACGCCCGGTATGCTGGTCAGCTGTTCCGGGTCGGTAGCGACCAGCGCCTCGCAATGTGCGATCGCTTCGTCACGGCTCAACCGAAAGCCGTGTGGGTCGGTCAGTGGATAGTTCGCTGCTGCCATGGCGTAATAGGCAAGCGCGCGCCACGTGCCGCCGACCATGTAGAGAGGCTGTCCCTCCCGTCCCGTCAGGTCTGCTCGCGCCAATTCTGCGTGGACGATGGCAGCAAAGTCGGCGGAGCTTTGCCGAATGGCACCAAGGCGAAGCGTTCCGAAGGGCAGGCTGACAGCATCGCGGCATTCGCCATCGCCGATGGATACGAGTTCGAGGCTGCCACCGCCCAGATCCGCCACCGTTCCGCGCGCGCCGGGGAACGCTCCGATTGCGCCATAAGCCGACGCACAGGCCTCTTCCTCGCCCGAAAGCAGGCGTGGTTGCAGCCCTAGGGCGGTCACTTTCGCGAGAAATTCCGCACCGTTCTTCGCGTCACGCGCCGCGGCTGTCGCGACGGTCTGGATGTCCTCGATGTCCCGATCCGCGACGATAACGCTATAACGCGCCAGAGCCGCAAGCGCCTCGTCGGCAGCTTCCTCCGGTATCCGCCCAGTGGCAGACAGGTCACGACCGAGGCGTGCCGCGACCTTTTCGTTCCATACTGTCTCGGGTGCGCGCGCGGTGCCTTCGTAAATCACGAGGCGGACCGTATTGGATCCGATGTCGATGACAGCGCGCGGTGGGTCGACGAGGCGACGCTGCCATTGTCCGCGGCGCTTGCGCGATGCGCTCACGCCCTGTGGCTCGGGAAAGTCAGGTGCGGCACATCGTGCTTTTCCAGCGCGGCGCCACGCCCGGACAGCGAGGGATTGGCCATGAAATATTCGTGGCAATTGAAGCCACCGTCACCCTGCCGCATCCGCCGGTACTGCCCGTCCGGGTCGAGCCGCCAGCTTTGCTCGGTGTCGAGGATATTGGCGAGCATCACCTGCTTCAGCACCTGATCGTGCACGGTCTTGTTGGTGATGGGCACCAGCACCTCTACCCGGCGGTCGAGATTGCGGCTCATCGCGTCGGCGCTGGTCATGTAGACCTTTGCGGACCGGCTGGGCAATTCCTTGCCATTGGCGAAGCACCACATGCGTCCATGCTCGAGAAAGCGGCCGATGACCGATTTGACACTGATGTTTTCCGACAGGCCGGGGATGCCGGCCCGCAGCGAACAGATACCGCGCACGACCATGCGCGTTTCGACGCCTGCCGCGCTGGCCTCGTACAACTTGTCGATGATTGCCTTGTTCGTGATCGAGTTGAGCTTCACCCAGATGCCGGATGGCTTTCCGGCCCGCGCATTGGCAATTTCCGCATCGATCAAATCGTTCAGTGCCTCGCGCATACCGATGGGCGAGATTGCAATCTTCTCGAGTTCGTCCGGCTCGATATAGCCGGTGATGAAGTTGAACATCTTTGCGGCATCGCGGCCTAGTGCCGGGTCGGCGGTGAAGAAGCTGAGGTCGGTGTAGATTTTCGCATTGACCGGGTGATAATTTCCGGTGCCGAAGTGGCAGTAGGTGCGATACTTCTCGTCCTCGCGTCGCACGACGAGGCTGACCTTGGCGTGCGTTTTCCACTCGGTAAAGCCGTAGATGACCTGCACCCCGGCGCGCTCCAGCTCGTGCGCCCAGCGGATGTTGCGCTCCTCGTCGAAGCGGGCTTTCAACTCTACCACCGCCGTCACGGCCTTGCCGTTCTGCGCAGCCTCGATCAGTGCAGCGATGACCGGCGACTGATCGCCTGCACGGTACAGCGTCTGCTTGATCGAAACGACATTCGGATCGAGCGCTGCCTGATGCAGGAAATCGACCACCACTTCGAAACTTTCGTAGGGGTGGTGGATGACGATGTCCTTTTCGCGGATGGCGGTGAAGACATCGCCGTCATGCGCCAGCACGCGTTCCGGGTAGCGGGGCGAGAAGGGCGCGAACTTGAGATCGGGCCGCGGCTCGTCGCATATCGCATCGAGATCGCTGAGGCCCAGCATTCCGCCGGTCTTGACGATCATCGCAGCATCGACATCGAACTGCTCACGCAGCAGCGCCTCCGCAGCGGCGTCGCAATCGTCGTCCAGCTCGAGCAGGACTGCGCGCCCGCGGCGGCGGCGCTGAATGGCTGTGCGGAAAAAACGCACAAGGTCTTCGGCCTCGTCTTCGACCTCGATATCGCTGTCGCGCAGCACGCGGAAGACGCCGTCGCCCAGAATCTTGAAAGCCGGGAACATGAGCTGTGCGAAGCGGGTGACCAGCTGCTCGATGGCGACATAGACTGCCTTGTCGCCCGGCACGCGGACAAACCGCGGCACACCGCTCGGGATAAGCACCATCTCGACCAGTTCGCCTTTCCGCTTTCCTCGCTTCAGGCGAAACAATACACCCATCCCGCCGCTGGCGACAAAAGGGAAGGGGTGGGATGGGTCGATGGCCTGCGGGGTGATAAGCGGCAGGATGTCGTTCTCGAAATAGTCTTCCAGCCAACCCTGCTCCGGCTTCGGCAAGTCGTCGACCGAGGCGAGTACGATGCCCTCTTCGGTCAGAAGCTGGCGCAGATCGTCGAGGCTTTCCTGCTGTCGATCTTCCAGTTCGAGCACCTGCTCGCGGATGGCGTCGAGTTGCTGGCGGGGCGAGCGGCCGTCGATACCGGCGGTTTCGATCCCGCGCTGCACCTGTCCCTCTAGCCCGGCGATGCGGACGGTGGTGAATTCGTCCAGATTGCTGCCGGAGATCGACAGGAAGCGAAGGCGCTCGAGCAGCGGGTATGTCGTGTTCTCGCTCTCGGCCAAGACGCGGCGGTTGAAGCTGAGCCAGCTCAGTTCGCGATTGACGTAACGATCACAGGGCTCATCCGACTGTGGCGCGAGCGAAGCCGTGCCGCCGGACTCGGCCTCGTGGCTGTCCTGCGGCCTCTCCGGTTCGCCTAACGGTGCGTCCATCACGCCCTCTCAATTTCGCAACAGGCGCGCACGATACGCCATCGCCGCATTCGACGCCATGGCGAAAGCGTCGCTGTCATATCTCCGCATATCGACGGGCGAGGCCCTCCCACAGCGCAGGGGTCGCAGCACCGAGCAGGCCGCGCTTGACCGGCTCGTCGACGCGATACGGAGTGCCGTCGGGCCGGGCGGCTTTCCCGCCCGCTTCCTCGAGCCACAATACGCCGGCAGCATGATCCCAGGGCAGCGTACGCTCGAAGATCGACACGTCGTTCTGGCCAAGGCCGAGACGAGGATACTGCTCGGCAGCGCAGAAGGGAATGTCGACCTGTGTGTAGGCAGGCGACACATGGCGTGCGAGCTTGGCGCTCTGATCCGCGTCCATGTAAGTGAGCGAGATTGCGGCCACGGGTGGCGTCTGGCCTGTCCCGCTCGAAGTGATGCGCTCGCCATCGACGAAGGCGCCTTTGCCGCGATGTGCGATGCAGACGCGTCCCGTCAGGCAATCGTAGAGCCAGCCGGATTGGGCCAGCCCGCCATCCGAGAGTGCGATGATGACTCCGAACGGCGGCTGTCCCGATGCGAAATTGCGCGTCCCGTCCACCGGGTCGACGATCCAGCAGGGGCCGTTCAGCCGGTCGAGCAGGGATGGGTCCTCGTGCGCCGCTTCCTCGCCGACTACGGTCAGGCTTCGGTCGATATGTAAAAGACCTTCGCGCAGGATGGCCTCGGCCTCTCGGTCGGCGATGGTGACCGGGTCGTTGCCGCCCTTGTCCTCGACCTCGCCCTCGGAAAGGTTGCGATAACGCGGCAGGATCGCCTGTTTGGTCGCCTTGCGCATCAGCGCGACGACCGCTTTGTCCAGCGCTGTCACGAACGATAATCCGCGTTGATCGAGATGTAGCCATGCGTCAGATCGCAGGTCCACACGGTCGCGCGTCCATCGCCGATGCCAAGGTCGACCTCTATGCGCACCTCGTCGCCAGCCAGATGCCGTGCGACAGGCGTTTCGTCGTAATCCGGAACGGGTTGCCCGTCGCGCGCTGCCCATGTCCCGCCGAAGCCGATGGACAGCCGGTCCCGATCTGCGGGTTCGCCCGCCTTGCCGACCGCCATCACGACGCGCCCCCAATTGGCATCGCCGCCCGCAATGGCCGTCTTGACCAGCGGGGAATTGGCGATGGACAGACCGACACGGCGCGCGCTCTGGTCGGTCTCTGCGCCCGTCACTGCGATCTCGATGAACTTTCGTCGCACCCTCTCCGTCTCGCACCACAAGCTGTGCCAGCTCGCGACAGACGGAGAGCAGTGCGGCGTAGAACGCGTCCGCTCCATCGTCGTCCCATTTCGCCAAAGCCAGTGGCCGGCCTTGCCGGTGGCAAAAGCCATGACCGTGTCGCTGGTCGATGTATCGCCATCGACCGTGATGCAGCTGAAAGTCTCGGCGTTCGCCCTGTCGAGCATTTCCTGCAGGAAGCGCGGCTCCACCGCTGCATCGGTGAAGATGTAGCCGAGCATGGTCGCCATATCCGGCGCGATCATGCCGCTGCCCTTGATGATGCCGCATAGCGTCACCCGCGTAGCGCCGATCATGGCGCGCAGCGGACGCACCTTTCTCGAAGGTATCGGTCGTTCCGATTGCGGCTGCAGCCTCGCGCCAACCGCAAGGTGCGGCTTTGAGAGCGGCAGCGACACCATCGCGCGCCTTGTCCTTCGGCAGCGGAACGCCGATCACGCCGGTGGATGAAACGAAAACTTGGTCTGGCGCACAGTCCAGCGCTCCCGCAACCTGCTCGACGATCTGCTCCACCGCCTCGCGGCCACGAACGCCGGTGAACGCGTTCGAGTTGCCGGCATTGACGATCAAGGACCGCGCGCGACCTTGCGTTGACCTGCTCGCGGCCCATCTCGACTTCGCTGGATGCGCAGGCGGAGCGCGTGAACACGCCAGCCACGCTGGTGCCCGGAGCCAGTTCGACGAAGGTCAGGTCGGCCCGGTCCCAGTTCTTGTAACCTGCCCGTGCGACACGCAGCGTGACGCCGTCCAAATCGGGCATATCCGGGAAAGGGCGGGCGAGCGGGGAAGGCTTCAGGTCCATTGCCTTGGCGCTAGTCGAGTGGCGCGCCGCTCGCAAGAAAGTGCGAAGATGGTGAAAATGCGCGCCTCGTCTTCCAATCTTAACCGATTGCCGCTATCTCGGCTGCCAGCCATGCTGCGCCAAGTCATCGCCCTGTTCGCTCTTCTGTCCGGCCTCGCCGCCGTCGGAGCGCCTGTGCATGCCGCGGTGGGCGGCAGTGTCGGCTCCGTCATGGAGCAGAGCGACACGCGCGAAGCGGATGCCCGCACCAAGCGCGCGCCTTGTCCTGCCAAGGACAAGAAGCAGAAGCTGCGCGACAGCAAGCCTGCTCCTTGCGCGAAGCCTGAGCCGGTCGTCATCTATCTGCCGACCGTCATGTTCGGCGTCGACCGCGCATACGAATAGCGCCGACGGCATAGCTGTCTCCTTTCCTTCGTGACGCTTTTCGCGCGCGAACTTTCCATCATTCGATTCCCATTCCATGCGAGGACATCGCAAGACCATGCTCAAAGCTATCGGCAAGGCCATTTTCGGCTCGTCCAACGACCGTTACGTCACTTCCATCCGCAAGATCGTCGACCAGATCAACGCGCTCGAGCCGCAGATCCAGGACCTGTCCGACGATGAACTTCGCGCACAGACCGACAAGTTCCGCGCGCAGCTTGCCGACGGCAAGACGCTCGACGATATCCTTCCCGAAGCCTTTGCCACCGTGCGCGAAGCATCGGTGCGCGTGCTCGGCATGCGGCATTTCGATGTGCAGATGATCGGCGGCATCGTGCTGCATCGCGGTGAAATCGCCGAAATGCGCACCGGTGAGGGCAAGACGCTGGTGGCAACGCTCGCGACGTATCTCAACGCGATCGAAGGCAAGGGCGTCCACGTCGTGACCGTGAACGATTACCTTGCCAGCCGCGATGCCGAATGGATGGGCCAGCTGCACAATTTCCTCGGCCTGACGGTCGGTGTGATCGTCCCGAACCTTGGCGAAATGCAGCGCCGCGACGCCTATGGTGCGGACATCACTTACGGCACGAACAACGAATTCGGCTTCGACTATCTGCGCGACAACATGAAGCACGACCGAGGCCAGATGGTGCAGCGTCCTTTCAACTTCGCCATCGTCGACGAGGTGGACTCCATCCTGATCGACGAGGCGCGTACGCCGCTGATCATCTCCGGCCCGACCGAGGACAAGTCGGACCTTTATGTCACCGTCGACGAGATCGTGAAGAAGATCGAGCCCGACTGGTACGAGGCGGACGAGAAAAGCAAGAACATCACCTGGACCGAAGAAGGCACCGACGCGATCGAGGAGATGCTGAAGGAAGCCGGTCTGCTGGAGACCGACAATCTCTACGATGTCGAGAACACGCAGGTGGTCCATCACCTCGACCAGGCGCTCAAAGCGAACATCATGTTCAAGCGCGACACCGACTATATCGTCAAATACGAAAAGAAGATGCAGCCGAACGGCGAGATGGCCGAGGTCGGCAAGGTCGTCATCATCGACGAATTTACCGGTCGCATGATGGACGGTCGCCGCTGGTCCAACGGTCTGCACCAGGCTGTCGAGGCCAAGGAAGGCGTCAAGATCGAGCCGGAGAACCAGACGCTCGCCTCGATCACCTTCCAGAATTACTTCCGCATGTATCCCAAGCTGTCCGGCATGACCGGCACCGCGGCCACCGAAGCGGCGGAATTCTGGGACATCTACAAGATGAATGTGGTCGAAATCCCGACCAACGTTCCCGTCCAGCGCATCGACGAAGAGGACGAATTCTACAAGAACACGCAGGACAAGTTCCAGGCGATCGCCAAGGCGATCAAGGAAAAGAACGAGATCGGACAGCCGGTGCTGGTCGGGACGGTTTCGATCGAGAAGTCCGAATTGCTCTCCAGCTTCCTCGACAAGGAAGGCGTGAAGCACGAGGTGCTCAACGCGCGCCAGCACGAGCGCGAGGCGCATATCGTGGCGCAGGCGGGCCGCATCGGTGCGGTCACCATCGCCACCAACATGGCGGGCCGCGGTACGGACATCCAGCTGGGCGGTAACGCCGAATTCCGCATCGAGGACGAGCTGAGTGAGATGGCCGAGGACGATCCGAAGCGTCAGCTGGAGATCGACCGTATCAGGGCCGAAGTCGCTGCCGAAAAGCAGAAGGTCCTGGATGCGGGTGGCCTGTTCGTGCTCGCCACAGAGCGGCACGAGAGCCGCCGGATCGACAACCAGCTACGTGGCCGCTCCGGCCGCCAGGGCGACCCTGGTCTGTCGCGTTTCTACCTCTGCCTCGAAGACGATCTGCTGCGTATCTTCGGGCCGGACACGCTGTTTGCTCGCATGATGAACTCGAACCTCGAAGACGGAGAGGCTATCGGGTCGAAATGGCTGTCCAAGGCCATCGAGACCGCGCAGAAGAAGGTCGAGGCGCGCAACTACGAGATCCGCAAGCAGGTCGTGCAGTACGACGACGTCATGAACGATCAGCGCAAGGTCATCTACGAACAGCGCGCCGAGATCATGGACAGCGAAACGGTCGACGACGTGGTCGAGGACATGCGCCACGATGCGATCAACTCTATCGTCGCGGAGCACGCGCCTGCCGGTTCCTACCCCGAGCAGTGGGACATCGACGGCCTCAAGACCAAGATCGAAGAGACCTTCGGCATGTCCTTCCCGATGGAAGAGTGGGTCGAGGAAGAGCAGATCGAGCCGGACATCATCGAGGAGCGTATCCGCGAAGAAGCCGACCGCCGGATGGAAGAAAAGGTCGGCAAGGCCGATGCCTCGATCTGGCGCCGGGTCGAAAAGAGCCTGCTGCTGCAGGAGCTCGACCACCAATGGAAGGACCACCTCTCGACTTTGGACGCGCTGCGTCAGGTCGTGGGCCTGCGTGCCCATGCGCAGAAGCAGCCTCTCAACGAGTACAAGCAGGAGGCCTTCGCGCTGTTCGAAAGCATGCTCGACAAGCTGCGCGAAGATGTGACGGCGAAGCTCATGACGCTGGAACTGGCCCAGCCTGCGCCGTTGCCAGCGATCGATTTGCCCGATCTGCCGGACTTCCTGACCGGCCACATCGATCCGCTGACCGGCCTCGACAATTCGAACGACGGCGACGGTTCCAGCAAACGGGCAGCCCTGTTCGGCAGCCTCGCTGGCTCTCCGCGCGCCGCCACAGGTCCGGAGGGTGCTAGCGGTGGAAATCCCTATGCGGACATGGATGTCAGCCGCAACGAGCCGTGTCCGTGCGGGTCCGGCAGCAAGTACAAGCACTGCCATGGAGCGATCCGGGCGAACGTCTGAGCACAATCCGCACCACGCAGAATAGCTGCGGCAATCTGGTCTGACGATGGCCTGGCTTGCCGCAGCGTTCTTTTGCATCGCCCTGCTGTACGCAAGCGTCGGCTTCGGCGGCGGGTCAAGCTATGCGGCTATCTTGGCCTTTGCTCAGGTTGACTACCGCCTGCTCCCTCTCATAGCTTTGTCCTGCAACATCGTGGTTGTGGCGGGCAGCACGTTGCGTTTTGCCCGGGCAGGCGTCGTGCCGTGGCGTCGAGCCCTCGGATTGACAGCACTCGCCGCGCCAGCCGCCTTGCTCGGCGGGCTGACCCCGATCGACGAGGCGGCGTTTCTCATCCTGCTCGGGGCGAGCTTGGTGCTGACGGCTCTCGCGATGTTCGTGTCCGTCCCTCAAGCTGTCGGCGACCCTACACGCGCGGCGCGCTACGCGCCCCTTGCTGCGGCCCCTCTCGGCTATCTGGCCGGGTTGGTAGGCATCGGAGGCGGCATCTTCCTTGCGCCGTTGCTGCACCTGACCCGATGGGCAGAGGCGCGCGCCATAGCGGCCACGGCGAGCCTGTTCATTCTCGTCAACTCGCTCTTCGGGCTGGCGGGACATATGGTGAAAGGCGGCGAGGGCCGTTTCCTGGCAGCATTCGACTTCGGCCTGCCACTTATCGTCGCGGTGGCCATCGGCGGTCAGATCGGTAGCTTGCTGGCCGTCCGTTTCCTGCCGCAGCGCTGGATCCGCATCGTCACCGCCGTCCTGATCGGTGCAGTCGGTATACGCTTGCTGGCGATGTAAGAAGAATGGCTCCCCGAGTTGGATTCGAACCAACGACCAAGTGATTAACAGTCACCTACTCTACCGCTGAGCTATCGGGGAGCAGCCCGTCAGGCAGGCCGCGCGTATATGGGCGCGATTTGTCTTTTGCAAGCGGGCTTTTGGATTATTCGGCGCGAGGCGGTTCAGACGACAAATTGCTCTGCCACGATCCGCTCGTCCAGTGCGTGACCTGGATCGAACAGCAGCGTGAGCTCGTTCTCGCGCGCCATTTCCAGCCGCACTTCGGCGACGTTGCGGATTTCGCGTTGATCGGCGACCGCCGAGACGGGTCGCTTCTCCGCTTCCATCACGCGGAAGGTAACCTGGCTGCGGTCGGGCAGGATCGCGCCTTTCCATCGTCGTGGCCTGAATGCAGAGATCGGGGTGAGCGCGAGCAGGCGCGAATCCAAGCGGCAGGATCGGTCCGTCTGCCGACAGATTATAGGCCGTCGAGCCTGCGGGCGTGGACAGCAGGACACCGTCGCACACCAGTTCCTTGATGCGCACCTTGTCGTCCACCGCGACTTCGATTTTGGCGGTCTGGCGTGTCTCGCGCAGCAGCGAAACCTCGTTGATGGCGCAGAAGCGGTGCGTTTCGCCATCCACGCACACTGCCTCCATCGACAAAGGCACGATTGCATGCGGTTTGGCGCGAGACAGCCGGCCGAGAAGTTTATCCAGCTGGCGATTGCGGTTCATCAGGAATCCGACCGTGCCGAGATTAACCCCGTAAGCCGGAAGGATCCGTCCGGCATCGAGCATGGTGTGCAGGGTCTGAAGCATGAACCCGTCGCCGCCCAGCACAACCGCCGCGTCCGCCTCCTCCAAAGGAGCCCAGTCCGCCAGCGGTCGCACCACCGTATCGGCGATTTCCACAGCCCGGTCGGTGTCGGAGACGAGCAATGCAAGTCGTTGAAAATCGACCATACCTGCTCTGTTCAACTCCCAATTCCAACCCGTCAGTCGAGATCGCGTACCTATGGCCAGCCGTCTCATTTGGCAACAATGTCGATTTTGTACTAAAGTTCATCTAGGGCAGCGCTAAATTACATGAATGGCAACCATGCCCAACGATATACAATTCGAGTCGCACGATCCGTTAACTGGCCTCGGGACACCTCTCGAGTTTCGCCAGACCTTGTCCGGTTGGTTGGAAAACCGCCCTTCCGGGGCAGGACCGTGTCCGGTGCAGGCTATGCTTATCACCCTTGGCCGGATGGACACCGTCAACGTTGCATTTGGCGAAACCGTCGGCGACGGCGCGCTGGTCGAGGTTGCAAACCGTATCCGGCACTTTGCGAGCGACGAGCTGGAAAGCGACACCTGGCTGGCGGCGCGTGTCTCCGGCAGTTCGTTTGTGGTCGCAGCCTATGCCCGGATTACCAAAGAGCGCTGGCAATGGCTGGCCGAAGCGCTGGCGGACGCGCTCGCGGCGCCGATCGCTCGTCCCGATGGCGATGGCTCGCTCCGATTGTGGCCGCGCATCGCGCTGTTGCGGATGGGTGAAAACGACAATGAACATTCGATCATGGATCGTTTGTCCGAAGTGACAGCCGGTATGCGCCGATCGCATGGCAGGCGCATCGAATGGTCCAGTGGCAGTGTCGCTTCTGCCCCGCGCTCGAACCTTGAACTGGAAGCCGATCTACTCGCCGCAATCGACCGGGAAGAGATCGAAATCCTTTTCCAGCCGCAGTACTCGCTGGTCGATGGCCGGATGATCGGCGCGGAAGCGCTGGCGCGCTGGCACCATCCAATCGTCGGGAAGATCGGCGCAGCGGCTCTGTTCCAGATTGCCGAGCGCGCTGATCACGTCGCCCATCTGTCCCGGCACATCGCGCGACGATCTCTCGAGGAAGCGGTGCGCTGGCCCGATGACCTGCGCCTTTCCATCAATATCACTCCGACGGACCTTGCGGCGGACAATTTCGCCGTCGAGTTCGCGCAGCTTGCCGAACGCATAGGATTTCCGCTTGCGCGCATCACGCTGGAAATCACCGAGCAGGTGCTCCTGGCCGACCTCGACCGCGTCAGCCGCGTCCTGCAACAACTCAAGATGCTGGATGTCCTGATCGCGCTCGACGACTTTGGCGCAGGCTTCTGCAACTTCCGATACCTCAAGGTTCTCCCGATCGACTGTATCAAGCTCGACCGGTCGATGGTCGAAGGCGTGCTGGAGGACGAACGAGACCGCGCCGTGTTCCGTGCCATTACCGGTATGGCCAAGGCGCTCGATCTGCGTGTGCTGGTCGAAGGCGTGGAGAACGAAGCGCAGCGCGACTTCGTGGCTTCCGAAGACTGTGAATACTTTCAGGGGTTCCTGAAGGCTGAGCCTATGGCTCCGCACGCCTTTATCAATCAGGCCCTGCGCTAAGCGGCGACTTTTTCGCGCTTCTTCGCTTTCTTCGCGATGCCCGAAAGCCCCTTGGTGAGTTGATAAAGCCCGTTGAGGCGGCTTTCGGGCGAACTCCAGACGCGGCTGATGACCAGCTTCATGTCCGGGCGGAGCTTGGCTGTGCCCTTCAGCTTGTCGACATAAGCGACTAAGGCCGGGACCATCGGGGAAGTCGTCCTTGTGGAACGTCACCAGGGTGCCAGCTGCGCCCACATCGATCTTCGCGATGTTCGCCTGGACCGCCTGGAGCTTGATCTGGATAAGGCGGACAAGGTTTTCGGTCGCCGAGGGGAGAGGCCCGAACCGGTCGATCATTTCAGCCGCCAGCGCTTCGACATCGCTCTGGCTGTCCGCGTCGTTCAATCGGCGATACAGCGCCATGCGGACGGCGAGGTCCGGTACATATTCTTCCGGGATCATGATCGGCGCATCGACGGTGATCTGGGGGCTGACTGTCTCGCGCTTTGCCTCCAGGCCCATCTCGCCGGCCTTGGCGGCAAGGATCGCGTCTTCCAGCATCGACTGGTATAGTTCGAAACCGACCTCGCGGATGTGTCCCGACTGCTCGTCGCCCAGCAGATTGCCGGCCCCGCGAATGTCGAGGTCATGGCTGGCCAGCTGGAAGCCCGCGCCGAGACTGTCGAGATCGCCGAGCACCTTGAGCCGCTTCTCCGCGACCTCGGACAACTGCGTGTCCTTTTCGTAGGTCAGATAGGCATAGGCGCGCAGCTTCGCGCGGCCCACCCGGCCACGAAGCTGATAGAGCTGGGCGAGGCCGAAAATGTCGGCGCGGTGGATGATGATCGTGTTGGCGCTCGGCAGGTCGAGACCGCTTTCGACGATCGTGGTTGCCAGCAGAACCTCGTATTTGCCTTCGTAGAACGCGCTCATGCGCTCTTCGATTTCGCCCGCGCCCATCTGGCCGTGCGCCTGCACGACCTTCACTTCGGGCACATGTTCGCGCAGCCAGTCGGAGATGGCGTCCATGTCCGTGATACGCGGGACGACGATGAAGCTCTGCCCACCGCGATGGTGTTCGCGCAGCAGCGCCTCGCGCATCACCATGTCGTCCCACTCCATGACGTAGGTACGCACGGCGAGACGATCGACCGGCGGGGTCTGGATGGTGGACAGTTCGCGCAGGCCCGTCATCGCCATCTGCAACGTGCGCGGGATGGGCGTGGCGGTGAGCGTCAGCATGTGCACATCGGCGCGCAGCTGCTTGAGCTTCTCCTTGTGCGTGACACCGAAGCGCTGTTCCTCGTCCACGATGACGAGGCCGAGGTCCTTGAACTTCGTCTGCTTCGACAGGATGGCATGGGTGCCGACGACAATGTCCATGTCGCCGGACTCCAACCCCTCGCGCGTCTCCTTCATCTCCTTGGAGGGGACGAGACGCGACAGGCGGCCGATCTTCAGCGGGAAACCGGCGAAGCGTTGGCGGAAATTTTCGAAATGCTGGCGCGCGAGCAGGGTGGTCGGCGCGACCATGGCGACCTGTTGGCCGTTCATGGCGGCCACGAACGCTGCGCGTAGCGCTACCTCGGTCTTGCCGAAGCCGACATCGCCGCAAACCAGCCGGTCCATCGGCCTGCCGCTTTCCAGATCGCGCAAGACATCGGAGATGGCCCGGTCCTGATCGTCCGTTTCCTCCCAGGGAAAGCGGTCCAGGAACTGGTTGTACGCGCCATCGTCGACTTCCAGCACGGGCGCCTTCTTCAACGCGCGTTGGGCTGCGACTTGCATCAGTTCACCGGCAATCTCGCGGATGCGCTCTTTCAGGCGCGCGCGGCGTTTCTGCCAGGCCTCGCCGCCGAGCCGGTCGAGCATGACCGCCTCTTCGCTACTGCCGTAGCGGCTGAGCACGTCGATATTCTCGACCGGTATGAACAGCTTGTCGCCGCCCTTGTATTCCAGTTGCACGCAATCGTGCTGCGACTTGCCGACCGCGACGGGTTCGAGGCCGAGGTATTTGCCGATGCCATGTTCGGTATGCACGATCAGGTCGCCGACACTGAGCGCCTGCAGCTCGGCCAGGAAGGCGTCGGCATCCCTGCGCTTCTTCTTGCGGCGGACCAGGCGGTCGCCAAGAATGTCCTGCTCGGTCAGGACTTCCATCTCGTCATTGGCGAAGCTTGCTTCGAGCGGCAGGACAACGGCCACCGGCTTGCCCTTCGCCGATGCGCCAAGCGCTTCCTGCCAGCTATCCGCAGTCTCCACCGCCGTGCCTGCCTCGGTAAGGATCGAGGCGATGCGCGCCCGGCTGCCGGTCGAGTAGGTGGCGAGAATCGGACGCTTGCCGTCCTTGCCGACCGTCTTGAGATACTCGGCCAGCACCGGATAGACGTTGTCGCCCCGCGCACGTTCGGGCGCGAAGTCGCGGCCGGAGCGGAAGCCGAAATCAACGACCGTATCGCTCTCCGGCTCGTCGAAGGGAGTCGCCCGGTGCGCATTCACGTCGGCCAGAGTGGACTTGAACTCTTTCTCGGCGAGGTAGAGTGCATCGGGCTTGAGCGGGCGGTAGCTGCCCTTTGCCTGCCCGCTCGCTGCCGTGCGCTGCTCGAAATAGTCCGCGATGTCGCTGATGCGCTCTTCCGCCGCCGCCATGCTGGCAGTGTCGATAACGATGGTGTCGCTCTCATCGAGATGGTCGAACAGCGTCACCAGCCGCTCCTCGAACAGCGGTAGCCAGTGCTCCATACCCGCCAGCCTTCTGCCCTCGCTGACCGCCTCGTACAGCGGGTCCTGAGTAGCGTTCGCGCCGAACGATTTCGCGGTAACGGGTGCGGAAGCGCTTGATCGAGTCCTCGTCGAGCAGCGCCTCGCTGGCGGGCAGGAGCAAGTGATTGTCGAGCCGTCCGGTGCTCATCTGCGTATTCGGGTCGAAGCTGCGCAGCGACTCCAGCTCGTCACCGAAGAAATCCAGCCGCAACGCCTCGTCCATCCCGCTCGGGAAGACGTCCACGATCGATCCGCGAATGGCGTATTCGCCCTTGTCGATCACGGTATCGGTCCGGCTGTAGCCCTGCTTTTGGAGCAGCAGGGACAGGCTGTCGCGCCCGATCTCCGTCCTCGGCTTGAATTCGCGCACGCTCTCGCGGATCCGGAACGGCGTGAGGACGCGTTGGAGGACGGCGTTGGCAGTGGTGACGATGAGCTGCGCCTTGGCCTTGCCGGTCTGCAAGCGATGCAAGGCCGCCAGCCGCCGTGCACTGACGCTCAGCGCAGGGCTGGCGCGGTCGTAGGGCAGTGAGTCCCATGCCGGAAATTCGATAATCTCCAGTTCCGGCGCGAAGAAAGCCGCTGTGTCGGCTATTCCGCGCATCGCGGCTTCGTCCGGCGCGATGAACACGGCGCGGCCCGTCCCGGCGCGTGCCAGATCGGCCATGACGAGCGGCTGCGCACCGCGCGCGACCTGCGCCAGCGTGAGTTGTCGGTCGGCGTTCAGTATTCGGGAGAGGTCGGGCATTACCGGGTCAGCGCCGCAAGGACGCTCGCGTTCCCGCTATGTCTGGCAATCATCGCGGAATGTCGACGTAGTCGAGCTGTTTCATCTTTTCGATCAGCTCACCCTCGAAGCGCGGCGGGGTCGGCTGCGTGCCCAGAGCCCATGCCATGATGTCGACATCGTCTTCCTCGAGCAGCGCCTCGAACCAGGCCAGTTCCACAGCGCCCCATTCGTCATGGTAGCGATCGAAAAAGCCGCCGATCATGTAGTCCGCCTCGCGCGTTCCGCGATGCCAGGCGCGAAACTTGCAGCGTGCCAAACGGCCTTGTGTGGTGAGCATTTCGGGCATGGGGCGCGGGTAGGACACTCGCCAAATCGGCGCAAGCGGCTATAGCAAGCTCGAAGACCATGCGGCCCGATATTCTCAATCCCCTGTTTGCCGAGACGGAGACCCTGGACGGCGTCGGTCCGAAGCTGAAGAAGCCGCTCGACCGGCTGGGCCTGACACGGCTGCGTGATGTGCTCTACCACCTGCCTGAACGCTTCGTAACGCGCCGGGCGGTCGAGACGCTGGACGAGGCTGGCGAGGGCGAGCAGATCGTCGTCAAGCTGACCGTGACCGAGCATCGCAGTTCCCGCTCGCCGCGCGCACCCTATCGTGTGCTCGCGCAGGACAGCATCGGCAATATCATCGGCCTGACCTATTTCGGACGCGCTGCTTATACGGCCAAAAAGCAGCTGCCGGTGGAGGCCACGCGCTGGGTTGCCGGAAAGCTGGAGCGGTATGGCGACATGCTGCAGATCGTCCATCCGGACCATGTGCTGGAAGAGGGCGGGGAAACACTTCAACGGCTGAGCGAGCCGGTCTATCGCCTGTCCGAAGGGCTGACTCAGCCCAAGCTGGCGAGCCTGGTCAAGCAGTCGCTGACGCAAGCACCCAAGCTGCCCGAATGGATCGAGCCGACGCTGTTCGACAAGAGCGATTGGCCCGAATGGCACGATGCCGTGCATCTGGCGCATGCGGGCGAGCACAAGGCGGCGCGAGACCGGCTGGCCTATGACGAATTGCTGGCCAATGCGCTGGCGCTGATGCTGGTGCGCGCAGACAATCGCAAGCGAAAGGGGCAGGCGCTGCAGGGGGACGGAAGCTATCGCGACAAGCTGCAGCTGCCGTTTCCGCTTACCGGCGCGCAGCAGCGGACCATCCGCGAAATCGAGGGCGATCTGGCGCAGGAAGCACCGATGTTGCGGCTGCTTCAGGGCGATGTCGGTGCGGGCAAGACCGTCGTCGCGCTGGAGGCGATGCTGATCGCGGTAGAGGCGGGGGCTCAGGCTGCGCTGCTCGCACCGACCGAGATCCTTGCACGCCAGCATTTCGAGAGCCTCCGCCGCATGGCAGAGCCTCCCGGTGCCGAAGTCGCCCTATTGACAGGCCGCGACAAGGGCAGGGCGCGCGAGGCGACGCTGATGGGCCTGATGGACGGCAGCATCGACATCGTCGTCGGCACGCATGCGATCTTCCAGGACAAGGTCGCTTATCGCAATCTCGCAATGGTGGTGATCGACGAGCAACACCGTTTCGGTGTCGGCCAGCGCCTGATGCTCGCCAGCAAGGGTCGGCGCGCTCCGCATGTGCTGGCGATGACCGCTACCCCCATTCCGCGCACGCTGACGCTGGCGCAATACGGTGAGCTCGACGTCAGCAAGCTCGACGAACTGCCGCCGGGGCGTCAGGCGATCGACACGGTCGTGATGAGCCAGGAAAAGGCGCCCGCTCTGGTAGAGCGGCTGGCTGCGCAGTTCGAGGAAGGGCGGCAGGCCTTCTGGGTATGTCCGATGGTCCGCGAGATTGAGGGGCCGGAAGACATCGCCGCGGCAGAGGCACGCTATTCCTCGTTGAAGGAGCGATTCGGCGACGATGTCGTGATGGTCCACGGCCAGCTTGCGCCGGAAATGAAAGATGCCGCGATGGAGCGGTTTGCGCGCGGTGACGCGAGACTGCTGGTGGCGACGACCGTGATCGAGGTCGGCGTCGACGTGCCGAACGCAACCCTGATGATAATCGAGCAAGCGGAGCGGTTCGGTCTCGCGCAGCTCCACCAGCTGCGCGGACGCGTGGGGCGGGGGAGCGAGAAGAGCTTCTGCGTATTGCTGCATGGCGAGGCTTTGTCCGAGACGGCGCGGAAGCGGCTCGCCCTGATGCGCGAGAGCCAGGACGGTTTCTTGCTGGCCGAGGAAGATCTGGAGCTTCGTGGTGGTGGTGAACTGCTCGGCACCCGCCAATCCGGCGACACGCCCTTCAGCGTCGCCACGTTCGAGCAGATCAGCGCATTGCTCCCCAAGGCGCACGACGACGCGCGGCTGCTGATGGACCGCGATGGTGGGCTGGAAGGTAAGCGTGGCGAAGCGGCACGCGTGTTGCTGTATTTGTTCGAGCGGGACTTCGGTGTTAAAACGCTCCGCGGGGGGTAGCCAATGTCTCAGCCACAATTATTCGGCGTCGATCCCATCGATCTTGCCGATCCGTCTCCCTATCTGCCCATCGCATATTACGGGCATATGGTTATCGGCACCGTCACGCTGGCTGCGGCGCTTGTCGCTTTCTGGGCGATGAAAGGTGGCAGAAGTCACCGGATCGCCGGATATGTGTTTCTTGCAGGTGTGGCGGTCGTTTGCCTGACATCGATCGAAATGCTGGCGCGGGTCTTTATAGCACCGCTCTTCATGGCCGTCTTCACTGCCATCTACGCCGTGGGCGGTGCTTGGCTCGCACTGCAGAAAGGGACGCGGACCGTCCGACTAGCAGAAGCATCCCTAAGCCTATTTGAACTGGTCGGCCTGGCGGTCTTCCTGACGATTGCGTTCGATGCCGCGGCAAGGGGTGTCATTCCGCCTGTCGCGCCGTTCGTCATCGCATTCATTCCGGTCATCCTGCTTATGGGTGATGTGAACTGGTTCATGCGGCAGGAGCACCGGCAAAAAATGCGAATCGCGCGCCATCTCAATCGGATGACCTGGGCTTTCATTGTTGTGCTCCGGGCGCCGATGGTCGAATTGGCTGCTGCGGGCTTGCCGGTTCCTCCGATTGCAACGATCATCGGCCCGATAGCGCTTGGAGGTGTCATGCTGCTCTATTTCCAGCGCCGCTATGGCCTGACGAAGAGAGAAGCTGCCGCGGCAAGCTAGGCAGTGCGCGCGAGAATCCGCTCGACGATCCCGCGCACATCGACGCGCGCCTTCAGCCGCGCGCCGAGCAGCGCAGTCCCGCTCACCTTGCGCTGCACGAACAGCGTTTCGGCAGGGGGCAGGTGCCAGCTCTCGCGGTCCTGCGCGATCGGCATGACTGTGTCGCGTATCTCGGGCACGAAGGCACGGTCGCCGAAGTCGAGCGGGCCGTCGCTCGTCATCTGCGTGACCACGATGTCGACTGCGCGGCGCATGGCGTCCGGATGGCGCGCGACAGCCTTCTCGGCGATGAACCCTGCGTCAGCAGCGGCGTCGAGCACGGCGGCTCGGTCTCCGGCGATGCCTGCGTTGAGCAGTCGGCGGTAGTCCTGCGACACGGCTTCCGACACTTCCCGTGCGGCGCCGAAGTCCAGCAGCACGATGCGACCGGTCTTCGACTGCCAGCGATAATTGGCGAAGTTAGGATCGGTCTGCATAAGCCGCGTCTCGAACAGTTCTCGCCCGACCAGTTCGATCAGATGCGCGAAGGTCTGGTCGCGAAGCTCTTGCGGTTCGTCCTCCAGCTTCTCGACCGGCCCGCCTTCCTCGTATGTCATCGCGAGGATGCGTGGCGTCGTCAGCTCCTCGACCATCTCGGGCACGACGAACTGCGGCTGGTCAGCCAGTAGGTCTGCAAACCGCTGCATCATGGAACCTTCGCGCAAATAGTCCGCCTCTTCGCGGAGCTGTTCCTTGGCAGCCGTAAGCAACGGCGCGATGTCCAGTTCCTTGGGAAGCAGCCCAGTCAGCTTCAGCAGGCTCGCGACATTGTCGACATCCGAATCGATACTCTGTGCAACGCCCGGATACTGCACCTTGATCGCCAGCAGCCGTCCATCGGGCAGCATCGCGCGGTGCACCTGGCCGATCGAGGCGGCAGCGATAGGGCGCGGCTCGAAGCGGCGGAAGAGCTTGCGCCAATCCTTGCCCCATTCTGCGGCCAGCACCTTGTCCAACTGGCGAGGCGGCATGAAGTCCGCATTCTCGCGCAGGCGAGCGAGGATGGCAGACAGTTCGGGCGGCAGGACATCGCCAGCGTCCATCGAGATCATCTGCCCCAGCTTCATTGCCGCGCCGCGCAAATGCGCCAGCCGATCCGCCAGCCGCTTCGCATTGGCAGGCGTCATGAGAAGCTGGTCGACCGTGGGCCGTTCGCCAGCAGCCAGACGCCGCGCGCCTTCGCCGATCATGCCACTGGCAATCCCGCCCGCCATGCTGGCAAAGCCGCCCAGCCGCCCCAGCCGCGAGGAAGGGACAGCGCGGTGTCTGTTGCGCGATGTGTCGTCAGCCATGCTCGTCCAATAGTACCGCCACCAAGGCGTGCGCACCGGCATCGACTTCATCCCATGTGGCAGCAAAGCCCTCTTCGTCGCCATAGTACGGATCGCCGACTTCGCGGCTTTCTTGGCCGGGCGCCAGGTCGAGCAGCATGGCCACCTTGGCCTTCCCATCGCCCGGATCGACCGTAGCGATGTCGGTCATGTTCGAATTATCCATGCCCAGAATGTAGTCGAAGTCGTGAAAGTCCTGCGAGGACAGTTGTCGCCCACGATAGCCTGCGATGTCCACCCCGCGGCGCTTGGCTTCGCGGATGCTGCGCACATCGGGAGGATCGCCGACGTGATAACTTGCCGTGCCCGCGCTGTCGGCCTCCGCTTCCAGTCCCGCCTCCGCCGCAGCCTTGCGAAACGCGGCTTCGGCAAGGGGCGAGCGGCAGATATTGCCGAGACAGACAAACAGGACTTTAGGCTTGGACATGCGCGGCGGAAGCTCAATGAAGAAAGGGACGTGGTCCCGCAATCAATGGCCGCTGTGAACGCTTGTTCCGCGCATCGCGACACATTCGGCGACGCGCAGGAAATTGGTCGGGGAGAGAGGATTCGAACCTCCGGCCCCTGCCTCCCGAAGACAGTGCTCTACCAGGCTGAGCTACTCCCCGACCGGATCGGCCCGCGCATCGCATGCGGCGGGCGAAGAAGCAGGCGCGAGCCTATAGGTGTGGATTGGCAGCGGCGCAAGCGCGCTTTTGCGGGCGACCACGCCTATGCTAATTGCATAGCGAACCGATAGCGACAGACCGTGCCCGAGCCCCATTACGAACAGCAATATCTCGACCTGATGCGCCGTATCTGGCTGGAGGGTGACGAGCGGCAGGACCGCACCGGCGTGGGCACGCGGTCGGTTTTCGGCGCGACATTGCGGTTCGATCTGGCCGACGGCGCCATGCCGCTGATCACGACCAAGCGCGTTTACTGGAAAACCGCGACGCGCGAGATGCTGTGGTTTTTGACGGGCAGTACGAACATTCGCCCACTTGTGCTGCAAGGTGTGAAGATCTGGAACGAATGGCCGCATGCCCGCTACGTCGAGGCTACCGGCGAAGACATGGGACTCGAAGAGTTCGTCGAACGCATCGCCGATGACGAGGCCTTCGCCGACAAATGGGGCGAGCTTGGACCGGTGTACGGAAAGCAGTGGGTCGACTGGCCGACGTATCGCCCCGTGGCCGGCGGTCTGTTCCGCAAGGGCCGCGGCATCGACCAGGTCAGCCAGGTCGTCGAGTCGCTGACGAACAATCCCGGCAGCCGACGCCACATCATCGAAGGCTGGAACGTGGCCGAAGTGCCGGAGATGGCCTTGCCGCCTTGCCACAAGACATACCAGTTCCACGTGTCGACCGGCACGGACGGAGAGGCGCGCCTGAACGGCATTCTCTACCAGCGTAGCTGCGACGTCGCGCTGGGCCTTCCATTCAATTTGTGGTCGGCGGCGCTGCTTGTGCGCATGCTCGCGCAGCAAGCCGACATGCAGCCGGGCGAACTGGTGTGGATGGGCGGCGATACGCATCTTTATCTCAATCACGAGCATCTCGTGACCGAGCAGCTGTCGCGGGAACCGCAAGGGCATCCGCGCCTTGAGATTGTGCGGCGGCCCGCATCGATGTTCGACTACCGGATTGAGGATTTCGCGGTTCACGACTACACGCCGCACGGACCGATCAAGGCGCCTGTCGCGGTGTGACGAAACGGGTGCCGGGCGCATGGCTTGACCACCAGCGCACTGTGAAATAAAATAACGCAAACGCGTAAGAATACGTCTGGGAGACGATCATATGGCCGATGGGCCTCAGGGGACCGCAGGCATGGCGGGCGACAACCGCCCCAAGCTGTCGTTGCATGTCCCGGAACCGAAGTTTCGCCCCGGCGACACGGTGGATTTCTCGCACATCGAAGTGCCCGACGCAGGTCAGCAGGCGCGTCCGGACGAAACGGTCGCGCCGAAAGACATGCTCGATTTCGCGCATGGTCTGATCCGAGTGCTGGGCGACGACCACAAGGCGCACGGGCCATGGGATCCGAAGCTCGATCCCGAAACGCTGCGCACCATGCTCGGCCACATGGCCATGACCCGCGCTTTCGACGAGCGCATGTTTCGCGGGCAGCGGCAGGGCAAGACGTCGTTCTACATGAAGTGCACGGGCGAGGAGGCGACCAGCGTTTCCGCCAGCATGGCGCTCGCGGCGGACGATATGGTCTTTCCCAGCTATCGCCAGCAAGGCATCCTGATCCAGCGCGGCTATCCGATGATCGAGATGATCAACCAGATCTACTCGAACCGCGGCGACAAGCTGAAGGGCCGCCAGCTGCCGATCATGTACTCCTCGAGAGAGCACAGCTTCTTCACGATCTCGGGCAACCTCGCCACGCAGACACCACAGGCGGTCGGCTGGGCCATGGCGAGCGCGATCAAGGGCGACAGCCGCATCGCCGCGACATGGGTCGGCGAGGGCAGCACGGCAGAGGGAGACTTCCACGCCGCGTGCCTGTTCGCCACGGTCTATAACGCGCCGGTCATCCTGAACGTGGTCAACAACCAGTGGGCCATTTCCAGCTTCAGCGGCTTTGCCGGGGCAGAGCGGTCTACTTTTGCCGCACGTGGCCTCGGCTATGGGATTGCATCGCTGCGGGTGGATGGCAATGATCCGCTGGCCTGCTATGCGGCAGAGCAATGGGCCGCCAACCGCGCCCGCGCCAATGCCGGGCCGACGCTGATCGAATTCTTCAGCTACCGCGCGGAAGGGCATTCCACCTCCGACGATCCCAGCGGCTATCGCAGCGCGCAGGAGCGGGACGAATGGCCGCTCGGCGATCCGGTGATGCGTCTCAAGAACCATCTCATCGCAATCGGCGAGTGGGACGAGGACCGGCAGGAGAAGATGGACCTCGAAGCTGCCGAATTCGTCAAGAAGACGACCAAGGAAGCCGAAGAGAACGGCATTCTCGGCCACGGCCTCCACCACCCGTTCCGCACCATGTTCGAAGACGTCTACGAAGAACTGCCCTGGCATCTGCAGGAGCAGGCCAAGCAGGCGATCCACGAGCGCGAGACCAAGTTTCCCGAAGGCTTGCCGAACGGAGGGAAGGGCGCATGAGCGACACCGCAATCCAGACTGCGCCCGAGGCCGAGGCACCGGCTGAGCGCCGCCTCAACATGATCGAAGCCATCAACGACGCGCTCGACGTGTCGATGCACCGCGACGAGAACATCGTCATCATGGGTGAGGACGTCGGCTATTTCGGCGGCGTCTTCCGCTGCACCGCCGGCCTTCAGGAAAAATACGGCAAGACCCGTGTGTTCGACACGCCGATTTCGGAATGCGGCATCATCGCCGCCGCTATCGGAATGGGGGCCTATGGCTTGCGCCCGGTGCCGGAAATCCAGTTTGCCGACTATATCTATCCGGGCCTCGACCAGCTTGTCTCCGAGGCTGCCCGTTTGCGCTATCGCTCGGCAGGCGAGTTCGTCGCGCCGATGACGGTTCGCAGCCCCTTCGGCGGCGGCATTTTTGGCGGTCAGACGCACAGCCAGAGCCCCGAAGCGCTGTTTGCGCATGTGGCCGGATTGAAGACCGTTATCCCGGCTACGCCCTACGACGCGAAGGGCCTGCTGATCAGCGCAATCGAGGACAACGATCCGGTCATCTTCTTCGAGCCCAAACGTATCTACAACGGACCGTTCTCCGGCTTTTACGACAAGCCTGTCGAACCGTGGAAGCGCTTCGATGCGAGTCTGGTGCCGGAAGGGCATTACAAGATCCCGCTTGGTAAGGCGCGCTATGCGACACAGGGCGAGGAGCTGACCATTCTGGCCTATGGCACTATGGTCCACGTCGTCGAAGCCGTGTGCCGCGAAAAGGGCGTGGAGGCCGATATCGTCGATCTGCGCAGCATCGTGCCGGTCGACATTGAAACCATCGAAGAGTCGGTGAAGAAGACCGGGCGCTGCCTGATCGTTCACGAAGCGACCCGAACCGCCGGGTTCGGCGCGGAACTCTCCGCGCTGGTGACCGAGCGCTGCTTCTACCATCTCGAAGCACCGATCGAACGCGTGACCGGCTTCGACACACCCTATCCCCACAGCCTCGAATGGGCCTATTTCCCAGGTCCGATCCGCATCGGCGAGGCCCTCGACAAGATCTTGGCGGAGTAACCGCAAATGGCGAAGTTCACATTCAACATGCCCGACATCGGCGAAGGCATTGCCGAGGCGGAAATCGTCCAGTGGCACAAGAAGGTCGGCGACACGGTCCGAGAAGACGAGGAATTCGTCGATATGATGACCGACAAGGCCACCGTCCCGATGGAAAGCCCGGTCGACGGCACAATCATCGAGATCGCCGGTGAAGAGGGCGATATGGTCTCGATCGGCTCCATGCTGGTCGTAATCGAGGTGGAAGGCGAAGTTTTGAACGAGGTGGCCGAAAAAGCGCCTGCGCCGGCGCCTGCTCCCGCTCCGAAGGCCGAGGACGTCGCGGAGCGCATCGAGGTGGAGACGTCGGACGCGAGCGATGCGGATGACGCGATGGCAGCGGACCCGTCGCCACCGCCTGCACCCACGCCTACTCCAGCGCCTGAGCCTACTCACAGCGCCAAGGTTCTGGCCACGCCCGCGGTTCGCAAGCGCGCCAAGGAACTTGGTGTCGATCTGTCGCAGGTGAAGTCTTCCGAGGAAGGCCGCATCCGGCACGGCGACCTGGACCAGTACCTCTCGTACACTTCGGGCTACGGCCTTGCGACCAAACCTCGCGAAGACGAGGAAAAGAAGGTCATCGGAATGCGTCGCCGCATTGCGGAAAACATGGCTGCGTCCAAGCGTAACATTCCGCACTTCTCCTATGTCGAGGAAGTGGATGTCACCGACCTGGAAGTACTGCGCGCCCAGTTGAACGACAGCCGCGGCGACAGGCCGAAGCTGACGATCCTGCCGATGCTGATCACGGCGATCTGCAAGACGTTGCCGGACTTCCCGATGATCAACGCGCGCTACGACGATGAAGCCGGCGTTGTGACCCGTCATGGTGCAGTCAATCTGGGCATGGCCGCGCAGACCGACGCAGGCCTGATGGTGCCTGTCATCAAGAACGCGCAGGCGAAAAACCTGTGGCAGCTCGCCAACGAGATTGCTCGCCTCGCCGATGCTGCGCGCGCCGGTACGGCCAAGAAGGAGGAGATGGAAGGCGGCACGCTGACCGTGACCTCGCTCGGTCCGCTGGGTGGTGTGGCGACGACTCCGGTCATCAACCGCCCCGAAGTCGCCATTATCGGTCCGAACCGGATTATCGAGCGCCCGATGTATGTCACCGGCACTGACGGGGTGGAGCGGATCGAGAAGCGCAAGCTGATGAATATCTCGATCAGCTGCGACCACCGCGTGGTCGACGGTTGGGATGCGGCCAGCTTCGTGCAGGCATTGAAGAAGCTGCTGGAAAAGCCGGCTTTGATGCTAGTCGATTGATCTTCCGGCCGCGCTGCCGACTTGGTGCGCGGTCTGCTGTTTCACGACCGATTGCTGGATATCCAGCGCCGATTTCGCTGCCAGTGCGCCGCCGCCCAACATGGCGAGCGAGGCGGCGAGAAATGCCATTCGCATCATTGTGAAACCCCCTGTTTCCCCCACGTGGTTTCCGCAAAGCAGCCTCGGCCCTGTGTCTTAATTTCGGGTAAACGCAGCGCGACCAACTGCGTCGGAGAATTAGCGCAAAAAGCAGCGCCAATTTGCGTTGACAGGGTGCGGGGGCTCCACTAGATGCGCGGCTCCCAAGGGGGCGCTACAGCGCAATGCGCGGGTGTAGCTCAGTTGGTTAGAGTATCGGCCTGTCACGCCGAGGGTCGCGGGTTCGAGTCCCGTCACTCGCGCCACCTTGGGACATTCTTCTAAAACTAGCTGCCAGTCCGGACCGTCGATTGGTCTGCCTAGGTCCAGCTGCCCGTTTCCATCCACTTGAGAAATCGCCCAAGCGGCAACAGCCATATCAGGCCGAGGACGAGGTAGACGACCGTCTGAGCCAGCGCGTTCCAGTCCCCGATCAGCTCGGGTACGTATCGTGCTATGACGATGCCGTAGACGGTCAGTGCCACCAACAGGCCGAGCAGGCCGACAGGTATGCGCCAGGTGGGTTCTTCTCTCATGCGAACGGTCCGTACATGCGGGTGGGGGTGACAATCGCATCGAGCCGCTGGTCGTGCGGTTCGGTCGGAAGGGTCTCGACGAGCTGGCAGTCCCACGCAAGGCCGATGGTCTTGACTTCGGGGCGGGTCGCCAGCCAGCGGTCGTAATGTCCGCCTCCCTGACCCAGCCGTTCTCCTTCGGCAGTGAAGCCGACAAGCGGGACAACCAGCACATCCGGATCAATTACCGGCGCGTCGGCGAGTGGCTGAAGCGTGCCAAAAGGTCCGACTTCCAGATCGCTCTCGTCGAACGGATCGGTGAACTGCGCGAACTCCATCGGCGCATTGCGACTGGCGAAGCGCGGCAGGGCAAGCTGATGGTCTCGCTCGGCGAAGAATGTGGCATAGGATGCGGCAGGCGCCTCGAACGGACCTGCGCGGTAAAGGCCGATCACTGCTTCATCCGGCACCATCTCGAGCATCGGTGCAGGCGGGCGGTGGAAGACAAGCCCGCGCATGCTCTCGGGCAGCGATTTGACATGGTCGCGGCGCGCGGCGCGAAGCTGTTTGCGAAGTTTGTTTTTGGTTACCACAGCACTTTATTCGTCAGGCACCAATCGTGCCAGGGGCCCGCGAGGCCGACCGGCCGCCCGCAGCGACGCGACCTTCAGGTCGCATGAGCGAGGATAGCCAGGTGAGCGAACGCGAACGCCGGCGCTTGAGGCGCATTAGAGAACGTGACGGGACCACCATGGGTCGGTGCCTTTGAGATCCTCTGACGCCAAGTACGTCAGGTGGGCGCCGTATACCCGGGCCTGACAGGACGAACCCGCAAGCCCAGGCAGGGACAGCTCCCATGGATTGCTTATAGCCTCAGGGATATCGTTGCGGCTCGTGCCGGGCAGCCCCGCCAAGCCCTATGTAAGCGTGTCAGCGCCCGCTCTCAAGGCTTGTCGCGGTCTTTTCGATCGACTGCGCCAGTCGTTCCAGCTGCGTGGCCAGACCATCCGTGTCGACTGACGGTGCATCGGGCGCGGCTTTGGCCTTGTTCGCTTCTTCGAGTTCGTCCGCCAGCAGGATGGCGGCGAACAGCAGGTTCTTCGCCTCGTTGGTCGAGACTTTCTGGCCCATGCCGGCGATTTTCGCGTCGACCTTCGCCGGCCAGCGCGCGCAACGCATCTTCCTGCCCATCGGCCACGGCGACGGTGTAAACGCGTCCGCCGACCTGCAGCTTGACCTCGCTCATGTGTCGAGCGCCTTGATCAGCACGTCGAGCTCTTCGAGGCTGCCCGAGACACGCTGGCGCAGCGCCTCGTGCCGTGCAGCAAGTTCGTCGTCTTCCTCGCGGCGTCTTCGCGACGGACTCGATGCGAGCAAGCGCCCGTTCGATCCTGTCGATAGCTGCGGTGATCCGTTGCTCGCTCATTCGCCTCGTGGATTAACCATTTTGTGGCCCAAAGGCAAAGGCTTGGGCGCGCCTGTTGATAAAGTGCGAAAGGCGTGGAGACGCGAGCCGTCGGCGGTCAGTCGGGTTGACCTTCTCCGGCGCCTTGGCGAAGGGTGCGCGCGCATCGAATCGCACCTGCAAATCCGGAGAATACTGGCATGAGTCTCGACACCGATCGCATGACCGGAATGGCCAATGCCATCCGGGCGCTATCGATGGATGCGGTGCAGGCGGCGAATTCGGGACACCCCGGCATGCCGATGGGCATGGCGGATGCGGCAACGGTGCTGTGGTCCGAATATCTGAAGCACGATCCGGCAGCGCCCGGACTGGGCGGATCGCGACCGCTTCGTGCTGTCGGCAGGCCATGGCTCAATGCTGATCTACAGCCTGCTGCACCTGACCGGCTACGCGCATCCGACGATGGACGACATCCGCAACTTCCGCCAGCTCGGCAGCCCGTGTGCAGGGCACCCGGAAAACTTCCTGCTCGACGGGGTGGAGGCGACCACCGGCCCGCTGGGGCAGGGCCTTGCCATGGCGGTCGGCATGGCGATTGCCGAGCGCAAGCTGAACGCCGACTTCGGCAGCGAACTGGTCGATCACAAGCACGTGGGTGATCGCGGGCGACGGCTGCTTGATGGAAGGCATCAATCACGAAGCCATTGGCTTGGCAGGTCACTTGAAGCTCGGCCGGCTGAACGTCCTGTGGGACGATAACGACATCACCATCGACGGTTCGACCGACCTGTCGACCAGCGAAGACGTCAAGGCGCGCTACGAGGCGACTGGCTGGCATGTCACCAGCTGCGACGGGCACGACTTCGCCGACATCCGCCGCGCGCTGGACGAGGCGGAGGCGGACGAGCGGCCGTCGCTGATCGCGTGCAAGACCATCATCGGGAAGGGCGCTCCGAACAAGCAGGGCACCAGCTCGACGCATGGTTCACCGCTGGGCGACGAAGAAGTTTCCGCGGCGCGCGATGTGCTTGGATGGAATCACAAGCCGTTCGAAGTGCCGGAGGACATCCTGTCGGACTGGCGCGGTACGGCCAAGAGCGGTGCCGAAGCGCGCAAGACCTGGGCCGACCGCTTGTCGGGCCACGAACAGCGCAGCGAGTTCGAACGGCGAATGGCGGGTGATCTGCCAGCCGGCTTCAACCTCGATTCGCTATATCCAGTCGCTCATCGCCGACCCGCAGAAGGTGGCCACGCGCAAGGCCAGCGAGATGGCGCTCGGCGCAGATCAACGGTCAGCTTGCCGAAACCATGGGCGGCAGTGCAGACCTGACCGGCTCGAACAACACGAAGGCCGGCGGTATCGGCCCGTTCACGGCGGACGACCGCTCCGGTCGCTATATCTATTACGGCATCCGCGAATTCGGCATGGCTGCCGCGATGAACGGCATGGCGCTGCATGGCGGCGTCATTCCCTATGGCGGCACATTCCTCGTCTTCACCGACTATTGCCGCGCCGCCATTCGCCTGTCCGCGCTGCAGCAGACCCGCGCGATCTACGTCATGACGCACGACAGCATCGGGCTGGGCGAAGATGGCCCGACGCATCAGCCGATCGAGCATGTGCAGAGCCTGCGCATGATCCCGAACCTGCTCGTCATGCGTCCGGCCGATGCAGTCGAGACGGCGGAATGCTGGGAAATCGCGCTGCGCGAGAAGGACCGGCCGACCGTGCTGGCGCTGACCCGCCAGGGCCTGCCGCAAGTGCGCAACCACGCGGACGAGACGGACATGTGCTCCAAGGGTGCATATCGCCTCAAGAAGGCCGGCAATGCGCGCAAGGTGATCCTCATCGCGACCGGCTCCGAAGTGCATCTCGCGCTGCGAATGTGCCGAGAAGCTGGAGCAGCAGGGCATCGGCGCCGACGTCGTCTCCATGGTCTGCACGCAGCTGTTCGATGCGCAGAGCGATGCCTACAAGGCCGAGCTGCTACCCAATGTCGACCCGAGCGAAATCCTGCGCGTCAGCATCGAGGCGGGCACGACCTTCGGTTGGGAACGCTACACCATGGCCAACGGCCTCAACATCGGTATCGATCGCTTCGGTGCGTCTGCTCCGGCAGGTGCATTGTTCGAGAAGTTCGGCTTCACGCCGGACGCGATCGTGCCGCAAATCTTGAACAAATTGCCCAAGTAACTCAGGGCATAAGCAGGAGCTTTTCACATGGCCACCAAGGTTGCAATCAACGGTTTCGGACGCATCGGTCGCCTCGTCGCGCGCGCCATTCTGGAGCGGGACGACCACGATCTCGAGCTCGTCTCGATCAACGATCTGGCCGACACCAAGTCGAACGCGCTGCTGTTCCAGTATGACAGCACGCATGGCCGCTTCCCCGGCACGGTCGAGGTCGATGGCGACGCGATTGTCGTCAATGGCAAGTCGATTGCCGTCACGTCCGAGCGCGAGCCCGGCAAGCTTCCGCATGGCGATCAGGGCATCGACATCGTGCTGGAATGCACCGGCTTCTTCCAGTCGGACGAGGCATGCCGCCCGCACCTGGATGCAGGTGCCAAGCGGGTGCTTATCTCGGCTCCGGCGAAGAACGTGTCTGCCACCATCGTTTATGGCGTGAACCACGACACGCTGACGGACGAAGACGTCATCGTCTCGAATGCCAGCTGCACGACCAACTGCCTGTCGCCGATGGCCAAGGTGCTGCACGACACGGTCGGTATCGAGCGCGGCTTCATGACCACGATCCACAGCTACACCAACGACCAGCGCATGCTCGACCAGATGCATGGCGACATGCGCCGCGCGCGGGGCGGGGCGCAGAACATGATCCCGACCACAACCGGCGCCGCTCGCGCGGTGGGCCTGGTCCTGCCCGAACTGAGCAGGGAAGCTTGACGGAAGCTCTGTTCGTGTGCCGACGCCGAATGTCAGCCTCGTCGATCTGGTCTTCACGCCGGGCCGCGACACGAGCGCGGACGAATTGAACGGCGCGCTCAAGGCCGCAGCCGATGGTCCGATGAAGGGTGTGCTCGATTACACCGACCAGCCGCTCGTTTCGTCCGACTTCAACCATTACCCGGCCAGTTCGACCATCGACAGCCTGGAAACCGAGCGTCATGGAAGGCAAGCTGGCGCGCGTGGTCAGCTGGTACGACAATGAATGGGGCTTCTCGAACCGGATGATCGACACAGCCGGCGTGATGGCAAAGTTCCTCTAAGGGGATAATGATGGCCGGCTTCAAAACTCTCGACGATCTTGGCGATGTGCGCGGCAAGGTTGCGCTGGTGCGCGTCGATCTGAACCTTCCGATGAAGGACGGATCGGCCACCGACGTCACGCGGGTCGAGGCGGTGAAGCCGACCATCCTCGAACTGGCGGACAAGGGCGCGAAGGTGCTGCTGCTTGCGCATTACGGTCGTCCGAAGGGGCAGCGCCATTCGACCATGTCGACCAGCTTCGTGCAGGGCGATGTCGAGAAGGTGCTCGACAAGGAAATCATGTTCATTCCCGAGGTCATGGGTCCGGTGGTGGAACAGTCGATCGGCATTCTGTCGGATGGCGACATCGGCCTGCTCGACAATGTCCGCTTCTGGCCGGGCGAGGAAGCCAACGATCCCGAGTTTGCGCGTGGTATCGCTGCGCATGGCGACTTCTACGTCAACGATGCCTTCTCTGCCGCACATCGGGCGCATGCCTCCACCGAGGGGCTCGCGCATCATTTGCCCGCCTATGCGGGTCGCGCGATGGAGGCCGAACTCAAGGCGCTCGACGCGGCGCTCGGTACCCCGCAGCAGCCGGTTGCGGCCGTCGTCGGCGGGGCGAAAGTGTCGACCAAGCTCGATGTGCTGGAGAACCTGGTCGGCAAGGTCCAGCACCTCATCATCGGTGGCGGCATGGCGAACACCTTCCTTGCCGCGCGCGGCGTCAAGGTCGGCAAGTCGCTCGCCGAACATGACCTGACCGACACCGCCAACCGTATCATGGACCAGGCCGACCATGCTGGCTGCACGGTGCACCTGCCCTATGACGTCGTTGTCGCGAAAGAATTCGCCGCCAATCCGCCCAGCATGCGCATCTGCAACGTCCATGAGGTCGGCGCGGACGAAATGATCCTCGATGTCGGCCCGCAGGCGGTCGAGGCGCTGGGCGATGTGCTGAAGACATGCCGCACGCTGGTCTGGAACGGCCCGCATGGGTGCCTTCGAGACCGAACCCTTCGATACAGCCACGGTTGCGCTGGCCAAGACGGCTGCGGCGTTGACGCAGGACGGTTCGCTGACCTCGGTCGCAGGCGGAGGCGACACGGTCGCCGCGCTCGCGCATGCCGGGGTGAAAGACGACTTCACCTTCGTCTCAACGGCAGGCGGCGCGTTCCTCGAATGGATGGAAGGCAAGACGCTGCCCGGAGTGGCGGCCCTGCTGGCCTAACGGTACTCCGGGTTCGGCGCGTCGAAGCTGTAGCCTTCGTTCCACAATTTCTTCGAATTGCCCCACGCAGGCAGTCCGCCTGCATCCTTCAGCATGCGCGCCAGATGCAGCATGTTCCAGGTGGAAAAAGTCATATTGCGGCGCGTGAAGTCGTTGTCGAAACCGGCGCGGCTGCCGTCGTCCAGTTCGTCGCCGTATGACGGGCCGGGGCCTGCTTCGCCGATCCAGCCGGCATCGGCCTGCGGCGGGATGGTGAAGCCGACGTGCTGCATCGAGTAAAGGACGCCCATGCCGACATGCTTGATGCCGTCTTCGTTGCCGGTGACGACGCAGCCGCCGACCTTGCCGTAGAAGATGTACTGGCCCTTATCGTTCGTGTCGCCGGAGTGGGCGTAGAGCTTTTCGATGATGGATTGCGCGACGGAGCTTTTCTCGCCCAGCCAGATCGGCGTACCGATGATGACGATGTCGGCATCGCAGACCTTCGGCCAGATGTCCGGCCATTCGTCCTTCTCGGCGCCGTGCTCGGTCATGTCGGGATAGATGCCCGGCGCAATGTCGCGGTCGATCGCGCGGATGGTCTGATGCGAAACCGAAACGCTGTCGAACAACTCGCGGGTCATGTCGAGCAGCGTGTCGGTATGGCTGAGTTGCGGCGACCGGGTCAGCGTGCAGTTGAAGATCAGCGCCTTGAGGTCCGAATAATCCGCTTGCGCCTCGTCCGGAATGTGCTTCTGCGTGTCGTCGAGCATTTGGCTCCCTTTTTTACGTTCCTACTCGGGACAAGGGCGAAGGTTTCCCGTGACTGCCTGTTGCGGGTGTTTCAGGGCGCTTGTATGGGCCGTGCATACGATTTCATACACGGCAGGGACACTTCATGACTTTCGACGAAATGCGCGAGCGTATCGCAACCGGTAAAGGCTTTATCGCGGCTCTCGACCAGTCCGGCGGCTCCACGCCCAAGGCTTTGCGCGGCTACGGTGTGGAAGAGGACCAATGGTCCACCGAGGACGAGATGTTCGGCCTGATCCACGCCATGCGGCAGCGCATTATCAAATCGCCGTGCTTTGGCGATGGCAAGGTCATCGGCGCGATCCTGTTCGAGAAGACGATGGACGGCGAGAGCAGCGGCAAGAGCGTGCCTGCGCGCCTGAAGGAACGCGGCATCGTGCCTTTCCTCAAGGTCGACAAGGGCCTGGAGGACGAGCAGTCGGGCGTCCAGCTGATGAAAGCCAATCCGGGTCTCGAAGCCATGTGCAACCGCGCGCGCGACCTGGGCGTGTTCGGCACCAAGATGCGCAGCGTCATCAAGTCGGCCGACAAGGGCGGCATCCAGCAAATCGTTCGCCAGCAATTCGAAGAGGGCAAGCGCATTTTGGGTTGCGGACTCGTCCCAATCCTGGAGCCGGAATACGACATCACCGCCGACGACCGTGCCGAGGGTGAGCAGATTCTGTTCGATGCGATCCAGCAGGAACTCAATGCGCTGCCTGACGGTCAGCAGATCATGCTCAAGCTGTCGATCCCGGTCGAGGCGGGCCTTTATTCCTCGCTGACGACGCATCCGAAGGTTCTGAGGGTTGTCGCTCTGTCGGGCGGGTACTCGACCGAGGATGCGTGTGAGAAATTGTCGCGCAATCCCGGCATGATCGCCAGCTTCAGTCGCGGCCTGCTGCAGGATCTGCGCCACCAGCAGAGCGACGACGAGTTCGACAGCACACTGGCCGGGGCGATCGACAAGATCCACGATGCCAGCGTGACCTGACGGGCACGCGAGAAGCGGCTTGGCCTGCTGCGCGGGTCAAGCTATCCGCTTGCGCAATGTCCGACAGCACCACTACGCAGCTCTACCTTATCTCTCCGCTCGACGTGAGCGGCGAGTTTCCCGCTCGTCTCGCTCGCGCCATCGATGCCGCGCCGGAGCTAGTCACGGCTTTCCAGTTCCGTCTGAAGGGTGTCGACCAGCACGAGGCTGCCAAGCTGGCGGAACCTTTACAGGAAATCTGCGCCGCGCGCGAAGTCGCGTTTATCGTCAACGACAGCATCGCGCTGGCCAAGCGTGTAAAGGCCGACGGTGTCGCATCTCGGCCAGTCGGACGGCAGCGTGGCCGAGGCGCGCGAGGAACTGGGCCGCGACGCCCAGATTGGGGTGACGTGCCACGCTTCCCGCGACCTGGCGATAGAGGCCGGCGAAGCCGGAGCCGACTACGTCGCTTTCGGTGCCTTCCACCCGAGCCAGACGAAGGACACCGAGCATCAAGCCTCACCCGACCTGCTCGAATGGTGGCAGGCCATGGTCGAAATACCTTGCGTTGCTATCGGGGGGATTACGCCGGACAACGCGCGGCCATTGGCCGACGCGGGCGCGGACTTTCTCGCCGTTTCCAGCGCGGTGTGGTCGGGTGAAGAGGTCGAGGCGGTCAAGGCATTCGCCAAAGCGCTCGCATGAAGTGGATCGCAGCGGGGCTGGCCGCGCTGTCGATTTGGCTGGGCGGCGTCGCGTGGTGGATCGCGGCAGGGCCCGAAGATGATGGCACGGCGCAGGCGGATGTCGCGCTAGTGCTAGGCGCCGCGGTCATAGACGAAGAGCCGAGCCCGGTCTTCGCTGCGCGGCTCGACTACGCCGTCGAACTCTACGCCGAAGGGAGAGTGGCAGGTGTGCTGCTCACCGGCGGGCGCTCGCCAGAAGACCGACTGTCCGAAGGCGCAGCGGGAAGGCGCTACGTCGATGCCGCCGGCGTGCCGGGTAAGGCCATCCATATCGAGGAGGTGTCGCAAACCACGCTCGGCAATCTGCGCGAAGCGCGCCAGGTGATGGAACGCGAAAACATCGCATCCGTGCTTATCGTGTCCGATCCGCTGCACCTGCGACGCGCGATGGCCATGGCGCAATCGCTCGGCATCGAGGCGCGTCCTGCGCCCACGCCATGCACGCGGTACCGTAGCTGGAAGACGCGCCTGCCGTTCTTGCTGCGCGAGACCTATTTCCTCCATCATTTCTGGCTCTTCGGCCAGTAAAAGCGCTGTCCGGCGGAGCCAAAGCTGTCCGCATGCATTTTGGACACGAAAGCGGGGCGCATCGTGCCAGCCGCCATGTCCCAGGAGAATATCCATGCGCAAATTGCTGATTGTCGCCGCCTCGTCCCTCGCTCTGGCCGCATGCGGCACGGATGGCGCCGAGGAAAACACGGACGACACGACGGCGCGCGCCGAGCCTGCCGACAGACTACGGTTATGAGACTTACGACGACGAGAACCTTGCCGATACGATGGCGTCGAACGACGATGCCAACGGAATGGGCGACAGCATGGCGGCGGAAGATCAGGACCTTCCGGACAGCGAAGAGCGCCCGATCATGCAGGCACAGGTCGTGCTGGACCGCGTGGGCTTCGGACCCGGCGTGATCGACGGCAAGATGGGCATGAGCACCGAAAACGCGCTGCGCGGGTTTCAGGAAGCGAACGAGCTGGATGTGACCGGCAAGCTGGACGAGCCGACAAAAACGGCGCTGTCCGACTGGGACTCGATCCCCGCAACGCGTGTCGTGACCATCCCGGCGAGCTGGGGCGACGCCGAGTACGTCGATATACCGGAAGACACGGCCAAGAAGGCCGAGCTGAAGCGCATGGGCTACAAGTCCATCGACGAGCGGCTGGCGGAGCGATTCCACACCACCGTCGAAGTTCTGCGCGAGCTGAACCCGGGCGGCAAGCCGGCTGGCTCTGCCAACGACGAGGCCGACGCTCCCGAAAGCGACAAGAAACTTCGGCCAAGGGCTATTTCGCCGCAGGCCAGGAAATCCGCGTGCCCAACATCGGCGGCGACCGCATCGCAAAAGGCTCTGTCGAAGACCGCAACTGGCAGCAGACCTTGGCCAGCCTCGGTGTCGGCAGCGACCAGCCGGAAGTCGACCGCGTGGTCGTCTCGAAGTCGGGCAACACACTGAAGGCCTATCAGGGCGAGAAGCTGGTCGCGCTCTTCACTGTCAGCTCCGGCTCGAGCGAGTTTCCCTTGCCGCTGGGCGAGTGGGACATTCTGGGCGAAGCCTACAACCCACCGTACAGCTACGATCCCGAAGTTCTTTCGGGCGGCAAGGAAGATGGTCAGGAATACACGCTGCCGCCGGGACCGAATTCGCCGGTCGGTGTCGTCTGGATCGACCTGAGCAAAGAGCATTACGGGCTGCACGGCACGCCCGATCCGGAAACCATCGGTCGTGCGCAGTCCAGCGGCTGTGTTCGCCTGACCAATTGGGACGCAGCAAGGCTTGCGGGCATGGTCTCGCAATCAACGCAGGTGATTTTCGAGGCATAACGCGTTAGGAAGGCGGTCATGAACTTCGTCGATCGCCTTCTTACCATCGTCATCACGGCCACATTGACCAGTGCGGTCTGGATCGTGGCGGGCGGCAGCCTGATCGAAAACGCGACGGCGGATGGGCAGCGCAATTCGACGCGACCGGCAGAGGCGGCGCCCAGCCGGTCGCCCGAAACGGCCGTAACAAACGAAGCGAGTGTCGATCAGCAGGCATCGGGCGCCGAGCAGTCGGATATGCTGCACACCGAGGCTGCTCGCCCGGTCGACACGTCCAAGGTAGCGAACCTCGTCATTCCGGTGCTGAACGTCCGTCCGAGCGATCTGACCGACACGTTCACCGACTCGCGCAGCGGAGGATCACGCCTTCACGAAGCCATCGACATCATGGCGCCGACCGGCACTAGTGTCGTCGCTGCAGCGCTCGGCACGGTCGAGAAATTGTTCACTTCCGATGCAGGCGGGCTGACGATTTACGTACGCTCGAACGACGGGCGGACGATCCATTATTACGCCCATCTGGACGAGTATGCGAAGGGTTTGAAGGAAGGGCAAAAGGTGCGCCGTGGTCAACGGCTGGGGACCGTAGGATCGAGCGGCAACGCTTCGAACGACGCACCACATTTGCATTTCGCTATTCTACAAACCACGCCCGACGCAGCGTGGTGGGAGCCGGCCAACGCCGTTAATCCCTACCCGCTTCTGACGCAGCGCTAAGTTGAGTCCTGAACCGGTCCGGAGCGATGGCAGCGCAAGCGGCCGAGCTTTCCCTTGCGATCGACTTCCTGAAGCATCCCGGAAGCGACGCGCATCATCTCGATGCCCTTCATCGGGCCGCGCGTGAATTTCACCCGCTTTCCTTCGAGCAGATACGTCCCCGATCCGTTTCCGGCCTTGTAGCTCGATGCGCCGGTGATCGCAAAGTTGCGTTTTTCGACCTCGTTCCAGGCAGCGCCGTTCGCCGTGCCGGGCAGGGCACAGACATATTCGCCCTGCGGCAACAGGCCCAATCGGCCCTGCGCCTGCGCTGGCACGAAAGATGCTGCCATCATCAGACCGGCAGCGCCGGCAAGACACAGATGTTTCATCACAAAGTCCTCCGTCAGGCCATATATAGGTGATTACGATGAAAAATTCCATTACCTTGCCGTTCCGCGCGCCAGCTTGTAGGGCGCAGCGCTAATCTTCAGCCGCCCGCATGGCGGCGCTCTTTCACATTGAGGCATCTCATGAAAATCAGCGGCGTGGACATTCGTCCGGGCAATATCATCGAATATGAAGGCGGCATCTGGAAGGTCGCCAAGATCCAGCACACCCAGCCGGGCAAGGGCGGGGCGTACATGCAGGTCGAGATGAAGAACCTGCAGGATGGCCGCAAGACCAACGTGCGCTTCCGCAGCGCCGACACGGTCGAGAAGGTGCGGCTCGATACGCAAGGACTATCCAGTTCCTCTACGAAGATGGCGACATGCTGGTGTTCATGGACCAGAACACCTTCGAACAGATCAACCTGCCGAGCGACCTGCTGGGCGATGCGCGCCCGTTCCTGCAGGACGGCATGCAGGTGAAGCTGGAACTGTGGGAGGAAAAGCCGATTTCGCGTGGAACTTGCCGCAACAGGTCGAGGCCGAGATCGTCGAAGCCGATGCCGTGGTGAAGGGCCAGACCGCTTCGTCCAGCTACAAGCCTGCCGTGCTCGACAACGGCGTGCGCATCATGGTGCCGCCGCATATCGAAAGCGGAACACGCATCGTGGTCGATGTTTACGAACAGACGTACGTCGGCAAAGCCAGCTAACGGAGCACTTCGCATGGGCAAATCCATCGCCAGCCGGTTCGATAATATCGACGTCGCCAAGAGCACTCTGCGCGCGGTCATCATCAACGATGACGAGCTGACGCTGGAGATGGATTTCTGCCTCGAGCCGGATCATCCCGACTACGAAGAGCCCGGCGCGGATGAGGACTGCTGCTATCATCCCGGCCTGCTCAAATTCGCAGGGATCAGCAAGCTGCAGCTCGACCGGCGCGATGTCGGCGGCGACAGGATGCAGCGGCGCTTTGCCATCGAGACCTTCAACATCGAAGGCACCAAATTCGACATGGAATGCGAGTGGGGCGACATCCACCTCGCCGCCCGCTCCATCCGTGTTCTGACCGAGTAGAGAACACATGGCCGCAATTTCCGGACTGATCCGCGTGATGGAGAAAGCCGCGCGCAAGGCGGGTGGCCGCCTGCGCCGCGACTTCGGCGAAATCGAGCATCTGCAGGTGAGCCGCAAGGGCCCTGCCGACTTCGTGTCGAAGGCCGACATTCGCTCCGAACGCACGCTGTACGACGAACTGCTTGCCGCGCGGCCCGACTGGGGATTTGTGCTGGAGGAGGCCGGCACGATCGAGGGGGCGGAAGGCATGCCGCGCTGGATCATCGACCCGCTCGACGGGACCAGCAACTTCCTGCACGGCATCCCGCATTTCGCGATCAGTATCGCGGTGCAGGAGCGCAAGCTGGGCAGCGACGACTGGGGCGATGTGACCGCCGCGGTCATCTACAATCCCGATCACCGACGAGACATTCTGGGCCGAAAAGACCCGGGGTGCGTGGTTGCACGATGGCCGCTTGCGCGTGTCGTCGCGACGCAGCCCGTCCGAAGCCCTGATCGCTACCGGAGTTCCCTTCGCGGGCCATGGCGACTTTGCCGAATGGTCGAAAATCTTCAGTGCAATCGGTCCGAATGTGGCGGGTATCCGCCGCTTCGGCGCTGCCTCGCTCGACCTCGCATGGTTGGCGGCTGGGCGATACGACGGGTTCTGGGAAAGCGGGTTGAACGATTGGGACACCGCTGCCGGTTGCCTGATCGTGCGCGAAGCGGGCGGGTTCGTGTCCGACTATCGTGGCCGCACGCAGCCTATTCATTCGAAGCAGGTTCTCGCTGCCAATGACGCGCTGCATTCGCGGCTTCACAAGATGCTGGTGAGCGCGCTGAAATAACGCACTTACGGAGCGAGAAATCATCTCTTGAAGCGTTCGGTAAGCGCGGCTAACTCCCGCGCTCCAACCCGTGCCTCCGTGGCGGAATTGGTAGACGCGCTCGACTCAAAATCGAGTTTCTTCGGAAGTGCCGGTTCGAGTCCGGCCGGAGGTACCACCCTGTTTTCCTGCTCGACGTGTAACGTTTCGCCACGCGATCGCGAATAGACGCGCAAGGGCGCATGGTGCGCCAGGAAAACACAAGAATCGACATGACCGACCAAAGCCTTGTCAAAGGCACCGCCGCCGTACTGCTCGTCACGGTGGCCAGCCAGATCTTTTACATTACCGTCGTAACGGGATCGGACAACGAGGCGCTGCGCCCGCTGACCTGGTTCACCGAATTGTTCGCATTCGCGATCTCGGCAATTTTCGCCCATGCACTCGCAGCGCGGCGTCCGGGCGAAGCTGTCGTCTGGTCGACCATTGCTTTCGCCGGTGTGCTCAACGTGCTGCAGGTCGGTATGGGCCTGTCGATGTTTGCACCAGCCATGGAAGCGGGCGAGAGCGTGCCAGCAACTGTTCGGCGCGATCCTGGCAGGGGCCTTTTTCCTCTACTTTTTCGCCAAGCTCCTGCTCGGCGCGGCGGCCATCGCTCTCGGCCTTTCGGCGTTGCGCGCAGCATCCGGCCTGTTCAAACTGGTCGGCGGCGTCGCAGCACTATCCGGTCTGGCTGCGATCGGCCTGTCGCTCGCCGCCATGGTCGATGCCGAGGCATGGCGCTTTGCAGCCGGCGCTGCGGGCACTGCGGTAACCGCACTCCTTGCCTTCGCGCTGTTGCTCCACACCCCGGCTGACGACGGGCGCCGCACCTGAAACCGCTTGTAATTGCGTGGTAGGAATGAAAATGACCGGTCCAGATGATCGGTCTGCCATCCTACCACGCCATAGCCGCTATGGCGGTGACGATTGCGATGTTCATCGGATTCGCCCGCGGCAGGATGTCCATCGAGATTATCTCGCTGCTGACAATCGCCGTCATCGCGGTGGGCCTTTATTTCTATCCGCTTGAAGGGCAGTCCCCATCCGATGGGCTGGCCATCGCCTTCGGCGGCTTCGGGCATTACGCACTGATCACCATCTGCGCGTTGATGATCTTGGGCAGGGGCCTGATCGTCACCGGCGCGCTGGAGCCGGCGGCGCGCCTGCTCGAGCGGGTGTTCAAGTTCAACCTGCAGATCGGGTTGCTGTTCTCGCTTCTCATCGCCTTCGCGCTGTCGATGTTCGTCAACAACACGCCGGTGCTGGTGCTGCTGATCCCGATCTTCGTGACGTTGGCCGCGCGCGGCGCCTTGCCGGCATCGAAGACACTGATGCCGCTCAACGCCGCATCGCTTATCGGCGGCCTCGCGACGACGATTGGCACGTCGACCAACATCCTCGTCGTCTCCATCGCTGTCGACCTCGGCATGCCGATGATGGATGTCTTCCATTTCACGCCCATCGTGCTGGGCGCGGCGCTGGTGGCGCTGCCCTTCATATGGCTCGTAATGCCGCGCATGCTGGGCGACAATCGGGTCGAACTGACTGACGAGGCGCGCCGATTCTACACCCGCCTTCGCGTGACCGAAAATAGCCTGCTTAACGGGCGCGAGATGGCGGAGATCGAGTCGCGTTTGCCCTCGGACATCGTCTTCCATGACGTTAAACCCGGCCTGTTCAGACCTGGCCAGCGGGTGAAGGTTTCGGGAACGCACGACGCTATCGAGGAAGCCATACAGGTCCTGAAGGGCGAGGCTGCGCCGGGCTGGGTTCTTGAACGCATCCGCCGCGCGCATAATGATACAGGCGAGGACATTCAGGTCGTCGAGATGACGGTGACCGCCGATAGTCGCCTCAATAATCGCACGCTTCCGACATCCGGTATCGCCGATCTTTACGGCGTAGCGGTGGTCGGCATCCATCGTCCCGACACGATTATCGGTCAGAAAGACAAGTTCAGCGACGTCGGCGACATTCGCATGCGGGAAGGCGATGTGTTGCTCGTCATGGGCCTGCAGGAAGACCTGGAAAGCTTCGCGCACCGGCGACAGCCTGCTCCAACTCGAGGGGCGCCGCGAGCTTCCCCGCCGGTCGAAAGCATTGCTTGCCGCCGGTATCATGGCCGGATCGGTCGCGCTGGCCTCGCTCGGCCTGCTGCCCATCGCCATTGCAGCGCTGGCCGGAGCCATCGTGATGTTCCTGACCGGCTGCGTGAAATTCGACCGTGTCGGGCGTGCGTTATCCGGCCAGGTCATCGTGCTGGTCGCAGCCAGCATCGCCATCGGTCGCATCATCGACGAGAGCGGGGCGGCCCTGTGGCTCGGCCAGTTGCTGTCCTATGGTCTGCAATATCTGACGCCTGCATTCGTTCTCGGCGCGATCATGGTGTTCGTGGCGATACTGACCAACTTCGCCTCGAACGCTACGGCTGCAACGGTGGGAACGCCCATCGCCTTCGCCGTCGCATCGCAGCTCGGCCTGCCGCCGGAGCCGCTGGTGCTGGCGGTGCTGTTCGGCTGCAATCTGTCTTATGCCACGCCCATCGCCTATCAGACCAACATGCTCATCATGGCGGAGGGCAGCTACGACTTCGGCGACTATGTGAAGACAGGCGTTCCGCTGGTCATCATCATGGTCGCGGCGCTTTCGATCGGGCTTGTGCTGACGTATGGGCTTTAGCGCCCTTTCCTAAGTCGCCGCAGTCTGCCACTTTACATTCCGAGGTTCGAACACCGGGCCAGTGGAAGTTTTTGCCTCTGGACCGTGTTCCATGTGTTCCAAGCTGTGGGGGTTTATCACCGTTATGTCCAACTTGCGTCCAACACTGATCGCTGCGGCTTGCGCAGCCATAGCTTTTGCTCATCCGGCCGCCGCGAACGACCTGCGCGCCAGTCTGGAAGAGGACATGCCTGGCCTGATGGAGCTGTATCGCGACCTTCATGCCAATCCGGAACTGAGCTTCGAAGAACACGAGACTGCCGCCAAGCTGGCAGCACGCATGCGCGATCTCGGCTTCGAAGTGACCGAGGGCGTCGGCCGGACCGGCGTTGTTTCCGTCATGAAAAACGGCGACGGGCCCACGGTAATGCTGCGCGCGGATATGGACGGCTTGCCGGTTATCGAGCAAACCGGATTGCCTTACGCGAGCACGGTCATGGCCACGCCCGCCAGCGGTGTGACGACCGGCGTGATGCATGCCTGCGGGCACGACACGCACATGACCGGTTTCATCGGCGCGGCGCAGCTTCTGGCCGAGCGTAAGGACGAATGGCAGGGCACGCTGGTCATGATCCTGCAGCCTGCCGAAGAGCTGGGCCTGGGCGCTCTCGCGATGCTGGAAGACGGGTTGTACGAGCGATTTCCGAAGCCCGATTACGTACTGGCCTTCCACGACGCGGCAGCGCCGATGCCTGCCGGGACGATCGGCTACACGCCGGGCTTCGCGCTGGCCAACGTCGATAGCGTCGACATCACGGTGAAGGGCGTTGGCGGGCATGGTGCCTACCCCCACACCACGCGTGACCCTGTGGTGATTGCCAGCTCCATTGTGATGAAACTGCAGACAGTTGTGAGCCGTAATTCCTCACCACTCGACCCGGCGGTCATCACTGTCGGCAGCTTCCATGCAGGGGCGAAGCACAACATCATTTCGGACGAGGCGAAGTTGCAGTTGACCGTGCGCAGCTACTCGGATGAAAGCCGCAAACTGCTGCTCGACGGCATCCGCCGTGTCGCGCGGGGCGAGGCGATCACGGCGGGACTGCCCGAGAACCTCTATCCGGTGGTGACGGTGGAAGATCCGTACACGCCGTCGACGTTCAATGATCCCGACTTCACTTTGAAGCGCGCTACTGCCTTCAAGGCACGGTTCGGCGAGGAGGCCGTATTCGAAGCGCCTTCGGTCATGGGCGGAGAGGACTTCAGCCAGTTCCGCCGTGCCGATCCGGACGGTGTCGAAGAGCATGATCTTCTGGATCAGCGGTACGCCCGACGAAATGCTGCGCGCACTGCGCGAAGAGGGCAAGCCGCTGCCTTCGCTGCATTCCCCGTTCTGGGCGCCCGATGCCGAGGCTGTGGTCAAGGTCGGGGCAGAGGCTCTGGCCAGCTCGGCGCTGGACCTGATGCCCGTCAACGGCGGCTGAATTACCGGCTGCCGAAGCGTTGGGGCGCTCCGGCAGCCGTTTCTCCTCCCCAGGAGAACTGGTTGGCTATCGGGTCGTCGCTAAGCTGATCGGACCCGACAGACATTAGACATTCGGACGGGACGTAGGTGCCCAAGCGATGATGCAACGCATTGATCTTTGCCATCTCCTCGCGGTCCTCGGTCTGCCGTGCATGGCTCGTCAGAGCAGCGCGTAGCAGGCGGAAGTCGGCGGTCGAGAACAGGCGCGAGCGCGGCCGGGTTCCGGGCGGGCAAGAGTATCTGTCGGTTCGGTCATTAATGCTCTCCTTTATGCGGCGGCGAACTGGTTCATGGTGTTGTCCTTGCCGCCCGCCTTCAGCGCGGCCTCTCCGGCGAAGTATTCCTTGTGGTCGTCGCCGATGTCGCTGCCGGCCATGTTCTGGTGCTTCACGCAGGCGATGCCCTGCCGGATTTCCTCGCGCTGTACGTTCTTGACGTAGCCGAGCATGGCCTGATCGCCGAAGTACTCCTTGGCGAGATTATCGGTGCTGAGCGCAGCCGTATGGTAGGTCGGCAGCGTGATCAGATGGTGGAAAATGCCTGCACGCTCGGCCGCATCGGCCTGGAAGGTGCGGATCTTCTCGTCTGCCTCGATGGCGAGATCCGTGCCGTCGTAATCGACACTCATCAGCTTGGCCCGGTCATAGGCCGAGACATCCTTGCCAGCGGCTTCCATTGCATCGAATACCTGCTGGCGGAAGCTGAGCGTCCAGTTGAAGCTGGGCGAGTTGTTGTAGACCAGCTTGGCGTTCGGAACGACTTCGCGAACCCGGTCCACCATGCCGGCGATCTGCTCGACATGCGGCTTCTCGGTCTCGATCCACAGCAGGTCTGCGCCATTCTGCAGGGCGGTAATGCAGTCGAGAACGCAGCGGTCCTCGCCCGTTCCGGCACGGAATTGGTAGAGATTGCTGGGCAGGCGCTTGGGCGCCATCAGCTTGCCATCGCGGCTGATGAAGACCTGGCCGTTGGTGACATTGGCCGGATCGACCTCCTCGCAGTCGAGGAACGCGTTGTACTGGTCGCCCAAATCGCCTGGCTCTTTCGAATATGCGATCTGCTTGGTGAGACCGGCGCCAAGGCTGTCGGTCCGCGCGACGATGATCCCGTCGGGCACGCCCAGTTCGAGGAAGGCGTAGCGGATGGCGCGGATTTTCTGCAGAAAGTCTTCATGCGGCACGGTGACCTTGCCGTCCTGGTGGCCGCACTGCTTCTCGTCGGACACCTGGTTTTCGATCTGCAGAGCGCAAGCGCCCGCCTCGATCATCTTCTTGGCGAGCAGATATGTCGCCTCGGCATTGCCGAAGCCTGCGTCGATATCGGCGATGATCGGCACGATGTGCGTCTCATGGTCGTCGATTTCTTTCAGCAACCGGTGCGTGTTGACGGCATCGCCATTGGCCTTCGCCTCGTCCAGTTCGCGGAACAGGCCGCCGAGCTCGCGCGCATCGGCCTGGCGCAGGAAGGTGTAGATCTCCTCGATCAGTGCAGGAACGCTGGTCTTCTCGTGCATCGACTGGTCGGGCAGCGGGCCGAAGTCGCTGCGCAGCGCGGCGACCATCCAGCCCGAAAGGTAAAGATACCGGCGCTTGGTGCTTCCGAAATGCTTCTTGATCGAGATCATTTTTTGCTGCGCGATGAAGCCGTGCCAGCAGCCGAGCGACTGGGTGTAGTTCGCCGGATCGGCGTCATACGCCTCCATGTCCTTGCGCATGATCTTGGCTGTGTAGCGGGCGATGTCGAGACCGGTCGGGAAGCGATTTTGAACGGCCATGCGAGCCGCGCTGGCAGCGTCGATAGCAGCCCAGGGCGCTCCCTCCTGATCGATGCTCTGACTAAGGCGGGCAAGGTGTGCTTGATACGTCAATGTTTGTCTCCGGTACGAATCATCGAGACCCCAGGGGCTTTCTGACCAGCAGACTGACCGGTCCCATCCTGCTAAGTAACAAAAATTTACAGAATATCTTGTCTACTTGGTCTCGATGTGCAGAAGTTAACGGTAAGGTTGTAAAGGATTTACAATGTCGCGAGAGCATCTTCTGGCCGGTCCGGCGATCCGCAGGCTTCGAAGGCGGCATGATTTGACGCAAGCCGCGATGGCAACGCGCCTTGCCATCTCTCCAAGTTACCTGAACCTCATCGAGCGCAACCAGAGACCTGTCAGCGCGCGGGTCATTGTCTCGCTCATTGAGGAGTTCGAGTTCGATCCACGCACAATTCGCGAAAATCAGGCCGTTGGCGGCGTGGAGGGTATGGCAGGACGGCTTGCCGATGCGCGCTTTGCGGATCTGGGCATCGATCGTGACGAAGTGGGCGAGTTTCTCTCGGCCTCCCCGCAAGTCGCGGCAGCCTTCGCACGGCTCTACGATGGGGCTGGAAGCGCAGCCTTGCCGAAAGACGATCCACTCGGTGAATCACGAGCGGAGATCGAACGGTGGCGCAATCACTTTGCCGACCTCGATCACGCGGCAGAGGAAATGGCAGACGATATGCGGCTATCGCGCGCGGATATCGGTTTGGCCCTGATCGAGCGGCTGCGCGAACGACATCAATTGTCCGTGCGTATCCTTCCAGGTGACATTTTGATCGATACGATCAGCCGCATCGATCTGCATGCAAGGCAAGTCCAGCTGTCGGAGATGCTCCCCACGGCATCGCGCAACTTCCAGCTTGCTTTGCAGATTGCAAAGCTTGAGTTCGGAACCCAGATCCAGACGCACTCGAGCGGCGCCAGGCTGGCCAGTGAGGGCGCAAGGCAGCTCTTCCAGCGGCATCTGGAAAATTACGTCGCAGCTGCGTTGTTGATGCCTTACAGCCGCTTCGTCCGAGCGTGCGAGGCGACTTCCTATGATCTGCCCATACTCGAACGGCGTTTTGGTGTCAGCTTCGAGCAACTCGCCCATCGATTGACCACCTTGCAGCGTGTCGGCCAGCGCGGTCTGCCGTTTTTCATGCTGAGAATAGACAGAGCAGGACAGATATCGAAGAAGTTTGTCGGTGCCAGCCCGGCGCTATTCATCCAACGTGATGTCACATGCCCGCTTTGGCATGTGCATAGAGCGTTCGATCGCCACGGCGAGTTACTGGTACAAAGCGTCGCCGTTGATGAGAGCGAAAACGACAACTCGACTTGGCTGACGATGATGCGCAGTGTGGATCGAAATGGATCGCAAGGCGCAGCTCGCTTTGTCGTCGCGCTGGGCATCCAAGCCAAGCTGGCTCCCGATCTTGCCCAAGCACGGGGCCTGAGCCTCGATTATGCGGCGGCTCAGCCGGTAGGACCCGGTTGTGAACATTGCGCAAGGCCGCAATGCGTGCAGCGTTCACTTCCAATGAATTCTCAAGAGCTTCGGATCGATTTACAACGCAGAGGGTCGAGCCCATTCGACTATAAGCGCAATGATGCGCGTTAACCCTTTGAATTGGAACCGTTTGCTGCGGTGCCGCGTTTCGCCATAATCACGACACAATTCGCGGAAAATGACCCATGACCGAAGAACGCATCACCGAGACAACGGACAGCGCAGGGAACACACATACGACACACACTGTAGTCACCGACACGGCAGAACCGCTTAGTTCGGGAGTGTCATGGGGCCTGCTGCTCCTGCTTGGCGCACTAGCTGTCGGCGCATTTGTGCTTTTCTCGCAGATGAGCGATGCAGAAGTCGCAAAGGACAATGCCGTGGCGGGTGCCGCCAATGAGGTCGGCGAGGCCGCCGGACAGATCGGCGATGCTGCGCAAGGAGCCGGGGATGCGTTCGAAGACGCGGTCGAAAACTAAGGACCATAATGGCCGTATTAGGTCGGCGCCGGGCAATTCAGTGCCGGCGCCGTCTTTGCGTCCGTACTGCTGAAGTTTACCGAGAATTTACCATCATCCGCTAGCCGCCAACAGGTGGAGAACACGACCGCACTTTCCTATGTGACCTACTCGCTCGGCGCTCTTGTTTGCGTCGTGGCAGCGATATGGATCGCGCGTCGAGGTGATCCGGCCCGCTCCGATCGCTGGGCGGGCATGATTGCACTGATACTGACGGCGAATTGGTGTATTGCGCAAGCTAGCCTAGCGCAGGCGCATCCGGTTACATCGATTACCTACATTACTGCGAATTTCGCGTGGATATTCGTGCTCTTCCGTCTGTTTGCCAACGATGGACGCGACGAGAGCCTGAAAATGGTGCGCCCGGCGGTTGTGGCGCTCGCGTTCGTTGAAGCTCTTCAGGGCGCGTTGCTCGCGATCGGTCACTCTTATTCCGATATCACCAGCGTAACGAGGATGGTTGCCGAAACCTCGTTCGTCTTCCGCATGTTGACTTCCATCGGCGCAATTGTGTTGCTGCATAATCTGTATGTCGGAGCAGCGCAGCCTTCGCGTCGCATGCTACGCTGGAACACGGCAGCACTCGCAGGGCTGTGGGTTTTTACCCTGAACTTCAACACGATCGGCTATATTTCCGGAACGGTCTCGCCGGAGCTGGCCGCATTTCGCGGTCTTGCGGTGGCAGTCATCGCCGTTCCCTTCGCATTCGGCTTTATGAAGCAAGCTGCAGGGCTGAGTTTCCAGCCGTCACGCACTGTTGCGTTTCGCTCGCTGTCGCTGCTCCTGATCTCGGTCTATCTCATTATCATGATTGGACTGGCCGCGTGGCTGGAAGACCTTACTGCGGGCGGCGTCAGGTTGACGCAGGTCAGCTTGGTCGTCGCCTCGGCAGCGCTGATGCTCGTGTGGCTTCCTTCGCACCGACTACGTGGATGGCTGCGGGTGACGGCCGTCAAGCATCTCTTTAAGCATCGCTACGACTACCGGGCGGAATGGATGCGTTTCACCAAAACTATCGGACGCAGTCCTGACGGCGATGAAAGCCTGCACGAACGTTCGGTGCGGGCCATTGCGGACATCACCGACAGCCCGGCCGGCGTGCTGATCCTGGCGGACGACTCGGACAATCTGGATGTGGCCAGCCATTGGCATTGGGCACACTTCGAGCTGCCGCAGGCGCCTTTCGACGACGCACTGAAGCATGCATTCGTGATCGATGGCTATATACTCGATCTGGAACAGGCACGCAGAGGCCACGCTGACAAGCAAGGCTCCCTGCATGCCCCAGCCTGGCTGCTCGATTTGCCGAAAGCGTGGGCGGTCGTTCCTCTCTGTCATTTCGACAGGCTGGTCGGCCTGGTGGTCTTGGCTCAACCCGCTGTGCCACGCACCCTCGACTGGGAAGATTTCGATCTGCTTGGCGTGATCGGCCGTCAGCTTGCAAGCTACATTTCGGAGCAAGCGGGTCAGGAAGCCTTGTCGGAAGCCGCGCGGTTCGATGATTTTAACCGCCGGATGGCGTTCATCATGCACGACATCAAGAACATCTCGAGCCAGACTAGTCTGTTGCTTAAAAACGCCGAGCGACATGTAGACAAGCCAGAGTTTCGGCAGGACATGCTCGTCACGCTTCGCAACAGCGCCGACAAGCTCAACACGATGCTATCGCGGCTTGGTCACTATGGGACGCAGATGCAGGAGGAAGCAGAGCCGTTCGATCTCTCCAGGTCGGTCGCAAATCTCGTTGCACGTTATAGTGCGACCCACCGCATCGTGCTTGTCGGAAACGAAGCGCTCACCGTGAACGGACAAAGAAACGCGTTCGAGCAGGCAATCGCGCATCTTGTCCAAAATGCGATTGATGCCAGCGTGCCCGGCGTACCTGTCATGATCGAGACCTATAGCGACGGTCTGTCGGGCGTCGTCGAAATTGTAGACAGCGGCGTGGGAATGAGCGCGGAGTTCTTGCGCACGGGTCTCTTCAAGCCGTTTGTGTCTTCCAAGGAAGATGGCTTCGGTATCGGAGCCTTCGAAGCGCGCGAGCTTATCCGCGGGATGGGTGGAAGAATCGATGTCGTATCGCGAGAGGGTCTGGGAACTCGCTTCAAGGTCGTCCTGTCGCTCAAATCAGCGCGCGATATTTTTGAATCCGCGCACAGAAAATCTATGAAGGAAGTCGCCTGATGGCGAGTGACAAGGCTCCGTTACTTGTCGTCGAGGACGATGAAGGTCTGCAAGCGCAGCTCCGCTGGGCCTATGACGATTACGACGTCGTCATCGCGGGAACGCGCGATCAGGCTTTGACTGCCCTGCGCAGCGTCGAGCCGTCGGTCGTCACTCTCGACTTGGGCTTGCCGCCCGATCCGGATGGGACAAGCGAAGGATTCGCTGTCCTCGACGAGATCGTGTCGCTCAAGCCTGACACAAAGGTCATTGTCGTTTCGGGCCACGGAGCGCGCGCTAGTGCGCTACAGGCGATAGAGCGCGGGGCGTACGACTTCTGCCAAAAGCCTGTAGACATCGACGAGCTTGGGCTGATTGTCGCCCGAGCCTTCGAGCTTTCGCGCATCGAGGCAGAAAACCGCAAACTGGCATCGAAAGTCGGAGACGATCAGAAAGTGCTTGGCACCTTGATCACGGCAGCTCCCGAGATGATCAAGGTTGCCCGTACGATCGAGCGCGTCGCTCCGACCAATGTGTCTGTCATGCTGCTCGGTGCCAGCGGGACGGGCAAGGAATTGCTGGCCAAAGGTCTGCACGATGCCAGCGACCGGCGTGATGGGGCTTTCGTGGCGATCAACTGCGCAGCGATCCCGGAAAACCTTCTCGAGAGCGAACTTTTCGGTCACGAGAAGGGTGCTTTCACCGGTGCGGTCAAAACGACCGAAGGCAAGGTCGAGCTGGCGGCGGGCGGCACGCTGTTCCTTGACGAAGTGGGCGACATCCCGCTGCCGTTACAGGTCAAGCTGCTGCGGTTCCTGCAAGAGCGCGTGATTGAGCGGGTGGGTGGCCGGAAGGCAATCCCGGTCGATACGCGCATCGTGTGTGCTACCCATCAGGACCTCGACAAGATGATTGCGGATGGCGGTTTTCGAGAAGACCTGTTCTACCGCCTAGCCGAAGTTGTCGTGAAAATACCCTCGCTCGCCGACAGGCCGGGCGATAGCGTACTGTTGGCCAAGCACTTCCTCGCCCAGTTTGCGCGCGAGATGAACCCGAGGGTCAAGGGCTTTGCACCCGATGCCTTGGCTGCAATCGATGGGTGGGGCTGGCCTGGCAACGTCCGCGAGCTGGAAAACAAGGTCAAGCGAGCGGTCATTATGGCCGATGACAAGCTAGTGCATGCAGAAGACCTGGACCTCGTCGACGATAGCGAGGAGGGCGAGGGCGCACTCAACCTCAAGCAGGCACGCGAGGCGGCGGACCGCCGAATGATCCGGCAGGCCATGGCGCGCAGTCAGGGCAATATCTCCATGACGGCCAAGCTGCTCGGCATCAGCCGCCCCACGCTATACGATTTGCTCAAGCAGTACGATCTGCAGCCGGCAAGCTAGGCGACGCTGGTCTCCGCGTCCTGGGGGTTGGCGCGATTGTGCCGAACAGACCACCAGAAGCTCAGTCCGATCAGCACAGCCCCCAGCAGGCCGGTGATGGTCTCGGGGATGTGGTAGCGTGCCGACAGCAACATAATGAAGCCGAGCACGATGATCGCCCAGAAAGCGCCATGCTCGAGGTAGCGGTACTGGCTCAGCGTTCCGGTGCGCACGAGGTGGATTGTCATCGATCGCACAAAGATCGCGCCGACCGACAGGCCGAGCGCGATGATGACCATGTTGTTCGATAGGGCGAACGCGCCGATCACGCCGTCGAAGCTGAAGCTGGCATCCAGCACCTCCAGATAAAGGAAGCCACCAAGGCCTGATCGGACGATCTCGCCCGCCGCCTTCTTGCGCGCCTCGCGCTGCTCGATGATCGCGCCAAGCGCGTGAACAGCGATGTATGTGACGAGGCCAAGGATACCTGCCGTCAGGAAGGTGATGGCATCGTCCGGCTCCAGCAATGTGCTGACCGCGTAGATGACCGTCAGCACCAGCCCGATTTCGACCGCCGGAATGGTCGAGAAGCGATTGATCGTACGCTCCAGCGCGCCGATCCAGTGCACGTCCTTGTCCTGGTCAAAGAAGAACGTCAGCCCGACCATGGCAAGGAACGCCCCGCCAAAGCCTGCAATCCCGACATGCGCGTCCGACACGATCCGCTGGTATTCGTCCGGTCGGTTCAGAGACAATGAGACCGCCTCGAGAGGCCCGACCTGCGCGGCGATCGATACGATGGCGATGGGAAACACGATCCGCATGCCGAACACGGCGATCAGAATGCCGATGGTCAGGAAGCGCTGCTGCCAGACAGGGTCCATGTCGCGCAGGACAGTGGCGTTCACAACTGCGTTGTCGAAGCTTAGGGACACTTCCAGAATCGACAACACCAACACGATCCACAAGATGCCCAGTGTCGCCGTCACGGACCCGGTGCTTGCCCAGCCGTACCACCCGGCAAGCGCGAAGCAGACCGCCGTAAAGAACAGCGAAAAAGTGTAGTATTCGCGCAGAGTGCTCATTGCTGTTCCAAGTCAGCCCTTCTTGGGCTGGTAGGTCTGTTCGGCCGTCGGGAAACTGCGCTCGCGCACTTCCTGCGCATATTGCGCAGCCGTCTGCTCGATGACCTCGGCGATGTTGCCGTACTTCTTCACGAACCGCGGGACACGTTCGAACATGCCGAGCATGTCCTCTGTCACCAGCACTTGGCCGTCGCATTTCGCCGACGCGCCAATGCCGATGGTTGGGCATGACACTGCCTGAGTGGCCTCGATCGCGATGGGTTCGAGCACGCCCTCGAGCACAATGGCGAACGCGCCAGCCTCGTCCAGAGCCTTTGCGTCGCCGACGATTTTGGTCGCTTCAGCACGTTCGCGCCCGCGCGCCATGTATCCGCCGAGGACGTTGACCGCCTGCGGTGTCAGACCGACATGACCCATGACCGGGATGCCACGCTGGTTCAGGAAAGCGACGGTCTCTGCCATCTGCTCTCCGCCTTCCAACTTCACGGCTGCCGCGCCGCTGTCCTTGAGCAGCCGCGAGGCGCTTTCGAATGCCTGCTCCTTCGACGCTTCGTAGGAGCCGAAGGGCATGTCGACGATCACTACCGAGTGATAGCTCCCGCGCACCACGGCAGCCGCGTGATTGGCCATCATGTCGAGCGTGACGGGAATGGTGGAGGGCAGGCCGTAAATTACCTGGCCGAGCGAGTCCCCGACCAGCAGCATGTCGCAATGCGCGTCCAGAAGCTGCGCCTGCCGCGCCGTATAGGCCGTCAGCATCACCAGCGGATTCTTGGTCTCGCCGTCCGCCTTGTGCGCGCGAATTTTCGGCACGGTCAGCCGCTTCATCGGCTGCGGCGTCGGGTTGGCGCGGCTGGTGCTGGTGTCGAGCTTGAACGTCGTGGACATGGGCACGCGCCTAGCGCGCTGTGGGGACAAAGGCAAAGACACTCGACGGGCGCGCGCAAAAGCGGCACAAGCCAGCCTCAAACGAATTACATAGAAGTTTGGGAGAGGGTTTATCATGGCAGGTGCTGCGGCTGGAGGACAAGGCTGGTCCTCGCGTACGGCATTCATTCTGGCAGCGGTCGGTGCGGCCGTGGGTCTCGGAAATATCTGGCGCTTTCCAACCCTTGCGGGCGAGAACGGCGGCGGAGCCTTCGTACTCGTTTACATTGGCTTCGTGCTGCTGCTGGGCCTGCCATTGGTCCTGTCCGAGATTATGCTGGGCCGTGCCGGTGGCGAAGACGCCATCGGGTCGGTCGAAAACGTCGCCAAGCGATCTAGCCGCTCGCCCGCATGGAAGGGCATCGGTGCGCTGCAGATTATTTCGGGCTTCCTGATTCTGTCATTCTACTCGGTCGTTGCGGGCTGGGTGCTTTATTACGTTATCCAGTCCGGCGCTGACTGGTTCGGTGCGCTGGGATCCGGGCAGCCGTTTGCAGGCGCATTTGCAGGCGAGACGCAGGACGAGATCACGGGGCGCATGGGCGCGCTGTTCGGCGACCCGCAGACGCTTATCCTGCTACATCTGGCGTTTATGGCCGCAACCATCTGGATCGTCGCCAATGGCGTGCATGACGGGATCGAGAAGGCGGCGACCTGGCTTATGCCGGCGTTCTTCGTGCTGCTGCTTGGCATTACAGCTTATGGCGCGATCTTCACCGGGTCGTTCGACGAGGCTCTTGCATTTCTGTTCACGCCCGACTTCTCCAAGCTATCGCCGACCGTCATCAACGAGGCGCTGGGACAAGCGCTGTTCTCGCTCAGCCTCGCTGCGGGCGGGTTGTTGACCTACGGCGCTTATGTCGGACGGGATGTGAATCTTGCACCGACGGCCGGGATGATTGCGTTTGCCGATACGCTGGTGGCGATGCTGGCTGGCCTGATGATCTTCCCCATCGTCTTTGCTGTCGGGCTCGATCCCGCGGGTGGTCCGGCGCTGATCTTCCAGACTCTGCCCGTGGCATTCAGCGATATGACCGCAGGCTCGCTGGTCGGTCTGGTTTTCTTCGTGCTGATCTTCTTTGCGGCTTTGACCAGTTCGATATCGTTGCTCGAAGGGCCGACGGCATGGGTCATTGACCGCTTTCAGGTTCGGCGCCCGATAGCTGCAATCATTGTCGGCGGTGTGGCTTGGCTGATCGGCGTGGCCTGTGCGCTGGGCTATAATGTTTGGTCCGATGTGCGCCCGTTGTGGTTCTGGGACATTTTCGCAGAGGCCGACATTCTCGATGCGCTCGACGGTGTGACCGGCAAGATCATGTTGCCGCTCGGCGCATTCTTCGTGGCGGTGTTCGTCGGCTGGTTTGCCGACCGCCGCCTGGTCGAGGCGGAAACCGGATTGCAGGGCAGTCCGATGTTTGCCGTGTGGCGGTTCCTCGTTGCGTGGTTGTGCCCGATCGCGGTTGCACTGGTGCTGCTGTTCGGGCTGTTCCCCGGACTTCTCGGCGAGTGATACGAGAAAGGGCCGCTCCCTTGCGGGGCGGCCCTTCCAGACAATCTTATGTCAGTGATCGGTTACAGATCGACCGACTTCACGTGCTGCTCTTCCGCCTCGGGCGCGACATACATGCCCAGCGCCATCTTGGCCGTGTCGAGCAGGCCGAGGTCGCCGTTCCAGATCTCCGCATCGCCAAGGTCCATGCGCAGGAAGAGAATGTCGGGATCGTCCTTGCCGCCGTCGTACCAGGCCTCGACGAAATTGTTCCAGAACTGGTCGAAGCGCTCCTGACTGTCTTCCTTCACCAGCGTGCCGTGGAGACGCGCGTAGATGCCGTGCGCCTTTTCCTGGAAGGTGGCGGTGGCCGCGCCCAGCTTGGCAAAGTCGCTCTTGGTGTGGGTGAAGAACCAGATGGCGCTGTTGGCGTCCTTGTCGAGTTGCGGGCTCATCGGGACGGCGGTGGAGGTATCGCCATCGAGCTGCAGGAACAGGTAGGAATTGTCGGCCAGCGCCTTCCAGAATTTGGTCTTCAGTTCGTCGGGATTGCCGTCGGTGTGTTTCATTGTGATCTCCGCAAGTTCAGTTATCTGCTTAATGAACCAGCCGCGGGTTCGGTCCCGCATTGGCGCGGTACTGGTGCAATGGAGGGCTGGGGAAAAAGACTTACCCGGTTTGCCAAGTGTTAAAGACTGGAACATAAAGAGAACGAATGAGTTGATTCTCTATGTCCCAGACCGATCTTGCCTCCCTGCCGACCGCGGCTTTCGAAGATGTCGCCACCCTGTCCGCGCGGCGCAGTGCGCGATGGCGTCCGGGCCTGGCCGCGCAGCAGGGCAAGGCGCTCCACAACGAGATTTTCGCTTCCTCGCGCGAAGCGGCAGGCGCGGGCGCGGCGCTGGCGCTGGCGCTCGACGACTGGCGCAATGCCCCGCGTGAAGAGGGGCAGGAGGCAGACGACAGGCGCAGCATCGTCTGGGTCCAGACGCGCGAGGCGGCACGGCTGACTGGCAGGCCTTACCGCGCCGGAATGCCCGAAAATCTGCAGGCGCGTGTGCTGCATGTGCTTGCCGACAAGCCGGAGGACGCACTGTTTGCCCTGGAAGAGGCGCTGCGGTGCCGCGAACTGGCCTTCGTCATCGGCGAAATGGCGGGCAATCCCAAGGCGCTGGACTTCACGGCATCGCGGCGGCTGACGCTGACGGCGCAAAGGCACGGCGTGCCGCTGTTCCTGCTGCGCGTGGATGCAGCGCGCGACCTGTCCTCTGCGCGCATGCGGTGGGAAGTGGTCTCCGCCCCGTCGCCCGCACCGCGCTGGAATGCGCATGCGCCAGGGCAACCGGCATGGCAGGCCGAACTGTTCCGCGCCCGCGCGCATGCGCCGGGTCATTGGGTGCTGTCCGATGCGGGGGAAGGACTGACAGCCTACAGCAATCTCGAAAGCATGATGGAGCCCGTCACCGACAGCGCCGCGCACGCCCTGTCCGTGGAAGGCGCCGGTCCGTAACCCTTGTCATGAGCGGGGCCCGCCGCATCCTGTCCATCTGGTTGCCGGCCATGGCGATGGACCGGTGGCGGCAAGGCGCGTCCGAACGGCGCGAGTTCGATGACAAGCCGCTCGTCCTGATTGCCGACACCGCGCACGGCCCGCGCATAGAAGCAGCCAACCCCACTGCGCGCGCCGCCGGGGCACGGGCCGGCATGATGCTGGCCGATGCACGGACCCTTTGCCCGCAGATCGTGACGGCTCCGTTCGACCCGGCAGGCGATCTCGCTTTCCTCGAAAAGCTGGCGCTGTGGGCGCGGCGCTGGGGGCCATGGTCGGCCATGGATGCGCCCGATGGCGTGCTGGTCGATGTCACGGCCGTGCCGCATCTGTTCGGCGGCGAGACCCGGTTGGTGGGCGACGTGCGCCATATCTTCACTACGCGAGAGCTGACCGTGCGCTGCGCCATTGCGCCGACGGCAGGCGCGGCGTGGGCGCTGTCGCATTACGGGCCGGACGGCACGATCGTCGATCGCGTGCCGGGGCAGGATGAATTGATGCGTGCGCTGCAGGACCTGCCCGTGGCGGCACTCCGGCTCGATCAGGACGTCGTTACCGTACTGCGCCGTCTGGGGCTGAAACAGCTGGGAGAACTGGGCACGATCGGGCGCGATGCGATCCAGCGGCGCTTTCGCAATCGCAAATCGCCTGCCGCCAACCCGCTCATCCGCCTCGACCAATTGCTCGGCCGCGTGCCCGAACCGCTGCTGCCGGTCGTCCCCCAGGCCATGCCGCTCGTCCAGCGCCGGTTGATGGAGCCCATCCGCCATCGCCAGCTGCTCGACCAGGTAGTGGGCGATCTGGCGCAGGACATGGCGCGCGAGCTGGAGGCGAAGGGTGAGGGCGCACGCAGGCTGGAGCTGGGCCTGTGGCGTGTGGATGGCGAAGTCGTGGCGCGGCGCCTCGAATTGGCAGCGGCCACACGCGAGGCGGACCATATCGTGCGATTGTTTGCGGCCAAGCTGGACGATGTCGATGCAGGCTTCGGGATCGAGATGCTGCGCATGCGCGCCAGCTGGTCCGAACCACTCGCGCTGGATCAGGCCGATATCGAGGTGGCAGCGCAGCATCATGGCATTGCCCTGTCCGCGCTGGTGGACAGGCTCAGCGTGCGACTGGGTGCGCAGGCCGTCAGCCGCCCCGTGCCCTTCGCCAGCCATGTGCCCGAACGCGCGCAGCGCTGGCAGGCGCCGCTCGAACCGGAAGCCGCCAGCCAAGGTCAGCTGGCGTTCCACCAGCGCCCGCTCAAGCTGCTCGACAGGGCAGAGAAGATTGCCGTGCTCTACGCCACGCCCGACGGTTATCCGCAGCGTTTCCGCTGGCGGGGCGAAGTGCACGAGGTAGAGCGGGTAGAAGGCCCGGAACGCATCGCCCCCGAATGGTGGCGCGAACGCGGCAGCACGCGACTGCGCGACTACTACCGGATCGAGGACGATCGCGGACGGCGGTACTGGATCTACAGGCTGGGTATCGTGGGTGACGGACGCGGCGGCGCGCCCGACTGGTATCTGCAGGGGCTATGCGCCTGACGCGTCGCCCATTTCTTCTTCCGCCGCTTTTTCGAGCACCTCGTACTCTTCCTCGGTCAGCGGCTCTTCATCGACGCCTTCCAGCTCGGAGAGTTCGGGGCTGAGTGCACTCTTGCGGCACACCCGGACAGCCTCCTCGCCGCGACGCTGACGGATATCTTCAACCGTTGTCGCCGCGATACGCGACTGCTCCAGCGCGCCCGGCGAAGTGTTGAAGGGTGGTACAAGCACCGTGGGCGAGACGCATCGCTGCGGCCCGCTGTCACGCTGTTCCTCGTCCTGAGCAGACGCCACACCAGAGACCGCCAAAGCGATCAGGCCTACAAATCCGGAAAGTTTCATGATGCGACGTTTTGCAGCCCTCGCATGGCGCTAGGCTGAATGCTCAGCTGTCGCGCGACACCAAGCCGGAACGTCTCCCGCGCGTTGCGACCGGAATGTTATCGAATTTCGCGACCGGGCCGGACTCCACTTCGACGATGTCGACCGTCTCGTGGACCACAGTATAGGGAATAGGCCGTTCGAATACCAAGCCGCACGCCTTATCGTTCGACCACACGACCTTGCCGAAAAATTCGTGTCGGCCCCAGGACAGCAATCCCGATGCGCCTTCCTTCGGCGGGTTGGTCGTATCGAAACGGGCACCTGCTTCCGACAGGTCGGACAGCTTGCCTTCCCGATCACCGTCCAGCATCTTGAGCCTGGCCGGGCAATCGACCGAATGGCGCTGGACCATTCGGCGTTCGTCGGATCCCGCGAGCGGTATTTTCTGAAATAGCGCCACGCAGGCCGTCTCCTTCGATAGGCTCACGGCGTAAGTGTGCGCTGGTTAATGCCGGCTCATCAGAAATGGTTACCGGACCAAAACAAAGGCGGGGCGGGAGTTGCCTCCCGCCCCGCCGGTTCGTTCGAGCAGTGTCGTTTATTCTGCGCTGTAAGGCAGCGAGCTGTGGTGCAGGACGATATCGAGTTCGCCGTCTTCACCGCGCTCGTAAGCGAAGGAGTATTCGACCTTCGTGTCGTTACCGTCGGCGCCGGTGAAGAAATAGTTGCCCATGGCAACCGCCATGTCGCCGCTGTCGGAGATCACGGTGCCGTTGTTTTCCCAACGCACGGCGCTGTACGGAGCGATGGCGAAGCCGCCGTCTTCCGTGCCTTCGCTACCGACGAAATAGCTGAGCGCTTCGGCGTCGTTTTCGCGGAACTGGTCTTCGGCAGCCAGCGTCGGCTTGAACAGGATGGTCTGGTCATCGCCATAGGCATAATGATCGGCGATGTGCTGCTGGGCACGCGCGCTGTAGTCACCTTCTTCGGTGAAGACGCGGCCGATGTCGACGATGCCTTCGCCCCATGCCTGCTGCGCGGCTTCGACTTCCGCTTCGGTAATCGGCGCGCTTGCGTCGGTGTCGACATCTGCATCGGCATCGGTCGCTGCTTCACCGCAAGCGGCGATGGCAAGCGATCCGGCGGCCAGAGCGGAGACAGTAATAAGCTTCTTCATACTAACATTCCCTTTTGCGGTGCGAGGGCACCAGACAGATTTGCGATCCTGATGTGGGCGACCCGGTCGGGCCGCGTCGCTATACGGCCGACATCACGTGCGCTGAACTGCGCGCGCCAGAGGGGCCCGGTCCGTGCTGTAGATACGCCGAAGCGAGCGCGCTGTTCCCCAAGATTTCCGCGGTTTGGCCTTGGCTTATCCAACAGGCGAACATATATAGAACACATGGCCGCGCAGACCGTTCTGGAGAAGCTGGAGATACTGGCCGATGCGGCCAAGTACGATGCGTCCTGCGCGTCGTCCGGCACGGCCAAGAAGAACAGTCTGGGCGGCAAGGGCATCGGTTCGACCGAAGGCATGGGCATCTGTCATGCCTATGCGCCGGACGGTCGGTGTATCTCGCTGCTCAAGATCCTGCTGACCAATCACTGCATCTTCGATTGCCACTACTGCATCAACCGCAAGAGCTCGAACGTGAAGCGCGCGCGGTTCACGCCGCAGGAAGTCGTCGACCTGACGCTGGCGTTCTATCGCCGCAACTATATCGAGGGGCTGTTCCTGTCCTCGGGCATCGTCAAAAGCTCGAACCACACGATGGAGCAGATCGTCGAGGTCGCGCGCATCCTGCGTGAAGAACACGATTTTCGCGGTTACATCCATCTCAAGACCATTCCCGAAGCCGATCCCGAACTGGTGCATCAGGCCGGTCTTTATGCCGACCGCGTATCCATCAATGTCGAACTGCCGACCGACAGTGGGCTGACCCGCCTCGCGCCCGACAAGGACGCACGCCAGATCGAAGGCGCGATGGGCAAGGTGAAGGAAGACCTTGTCGAGGCGAAGGATGCGCGCAAACGCTTCCGCCATGCGCCGCGCTTCGCTCCTGCCGGCCAGTCGACCCAGATGATCGTGGGCGCCGATGCGGCGAGCGATGCCGACATCGTGGGCAAGGCCAGCCGGCTGTACGACAATTTTCACCTGCGCCGCGTCTATTACTGCGCGTTCTCGCCCATTCCCGATGCCAGCGCAGTCCTGCCGCTCAAGCGCCCGCCGTTGATACGCGAACACCGGCTGTACCAGTCGGACTGGCTGATGCGGTTCTATGGTTACAAGCCGACCGATGTGATGCAGGCGACCGAGGCGGACGGGAACTTGCCGCTCGATATCGATCCCAAGCTGGCCTGGGCGCTGAAGTTTCGCGAGGCGTTTCCGGTCGATGTGAACCGCGCGAGCAAGGAGCAATTGCTGCGCGTGCCGGGCTTGGGCGTGAAGGCAGTGGCGCGTATTCTTGCCAGCCGCCGTCACCGTTCGCTGCGCCTCGACGATGTGGCGCTGCTCACCGAGTCGATCACCAAGGTGCGCCCGTTCATCTGCACGGTCGACTGGCGTCCGATCACGCTGACCGATCGCGCCGATCTGCGCAGCCTGCTCGCGCCCAAGACCGAGCAGCTCGAACTGTTCGCGGCATGACCTCCTCGCGCAAATTGGCGAATGTGCGGCTGGGGACGTATTACGTCGTCCAGTTGCCCGAACCCGACGATTTCGATTTCTGGCGCGAACGGGCAAGGGCGCTTGTGCAGTGCGACGTGCCGCCCGACCGGGTCGCTTGGGTGGAGCCGGGCGGGAACGGCGATCTGTTCTCGCATGGCGAGCGGCGCATGCCCGTGCCGCCCGAAGATGCGAAGCCCGTGCGCGCCAACCGCCGGTTCATCACGCTGGCGCGCAACGCCATCCTGCACTCCGACCCCGAACGCTTCGCGCTGCTCTATCGTCTGCTTGTGGCGGCTGCAGGCCCATCCGCGGATCATGGAAGACAAGGCCGATACCGACGTGCGCCGGATCGAAGAACTGGACAAGAACGTGCGGCGCGACAGCCACAAGATGCACGCCTTCGTCCGCTTCCGCCGCGTGGAAGTGCCCGGTGAAGACGGCGAGGAGCCTGCCGAGCACTACGTCGCCTGGTTCGAACCCGACCATCACATCGTGCGCGCCAATGCCGGCTTCTTCATGCGCCGCTTCGCCAATATGCGCTGGTCGATCCTGACCCCGCGCGGCTGCCTGCACTGGGACGGGGAGACCATGTCCGAAGGTCCGCCTGCCGAACGCAGCGACGCGCCGCAAGGCGATCCGACCGAGGATCTGTGGCGCAGCTATTACGCATCCATCTTCAATCCGGCGCGGCTGAAGATCGGCGCGATGCTGAAGGAAATGCCGAAGAAGTACTGGAAGAACATGCCCGAAGCCGCGCTCATTCCCGAACTGGTGGCAGGCGCGCAGCAACGCGAAAGCGCGATGGTGGAAAAGGGCATGCTCCAGTTCGATGAACGCCCGGACACGCTCGAGGCGATCGACAAGGCTATCCACGCCTGCCGCAAGTGCCCGATCGGAGAGCTGGATAACCACGCGGTCATGGGCGAGGGGCCACGCGATGCGGCGCTGATGATCGTGGGCGAACAGCCCGGCGACCAGGAGGACCAGACCGGTCGCCCTTTCGTGGGCCCGGCCGGGCAGTTGCTGGACGTGCATCTGGACAAGGCCGGTATCGACCGCGGTGCGGCCTATGTCACCAACGCGGTCAAGCACTTCAAATACACCCAGCGCGGCAAGCGCCGTGTCCATCAGAGCCCCGGCGCAAAGGAAATCGACACCTGCCGCTGGTGGATCGAGGGCGAGCGCGAAATCGTGAAGCCCAGACTGGTGCTGGCCATGGGCGCCAGCGCGGCGCGCAGCATGCTCGGCAAGACGGTCAGCATCTCCAAGGTGCGCGGCGAGCCGATCGCGCTGGAAGATGGCAGCGAGCTGTGGGTGACGGCGCACCCGTCCTATCTGCTGCGGCTCGACGGTGCCGCGCGCGAAGAACAGGCGCGGCTGTTCGATGCCGATCTGGCAGCGGTGAAGGAGCGGCTGGAAGAGCTGACGTGACATGCCGCTCAGCGACAACCAGATACCAAAGCGCACGCTGGATCTCGATCCCGACCTGATCGACGCGCCGCCGCGTGCGCCCTTCGTGGAGCTGGGCCTGGTCAGCTGCTTCAGTTTCCTGCGCGGCGCGAGCGATGCGGTCGACCTGGTACTGGCCGCGCGCGCGCAGGGCTATGACGCGATCGGGATTGCCGATGCCAACACCATGGCCGGCGTGGTGCGCGTGCATACCGAGGCAAAAACGCTGAAATTGAAGCCACTTATCGGCTGCAGGATAGAAACGGTCGAGGGGCTGGCCTTCCTCGCCTATCCGGTCGACCGCGCAGCCTATGGCCGCCTCTGCCGCCTGATCAGTGCCGGGCGCATGCGGACGCTGGACGGCAGCTGGCAGGAGAAAGGCGAGTGCGACATCTCGCTGGCGATGCTGGCGCGGCACAGCGAAGGCGTGCAGCTGATCTGCTCCCGCCGCGCGATCTGTCGCACGCATTCCGCATCGATATCGCCAGCAATGTCGTGCCGCTGCCGAGCGCGGAGGTAATGTCCTCGGAACGCCAGACGGTGCCGTTTACAGGAACCTTCGGCGATGTCCTGCCGCATCTCGTGCAGCAGCTCCCAACGCTGCGTCATATCGCCGCCAGCTTCCTGTACACCGATAACGACATCGCCCGGATCGAGCGGCTCGATGCGCTGGCGAAAGCCAATGGCCTGTCGATACTTGCCACCAACGATGTGCATTACGCCACGGCGGACAAGCGCCCGTTGCAGGACGTGATGACCGCCATCAGGCACAAGACCACGGTCGCGAAAGCCGGGCACCTGCTGCACGGCAATGCCGAACGGTATCTGAAGCCGCCGCAGACCATGTGCCGCCTGTTCGCGCGGTGGCCGCATGCCATCGAAGCAGCGCGCGAAGTGGCCGATGCATGCAGCTTCAGCCTCGATGAACTGAAGTACGAATATCCGGAAGAAATCTACCCCGGCGGGGTGGAGCCGCAGGAATATCTGGTCAGCGAGACCTGGAAGGGCGCGGACTGGCGCTATCCCGAAGGCGTGCCGGACAGCGTTGCCGAAACGCTGGAGAAGGAGCTGGCGCTGATCGGCAAGATGGAGCTGGCGCGCTATTTCCTCACCATCAAGGACATCGTCGATTTCGCGCGTCACGAGGTCGATCCGCCGATCCTGTGCCAGGGGCGCGGCAGCGCGGCCAATTCGGCCGTGTGTTATTGCCTCGGCATCACCACTGTCGATCCGGCCCAGCACCAGCTGCTGTTCGACCGCTTCATCTCCGAAGACCGCAAGGAGCCGCCCGATATCGATGTCGATTTCGAGCATGAGCGGCGCGAGGAGGTGATCCAGTACCTCTATCGCAAATACGGTCGCCATCGCGCCGGCCTGTGCGCCACGGTCATCCACTACCGCCCGCGCATGGCGATCCGCGAAGTCGGCAAGGCGATGGGCCTGACCGAAGATGTCACCGCGCGCTGGCCAAGACGGTGTGGGGCGGATGGGGCCGCGAGATCGGCGAAGCCCATGCTGCCGAGACCGGCATGGACGTGACCGATCCGCATCTGAAACGCGTGCTCAAGCTGACCCAGCAGATGATCGGCATGCCGCGCCATCTGTCGCAGCATGTCGGCGGTTTCATCCTGACCGAGGGTGCGCTGACCGAAACCGTGCCGATCGGCAATGGCGCAATGCCCGAACGCAGTTTCATCGAATGGGACAAGGACGATATCGAGGCGCTGGGCATCCTCAAGGTCGACGTGCTGGCGCTGGGCATGCTGACCTGCATCCGCAAATGCCTCGACCTGCTCGAAGACCATCATGGCCGCACGATGACGCTGGCCAGCGTCCCGCGCGAGGATCCGGAAACCTACGCGATGCTGCGCAAGGGCGATTCGCTCGGCGTGTTTCAGGTCGAAAGCCGTGCGCAGATGAACATGCTGCCGCGCCTGCGCCCGCGCGAGTTCTACGACCTCGTCATCCAGGTGGCGATCGTGCGGCCCGGACCGATCCAGGGCGACATGGTCCACCCCTATCTCAAGCGCCGCCGCGGGGCGGAAGAGGTCGTCATCCCCGCACCATCGCCCGAACACGGCCCGCCCGACGAGCTGTCCAGCATTCTGGAACGCACGCTGGGCGTGCCGATCTTTCAGGAACAGGCGATGAAGATCGCGCTGGATGCGGCCAAGTTCTCATCGAAGGAGGCCAACCGGCTGCGCAAGGCGATGGCGACGTTCCGCAGCCGCGGCATGGTCGACGAATTGCAGGACATGATGGTCGAGCGCATGGTCGACCGCGGTTATGATCGCGAATTCGCGCAGCGCTGCTTCAACCAGATCCGCGGCTTCGGCGAATACGGCTTTCCCGAAAGCCACGCGGCCAGCTTCGCGCATCTGGTCTATGTGTCGAGCTGGCTGAAATGCCATTTCCCCGCCGCCTTCGCCTGCGGGCTGCTGAATTCGCAGCCGATGGGTTTCTATGCGCCTGCGCAGATCGTGCGCGATGCGGCGGAGCACGGCGTCGAGGTGCTGCCCGCCGATGTGAACCTGTCGCAGTGGGACTGCACGCTGGAAGTCATCGGCGAGGAAGGCGATATGTCGAAGGAGAGCGGACGGCTCGACAAACATATCGCGCTGCGTCTGGGCTTGCGTCAGATCGACGGCATGCCCGAAGCAGTCGCGGCGCAGCCTGATTGCAGAGCGAGAAGAACACGGCACCTATGCCGATGTCGCGCGCACTGCGCGACCGGGCGCGGATCGGGCCTGCGCATGTCGAGCGGCTTGGCCAGCGCCGATGCCTTCGGGTCGATGGACCTGTCGCGCAGGCAGGCCCTGTGGGATGCGCGCAGCCTTGTGGGCGGGCCGGACCTGCCGCTTTTCGCAGCAGCTGCGGCGCGCGACGAAGGGGCGGAGGTGGAAGCGACCACGCTTGCCGCATATGCCGCTGAGCGAGGAAGTGGTGGCCGATTACCAGACCACGCGCCTCAGCCTGAAAGCGCATCCGATGGCCTTCCTGCGCGCCAGCCTGGCCGAACGCGGCTTCGTGCGCGCCTGCGACCTTCGGGCGCGCAAGTTCCGCTCCATGGTGCATGTCGCAGGCGTGGTGCTGATCCGCCAGCGACCGGGCAGCGCGAAGGGCGTGTGCTTCATCACGCTGGAGGACGAGACCGGCGTCATCAACCTCGTCGTCTGGCCGGACCTGAAGGAAAAGCAGCGCCGCGTGGTGATGGGCGCGCGGCTGATGGAGGTGCGCGGGCGAGTCGAATACGATGACGAGGTGATCCACGTCATCGCCCACCACATGACCGATGCGACGCCAGAGCTGCACAAACTGTCCGACGACATGCTGAACGCGCCGCTGGCCCGGGCTGACCATGTCACCTCGCCGCTGCCGGAAAAGTTCAGCCCGCGCGACAATCTGCGTGAGGGTAAGGACGATCCATATACGCCGGTCGAGCCATGGCAGGAACCGCCGCCGAACAACCGCGAATGTGGCTGGCATCAGGGCCACCCGCGCGATGTGCGGATCATACCGAAGTCGCGGGACTTTCATTGACACGCACTGGCGCTACGGTGCGCGCGTGACGACAAAACTGTCCAGACACATCGGCAAGTTCAGGATCGACCGGCGCGTGGTCTTCCTCGTCATCGCGGTTGGCCTGTTCGTCGCCGCGCGCAGCTGGCTCGCGGACAATCCGCAGCACGATCCATGGGCTCCGCTCGATCTGAACGATCCGACGGGCTGGGCGACGCAGCAAAAGCTGCTGGCCCTGCGCGACGATGTCCCCGCATGCCGCGCCGTGCTGGACCGCAGCGATGTCGCCTTTACGGTCCTGGAACCTGCGGGCGAGGGAGAATGCCGGCGCGACGACCGCACGCAGCTCAGTGACTACCCGCTTGCACCGCACACCTCCCGCCACGACATGTCCTGTGGCGCTGGCGATGGAACTGTGGAAGCGCGACACGCTCGAGCCGCTTGCAGAGGACATCTTCGGGTCATCGGTGGCGCAAGTCGAGCATCTCGGCGCGTACTCCTGCCGCCGCCTCTATGGCCGCGACGAGGGGCCATGGAGCGAGCATGCCACGGCCAATGCCATCGACATTGCCGGTTTCGTTCTGGAAGACGGCACGCGGATCAGCGTGTTGACGCGACTGGAGCGATGCAGGCGACAAGTCGCGGTTCCTGAAGGCCGCGCGCGATGGCGCCTGCGGTGCATTCTCGACCGTCCTGTCGCCGGATTACAATGCGGCGCACGCCGACCATTTCCACTTCGACATGGACGACCGCTGGACCGGCGTCTGCCGCTGATCAATTCGCTTCGAGCGAGTATCCCGCGCTCCGCACCGTGCGGATCGGGTCCTTCGCATTGTCCTGCTGCAACGCCTTGCGCAGGCGACGAATATGCACATCGACCGTCCGCAGTTCGATATCGCTCTCCGTGCCCCACACCCCGTCGAGCAGCTGGTTGCGGCTGAACACGCGGCCCGGGCTTTCCATGAAGAACTTCAGCAGGCGATACTCGGTCGGGCCGAGCTTTACCGGTTCGCCCCGCCGGATGACCTTATGCGCCACCGGATCGAGCGACAGATCGCCCACTTCGATCGTCTCGCCTGCCAGCACCGGACGGATGCGGCGCATGACGGCTGCGACGCGGGCGAGCAACTCGCGCGGGGAGAAGGGCTTGGTCAGATAATCGTCCGCGCCTGTTTCCAGGCCGCGAATCCGGTCGTCCTCCGCCTCGCGCGCGGTCAGCATGATGATCGGAACATGCGCGCTGTGCCTTGTCGCGGCGCAGGCGGCGGCAGACCTCGATGCCGCTGGTCCCTTCGATCATCCAGTCGAGAATGACGAGATCGGGTAGGTCCTCCGCCGCCAGCAACAGCGCCTCGTCCCCGTCCGCGGTCACGCGGACGTCGTATCCTTCATTGGCGAAGCGATATTCCAGCAGTTCCGAAAGCGCCGGATCGTCCTCTACCAAAAGCAGCTTGCCTGCCTGCACCTGATGCGCCTTCCTGCGGTTCTTGCAGCATGCCGATACGACCCGAAGACTACAGCTTTGTGTCAGCCGTCGTCGTCTGGCGGATAATTTCCGGTGGCCGCAAAGTGCACCATTTCCGCAACATTGGTCGCGTGGTCGCCGATGCGTTCGAGATTGCGCGCGACGAACAGCAGCTGCGCGGCTGCTCGAAATGGTCGAAGGATTTTCCACCATGTGGCTGACAAGATTGCGGAAAATGCGGTTGTAGAAGGCGTCGACCTTCTCGTCGCGTCGCAATGACTTCCCGTGCCAGATCGGGATCGCGCGCGGCATAGGCGGTCAGCACATCGTGCACCATTTCGCTGGCCACTTCGGCCATGGCGGGGAGCAGGGTCAGCGGCTCGAACTGCTTGCGATTTTCGCCGATCTCGCGGCTCGCCTTGGCGATATTCTTGGAATAATCGCCGATCCGCTCGACCACGCCGGCAATCTTCAGCGCCGCGATGACTTCGCGCAGATCGTCCGCCATCGGCGCGCGCAGGGCAATGATGCGCACGGCCAGCTTGTCGATCTCGCTTTCGAGCGCGTCGATCTTCTTGTCGCGCTTGACGACCGTCTGCGCCAGTTCGTCGTCGCCGCTGACCAGCGCGTCGAGCGCTTCCTGGATGGCGACTTCGGCCAAGCCGCCCATCTCGGCGATCAGGCCGCGCAAGCGGGTGATGTCTTCGTCGAAGGCTTTGACTGTATGTTCGTTCATTGCCTGAGCCTTAGCCGTAGCGACCGGTGATATAATCCTGCGTACGCTGTTCGATCGGATTGGTGAAGATGTCGGAGGTGCGCCCGTATTCCACCATCTTGCCGAGGTGGAAGAAGGCCGTGCGCTGGCTGACGCGAGCTGCCTGCTGCATGGAGTGCGTGACGATGACGATGGCATAACGGCCGTTGCAGATCGTCGATCAGTTCTTCGATCTTGGCCGTCGCGATCGGGTCGAGCGCGGAACAAGGCTCGTCCATCAGGATGACCTCGGGATCGACCGCGATGGCGCGCGCGATGCACAGGCGCTGCTGCTGGCCGCCGGACAGCGCCGTGCCGCTGTCCTCCAGGCGGTCCTTGACCTCTTCCCACAGACCGGCGCGGCGCAGCGACTTTTCGACCACCGCGTCCAGTTCGTCCTTGCCTTCGGCCAGGCCGTGGATCTTCGGGCCGTAGGCGATGTTTTCGTAGATCGATTTGGGGAAGGGGTTGGGCTTCTGGAACACCATGCCGACGCGTGCGCGCAGCTGCACCACGTCCATGCGCAGGGTCGTAGATATCGTCCCCATCCAGCGTAATCGTGCCCTTCGACCCGCGCGGAGGGGATCGTATCGTTCATCCGGTTGAGCGAGCGCAGAAAGGTGGACTTGCCGCAGCCCGATGGGCCGATGAACGCAGTGACGTAGTCGGTCGGAATGTCGATCGAGACATCGTCGATCGCTTTCTTGTCGCCGTAGTAGACGGAGACATCGCGCGCGCTCATCTTCGCGTCGGTGGTTTCAAGGTTTTCGTGAACTCACGGTCACCACGTTTTCTCGAACTTGTTGCGCAGGTAGATGGCGAGGCCGTTCATCACCAGCAGGAACAGCAGAAGCACGATGATAGCCGCACTTGTGCGTTCGACAAAGCCGCGGTCGATTTCGTCGGACCACAGGAAGATCTGCATCGGCAGAACGGTGGCAGGTGAGGTGAAACCGTCGGGCGGTGTGGCGACGAATGCGCGCATGCCGATCATCAGCAGCGGTGCGGTTTCGCCCAGCGCGCGCGCCATGCCGATGATGGTGCCGGTCAGAATGCCGGGCAGGGCGAGCGGCAGGACGTGGTGGAACACCACCTGCACAGGCGAAGCGCCGATGGCCAGCGCGCCGTCGCGGATCGATGGGCGGCACGGCCTTGATCGCATTGCGCCCGGAAATCACGATGACCGGCATGGTCATCAGCGCCAGCGTCATGCCGCCGATGAGCGGGGCGGAGCGATAGTTCGGGAAGATGCGTGAGGAACACGGCCAGGCCGAGCAGGCCGAAGATGATCGACGGGACGGCAGCCAGATTGTTGATCGACACCTCGATGAGGTCGGTCCAGCGGTTCTTCGGCGCGTATTCTTCCAGATACAGCGCGGCCAGCACGCCGATCGGGAAGGCCAGCACCAGCGTCACGATCATGGTCAGGATCGAGCCCTTGAGCGCGCCCCAGATGCCCACTTGCTGCGGATTGGTCGCATCGGCGCGGGTGAGGAATCCGGCGTCGAAATTCTTGTCTAGCCGGCCCTCGCTCTGCCAGCTGTGCCGCCAGTCGCGCATGTCCTGCGGGCCTTCGCCGCTGTAGCCCGCTGCGAGGTCCGAACTGGCCGGGAAGCCAGAAGCTGGCCTCGCCCTTCAGCAGCGAGGGATCGTCCGACAATCGCATCGGCCACATCGCGCCAGGCTTGCGAGCCGACCTCGCGCCGCTGCCGTCTTCGCCCAGAGCGCTTCCTGCGCGTAATATTCGACGACCTCGGGCAAGCCCTGTGCCTCGAGCGCCTGACACGCCCTCGGGCGTGCCAGACTGGTAGCCGGATCCGCCGAGATGGCCGCCTGCGAAAAATCGATCGGCACTTCGATCTCGGCGCGCTGGAAGCCGCCGAGACCGTTCGACGATCATCGTGCCGAGCAGGATAGACCAGCACCGACACCGAGAACACGATCGCGGACAGACCGATCGTCTTGAACCGCTTTTCGGCAGCGTAACGCTTCTTCAGCCGCGCTTCGAAAGCGCGGTGCGGTGCGCGTGGGTGGCGATGAGGCTCACTCATAAGCTTCGCGGAACCTCTTCACGACGCGCAGGGCGATGAAGTTCAGGCCGAGCGTGACCAGGAACAGCACGAAGCCGAGCGCAAATGCGCTGAGCGTGGCGGGATGGTCGAAGCTGCCTTCGCCCGTCAGCATCTTGACGATCTGCACGGTGACCGTGGTCATCCGGTCGAGCGGATTGGCGGTGAGATTGGCTGCGGTGGAGGCGGCCATCACCACGATCATCGTTTCGCCGATGGCGCGGCTGATGGCCAGCATGACGCCGGCCACGATGCCGGGCAGGGCGGCGGGGATCAGCACGCGGCGTGATCGTTTCGTTGGTCGTCGCGCCCATCGCCAGGCTGCCGTCGCGCATGGCCTGCGGTACTGCGGCGATGCTGTCGTCGGCCATCGAGGAGACGAACGGGATGATCATGACGCCCATGACGAGGCCGGCGGCGAGCGCGCTTTCGCTCGAGGCGATGGTAAATGCCGATCGACACCGCGAAGTCGCGAATGGCCGGCGCGATGGTCAGCGCGGCGAAATAGCCATAGACCACGGTCGGGACCCCGGCGAGGATCTCCAGCGTCGGCTTGACCCAGGAGCGCAGCTGCGGATCGGCATATTGCGTCAGGTAGATCGCGCTCATCAAGCCGAGCGGGATGGCCACGATCATGGCGATGATCGCGCCGATGAAGAGCGTGCCCCAGAACAGCGGGATGGCGCCATAACGGTGCCGGATCGGGATTGGCCGCATTGGCCATCGGGTCCGGTCCCCACTGGGTGCCGAACAGGAAGTCGATCGGATTGACCATGCCGAAGAAGCGGACGGTCTCGAACACCAGGCTGGCGAAAATGCCGAGCGTGGTCAGGATCGCGACAAGCGAGGCGGCAAGCAGGATCGCCATGACGATCTTCTCGACCCGGTTGCGGGCGGTGAAATCGGGCTTGAGGCGCAGGAACGCCCAGGTGCCACCGAGAAAGCCGATCAGCGCAGTAACCAGCGATGCCGATCCAGTTGTAGCGCGACAGAGCTTCGCGATACGGCTCGACAAATTCGGCGGCCAGCGGATTGAATGTCGCCTGCGCAGCGCCGGTCGCGACGGCGCGCGCTTCGTTCAGGATGGTCTGACGCTGGAACCCGAATTGGGGCAGCTGGTCTGCCGCCGGAGTGCTCAGCACCGATTGCGTCACGAGACCCGGAGCAATCGCGCTCCATGCCGCAACGAAAAGCAGGACGGGTATCAGGACCCACAGCGCCACATACCAGGCATGATAGCTTGGCAGGCTGGCAAGGCGCCCGTTCGGCGCTCTCCCGCCGGAAGGCCCAGGCCCGCGCGCGAGCCGCCAACCATCCGGCAAGGCCGAGCCCGAGGGCCAGCAGGAGCAGGATGGTCAGCGACATCGCAAGTTCACGTAAGCCTTACAGTTCGGAACCGTCGAACGTGTCGTAATTGGTCGCGGCCGACAGGGCACGCGCCTTCACGTCGTCCGGGCTCGACACAAGACCGCGCTTGGCAAGGTCGCCATCGCGGTCCCACATCGTGGTCCACTGTGCGAGGTATTCCTTGAGGCCGGGAATGGCATCGAGATGGGCCTTCTTCACATACATGTACAGCGGACGCGCGCCCGGATATTCGAAGTTGGCAATGTTGTCGTAGGTCGGAGCAACGCCGTTCATGTTGAGGCCCTGCACCTTGTCGGCATTTTCCTCAAGATAGGAATAGCCAAAGATACCCACAGCATTCGGATTGCCCTCGATCTTCTGGACGATGAGATTGTCCTGCTCGCCCTGGTCGACATAGGCGCCATCGCTGCGCACTTCGGTGCAGAGTTCGGCGTGGCGGTCCTTGTCGCTGTCCTTAAGCGCTTTCATCTCTGCATTCGTGTCGCAGCCGGCTTCGAGGATCAGTTCCTTGAGCGCGTCGCGCGTGCCCGAGGTGGTGGGCGGACCGTAGACGAGGATTTGCTCGTCGGGCAGCGAGGGGTCGACATCCGACCACGTCTCGTTGGTCTGTTCGCCGCCATAAGGCGATGCGGCCAGCGCTTCGTAAACCATCTTCGGCGTCAGGTTCATGGTGATGCCGCCCTGTGCCGAAGCAAGTGCGATCCCGTCGAGGCCGACCTGGATCTCGATTATTTCGTCAACGCCGTTCGACTGGCAGTCGGCGAATTCGCTGGCCTTCATGCGGCGCGAGGCGTTCGCGATGTCGGGCGTTTCCGCACCGACGCCGGCGCAGAACAGCTTCATGCCGCCGCCGGTGCCGGTCGATTCGATAATCGGCGATTTGAAGTTCGGGTTGGAGCGCGCGAAGGTTTCCGAAACGACGGTGGCGAAAGGATAGACGGTCGAGGAACCGACAGCCTTGATCTGGTCGCGCGATGCGCCGCCACCGGCATCGTTTCCGCCGCAAGCGGCGAGGGCGAGAGCCGACGCAGCGGCCAGTGCATACGTGAAGGTCTTGGTCATGTTAAGATACCCCATTGGTGTCCATTAGTCGCGCTAAGCCGCGAAATTGTTACGTGTTGACGACAAGCGTGTGACTTTCGCCACGGGGCTGCGAATCTCTGTGCGAGCCCCGTAGCCAAATCGGTTCTCAGAAATCGACCTGCGCGCGGATGCCGAAGGCATCGACACCGTAATCGGTATCGCCATCCGCAGCCGGCAGGACGGCGTCGGTATAGTCCAGCCGGCCATAATTGATGCTCAAGCAGCGTGTAGGCAGTCGGCTTCCAGATCAGCGATGCGTGATAGCCGTTCTGCATGCCGCCGATGATGCCGGCATCGTTGAGATCGAGGTGATCGTAGCGCAGGTTGACCTGGATCGAGCCGATGCCACCATCGCCGAGCGGATTGGCCGGCTTGACGCGGTCGAACTTGCCGCCCTTGTAGCCGCGTCTGTCTCCGGCGGTCAGGAAGTAGCCGACTTCGGCATAGCCGCCGAAAAAGGTCGGATTGGCTGCGAGCGGGCGTGTCTACGCTTCTGCCAGAACCCTTCTGCAGACGCATGGAATGGGCCGGCGATGACAGCCGCTTCGAGGCCCGTGCCGAACTCGCTTTCCGCATCGAATCCGTTCGGTGTTGACGAACCGGGTCGAGGTGAAGTGCACGAACGGGCGCTGGCGATAGCGCACGGTGGCGTCTTCCTCGCCAAGATCGTTGTAATGCAGCGAACCGCCCAGGTGCAGCTGCGCATCGCCCAGCTTCGGCATCAAGACGACGCGCCCATCGACGCTGCGATTGTCCGTGCCGGTGTCGGCGAAATTGTCGGTGAAGACACCCGCTTGCGCCGAGGAAGATACCGTTGCTGTACTCGATCGAGGCGCCGATGCGCCGCTCGAAGCCGAAAGCGTCGGTAAAGGCCGCGCGCTCGATGAAGCTGGAATGCAGCGAGCTCGTCAGCTCTTCCAGCGACTGGAAGTTGTTGTGCTGGCCGATGGCGATTTCGACGTCGCCGGCTCGTAGGTAAGGATGGCATCGTTCACATCGATATCGTCGTCGGCGAGGTCGAATTCGAACTTGTAGCCGAAGCCGCCGGGCAGATCGCCCGAAGCGCCAAGGCGTGCGCGGCGTGCTTCGCTGCCGAAGCCGTCGTCGGCATCCACGCCGTCGGGAACGGAGATCGTGCCTGCATCGATCATCAGGCGACCGCGCGGCTTGAAACTCCAGCCGTCGCTCTTCTGCAAGGTCGCTTGTGGCGCGGCCTCGGCTGCTGTCGGCGGCATCCGCCTTCTCGCTAGCCTGCGGCAATTGCGTTTCCTGAGCGACGTTTTCGGCCTGTCGTCTGCAGCCAGCTCGCCCTTCGAGCTGGTCGATCCGGGTCACGAGCGCCTCGAGCTGCGCGCGCATCGCCGCGAGCTCTTCTTCGGCGGTCGCGGGCGCATCCTGCGCGATAAGCGGCGTTGCGATGGTGCAACTGAGAGCCGCCGCAAGGACGGTCGGTCGAAAATGGAAAGTGCATGAACAAGGCCCCTGTCGGTGACGTTACGACGGCGCCCTATGAAGCCTGTGTTACAGTGTTTGTGACGGTCTGCGCACCCTGCGTTGAAGTCGATTGGTCGACCGTGTCATTCGTTCGCTGACGAGCGGCAATGTCACCTTGACCTTGGTGCCTTCGCCGACGGTGCTTTCGATGGCGAGCTTCCCGCGATGACGCTCGACGATATGCTTCACGATCGCGAGGCCGAGTCCGGTGCCGCCCGATGCGCGGCTGCGGCCCGGATCGGTGCGGTAAAACCGGCGCGTGAGGTGCGGCAGATGCTCCGGCGCGATGCCGTCGCCGCGATCCTGCACCTGCAGCAGCACGCGCTTCTTGCCGCGCGGCTGCAAGCGGACGGTGACCTGGTCGTCCGGGTGCCCGTATTTCAGCGCATTGTCGACGAGGTTGCGGACGAGCTGCTGCAATTGCTGCTCGTCGCCCTGCACGAAGAATTCTGCCGTGCGAATCGATATCCAGCCGCTCGCCCCGGTCACCGGCAACGTCGCGCGCGCTGCGCTCGACCAGACTGGCAAGATCGAGCCGCGTTTTCGGCGCATCGTGCTTTTCGGCTTCGATGCGAGACAGCGACATGAGGTCGCTGACCAGATGTTGCAGCCTCTGCCCTTCGCGCTGGATCGTGGCGAGGAACTTGTCGCCCATCTTCGGGTCGAAGTCGTCCACGTCGTCGCGCAGCGTTTCGACATAGCCGAGGATAGAGGCGAGGGGAGTGCGCAGTTCGTGACTGGCATTGGCAACAAAATCGGTATGCGCGCGGCTGATATCCGCTTCTGCCGTCTTGTTGACCAGTTCGATAATGGCCTGGCCTTCGCCCAGCTTCTTGCGATTCATGCGCCAGATATCCCGCCTGCGCGATAGGCCTCGCACCACCGCAGCGCCGTCGCGGTCGCTTTCGAGCAGGTCCACGGCTTCGGGCTGGCGCAAGGCCATGCGGACATCCTGGCCCAGTATGTGCGTGCCGAGCAGGCGGCGCGCAGCGATATTGGCGATAACGACGCGCCCGCTTTCGGTGACGATGATGGGTGTTTCGGAATGCTCGACCAGATCGCCCATCATGTCGCGCGAAATCCCGCCGTTCGTGTCGGTCGAAACGGCAGGAGGCGGTCGGTCCGCGACCAGCCACAAGGAGCCGGCCCATACGAGCAGCATCAGGAGGATGGGGAGCGCGGGGAGGCCGAGAACGATCAGCCCCGCAGCCGTCGCGATTGCGAGGGCAAAACCGGACCAGGGAAACGCACGCTCGCTCATTGCGCGGCGGCGTTAGCGCGGCATTGCGCGCATGGCCAGCGAGATAGGCGTTTGTCAGATTTAAGGGTGCAAAACGCCACCGATGGTGACCCGTACGGGAATCGAACCCGTGTTTCAGCCGTGAAAGGGCCGCGTCCTAACCGCTAGACGAACGGGCCACGGCCCAACTGTGCGGGCTCGGTGGCGTGGCGGGGCAATTAGGCGCGGCTCTGTGCAGCGTCAACCCTGCTTTGCAGCAAAATACGATCAATCGGCGAAAGCGGCGTCTTCGAGGTGCAATTCCGCAGCGGGACGAGCCCCCCAATCGTCCAGTTTGACCCTGCCGGCCAGCCAGACCCGCCGCCCGCGCGATGCGTGGAGCAGGGCCTGTCCCATGTCGCTTTCCGCAGCGCGAAATGCGATCGCCTTGAAACTCTTGCCGTCATCGCCCGCGGCTATCACGCGCAGGTGGTCGTTGCCTACGATGTCGCACTTGACCAGTCGCACCGGGCCGACAGCCACGCGCGGACCGGGCCAGCCGACGCCGTAAGGGCCGCCCTTGTCGAGGACCAGTGTCAGTTCCGCGGTCATCCCGCCCGGCGCAATGGCAAGATCGAGCAGCATCTCGCTTTTTGCCGATGCCCGCGCGACCTGGCTTTCCAGATGACTGTCGAGCCAATCGGCGAAGTCATCGAGCCGGTCCTCGGCCACGGTCAGTCCTGCTGCCATGGCATGACCGCCACCCTTGACCAGCAGCCCTTCGTCCCGCGCACGGATGATTGCCGCGCCCAGATCGACACCGGGGATCGAGCGCCCCGATCCCTTGCCTTCGCCGTTTTCATCGAGTGCGATGACGAGCGAAGGCTTGCCCGTCTTTTCCTTGATGCGTCCCGCAACGATGCCGATTACGCCCGGATGCCAGCCGCGCGCGGCGACGACATGCACTGCGCGATTGTGCTGCGCGGCAAGCTGCTCTTCCGCAGCGACCTGCACTTCGCCTTCGATGGCGCGACGTTCGTCGTTCAGTGCGGAAAGCTGGGCGGCGATCTGTGCTGCTTCCTCGCTGCAGAGCGTCGTCAACAAACGTACGCCCAGTGTCGATTTGCCGACGCGTCCGCCTGCGTTGATGCGAGGGCCGAGCGCGAAGCCGAGGTCAGAGCAGGTCGGCGCCCGCTTCAGACGACTGGCATCGATAAGAGCGGACATGCCGATGTTGTTGCGCTTGCCCATGACTTTAAGACCTTGCGCAACGAAGGCGCGATTGAGGCCGTGCAGCGCCGCGACATCGGCCACTGTGCCGAGCGCCACGACATCGAGCAGGTCGAGCAGGTTGGGCTCTTCGCGGCTTTCGAAAAAGTTTTGCTCTCCGCAAGGTTCGCACCAGCGCGATGGCTAGCAGGAAGGCTACGCCGACAGCCGCGAGATGCCCATGCGCGGCGGCCAAATCGTTCTCGTCCAGACGGTTGGGATTGACCAGCGCAGCAGCCCGGGGAAGATCGGGCGCGCATTTGTGGTGGTCGACGACGATGACGTCCAGTCCCGCATCGCTCGCCATCGCCAGCGCTTCATGCGCCATCGCCCCGCAATCGACCGTCACGACCAAGGCTGGAGCCCGTCTCCGCCAGCTTGACCAGCGCTTCGCCGGACGGGCCGTACCCTTCGAGCAGGCGGTCCGGGATGTAATACTCGGCCTCGACGCCGAACTCGCGTAGGAGACGGATCAGCAAGGCAGAGCTGGTCGCTCCATCGACGTCGTAATCGCCGTAAACGGTGATCTTCTCGCCAGTCAGGACAGCCTGCGCAATGCGTTCGGCGGCGGTCTCCATGTCGTTGAATTCGGACGGATCGGGCAGGAAGTCGCGCAGCGTAGGCGCAAGATGCCGTGGCAGGTCTTCTGGCGCTACACCGCGTGCCAGCAGTATCTGCCGTACGATCGCCTCGTCGTCGCCAAGCTGGCCCTGCCCAAGCTCCATGTTCCCGCCGCGCCACGTCCAGGCACGGTTAGTGAGGGAATTTGCGACGCCGAAGACGTGCCTAATTGCAGTGGAGGCCATGTGTTCTCCTTATGGCCATGGCGCACCGCAGTGCAAGCGCTGCCGCGATTGACATGTGGCAAGCGTCGGGCAAGCTGGCCTGCGTGACCTCACCCCATCTCCTGATCGCGTGGCATGGCCGTACCGGAAGCTGCGAGGCGCTGGCGGGAGCCGCATACGAGGGCGGTGCAGAAAATGCGCGGCTGATGCGAGCTTGCGATGTGCAGCCGGACGACCTGCTCGCTGCTTCGGCTTATCTCTTTGTCTTCCCGGAAAACCTCGCGACGATGAGCGGCGAGATGAAGGAGATGTTCGACCGCTGCTATTATCCCGTGCTCGGCAAGCTCAACGGGCGGGTCTATGCGACCATCATTGCGGCAGGCAGCGACGGCAGCGGGGCGCAGGCCCAGCTCGACCGGATCGCGACAGGTTGGCGTCTGCGGCGCGTGGCCGAGCAGTGGATCGTGTCGACCGATGCGCAGACGCAAGAGCGGATCATGGCGTCAAAGACCATGACCGACGCGGACTTGGCACAGGCGCGCGACATAGGCGCTGCGTTGGCGCAAGGGGTGCGCGACGGTATCTTCTAGCTGGCGAAGGGCGCGCTTCGTTCGCGCAAGGCGGCGATAGCGTCACCGTACTCCCGCTCCAGCCGCGCAACCATATCCTCGACCGGGCCAAGGCTCTTGACCGTGCCGATGCCCTGTCCCGAGCCCCAGATATCCTTCCAAGCCTTCACCTTGGTATTTCCGCCACTGCCGAAATTCATCTTGCTCGGATCGCTGGTGGGAAGGTCGTCCGGATCGAGTCCGGCATTCTCGATGCTGGAGCGCAGGTAATTGCCATGCACGCCGGTGAAGAGATTCGAATAGACGATGCCATCCGCGCTGCCATCGACGATGCCCTGCTTGTAACCGTCGACTGCATTTGCCTCGTCGGTCGCGATCCATGGTGATCCGATGTAGGCGAAGTCCGCGCCGAGGGTCTGGGCAGCCGCAATCGAGCGACCATGCGCAATGGAACCTGACAGTGCGACAAGTCCGTCGAACCACTCGCGGATCTCTTGCATCAGCGCGAAGGGGCTGAGCGTGCCGGCGTGTCCGCCAGCACCTGCTGCCACCGGAATGAGCCCGTCCGCGCCCTTTTCGATCGCCTTGTTGGCGAAGCGGTTGTTAATGACATCGTGCATCGTAATGCCGCCCCAGCCGCGCACGGCATCGAAGATCTCTTCGCGCGCGCCCAGGGACGTGATGACCAGCGGCACTTGCCACTTGGCGCAGGTCGCCATGTCCGCCTCGATCCGGTCGTTAGAACGGTGGACGATCTGGTTGACGGCGAAAGGCGCTGCAGGACGATCCGGGTTGTCGCGATTATGTGCGGACAGTTCTTCGGTGATGCGGTGCAGCCATTCGTCCAGCTCGCTTTGCGGGCGGGCATTGAGGGCGGGAAAGCTGCCGACGATCCCGGCCTTGCATTGCGCGATGACCAGCTCCGGACCCGAAACGATGAACAAGGGCGCGCCGATGATCGGCAGGCGCATTTTGTCGAACGGGGCGGGTAGGGTCATGGGCAGCAGGCTCCTCTGAACGGTTCGGCTGCGGCCTAAGTCGGCGGCGAAGGCTTGTCGAGAGTGACCTTACGGAAGGTGCCCCACCTATGTCAGCAGATGCTCGATACCGTAAACGCGCGCCGCCGTGCCGGCGAACAGGGCACGCTTCTCATCGTCCGAGTAGCCGCGCGCCAGCCGTTTAAATGTGTTCCACAAAACTTCGTAGCTCGCGCCCCAGCGGTCGACGGGATAGTTCGATTCGAACATGGCGCGCTCGGGTCCGAAGGCTTCGATGCATGTCTCGACATAGGGGCGCCACAAGCCCGCCAGATGCTCCGAGCCGGACCCATTGCATGGTCCCTCCTCGGGCATCCCGCAAAACGCCATCGCCAGTCCGCCCAGCTTGACGTGAACATTGTCGCACCCTGCCAGCGCTTGGATCGAGCCACGCCAGCGGTCGAAATGCTCGTGCAGCGTGCCGCGATAGCTCGCGATGTTAAGCGGTGTGCCGCAATGATCGAGTACGATAGTCTGCTCGGGAAATGCCTTCGCCAGGTCGAGTACGTCGCCAAGCTGCGGTTCGAGCAGCCAGGCGTCGAAGGTCAGGCCATGCTTCGCGTATGCGGCAAAGCCTGCGCGAAAGGCGTCCGAACGGTAGAGACCTTCGGGCGCGTGGAAGGGAGGGCCTAACACTTCGGGATCGGCGTCCCAGGCGGCCGCGTGCCGGATACCGCGAAACCGGCCATTGCCCGCAGCGATGAGCGCTTCGATGACAGGCTCGACCGCGTCACCCAGTGTTAGATCGGCATGTCCGACGATCCCCGCGCAGGGCCTGTAGTCTCCGTAAAGCCCGCTTGCGCCCTGAGCGGCGACGCCGTTGACGAATTCGCACTTCACCGACACTCTTCAACGCGTCGCCGCGCGACGGATCGTAAAAAGCGCCGCATTCCATGAAGACGGTGCCGACTATGTTGTGGCCGCCCTCCAGCCCGCCGCGCGTATCCTGCTGAAGCTCGTCGAACGTGTAATATGCCGCGCCTGCGATGGCCTCGATGAAGGCATGTCGCGGCTCGGGAAAAGCGGGCACAAGTGGCCGCAAGTCCCACAGATGGTGATGCGGATCGATGATTGGCAGGTCGGGATCGATTATCGCTTCACTCATAGTTTGGCTCTCCCAAGGAACACGCGGCCATAAGCGGCCCTAGCGGACCTAGTATCATCCCGCCTGCCGCAGGTCTTGGAGATGAAGTTGTAATGGTCATGCGCCCCTGCAGGTCGGCGATGGTCAGACGTGTCGGCACTCGTTCGCGAACGCTCTCGACATAGTCCGGATCGCTCTCGAGACACCCCGCGCCGCATACTTGTCGTGCATCCTCCTCGCGCCAGTCGACATGCCAGAGCCTGCCCCCCGGTGTGGAAATGAATCCGTCGATCCGCGCGTCGATATCGGTCGCCATATCCTCAACGGAAGGGACTTCGCTGTCATAGGCGAGATCGTGCGCCGCGTGGGTATGGAAACTCGCGACGACGTGATTGCCGAGCGGAACGCCCCAATCTAGCGCGCAGGCCGCGCGGTCGCCTTCGTAGATGCGCGAAGTCTTCAAATTGCCAAGCTCGTCCTCGTAAATGACGCCGCAAAACTCCTGATTGCGCTCAATGGAGCGGGCCTGAAGTTCATCGAGTGTGTCGCGGGCATAGGTTATCAGCGTCTCGGTCGACACCACGCGTTCGCGCGCCGGTGCGCGGTCGCGAGTGAGCTGGTTGAACAGAATGGCAGCAAAAGCCACAGCGCAAAGCGCGTAGATCCACTTCAGGTTCGCCTGCCCCTCCATCGTCAGGCCTCACTGGCTATTCGCGTTCATATTGTCGAGGGGTCAGTTCCCTGCATCGGTCAGAGCACCCGCCGCGCGTTCTTCGCGTGTGACCTTGCGGGGAGCGGCAAGCGGTTCGCGCGATACGGGATCGAACAGGGGGAATTGCTTCCATGCCTCCGACCACGTGTCGCGGAGCACACGGGGAATTGCGCGCAGGGCGAGCCAGAGGACCGACCGGTCCTGCCCGGCAGGCAAATCCCGTTCCGCCAGTCTCGAGGCGAAGCGGCCTTGCGACGGGCCGAGTGTATGATCTGCTGTGATGCTATCGACGGCGGCTATGTTGACGCTCAGGAAAGCGGGCTTGGCCTTGCTGGCGGTGTTGAACAAGGGCGTGCGACAGCATGTCGTGTACCACCGCATAGTAGGCTTGTCGGTCATGTGCAGCGTGGCGAGTTTGTCTGCACCTCCGATGATTTCCAGCTTCGCGACGCGGGTTTGATAGACCGGATTTCCGCCATATTCGTCGAGCAGTTCCGCGCGGTCGATCACGCGCAGGAAGTCGCGGCAGTCATCGCAATAGCAGACAAGCCGCGTACCTTCCTTGGGTCCGACGTCATGCAATACGGCGGCGAACTCCCCGCAAGTGCAAGATAATGGCAGGTCTGACCTGGTCGACATCACTGATCTCCTGTACGCGCGATTAAGTCATAGAAGGTCAGCAAGCCGTCTTCGGATTGCGCGACGCGCGGCCAGCCCCTTGGCGACTGGTTGCGAAACCACGTGTACTGCCGTTTGGCATAATTGCGCGTCGCCTGCTGGCCTGCCGAACGAAGCGCAGACATGTCCGGGCTTACTTCTGTCAAATAGGTGGCAATTTCCGGCACGCCAATCGCTCGCATGACAGGGAGGGCAGGGTCGATATTGCGCGCATGCAGCGCCTCGACCTCGTCAATCGCGCCATGCTCCAGCATCCAGTCGAACCGCCGGTTGCAGCGGTCGTAGAGCCATTCGCGGTCGGGAAGCAGCACGGCGGCATGCACATCGACTTGAGTGGCGATGCCGCCGACTTTGCGCTCCTGCCATCGCGCCAGGGGGGTGCCGGTCGACCGCACGACCTCGAGTGCGCGCTGCATGCGCGTCGTGTCCTGATGATGGATGCGGTCTGCCGCGTCCGGGTCTTCGTCGGACAAGGCATGGTGCAATTCCACGATATCCATGGCGCGTACGGTTTCGCGAATGTCGGAATTGATCGTCGGTACCGGCGCAATGCCTTCCAGCAGTACACGCATATAAAGTCCGGTGCCTCCGCACAGGATCGGTACCGCACCGTCCGCATGCAGGTCGCGTATCTCGCGCTTTGCCGCGGTCGCCCAATCGGCAGCGGAACAGGCCACAGCCCCGTCCCATGTGCCGTAGAGACGATGTTCGACGCCGCCCATGTCCTCTTCGGTCGGACGGGCGCTGACCACCTTCAGGTCGCGATAAACTTGTGCGCTGTCCGCATTGATGACGACTGCGCGCTTTCCCTTTGCGCCGAGCGCCTGCGCAAGGCGCACTGCCAGATCGCTCTTGCCGCTCGCAGTCGGGCCTGCGATGAGTGCCAGCGGTGGCAAATCGGGGGACATTTCCATGCTCATCGCGCGCGTGATAGCAGAGCCGTCCGGGCTTGAAACCCGGCTGGACGAAGCGCTCCAGACCTTGGCCAACTCCGGGATGCCGGTCGCATCGGCAGGGCTCCTCCACCATGGCGGCGACGTCGTCCAGTTGGAGATGCCCGATGGGGACCGCCAGCAGGCTTTGGCCCGGCTGGCAGATGGTATTCGGCAAGGCCGACATGCTGGTCGCCGGCCACGCCATCGAATACCGCGCCTGTTCGTCTCCGACATGGACTCCACCATGATCGGTGCAGGAATGCATCGATGAGCTGGCCGACTTTGCGGGCATCAAGGACAAGGTCGCCGACATCACCGAGCGGGCCATGCGCGGCGAGCTGGAGTTCGAAAGCGCGCTGCGCGAGCGTGTTTCCCTGCTGCATGGGCTGGGTGAGCGCGCCATCGACAACTGCCTTGTCGAGCGTATCCGCCCGGTCGCAGGAGCGCGGACACTTGTGCAGACCTTGAAGGCAAGGGGCTGTCGCTGTGTCCTGGTGACCGGTGGCTTCCACCACTTTGCCGATCGTGTGGCAGAGCAACTGGGGTTCGACCGGGTTGTCGGCAATCGCCTCGCGGTGGCCAATGGGCAGCTGACGGGCGAGCTGGCCGGTCCGGTCAGCGACGCCTCGACCAAACTCGCGACGCTGAAGGAGGAGCGCGACATGCTGGGCGAGGGCGCACGTGTGCTTGCTGCTGGCGATGGCGCGAATGACATCCCGATGTTGCAGGCCGCCGACTATGGCATCGCTTACCGCGCCAAACCCGCCGCTCGCGATGCCGCCAGCGGTCGGATCGTGAGCGAGGACCTGACCGTGATATCCTCAAGCTGCTCGGCATACCGCAATTGGACTGGGTCGCGGGTCAGTAAGCTCTTCGCAAGGGAACACGTATAGTGTACTGACAGTTGTGTCAGCAAAGACCGAGCCATGAACCAGCAGACCTCCATCGCCCCGCATCTGGAAGCCGCATCGGACGGCACTATTCTGCGCGATCCGCGCCGTCCGCAGCCGCGCTATTCCTTGCCGCGCGCCGTCCACCATTTCCGCGAGTTGTTGAAGGACAAGGAGGACACCGCGCAGGTCTTCAAGATCTTCGAAGCGCTTCCTTCCAAGTCTTTCATACCGCGTGTCCGGGCGCTGACGCTGAGCGAGCGTGGCGAGCAATTGCGCCGCGAGGAGCCGAGCCTCGTCCCGATCCTCGATGACCACGAAGCGCTGCGCAAGCTGCCCAAGGGCACAGTCGCGCATGCCTATTGCGATTTCATGGAGCGGGAAGGTCTCAGCGCTGCCGGACTGGTGGCGGAGGCGGAAAAGCTCGGCGATCCGAAGTATGGCGATCTGGTCGAATGGTTCGGCTGGCGCTCACGCGACACGCACGACCTCATGCATGTGCTCACCGGCTACGGCCGCGACGGGTTGGGCGAGCAATGCGTGCTGCTCTTTACGCACGGGCAGAGCCCGAGCCATGGACATCTGCTTATAGGCTATGCGGGCGCGCTACACATCAAGCGCATCACCGACAGCAATGCGCCGGTTTTCAAGGCTTGCCGCCAGGCGCATGCGACAGGCAAGGCCTGCCCGCCGCTTGTCGGTCTGTCTATCCGTGAACTACTGGCGACCGATCTGGAAGAGGCGCGTGACAGGCTGAACATTCCGGAGCCGAACTGGTACCGCGAATGCCATCGCATCTGGCGCGACGAGGGAATTGATCCCTACGATCTGATTGCGCCGCGCGATAAGGCAGCGCAGGCGGCGTGACCGCTCAAGCCAGCTGGAAATCTGCTCCAGCGGTTTCTTCTGCAAAGCATGTGTCGGGACGGTCGCTCCCTTCGCCGGGTGGCCGACAACCACGACCATCAGCGGCTTTTCATGATCCGGGCGGCCGCAAAGATCGCGCAGGAAATTCATGGGCGAGGGTGTGTGAGTGAGCGTCGCAAGTCCCGCCTCGTGCAATGTCGCGATTAACATGCCGCAGGCGATGCCGACGCTTTCGTTTACGTAGTAATTCTGCGTCGTCCCGTCCTCGTCGATCCCGCCCTTGCGCTGCGCGAAAACGACGATGAGCCATGGCGCGGTTTCGAGGAACGGCTTGTCGGCATCGGTGCCGAGCGGAGCCAGCGCGCCGAGCCATTCTTCGCTTGCCTTGCCTGCGTAAAATTGTCGCTCCTCCGCCTCAGCTGCCTCGCGAATGGCGCGCTTCTTCTCTGCGGATGAGACGACGGCGAAATGCCAGGGCTGATGGTTCGCACCATTGGGCGCAGTCCCGGCAGCTTCGATGGCAGCCTCAATGACCTCACGCGGCACCGGTTCGTCGGAGAAATAGCGGCACGTGCGGCGCTGCCTGAGGCGGTCGCGAAAGGCGGCAGCGCGGGCGATACTCTCTCGATCGTTCAGCCGCGTGAGCTCGTACGGTACGGTTTCGTGGTCTTTCATTGCCCGGTTCCTAGCGCCACTGAACATATCCTTCCGTTCGCCCTGAGCCTGTCGAGCAGCAAGGCCGGCTTTTGGCCCAACGGCCGTACTCCCTTTTATCGGTACGCCTTACAAGAAAGAAGGACGGTGCTTCGACAGGCTCAGCACTAACGCAACAGAGAGCCTCCTACCTCTCCATCCAATCCTCGAAGAAGCTCTGGTGCGCTGCCCTGAGGCTCTCGACGCTCTGCCCGAGCAATGTGTCGCCACCGACAGTACCAAGCCGATGAAAGCCGACCATCGCAGCCTCATCGATTTCCGGCCCTGCTGCCACGAGTTCGTTGAACGCGTCGACTTTGTCGGCAGGAACGGTCAGCACGTAGCGCGCCTGATCTTCGCCGAACCACCATTGCGCGTTTGTGTACTGATCGCTTGCCTGCACCTCGGCGCCCAGCCCGCCGGCCATGGCCATCTCCGCCAGCGCTACGGCAAGCCCGCCGTCCGATACATCGTGGACGGCATTGACCACGCCTTCGTCGATCAGGCGACGCACGATCTGGCCCGCACCGCGTTCCGCGGCGAGGTCGACCGGTGGTGCACGGCCTTCGTCGCGACCATGCACCACGCTGAGCCACAGCGACTTGCCAAGATGCGAGCGCGTCGGGTCGGGCCGCGACCAGAACTCCGGCGCAAGCAGATAGACGGCATCGCCTTGCGACTTGAACGACATGGTCATCATGCCTGAGTAGTCGTCGATCAGGCCTACGCCGCCGATGGCCGGTGTCGGCAGGATGGCCGATCCGCCGCCTGTCGCCTTGCTTTCGTTATACAGCGATACGTTTCCGCTCACGATCGGGAAGTCCAGCGCGCGGCAGGCATCGCCCATGCCTTCGAGCGCGTGGACGAATTGCGCCATGATCTCGGGACGCTGCGGATTTGCAAAGTTCAGGCAGTTGGTCACGGCCAGCGGACGCGCGCCAACCGCGCACAAGTTGCGATAGGCCTCGGCAATCGCCTGCTTGCCGCCCTCATACGGGTCGGCGTGGACGTAACGCGGCGTGCAATCGGTGCTGATCGCCAACGCCTTTTTCGTGCCATGCACACGCACCACGCCTGCATCGCCGCCGGTCTGAAGCGTGTCGGCGCCGACCTGGCTGTCGTACTGTTCGGCAATCCAGCGCTTGCGAAGCGAGGTTGGGGGAGGCCAGCATCGCCAGCAGATCGGCTCCGGGATCTGCGCTGTCCGGACGATCCGACATCGGCTGGATCTGGGCCCAAGCGGTATACTCGTCCTTCGACAGGTACGGGCGATCATATTCCGGCGCATCCGCGGCCAGCGGGCCGAGCGGTATGTCGCAAACGACTTCGCCGCCGAACTCGAGCACCATATGCTGGGTATCGGTCACTTCGCCGATGACCGCGAAGTCGAGTTCCCATTTCTCGAAGATCGCCGCGGCCATGGCTTCCTTGCCGGGCTTGAGCACCATGAGCATGCGCTCCTGGCTTTCGCTCAGCATCATTTCATACGGCGTCATGCCCTCTTCGCGGCACGGCACCTTGTCCATGTCGAGCCGGATACCAGCCTTGCCGTTGGTCGCCATTTCGACGCTGGAGGAGGTGAGGCCCGCCGCGCCCATGTCCTGGATCGCCACGATGGCATCGGTTGCCATCAGTTCGAGGCAGGCTTCGATCAGCAGCTTTTCGGTGAAGGGATCGCCGACCTGAACTGTCGGGCGCTTGGCATCGGCGTCCTCTTCGAAATCGGCGCTGGCCATGGTCGCGCCGTGGATACCGTCGCGCCCGGTCTTGGAGCCGACATAGACGATCGGATTACCGACGCCGGTCGCGGCGCTGTAAAAAATCTTGTCCGCATCCGCGACGCCGACCGTCATCGCATTGACGAGAATGTTGCCGTCATAGGCGGGGTGGAAGTTCGTTTCGCCGCACACCGTCGGCACGCCGACGCAGTTGCCGTAGCCGCCAATGCCCGCGACCACGCCCTGAACGAGGTGTTTCATCTTCGGATGGTCGGGCCGCCCGAAGCGCAGTGCGTTGGCGTTTGCCACCGGCCGTGCGCCCATGGTGAAAACATCGCGCAGGATACCGCCGACGCCCGTCGCCGCACCCTGGTACGGTTCGATATAGCTGGGGTGATTGTGGCTCTCCATCTTGAAGATCGCCGCCTGCCCGTCGCCAATATCGATCACGCCCGCATTCTCGCCGGGGCCGCAGATGACCCATGGTGCCTCGGTCGGCAGCTTCTTCAGATGCAGGCGCGAGGATTTATAGGAGCAATGCTCCGACCACATCACCGAGAATATACCGAGCTCGACGAGGTTCGGCTCTCGGCCCAATGCTTTCAGCACGCGGTCGTATTCTTCAGTGGACAGCCCGTGCTGCTCGACGATCTCGGGGGTAATCTCGCTCATGGGCCGCGCCCTTACGACGCGGGTGTACAGCGCGCAATATGCGCGGCGCGTATCATAACCGGCCGGATGACGACGAAAGCCCGCTTTCGTTGCAATGGTGACGTGTAGACCCGACCCAATAGGCAAGGCCTGCAAGCAGGGCGAATGCAAGGAGGCCCGAGACAGGCAAACTTGAATCGACGACGACGGGCTGTGGGCCGAACCAGTTCAGCACCTGCATCAGGATCATAGACCACCGCGAGGATGAGCGGCGGTAGCGAAGGGCCTCTCGTCCGGCGCAGATACCACCAGAAGGCGCCAGCGAAAAGCGCTAGTTCCGCCGCAATTGTAGCGACGGGGTGATTCCATAAACCGAGCCCAAGCAGTTTCTCGCCTCCGGCTAAAGTCAGGTCCGGCCGGTGGCTGACATAGTCGAGCAGCCAATGGGACAAGACGACCAGCGCGGCCCATGTCGCCGCCACTGTGTTGCGCAGTGAAAGCCACACGATGAATGCAAAGCCCAGCGCCCACCCAGCCGTGCCAAGCAGGCTGTGCGTATAGGGATAGTGGTAAAAATCGAATGGGTTCATCGCAGTAGCGCCCGGCTCGATGCGGAATTGCTCGATCCCACCGAGCACAAGGAGAAAGAAACCGATATCCACGAGCTGTGCCGCGACGAACAGCGTGCCAAGCTTGGGCGCTTCGCTCGTCAGGGCGCGTGCAGCGAAGGCAGGGGCAAAGTGGCCTATGAACATGGGAACAGCACCTTTCCCAGAGCTCCGACGTCGTGCAATGCGCAGCTTGCTTTCAAGCTATCCACAACCATCCTGCCTCCCCGTTGTTTTCTCCCTTCTTGACCGCGTGCTCGCACCCCGTCAATGCTCGCCCGCAATGACGCAAACCGACGACAAACCGATCGACGATATGACCTTCGAGGAGGCGCTTGCCGCGCTCGAGGTGACCGTGCGCAGGCTCGAAAGCGGAGACGTGCCGCTCGACGAGAGCATCGCACTGTACGAACGCGGCGAGAGGCTCCGCACAGCGTGCCAGGCACGGCTCGACGCGGCGCAGGCGAAGATCGACAAGATCGTGACCGACGCCGAGGGCAAGCCGTCCGGCACGGTGCCCTTCGACACGGACAGCTGAGCCGGTGGCGACGTTAACCGCTATGCCGCCGATACTCGCGCAGGCGTTCGAGGATGTGCAGACCGATGTCGACAGGGCATTCGACGCCTTCCTGCCGGTGCCGCAGGACACGCGCGCCCGGCTGGTCGAGGCTATGCGCTATGCCGTCATCGGTGGCGGGAAGCGGGTGCGGCCCTTGCTGGTCTGCGCCACTGCGAAATTGTTCGGTGTCGACCGCGATGCGGCTGTCGCGACAGGCTGCGCGGTCGAGGCGTATCCACGCATATTCGCTGATACATGACGACCTTCCGTGCATGGACGACGACGACATGCGGCACGGCAAGCCGACGCTGCACAAGGTGTATGACGAAGCGACGGCAGTGCTGGCCGGCGACTGCCTTCACGCGCTTGCTTTCGACATCCTGACCTCGTCTTCGACGACGAATGATCCCTTCGTGCAGTCCGAGCTGGTTCGTACATTGTCACGTGCGAGCGGGCACGAAGGCATGGCTGGCGGGCAGATGATGGATATCGTGTCGGACCAGCAGCAGTACGATCTGGCACAGGTCACACGATTGCAGCAGCTGAAGACCGGCGCACTGCTGGCGGCCAGCGTCGAAATGGGTGCGGTGCTCGGCAAGGTGCCGCCCGAAGGTCGCGCCCCTCTGCGCGCCTATTCGCGCGACGTCGGCCTCGCATTCCAGATTGCCGACGATCTGCTCGACGTCGAGGGTGACGAGGACAAGGCCGGCAAGGCGCTCCGCAAGGACGAGGGGCAGGGCAAGCAGACCTTCGTCACTCTCATGGGCCGCGACAAGGCCCGTGCGCAGGCCGAAATGCTGGTCGATCAGGCAGGCGAGCATCTGGCAAGCTATGGCGATGACGCGCGCGTGCTGGTGGAACTGGCGCAATTCGTCGTGAAGAGGGACCACTGATGGCAGACCGCATCGGCATCTACCCGGGCACATTCGATCCCATGACGCTGGGCCATGCAGACATCATCCGGCGGGGCAGCAAGCTGGTCGACAGGCTTATCGTCGGCGTGACGACCAATCCGTCCAAGAATCCGATGTTCTCGACCGAAAAGCGCCTTGCCATGGTCGAGCGCGAGATAGCGGCGATGGGGCTTGAACAATGTCGAGGTGCAGGGCTTCAATGCGCTGCTGGTCAAATATGCGCGCAAGGTGGGCGCAAATGTCATTGTTCGCGGGCTGCGCGCCGTCGCGGATTTCGAATACGAATATCAGATGGCCGGCATGAACCAGCAACTGGACGACGATATAGAGACGGTCTTCCTGATGGCTGACGTCTCGCTGCAGCCGATCGCGTCCAAGCTGGTCAAGGAAATCGCTCTGTTCGGCGGCGACATTGCGCCCTTCGTCAGCAAACAGGTATGCGAGGATGTCATGGCGCAGGTCGAGACGCTGGGCCAGCGCGGCGATTACTGACCGACATAATCCATTCATTGAACCGACAGAGCGCGCTCGCTATTGCGCCTGTCATACAGGACAATTCGACGGACCTTTCATGATCAAGTTTTCGCTTGCCATCGCTGCCGCCGCGCTGACGGCGCTTGCTCCCGCTGCTGCCCTTGCGCAGGACGCGGCCGAGCAGACCGAGACCCGCCGCACATTCCAGCCGATCAATTACAATCTGAACGAGGACCGCGAGAACGTCCTGTTCCTCGATCTGTCGAATGGCGAGCGTGTCGGCATCCGTCTGATGCCCAGCTGGGCGCCTAACCATGTGGAGCGCATCAAGACGCTGGCCGGACAGGGCTTTTACGACGGCATCATCTTTCATCGCGTCATCGATGGCTTCATGGCGCAGACCGGCGATCCGACCGGCACGGGGCAGGGCGGCAGCGAGCTTCCCGACCTCGCGGAAGAATTCAACCCGATGCCGCATATCCGTGGCACCGTGTCGATGGCGCGCGCCACGAGTGAAGACAGTGCGAACAGCCAGTTCTTCCTGGTCTTCTACCCGCGCTTCAGCCTCGACAAGAAGTACACCAACTTTGGCCGCGTGATCTCCAACATGGCCGCCGTCGACGCGATCAATCGCGGCGAGCCGCCTGCGAACCCGACGCGCATTGTTCAGGCATCGCTGGCGTCCGAAAACAAGTCTGCTCCGCCGCCCATGCCATCCGCCGCACCGGCGATCATGGAGGAAGAAGTGACGCTGGACGATCTGAGCGCGTCCTAGACAAAGCAGCTTGATACGCGATGGCGGGACGGTAAAGCGCCCGCCATGCGCGTAGACCTCTTCGATTTCGACCTTCCGAACGATCTGATCGCGCTGCGCCCTGCGCGGCCGCGCGATGCTGCGCGTATGCTGGTCGTGCGCGGCGAAGGTCCGTTCGAGGATCGCGGCGTGCGCGATTTGCCTGACTTGCTCGAGCCCGGCGATGTGCTGGTCTTCAACGACACCCGCGTCATTCCGGCGCAGCTCGAAGGGCGGCGCGGGGAAGCGCGCATCGGTGCCACGTTGCACAAGCGCATCGACCTGCGCCGCTGGCAGGCCTTCGTCCGCAACGCCAAGCGCTTGAGGGTCGGCGAAACGGCCGAGTTCGGCGGCGGTGTCACAGCGATTGCGGAAGACCGCTTGGCCGACGGAAGCTTCGTCCTGCGCTTTGAAGGCGACGAACCCGTCGAAGTGTTGCTCGAACGAGCAGGCACCATGCCGCTGCCGCCGTACATCGCAGGCAAGCGCGCGACCGACGAGCAGGACCGCGAAGATTACCAGACCATGTTCGCGAAGGAGGACGGCGCTGTCGCCGCGCCGACGGCTGCGCTTCATTTCACGGACGGATTGATGCAGGGTCTATCGCGAGCGCGGCATCGCTACCGAAACGCTCACGCTTCATGTCGGCGCCGGGACGTTCTTGCCAGTGAAGGCGGACGATACCAACGACCATCAGATGCACGCCGAATTCGGACGTATCGAGCAGGACGTTTGCGACCGCCTCAACGCAGCCCGGGAGCGCGGCAATCGTGTAATCGCAGTCGGCACCACCAGCCTGCGCCTGCTCGAGAGCGCCACGGGTGAGGACAAGGTGATCCGGCCGTTTGCAGGCGACACCGACATCTTCATCACGCCGGGCTATACGTTCCGCGCGGTCGACGGACTGATGACCAACTTCCACTTGCCGAAATCCACGCTGATGATGCTCGTCAGCGCGCTGATGGGTCGTGAGCGGATGCAGGCCGCCTATGCGCATGCGATCGCCGAAAAGTACCGCTTCTATTCCTATGGTGACTCGTCCCTGCTGCTGCCGTAACGGTGCAAAGATGAGCGAACCGATCCTTGAGCTGGCCGGCGTGTCGAAGGTCTATCCCGGCGGCGTCAAGGCGCTGGACGATGTCGACTTGACCATCCGCAGGGGCGAAATTTTCGCGCTGCTCGGACCCAATGGTGCGGGCAAGACCACCCTAATCGGCGCGGTGTGCGGCTTGGTGCGGACGAGTTCCGGCACGATCCGCGCCTTCGGACACGATATGGCGACCGACTGGCGCAAGGCGCGCGCTCGCATCGGGCTGGTGCCGCAGGAACTGTCGACCGACATGTTCGAACCGGTCCAGCGCGCGGTTGCCTATTCGCGCGGCCTGTTCGGTCTCGCTCCCGACCCCGCGCGCATCGAAGAGATTTTGCGCAGTCTCAGCCTGTGGGACAAGCGCGACGAGCGGATCATGGCCCTGTCTGGCGGGATGAAGCGCCGTGTGCTGATTGCGAAGGCGCTGGCGCACGAGCCGGACCTGCTGTTCCTCGACGAGCCGACGGCGGGCGTCGATGTCGAGCTGCGCAAGGGCATGTGGGCCATCATCGACGAGATGCGCAGCCGCGGGCGTGACGATCATCCTGACCACGCACTACATCGAAGAAGCCGAGGAAATGGCCGACCGCGTCGGCATCATCCGCGCAGGCCGGATCGTGATGGTCGACGAGAAGGACGCCATGATGGCGCGCCTTGGCCGGACCGAGGCGCATATCGCGCTGGCAGAGCCGCTCGACGCGCTCCCGGACGGATTGGCGCAGTATCCTGTCGAGCTGGAAGAAGGAGGCACGTCGCTCTGCTATCGCGGCGGCGATGGCATGGGGCAGGGGAAGCGGGACGTGGCGGCCATAACCAAAACGCTCATCGCGCAGGGTATCGACTACATCGGGATCGATGTGCGCGAGAGCAGTCTCGAGGATATCTTCGTATCTTTGCTGGGCGAGGATGAGGCAGCATGATCGGCTGGCGCTCCACCTGGTCGATTTACACGCGCGAACTGACGCGTTTCCTGCGCACGGCCTTCCAGTCGGTCCTTGCCCCGGTCCTCACGACTTCGCTCTATTTCATCGTGTTCGGTGCCGCGATCGGCGGCCGTATGCCGGATCTTGGCGGGGTGGATTACGGCGCTTTCATCATTCCCGGACTGCTCATGCTGACGCTTCTGGGCGAGACGACCAGCAATTCCAGTTTCGGCATCTACATGCCGCGTTTCACCGGCACGATCTACGAATTGCTCAGCGCGCCGGTGGGCGTGGCCGAAACGCTGATCGGCTTCGTTGGTGCGGCCATGACCAAGAGCCTGATATTGGCTGCGATCATCCTGCTGACCGCGCGCCTGTTCGTCGATTACTCGATCGCGCATCCGATGTTGGCCGTGCTCTACATCATGCTGGTCGCGGCGGCATTCAGCCTGTTCGGCTTCATTCTCGGCATCTGGGCCGATAATTTCGAGAAGCTTGGCATCATTCCGCTGCTGTTCCTGACCCCGCTTACCTTCCTTGGCGGGACGTTCTACTCGATCGACATGCTGCCCGAGCCATGGGACACGATCGCGCTGTTCAATCCGATCGTCTATCTTGTCAGCGGGCTGCGCTGGACGTTTTACGGCAGCAGCGATGTGAACATCTGGGTGAGCTTCGGGATCACGCTGGCATTCCTGGCCGCGTGCACGGCAGTCATCGCATATATTTTCAAGACGGGCTGGCGCCTGCGCGCATGAACGGAATTTAACGCACCTTACCAAAGTGGAAACTTGGCGTTCAGAGACTTGCAAGCGGTTGCGTTGCAATAGCCCCTCCGTCCGCATTCGTGGCGGACCAAAATTTGAGGGCAATAAAGACAATGAAAAAGTATCTTTCCGCTGTTGCCGCCATTGGCGTTGCCGCAGCTCTTCCCACAGCCGCTCAGGCGCAGGACGTCGTTCCGGGTGAAGGCTTCATCGGCGTTTCCGCCGGTTACCACGATCTGGGTGTCGACACCGACGAGTTCGACGAATTCGACATCGACATCGATACGTCCAGCCCGGTCATCGGCGTGTTTGCCGGTTACGACCTCCCGGTTGGCGTGGGAACCTTCGTAGGTGTCGAAGGCAATTACACCTACGGCTTCGATGCTATCGACAGCGAAATTGGTGCCTCGATTCGCGCCGGTATTCGTGCTCCGGGCGGTGCCAAGTTCTACGCTCGCGGCGGCTATCAGTGGATCGACCTCGATCTTGCCGAGATCGTCAATATCGATGACGAATCGCTGTTCGACGGTATCGACGACAGCGATGGCGACTACCTGGTCGGCCTGGGCGCGGACTTCCCGCTCGGCAGCACGCTGGTGCGCGTGAACCTCGACACGATTGCATTCGACACGCTGCGTGCAACTGCAGGTGTCGGCTTCAAGTTCTAAGCGATACCCGATTTGCGACAACGAGGGGCGGGTCCGGTATCGGGCCTGCCCCTTTCTTTTTCACGGGCTAGCGAGCGCGGACGTCACGCGCTAGCAGGCGCGGCATGTCCACACTGCGTGCCATTAGTCTGACTATCCTCCTTACCTTGCTCGCTGCGCCCGCTCACGCACAGCTGGCGGACGGCGTGAAGGCTTTGATCGATGCAGCCATCGCGACGGGGGATGAGAAGAAGGTCGAGACGGTGCTGGAGCTTGCCCGCGCGACCAATCCCGACGAGACGGCGCAAATCGACCTTATCGAAGCGGAATGGAAGGCCGCTGAGGCGACCCGCAAGGCGGAAGCGGCAGCGGCGAAGGAACAGGCAATCCGGCAGGCCGGACTTTTCGAACGCTGGAGCGGCGAGGGCGAGCTCGGCGGTTTCCAGTCTACGGGGAACACGAACAGCGTTGGTCTCGCCACGTCGTTCAAACTGAAGCGAGAGGGCATCGACTGGGTCCATCTCCTCAGGGCGCGCGCCGACTTTCAGCGGCAGAACGGCGAGACCAGTCGCGAGCAGTTCCTGGCCGCGTACGAGCCGCGCTGGAAGTTCGGCGAGGACTTTTTCGTCTATGGCCTCGCGCAATTCGAGCGGGACCGCCTTCAGGGCTTCGACGCACGTTATGCGGTCTCTGGCGGGCTCGGCGCCAAGATCGTGGAGACCGACGGGCTAAAACTGTCCGTAAAGGCCGGTCCGGCCTGGCGGGTCACCGAGTTCAGCGACGGGGCCAGCGCCAGTCGGATTGCCGCCTTGTTCGGGGCCGATTTCGACTGGGAGATCGTGAAGGGCCTGACTTTCACGCAAGACGCCAACGCATTGGCCGAAGGCGGTGGTGAGGTCCAGGTTCTGGTGGACGGCAGCAACACCAGCATCAACCTCGTCAGCGGGCTCGACTTTGCAATCTCGGACAGCCTGCGCTCGCGCCTGTCCTACGCCGTCGAGTATGACAGCAACCCGCCCGCCGATGCCGTCTCGACCGACACGCTGACGCGCTTCACCATCATCTACGGGTTCTGATCGATGGGCACCAGGTTCACCTTCGATATTCACGCCCGCGACGGGAAAGCGCGCGCGGGCACCATCCGCATGCTGCGCGGAGACATCCGCACGCCTGCCTTCATGCCCGTCGGCACGGCGGCGACGGTCAAGGCGATGAAGCCCGAAACCGTGCGCAAGACCGGTGCGGACATCATTCTCGGCAATACCTACCATCTCATGCTGCGTCCGGGTGCGGAGCGGGTCGCCAAGCTGGGCGGGTTGCACAAGTTCATGAACTGGGACCGCCCGATCCTGACCGATAGCGGCGGGTACCAGGTGATGAGCCTGTCGGACTTGCGCAAGCTGACCGAGAAAGGCGTCGAGTTTCGCAGCCACATCGACGGCTCGAAGCATATGCTGACGCCTGAACGGAGCATGGAGATCCAGCGCCTGCTCGGCAGCGATATCGTCATGGCCTTCGACGAATGCCCGCGGGCTGACCGTCCGCGCGACGAGATCGCGGCAAGCATGGAAATGAGCATGCGCTGGGCAAAGCGCAGCCGCGAGGCTTTCGACGAGGGTGGAGAGCATGCGGCGGGCTCGGCGCTTTTCGGCATCCAGCAGGGCGCTCTGGACAAGGAATTGCGCCGGATCAGCGCCGAAAAGCTGACCGAAATTGGCTTCGATGGATACGCCATCGGAGGTCTTGCCGTGGGGGAGGGGCAGGAAGCCATGTTCGCCACGCTGGACTTCGCACCTGGGCAGCTTCCCGAAGATCGGCCGAGATATTTGATGGGAGTGGGCAAGCCGGACGACCTGGTCGGTGCGGTCGAACGCGGCGTCGACATGTTCGACTGCGTGCTGCCCAGCCGTTCGGGTCGCAATGGACAGGCGTTCACTTGGAACGGGCCGATCAATTTGCGCAATGCGCGCTTTGCCGAGGATCAGGAGCCGCTCGATGGCCGTTGCAATTGCGACACGTGCGGCACGTACTCGCGAGCGTATTTGCATCACCTGGTCAAGTCGAACGAGATACTTGGCGCTATGCTTATGACAGAGCACAACATCGCGTTTTACCAGCAGTTGATGCAAGCCATGCGCGATGCGATCGGAGAGGGGCGCTTTGCATCTTTCGCCGCTGACTTCAGGCGCGATTATCACGGAGTGCGAAAGCAATGAGGTGGCGCACTGCCGCCGTCATCGGCGCGACAGGTGGGATCGGTGCAGCCTTGGCCGAGAAGCTGGAGGCGGACGGATCCACGGTTCATCGCCTCGCCCGAAGTTTGGCGGGCAATGGGCATATCGACCTGGCAGACGAGACATCGATCGCATCGGCAGCGGAGCGGCTGTCACATGAAGAGCCGCTCGATCTCGTCATCGTCGCCACAGGCTATCTACATATGGCTGGAGAGGGTCCGGAGAAGGACTGGCGCCAGATCGATGCCGAGGAACTATCCCGAAGTTTCGCCCTGAATGCCGCAGGACCGGCGCTCGTCGCAAAGCATTTTCTTCCGCTCCTGGCCACCGACCGACCGACGGGCTTTGCAGCCTTATCCGCCCGGGTCGGCAGCATCTCGGACAACAGGCTTGGCGGATGGTACAGCTATCGCGCGAGCAAGGCGGCGCTGAACCAACTGGTCCGCACCTTCGCCATCGAACTGGCACGCAAGAAGCCGGACGCGTTTTGTGTTGCGCTTCATCCCGGCACTGTCGACACGGGGCTCAGCAAACCGTTCCAGCGCAATGTGCCCGACGGCAAGCTCTTTACGCCAGCGTACTCGGCACAGCGCCTGCTTGCCGTTTTGGACGGCTTGACGAATCGGGACAGCGGCCAGATCTTCTCTTTCGATGGCCAGCGGATCGAACCTTAGATGCCGAAAAGCATGAATAGCGACCGGAAGGAAATTACGACCCTGATCGTTATCGCCGTTGTCACGATCCTGCTGTGGCACTCGCCATATGGCGGATATATCCTCTGGCCCTTCAGCATTCTTGCGACATGGTTTCACGAGATGGGTCATGGTCTGGCCGCGATGATTTTCGGGAATGACTTCGACAGGCTTGTCATCTTTCCGAACGGATCCGGATACGCTCTCTACTATTCCGATGGTCAGACAGGGCGTGTCGAGCAGGCAATGATCGCTGCGGCCGGACTGCTTGGCCCCACGGTCGCCGGATGTCTGCTTATCCTTGCCTCTCGCAAGGTGGAAACCACCCGATACGCATTGACCATACTCGGCTTTGTACTGTTGGGATCGACAGCGATCTGGGTGCGCTCCATGACCGGTTGGATCGTCCTTCCAGCTGTCGGCCTGGCCTGTCTGGTTCTCGCCACCTGGGCGGACATCCCGACCCGCAAGTTCGCCGTGCAAATTCTCGGGGTCCAGGGATGCATCTCAATCTATCGCGACTTCGGCTATCTGTTTAGCGAAGGAGGCTACATCGATGGACAGCCGCAGCTGTCGGACACAGGGCAGATCGAACGGGCGCTGCTGCTACCGCACTGGTTCTGGGGCGGACTGATCACCGCAGTAATCTGCTTGATGGTTTTTTATGCGCTGAAGACGGCGCATCGACGCTGACGCGTCAAGGCGACTGGCGTTCGCGCATCTCCAGCACGGTCCCTCTGTAAGGCACGAAGTGACCGAGCGCATCGCTGAAGCCTGCGCCGATGCGGTTCGCTTGGCGCTGCGCTTCTGCAAGGGATGAATACCATTTTCCGACGCGCCCGCGCGTCACGAACCGATACTGTGTCATTATGTCGGTTCAACGCAGCACGGTGCGAGGAGTTGCGAAATTAACATCCGCCAGAACGAAAAAAGGCGGCCCCGCAGAGCCGCCCTTTAATGTAATTAGTGTCGAACCGATTAGCGCGAGTAGAACTCGACCACGAGGTTCGGTTCCATCGTCACCGGATAGGGCACTTCGTCGAGCTTCGGCACGCGGGTGTAGGTCACCTTGTCGGTACCGTCAGGCGCGACGTAGTCGGGAATCTCACGCTCCGGCAGGCTCTGCGCTTCGATGACCAGCGCCATGTCCTTGGCCTTGCTGCCGAGGCTGACGACATCGCCGACGCGAACGCGAGCCGATGCGATGTTGGTCTTCACACCGTTGAGCTGGATGTGGCCGTGGCTGACCAACTGACGCGCAGCGAAAATGGTCGGCGCGAACTTGGCGCGGTACACCACCATGTCGAGACGCTGTTCGAGCAGGCCGATCAGGTTCTGACCGGTGTCGCCCTTCATGGCCGACGCTTCCTTGTAGGTGCGCTTGAACTGCTTCTCGGTCACGTCGCCGTAATAGCCCTTGAGCTTCTGCTTGGCGCGAAGCTGAAGGCCGAAGTCGGACATCTTGCCCTTGCGGCGCTGACCGTGCTGGCCGGGACCATAGGAACGCTTGTTGACCGGGGAGTTCGGGCGACCCCAGATGTTTTCACCCATCCGGCGGTCGAGTTTGTACTTGGCGCTCTTGCGCTTCGACATAAGTATAGTCCTTCGATTTGCTGGACCGCGCTCGTCGCGGCCATTCAACCCGGCATCGCACCGCTGGAACAGCATTCCAGCGCGGTCACCGCTTCACCGGGGTGCGGGACCAATTCGCGAAGGCGCGCGATTAGCAGAATTGCCCGTCGCGTCAAGCATTGCGGACGGCCTTACAGAAGTCCGCGATGAGATGCGGGTTCTTCTGGCCGGGCGCCGTCTCGACCCCGCTCGAAGTGTCGACCAGCGGTGCGCCGGTCATTTTAATAGCTTCCGACACGTTCGTTGGTGAAAGCCCTCCTGCCAGGCCCCACCCACTACGCCCTTTCCATCTGGCAAGTAGCGACCAGTCGAAGCGTAGACCCATACCGCCCGGCAACGCCGCACCCTTGGGCGTGCGCGCATCGAACAAGATTAGATCGGCGACGTCGTGATACTGCCGTGCAGCCTCGACATCGTCAGCATTCGCGATCGGCAAAGCCTTCCAGACCGGCAGACTGAACTTAGAAGATATGCCAGCCACCCTTTCCGGCGTCTCATCACCGTGAAGCTGAATTGCGTCCAAACGTCCGGCCTCGACGCCAGCGCGCAACGCCTCGTCGTCGGCGTCGACGAACAGGCCGACACGTTTAACCCAGTCACCACTGCGCGAGGCGAGCTCCTGCGCTGCGTATTTGTCGACATGGCGCGGGGAGGGCGGAAAAAATACAAGGCCAACATAGTCGGCCCGCGCAGCGACGGCGGCGTCCAGCGCGTCAACTGTCGAGATGCCGCAGATCTTGATTGCCGTTGACATGGCGGTCATTCGCTTAAAGCGTCGCCTCGATCGCGCGGGCGGCGGTTTCAGGTTCATCTGCGCGGCTGATGGGTCGGCCGATGACCAGCACGCTCGCACCATCGTCGCGCGCCTGGCGCGGTGTGACGACGCGCTTCTGATCGCCGACGGCGCTGCCTTCGGGACGCAAGCCGGGCACGACGAAGAAGCCGTCTTTCCATTGGTCATGGACGCGTTTGATCTCGTGACCGGAGCAGACCGCACCGTCCAGGCCGGCCTTGTGCGCTGCCTCCGCCTGGCGCAAGACGAAGTCCTGAGACGTACCCGAAACGCCCATCGCGTCCAGATCGCGCTCATCCAGGCTGGTCAGCATAGTGACGCCGACAACCTTGGTATGCTCGCCAGCCGCGGCCTTGGCGTCCTCCATCATGGCGATGCCACCACAGGTATGCACCGTGACTATCGCAGGCTCCAGCACGTGGATCGCCTGCATGGCAGCGGCCACGGTGTTCGGTATGTCGTGCAGCTTCAAGTCGAGGAAGACCGGCAGCCCGATCTGCGCCATCATATGGACGCCGTGCGCGCCGTGGGCGTTGAAGAATTCAAGACCCAGCTTGATGCCACCGATGTGCGATTTCACTTTTTGGACAAGGTCGCTCGCCTCGCGCAGGCGCGGGACATCTACGGCGAGATAGACCGGATTGCTCATGGCTTGTCGGACGGTTCGGGATCGACCGGATTGGGTGCAGGCGGAGGTACATCGCTCGGGGCTGCCTCAGGGCGGACAGGCACCACCGGCTTCGCAGGCTCGGCAGGCGTCGCGACCATCTTTGCAGTTGCCGTTTCCATCGCGGTGATCCGGCGCTTGTGCTGCCAGCTCACGCCGCGGTGATAGAGCCACATCGGCACAAGTCCGAGCAGCCAGGAAACCACGACCAGCGCAGGGACACGAGTGTCCCAGACGATGTCGGGCCAGATACGTACGTCGATCTGCTTGTCCCAATTGCCGAAAGAAAACATCAGCACGCCCGCAAGGAGCAGGACCCACAGAAGGGTACGAAATATCTGCATGGCTGCGCTGCTCCTCTTGATACTGGTCGCAGGCTAGGGCCGGTCGCGGGCCGAGTTTAGCCGAAGACCCGGTCGAAGATCGTGTCTACCTGCTTGAAGTGGTATTCAAGGTCGAACCGCTCCTCCAGCTGCTCGTGCGTGAGCGCCGCGGTCACGTCCTCGTCCTGCTTGAGGAGGTCGAGCAGTTTCACCTGACCGTCGCTTTCCCACACCTTCATCGCATTGCGTTGAACGAGGCGGTAGGCGTCTTCCCGGCTCACACCGTTCTGAGTGAGGGCGAGCAGCACGCGCTGCGAATGGATCAGGCCGCCCATGCGATCCATATTGGCCTGCATGCGCTCGGGGTAGACGAGCAGCTTGTCGACGACGCCGGTCAGCCGCGCAAGCGCAAAGTCGAGCGTAATCGTCGCATCCGGCCCGATGAACCGCTCGACGGAGGAGTGGGAGATGTCCCGCTCATGCCACAGCGCGACGTTTTCGAGCGCCGGCAGAGCATAGGCGCGGATCATGCGCGCCTGGCCGGTCAAATTCTCGGTCAGGATCGGGTTGCGCTTGTGCGGCATCGCACTCGAGCCCTTCTGACCCTTGGAGAAGAATTCTTCGGCCTCGAGCACTTCTGTGCGCTGCAAGTGCCGCACCTCGACTGCCAGCCGCTCGATGCTGCCTGCGATGACAGCCAGTGTAGCGAAATACATGGCATGCCGGTCGCGCGGAATGACTTGCGTGGAGACGGGCTCGGGCACGAGACCGAGCTTCTCGGCGACATACTCCTCGACGCTCGGATCGATATTGGCGAATGTCCCGACGGCCCCGGAAATGGCGCAGGTCGCGATTTCGGCACGCGCGGCATCCAGTCGCGCTTTACAGCGGTCAAATTCGGCATAGGCTTGAGCAAGTTTCAGGCCGAACGTCACGGGCTCAGCATGAATGCCGTGACTACGCCCGATCGTCGGCGTGTATTTGTGCTCTTCAGCCCGACGCTTCAGCGCACGCCAGCAATCCGTCAAGATCTTGCAGCAGCAGGTCGGTAGAACGCACCAGCTGCACCGCGAGCGTCGTGTCGAGCACGTCCGAGCTGGTCATGCCCTGATGCATGTAGCGCGCTTCTTCGCCGACATTTTCTGCAACCCAGGTCAGGAAGGCGATCACGTCATGCTTCGTCACCGCCTCGATCGCATCGATCGCTTCGACATCGATGGCCGGGTCGGTCGCCCACCAATCCCACAGAGCCTTGGCTGCGCTTTCCGGCACGACGCCCAGTTCGGCCAGCTTCTGGGTCGCATGCGCCTCGATTTCGAACCAGATGCGGTATTTCGCCTCCGGCTCCCAGATCGCGGTCATCTCTGGGCGGGCATAGCGGGGGACCATCGTGCGACTCCGTAAAGGGTGCTGTTGAATGCAGCGTCCCGCTAGTCATGAACCCTCACCTTCGCAAGGCGGCCCGGGGCAGATGTCGACGGTTGGCGCGCACGGTTAATGGTCTATCGCTCGGGTCGCAGTTGCTATAAAGCGTTGCTTATGAACGATGAAATGATCCGCACGTCGCTACGAGTTCGTAACCCTGTCGGGATCGGCACTCGCCTTGAGTTTCGCTACTCCCGCCTGGGCTGGGGAAGAGGTGCTGTACCAACCGGCACCATCCTGGGTCGAGGAAGCAACTCTGGAAGAAGGCGCCCGAGGGGAAGGCGCTCCTTTGCTGATTGCGGATTGGCAGTACTGGATGGAAGACGGTGTGGTGACCAGCTATTTCGATAGCGCCACACGCATCGACAATCCGCAATCCTTGATGGAAGTGGGGACCATTTCGTTCGACTGGCTGCCCGATAAGGGCGACCTGTCTGTACACCGAGTTCAGATCCTGCGCGACGGAACGACCATCGATGTCTTGGGCGACGGTACGGAATTCGATATCCTGCGGCGTGAGCAAGGTCTGGAGCAGCGCCTGCTGGACGGGCAGCTGACAGCGACTCTGGCCGTGCCGGGACTTCAGGTCGGCGATATCCTTCGTGTGACGCATTCCAAGACTGTCGACGATCAGGCTTTGGGCGACGAGATGCAGGTGCTGCAATACCTGCCAGCCGATCCGTGGCAGGTCGGCTTCGCACGTGCAGTGGTGAGCTGGCCAAGTGACGAAGAGGTTTTCTGGCGCGTCGAAGATCATGCCGGAGTGACCGCGCCGAAAACGGATGATGGCGTAAGTCGCATCGCGGTGACACTTCCGCTGGCAGAGAAACCGGACATGCCGGCCGACGCGCCGTCGCGATATCACCGGCCTGCGATCCTGCGTCTCGGAACCTATGCCGACTGGGCGGAATTGTCGCGCACTATGGAGCCGCATTTTGCCAAGGCCGCGCAGATCGACGGCGACGGTGCTATTGCCCGGCAGGCGAAGCAGATCATGGCAAAGACCAAGGATCCGCTACACCGCGCCGCTCTCGCTACGCAGCTTGTGCAGGACGAGGTCAGTTACCTGCTGAACGGTCTGGATGGCGGGAATTACCTTCCGCAAAGCGCCCAGGAAACCTGGGAGAAGCGGTATGGCGACTGCAAGGCCAAGTCCGTCCTGCTCAACGCCTTGCTGACCCAGATGGGGATTACGTCGCAGACTGTGCTAGTCCAGACGCGAGGGGGAGACTCCGTAGCCGAGCTTTTGCCGATGCCGGGCAATTTCGATCACATGATCGTACGCGCTCAGATCGACGGGCAGGATTACTGGCTGGACGGCACCAGTGCCGCGACGCGCATCAACAATATCGATTGGGTCCCGGCTTTCCATTATGCCCTGCCACTGACTGCGGAGGGAGCGGACCTGATGCCGATCGCGCAGCGCGATCAGACTCAACCGAATCTCGTGATGGATCTCGTCGCGGATTACTCGGCAGGCGTCGATTTGCCGACGCTCTACACAGTCAATATGCGTTTCTACGGCCCGCAGGGCGCAGGATTCCGCAAATTGGCGGACGAGGACAACGAAGAGGTTGCGCGCAATTTCGGCAGGCAGGTTGCCAATGGGCAGGGCGGCGGCGTCGTGAGCTCTGTGGAAATCGAGTATAATGAAGAAGAGGCTTTCGGCATCCTTCGCGTGACCGGTGTGACCAGCTCCGATTTCGAATGGACCGATGGCCGTCTCGTCATGGATGCGAACATGCGACCGGATGCGAGCTTCGATGCAAGCCGCGCCAAGCCCGAATGGCGCGACATTCCCGTGGCGACGCAGGGGACTTCGCGCAATCTTATGAAGGGCAAGCTGGTCTTGCCGGACGATGTGGCGGGGTTCCTTTACGAGGGTCCTGAAACATACGATATGACCTTCGGCAACACCCGTATGATTGCTGCGAACAGGTTGGATGGCACCGATTTCGTCGGCGAGGTCGACGTCACGCAAACGCTTGGAGAAGTAACGCCGGCTCAGCTTCCCGAAGCGAAACGCACGGTGCGAAAGCTCACTAGCCAGAAAAGTCGACTTGTCGCACCGGAAGACGTCGTGTGGCGCTGGGAACGCAGTGCCCAGGACCTCGAACGCCGCTCACGCCCGATCGTGCAGGCGTACCAGGCCGCGATCGATTTTGCGGAAGATGACGATTTCGGGCCGTTGCAGGAACGTGCCGGGTTCTTCCACGACACGTATCGCTTCCAAGAAGCACTAAGCGATCTGAACACGCTGGTCGAAAAGGATACGTCGTCCTGGGTTCTCCATTGGCGCTCGAATGTCCTGCATTCGCTTGGACAGACGCAAGATGCGCTGGACGATCTGCAACGCGCATACGATCTCGAGCCGGACAACGAGATCGCGCTGGTGCTGGCCGAGCGCCTCGCCTACGCCGGACGGATCGATGAAGCGCACGATTTGCTTGCTGATTTGCCGGTATCGGATGAAGAGAGCAGCTACTACGCCAGCATTCTGTCTATCGTGACGGGGCTTTCCGGCGATGTAGCGGGCGGCCTCGACATCATGGCCGATGCCGTGGCCGAAAAGCCGCAGAACGAAGCGGCGCTCAATTCGGATTGCTGGTATCGCGGCCTGTTCGCAGTGGGTTTGGAAGATGCGCTGGACATCTGCACACGTGCCATCGAACGCGCTTCAAACAGCGCGCCGATGCTCGATAGTCGGGCGATGGTGCATTACCGCAAGGGCAATCACGACGAAGCTCTCGCCGATCTGAACAGCGCGCTGGACCTATCACCCGGTCTTGCCGCATCGCACTTCCTGCGCGGCGTCATCCTGCTCGCTCAAGGCGATAATGCAAGGGCGGGAGGACATCGCCATCGCATTGCGCACCTCGCCGGAATTAGAGGCCTTCTACAAGCGCCACGGCATCACCGTCGACTAAGCGTCAGATCAAGCCCTTGGCACGCAGCGACACATGCGTGCCGCGCCCGACGATCACGTGGTCGTGTACAGTGATGTTGAGTAGCCGCCCCGCCTCGGCGATGCGGTTGGTGATCTGGATGTCGGCGCGGCTCGGCTCGGGATCGCCGCTGGGGTGATTGTGGACGAGGATGAGCGCGCTTGCGCCAACGTCGAACGCGCGCCTGATCACCTCGCGCGGGTGAATGGCGGCCTCGTCGATCGATCCTTCGGCAGCCAGATGATCGTCGATCAGCCGGTTCTTCGTGTCGAGATAGAGGACACGCACGCGCTCGTGCTTGAGCGCGCTCATGTCGATCGCGAGATAGTCCAGCAGCGCCTGCCAGCTGCCGAGTACCGGCTGCTGCTGTACCGTCCCGCGCGCCATGCGCCGGGCTGCTAGCGAGACTGCATGCAGTGAGGCTGCGCTGGCCTGACCCATCCCCTTGACCTGCGCCAAGGCGCCCGGATCCGCATTGAGGACACCGGAAAACGACCCGAACTGATCGATCAGGCGTTTTGCCAGACCCTTGGTGTCGCCCTGCCGGAACGCAGCGAAGAGCAGGTATTCCAGCAGCTCATAGTCTGCCAGCGCTTCGGCCCCGCCGGTCAGCAGGCGTTGCCGCAGCCGTTCGCGGTGTCCCGCGCCTGCATGGCTCGGCTTCCTGTCCTGCGTTTGCGACACTGTCGACCCCCGTACTCCCGCGTCGACTTAGCCTTGTGCATATCGCGCAGGCAAGCGCGCATCGCAGCCGGACTCATGTTGACTTGCCTTGGACCCCCTTCTAAGGGGGCGGCGCCCTTGGCGGGCAAGTCCCTGCGCGTGCCGCGCAACCCCTATAAAGGAGCCAGGCATGAGCGATGACGAGCCCGCACGGAAATCCATCGAGGAGGATGCGCGGATCGACGCGCTGGAGAAGCGGCTTAATGCCGCCCAGCAGCGCGAAGACGAACGCAACCTGAAAGCCGGATCCGGGGTCGATGCGAATTACCGCAGCGGCAACCGCGTTCTGGCAGACCTTCTCGGCGGGCTTATCGGCGGTTCGGTGATCGGGTATGCCATCGGCTATCTGACCGACACCAACCCGTGGGGTCTGTTGATCGGCCTGTTCCTTGGAATTGTGGTCGCCTTCAGAAACGTATTTCGCGCGGCAAACCAGCGCCCTGACGAATAGCCCGCACCCGGGCTCGCAAGGCGTTGAACAGGTTTTGAAGGGTTAGCACACGTGGCAGCCGAAACGGCCAAAGTCGATCCGATGAAGCAATTCGCGATCGAACCGCTTGGCGGCACCCAGGGTTGGGAAGTCGCCGGTTACAACATCGCGTTCACCAACAGCGCGATGTGGATGCTTATCACCACCGTCGTCCTCTTTGTGTTCATGATCGGCGGCATGAAGCGCGAGCTGGTGCCCGGTCGCTGGCAGATGATGGTCGAAAGCTTCACCGGCTTTATCGACAACATGCTGGAAGCCAACATCGGCAAGGACGGGCGCAAATATGTGCCCTATGTCTTCAGCCTTTTCATGTTCATCCTGATCGCCAATCTCATCGGTTTGCTGCCGCTCGGGCCTGTTCGGCCGTGCATCCGTTCACCTTCACCAGTCACTTCACCGTGACGGGCGTGCTGGCGATCATCAGCTTCTCCATCGTCCTGATCGTCGGTTTCTGGAAGCACGGGCTGCATTTCTTCAGCCTGTTCGTGCCGCATGGCACGCCGCTGCCGATGATTCCGGTCATCGCGCCGATCGAATTCATCTCCTTCATGGTGCGCCCCTTCAGCCTCGCGCTGCGGCTGTTCGTGGCGATGATGGCGGGCCACGTGCTGCTCAAGGTGCTGTCCAGCTTCGTCATCGACGGAACCAACGCCGGCGCCGGGTTCGGCGCACTGGTCGGCCTGCCGAGCTTCATCCTGATGATCGGCATCAGCGCCCTGGAAATTCTGGTGGCAGGCATTCAGGCCTATGTCTTTGCGCTGCTCACCTCTCTCTACATCAACGATGCAGAGAACCTTCACTAAGTTTACCGTTCAATAGTTTGATTTCCCAAAGGAGTTTGTCATGGAAGTAGAAGCTGCAAAGCTGGTTGGTGCCGGTCTCGCTGCAATCGGTGCCGGCATGGCCGCCATCGGCGTTGGTAACGTGTTCGGTTCGTTCCTCGAATCCGCCCTGCGCAATCCGGGTGCAGCAGACGGCCAGCAGGGCCGCCTGTTCATCGGCTTCGCCGCTGCCGAGCTTCTCGGCCTGCTGGCGTTCGTCGTTGCCATGATCCTGATCTTCGTCGCCTGATCGACGTCCATCACAAGATGCCGGTCGGGTGTTTCCCGACCGGCCCCGATCTTTCCGAACCCGCTTTTCGGGAGCTGAAATGCCACAGATAGCACAGCTTGCTGATACATGGTCCAGCCAGGTCTTCTGGCTGCTGGTGTTCTTCGGCCTCACCTTTTTCGTCATCGGCAAGGGCATGGTGCCCAAGGTGATGGACACGGTGGCCAATCGCGACAACCAGATTACCTCCGACCTGAAAGCTGCCAAGGCCGCGCGTGACGCTGCCGACGAGCAGGAAGAGGCGTGGCGGGTGAAGGAAAACGAGAACCGCGCTGCGGCGCAGGCAATCGTTGCCAAAGCCAAGGACGAGGCCGCGGCCAAGTCCGCAAAGAAGCTGGCTGCCGCTCAGAAGCGACTCGATACCAAACTGGCCGATGCCGAAGCAGAGATCGAGGAGGCACGCACTGCCGCGCTGACCGAGGTCGAAAGCGTGGCTGTGGAAGCGGCGCAGGACATCGTCCAGACGCTGGCCGGAATAAGCGTGACCAAGCCGGTCGCGGCCAAGGCAGTGAAGGAGCAGATGGCTCATGGCTAATCAATCCGACCTGCCTGAATTGATCGCCACCGATCCCTCGCAGACCGAAGCCGTCGCCGATATGGGCGCTCCCACGCTGCTCGAGCCGTCGCTTTGGGGTCTCGAGCCGTACCAGATCGTCTCGGTATCGATGCTGGTGCTGCTGCTGATCGCAATTTTCGTATTCAAAGCGCACAAGACGATTGCCGGAGGGCTCGATCGCCAGATCGCCGCCATCAAGGAGCAGCTGGACGAGGCGAAGCAGTTGCGCGCCGAAGCAGAAGCTCTGCGCAAGGAATATGCCGACAAGATCGCCGGTGCCGAAAAGGATGCGGAGGCCATGCTGGCCAATGCGCAGACCGAGGCCGACGCGATCCTGAGTCAAGGCGGAGGCCGACAGCAAGGCGATGGTCGAGCGCCGCAAGCGGATGGCCGAAGACAAGATCGCCGCAGCAGAACGCGAAGCCGTACAGGACGTACGCAACCGTGCCGTCGCCGCTGCAACGGGTGCCAGCCGCACGCTGATCGCCGAGAAGCACGATGCCGAAGCCGATCGCGCACTGGCCGACAAGGTCATCGCGAGCATCTAGTTAGTCCGGAAAAGGACGGGAGAGGAGGGCGGCCCGGTGGGTCGCCCTTTTTCGCATCTGCTTGCGCGCTCTGGCGTTCAAGGCGTCAGCACGATCTTTCCGACGATCTCGCCACCCTGCATTGCTTCGAATGCCTCGCGCCATCGCGTCAGCGGCAGGATGCGATCGATATGCGGAGTGATTTTCTTCTCACGGGCCAAGGTTGTCGAGTGCTTCGGCGATCCGCTTGCCACGGTCCGGGAAGCGCCGGGCATATTCTCCGGCGCGGACGCCGACGACCGAGAAGCCCTTGATGAGCGGTATGTTGACCGCGATCTGCGAGATGCGTCCTGCGACGAAGCCGACGACCAGCAGCTTGCCCCCGAAAGCGATGCAGCGCGTGCTTTCGTCGAACACATCGCCGCCGACCGGATCGAAGACGAGATCGCACAGCCTGTCATCGGTAAGCTCGGCAACCTCTTCGCGGAAGCGGCCTGTGTTCAGGATCGTGGCGTAGGGTCTGCGCATCGTGCCGCAGTGTGTCCAGCTTGTCCTCTCGGTGCGTTGCAGCAATGACTTTCGCCCCGAGCGCCTTGGCGAGGTCGCATGCGGCAAGTCCCACGCCTCCGCTTGCCCCGTGGACTAGCACCGTCTGTCCGCGTTGCAGCCCTCCCAGCTCAACCAGCGCCACATACGCAGTATGATAGGCCGCGCCCATCGCCGCCGCCTGCGCGAAGTCCAGCCCATCCGGGATTGCGCGCAAGGAGACTGCAGGCAACGCGACCATCTCGGCGAATGCGCCGGTCTTCGCACCGCCCATGACCCGGTCGCCAACCGCGAACTCGCCGCCTGCGTCAGCCTCGACCACCTCGCCGGCCATCTCAAGGCCGGAAATGAAGGGCAGGTCCGGTTTGAACTGGTACTCGCCCCGCGTCATCAGCAGGTCGGGATAATTCAAGGAAGCGGCTCGCACCCGGATCAGAACTTCGCCGACATTCCGCTGCGGCTCCGGGACATCGGCCAGTGCCATCCCTGACAGATCGGACGTCAGTTCTTCGACAACAAGCGCCTTCATCGACCTAAAAGCTGTCCTTTGCGGCCCGCAGCGCTGCGAATGTCTCGGCAGGCGTATTGCCGCCCCAGCGCGCTATGAGTGCAGGGTTGTCGGCGCGCAGGAAAGGATTGGTCTCAAGCTCTCGCGCCAGCTGTGTGGGCACAGTCGGTTCGCCGCGCTCACGCTTGCGGTCGATTTCGGCGGAGTACTCCTGCAATGCCGCGTTGTCCGGATCGGCATGCAGTGCGAACTTCGCATTGGCCTGCGTGTACTCATGCGCGCAGTAGAGCGTGGTGTTGGCGGGCAACTGGCGGATGCGGTCGAGGCTGTCCCAAAATTGCTGCGGCTCGCCCTCGAACATACGACCGCAGCCGAGCGCGAACACGCTATCGCCGACGAACGCCACGCCGTCCTTGGGCAGATGGAAGGCGATGTGGCCATTGGTGTGACCCGACACGTCGATCACATTCGCCTTGTGTGCACCCAGCGTCACAGTGTCGCCATGAGTGACCACAGTATCGATTGGCGACAGCTTCTCGACCTCCTGCGGCGCTACGACCTTCGCTCCGGTCGCCTCGACTATGGCCTTGTTGCCGCCCGCATGGTCGGGGTGCCAATGCGTGTTCCAAATCTGCGTGATGGACCAGCCCTTCGCCTGGGCCTCACGCAGATATTCCGCGCCATCTGGCGTATCGATCGCAGCCGTTTCGCCGCTGACGGGGTCGTGGACGAGGAAGCCGTAATTGTCGGACAGGCAAGGAAACTGATGGATCTGCAACATGGACGGCAGCGTAGGACGTCTGCCCGAAGTAGGAAAGGCCCGCCTGCTCGGGTGAGCGGACGGGCCTTCCCGATACCGGCAAAGAATTGGAAGAGCTTAGTCTTCCTTCTTCTTCAGTGCTTCGCCGAGGATGTCGCCGAGCGATGCGCCCGAATCGGACGAACCGAACTGTGCAACGGCTTCCTTTTCTTCGGCGATCTGGCGAGCCTTGATCGAGAAGGTCGGCTTCTTCGAACGATCGAAGCCGGTGACCATTGCATCGACCTTCGCGCCGGGCTGGAAGCGGTCCGAACGCTGCTCGTCGCGGTCGCGGCCAAGGTCGCTGCGCTTGATGAAGCCGGTTGCGCCATCTTCGCCAACCTGCACTTCGAGGCCGCCATCGCGAACTTCGAGGACAGTGACGGTGACGACCTGGTTCTTGCGCAGATCGCTCTGTGCGCCGGCTTCGGTCGGTGCGCCCTTTTCGAGCTGCTTCATGCCGAGGCTGATGCGCTCCTTCTCGACATCGACGTCGAGAATGACGGCTTCGACCTGCTCGCCCTTGCGGTGCAGTGCCAGCGCGTCTTCACCCGAGATGCCCCATGCGATGTCGGACATGTGGACCATGCCGTCGACGTCGCCCGGAAGGCCGATGAACAGACCGAATTCGGTAGCGTTCTTGACTTCGCCTTCGACCTTCGAGCCGACCGGATACTTCTCTGCGAAGTCGTCCCACGGATTGCCCTGCGCCTGCTTGAGGCCGAGGCTGATACGACGCTTTTCGCTGTCCACTTCGAGAACGACCACTTCGACTTCCTGCGAAGTCGAGACGATCTTGCCCGGGTGCACGTTCTTCTTGGTCCAGCTCATTTCCGAAACGTGGACCAGGCCCTCGATACCCGGCTCGATTTCGACAAACGCACCGTATTCGGTGATGTTCGTGACCGTACCGTTCATCTTCATGCCGACCGGATACTTCGCCGAGACGCCGTCCCACGGATCCGATTCCAGCTGCTTCATGCCGAGGCTGATGCGCTGGGTGTCTTCGTTGATGCGGATGATCTGGACGGTCACGGTCTGGCCGATTTCGATCAGTTCGCTGGGGTGGTTGACGCGCTTGTAGCTCATGTCGGTGACATGCAGCAGGCCGTCGATACCGCCGAGATCGACGAAGGCACCGTAATCGGTGATGTTCTTGACGACGCCGTCGATCACCTGGTTTTCGGTCAGGTCGTTGATCAGCTCGCTGCGCTGTTCCGCGCGGGTTTCTTCCAGCACGGCGCGGCGCGATACGACGATGTTGCCGCGGCGGCGATCCATCTTCAGGATCTGGAAGGGCTGCGGCATGTCCATCAGCGGAGTGACGTCGCGCACAGGGCGGATGTCGACCTGGCTGCCGGGCAGGAAGGCCACGGCGCCGTCGAGATCGACGGTAAAGCCGCCCTTGACGCGGCCGAAGATGCGGCCTTCGACGCGAGCGCTTTCTCCGAACTCGCTTTCAAGCTTGTCCCATGCGGCTTCGCGGCGGGCGCGATCGCGCGACAGCATAGCTTCGCCGTCGGCGTTTTCGATGCGGTCGACGAACACTTCGACTTCCGATCCGACTTCGAGGCCGTGCTCGTCTTCGCCGCGCATGAATTCCTTTAGGTCGACGCGGCCTTCGCTCTTCAGGCCGACATCGATGTGCGCCATGCCGTTTTCGATGGCGGTGACGGTGCCCTTGACGACACGTCCTTCGAAGCCGCCATCGTCTGCGCCGCCGAGCTGCTCGTCGAGCATTGCCGCGAAATCGTCGCGGGTGGGGTTGGCTGCAGTTGCCATATGTTGAGTAGTCCTAACTTACGTTTGCTACCGGCCACCGGTTGTCCGGGGTCTTTCCCGTCTCTGCGCACCATTGCGACATCGTACGGGGCAAGAGGGCCGTATTCTCCGCGCAGCCGGATGCCGACGCGAAGGTTCAGGTAGACTGAAATGTTTACGAGAACGGGCGCGCGCCTATGCGAACGGGGCGCGAAAGGCAAGCTTTTTGCGAGGCGGCATCCTACAGCTTGGAACACATGGAACACGGTCCAGGGGCAAAAAGAGTTCGACCGCGATCTGGTGGGCTGACGCGCAGACTTGCGAGGTATCGGGCGGGTTTTGTGCACCATTCTCCGCAGGACTGGCAGACCATGGCCAAAGTAGGAAAGCGTTTAGTTCCGCCGAACTTCCTCGACCGACCTCGATAGCCGCGTCGATGGCAGCATCCTTGTCGAAGCTGGTCGTATCGAAGATGTACGCATCGGAAGCCGGCTTCAGCGGCGCGTCCTCGCGGTTCATGTCGCGTGCGTCGCGTGCGGCGATATCGCGCAGTGATGTCCTCCAGAGTGACATCGCGTCCGTGGCTGCGCATTTCGGCAAAACGGCGCTGTGCGCGCGCGGCGACGCTGGCGGTGACGAACAGCTTGATGTCGGCATCGGGCGCGATGACAGTGCCGATGTCTCGACCGTCCAGCACCGCGCCGCCTTCCTGCGTGGCAAAAGCTCGTTGTCGCTGGAAGAGCGCCTGGCGCACGGCGCTATGGACGGACACCTTGCTGGCAAGCGCACCGGTCGCTTCGCTCCGCAGCTCCGGATTGTCGAGCAAACTGTCGGGAAAGTCGCACGCGGCCAGCGCGTCGGCCAGCGACTCCGGTACGCCGCCTTCTATGCGCACACTGATAGCCTACGGCACGATAGAGCAGTCCGGTGTCGAGATGCGGCAGACCGAAGCGCGCAGCCAGTGCCTTGGCAATGGTGCCCTTGCCCGAAGCGGTGGGGCCATCGACGGCGATAATCATGCGCGCACTCTCCGGTCCTTCAGCGCCTTGGCCAGCCCCCAGATCGCGATGGCGGCCCAGAAGCCTTCGAGAACCAGGCTCGGCCAGTTGGTGTGGACAAGCAGCGACACCGTCAGCAAGCGCCGCACCGACGAGATTGGTGCCGTGCAGAATAAACGGGTTCGGCTCGTCGCGCCAGGTCAGATAGGCGTAGGCGGCGATGATGCAGGCCATGCCGACGAAGCCGACGGCGGTGTAGATGTCGAAGGGATCAGTCATGCTGTGGTGCGGTCGATCAGGTCCATGAAGTTCGGGAAGCTGGTGGCGATGGGATCGATGCTGTCGAGTGCAACGCCCTGTGTACTGGCGAGCCCGGCGACTGCCATGCTCATCGCGATGCGGTGATCGAGATGGGTGGCGATGGGCCCGCCGCCAGCGAGCGGTTCGCCGCCAGTGCCCTCAATGACGAGGCCATCGTCTCGCTCCTCGATATTCGCTCCGGCCTTCGCGAGAGCCGCAGCCATGGTGCTCAGCCGGTCGCTTTCCTTGACGCGCAGCTCTTCGAGGCCGGAGGTGACGGTCGTCCCGCTCGCCATGGCAGCCGCGACGAACAGCACCGGAAACTCGTCGATCATGCTGGGCGCGATGGCCGGGTCTACCTCGATGCCGGTCAACGGAGCGTGGCGGACATGGAGGTCGGCCACCGGCTCGCCGCCGACCTCGCGCGGGTCGAGATAGTCGATCTGCGCGCCCATCTGCGACAGCACGCGGAAAATGCCGTCGCGGGTCGGGTTGAGACCGACATTCTCGATGACGAGGTCGCTGTCCGGCACGATACTGGCTGCCACCGCGAAGAAGGCGGCGGAGGACGGGTCGCCGGGCACTTTGATGTCGCAAGGGATCAGGTCGCAGGGTCCGGTCAGCGTGATGACCCGCTCGCCGTCTGTTTCCTCGACCTGCACATCCACGCCGAAGCCGCGCAGCATCCGCTCGGTGTGGTCGCGAGTGGGGACCGGCTCGATCACCGTGGTTGTGCCCGGCGTGTTCAGGCCCGCCAGCAGGACCGCGCTCTTCACCTGCGCGCTGGCGACGGGGAGGCGATAGGTGATCGGCACGGCGGGTTGCAGACCTTCGATCATCAGCGGGAGCGTGCCGCCGGGAGAGGGCGTGAAGCTGGCGCCCATCGTCGACAGCGGGTCGATCACGCGGGCCATGGGGCGTTTCGACAGGCTGGCATCGCCGGTGAAAGCTGCTGCAATACCGTGGCTTGCGACCAAACCCATCAGTAGCCGCGTCGAGGTGCCCGAATTGCCCATGTCCAGCGCCGCTTCCGGTTGGAGGAGCGAGCCGACACCGACGCCATCGACGATCCAGTCCTCGTCATCCTTCGCAATGCTCGCCCCCATTTCGCGCAGGGCAGCGGCGGTGGCCAGCACGTCCTCTCCCTCCAGCAGGCCGCTGATCCGGCTGCGCCCCACGGCCAGCGCGGCGAACATCAGGGCTCGGTGGCTGATCGACTTGTCGCCCGGCATGCGCACGCGCCCGCGCAAGGGACCGCTTGGCAGGAAGGTGTGCGCTGTCATGACGGGGTGTCCATAATCGGCACGCGCTTTGACAGGGCACATACCTTCTGGCAAGGCGCGCGCGCTGTTGATTCCTGCGCTGCAGGTTCCCATCAATACACACGAATTTCACCTGGCCTGCGCGCTGTGACGCAGGCGGGCAAAGCCAAGGATTACTTATGGTCAAACCTGAATGGGGCACCAAGCGGAGCTGCCCGAACTGCGGCACTCGCTTCTACGATCTGAACAAGGACGATCCCGTCACCTGCATCGAATGCGGTGAAGAGTGGACGCCCGAACCTGTCTTGAAGTCCAAGCAGCCGATCCTCGCCGAGGAAGTGAAGAAGGACAAAAAGGGCGAGGCCGATAGCGATCTGTCCGGCGACGACGATGACGATCTGGACATCGACATCGACGAAGACGACGATTCGCCCGACAACGAAGTCGACCTCGGCGGAGACGACGATCTGGGTGTCGAAACGAAGTCCAAGGGCGACGACGACAACGCGGACGAGAGTTGATTTAGCTGTTGCTTTGCGGGCAAGCGCTTTATAAAGGGCGCTTCCCGTAAAGGCGGCGCTCCGGCTTGGTGTGTCGCGACGAAATGGTTTTGGGGCCTTAGCTCAGCTGGGAGAGCGCAACACTGGCAGTGTTGAGGTCAGCGGTTCGATCCCGCTAGGCTCCACCATTTCGACATAGTCCGAGTTTGAAGGTAGCAGGTCGTGGCGACGGCTGCGGCCTGCTTCCTTCACACCCGGGCACGAGTTTGGGTTTCATCGGGGCTCGCCCCACGCTGGCCGACGAGTTCTCGTCCGCCGGCGTTTTTCGCGTTTATTCCGGTAGCTCGCTATCGGAAGAGGAGTAGAGCAGGCATGTTCGACAATCTGTCCGACCGGCTCGGCAATGTCTTCGACAAGCTCAAGGGCCGCGGCTCGCTGGCCGAAAGCGATGTGCGCGAGGCCATGCGCGAAGTGCGCATCGCGCTGCTCGAAGCCGATGTCGCTCTGCCCGTGGTGCGCCGCTTCATCGACGCGGTCACCGAAAAGGCGATCGGGTCGGAAGTCCTGAAGTCGGTCACGCCCGGCCAGCAGGTCGTCAAGATCGTCAATGACGAGCTGGTCGAAATGCTCGGCGGCAGCGGCGAGGATGCCGAACCGCGCGATCTGAACCTGGCTGCGAAGCCACCCGTCGTCATCATGATGGTCGGCCTGCAGGGTTCGGGTAAGACGACGACGACGGCCAAGCTGGGCAAGCTGCTCAAGGAAAAGCACGGCAAGAAGTCGATGATGGCGTCGCTGGACGTCAATCGGCCTGCCGCACAGGAACAGCTGCAGATCCTCGGCGAACAGGTCGACGTGGCGACGTTGCCGATCGTTGCGGGGCAGCAGCCGGTCGACATCGCCCGGCGCGCGATGGAAGCGGCCAAGTTGCAGGCTGCCGATGTGCTGCTGCTCGACACCGCAGGCCGCCTCCACGTCGACGAGGCCTTGATGGCGGAGATGAAGGCGATCTCCACCGTCTCCGCGCCGACAGAAGTGCTGCTCGTCGTCGACAGCCTGACCGGTCAGGACGCGGTCAATGTCGCGCAGAGCTTTACCGGCGAAGTGCCGCTGACCGGCGTGGTGCTGACCCGAATGGACGGCGATGCCCGCGGCGGTGCGGCGCTGTCGATGCGCTATGTCACCGGAAAGCCGATCAAATTTGCCGGCACGGGCGAAAAACTGGACGCGATCGAGGCGTTCGATCCATCGCGCGTCGCCAGTCGCATCCTCGGCATGGGCGATGTGGTGTCGCTGGTCGAGAAGGCTGCGACCGCGATCAAGGAAGAAGAGGCCGAAGCGCTCGCCAAGAAGATGGCGAAGGGCGAATTCGACCTCGACGATCTTCGTATGCAGCTCAAGCAGATGCAGAGCATGGGCGGGCTTGGCGCGCTGGCAGGTATGATGCCGGGCATGAAGAAAGCCAAGGCCGCGATGCAGACGTCGGGCATGGACGACAAGGTGCTCATCCACATGGACGCCATCATCGGCTCCATGACCGCGAAAGAGCGCAAGCGACCCAAGCTGCTCAACGCCAAGCGCAAGAAGCGCGTGGCCGCCGGTTCGGGCACGCAGGTTCAGGACGTGAACAAGGTGCTCAAGATGCATCAGGAAATGGCCAAGGCCATGAAGCAGATCAAGAAGATGGGCGGCTTGAAGGGCCTCGGTGCCCTCTTCGGCAAGGGTGGCATGGGTGCCGCCATGCCGGGGCTGGGCGGACCGGGCGCGGGCCTGCCGGGACTTGGTGGCGGCGGGAAGGGACCGAGCGTGGACCCCGAGACTCTACCGCCCGAACTTCGGGACATGTTGAACAAGAAGTAATTTGAATTTCGTTATTTACATTCGAAAGGTGAATTAAAATGGCAGTTGCAATCCGTTTGTCGCGCGGTGGCGCGAAGAAGCGTCCTTACTATCGCATCGTCGTGTCGGACACGCGTAGCCCGCGTGACGGCAAGTACCTCGAGCAGATCGGCACCTACAACCCGATGCTGCCGAAGGATTCGGGCGAGCGCGTGAAGCTCGACGAAGACCGCGCACGTCACTGGCTGGGTGTTGGTGCCAAGCCGTCGGACCGCGTACTGCGCTTCCTCGACGCTGCCGGCATCATGGAGCGCAGCCCGCGCAACAACCCGAAGAAGGGTGAGCCGGGCGAAGCCGCCAAGGAACGCGCCGAGGAAAAGGCTGCCAAGGAAGCCGAAGCTGCAGAAGCTGCCAAGGCTGCTGAAGAAGAAGCCAAGGCCGCAGCCGAAGCACCTGCAGAAGAAGCACCCGCTGACGAAGCGGCTGCCGAGGAAGCTCCGGCCGAGGAAGCTCCGGCTGAAGATTCTGCTGCCGACGAAGGCGCTGCGGCAGAAGCTGCGGACACCGCCGAAGAAGCCAAGAGCGAGTAATCGCTGCGATGCAGGACAAGCTCGTCACGCTGGCCGCCGTCATTGGCGCGCATGGCGTGGCGGGCGAAGTCCGTCTGAAGCTGTTCGGCGAAGGCCTGGAAGGCCTTAAGCCGCACAAGAGTTTCAACGATGGCGCGCTGACGCTGTCGAAGGTGCGCAGCGATAACAAGGGCGGCGCCATTGCGCGTTTCGCCGAAATCGGTGACCGCAACGCGGCCGAGGCCTTGCGCGGCACCACTTTGACCGTACCTCGCGAAGCGCTCCCCGCGCTGGAAGAGGACGAATACTACCACTCGGACCTTCTCGGACTGCCGGTCATCAGCGACACGGGCGATACGATCGGCACAGTCTGCGCCGTCGAGAATTTTGGTGCGAGCGATGTCATCGAGATCGAAAAACCGGGCGGAAAGCGGTTCATGGTGCCGCTGACCCAGCAGGCCGTGCCCGAGTGGGATGACGAGCGAGTGGTGATATCTTCGGATTTCCTCGACTAGGCGTATCGCCAATCCGTGCTATCCTGCCCGAATGACGATTAGAGCCACTGCATCGCTTTTACTGACCGTACCGCTAGCTGCCGCTTGTAGCGTCGAGGAGTCGACGCCGCCGCCATCGATGCCATCGGGCGATGCAGCAGGCACACGTCCCGTCGGACAGCCGCAGACCGTGACGTACGAAGGCCGTGTGGGCGAGGGCACCGAGTGTCGGATCCTCACCACCGACGATGGCGAGGTCTGGTCCTTCAGCGATGTCGATGGCGAGACCAGCCCTGGCGACCGCATCCGCATTACCGGCGAAGTCGCCGACGCCAGCTTCTGCATGGAAGGTCAGGGCACGCTGATCCCGTTCGAGATCGAAGTGCTTTAGCGCCTGAGCGGCATCCGCTCCGCCAGCGCATTGCGGATCGCGGTCGAGGCGACGCCCGCCTGCCCCATGGCGTGGCTGATCTGGTCGAGGCCCAGCACGACATCTCCCGCGGCGTATAAGCCCGGCACGCTGGTCTGCAGATGGTCGTCTACAAGGACACAGCCCTCTTCCGCTACATCCGCCCCGCACGCTTTGGCTAGTCCCGACCGAATGACCGAGCCAAGTGCCGGATACATGCTGTCGAATGCCATGCGTCCTGCGCCCGTCTCGAATGCGAAGCTGTCGCCTTCTATCGCATAGTCGCTGCATGGGCCGTCGATCCGCTTGATCCCCGCCTCGTCCAGTGCACCGCTGCACATGTCGGACAATTCGTGTTCGCCATCGGGCGCGATGAGGGTGACGTCCTTGGTGTATGTGCGAATGAACTGCGCCTCGGCGGTGCCATGATCGCCAGTGCCGATCACGGCGACCTTCTTGTCCGTCACTTCGTATCCGTCGCAGACAGGACAATAGCGGATGAGGCCGCGCGAGAGCGCTTCGTCGTGCAACTGATCGTCCATGCCTTCGGGCCGGTTGTTGACCACGCCCGTTGCCAGCAAGACCGTATGCGCACGAAACTTTTCGTCGTCGCAGGTGACCGTGAAGCAATTGTCCGGCTTCGTCAGGTCGGTGACGCGCTTCGGTTCGCGCAATGCGCCGTACTTCGCCGCCTGCTCGCGCATCCGATCGAGGAGTTCGTTCCCGTTGATGCCGTCCGGCCAGCCGGCATGGTTGTGACTGGTCGGGATCCAGCTCGCCCGGCTCGTGCCGCAGTCGAACAACCGGATGTCGAGGTGGTACCGCGCGAGGTAGATTGCGGCGGTCAGTCCTGCCGGCCCCGCGCCCACGATGATGCAATCGTCCGGTTTGTCGCTCATGCCTGGCTGTACGCACGGGATGGTCAACCGGTGCCCGCGCGGATAAGTCGATGAGAATGACCACGTTGAACGTAGCAATATGCCAAGCCGCTCCCATTCCGCTCGCCATCGGTGACGGGATCGAGAAGGCCGTGCGTCTGGCGCGCGAAGCGGTGGAGGGCGGGGCGCAGCTGGTGGCGTTCGGCGAGACCTTCCTCGGCGGCTATCCGCTATGGCTCGACGAGGCGCCCGGCGCGGCTCTGTGGGATCATCCGGGCACCAAGGCGCTGCACCGCATCCTGCTCGAACAGGCCGTGGTGGCGAATGACGAGCGCCTGCTGCCTTTGCAGGAGCTGTGCGACGAAACCGGTGCGGTGATCAGCATCGGCGCGCATGAGCGTGTTCGGCAGAGCCTCTACAACAACCAGATGACCTTCCGGCCCGGTCTGCCCGTGCTCGACCACCGCAAGCTGGTGCCCACGCATGGCGAGCGCCTCGTCTGGATGCGCGGCGACGGCTCGACGCTGGGTGTCCACCAGGCGGAATGGGGCAGCGTCGGCTCGCTCATCTGCTGGGAGCACTGGATGCCGCTCGCCCGCGCGGCGATGCACAATCTCGGCGAGAGCATCCACGTCGCGGCATGGCCCACCGTGCGCGAGGAATATGCGCTCGCCTCGCGGCACTATGCGATGGAGGGGCGGTGCTTCGTGCTGGCGGCAGGGCTGGTGCAACATCGAGATGACCTGTTCGACGGGTTGGAGCGGGTAGGCGGCGACGCAGCGGCGAAGGAATTGCTCGAGGCGATCGAGGGCGACGCGCTGAACCGCGGCGGCTCGATGATCATCGCGCCCGATGCGCGGATCGTGGCGCAGGCTGGCGAAGGCGAGGAAACGCTGTTTGCTGAGCTTGACCTGGTTGAGATCGGACAGGGGCTGGCGAGCCTCGATACCGATGGGCATTATTCGAGGCCGGACGTGTTCGAGCTGACGGTAGACACTAGAGTCGAAAAACGGAGTTGCCTGGCGTGGAGAGCCGAGAGAATGATCCACTGGATACTTCTCTTGGTTGCGCCCATTTTGCTTAGCCTTTCCGCCGCGTTCTTTGGGGGCAGGGTTCTAAAACGTAACGCGAAGCGGGTTCCTGCCGCCCTGCGTTTTGTTCTCGCGAACCTTTTACCCGTAATGCTTGTCTTCGTTTACTTCTGGATTTTCCAGCACATCGATTTCGCGATCCATCGCGCAAATGGAGGGAGCGATGAGTATATGGGGCCAATGGTAGCTTTGCTTTATGGCTATCCCATTTTCGCGCTGACTTTCATCATCAGCTTCTTCCTCGCCTCGTATCGCTTCGCTGAGTCAATGACCTTCGCCGCCACCATCCTGACCCTCTATCCCGAGATGTTTCCTGGGCCGCTGGGCGTGTCGCTTGCGGGCAAGGCTCTCGAACGGGGGGACTGGTCCTGCGAGACCGTCCAGATCCGCGCTTTTGCGACGGACAAGCATCGCACGGTCGATGATACTCCGGCGGGCGGCGGGGCTGGGATGGTGCTCAAGGCGGATGTTCTTGGCCCGGCCATCGAGAGCGTAGGCGAGGGGCGTCCGATTCTCGCCATGACCCCGCGCGGTAAGCCAATCACGCAGGCCCGCATCCGCGAGATCGCTTCCGGCCCCGGCGTCGCCATCCTGTGCGGGCGTTTCGAAGGCTTCGACGAGCGGATTTTCGACCATTACCCGCAGATCGAGCAGGTCAGCCTGGCCGACATCGTCCTGTCCGGCGGGGAACCTGCTGCGCTGGCCATTCTCGACGCTTGCATTCGGCTGCTTCCCGGAGTAATGGGCGCGCCCGATAGCGGTATCGAAGAGAGCTACGAAAACGGCCTCATCGAGTATCCGCAATACACCCGACCTCAGGAATGGGAAGGGCGCACGATCCCTGAAGTGCTGCGATCGGGGGATCATGCGAAGATCGCTGCTTGGCGCAAGGCAAGGAGCGAGGAAGACACACGGTTACGCAGGCCGGACCTTTGGGAGCGTCACACGGGCGCTCGGGACCAGTCTGCCTCTGGCGCGCGGCGAAAACACAAGGAACCGGACCAGTGAACCTGATCCAGCAGCTCGAAGCCGAAGCTATTGAAAACCTCGGCAAGGACGTACCCGAATTCCGCGCAGGCGACACCGTCCGCGTCGGCGTGAAGGTCGTCGAAGGCACCCGCGAGCGTGTCCAGAATTTCGAAGGCGTTGTCATCGCCCGCTCCAACCGCGGCATGGGCAGCAACTTCACCGTGCGCAAGCTGTCCTTCGGCGAAGGCGTGGAGCGTGTGTTCCCGCTGTACTCGCCGATCGTCGACAGCATCACCGTGGTCCGCCGCGGTATCGTGCGGCGTGCGAAGCTTTACTACCTGCGCGGCCGCACCGGCAAGCGCGCGCGTATCGCGGAACGCCGCGACAACGCGCCCAAGGCGTAAGGCACTCGCAACAGCGAACAAGAGAAGGGCGGTCCCTGCGGGGCCGCCCTTTTTCGTTGGCTCAGCGATGCAAAAACAAAGGGTGGCGTTCCTGATCACGCTTGCCCGAAGAAGAACAAGAAAGTGTGGCGTTCCTGAACACGCTCGCCCCAAGAAGAAAAAGAAAGGGCGGCGTTCCTGAAAACGCCGCCCTGTCACGTGGGGATCATGATGAGCCTTGCGGCCCGAGATGATGTCGGCGGGAGGCCTGTGAGCCGGAAGGGCCGCCCGTCGACAAGGACAGCTTCTGACGCCTGCGCCTTAAGGGAAGTTAAGGAGACGCACTTAACTTCGAAATTAGGCATAAGATAATTGGCGGATGCGCTGGCGCTTGCCTTTGTGCGGACCGCTTGCGAGGAGGTGGGCAAGACCTTCAAGGGAGAGACGATGAAGCCCCTCGCTTTTGCCGCCGCACTTGCAGCCAGCACGTGCCTCGCCGCGCCCTGCCTATGCAGACCACCACGCCACATCGCAGGAGACTGCCGCCATGGACCTCACCTTCGAGCGCGTGTTCGCCTCTCCCGATCTGGACGGGCCGAGCCCGCGTCAGGCGAAGCTCTCGCCCGATGGCCGCTACCTTACCGTGTTGCGCAATCGCGAGGACGATCTGGCGCGCTACGATCTGTGGGCCTTCGACCGCGAGACCGAGGAATGGTCCATGCTGGTCGACAGCGAGAAGATCGGGACCGGGCCGCGAGCTGTCCGAAGACGAGAAGATGCAGCGCGAACGCGCACGCGTCGGCAATCTGTCTGGCATCATTAGCTATTCCTGGACCTCGAATGGCGAGGCGATCCTCGTCCCGCTCGATGGCGACCTGTACCTCGCCACGCTGGATGGCGACGTGCGTCAGCTGACCGACACCGAGGAAAGCGAGCTCAACCCGAAGATCAGCCCGGACGGCACATACAAGAGCTACGTGCGCGACCGGCAGCTGTTCGTCGGCGAAGTGCTGGGCGAGGACCGCGCGATTACGCCGAAGAGAAGGCGACACGATCCGCTGGGGCGAGGCGGAATTCGTCGCGCAGGAGGAAATGGCGCGGATCGACGGGATACTGGTGGAGCCCGGACGACAGCCGCATCGCCGTCCAGCGCACCGATGAAGAGCGCGTGGGCATCGTCACCCGCGCGGCCATCGGCGCCACCGGCACGCGCGTCTTCGACCAGCGCTATCCCGTGGCGGGCAGCGACAACGCCATCGTGCAGCTGTTCCTGATGAACCCCGACGGCAGCGGGCGGGTGGAGGTGGACCTCACGTCCAATCAGGACCCGGAGCATTACAACACGCAGGATCCGACCGACTTCTACCTCGCCCGCGTGGATTGGGCGGGAAGACGATCTCTACGTCCAGCGACAGAACCGTGAGCAGACCGTGCTCGATATCCTCAAGGTCGATCCGTCAACCGGGACAAGCGAGGTAATGTTCACCGAACGCGCGGCGGTCGAGGATTTCTGGATCAATCTTGGCGTACGATTACAAATGGCTCGACGATGGCAGCCTGATCTGGTGGTCGGAGCGTGACGGATTTGCGCACTTGTACCGGTACGATCGAAGCGGCGATCGACGTGCGACGCCAGCTCAGACCGATGGCGATTGGGTCGTCACCAAACTGGTCGGCGTCGATCAGGATGCGGGACGGCTGTTCTTCACCGGCACGAAGGACGATGTGCTCGAACAGCACGTCTATTCGCTCGATTACTCGCGCTCAGGCGCAATCACGCGCCTGACCGAGCCTGGCTTCACGCACTCGGCCAGCATGGACGGCAAGGGTCAGACGCTGCTCATCAGCCGCTCGAACGACGACACGCCGCCGCAAAGCTACATTGCCGACGCAACCGGCCAGCGCCTCGCCTGGATCGAGGAAAACGCGCTGGATGGCGATCATCCCTACGCGCCCTACCTCGCCAGCCATCGGCCCACGCAATACGGCACGGTCGAGGCCGAGGACGGCACGCCGCTGTACTGGGAGATGATCACGCCGAAGATGGAGCCGGGCAAGACGCTATCCCGTCTACTACTACCACTACAGCGGTCCGGGCCCGCAGATCGTCACCAAGGGCTGGAATGGCGGGCTGCGGCAGGCGATCGTCGACAAGGGCTACATCTGGTTTGCGCTCGACAATCGCGGCAGCAACAATCGCGGCGTCGCCTTCGAACAGCCGCTCTACCGCGCGATGGGCGGCGTCGAGGTGCGCGACCAGAAGGTCGGGGCGGAGTATCTCAAGACGCTGGACTTCGTGGATCCGGACAAGATCGCCATCGATGGCTGGTCCTATGGCGGCTACATGACGCTGAAGCAGTTGCAGGCCGATCCGGGACTGTACGCGGCCGGGATCTCGGGCGCGCCGGTGACCAAGTGGGAGCTCTACGACACGCACTATACCGAACGGTACATGGGCACGCCGCAGGACGATGCGGAAGCGTACGAAGCCGCCTCGGCCATTCCGGATGCCACGAAGATCACCGATCCGCTGCTGATCATCCACGGCATGGCGGACGACAACGTTGTGTTCGAAAATGCGACCGAGATCATCTCGGTCATGCAGGAGGCCAATGTGCCTTTCGACATGATGCTCTATCCCGGCTACACGCACCGCGTTTCGGGCGAGCAGATCAGTCCGCATCGCTACAACACGATGTTCCGCTTTCTGGAGCATCACGGCGTGACGCCGCCCGAATGACAGCTTGCGAGGCGGCGGGCAGTCGCTATCTGAGCGAGGCACTTATCAGGAGTTTGTAATTTGGGTTATCGTGTGGCCGTGGTCGGCGCGACGGGAAATGTCGGGCGCGAAATGATGCAGGTGCTCGCCGAGCGTGAGTTTCCCTGCGACGAGGTGGCCGCGGTCGCCTCCAGTCGCAGCCACGGTTCCGAGGTCGAATTCGGCGACACGGGCAAGATGCTCAAGTGCAAGAACATCGAGCATTTCGACTGGTCGGGCTGGGATATCGCCCTGTTTGCGGCGGGCAGCGGTCCGGCGAAGGAATACGCGCCCAAGGCTGCTGCGGCAGGCTGCGTCGTCATCGACAACAGCTCGCTATACCGCATGGACCCGGACGTGCCGCTGATCGTGCCGGAGGTGAATCCTGAAGCGATCGACGGCTATTCCAAGCGCAACATCATCGCCAACCCCAATTGCTCGACCGCGCAACTGGTCGTGGCGCTCAAGCCGCTGCACGATGCGGCAACGATCAAGCGCGTGGTGGTCAGCACCTACCAGTCCGTCTCCGGCGCAGGGAAAGCGGGCATGGACGAGCTGTTCCAGCAAAGCCGCGCCATCTTCGTCGGCGATCCGGTCGTGCCGGAAAAGTTCACCAAGCAAATCGCCTTCAACGTCATCCCGCACATCGATGTCTTCATGGACGACGGATCCACGAAGGAAGAGTGGAAGATGATGGTCGAGACCAAGAAGATCCTCGACCCCAAGATCAAGCTCAATGCCACCTGCGTGCGCGTGCCGGTGTTCGTCGGCCATTCCGAAGCGGTGAACATCGAATTCGAAAACGAACTGTCGGCCGAGCAGGCGCAGGACATCCTTCGCGAGGCACCGGGCATCATGCTGATCGACAAGCGCGAGGACGAGGGTTACGTCACCCCGGTCGAAAGCGCAGGCGACAGCGCCACCTACATCAGCCGCGTGCGCGACGATCCGACGGTCGATAACGGCATCACGCTATGGTGCGTCTCGGACAATCTGCGCAAGGGCGCGGCGCTGAACGCCGTGCAGATCGCCGAACTGCTGGGCCGCGAGTGCCTGAAGAAGGGATGAGGACACTGCTCGCCTTTGCTGCTGCTCTTGCGCTGGCGTCCTGCGGACAGGAGCCAGAGGCATCGAGTGAGCGTGAAACGATACCCGACCAGGCACCGCTCAGTCCGCTCGTCATGCAATTCGATGATTTGGTCGCCGTAGTCAGCGCAAACGGTGTGTCGGCATTCCAGGGTGAGCCCATCGGATTCGGCACGGAACGTGCAAAGGTGGACGCTGCGTTGCAGGAGGCTTTCGGAAGCGCGCCGGAAACATCGACAAATACCGAATGCGGCGCGGGCGCGATGGACTTCAGCCGCTTCGGCCCGCTGTCCGTCGGCTACATGGATGGTCGTCTTGCAGGATGGCATCTTGCAGAAAGCCCAATCGGTGGGGAAGGCGGCGAGGACGGGGTCGCAAGCGCCGACGGCGTGCGACCGGGGGTGACGGTGCTGTCCCAGCTAGAGGATCAACGCAAGGTGCAGAATGATCGAAAGCACGCTTCCCGGCGAGTTCCAGTACGAGACTGCGGATTTTGGCCTCATCGGCGGCTTCAGCGAGGGCGACCGGATCACCGCACTGCAAGCCGGGATTTCCTGCAATTTCCGCTGAGGCAAACAGAGGTGTGAGGAAGCTGTGACCCTCACCGCAGAGCTCTACTTCAGCTTCCGATCGCCCTACAGTTACCTGTCCGTGGGCCGCTATCGCGCGATGACGGAGGAGTATGATCTGAACATCGCGCTGCGTCCGGTCTATCCGCTGGCGATCCGTCAACCCGATTTCTTCAAGCGCAATCATCCGAACTGGCTGGGCTATACGATGCGCGACATGCTGCTTGTCGCGGCATTCCACAGGATACCCTTCGGCGTGCCGCGGCCCGACCCGATCGTGCAGGACATGAAGACCGGAGCGATCGCCAGCGAGCAACCGCATATCCGCCGCGTCACTCGCATGGGTCAGGCAGCTGCACGCCGAGGCGCAGGCCTCGTATTCGCGCATGAAGCCGGCCAGATGATCTGGGGCGGACAAGGGGGCTGGAATGAGGGCGGCCATCTCGAACGCGCGCTGGACGCAGCAGGGCTGGGCGTGGAAGAGATCATCGCCGAAGTCGAAAGCGAGGGCGAGGCCCTGGACGCCGAAATCGCCGCCAATCAGGACGCGCTTGAGGCTGCGGGCCATTGGGGCGTGCCGACCTTGGTGTTCGACGACGAGCCCTTCTTCGGGCAAGACCGGATCGAGATGGTCAGAGTGGCGAATGAAGCAGAAGGGGTTGAGCAGGCGATGACACTTGAAACCTTCGAAAGTTTCGATGGCACACGGCTTGCCTTGCATCGGGCGGGCGAGGGTAGGCCGCTGGTGTTGCTGCATGGGCTGTTCTCGAGCGCGGAGATGAACTGGATCAAGTGGGGCCATGCGCAGCTGATTGCCGAACGCGGGTACGAGGTGCTCATGCTCGACTTTCGCGTGCATGGCGAAAGCGAGGCGCCGCAGAGAGCCGGAAGCGTATCCGAAAGATGTGCTCGTGCGAGATGTCGCTGCGCTGGTCGATCATCTTGGGCTGGACGACTATGACCTCGGCGGATTCTCGCTCGGGGCTCGCACGTCGCTGCACGCCGTGGCGCATGGCGTGCTGGAGCCGGCACGCCTCATCGTCGGCGGCATGGGTATCGCGGGGCTGGGCGAGTGGGAGAAGCGCAATGCTTTCTTCACATCGCGTCATCGACGAGTTCGATACGATCGAGCGCGGCGATCCGGCCTATTTCTCGATGCAATTCCTGAAATCGCAGGGCGTCGACCGGGACAGCTGCGCGCATGCTGCTGCAGACATTCAGCGATCTCGACATCGACCTCCTCGACCGCGTCACCATGCCGACGCTTGTCGTATGCGGGGACGAAGACCAGGACAACGGTTCCGCGCCCGATCTTGCCGCGCGCCTGCCGGACGCGACCTATGTCGAGGTGCCGGGCACGCATATGGGCAGCGTGACCAAGCCGACGCTGGGACAGGCCATGGCGGACTGGCTGGGCGATCCCGCTTGATAAAGAGGCGCTTGCCGTGGCAAGTGCCTGTGCAGCAAATTTACACGGTTCGCCAGGGAGATACCAACACCATGAAACTCAACTCCGTCGCGCTGGGCGCGCTTGCCATCTCGCTTGCCGGTTGTGCGAGCATCAATGTCGATGCCCCGCGCACCAATGTCGCTGCCGCGCCCACTGCCGCCGAGGCAGATCCCTATCCGATGACACCGCAGGGCGCAGCCGACTGGGTGGCGATGGTCGAAAAGGACATGTTCGACTTTTCGGTCGATTACGCTCGGGTGTCCTGGCTGAACTCGACCTACATCGTGCACGACAGCAACATGCTCGCCTCGAAATACGGCGCTGAGGCAACCGAGAAGTCCGTTGCCTATGCCAACAAGGCCGCCGAATATGCGCGCGTTTCGGGCCTAGACCCCGAAGTGGCCCGTAAGCTGGACATGCTGCGCAACGGAATCGTCATGCCAGCGCCCGTGCGCGATGGCGCGGCAGCGGAACTGGCCCGCATCTCGACCGAACTCGGCTCGGCCTACGGGCAGGGTCGGGGCACGCTGAATGGCGAGGAAATTAACGGCTCCGACATCGAAGCGGCGATGGGCGATCTCGACCTGACGCCTGCGCAAAAGGCGGAGATGTGGCAGAGCTGGCACGACAATGTCGGCGCACCGATGCGGTCCGACTACCTGCGAATGATCGGCATTGCCAATGAAGGCGCGCAGGAGCTGGGCTTCGACGATCTGGGCGCGATGTGGCGCTCGAACTACGATATGGACCCGGACCAGTTCGCTGCCGAAACCGAGCGGATGTGGCAGGAGGTCAAGCCGCTCTACATGGCGCTGCACACATACGTCCGCAGCAAGCTGAATGAGAAGTACGGCGACGCCATCCAACCCGCGACCGGCCCGATCCGCGCCGACCTGCTCGGCAATATGTGGGCGCAGGAATGGGGCAACATCTACCCGCTCGTCGCCCCGGCAGGTGCCGGTGACATCGGCTACGACCTGACCGAGCTGATCGTGGACAAGGGCTACGACGAGGTCGAGATGGTCAAGGTGGGCGAGGACTTCTTCTCCTCGCTCGGCTTCGAACCGCTACCCGAAACCTTCTGGGAGCGCAGCCAGTTCACCAAGCCGCGCGACCGCGAAGTGATCTGCCATGCCAGCGCCTGGGACGTGGACAATGTCGACGATCTGCGCATCAAGATGTGCATCAAGCGCAATGCGGACGACTTCATCACTATCCACCACGAACTCGGCCACAATTACTACCAGCGCGCCTATAACCAGCAGGACTTTCTGCATCTTAACGGCGCTAACGACGGCTTCCATGAAGCCATCGGCGACATGATCGCACTATCGATCACGCCCGAATACCTCGTGCAGATCGACATGCTCGATCGCAGCCAGGTGCCGAGTGCGGATAAGGATATCGGCCTCCTTCTCCGCCAGGCGATGGACAAGATCGCCTTCCTGCCGTTCGGACTGATGGTCGATCGCTATCGCTGGGGTCTGTTCGACGGATCGATCCCGACCGACAGCCTGAATGCGGGCTGGAACGACCTGAGGCTGCAATATCAGGGCATCACGCCTCCGGTTGCTCGCGACGAAAGCCGTTTCGATGCGGGTGCGAAATACCACATTCCGGGCAATGTGCCTTACACGCGCTACTTCCTCGCGCGGATTCTGCAATTCCAGTTCTACAAGGCCGCTTGCGATCAGGCGGGTTGGACCGGGCCGCTGCACCGCTGCTCGTTCTACGGCAACGAGGAAGTCGGGCAGAACCTGAATGCCATGCTGGAAATGGGTGCGAGCAAGCCCTGGCCGGACGCGCTCGAAGCATTCACCGGCGAGCGCCAGATGAGCGGTAAGGCCATGGTCGAATACTTCGCTCCGCTCAAAGGCGTGGCTGGACGAACAGAACGAAGGCAAGCCCCAGGGATGGTAAGCTTGGCGCGCGCAGGTCTGCTGGCATTTCCGCTGCTGGCGGCCTGTGCGCCCGTCGGCAAGACGCCGATCATCCAATGACTGCGAAAGCTTCTCCGACCATGGAAACGGTGGGCTGGCGCGAGCTGGTCCACCTGCCCGAACTGGGCCTGCATGCGATACCGGCCAAGATCGATACCGGCGCGCGCACCAGTTCGTTGCATGGCATCGTGCTCGAGGAGTTCGAGCGGGAAGGGCAGAAACTGGTGCGTTTCGCAGTCGATTTCGACGAGCAGAAGGTGCGGCAGGTCTGCGAGGCCGTGCATGTCGACGTGCGCGGCATCACCAGCTCGAACGGCGAGACGCAGTACCGCTACGTCATCAAGACGCCGCTTAAGATCGGCAATTTGGAATTTCGCGCCGAAATCAGCCTTGCCGATCGCAGCGACATGAGATTTCCCATGCTAATCGGCCGATCCTCGCTTCGCCGCCGCTTTGTCGTCGATAGCGGCCATAGCTGGCTGCAAACGCCCGAATTGAAGGTCCAGAAAGGACACAAGCCATGAAGATCGCGATGCTGGCGCGTAATCCGAACCTCTATTCTCACAAGCGCCTGAAAGAGGCTGCGGAGGAGCGGGGGCACGAACTCGACATTCTCAACACCACGCGATGCACGGTCCATATTGCGAGCCATCGGCCCGAGGTGTTCTACAATGGCGAGCCTTGCGCCGCCTACGACGCGGTCATTCCGCGTATCGGCGCTTCAATCACCAACTACGGTCTTGCCATCCTGCGCCAGTTCGAGATGCGCGGATGCTGGCCCTTGAACGAGAGCGTCGCCATCGGGCGCAGCCGCGACAAACTTCGCAGCATGCAGATCCTGGCGAAGCACGGGCTGGGCCTGCCACTGACGGCCTATGCCAACGATCCCAAGCAGGCCGAGGAGATCATCAGGGCGGTGAACGGTCCGCCGGTGGTCATCAAGCTGCTTGAAGGCACGCAAGGCATCGGCGTCGTGCTGGCCGAAACGATGAGCAGTGCGAAGTCGGTCATCGAGGCGTTCCGCGGGGCGAATGTCAACATTCTGGTGCAGGAGTTCATCAAGGAAGCGGGCGGCACCGACATTCGCGCCTTCGTGGTCGGCGGCAAGGTCGTTGCCACGATGAAGCGCACCGGCGCGCCGGACGACTTTCGAAGCAATCTCCATCGCGGCGGCAGTGCGGAGCTGGTCAAGATCACTCCTGCAGAACGAGCCACTGCAGTCGGGGCAGCGAAACGCATGGGCCTGAACGTGTGCGGCGTCGACATGCTGCGCTGCAATCACGGTCCGGTCATCATGGAGGTCAATTCCTCTCCTGGCCTGGAAGGCATCGAGCAGGCGACGGGCATGAACATTGCCGGCAAGATCATCGAGTTCATGGAAACGAACGCCAAGGTCGGCGCTACGAAGACCAAGGGCGCAGGGTAGGACACACGTAATTCCCGCTCTCGACATTTGCACACCTCGCGCTAAGGACAGCGCTGTAGCCATCTGATTCGACTGGAGAAATGGTGTCGGAAGCCGCACAGGAGCAGGACGAGCCCGCGCTGGGAGACCTGTTGAAGGAACTCGCCTTGCTGCGCGAGGAGCGGAAGCAACATGGCGCACAGCTCAAATTGTTCGAGGCGATGAGCGAAACCGTGCCTGTCGGCGTGGTGATCACCGATGCGGATGGCCGTATCATCCATGGCAATTCCGAAATGGCGGACATGGTGCGCCATCCGATCCTGCATTCCAAGGATGCGGATGATTACGGCGATTGGGTGTCCTACCACGAAGACGGACGCCGCGTGGAATCGTCGGAATATCCGCTTGCGAAAGTCATTCGTGGCAATGTCGACCATGCTGAGCTGACCGTTCACTACCAGCGCGGCGATGGCTCGCGTTTCTGGATGCGGATCATCGGGGAGCCGATCAAGGGCGACAACGGCGAGCTGATCGGTGCGTCGGTGGCCTGTGTCGACGTGGACGAGGAATACCAGCTGCGCGAGGCACAGCGCCTGCTGATCGCGGAACTCAATCACCGTGTGAAGAACGCGTTCAGCGTCACCAACGCCATTGTGGGACGTTCGCTGCGCAATGCCGGCGTGGACATGGAATTGCGCGACAATATCGATGAACGCCTGACGGCGTATGCGGAAGCGCATGCCAAGCTTATCGGCCTGGACTGGCGCGTCGCTCCTATTCGCGAGATCGCCGAACAGGTGCTGGTGCCGATCGGCGGCGACCGGATCGATTTCGATGGCGATCTTACCGCATTACCGACGCGTATGGCGCTGTCGTTCTCCATGGCGTTTTACGAGTTGGCCAGCAACGCGGTGAAATACGGCAGCCTTTCCAGCGACACCGGGACAGTGATATTGCGCTGGCAACACGAGGTCATCGACGGGACCGACAGCGTTGTGCTGAGCTGGGTCGAGAAGGGCGGTCCCGAGCCGACTGCATCGACGCATCGGGGTTTTGGCTCGTTCATCACCGGGCAGGCGATGATGGCGGAAACCGGGGGTAAGGTCACCAGCGAGCTTTCACCGAACGGTATGCGATGGCACCTTGTCATGCCTATGCCGGAGGGAAATTCTTGAGCGACCGGAACGACATCAAAAGCGTCCTCATCGTCGAGGATGAAGTCTTCGTAGCTTACGGAATATCCGATGTTCTGTCCGACCTTGGCTTCGAGGTCATCGGACCGGCACTCAGCGCCGACCATGCCGAACAGCTCGCTATGAACGAGACACTCGACGCCGCCTTCCTCGACGTCAATCTGGGCGCGGGCACGACGTCACAAGCGACTGCCGAAGTGCTGCGGAAGAGGGGCGTGCCCTTCATCTTCCTTACCGCATATGACGCCGATCAGATTACCTTTCGGACGTCGGACGAGCGAGTGCTGCAAAAGCCGGTGACCGATAAGAAGGTTCTCGAGGCTTTGAAAACGACCTTGCCCGACTTGGAAGTAGACAGGAGCGCCTGACCTAGCGGAAGGGCGGCTCGTTGAACGCGCGCAGCTTGCGGCTGTGCAGCTTCGGGCCTTCCTTGCGCAGCAGGTCGCAGGCGGTGACGCCAATCTGCAAGTGGGCCGCGATAGCTTCCTCGTAAAACTTATTCGCCTGTCCGGGCAGCTTGATCTCGCCATGCAGCGGCTTGTCGCTGACGCATAGGAGCGTTCCGTAAGGGACGCGGAAACGATACCCTTGCGCGGCGATTGTCGCGCTTTCCATGTCGATGCCAACCGCGCGGCTGAGCGACAGGCGGCGGGCCGACTGCGTGTAGCGCAGCTCCCAGTTCCGATCGTCCGTGGTAACGACAGTGCCGGTGCGCATGCGCTTCTTCAAGTCGCTGCCGTGCTCGCCCGAGACCGTCTCTGCCGCGCCCGCCAGCGCCTGCTGGACCTCGGCAATTGCGGGCAGCGGAATTTCCGGCGGCAGGACCGGGTCGAGCACGTGATCGTCGCGCAAGTAAGCATGGGCGAGCACATAGTCGCCGATCCGCTGGCTTGGGCGCAGGCCGCCGCAATGGCCGATCATCAGCCACGCCTCGGGCCGCAGCACCGCAAGGTGATCGCAAATCGTCTTGGCATTGGACGGGCCGACGCCGATATTGACCAGCGTAATGCCGCCGCGTCCTTCGCCGACGAGGTGGTAGGCGGGCATTTGGTGACGGCGCCAGGCGGTATCGGACAGCTGCTCGCGGGCATTGTCTGTTCGCTCGGTCAGCATCAGGCCACCTGCACCAGCCAGTGCCGTGTAGCCACTCTGGCCCAGATGGGATCCGGCCCAGTCCACGAATTCGTCGACATACCGATGGTAGTTGGTAAACAGCACGAAGCGCTGGAAATGCTCCGTGTCGGTGCCGGTATAATGCGCCAGACGCGCGAGACTGAAGTCGGTGCGCAGCCCGTCGAACAGCGACAATGGAATTGCCTGGTCTGGGTCGGTCAGTTCGATGCCATCGGCCAGCTCGTCACCGATATCGGCCAGATCGGTAGAGGGGAAGTGCCGTGCGATCTCGTTCGGGTCGATGCCGGCCAGTTCCGCACCGGACGCGCCATCCAGTACGTAGGGAAACGGAATTTCCTGCCGCGAGGACCCGACCTCGATCTCGACATCGTAATTGCTCTGAATAAGCTCGATTTGCTCGCGCAGGTAGTCGCGGAAGAGATCGGGGCGAGTGACGGTGGTAGAGTACAGTCCCGGCATGTTGAGCCGACCAAAGGCGCGGCTTGCGCCCTCCGGCACGGCATCGCCGCGAAACAGCAGGCGCAGTTCGGGATAGGCATAGCTGCCGTCCTTGCGGCGTTCGCGCGAGGGAACTTCGCGTGTGCGACCAAAGGCGATGACATCTTCGCGCAACCGTTCGACGGCGGCGTCGTAGACCGATTGCAATTTGTCGAGGCTCTGGTCGATCGTTTCCATGCGCGCTGTGTTCTCCATGATCGTTTCGCGTTTGTGACATGACTTTGCCACAGCATTGCCCCGCTTACAAAAAGGGCGCGGAGACCGAAGCCGCCGCGCCCTTGTTGTCTGGTTTGCCTGACGCCTTAGGCGTCGTCGCCTTCCGGCTTGGTCGCTTCGATCAGTGCTTCGCCTTCCGTCATGTCTTCCGGCGTGCTGACGCCTTCTTCGAGCATGTCGGCGGGGATTTCTCCCGGCTCGAGCGTCGGATCGACACGGGTCGCCTCTGCGGCTTCCTCGATCTCGCGCTGTTCGTCTTCGAACATCTGCGCCAGAACGTCGACACCCTGCGACTGCAATTCGGCTTCGTCGTCCGAACGGGCGACATTGGCCTTGATCGTCACAGACACCTCGGGGTGGAGGTCGATGCGCACGTCGTGCATGCCGATCGTCTTGATCGGGTTGCCCATGATGACCTGCTTCTTGTCGATCTCGTGGTTCTTGTCGGCAAGGCCGTTCACGATGTCGCGCACGTTGACCGAACCATATAGCTGGCCGGTGTTCGATGCAGCGCGGATCAGGACGATTTCGACGCCGTCGACCTTCGTACCGGCCTGCTCGGCTTCGCTACGACGCTCGGCGTTTTCTTTCTCGAGACGCTCGCGGTTGGCTTCGAAGACCTTCTTGTTGGCTTCGTTGGCACGCAGGGCCTTCTTCTGCGGGAGCAGGAAGTTGCGTGCGTAGCCGTCCTTCACGGTGACGACGTCACCGATCGTGCCGAGCTTCTCGATGCGCTGGAGGAGAATGATATCCATCGGTATTTCTCCTACTTCACGATGTACGGCAGCAGGCCGATGTGGCGCGCGCGCTTGATGGCCTTGGCCAGTTCACGCTGCTTCTTCGCGCTGACGGCGGTGATGCGGGACGGCACGATCTTGCCACGTTCGGACATGAAGCCCTGCAGCAGACGAACGTCCTTGTAGTCGATAGCCGGCGCGTTCTTTGCGGAGAACGGGCAGGTCTTGCGGCGGCGGAAAAACGGTCGGGCCATCAGTTACGCTCCTCACGATCGCGGCGCTTCTTGGAATCGCGCTCGTTCTTGCGCATCATCACGGACGGGCCTTCTTCATGCTCGTCGACCCTGATGGTCATGTAACGGATGACGTCTTCGTTGATCCGCGTCTGACGCTCGAGCTCGGCGACGACGGAGCCGGGTCCGTCGATGTTGAGCATCACGTAATGCGCCTTGCGGTTACGGTCGATCTTGTAGGCGAGATTCTTGAGACCCCAGGTCTCGGTCTTCGTGACCTTGCCGTCGTTCGCTTCGACGATCTCGGTCGCGGTGGCGGCGAGCTGGTCGACCTGAGCCTGGCTCAGGTCCTGTCGCGCCAAGAAAACATGCTCGTAGAGAGCCATGCTCTTGTCCTTTCACAAATGGCCGATCGCTGGCTTGTCCGCACCATTGCGGGGCCCCTCCGGCTTTCTTCAATCCCAGGCGTAAACGCGAGGGAAGCGCGCACATAGCGGACTGCGCGCAGTTTGCAAGTGCGCACAGTGTGTCGCGGGTTGCGCAGGAACGGGCGGGGCGGGCATGCATTGGAGCGGTAACTGCAAGGGGACAGACCACATGCCTTCCGGCCTAGTCGCGCTGCTCGACGACGTATCCATCATCGCCCGAACCGCCGCTGCTTCCATCGACGATGTCGCAGCCGCCGCAGGCAAGGCCGGCACCAAGACGGCGGGCGTGGTTATCGACGATGCCGCGGTGACGCCCAGCTATGTCACGGGGCTTTCCCCGGCGCGCGAATTGCCGATCATCTGGTCGATCACCAAGGGCAGTTTCAAGAACAAGCTGCATCTTCCTGCTGCCAGGCGCGCTGCTGCTGAGCGAATTCCTTCCCGGCGCAATCGTCTTCCTGCTGATGCTGGGCGGCGCGTTCCTGTCCTACGAAGGTGCCGAAAAGGTCATGGAATGGCTGGGCGGCGAGAAGCACGGCAAGACGGTCGAGGATGTGATCGAAGATCCTGAAAAGTTCGAGAAGGAACGGATTTCTGGCGCGATCCGGACGGATCTGATCCTGTCGGCAGAGATCATGGCGATCGTGCTCGCCGAGCTATCCAACGATCCGATAGCGGAGAACTTCTGGACCCGCGGCGCGGCACTGGCGCTGGTGGCTATTGCCGTGACGGTCGTGGTTTACGGCACGGTCGCGCTGATCGTGAAGATGGACGATGCCGGACTGGCGCTGACCAAGAAGCCATCGGCTGCTTTGCAATCGCTTGGACGCGGAATGCTCAAAGCGATGCCGGGCCTGCTGAAGACGCTGTCCATCGTGGGCACAATCGCGATGCTGTGGGTCGGCGGCGGCATCATCATCCACGGCACGCACGAGCTCGGCTTCGACCTGCTGTACGATGTGGCGCATGGCATCGAATACGCGGCCAAGGATGCGCTCAGCGGCATTGCAGGCATTGCGGGATGGTTCGGATATGCGGTTGCCTCGGCCGTCGTCGGCTTGCTGCTCGGTGTGATCCTGGCAACGGTGCTGCACAAGCTCTTCCCCAAGCTTGCCGGAGCGCACTAAGGGCTAGCGGGAAAGGCGCTCGAACACGCGGCGCGCAAATTGCGACAACGTGTCGTCGCGCGCACCCATGATGACGATGCGGTCTCCGGGACGAGCATCTCCGACCAGGCGGTCTTCGACTGCCTTGCGGTCGGGCACGTACTCGGCGTGTCCTCCGGCCGTCTGCACCATCGAGACGATCCGCTCGCTACCCACGCTGCGGTCGACCGTGCCGCCGAAGTAGACGGGATCGCACAGGAACAGCCTGTCTTCCGCGTCCAGCTCCGAAACGAAGGTCTGCGCCAGTTCCTCGCCCATCTGGCGAAGCGGGCCGTAGCCATGAGGCTGGAAGAAGGCGAGAATTCTTCCCGGATGTGCACGCAAGGTGCGCAAGGTCGCCGCGCACTTTTCGGGATTGTGACCGAAGTCGTCGATGACTGTGATGGCCGAATGCGTGGTGCCGACGATGTCGAACCGCCGCGCCAGCCCGTCGAAGCCTGCCAGCGCCTCGACCGCTGCCGCTACAGGCACGCCCGACGCCGCAGTGCCAGCAATCGCGGCGAGCGCGTTGGAGAGATTGTGCCGCCCCGGCATGCCAAGCCGCAAGGCGTGTTGAGATCCGTCATGCCGGTCGACCACCATCGCCGCCTGCCGCAAGGGCCCCTCGGCGATACTGCCTTCGACGATGCCGATCTGCGCCTTCTCCTGCTCGATGCCGAACGTAATGACCTCGTTGGCGCGGGGCAGCAGGGAAATCGCTTCCGCATCGTCCGCATTCACTGCCGCGATACGGCTGCGCGAAAGGTAGTCGCCGAACAGCTGGCGCAGCTCGTTCATGCTCTTGTGGTCAAGGCTGACGTTGAGCAGCACGCCGACCGCAGGCCGGTAAAGCGCAATCGAACCATCGCTCTCGTCGACTTCGCTCACATGCAGGCTGCGACCGCCTACGACCGCGCTGGCAAGCGGGCGCTCGGGGGTGACGAAGTTCTTCATCACCGCGCCGTTCATGATGGTCGGCTCGCGGCCCGTGGCATGCAGGATCCAGCCGAGCATACCAGTGACCGTCGATTTGCCGCTTGTCCCGGCCACGGCGATCCCTGCGCCGCTGGTGTTGAACAGGATGGAGTTGAGTTCGGCGCGCGTCATGCGCAGGCAGCCCAGCGCCCTGGCCGCGGCGATATCCGGCACGCTGTCCTCGATGGCTGCGGAGGCGACGACGATCTGGTCGGCGGAGGTCAGCCCGCTCCCGTCCTGCGGGTGCAGTTCGAAGCCCTGCCGCTCGAGCGCCGCGAACTTCTCAGCCGTGCGCCCCTGGTCGAAGCTGCGGTCCGACCCTGCCACGCTCGCGCCGCGGCCTTTAAGGATCTGCGCCAGAGGCAGCATTCCCGACCCGCCGATACCGACGAAGAAGAAGGGGCGGGCAAAAAGCTCGTCAGGGCTGGGGATGTCGCTCATGCGTGCGGCGCTATGCAGTTGTAAGCGCAAAGACAAGCAGGCATGGTCGCAGCCGTGCACCGTCCGATCCGAAACGTCGCCATTTGCGCCCCCGCAACACCGCTGAAGCGCAAGTATGCTGACGCCGTGCAAGCACTGGCGCAGGCGGAGTATCCAGACATCCGCCTGACGATTCACGAGCAATGCTTCCTGGTGGACGGACACTTTGCCGGCAATGACGAGACGCGGCTTGCAGCGCTGCTGGACTGTGCGAACGACGAGAGTTTCGATGCGGTGTGGTTTGCCAAGGGTGGCTACGGATCGAACCGCATCGCAGCCGACTTTCTGGCGAAGGCGGGCCCGGCAGCGCGCGAGCAAAGCCTATCTCGGCTATTCCGACTGCGGAACTCTGCTCGGTGCGCTATACCGTGCAGGAATCGGGCAGAGCGTCCATGCCCCTATGCCGGTCGACATTAAGCGCGAAGGCGGCGAGGCGGCTATCCGGCGTGTGCTTGGCTGGATGAGCGGTGACGACGGCGGCCTGGACCCATCGCTGTGCGGCACGCCCGCCGCGGCGTTCAATCTATACACACTTGCCATGCTGGTCGGCACACGGTTCATGCCGACGCTCGATGGTCACGAGTTGCACATCGAAGAGGTCGGCGAATACGAATATGCCATCGACCGCCTGCTATTCCACGTGTTCGAACACCTGCGCGGCGTTGCAGGCATCAGGCCTGGGCGAGGTTACGCACGTGCCCGAAAACGACCGCCCCTTCGGCGCCGACCCGGTCGAAATCGTCCAGCACTGGTGCGCAAAATACGACATTCCGTACCTTGGTCGCTCGCAGATCGGGCACACCGCTTCCAACAGCATTGTGCCCTTCGGTCTTGAGGCCGCCTCGCCTCCCGCCTAAGCGCGCACGCAAAGGAGAGACAGGTGACTGCATTCATTTTTCCCGGGCAGGGTAGCCAGAAAGTCGGCATGGGCGCGCGAGCTGGCCGAAGCCAGCAGCTCATGCGCGCGAAGTGTTCGAGGAAGTCGACGACGCGCTGAACCAGAAGCTGTCTGCCCTGATGACGGACGGGCCCGAGAGCGAGCTGACGCTGACTTCCAATGCGCAGCCGGCGATCATGGCGAATTCGATTGCGACCCTGCGCGTGCTGACACGCGAGTTCGGCGTGTCGCTGGCGAAGGGCGCGGACTGCGTGGCAGGTCACTCGCTGGGCGAATACTCGGCCCTATGCGCAGCGGGCGCGTTCGAGCTGTCCGACGCCGCCAGAGCTGCTGCGCCTGCGTGGCATTGCGATGCAGGACGCCGTGCCCATCGGCGTCGGCGCGATGGCGGCCTTGCTGGGGGCTGACATCGAGAAGGCAACCGCGCTCGCCGAAGCCGCTAGCGAAGGCCAGGTCTGCGAAGTCGCCAACGACAACGACCCGACCCAGGTCGTCATCTCCGGTCACGCCGAAGCCATCGACCGCGCGATCGAACATGGCCAAGGAGCATGGCATCAAGCGCGGCATCAAGCTGCCGGTGTCGGCTCCGTTCCATTGTTCGCTGATGGAACCTGCCGCACAGCGCATGGAAAAGGCGCTCTCGGAGACTTCCCCCAGCGCCTTCACCGTTCCGCTCTACGCCAATGTCACCGCAGCGCGCGTCACCGACCCGGCAGAGGAGCAGCGCCTGCTGGTCGAGCAGGTCACCGGCCGCGTGCGCTGGCGCGAAAGCGTGCTGGCCATGCGCGAGGACGGGGTGGAGCGCTTCGTCGAGCTGGGCGGCAAGGTGCTCGGTCCGATGGTGGGCCGCATCGACAAGGAGGCGGAGACCGTCAGCCTCGTCACGATGGACGATCTTCGAACAGTTCGCGAAGGAGAACGCATGATGTTCAGTCTGGAAGGCAAGACCGCGCTTGTGACCGGTGCCAGCGGCGGCATCGGTTCCGCCATCGCGTACGCACTTGCGCGGCAGGGCGCGCGCATCGCGCTGTCCGGCTCCAACGGTGATAAGCTTCGCGCCTTTCGCGAACAGCTCAACGCCGACACGGGCGGCGATCATGTCGAGATTACCTGCAACCTGTCCGACACCACGCAGGTGGAGGAGCTGATTCCCGCCACGGTCGACACGCTCGGCAGCATGAACATTCTCGTCAACAATGCCGGCATTACGCGCGACAATCTTGCCATGCGGATGAAGGACGAGGAGTGGGACGACGTCATCCGCGTCAACCTGGAAGCCAGCTTCCGCCTGATGCGCGCCAGCGCGCGGCCGATGATGAAGGCCAAGGGCGGTCGCATCATCTCGATCACCAGCGTGGTCGGCCACACGGGCAACCCGGGCCAGATGAACTACGTCGCGGCCAAGGCCGGCCTGACCGGCATGAGCAAGAGCCTGGCGCAGGAACTTGCGAGCCGGAACATCACCGTGAACTGCGTCGCCCCGGCTTCATCCGCACGGCGATGACCGATGCGCTGAACGACGACCAGAAAAGCGCGATCAATAGCCGCATCCCGATGGCGCCGCATGGGCGAAGGCGACGAAATCGGCGCTGCCGTGGCCTATCTCGCCAGCGACGAAGCCGCCTACGTCACCGGCCAGACGATCCACGTCAACGGCGGCATGGCGATGACTGCGTAGCACTTATCCCCAAGCGAAATGAGCGCTTTAGGGCGCGAAGCTTGAAGGGCTTGGCACCTACGCTAAAGTCGCTGGCAAACCTACGGCGGCGGGAGGGTGATTCCGCATATCCGCGCCAGACGCCGGTGTCATAGAGGGACGAAAGACCGACCATGAAGGCCACACTCGAACGCGCGACGCTGCTGCGCTGTCTCTCCCACGTGCAGTCGGTGGTCGAGCGCCGCAACACCATCCCCATCCTGTCGAACGTGCTGATCGAAGCCGAAAACGGCGGATTGAAAGTGATGGCGACCGACCTCGATTTGCAGGTTGTCGAGCATATCGACGCGGCCAGCGTCGAAAGCGGCGGCTCGGTCACGGTTTCGGCGCATCTGCTGTTCGACATCGCGCGCAAGCTTCCCGAAGGCAGCCAGGTCAGCCTGGAAACTGCGGAAAACCGCATGGATGTGAAGGCCGGGCGCAGCCGCTTCAAGCTGCCGACCCTGCCGCGCGACGACTTTCCCGTCATCGTCGAGGGCGACCTGCCGACGAGCTTTTCCCTGCCTGCCAAGACGCTGGCCGAATTGATCGATCGCACGCGCTTCGCGATCTCGACCGAAGAAACGCGGTATTACCTCAACGGCATCTTCCTGCACGTTTCCGACGAAGACCAGCCGGTGCTGAAGGCGGCCGCGACCGACGGGCACCGCCTGGCGCGCTTCACGCTCGACCGGCCCGAGGGTGCGGACGGCATGCCCGACGTGATCGTGCCGCGCAAAGCCGTGGCCGAACTGCGCAAGCTGCTCGACGAGAACATGGACGGCGATGTCGGCATCGATCTGTCGGCCAGCAAGATCCGCTTCGCGCTCGGCGGCGAGGGTGGGGTGGTGCTGACCAGCAAGCTGATCGACGGAACATTCCCCGACTATTCGCGCGTCATTCCGACCGGCAACGACAAGCTGCTCAAGATCGATCCGAAGAGCTTCTTCTCCGGCGTGGACCGCGTGGCGACCATCGCCACCGAGAAGACCCGTGCCGTGAAGATGGGGCTGGACAAGGACAAGGTCACGCTGACCGTCACCTCGCCCGACAACGGCACGGCATCGGAAGAACTGGCGGCGGAATATGCGTCGGACGGTTTCGAGATCGGCTTCAACGCTGGCTATCTCAAGGACATCCTCAGCCAGATCGACAGCGACCTGGTCGAGATACACCTGGCCGATGCCGGTGCGCCGACGCTGATTCGCAAGGACGACGACAGCCCGGCGCTCTATGTCCTGATGCCGATGCGCGTCTGACGCTTCTCCTCGCCATCGGCAGACGGGTGCGCTAGCCTCTTCGCGCATCGCCGGTGGGAGAGTAAAGTGCAGCAGGTACATGTCGACAAATCGCAGCTGACCGATGCACAGGTCGTGTCGGTCGATGCGCCCGCGCTTGCCGACGGCGCAATCCGGCTAGCCATCGAGAGCTTCTCGGTCACCGCGAACAATGTGACTTACGCCGTGATGGGCGACAGCTTTAGATACTGGGACTTCTTCCCCGCGCCCGATGGTAAGGGCATTGTCCCGATGTGGGGGCATGCGCGCGTGATCGAGAGCCGCCACGCCGACATTTCGGAGGGCGAGCGGGTCTATGGCTATCTGCCCATGGCCACGCATCTCGACGTGCACCCTGCCAAGGTAAATGCAGGTTCCTTCATCGACGCGGCCGAGCATCGCCAACCGATGAGTCCGATCTACAATCAGTACACGCGGCTTGCCGCCGACCCCGAGCACGATCCGCAGCGCGAGGACGAGCGGATGATCTTCGGGCCGCTGTTCAAGACAGGCTTCCTGATCGAACGCTTCATGCGCGGCGAGAACTGGTTCGGCGCGGAGGCGGTCATCTTGACCAGCGCGTCATCCAAGACCGCAATGGGTCTGGCGAGTGTGACGAAGCACCGCTCGCCAAATGTGAGGCGGATCGGATTGACCTCGAGCGGGAATGTCGACTTCGTGCGGGAGAGCGGGCTGTATGACGACGTGCTGCCCTACGCCGACGTCGCCAATCTGCCGCAGCAGCCCAGCGTGTTGGTCGACTTTGCCGGCAACGCGAAACTGCTCGCGTCGGTCCACCATCACCTTGGTGACACGCTCACCTACTCCTGCCTCGTGGGCGCGACACATATCGAGGAGCGCGGCGGTGCGCTGGGCGGCGACGCCGACTTGCCGGGACCCAAGCCGACGCTGTTCTTCGCGCCCGACCATGCCGTCTCGCTGTTTAAGGAGCATGGACCGCAGAAAGCGGGCGAGATGGTTGCCGCCAGCTGGCACGCCTTCCTGCAGGACGCCGCGGGAAGCGTGGAGGTAGTGCGTCACGAGGGGATCGATGCCGCACGCGACATCTTTGTGGCGATGCTGAAGGGCGAAACCGACCCTTCCAAGGGTATCGTCATCGCGCCCTAGCGCGCCGATCAGGCCGCGCGGGCAAGCTCCGCTTCGGAGGCCGGCGCATCGAGGAAGTCGCGCAGCAGCGCCACGCTTTCGTCCGCATGCGTCAGCAGGAACAGGTGCCCGCCGCCCTCGATCATCTCCAGCCGCGAATTGCGGATCGCCGCCTGCAGGATCTTGCCATTGACCGGCGGCACGATCTGGTCGTCGTCGCCCATCATGATCAGCACTTCCTTGCTCATGAATGGCAGCGCAGGCAGGCTGGTCCAGCCGAGCATGGCGATCAGCTGGTAGAAATAACCGCGCGGGGAGGGCGGCTTGAGCCTGCCGATGTGGCTCGCTTTGTGGGACGAAGCACCGTCCTTGGCGACGCCTCCGTACAGCGTGGCAAAATGCTCGTTCATAAACTTGGGATCGATGTAGCGGCGCGGATTGGCCATCTTCGTGAGCGCTGCCGGATTGCCCGGCACCATCAGCATGCCCGCGGTGGTCGCGGTCAGCACGAGCCGCCGCGTGCGCTTGGGATGCTGCAGAGCAAAGTGCTGCGCCATTGCGCCGCCCCATGACACGCCCATCACGTCGACTTCGTCCAGCCCGAGCCGGTCGAGCACCTGTGCGGCGGTCCAGCACATGGTGAAGGGATTGTAGGGCACGCTGGGGTCGGGGCTTTCGCCCGTTCCCGGCATGTCGAACATGATGAAGCCGCGCTCTGTCAGCATCTCTGCCAGCGGGGCCACCGCCTCGATATTGGCGCCGATGCCATTGAAGAACAGAAGCGGGGGGTGATCGCTCGGCTCGTCCAACCGCCAGTGCGCCACGCGCAAGGTGCGGCCGCCCACGTCCATCATTTCAAACGTAGCCGTCAGGTTTGGTGGCTGTCTTGCGCTGTCATGCGCAATGCGCGTCCCGTTCTTTCAGCAAGCTTCCATAACGTAGAGACCCGGTGCGGGGTCCAGCGGCTGGAAGCTTTTGTTTCCCGGTCTTGGCCGGTGCCTTCTTCTTCTCGCCCGAGCGCGATTGTAGCCATTCCATCCAGAAAGGCCACCACGAGCCGGAAACTTCTTCCGTACCTTCCAGCCACGCATCGGCCGTTTCGGGCAACGGCGCATCGCCATCCTTCTGGACGAAGTACTTCGCTTTCGGATTGCCCGGAGGGTTCAGGATCGCCTGCATATGGCCCGAATGGCGACAGGACATAGGTGACGTCGTCCGAGCCGAACAGGCGCGTGGAGCGGTATGTCGCCTTCCACGGCGTGATGTGGTCGGTCACACCGCCGAGGATGAACAGATCGCTCGTCACCTTGGACAAGTCGATCTTGTGATCGACCATTTCGACCTCGCCCTGCTTGGTGAAGGCGAGCGTTTCGAACAGCGTCAGAAAATCGTTCATCAGCGCGCCGGACAGATTGGTCGCATCCGCATTCCAGAACAAAACGTCGAAAGCCGGCGGGTCCTGCCCGAGCAGGTAATTGTTGATGACGTAGTTCCAGATCAGGTCGTTGGGCCGCAACCATGCAAAGCCGCGCGCCAGATCGTCGCCCTTGATGACGCCCTTCTTCGACGCCCGCCGACGGGCAAGCGCAAGACCGTTCTTGCTGACCAGCGAGCCTGCCTCGATGTCGTTCTGCTTGGGATGCAGCACGCACACCATCAGCGTCAACGCGCCCAGCAGATCGTCCTCGTCCGCGGCCATCTTGCTGGCCAGCATCGCGGCCGTCTGTCCGCCCGAACAGCCGGCGGATACATTCACCTTCTTCGAGCCGGTAATCTTGGACACCGCCTCCATCGCCTCGCGGCAGGAGTTGACGTAGTCGGTCATGTCCCAGTGGCCCTGTTCCGCCGTCGGGTTCTTCCAGCTGATGACGAAGGTCTGGATGCCGTTGTCGACCTGCTACTTCACCACCGATTTTTCCGGCGACAGATCGTTGATATACATTTTGTTGATCTGCGGCGGGATGGTGAGCTGCGGGACCTTGTACACTTGGTCCGTCGTCGGTGCGTAATGGACCAGCTCCATCATCTCGGTGCGCAGGACGACATCGCCCTTGGACGTCGCGATGTTTTCACCCAGCTTGAACGGTTTCTTGTCGACCTGGCTGACCATGCCCTTGTTGTTGACCATGTCTTCGTAGGCGTTCTTCAGGCCCTTCACGAGGCTGAGGCCACCGCTGGTGATCGCCATCTTCTGGGCGCTGGGATTGCCTGCCAGCGTGTTGGTCGGCGCGAGGCTGTCGATGATGATGTTGGAGACGAAGCGGGCGCGATCCTTCTCCAGCTCGTCCAGTTCGAGATCTTCCAGCCAGCGCGAGGCGCCCTTCTGCACCGCGAGGTAATATTGCATTCCCGCGCGCATGAACGGGTTGTACTGCCAGGTCGGGTCCTGGAAGCGGCGGTCCTTCGGGTCGGGCGCAAGCTCGCTCTTGCCGGTCATGATCTTGAGCATGTCTTCGCCCATGGCCTGGCTATGCTTCATCAGTCGCTGCGGGTCGGAGGCGGTCTCGCGCAGCATGACGGCGACTGCGCCGAAGATGTCCTCGCGCGTCAGGCCGATCAGCGGGCCTAGAGCGCTGGTGTGCTGGGCAGCTTCGTCTTCGAGCTTTGGCATGTGTTGGTCTGTCCTCTCTTGTATTTCGTGAACGGCCCCGGTTGTCCGGGTGTTCCGTCTATCCTCTGGCGGCGATCATGCTGGCGATGTCGACGAATTTTTCGCGCGGACTGCCATCGCGCGCGGCTGCGGTCTCTGCCGCCTCGATCTTTTGCCAGTCGCGGAATGTGACTACGTCCAGCTTCCGTTCGGCGGCCAGAGCGTCGAAGCCTTCGCGGCCCTGCTTGCGCCCGCCTTCGCCGATATCCTCGGCCACCTTCTCGATGACGTTGTAGCCGTCGGGCCGGTTGGTGCCGATGGTGCCGGTCGGTCCGCGCTTCGCCCAGCCGACGCAATACAGGCCCGGCACGATACGCCCCTCGTCATTGGCGAAGCGTCCGGCGCGCTCTTCGAACGGCACGCCGTCTATGGGCGAGGAGCGATAGCCGATGCAGGTGACCACGATGTCGGCGGGGATGCGATAGGTATTCGCCAGTGCCGACAGCGCGGCCCTTCTCGATAGTCGTGCGCTCGACTTCGACGTGCGTGACCTTGCCATCGTCTCCATGCAGAGCCATCGGGTTGGCGAAGAAGTCGAAAGCAATGTCGATGGGCGTATCGGCGTGGATGGCGGGCGGTATATCCGCAAAGTCTCGCAAAAGGCCGACCGATTTGCGCAGGCCGGGCTCCAGTATCGCATCGTCGTCGGCAGGAGGCAGATCGTCCTTTTCGACTACCGGGCTTGCGCGCTCGAGCTGCATCAGCTCGCCCAGCTCCTTCGGCGTCATCATGATCTGGTGCGGCCCGCGGCGACCCAGGATGGTAATCGCTTCGATCTTGGACTGTCGCAGCGCATCGAGCGCGTGGCCGACGATGTCCGAGCCTGCCAACTCGCCCTCGGTCTTCGCCAAGATGCGCGCCACATCCAAAGCGACATTGCCCATACCGACAACCACCGCATGCTTGCCGGACAGGTCCGGGTCCATTCGGGCAAACTTGGGATGGCCGTTGTACCAGCCGACGAAAGCCGCGCTGCCGAAGACGTTGTTCAGGTCCGCGCCATCGATGCCGAGACTGCGGTCTTCCGGCGCGCCGGTTGCGAAGATGACAGCGTCGTAGAGATCGGCCAGCTCGGCCACACTGACGTCGCTGCCCACATTGACATTGCCGACGAAGCGCACATTGTCGGTCAGCGCAGTACGCTCGTAGCGCATGGCGACTTTCTTGATCGACTGGTGGTCGGGCGCGACACCTGTGCGGATCAGGCCGTAAGGCACGGGCAACGCGTCGAACACATCGACTCTGACATCGTCGCCCCAGGTCTTGCCCGCCGCTTCGGCCGTGTAATAGCCCGCCGGACCGGACCCCACGATCGCAATCTGCCGCATAAAGGTCTCCCCGCCTTTGCCGATACACCATGCAATGCCGCCGCGTCGCTGGCAAGTCGGGCGAAGCGCGGGTCGGACAATGGTTAGCCGTTTGGTAAGAGTTAACGCCTAGATCCATGTTCACATTGCTTCGCTTCGGAGCAGGGACAAAAAGGGATTGGACCGACACGACGATGGCCCGATTTTTCGGCATAACCGCGCGCAAGCACGATAATGACGACGGATTGTGCCCGATTGCGCAGAACGACCATGCCCGGCGTGTCGAACTGCTCGACAGTTTCGAGCAGTCGGGACTAGGCTGGTTCTGGGCGACCGACGACAAAGGTCGTATCATCTACCTCACGCAAAGCGCCCTTGCTCGCTTCGGCATGGAAGAAAGTGCGGTCTACGGCAGATCGCTGGCGGAGCTGTTCGTCCCCGACAGGCAGGACGCGGACGACGGTTCGATGGAAGCGCGACCGCTTGCCTATTATCTGGGCGCGCGCAACTCGATCAGCAATCTTCCGGTTATGATCGCCTTGCATGGCGAGGACATGTACCTCGAACTGGCCGGCAAGCCGCAGTTCGATGCGAACAACCGGTTTCTCGGTTATCGAGGAAGTGCGAAGGACGTCACCGAGGGCAGGGCGACACGCCGCGATGCACAGCGTCTGGCGCAATACGACACCCTGACTGGCCTTGCGAACCGCCACCGGATCAATCGCCGGCTCGACAGTACCCTTCGGAACAATCGGAACGCCAAGCGATCCTGCGCCCTCATGATGCTGGATCTCGACCGCTTCAAGCAGGTAAACGATACGCTCGGTCATCCTGCCGGCGACGAGCTGCTCAAGCAGGTCGCGGCACGGCTCGGTAACGTGTTGGGTAGCGATGCGGAGATAGGACGCCTTGGCGGTGACGAATTTCTCGTCATCCTCCCCGATCAGGACGATCGCGGCGATTTGGGCCAGCTCGCAACCCGACTAATCCAGATGGTCGCGCAACCCTATTCCATAAACGGATCGCGCGCCATCATCGGCGTGTCGTTGGGAATCGCCGTCGCGCCCTATGACGGCCTCGATGCCGAAGAACTCATCAAGGCAGCCGATCTTGCGCTATATGCCGCCAAAGGCGGCGGGCGCGGGCAGTACCGCTTCTATTCGAGCGACCTCAAGGAAGGCGCCAAGCTGCGGCGTCAGCTTGAAGAGGACCTGCGCGACGCGCTCGATCGTGAAGAACTGGTCATGCACTACCAGCCGATCATCAACGCCGGCGATTACAAGCTTTCGGGCTTCGAGGCGCTCATTCGCTGGGAGCATCCGGACCGCGGCTTCGTATCGCCCGAAATCTTCATCGCCTGTGCCGAGGATATCGGGATGATCAATGTCATCGGCGAATGGGCTCTCAACCGCGTGTGCGAGCAGGCACAAGAATGGCCGGTCGAATTGCGCGTCGCCGTCAACGTGTCGCCGACACAGTTTGCCAAGGACGATTTTGTCCAGGTCGTGCAGCGGGCGCTGACCAAGTCCGGCCTCAAGCCCGAGCGACTCGAGCTGGAGATAACCGAAAGCGTTTTCGCCGGTGACGAGGCCCAGACGCTGGCCGTTTTCCGCGAGCTGAAAGAGTTGGGCATCCGCCTCGCGCTCGACGATTTCGGAACCGGCTATTCGTCGATGAGCTATCTGCGCCATGCGCCGTTCGACAAGATCAAGATCGACCAAAGCTTCGTGCGCGGCTCGACCGAGGAGGGGAACAACAACTCCGCCATTGTCAGCGCCATCGTCAGCCTGGCCAAGGCACTGAAGATGGAAACCGTGGCCGAAGGCACGGAAACGAAGGACGAACTCGAACTCGTCATCGACCGCGGGGCAAGCCATATCCAGGGCTATATTTTCTCGCGCCCGGTTACGCACGACGAAGCGTGTGCACGTCTCGAACGGGGCGAGCTGCGATACGAGCCGCGCGGTCCGGAGAAGTACCGCTCCGAAAGGCGTACGGTACTGCGCAAGATCGGCGCGATCCACGAAGATCATCGGTACAAGGTCGTGTTGCGCAACATTTCGAAAACGGGTGCGCGTATCGAGGGCTTGCTCGACGTGCCCGTTGGAACCGACTTCGTCATCGACCTGGGGGATGGACAGCTGGCCGTGGCAACGGTCCGACGCTCGGATAAACATGTCCAGGGCGTCGAATTCGAGACGCCTCTCATCAGCGATGGCGCGGATGGCCTGTGCACTCGTCACCGCGTTTCGCCTTACGCCATCGAGGCAGCGGGAAGGCCGCTCGCTGCGCTACCCAAGGATGCGTACGGAATGTTGTCCGCACCCAATGGCCCGGTCAGCATACCTCGATTCGCCGAGACGGTTGTCGACATCTATTGATAATCGCGCAGTCAGCGAGGCGCACTGTCGGAATACCTGCCACATTGCGCCGTCGCGTTAGGACGATGATAACCATTCCTGTCTAGGCGGATTGAACCACGATCCTTGCGATGAGGTTGTAGCCACATGGGCGTTATGCCCTTCACCGATTTCTTCAAGTCCCGCAAAACGGGCGAAGATGTGCCGGGGGACGGCAGATACATCCCCCCTGCGCCCGAGTTTTCGGGATCGGACAAGCTGGCCATCGTCGAACAGCTGGAAAACAGCGGAGTTGCGTGCTTCTGGGCGACCGATGCGCGCGGTGTCCTGACGTATCTGAGCCCGGCCATCCATCGATTGCTGGGCCGCAAGGGCGACCGCGCTTTCGATGACCAGCTGCAACATCTCCTCGATCCCGTACCCGGCGATGGCGATGCTCGCTCGCTCGGGCTGAAGTTGGGTACGCGCAAGAGCTTTGCCGGTCTGACAGTCGAGACGGGCGATCCCGAAGCCGATCTGGTCCTGCGCCTGTCGGGGCGTCCAATCTACGATGAAGACAACGAGTTCGTCGGATTTCGCGGCACGGCCAGCAATATCACCGAAGAATTCCGCAGCGAGGAAGAGGCAAGCCGTCTCGCCAAATTCGACCAGTTGACCGGCTTGGCCAATCGCCATCGGATGGAACAGCGGATCGACTCTACCCTGCAGACATTCCGCAGTGCCAAGCGTGCTGCCGCCTTGCTCATGCTGGATCTTGACCGGTTCAAACAGGTCAACGATACGCTCGGCCACGCGGCAGGTGACCAGTTGCTTCGCCAGGTGGCGGAGCGGCTGAACACCGTCGTTGCAGGACGCGGTGAGATTGGTCGCCTCGGCGGAGACGAATTCCAGATTCTCATTCCCGACATGGACGATCGCGGCGAACTCGGCGAAATTGCCAAGAAAGTGATCCAGATGCTGTCGCAGCCCTACTCGGTCGAGGAAGGGCGCTGCACCATCGGCGCATCGGTCGGTATCGCCGTCGCGCCCTATGACGGTGTCGAGCGTGACGAATTGTCCCGTGCTGCCGACCTGGCGCTTTATGCTTCGAAGAACGGTGGGCGCGGCCAATTCCGTTTTTACGCCGCTGATCTCGAGCACGAAGCAAACTTGCGCAAACGGATGGAAGACGATCTGGCCGAGGCTATCGAGGCAGGGAACTTCACACTGGAATACCAGCCCTGCGTCGACTTGGCTACCAACACCGTCGTTTCGCTCGAAGCGCAATATTGCTGGGAAGACGAAGACCGCGGGCGCGTCGCGCAGGAGACATTCATTCCCGTGGCCGAGGGCAGCCGCCTGATCGTGCCGATCGGCGAATGGGCGATGCGCCGCGCTTGCGAAGAAGCTTGCGAATGGCCGGAAGCTCTGCGCCTCTCGATCAATATCTCTCCGATCCAGTTCGAAACCGCCGGTTTCGTGCAAATGATCGAAAGCGTTCTGGAAGACACAGGCCTGGATCCTGCGCGTCTCGAGCTGGAACTCAACGAGAGTGTCCTGTTGGGCGAGGCGTCCAAGGTCGATGCTGCATTGGGCGCGTTGTTCAAGCTGGGCGTGCGCCTGACGCTCGATCAGTTCGGCACCGGCCTGTCCTCGCTCGCGTATATCCGACGCGCGCCGTTCAACGCCCTGAAGCTGGGCGCCAACTATTTCGAACCCGTCATGGGCAACGATCTGGGCGACATGGAGCTTGTTCGCGCCGTAGTGGCCTTGGCGCAGGCGATGGGAATGGAAACCATTGCAACCGGCGTCCATGCCATGAAGCTGATGGCCGAGCTCAAGGGCAACGGCGTAGGCTTCGTACAGGGCTTCGTGTTCTCCGATGCCGTCGCGCAGGACGTGGTGCTGGAAGAAATCGCGCAGGGCGACTGGGTCATCGAGCCGACCGACCAGGGCAGCCAGCGCGCCAGTCGCCGGACCGTCTTCCGCAAGATCGGCCTGATCCACGAGGATCACTACTACGACGTCACACTGCGCAACATGTCGCGCTCGGGCGCCATGATCGAAGGGCTGGAAGAGGTGCCCGTCGGTACGCAATTCGTGCTGGACTTCGGACAGGGGCAGTTGGCCGTTTGCACCGTTCGCCGCACGATGGACGACACGCAAGGCGTCGAATTCGAACAAGATCTCGTCGACGATGGCGCAGGTGGGCTCTGCACCCGCCACCGGGTCAGCCCCTATGCGCTTGCCGCTGCCGGCGCTCCGCTCACCGCGCTTCCGCCGGGCAAATACAGCCAGGCGCCCGACGCTGCGCCGGGCAGCTTTGCACAGTTCAAACTCTCTGCCAACGCACCCAGACAGGGTGGAGGACCCGATCAGGGCTGACCGCACAATCGATCGCTGTAATCGATTTTTCCCCGCGGCTTTGATAGAGTGAGCCGTAACTTATGCACGATGAGCCGCGAATGGAGCTGTGTAATCGACGCACAGAAAGGCTCATTCACATGTACTATCTCAAAGCACTCGCACCCCTCGCTCTCGCACTCGGCAGCTCGGCCTCGGTCCTGACCGCCGGTGTCGGCCTGCTTACGGCATCGCCGGTCGCTGCAGCCGAAGTCGCCTCCAGCGGCCAGTTTGTCGGCGACCGTGCACACCCTGCATCCGGCAAGGCCAGCATCGTGCGCCTCAAGGGCGGCGGCCTCGGCATTAAGCTGCACGCCGACTTCAAGGTACGCGGCGGCCCCGACCTGCGCGTCTGGGTCAGCGGAGCCGACGCTCCCGCCGGAGGTCGTGCCGTTCGCGCGGCAAAGCACGTCGACCTCGGCGGCCTCGACTTCTCCAGCGGCGAGCAGATCTATCGCCTGCCGGCCGACTACGACATCGCCGATGCGCAATCGGTCGTCATCTGGTGCCGCGCTTTCGGCGTCTTCTTCGGAGCCGCACCGCTTCGCTGAAAACCATTGCTGCGCGCCGCGCTTTGCTGCTGACAGGGTAGGTCAGTGCGGCTAAAGGCGGCGGCGCAATGACCGACCTTTCCAAGATCCGTAACTTCTCCATCATCGCGCATATCGACCATGGCAAGTCCACGCTGGCCGATCGGCTGATCCAGTTCTGCGGCGGCCTGACCGATCGCGAGATGTCCGAGCAAGTCCTTGATAACATGGACATCGAGAACGAGCGCGGCATCACCATCAAGGCGCAGACCGTCCGCCTCAACTACACCGCCAAGGACGGCGAGACCTACGAGCTCAACCTCATGGACACGCCCGGCCATGTCGACTTCGCCTACGAGGTCTCGCGCAGCCTCGCCGCCTGCGAAGGCGCGCTCCTCGTCGTCGACGCCGCGCAAGGCGTGGAAGCCCAGACCCTCGCCAATGTCTACCAGTCGATCGAGCACGACCACGAAATCGTCCCCGTCATCAACAAGATCGACCTGCCCGCCGCCGAACCCGACATGGTCCGCAAGGAAATCGAGGACATCATCGGCCTCGACGCCTCCGACGCCGTCCTCACATCCGCCAAATCCGGCATCGGCATCGAGGAAACGCTCGAAGCCCTCGTCGCCCGCATCCCGTCGCCCACGGGCGACCGCGACGCCCCGCTCAAGGCCATGCTGGTCGACAGCTGGTACGACCCCTATCTCGGCGTCGTCATCCTCGTGCGCGTCATCGACGGGGTCCTCACCAAGGGCCTGAACGTCCGCTTCATGCAGGGCGGCACGCAGCACCTGATCGACCGCGTCGGCTGCTTCACCCCCAAGCGCACCGACCTGCCCGAACTCGGCCCGGGCGAAATCGGCTTCATCACCGCGCAGATCAAGGAAGTCGAACAGGCCCGCGTCGGCGACACCATCACCACGGTGAAGAGCGGGGCGGACAAGGCGCTGGCCGGCTACAAGGAAGTGCAGCCCGTGGTCTTCTGCGGCCTCTTCCCCGTCGACGCCGCCGAGTTCGAGAAACTGCGCGAGAGCATCGGCAAGCTGCGCCTCAACGATGCCAGCTTCAGCTACGAGATGGAAAGCTCCGCCGCGCTGGGCTTCGGCTTTCGCGCCGGCTTCCTCGGCCTGCTGCACCTGGAGATCATCCAGGAACGCCTGAGCCGCGAATACGACCTCGACCTCATCACCACGGCGCCGTCCGTGGTCTACCGCGTCCACCTCGCCCACACGAAGAACGAGGACGCCGCCGTCGTCGACATCCACAACCCCGCCGACTGGCCGGACGTGAACCGGATCGACGCGGTGGAGGAACCGTGGATCAAGGCGGTGATCTACACGCCCGACGAATATCTCGGCGCCATCCTCAAGCTGTGCCAGGACCGCCGCGGCATCCAGACCGACCTGACCTATGTCGGCGGCCGCGCGCAGGTGACCTACGAGCTGCCGCTGAACGAGGTGGTGTTCGATTTCTACGACCGCCTGAAGTCGCATCAGCCGCGGCTATGCCAGCTTCGATTACGAACAGATCGGCCTTCGCGAAGGCGACCTCGTGAAGATGAACATCCTCGTCAACGACGAGCCGGTCGACGCGCTATCGCTGATCGTCCACCGCGCCGTGGCGGAAGAGCGCGGCCGCGGCATGTGCGAGCGCCTGAAAGACCTCATCCCGCGCCACCTGTTCAAGATCCCGATCCAGGCCGCGATCGGCGGCAAGATCATCGCCCGCGAAACCATCGCCGCCCTGCGCAAGGACGTCACCGCCAAATGCTACGGCGGCGACATCAGCCGCAAGAAAAAGCTGCTGGAGAAGCAGAAGAAGGGCAAGGCAAGGATGCGCGAGTATGGCAATGTGAGCATCCCGCAGGAGGCGTTTATCGCTGCGCTGCGGATGGGGGAGGAGTAAGGGGTTAGTGGAGGATGCTGGATTGGACTACATAACTGAACAGAATGTCCGCTACTCCGAATTTTGGAAGGTGCGGAATCTATTCGTCGAAAGCTTATGTGCAGCTGAGCAACATTGGTTTTTTATTCAAGGTCACGATGCTTACGTCAACCGACTGTATGTTCCTGCATTGTCGTCGTTGCTGAATGGCATCGAAGCCACGCTTAGGGTGACTTTGCATCTGTTGTCCATGGAGCCAGGTGACGACATCCGAGACATCTCGCCTTATCGCGTTCTCAGCAATGCTCTTATCGAAAACGCTCAAGAAGCAGGCATGCCGGTGCGATACCTCGCATTTAATGATGAAGGTGATTTCTTTGACAAACTTTCATCGCAGAAGCCGGATAAGATTGATGTCCGGATTGTTCGGCTTCGTAACAATATCTGTCATGGCAATGTGATGGATTTCATAAACACTGACTTGGGACCAGAAAATTCCTTTTTCACCCCTGAATGTCTAAGAGCGGTGACCGAACAGGTATTAGCAATAAGTGCTGACTGGTGCGAAGCCCTTGGTCAGTTCCGGCGCCAAAATGGCTTCAATCACTATGATCGATCTTCGGCTGAAAATTGAATTCGACGCTACGGATCAGGCGGCGCGATTTCTGACCTAATCTTTCTGTCGTAGCCTCACTATCTTTGGATCCTGCGGCAGTGGTGAATGGGGCATTTCGAGCCCTGAAACCAACTCGACAGTTTTTTGCGCAAATCCGATCTCGTGGCCGACTGAAATGACGCCGCCATAAACGATATCATTTACACTTTCTAACGCCATCGGAAGAAGCTCCGGCTGCTCTACCGGAAGTCGAGGGTCATCGTCGTATTTCTCCTGCTTCGTCTGGCCTGTTTTCGCGAAATGGATATTTGCGGTCCGATATTGCGCCGCTGACAGTATTCTTAGATCGTAAGCCCTCTTTACCATCGCTCGCATGGAAACCTTCCAACGAAGTTTGAGGCGAGCAAGCGCGATCCAATCGATATTGCGGCCGCGGGGGAACTCACGCAGAAACGCCGCTCGAGGAAATAGAAAAGCTCCCGCGAAGCGGTGTGCTTGATTTTCAGTTTCTCGATCGCCGGTTTGCACACCGCGATGCATAATCAGATGGCCTACTTCATGCGCAAAATCGAAACGCTGTCGACAAAGACTCTCTTTAATTGAGCTTCGGACCAAAATGGGTCTGCGGCGATCCATAGAAAATGCATCGACCCGTTCCGACAAGTCGCCAAAGTAAGACACTACTGCACCGGCGTTTTCGACTACCCGCATCATGCTGACAATCGGTCCATCGAGGCCCAGCCGCCAATGCTTGCGTGCGCTATCAGCTGCAAGTTCAATGCCTTCATTGTCGCTAGCGGGAATGTCTAGAAAAGAAACGTCGGGCAAATCAACGTACCTTTCCAGTTCAGCTACCAATTTATCTAGCATCGTACCTCGGGCCAGCACTTGGCTAGTCACCGAGGCTGGTCGAGCAATATGCCCGCGGAAATGACACTGTTCGGGACGAACAGTTGACCGCAAGGGAGTGGTCAAAAATTGCTCTGTGACACCAAGGACATCGCAAAGAGCTAAGCGGAGGTCCGCAGCCGGTGTACGTGCATCTGTCTCAAGAAGATGAAGGTACTGGCGCGAAGCCCCAACTCGCTCGCCAAGCGCCTCGAGCGAATAGCCGTGTGCGAGCCGCGCCAGCCGCAATTGTTCTCCCGCAATTTCCATTTTCTATGCCTTCAACAATCGTCGTGTTGATTTTTGATCATCAGGCGTTCGCCTCAGTCTTGAGTTCTTCTTGTCTTTGTTGTCCCTCTTGGGGGACACCTTCGGGAATGGAAGGACGACGCCCTCGCTCCGCTCTGGCCGGATCGGTGAGACGCCAATGACTGGTTGGTCAAGCGGGACGGGCCAAACGATCAGAGGGCTGCCACCCGATAAGACCACGAAAGTAATTTGAGTGATCGATCCATCGATATCCGTTTCGACAGCAAACCGATAAAGAACCGTTTGGCCCGATCTTTCTAGCTCATCTTCGGCAAACAGACTCGATCCGAGTGAGTTCGGAGAAAGTTTGCCGGAGCGTGCGCTCGTGAGGATCGCTTGGTTCGCCACGGTAAAAGCGCATGCCTACACCGCCGATGCTGAAGACGAATTCCATGCTCGAGTTCAACACCTCGAGCCACGGCAGGTCATAGGACGCGTTCTCAATTTGGTAGCACTGAAACTTAAAAGCCTCGCATCCAACGGTCCACGCGTCGCAACCGACCGTGGGATCGTATCTATCAAGGGCGTGGTTCCGACCGACCTTAATGAGGCGGCCAATTTCAACAAGTCTATCTTCGGTCAGTGCAGGGTCATGATCCCAAGGATGCATTACAAAATTCTCCGGTTAAGCGCTTAGTACACGGTGGGCATTTTGGAGATTTTGTCAACTGGCGTGAAAAATGTCATCTGGGGATAAGTTTGTAAACAAGCGCGGGTGCGGCAATATCTCGCTTGGTCACCGCTGCTCAAGATGGCAATAGAAGGCCATGACCTTCGGCGTTTTCATGCACAAGGATGGGTCAATCTACGACGACATACCTGAGGTGCATTACCAGTTTCCGAAAAGCTATCTCAGCCGCGCAGAGCAGATGGTCGGCGACTGGATTGTCTATCGGGAGCCTGTCAAAATCCCGAACTCCAAAGGCTTCTTCGCGGTGGCGAAGGTCGAGGAAATCATACCTGACCCGACTGAGCCTGACCGCTATCGTGCGATCATCGAGAAAGGCAGCTATCTGCCATTTGAGCCGACCGTACCGCATGTCGTGAATGGCGAACAGGTGGAGCGCGGTGTTCTCAATGAGGAAGGCAAAGTATCGGGTCGCGCCCAAGCCGCGGTGCGCCCGCTTTCGCATGCAGACTTCGCACGGATCATCTCGCTCGGCCTGCCGGATGAAGACTTCCTGCCTCGCAGCGATGACGAGATCGTCGAGGACAACCGTGTCCGCGAGCATCAGACCCCGTTCGAGATTGAGCGGCCAATCGTCCTGTCACTCGTTTCCAAGCCATTCCGCGACCGTGCTTTCCGCCGCGCCGTTATGCACGCCTACGATGGCCGCTGCGCGGTGACAGGATGGAAGCTGGTCAATGGCGGTGGCCGCTTGGAAGCGCAGGCCGCGCATATCCGCCCGGTCGAGCATGGCGGCCCTGACAGCGTGCGCAATGGCCTTGCGCTGTCAGGCACCGCACATTGGATGTTCGACCGTGGTCTGATCGGCTTCAGGGATGATCTTGAGATCATCGTGCATCGCAAGGTCAATGACCGTGACGGTGTAGAGTTGATTATTAATTCAACGGGGAAGCTGAAAGCGCCGCAAACTGACTCGTACAGGCCGCATCCCAAGTTCTTGTCTTGGCATCGAGAGTTTCACGGGTTCGACGCGTAGCGCCTGCGCTGTCTCGTAACGGCATTCCCGGGTTCGAGTATTTTCTTTGGCCCCTGCGGGCGCGAGCCGTCCGGCTCGCTTGGTTGGCGCTTAGCGCCGTCGCCGCCGATGGCTCCGACCCCCTCGCATAAGCTCGAGCGGCCGTGCAGGTGGCCTTTGGCCAGCTGCGTCTTTGACTTCGCTTCCGGCCTTGCGGTCCGCTGGTCGCGGACCGGATTAGCGCTAGCCTGCTAGTCCGCGCTAATCCCACCCATCATCCGTAAGCCTGCGCCAGCGCGGGTTTTCTTCCTCGCTCTCCTCCTCGACCGTCGCGTTCGCCCCAGCCGGGTGGGGGGAGAGGGAGCGGGTCGTCCTCGGCGTCGGTTGAGCCGGGGTGGGCGGGGCCAATGAAGTCCGGGTGCTCCGGGTCTTCCAGGTAGCAATAGCCGGCTTCCTCGTCTTCGCGTTCCAGGCGCCGGTATTCCTCGTAGGCGGCGCGGGTGCGGGGGCTCATGGCGGTAAGCTGGCGATCGCGCAGGGACGATAGCTTGGCGTTGATCGCGGCGAGCACCGCGTCCTCGTCGTCGCTGGCGCTCTGTGCGCGTTCGGCCTCCCACTCGGCGCGCCATTGCTTCTTCAGGCGCTCCATCTCCATCTTGCCGATGGCGTTGAGGCCCCCCAGCCCCTTCGCACCGCGGCCGTCGGTAAACCGCTCGGGCGCGCGGTTCCTCAGCATGAACATCAGCAGGCGGTCGTTATAGGAGGTGCGCGTGCCGACCAGCTGGCCATAGGAATAGACCGGCATCTCCACCCCGTTGAGCGCGCGGTCCATGGCGACGTCCTCGATCCGCTGCACGCCGAGGTCGAGTGCGGTCTGCCACGCCCCGCGAAAGCTCTCCGCCCCCGGTTGGCGGAGCAGGTGGTAGGCGCCCTCCGCGCTCATGTTGACGGCGCGCGCGGCGGCCTTGACGCTGCCGGTATCGGCTAGCGCCTCGATGAAGCGGCGCTGGCGGTCCTCGGTCCAGCCGTCATGGCGGCTCGTGCGGCGGGGGACGGGGGTAAAGGCGGGCAGCTGTCCTGCGGGGATGGGCTCGCGGGTCTCACGATTGTCGGTGCGGCGGGTCATGCGTAGGCCTCCTCCTCCTGCGCAATGGGGGAGGTAGCATAGCCGCGCGAGGGGCGCGTAGGAAAGCGCTATGGGATTGGCGCGGTTGTTGGCATTGGACTTGACGGCGCGCGGGATGTTTCGGGATGGGAGATCGCTGGCGCTGTTGTTGCAATGGAGGCGCTGTTGTGGGCAGGGCGAGCCAGCGGCAATAGCGCCAGGTGTCGCGACTGGCAGGGGAGAAGACCGATCGCAAACCGCAGTTTCCTTCGCCGAGTGCAGGACGCCGTGCGCTATCGGCTTTTCCGGCAGAGCTGGAACATTGCGGTCACCCCCTATCCCATCGCGCAGGTCGCGGGTCTGCTGGGGAGGAAGGCGCAGGACGAGGCGCTCGATGCCCTGTGCTGGATGGACGAGGAGCGCGCGCTGTTCAGGGCCGACCCGTTCCCCATCGGCAGGCGGGATGGGACAGGGATCGACATCTATTTCGAGCAATTGCGATGGTCCGAGGACCGCGGAACGATCGACCACGTCACCTACGACGGACACAAGTTCGGTCCGGTCGAGCCTGTCATGCGGACCGATCACCATCTCTCGTATCCCTACACCGTGTCTTCGACCGACACCGACCTCGTCATGCCGGAGCAGGGGGACGCGGGGATCGTAGCTGCCTACGATCCAGACCGTGGCTTCGAGGTACCCATCCACGTCCTGAGCGAACAGCCGCTGGTCGATGCCAGCCTTATCGAACGTGATGGAAAATACTGGATTTTCGCCACGAAGAGCGGCCCGAACGTCAATCGCGACCTGTACATGTTTACGGCCGATGCGATTTCGGGTCCGTGGAGTGCGTGTCAGGATTCGCCGCTAAAATCGGATTTGGGATCGGCGCGTCCGGCAGGCCACATCTTCGAGCATGATGGCGAGCTCTATCGACCAAGTCAGAACTGTGCCGACTATTATGGCGAGAATATCGTCATCAACCGCATCGTCCGGCTCGGCGAAGAAGGGTTTGCGGAGGAGCAGGTAAGCGAGGTTCGTCCTCGGAAGGCGTCACCGTATCGAGATGGACTGCATACGATCTCGACCAGTGGAAAATACACGGTCATCGACGGTGCGCGGCTTACATCGACATTCCACGCGAGTTTGGACTGGGCATCGGCGCTTGTGCGCCAATAAGACGAACGATTACGGAAACAGAAATCCGTCGCTGCAAAAATGCGTCAGCTTCCAGTCCGACAGCTTGCCGGCTTGAGGTAATTTTGTAGGATCGGACTCTTTAGAATCAAACGTCATTCCGTCACCGCGCCGTTTGGATCTTTGCCGGGCCATCGCATCGTCCGCATCCGCCTCGATCTTGACCGCCTGCATCGCTAACTCCTAATGGTGGTCGACCTTGATCCCGAAGACCCCGACTAGTTTGCCGAATCCCTCACTAAGCTTAGCGAGAGTGTATAGAAGCTGCGGCCGCTTACCCGATCCGATCTGGCGGACAGGACGAACAGCCGCGCGGACAATGGTGGCACAGGCATGGATTCCCATACGCGCGCGCGATTGGCCAGCCCTTAATGAGGTGACAATAGAGGAGTTGCCATGCCAGAAATAGCGTTCAATTTGGTATCGGAGGGTTAGGCGCTCATCCGGCTCGTTTTCATATACAAAGGCATTAGCCGCAAAGGCGACACGGTTCCCAGCCTTTCTGAAATTTTGAAAGAACACCATATCTTCGCCGCCCGTCTTCCCCAACGCCGGGTCGAATCTCAGCCGCGGGTTCTCGCGTATTATCCTGCTGCTAAGCAGGCAGTTGTTGGTGTAGCCGGTTTCCAGGTCTTCCCCATCAATTGCGTCAAATTCACCCAGTTCGAGAAAAGGCTGTTCCGTCAACCACTTGGGCGCATGATTTGGTGCTCGGCGAAGCATTAATCCCGTAGTGGCCTGTGCCCCAGTCTCCGCCTGCACTAAAACTAGTTGCGAGAGCCAGTCGGGATGAGGTTCGCAGTCATCATCGGTCATGGCGATGAAGTCCCCGCGCTGCATGGCATTGTCGATTGCCATATTTCGCGCGAGCGAGATATTACCATGGCCGCAACGGTAATATTCAAGGCCGAGCGGGAACTGTTCACGCATCTTATCGGCGACTGGACGGGCTTGGCCGTCGAGACTATCATCTACAACAGTAACACCAAGCTCTACCGACTGCCAGTGTGTACGCGACAACTCCGCTGTCCGCTCCAGAAGCAAGGTGAGCGCCTCGTTGCGATAGTAGGTGCAGACGGCCAGGATAATTTTTTGGCGCAATTCGGCTGTCATCGATGAATTTCTGACCTTTGCTGTGTGTCACTACGCCTTAACAGCTACCAATCAATAGGTATCGGCAAGGCCGCCGAAAATTTCTAATTTTGGCGGTAAGGCTTGTCCTTTCAGCGATTTAAAAATTATAGGTCGGGATCGTCGCATGAGCGGAACAGTGGATGCCATACGCGATCCCTGCGACACTTCGATGGAAAAGAAATAGGTCCCGGCCGCCCTACAAGCCGTCTTGATAACGTCTTTCGGATCGCAAGTGCCGAAGTCAACCGCGCCTATGTCGAGTAGCTTCACACCTTTGGCGAGACGCATCCGACCGAACAGGTAGGCGTCATGATACTCATGACTTATGAGAGCTTTTTCGCTGCTTGCCCGCTTCCAGCGATAGGTCGCTCTCACATCCGGCATGATGCGATCCAAATCCGGTTCGTCACGCAAAAAAGCGGCTGCAACGGTCGGAAGTACGGTTCTCATCATGTTTTGGGTGGAGTAGCAAAGCTTGTTGACGAATAATGGGTGAGAAACCGGATTAGGAAATCCAAAAATAAATCGTCCATTACGCTTCGCAAGTATCTCTTCGCTAGCGACGAGCATCTTAGGCCACAGGCCCTTTCCCCTATATGCATCGGCAGTTGCGCTGAAACCCGATTGATAACCGGTAATTGCTGTTTCCTCGCTGCTGAAAGGGTGGGCGATGAACGCATTCATCGTGGCCAAGTCGCCGCCTACTTTACCGAGGACGATAACCGTTCCGCCATTTCCGAAATCGATTTGAGAAAGGGTCATTTCAAGCGGTTGGTCAAGGCCGAGCGCTTCGCGGATCAGTGACCCAATATACCCCGCGATGTCGGAGTCCTTATTGATCGTCTCAACAATTTCAAATTGGATGTTCACGTCGGACATTAGCCGAATTCCCAAAAATCTGATGAAATCGCTAAAGGGTTAAGTGGGAAAGGAAAGTCGTAGCTGAGAAGTGCCTCGGCAAGGCACATCAAGCCCGCACCTGCCCGTCGCCATGCACGATGTATTTGGAGCTGCACAGCTGCTCCAGCCCCACCGGACCGCGCGCGTGCATCTTACCGGTCGCTATGCCAATTTCCGCGCCCATCCCGAATTCGGCTCCGTCGGCGAATTGCGTGCTGGCGTTGTGCATGACGATCGCGCTGTCAATTGCAGTCATAAACCGTCGAGCTGCTTCGGCGTCTTCGGTAAAGATGGCATCGGTGTGCGCAGACGAATGTTCGGACACCCAGGCAATAGCCTCTTCCAGTCCGCCGACGACCTTGACCGAGGCAATGGCGTCGAGATACTCCGTGGACCAATCGCTGTCCGACGCAGGCTTGACCTTCATATCGATGGCGACTGCTTCATCGTCACCGCGCAATTCGCACTCGTCGGCCATCGATGTGACGAGCTTTGGAATGAAATCCTTGGCAACTGCGCGATCGACGACGATGCTCTCGGTCGCCCCGCAAACGCCAGTGCGCCGGAGCTTGGCGTTGCGGATGACGGAGACAGCCTTGTCGAGATCAGCCGCCTCATGCACGTAGCTGTGGCAGTTTCCGTCGAGGTGAAGCAGGGTCGGAACGCTTGCCTGATCGCGCACCAGCTCTACCAGTCCGCGTCCACCGCGCGGAATGACGAGATCGATGTGGTCGCTCGCCTTGAGAAGGGCAGTCACGGCCTTGCGATCGGTCGTGCCGACCATCTGGACGGCGTCCTCTGGCAGGCCTGCCGATGAAAGACCGGCGCGCATAGCCGCGACAATGACACGAGTGGAATGACGGCTTTCGCTGCCCCCGCGCAAGACGACCGCATTGCCGCTCTTCAGGCAGAGCGCGCTGGCATCCGCGCCGACATTGGGACGGCTTTCATAAATCATGCCGATTACGCCGATGGGCACGGAGACGCGCTCGATGCGTAGGCCGTTGGGTCGCTCGAAGGTCGCAAGCACGCGGCCGACCGGGTCGGGTAAAGCAGCAATGTCCTCCAGGGCGCTCGCCATGCCCTCGACGCGGTCTTCGGTCAGGCGCAGGCGGTCCAGATAGCTTTCCGGCTTCGAAGCCGCGACACCGTCTACGTCGCGCGCGTTAGCGTCAAGCAGGTCGGCCGTGCTCGCTCGCAAAGCGCTCGCTGCGGCGCGCAGTGCCTCGTTCTTTGCTTGCGTGTTGGCAGTCGCCAGAACGCGAGCGGCCTGGCGCGCCTTGTCGCCCAATTCGGCAATATGCGCAGTGACGTTATCGCTCATACCCTCTAAGCCTTACCGCAATTCGACCGCGCGGTCGTAGCACGCTTGCAAGGTCGCGTGCATGCGGCGGGTCAGCTCGCCATCGCCGTTCAGCGCTTCAAGGCCGGCAGCAGTCGTGCCGCCCTTGCTGGTGACCGAATTTCGCAGGTCCTCCAGTGATGTGTCCGTGTGGTCCAGCGCCATCGCCACGGTCCCGGCCATGGTTTCCAGCACCATCGCCCGGGCCTCGTCCTCCTCGAAGCCTTGAGCCATGGCGGCATCGACATAGGCGCGGGCTATTTCGAAGATGTATCCGGGCCCGGACCCGGCGACGGTGGTAACGCGGTCGATGCGGTCTTCTTCCTCGACCACGATGACCGATCCGGCACGCTGCATGAACGCCTCGGCATGCGCAGCTTGGGCATCGGTCACGTTTGCGCCCGCGAAAAGCCCGCTGACCCCGCGACCGATGGCAGAGGGCATGTTCGGCATCACGCGCACAACCGGCGCGCCGGCCATGATGTCCGACAGACGCTCGGCACGGTATCCGGCGGCGATTGATATGACATAGCCGCCGGGCGCAAGGTGAGCCGCGTATTGCGGCATGACATCGTCGAACATCTGCGGTTTGACGGCTGCGATGATGCAATCGAACTGCGCGCCTTCCAGTTCACCCGGGTTTGAATGCCACGAAACTCCCTCGGGGACGGCGACGCGCGAAGGATTGACGACCGTGATCGCCTCGGGACCGCGGACCCATTGCGACAGCAAGGCGGACCCCATTTTGCCGCAACCGACGAGAAGGATGGTTTCGGTGATGGTCTTTTCCTTGGATAAGTGTCGGTCGATGCAAACCCTAGCCGGGGTGTCGATAAGGCGAAAGGACGTAGATGGCGTCGGCTTTGCTCGCCGGACAAACCGCGCATGAAACTCGACGAACGGCGACCGCTTTCGCTTTTCATGGGACGGCCCCGTTCCTATCTTGGCCGTGCGGACCGGGCCCCTCTGGCGAGCGCTCGAGCAGCGCACGTGATGTCGGACCGTATCGGACAAGCCGATGCGATGGTGGGCCCTCTTCCCTCCATTCCCAGCTCGCCGCCGCGTCGGCTGTCCGATCCACTCAGCGCTTCGGGACGTGAACATTCTTGCCTGCGAAGTTGACTCAACGCCCCTGACTTGCGAGCGCGCATCGCGCTAGGTCAACAAGCGGAGATCCCCCATGGTACGTGCCGTCGCCCCCCTGCTGCGCGACTTTCTTCAGAAGGAGAGCGCAGGCGGCATCGTCCTGATCTTCGCGGCAGCGCTGGCATTGGCGGTCGCCAACTCCCCGCTCGCCGGCAATTACGCCGACTTCCTCAACATACCCATAGTCGCCGCCATCGGCAGCTTCGTGATCGACAAGCCGATGCTGTTGTGGATCAACGATGGCCTGATGGCGATCTTCTTCTTCCTGGTGGGACTGGAAGTGAAACGCGAAGTGCTGGAAGGCCAATTGTCGAGCTGGAACAAGGCCTCGCTTCCCCTGATCGCTGCGGTCGGCGGCATGGCCATTCCGGCGATGGTCTTCATCGGTATCAATGCCGGCGAGGCGGAAAACATCCGCGGTTGGGCCATTCCAGCGGCGACCGATATCGCATTTGCGCTCGGTATCCTGTCGCTGCTCGGTCCACGCGTGCCCGTCGCGCTCAAGGCCCTGTTGCTCGCCATTGCGGTGATCGACGACATCGGTGCCATCGCGATCATCGCACTGTTCTACTCGGGCGAGCTCGACACCGGCATGCTGGGTGCGGGCGCCATCGTATTCGTCGTCATGCTGGCGCTTGGCCGGATGAAGGTGAACTCGACCATTCCCTATGTCCTGCTCGCGATCCTGATGTGGGCATTCGTCCTGAAATCCGGCGTCCATGCCACCTTGGCAGGGGTTGCGGCTGCGCTGACCATTCCGCTGGACGCGAACAGCGATCACGGCCCGCTCGAGCGGATGGAGCATGCGTTGCATCCCTGGGTGGCCTTCCTCGTAATCCCGATCTTCGGCTTCGCCAATGCAGGCGTCACGCTGGTTGGGCTGGAGCCGGCCGCGCTTCTCGAGCCGCTGCCCCTCGGCATTGCGCTTGGCTTGCTGATCGGCAAGCAGATCGGCATCTTCGGTTTCGCCTGGCTTGCGGTGAAAGCGAAGCTTGCGACGCTACCGGACGAGGTCAACTGGCGGCAAATCCACGGGCTCTCGCTCCTCGCGGCGATCGGCTTCACCATGTCGCTGTTCATCGGCAATCTCGCCTTCGCCACGCCTGAGCAGATCGATGCCGTGAAGCTGGGGGTCCTTTCCGGATCGACCATCGCGGCGATCGCCGGCTACCTGCTGCTGAAAGGCTCGCTGCCGCCCGTCGCGGCAGAGAACGAGATCGAGAAGACGTACTGACCCTTCGCAAATCGGTTGCGGACAGGCGATAACTTCACTTGGCGTTCAGCGGGGCGCTGGCTATAGGCTGGCGCCATGCAGACCCAATCGCGTTTCGCCCGTATGTGCGCGCTCGGCACGCTTGCCGCAGCCACCGTTCTGACCGCCTCCTGCGGGGGCGGCCCGGAGCGTCCGACCGACACGGCCTATGTCGCGCGCGATGTGGAGACGCTGTATACCGAGGCGCGTCGCCAACTCGACCGACAGCGTCCGGAACTGGCCGCCGCCTTGTTCGACGAGGTCGAGCGGCAGCATCCCTATTCCCCATGGGCACGCCGGGCGCAGTTGATGAGTGCGTTCAGCTATTACGTGTCCGGCGATTACAACAAGACCGTCGCATCGGCGCAGCGGTTCCTGTCCATCCATCCGGGTAACAAGGATGCGCCTTACGCCTATTACCTGATTGCGCTCAGCTATTACGAGCAGATCAGCGACGTTCAGCGCGATCAGAAGGTGACCGAGCAGGCCTTGCGCGCTCTTCGCGAAGTCGATCGCCGATTCCCGCAGACGCAGTATGCCGCAGATGCACGCCTGAAAATCGATCTTGTGCAGGATCATCTGGCCGGCAAGGAAATGGAAATCGGCCGCTATTACCAGCGCTCCGGCCGCTGGATCGCGGCGCAGATCCGCTTCCAGAACGTCGTCGATACCTACCAGACGACCAGCCACGCGCCTGAGGCGCTGTACCGACTGGTCGAGAGCAGCCTTGCACTGGGTATCAAGCCGGAAGCCGTGAAGTATGCCGCCGTGCTCGGCGCCAACTACCCGGGCACCGAGTGGTACGAAAAAGCCTACGACCTGATCGACGACCATGCGCAGGGCGTGTCCGCCAGCTGATCGTGCATTTCGCACCTTGATCATAACGGGAACAGTGACGCGGCCACGGGCTTGCGTTAAGAGAGCGTGATGCTCACCCGGCTGTCTATCCGAAATATTGTCTTGATCGAGGCGCTCGACCTCGATTTTGGCCGTGGGCTGGGTGTCCTGACCGGCGAGACCGGGGCGGGCAAATCGATCCTGCTTGATTCGCTTGGACTGGTCTTGGGCAACCGCGCAGACACCGGGCTTGTGCGGGCAGGGGAGTCGAAGGCGAGTGTCAGCGCGACGTTTGAATTTGCGCACATGCCCGATGCCATCCGCGACCTTCTCGACGAAGCCGACATCGAGATAGAGCCGGGCGAACCGCTGATCGTGCGGCGCCAGTTGCGCGACAGTGGCAGCAAGGGATTCATCAACGATCAGCCGGTCGGCATTGCGCTGCTGCGATCCATTGCGGGCGCGCTTGTCGAATTGCACGGACAGCATGACGATCGCGGACTGGTCAATCCCGTCGGTCACCGCGCATTGCTGGACAAGTTTGCCGGGGTCGATGTCGGCAAGGTCGCGTCGGCGCATCGCACATGGCGGGAATCGACAAGCCGTCTGGCCGAAGCGCGCGAGCGTCTTGAACAGGCAAAGCTGGATCAGGACCTCTTGCTGGCGCATCTGGCCGAATTGACGACGCTTGAGCCACAAGCAGGCGAGGAGGCCCGGCTCGCCGAAGCGCGGGCCGACATGCAGAAGGGCGAGCGTCTGGCAGGCGATCTCGAAGACCTGCGGCATATGTGGGAGGGGTCGGATTCGCCCCTTGCTTCCTTGCGCGTGGCAGCGCGCAAGCTCGACCGGATCGGTGGCGAACATCCGCTGCTTGCCGAAGCGCTAGCGGCACTGGACCGTGCGGTCATCGAAGCGGGTGAGGCGGAAGAGAAGTTGCAGGCCGCCGCCGATGCGCTGGTGCACAATCCCGCCGCGTTGGAAGAAGCAGAGACGCGCCTGTTCGAATTGCGCGCGCTTGCCCGCAAGCATCGGTGCGAGGTCGACGGCCTGCCCGAACGCATGCGCGAGATGCGGGGCCAGCTCGACTCGATCGAAGGCGGAGAAGCGGAACTCGACGCTTTGGAAGCGGCAACGGCGGAAGCCGCCAAGCGCTATCGCGCAGAGGCGGATGCGTTGCAGGCTGCCCGGGTGAAGGCCGCCGGCAGGCTGGACAAGGCTGTTGCCGGCGAACTTGCGCCCCTCAAACTCGACACCGCACGGTTCAAGACTTCTGTCGAACCCTTGCCGGAAGAGAAGTGGGGCGCGCACGGCATGGACAGCGTCGAGTTTCTCATTTCGACCAACCCCGGTGCACCCTTTGCTCCGCTCGCGAAAATTGCCAGTGGTGGCGAGCTGTCGCGCTTTATCCTGGCGTTGAAGGTCGCATTGGCCGAGCAGGGCGGGGCGGCGACAGTCATCTTCGACGAAATCGATCGCGGCGTGGGCGGGGCGGTCGCCAGCGCCATCGGCGAACGCCTCTCGCGCCTCGCAAGCAACGGTCAGCTTCTGGCAGTCACCCATAGCCCGCAAGTCGCTGCGCGCGGGCAGACGCACTACATGATCGCCAAGAGCAGCGACGGCACCGTCACCCGCACGAGCGTCGCCTTGCTGGACGAAGCGGGGCGTCAGGAAGAGATCGCCCGCATGCTTTCGGGCGCAGAGGTGACCCCAGAAGCCCGGGCGCAGGCGGACCGACTGCTGGAGGGGGTTTGATGTCAGACTTACAGAACTGGCACAATCCGGACTACGCCGTGAGCAGGACGTTGGGGTGCGCCTCTCTCGGTGTCATACTTCCACTAGTCTTACTGTGTCTTCTCTCGTTTGGGGTATCGACCGGCGCACGAGATGTTGCGGACGGGCATCCATACACGTTCATCTGGGCTGGAGGTGCATTCGCGCTGGCTCTGATCAACGCCAAGGTGGCGGGATCGAACCTCGACAATCCTAAGCGTAATCGGACCGCGTGGCTTGTACTCTCTGCGCTCGCAATTGTTGCTGCAGCCCCGGGTCTATGGGCTCCCTGATGGTCTCCAAAACTTCTTGCAAGCGAAGCCGACGCTGCCAATGAATTGATGCGGCTTGCCAAGCAGATCGCGCGACACAATCGCCTTTATCATGCGGACGATGCGCCTGAGATCACCGATCAGGAATTCGACGCGCTGGTGCGGCGCAACGCTGAACTGGAGGCGCAATTTCCCCATCTGGTCCGCGAGGATTCGCCATCCAGGTCGGTCGGCCACGCGATAGCCGCTTCGCCGCTTTCCAAAGTGCAGCACGAGGTTCGCATGCTGAGCCTCGACAACGCCTTTGCGGCCGATGAAGTCGAAGAGTGGGTCGCGCGGGTGCGGCGGTTCCTCTCGCTTGGCGAGGCAGAGCCGATCGCAGTGACCGCGGAAGACAAGATCGACGGCCTGTCGTGCTCTCTCCGCTACGAGCATGGCAGGCTGGTAAGGGCTGCAACGCGCGGGGATGGGCAAGTGGGCGAAGACGTCACCGCGAATGTCGCGCATATTCCCGACATCCCGCAAGAGCTGCGTGGCGGCGTGCCGGACGTCTTCGAAATCCGCGGCGAGGTGTACATATCCCGGGCGGACTTTGCGCAATTGAACGCTGCGCAGGAGGAGGCCGGCGACAAGCTTTTCGCCAATCCCCGCAACGCGGCAGCAGGATCGTTGCGCCAGAAAGACGCCAGCGTCACGGCATCGCGGCCCCTCAAGTTCTGGGCGCATGGTTGGGGTGTGGCGTCGGACCTTCCGGGCGAGACGCAGGAGGAAGTGGTTCGGGCAATCGACAGCTGGGGCCTGCCGGTATCGCCCTTGTTCGCGCGCGTGACTGACGAAGATGCCATGTTGGCGCATTACGCGAAGATCGCCGAACAGCGGTCTGGTTTGCCTTACGAAATCGACGGTGTGGTCTACAAGGTCGACCGCCTCGACTGGCAGCAGCGGCTTGGCTTCGTCGCGAAGGCTCCGCGCTGGGCGCTGGCGCACAAGTTCCCGGCAGAGCGTGCCGAGACGACGCTCGAGGCAATCGATATCCAGGTCGGGCGCACCGGTAAGCTGACCCCGGTGGGTCGGCTGTCTCCTGTGCTGGTCGGCGGTGTCACGGTCACCAACGTCACGCTCCACAATCGCGACGAGATCGCACGGCTTGGCGTGCGCCCTGGCGACCGCGTGGTCGTGCAGCGCGCCGGTGACGTTATTCCACAGCTTGTGGAAAACCTGACACCGGACACGCAACGCACACCCTTCGATTTTCCCGACCGCTGTCCGGAATGCGACAGCGAAGCCTTGGCCGAGGAGGGCGAAGTCGATGTGCGCTGCACAGGCGGTCTCATCTGTCCGGCGCAACGCACGGAAAGATTGAAGCATTTCGTCTCTCGCGGCGCGCTCGACATCGATGGGCTGGGCGAGCGGACTATCGACCAGTTTTTCGCTTTGGGATGGCTGGAAAGTCCCGCCGATATCTTCCGCCTGCATCGGCGCCGGGAAGACATCCTGGCACTCGATGGATGGAAAGAGCGATCTGTGGATAAGCTTGTGGACAGTATCGAGGCGCGGCGGCAACCCGACGCCGCGCGCCTGCTCTTCGGGCTTGGCATTCGCCATGTCGGCGCCGTCACCGCCCGCGACCTTCTTGCAGAGTTCCATGACCTCCCATCGCTTCGCACGGTAGCCGAGGCCGCGCGCGGTGGCGACGAGCAAGCCGCGCCAATCCCTTCTCGCGATCGACGGCATCGGCGGCGCCGTCGTCGCGGCGCTCGGCGACTTCTTCCACGAAGAGCACAACCGCGCAGCGTGGGACGATCTTCTGTCCGAGGTCGATCCGCCGCGCTACGAGATCCGGACCACCGCAAGCCCCGTCAGCGGCAAGACGATTGTCTTCACCGGCAAGCTGGAGACGATGAGCCGCGACGAGGCCAAGGCGCAGGCTGTCCGGCTCGGCGCGAAGGCAAGCGGATCGGTCAGTGCTAAGACGGACATACTTGTCGCCGGTCCGGGTGCGGGCAGCAAGCTTAAGAAAGCCGAAGAGCTGGGCATAGAGGTCTGGACCGAAGCGCAATGGGGCGAATTGGTAGCCTCGGCCATTTAATCCGGTGATTTCGGAAACTTGCGCCGTGCGCAGGGTTGTGCGGATGTGAACCGCGCTTCCCTTCCGCTCGCCATTCTTCCCTTGATTGCCGGTAGCGCTCTTGTCGCCCTTGCCGTCGGCGGCAGCGAGGAGAGCGTCGAGGACTTCGAGCAGCGCATTTCGCCCGACACGCACATCGCCGAGCCACCGCCCGAGCCCGAGCTGGACGCCCGGCAGGAGACTTTGCAAAACGATCTCATAGCGTTGGGGGAGGGCTTCGACGGCGATCTCGGCATAGCGGTGACACACGCCGGCACGATGGCCACCATGGCGTACAACGGCGATGCGCGCATGCCGCAACAAAGCGTGACGAAATTGTGGGTAGCGCTTGCGGCGATGGACGCTGTCGACAAGGGCGAGCTGGACTTGTCGGAACCGGTCACGATCGGCCGGACCGACCTGACGCTGTTTCACCAGCCGATCAGAGAGATTGTGAAGGCGCGCGGCGTCTATCGCACGACCTACGAAGACTTGATTCAGCGCGCTATCACGCGCAGCGACAACACGGCGAACGACCGCCTGTTGCGCAGGCTGGGCGGGCCCCAGGCTGCCGCTGACTTTCTGGCTGACAACCGGATCGAAGGTGTCACATTCGGCGAAGACGAGCGCACCAAGCAAAGCGCCATTGCCGGTCTGGAATGGCGTCAATCGTTCTCGATCGACAAGGCGTTCTACGAAGCGCGCGACCGTGTCCCGGATGACCGGAGACGGACTGCGTTCGAGGCTTACCTTGCAAACCCCAGCGATGGCGCCACCGCCCATGGCATAGCGCAAGCACTTGCCCGCCTGTCGCGAGGCGCGCTTCTTGGCGAACAGTCGACGGACTATATCCTTGGCGTGCTCCAAGAGACGCGTAGCGGCCCACGGCGATTGAAGGGCGGCGTACCGCTGGGCTGGACCTTCGGCCACAAGACCGGGACCGGGCAGATATACGACGGGGTGCAGGCCGGATACAACGACATCGGTATCCTGACCGCACCCGACGGGACGAATTACGCCATCGCGGTGCTGATCGGCCAGACCCGCGCGGCATATCGGGACCGAATGGCGATGATGCAGGAAGTGACGCGCTCGGTCGTGCGCTATCACGAAGGGCGCGCGGTCAGTTTTCCGGAGGCGGAAACCATTTCATGACGCCGCCGGACATGCGGCGTCCAATAGCCGATCTTGACGCCTGCTTCGGCCAGCACGTCGCCCACCCACTGGTTGCATGTGTTCGTGGCCGTGTAGCGACCCCTCGCGTCGTAGTGCCGTGCGCCGACCTCGTAGCTTTCGTAGCTGCGACGGGGTTGTCCTGGATGCTGCGGCGGTAGTGCGGCCTCGATCTGCGCGACAAGCCGCCGGTACTCGTCGGGCCGCAATCGAACCTCGCGATGGTATTCCGACGCTACCCGGATTGACGTAGTGCGCCACCCGTATGAGCCCGTCGCCACCCTGGAGGAGGATGCGCAACACAGTCGACGCCTTTAGATCGCCCCATTGTCGGCGTGGTGAGAAATACCTCCTTTTCGCCCCAGCCAATGGAGATGTGCGTGGGCATCCAGCCGTCGCGTTCGCGGGGCTGACCAGCGGACGGGAAGGTCTCGCGCCAGTCCTTTTCGGAACTAATGACAGGCATTACGATGCCGGTGTGCACGCCGTTCGTCTCAATCAGTATACGGATGCCGTCATCGGGCTCGGTCCAGTCGCCGTTGCGCGGGATCGAGCTGCCGATCCATGCGGCGAGGAGAAAAACCGCTCCGAGGACCAGTGGCAGGGCGGCCAGCGCGCCGAGCCAGCGCAACGCGCGCTTCTTCGTAGTCACCGCACTCGCGCTCCTGCGAAGCCATAGGATCGACCAATCGCCGTTCACCGTGCGACGAGCGAGGCGGAACCCTTGTCGGCGATAGGCGGTGCGTACCTCGGCTTCCTGTGTTCGCCAGCAGTCCTGCGAGAAGCAAGCTGCCGCCCGGCGAAACAACTGTCGGCGAAGTCGGGTGCGAGTTCCACCAGCGGTCCGGCAAGAATGTTGGCAATCAGCAAATCGTACGGCCCACGCGCCTGTATCAGCGCGTCATCCGTTCCCGGCGCGACGATCATGGTCAGTTCGCCGGACTTCGCCCCTTGAGAAATGTTGTTCGTCCGGCGATTGTCCGCGACCACATGCGCGCAGATGGGGTCGATGTCGCTTGCCGTAGCCTTCGCGCCCGGCCACAGATGCATCGCGGCAAAGGCGAGCAAGCCGGTCCCCGTGCCGATGTCCGCATGGTTGCGTACCACCAGCCCCTCGCGCTTCATCAAGTCGAGCATGGCGAGGCAGGCCGCGGTCGTCTCGTGCTGTCCTGTGCCGAAGGCCTGGCTAGCCGGGATAACAAAATCGACGCAGTCCGGGTCGGCGGCGTGTTCGGGCGTGCGAACATGGAAGCGGCCAGCGCGGATCGGTTCGACACCGTGCTGGCTCAGCGTCACCCAGTCGTCGTCAGGCAGCTTCTCGACCGTGAAATCGGGTGCGCCTTCAGCAAAAAGCGAAGCGACCTGCCGCTTGTCCGCCGCCTTTGGCTGGTGGTCCAGCCAGACCTCGAGGATCCAGTCATCGGGGCTTGTCTTCCGCCATCTCGCGGCCCGAGACCACGAAATTCTCGGGAAAGTCCAAGGCGTCCTCATGTGCCAAGAGGGCGGCATGCACCACTTTCTTCGGCGCCTCGCCCGAGAGCTTCCAAGCACTCAACGGCTCATCTCGTCGTCCGGCAGTGTCTTGATGCGCGGTGGGTCTTGCTGTGCGTCGGCTGCTAAATAATTGCGCGCAGCGGGACCTCTCTCAATCTGCGCGGGATCGGCTTCGCACAAATCTCTGCCGCGTAAGCGGCGCTCGCTGGCGCATTGTCCGGGCATATTCATTGACGAAGGATGCGGATCAGGCAGGATCGGGCATTCGCTTTTAAATAGCCCCTCAAGCACTCCTCGATACGAAGCTACGTTACTCGGTATGTTGCGGCGGACTACTTCGGCGCCCGCTTCGGTCCCCGTGTCAATCAGTACCAGAACGGCATCGGTTTTGATGAGGAGTGACGCTGTGCCGCAGGTCCCGACATAGTAGGTCGAGCCATGGATGAGGAAAGGCGGGGCGGGCTCGTCCCATTCGTCCCAATCGGTGCAGGTCTCGGTCCACCCGGTCGAGGACAGCGCTGGATTGCTTGGTTCTGTTGCAGACAAGCCGGCCAGTGGCACAAGCGCGAGAGCGAGAGTGAGAGCAGATTTACCGTACATAACTTGCTCCGTTTGCATCGAGCGTGGCACCGGTCATGCTGGGCGGAGCGTCAAGCGCGCAGAACTCGATAAGCTTGGCGATTTCTTCGCGGCTCGGCGACGCGGCCCAGCGGGATGTCGGCCAGCAGACCTTCGCCGCCGCGGCTGTCGAGATAATCTACGGCCATTGCCGTGTCGGTGAAGCCAGGGGTAATGGCGAAGCTGAGAATGCCTTCGCCCGCGTAAGCCCGTGCGATGGTCTTGTGCAGCGCGAGCATGCCGCCCTTGCTCGCCGCATAGTGCCAATGGGTAGGACTGTCGCCGCGATGGCCGGCGCGGCTCGCGACATGAACGATACGGCCTGACCTGCCGGTCTCCTGCCAGTGCAGAACGGCCAGGCGAGACAGCTGGGCAGAGGCGGTCAGATTGATGCGAAGGGTTGTCTCCCAGTCGAGAGCCAGTCATCCGCTTCGCTATCCAGGGCGCTCGCTGCAAACAGTCCGGCATTGTTGACGAGAACGTCGATGTGACCGCCCGACGCTTCGAGCGCCGTCTCCCACAACTTTTCCGGCGCATCCGGATCGCGGAAGTCTGCTGCCAGCAGGTCTGCATCCGCCCCTCGAAGTCGCCTGCCCGACCACCTTTGCACCGCGCTTCTCGAGCGCTGTCATCGCCGCTGCGCCGATGCCGCGCGATGCGCCTGTCAGGAGAATGCGTGTCATGCACCGCGCTATTCGAAACTTTGCGCCATTTGTCGAGCCTCGCCGCCTTGCACAGCGCCTATGTTCCGCTAAGGAGGCGCCACAAGCTTCCCTCAAGGACCAAACACCTATGGCAAACCGGCCGCTGTCACCGCATCTGCAGATCTGGAAATGGGGTCCGCACATGCTGATCTCGATCCTGCACCGGTCACGGGCGACGGCATGGCGCTGGTCGGGCTGGGCGGTGCTGCTCTGGTGGCTCGGCGCGATGGCCGGCGGTCCGGAAGCCTACGCCACCTTCGCCGGACGTCATGGGCTCGCCCGATCGGCATCGTCGTGCTGGTCGGGCTGACCTGGGCCTTCTTCACCCACATGATGAGCGGCACTGCGCCATTTCGTGCTGGATATCGGCGCCGGTTACGAACTCGACAGAACAAGACGTGGTCGATCCTATCGCCCCGATCCTGGGCATGCTTCTGACGGTCGCCTTCTGGGCCGCGCGATCCTGCTCAAGTAAGGCAACTCGAAGCTACGGTATGACGGCACTCCCATCGGACGCGTGCGCGGGCTGGGCTCCGCGCATGAAGGCGCGCATCACTGGCTGGTCCAGCGGTTCACCGCGATCGGCAATCTCGTGCTGATGATCTTCCTCGTGGTCAGCCTGGCACTGCTCCCGGCCTACGATTACGCGACCATGGCCGGCTGGGCTTCGCAGACGTTGCCCGCCACCGCGCTGGCGCTGCTGATCATCAGCGTATTCTGGCACGCGCGCCTCGGCCTGCAGGTGCTGATCGAGGATTACGTCCACACGCCGGGCAACAAGTTCGCCGTGCTCGCCCTTCTCAACCTTGCCACCATCGGCGGCGGCGTGTTCGGCCTTGTCTCGATCGCCCGCATCGCCCTTGGAGGAGCCGCCTGATGGCCCATAGCGAGACTTTCGAAGATCGGTGGTCGCAGCTATCCGATCATCGACCACACCTATGACACGGTCGTTGTCGGCGCGGGCGGTTCGGGCCTGCGCGCGACCATGGGCAGCGCCGAAGTCGGCCTGAAGACGGCCATGCATCACCAAGGTCTTCCCCACCCGGTCGCACACCGTCGCGGCGCAGGGCGGCATCGCCGCCAGCCTCGGCAACAACACGCCCGACCACTGGTCGTGGCACATGTACGACACCGTCAAGGGGTCGGACTGGCTGGCGACCAGGACGCGATCGAATATCTGGTGCGCGAAGCGCCGCAGGCGGTCTACGAGCTGGAACATGCCGGCGTGCCCGTTCAGCCGCAACGACGACGGCACCATCTACCAGCGGCCCTTCGGCGGCCACATGCAGAATATGGGCGAAGGCCCGCCGGTGCAGCGCACCTGCGCCGCGGCCGACCGCACCGGTCACGCCATGCTGCACGCGCTCTACCAGCAGAGCCTGAAATACGACGCGGACTTCTTCATCGAATATTTCGCGCTCGACCTGATCATGGACGAACGCCCGACGGCAAGGTCTGCCGCGGCGTGATTGCCATGTGCCTGGACGACGGGACGATCCACCGTTTCCGCAGCCAGGCGGTCGTGCTGGCGACCGGCGGCTATGGCCGCTGCTACTACACCGCGACGTCGGCGCACACCTGCACCGGCGATGGCGGCGGCATGGTGCTGCGCGCTGGCCTGCCGCTGCAGGACATGGAATTCGTCCAGTTCCACCCCACCGGCATTTACGGCGCGGGCGTGCTCATCACCGAAGGCGCGCGCGGCGAGGGCGGCTATCTCACCAATTCCGAAGGCGAGCGGTTCATGGAACGCTATGCCCCGTCGGCCAAGGATCTCGCCAGCCGCGACGTCGTCTCGCGTTCGATGGCGCTCGAAATGCGCGAAGGGCGCGGTGTCGGGCCGGATGGGGACCACATCTACCTCCACCTCGACCATATCGATCCGAAGGTTCTGGGCGAGCGCCTTCCGGGCATCACCGAAAGCGGCAAGATCTTCGCTGGCGTCGACCTGACGCGCAGCCGCTGCCGGTCACGCCGACCGTGCATTACAACATGGGCGGCATCCCCTGTAACTATCACGGCGAAGTCATGGCCGGCGATCCGGACGATCCGGAAAAGGTCGTGCCCGGCCTGTTTCGCAGTGGGCGAAGCGGCCTGCGTCTCGGTGCACGGCGCGAACCGCCTTGGCTCGAACTCGCTGATCGATCTCGTCGTGTTCGGCCGCGCGACCGGCCATCGCCTGCGCGAGCAGATCAAGCCGGGCGCTACGCAGGCCGAGAACTGCCACCGGCAGCGCCGAAATGGCGCTGACCCGTCTCGACCATTTCCGCCACGCCGATGGCGGCACGCCGACCTCGCCCTGCGCGCAGACATGCAGAAGGGCATGCAACGCCACGCCGCCGTGTTCCGCGACAGCAAGCTGCTGGCCGAAGGTGTCGAGGTGCATTGCCGACGTCAACAAGCGGATGGAGGATGTCAAGGTCCACGACCGTTCGCTGATCTGGAACAGCGACCTGATCGAGACGCTCGAGCTCGACAATCTGATGGCGCAGGCGTCGTGACCATCGCAAGCGCGGAAAACCGCAAGGAAAGCCGCGGCGCACACGCGCACGAAGACTTCCCCGAGCGCGACGATGCCAACTGGATGAAGCACACCATCGCCTGGTTCGATGGCTGGGGCGGCAATGGCGGCGACGTGAAGATCGATTACCGTCCGGTCCACGAATACACGCTGACCGACGATGTGGAGTATATCGAGCCCAAGAAGCGGGTGTATTGATCCGGCTGCCTCGGGATCGATTGCGAATGTCCTCGCTAACGTGATAGCTCCGCCACAAGTTTATTGAAGGCGGAGAGCACGTTGGCGCAGGAAGACAGGCCCGATCCCAAGCTCGTCGACTGGTCGAAGAAAGGTCCGTATCGCGCCCGGTTCAGGAAGCGGTCGAGCATCGCCTTCCTGTATATGTGCATGGGCACTGGCTTTCTCGCCCTGATCACACCGCTCGTGCTGCCGCTGATCGGTGGATATGAAGGCCGCTATTCGATCAGCTATTTCTACCACGTGTCGGAGACGCGCGACCTGTTCGTCGCCTGCCTCGCTGCGACAGCGTCCTTCCTCATATTCTTCGAAGGTCTCTCGCGCAGGGAGAACCTGCTCCTGTCGGCAGCGGGCGTGCTGCTTCTGCTTGTCGCTTTCGTCCCGACCACGGAAGACCAGTGCGCCGACACCATGTTCAGCTGGCACGCCGCCTTCGCTGTCGGCTTCTTCTTCTGCCTGTTCGTCGTTGCGGTGTTTTTCGCCAAGTCGCGGCTCGAGTTTATCATCTGGCCGCCGTTGCGTGCACGTTTAAGCCGGACTTACAATCTCGCCGGGATCCTGATGATCGCGCTGCCGCTCCTGGCCTATGCGATCCATTTGTTGGTCGGGCGCGACTGTTCGCATGTCATCTACTGGATCGAGGCGTCCGCCATCTGGGCCTTTGCGCTCTACTGGTTCGCCAAGACGTATGAGTACAAATTGCTGCTCGGATACAAATTCCCGATGAGCAGGCGGTAATGGCTTTTCGGGCGGTCCCGGCAAGTACGCTGTGTCTTCTTTCGGCTTGCGCGATGGGCGTGCAGTCTCCCCCGACAGCGCTGAATGCCGAGCCGTTCTACGCCAGACACGTGGCGGCGAAAGGAATGCCGATCCTTGCGTCCGCGCGTGTCGACGATGCAGCCCTTCTCGCCGCCCGGGACATGGCGGAGGGCATGCTTTCACACCGCCCGGACCTTGCCCGGTGGCTGGTCGAAAATGATTTTCGCGTCGCCATCATCGCCGAGGAAGAGGCGCTGCTCGACTTGCCGGACAAGGCGCATTGGACGAAGCCTCCTCGCGACGATCCGCGGCTGACCCGCTGCGAGCTCAAGCATTACGACGTGCGCATCGGCGCGAAGACCGATCGCACGTATTGGAACGAGCGCGCGCGGGGAATCGGCGGGCCGCGCACGGTCGGTTCGGAGGAGGACGTACTCGGCCTGCAAAGCACACGCTACTGGGGCGAGACGATCTTCGTCCACGAGATGGCGCACAATGTGTTGTTCGCGATCGAGGGGTCAGACCCTGAATTGATGGCTCAGGTGGAAGCGGCCTATGCCAATGCGCTGGCGACCGATCTATGGCTCAACGAGTACGCGCACGACGACCATCCAAGAATACTGGGCGGAAGGCACGCAAATCTGGTTCAATTCGAACCGCCTCGTCGTGGTGGACGGCCGCCGGATCCTGAACCACACCGATCTGGCGGCCTACGACCCGACGCTCTACGCCGCTTTGCGCGAAGCGTACGGCGACAGACATCGGCTCAAGTCCGATCCGTTCTACATGAGCGAAGCGCGCGTGCCGCCCGGACCTGTTCCGGAGAACACAGCCGAGGTCTGCTAACGCAGGATCGTGTATTCGGCGCAAGCGTCCAGATCGCCGCGCAGACCCGTCTGCAAGGCCTGCGAGCGTTGCGCGCTCGTCCCATGCGTGAAGCTTTCGGGGCTTGCCCTGCCGCCCGTCAGACGGTCGTCGCCAATCGCAGCGGCGGCCTGCATGCCCTCTTCGATGTCGCCCGGCTCGATAAGATTGCGATTGCGACCGGCCCAGACACCGGCAAGGCAGTCCGCCTGCAGCTCCATGCGCACGTTCAGCTGGTTGGCCGAGCGCGGATTGGCCTGCTGCGCGCTGCGGATCTGGCCGGAAATGCCGGTGATGGTCTGGATGTGGTGGCCGTATTCATGCGCCACGACGTACAGCCGCGCGAAGTCGCCGCGATTGCCGGCCATGCGGGCTAGCTGATCGTAGAAGTTGGTGTCGATGTAGATGGTCTGGTCACCCGGGCAGTAAAACGGCCCCATACCGGTCGACGCCGGACCGCAGGCGGTGCGGAAATTAAGCGAAGTGGCAAAGCGCAGGGTGGGTTCCTGAAAGCGCTCTGCGATGCCCTCTTGCTGGAAAGCGCGCCCCCACGTCTGGTTGAGCGACTGCAGCGCGTTGCAGGTCTCGGTCGCATACTGGTTCGAAGTGCATATCGCCTGCTCGTCCTCGCTACCGGCGGGCGCCGATGTGGCGGTGCCTTGCTGCACGCTCTCGACCGTGGCGGCCGTCTGGAATGGATCGAGCCCGAAGACGAAATAGCCCAGCGCGGCCAGGATGATCGTGCCGCAACCCAATCCTTCCGGCCTTGCCGACACCGCCGCCTCCGGTCGTGCCTACCTTGATGTTGCCGGTGTTGAATGGATTGAGCCGCATGTCTGTCCCCTTCGCATGTCTCGCGCACTACACGCGCTTTACATGGGCGCGCGTGTGCGCGAATGCCCAGTCATTCCTACACAAACGCTCGGAGCAGTAAATGTTTCTCAAAGGCAAGCGCGCCCTCGTCACGGGCTCTACCAGCGGCATCGGCCTTGCCATCGCACGGGCGCTGACGGCGCAAGGGGCGAGCGTGGTCCTCAACGGCTTCGGCGACGATGCGGAGATCGCCAAGCTGTGCGAGGAACTGGGCGCGACGCATTCGGGCGCGGACCTGACTAACGCCGCGCAGATCGAAGCGATGATGGAAGATGCGGGCGAGATCGACATTCTCGTCAACAATGCTGGCATGCAGCATGTCGCGGCGGTCGAGGACTTCCCCTCCGCCAAGTGGGACACGATCATCGCGCTAAATTTGTCGGCCGCCTTCCACACCACGCGCCTTGCCGTGCCGGCGATGAAGGCGAAGGGGTGGGGCCGTTTGATCAACACCGCAAGCGCCCACTCGAAGGTCGCATCGCCGTTCAAGAGCGCCTACAACGCTGCGAAGCACGGACTGGACGGTTTTACAAAGACCGTCGCACTGGAAGTCGCCGAGCACGGCGTCACGGCAAACTGCATCAGCCCCGGCTATGTCTGGACGCCGCTCGTCGAAAACCAGATCCCCGACACGATGGCAGCGCGCGGCCTGTCCCGCGACGAGGTCATCAACGATGTCCTGCTCGCCAAGCAAGCGACGAAGAAGTTCGTTCAGCCAGCCGACATCGGTGCGCTAGCCGTATTCCTCTGCCGCGACGAAGCGCAGAACGTGAACGGCGCGAACTGGAGTGTCGATGGTGGGTGGACGGCGGAATAGATGATTAGGGCGATCGGTCCGCGTCCTGCGCGGCTTCGACCATCTGCTTGATCTGGTTTACAACGAGATCGGGCTTGTCCCTGTGCACGAAGTGTCCGGCATCCATTTCCACGACCATCGTCCCGTCAGGCGATTTCGCCACCAGATTGCCGAGACTGCGCATGCGCTCCGCCAGCATGAGCTCGCCGAAGCGGGCGATGTCGATCCCGGTCGCTTCTCCCATTTGCGGAGGAATACTCAGTTTGGCACCCAGGAACACTGCGACCGGCACCTCGGGCAGCTTCTCTCTTTCGTCCAGGCCCGGATTGGTCCGGCGAAACTGGTCGATGACGGCCAGTTCCGCTTTCACGCCATCCGGTGCTGAACCGATGCCCGACATCAGTATGCGATAGAAATTATCATAGGCTTCCTGCGGAGCCCCGGCTTGCAGGAAGAGTTCCCTTTCACGCGCTTCGGTTTGAGCCGGATCGGTCGGATCGATCAGGACAAGGCCCGCGATGCGGTCCGGGAATGAGGAGGCATAGCGTCTTGCCAGAAGCCCACCCCAGCCATGCCCGACGAGGATGATCTTCGCATCGGGTGCCGATGTGTGGAGCAGGCGCTCCAACCGTGCGACGCTGTTTTCGATTTCGGGCCCATCATTGCCTATTGGCGATGCACCTATACCGGCCCTGTCATAGGCAATCACAGGAGCGAACTGCGCTACCTTCTCGGATACAGTCGACCAGTTCTGCAACGGCGTACCGAACCCGCTTTCGAAGACGACCACGACCTTGGCGTCGCGCGCCTGGTCGAGCCCGATCGCGTGCACATTCAGGGCCGTGCCGTCGATCTCAACAAGCGCTGGCTCGCTTGTTTGCGCCTCGGTTTGCGGCGCGATTGCAAGCGACGCTGCAACAACAAACGGCAGGGATTTGGTCCTGAGCATATCAACCCCTCTTCGTTGGAACGCGCGACCAATCCGTTTTGCTGTTATGGCTGTGTAGCGCACACTAGCTAATCGAACAAACCGTCGTTACATGGGCCGCCACCTTACCACCCTCGCAGGCGATTCTTACCGTGGCATCTCTCGACATTCCTTTGGGCCTAACATTCGACGACGTGCTGCTGCGCCCGGCGGAAAGCGACATCCTGCCGTCCATGGCCAAGACCGCCACGCGGCTGACGCGCGAGATCGGGCTGAACATTCCGGTGGTATCCTCCGCAATGGATACTGTGACCGAAGCCGACATGGCGATCGTCATGGCGCAGCTTGGCGGTATCGGCGTGCTGCATCGCAATCTCGACGTGCTGGAGCAGGCGGCGACCGTGCGGGCAGTCAAGCGGTTCGAAAGCGGCATGGTGGTCAATCCGATCACTATTCTGCCGACCGCGACGCTGGGCGATGCGCAGCAGATCATGACGGCCAACAGGATCAGCGGCATTCCCGTCACCGACCGCAGCGGCAAGCTGGTGGGCATCCTGACCAATCGCGATGTGCGCTTTGCGGAAAATCCCAACCAACCCGTCAGCGAGCTGATGACGACCGACAATCTCGCCACCGTGCCGCTGGGCACCGGGCAGGAAGAAGCGCGTCGCCTGCTGCACCAGCGCCGGCATCGAGAAGTTGCTGGTGGTGGACGGGGACGGTCGCTGCGTCGGCCTGATCACGGTCAAGGATATCGAGAAGGCTGTCGCTTACCCACATGCGACGAAGGACGAACAAGGTCGTTTGCGTGTCGCGGCTGCCACAACGGTTGGCGACAAGGGCTTCGAGCGCACCGAAGCGCTGATCGATGCGGGCGTGGACGTCGTCGTCATCGACACGGCGCATGGCCACAACAAGCAGGTTTCGGCCTCGGTCGAGCGGGTCAAGAAGCTGTCCAATTCGGTCCAAGTCGTCGCCGGCAACGTCGCAACCGGCGAGGCGACCAAGGCGCTGTGCAACGCGGGTGCGGATGCGGTGAAGGTCGGCATCGGCCCCGGGATCGATCTGCACGACACGCGTCGTTGCAGGCGTCGGCGTGCCGCAGCTCACCGCGATCATGGACAGCGTCGAGGAAGCCGACAAGCAGGGCGTGCCGGTCATCGGCGATGGCGGCCTGCGCACCAGCGGCGATGCGGCCAAGGCGCTGGCGGCGGGCGCGTCCAGCATCATGGTCGGATCGATGCTGGCCGGAACCGAGGAAGCGCCGGGCGAGACATTCATCTACCAGGGCCGCAGCTACAAGAGCTATCGCGGCATGGGCAGCGTCGGAGCCATGGCGCGCGGCAGCGCGGACCGCTATTTCCAGGCCGATGTCAGCCAGCAGAAGCTGGTCCCCGAAGGCATCGAGGGGCAGGTGCCGTACAAGGGCCCGGCCAGCGCCACGATCCACCAGCTTGTCGGCGGGATCAAGGCGGCCATGGGCTATACGGGCAGCAGCACGATCGAGGACTTGCGCAAGAACGCCAGCTTCGTGCGCATCACCAATGCCGGGCTGACCGAAAGCCATGTCCACGATGTCTCGATCACGCGCGAGGCGCCGAATTATCCGACGCGGTAGAGCAAATGGAACATCTCATCCCCTTCATGCTCTTCCTGGTCCAAGCCGACAAAGACGGCGAAACCGAGCTTGTTCGACACCCCCACGTCTTTGCCGATGAGGAATTGTGCCGCACCGCTGCGCAGCAGTTAGCGAGCGACGCGGTGTCGGAAGGGCGCGAGGCACTCCGCACGTTTTACATCGCAGTGCCGGACCGCGACGAATACGAAGAGATGTTCCGCCGCATCGAAGAGCGCACCGCCGAGAAACGCGACCAACGCCTGGACTCCCTCCGCACGGGTCCAGACCAGCCATAGAATTGCTCGATGCCATTATCGAGGCTGCGCGCTCGAAAGGCGCGCCCGCCGACCGTATCTTGGCGGAGTGGTTTCGCAACAACCGCTTCGCCGGGTCGAAGGATCGCAGGGCCATCCGCGAACTTGTGTTTTCGGCCATTCGCGTTTGCGGGCCGGTGCCTGAAAGTGGTCGTGCCGCCATGCTTCGTCTTGCCGAAAAGGACGAGGCGCATTGCGCAGCTGTTCGACGGCTCGAAGTACGGGCCGGAAGCGGTGCTGCCGAACGAACACGCTGCGCAGGGCGGCGTAGCACCGCAATGGCTCGAACAGCGCCTCGCCGCATCCGATATTGCGGGTGTGGAAGCCGACGCGCTTCTCGACCGCGCGCCGCTGGACGTGAGGGTGAACACGCTTAAGGCAGACCGAACAGCGCTTGCCTTGCCGGTAGAGACACAACCGACCGTCGCCCCCAACGGCTCTGCGGATTGCCACCGGCACGCAGGTCGAACAGTGGACCGAATGGCGCGAGGGCAAGATCGAGGTGCAGGACACCGGCTCGCAGCTGGCTTGCCTCGCGGTCGATGCCAACGCGGGCGAAACCATCGTCGATCTCTGCGCTGGCGGTGGCGGCAAGACACTCGCGCTGGCAGCTGCAATGGACAATCTCGGGCGGCTGATTGCGCAGCGACACGGATCGCGGCCGTCTGTCCCGCCTCCTGCCACGCGCCGAGCGGGCAGGGGCAACAAACATCGAGACACGCTTGCTCGATCCGAAGCGTGAATTCGAAGCGCTTGCCGATCTGGAGGGGCAGGCCGACGCAGTCTTGATTGACGCCCCGTGCTCGGGCACCGGCACCTGGCGGCGCAATCCGGAAGCGCGCTGGCGGCTCGACGAGGGGGAGTTGGCCCGCCTGACCGAATTGCAGTCCTATCTGCTCGATCTCGGCGCGCGGCTGGTCAAGCCGGGCGGGCGCTTGATCTACGTCACCTGCTCGCTGCTGGACGAGGAAGGCGCCGACCAGATCGCTCGTTTTCTATCCCGCCAAACGGAGTTTCGAGCCGAATGCTCCGGCCCTTCCTGCTGGACGTCCAAGAGGCGACGGCATCCGCCTGACGCCGTATCACGATGGCACGGACGGGTTTTTCATCGCCCGTGCAGCTAGAACGTGATAGCAACGCTGCCATGGTTCACCGTCAACCATCCGCGAACCCCTCGCTCACGGAGACGATAATGCGCTTTGCCCCCGCTTCCCTGGCCCTTTCTCTCGTCTTCGCCATGACGGCGAGTGTGGGGCTTAGCCAGATGCGCGATCCCGCGCCGCGGGCCGGTGCGCTGATCGCGCAGGGTGAAAGCGCGCTGGAGGCTGGCGACACGCAAACTGCCATCGACGCCTTCGAGGCGGCTCTGGCGGTCGATCCGGGCTATACGCCGATCTATGTGCGCCTTGCAGAAGCCGCGCGGGCGGACGAGTTGCAGGGCAAGGCGATCATCTACTACCGGCAGGCGCTGGAGCGCGATCCCTCCTATGTCGCGGCGATTGCGGGCGAGGGTGCGGCCTTGGCCGAAAAGGGCGCGCTGGAAAAAGCGCGCCTCAACCTCGCCAAGGTGCAATCGCTTTGCGGGGATGGCTGCATCGAAACGCAGGAGCTGGCCGCGGCCATCGCTGCTGGACCGCGTCAGCCGGTCCTGACGGCAGAAGCCAGCGTTCCGGACGCGCAGCCGCAGTCGAACTGAGGCCGCCGTGCTGAGGTGCGCGCGCTAGGCCGTCAGGCGCGGCCTAAACTCTTCCAGAACAGCGCGATAGACCCGCTTCTTGAACGGTACGATCAGATCCGGCAGCTGCTCGGCATCGACCCATTTCCAGTCGCAGAATTCGGGCGGATCGTGCGCTTCCAGATCGATGTCCGCATCGGCGCCCTTGAACCGCGCGAGGAACCAGATCTGCTCCTGCCCGCGGTATTTGCCGCCCCATAGCTTGCCGATCAGCTCTTCGGGCAGGTCGTATCGGATCGGCTCTTCGGTCTGCGCGACGAGCTCCACATGCTCGGCCCGAGCACCGGTCTCTTCGGCCAATTCGCGCAATGCGGCGGCTTCAAGATCTTCGCCCTCGTCGACGCCGCCTTGCGGCATCTGCCACCAGTCGCCTTCCCTGTTGTCGATCCTGCGGCCGACGAAGACGCGTCCGTCACCGTTCACCAGCATGACGCCCACGCAAGGGCGGTAGGCAAGCTTCGCTCATCGATACCGCTCCACCATCATTTCGACGGCTTCGAGAAAGTCGCTGAAAGTCGTCCTGCCCGCTCGGCATCGCCTTTCGCAGGGTGATGAAGCCGTGGATGATGCCGGGAAATTCGAGATAAACAACCTCGGTCCCCTGCTGGACGAGATGCGCGGCATATTCGCGGCCCGAAATCCCGCAGCGGGTCGAGTCCGGCAGTGCACAGCACCGTCGGCGGAGTGTCTGCGCAAGGTCCGGCCATCGGCGTCAGCCGCGCGTCCAGCGGGTCGCCGCCGTACTGGCGCGTGAACCACCCCATTTGCGCAGCGGTAAGGAAGTAGCCTTCGCCGAAGTCGCGCAGGCTTTCGTGCTGGCTTATGTCGCTCGCCACCGGGTAGATCGGAGCCTGCACGATGACCGGGCACGTCTGCCGGCTCGCTGCATCAGCTGCATTGGTCGTCACGATGGTCAGATTGCCGCCCGCGCTGTCTCCGCTGATGACCAGTCCCGTGACCTCGAACCCCAGTTCCTCGGGCGATGACGCAATCCAGCGCGCCGCAGCTTCGCAATCGTCGGGCGCGGCGGGGAAGGGATGCTCGGGCGCGAGGCGGTAGTCCACCGACATCACCGGCAGATCGAGCGCCTGCGCAATCTCGGTGCACAGCGCGTGGTAGACTTCCAGATCGCCGATCACGAAGCCGCCGCCATGGATGAACATCACACAGGGCGACGGATACCGCTCGGTCTGCGTGTCGTAGAGGCGGACGGGAATGTCGCCCGCCGGGCCAGGGCATGCCAGATCTTCGATCACTTGCCAGTTTACGCGGCAGACGCTTCCGCGATGGTCGTGAGCGCACGCATGGCCTTGCGGCCCTCGACGGCACCGACTTCCTCGACGCTCTTGCCGTTCATCTGCTCCAGCAGGTCGAGAAAGGCGCGCACGTCGTCGCGCACGTAAGTGATTCGCTGTCGGTCACTCTCATCTCTCCCAAGTATCGCCGATGCGACGTAACGCTCGCCGCTGTCCTTTTCCACCGCGCATTTGTGCGCTAGCAGAGAAACTTGATTGCGACGGGTGGCAGTGCCCCCTAGGTGACCCGCCACATGGACGGCGCCCATGGCGGCGCAGCGATAAGGATTTGAGAGCGCATGGCCACAGCTGCCAAGACCAGCACCGATCAGGGCCAGAGCGGCGAGCAGAGCCAAGCCGGACGCCATCGTGGTGCGCTTTGCCGGCGATAGCGGCGACGGCATGCAGCTGACCGGTGGGCAGTTTACACTGTCGACCGCCCTGGCCGGCAACGACCTCGCCACCTTCCCCGATTTCCCCGCCGAAATCCGCGCGCCGCAAGGCACCCTGTTCGGCGTCTCGGCGTTCCAGATCAATTTCGGCAGCCGCGCCATCAACACGGCCGGCGATGCGCCCGATGTGCTGGTGGCGATGAACCCGGCGGCGCTGAAGGTGAACCTTGCCGCGCTGAAGCCGGGCGGACTGATCATCGCCGACACCGGCGCATTTACCAAGCGCAACCTCGACAAGGCGAAATACGATGCCAATCCGCTGGAGGATGGCAGCCTTGCCAAGTTCGACGTGCTGGCCTTCGACATCAGCGAAAAGACGGTCGAGGCGGTCAAGCCGTTCGGCCTTGGCAACAAGGATGCCCTGCGCTCCAAGAACATGTGGACGCTGGGCCTTGCGTTGTGGATGTTCGACCGCCCGCGCGACCCGATCCACGACTGGCTGAAGGCCAAGTTCAAATCCAAGCCCGATATTGCGGATGCCAACATCGCCGCGCTCGACGCAGGCCATGCCTATGGCGAAACGGCGGAACTGGCCGGACCGGTCAAGCAGGTCGCCATGCCGCCGGTGCAGAGCGCGCCGGGGCTGTATCGCACGATTACCGGCGCGGAGGCGGTGAGCCTGGGCCTTGTTGCCGGTGCGCAGCTTTCCGAGCTGGAGATGTTCTTCGGCGGCTATCCGATCACCCCTGCCTCGGCGATCCTGCATCATCTTGCGCGGCTCAAGGAGTTCGGCGTCACTACCTTCCAGGCGGAAGACGAAATCGCTGCAATCTGCGCGGCCATCGGCGCAAGCTGGGCAGGCCAGCTCGGCGTCACCTCTTCGTCGGGACCGGGCATCGCGCTCAAGACCGAGGCGATGGGCTTGGCGATCATGACCGAACTGCCGCTGGTCATCGTCAATTCGCAGCGCGGCGGCCCGTCGACCGGCCTGCCGACCAAGACCGAGCAGAGCGATCTCTACCAGGCGGTCTATGGCCGCAATGGCGATGCGCCGATGCCGGTCATCGCCGCGCGCAGCCCGTCCGATGCGTTCGAGGTCGCCATCGAGGCCTGCCGTATCGCAACGCAGTACATGACGCCGGTCATGTTGCTGACCGACGGCTATATCGCCAATGCCGCCGAGCCGTGGAAAGTGCCCGATCCGGCAAGCTACGAGCCGTTCCCCGGCAAGCTTCCTCGACCAGCCAACGCTCGACGAGATGGCGAGAACTTCCTGCCCTATAAGCGCGACGAGAAGGGCGCACGTCCATGGGTCAGGCCCGGCACGCCCGGCCTGATGCACCGCATCGGCGGGATCGAGAAGCACGAGCTGACCGGCAATATCGATTACTCGCCCGACAACCACCAGCGCATGACCGATGCGCGCAAGAGCAAGGTCGAAGGCATCGCCGTGCCCGATCAGGAAGTCGCACTGGGTAAGACATCGGGCAAGCTCGCCGTGGTGGGCTGGGGCAGCACCTATGGCCCGATCCACCAGGCAGTGCGCCGCAGCATTGCGAAGGGCTGCTCGGTCAGCCACATCCATGTGCGCCACATCTGGCCGATGCCGAAAAATCTCGGCGAGCTGCTCAAGGGCTTCGACCATGTCCTCGTGCCGGAAATGAACACCGGCCAGTTCAAGACCGTGCTGCGCGACCAGTTCCTCATCGACGCGCAGCCGCTCACCAAGACCAGCGGCCAGCCCTTCCAGATCGCCGAGCTGGAAGCGTGCGATCGCGAAGTATTTCGACGACATCCCCGGCAATGAGGGCGGGCAGGTCCCCGCCAACGACCAGCAGCTCCCGAGCACGGAGGTGGATGAGAATGTGCGTCGCTCCCCTCCCGTTCGCCCTGAGCCTGTCGAAGGGCTGTCCTTCACTTCCAGCGCGGTACCCGAAGAAAAGTGCAGGGCTTCGACAAGCTCAGCCCGAACGGGTTTGTGAGGTTTCGCTATGAATGAAATGACCAAAATCGAAACCACGCTCAAGGACTGGGAAACCGACCAGGAGGTTCGCTGGTGTCCGGGTTGCGGGGACTACGCCATCCTCAAGGCCGTGCAGCGCACCCTGCCGCAGCTGGGCTGCGATCCGGCGAAGACCGTCTTCATCTCGGGCATCGGCTGCTCGAGCCGCTTTCCCTATTACATGGAGACCTACGGCTTCCACACGATCCACGGCCGCGCGCCTGCCTTTGCGACCGGCGCGAAGCTGGCCAATCCGGAACTCGACGTGTGGCTGGTGACGGGTGACGGCGACGGGCTGTCCATCGGCGGCAATCACATGATGCATGTCCTGCGCCGCAACGTGAACATGCAGATCATGCTGTTCAACAACGAGATTTACGGCCTGACCAAGGGACAGGCCTCGCCGACGAGCCGCGAAGGCACGAAGTCGCCCTCGACCCCGATCGGCAGCTACGACCACCCGGCCGAGCCCGCCGCGCTTTCGCGCTGGGTGCGGGCGCGCGGTTCGTCGGGCGCGGCTTCGACGTGTCGAAGAAACTGCCCGAAGTCCTCAAGGCCGCCCATGCCCATGAAGGTGCGGCGTTCATCGAAATTTTCCAGAATTGCATCGTCTACAACAAGGACGTGTTCGACGATTTCGCCGCGCCCAAAGGTGCCGAAGCGCAGCAGCTTTGGCTCGAGGACGGCGAACCCATGCTGTTCGCGGGCGGAGAGAAGGGAATCCGGCTCGATCGCGACAAGCTGTCCTTCGAGGTCGTCGACGTGGTCGATGGCGACTGGCAGGGCGCGGACGTGCTGGTCCATGACGTGACCAATCGCAACGTCGCGCACATGCTGGTCGATATGCCCTTCGGCCCGTTCCCCAAGGCCCTGGGCGTGCTCTACGACGATCCGCGCCCGACCTTCGAGACGGCCGTCATCCAGGAACGCAAGATGGCGAGCGAGGGCAAGGAGGCCAACCTCGCCAAGCTACTTGCCAAGGGTCAGACCTGGACAGTCGACGGCACGGCGCAGGACCCGGTCTGATAAACAGGCTTTCCTACATTGCGGTGGAGAAGCTAGCTGGCGCCATGCCTGCTCGTTTCATCCGCATTTCCGCCGTTCGTGTGCGCTTTTCGAGGCAAACAATTTTTCGCTCAGGGACCGTGTTCCATGTGTTCCAAGCTGTAGGAATCGGGGCTGCGGAACGCGCTCATGGATAACATCACACACAGCCTCGTCGGCGCCTTGCTGGGGCAGGCGGGTCTGAAGAAGAAAACCGGGCTTGCCATGCCCGCGCTGATCATCGGCGCTAACCTGCCCGATGTGGATGCGGCGTGCTTCTTCTGGCTGGAAGGGACCGAACATCTCGGCTTCCGGCGCGGTATCACGCATGGGCCGCCCGCGCTGGTGCTCCTGCCGCTCATTCTGGCGGCACTGCTCTACGGCTTCGACCGATGGCAGGCGAAGCGCGGCAAGCGGCCGGAGGATCGCCTGCCGGTCAGCTTTCAAATGGCTATTCCTGCTGAGCTTTATCGGCTGCCTGACGCACCCGGCGCTCGACTGGCTCAACGTCTACGGCATCCGCCTGCTGCGAGCCGTTCAGCAGTCAGTGGTTCTACGGCGATACGCTGTTCATCATCGACATATGGCTATGGGCGCTGCTCGGCTTCGCAACATGGTTTTCGCTACGCCGCCAGAAGCGCGGAGGCGAGTGGCAGCGACCCGCACGCATCGCCTTGTCGGTGGCGCTTGCCTATATCGGGCTGCAGGGCCTCACGACGGCCGTCACGGAACGCGGCCATACCGACAGTCCGACCGGCACACAGATCGTGATCGCCAGCCCGCCGCCGCTCTGGTCCTTCAGCCGCGACATCATCAGCGGCGGCAATGGGCTCTACACCTTGAACGATGACACGACCTTGCCCGGTATCCCGCTCGACAGCTGCGATCTTGCTGCGGCGCGTGCGAGCGACAGCCAGATCGAGGCATTCCTGTTCTGGGCGCGCACACCGTTTATCGTGCCGCGTGAGGATGGCACGCTCTGGATCCAGGATGCGCGCTTCACCGATCCCAGCACAAGCGGACGGTTCGAGGTTGAATTGCCGACGCGCTTTTGCCCGACGATCAGAACGGAACGGACCGAGGGGCAAGGCGGTTAAGGCCGCATGAGCGCACCACAGATCGTATGGCTCAGGCGCGACCTGCGCCTTGCCGACCAGCCCGCCCTTGCAGCTGCCGCCGAAGCCGGACCTGTCGTCCCGGTTTACGTCCTCGACGACGAGCGCGCTGGCGACCACGCCTATGGCGAGGCATCGCTGGTGTATCTGCACATGACGCTGGTCGACCTGGCCAAGCGGTACGAAGCGCTGGGCACGAAGCTGATCTTGCGAAAGGGCGATGCTCCGCAGGTCCTCGCTGCCATCGCGGACGAAATCGGAGCGAGCGCTATCCATGCCATCCGGCATTACGAGCCGTGGTGGAAGGAGGCCGAGGACGAGCTTCACGATGCTCTGGGCGAGGGGTGTGAGCTGCACTTGTACGACGGCAACTACCTGCTGCCGCCGGGCACGCTGAAAACCGGCTCGGGCAAACCGTACAAGATCTACTCGCCATTCTGCGAAGTCGATGCTGGAGACGATGCCGCCGCGCGACGTGGTCGAGGCACCCGGATCGCTGGAGGCTACCCGACAAGCAACCGGAGAGCGATGCGCTGGACGATTGGGCGTTGATGCCGACTGCCCCGGACTGGGCCGGCGGAATGCGTGATCATTGGGACGCAGGCGAGGAGGCGGCGCACGAACGGCTTTGCTGGTGGACCGACGAACTGCGCGACTATGACGAGCAGCGCAACTACCCGTCCGAGGACATGACATCGCAAATGTCGCCGCGCCTGCACTGGGGCGAAATTACGCCCGTGCAGATCTGGCACGAGCTGAAGCACAAGCGGTCCGATGGCTGGGACGTCTACGCCAAGGAGATCATCTGGCGCGACTACACGCAGAACATCATCGATCAGTTTCCGCAGTACGCGCGCGAAAGCTATCGCGACTACGACGAGACCAAGCTGTGGCGTAATCCCGAAAAGGACGCCGAAGCGAAGGCCGACCTGAAGACCTGGCAAAGGGGTATGACCGGATACCCGATCGTCGATGCCGGCATGCGCCAGCTGTGGCAGATCGGCTGGATGCACAACCGCGTGCGCATGATCTGCGCCAGCTTCCTGACAAAGCACCTCATCATCGACTGGCGCGCGGGCGAGCAGTGGTATTGGGACTGTCTGGTCGATGCGGATTACGGCAACAATGGCGTAAACTGGCAATGGATTGCCGGCACCGGTGTCGATGCAAACATGTTCAGCCGCATCATGGCGCCTCTTACGCAAAGCGAGAAGTTCGAGGCGGGAGACTACATCCGCAAATACGTGCCGGAGCTGGCCGATCTCGATGACGACACGATCCACGATCCGCCGGACGACATGCGCGGTGATTATCCGGTCAAGATGATCGCGCATCGGGAGGCGCGGGAGCGGGCACTCGAACGCTATCGGGCAGCGAAAAACTAGAGACCTTGTCGCCTGTCCACCTGCGCGGCATAGCGAGCCCCGAAATGGACATGTATGTAAGCAAGCGCGGGCAGGAACTGGTCGATGGGGCCAAACCGTTCGCGCGCACTCCAGGTTTGCTCGCTCGACTTGTCGCTCCGAGGTTCAGGCATATCCTCGATCGGATCGACGCTTCGCTGACGAGCGGGACAATTCACGGCACATTGCCTGATGGCGCTCCATGCGTGCTGGGTGGCCGCGCTCCGGGCTTCGAATGCACGGTCGAATTGCGCAGCTACAACGCGCTGGTCCGCCTTGCCTCGAACGGGTCGGTGGGTTGGTATCAGGCTTGGGAAGCGGGTGAGTGGTGGAGCCCGGACCCGGTGCCGCTGTTCGCGCTGTTCATGCAGCATGCGGAGCGGCTCGGCGATACCGCCCGCGCGAAGGGCCCGTTCCGCCATGGGCTCGAAGCTGGCGCATCTGGTCAATCGCAACACGCACACCGGCGCGCAGAAAAATATCGCGGCGCATTACGACCTCGGCAATGATTTCTATGCGGCGTGGCTGGGCAAGGCGATGTCCTATTCCAGCGCCCTGTTTTCCGCGATCGAGAAGACACCTGCCAAATCCGCACAATCGCACGACGAGCTGCATATTGCGCAGCTGAAGAAGATGATGGCGCTGGCCCGGCGGGCAAGCCCTCCGCACGGGGGAAAGGTGCTCGAGATCGGATGCGGATGGGGAATGCAGGCGTTGCAGATTGGCGGCGCTGCAGGAAGTGACGGTCGATGCGATCAGCCTGTCCGACGAACAACTGGACTGGGCGCGCAACTGGCGCGACAATGCGCCGCAGGAGCTGGTGGGCGAGGTGGCCTTCCGTAAGCAGGACTACCGCGACGTCGAAGGCCAGTTCGACGCAATCGTCAGCTGTGAAATGGTGGAAGCGCTGGGCCGCGAGTACTGGCCAACCTTCATGGACTGCGTGCATCGCAACCTCAAACCCGGCGGCCGCGCTGCAATCCAGTTCATCTCGATGCGCGACGATTTGTTCGATGAATATGCCAAAAGCGCGGATTTCATCCAGGCCTACATCTTTCCAGGCGGCTTGCTGATCCGCACCAGCGAGTTTCGCAAATTGGCAGAAGAACGTGGCCTGCGCTGGACGGACCAGGTCGATTTCGGGCAGGACTATGCCGAAACGCTCTACCGGTGGCGCGAAAACTTCGACCGTGCGATAGACGAGGGCCGCTTGCCGGGCGGCTTCGACGCGCGTTTTAGCGATCTGTGGCGCTACTACCTGATGTATTGCGAAGGCGGGTTCCGCGGTGGCGGGATCGATGTGCATCAGGTCACTCTGATCAAGGAATGAAATGAATGAACAGATTGCTTTTCATGGCCGCAACGGCGCTGAGCCTTTCGGCATGCGCTGCCATACCGGACGAAACGCTGTATGTCACTGGCCCGGCCGTCATGCCGACCGTGTCGCAGTCCATGCCCGAAACCATGGCAAGCATGGACCCGGCGGATTCGATCCTGTTCTGGAGCGACGAACGCCGGTCTGCCGCGTTCCGCGACATGGAAAGCCTTTTCCCGGGCCTCGAAGTCTCTCCGGCAAGCACGCCCGTGCGGCTGCCCGCCGGAACGCCTTTGCCCGATACCGTGGCAGCGCAGGCTCGGCAGTTCATGCAGGAGACCTCCGCCGCCGGTTTGATCGTGCTGCATGACGGCGACATCGTGTTCGAAGAGTATGGCATGGGCTTGCAGCCGGACGATCGCTGGACCAGCTTCTCGGTCGCCAAAAGCTTTACCTCGACCCTGCTGGGCGCTGCCATTGCCGATGGCTCCATCGAAAGCCTCGATACGCCGGTGACGCAGATCATTCCCGAGCTTGCGGGGACGGCCTATGACGGGGTCACCGTGCGGCAAGTCGCTACGATGACCAGCGGTGTGGCCTGGAACGAGGATTACACAAATCCACAAAGCGATGTGGCCCGGATGCTTGCCGTCACGCCGGTTGCCGGCGAATCGCAGGCCATCACCTATGCCCGTACGCTCAAGCGCGAAGCTCCGGCGGGTGAGAAGTTTGTCTACAAGACGCTGGAAACGAACCTGCTCGGCCTTCTTGTCGAAGAAGCGACCGGACAATCGCTGGCGCGATATTCGGCCAGCAAAATCGTCTTTCCGGCAGGCTTCGAAGGCGGACTGTTCTGGATGCAGGACCTGACCGGCGGCAATATCGGCGGGTGCTGTCTTTCACTGACCCTGCGCGATTATGCCCGGTTCGGCCAGTTCGTATTGCAAGGCGGCGAAAATTTCGTGCCCGAAGGATGGTTCGACGAAGCCGGTGCGCCGAGCGTCGGATTTTGGTGGCGGCGCAGGTTATGGGTATCAATGGTGGACCTATTCCGACGGGTTCGGAGCGCAGGGTATCTTCGGCCAGGCCATCACGATCGTGCCGGAACACGATCTCGTCATCGCTGTCGTCAGCAACTGGCCCACGGCAACCAGCTCGCCATATCGCGCACAATTTCAAGGACTTGCTGGCAAAATCATCGACGCTGTCGAGTAGCGGCCGATACAAGTGGTGGCGGTCGCCGCTAAAGCGCACCGCCACCGACGACGAGCCGTCCGGACAAGGTTCAGGCCAGGCCCATCAGGCCGCCGCCAAAGCTGTCGGTGTCGTCGCCTGTCCGTCGAAACAGGTCAGTACGGGCGGTAGGCGCCCTGTCCGCTATATCGTGCGAGGATGTTGTCGTGCACGATGGGCGAAAGCAGTTCGCTGAATGCGCAGCCGACCATGCAGTTTTCCCACCACACGACCTGTCCCTGGAGCAATTCGAGACCGGGCAGGGTGAGCCAGCACATCTGGCCTTCATGCATGCGGTTGATCGCCGCAGCCGAAAAGCCGGAGATCGAAAGGTCGTGAACGACCGTCTGGAAGGCGCGTCCACCACTTGCACGAAGCTGACCGGGAATGGTGATCTTCGTCCGCGGTGCGCAGCGATCTTCCTGCGCAACCATGGTGTAGCGATCTTGCGTTTGATACGTCATGTGGAAACGACCTTTCGCGTGATACGGATACGCGCAGCTTAATCTGCGTGCGCGAGGAATACGTAGTGTCGCGCAGCGGCTTTAAGAAATGGTCGGGAAGTTTGGTTAACGGACGGCCTCGACGCGTTCACGATGTCGCGTCGGAAAGTCTTCGGTCAGCAGCTGGACGAGGCGATTGCCCACGACTTCGGGGTCCTTGACCGTCTTGGGATCCTCGCCGGGATAGGCTTTCGCGCGCATGGCAGTGCGCGTGGCGCCCGGATCGATGATAGCGACGCGGACATTGGACAGCTTCTCGACCTCGGCGGCATAGCTATCCAGCAAGTTGTCGAACGCCGCCTTGCTCGATCCATAAGCCGACCAATAAGCACGCGGATCCGCGCCTACGCTGCTGGTGAAGCCGATGACCCTGCCGGCCTCGGCGCGCTTCAGCAGCGGGTCGAAATTTGCCAGCAAGGCCTGTGTCGCCAGCACATTGACCGTCATAGCCTGACTGAAGTGTTTCGGCTCGATCTGCGTGACGGGTGTCAGCGCAGGCAGATAGGCGGCGGAGATGACCAGCGCATCGAGCTTGTCCCACCGGCTTGCAATGGCCGATGCGAGGCGCGCAATACCGTCCGCCTCTGCCAGGTCGACCGGCGCGATGGTGGAAGCGCCGCCTGTCTCGTGAATGCGATCCTCGATTGCTTCGAGCGCCTTTACATCGCGCCCGGTGAGGACGACATGCGCTCCGGCTTTCGCGAGAGCCACAGCGCTCGCTGCCCCGATACCCTTGCTGGCCCCGGTCACCAGCGCCAGTTGGCCGTCCAACGCTCCGGACATGTCAGGCGACCTTGCCGACCGGGAACGCCAGCTGGCGCTGCTTGTCGTCGCGCCGCGTCAGATCGGTGAGCGAGGTCGGGTAATCGCCAGTGAAGCAGGCGTCGCAGAATTGCGGACATTCCTTCACGCGCGGCTTTTCGCCCACCGCGCGATAAAGCCCATCGATGGAGACGAAGGCAAGGCTGTCGGCCTTGATGAACTCGCGCATCGGCTCGACGTCCATGCGCGCAGCCAACAGCTTGCTGCGTTCGGGCGTATCGACACCGTAGTAGCAGCTGTGCGCCGTGGGCGGGCTGGCGACGCGGAAATGCACTTCCTTTGCGCCCGCATCGCGCATCATTTCGACGATCTGCATCGAGGTCGTTCCGCGCACGATGGAATCGTCGATCAGAACGATGCGCTTGCCCGCAACCAGATTGCGATTGGCGTTATGCTTGCGCTTCACGCCTGCATGGCGCGCGCCGTCGGATGGCTGGATGAATGTGCGCCCGACATAGTGGGAGCGGATGATGCCAAGCTCGAACGGCATGCCCGCTTCCTGCGCATACCCGATGGCCGCCGGGACGCCGCTGTCGGGGACCGGCACCACCAGATCGGCCTCGACCGGCTTTTCCTTGCGCCAGTTCGGCACCGATCGCCTTGCGCGCCTCGTACACGCTGCGTCCGGCAAAGAAGCTGTCCGGACGGCTGAAATAGACATGCTCGAAGATGCAGGGGCGCGGGCTGTGCTTGCCGAAGGGGTGCAGCGAATTCGACATTGCCGTCGAAGTCGACCTTGATCAGCTCGCCGGGTTCGACCTCGCGGATCATCTCGGCGCCTACGACGTCGAAGGCGACGCTTTCGCTGGCAAAGACGGTAGCGTCTCCGATCCGCCCCATGACGAGCGGTCGAATGCCGAGCGGATCGCGGCAGGCAATCATTCCCGAGGGCGTCATGACGATCAGGGCGTATGCACCCTCCAGCAGGCGCAGCGCATCGGTCAGCCGGTCGACCGTGGTCGGGTAACGGCTTGTCGCGACAAGATGGATGATGACTTCCGTATCGGAGGTCGACTGAAAGATCGCGCCACGCTGCACCAATTCTGCGCGCAAGGTGCGGGCGTTCGAGATATTGCCATTATGCGCGACGGCAAATCCGCCGCTGGCAAGATCGGCATAAAGCGGTTGCACATTCCGCAGGCCCGCGCCGCCGGTCGTCGAATAGCGCACGTGGCCAGCAGCCATGTGTCCCGGCAGCTCGGCAATCGCTTCGGACGAGGAGAAGTTTTCCGCCACATGCCCGAGCCCGCGCCGCGCGCGAAATTCCGCACCGTCCCACGAAATGATGCCCGCGGCTTCCTGCCCGCGGTGCTGCAATGCATGAAGGCCAAGCGCGGTAGCAGCGGCTGCATCGGCCGCGTTGATTGCACCGAAAACGCCGCACTCTTCGCGCAACTTGTCGCCATCTGCGTCGAGGAAGGGATGGGTGCAGTTCATGTGGCGTCCCGCGCTGCCGATCGATGGCGCTCCCAATGGCCATGTTGCACCGTCATTACAAGGTTTGTGCGACCGATGGTGGGGACATTGTTTGCACCGTTCATTGCGCGCATAGGTTTGGCTGCCTAAAGGCCGTCGCGCCTGTATAACTCAAGCCGCAAGGGCTGTCTTTGCTCTCTCCCTTCGAACGAACGATCGCCAAGCGCTACCTGCTTCCCGGCAGGAGCGAGGCATTTATCGCGCTGGTCGCCGGCATCTCGATCACGGTCGTGATGCTGTCTGTGGCCATGCTGGTCATCGTCATGAGCGTGATGAACGGCTTTCGCGCCGAACTGCTGGACAAGATCGTCGGCCTGAATGGCCATGCAATCGTGCAGGCGTATGGCGGGCGGCTCGACAATTGGGAGCAGGTGCTCGACGAAATCGAGCGTACCCCCGGAGTGGTCGAAGCATCTCCGCTGATCGAGCAGCCGTTGATGACCACATTCAACGGACGGGTCGAAGGCATATTGCTGCGCGGCAACACGCAGGCAGATATCGAGGGGCTGGGCGACAAGGTCGTCAGCGGGAATATCGACAATCTGCATCCCGGATCGAGCCGCGTCGCTATCGGCATTCGCCTTGCCGAAAATATCGGCGCGCGGGTCGGGGACACAATAACGGTCATCAACCCGCAAGGGCGCGCGACACCATTCGGCACGGTGCCCCGCCAGGTCGGCTACGAAATCGCCGCCATCTTCGAAGTCGGCGTGTACGATTATGACGGCGCTTTCGTCGTCATGCCGATGCAGGATGCGCAGACCTTGCTTCTGACGGGCGAGACTATCGGTATGATCGAGGTGCAGGTGACCGATCCCGACGAGGTGGAAACAATCCTTGCCCCGGTGGAAGAGCAATTGGCGGGTCAGGCCGTCGTGCGAACCTGGAAGGTCATCAACGCCACATTGTTCGAAGCCTTGCAGGTCGAGCGCGTCGCCATGGCATTCGCACTAAGCTTCATGGTCCTGGTGGCGGCATTCAACATTCTGTCGAGCCTTGTGATGCTGGTCCGCGCAAAGACGCGAGACATTGCAATCATGCGAACGATGGGCGCGACGCGGCGGAGCCTGACGAAGATTTTCGTAACGACCGGCTTCACCGTCGGCGCGATTGGCACGGTTGCCGGACTTCTCCTCGGCGCACTTGTGCTTGGTTTCCGTGAGCAGATCGTCACCGGGATTGGCTGGCTGACAGGCGCGGAATTGTGGGACCCGCAGATACGCTTCCTGAGCACCATTCCGAGCAAACCCGACCCGGTCGAGATCGCGATGATCGTGGGACTGGCGCTGGTCATGAGCTTCCTCGCGACCTTGTATCCTGCGCTGAAGGCGGCGAGCACCGATCCTGTACAGGTGCTGCGCTATGAGTAGGCCGGTCGTCGAATTGCGCGGTGTAACCCGCAGCTTCGAGCAGGGCGGAGTGCGCATCGACGTGCTGCGCGGGGTCGACATGAATGTCATGCCGGGAGAAATCGTCGCGCTTCTCGGTCCGTCCGGTTCGGGTAAGTCGACGCTGTTGCAGGCGGTCGGACTGCTGGAAGGTGGTTTCGGCGGAGAGATCCTGATCGTCGGTCAGTCTGCGGAAAAGAGCGATGCGAATGCACGCACAGCGCTGCGCCGCGATCACCTCGGTTTTGTCTACCAATTCCATCATCTGCTGCCCGACTTCGATGCGCGGGAAAATGTGGTGCTGCCGCAGCTTGTCGCTGGCACGCCGCGCACCGCTGCCGAAGCGCGTGCCGATGAGCTCCTGACTGCGCTTGGTCTTGCGCATCGGCTCGAGCACCGACCGAGCCAGCTCTCCGGCGGTGAACAACAGCGCGTGGCCGTTGCGCGCGGGCTCGCCAACCGGCCCGACCTGGTGCTGGCGGACGAGCCCACGGGCAATCTCGACGAGGCGACATCGGACAAGGTGCTCGAGCAATTCCTCAGTCTCGTGCGGGGCGAGGGAAGCGCCGCGCTCATTGCCACGCATAACGAGCGTCTTGCTGCCCGGATGGACCGCGTGGTTCGCTTGCATGACGGCGTGCTCGCCTAGCGGACCCAGCGCGCCTTTCGCGCATTGGTCAGCCAAAGGAGATTTTGCATGACCGACCATCCCAGCACATTTCGCGGACCCGACAACCAGCGCGACGGCATTCAATGGAACGACCGCGCATCCCTGCACCGCGTCGGCGATGGCGATGGCGTTTTCGATGGCGCAAAAGGCCTGCGATCCGGCAGCTTTGCCGAGATGATCGAGCATGTCATGTTGCTTCCCGAGGAAGAGCGGAACGGATACGTCATCGAAAAGGCCGGTGACCGGGAATATGGCGCCGCCGAGATCGCTTCGCTGGCTGCCGACCCTTCGTTTCCGAAGAAAGACTGAGCGGTCGGTCACATGCCGCAGGAGCAACACAGATGACGACACTTGCCGACTTCACCGTCGAAACCAATCGCGGCGACGAGCGCGATCTGTCCGATACGAAGGGCAAGGTGGTCCTCGTGGTCAACACCGCCAGCAAGTGCGGATTTACGCCGCAGTACGAGGGTCTGGAAAAGCTGCACGAGCAATATGGCGACAAGGGTCTCGAAGTCATTGCCTTTCCCAGCAACCAGTTCGGCAATCAGGAGCCGGGCGATGCGGACGAGATCGCCCAATTCTGCAAGGTCAATTACGGCGTGAGCTTCCCGCTGATGGCCAAGGTCGATGTGAACGGTGAGCATGCCAGTCCGCTATTCGACTGGCTGAAAGCGGAAGCGCCGGGACTGATGGGCTCGAAATCGATCAAATGGAATTTCACCAAGTTCCTGGTCGACCGAGAGGGCAATGTCGTGAAGCGTTACGGTCCTCAGGATGCGCCGGCGGCTATCGCAAGGGATATCGAGAAGCTGTTGTAACCTTTCGCTCGCGCCTTACGAAGGAGGGACCATGCTTTCTGATCTCAACCAGTGGTTTCTCTCGCTCGGCGCCGAATATGGCGTCAATCCGTACATTTTCGGCGGCATATATGTCGGGGCGATCCCCTTCTTCCTCGCCTCGGTCGCATGGCTGGTGAAGCGGGCGAGGGCAGGCCAGTCGACGGTCATGCCGACAATGCTGGCAGGTTTCTTCTTCGTCTCCGCCTACATCTATCTGGCGATCGCCGGGCGCAATATCCCTGTATGGGTCTGGATCTTTCTGGCCGCGCTGATCGCCTACGGCGCATGGTCCACCATCAGGGACACGCGTCGCAAGATCGCAGCTCCGCAGGACGAGTAATCGTTCTCCACAAGGCGTGAACAAAAGCGGCACTCGCGCCCTTTGAGATTGGATTGCGACGTTCTATCTTGAAGGCATGAGCTTCAAGCCTTTCGTTCCGCTGCGCGTCTTGTCGGCCTACTCCATGCTGGAAGGCGCCATCGACCCGAAGCAGATGGCCAGCCTGGCAAAAGAACGCGGCTTTCCGGCCATAGCCATGGCGGATCGCAACGGGTTGTACGGCGCGGTTCTGTTTGCGAACGCCTGCAAGAAAGAGGGCGTGCAGCCGATCATCGGCACGCTGCTCGGCATTGCGCGGAATGCTGACGGTCGCACAGATCGACTATCTGCCGCTCTATGTGCAGGACGAGACCGGCTACGACAATTTGTGCGATCTTGTGTCGCGCGCGCATCTCGACCGACCGCTGGAGTGCGAACCGCACGTCTCGCTGGATGTCCTCGAAGGACGCACCGACGGTCTGATCGCGCTCACTGGAGCAAGCGAAGGTGCCTGCACACGGCTTCTGGCAGAAGGTCAGACGTCGCATGCGGAAGCTTTGCTCGACCGGCTACAGGCTCTCTTCCCCGACCGACTGTATATGGAGCTCGCCAGACGCGGCGATGCGGTGGAGGAAGCGGCGGAAGCGGCCCTGATCGACCTGGCATACACGCGGAACTTGCCGCTTGTCGCAACCAACCCCGCGAATTTCGCCGAACCGCATATGCACAAGGCGCATGATGCCATGCTGTGCATCGCCAACTCGACGCATGTCGATGCCGACGAGCGCCCGCGCTCGAACCCGGAAAGCTTTGTGAAAACGGCGCACATGATGGCCGAAGCGTTCGACGACGTGCCCGAGGCGGTCCCGAACACGCTCGTCATCGCCCAGCGTTGCGCTTTTGCGCCACCCTATCGCGATCCGATCCTACCAAGTCTTGCGGGCGATCTGGAAGGCGAAGCACGCATGCTCGAGCAGGATGCGCGAGCAGGGCTTGCCGCGCGCCTCGCACCTTATGGAGACATGAGCCCGGAAGAGCGCAAGGTCTACGACGACCGACTCGACTACGAAGTCGGCATCATCAACCAGATGGGCTTTCCCGGCTACTTCCTGATCGTTGCCGATTTCATCAAATGGGCGAAGGAGCAGGACATTCCCGTCGGTCCGGGACGCGGGTCGGGTGCGGGGAGCGTGGTCGCATGGGCGCTGACGATCACCGATCTCGACCCGTTGAAACTCGGCTTGCTGTTCGAACGCTTCCTCAATCCGGAACGCGTGTCGATGCCCGACTTCGACATCGACTTCTGCGAAACGCGGCGTGGCGAGGTCATCCGCTACGTCCAGCCGAAATACGGCCACGATCACGTGGCGCAGATCATCACCTTCGGTAAGCTGAAAGCACGCGCCGTGCTGCGCGATACGGGACGTATCCTGCAGATGAGCTACGGTCATGTCGACCGCCTTTGCAAGATGGTGCCCAACCATCCGACCGACCCGTGGACCTTCCGCGTGCGCTCAATGGTGCAGCGGACTTCAAGGCCGAATACAGCAACGACAACGAGGTGAAGCGCCTCGTCGATCTGGCGATGCAGCTGGAGGGCTTCCCGCGTAACAGCTCGACCCATGCGGCAGGCGTGGTTATCGGGGATCGTCCGCTGGCAAAGCTCGTCCCGCTGTATCGCGATCCGCGCTCGGACATGCCGGTGACGCAATACGACATGAAGAATGTCGAAAGCAGCGGGCTGGTGAAGTTCGACTTTCTCGGCCTGAAAACGCTGTCGGTCCTGAAGAAGGCGACCGACCTGCTCGAAGAAGCGCGACATCGCGATCGACCTCTCGCAGCTCGAACTGGACGATCCAGCGGTCTACGAGCTGATGAAGGGCGGCAACACGGTCGGCGTGTTCCAGCTGGAATCGGAAGGCATGCGCCGGACGCTGACCGCGGTGAAGCCGACGAACTTCGGCGACATCATCGCGCTCGTCTCGCTCTATCGTCCGGGTCCGATGGACAACATTCCGCTGTTCGGCAAGCGCAAGGCGGGCGAAGTGCCGATCGAGTATCCGCACGAAAAGCTCGAAGGCATTCTCGCGGAAACCTACGGCATCTTCGTCTACCAGGAACAGGTGATGCAGGCCGCGCAGATCCTGGCCGGCTATTCGCTTGGCGATGCCGATTTGCTGCGCCGTGCCATGGGCAAGAAGGTCCAGGCGGAGATGGACGCCCAGCGCGAGCGCTTCGTATCCGGCTGCAAGGAAGTGTCGGGCATCGAGCGGGGCAAGGCGAACGAGCTGTTCGACTTGATCGACAAGTTCGCAGGCTACGGCTTTAACAAATCGCACGCCGCTGCCTATGCGCTGCTCGCATATCAGACCGCTTGGCTGAAGGCCCATTATCCGGAAGAATTCTTTGCCGCTTCGATGTGCTTCGACATGCATCAGTCGGAGAAGTTGACGATCTTTGTCGACGATGCGCGGCGACAGGGTGTCGTGGTCGAACCGCCATGCATCAACCGGTCGGAAGCGGAATTCACCGTTGAACAGACCGATGATGGCTATGCAGTCCGGTATGCCCTCGCGGGTATCCGCAATGTCGGCGAAAAAGCCATGGATGCCATCGTGGCGGAACGCGACGTGTCCGGCCGTTTCGATAGTCTGCAGGACCTGTTCGAGCGCATACCCAAGGGTTCGATGAACTCACGCCAGTTGGAAGCGCTCGCCTGCGCTGGAGGCCTCGACGCGCTGGAACCGAACCGCGCGAAGGTCTTCGCCAATGCCGACATGCTTCTCGCCGTCGCTGATGCCGCCGACCGGGAGCGGACCAGCGGGCAGTCCAGCATGTTCGGCGGCGATGACGCACCTGGCGAGACCTTGCGATTGCGCGATGTCGAGGATTGGCCGCGGGCCGAGCGCATGGCGAAGGAGCGCGAGAACTTCGGCTTCTATTTCTCGGCCCATCCGGTCGCTGCATGGAAAGATGTCGCATCTGCCAATGGAGCGCGCACTTACGCCTCGCTCCTATCCGGCGGCGCGCCGGTCGGTGGACGGTCCCAAGCGGTCATGTCGGCCATGGTCGAGAAAGTGAACAAGGGCACGACACGCCGCGGCAAGCCCTTCGTGCGCGCAGACTTTTCCGACGCCACCGGCCAATTCAGCGCAGCCTGCTTCGAGGAAGACATGGTCGAGCGCTTCCAGCAATGGGCAGAAGATCAGACCTGCGTGCTGCTGCAGGTCGAACTGGATTCGCCCAGCCCGGACGAACCGCCAAGAATTACGGTCAGGGGTGGCACGCCCTTGACGGACATCAAGGGTTCGACGCCCATGATGCTGACGATGACTGTCAGCGACGTCGCGGCAGTGGAAATATTGAAACAGGAACTGGCCGCAGCTTCGGGAGGGAAGGACGAAGTTCTGGTGTCGCTGCGCTTGTCGGGACAAGCCGGTCCGACCATGCATCTAGGGCGCAATTTTACTCTCAGCGGAGACTTGGCGGAGCGGCTTGGTGCAATATCCGGCCTGGAAGAGCGTTCAATTGGGCAAGCGGCGTGGTAACAAGCATTTGCGTCTGGTAGCCTAACGCGCATGGCCGACGGTCTCGAAGCGCTGACCGACAAGGAGAAGGACGCGCGTCGCAGGCTCTTGGCTGGCCACGATGCCAAATCGAGTGCGCGCGTACTCGATCTTTCACACCATACGATTATCGACCGTCTTCGCAGCGCCCGCCGAAAGCTGGGCGTAAACACCAGCCGCGAGGCCGCCAGAAAACTCGGCGGGGCGGAGAATACGATACCCAATCCGCTTGTGCACAGCGCGTTGGGGGATGCGGCGCATTCGCTAGAAGGCAATCATCCCGCCATCGCCCAAGAAGACCCCGGCAATTCCCGTCCGGGCTGGGCTCTGAAAGGATTGATCATCGTGTCTGTTGCCGCTGCCTTTGTGCTTGTAGCTTCGTCTTTCGTCTCGCAAGGCGAGGCCGAGAAACCTGCTGATGTCTCCGCCGAAATCCGAGCCATCCGGTCTCGATGCGCAAATTCAAAAGGCCAAATCCCTCGATCAGGCGCGCGCATTTCTTGCTCTCCTGGATCGCGGCGATGCCGAGGCCAGTTATGCGGCGACTGCGGGCAAGCTTCGCGAAAACCAGAGCTTCGCGTTGTGGAAGCTTGGTGTCGCCCTGCGCAACAACCGCGCCGATTTTGCGTCTCGCAAGATTGTCGGAGCAGGAGGCCGGGACGGCGAACCGAAACCCGGAGAGTTTGACCGCGAGGTGTTCATCTTTCAGTCCGTATACGAAGACCGCAATCTGACCGAGTACGTCGTCACGCAGAAGTTCGACGATGGCTGGAAGGTCATCGAATACGAACTCAGCGGGCTCGACGACGAAGAGTAGCCCGCTGCGATTGCCACCAAGTGCTGCGCTTGGCATGAGGGGCGCCACACTTCCTTAGGAGAGAGGACTCCCATGCTAGGCGCCATGCAAAACTGGAAAATGCGGATCGGCCATGTGATCGATCATGCTGCGCGCGAGGCGGGCGATCGCGAGATCGTAACGCGCTGGGCGGACGGGACCGAAACGCGCACCGATTGGGCCGGTATCCGGCACGATGCTCTCAAAATGTCGCAGGCGTTGCAGAAGTTGGGCCTGAAGCCGGGCGACAAGGTAGCCAGCATCGCGATGAACCATTCGCGTCATCTGGTCAGCTGGTACGGCGTCGCTGGCATGGGCGGTGTCCTCCACACGGTAAACCCCAGACTGTTTGACGATCAGCTGGAATATATCGTCAATCATGCCGACGACCGCATCGTCCTCTACGATGCCATGTTTCAGCCCATCATCGACAAGATGCGCAGCCGCTGGCCGCAGGTGGAACATTACATCTGTTTCGACAGCGGCGATAAGACCACGTCCTTCGAAGACTGGATCGCGGACGAAACCGGCGACTTCGAATGGGTCGACGGCGACGAGCGCGATCCGTGCATGATCTGCTACACCAGCGGCACGACCGGCAATCCCAAGGGCGTGCAATACGAACATCGCAGCACGATTTTGCATGCCATGGCCGGTCTGCAACCGGCGGCTTTCAATTTCAGCGCTTCGAGCGTGATGCTGCCCGTCGTGCCCATGTTCCATGCCGCAAGCTGGGGTCTGCCCTATGCCGGCGCGATGGCGGGCATCAAATTCGTATTCAGCCAGGTGAACGATCCGGCTGTCTTGCACGAAATGATGCTGAAGGAAGGCGTGACCGACAGCGCAGGCGTGCCGACCGTCTGGTTGGCACATTTCCAGTATTGCGACGCCAAAAAGATCGATCTGCCGCCGCTGAAGGCTGCGACCATCGGTGGCTCTGCGGCTCCGAAATTCATGATCGAACGTTTGATGAAGAACGGCACCCGAGTGCAGCATGCTTGGGGCATGACTGAAACCAGCCCGATCGGTACCGTCGGTGGTCCGACGCATGACTGGGACGCTCTGAGCTTCGACGAGAAGGTCGCCAAGACCATGAAACAGGGTCGGCCGATCTTCGGTGTCGAGCTGCGCACGGTCGATTTAGACGATGCGAGCAAAATCCTGCCGCGCGATGGGGAAACCTCCGGTGCGCTGCAAATCCGCGGACCGTGGGTGGTGCAACGCTACTTCAAGGCCGAGCAGGACGCTGTCACGGAGGATGGCTGGTTCGATACCGGCGATGTCGGCATCCTGCATCCCGACGGCACGCTGCAGCTGACCGACCGCACCAAGGACGTGATCAAGTCGGGCGGGGAATGGATTTCCTCGGTAGAGCTCGAGAATGCGGCGGTCGGACATCCTGCGGTCGCAGAGGCCGCCTGCATCGGCATGATGCACCCTAAATGGGACGAGCGTCCGGTGCTGTTCGTGGTGAAGAAGGAAGGACAGGACGTCAGCGGCGAAGAGGTCGTAAACTTCCTTTCCGACAAGGTCGCAAAGTGGTGGCTTCCCGACGCCGTTGAATTCGTCGACGACATACCACACACCGCGACCGGCAAGATCAGCAAGAAGGATCTGCGCGACCGCTTCGCCGACTACAAGCTGGAGGCGTGAGCCGCCTGATACTGCTCAACAAGCCGTATGGCGTGCTGTCGCAGTTCACGGGCGGAAAGGAAGGCGTCGATGACACCCTCTCGCATCTGGTCGATGTGCCGGGCGTCTACCCCGCCGGAAGGCTCGACAAGGATAGCGAAGGACTATTGCTCCTGACCGATGACGGGCGACTGCAATCGCGTATCGCCGAGCCGAGGTACAAGATGGCCAAGACCTATCTCGTGCAGGTGGAGGGCGAAGCGGGGGACCAGGCGCTGGAAAGTCTGGCGCGTGGCGTCGAATTGAAGGACGGCATGACCCGTCCTGCCCGCGCGAAACGCATCGACCCGCCCCCTGTCTGGGACCGCAATCCGCCAGTGCGGTTTCGCAAGAGCGTTCCCGACAGCTGGATCGCGCTGGAAATCACCGAAGGACGCAATCGTCAGGTTCGCAGGATGACGGCGGCAGTGGGCTTGCCGACGCTGCGCTTGATCCGCTGGCGCATCGGGGAATGGAGTGTGGACGGTATCGAGCCGGGCACCTATCGCGAAATCGAGGTTTGAGGAGAAAGCCGTGACCGACACCTATATCGACCCGAGCCGTGCGAATTTCGAAGCGTTTAAGAACCTGCCGCGCGACGAGCCAATCCACATGCTGAACTTCCTGCTTTACCGCGACGAAGCATCCTATCCCGACGGTCACGAGCACGCGGACAAGGGCTGGAGCGGACGGCGCGCCTATCAGGAATACGGCAAGACCAGCGGCCCGATCTTCCGCCGGGTCGGCGGCGAAATCGTGTGGCGTGGCGCGTTCCAGACCATGGTCACGGGGCCGAACGACCGGCGAGTGGCACGACGGGTTCGTTGCGCAATACCCTAACGCTGGCGCATTTTTCGATATGATCAAGGACGCGGAGTACCAACGGGCGGTGGTCAACCGCGCGGCGGCACTACAGGACAGTCGGCTCGTGCGTTTCAAGCCGGGCTCGGTTGGTGAAGGCTTCTAAGTCACCCCCAGGTTCCCGTTTAAAGCAGTCGTAATTGCCCGCCGACCGCCGGTGCTCGAAATTGCGTGCAATCCAGATCGAAGGAAGTTTTACCGATCCCTGCCCGCTTGCAGGCGAGGCGAAACCTTGCGCTGAATAGGTCGGCCCACACGCCCGAGGGCTTGAACCGCGTGAAGAACTTCGAATCGTTATCCTTGCCGTCTCGGATCGAGCGCACGATGCTCATCACCTTGTCGCCGCGCTCTGGAAAATGGACCGAGAGCCACTCGCGAAAGAGCGGCGCGACCTCGTGGGGCAGGCGGAGCGGTATCCATCCGATGCTGCGCGCCCCGGCGTCCGCCGCGCGCTGGACGATCTCTTCCATGTAATTGTCCGTGATGGCCGGTATCACCGGACTGACCGAGCAATGTGTGGGTACGCCTGCCGAGGCCAGCTTTGCGAGTGCTGCCAAACGTTTGGAGGGCGAAGCTGCCCGCGGTTCGAGCTTCGCGGACAATGTGGCATCCAGACTGGTGACGGAAATTGCGACAGCGACCAATTGCCTGCCCGCCATTGCCGCCAGGATATCGATGTCGTCGAGCACGCGGTCCGACTTGGTCGTAATGGTCACGGGATGACGCGCGTCCAGGCACACTTCTAGCACCTGGCGGGTTATGCGAAAATCGCGCTCGATCGGCTGATATGGATCGGTGTTCGTGCCCATCGCAATCGGGGCTGGGCGGTAGCCAGACTTGGCAAGCGTCGCCCTGAGCAAATCCGCTGCATCGGGCTTGGCAAAAAGCTGTGTCTCGAAATCCAGTCCCGGCGACAAGTCGAGATAGGCATGTGTCGGCCGGGCGAAGCAATAGACGCAGCCATGCTCGCATCCACGATAAGCATTGATGGACCGGTCGAAGGCGATGTCCGGCGAGGCATTGAAGCTGAGGATGCTCTTGGCTTTCTCCTCGGTCACATGCGTGCGCAGTTTGACCGGCGGTCCGTCGAGCGCCTCGCCGATGGA